>NZ_JAPHOV010000001.1:615000-3067500 GCF_026191185.1 Legionella sp. PATHC032 | reverse complement strand
TTTATAAGTGGTGAAGTGGGGACGAAGAAGGCTAGGTGAGCCAGGCGTTGGTTGTCCTGGTACTTGCATGTAGGGGGGAAGACTTGGCAAATCCGGTTTTCCATAACTCTGAGGTGCGAAGTGGTTCTGACCTTTTGGTACAGAGAAGTCATTGATGCCCGGCTTCCAGGAAAAGCTGCTAGCCATAACTTATAGAGAACCGTACCGCAAACCGACACAGGTGGACAGGTAGAGAATACTAAGGCGCTTGAGAGAACTCGGGTGAAGGAACTAGGCAAAATGGTACCGTAACTTCGGGAGAAGGTACGCCCTTTCTGGTGATGGGATTTACTTTCAGAGCTGGAGAGGGCCGCAGAGACCAGGTGGCTGCGACTGTTTATTAAAAACACAGCACTCTGCAAATTCGTAAGAAGACGTATAGGGTGTGACGCCTGCCCGGTGCCGGAAGGTTAATTGATGGGGTTATCTTCGGAGAAGCTCTTGATCGAAGCCCCGGTAAACGGCGGCCGTAACTATAACGGTCCTAAGGTAGCGAAATTCCTTGTCGGGTAAGTTCCGACCTGCACGAATGGCGTAACGATGGCCACACTGTCTCCACCCGAGACTCAGTGAAATTGAAATCGCTGTGAAGATGCAGTGTACCCGCGGCTAGACGGAAAGACCCCGTGAACCTTTACTATAGTTTTGCACTGGACTTTGATGATGACTGTGTAGGATAGGTGGGAGGCTGTGAAGTGAGGACGCTAGTTCTCATGGAGCCGACCTTGAAATACCACCCTGTTGTTATTGAGGTTCTAACTTGGTCCAGTAATCCTGGATGAGGACAGTGTATGATGGGTAGTTTGACTGGGGCGGTCTCCTCCCAAAGAGTAACGGAGGAGCACAAAGGTACCCTCGGTACGGTCGGACATCGTACCAAGAGTGTAAAGGCAAAAGGGTGCTTGACTGCGAGAGTGACGGCTCGAGCAGGAACGAAAGTTGGTCTTAGTGATCCGGTGGTTCTGAATGGAAGGGCCATCGCTCAACGGATAAAAGGTACTCCGGGGATAACAGGCTGATACCGCCCAAGAGTTCATATCGACGGCGGTGTTTGGCACCTCGATGTCGGCTCATCACATCCTGGGGCTGAAGCAGGTCCCAAGGGTATGGCTGTTCGCCATTTAAAGTGGTACGCGAGCTGGGTTTAGAACGTCGTGAGACAGTTCGGTCCCTATCTGCCGTGGGCGTAGGAAAATTGAGAGGAGCTGCTCCTAGTACGAGAGGACCGGAGTGGACGAACCTCTGGTGCACCGGTTGTCACGCCAGTGGCATGGCCGGGTAGCTAAGTTCGGACGGGATAACCGCTGAAAGCATCTAAGCGGGAAGCCTCCCTCAAGATGAGTTTTCCCATGAAGCCCGTTGAAGACTACGACGTTGATAGGCAAGGTGTGGAAGCGCAGTAATGCGTGAAGCTAACTTGTACTAATTGGCTGATTGTCTTGACCATATAATCTGAGTGACTTCAGAATAAAATGTGACATTGATTTGAATACGTACAACGTATCGTGTAAACTCTGACTCTTTACCAAACCTGTGGCTTGACAATACAACTCAAAGCCCCAGGTAAACCAGTTTTCCTGGCGACTATAGCGATTTGGAACCACCTGATACCATCTCGAACTCAGAAGTGAAACATTTCCGCGCCAATGATAGTGTGAGGCTTCCTCATGTGAAAGTAGGTCATCGCCAGGGTTTTATTCCTTATAGCGGCTTCCACGCCGCTTTTTTTATCCGCATGATTTTTCTATTAATTAAATGCTATTGACCAAAGTAGAATCTGATAGCAAAATATTTCCTTTTTATTAGTAAGCATGACATTATTTTAGAGCATTCCAGTTCAATAGTATTGATAGAAAATGCTTGTTGTTACAATCTTGGTTTAAGGGATAGGCTGCAGACTTTAATGTTAGTACAAGACATTCGTAGGTTTCTTGATGAATTGGGGGAATCGAAAACTATTCTTCCCTGTGATAAAAGATTATCTACTATTTTACAAGAGCGTTTCTCCCATAGAGAGAGTCAGGAAGAGTTAACCTCTGATGATGTTCAATTTGTTTTGCAGTGTTTTAGTGAGCGCTGGATGCCTGACTCAGAGAGTGATTACCTGCTTTATCCTTCTCGGCCAAACCAGGTTTGGATCAAATTGGCCCATGAGATAGAGCCATTCGCAGATAAAAGTTATTTGCAAATTTTACTGCCCCACATAACCAATCATTTTGATTTTAATAATTTAACTCCACTAACTGAAACCGTTCGATTGGAAAATTTTTATCTTGGATATGATGGGAAAACTTTATATAGAAAAAGAGGATTATGTGAGCGTTTGCTTGATAATCAATTTGAGTTATCCACCTGCAGAACACTAAAAACCAAGCAATTTGAACCAATTACTGTTGAAGAATTAACAAGGTTATATAAGGGAAAATATTGCAATGGAGAATTTTCGATTGATAAAGAAAAATTTGATAATTTTTGGGATTTTCTATACAAAAAAACTTTTCCCCGAATGCAATCGAAAGGTCAAATTCCATTAGAAGTACTTCCTCACCTGCTTATGTTAATTGAAAGTTACTATCATTTAAAAAATTCTGGAGCAGATATTAAATTATTTACAGCAGAGGTTCAGAAATTTTTTAAAATATTATATCAGTTTGAATTAGAGAATATTAATTTTCTCTATGGAGTTAAAATTTTATATCATGGGAAAGAGGTTTATCTATTAGAGCTTTTTATTTTAATAAATATGGCGCAATCTTATGGTGTAGACGAACAGTTAAAAGCCATAGCAAGTTGGTTGTATCAATTTAACCCCACATTAAAAGTCGTAAATAAGGAATTATTATCTTTATATACGGAATTGGACTCAAAGAAGCTGTTAGAAAAACATTTAGGAGAAGGAGTAGAAACTAGAAAAGATAATTTGATGTATCGTATTAAAACTTTTCTGGTTTCATTATTTGTTACCCCATTCGAAGTTTTTCCTTTTTCAGGTAAAACAATCAGTTTTTGGGATATAAAAAATGTAATCTTCTCAGAAGGAGAAGAGATCTATAATCAGTTTGCTCCTTTCTTGATGACAAATAAGTTAGACACTTTAATTTCAATCTATAAGAAGACAATAGATGAGCACATTATCCCTTGCCAGAAGAATAAACATATTTGTAACTGGCTGACCCACTACCAATCAACGCTGGATTGGTACCAGTTGGTTGAGACCGGTGATTTATCTAAAATGGATGTTTATTGGTTTGAACCAGAGTTATTATTTCATGTTTTAGTACATTTTAGATTGATTAATAAATCATTCGGTGAAAAAATTGTTAATTTTTTAGATGAATTAATACATACTTATGCTCAAAACAATAATGAATTGCAGATTCAACTGAGAGTTAATATTTTATTTGCCAAGTTCTTGAGGGGGATGGATGAACAGCAGAGACGAAAGTTAATTTTAACTTTGTCATTGTTTGATCCTGTAGATGCTAAAAGTAAATTTTTAACAAACTGCATTAATTATGTGATAAATCGATTAAGTCAAATTAGTATGCATCAGTTAGACAGTTCCCCTAATTTTTTTAGCACTTATCAATGCATAGATAGTAAGAAATTGTTAATTAGTAAAACAGATGTGAAGCAAGTGAGCGCTATTTTAGAAGCGTTTAAAGAAATGCTTCATTCGTTAGAGGAGCGTTGTAATCCTGAGCAATTGGAAAATATGCTTATATATCTGCGAAATATAAGCCGCCCTATTTTGACGGTGGCGGAAATAGAAGAGGCGCAACAATCAGCACGAGTTATAGATTATATAGGTGCTCCGACCTGACTCAATTAACTAGCATTATTATAATCCTTTATTGTGCATTTTGATCTCATCAGGTTAATAAACATTTTTGTGAAGTTAGTGTCCCTGGTGTTTGATTTATTCCTGATCGTTAATAAAATTCGATTTTCTAGACCGGTGTAAGCAAATCTTGCTCAAGCGTGTGATTTAGATTATAATTTGCACAATTTGTCTCATATGTGGTTTAAAAAATTATAATATGTCAAATGTAATAGAACTTGCTTTAAGAAACGCGGCGCTTGATAGGACAAAATTTCTAAGTCATGCACAGAAAATCGAATTTCTAAGTGGTTATGATGGCAGGTTTGTTGAAGGATTAATATCATTAGAAATGATAGACAATATTGATGAATATGTTGCTTCTTTAATGTATGTTAAAATGACTGGCAAATACACTCAAGAGGAAAAAGAGCAATTAGCAGATACTATATTAACCATCAATAATGAACGATTGGTTTCATGCCAGCATCGCTTTCCTCAATTATACCAAAAATTAATGCAAGACCAATTTTTATCTACCTTCTTTTCAAATACGCATTTACTTCCCAATATTACCCCAGGCACAAATAATCAATCTTATGTAACAGTAAGTACTAATAATAAAATGAAGATGGAGTCAGCGAAGTTATACGGGCATTATGAATATTATCAATGTGTTGTTGCTTTAGTGACTCAAGTTGACGGTTCACAGTATTTTTATCATTTGAATCCAAACCGTATCTTTGGCGATTACATGGGAAGTACGCCCTTGAAATTATCAGATAGTGAACTTAACGATGTAAAGGATATAACCTTTATCCTTCACCCGAGAAGTATGGTTGATTATCGCGAATTGCAAAGATTGCAAGAGAGAAATATTGTTTTTAAAACAGTTATGCTATCCGTGGGGGCAAAGTCGGTATCGCTTAGTTATGATACAGATAAAGACTTATTGACGGTTAATAATCTTGAGGCAGGACAAACTGTAACTTATGGCAACCTGCTACGAACACCCAAGTATAATAGATATCAATATACACCAGAACAATATTTCATGGCTCAACTATGTAGAGGTCAAACATGGGCGGAAGCACTTGAGGAGGCATTGGATAAATATATTGCCACAAGACAAGAAGGTGCGACCTGGTGGGATCTTAAACCATTATTTTTTAATCAGGAGGCTACGAAAAATAATATGATTGTTGCTGCGCGAATCAAAGGGGAAGTTGAAGCTGGTGCTACATCATTTGATTTTGCGGGGGTAACCAGGAATGGCTTACTTGATCAATTATTAACTACTGCTGTTGACTATCAATTAGAATACCAGCGTGGATTGCAAAACGCGATGCTTCCAGCTCTATCCCCAACAACAAGTGTTGCGCTACGTTGATAACTGCTTATCCATTTGAGGAATAGCCTTTTGTTTACTCTTTTAAATTATTAAACTGAGCACATAATTTTATAAAGTTTTCATATCTTTGGGTTGAAATCATCCCTTTATTTAGTGCGTCAATGATCGCACATTGGGGGGTATCAATATGTGTACAGTTGCGGAATTTGCATTGGGACAAATAAGGCTTGAATTCTTTATATCCTTGAGCAATCGTAGAGCAATCAATATCCCATAAGCTGAATTCCCGAACACCTGGTGAGTCTATCAAGGCGCCACCACTTGGGAGATGATAATAGCGTGAATTTCTTGTAGTATGTTTGCCTAACTCTGAAACCATAGAGATCTTATCGATCGCAATATTTTGCTCATGTGGCAATAAACTTGAAATCAATGAAGATTTTCCTACCCCTGATTGACCAACAAAAACACTGATTTGATTATTTAGTGCTCTTTTTAGTGGTACTGTTGTGTCTGGCATTTGATTGCTGGCCATAATGACGGAATAGTTTAATGATTGATACTCTGCTATGAGTCGATCCTGAAGTGTTTGACAAGGAAGATCAATTTTATTGAGAACGATGACCACGTGCAATTGAAGTATTTCTGCCATGATCAAATAACTGTCCAGTAATGGCCAACTGATCTCCGGTTTTGGCGCAACAACTACAACCAGCTGAGTGATATTGGCTGCAACAGGTTTCTTTAATCCTTTCTGACTGGGTCTTGCTAACACGCTTCCCCTGGGGTAGATGCTCACAACCACCCCTTGTTTATCACCTTCTATCTGCCAGATAACTCTATCACCAGCAACCAGTGTGTCAAGATTAGGCCTGATAGAACAAAGAATTCGCTTTCCTTCATTGTCTTCAATTTCTGCATGCCTGCTAAATCGAGTAATGACTAAACCATCAGCAAGGTTATCAGACTGATTTCCCATGCTTTCATGGTAGTTTTTCTGGATTTTAGCTATACGAGCAGATTGCTGCTTATTGATTCGTCTTTTACTCATAGTGCCAATCTATACTATAATTGATGCGATTAATAATACAGTATGAAGGTAAATCATATTTAATGAAAGTCTACTTGGTAGGTGGCGCAGTTCGTGATCGATTATTAGGAATTCCTGTCCAGGAACGGGATTGGGTCGTCGTCGGAGCAACGCCGGACGAATTATTAAAAAGAAAATATAGGCAAGTTGGGCGGGACTTCCCCGTTTTTTTGCATCCTGAAACGAAAGAGGAATATGCATTAGCAAGAACAGAGCGTAAATCAGCTCCAGGATATTATGGGTTTATTTGTGATTTTAGTAAGTCTGTCACGTTGGAAGAGGATTTGGCGCGACGGGATTTAACGATTAATGCCATGGCTATGGATGAACAGGGAAATTTAATTGATCCATATCATGGACAACGAGATCTCGAAGAGAAATTATTACGTCATGTGTCTCCAGCTTTTGCAGAAGATCCTGTTCGGGTTTTACGTGTAGCTCGTTTTGCCAGCCGGTTTCATCATCTTGGATTTAGAATAGCAAATGAGACACGTTTATTAATGTATTCAATGGTTAAACAAGGTGAATTAGGTCATTTGATTCCTGAGCGTGTTTGGCAAGAATGGCAAAAAAGTCTTGAAGAAAAAAATCCCGAACAATTTATTCTATCTTTACGAGCCTGTGATGCATTAAGAGTGGTTTTGCCAGAAATTAACTCATTATTTGGAGTGCCTAATCCGCATCAATATCATCAAGAAATAGATACGGGTATTCATTCATTAATGGCATTAAGGGTATCATCTACACTTAGCGAAGAACCATTAGTTCGATTCGCTGCTTTGGTTCATGATTTGGGCAAAGCGTCTACACCAATTCAGGATTGGCCTAAGCATCATGGACATGAGGAGGAAGGTGCCAGGCTAATTCGAGCTTTATGTACTCGTTTGCGCATCCCTAATGATTATCGAGATTTGGCTATTATAGTGGCACGTTTTCATTTGAATATTCATCGGGTATGCGAATTGCGTCCAAACACAATAGTCAAGCTTTTGGAGCAGGTAGATGCTTTTAGAAGACCTCAATTATTTCATAAATTATTAATTGCCTGTCAAGCGGATGCCGAGAGTTGTGGCAAAACAGTGATCTATCGCCAAACTCAATTATGGAATGAAATATTATCGGAATGTGTTAAAGTGATACCACAAATTTTTATCACACAAGGTTATGAAGGTAAAGCGATTAAGGAGGCCATGCATCAAAGTCGTGTGGCTTGTGTAGAGCAAATTTTGACTTCTTGGAAATCAAATGAAAAATAATCAAAATTTAATTTGGATTGATTTGGAAATGACTGGTCTTGAGCCAGAACAAGATAGGATTATAGAAATAGCCACTATTGTAACGGATCCGCAACTTAATATTCTCGCAGAAGGACCTGTCATAGCAGTATCTCAACCTAAAACTCTTCTTGACCGTATGGATGCATGGAATACAAGACAACATAATCAGTCAGGATTAGTGAAGCGGGTATTAGAGAGTGATGTCAGTGAATCCCAGGCAGAACAATTAACTATTGAATTTTTAAGACAGTATATTGATAAGGGAAAATCACCCATGTGTGGCAATAGTATTTGCCAGGACAGGCGTTTTTTATATAAATATATGCCTGAGTTAGCTGCCTATTTCCACTATCGGAATTTGGATGTCAGCACATTGAAAGAGCTGGCGCTACGTTGGCGTCCAGAATTAATGAATGGAGTAATTAAGGAATCAAAGCATCTTGCTTTGGATGATATAAAAGATTCAATCAATGAGCTGATTTATTATCGACAGCATTTTATTCATTTGCCGGAAGTACAAAATGACAATTAGAGAACGTTTGGAATTACCTGATGGTGCTAAAAAATTATTACTTCATTCCTGCTGCGCTCCTTGTTCAGGTGAAGTGATGGAAGCGCTAATTTTTTCCGAGATAGACTTTACTATATTTTTTTATAACCCCAATATTCATCCTCTCCAGGAATATGAAATAAGAAAGGAAGAGAATGTTAAGTTTGCCCAAAAGCATAGTATTCCGTTCGTTGATGCCGATTATGATAAAGAAAACTGGTTTGCTCGAGCTAAGGGATTAGAATGGGAACCAGAAAGAGGCAAGCGCTGCACAATGTGTTTTGATATGCGATTTGAAAGAACAGCGCTCCATGCACATGAGCATAGTTTTCCTGTGATCAGTAGCTCTCTGGGTATTTCACGTTGGAAAGATATGAACCAGATTAATGATTGCGGGGTACGGGCAGCAAGTCATTATCCTGATTTAATCTATTGGACTTATAACTGGCGTAAGAATGGCGGCTCTGAAAGAATGTACGAAATTGCCAAAAGAGAAGCGTTTTATAAACAAGAGTATTGTGGTTGTGTTTATTCTTTACGAGATACGAATGCTTGGCGTAAACAAAATACAAGAGATCGCATTAAAATTGGAATTAATTATTACTCTAAAAGTCAGGGCGAAGGAGAATTATGAGTAAGCATTCGCATGATGGAGGACATCACCATCATGATCATGGAGAAGTGACTTATGATAAGGCTTTTATAATTGCAATTACTGCGAATGGGCTTTTTGTTGTGATGCAGATTATTTTTGCCTATTTAGCGAATTCTACCAGTTTGCTGGCGGATGCTTTTCATAATTTAGGTGATGTAGTTGGACTGATTTTGGCATGGATAGCAACGGGATTAATGAAACGAAAACCTACCCATAAGGCAACTTATGGGTTTAAAAAAACTTCTATTTTAGCGGCATTGGCGAATGGCGCGTTATTGGTGTTTACTTGCGGGATTATAGCGTCAGATGCGATGTATAAGTTATTTTCACCGACAGAAATTCAAGCTGTTTCTGTGATGATAGTGGCTGGTATTGGTATAGTCGTGAATTTCTCTACAGCGCTCTTGTTTTTGCGGGGTTCTGATGATCTTAATATTCGAGGAGCTTATTTGCATTTATTTTATGATGCATTGATCTCGGTAGGCGTTGTTTTGTCGGCGGCTTTGTTATACCTGACAGGTTGGTTATGGATAGATCCCATTGTTGGGCTATTAATCGCCGTAGTGATTTTAAAGGGGACCTGGTCATTATTTGCTGATAGTTTCAGATTAATTATTGATGGTGTTCCCCGCGATATATCCTGGATTAAAGTCAGTGATTTTCTTCTGGCTATACCTGGCGTAAAATCTATTCATGATTTACATATTTGGGCAATCAGTACGAAAGAGAATGCACTTTCCGTTCATTTATTTATGCCCGAGCAGTCATTATCTGATGATTTGCGTAGAGAGCTGGTTGAAAAATTAAAGCATGATTTCAGCATTCAGCATGTCACTATTCAGGTTGAAAAAACAGAAACGGAATGCAATGACGCATGTCATAATCCCAGGATAATTATTTAGGATAATTCATCTTTTGTTATCAACTCCAGACCTTTTTTATAACAAGAGCCACTGGATAAGGGATCATTTAGTTTTTCGTGGAGCTTGCCAAGCTCTATAAATGCTGCAGGGGTAGGGTTTAGCTCAATAGACTGTTCAAGATAATGTTTGGCTTTTCCCCATAAATGTCGAGAGAGGCACATTCTCCCTAAACATAGGTACAATGCGGCTGAGTGAGGATTTTTTTTGAGTAATGATTCAGCAAACAATAATTGATTTTCTTCACCAGGAAGTAGGCTATAAAGCTCAATTAATCTGTTATCTAACTCTTTGCGGAGGCATCGCCTTAAATGATATTCTGCCTGATCGTAATTCTGATTCTTAATCAGAAAGCGGGCATATTCTGCTGTAATCGCTGTATCGTTAACTAGCGTCTTTGGCAGCGCCTGATATAATTTGGCAATGCCTTCTGATTGATTGTGTTTTGCCAAATCAATCATGGCTTGCAAATAAGTATTCTGTTGTAATTGTTCAAAAGCTTGATCTGGAATAATATGATTCTTTTTTAAATCAGGTAAAAGAGCAATCAACTGTTGCCAATCTTTTATTTCTTCATAAAGATTCATTAATAATTTTAAGACATAAGGATGGCGAGGTGCTAAATCTTGAAGGTGTTTCAATGTGGCTAATGCCTGTTCCCATTGGTGATTGGCCAATTGTAATTGTGCCTGGGTTAACTCAACAGCAATTTTCGCTTCCGGCATAGACTGCTGTGCTTCCCTAAGATAATGATCGCGAAGATTGCTGTCTCCCATTTTTTGAGCAGCTCTCGCTGCTGTTAAATAGTTAAGTAATGGAGTGTCGGTGTTTGGCAGGGCTTGTATTAAATGATTTTTTGCTTTTTGCCAATAGCCCTCACTGTATTCAATGAGTCCCTTTCGAGTCGTGGCTTGAGCTTTTTGTGCCAAGCGTCGTGAATGCCATTTATTTATCATACCTGGCATTCTTGTAATTTTATTGCAAAGTTGAACCAGGCCATAGATTAAAGAAAACAGAAAAAACAAACCAAAAACAAAGACCCATAAGGTAGTTTCAATAGTCCAGTTATTAATAGCTATTAAGACATAACCTGGATCCTTATTGAGTTGAATACCAAGGAACACAGAGAGTAGTAAAATAATAAAAGCAAACAGAACTCGTATCATTCTTAATTTTCTCCTTTCTTGCTGTTTGCTTGATTGACCTGTAATTCTTTATTGTCAATCATTTGATTGATTAGTGGGATGGCTTGTCCAACGGCAGGTTTTTCCTGAGTTAATTTTACATTTTGCAGAGTGGACAACTGTTTAATCAAAACTGCGGTGTTGTGGGAGGATTCATTAAATACTCTTTTAAGGTTCGTAATAGCCTGATTTAAAGTGAACTGGTAGACTGCGGGATTATTATTTAAAATGGCCCACTGCGCCTCCTGAAGGTTAAGACGGATATTTTCTTTTATTGCAGATTCATATAAAGGAGATATAAGTGGTTGAATATTTTCATTGTGGCGACGAATAATGACCAATTTCTCCAGAAAGTTCATACTGTCTTGCAAACGACTTCGCCATCCAGTTTTGCCAGACTCTCCAGAATTGGCGAGATGGTTTAGCATTTCCTGTTGATCAACCGCTGATTGAATAGAAAGATTACTGATAGCCGTTTGGGCGGCATCCAGTTGGCTTAAGATCCCTGTGATATCAACAACAGAAATTGATTTTAATTGAGCAATTTCTTTGGCAATTGTCTGGCGAATGGTAAATATTTGGGGGATACTCATGCCTTTCAGCAGATCATCAGCTTGCTGTAAAAGTGCAACAGAGGTATTAAAATTATCACTCCAATGAACATTAATTTGCGCTAATTCAAGATAATAACGTGCTTTTAAAAGGAGCCAATCATTATTTTGATACAATTTTTGTTTCATTACTGTTTGTAACTCTTTATTTAAGCTATCCACTTTATTTGTTAAATCGCTCTGGATCTGCTGAAGATGATTGGCATTGTTATCAAGGAATTTTTGGACTGTATTTTGATCTGCTTTTATTCTACCCAATTCATCAGTTAATTTTTTGTTTTCAATAAGCTGATGGTTTTGAAATTGTTTTTCCAATTGAATGGAATAAATGGAAGCGATGATAGCGAGGACAGCCAAAAGCAATGTCAAGCTGATTATTAAGGATAGGTATTTACTGCTGAAGAAAGGGGCTTTCACTTGTTGGTTGATGTTGGGATCAACTTTAGTTGTTTGTTGCGTTTGAATTATTTTTTTCTGTTCTTCATTGCTATTGGCCATGGATTAATCCTTATAGTCAAATAACGTACCTATCATCCTTTCTGGATGGCTAATAAGAATCTTTTTAATTCCAAATAAAGAAGCTACCTTTGCAAGTCGGTCACTAATGACCAGGCAAGGTTTGTTTTGTAACCACATTTGCCCCTCTATGCTAAACATTTTAAAAAGATTATGTATGGACTGCTCACTTGTTAACAGTATAATGTCCACCAGGTCATCGCGCCACAGAGAATTAAGAAATTCTTGGTCGATGACTGGCATGACTCGCTTATAGACTGATAGAATACATAGCGTTGCCCCCTTAAGCATTAAATATTCTTCAATCAGTTGCCTCCCTCCTTCTCCTTTCACAAGCAGAATCGCCTGATTTCTTATTTGTTGCAACGAATTGAGAGTCAATAAATGCTCGCTGTCAGGTAACTCGGGGATATCGCTAACCTGGATATTGAATTCATCGAGCACTTTTGAGGTTCCTTTACCAATAGCAACTACTCGGATGTTATTTGGCCAATTGATTCTTTTGGAAGTCAGTTCCATCATGAAATAACGAACTGCATTTGGACTGACAAAAATTGCCTGATTTACTGAAGTCAAATCAGGCAATTTATTTATCCAATTGGTTTCAGATGCCACTATTTCCATCGTGGGGCAGTCGATGGGTATTCCACCAGACTCGACAATTTTTTTATTAAGTATTTGTGCTTGCTCCCTTGGTCTGGTATTTAATATGCGAAGACCGTTAAGTGATTTAGTCATGATGATACCTTACCCAGTAAGGTCATTGCACCTTTAGTCATTAATGACTCAGTACATCTGTCTGCAATGATTTCAGCTTCTTCCATTTTCCCTTGTTGCTTATCATTAATGGTTTGAGATCCATCCAGGTTAAGTACTTTTGCTCTCAAAAGGAGGAGGTTTTCCTCAGTAATCGAACAATACACAGCAAAGGGTATATGACAATTACCTCCCAATTTAGCGTTGACTTGCCGCTCGGTATGGACACAAAGAGCAGAAATTGGATCATTTAAGCCATGAATCAGTTCCTGGATTTCCAAATCGTCAGTTCGACATTCAATACATAAAGCGCCCTGACCGCAGGTAGGCAGCATAATGTCATCGGGGATGAGTTGCGTGATGTGATGTGCTAAGCCCATTCTTTCCAAGCCGGCAGCAGCAAGAATAATAGCTTGATACTCTCCTGACTCCAGCTTGCTAAGTCTTGTATGGATGTTGCCTCTTAATGTTTTGATTTGCAAATTGGGTTTGTAAGCTAATAATTGAGATTGACGTCTAAGACTTGATGTACCAATAATTGCGTTTTGGGGGAGAGCATCCAGACTTTTAAATTGGGGGCTTATTAAAGCATCAAAAGGGTTATGTCTTTTGCAAATGGCAGCCAACGAGAGTCCATCCGGGAGTTGTGCTGGCATGTCTTTAGTCGAATGAACCGCCAAGTCCGCTCTTTTATCCAATAATGCTTCTTCTAACTCCTTAACAAATAACCCTTTCCCTCCTGCGGATAATAATTTATCTTTAAGAAATCGATCGCCAGAGGTTATCATGGGTAATAACTCAATGCTCAGATTTGGACATTGTTTTAAAAGCATTTCTCGTACATGATTAGCCTGCCATAGTGCAAGAGGGCTCTGTCTGGTTGCAATTCGTATGATTTTTGCGCTCATGGAATAGACGGTTTTTGTTCTTTAAACAAGGATCATAACATTGATTCCGATGCAAAAAGAACCCCATTGATCTAATAGATAGGCAAATCTTGTCAAGTCATTTATTTATAAGTGAGTATTCCATACCTATTTGAGAATTAGATCATATCTCATGCATAATTCCTCTATTTTATGTTAGGCTTTTCCGGTGTATAAACTGGTGAAAATCAAGAGTTTTTTAGCTTGATTTAAGGATAGGGAATGTCGCAACTAAAAAAAATAGTGAAACATTTAGATGAATCAATGCAGCGTAGTTTGTCTAATTCCGCCCATCAATTGGTTGCAGTAGGAGCAATAGCTTTTGTGGGGTTTCCTTTATTTTATGTTATTTGGGCTTTCTGGTTACCTCAGCCTTACGAAAACCTTCCACTCCGTCTTATTGGAAGCCTTTTAGGCCTGGGATTGATGCTTACTCCTTATTGGCCATTAAAATGGAAGCAATATTTATCTTGGTATTGGTTTCTAACTCTTTTGTTTACTTTGCCTTACTTTTTTACTTTTTTATTTTTAATGAATCACGCAAGTGTTATTTCTGCCATGTCTTTGCTGTGTGGTGTATTTTTACTTGTATTGCTCGTTGATTTATTGAGTTTATCCATTGTGCTAATACTGGGGTTTAGTTTAGCTTTGGTGAGTTATTATCTCTATTCTCCGCAAATGTATTTTGGGGAAGAACACATACAAATGACATTGGTGATTATTTTTACCATTATTGCGGGCTCTACTTTAAATTATAAAACAGCCATGTTACAACAACAAAAGTTAGCTGGGATGGCTGCGGCGGCGGGTATGATTGCGCATGAATTACGTTCACCATTGTTAGGGATAAAGAGCGGTGCTCAAGCTTTAGTTCAATATCTGCCAAGATTAATTGAGGGATATCAATTAGCTGAAAAACAAGGGCTAATCTCTTCTCCTTTGCGTGAAAGATTGTTATTGCAGCTTGGAGGAGTCAGTAATCGAATTGTTAGTGAAATTGACTATGCGAATACGATCATTGATATGTTATTAGTTAAGGCAAGTCGCGATAATATTTTACAAAATTGTATATTAGAGACTTGTTCTATCGCAGAATGTTTGTCCGAGGCTATCACCAGATACCCATTTCAGTCACCAAGGGAAAGAGCATTAATCACATGGGCTGGTGATTTTCAATTTAAAGGCTCCAAGTTGTTAATGCAGCATATTTTATTTAATTTAATAAAAAATGCGCTTTATGTTATCGCAATGGCCCAGCGTGGGGAGATTAATATTTGGACCGAGTCTGGCGATAAGTATCATTATTTATATTTTAAAGACACAGCAAAAGGAATGACCAGACAACAATTAAACCGATTATTTAATCATTTCTACACCACTACCTTTATGGGAACAGGCATTGGTTTATCTTTTTGTAAATTGGTTATGAATGGATTCGGTGGTGATATTGTTTGTGATTCTAAAGAGGGAGAATATGCTTTGTTTAAATTGAGCTTCCCAATCTCAGTTTAAAGCGGGTTTTCTATTGAAAACCCCTTTATTCAATCCCAAAAATAGACTGTCTAAATTGAATGTGGTCTTTCCTGTGATTCTGTTCTGCTAGAGTTTGACAGTTTTTACTGAGATAGCGATAAAGATGTATGTCCAACCAGTGACAATCAATTCAATCGCAATAAAAAGTCCAATGATCCATAGCCCGCTAAAAGGCCATTGCATTAGAATTAATATCCCAAGAACAATGGCGGTGATTCCAGCCAATAACAACCATCCCCAGCCTTTGGAATCTTTTAAGGCAAAAGCCATAATCATTCTTGTTAGCCCAATGACAATGAGGACTGCTGCCAGAAATGCTGTGATGAGAGTGGATGCTAAAAACGGGTCATACAAGACAATGCACCCCGCCGCAATATACAATACTGCAATAAGCGCTTGCCATATCATTCCTTTCCATTCTTTGTATTTAAACACGTCTATAATGTGACTTATTCCTCCAACAATTAATAAGGCACCAAAAAAGAACATACTTACCAGGGTTAGGCCAACTACCATTCCAAGCCCCACACAGCCTAGAATAAGAAAGAATATTCCAAATCCTAAAATCCAACCCCAGTTTCGTTTTAACTCATTCACTGGAGGTTGGTAAAAATCTTGTGAATTAGCCATATCAATATCCTTTTTTTGATTACTTAGCTGAGGTAAGGTGCCTATTAATAATATAGACTTATATTCAATAACTTGTCTAATTTTAAGCTTTGGTTTGAAGAGTGTTTCCCTTGAATATTCACTGCAAAAAAGCCCGATGTATATAAAACGTAAATAATTTGGTTATAATAAACAATCATGATACTTTATTCACAAGCTAGCCAGGTTCTGATGATAGGGCCATAGGTTATTAATAGTTCATAGAAAGGATATAACTTTGGAACGTTTTGCTCAGGAGGAGCTATGCAACATTTCTCAATACCTACCTGTTACTTTCCAAGTACTGCGGTTTTTGTCGACGACAGTCGGGATTTCTTGCTTAATTTCGTATTGCAGCTTGATGAAGGTTTGGCATACCGTGTATTTGATTCGCCCTTTGATGCTTTGGATTGTATTAAACAAAAGCGATGTGAACTTGAATTATTGAGTGAACGTTGCATCAGTGAATACACAGAAGCGAAAAACTGCCCACTAACTAATCATACTATTAACCTTGATTTGGCAGCTATTCATGCAGAAGTTTATAATTCTCGACGATTTTCTGAAATTTCCGTAGTGGTTGTCGATTATGCAATGCCAGGCATGGATGGATTAGAGTTTTGCAGGCGAATCGAAGATACTAATATTAAAAAAATATTATTAACCGGACAAGCAGATGAGAAGCTGGCAATCGCTGCTTTTAATGAAGGATTAATTCATAGATACATTAAAAAGAGTGATCCGAATGTTGCCAGTCTCATTACTCAAAGTATCCATGATTTGCAGTTACAATATTTTCAAAGCATGTCTGATATGATTGTACGTATGCTTTCGGTGACATCACCAAATTGTTTACATGACAAAAAATATGCTGAATTATTCTGGCGTTTGTGTAGGGAAAAAGGAGTTGTTGAATTTTATCTGGCCGATAACTCAGGCAGCTTTTTGATGCTGGATGATGATGCCAATATCAGTTTTTTAATCGTGAAAAACGAAGCGGATATGCAGTTACACTATGATTTGGCTTTAGATAACGGAGCAAGTGGAGATGTATTGGACCAATTGCATAATGGAGAAAAAATTCCTTGTTTTTGGCAATCTAATTTAATGGCACCTCAATGGAATGAGTGGTCGAATTGTTTGGTTCCTGCCCATCGATTTATTTCTGATGAAACCTATTATTATGCTTATGTGCAGGGGGCTGTTTTATTTGATGTACGCTTGGATAAAATTCTTTCCTATCATCAATACCTGGAAGAGTTGGATGCAGAAGAAATGTTTCTGAATTAATAGGAATTCAATATAAAGGGCACATAATTCTTATTTATAAATGGTAACTGTTTAAAATGAGCAGCCAATATTTGAAAATCCTGTTAGTTACCCTTAAACAAAGGTATTTCGGGCTTTTTTCTTGCAAGTCTGGCCAGGCACTCAATAACTCTGAGCAAGTCCGATTTCTCGTGATGCGCACTGATCGATAAACGAATCAGACATTTATTTTTGGGAGTGGCGGGTGAACAAAACACAGATCCAAAGAGGTCTTCTTTTTCTAGCTCATCCCTTAACCAGAGGGTATTAGCCTCGCTGCCTGTAACTAAAGGGATTATTTGAGATCTACTCCCTCCTATATTAATTCCTTGGTATGATAAGGCTTCTCGTAAAAAATCAGCATTGGTTTGTAATTTTGTTCTTCTCCATTCTTCTTGAGTAATAATTTCTAATGATGTGCTAAATCCTGCTAAATCATGAGGCATTAAAGCAGAACTAAAAATAGAAGGCAGAGATGAATATCTGATATATTCTATAAGTTGACTATCCCCTGTAATGATGCCGCCACGTCCTGAAAAGGCTTTGGCCAGGCTTGCTGTTACGATGTCTATTTGGTTTGATAATCCCAGTTTAGCCACCATCCCCTTGCCTTGCGGCCCATGCGTACCTAATGAATGAGATTCATCGACGATGAGTAAGCATTTGAATTTTTTTGCAATGTCTGCATATTCAGCCAATGGACTAATTGTGCCCAGCGTACTATAAATAGAATCTACCGCAATAATTCCTGAACCATGGTGTTCAATTCGTTTTTTTAGTGAATTGATTGAATTATGTCGAAATGGTATAGGTTTGGCCCTTGCTGCCTTTACCCCAGACCAAAAAGACATATGAGCATAAAAATCCAGATAAACTGGTGTATTGTATTTAGCCAGGGTTTGTATGAGACCGACGTTAGCGCCCCAGCCCGATTGAGTAAGCAGAGCCGCTGAATAATTTAGAAAGGAACTGAATTTTTTTTCACATTGGTTGAGCAAGAAAGAGTTATGGTTTAAAAATACAGCAGATTGCATTTGACCATTACCATATTTTTGCATCGTAGCAATTTGAGCGTTAATTAATTGCGGATGTTGACTGATGTTTAAATAATCATTGCTCGAAAAAATCAGTGAACTTGTGGTCGGGGTTTTGCCGTTGAGGATGTGTTTTCCCTGCCAGGATTTATTGACTCGCTCCTCGTAATATTTTTCCATGGAATTATTGATGAACTCAGGATAAGCATGGCTTAGATGCTTTTCTTTTCCATTGATATTTTGAGGTTCGTTATCAATTGTTTGGTATTCTGTATTGCTCATCCATAACTCAGATTCTTTTCCCTTGTGTGCAGTTTAGCACAACGATCGATAGTGATAGGATCTTTTCGGTAAAAGTCCAGGTATTAATTTCAATATACAAGTTCTGATGTTATAAATCGTTGGGTTTGTTGAAATCTTTCTGGAAAAAAAAGTCACTTGTCGGTATGATTTTTAAATTGGTTATTAGAGGATGGACAACTATGAGGTTGAATATTGCGCTTATCTTGTCTTTTTTTTCAGCCATGCTTTTTGCAATGGACGAGATGGATGAGCAACAAATTTTACAAAGAATTCAACCTGTTGGAAAAGTTCGTGTGCAAGAGGAACAAGGTAATAATGTAGAAGCTGGAGCGACTAAAACGACTATTGTTGATTCCAAGAGTAAAAAAGAACCAGGTCAAGATATATATGATAAATATTGCTCCGTGTGTCATAGGGACGGATTGGCTGGGGCACCTAAATTTCAATC
The DNA here is from genome assembly GCF_026191185.1 of Legionella sp. PATHC032. NCBI lineage: Bacteria > Pseudomonadati > Pseudomonadota > Gammaproteobacteria > Legionellales > Legionellaceae > Legionella > Legionella sp. PATHC032. The sequence goes on along the minus strand of NZ_JAPHOV010000001.1, from coordinate 3,048,531 downwards.
GGAGACCGATTGGAAACCTCGTTTGGCAAGTAAAAAAATAGATGATTTACTCGCTTCTGCAATCAAGGGGCTGAATGCCATGCCAGCAAAAGGTACCTGTATGGACTGTTCTGATGCTGAATTAAAAGCCGCGATACAATATATGTTACCGAAATCATGAAAAAGCTTACTTATAGAAAAATACAATCTTTTCAGGCAATTATTACAGTATTTGTAATATTCGCTTCGTTTTATCTTGAATATGCTGTCGGACTACAACCATGTCCTTTGTGCTTGATGCAACGAATTTGTGTATTTATTTTGTTAGGTTTAATGGGTTTGTCTCTGCGAACCTTGAAAAAAGCACATATAGTAAGCTTGATGCAGTTTCTAGTCGCGTGTGCCGGGTTGTATTTCTCAATAAGACAATTGTGGTTGCAATCCTTACCATCTGACCAAGCCCCTGCATGCATGCCTGGGCTTGATGTATTAATTCAGTATTTTCCATGGCAAACAGTTGCTAAAGCCCTGTTTTGGGGGGCGGGGGATTGTGCTGAAGTGACTTGGACTATGTTTGGCATTTCTATGCCTGGATGGGCTGCCATGTATTTTATTTTTATGTCGATAATGGGGCTTTTTTTATTTTTTCGAACCCGTACGATTAATTAATTCCTGGCATTAAATGCGCGCTTTCGTTATCATTCTCTGCTTTATTTAGTTATTTCTGCGAATGAACACTTTTTCATGTGAGGTATTGTACCAGCATTCGGGTACTAAAGCTCGTGTTACACGTGTGGTTACGCCACATGGTGAATTTATAACGCCAGTATTTATGCCAGTAGGAACCCGTGCAGGGGTCAATAATATGATGCCGTCAGAACTATCTGCTGCGGGCACTCAAATTATTCTGGGGGGTAATACCTATCATATGCTATGTGCTCCTGGCATGGAAGTAATAGAAAATGCTGGAGGGATGCATCGGTTTATGGGTTGGCATGGCCCTATGTTAACCGACAGCGGTGGTTTTCAAGTTTTTAGTTTGTCCAAGAACAAGGAAATTTGTTCTATAGATGAATTTGGTGCTCATTTTAAATTGCCTGGCAGTAAAGGCATTATCCATATGACCCCGGAAATGTCTCTTGAGACCCAGAAAATAATTGGTGCCGATATTATTATGGCGTTTGATCAGTGTACCCCTGATAGCTGTTCTAAAGATGAAGTAAGTCAAATCATGTTGCGTACCCATAGGTGGCTAAAACAATCGATTGACTATCATCAGCAATATCCAAACTCTCGATACGGATATAAACAAGCTTTATTTGGTATTGTCCAAGGGGGAGTTTTTCAAGATTTACGTCGGGAAAGTGCCGATTTTGTTTCTGCAATGAATACGGATGGAATTGCAATAGGTGGAGAAACCGTAGGTTTTGATATGAATACTACGGTGGAGGTCATTCGTTGGGTGCATGAGTATCTTCCGGACAATAAGCCACGTTATACTATGGGGGTTGGGATGTCGCCTCAAGATCTGTTGGATGTGGTGGCAGAAGGTATCGATATGTTTGATTGTGTCGCACCAACACGTAATGCCCGGCATGGTGCTTTGTATTGTGGTAAATTAGTAAGAGAAGGGAATTGGCTAAAATTTCAAAGTGAACATGAAAATGAACGAATTCAAATAAAAAAATCATGTTTTGCTGATGATTTGGCACCTGTTATGGAAAGTTGTTCTTGTTATACTTGTCTTAATTATTCAAGGTCCTGTTTGCATCATTTATCAAAACAAAAAGCTAATTTATTTACTGCTCTGGCAAGTATCCATAATGTTCATGTTCTGCATGATGTTTGTAATCAAATGCGTCATTTGATAATAAATTCCTAAATTATTTAATATTAAGAGGTGAAATAATGGTTTTAATTTCTACATCCAAGGGAGATATTCATATTAAATTAGATACAGAAAATACCCCATTAACTGCAGAAAATTTCCTGAATTATGTGCGTAAAGGTTTTTATAATGACACGATTTTCCATCGCGTTATCGATGGCTTTATGATTCAAGGTGGCGGTTTGAATGCAAATATGGAGCAAAAAACAACGGCCTCTCCAATTGAAAATGAAGCAAAAAGAGCAAAACCCAACAAACGCGGAACCATAGCAATGGCTAGAACTATGGATCCCCATTCCGCGACAGCCCAATTTTTTATTAATGTTGCTGATAATGGTTTTCTGAATTACAGTGGCGAGCATCCACAAGGTTATGGTTACTGCGTGTTTGGTGAAGTAGTTGAAGGGATGGATGTGGTTGACGCTATTGCTAAAGTGAAAACAGGTCAACGAAATGGTCATGCTGATGTCCCTGTAGAAGAGATAAGCATCATTGAGGTGAGAGAATTGGTTTAGTGAGAAAATGCACTGCTGAAATAGTATAGGCTTTCCATGGCAAAAGAAGGGTTTTTTCTTTCATTGCATCCCCGGCGTGGAGAAGGGATCTTCGTTATACACTCGGGGAGCTACATTCGCAAAAAAGTGGGATTTTTCAGGAACAAGATGTCATGGGAGGCATCTTTGTTGAGACTAGCATGAATACCCAAGCATTCTTAATGAAAAATCACGTTATTTTTTTCGCTTCTTTATACTCTCTGAGTAATCAAAAATTGGAATTTCAATATGAAAAAAAATAGCCAATAAGCGGGCGGTAAAAATGCATAACAAAGTGATAATGATGTTTAAATTATGTGGGACATGAAAAAAGTCTAAAGTTATAAACAGGAGCGCGCCAGCCAGGGCAATAACAGCATATAATTCTTTTCTTAAAACCAAAGGAATGTCATTACATAAAATATCTCGCAACATTCCCCCACAAATCCCGGTAATCATGCCACTGAGTACCGCAACGCTTGGCGGCATACCATGGGCTAGAACTTTTTGTGTGCCAATAATAACAAACGTTGAGAGGCCAAGGGCATCAAGAATTAAGAATACTTTCATTATTCTAACCAGTGAATGAGCAATAAAAATGGTTAGAAAAGCACATACCGAGGTATATAAAAGGTACTCAGGGTGAGCTACCCAGGTCAGTGGATAAGTGTTAAATAATGTATCCCTGACGGTACCTCCTCCTAAAGCAGTGATAGAAGCGATAAGCAGGACTCCAAAAAAATCCATTTTTTTACGCCCCGCGGCCAATGCTCCTGTAATCGCTTCTACACAAATCCCCAGAATAAAAAGATAATGAAGTAACATATAATTTGCTGTCGCTTAAAAAGACAATGATAACACTAATAGTACAAATGAAGAAATGCTGTACTTCGACTAGAATTTAATAGTAAGGTTCCAATTATTTTGGCGGGAGCAAATTGATGAATAATGCGAGCGATAATCAACCACAAGAAGAGTTAACTCATTTTGACGAAAATACACCTCAGAGCATCATTCAATTAGATAGAAAGCTAAGGGAAATGAAAAGCGAAGTGGAGATGAAATTAAACGATCCCTCTTCATATAATGGGGATGATAAAGAGGTTTATTTTCAAAAATTATCAAAACTCTCTGAAGAAATAAATGAAGCGATCAAAAGTTTGAACGCTTTGTTTAAAATGGTTGATATTCAGGATGAAGAATTTAAAAAAGATTTTTATGAAAGTGATGTAATGAAAGAGTTTAATGAATCCGTGATAAAAAGTTTTGATAAATTGCCTGAATGAAAATAGATTTTAAAGACTCTTAAAATAAATGGTGAGAGGGTAAAACAGTTAAATGAACACCTTCTGCCATATTATTTGTCGCAGGAATAATCTAATAATTCTAATGCTTTTTCTAAATAATAAGCTATGAGCGGTTTTGAAAACAGATAATTTGTTAAATCGGGTAATAAATTACTTCTAGCTTCCTTATGAGCTTTGCTCCATTCTGCAATATCAAAATCACCCCTTCCAACATACATTAATGTCAACAAGTCAGTTTGCTGATTTGGATCGAGATTTTCTATCACATTTCTAACCTCTATATAGCTTAGATCATCAGCATGATCAGCTAAAATTTGCGACCAGTCGTATTCATATTCAGAGTCAGGAATTTGTTCACTAAATGTGACCTCTTCTTTTGCATGAAATTCTTTTGCTTTGTTAATGATAAAGCACACGGTTTCAGGGTTAATATTCAAAATATCCATATTGAGCATTTATTTCTCCCATTCGTCTTGTTTTAAGTATTAATATTAGGCGGTTTATTTGAAATTTAAACATAACTGATGATGAATGGTTGCCATATTGACATATCGCAATAATACGATATAATTAAAATATGAACGTAATAAATATATTAAAAGCGCTTTCTAATGAAAAGCGATTACAGATAGTCAGGTGGCTAAAAGAGCCAGATAAACATTTTAGCTCGCCGCATTGTGATGTGAGCAAAGATGGGGTTTGTGTTGGTTTAATCGAAAAAAAATCAGGCTTATCTCAATCCACAGTATCTCAATATTTATCACAATTACAGCAAGCTGGTTTGATATTCACTGAGCGTAGAGGTCAGTGGACCTATTGTAAAGCAAATGCACACCTAATTGATGAGTTTATAAAAGAATTGAAAGCTATGATTTAAAAAATTTTGCTTTAATAAATCGAATATTTGCAATATTCCAATATATTATTATGACATACAGGAGATTTATCATGTTTAACTCCGATTTAATTTTAAGTCCTTATCAGCTTAATGAGAAAATTACACTAAAGAACAGAGTCATTATGGCTCCTATGACTCGTAATATGGCTAACGATGATTTCAGTCCAACAAAACAGATGGCAGATTATTATGCTCGAAGGGCTGATGCCGGATTGATTATTACAGAGGGCACTATTATTAGCCCGGATGGGCAAGGCTATAGTAATGCTCCTGGAATATTTACGCAAACCCATATTGACGGTTGGAAAATGGTAACTGATGCTGTGCATGAGCAGGGAGGAAAAATATTTTTGCAAATTTGGCATGTCGGCAGAGTGTCTCATCCGATTTTTTTGAATGGTGCATTGCCGATTTCTGCTTCAGAAACCATGATGACAGGTAAGGTCAGGCGTGCCGATGCTCTTTATTATGGAAAATCAAGAGCAGCTACATTAGAGGAAATCAGCGAGTTAATCCAAAACTATGCGTTGGCTGCAAAAAGAGCAATGACAGCGGGGTTTGACGGGATAGAGATTCATGGTGCCAATGGTTATTTGATTGATCAGTTTTTACATTACCATACCAACCAACGTCATGATCATTATGGACAGTATCCAGAGAATATGGGGCGATTTGCGCTGGAAGTGGTAAAAGCCTGTATCAATGAAATAGGTGAGCAGTCTGTGGGATTGAGGCTTTCTCCGGGAGCCTATCTTAATGAAATTGTAGGAGATGAGCGAGATGCCATGGTATTCCAATATATATTGGAAGAATTGAATCACTATGGAATAGCTTATGTGCATACGGGTAATTTTGATGACGGTATTCAATTCAAAGAATTAGGGTTCAAAACGATGACTGAGTTTATGAGAACTCATTTTAAAGGAACCTTAATTGCTAGCGGCAGCTATAAGCTTTACCAGGCAAGAACAGATATTCAAAATAAAAAATACGATTTAATTGCTTTGGGAAGACCATTTATTGCTAATCCTGATTTAATGAATCGTATCAAGTTGAATGCGGATTTTATACCCTATGAAAACAGAATGTTGGAGACGTTGTTTTAGTTGCTTGAGCGGGGTATTAAATTACCCTTGCTTTCTGTATTACCAGAAAATTATCAAATATTTATGTCTTGGGAAGTAATTTTGATTTCACCATCGATTTGATTCGCAAAAATCAAAGTATATTCGGGGACTTCAAGCCAGGTGGTTGTGTTTTCAGTTAATGGTTCAGACGCAATAATAATGCTTGAGTTAATGGTGCCTCCTTTCATTTTGTATTCATTTTCATAAAGGCCATATCGTTCACCGTAGGTGTACCATAAAGAATGATAGGTGAAATGTGTCGATTGAGGAGCGTCTTTGGGTTTCCAGCCGTAATCTAAACAAAATCGGGTTGCGGCAATAAAATCACCATTGGTTAAAAAGAGATTAACTGGTGAGTTAATGACAATGTCGTTTTGTTGGCGTACCGACTTTAAAATTTTTAAAGTAGCAATCACAGCGTTTATTATTTCAGCAGCTTCGAAATTACCCTTGGGATTTTCTAATTGAGAGAGAAAAACAGCATAGATCCACTCGCTGTCAGTCGTTCCTTTAATGTATTTTCTGTATTCGGCTTTAACATATTTCAGTAGATCATAGCGCATGGTTTCAAAATTATAAAGCATACCATTATGTGCTAAAGCAATACTGCTCACTGGATAGAGAAATGGATGCACGTTTTGATCTGTAACTACTTGTTTATCATGATAGGAAACGCCACGCAGATGGGCGAGAAGGCAGTGCGGTGCTATTTTTTCTGCTAAATTATGTAAATTTTCATCGTAAAAAGGGAGCTTGGATGTTTTGTAGACATAGGCTTGTAAGGGGTTAATTGAATTCCTATCCCAGGCAGCCATACCAAAACCCGCCAGATTTAACAAATAAGGCAAGTATTTTGGATGATAACTCTGTTTAATAAAAGAGTTATCCGGTTTATAAAGTAGCTCTTCAACCACTGTGGGTTGCCCAAGGTAAGACAATATCCTGCACATAGCGCCTCACTGATTATATTTTTCTATGTTCAGTCGCACGTCCAATTTTTTTAAGGAACGAGCAAGGGAAATGATAGAACCACATATCAAATTAAATAGTTTGTACCAGATCATGGGTTTATTTTTTTGGTAATATTGAAGTTCGGTTTCAGATATTTTTAATAAAGTCGCTGATTCACAGGTCATAAATGTAATTGAAAATTTAGTGTCACTTAGAAAACAGGCCGTACTGGCAAACAACGAGTCAGGGCCAATAACAGACAATTTGGCAATTTTACTGTTTTGTATGACACTGGATTGAACCGCCCCATAAATCACTATATAACATACAGGTATGTTTTCATTCTCGTGTATCAATACACAATTTTTATTGGCGGTTAGAGGTATCGCGTGTTCAAGCAATTCATCGGTTTCATCTTGAGTAAAAGAGTGAAATAATGACTTTTTATAAATTTGGTCTTTATTAACTCCACTTTCTTCCAGGGTATGTGTTTTAGGTTGAGTGAAAGTCTGAATAACGCGTCCCAAAAAAGATAAGCTGTGCATATCAGAATGAGAAATGAAAGTAATGATTTTGTCGTGTAATTGTTTTAAACGGCCACAAGCCTGATAACCAATTTTTTTCATGATCTTATATTTGGCTTCAGGTGAAAAAGCAGACATCAGTTCAAAATAGGCAGAAGGAATAAATAAGCATGTCACATCATCTTTGGCAATAGCTGATGTGGCACTGGGTTCGTTGAGGAGAAAGGAAGTTTCTCCCAAAAAATCACCGGCAAGGCACGTTTCTATCTTGGTTATTCCTTTGCCTAAGGTTCTGGCAATCAAATCAACAGTTCCTTTTACAATGATATAAATACCCTTTATTCTATCACCTTGATTAAACACGATTTGATTGATGGAGAATGGTACAAGCGTACAGATTGCCAACATATTCTCCAGTTCTTGATATCCCAGAATATTGCCGAAAGCACTTTCCATTAATGGTTTGATTTCCAGGATTTTTTCTTTCGTATTTAAGAAGCTTGTGTTATCCATTTCCTGTCCTTTGAATCACTTAACCAGAGTTCACACTGTGCAGCTACCAACTTGGTAAATGAGCCGCCTTGTTTATAAATTTTATTTATGAGAACACTATCGTTTTGTTTGTTGATGACGTCATTATACAGTTCATCAATATATTCCCTGTTTCCAAGCCCATTAATGTACTGTTCAATTTTTTTTATTGTTTCAAGTATGTCATCCATGATAGGCGTAGGCTTGTCTTTATCAGTGATAGTTAATTCTCCTTCCAGGCCATGTCTGCTGGCTTGGAACCTGTTGTAATTATAGACATAGTATAAGTCGTGAGACAGCTGGGCAGGTTTTTCTTCGAGGAGATAGAGTGCCAATGCTTGAATATAAGCAGTAATCAGGATCGATTTTCTAAGAGTTAAAGGGGTGTCACAGACTCTTATTTCAATTGTACCAAGTTCTGGCTTTGGCCTAATATCCCAATAAAAATCTTTCATATTTTCAATGATCTTCCAACGATACATTTTGCGATAATAATCGGAGAATTCTTGCCAGTCTTTCAGATAGGGAATGACGCCACTTAATGGAAAAGCATTAAAAATAGTTGAGCGTGACGAACAATAATTTGTATTAATACCCAGATAGAACGGTGATGAAGCACTGATTGCAATAAAGTGAGGAACATATCTTGCCAGGGCATGAGTTAAATAAATGGCATCATCCCCTGTTGGACAACCGATATGAATATGTTGGCCAAAAACAGTAGCACGCTTGCTAAGATAACGATATTGGTTAAACTTTTTTTTGAATCGTTTCGAAGGAAAAATTTTTTGCATGGTCCATTGTTGAAATGGATGTGTCCCTCCTCCGCAAAAAGCAATATCAATGCTTGCAGCAGTTTCTATTAAAATTTTTTGTAGTTCTAATAGTTCGTCAAACATTTCTTTGGCTGACCGATGAATCGATGAGTTGATTTCAATCATGCTTTGCGTAATTTCCGGCTTAATCTGGTCGCGATAGCGCATGTTTTTTAAGGTTCTCATCAATTCTTTCGAGCGAGAAACCAGAGATAGTGAATTGCAATCAATAATCTGAAATTCCAATTCAGTTCCAATTGAAACAATTTTGGATTTTTTAAAAGATAATAATCTCATCCCTTTCTCTGATTATTATTTTCCTTGTTTAAGTATAGCAGATAGGTTTTGGGGATAGATGGTTGTTTATTCGGAATGGATATGAAGGTTTGTATTTTCCTCAAAATTATAAAAAACGATCAATAATTTAGTTTATTAGTTACTATTATGATGCAATTGATGTGGGAGATAAGCGCATTAATTTAATATTGCCATGTTATTACATGGAGAATGAATATTTGTTATTGTCGACTTTGAGTATGCCCTTATTTTGAAGGGAAGTTTTTTACTTGGACTATGAATGCCTAAACGTCTCATTAACAAGAATATCGATATATACAATTACCCAAATGAATTGGAGGATAATTTAGGTTCTATTTCACTGGGAGATTTGCATGGCAACGCAATCAAGCTTATCCACTTTCTTTTCCGTCATAAAATAATTAAATTTAAACCAGGGATTAGCAATTTCCACGAAGCTTACCAGCAATTTGTAACAATTTATGAACAATATGACGATATGGTTCAAGAATATTTGGAAATTCGTACGCTTCTTCAATTGATACAAATAAAAATAACGAACGCACAGCAAAGAATTTTAGATCTTGAGCAAAAATTATCGCCCGCCACAGATAATCAGAAAGAGTTCTCTCAGTCATTATTGCAACTTAAAAAATCAATAGACGCCAATTTACAAATGGCTGAAATGAATAAAGCTGGCCTGGAAGAAAAGTTAAGTGGGCTGAAAGCAAGATTACCCTCATGTATTGAGCGATTTAATAAGTTCATGGCCCAGATAGAAATCAATGATCTTAAAACGCTTATTCGATTGCTAGGCGATGAAGTGGCCGATCGGGGGAGTTGTGATTATTTCACTTTAAGAATACTGGACTTCCTTGTCCAAAATCAGGTAGCAATCAATGTCATTTTATCCAATCATGGGTACGAATTTATTCATGCTTATGAAAAACTTGTAATCGGCCAACCATTTAAACCCAAAGGCGATATTGGGGATATACAAATTAAATCGTTCTGGGGGCTCCAATTATTACTGGAACAATGTGTTATTACCCAAGAGGAGTTGAAAGGTTTAGTCGAAAGAACTTATAAACCAACTTTAAAAATTCTCGATTACTCTCTAAGTGAAGACGGGATTACCTTGTATAGTCATGCCCCCATACGATTTGATAGCATTCGGTGGGCCGCTGCTCAGTTGGGTTTCTCTTATGATGATTCGACCAAAGAAGCATTGGCTGAAACCATAGATCAAATGAATACCCAATTGCAAATTTATATGAAGAATAACATGCTGCATTTGTTATTTGAGAATAGTGAAATTAGCGATCCAACCAATATGACTGATGAAGAGAGAAAAGCATCGCCTTTAATTTATTTAATATGGAATCGCTGGAATGAAAGCAAAGAAGCAGAAAATGCCCGACCTGGAAGACACAATGGTTATTCTATCGCTTATGTTCATGGACATGATCCTTTTCAAAGCCGATTGATTTATGTATACAATCTGGATACATTGTGTGGAAAAGACTCGAGAAAAAATGAACAAGAACAAATTAACAAGGCCTTCCAGTTTATAACTGAAAATCGGCACACCCATGTGGATAAAACAGCAAGTGAAAGCTTTCTTCGCAACATATCAAGATATAAAGTGCTGGATTCGGATGAATACATGTTGAAACCAAAAATCTCTAAGAAGTCACCTGAAGGGGTAACAGATGTTCTCGATTGTAAAATTAAGGAGAATTTAATAAAACTGGGCTTGCTTGGAAAACCAAAAGTCGTATCAGGTGCGCTGAGTGCAGACCAGAATATCTCTATTCCTAACCAGGCATCTCTGGGTAAATGACCGATTTTCTATGCGCGGTTTGGGCTACGATATCCAAGTCCTAAAAGTATTCCTATTCAACCTGAGTTAATCATCAAATGTTGCGAAGGGTAATCTTCGTAATAACTAAACAATGGGTGCAGCAGATTCGAGCAGTATTGTCCTATTTTGTAAAAATCTTCTTGATGAGTAGAAAATACCTCGCGAGTAAAGGCACAGGATTTGTGGCTTGCTATTGAATAAATGACATAATTTTCATTCATTTTGGTAGCCAAGGATAAACCGATGGGGAATCCATGTTTAATTTGTTTAAGATAATATAGCTCATCGTAGTGCTTTATATTATAGAGGCTGTGCCAATCATTTTGAGTACATAATTTAAACCACTTGGGATTATAGGTTAGGTCATATTGCCAAAGAAAACTGTTAAATAAATTAAATTCCATGGCAGGAGTAGAGGACAGAGTCAGCAATTGATTGTGCTTGTTAATACGTGTCAAGGCAATATGATGAATGTCATGTATGCCTAATACGTCTCTAAAGACCTTGGATACTTTACTTTTAAAGGCAAAGAGGCTCTCTAAAAGTTGAGAGTGGGGCACTATCTCTTTTTGGCTATTTTCCATGAAAATTTCTTACTCTACATTCCTTGTGAGTGTCTAAAATGGCTCACTGAAGAGATAGCCAAATCAATAATTTTTTTGGACTGCTCTTCGGTAGCATTGATCAGACTAATATCATTGATCAAATCGATCAAAAAGTCAGACACCTCATCTTCCACGAGTTCACGATTATATAGACAAGCCGCCTTTGTGAAAATATGGTGGAGTAAATTTTTGCTTATCGTGATGCGTTCCTGAGATGTTCCAGAATCATTATGAGTTTCACCAAACAAAAGCCATCCTGGCGAAATATTTAGTTTCGATGCAATTTCTATGAGTTTGGCAGGCTCGGGAATGGCTTCTCCACGAAGGTATTTTCTGCATATTTGCAAAGAGTAACCTGTCATTTCAGCTAATTTATGAATACATACTCCAGATGGAGAGCGTTGGGAATTATGCCCTGCTGCAATCATGGCATCACGCAAGCGGTAAGCAAACTGTTTTGTTAAGTTAACTTTTTCCATATCGGAGTAATAATATTAAGATATTAAAAGGTGGGAAAAGTGTAGCAAAGGGTAGCTAAACCTGCAAATACACCCATTTAAAATAAACCAATGGTTTCTATTGGAAACTAAATATTGATTTTTTGTCTATTATTATTATAATAGGCATTGGAACGTTATAATACGTTTCCTTAAGTCCAAACATCGGACGCTGATGTTACTTGAAGGAACAAGTATCAAAGAGCAGTCCAATCAATAGGAAAAGTGGTTTAACCATAGCGGTTAACCTCGCATTGTATGGCTTGAATGAAACCCTTCATTCGGGCCATTTCTAAGTTTTAATGGGTGACATTTTCTAGATGTTTGGGTTATTTAGAAAGCAGAACACAGATTCTGATAATGGTAATCTTAGCAGTTTATGACGGCTGTTTTTTCCTTTAATTAGGTCGATTCGTGTTTTTGGAATTTTAAAAAATTGGGACATGAAGAATAGCAGCTCATTATTCGCCTCTCCTTCCTGTGGTTTGGCATGGAGTGCAATATGCAACCTATCATCAGAAATGGCTATGAGTTGTGTCTTCTTGGCGTTCGGTTTGGCATAAATAGCTATTTCTACATGGGAATCTATGATTTTAAACCACATAATATTTTATAAGCTAACGAGGGCTTTATAATTTTACCTTGTTCTCAACAGAGTTGGAATTGGCATTTCATGTTCTTTACTCTTCTTGCCCTGATATATTTTGGGGAAAGCAAGAGTGTGTTGCGGCTTGGTTGAGGTTGGTAGCATTTAGAAAAGATTTAAAAGGCAAGATTGATATGCCCAGATCATCCAAAGATTTTAACACCAGCTTATCTTGTCTTTCCATTAGATAAAAATGATATGGTTTGGATGATTGCATTTCCAGGAATCTTATGTATATAATTCATGCCAATTTTCATTCAGGTTGAATTATAGGCACGTAGCTCAGTGGTAGAGCACCACCTTGACATGGTGGTGGTCGGTGGTTCGATCCCACTCGTGCCTACCATAATTCCTGGATTTCTAGTAGAATCTCTAATTGGTAAACTGCTGCACTGAATTATTAAAGGTTTGAACCCTGCCATGCAGGGTTTTTTTTTAACAAGAACCTGAAAGATGGAAAGACGGATAAGATTATGCCAAATGTTAAATTACCAGATGGAAATGTAAAACATTTTGAAGCGCCTCTCACTGTTTATGATGTGGCACATCACATTAGTCCTGGATTAGCTAAAGCAGCGATAGCAGGTCGTGTCGATGGCGTCTTGGTGGATACATCCTATCTTATAAAAGAAGACTGCTCTTTGATTATCGTAACCGAGAAACATGAAGACAGTCTTGAAGTAATCAGGCATTCTACCGCCCATTTATTAGCCCAGGCTGTAAAAGCGTTATTTCCATCAGCTCAAGTGACTATAGGTCCTGTAATAGAAGACGGATTTTATTATGATTTTGCTTTTGAGCGCTCGTTTACTCCCGATGATTTGAGCTTAATTGAAGCGAAGATGTATGAACTGGCAAAGGCTAATCTTGTAATCACTCGTCGGGAATCGCCCAGAAATGAAGCAATACAATACTTTAAGGGATTGGGAGAAGAATATAAGGCAAAAATTATCGCTGATATACCTGAAAGTGAAGTTCTCTCTCTCTATAGACAAGGTGATTTTGAAGACTTGTGTCGAGGCCCACATGTCCCTTCCACTGGGTTTTTAAAAGCATTTAAATTGACAAAAGTAGCTGGTGCTTATTGGCGGGGTGACTCAAATAACGAAATGTTGCAGCGAATTTACGGTACTGCCTGGACTGATAAGAAATCCCTGGAAGAATATTTGTTTCGTTTGGAAGAGGCAGAAAAGCGTGACCATCGTAAGTTAGGTAAAGCATTGGATTTGTTTCATTTTCAGGATATTGCTCCGGGGATGGTTTTTTGGCATCCCAAAGGATGGACTATTTATCAAGAGCTGGAGCATTACATGCGAAATCGCCTGGTCGATTTTGGCTATCAGGAAATTAGGACGCCGCAATTAGTAGATAGGGCTTTATGGGAGAAGTCCGGTCACTGGGCGAACTTTAGGGATGAAATGTTTGTTACTGAAACAGAGAATCGGCATTATGCAGTAAAGCCTATGAGTTGTCCCTGCCACGTTCAAGTTTATAATCATGGTTTGAAAAGTTACAGAGATCTTCCTCTCAGGCTATCTGAATTTGGAAATTGTCATCGCTGTGAGCCATCAGGGGCACTACATGGGTTAATGCGAGTACGCAATATGGTGCAGGATGATGCTCATATTTTTTGCACTGAGGATCAGATTCAATCTGAAGTGGCTATGATGCTGGAGTTAGTGCAATCCGTATATAAGGACTTTGGGTTTACTGAAATAAAATACCGATTGGCTTTGCGCCCTGAAAAACGAGTCGGTTCAGATGACGTTTGGGATAAGGCGGAAACCGCCCTTAAACTAGCTATGCAGGGAAGAAATATTGAGTGGGTGGATGCGCCTGGAGAAGGAGCATTTTATGGACCTAAAATTGAATGCTCTCTCTCTGATTGTTTAGGTAGAATTTGGCAGTGCGGAACGATTCAAGTGGATTTCTCTATGCCTGCACGCCTTGAGGCAAGTTATGTTGCTGAAGATGGAAGCAAGCAAACACCGGTCATGTTGCATAGAGCCATTTTGGGTTCTCTCGAACGCTTTATGGGGATATTAATCGAGCATTATGCGGGTAAATTGCCATTATGGTTATCCCCCGTGCAAGCAGTTGTGCTTACTATTAGTGAGAAGCAGAATGAATATGCCGAAAAAGTGAGTAAAATTTTGCAAAAAAGAGGGATCCGCGCCAATTTTGACTTGAGAAATGAAAAGATTGGATTTAAAATTCGCGAGCATACTTTACAAAAAATTCCTTATTTATTGGTTGTGGGCGATAAAGAAGTTGAAAATTGTCAGGTAGCTGTTCGCACTCGAGATGGCGTTGACCTGGGTGTGATGACAATAGATACAATTTGTGATACCTTAACGCAAGAAATTATCCGTAAAGGATCAATATAAATAAACGAACTGGAGGATTAAACCATTAGTGCACCAACTAAGCGTGAAAATGATCGCGCACGAATTAATGAACAGATCACTGTACCTGAGGTACGCTTAATTGATGTCGATGGTAACCAGGCAGGAATTGTGTCAACGCGAGAAGCGCTAAGGGCAGCAGAAGAAAGCGGCTTGGATTTGGTAGAAATATCTCCAACAGCCAAACCTCCTGTTTGCCGTATTATGGATTATGGTAAGTTTCTCTTTGAACTGAGTAAAAAGCAAGCTGAAGCAAGAAAGAAGCAAAAACAAATTCAGGTCAAAGAATTAAAATTCCGTCCTACGACGGAAGATGGAGATTATCAGGTCAAGCTACGCAACCTGATCCGTTTCCTCAATCATGGTGATAAGGTCAAAATCACATTGCGTTTTCGTGGTCGTGAAATGGCTCATCAAGAACTCGGTATGAAGATTTTGGAACGTTTGCAAGCCGACACGGCTGATGTAGCCATAGTGGAGCAGCATGCAAAACGTGAAGGAAGACAATTACTGATGGTATTATCACCCAAAAAAACCAAGTAACGAATGCGGAGTATATTGTTATGCCGAAGTTAAAGTCACATCGTGGAGCAGCTAAGCGCTTCCGAAAGACAGCGAGTGGAGCGATTAAACGTCGCGGCGCTTATAGAAATCATATCCTCACTAAAAAATCTACTAAGCAAAAGCGTCATTTGCGTGTAGAAGCAGGTACTTTGAAGCCATGCGATGCGCGTTTGGCTGAACGTATGTTGCACGGTAGTTAACGGGGAGATTGAACAATGCCAAGAGTAAAACGTGGTGTGACAGCAAAAGCGCGTCACAAGAAAATTTTAGACCAAGCCAAAGGTTATTATGGAGCCCGTAGCCGTACCTATCGAGTTGCCAAACAGGCTGTAATTAAAGCCGGTCAATACGCATACCGAGATAGACGGCAGAAAAAGCGACAATTCCGTGCTTTATGGATTACTCGTATCAATGCTCAAGCTCGCGAATGTGGTTTATCCTACAGCCGCTTGATTGATGGTTTGAAAAAAGCTTCCATTGAGCTGGATAGAAAAATCCTGGCTGATATGGCGGTTCATGATAAAGTTGCTTTTGCTGCTATTGCAGAACAAGCCAAAGCAGCTCTAGCTGGTTAATTTTCAGCCTGCTTTATTTGTTATTGCCTCCCGTCTATAAATCTCAATTCGGAAAAGCAATCTTAAATAAAAGCCGGCTTGTAAAATAAAATTATTGAGGAGGCTAAGGCCTCCTTTTTACTTGTGGGTAGAACTATGTTGGTAATTATAAACACCATACAAGAACAAGCTTCAGAAGCAATCAAACAAGCCACGGATATAGCTGCTCTTGAACAAATTCGTGTTGATTTCTTGGGCAAAAAAGGCAAGCTCACAGAATTGCTAAAAGGGCTTGCTAATTTGTCTGCAGAGGAAAAACCCAAGGTAGGTCAATTGGTCAATCAAGCAAAGCAGGGGATTAGTGCTTTGATTGAAACTAAAATGATCGAATTGAAAGAGAAGCAATTATTAGCCAAGCTGGCAGGAGAGCAAATCGATGTTACTCTTCCAGGTCGTAATCATTCCACAGGTTCCCTACATCCTGTTACTCAGGTAAAGCATAGAATTAATGATTATTTTAGTCGTTTAGGATTTGATATTGTTGAAGGTCCTGAAATTGAAACAGAATTTTATAATTTTGAAGCATTAAATATTCCTGGCCATCATCCTGCACGTGCCATGCACGATACGTTTTATTTTGGAGATGGACGCTTGCTCAGGACGCACACCTCTCCTGTACAAATCAGAACAATGGAGCAGTGTAAGCCGCCGTTTCGTTTAATTGCTCCTGGGCGAGTTTATCGTTGTGATTCGGATGTAACACATACCCCTATGTTTCATCAAGTGGAAGGATTACTCATCGATAAGCAAGCGACTTTGGCTGGGTTAAAGGGCCTGTTGCAAGATTTCTTCGCTTATTTTTTTGGTCGGGAATTAGCCTTAAGATTTAGACCTTCCTATTTCCCTTTTACCGAACCTTCTGCAGAAGTCGATATAGAGTGTACTCAATGTAATGGTAAGGGTTGCCGTTCTTGCAAGTTTACAGGGTGGCTCGAGGTGTTGGGTTGTGGTATGGTCCACCCTAACGTTTTAATCGCTGTGAACATCGATCCGAATGAGTATCATGGATGGGCTTTTGGTATGGGTATGGACAGATTAGCAATGCTTTATTATGGAATAGATGATTTGCGTATGTTATTTGAAAATGATTTAACTTTTTTACGACAGTTTTGACCATTATAAAAAGAATGTATCCTGGATTTTATTTTTATGTTTCTTTTGATTGTCTTACATCTAGCACATAGATAATACAGATCAGACCAAATTGTAATCCGGGATAATTTCCGTAAATACTGGAAATCTTGAGTCAAATGAACAGTTACAGAGATGAGGACTTTAAATGAAAGTAAGTAAGTTATGGTTACGTGAGTGGGTTAACTTCTCATTAACTGAACAAGAGCTGGCTGAGCAATTGACCATGGCTGGCTTAGAAGTCGATGCAGTGAATCCTGTGGCTGGCCAATTCACCCATGTTATTATTGCTGAAGTCCTAAATACCAAGCCTCATCCTGATGCTGATAAATTAACTTTATGTGAAGTGAATATCAATAGAGACAAACCGTTGAAAATTGTTTGTGGTGCAGCTAATGTGAGACCTGGTTTGAAGGTTGCCCTAGCCATGATTGGAGCACACTTGCCTGGCGGTTTGCAAATCAAGGAATCCAAATTGCGCGGGGAATTATCTCAGGGCATGTTGTGTTCTGCAACAGAACTGGGATTAGCAGAACATTCCGAGGGGATAATGGAGTTGAGTGATGATGCACCTATTGGGATGGATTTGCGTGAGTACCTTGCTCTTGATGATCATGTTTTTGATATCGATTTGACTCCTAATCGTGCGGATTGCTTTAGTATTTTAGGAGTCGCTCGGGAAGTAGCTGTTCTCAATAAATTGCCTTTAATTGAACAGCCAATAACCACAGTGCCTCCAGCGATTGATGATGGTCTTCGAGTAAATTTAATCCATTCCGAGGCATGTCCCCGGTATTGCGGTCGAATTATTCGTAATTTAAATCTTGAAGCAAAAACGCCATTATGGATGGCCGAGCGCTTACGTCGAGGCGGCATTAGAACGTTGCACCCTGTAGTGGATGTGATGAATTATGTCATGCTCGAGCTTGGACAACCCATGCATGCTTTTGATTTATCAAAAATTAACGGTGAAGTTAATGTACGTTATAGTACTTCAGGCGAGCAATTAGAATTATTGGATGGGCAAGAAGTTGTCTTAAATGACACAGTATTGGTGATTGCTGATAAAGAAAAGCCTCTGGCTATGGCTGGAATAATGGGAGGAGCTAGTAGCGCAGTTCAAGAGCATACACAACATGTTTTTCTGGAAAGCGCCTATTTTAATCCGGTGACAATTGCCGGGGTTGCCCGAAAATATGGTTTATTCAGTGATTCATCGCAACGATTCGAACGGGGAGTAGACCCTTGTTTGCAATCGAAAGCGCTCGAAAGAGCGACGGAATTGATTTTATCAATTTCAGGAGGTGAACCTGGGCCAGTGATAGAATCTTTTGACAAAAAGTTTTTACCAGGCACCGTTTCCTTTTTATTTGATACGACAAAAGTGAAAAAGTTAACGGGGTTGTCCATCCCTGTGAATGAAATGAAAAATTTACTGGAAGGCTTAGGTGTTGTCATCACCAAAGAAACAAATCATTTTTTTGAGGTCACCATTCCTTCTCATCGAGTAGATTTACAACAAGATGCTGATTTGGTTGAAGAAATTATTCGGTTATATGGCTATGACAAGTTACAGGCTCAGCCAATGCAAACATCAGTACAAGCCGGTTTAATCAGTGCCAAGGAAAAAATTGCGACACAAGTTTCATCGTGGTTTAGTGCCAAGGGTTATCATGAAACCATCAGTTATAGTTTTGTCGATCCTGAGCTGCAGGAAGCGCTTTACCCACAAAAGGAATTTATGGAATTGCTTAATCCAATTTCCTCTGAATTATCGCAAATGCGCGCGGGAATGTGGCCAGGCTTAATTGCATCCATGATTTATAATAGCCACAGACAACAAACTGCAGTGAAATTTTTTGAAATAGGCGTGGTTTTTGATCTGGACGGAGGGCAACTAAAAGAACGTTCATGCATTGCGGGCTTGTTAATGGGGGAGCAGGGTAATTTGAACTGGAGTGAGTCTACCCGTTTATTTGATTTTTATGATTTAAAAGGGGATTTACAATCTTTGTTTGCTTCATTGAGGCTGGATGATGTTGAATTTATTCAATCATCTCATCATGCGCTTCACCCCGGCCAGTCAGCCCAGATTGTGATTAATGGCAAACATTCGGGCTGGATAGGTGTGTTACATCCTCGCTTGTCGGATGCCTTTGATCTTGACCAGGATGTGGTTTTATTTGAATTGAATCTTGAATCATTAATCAATCCGATTATCCCTCTGTACAAGCCTATTTCCAAATATCCACAAATACGGAGAGATTTATCTTTCGTGGTTGATAGACAGATAAGTGCCATGCAGATTGAGCGCGTTATTAGAAATACAGTAAAAGAGGATTGGTTAAAATCATTTGACGTATTTGACGTGTACATGGGTAAAGGTATCCCAGAAGATAAAAAAAGTATTGCTGTGGCTATGACACTTCAGGATGATACTCGAACATTAGTTGATGCCGAGATCAATTTAGTAATTAGTGCTATAATCAAGAAACTGGAAAATGAATTTTCAATCCTTTTGAGGGAATGATCGTGAACGCACTAAGCAAAGCAATAATGGCAGAAACGTTGTGTGACGAATTAAAATTAAATAAACCAGTTGCTAAAGAAATGGTTGAAAATTTTTTTGAAGAATTACGTCATGCTCTTGAAAATGGTCAGCATGTGAAATTATCCGGTTTTGGTAATTTTACTTTAAGAGATAAACCACAAAGACCTGGTCGCAATCCAAAGACAGGTGAAGAAATTCCTGTGGAAGCCAGAAGAGTTGTTACTTTTAAACCGGGTTTGAAATTAAAAACAAAAATTGAAAAAATAGGAAAGTAGTTTGTTATCGCATTACACCAAGCATGTATTCATATGTACGAATCAGAAAGCGCCGGGTAAGCAGTGTTGTGCTAACTCTGGCGGAGAAGAATTTTTTGATTTCATGAAGTCAAAGTTGTTAGAATTTGATTTGCATGGCCCTGGAAAAATCCGGGTCAGCAAATCAGGATGTCTTGGACGATGTAGCTCTGGTCCTTGCATCGTTATTTATCCAGAAGGAGTTTGGTATACTTATTCTTCCTTTGAAGATATTGAACAAATCATCAAAAATCACTTAATTGATGGTGAGATAGTAGAGCCACTTCTGCTAGACAAATAATTATTT
Organism: Legionella sp. PATHC032; assembly: GCF_026191185.1. Taxonomy (NCBI): domain Bacteria; kingdom Pseudomonadati; phylum Pseudomonadota; class Gammaproteobacteria; order Legionellales; family Legionellaceae; genus Legionella; species Legionella sp. PATHC032. The sequence continues at coordinate 3,028,204 of NZ_JAPHOV010000001.1, read as the reverse complement.
TGGGAAATAAACTTTTTTGTGCTTTCCCGGCACAAAAAGGCTTTTGATAAAATGAAACGTTGGTTAATGCTGAGCGATTAGTCAGGCCCAGTCTCTCTTAATGACAGAAAGAGATGAAAATGCGTATCAGGGTTTTCTGTTGATTCAGTATGAGCTTACGTCAATAAGATGAAAAATACTTCACATTTAGTCATTAATCTGATGTTTTTATTGAGATTTGATTAATTGTATATATTTTTTTATCCATTTTACTTGTAGGTTGTTTCTGTTTTGGTTAAAATCGCCCGTCCATGATAGAAAGATTACCAATTGAGGCGGTTCGGAGTTTATTTAATGAAGACATTTAGTGCAAAAGGCAATGAAGTCAAGCGTGACTGGTTTGTTGTCGATGCCAGTGAAAAAGTTTTGGGTCGCTTAGCCACAGAGATTGCTCGTCGTTTACGTGGCAAGCATAAAGCTGAGTATACCCCCCATGTTGATACCGGCGATTACATTATAGTCACTAATGCAGAAAAGGTTATTGTGACTGGTCGCAAGTTTAAAAACAAAATGTATCATCATCATACAGGGTTTCCTGGAGGGATCAAATCGACATCCTTTGAAAAATTACAGGATAAAAATCCAACAAAAATTATTGAGCTTGCTGTAAAAGGCATGTTGCCCAAAAACCCGTTAGGTAGAGAGATGTATCGCAAGTTGAAAGTATATGCTGGCAGCGAACATCCACATACTGCGCAGCAACCGAAGCAACTTGAGATTGAGGAATAAGTATAATGGCTGAAATGAAGCAATATTATGGCACCGGCCGTAGAAAAAGTTCAATTGCACGTGTGTTTTTACGTCCTGGAAAAGGTGATATTAAAGTAAATGACAGAACTTTGCAGGAATATTTCTGTCGAGAAACATCATGCATGATTGTAATGCAACCTTTGGAAACAGTTGATCTTCTTAATAAGTTTGATGTATACATTACTGTAACTGGTGGTGGCATATCTGGCCAAGCGGGAGCTGTTCGTTTGGGAATAGCAAGAGCATTGGTTGCTTATGATGAAGACGGTTTAGCCGAAGGAGCTGAGTCAAGTCCTGATTCGTTCCGTCGCAAGCTGAGAGCGCGTGGTTTATTAACTCGCGACTCAAGACGTGTAGAACGAAAGAAAGTGGGTCTGCACAAAGCACGCCGAGCTACTCAGTACTCCAAGCGCTAATTCTATTATTTTTTCCCAAGCCTCGTTTTATACGGGGCTTTTTTTTATTTTCTAAGAAATAAGTTATTCAACCGTTTGAAAAATTGTTATTCTTTGTTATAACTAACGGGAGTTATAATTAGGCGAACTGAATCCAGTTCATAGACCATAATCAGGATGATTAAGCAGTGAGCGAAATGACTGATCTCAATCAGGATGTAAGTAATCACAATCAAGACGAACAATTGGATGAAGAGCGGCGTCGTTTTTTGTTGCATACTACCTGTGTCTTAGGTGGAGTAGGTGCCGCATGCGCCTTAACTCCTTTTATTACTTCCTGGTTACCAAGCTCTAAAGCACAAGCAGCAGGTGCCCCAGTTAAAGTTGATGTCAGTAGAATGGAGCCTGGTGAGCAAGCTATCATTGAATGGCGTGGTAAACCAGTATGGATAATTAAACGAAGCAAGGACATGCTTAACCAATTACAAAAAGAAGATGAGTCTCAACTAAGGGATCCGGATTCTTTGGTGGATCAACAACCAGAATATGCGCAAAATAAATATCGCTCCATTAATCCTGAGTTTTTGGTTTTAATAGGTATTTGTACTCATTTGGGTTGTTCCCCCAAATACAAACCTAATCTTGGTGAGTTAGGGCCTGATTGGCCAGGCGGCTTTTTTTGCCCATGTCATGGGTCAATGTTTGATCTTTCAGGCAGAGTATTTAAGGGTGTTCCTGCCCCTATCAATTTGGAAGTACCACCTTATCATTTTTTAGATGAAAACACCATTCTGATAGGTGAGGATGCAAAATAAGGATTAAGGCATGAATGGGTTAGTCAATTGGTTAGATGAACGTTTCCCTCTTGTTAGCACTTGGAAAGCACATTTCAGTAATTATTATGCGCCTAAGAATTTTAATTTTCTTTATTTTTTTGGATCTTTAGCACTGATAGTTTTAGTTAATCAAATCATTACTGGTTTATGGCTAACTATGTTTTATACGCCAAACGCAGAGCAGGCGTTCTCTTCAGTTGAATTCATTATGCGGGACATTAATTTTGGCTGGCTGCTCCGTTATATGCATTCCACAGGAGCTTCTGCTTTTTTTATTGTTATCTATTTGCATATGTTTAGGGGGTTGCTTTATGGTTCTTATCAGAAACCAAGGGAGTTAGTTTGGTTATTGGGAATGTTTTTATATCTCTTGTTAATGGCAGAAGCATTCTTTGGTTATTTATTACCATGGGGACAAATGTCTTACTGGGGTGCCGAAGTGATTACTTCCTTATTTGGGGCTATACCTTACATTGGCAAAGGTCTTGTTGTATGGTTGAGGGGTGATTATTCCGTTGCAAATCCGACGTTGCAGCGATTTTTTGCGCTGCATGTCATAGGGATACCCATTTTAATGCTCATCCTTGTGTTTTTACATATTGTAGCTTTGCATAAAGTAGGTTCAAACAACCCGGAAGGGATTGATATCAAGAAGACCCTGGATAAGGATGGAAAGCCTTTGGATGGAATACCCTTTCATCCTTATTATACTGTGAAAGATTTTGTAGGTATCATAGTCTTTTCAATTTTATTTTTTGCGGTTGTCTTTTTTGCCCCGGAGATGGGGGGGTATTTTTTAGAGCATGCTAATTTTGTACCCGCTAACCCAATGGTGACCCCAGACCATATTGCTCCCGTTTGGTATCTCGCTCCTTTTTATGCCATTTTAAGGGCTATTCCTGATAAGCTAATTGGGGTAGTGTGTATGGCAGCTGCCATATTATTACTTTTCTTTTTGCCCTGGCTCGATAAAAGTAAGGTGCGTTCTGTAAGATATAAAGGAATATTTTCCAGAATAAGTATTACCTTGTTTGCGTTGAGTTTTCTACTTTTAGGGTATTTGGGTACAACTCCGGTTACACCAGTAAGGTTGTTTTTAGCTCGAATTGCTGCTGTTATTTATTTTTCTTACTTTATCTTGATGCCTGTTTATAGTCGTTTTGAAAAAAACCGACCAGTACCTACACGGATAGGTGAAAAATGATGAAAATAAAGGTGTTATTAATTGCTGCCTTGGCTCTTTTAATGTCAAACGCTGCTTTTACAGAAAACTTAACCATGGATTCTGTAGCTGTTGATATAAACGATAAAGAGAGTTTGCAAAGAGGGGCAAAAATGTTTATGAATTATTGCTCTGGATGCCATTCTCTCAAATACATGCGTTATAACCGCATGGCCCAGGATCTTGGATTAACTACTTTTGATGGTGAGATCGCTGAAGATTTATTAAAAAATAACTTAATTTTTACCCAAGCCAATATTTATGATCCCATTCAAATAGCCATGTCGCCTGAAGATGCCAAGCAATGGTTTGGTATGGTTCCTCCCGATCTGTCCTTAAGCGCGCGGGATAGGGGGCCTGTTTGGATATATAATTATTTGAAAAGTTTTTACAGCGACCCTTCCAGACCTTTTGGCGCTAATAATTTATTAATACCTGATGTTGCTATGCCTAATGTTTTGGAACCATTGATTGGAAAAGTTATTTTGATCAAAAACAAAAACTCGCATGCAAATGATTTATTAGTGGTAAAACGAGGTGAGATGTTTGAAGGCCAGTTTGATAGCGCATTGCGGGATCTAGTGAATTTTTTGGTTTATGTAGGTGAGCCTGCCAAGTTAATCCGTTATAAATTAGGAATTTTTGTTCTTTTGTTCTTCTGTATTTTCCTTATAGCAGCTTATTCACTGAAGAAAGCTTATTGGAAACAATTAAAATAGGAATAAGCCGGCTACTCAGCCTTGTAAAAAGTGCTCCTTTTTTGCCTTTTATACAAGGTTGAATCTCAAATGGCTACCTTTGTACAAGAAAATATATCTGGTTTCTTGTATCGAATTCACGCTAAAATAAGAAGATTTGCTCAAAGTAACCCAGAAGATTAAAAATGTGATAGAATAGCAACCTTTGTACAGTAGAATATAAAAAGCCATTTTAACAGGCTTAAATGAATTGATAGGAGTAAGTAATGGCAATCGTTGCAAAGCGCACCATAATGTCTTTATTTTCTGATGTAGATGATGTTTATAGTCACCAAGTTCGTATCGTTCTGGCAGAAAAAGGAGTTAATGTTGAAATTCTTGCAGTAAAGCAAGATGAGCCTGGAGCCGACCTATTGTCTATTAATCCTTATGGGACCGTTCCTACATTAATTGATAGGGAACTTGTATTATATGAAGCAAGAATCATTATGGAATATTTGGACGAACGTTTTCCTCATCCTCCATTATTACCGGTTTATCCAGTAGCTCGTGCTGAAACTCGCAAAATGATGCATAGAATTGAACAGGATTGGTATTATTTAATGAATTCTATTTTGCGGGAGGAATCTGTAGAACAAGCCAGAGCTAATTTACTTGAAAGTTTAACCAGTTTAGATCCTGTATTTGCAGATAAACCTTATTTTTTAAGTGATGAGTTTTCACTCTTGGATTGCGCATTGGCTCCTTTATTATGGCGGTTACCTAAGTTAGGGTTGGAAATTGCGCCTAATTTTAAAGGAATAATTTCTTATATGCAGCGTGTGTTTAAACGTGAATCTTTTCAAACAAGTTTGACTGACGCTGAGAGACAAATAAGAGCAGCATAATTATGGTAATGACATCAAACAGACCCTACTTGATTCGTGCTTTCTACGACTGGATTGTTGATAACGATTTAACACCCTACATTCTCGTGGATGCATCAAATCCCAATGTGCAGGTTCCAAAGGAACATGTCCAGCATGATAGAATTGTATTAAACATTTCTCCCTCAGCGACACGAGGACTTTTATTGGAAAATGATCGTATTGTGTTTACGGCACGCTTTTCAGGGCAAACAGAGCAAATTTTTGTTGCTCCCAATGCAGTGCTGGAGATTTATGCAAAAGAAAATGGTAGAGGAATTGCTTTTTCAGTTGAAGAAGATGATGAGCCACCACCTAAAACTTCTTCTTCCTCTGAAAGTGCTACAAAAAATAAACCATCACTAAAATTAGTAAAGTAGACGGCGTGGTTTATTTTAAGTGGGGTCTGGCCAAGAAGCAGTGATTTTTTACAGAATGATCTTGGCATAGCGATATATAAGTATTTTGTGGTCGTTATATCAAATTTACGTTAATTTGGAGCCGAGAGGTGAACAAGCTAGAAAATGCTCTGTATCGTTGTGATCAAATTAGAGCTTGTGAACAGCAGGCTGTAACTTTGTATCAAAAAGACGAAAATGCCTTGATGGCTCTGGCTGGCGCAGAGGCATTTTCTTTCTTACAGAAACTCTACCCGCATGCAAGGCATATAGCAGTCTTCTGCGGTGCTGGCAATAATGCAGGTGATGGTTATGTCTTGGCTAGATTAGCTCATGAACAAGGATTTTTAGTTACTGTATATCAATGCAAATCAATAGAAGATTTACCTCCTGCTGCCAGAAATGCCGCGCGCCAGGCTTTGACATCTGGAGTAAATTGTCAATCAGCAGATGAACCTTTAGACGGTGATGCCGAATTAATTGTTGATGCATTATTGGGCATTGGATTACAAGGACCAGTGCATGGCGTAATAGCCAATGCGATTCATCAAATCAATGCCAGTGGGTTACCTGTATTATCGATTGATATTCCATCTGGTCTTAATGCGGATACAGGATTAGTCGAGAATATTTGTGTCAATGCAACTGCCACAATTACCTTTATCGGACTTAAAACAGGAATGTATACTTTGGATGGACCCGATTATTGTGGTGTGATTCATTGTAGCGATTTAAACCTGGATGCGTGCAGGACTAAAATAACTCGATTTGCCTCTCTGTTGAGAGATTCCACCTTGCCATTGCCTCTTGCTGCCAGAAAAAAGAATTCTCATAAAGGAGATCATGGGCATGTTTTAGTGATAGGCGGAGGCCCAGGAATGCCAGGGGCAGTGAGTTTGGCAGCCAAAGCAGCGCTAAGAACGGGAGCAGGAGTAGTCACTGTTGCGACTTGGCCGGATTATGCAAAGGGTACTTTACCCTTAATTCCTGAAGCGATGGTTTGGGGTATTAAAACAGCTGAAGAGTTAATACCTCTGTTGGCAAAAGCTACGGTTTGTATTATTGGTCCTGGGCTTGGTGATGGTAATTGGGCCAAGACCTTGTTTTTAACGGCAATTACAACCCAATTACCTATGATCATTGATGCTTCAGCGCTAAGATTACTTTCGCAACATCCTCAAATGGATGACAACTGGATTTTAACGCCTCATCCTGGAGAAGCTGCCAGTTTGCTTTCACGTACTGTAAAAGATGTTCAAACGGATAGATACCACGCGGCATCTGCTATACAAAAACAATATGGTGGTGTTGTGGTATTAAAAGGAGTAGGTACAGTTATTCAGACAGCTGAAAAGAATGTTTTTGTTTGTCCTAAAGGTAACCCTGGCATGGCCACAGCAGGCATGGGGGATATTTTGAGTGGCATTATTGCAGCTTTTTGTGCCCAGGGTTTTACCTTATCCGATGCGGCGAAGTTAGGAGTGTGGGTTCATGCTGTGGCTGGGGACAAGGTTGCTGAGAGATCAGGTGAGGTTGGGTTATTGGCAAGCGATTTACTTGATGAAATTCCAAGCATTTTGAATTGTATCTAGTGCGATGAGTCATTAAGAAGGTAGTCTTAGCCTTGAATAGGATAACAAGCTCTTTTTTAATACTTGTTTATGACAGGATTGGGCTGGCAGGCTTTTTCTAAACAGATACATTATATAGTGTTCTCGATATGACTATTGAAGATAATGATAATTTCATAACTTTGGATTTGGTTAGTGAACAAGAGAGCAAAAGATTTGCAGAAAAATTGGCTGTTTGTATAACAGCGCCTTTGGTGATTACTTTAAGTGGTGACATTGGAGCCGGGAAGACAACCATTATCCGCGCCATGCTAAAATCACTCGGGGTAATCTCAGCCATCAAGAGTCCAACTTATTCATTAGTTGAAAGTTACAATTGCAGTAAATTTTATGTTCATCACTTTGATTTGTACCGTATTCACCAGGAAGAAGAACTGGATTACCTGGGTTTTCGAGACTATTTTTCCAATCAGAGTGTTTGCTGTATTGAATGGCCTGAACATGCTGGAAAAACATTGCCTCCAGTAGATATTCAGTTTAATTTAATAATTAGAGGGACTGGGCGTCTAATGCAAATAGCTGCATTAAGTATCGCTGGTAAACAAATTTTAGCTTGCCTGGCGGGTGAATGATGATGATGCGAGCGTGGGTCTTATGCCTGTTATTATATCTACCAAGTTCTTTTGCTGTATTTTCTGCACAATTAAAAAATATTTCAGTATCTCAACAATCAGCTGTCACGTCTCTTTATCTTACTATACAAGGTTCATTTACCCATAAACTATTTACCTTAAGTCACCCCAATCGCGTGGTTTTAGACTTAAGTGACACATATTTAGCTGTTAATATCGGTCAATTAGGTTTAATCAATTCTCTTATCCAGCAGGTAAGGAGTGGCAGCCCCTCCAAGAACACGCTAAGGCTTGTCATGGATGTAAAACAACCGGTCAAGGTGCGCTCATCTTCATGGAAACCGAAAGGTGAATTTAATGGGATCAGGATTGATCTCGTTAATGATACTCCTTTAGTCATAAATAATCGTAGTCAGTTGAGTACACCTGTTAAAACGGTTAAAGCCCCAGCTCAACAAAGCCAATTGAAAATATCTAACCAGCCATCAGAACCACGAATAACAATACATAAAACGCCTATTCAAGTTCCTCATAATCCATCAAAAAAACCTTTGCGTGATGTTGTTGTTGTATTAGATGCAGGGCATGGAGGTAAAGATCCTGGAGCGAGAGGTCCGCGTCGCAGTAATGAAAAAGATGTTGTACTGGCTATTACTTTAAAACTGAAACGATTGATAGACAGGCAACCAGGTATGCGTGCAGTTCTGACACGCTCAGGCGATTATTACGTTGGACTGAGACAAAGGCTGGATATTGCCAGAAAGTATAATGGAGATGTATTCATTTCCATCCATGCCGATGCATTCAATAATCCTCACTCCAATGGAGCCTCGGTATTTGCCTTATCACAAAGAGGCGCTACCAGTGAAGCAGCACGGTGGTTAGCAGAAAAGGAGAATTATTCTGAATTAGGCGGGGTGAATTTAGGTGAGTTGGATGATAGTAACGGGGTAGTCCGCTCCGTTTTGATCGATTTATCACAAACTGCGACAATAAATGCTGGTTTGGAAATGGGAGGAAAAGTATTAGGTCAATTGGATAATTTTACTAATTTGCATAATAACAAAGTGGAACAAGCCCGTTTTGTTGTTCTGAAATCTCCAGATATTCCTTCTATTTTGGTTGAAACCGGTTTTATCTCAAATCCCCGCGAGGAAAGAAATTTAACCAATCCTGCCTATCAGGAGCGATTGAGCCAGGCAATATTCCAAGGACTAAAAAATTACTTTTGGGATCATCCCCCTCATGGGACTCGAATCGAGGCTATGATTTCTCCTAATTTTCATATCGTTAAAAAAGGCGAAACTCTTCCTGCTATTGCTGCTCGGTATAGGATATCTGTGAGCGCATTACAATCAATTAACCGTCTTCAAGCAAGGGCAAGACTTATGCCCGGGCAAAAATTAGTGATACCTGACACATGGTCGTAAGGATACATCAACTTTCGCCAGCAATAGCCAATCAGATTGCAGCAGGAGAAGTCATAGAAAGGCCTGCTTCGGTAGTTAAAGAGCTGTTGGAAAATTCTTTGGATGCTGGTGCCAGTGTTATTGGGGTTGATATCAATTATGGGGGATTGTTGCAGATTACAGTTAGTGATAATGGTTCAGGAATTATTGGAGACGACTTGCCTTTAGCTGTTGCAGCTCATGCAACCAGTAAAATCAGAACACTTAATGACTTATATTCCATTCATAGTATGGGCTTTAGAGGGGAAGCATTGGCAAGTATTGCCTCTGTTGCCAAAATGACTATCATTTCAAAGCCTGAGGGGCAGAACAATGCGATGATGTTGCGAGTAGAGGGAGAGAACAGGACTCTCTCTCCTTGTGCGCGGAATATAGGCACTACCATCGATGTTTCTGATTTGTTCTATAATGCGCCAGTTCGTAAGCGGTTTTTAAAAAATGAAAAACTGGAATTTCAAGCGATTGAAATGGTTGTGAAACGGTTTGCATTAAGTGCTCCCCAGATTGCATTAACGCTTAAGCATAATAAGAAACTGATTTTTTCATTACCTCCGGCGTTAAGTGAGCAAGCCAAATCCATTCGTATGAGCCGCATTTTGGGCAATACTTTTATGAGAGAAGCTATTTTTCTGGATGTGGAACACAGTGGTATGCGTCTTTATGGCTGGATAAGTAACCAGCGCTTGCAACGCAGTCAGAATGATAGGCAGTGGATTTATGTGAATCAACGCATGGTAAAGGATAAATTACTCCAGCATGCAGTAAAGCAAGCTTATGATGGCTTATTGCATGCTGGCAGATTTCCAGTTTGTCTGTTGTATTTTACTCTGCCTGGTTCTGAAGTGGATGTGAATGTCCATCCTACAAAGCATGAAGTGAGATTCCAACAGCCTCGTCTGGTGCATGATTTTTTTACTTCCCAATTGACGAAAGCGTTGCAATCGACTCTTGACCATTTTGATACAAGAGAATATGCGTATGCTGCTTCCACTTGTAACGAACAGCAAAATACGGTTTCAGAACCTTCCCATGTCTGCAATGATAGAGAGACACATGAAGGGGCAAGTGCTTTACTCCCAAACCGGGATGCCAATTCATTATTATCAACTATAATCAGCAAAGGGTATAAAAAAAACAGCCCTGTATATCATCCTGAAACGGAATCTCAGTGGGTTATCTTAAATGAGCGGTTTATTTTGGTTTTTATAAAGCAACAACCTTATCTTGTGGATTTAGTAACGCTGTTTCAAGAATGGACAGAACAGCAGTTAATCAAAAAGGCATTACCCCTGGAGAGCAGGCCTTTATTGATCTCAATTCGGTATCCATTACCAAAACAATGGATACATAAGCTGGATCACTTAAAGCATGAGTTGGCTCGTGTTGGGATACGAATTGAATATCCTAATGATGATGAATTGTTAATTCGCAGCATCCCTTTGAGTGCGCCCTATTTAGATGTTCGTCTTTTCTTTAATTTTCTCTGCGAATTGGATTTTTTTCATACTGAGCAATTGATAGCGTTAATTAGCCATTCTCAAATGTTTGATCCAAAACAATTAACAGTTGAAGAGCGTATTGAAATGAATCAATTGTTGCTGGAACTGTTTCTTAAAGAAGAGAGACGTCAAATATGTAAAGCATTAACCATTGATGATTGCCGGATGTTATTGCATGAATAAGATAGTGTTTTGTTTAATGGGGCCAACTGCTTCAGGAAAAACAGGGTTAGCATGTGAGTTGGTGACCCATTTCCCTTTTGAAATTATTAGTGTTGATTCCGCAATGATTTATAGAGATATGAATATTGGAACAGCAAAACCTTCAGCTCACGAATTACAGAGAGCTCCTCATTATTTAATTGATATTAAAGATCCGGTGGAATCCTATTCAGCAGCCCAGTTTTGTGCAGATGCTTTGTCTTTGTGCGAGGAAATCATCAAGAAAGGAAATATTCCTTTGTTAGTAGGCGGAACTATGATGTATTTTAATGCCCTGCAAAAAGGGTTAGCCGCTTTACCTGAAGCCGATGAAACAGTTCGTAAGCGACTGGAGGAAGAAGCCTTATCACGGGGTTGGGATTTTCTTTATCAAAGGTTAAGCCAATTAGATCCTGTAACAGCCGCTCGTATTCATGCACATGATACGCAAAGAATTCAAAGAGCGTTGGAAGTCTATTACATAACTGGTTCAACCTTATCGACTTATTTGGCTGAGCCTCTTGAACAGCCTGAATATTATTTTGTTAATCTTGCTCTTTTTCCCGAACAAAGATCCTGGCTGCATGAACGGATAGCGCAACGGTTTGACGCGATGCTTATCGATGGATTTATAGAAGAAGTTCAACAATTACAAGAAAAATGGCCTATTCAAATCAGCTTGCCTTCCATGCGATGTGTTGGATACAGACAAATATTTGAGTATCTTGAAGGGCATTATGATTATGAGGCCATGAAGGAAAAAGGCATAGCTGCAACAAGGCAATTAGCCAAACGGCAATTAACCTGGTTAAGGCATTGGGAGGGTACTTTATACTATGATTCGCAAAACAAGGGATTTAGTACAGATATTATAGCGAAAATAAGGGAAATATTAGATAATACTGTCTCTAATTGACATCATGCCGCAAAGGAACAATATGAGGAAAACAACAAAAGAACCTGCTAGCGCTAAAAAAAATTATGTAGTACATAGACATCAATTACCATTGAGTTGCCCAACAGATGAGATGGAGTTATGGAATGCTCATCCTAAGGTTTATTTGCCTATAGAAAAAACAGGGGTGGAAGTCTGCCCTTATTGCGGCTCTCGTTTTGTATTGCAGAATGATTAAATCGATTTGCATCATAAGGCTTTCAGCTTTAGGGGATGTTTTGATGTTGGTCCCACTGATTAGGACCCTGCAAAATAAATTGCCTAACGCTCAATTGACCTGGGTTATTTCAAAACCCGCTTTTTATTTGGTGGAAGGAATGGAAGGCGTAGAGTTTATCGTTATTGATAAACCTAAGACGCCTGCTGACTATTGGCGGTTTAGGAAACAAATGTCTCCTCGCCAATTTGATGTGCTGTTAGCGCCTCAAGCCAGTTTTAGAACTAATTGGCTCATTCCATTTATTAAAGCGAAACGCAAAGTTGGCTATGATTCCCATAGAGCCAATGATGGCCATCGTCTGTTTGTAAAGGAAAGTATTACTCCTGGCTTGGAACATACGCTTGAGGGTTTTTTAAAGTTTGCTGAGCCTTTAGGTATCACTGAAAAAATAATACACTGGGATTTACCTATTACCAAGGCAGATTATGAATGGGCTCAAAAGCATTTGCCTGAACAGGAAGGCCCAATTTTAGTAGTTAATCCTGCAGCCAGTAAACCTGAGCGCAGTTGGTTGGCTGAGCGATACATCGAGGTTCTGAAACAGGCGCGAGTTAAATGGAATGTCAAGGTTGTTTTAACTGGGGGGCCTGGTGATCATGATAAATCATTGGTAGAGCAAATAGCGAAAGAAATCCCGGCCATTAATTTGGTTGGGAAGACCAAACCTAAGCAATTGTTGGCTGTGATCAGTAAAGCAAAAGCAGTCTTGTGCCCTGATACAGGGCCTTCTCATATGGCGGCTGCAGTAGGCACTCCTGTTGTGGCTTTGCATGCCGTAACTAATCCCTGTATTTCTGGTCCCTACACTTTTCAACATTTAGTAGTTAACAGGTATTCGCAAGCTATCCAAACTGTATTAGGAGTGAGCCCAGAAAAAAATATTTGGGGTACGCAGGTGCATGGATATGACGCCATGAAATTAATTACCGTAGATGATGTAATGGATAAATTAACTGAAATATTTCAGGGCTTATGAAAAATACCTAATCTTTATGTGGGAAAGGTTTTTAATGCGATCATTGAGTTCATGCTCATTAAATGCTTTTTTACCCTGACCCTGGAGGTTTTCTCAAGTCTTGATTTTGATTTTTGAGGAGCATGGGATGCAACTTTCTTCTGAACAATGTGATTTTTTTTTCACAAATGGATATTTGGTAATTAATAATTTCTTTGCAGAACCTGTATGTGATCTTTTAAAGCAACGCATAGACACATTGCTTGAAAATAATCAAACAGCAATACCTAAAACCATTTTTTCCACGCAAACCAATGAGCATGCAAAGAAACAATATTTCCTTGATTCTGGAGATAAAATTCATTATTTTTTTGAGCCAGGCGCTTTTGATGAAGCCGGTGATTGTACCCGTCCTTTTAATCAATCCATTAATAAAATCGGACATGCTTTACATGAACTGGATCCTGTTTTTAGGCAATATTCCCGAGATGATCGAATTAAGAAGATCGCGCATCAGCTTGGGTTAAAAACACTTGGATTGGTACAATCGATGTACATATTCAAACAGCCAGGAATAGGGGCTGAAGTGCTTTGCCATCAGGATAGTACCTATATTTTCGGAGAGGACAGTGACGCCTTAGGGTTTTGGTTTGCAATAGAAGATGCTACTTTGGAAAATGGCTGTTTGGAAGTGATTCCAAGCCCTTGTACCACCCCCTTAAAGCAAAGGATGTTTCGTCGAGAAAACGAAATTTATTTTGAAAATTTCGATTCAAGTCCTTGGCCAGAAGACAAGAGTGTTCCTTTACCTGTTAAAAAAGGCGCATTAATTATACTACATGGCAGAGTTCCACATAAAAGCCAGGCTAATTTTTCTAATCAATCCAGACATGCCTATACTTTGCATTTGGTTGATATTTCTTTACCTTATCCTGAGACAAATTGGTTGCAATGGCCCAATGGGATTCCTTGTTTATAACCTCACTAGTTTAGAGATTCTCAGAGAATACAATATTAAAAGCTTCCGATTTTTAGAAAATTGTGCTGGAGAACTCTATAATTTACATGAGACTCTTGGTAAATCATTTTGGAAGAAATCCCGAATGGATAATGAAAGTTTGCTTGCCATATTAAATAATTGGTCTGCAACCAATTATGCAAAAGGTAACTATATCCTGAGAGAAATTTCCAGCAAGTTTCTTGCAAAGATATCTATCCATAGTAATGATTATTTACTCGATGCCGGTTGTGGTGATGGCAGTTTCACTCAAATACTAGCCAATTTAGTCCCTGATGGATATGTACTCGGTTTGGATCGATCAAAAACAATGATTGATTATGCGAACAAACATTATAGGAGTATCAACATTCGTTTTGATATAGGGGATATTCAGGAACCTATAATCTACGGGCCATTTGATAATATTGTATCCTTTTGGTGCCTTCACTGGACTGATTTGGAAAAATCATTATCCAATTTATATCATGTCTTGAAACCAGGAGGTAAAATTTGCGCCATTTTTTCCTCTGGCAAACAAAGCACATTATTTGAAGTATTAAACAGCTTGCAATTTCAAAATCTTTACCCTGATGTCGCTAAAAATGTCGTGCAATCTAAAATGATGCGGGAGAATTATTCTGTTCAATGCCGAAGAGCATTGGATAATTTGCCATTTAAAAGCATTTCTTTTGTTGTAGAACACTGCCAAGTGGAATTACCTGACCTTGAGTTATTTGAAAATTTTATACACGGCGCCCCATTATTCAAGGATCTCCCCGGTAAAATGTATCAAGATATTGTAAACAGCATGATGCTGTTTTTTGATGAGTATTGTCAAAAAAAATACGGTGGACAATGGGTGTATGAAACCACTCCCTATTTTTTAACAATTACCAGGGAGTGAAGAGTACGTTGGGATGAAACTTTATTCTACAAAATCTGGATAAATTTAATTCAAATGGGTCAACTTGTTCTTTCAATGAATCCAGAAAATTGCTTATGGGCTAACATGGGATTGTCTGCCCAACTCATCCAAATCGACAGTAATTTTATCAGGCACACTTGGCGTAAAACAATAACCCAAGCATTTGGTAATTTGTCGATTCAGGCAGACGCCAACGCACATAGAGAAACAAATAGTAGCAGGGATACTCGAAATATAAGCTATTTGCGTTGATGAATCGACAGCTGCTGCTTTCAATATGTAATAAATACCAACGTGCACTCCAGCCATCAACGTGGTGAGGGTAAAAGCGGAGCATTTTACAAAACATTCAGTAGAACTAAGATTAGAACTGCATTCCTCAATTTTTTCCTCCCTGGCTTCCACCTTTGTTTGGTACTCTTCCGTTAATTCATGAGTTAATGCCTCTAGATTCTTGTCAATAAACTCTTTTTTAATCTCAGGGGGCGTTTCAAGTGAGTGCAACCTGAAAAAGAGATTCGCATTGGTTTTTTGCACAACATTAGCAGCCAAGGATTTTAAACTGGGAACTTTGGATGTCATATTTTCATAGGTGGTTGGCATGAGTTTTCTTAAAATGTAAGTTAATTAGCTCTGTTAATTTGACCATATAATTGATTTATTGTCTATATAATGATGTGTATGCATTATTGTTTGTCTTAGCCCACCTTATTCCCAAGAGTTATGATAACCCTCCATGTCATACTGAGCGTAGAGAGGGTTTTTCTGGCAGTGATGTATTCTTTAAAGTAGCGATAGACACAAATTCATTCTAAATTCAGTCAGGTTTTATCGGGAGCTTATCCTAAACTGTTATTCATTAGATGTTCATTGCTTGTGTCCGTCTTTTCCTCAAATAAATCAGGAAAATAATCGCTCCAAAAGGAAGGCGATTTATTTTTATTGGCTGGTTGTTTTCCAGCTTGAATGACTTGCATATGATTAATTCCAGGATCCTTATGGTAATTAGGTGTATTCTTCTTCATGACCTCATAAGACGAAGGTGCCGGTTCTGATTTTTCCTGAGGTTTGTCTTGCAAATGTTGCAAGGGTTGCTCTTTAAAGCGGTATACATTAAGCAAGACAAAACAAGCCTGAGTTACCATTAATGCCACACCAACAGCAGGATTTAATACAAAACCAAGAGTGACTAGCAGACCACCAGCTATTAATACTGTTGTCAAATTATACCCTAAGCTGATTAACAAATTCTGGTTGATATTGTTTACTGTTTGTTTTGATATGGCAAAGGCATTGGCTATGGGCAATATGGTTCCATTTTGTATAATTGCTGAGGCGTGTTGCTGGGTGATTTCATCGCTGTCTTGAGACAATACAGCGATACCGAAGTCGCTCGCAGCAAGTGCGTTTGCGTCATTAGCCGCATCTCCAATCATAGCTACTTTTAGTCCCTGATTTTGTAATGATTTAATGTAAACGGGTTTGGATCCATCCTCTGTGTTGATAGTTGTAGCGACACAATTAGCATGGACTTTCTTAATGCCAAGAGCTTGCGCATAACGATAGGCTGTTTTTTCATCTGCACCAGTGCATAGATGCACTTCTTTCCCCATTTTAATTAAAGCTTCAACCGTTTGCTTTGCATCTTTTCGTAAGGGGTCGGTAATAACCAGATAACCTAATAGTTGTTTGTTTCTGGCTAGAAACACCAGGCTATCGCCCGCAACCAGATTCATTTGGTTTTCAAGCGAAGTTGTAGAAATCCCTATTTCCTGCATTAAGGTTTTACTCCCAATAGTATATTGAATACTATTAATCTCTGCTGAAATGCCTGAGTGGTTCGAATGATCCAAATTAGCAATATTGAATTTTTGTTTATTGATTCCTTGGGTAAACGATTGTATTGCTTTTCCGAAAGGATGTTTTGATTGCTCCTCCAATGCGCTGCAAATGCTTAAAAATTGCTCAGAAGAAAGAGCAGCATCATTTAATACCACATATTCTTTAACTGCAGGAACCCCGGTTGTTAAAGTGCCATTCAAGTCAAAAATGACTACATCAATTTGTTCTGCTAATTGTAATACCCTGGAGTTTTTAAACTGCACGCCGTGTTCGGCTCCTTTATGAATTCCAGTTTTCACTGCGAGAGGAATAATTAAACCAAGAGTACACGGACAAGCAGAAACCAATACTGAAATAGCACATTGTATCGCAAGCGCTGGTGTAGCGATTAGGCCGACGATTACTCCTGAAAGAATGGAGAGAGCGATAATGGCGGGGATAAAATAGGTAAGAAGCTGTCCTGTTTTTACTTCTATCGGTGCTTTTTCAAGTACAGATTGAGCTATGCTTTCATCAAGACGAGCAAGATATGATTCTTTTGCAGTTTTTAGAACGCGGAGGGTGAGTGGTTTTGCATCATTTGCCAGACGCATCCCGGCAAGTATTTTTTCACCACTACGAAATTGTTTAGGGATGACAGCACCGGTAATGATGGTGGGATAAATGAGAGTGTCTTGCTCACAAACGCTATCCAATGGAATAAGCTCACCTGGTTTGACTTGTATGATGTCGTTGGGTTGAATCTGCTCAATCCTTGTCTTTTTAAAATCAGGGTGGCGATATAGTCTTACTTTTTGTGGGGTTCTGTCTTGAAATTTAGCGGAACTTATTTTGTCTTTGATAGTGTCTTCAATAGCGATACCAATATGTCTGAATCCATAAATAAGCAATCCTGCCTCAAACATCATGGGGAGCCAGGGTATAAAGAATGCAGTAACCGATACAACAAGAACGGAAATGGTGCTAATTGAGAATAACGTATCCATTGTGAGTGTGCGAGACTGGATTAACTTTTTCCAAGCGTCATAATAAGATTGGGCTCCAAGCGCAAGGGTTAATAAAATGCTGAGACCCGCCAGAGGAATCATTACAGCAATAGGTAAACCTCCTATGGCCATAGTCAGGATCATTAAGCTAACACCAGTGATACAACCTAGTCCTCCAAGCAACCAATGGGAAGTGATTATTTTTTTTGCACTGCTAAATATTGCGGATAATTTGCTGACTTCTTGTTGAGTTGTTGTCTGCTGTTTGTCAAGGGGGGGATTAGGTTTCTGATCTTTAGCTGGAGGGAATTCATAGTTTTCGCAAGTAAACCCTGTGTCATCAATTAATTTTTTAATGATTTTCCAGTTGCTTTTATGTTCATTTTCCCTTTCTTCAGAAAGAGATATCACAATTTTTTTGGGGTCTGGGGTGCTCATGTCCGCATGAAACGTGTTGATTTTGATCAAGTTGGAGTTTCTTAAAAAGGACTCTATTGAATTGCTGCAACTGGTACAATTCATTCCGCTGACATAAAAAAAATAAGGTTTGGACATAATAGCTCGCTGAGTTAAATGGTTAACTCATCCTGAGAATTTTGTACCGGATTTATCAATCAACACCAGCTATTGATCATGGATTACACTTTTAAGTCAATCCTATCATTTTTAGTCCAGTAGATGTGCATCACTGTCATTGAAATGATATTGTGGTATTCCCTTATCACAATGACCTGGATTTTTGGTGTTTGTTGTAAGTCCCGTATTATTCCATTGAGGATACAGCTTTTTTAAATTGGGTTAAAATCATATCATACCCATTATTTTTTTTGCATCTTGATTTTAGAGCTTGTTGATATTTTGTGATATTGCTATTGTGAATTGGGTTATAAAAACTTTTCTGGAGCAGAACACATTTTGCGTGCCGTCCTATTACCAAGAAGAAAAACCATTCTCGTGCTATTGATAGCCATTTATTGCGCTTACAACCTGATAGTCGCATTGTATACAGCTTGGGGTTTCACAACAGATGATGCTTATATCAGCTGGTATTATGCGCGACAGCTAGCGAATGGGAAAGGGCTATTTTGGCATGTGACTCTGCCTCCAGTAGAGGGGTATTCCAATTTTTTATGGCTCATGATTGCTGCATCGGTCATTAAATTGCAATTACCTCTGGTTAGCAGTATGAAGGTTATTTCCTGTTGTAGCTTGGGATTGTCATTACTTTTTTTATATCGATTGGCAAGACTTTTTTGTAGCCCTCTATTATCCATATTACCCGTTTTTTTATTTAGCCATTATACAGGAGTGGCTTGGTGGGCAGTCAGTGGATTGGAAACCTTATTTTATTGTGCCCTGTCTTTGGCATTGATATGGCAGTGCACCTTGGCATTCGGTTATCAAGCTGTTAAGGACAGTCAATGGAGCAATCGATTTTCCTTTTACTCAACCAATCATTGGATAATAACCAATGTGCTCTTGTTATTATTGAGCTTAACACGATTTGAGGGAATCATTTGGATAATTCCTCTGGCTGTTTTTATAGGATGTCAATATTTGAGAGATCATAGGGAGTTGGTTTTTAAAGATCATAAGAGATTGTTCTTATGGGGTTCAATTACTTTTGTTTGCTTTATATTACCCTATCTCGGGTATTTTATTTGGAGATTAATTTATTTCGGTCATTGGATTCCTAATAGCTATCGTTGCAAAGCGTTAGCTTATGGGCAGTTTTTGGCAGTAGATTTTGATTATTTTCTTTTTATAACTCCTTTACTTGTATTATCGGTACCCTATTTATTATCTACTAAGAAAGATTGTCGGCATGCTTTACTTTGGTTGCCTTCTGTTTTGTACAGTTTGTTGCTTTGGAAAGCAAATCCTGTAGTCACCTATGGTTTAAGATTGTTTTTAAGTCCATTCGCTCTTTTTTCCATATTACCTGTTTTAGGACTTAATCAATTGATACAATATTTTAAACCCTTTAGATGGGATCCTGAATATCCAATTGCGGGATTAATGTTGTTTATTACCTGGATTTTTGTGCCGGGGAATGATTTAAACCATTTATCCAAATCAGTTACAGAATATAATGAACGTACTCAAAATAGAATGGCTATTGCTGATTTACTCAACCGAAAAGCAAAAAAGGGTGACAGCGTTCTGTTAGATGATTGTGGGATTATCCCGTTTTTTTCTCGAGAAGACATTCGATTCATAGACGCGCAATGCTTGAATAATAGCGATTTAACCCAAAAACCATTTAAAAATGATTTAAGCCTTTACGCCGATTATCTCAATTCTAAAGTGAAGCCGGACTGGGTAATCACCAATTACTACCCTATGGAATCACGTGGTGATTATTTAACAGATTTGTTAGATGCGAAAAATTTTTTCAAAAACTACCATTTAGTTAGTACATTAAGCTCGGGTTTTTATTTAAACCAAAATCAACCGCAAGGGGAAAAAATGATTGATTTTGTTTATCAAATTTTTAAGCGGGCGAATAAACCTGGATACAATGAGCCCCTGGAATTAGAATCCCAGGAGCCGAATTGATGACTATTATTGCTCAGAAGGAGAGCCTTGACTTGAAAAATCAGCAGTGGGTTGAGCGGCTTTTAAGTTTTGCAATAGCATAATGCTATTGGTTAATAATATTCGTTCTTGTATTTGCCTGTCCAAATACATTTGATAATTAATTTCAGCCAGCAATACCGCTATTTCTTTTTGAACTGTAGCAGGGGATGCGTCATTAATTTGTTTAATCCATTGTTGGTTTGGTTGTCCAGGAGTATTGGAGGCGGTTGGATCAAACAATCGTCGAGTAGCCATATTGAATTCATTCAGCGCCTGGCTCGTGATATTAGCATTACTTTGGTCTGCACTCATATTTTGAGGTAACCTTTTGGATAAAATATAGTAGAGGTTGCTCACGCCCACAGAAGTTTGCGCTGCATAAACACGCAAATTATTAAAATAACCGCTCAATGTTGCGGCTGCTTGTTTTTGCTGGACTTCATTATAACCTGCAGAATTCGGTTTGGCAGTGGCTTGATTCCATAGCTCACTGTAGGCACTCAACTTAGGTAAGGACGGCGGAGTGACTTGAGCGCTTGCGTATCTGATAAAATTAAGCGCTTGCTGGGCTTGGCTTTTTGCCGTTAATCCAGAATCTTGCCCAGATTGTGACGCAGCGGTATCCATCAGTAACGGGGCAATCAGAGAGTTACTGTTTAGTTGACTTATGAGCGCTTGATTGTATTTGTAGGAATAAAAAGCAGGCGTTGAACCAGATGTTTGTGCCGGGGGTAAAGTGCCAATTACATTTTGCATGACCAGATTTTGATACATGAGGTTACAATTGGGCAACCAGTTCTTTTGCTCATTGTCCATACAAAAACTGTAATCCGGGGTGCCCAGAATGTTGAATACTGCCTGACTGACTGGGTCATTTAAATAAGTCCCGGAGGTTGTGATTTGAGGCGCTGAAAAAATGCCGGGTGTGGTGGGTGTTTGGGCACTAGCTGTTGATTGATCTATTAAACCGTTAGCCGTAATTTTCCCATCTGCGCCGGAGGATGGGGAGCTGAAATTTTGATATTTAAAGGTATTGTTTGCCAAATTATTAATTAATGAATTTCCTTGTACCTTATCGGTAACAAAATTCATTAAGCTCTGGGACATGGCATCGACAGGGATAGCGCCCAAAAAGGTATTATAGGCGTAATTTTGAATGAGTTGGACTACATTGGAATTGAATAATTGCGAATAAGGCGGGTTTGGGGCTTTGTTGGATTGAGTAATATCATACCCTAAATATTTTCCCAGGTTCGTCAGGTAGGTCACCAGATTGGACGTGTTGGTGCTCGTCTGTTGTCCAGATGGGTCAGCAGGTTGAGCAAAAACAGATAAAGTGGTAAAACAAAACAGATTGGCCAAGGCCAGTTTAGGTAGTACTTTCATTATTCATCCCCTTCGAGTGCTCGTAAAACGAGTTTTAGACGGTATTGGCAAAAAACTCGTGATAATAACCTTAGTCTTTCAAATACAATATTGCGTTTTAGAAAAAAACCTGCCGGGTCATTGCTACTTAAACTGGTTTCTTCCGCATGGATTAAAACCCGGGAGGCGCTACCAGGATGGACTGTGTCTATTGCTTGGAGCAAACGTAAACCTCTTCCTGATTTGATATTTCCAACGATACGAATAAATTTGTCTTCTTCTGCTAACAAGCCCAAGTCAATTTTTTCAATATCATCAAGTTCTTGCCCTAACTGTTTCATCGCTTCTTCCATCTCAGGATTTCCATCAAGAGTCCAGTTTTCTACACTTTCCATAAAAGTGATAACCCTGTAAATCATGGGGTCAAGGTACTCAAACCAGTACTTTGCGGCGGCTTCATGGCTTAAATCAGGCATTATTTACTCTTTTTTTACTGAGATACGTTGATAGACGAAACAACTACTTAATACTATAGTATATTATGATATATAAAAGTCCATTACTTAAAATTGTGAAAAAGTAAAAAATATGAAAAAGAAATCAGGATCAAGGATCGTAAGAGTTTTTACAAGGATTATTAATGTTCGCAAATGGTTCGATTGGGACAGAATGAAGTCATTGACCTTATATTTGGTCAATGGCATTAAGCGGTTATTCATACCTCAGGAACCAACCCATGTGGAATCATTTGATGAAGCAGCCAGTAAATTAAAATTGAGTGAAGCTGATTTGATCATCAAACAAAAAGCCTTATTCAGACTAAGTATGATTATGGTTATCGCTGCTTTTATGCTACTTATTTATACAGGTTATCAATTTTTATACGGTTCATGGAAAGCTACAATAATAAGCTTGGTTGTGGTTATGATCGCATTGGTACTAGCCTTTCGTTATCATTTTTGGTACTACCAGATTAAACAACGTAAATTGGGATGTACCGTTAAAGAATGGTACAGGCAGGGGTTATTGGGTGAGAAAGAATGAATAAATTAGCTATTACGATCCTCCTTGGCTTTTTTCCTGCGCTTGCACTGGCTGATAATGGAGCTTTAAGTTTCGCTCCCCCGGCAAGCGATTTGTCCGTTGTTTTTTTAGGTAACCTGTTTGGTGTAGTCGATGGGGTATTGCACGGAACGGGAAGCCAGATAATGGGCAATATGTTTGGTGTTTTTAACTCCGCTGTCCTTGCTCTGGGTGGTATCATTATCATGTATACCCTTATGGTTTCGACCATGAACACGGCTCATGAAGGGCAAATGCTCGGGCAAAAATGGTCTTCCATCTGGATTCCTCTTCGCTCCACTTTCGGCTTGGCTTTGTTAATACCTAAAGCATCTGGTTATTGTATGATGCAGGTATTTTTTATGTGGGTTATTGTGCAAGGCGTAGGTGCGGCCGATAAAATATGGGAAGCCGCATTGAGTTATCTCAATCGGGGTGGTGTGATAATACAAGCCCAGGCTGATCCAACCAAGAGCTTGCAGGCAGCGGGGTCTCCGTCTTCAGGTATTGCAAAAGGGGCGTTGATTATATTGTCTGGTCAAGTCTGCATGTTGGGTTTGCAAAAGCAATTACAGGCGCAAAGGGATCTTTATTTGAGTCAAAGTAATAGTCCTCCTTGTGGGGGTAATCCTACTCCTGAAATGAACACTTTTTGCCGTACAGCGATTCCTGATTTCATTAGTACAGTGAATTTTGTTAAGAAGCAAACTGATGACACTCCCAAAGATTTAACAAAAGACCAACCTAGCTCCTTTTCTCTGGATATGCCAAATTTCGATAAAAGTTCACCATTTTATTTCTTAAATGGGATTTGCGGCACAGTCAAATGGAATAATATTTCTGCTTTAAATTCAACTAATCAAAGTAACAGTGCAGGTCTTGTAACAGTAGGCCAACCGGGCACCAATCCATCCATGGGTAATAACAACATAAGTGTTACTTCTTCCCAGCTGCAAACCGCCCGATTGTCTCGCGCGATTGCCATACAGCAAATGTATGTGACTTTGTCTACTGTGGCACAGGTGATGGTTAATAATGATCCGGCATTTTCAACAACCACGTCCACCGGAAACTCAAAAAATGATTTTTCCGCTATTGCCAAGCAGCAGTTTGGGGTTCCGTATAAAGCAAACGGTGAGGCCTGCACGAATTATCAACAAGTTTGCCAAACATGGGGATCGGTACCCAGCTCCACTGGCTCTACTACGGGTGTACTGTTTAATGGCACAGAATTTTTAGGGGCGATTAGTGACTATAATGGCATTATGATGCCTACTCTGAATCTAATAAGACAAGCTACGTCCAAAGAATTTGATAAAAAATCTCGTGACTTTATCGCAGAAGCCAATGCCAAAGGATGGATGATGGCCGGATCTTACTTTTTTGATTTGGTGAAACTCAATGGAAGTGCAACAGAGTTTGCCGATAAATTTGATACAGGAACAGGTCTCGATGGGAGTATGTTTGATCCAACGCAGCTCACCAAACCCTTTGGAAAAACGTGTCAGGATCCCTATTCATTATTGTGTACCTGGTTTCAAAACAAGAGTGATAAACTGGTTCAAATCCAGTCCCTAATCGATGGCGTACCCGCTTTAGGTCAGGATGGGGTCAAGCAACCTGAGCTTAGTGATAATCCTCAACGACCGTCTGTGGATGGGCCATTGTCTTCAACAGTCTATGGATTTGTCAACAATTCCATGATGGTTCAATTGCCGGGTCAGCCGGGAATAAAACCGTTGACGTTTGCTAATCTGATTAATTTTAAAGTCGATACTTCGCTTTATTATATGAAGCACCAGGATTTTGATTGTGGCAGGGTGAAGATTTTGTTCTTCTCGTTTTGCCTTGGCCGCATGATGGGCGACTTATTTTATAACTATGTTTTCAGGTATGTGTACAACTTCTTTCTAGCCATATTTGGGGAAATGATTAATTCCATCGTCATGGCCTTTTTAATGATTCCTTTACAGGGCATGAAAGATATTTTCATAGTGGGAGTTCAAACGCTGACACAGCCTGGAGTAAATCCTATTGTCGCATTGGCTAATATGGGAACGATGTATATTAATTTTTCTGGTACTTTGTGGCTAACGCTGTTGAATATGGCAGTGGTCAGTTCATTAATACCACTTTTTGGTATCTTTATCTTTGCCTTGATTATGATGGCTATGCCTTTGTTGATGGCATGGATAGGGACCATGGTATCCATAGGATTTGTTACAGCATATTACGTACCCGTTTTACCTTATATGATTTTTACTTTTGGATCATTTGCCTGGCTGATAGCTGTTATAGAAGCTATGGTGGCAGCACCTATTGTCGCATTGGGCGTTACACATCCAGAAGGGAATGAGGCTTTTGGTAAAGGTGAATTCGCTATTATGATTTTGGTGAATGTCTTTTTAAGACCTTCTCTGATGATAATAGGATATATTACAGCGATTGCCTTGTCCTATGTTGGCGTATGGATTTTGAATGCCGGATTTGATCATGCCATTTCCTACATTCAATCAGATCAAGGAATTGAAACATGGCAAAAAGGCACCAGTTCAAATAAAGTAGAGAGAGCTTTCCAGAGCGCCGGGAACTGGACTGGAGCAAAGATGGATACATCGCAATGGGATAATTTTGGATCCAAATTGAGCGGTGATTATCAATCAACTGCATTAGAAGGTGGGTATACAGGCTGGGCAGGAGTATATGCTTTCTTCTTCTCCATCTTAATTTATACCAGTATGTATTTAATTATTGTACAAAAAGCCTTTACATTGATTGCTCACCTGCCAGATAAAGTGCTGAGATGGATAGGTGGTAGTCCGGAATCTTTCGGTCAAGAAACAATGCAATGGGGTGAGGAAGCCAAAGGTAGAGTTGAGAAAGCAGGCGAAGCTACTTATGGGGCTGAGAAAGCTATTGGCGACAAACTGGGGGCTAAAGGGCAAGAGATGCTTGGCAAACTGGGGCCTCAAGCTAAAAAGATTTCGGAAAATGCGGGTGATGTTTCAGGGAAAGGTAAGAACAGTGGAGGCAGCCAGACTGGACCAAGTTCGAAACCGGATACAGGCCAACAACTGGGCGGTTCTGATAGTAGTACCCCAACCAGTACCCCACCTCCCGAATAATATTCTAAAACAATATAATAAGAAGGGCTCGCAGGAGCCCTTCTTATTATATATGGGCAGTTAATTTTATTAAAACTTTGGCAGGTAGCAATTAATGCTGTTTGGGCGGCCTTTTAAAAGGAGGATTAATATGTTAGTCACGAAGGAAGTGGAATATGAGGACGGTGAGACTGTATGCAAAGGTTTTATTGCCTATCATTCCAGTGTCTCAAAACCATTACCTTGTGTCATGGTTGCTCATGATTGGGGGGGGCGTGGAGAGGGAGCTTGTAACAAAGCGAGGCAGCTTGCTGGCATGGGGTATATTGGATTCGCTATAGACATGTATGGAAATGCCAAGCTAGGTAAGGATAAGGCAGAGAAAAGAGCTTTAATGACTCCTTTCAGAGAAAATAGAGGGAAGTTAATCACTCGTATAAATGCGGCCTTCAACAAAGTGGTGCAGTTGCCTGAAGTGGATAGTGAGAAAGTGGCTGCTATTGGCTATTGTTTCGGTGGTTTGTGCGTATTGGACTTGATACGTTCCGGGGCACCACTTAAAGGAGTTGTCAGTTTTCATGGGGTATTATTACCTTTGGAGGGTGAGAGTAATAAGTCATTAAATGCGAAAGTATTGATATTACATGGTTATGATGATCCCTTAGTACCAATTGAGCAAGTTAACCAGTTCGCTATTGAAATGACGGAAAGGAAAGTGGACTGGCAGGTTCATGCTTATGGCCAAACAGCTCATTCGTTTACTGACCCTAGTGCGAATGATGATGAAATGGGACTGCATTACAATAAATTAGCAGATCAACGATCCTGGCAAAGCACTCAATTGTTTTTGCAAGAGTTATTTGCATGCAATAAATGAGCACCCCAGGAACGTTTGCAACACAGCAATAAAATGAAAGAGGCAGGCTAGGTAAGAGATATATTGGAGCTTTATAAATTGAGTAATGTGACGGCATTGGAGAGAATCAGCTCCTCCATGCGCTTTGCGGATAAATGCAATTCATTAAATATTTTTTTTGAGAAATGCAGCCATTCAGGAATATCCATTTGACTGGGTTGTCCTAAATCCGAGCTGTAAATGACTCGAGGGAGATGAGTTAATACTTGAGAAAAATCTTGTTTGTCTTGGTACCCAAGAATAAAAGTTAAGGCAGTCTGTTCCACCCATAACCATTCATTTTTAATCAATTCATTGAGTTCGGTGAATTTTAAACCGGTTAAAGGATTAGATGGTTGGCTTAATAATAATGAAGGAACATCATATTGATTACAGGCATCAATCAGTCTATAAATCTCATCTCTCGAGGCAAGACCTGAGGTTAAAACAATAGGGTAGTCCCGGGTCATTTTTAAAATATCTATCACTTCTTTGCGTAGTTGTTGTTTTGATCCAAACAATGTTTCACCCTGTTGAGTATATTGTTTTACATTATCGTGAGTTAATTCTCTTGATAGTTTTGATTGAAGTTTACGACCTGTGATGGTTGGGAAGTCAACAATCATTTTACCCGAAAAAAGAGGTTGATATTCACTCAAGGCACGGATAACCGCTCTATAATTTATTCCTCCATTGATATGATTTAACACAACAGAAGGAAAAACGGGCAAACCCATTTCTTGCGCAATAGTTGCCTGAACACCAGTGCTGCCAATATGACTTTTTAAAACGACCGCACCATATAAAGAGTGATACAATCTTCCCGCTCCAATTACATTTCTGCGACGAATATAAAGATCAGGGGCGGCATGGTAGTGTATGTCTATGAATTTAAATTTTTCAGGCGAAAACACTATGACTCTCTTTTTTTATTAATACCTAACCAGGGTTGTTCATAGTAATAATCTTCTCGAGCTTGCTCAAGTGTGGAACCTGATGCAATAGCTGTCTTAATGCGTTCCTCAGTTAATCTTATGGCAATTGCTTTATTCATTACCTCCTGAAGGTGATCATTTGGGATCACCAAGACTCCATTGTCATCAGCAAAGATAATGTCGCCAGGATTTATTGTAACTCCATTAATGGATAAAGGGCATTGTTCATTGGCTTTGTAAACGCGATTCTTACCAGAGCACATATAAATTCCTGTACAAAAAACAGGGTAGTTTGTTGAGCGAATTGATTCGACATCTCTCACTGCCCCATGCACAACAGTGCCCATGATGTTATTTCTCAATGCGGTATGTGTTAACAGGTCACCCCAAACGGTGCAATCAATTTGACCATTGTTGTCAATGACTATTACCGAATGTCTGGGAACCTTGTCTATATAGTTTGCGGCATTATGGAAGGCCGTTCCTTTTTTTTCTCTGGGTAAGTATTGGATAGTATAAGCAGGCCCGATAATTTTCATTCCCTGTGATAACGGTTTTATATTCAATAATCCGCCTTTGATTCCACAAGCGTCCAGGGCATCAGAAATTTCTGCAGAATTACAATTTATTAATTGCTGAAGCAAGCTGCGCATAGTATCAGACTCAATTAAATTTTCTTTAGGGGTGGGATTAAGATCCCTGGATAAACAAGAGGCATTCAATCGCGCACAATGTTCAATCACTGCATTCGCCATATCTGTCGTAGTGGCATGCCCACCCAGATCATAAGTAATAAAACGCTTTTCCTTTATGACTTGCATTACGGCATTGACTATTTTTTTTGCTTGGTCAGGATAACCAAAATGATTTAACAGCATGCTAATCGTTAAAAACATAGCCGATGGATTGGCACAATTTTTTCTCATTCTTGGCCCGCTTCCATGTACTGGCTCAAAATAACTCCCTTTATCGCCAATATTGGCACTGGGTGCAAGGCCTAATCCCCCCATGACTCCAGCTCCGACGTCGGATAAAATATCACCAAACATATTTTCCGCGACGATTACTCCAAATTTTTCTGGGCTTTTTATCAACCATAATGCTACGGCATCGACATTGAGTATGTCCGCCTGGATTTTCGGGTATCTTTGGGCTGTGCTTTCAAAAATTTTCCTGGTAAATTCGCCGCTTTCTCTAAGAACATTTGGTTTATCTGCCAAAGTGACTCTATGCATGCCGGTTTGCATGGCATGATTAAAGGCAAAATCAAATAAACGGGTTAAACCGGATTTTGATTGCAATCTTAATGCGCAACTTGCTTCATCGGCTGGAATCGTTTGCCAATGTTGGCTTTCTGCTAATAAACTATGTATAGCTTTTGGTAAAGGAAAATAATCAAATCCGCAATACAATCCTTCGCTATTTTCCCTAATGATACAAAAATTAAACGGCTTTGATTGCTCATCAATGGAAAAACAGGGACGAACATTCGCAAAAAGATCCAAACCTTGTCTTAATTGAATGACGGGAGAAACATAATAAGGGTTGCTCTTTTTAAGCGCATTGCTTAATTCCTGTTTGGCTTCACGTTGCGGCTTGCTGGTAATCGCTCCTAGTAAAACGGTGTCAGAGGACGCTATCAATTGCCATGTTCTGGAGGGTATTGCTGTTCCTTCTTTTTTCCAAAATTCCCAGCCAATATCACCATAATTCAAGATTACAGGAACATCAAAGACTCCAAAAACAGGAAGTGCTGCTTCAGTCACTTCAACCCCTATGCCATCACCTGCTAATACAGCAATTTTTATGGGGTCAATGGGTTTCATGATTTAAGACCTTTAATATCACTTCTTTACAAAAAGAGGGGTTGCTTTCCAGAACTCTCATACTTGCTTCTGGAACTACAATCAATTGGCCACATGATGGTTCTATCACGTTATTGGTATTAACCAGTTGTGATTTTTCACCTATTAAATGAAGGTGATTCACCTTACAATTATTTAAAATCGAGACGCAATCTGTGTTCAATACTTTGGTTAAGCCAAAAATAAGTCTCTTGATCGCAAGTTCCCTATTTAAATACTGCAGTGAAGTAA
Source organism: Legionella sp. PATHC032 (assembly GCF_026191185.1). NCBI lineage: Bacteria > Pseudomonadati > Pseudomonadota > Gammaproteobacteria > Legionellales > Legionellaceae > Legionella > Legionella sp. PATHC032. Next base: position 2,998,669 of record NZ_JAPHOV010000001.1, on the reverse strand, counting down.
CAGGAATGGAATGAGGGGCGTAAACTGCTTGATAGAGCGTGGACAATGCCTCTTCCAATTTATTTTGCGAACAGAGCGAGATGACTTTTTCAAGTTTTTCTCTTAAGGAGGAATCTGCAAATGTGGGTGTGGAAAAAAGAATAATTTGTTTTTTTTCCCCGTTCAATATGGAAAAACATTGTTGAAGAATAACACCACCAAAAGAAAAGCCAACAAATGCATCATAAATTTTGATGAGTTGTTTTAGTTGATTTTGCCAAATTCCATAATATTCTTCATCGGGACACTCTTGCTGCTTGACAAGAGGATCAAGACATTCAATGGAGTAATAAGGATTAAGAAAAGATAAATTCTGGCTTAAGTGCCTCAAACCAGAGGTTTGAGTTGAAACCGGACCGATAACCAATAATCTTTTTTTTCCCATTGTACTCTCTATTTGTTCCTGAAAGATCTATGATTTTGCCGGCTTAATCCTGAAAAGATGTCGCAGCTCTATATTCCTAATATTAGAAATGTTCTTATTTCCTAGAGGTTGCCCGATTTATAGCTTTTCAGGTCTGCTGTAGACAGATCAGAAATCCCTCTTATGAATTCATTCATTTCAATAGGTTCCTGGCCTATTTTCAAGGCCTTTCTTACATAGTTTGCCGCTGTCAATACATCTTCCAAATTGTATTTTCTTATATTGTTCGCATGCAAATAAGCGATAAAAAACTCAGTTTTTAGATTACCTGTTCCCTTGCCCATTCCTGCCAGTGAGGCATCAATAAAATGAACCCCGGCGTTTACCGCTGCAAGAGCATTGGCTTGCGCCAAACCAAGGTTATCATGAGCATGAAATCCAAAAGAAATTTTATATCGACTGGTGTATTTTTTATATAGGTTATTTATCTTGTCAGGAAATAAGCTTCCGTTAGAATCAGCAAAATAGATCATATCCGGTTCGTGTTTGCTTACTTCCTCAATCAAACTATCCAGTTCACTTTCTGTATAATAAGAAATATGGATAATGTTCACTGAGGTTTCAAAATTCAAATTCTTAGCCAGTTTAATCAAAGGGATAGCGTTTACAAGATCATCTTTTGCTATACATATTCTTATTAATTTTACACCACAATTTTTTAGCTCCAACAGATCTTGTTCGTTTACATTATGAGGATGAACCATCACTGCAATTTTTGCTTTTTTTATGAGAGATTGGCAATACAGAAGATAATCTTGGGGACACATCCCGGCTCTCCCTATATTTTCAATAGAGTGAAGAGAGCCATTACGGTAGCCAATTTCAATGTATTCAATACCCGAATTATCAAGAGGAAGTAGTATTTGTTTTAAATCATCATCTTTAAAATGGAAATTAGTTCTATGTCCACCATCTCTTAATGAGGCATCTAAAATCGATACAGGATTCATTTAATACCTCGTAATAATAATTTAACCTCATTATTATTAAGTATAAACTTTAAAAGACCACTTGCAAAATGAGCATGCTCAATATGTTGTTCAATTAAGCACTTCAATCTCAAATTTCTTTCATTGAGATTAGTGAATTATCAGAATTTCAGGACTTACGAAAAACGCCAAGGTCGAGGCAAAAAATGTTTTTAATGAGGGAGTTTAGATACACTAAATGACCGAATTAAAAATCAGTTTTTAACGAAGAGATTGGGGTTTTGCGTAAGTTCTGAATTTATCATGGAGTTAAATACATTCGTTGCTTAAAGTTATAGACAACGTTTTTACACACCCTTAATCTTAGATCAAGCCCAGAACTGTAGGCATACTCTGATCTGCTCCCTCTCCCACGCCAGGAATTTGAGTAGTATGATGATGCTTTTTCGCGGGAGAGGGAGCAGCTCGGAATAATCTGAAATATCCGGGCTCAGATTCAGCCTGGAAAAGCTATAAAAAACTTTAGGGACGTTACCTACTTTACCAAATAGCTAAAAGAATTAATCCCATAATGAGAATAAGAATAGAACTACGGACATAAAAAGCGGTAGGTTGGTTGCTGTAGATAGAATAGAAATAGGCCCAAGGGTGGCGGGTTATAAAACTACGCATAATTTTTTTTGTTACTTTTTGAGGAGCTCCTTTCATTGGGAACTCATGAATTCGAATACTGGGCTTATGATTCACTTCCAGTATGACGCCATTTGATTGTTCTATAGGAATATTGATAATATCCGAACATTCCACATCTATCCCAACCAGTTGCAAGTCGAGTACTTTGGACGCTTGAAGCAATAACTTACGATTTTGTTTGCACATCCTCTTGTTTATGGTGATATAGGATCCACCTCTTGTCGCATTGCTTGTATAGCATAAAACAATTTGTTCCCCAAAGGAGGGAATATAATTTTCTGTTATGCCCAGCTCTTGAAGTTTAATCTGAGCTTCGTCATCTAAAGTAATTTCACCCAAGGCTTGATTGATTCTTTTTCTGTTTAAATTTTCCAGTTTAATTAACTCATGTATGGGGTGTACCCTATCGCCAGTTACGGTGGCTGGATAACGTTGCACTACGCCAAGAATACGCTGATTAAATACCAATACGCGGTAAGAGTTTAGTTTGCCGTGGAATTCTTCTATTATTAAGCACTGATAAGAGGAAAAATATTTTGTTAAATGATTTTCCAGTTCTTCCCATGTTTTTATATTACATAAAACACCGATTCCCAGCGAACCATCTATTGGTTTAATGACCAAGGGAAAGTTTAATTGTGCAATTTTATCTTTATGTAAATTCCGTTGAAATTCACTAAAATTTAAAGAAATGGCTTTGGGAACAGGAATACCGGCTTTTTCCAATAATTTAGAGGTGCAATATTTATCAATAGCAATATTGGCACTACAGCTGTTATTAAAAGGAGTTTCATTCTTGCAAAAATGGTAGTTATTCTTACCTAATTTCAGTATAAAACCATCGAATTCCTCAACGGGTATTACTGGCAAGAACAACTCCTTCGCGCTTTCAAAATATTGCTGTGCATTCCTCTCTATGGTAACGTCTCCCTGGAATAATCAAATGCAATAGTAGAAGGATATAGTATCATAACTGTAAAAATCGCTATATATCTCTGCTTGAGAACGTTTACTTTATCTCTGGTTTTTATTTACCTATCAGCTGGATGAGAAAGAAAGGTTAACGATACTAGGTTACCAGAAAATAGCTTATAGTTTATGGGCAACATACTGAATCTTTATTCTGAAAAATAGGACATTTTAATGAAGCCATCTGTTTACCTGACCAACCAATTTCTAGACCCAATCATTCCTATGCTGATTCCTGATTGGAACATTATTCATGGTTGGAAAATGGCTTCGGGAATGGATTCATCCCAGGTTGTGGCTTTGGCCACAACGGTATGGGATCAAATTGACCATTCGTTTTTAATGCAATTTCCTAACTTAAAAATTATTAGCCACCTGGGAATAGGAACGGACAATATTGATATTAATTTTTTAAAACAAAATCATATTCTTCTCCATTCACAACCTAATGCGGGTGTTCATGATACAGCAGAACTTGCAATTGCTTTATTGTTAACACTGACGCGGAGGATAATTCTAAATGATCGTTATACCCGAAATAATGAATGGGTTGAGAAAAGGCCACGTTTTCTTGGCAATCATTTATTAGGAAAGCAATTGGGATTGGTTGGATTCGGTCAAATTGGTGAAAAGATAGCGCAATTTGCAGAGCCTTTCGGGTTAAAAATTGCTTATACGGCCCGAAGTCAAAAAAGTAGCCCTTACTTGTATTGTCCAACTGCCGCAAGTTTAGCATCGATTAGTGATTTTTTAATCATTTGTTGTTCCGGTGGTATTGAAACACAACATTTAATTAACAAACAGGTTTTAGATAATTTAGGGGCAGAAGGATATTTGATTAATGTTGCTCGAGGGAGCATTGTGGATCAAAATGCGCTGATTGATGCTTTGCAAGACCATGCAATCGCTGGTGCCGCATTGGATGTATACCAGTATGAGCCAGAAGTTCCTTTGGCTTTAAGGCAGCTTGATAATGTCGTCTTATCACCGCATATGGGCAGCTCAACTAAAGAAAATTTAAACCAGATGTTTCAATTACAGGCAAAACACTTAAACCAATATTTAAATGAATTTTTAAGGAAAAAAGAATCCTATCACCCTCTTTTTGAAGAGGGATGATTATTTTTTGTTCAATATAAGGATATATTATGACCAGCACTTACATTTTAAATACTAATGACAAGGCAAGAGAGCGCCTTTCTCTGCAACATCAATTGTATGCCAAAAGCAGCTTGGATTTACTTGCTGAGATTGGGTTTCCAAGGAAAATGACTGCTCTGGAGATAGGGTGTGGCTCCGGTGATATGACGCTCGAATTAGCCAAATTAATTGGCCCGGAGGGCGCTTTACTTACTATGGATTTGAGTCCGGATCAATTAGATTATACCCAACAACGAACCAGAGCCTACAGCAATATACGGTTCAAGTTATGGGATGTTAATCATCTTTCCGATTTGGGGGAAAAGTTTGACTTGATATATTGTCGAATGGTTTTGCATCATGTGGCTGATGCCCGTTCTGTCATTCTTCAAATGAAAAATTGTCTTAATTCTGGCGGTTTCATTGTATGTGAAGAACCTTCTTTATTTGATTCTACATTTTGTTCACCTCCCTCGTCAGCCTATGATCAGTTTACTCAGTGGGCTAAATCATGTTTTAGCAAAAGCAATCGGGATGTTCAGGTCGCCCATCGATTGGAGCAAGAGTTTTCATCCTGTGGTTTAGAAATAAAGCATTGTTCCTTATTTCAACCCTTGCTCAGAACTCACAAAGAAAAACTAATCTATTCAATGGCGCTTGATGATTTGACCCCCCGGCTTTTAGAGCTTGGTATAGCTAAAAGAGAGGAAATTGAACAATTACATGATGAGCTTGAGGACTTGGCGAAAACAAATTCTACCATGTGCTGGATTAGAATGCATAGAATAATAGCCAAACGTAGTGAATAAATAATAAAAAACAGGGGCGGGCTGTAAGACGTCTAGCCAACCCCTGTTTTTGATACAATTTCCAAATTTTTTATCCTTGTTTCAATCGACACGTGAAAGGGTTGAGGTAAGCTTTTAATATACGCAATTACCGTGTCATGATCACTTTGACCAAGATGGATTATTTTCCCTCTTTTCATAACCGAGAAAATGCCATTCCCGCTGGCCAGAAAATCTGAAGTGGCTATGGTATACATTTTTTCTCTAACTAATGGTTTGTTTTGATGCCTAATCTCAATTATTTTATGTCCCAAAGGTTTATGTGAGTCATAGGTATAAGTAAACCCGGAAATTTGTAACATATTGATATAAGAGCCCATCCATTGTTGCTCTAACAAGTCATAAATATCATTTCCAGTTAAGGTAATTGTGACTATCCTGTTGGAAAAGGGCAAAACAGAATAGACATTTCCCCAGTTAACTTCTCCTGCTTTTAAATCATCACGAAGGCCACTGGGATTAGTGATCCCCAGATCGGTATTCATGACGGTTCTATAAGCATCTGCAACCAGATTCCCTAAGCTCGACTCTCCATCTTCATTTTGTTTCCTGAGTAGATCATATTCTGCAGTGCCTACATGACTATTTATTATTGGCCCAATTTTATCTTCTGCCAAGTTAACAATTTTCAAGGCTTGAGGATCTGGATTTGTTCCAGGCCATCGATTAGCATAAGTTGTAATAATTTTGGCTGATTTGTTTTTTATTGTATGGTTTTTGGCATCGATTTGCAGGGTAACTTCAGCAAAAGCAGTACTGTAACTATTTGCTTGTGTGGTCAAGATCTTGTGTCCATTGCGATTAGGAAGGAGCGCATTGAGAAACTGATGGGTATGCCCGCCCATAACCACGTCGATTTCATCACCAAGGGAATAGATGATTTCTTTAATATGGCCTTCAACTGTTGAGGAAGTTTGGGTATCTCCCTCATAAGGAATTTGATTTCCACCCTCATGAATCAGAACAATGATAATATTGACTCCTTGCGCTCTAATTTCCGGGATGTAATGATTAATGCTTTCTGCTTCATCTAAAAATTTAATTCCCTCTGCATTGGAAGGAAACATGGAGTCTGCCGCATCTTTTAAAACAGCACCAATAAACGCTACGGGAATATTTTGTATCAGTTTAATTGTGTAGGGTGGGAAGATAGGTTGTTCTGACTTGGCGTCAACAATATTCGCAGAAACATAAGGATAAGAGGAGCCTGGATAATTGGGTAATGAGATCCATGAATCGGTCGGTGGATTATTGGTACCATAAATTAAGTCGAACATGGCCTTTTGTCCTTTATCAAACTCATGATTTCCTACAGTGGCAACGATATTGCAAAGCGGATTCATTCTTGATTCGGGCTTGCATTGATTATTTCCCAAGCTATTGATGAATAAAATAGTGGGTTCATCATTCAACAGTCCTGAAGAAGGGGGGGATGCCCCAACCAAATCACCCATGATGGTGATGACTGCCCGATCTTCCATTCCCAATTGAGCTTCTTTAAGATAGGCAGCCAGAACAGCTGCCCCGCCGACAGGCTCATTTTTTACGGTTCTTCCACTACTTATTTGACCATGAAAGTCGTTAATACCTAAAATTTTTATGTTGAGAGTTGGCGAATCAGCTCTGTGTTGATTGGCGGAGGCCCAGCTCAGAGAAGAGCCTAAAAGGCTGATTAACAAAATAAATAAATTAAAATAATGGTATAGGTTTTTCCTATGAAACATCATGAATCGAATCCTTGATCTTGATTATTTTGCTATGAGGTATATCAACGATTTTTCTATGACAAGCACAAGAAGATTAATTTTGATTATTGTTGATATTCTTTGGCTCCGGCGATGATTAATTTGTAAACTCGTTCGCTGATAATCCCTTGTTCAAATTTCATTTTTGCGTCCCAAGTCATTAATTGCCCTTTTTGCCTCACTAATTTACGAGTGGCTGAAGTCACTTCGTTGGGATCGCCCTCCAACAGAATATCCCTCACTTCTTCATCGAATACCAAATATTCTCTGAGAGCTACTCGTCGCTCATCAACGGTAGGAACCAGCTTTTGCCAAATGCAAAGCCTAATTGTTTCAAGAATATCGATGGTTCTGCCCAAACGCTCTTCCCCGCTAAAAGACGTGACCAGACGTCGCATCGTTTCTGCAACACCGGAAGTATGCAGGGTTGTGTAGACAGGGTGACCAGTTAAAGCTGCTTCAAGAGCGGCACTGATGGTTTCTGCATCACGACACTCACCCACCATAATTAATCTCGGTTTTCGTCTTAATGCGTTTCTTACGCCATCAGCAAAGTTGGGTAAGTGTCTTGGAATCTCTGATTGGCTTACTACAGCAGAAATAGTTTCAATTTCATCATAGACGAATTCTATCGGGGATTCGTAAGTTAATACTTTACGGTTTGAGTCTGATGTTTCAATCAGTTCTCGAATAATGGAAGCTAGCAATGTCGATTTACCTGAACCGGTAGCGCCTGTAATAAACACGATTCCTTCCTGTGGTGCAATCGCTTCAATAATGTTATCAGGGAGGTTCATGGTGCTGAGTTTGGGTGGTGTGGTTGGAATGGTTCTTAATGTGATCTGAATGGCATCATGACCTTCAACCAGGCAGGCAGTAGCGTTAACCCTATATCGATAGCGGACGCCACGATTAGGGCGAAACTCATAATGAGTGTCTATATCTTTACCGGAAAGTAATTGTGTGGTGGCATTCGGGCCATAAATGGAATTAATAAGATCGCCCAATTCTGTATTGGAAAGACGTCGATTTGTAATTTTAAGGAGTCTTCCATAAACTTCTGCGAAAATGGGCTCTCCTGTTTGGATTGTAATATCTGAAGCATTCAGACTTTCTGCATGCTCCAGCATTCTGTCCATGAATACAGGAGTGAAACGAGTTGGCTCATCGGGCATTAAATTAATATTATCCATAGACATTAACTTACTGGTGCTATAATAGGTTGCCAGGATTTGTTCGTTATAACAATTTTAGCCTGATTTGCCAGTTTTTCCATATTTTTGAAACGTTCCAGAGCATTTTCATCCTTGGCTACTGCCGCTCTCCATTCCGCACTATTAACATTAAGTTCAGGTAAAGCTGTAATGCGCAAGACTCTGTCATCGATATGAATTTCTGAGCCATCCCCAGTTACGCCCAAGTCAGTATGAGAAACATAAGGAGGAGATACCATGTTCATTGCCAGTAGTTTTCTATAAAGAATCATACCGCCGAAATCTTCTTTAATGCGGGCAATGTTTTCTTCCAAAATGGTATTTGCCTGATCTATACCATTTTTCCACCCTCTTTCAGTATAGATACACCATATTTCTTTTTCAGCCTTGGTTTTGGGGAGTAGAGTCACATTAGGTGCTTCTGGTTTCACATAATCCATCCATAAATATTGTCGCCAGGTAGGTGGAGTGGTAATAAAATGAGCTTGTTTTGCTACTTTATAAGTGCGATCTGAAATACGAATACTTTGAGCATCTGCAAGATTCAAAGTATTTCTTCCCTCAAGTAATACAGGAGGTAAAATATTATGTTCTAGAACCAGAGAATTAAAATCATAAATTGCATCAAGATTTCTTGCCTGTTTGTTTAATTGCTCATCAATTATTTTCGCTCTCCAGGCTAATCCTGCCTGGGCGCCAACACTTAAAGCGGTTTCCTTAAGGGCCATCTCGCGAATTTTACCCATTTTCTGTTTCTTTTGAGCTCGAGTGTATTTTGAATCAGCCATGGCTTGAAGCCCTGCCAATGAGCCAGTGTCCCCGTAATGATTACGAGAAGAACAGGCTACCAGGAGAGCTGATAGCAAAATAGATAAACTAAGAATAAATTTTCGCATAGCGCAATTCTACAACCTGACTGTTAGGATACACATGAATACTGGCTTTTTTTCCAGCTTGATAATCAATATCTCTAAGGATCTCCGCCAGACTCTCATCTTTGGTACTGATGCTGATTAAAACTGGAACGGAAGGAGACTTTCCTAAAACACGAAATCTGAAATGTGCTGCTTTTGCGATACGCGCAGTCAATTCTTCAATGGGACCAGACCAATCGACACTGGCTCTTGCTTGCAAGTTATAAGCATTAGGTATAGTTAAAGTATTATCTTTACTTGGCGGACTAATTACTTTTTCAACTTTTGCCATTTCAAGCATTGAATCACTGACCGAAACAGCAGCTTCTGCTAACTTAATCGTCGCATCATCACTAGGATTATTTATGGGTGGTTTTTTAAATTTCATTGTCCCAGCGCAACCAGCAAGGAGCGCTGAAAAAATAAACATCATGACAATCTTATTGTTGTTCATTCAATGTTCTTTACCATTTGGAAATATTAGTTTGATTGAAACAGGAGGAAGGCTTGTTGTCAAGACATTGTTTGTTAGAGTTTTTCAAATAATCCATAAATGACTTGACCGGCTTGTTTTAATTTCAATTGTTTCCAAAGATCTGCTTTTACTTCAATAGGAGTAGAGGATTCAATGTAGACAAGCCCTCCTTTAACAAGAAGGTTATTGGTTATGATATTCTCAAGACATTGAGGAACATAGTTGAGAGCGTAGGGAGGGTCTAAAAAAATCAGATCGAACAGCTCGGTGCTTTGTTTAAGGTAATTTAACGTATCTGTTTTTATAAGGTGTAAGTTGGGGCTATCAAATTGACGAATGGTATTTTGCAAACCGGCATGAGCCTTAGGTGATTGTTCGATAAAAACGACAAGAGATGCTCCTCTGGAATAGGCTTCAAGCCCCAACGCTCCACTACCTGCAAAAGCATCCAGACAGCGGGCATTTTTAATATCATTCATTAACCAATTAAAGAGTGTTTCCCGAACTCTATCTGGAGTTGGTCTTAGGCCATTTACATCGGGGAAATGTATTTTTTTTCCCCGATATAATCCTCCGATAATCCGTATTACCTGCTTCAAGATTGTCCAACCGTTACCAGGAGTAATTTTTCAGGATTCACCTGTTGCTGGAAGGCGTGCTTGATTTCAGTGTCGGTTACAGCATTGATTTTAGCGACATAGGTATCCAGATAATTATCAGGTAAATGGTAGAATGCCATTCTTAATAGCAGGTTTGCAATGTTGGTATTGCTTCCTAACGAAAGAGGAAAACTGCCTGTGAGATATTGTTTCGCTGAAGCCAGCTCCTCCTTGTTAGGTCCATTTTTGATAAATTTTGTCAGTGTGTCCTGGGTAATGTTCAGTGCGTTTCTGGCTTCGGAGTTTTTTGTTGATAAACTAATGATAAAAGGTCCTTCACCTAACATAGGGACAAATTGGCTATCGATTCCGTAAGTCAAACCTCGTTTTTCTCTTACTTCAGTACCCAGCCTGGAAACTAATGTCCCTCCACCTAAAATATAATTCCCAACCATTAACGGAAAATAATTTTGATTATGATGATCTATTCCTATCTGTCCCAAACGAACTATCGTTTGTGACGAAGGAAACGGGACATTAACTTTTTCTGCATCAGTCAGATGTGATGCTTTAGGAATTGTTGGTGCTGGCTCTCCTGCGAGGAGATCCTGGGTCAGTTGTTCTGCCAATTGATGAGCTTGAGAACTGTCAATCGCGCCAACCATGACTAATATGCCGTTTTTAGCAACAAAATATTTTTTATAAAAATCAATAACCTGATTTTCTTTGATGGCATTGAGTGACTCAATTGTTCCATGCACTGGATGGGCATAAGGATGTTCTTGATATAAGGTTTTAAAAAAGTTTTGAATGGCTACATCATCTGGTGATTCTTCGGTTTGTTCAACAGCCATGAGAAGTTGATCCTTTTCTCTTGCGAAGGCTTCTTTAGGAAAATCAGGATGACTGATAATTTGGCTAAAGGTTTTGGTAGATTGCTGCAAGGCCTCTTTGCTGGTAAGAGTTCTTAGGCTTAGGACAACCATATCCCTACTCGTTTCGGCATTAAATTGTGCTCCAGTGTCTGCTAAAGCTTCCGCAATAGTCGTTGCGTCTTTACCGGAATTGCCTTGATTAATCAAATTGGTCGTTAATGCACTTAAACCAAAATATTTACCATCATAGGCAGAGCCAGCGGCAAATGCCAAACTGATGTCAAGCATAGGTACTTCCATGGCCTGATAAAATATAACTCGCACCCCATTTTTAGTCTGCCATTTTTCAGTTTTGAATGAATTGGCGAATAGATTGTGAGAAAAAATTATACTAAACGAAATGATAAAAGCTCTTAAAACACTCATGGTCTTACCTCTTCTTGCCTGATTGGCTTTAATTCTGCAACAGTCATGTTATTTTCTTGAAAATATCGTTGCGCAACTTGCTGAATTTGCTCGGGAGTTATTTCATTGATAGCTTTGGTGTACGTTTCCGTATTTTTCCATCCCAGGCCTATTGTTTCTAACAGTCCCAGTTCCATGGCTTGACCAAAAATAGAATCTTTTTCAAAAGTTTTTTGTGCTATGATTTGATTTTTAACTCTTTGTAATTCCTGGTTGCTAACAGGCGCTTTTTTTAAGGCATCCAATTCGGCAATTAATGCTTTTTCCAGATCTTTTATTTGATGATCTTGGCTAGGCGCCCCATAGACAATAAATTGGCTTTGATACCTTGAATAGAGGTTATAATAGGCTTCTGCACCAGTGGCTACTTGATTGCCTCGCACCAGGTGTTTAGCAAATCGCGCACTTTCCCCGGCATCAAGTATCCCAGCGATAATTTCCAAGGCATAAGGCTCCCAATGATTTTTAGCAGTTTTTACACCAGGTACAGTATAGCCAATTAACAGTAATGGCAATTTCGCTGGTGCGTTAATATAAACCATTTTTTTACCGAGCGCGGAAGGTTCGTGCTGGGGTTTACGAGATGCTATCGGGCGTTTGGCTATTGAGCCGAAATAACGTTCAGCCAAGGCATGCACTTTCTCAGGATTCACATCACCTACTACTACTAAGGTGGCATTATTTGGTGCGTAATAACTTTCGTACCATTTTTTTAAATCCTCTACTTTCATGTTCGTCAAATCATTCATCCATCCTATCACCGGGTGATTGTATGGCGCTGTAAGATGCGCTGTGGCCAGAAAACGCTCGAAAGCGAGTGCCTGCGGGTTATTGTCAGTACGTAAACGTCTTTCCTCTTGAATGACTTTAATTTCTTTAGCGAATTCCTCGCTATCAAGCAGTAAATTATTCATGCGATCGGCTTCCAATTCGAAGCTTGTAGCCAGATGAGCTGCATCTAGTTTTTCATAGTAGGCGGTATAGTCATTGTTTGTAAAAGCATTTTCCTGGCCTCCCAATGCAGCAATTGTTTTGGAAAATACCCCTACTGGATATTTGGGAGTTCCTTTAAACATCATGTGTTCTATAGCATGAGAAACCCCAGTGATGCCTACAGGCTCATCAGCTGAACCTACATTATACCAAATCATGGATACTACTACTGGAGCTCGATGATCTTCTTTAACCAGTACTTTTAAGCCATTGTTTAATGTATATTCCTGGATTTGGCTAAAAGCCTGAAATGAGAGTAGCATCATAAGAGAAATGAGTAATTTGTGCACAATGTCACCTCAAAGCTAAAAAGATGATAGAATTTCATATTTTTAAGGAATTGTACACTAAAATGATTAAATGGTTTAAACGAAATCAAAATTCCGAACCAAATTTGGATACTGAAGAACAACAGGCTCATGCCGAAAACAGCATGGAATCGGGGCTTGAAGAGCCCCAGGAACTGGCTGTAAAAGAGCCTTCGCCAAAAGAAAGTATTTTTGCCCGGTTTAAGAAAGGCCTCAGCAAAACGCGCCATCAATTGGGGGAAGGCATAAGTCGGCTACTATTAGGTAAAAAAGAAATCAGCCAGGAGTTACTCGAAGAACTCGAGACCTTATTGATTACTGCTGATTTGGGCTTGGATACCACCCAAGAAGTATTGAAGCAATTAAATGAAGGCCTGGCAAGAAAGCAACTGTCTAATGGCGAAGCAGTTTATCAGACTCTAAAGGCAAATTTGCAAAAGATTTTGAGTCAAGAAGAGAAACCGCTTGCCATAGAAACAGAAGATGGTTCTCCTTTTGTCATTTTAATGGTTGGTGTCAATGGCGCCGGTAAAACAACCACGATTGGTAAATTAGCCAAACAATTCCAAAAGCAGGGAAAGAAAGTGATGTTAGCTGCTGGTGATACGTTTCGTGCTGCTGCTGTGGAACAATTGCATGTGTGGGGCGAAAGAAATGGCATACCTGTTATTGCCCAGCATACAGGCGCTGACAGTGCCTCAGTAATTTTTGATGCCCTTCAGGCTGCCAAAGCGAGAAAAATAGATGTTTTAATTGCTGATACAGCCGGACGTTTGCATACCCAAAGCAATTTAATGGAAGAGTTGAAAAAAGTGAAAAGAGTAATGCAGAAACTCGATCCCAAGGCACCTCATGAAACCATGTTGGTATTGGATGCGAGTATTGGGCAGAATGCCTTGGTCCAGGCAAAACAGTTTCATGAAGCAGTACAATTAACTGGAATTACTATGACCAAGCTTGATGGAACAGCCAAAGGCGGGATATTATTTGCTATAGCGAATGATTTGGGGATACCATTTCGTTATTTAGGGGTGGGGGAGGGCATTGAGGATTTGAGGCCCTTTGACGCAGCGCAATTTGTTAGTGCAATATTCGATGATGATCACATTTGACCAGGTTAGTAAACGTTATCCGGGTGGCTTTGAGGCATTAAGCCAAGTTAATTTTTCTTTGCAAAAGGGAGAAATGGCTTTTCTTACAGGCCATTCAGGCGCTGGCAAAAGCACCTTGCTCAAGTTGATTGCTCTTCTTGAATGGCCGACATCGGGTCAATTAACAGTCAATGGTTTGAAATTAAATCATCTTAAAAAGCGAGATGTTGCCGCCCATCGCAGCCAGTTAGGCATTACTTTTCAATCCCCTCAGTTGCTGAATGACAGAACTGTTTTTGATAATGTTGCCCTGCCCTTGCAAATTCAAGGAGTTGCTTATCCTATGATTGCCAAAAGGGTACATGCCGCTTTGGATATGGTTGGATTGTTGAGCAAAGAGAAAATGTTACCAGTTCACCTGTCTGTTGGTGAACAGCAACGAGTCGGTATTGCTCGTGCTGTAGTTCATAAACCTGCGTTATTATTGGCAGATGAACCTACCGGTAACCTGGATCCAAAGCTTTCTTCTGAGATAATGAAAATTTTTGAACAATTTAATCAGGTTGGGGTTAGCATATTAATTGCAACACATGATTTGGCTTTAATAGCCGGAATGAAACATCGCATCGTCATGCTGAAAGGAGGAAGGCTTTGTTAAAACGATCACAATCTCTTCTTGCCTATCATTTGCAAGCTGCAGCTAATAGTCTGAATCTTTTTTGCCGTAAACCGCTAGCAACCATGATGACTGTCATTGTTATTGCCATCGCTTTGGCGTTACCCACGCTTTTTTGGGTATTCACAGACAATTTAAGTGAACTAACCAATCGTTGGCAGCGAGGGGGGCACATTTCCCTGTTTTTGAAACCTTCATTGTCGGAAGCGGAGCAAACATTGTTACTTGAAAAAGTCCGTACTACGGAAGGAGTAGGTCAGGCAAATATCAAATCCGCTGCAGATGGATTATCCGAGTTAACGCAACAAGAAGGCATGCAGGACATTATGCGGTATCTTCCTGAAAATCCTTTGCCTGCAGTTATTGAAGTAGTTCCTGCATTAGTTATAGATTCTCCTGCAAAGTTAGATTTATTATCTCGAAAACTGCAGACTTTTCCACAAGTAGCGTTAGCGAAACTGGATATGGAGTGGATTAATCGATTGCACGCCATCTTAGGTTTTTCTGGCAAGGCAGCAAATGCTTTAATGGCCTTACTGGCTTTGGCAGTAGTATTTATTATTGGTAATACCTTGCGTCTGGACATTCATAATAGACAAGAAGAAATTAAAATTTTAAAACTGATTGGCGCAACAGATCCTTATATCATTCGCCCTTTTTTATATTCAGGAGTTTGGTATGGGGTAGCTGGCGCGCTTTTAGCCATTTTTCTGGTTAATATTTTTATTCTAACCTTAGGTGTTGCCGTGAATCAGTTGGCTAATGTCTATCAAATGCACTATCCTTTGGCTTGTTTATCACTACGGCAAATCTTGCTACTTGTGTTATTTGCTATTATACTCGGGTGGCTCGGAGCCTTATTGTCTGTTAAACGACAATTGGCTTCTGTTGAGCCTTACAAATAATGTATAATATTAGTTGATGAAACATTTGTTTTGGTCAATATTTGGTCATGTCCGGGATATGCTTATAAACCGTAAAAAACCTTTATTAAGAGGTTTAACGATTTATAAAACATGACAAGGATTGCTGAAATAATGACCAAAACTGAAACATTACGAAAAGAGTGCTAAGTTATGAAGTTTTACTTAATTTGCAGTTTTTGAAAGTTTATAGCTTAGCATTCATTTTGGTGAATCCTATCAGTTAATAGGATGTAAATTTTAATACTATGTTTAGTGTTAATGACCGGAGGAAGTTAGTATGAGTCAACAGTTGCAACTTGCTGCAATGAATCTACCTGTTGGTAGTCTTGATTCTTATATCCATCGAGTAAATCAAATTCCAATGCTGACTTTGGAAGAGGAAATGGCATACGCCGAGCGTTTTCATTCTGAAGGAGATATAGAAGCTGCTCGACAATTAGTTCTTGCTCATTTGCGCTATGTAGTTCGTGTAGCCCGCGGTTATCTGGGGTATGGATTGCCTTTAAGTGATTTAATTCAGGAAGGTAACGTAGGCTTGATGAAGGCCGTAAAACGGTTTGACCCTAAAATGGGCGTACGCCTTGTTTCTTTTGCTGTTCATTGGATTAAAGCAGAAATTCATGAGTTTGTGCTGCGTAACTGGCGAATAGTTAAAGTTGCTACAACCAAAGCTCAACGTAAATTGTTTTTTAATTTGCGCCAAATGAAAAATCGATTGGGTTGGTTCAGCAGTGAAGAGGTCGATGCCGTCGCCAAAGATTTGGGAGTCAGTCGAGAAGACGTGTTGCTGATGGAGCAACGTTTAAATGTTATGGATTCTTCTTATGATGCGCCAGACGTTGATGATAATGATGATGCTTACAAAGCGCCTGAGCGTTATTTGTTTAATGTGAACGATGATCCTGCTGTCTTGTTAGAGAATGAGGATACTGGCGATCAGGGGCGTGAAAAATTACTGTGTGCTATGGAACAACTGGATGAACGTAGTCAGGATATTTTACAACAACGCTGGCTTGCCGAAGAAAAACTCACGTTACATGATTTGGCGGAAAAATATGGTGTCTCTGCTGAACGAGTTAGGCAGCTTGAAAAAAATGCCATGAAGAAAATTCGTCAATACATGGAAGCTTGATTATCTAATTTTGAAGCAAATTACTCTGCATGTCAGGTTCGTCGTTGCAGCAAACACAATAGCCTGCTTATAACCATTCACGGGGTATGTAATTAAGGAATATTAAGTCCTCTGTCTTTCCCGCGGAGGCGGGAATTTATAAATAAAGTTAGCATATAGGTTGATTTTTAGATAGATTCCCGCCTCCGCAGGAAAGACAAATGAAATAAATAGGCTTTTACGCAGAAAAATTTTCATACCTCGTGAAGAGTTACGTCTGCTGATGTGCTGGATACATCTCGATTTGGTAAAACCGTAATCCATGTGTATCAAATTACCCTGCCCTGTTAAAGACTTAAAAAATCCAAAGCAATTTGTTCAACACGCTCATCCATTAATACACTCACATGATCAGCGTCTGGTAAAAGAGACAGGCTGGCATTTTTGTAATTTTTGCAAAAGTTTATCGATTCTTTGGGGTTGATAGTGGCATCCAATTCTCCATGGATACATAGAAAATAGGTGTCGGGGGCTTGGGAAATAAAATGCCTTAAGCGAATCCTTTCAGGGTCGATTGATGCTTGTTGACGGATTAATTGGCGAAGTTGTAAATAGGCATGCCCACTTAATTTAAAACGTCTGGCAATTTTATTGACAGGAGTCCGCATTTGTGTGGGTGATGCAATTAAAATGGCTCTTTCTGGCTTGTAATTTAATTGCCATTCTGGAAGTTGCCCTGCCAGATTCAAAGTATTTAAGATCATTGAACCACCAAAAGAATGGCCAATCACTCCATAAAAAGGCCCAAATTGATTAATCGTTTCTTTGATAATAGCAATGGCATCAGTCCAGGGAAGCTGAATTCCTTTGGCTTCACCATGAGCAGGAAAATCGATAGCGTAGACTTCATATCCTTCTTTATGAAGAAGCCTGATTAAGCGTACCATATAGGCAGCACGAGACATCCAGCCATGCGTAATCAATATTTTTTTGTTATTTGATTTGTTTGCCGGGGTAAATCGATGTAAAACATGATGGCGAGGATATTCTCTGTGTATGATTTCATCCCTTCGTCCTTCTATAAATTCACAGGCCATTTTGGCAAATTCCCTGTATTTTTTATCGATAGGAAGATGAATGGGGGTAATAAACATTTGGTAGCAAAATTGAGCATGTAACAAATCCCTTATATGTATTAGCGAATCAGTCATCATGGCAATATTCCTTACACAGTTTACTTTTATTTTAGACCAAATCCATAATTTGAGTTAATTAGTGGGCACGTTGATATTTGCTGGCTCATGTATTGTCTGAAAGTGCTAGAGTATCATACCAATCCAATTCCTAGTCATTATATTAGGCGGGTTTATTGCTTTATTTAAAAGCTGAGAACAGCATCAGGACTTACGATAAACCCAATCTCTTTGTTAAAAAATGTTTTTAATTCGGTCATTTAGTTTATCTAAACTCCCTCATTAAAAACATTTTTTGCCTCGACCTTGGGGTTTTTCGTAAGTCCTGAGCATTACTCTAAACTGATGTCATTACTGGACTTTTACAGAGATTGCCTTAGACTATTTTTAAATAATTTAGGAGATATTCTATGTATTCATCGAATTATATTTATCAGCATGGTGATCTGGATTTGCATGGATTTTTAGCGCATGAAGAGGGAATTAAGCAATCTCGGCCTGCAGTAATAGTCGCGCACGATTGGAGCGGAAGAGGCGAGTTTGCTTGCCTTAAAGCAAAACAACTTGCTGAGATGGGTTATATAGGGTTTGCCTTGGATATGTATGGGCAAGGACAAATTGGTTCTAACAATGATGAAAAAATGGCATTAATGCAACCTTTGTACAGTGATCGTGCTTTGCTTAGGGGAAGATTGCATGCTGCTTTTGAAGCCATTAAATCGATATCAGTGGTCGATAGCAATCGCATAGCCATTATAGGGTTTTGCTTTGGCGGGTTGTGCGCACTTGATTTAGCCAGGAGTGGTGCGGATATCCGAGGGGCAATCAGTTTTCATGGCTTGCTTAATAAACCTGAGAATCTCAAGTCAGAAAGAATTAAGGCAAAAATTCTGGTGCTGCATGGTTATGATGATCCTATGGTGAAACCAGAACAAGTACATGCTTTTTGTCAGGAAATGACAGAAGCCAATGTCGATTGGCAAATGCATATGTATGGACAGGTACAACATGCGTTCACTAATCCTCAAGCACATGATGAAAATTTAGGACTTATTTATGATGAGGTTGCCGCGCGTCGTTCATGGCAAGCAATGAAGCTCTTTTTACAAGAGATTTTTAATGTTTAAAAAAATTCTGGTGGCTAATCGCGGTGAGATAGCACTGAGAATTGTACGAGCTTGCAAGGAGATGGGGATAGCAGCAGTCACTATTCACAGTGAGGTGGATAGATTTGCCTTGCATGTAAGGAGAGCTTCTCATTCCCACTGCTTGAGTAAAAAACCTCTGGAAGCTTATCTTAACGGACGGCGCATTATTGAGTGTGCCAAGGTGGCAGGTTGTGAAGCCATTCATCCCGGGTATGGTTTTTTATCTGAAAATACGGAATTTGCCGAGGATTGCAACAAGGCGGGTATCATTTTTATTGGCCCTCTGCTTCAGTGATAGCCACCATGGGCTCCAAGATTGCAGTAAGAGAAGCGATGATAAAAGCAGGGGTTCCCACCATACCAGGAAGCAAAAGGAATTTGGAAACCATCGAGGACGCTTTATATTGTGCAGAAACTCTGGGGTATCCTGTAATGCTTAAAGCGACTTTTGGAGGGGGCGGTAGAGGAATAAGGTTATGTCATGATGCCAGTCAGATAAAACAACAATTTGCCCGTGTGCAATCTGAAGCGGAAAATCATTTGGAGATTCGCATGTCTACATGGAAAAATACATAGCGAATCCACGTCATATCGAAGTACAAATTTTAGCGGATCATTATGGGACAGTACTTCATTTATTTGAACGGGATTGTTCAATACAAAGACGGCATCAGAAACTGGTTGAAATAGCGCCTTTCCCCAGCTGGATGAGGTTACGCGTAAAGTACTTTTGGAATACGCAGTCAAGGCAGCCAAGGAGGTAGGGTATACCAATGCTGGTACTGTTGAATTTATTTTGGATAAAAATAATCAACCCTACTTCATGGAGATGAACACTCGTTTACAAGTTGAACATCCAATTACAGAGCAAATTACCGGCATTGATTTAGTCCAGGAGCAAATTCGAATTGCAGCAGGTGAGCGTCTTTCCCTCTCTCAAGATCAAATTAAATACAATGGTTTTGCTATCGAATTTCGTATTAATGCAGAAGACCCTCAAAACGATTTTTTGCCTGGTTTTGGAAGGATTACCCGATATTATGCGCTCGGAGGATCTGGTGTTAGGACAGACAGCGCAATCTATACTGGTTACCAGATTCCGCCTGATTATGATTCCTTGTGTGCCAAACTGACCGTATGGGCGCTTGATTGGCCATCCGTTCTTAGACGGGCGCATCGAGCTCTTGAGGAAATGCGCATGTTTGGAGTAAAAACTACCATTCCTTATTATCTTGAAATGATAAAGTCGGAAGAGTTCCAGAAAGGCTTATTCAATAACGGCTTAGTGGATGCACATCCGGAATGGTTACGGTATTCAAATAAATCCTTGCCTCAACACAAGGCAGCGGTTATTGCTGCGGCAATCGCTTTGAATAAAACCTAGAGCAGGTTTGTCTGTCTAGGTATCAATGTGCGATAAAATTATTTCCATGCGTTCTTTTATTGAGGTTGCTGGCAGCTCTATGACAGGGTAGTTAAGACCAGCATACGCATTATAAATGCAATCGCTAATTTTCTTTGCGGTGACATCATCCTCATCTCTTATAGTATCTGGGACAACAGGTAAGGGATGACAGAAAAAAATTTTTTTATAGCGTAAATACTGACAAGCTCTAACCACATGAGCCTCATCTAAACGATGAAAACGAAAATAACCAATACTATCCGGGGTGCCACGGTCAAAAAAAATTAAGTCGTCCTTAGGCAGATTTCTTTCTCGTCTTAACATGATATTGAGAATTTTTCTTTGTAACCAAAGGATGTCGTGTTTTACTTCTTGTAGAGTTTTTTTATCGTGAGACAGAAGCTGGTTGATATAAAATCTGGCTATTTCTGGCGCAGTTTTGTATCCCAACTCTGCCAAATGATTAATTAAAGTGGTTTTCCCTGAGGAAGGTCCACCTGTTATCACGCACCAATTGGTTTGTATCATAGCAAATAATTATCAATGAGACGGATATCGCCAATTTTTACTGCAGCAAATCGTCTGCCCTGGAATTCTTCAATATATTCTACAGTGATTCCAAGCGCTTCCAATTCTTTGCTTATCATGGCAGGGGATTTGTTTTGATGAAATATTTTTGCAAATTCATCAGCGATTTCTCTTTGGCTTGGATTAAGCCTGTTATTGCGTGAGCTGCAGGCCAGGCCACTTTTTTCTCTTACTGTGGGGCAAGATTTGATTTCAATATCCATGAACAATGCTTTTACCATTCCTTGAATTAATAACAGTTGTTGGTAATCTTTTTCACCAAAATAGGCACGGGTTGGTTTGACCAAATTAAAGAGTTTCATGACGATGGTCAGGACTCCGTTAAAATGCCCCGGTCGGTGTTTTCCCTCCATCAATTGCCCCAGCTGATTTTCTTGAACTTGATAAGCATAGCCGTCAGCATAGATCTCATTTTCATTGGGGAGTATACAAAAATCAACCCCATTCTGCGTCATTAATTCGAGATCAGCATCGAGTGTGCGTGGATAATGAGTGTAATCATCGGGGTTATTAAATTGGGTCGGGTTAACAAACAAACTGGAGACAGTATAGTGATTTTCTTTACTACTGGCTAAAAACAATGAAGCATGTCCAGAATGCAAGTTACCCATGGTTGGAGCAAATCCCAGGTATAAATCAGGAGACAGGGTATTTCTAAAGCGAATCCACTCATTTAAATTGTGAAAAATTTGCATGGATATTTTTCCTAAAAAGAATGTTCATTAGCAGGGAAATGCATTTGTTGTACTTGCTGGACATAGCTGTTTAAGGCTTCAATAAAATGGTCTTTGGCTCTAAAATATTTCTTTACAAATTTAGGATTAAATGAAGTCTGTAAACCCAGCATGTCGTGCCAGACAAGGACTTGCCCATCGGTTCCTGGGCCTGCACCAATTCCTATAGTAGGAATAGTCAACGAGTCGGTAATTGTTTTTGCCAAGCCCTGCGGAACACATTCAATGACTGCCGCAAAGCAGCCTGCTTGTTCCAGGGCGGCTGCCTGCTTTAATAGAGTTTCTGCCTGCTCGTTGTTTTTTCCCTGGACTTTATAACCGCCTAATTGATGAATGGATTGAGGAGTTAAACCGATATGGCCCATAACAGGAATTCCTGCGTTAACTAAATGGGAAATCGTTTGGCAGGTGTCTTTATCAGCCCCTTCAATTTTGACAGCATGAGCCCCAGCCTGTAACAGCCTTTTTACGTTTTCTATTGTATGAACTTGAGATGATTTATGCGCTAAAAAAGGTAAGTCAGTAATCAAAAACTGTTTGCCTAAACCTCGAGCTACTGCTTGGGTATGTAATTCCATCATTTCAATGGTGGCCATGATGGTTGTAGGATGGCCGTGTATTGTCATAGCTACGGAGTCACCCACTAGCACACAATCGATATTTGATTCTGCTACTATGCAGGCTGAAGGGTAATCATAACAGGTCAACATGGAAATCTTACTTTGTTCTTGCTTTTTTAGCTTAAAATCATGGATTTTCATGCTGCTCTCCCTGAATGGGGAAATTGGCCTGGAATGGATAAGAATGATGGTAATACAGGTACCTGTCTCATGGATCAAGTCCTCCTCATAAGGTCAATAAAAGTCGCTGCCAACAAAATAAACCGGATATACGAAAGGTCTATTGGGGGTCAACGCATCCATTGCTATAATATCCTAAGTCTTTTGGTTAAATCTATATTGATCTGAGTTATTACCTTTAAATGGGCAGGGTTGTTATGCTATTTACCGACAAATTAAATACCCCAGGAGAGCATGGATTAATGCTTGAAGGATTAGCTGGTCCAATGGAAGTTGTACTGACTGTTCCTGAAGAAGCAGATACTCGTTATGTCGCTTTTCTTGGTCATCCACATTCATTACAAGGTGGGACAATGAATAACAAAGTAGTTACTACGATGGCCAGAACCTTTAAAGAATTACGTATTCCTTCAGTACGCTTTAATTTCAGAGGCGTAGGGCAATCGGGAGGCCATTATGATAACGGTATTGGCGAGAGTGCAGATATGTGCCATCTTGTCAGGCAATGGCACGCTGAACAACCGCAAGCCAAAAATATTTTTGCAGGTTTTTCTTTTGGATCTTATGTGGCTTATAGAGCAGCATCTCATTGTGAGCATGCTCTTTTAATCACGATTGCGCCACCCGTGCATCATTATCATTACAAAGAATTTGAACCCGCTCCTCATCCCTGGCTTATTATACAAGGCAAAGAAGATGAGGTGGTTCCATTTGAATTGGTGAGTGAATTTGCGAGGCAAGCATCGCCAGTATTGCCGGTCATTGAGTTTGTTGAAACAGGTCATTTTTTTCATGGTAAGTTATTAATATTAAAAGAAAAATTGATGGATGTTGTTCGTGATCAGGTTTGCCTGTCATGAATTTGATTGAGCAGTATAAAGCCGCCATTCAAAGGGGTGAAATAGACAGCGATCCGGGGCAGAGAGAAATCCTTGAGCACATGCAAAGGCTAGCTGAGGATTTACAGAAAAAGAATGGCTCTTGGTTTCCCTGGGGAAAGAAACACCCCATTAAAGGGCTTTATATCTACGGTCCTGTAGGAGTTGGCAAGACTTATTTGGTGGATTTGTTTTATCAGCATATTGATGAAGAAAAAAAGGCGAGATTTCATTTTCATCATTTTATGCAGCAAATTGACGCTCAATTAAGGCGATTGCAAGGCAAGAAAAATCCGTTGCAGTATATCGCCAAAGAAATGGCCAAATCCATTCGCTTACTGTGTTTTGATGAATTTTTGGTTCATGATGTCGCTTATGCAATGATTTTGGCTGAATTATTACAAGCACTACATCAATACGGTGTTGTTTTAGTTATCTCTTCGAATACTCACCCGGATGAATTGTATTTAAATGGGGTACATAGAGAACGATTTATTCCGGCTATCGAGATTATTAAAAAAAATTGTGAGGTTCTGAATCTTAATCAAAAACGAGATTATCGTTTAGGACGACAACCCTTATTAGAGGCTTATTTTTATCCTTTAAACGAGCAAACACAAGAAGCGATGGAAAAACAGTTTGCTGCAATAAACCAAGAAGAAGACAGGAAGGGTTTTATAACAGTACAAAATCGGGATATTCCTTATGTTAAATACGGCGCGCGGTCCATTTGGTTTGCTTTTGACGTGATTTGTAATTTTCCGCGTAGCCAATTGGATTATTTAGAAATTGCTGACCGCTTTGATAATGTCTTCCTAAGTGGTGTTTATAAGCTTACCGAGAGCCACACAGCACAAGCGATTATGTTTATTCATTTTATAGATGTTATGTATGATAGGGGGATTAAGCTCATTATCTCAGCGGATGTTCCTGCAGAAGAGTTGTACGTCAAAGGTGAAATGAAGGAAACCTTTAAAAGAACGTTGAGCCGCCTAATTGAAATGCAATCGGTCGATTATTTGAGTCGTCATCCTCGGCGTTTGGTAAAAGAAATGCTGTAATGTGGTATAAAATTTCTTAATTGAGAATGATTCTCGATATCGTTTGTGTTAAAATTAATTAAATGAATTACCTTATTGCTTACATATTATGCAGATTAGTGAATTAAAACAAGGGGATAAAGTGCGATTGGTCAGTTTTGGTACGACTGATACGCAGTATCGACGCAGGCTTTTATCCTTGGGTATTACTTGTGGAATAGAGTTTTCTGTAGTCAGAATGGCGCCATTAGGGTGTCCTGTAGAAATTGAAGTAAGAGGAACATTTTTAACTTTGCGCAAAGATGAAGCGAGTCAATTAGTGTTGGAGCACCTATGACTCATGCTCTATTAATAGGAAATCCCAATTGTGGTAAAACCACCTTATTCAATGCCTTGACCAATGCCAATCAACGAGTAGGGAACTGGCCCGGAGTAACTGTTGAGAAAAAAACAGGTGAATTTTTATTTGGCGAACATTTAATTGAAATCACTGATTTGCCTGGTGTCTATTCGCTGGTTGCGAATGCTGAAGGAATAAGCAAGGATGAGCAAATTGCTGCCCAGTCTGTTGTTGATTTGGAATACGATTGTATCATTAATGTTATAGATGCTTGTCATCTTGAAAGACATTTGTATTTAACCAGCCAACTCTTTGAGTTAGGTAAGCCCGTTATTGTAGCGCTTAATATGATGGATATTGCCGGGCAACGGGGTATTTCTATTGATATAAAGAAACTCGAGGATTTGTTAGGATGTTCTGTTATTCCAATTCAGGCCCATAAAAACATTGGTATTCTGGCACTTCAGCAATCATTGCTTCATTGCTCCCAACAGAACAAACCTTTAAAACTTTCTTTATCTGTTGTTGCGCAACATGCTTTGGATGACCTGGAAAATTGTTTGCTCTCAGAAGGGTATAACAATTCGCTTGCCTATTATTTCTCTCGCAGGATTGCAGAAGGAGATACTTTGACAGGAGATAAAACTCTTACCGAGAATCTTATAAAGCTTAAAGAAACAGATCAAAATCTTGATGTGTTATTGGCGGACGCCCGCTATCAAAAAATTCATGAAATTGTCACCTTGGTTCAAAAAAAGAGTAGTGATGCCAGCGAGCATTTCACTGCGAAACTGGATAAGCTTGTTTTGCATCGTTTTTTAGCCTTGCCTATCTTTTTTGCGATGATGTATTTGATGTTTTTGTTTGCTATTAACATTGGGGGGGCATTCCAGGATTTTTTTGATATTAGTACAGACACTATCTTTGTTCAGGGTAGTGGTTGGTTGTTGCAACAACTCCATGCACCAAATTGGGTAATCGCGCTTTTAGCCAATGGGGTAGGCAAGGGAATTAATACCACTATTACTTTTATCCCTGTTATTGCTGCCATGTTTTTCTTTTTGTCTTTGTTGGAAACTTCAGGCTATATGGCAAGAGCTGCTTTTGTCGTTGATAAAGCGATGCGAGCCATGGGATTACCAGGAAAATCCTTTGTACCCATGATTGTAGGTTTTGGATGTAATGTTCCTGCTATTATGGCAGCACGAACCCTGGATTCGGAGCGCGATCGATTATTAACTGTGATGATGAGTCCATTTATGTCTTGCAGTGCCCGATTGGCTATTTATGCAGTATTTGTCGCGGCTTTTTTCCCCTCTGGCGGGCATAATATTGTTTTTTCCTTATATTTAATTGGCATTTTAATGGCAGTATTTACCGGGTTTATTTTACGGAAAACCACGTTGAAGGGACATGCCTCCCCTTTGATTTTGGAGTTACCCGCTTATCATAGACCTTCACTCAGAAGATTGCTTAAAGAAACCTCCATGCGATTACGATTTTTTGTTTATCGTGCAGGTAAGCTCATTATTCCCATTTGTGTGATTCTGGGAGGATTGAATGCTATTACTTGGGGAGGAGGAATTAGCTCCGGAGAAGCCAACACGGATTCTTTATTGTCAATAATAGGTCAGTGGATTACCCCATTATTTGCTCCAATGGGGATTCATCAAGACAACTGGCCCGCGACTGTCGGTTTATTAACTGGCATGCTGGCTAAAGAGGTAGTGGTTGGTACCTTAAACTCACTTTATGCCCAAGTAGGTCATGTGGGAGAAATAGCCGCTGCTCATTTTGATTTTTGGGGTGGCATCAAAGCCGCTTTTGGGTCTATTCCTGCCAATTTGTCTGAATTAGGTTCTGCGTTGTGGAATCCTGTTTCTGCCAGCGCGGCTGATAGTGAGTTATCTCAATCTGTCTATGGCATTATGTCACAACGTTTTGATGGCGCTATAGGAGCCTATGCTTATTTGCTTTTCGTCTTGCTTTATATCCCTTGTGTTTCGACTATGGCAGTGATTCGCCAGGAGGCAAACAGGCGGTTTATGTGGACTTCCATTATTTGGTCATTTGTCGTGGCTTACACCACTTCCGTTGTTTTTTATCAAGGTGCTAAATTTCTGGAGCATCCTCAACAAAGCATGGCCTGGATTTTGGCTATGTCACTGAGCCTGCTTTTTGTTTTAGCTGTATTTCGTTACAGCCAGTATGATATGGGGAGGCAAAATGCTGCTACAAATACGTGATTTTATTCATCGGGAAGGGGTAGTAAGCACTCAACAGTTGAGCAGGGAATTTCATTTGGATCTGACCGCATTGCAACCTATGCTGGATTTATGGGTTAGGAAAGGTGCAATAAGGAAGTGTCAAGGAGGGACTAATTGCAAAACGGCCTGCTTTAAATGCCGTACCCCCCCGGATTATTATCAATCGATCGCATAATTAGCAATTATCAGGTTAATAGTTCCTTTCCAAGGCAAATTTAGCCAGATCAACTAAAGCCTCTTTATAAACAGAATCAGGCAGTATTTCCAGGGCAGATAGAGCTGAGTCTACCTCTTGGGCAGCAATTTGTTTTGTAAACGGTATGGCTTTGGTTTGTTCAATAGCAATTAAAATCTCAGGCAAGTAATTTAGGCTACCTTCCATTAAACTTTCTCTTATTTGCTGTTGTTGAGTTGCATTACCATGTTGTAATGCGTGAATCAGTGGTAAAGTAGCTTTCCCATCAGCTAAATCGTCACCAATGTTTTTACCTAAAGTAGCAGCATCTGAGCAATAATCCAAGGCATCATCAATCAATTGAAAGGCATTTCCCAAGTGTAAACCGTAAGTGTATAAACTATTTTGAACCTCAATAGGTGCATTAGTGAGGATAGGACCTATGCAGGCAGCGGCAGCAAATAAAAGTGCTGTTTTGGCCCGGATTACATCAAAGTAGTCATCAAGATTAAGGGCAGGATTATGGCGATTGGCAAGTTGTTTGACTTCACCACAGGTAATTTGGTGAGAGGTATCCGCTAGTAGATTGAGAATTTCTGTGATACCAACTTCTACCATTAATTGTACGGATTGGGTAAAAAGATAATCACCGACTAAAACACTGGCTTTACTACCCCAAATACTATTTGCCGTTTGTCGGCCTCTTCTTAAAGTGGATTCATCAATCACATCATCATGCAACAAGGTGGCAGTATGGAAAAATTCAACCATTGCGGCAAGAGAAATATGGTGTTTTCCTTTGTATCCACAAGCATTGCTTGCCAATAGGACAACCAAGGGTCGTAAACGTTTTCCGCCGCTTTCGACTATGTGTTGTGACAAATCATGAATTAAACCAACTTGAGATTGAATTTTATCAATAATTAAGTTATTAACCGCGTTAAAATCTTCACTAACCAGCGCTCGTATACGGTCAATAGTCATTCATTTACCCTCTGATATTTAATCAATGAATGCTAAAGTTGTAAAAGTTAATTGTCAAGTGAATGTCAGATTGCTGGAGCCTGTGGTTGATAGTATGAGAGTATAATAATACTTTTTAAATTAGAAAGGTTGGCTAAGAGGTTTGTTTAAGCGTTTGATATTTTTTCTTTTTATTGTCATACATTGCCTTATCAGCGCATTTTAATAAGTCTTCAGCATTTTTTGCGTTGTGCGGGTAATTGGCCATCCCAACGCTTATGCTGCAATGAATTGTCTCTCCATTGATGAGAAAAGGTTGTTTAAATTCCTGTATAATTCTAAGAGTTAGAGTCTTGGCAATTTGATCATCGGGTTTATGGATGATAATTGCGGTAAATTCATCTCCTCCAAGTCGGGCTATAAAATCATTTTTCCTAAAGCAGGATTGCAAACGTTTGCCGGTTAAAAGTAAAAGTTGGTCACCAAATTCATGACCATATTCATCATTGATGGGCTTGAATTTATCCAAATCCATAAAATAAAGAGTAATCGCTTCTTTTTTTGTGTCTGTATTCTCCATAAGGGTTTGGAGATGAGCATGAAAGTAGGAGCGGTTGGGTAAATTGGTTAATGAATCGTGATGTGAAAGATAATGGAATTTTTCTTTGTCGGTGATGAGTAGATAGTTTTGCTCTTTTAAGAGCGATTCATATTGTGAGTTTTGAATGAGAAAATGATAAAGGACAGTAAAGATAAGGGCAAAAATAAACAGGTGATTGGTATTATCCAGTAAGAATATGTATTCTTGAGAAATAGGATAAATAGGGGCATAAAACTCGAATACAAGAAGAATCATCGCGCTAATCGCCAGCAAACCATAAATGACCAACCCATTTAAACCAAGCGTTGCAAAAGCAATAATTGGAGAAACATAGAACCACCCCAGGTAAGACATGGTATTTTTTCCAACAATAAGATTGCCCCCAATGATGATAGACAACACAATAATGTTCAAAATATGTCCACTTAAGGCCAGATTGTAATTCTTTTTTATTAAGATTAAATTTCCAAGCAGAATAAGAATGCCAGTGATTAGCATACCGATTATGAGCCATACTCTAAGTAAATAAAAATTGGTTATTAATAGTAAAATACCTAAGATGATCAGCTCTATGGAAATAGTATTAATTAAATGCCGCTTTCTTTGCTGGTCTTGAGTAGTCACAAGGATTGAGTAATCCCGCTCTTTTGTTTTCTTTAAAAATGACATCCGCTTGCCTCAACACTCTCTGCCGGAAAACAATAGAACTAATTTCTATTATTAATTCAATTATAGATTAAGATGAGATTAAATTTTCTCTATTGTGGTTATTTGGTGTGCAAGATGGTCTTGGTCTGGGCGTAGTACATAGAAAGAAGTTTAGTCCTTAATGGACAGGAGTTGAGGGGGCTATTGCAAATAAAACAATAGCTATTGTATGCGCGAAGGTTGGAAGAGTTGTATTTACCAGTGATTTCCTGTCATCACCATTTACGATTTTAATGGCTTGGTCAAAGCTCGCTATGGCGGAGAAGGGATGATGTGGTTTCTTTAGTCCAACTCTTGATAAATCACCAGTAGCAGCATGCCAATTATTAAACATTAAAGCGAAAATGCATGACATCACCATCACATACAATATATTCTTTGCCTTCAAGCCGCAATTTTCCAGCCTCTTTAGCACCTTGTTCTCCGCCAAAGCGAATAAAATCATCGTAAGAAATCACTTCTGCTCGAATAAATCCTTTCTCAAAATCGGTATGAATGACTCCGGCAGCTTGAGGTGCTGTGGCGCCTTTGCGTATTGTCCATGCTCTTACTTCTTTCACTCCCGCGGTGAAATAGGTTTGCAGTCCCAGCAATTCATAGCCCGCCCTGATCACTTTATTTAATCCAGGCTCACTAAGTCCTAAATCCACCATAAACTCGTGTCGGTCTTCTTCATCCAGCTCAACCAATTCAGCTTCTGTTGCTGCGCAAAGGGCTACTATGCTGGCATGTTCCTTAGCAGCTAGGGCCTGGACTTTATCCAGGAGAGGGTTATTCTCATAGCCGCTATCATCGACATTGGCTATATAAAGTACCGGTTTGGCCGTTAACAGAAATAGGCGTTTGCTTACCTGTTCTTCTTCAGGGGTAAGTTCAAGCGTTCTTACAGGATATCCGGCATCAAGATGTGCTTTAATTTTTTCCAGAGTTTTTAATTCAAAAATGGCTTCTTTATTTCCACTTCTACTATTTTTCCCTACTTTTAATAGCGCTTTTTCCAATGTCTCCATATCCGCTAATGCCAATTCTGTATTAATCACTTCTATATCACTTAAGGGGTCAACGCGCCCTTCCACATGAACAACATCCGAGTTGTCAAAGCAACGAACGACATGAGCAATCGCATCTGTTTCTCTAATATTGGCCAAAAACTGATTTCCTAATCCTTCTCCACTGGACGCGCCTTTTACTAATCCCGCAATGTCAACAAATTGCATGGTGGCATGAATCACCTGTTGAGGCTTGACTATGTTACTTAAATTATCCAATCTTGAATCAGGAACAGTAACTATACCTACATTGGGCTCAATGGTGCAAAATGGGTAATTGGCCGCTTCAATTCCAGCCTTGGTCAATGCATTAAAAAGAGTTGATTTCCCCACATTGGGCAATCCTACTATTCCACATTTAAATCCCATGAGTCACACCTCATTCTGTTAAGCGTTTACTTGATTCATTGCCCGAGCCATATCCCCAGACAATACTATAGGTATTATCGCTATACCTCGGTCTATTGCATCATAAATTTGTTGTCTGTCATACATAGAAGGTCTGCTGAGCACATATTGATGGACTAAATCTTTATGCCCAGGATGACCTATCCCTATACGTAATCGATGAAATTCACCTGTCCCCAATTGAGCAGTTATATCTCTCAAACCATTATGCCCACCATGGCCGCCACCTGTTTTTAATTTGATGCGTCCAACAGGTAAATCCAATTCATCATGAACAATTAATATCTCACTGGGTTCAATTTTATAGAATTGACTGATTGTTCTTGTTGTTTGACCACTATGATTCATAAAAGTTAATGGAAGCACCAGTCGACATGGGTGGTTATTAATATCCATTTCAGCTAATTCCGCTTGCATCTTTTTGTCAATCTTAAAATGCGAATTATGTCTTTGAGCCAAAGCGGTCACTAACCACGCACCTGCGTTGTGTCGGGTTTGTTCATAAGCCGACCCGGGATTGCGTAAACCGACAATAAGTTTAATGGCCATATTTTCTATCAAAAATTGAATTAAGCGGGTTTGTGTTGAATATTCTAGCACTAGATTTTATGCAAATATTCTGGATTGGGCTCCGAATATTTGCATAATTATATAACAGGGGAGTACTTATTCAGCACTTTCCTCTTGATCTGTAGTTGGTACAGCTGATGCTGGAACTTCATGTGTTTCTTCCAGTTCAGTTGAACTGACTTTAGCGGCGTGTATACTCACCACAGGAGCATCATGACTACCATCAGTCACATCGACCGTCAGCTGAACGCCCTTGGGAAGTTTTAAATCCGATAAGTGAACTACATCGTCCATACCCACCTTGGACATATCTACTTCAATAAATTCAGGTAGATCTTTTGCCTGGCAACGTATTTCAACTTGAGTCATAGTATGCTGAACAATGCCGCCAGCTTTAATTCCAGGAGATTGTTCTTCATTTATGAAGTGAATGGGTACTAATTTAACCAGAATATCTTTACTGGAAACACGTTGTAAATCCATATGTAACACGATTGGTTTGTAGGGATGGCGTTGCAAGGCTTTCAAAATAACATGCTCTACTTTACCATCTACTGTGATGTCAAAAACGCTGGAATAAATGCTTTCTGTTTCCAATGCCTTAATCACTTTATTATGGCTAAAATGGATTGCCATAGGTTTTTTGCTTCCACCATATATAACAGCAGGAACTTTATTTTCAAGACGACGTAGGCGGCGGCTCGCACCTTTCCCCATATCCGTTCTTGATTGTGCTTCTAATTGAATAGTTGACATTATAAAAACTCCAAAAATTTAAGGGTTCCCTCTAGGGGCTATCTTGATATGACTATAGCTCCTAATTAATCCGCGACCAGATTAAAATTGACTCGAAAGTCTCAAAAACATTAAGTCAATCAGTAAAGGGTGGTGAAGTATACAATATTTTAAAATGAACTTGAAGTAATAGTCATAATTTCATAGAATATGGCACTTTGTTGGAATTGTGATAGCCAATCAGGCGAATTGGAGAATAGTTATGTATGCGGTAATTAAAACTGGCGGTAAGCAATATACCGTAAAAGAAGGTGATGTTTTAAAAATTGAAATGCTGCCTGAAAATGTTGGCAATGAAATTAAATTTTCAGAAGTATTAATGCTAGTGGATGGTGATAAGGTAACATGTGGCACACCTTTTGTTGCTAAAGCAACTGTAAAGGCAGAAGTCCTTGATCATGGTCGTCACAAAAAAGTTAAGATTATTAAATTTCGTCGACGTAAGCACCATATGAAACAAATGGGGCATAGACAATATTATTCGCAAGTTAAAATCACTGCGATAGGTAAATAAGAGGAGATAGCAATGGCTCACAAGAAAGCAGGTGGTAGTACTCGGAATGGCCGCGACTCGAATCCAAAGTACCTCGGTGTGAAACGTTTTGGTGGTCAATTTGTAAATGCCGGTGAAATTATTGTAAGGCAACGTGGCACACGTTTTCATCCTGGACCTGGTGTTGGTTGTGGTCGAGATCATACTTTGTATGCGCTGGTAGAAGGGTTAGTACAGTTTACTACCAAGGGTGAAAAAAATCGTAAATATGTCACTATATTACCGGAGCAACGAGAAGAAGCTGCGAGTTAAGCTAGAACAATGCTATTACCCAATGGCATCATAATTCGTTTTGTTTAACCCCGGCAACGGGGTTTTTTTTTACAGACTTAGGCAAAATCCCAATTTCTTTGCTAAAAAATGTTTTCAATTCAGTCAATTAGCTTATTTAAACTCATTCATTGAAAACAATTTTTGCTTCGATCCAGGAGTTTTGTATAAGTCCTATTTTAGTCTAAGGTTAGGCATGAAATTCGTTGATGAAGCACTTATTAAAGTTGAAGCCGGAAAGGGAGGGAATGGTTGCTTAAGCTTCAGGAGAGAAAAATTTATTCCTCGTGGTGGTCCTGACGGAGGTGATGGGGGTGATGGAGGCAGTATTTATTTTGAAGCGAGCAGCGATTTAAATACCTTGATTGATTTTCGTTATACTCGTCAATACAAAGCAGAGAATGGACAACCAGGAATGGGTGGAAATTGTACCGGGAAGAAAGGAGAGGATTTAACTATCAAAGTGCCTGTCGGTACTATGGTGTATGATGCCGATACAGGTGAATTGCTAGCTGATATCAGTCAACCAGGTGTTCCCGTGCTCATCGCTCAGGGAGGGTTTCATGGCTTGGGTAATACTCGTTATAAGAGCAGTGTGAATCGATCACCTAGACAAACAACGCCTGGAAGTCCTGGTGAATCCAGAAATTTGCGTTTGGAGCTTCGAGTTTTGGCGGATGTAGGCCTGTTAGGGCTTCCTAATGCAGGAAAATCTACTTTAATAAGAGCCGTCTCAAGTTCAAAAGCCAAAGTAGCTGATTATCCTTTTACAACCTTACACCCAGGTTTAGGGGTTGTCCGCGTTTCTCCCTATAAGAGTTTTGTCATGGCGGATATCCCGGGTCTTATAGAAGGTGCTGCTCAAGGAGCAGGATTGGGACATCGGTTTTTAAAACATCTTTCACGTACTTGTGTGTTGTTGCATGTTATTGATATTGCGCCTTTGGATGGGAGTGAGCCCGTAGCTGATGCGAAAGCAATTCTTAATGAATTAACTCAATATAATCCAGATCTGCTCAACAAACCCAGATGGTTAGTTTTAAACAAAATAGATATGCTGCCTGATGAAAAGGAAAGAGAAGAAAAAATTCAATCCATAATAAAAGGTCTGGAGTGGAAAGACAAAGTATTTGCTATTTCCGCCATAGAGAGTAAGGGAACACAAGAACTTTGCTACGCTTTAATGCAATTGATTGATGAGATGAAAGAGTCTGAAGCTTAGCCATTCGGCGGCATAATACACAACCATAGCACTTCGATAAGGAATCTGATGTGTTTCTCGGCCCTCTTGTATTTGATTGCTGTAGTGAATGATTAATTTAGTAATGCCTTCGGGTGGTTGTTGTGACCAATAATCTTCTAATCCACTGCAATGGAAATATAATTTGGTTCTGTTAAGATTATGAAAATTTAATAAATGATAGTTTTCTGGCCTTACCAATAGGGATTGCAATAATCCTCCAGTAACCTCATCAATAATAGTTATTGGTTCATTATTCTTTAAAATCAGGTCTCTCAATTGATCAGATGCTTTGCTTTCAAGTGATGATATAATGTGCGGAGCTAAAATGGGATCTATTATTGATGTTATCTTTTCAATCAATTTATTTTTGCAGCGAACTTTAAACTCCAGATAAGGCGTTTCCAATCGGTATCCAGTCTGGCAGTCCAGATCTTCTAAAGCGTCTTCAAGGATTTGAGCTATTTCACTTTCAGCCAAGCCGAAAATTCGCCAGCGCAGAATTTGTTTATTGCTATGCCTGGATGTTTGCAATAATAACGGAAGTACATGCTGATTAAACATTGGAAGGCATTCACGTGGGGGGCCTGGCAATAGAATAAAAACTTTACCTTTCCATGAATAAGAACATCCCAAGGCCGTGCCATAAGGGTTAGGGAAAAGCCTTGCATTGGCTGGAAAGAGGCACTGCTGCAAATTGCCTTGATTCAGTGATATTTTTGCTATGTTTGCTTTCTTTTCTATATGATCCAGAGCTTCAACATGCTGGATAAGAGGTTCTTTGGTAAATTTAGCCAAAGCAAAGCGAGTAATGTCATCCTTTGTTGGGCCAAGTCCACCAATTAAAATAAGAATATCATGGTGTTCCGTCAGGAAATTCAGGCTATCTATAATTTCATTTTCCTTATCGCTGCAGGCCACTTGCAATCCAAGAGGCAAGCCTTCAGAGCAAAGGGCATGAGCAATGTAATGCGCATTGGTATTTAGAGTATCACCATGTATTATTTCATCTCCGGTAGACAAGATAGCTATTGTCATTCTATGTATTCCAATAGGTAATTTCTGTAATAAATTCTATAGCAGAATCTGTAAAATAAGTAATAATTAATATATAAGGGCTCACAGATTAAACTATCGTTTTATGATGCCCCAGTTACCTCACAAACACCAGTAGGTGATTTTTGCAGCATCAGAAAGTTATTCATTGCTTTCCATTGTTTGTCAAATATAGAGGGTATATCAAAAAAGATAATGGTAATCATGTTGACATTTAGTTTACTGTTAGGTAATTACTAAAACAAGCTAGAGAGTTTAGTGAGCGTTATAATAATGCCAATCTAAAAAGTGTATTGGCTAGGATGTATACTCAAAATAAAGCAACTTTCAGGTAAAAATTCTCGTTGACTTTATATGCTAACCTCAAATGCAAATAAATATTATTATCCTGAGTTATTGATTTTTGAATGAGATGAGTGAAGGAGAGATTATGGAGTTTAGTAGCCGTTATGTCGCACATGTCCCTGATGCTCAGGGTTTAGTCGATTATTCGGCACAAGAAAATAGAATTTGGAATATTTTATTTGAGAGACAACTCAAATTATTGCCAGGTAGAGCTTGTGATGAATTTCTGACTGGATTACAGACTTTAGGGCTTAACTCCTTGACTATTCCACAACTTCCCGAAGTAAGTGAACGGTTAAAAGCCAAAACGGGATGGCAAGTGGCGCCAGTTGCTGCTTTAATTTCAGCTAGGGAGTTTTTTGAATTATTAGCAGAAAAATATTTTCCTGCGGCGACTTTTATTCGCAGTGAAGAAGAATTGGATTATGTTCAAGAGCCTGATATTTTTCATGAGCTTTTTGGTCATTGTCCTATGTTAACTGATAGAGTCTATGCTGAATTTGTTCATGATTATGCATGTAAGGTATTAACTTTTCCTGAGCAGGATTGGCCTTTATTGCAAAGGATGTTTTGGTTTACTGTAGAGTTTGGATTGATTAAAACTCCTAAAGGGCTTAGAGCATACGGCGGGGGTATTTTATCTTCTATTAGTGAAACCGTATATTGTGTGGAAAGTGATATTCCTGTTCGAATTTTATTTGATCCAGTGGTAGCTTTTCGAATGCCTTATCGGATTGACCAGTTACAACCTGTTTATTTCGTAATTGACAGCTATCAAGACTTATATGATTTTGTGCTTTCTGATATGGATAAATTCATGAATCGTGCTCGAGAGTTAGGTGAATTTCCACCGTATTTTGATGTGGATCAGGATAATCCAAATATTCATATAAGGGCTTGTTAATTTGTTATTTTGTAAGATAACTGGACTTGTGGATTAGAGTGACTATGTATTGTAATGATTATCGAGTCTTGTTAACATCGACCAACACAGTTTGTTCATTGACTGATTGGTCAAGGAGCATTATTTGATTAAAGTATTAATTGTTGATGACCATGCATTGGTTAGAATGGGCATTCGACGATTGCTTGAAGATATGTCGGATGTTGATGTGGTAGCAGATGCTGAAAGTGGTGAGCAGGCTTTAGCTTATGTGAAAACCCACTCTCCTGATGTCGTATTATTAGACATGAAAATGCCTGGGATAGATGGGTGGGAAGTGACACGTCGTTTAAAAAAAACAAACCCAAATATTAAAGTCATAGCTGTTACAGCTATTTGCTCAGACCCTCTCCCTACTCGAGTATTGCAATTAGGTGCTATGGGGTATCTTACTAAAGAATCCGGAGCTGAAGAAATGGCTGCTGCAATTCGTAAAGTGGCCAAAGGTGAGAAATATCTTAGCGCTGAGATTGCACAAAAAATGGCAATTAATAGCCTCCAGGAGTCTCAGGATTCCCCTTTTGATTCATTGTCTGAAAGAGAAATGCAAGTCATGTTGATGATTACCAGCGGCATGAATGTACAGGACATTGCTGATAGATTATTTTTAAGTAGTAAAACGATTAATGGTTATCGATATAGGATGTTTGAAAAATTGGGGATTAAAAATGATGTGGAGCTTACCTATTTGGCTATGAAGCACCGCATAATTGAGCACCCCAATGATTTGTCACAAGATGATTAGATGTTAATTTCATGAATGACTCACAGCTTTCTGCTGAACTCGCTTTATTTTTAACTAAACTCCCAAGTGATCCGGGTATATACCGCATGTTGGACGAAGAAGGCACCGTTCTATATGTGGGGAAAGCAGCCAATCTTAAAAAAAGAGTCACTAGCTATTTTAGTAAACAAAATACAGCAATTAAGACACGATCACTAGTAAGCCAAATTAAATCTATAGAAATTTCTGTGACAAGATCAGAGACAGAGGCCTTATTATTAGAGAGTAATTTAATCAAAGCGCTGAGGCCAAAATATAATGTTTTGCTGCGCGATGACAAAACCTATCCTTATATTCATCTATCAAATCATCCAGATTTTCCAAGAATTGAATTATATCGAAGTAAAAAGAAGCCACCCCCCGGTAATTTTTTTGGTCCCTATCCTGGTGTAGCTGCTGTAAGAGAAACGATAGTAACCATTCAAAAAATATTTAAAATTCGCAATTGCAGAGACAGTTATTTCAAAGCCCGTTCTCGCCCTTGTTTACAATATCAAATAAAACGCTGTACGGCGCCTTGCGTTCATTATATTTCTCCTGAGCACTACAAATTGTCTGTAGACGATGCCATAAGATTTTTACAGGGGAAGTGTCAGATAATTCTTGATGAACTTGCTGAACGAATGAAAAAAGCAGTGAATCAATTAAATTTCGAAGAAGCTGCTGTTTTGCGTGATCAGATAAAAAATTTGCGCTTAATTCAAGAACAACAGGGAGTTGTCCAGTTACGAGGTGATGCTGATGTGATTGCCATAGAAGTACGCCCTGGTTTCGCATGTATTCAGTGTGTGACTATTCGTGAAGGACAAGTACTGAATAGTCAAAGTTTTTTCCCTACAGTGCCTTATGCTGTATTAGATGAAGAATTGGATGTCAATTCACTTTGGCAGCAGACTTTTGAAGCCTTTATTGGTTTTTATTATTTGGATACATCAGAAAGAATCCCGGATTTAATAATTACTAATCAATCGATAGCAGAGAGTCGCTCATTAGAGCATATTTTGTCCCAGCGACGAGGCAAATCCTGTAAGATTCAAGTCAATCCAAGAGGAGTTAAATCAAGATGGATGGATTTTGCAGTGAACAATTTACGAATTTCAGTAGCAGAATATGTCAGCAAACATTCTACTATAAGATCAAGATATCAGGCGTTAAAGCAATTGCTTTCGCTTGATAAAAACATAGAGCGAATGGAGTGTTTTGATATTAGCCATACTCAAGGTGAAGCCACTGTTGCATCTTGTGTTGTATTTGATACAGAGGGTCCCCGCCCCAGTGAATATAGGCGATTTAACATTGAGGGTGTTACTCCAGGAGATGATTATGCAGCAATGGATCAGGCGATTTCTCGCCGATTTAAAAGATTGACTGATGCTCAATTATTGCCAGATGTTTTGATTATTGATGGAGGTAAGGGTCAGGTTTCTATTGTAAAACGAGCTTTAACATCTCTGGGTGTGGAAGATATTACTCTATTGGGTATATCAAAAGGGCCTTCACGAAAGGCAGGATGGGAGAAATTAATACTAGTTAATGAAAACAGAGAATTTATTTTACCAGAGGACTCCAAAGCACTTCATCTTTTACAGCATATTCGTGATGAGGCGCATCGTTTTGCGATTACTGCCCATAGGAAGAAAAGACAGAAGACACGTGTTGAATCCACTCTTGAAAGTATAGAGGGTGTTGGTGTGAAACGACGTCAAGCATTGCTTCAGCGTTTTGGTGGGTTGCGCGAGTTGGCTAAAGCACCACTGGAAGAAATTTGTAAGGTCCAGGGAATCAGCGAGCAGTTGGCAAAGCGAATTTATGAGCATTTTCATCCTTGATCAAAATTTAAGTTTTGCCATGCTTAAAAGGCTCTTACAGCACGGACAGCAGCCGTTTTATTTTTCGCAATGTCTTTAATTTCCCCTGTTTTGGAATTAAATACCCAGCTGTTTGCCGATGATTTTTCAATGGAACTCCAGTAATTACCTGCCAAAAAATTTCCCAGCTCATTACGCATCATATAAATTAAATTCAATTCAAAACGGGTAGGCAGTCTCCAGTCAGAATATAATTTACCTTCATTGTCAAAGTGGGCAGGATTTGATATGGAGTCATGTGCATCCCACCATGTGCTTGCATTAACTTGATCTGAGTTTGCTACTACAAGGCCATGGGTACCTTGTGCATTAACATAAATCACTGTACCGCCAAGTGTTTTATCGCCTAATTGCCGCCTAATGCCAGAATTTGCCGGGTCAACCCACATTGTGTTGAAATCGAGGTCATTTGATTTGGCAAGGACTTGACCGGTTTCACCACCTGCAGGCACACCCTGACCGTCATTGCCTGTTTCGCCTTTAGGCCCTGGTATACCTTGTGGACCTATAGATCCTGTTTCTCCTTTGTCGCCTTTAGGTCCGGGTAATCCCTGCGGCCCTGCCTCTCCTCTGTCTCCCTTAAGTCCAGGCAATCCCTGCGGCCCTGCTTCTCCTCTATCTCCTTTAGGCCCTGGCAATCCCTGCGGCCCTGCTTCTCCTCTATCTCCTTTAGGCCCTGGCAACCCTTGCGGCCCGGCCTCCCCTCGGTCTCCTTTAGGGCCTGGTAATCCCTGAGGTCCTGCCTCCCCTTTGTCTCCTTTAGGGCCTGGTAATCCCTGCGGCCCTGCCTCCCCTTTGTCTCCTTTAGGGCCTGGTAATCCCTGAGGTCCTGCCTCCCCTTTGTCTCCTTTAGGGCCTGGCAATCCCTGAGGTCCTGCTTCTCCTTTGTCTCCTTGAGGTCCGGGTAATCCCTGCGTCCCGGCCTCACCTCTGTCTCCTTTAGGTCCGGGCAATCCCTGCGGCCCGGCTTCTCCTTTGTCTCCTTGAGGTCCTGGCAATCCCTGCGGTCCTGCCTCGCCTCTGTCTCCTTGAGGTCCGGGCAACCCTTGCGGTCCGGCCTCGCCTCTGTCTCCTTTAGGTCCGGGCAACCCTTGTGGTCCTGCTTCTCCTCTGTCTCCTTTAGGGCCAGGCAATCCTTGAGGGCCTGCTTCACCTTTATCTCCTTTAGGTCCAGAGGGGATACTATTGATTTTGTTGGTTAATTCATTTTTTAGTTCGGATACCTTGCTGTCTACATAGGCTTGCGAGGCTGGATTGCTCTTGGCAAATGCCATCTGTGAGGTTAATAAGATTAATAAAATGCTATTAAGGACTTTATTTCGATGTATCATTCTTTATTTCCCTCTGTACGCTAACTTGTCTTCATTAGACCTTTGATCAAACCGGTCTCTTTTATTTTACTGATGCATTCAAACGTTTCTGTGGTGCTCATTTGCTGCATCTACACACCATTACTCGAAACGGTTTTGCCTTGTCCTAAAACAAAATTATCAGGTTATACCAGAGGTCTATTAGAAAAACCGGTTAAATCATTAAAACAATACCTAACAAAATGGCATGTTGAATAGGAATCTTTTGTACATGCCCAATGCCACTTTCGAGATCAATAGTGAAATTTGGTTTGTCTCCAAATAGGCCTTGATACGATAGGGTAATACTGGCATTTGGTGTAATCGTATAACCACAGCCAGCCATTATTTCACCTGCAAGTTGAGAGATGTCATTGATTGTGTCTCTATCCATTTGCCATTGCCTGTAAGCAGTTCCTGCTTTCAGTTGGAGAAACAAAGGTGCGGTAAATTCAGGGGTAATACGGATTGTAGCTAATGCATCAACCATAGGTTTCAATGTGGTTTGTACCAAAAGTCCACCGAGGGCATCTACCTCTTCTTCTGTCATTTGCAGTCGCATTTGGTTCCCACTTTGTAAACCTAATTCAAGTCCAAATAAAAATGGGCCTTTCATTAACAAATCTCTTCCTATTGCAAATCGACCTGTTGCGGTAATATGGTCGCCTTCGTGTACGTATTTATAATTGACATATCCCAAGCTTGCAGAGACTGTCCATGGGTAATCGATTGTTTTCGAAAGGCTCGAATTACTAAAGAAGAGAATAAGCACAACTATTTTTAGAATAAGTTTTCTATTTAAGATATTTGTCTGTTTGGAAAAGCAAAAACACATAAGGTCACTTCCATTGCAATGTATGATTCTTGTATCAATTACTTAAGTCAACAGGACTTACGATAACCCTCCAATCTCTTTGTTAAAAAATGTTTTTAATTCGGTCATTTAGTCTATCTAAACTCCTTCATTAAAAACATTTTTTGCCTCGACCTTGGGGTTTATCGTAAGTCCTGGTCAATTAATTATGACGATAAACTTCCTAAGTATCGGTTCAAAACAGTTAGAATCTTATAAGATTATTGCGTTTGATGCTATAAAATAAGGTTGAATTATTAATTACTTAGTGAATGGTATTTTTTATAAGTGTCAGTAGTTCATTTAAAGCAATAGGTTTGCAGTAAAAATATCCTTGTGCGTATTGGCATCCTAAAGATTTAATCACTTCATGCTGTTCTGCTGTTTCAATACCCTTTTGAATAATTTTAATATTAAGATCTTTAGTTAAATTGATTATTCCTGATAATAACTTACGTAATTTGAGTTTTCCCTCTATGCCTATTAGTAATCGTTGATCTACTTTGAGATAATCAAGTGGTAATGACAGTAACTCAGTAAGGGAAATTTGTGGGCAGCAAAAATTATCCAGGCTTATATTAATTCCAATATGATGTATTTGTTTTAATTTTTTTGATATTTGAATAAAGTGTGGGGCAATCATACGTTCTGATATATCTAAAATGATTTTGCTCTTGCTTAAATTATTTTGCAATAAACTATCACACAATACTTTAGTAAATCTCACGTCATTTAATTGACTTAAGGAAACATTTATCGACAATTTGATGTTTGAACTTAATTGCTGAAACTGGGAGTAATCAACTAATGTTTGTTCTATGAACCATTGACTGATGGTGTGTATACAGCCTGTTTGCTCCGCTATAGGAATAAATTCAGTAGGTAATATTAGACCTAGAGTAGGGTGTGACCAGCGTAATAAGGCTTCAATTCCAATTATTGTGTTATTGGATAAATCTATCTGCGGTTGGTAATCGATATAGAGCTCTCTTTTTAATGCTGCTAGCTCTATTTCTTTTTTGAGAATTTCATTTCTTTGATTTTGTTTATAATGTAAGTTTTTTGAAAACACAGTGCACTTGTTTTTACCTGATTTTTTGGATTGGTACATTGCAATATCGGCATGTTTTAGTAAGTCGATGGCTATTTCACCTGTTTCAGGATAGATCGCAACGCCAATGCTGGCTGTGATGGCTATTTGATATTCATCAAATTGAAAAGGTTTGCCGAGCACGTTAATAATCTTTTCCGCAACCTTAACTGCAGTATCAGTATTGGATTGATCAAGAAGGACTATGAACTCATCTCCTCCAAGGCGGGCAATAAAATCATTTGCTCTTAGGCATCGGGTCATCCTATTGGTAACGGCCATCAATAGTTTGTCTCCTATTGGATGCCCTAATGTATCATTAACAATTTTAAAGTTATCTAAATCGATTAATAATAATGCCAGGCTTTTTTCTTTGAGATGATGCTCATATATTTTTTCAATTAGTTTTTCTTCAAAATATTGTCGATTTGCAATTTGAGTTAAAGTATCTCTGCGGGTTAGGTTTAACATTGCATTTTGCGTATTCTTGAGTTGGGTTATATCAGTCCCGTAGATATTGATTTGTTTAAATTCGTCAATCCAGACAAGTGTGAATAAGTAGATTTTATCTTCAACTTCCATTTCAATGCTTGTGC
Organism: Legionella sp. PATHC032; assembly: GCF_026191185.1. NCBI lineage: Bacteria > Pseudomonadati > Pseudomonadota > Gammaproteobacteria > Legionellales > Legionellaceae > Legionella > Legionella sp. PATHC032. Next base: position 2,955,626 of record NZ_JAPHOV010000001.1, on the reverse strand, counting down.
TTTGATCGGATTTCTGAATTCTTTGAGCTTCTTTTAGTAACTCTACTGGAAGTCCCTTAAATAATTTTGTCCAGTAATTTAAAATGATTTTCCCTTCATCGTTAGTAAACACGACATCCCCATTGAGAAGGATCCTTATGATTGGATTAGGGTTTTGCTGGGGTATACTCGCAAGAAACTCTAATTTTCTAAGGTTTATCAGTCTCTCAATCTCTGAATTAATTCGGCTTAAAAATAAACCAAACAAGGTATTATTCAGTGTGTCAAATTCGACTTTGCGTTTACACAGGATAGTCATTATTCCAATCACCTCATCTTGAGAATTTGTAATTGGGCCTGCGAGATACGTATTGATTTTCATCCTTCTCAATAATTTATCGTTTGGAAATTGCTTTTGAACGTCATTAAAATAACAAATGGTCTTTTTCTGGATTACTTCAGCACAAGGAGTATTGATTAAAGAAAAACTAATATTCTCTTCTTTCTTTCCAAATTTATAGTAGCTGATTGTCCTGGCAATTTGTTGATTATTTATGAAAGATACAGAGGTATAATCTGCTGAAAAAACATCACTGGTTAATTGGAGAATTTGATCAATAATTTCATTGATTTCCTGATGATTACTTATTTTAGTTAAAGACCATAAAATCCATTCTATGGTTTTCGATTTTAGAATATCGGTTAGCTTGGTAAAAATGATTGGTGTGCCTTCTATTTCTGTTTTATTGAACAGGATATGGTAAGCAAGTACTGGTTTTTGTGCTTTGTTTTCAAGCCAAGTGAATTGCTGGGCTATTCCTTCATTGGCTAAAAGAAAGCACCTCTTTGCTTGAATAAACTGTCTCTTAATGGTAAAGCTATTTAACTTAAATAATTTCCAAATCGGTTTGTTAATTAGTTTGTCCGGGCTTTTTTTAAATAAAGCAGCAGCTTTTTCATTGATAGCAACAATTTTGCCATGTTGATTAAAAACAATGATGCTGTCTTGAGAGTTTGTAAATAATCTTTCAATCGTGTTGGTAATGTCTTGAGTTTTTGTTAATTTCTTGAAAGACTTTGTTTTAATTTTACTTTTTAAAGGTCTCATGAGTCTTCAACCCAGTCAATGCTAATTTAAATATAGCAATAATTTCAATTTTTTTTTGTATGGGTCTAAACTTAAATTAAAAATAACCGAAAAAAGATAAAAAGAATGACATTTAATTTTTAGCACAAATTTTGCATAAAATTATAAAAATCAGGCATAAGGGGGCGGCACCATGAAAAAAATACTATTAACAATGTTCATGATGTCAATGGTGACTGTACTTAATGCTGGGCATTTTTATGGAACGGCATTATGTGCTTATCCTCAATATGAATGTATCAAGGTCACGGGGGGGCAAAGTTGGGAAAAATTATTCCCCGATCCTGTTCAAAGAGACATTGTTCAAAGAGTCAATCGCACTTATAACTATCTTTGGTCAGGCAGAGAAATTGCCGTACCAAAGAATTTAGCCAATATCAATATTTTTGATGTATCGCCTTTCCCACTTAAAATCGAAAGTGAAAATGAAAAACAAATTATCGTGGATCAAGAGAAACTGGCTTGGGGCGCCTATGATGCTCAGGGCAATTTAGTATGGTGGGGACCTATTTCTTCTGGAAGTGATAAATGCTCTGATTCCAATAAAGTTTGTCGTACTTTGACAGGAATTTTCCGCGTATTCAGCAAGGAAAATGTTCGTTGTACTTCAGATGTTTTTCCTATAGGCAGAGGCGGTGCCAAAATGCCTTATTGCATGTATTTTCATAAAGGGTTTGCATTACATGGTTCTGATGATATCCCGGGAGTAAGAGCTAGCCATGGCTGTGTGCGTATGTTTATCCAGGATGCCAAGTGGCTAAATGAAAATTTTGTAGAGTTGTCCAGTGAGCGTAATAATTTTATGGGGACTAAGGTGATTGTGCGTCCTTTAAATGACAGTGAGAAGAAAAAATGAACCTAAAAAGCCGAAGCTCAATAACAGCAATCGTTGTGATTCTATTAACTGGTGCACTAAATATATCGGCATATGCAGCCAAACCTAATAAAGCAGCAACTGCCGAAGATAAGGCGGAGAAAAAGGATAACGGAAAATTTCCTCTCGGTTGTACTGCTGTTGGATATCAGCAAAATTTAAAGGTATTGACTCTTCTTCCGGGGAAGGAAGGAGCCTTGCAATCGATGTATTTTATTTATAATCAATTGCCAGAAACCGTTAGCTTATATCAGATGCATGATAAGGAAAGTTTGTATTCCTATTGGTTAAATCATTCTATCAGAGGGAATTCCTGGGCTGTTTTGGCAACAGGTGAAAAGGAAGTGAAATTCATCTGCACCTTGGGTGATGGTAAAAAGTCCTATGGAAAAATTTTGGATTGTGCTGATGCGGTTAAAGTATGCGAATATGTTAATGTCAAATTTGGTTTGAATAATAAAGGTAATTTTTGGATAGTAGACAGTAATACGAGGAATGGGGCAGTTAGTCAAGTGGTGCATTATGGCATTATACCCGGCGTATAAATGGCCATGAAAAGAGGGGAATCTTCATGAAATCACTAGTACCATGGGTGTGTGTTTTAGTCGCATCTGCAAGCCAACAGGTTTTTGCCGATGATGCATTCAATGCTTACAGATTAGGCAATTATAATGAAGCTGCTGAGCCCCTAATCAGTAAATCAGGTCAGGATGCTGTTGCTGAATATTATTTAGGGCGACTTTATCTTTATGGATATGGTCAGTTAAAAAACAATCGTATTGCGATGCGGTACTTTACCAAATCAGCGGAAAAAGGTTATTTACCTGCAGTACTGCTCATGGCCAAATACAATTTGCTTCATGAAAAAAATCCGGAAGAGGCTGTCCGTTGGTTTAAACAAGCGGCCGCAGTGGGAGATGTGAACGCACAAATGTTTATGGCGGCAGCTTATTTATATGGGGTTGGCGTCAAGAAAAATACTGATGTCGCGAGACGCTATTATATTGATGCAGCAAAAAATGGTAACGCTATTGCTCAATACACCTTAGCAGAGTATTTTTTAGAGAGTAAGCATGCAGGTAATAAAAAATTAGGAATCATTTGGCTGACTAAAGCAGCGGAGAATGGAGATCCAAAAGCTTTAACAGAGTTGGGCAGATTTTATGTGGCTGGGCAAATGGTTACCAAGGATACTGTCAAGGGTGTCGAATTATTAAATAAAGCAGCTACAGGACAATACGCCCCGGCCATGGTTGAGCTGGGTAAATTGGCCTTAATGCAAAATCAATATGATGAGGCTATTCAATGGCTTAATAAAGCTGCGAAACAGAGTACAGAAGCTACTCTTGAGTTAGCCCATATTTATTTACAAGATAAAAGTCCAGTTTATGACCCAAAAACAGGCTTTTTATTGGTACTAAAAGCAGCCCAAAATGGTTCTGTTCAAGCTCAAAAAGAATTGGCCAATTTATATCAAAAAGGCATAGGCGTAACTGCTGATGAGGAATTGTCTAAACAATGGACTCTTAAGGCAGCAGAAAACGAGAAGAAAAAAGCGGAGCCTCCCGTTCTTGCCCAAGCTGCATTATGGCTAAGTAATGATCGAACGGATAAATTGGAAGAGACGGCTTACCAGATGAATGGTATATTTAGCCCATGGAATAATCCGTCAGCCTTGAGAAATAATAGTTATAATCAAGCACCTAAAATTGAAACCATCTCTCGTCAGGATATTTTCAAACCACAATTTGAGTTAACTCAACCTAATAGTATTCCTATAAGCAGTTACTATGATGCTTTAATCAGTAAACAAGTAGAATTTCAATCAAATCAATGGACTTATCCAACTTACAGACTTAATCCATACATAGAAGCTCTAGAGAGGGCCAATAGCCCTGTTGTACAAAAGCTCAACTTGCCAGCTCCTTATATCGACGCGAATTATGATGATAGCGAAGTTGAAAGTTTTGATTTAATGGACATTTGGACCGGAGATTGGAAGCGAACTGTCAATTATATGTCTGTGGTCAATTATTTGTATTTCAGAGCAATACTTGGAAATGCCCAAACTCAATTTGAAATTGGTCAATTGTTTCAATATGGGATTGGTTTAATGCAAGATGATGCTTCGGCTATTATTTTTTATGAGAATGCTGCGGAACAAAAGCACTTGGGCGCTGAATATAATTTGGGAATACTCTATCTGAAGCGTGGTAAAGACGAAAATGATTATCAACAAGCATTAAATTGGCTAACTGATTCCGCATTCAAAGGGAATAAAAGGGCACAATACGTATTGGCAAGAATATTGCGCCAGGGAATAGTTGGCCCTGATGGAAAAGAGTATATCAAAGCAAATGATGAGCAAGCCATGGCCATGCTTTATCTTTCAGCTGCCAATGATTATGGTCCGGCAGAATATGAGTTGGCAGAATATTTGGCAAGAGACTACAACAATGGTTTAAGTGTAGATGTCAGAAAACAAAAAATTGCCTTAATAAGAAAATTATATCAAGGTGCTGTGAAGAATAAAGTTGCAGAGGCATTGTTACCATTGGCATTTTATAATGCAATGGATGATAACAGGCAAAAGCAGGAACAAGCATTTAAAGTAGCCGAAGAGCAAGCTGAAACAGGTAATGAGAAAGCCGCTCTTCTACTGGGAATGCTCTATGACCGTGGTATAGGAATAACAGCTGATCCAGCCAAAGCCATGTACTGGTATCAACAAGCCGGACAAAATCCCGTAAGTCAGTTTATATTGGGCACTTATATTACGGAAGGAAAAGGGGTCGCACAGGATAAAGAAAAAGGATTGGACTTGCTGAAGCAATCAGCAGAATCCCAATTTTCCTATGCCGACTTTAATCTGGCAGTACTTAAGCAAAAATCCGGGGAAGACTTTTTACCCGATTTAATTGAATCTTATAAATTAGGTAATAGTCATGCCGGGATAGTATTGGCAGATTATTATTTATCTCAAAGCAGTGATCCTGAACAAATGAATCAAGCCAAAGAAATTTATCAGGGCTTAGCTGATAAGGGTGATCAATATGCGCAATTAAAATTGGCTTATATGCTCCAAAAAGGATTGGGTGCCGCGCCGGATCCTGTTGGTGCGCAACATTGGTACACTGCTTCGGCAGAACAAGGCAATCCTGAGGCACAATACTTATTGGGTCAATTTTATCAACTAGGTGAAACAGGAGAACCCGATTACAATTTAGCCAAACATTGGTACCAAAAAGCAGCGAAACATTTACCTAAAGCCGATGTAGCCCTAGGTTTTATTTATGAAACTGTAGATGATAATTATGCTCAAGCGTTAAAAGCGTATGAAAATGCTGCGGCAAAAGGAGATATGTTAGGCGCTTATAATTTGGCTTTAATGTATGAGTATGGTAAAGGCGTGCCTGTCAATTACTCCACAGCATTATCCTTGTTTAAGGAAGCATCAGAGAAAGGCGCTCCGGAAGCGATGAGTCAATTGGCCGGAATGTATTTTTATGGTTTGGGGCAACCGAGAAACGAACAACAAGCTTTGGTCTGGTATAAAAAGGCTGCAAGCTTAGGTAATGGGAATGCTTTGTATGCACTCGGTTTATTATCCGAAACAGGCGTTGGTGTTAAATTGGATTTTCCAGATGCTTTAAGGTATTACCAGGATGCATCTGATAAAGGTAACGAAAAAGCAATGCTTGCTTTGGCAAGAATGTATCATTATGGTCTTGGTGTCGAAAAGGATCATAAAAGATCAGCGAGTATTTATCAAAAATTAGCACAAAAGCAAAATGCTTATGCTCAATATCAATTGGGTACTTATTATATTGAAGGGACAGCTGGCGAGCGACTACCCGAAAAAGGTCGTGAGTTATTACAACAAGCGAGTGAAAACGGTAGTTTACAAGCCCGTAGAATATTACAAAGATTAGAGGCACAAACCCAGGATAAAGTAAGTTATGTCGAACCTGTGTTGTTTAATAATGTTCCCAAGTTTGATGGTCAAAGCGCCGATATGATTTATTTTGATGCATTGAATGAATGGAACCATGGGGAAGAGGTTTTGTCCAGAATGATCTTGCAACGCTTAGTGACGCAATATCCCAATTTTATACCTGCAAAGAGAGCTTATGAGCAGTTGAATCAAGCCAAATTAATTAATAACTTGGGTTAAAGTCATTGCTCAGCTCATTGAGCTATTTAACAGATGATGTTTCAATCTTGCTAATCAAGTATCTGATTCTTCTGGGCCACAAGGCCCAGTCTACATTTGTTTCCTCGATTATATTAATAACATTAAGCTTACCCTGGCACTTTACGAAAGTGCAACCATGCCTTATTGTTGTTTTAAAAATAATATTTAGGTGTTTAAATTTTTAATTTAATCACGGGCAAATAATTTTAGATAAAAATCGTTAAGGGTGTTGATATGAAATATGTTGTTACTTTTTGTACTACAGATCAGGAGGTAGGAAGTAATCCATTGTGGCATAGTTGTCTATTGCTTTCAAAAATGGACGAAACCAGTAACCTACTGGAAGTTGTCGATAATTGGGGGTTTTATGGGCTGCCGACAACCAATCGTGATAGTTCCTGGTTAAATCAATTGAAAATAAAAATGGGCCTGGATGTGGATTTGATTGACAATCATGGAATGTTGCGGCACGAAGAGCTTAGATTTCTCGATCAGGGATGTGGTTTGCGCGGGGTTACCTTTGAGTTAACCAAAGACGATTTTGAGTTATTACAAAGAAAATGTTTGCAGATGGCAGCTGATCAGCAAACAGCGATAAATGAGTTTGTGGAAACGCAAGGCATTAAAGGGAAACCTCCTGAGAAAACCAGAATTTATCCTCATGAACAATTTTCAAGATTAATTTATGCGACTGAAAAGATTAAAGCAGAACAACAAGGGCGGGAAGCTCGTTTAAAACCTTTTGAGCTGCGCTTGTCCTGGGGATTGTTTGGACCTAGTTTGGCTCTTTCCAAAAATTGTAAAACACAAGCTTTATCATTGTTGTCTTATGTATTATCAAAGGAGCAAATTGAACGCCTAACTGAATATGGTCAACATCCCACAGTGCCCAGACGTAGTGGACCAATGGAGGCCATTTTTTTACATAGCACAGGCCCTTTACGAGAGCATAAAAAATCTTCAGGAGACGTTGTACACTATCGTGATTTAAAAGATCCCGGAGTAAAGCTTTATTGGACAGTTCCGCCGCAAGAGCTTGAAGCGTTATCCGATGGGACAATCAAGTTATTCCAAATAGATGAGGATTATTGTGAGGAAGTGAAAGGAATTGTCAGAAAACTGCAACGCCTGGAATGGTTATTAATCAATAGCAGTGTCCCTGAGAAATATCGGCTTTACAAAGATGAATTAATCAATCAAGTCGTTGAATGTTATAAAGCCTTTTCCATTATTGAGCCCAAGCAAGAAGAGCCTAAACCTGGAGGGTGGTATGGCTGGGCACTTTCTTTATTTTCAGCTCCAAGAAACTCAGGAGAAAAAATATTACAAGATAAAATTAAAAAGGCAAAATCGTTATTTAACAACATTTATATGGCCATTGTGGATAATTATCAAATTGACGATGATGCCCCAATGGAAAATCCAACTACCTCTCCATATGGGAAAACTGACGACCATAAGTTTGAAAATATGGTGGAAGCAGTGGCCTCTTATTTATCCAGAAAGGATAAAATTAACCTTTGTAAAATTATCGGACGCACCTATTGTGAGGATGATGTCGAGTCAGAGGACTATGAGGGGAAGATTTCTTTAACTCCACACCTTTCGGCAACGTAGAGTGGGTTGAATAGATTCCAGTATGGGTTGGTGTTGAGGGACTGTTAAAGCCCAACCCTCTTTAGAAATGAATATACAAGCCTTGTGAAAATTAGATAAGCGATTTGTTTTAAAACATCCGATTATTAATATGCTTTTTTGATTGAAGTATGAATTTTAGAGTGATAGATTAAGGGCACTCAAGCAAACAAGTGAGCATAAAAGGATGTTTTTAACCATAAATGATTTACAAAGCCAAATTCAATTGGCAAAAAAAAGATTGTATGTTTTAGCCCAAAATTGGCTGGAAACTCAAAAGGAAGCAATTAATTCAAAAGATAAGGCGAATTGGCTTGATGCATTTCAAGCTTCGACAAAAGAAGAAATGCAGGAGCGATTAAAAGAGACAGGTTTTCCCTTGATCCGCAATGCAACATTGGTCAATCAATCGGAAGATGACTTCTCGCAAGAGAGCTTCGAGCAATCTTCGTCCTTGATAAACTCAGAAAATCACCCCAAGCAATTCAACGCAAGAAGGGTACCCAGAGTGATTTATGTATGCCACTCACGAGAAAATAGTGAAATACTCAAGAGATTATGTCAACTCACTACCTTAATGGAACAATTGCATACATTGGAGGAATTAACTTTTGAAGTCCAAACCAATGTACAGTTCAGAGGCTTAAATCTGGCTTATCGCATGGCACGCAGTATCAATAAGGAGTGGCGCGATGTTGAAAAGGGCCGTGAAACAGTAGCGTATTATTGCGAGCGATTACAGACAGCAGAAAAACAATACAAATGGGCATCGGATTTTTGTCATGAGTCCTTAGCAATCTATAAAGAGCAATTAGATGCTCGGATAATGTATTTCAATGAATCATTAAATTTTTTTGTTGAATGCCTGGCTGATGCTTTTTCTTCTGTAAAAGACGACAGATATTGGCTAACAAGATTTTTACTGTCTCCTTTACCTTGGCATAACATGCTTAATGAGATAGCCTGTTTATTGTTTACTAAAAATGGCTTTACTAATCCAACAGTGGATAGTATCGAAGTCAAACGTCTTCATTTAAAATCAATAACAGACCGATTTGCTAATTTGATGACAGAGCCTTTTTTCCTTTTGGAAAAGGAATTGCAAACGAAAATGGAAAAAGTAGACAGTGAGCACAAAATAGCCCGAGAAAACTTACAAGCGATGACTTCAGAATTAGATATACTGGTACATATGCAGTCGCAAAGAGAGTTAGCCGCATTGGTGTTTCCTGCTCAACCATTAAGTATGTTAGGATTTTTCCAGGGCATAGCTGCTGCTATGGGTAGAAGTTATTTTTACTCAACTTTTGTCAGAGGAAATCAGGAGCATGATTACAGGGCAATAGAACAGGAACAGCCCACAATTGAGGCAACTAATTATTCCAATGGGCTCAACTAAGGGGACCGAACCGTAAATGCCGGTTCGGTTGTTTCGAACTTAGAGCGACGGAAACTCCAGATTAGGCAGCCATGGCCTTGAGGCGAGCAACGAGGCGACCTTTAATACGAGCTGCTTTATTTTTATGAATTAAGCCTTTATTAGCGGCTTTGTCTATTACTGGTTGTGCTTTGGTATAAGCAGCACGAGCAGCTTCTTGATCTCCAGACTCTACGGCTTTCAGCACGTTTTTAATGTAGGTGCGGTACATGGAACGCGCACTGGCGTTATGTTGACGCAATTTGACGTTTTGACGCGCACGCTTAATCGCTGATTTGATATTTGCCACTTAAAAATCTCCACTCAATCAGATGTTGCAAAAAATGTAGATCTTGCACAATGAGTTAGAATTTGTCAATAGACCTGTTTTGACCCTTTTGCTTTTATGTATTTGTTTTGACGTAGGTTGATGTTGAAATGTTTTATTATCGGGATACAAGGCCAAGATTTCAGGTGATGCGCTTACTCAGTTGATGCCAGGTTCGACTTAATTTGCAGTGGCATCCGGCTCCTGATGTGTTGTGTTTTACTAGATAATGTCAGCTTAACCAGATATAAGAGATATTTCCATGCTTTTTATATCGAACTCACGTCAGTTTAAGTATATCATAAAGAAAATTTTTATCTATTTAAAACATCATGCTGACAACGGATATTATGGTACCTAAAAAACAAAGCTTGATTCGATCCACCTCCCTTGTTTCATTAATGACATTTATTTCAAGAATAGTAGGATTTGCCCGAGATATGGTTCTTGCCAATTTTTTTGGTGCGCAAGCTGGTATGGATGCTTTTTTTGTTGCTTTCAGGATACCAAATTTTATGCGGCGTCTTTTTGCGGAAGGTGCTTTTTCTCAAGCGTTTGTCCCGGTATTGGCTGAATATCAAAAAACGCGTTCTTCTGAAGACGTCCGTATTTTCATCGCCCGGATTTCAGGTTATTTGAGTTCTATATTAACTCTGGTCACTGTAGTGGGAATTGTAGCATCGCCTGTTATTATTTTTTTATTTGCACCAGGGTTTCATCATGATAGCGTCCGGGCTGAATTGGCAACGCAGATGCTTCGTATCACTTTTCCCTATTTAATGCTTATTTCCCTAACAGCGATGGCAGGGGCGATATTGAATACCTATGGTTATTTTGGGGTTCCAGCCTTTACTCCTGTTTTGCTTAATATCAGCATGATACTCTCAGCCATGTATTTGTGCCCTAATTTGCCACAACCCGTTGTTGGTTTGGCATGGGGTGTATTGATTGCAGGTATCGTACAATTGGTTTTTCAATTGCCATTTTTGTATCAACGGCATTTGCTTATGAGGCCTAGAGTTGTTCGGGATGATCCGGGAGTCAATAAAGTACTTAAGTTAATGATCCCGGCATTATTCGGTGTTTCAATTGCGCAACTTAACTTGATGGTAGATAGTATTTTTGCTTCTTTTCTAAAGGTAGGGAGTGTCTCTTGGTTATATTATACGGACAGATTAACTGATTTTCCTTTGGGGGTTTTTGGGGTCGCGATTGCGACAGTTATCTTACCCCACCTTTCCCGAAAACACACAGAACAGAATATTAATCAATATTCTCGTGCTTTGGATTGGGGGCTACGTTCGATTTTATTAATAGGAATGCCTGCCGGCTTGGGATTGTCCTTTTTTGCATTGCCTTTAATTGCCAGTTGTTTTGCATATGGCAAATTTACAGCCTACGATTTGTTACAAACTCAAAAAAGCTTAATCACTCTCGCCATGGGAGTTCCTGCCTTCATGGTGGTTAAAGTGTTGGCTTCCGGTTTTTATGCTCGTCAGGACATCAGTACTCCTGTAAAAGTCGGTGCCATAGCCATGGTAGTTAATACTCTTTTATGTTTTGTATTTGTTTGGCACTTGGCTCATGCTGGCTTGACTTTGGCTTCTGCATTAGCTGGATATGTGAATTGCGCTATTTTGTTGTTTTTTTTGATTAAAAGGGGATTGTTCAAGCCATCTCCCGGATGGCTGAAATACTGTATGCAGTTATTGATAGCCAATTTTACCATTGGAGTTTATTTATATTTTATGAGTGGAACAGCGACTTACTGGCTTGGTTTCTCTCCTTTGATGCGCTTGAGCTTGTTATTAACTCATGTGTTCGTCACGGTAGTCATCTACTTATTAGTTTTAGGTATAATGGGTGTTAGACCTAACCACTTTCGTGGCCAGATGAAGGATTAAAAATGATGCAAGCTGAAGTATTTTATAAAAACAGCGGGGATAGAGTGGTTCCTGTTTGTCTCATTTCTCAATCACAATGGGAAGAAGGAATTGAGAATCTAACTCCAATGGAACGCAATTGTTTTTCTGTGCGCCAATTTAAAGGTAAATTGGGCGATTATTGTTTTATTCTCAATGCGGATGGCGTGATCGAAAAAGCCTTTATTGGTTCAGGAGCTGGTAATCAGGAATGTGCTTTGGCCAATGCCGCACTTTTATTGCCTCCGGGGAACTATCAATTACAAGATAAGTTAAGTCGGGAGGCTGGTGTAGTTTGGGCATTAGCACAATATCGATTTGATGACTATAAAAAATACGAGTTACAGCCTCGAGTTTTAATTATTGAAGCAAATGAAATGGATTATATTTTATCCATGGCTAATTCTTTATTTCTAGTACGGGATCTCATTAACACACCAACCTGTGATATGGGGCCAGAATCGTTAGCCCATGTTGTCGAAGAATTGGCTAAAACCCACAAGGCTCAATTTAAACAATGGATCGGAGAGGAGTTGATAAAGGATAATTTTCCTGCCATTCATGCGGTTGGAAGAGCTGCTGCTTTAGCACCTCGCTTATTATCTTTGCATTGGGGAAATGAGAAACATCCACGGGTGACTTTAATTGGAAAGGGAGTTTGTTTTGATAGTGGAGGGCTTGATATCAAACCTTCATCAGGCATGCGTTTGATGAAAAAAGACATGGGTGGTGCTGCACACGTTATAGGATTAGCCCAGTGGATAATGATTCGGCGTTTGCCGATTCGGTTACAGGTATTAATTCCTGCTGTTGAAAACGCCATTGGTCCGAATGCTTTTAGGCCAGGAGATGTTTTAACCATGCGTAATGGATTAACGGTAGAAATAGAAAACACTGATGCAGAGGGTCGATTGATTCTGGCAGATGCTTTGGTCAAGGCTTGTGAAGAACAACCAGATTTGATCATTGATTTTGCTACCTTAACTGGCGCCGCTCGTGTTGCTGTAGGCACTGAAATTGCTGCTATGTTTTCTAATCATGATCAACTGGCTCAAGGTATAGTGGAGGCATCTAATAAAGTCTCAGACCCTGTCTGGCGTTTGCCTTTATTTGCACCTTATGAAGAGTTATTGAATTCAAATATTGCAGACATGAGCAACTCCAGTTCCTCGTCCTATGCCGGGGCTATTACTGCCGGCTTATTTCTGCAACGATTTGTGACAAAATCAATACCATGGGTTCATTTTGATATCATGGCCTGGAATACTGTAAGCAAGCCAGGAAAGCCCGAAGGTGGTGAAGCAATGGGTTTACGAGCCGTTGCCGAGTATTTATTACAGACTTATGGATAGAATTTTCACTTGGGAGTTAGTTATGTTTGTGACTTTTAGTTGTGATGCATATGAAAACATTACTTATTTTGAAAATGTGGCAAAACAATTATTGTTGTTAATGGGACATGGCGGCACAATCCCCGGTGCCATTAAATCAGAGAATGTGCCAGATGCTTTAAGTCATTTACAACAAGGGCTGGAAAAAATAAAAAGCCAAAATAATCCATTAGAAGACGATGAGGATAGTGAACCTGATATCAGTTTGGCTAAACGAGCAATTCCTCTAATTCATTTATTGCAAGCAGCCCAAAAAAAGGACTGTGACGTGCTGTGGTCTTATTCAAAATCACCAAGTTAAAATGTAACTGCTTATTCTCCGGCCTTCTTTGTCCGCTCCCTGATGGTCTCGGCTCTGTTTTACTTTATTATAATCAGAGCCGCGACCATCAGGGAGCGGACACACAATAAGATTAAAAGTCCAGCGAGCAGTAAAATATTTATTCAACTGAGTGTGTGTGCAATGCACAGCCTTTATTTCTATATTCTTTATAGTGCAATCGACTCACTTCTTTCTCATTTTCCACATTGCTTACCAACTCAATGACTCTTTTAAATCGGGTATAAAAAATTGGAATATTGGCGGATAAATTCAACAAGATATCAGTAAAGCCTCTGGGCTCCTTTTGATAGCCAATTTGTACAGGGGGCGGAGGCTCCGGCCCTTCACCTTGCAAATTATGGGGAATAAAGCTGTCGTCTTTAAAGGTCCACAACAATTCATCAAGGTATTCTGCTTGCTGCTGATTGTCGCAAAAAACAAAAATGGTATGCCCTTTGCTGTAGGCTTTTTCTATTAAACGACAGGCAACCAACCAGCGGGCTTCTGGAAGGCTGCTGGCTAATAAGTAAAAATCAACGCGAATTGGCGACATGGCGTAATAATTGAATTAATAAAGGAACAGGACGCCCTGTTGCATTACGTTTCTTTCCTGAAATCCAGGCTGTTCCCGCAATGTCCAAATGAGCCCAACGATATTTTTCAGTAAATCGTGATAAGAAGCAGGCGGCAGTAATACTTCCTGCAGTACGATCAAAGCTGGCGTTAATCATATCAGCCAAAGGACTATCCAAAGCATCTTGATAGGCCTCATCCAGTGGCATACGCCAGACTTTATCCTGGCTTTCGTTAGCAGCACGCTCAATTGATTTTGCCAGTTGTTCATCTTTAGTCATGTAGCCAGTGGCTATATTGCCCAAAGCGACTATTATCGCCCCTGTTAAAGTAGCAATATCGATTACAAAATCAGGATTATATTGTTCGGCGTAAGTCAAAGCATCTGCTAACACTAGTCGACCTTCCGCATCGGTATTGATGATTTCGACTGTTTGTCCTGACATGGTGGTCACAATGTCTCCTGATTTTACAGCGGAGCCGCTAATCAGATTTTCAGCACTGGCTATAATGCCGATGAGATTAATAGGCAATTTCAGCAAAGCACAGGCTTTTATAACCCCTAACACACTGGCGGCGCCAGACATATCGTATTTCATTTCATCCATGGCGTTAGCCGGCTTTATAGATAAGCCTCCTGAATCAAATGTAATGCCTTTTCCTACAAGAATTACCGGTGCTGAGTTTTTGTCTCCCTGATAATGAATATCTATTAATCTTGGGGGCTGGTCACTTCCTTGGGCAACGGCTAATAATGCCCCCATACCCATTTTTTTTATTTCTTCTGGCCCCATAACTTGACAGCTTATTTGGTCGAATTGTTTGGATAATGAAAAGGCTTGCTCACCAAGATAAGTCGGAGTACAAATATTAGCCGGCATATTCGCTAAATCACGGCAAAATTCAACTCCGGTAACAATTGCTTTGGCCATTTCAAGGCTTTTTTCAGTGGCTCCGGGTAGATGGAATATGACCGATTCCAATTTATGATTCTTTGCATGTTTTGTTTTAAAATCAAGAAGTTGATATCTTAAATTATCGATTTGAACTATCATTTGCTCTAACTGCCATTCGGCAGATTCCTGATTTAATCGAGGCAAGCATACGGTGGCAGAAGAGAAACGCTGTTTAATTAATGCTTCTGTAATTTCCCCTATACGTTTTTGGAGTGAATTAGCACTAAATTCCTCTTTCTTGCCGCACTGAATGATTAGTAGGCTATGTCCTTCGACATCAGTTTGCCATACAGCGTTTCCTGGCTCTGGGATTCGTTGGCAAAGTTTTTTTATAAGCCCCTGTTGTTCATTATCAATCGCAGTTGCAAAATCGGGTAGCGCCAAATCTGAAAAAACGCCTAACACCAGACATTCGCTCGTGGTTAATGAGGGGGTATGAGTTAATCCATAATTCATGATATTTTTTCCTGCGCCTCTTAAGAAAGACAACTAGTTTACCTAAATTGGATAAGCATTTGAATGAAAAATTCTGTTTTAATCGTCTGTTTTAAATCAATACTATTTTTAAATAGGTTGTCTTGAATTATCATGATGGGTTCTTTTATATGTTATTCTGAAAGAATTGAATTAATCGATAAAATCCTCCATAGGGTATGAAGTAGTGATTATTTTTCGTTATTTGACTAAAGAAGTGTTTCTCACTTTAATCGCATTAACCGCGATATTAGTTCTTATTTTCATGAGTAATCAATTCATACAATATTTAAATCGCGCTGCATCTGGTTCAATTCCTGGTTTTGTGATTATGAAGCTGTTGATGTTGGAATTGCCAAATTTAATGGGCTTGTTATTGCCTCTGGGATTTTATGTCGCCCTTTTATTGGCGTATGGCCGGTTATATGCCGAAAGTGAAATGACTGTTCTGCGAGCTTGTGGTTATGGCCCTAAGCAATTACTGAAACATAGCTTTGTCATGGCTACTGTTGTGTTAGTAGTCGTTGCTGTCGTAATGATTTGGGCAAGTCCTGTGATTGCTGTTGAACGCACCAAGTTAATACGTTCTACTGGAATCAAAACTTTAATTCAAACTATTATGCCAGGGCGCTTTCATGCGATTAATAGTGGTCAGCAAATCTTTTATGTGCAATCCATGAATCGTGATCATTCCCAGGCAGAACAGATATTCATGGCAAAACATAGCGTTCAGGATAATAAGCTGTTATGGGATGTGTTATGGGCAGATAAAGCATTTGCTGAGGTTAATCCTCAAACAGGCGAGGAATACATCGTGCTGCAAAATGGCAAGGAATACCAAGGTGTTCCTGGTCATGCCGATTACCAGATTGCTGAATTTGCGAGCTATAAATCCAAATTGCCCAATCCTACTGTTGTCATGAATGATGATGCTCGCACTGCAAAAACCAGAAATTTATGGCCTTTGAACAATCAGGATTTGAAAAAGGCCGCTGAATTACAGTGGCGTATTTCTATCCCCTTAATGGTTCTGACTTTGACTTTGGTTGCTGTTCCGCTCAGCCGTGTCAGCCCTCGCTCTGGAAAATATTCGAAACTTTTGCCCGCGATTATCATTTATATTTTTTACGCTAATTTTATGTTTGTTTCTCGTGATGCGATTGCTACCGGGAAAATTCCCTGGTGGATAGGGATGTGGTGGGTACACTTGATCGTTGCTATTCTTGGCATCATCCTAATTTGGCGAAATCAGGTGAAGCTTGCATGAGTAGAAAAATACTTGATCGTTATATTGCCAAAACAGTTTTATCTGCAATTGGCTTAGTGACTTTGATGCTGGTCGGTTTGCAGATTTTTATTTTGTTTGTTAACCAGATAGACGATTTGGGTCGAGCAGACTATGGAATAGTACAAGCCAGTGTTTTTGTGCTTTTGCAGATGCCCTATCAAGTTTATTTGTTTTTTCCTATTGCCAGCTTGCTGGGGTGTTTGATTGGTTTGGGAGTATTGGCTAACCATAGTGAACTGGTTGTCATGCGCGCCGCGGGGATATCTATCGGCCAAATAACAGGGGCGGTATTAAAAGCGTCTCTGATAGTCATTCTATTGATCACCTCTTTAGGTGAAACCGTTGTACCAGTAATGGCGCATTATGCGAATGAATATAAGGTTTCAGCTTTAACAGGAGGGCAGGCTTTGCTGACTCCAAGAGGGGTTTGGGTGCGTAATGGTAATGATTTTGTTTCTATCGCCTCCGTCACGCGCGAGAATACTCTACGCTATGTTAACCAGTTCCGTTTTGATAACCAACATCATTTAAAATTGGCCCGTCAGATAAGTGAAGTAAAATATGTCAACAATTCATGGATAGCTTATGACGTGAAACAAACCGAGTTTGGGGAGGATCATACCAAAGCCTATCATTTCGATGCTTTGCCGTGGGATGTTCCTGTGAAACCGGAAATTCTTAAAATTACTGGTGCCAATCCGGATGAAATGACTCTACGTGAATTAAAGCGCTATTTACGTGAGCAACAACGTAACCATCAAAATGTATCAAATTATAAGTTTGCCTTTTTTCAACGTATTACCCAGCCTTTGAACACTATGGTTATGATGATATTATCTATCCCCTTTATTTTTGGCCCGTTACGTTCGTCAACTATGGGTTCAAAATTACTGGTAGGCGCTATGGTTGGATTCGGGTTTCATATTCTGAATCGATTTTTTGGCCCAGTGAGCATAGTATTCCAGTGGCCACCTGAATTGGCTGCCTTTAGTCCTACTCTTATCTTTTCTTTAATCGGGATTTATTTGATGAGAAGAGTGAGATAATGGCATTCATTAGACACTTGCTTGAATACTTGATACATCCTTTCTTTTTATGTGTGTTAGCGTTGGGTATTTGCATTTTTTTACTATGGCGCCGGCTTGCTCCTGCTGTTACTAAGGTTATGTTGTTTCTTGTGTTGATTATCTTGCTTGCAATGAGTACGGGTTGGTTACCCAGTTATTTAACTTATCAATTAGAGTCTCGATACTCTATAGTGAAGGCGATTAATCCGAATGTTAAATGGGTGGTTGTTCTCGGTGGTGGACAAAATACAGCAGAAGGAATGCCTGCAAATGATCTGTTGACCTCCGCGAGTATCAAGCGATTGATTGAAGGTGTTCGATTATTCAGAACTTTGCCCGATGCAAAATTGCTTTTATCGGGCGGGGGATCTGCTGGTGAACAATCAGAGGCTTTATTATTGGCAGAATTAACCAAATGGTTCTCAATCGATCCTGAAAAAGTTGTTATTGAAAAGGTTTCTATCAATACAGCAGATCAGGCACGTGAATTAGCTGCGATAGTGCATGATCAATCCTTCTATCTGGTTACCTCAGCTATTCATATGCCGCGTTCCATGGCATTGTGCGAGCAGCAAGGGTTGCATCCTATAGCGGCTCCAACTGATTTTACCTTCTTTTGGTCTACTGATACTTGGGTAAAAATGATTATACCCAATCCTTATAACTTGGCCTACACTTCAATTGCTCTTCATGAAATCTTGGGGAAAATTTGGGCTTTGGGATTCCGCTAAGCGGATGGGTGTTTAGAATTGGGTTTTTGAATGTCCTTACTTACACTACTTGCCCGGCAGCCCAGCCGGAAGACCATGCCCACTGAAAATTATACCCACCTAACCACCCCGTCACATCCATGGCTTCGCCAATGAAATATAGGCCTGGTACATTGTTGGCTTCCATGGTTTTTGATGAAATAGCATGACAGTCTATTCCACCAACCGTAACCTCTGCGGTACGGTAGCCTTCTGTACCATTGGGTTTCACTACCCAATTCTGCAACAAGTGGGAAATTGTTTGCAAATCTTTATTAGAAGTGTCAGCCAGTTTTTTTTCACTCAGTTTTTGAGGAATAAATACTTCAATAATTCGTTTGGGTAAGTGCATCGATAATACAGAGTTTAATTGTTTATGCGGCACCTCTACTCGGGCTGTTTTCAAACTTTCCAGCAGGTTATGTTCAGGTAACAAATTAATGCATATACTTTCACCGGGATGCCAGTAGGACGAGAGTTGCAGGATAGCGGGGCCACTCAGCCCCCGATGGGTAAATAAGATATGTTCACGAAATTGCTTTCTTTCATTATTGACCAGGCTATCAATACCTATTCCCGACAGGACGGATAATCTATCCTTTTCGAAGACATCCAATGTAAACGGTACCAGACCAGCTCTGGTTGGCCATACCTTAATATCGAACTGTTCTGCAATTTTATAGGCAAAGGGGCTCGCGCCCATTGTGGGAATAGATAGTCCACCAGTTGCAATGACCACAGAATGACAATGAAACCTCCCTTTTGTCGTACTAATCTTGAAAGAATAGTCGTTGGTTTTTTGTATTTTTTCTATTACAGTATTTAAATAAATTGTCGCCCCATATTGCCCACATTCTTTAAGCAACATATCAACGATGTCTTTGGATTTATTATCGCAAAATAATTGTCCTAATGTTTTTTCATGAAAAGGAATTTTATGTTTGTTAACCAGGTCAATAAAATCCCATTGAGTGTAACGTGATAAGGCTGATTTGAAAAAATGGGGGTTGTGGGAAAAATATTTGTTGGGTTCAACGTAGTAATTGGTAAAATTACAACGACCACCACCTGACATGAGTATCTTTTTCCCGGCTTTATTGGCATGATCCAGGACGAACACTTTTCTTTTACGCTTGCTTGCTTCAATAGCGCACATCAGGCCTGCAGCACCAGCGCCAATGATAAGGACATCAATTTCTTGCATAGAGAGATTCGGTTATGACCAATTTTTTAGTTAAAAAGTATTTAATTTTATCATGTCGAACGATGATTAAATATATGCTATAGATCTTAGTATCCAAATAATAAGGAATTGCTATGAACGAAATGGATATTTTGTCCTTGTTTTATGATGAAATGATCGCGGGCGGGGTAACCAGAGAACAGGTTTTTCTGAGTATTGAAGAGGATGCAGCAGCAATGCTTACCCAGAAACTGGGCAAACCTGTTTCAGTGGAAGAAGCGCAGAAATTAACCGATATTTGCATCGCAAATGAATGGCTTGAGCGGACAACAGCTGACCCTTATTATAAATATTTATCTTTGACAGAAGCCGGTTTGCAAATGCTGCTTTCTACTTTATACAAGTAATTTTAAGTTATTTAGTGCCGTTGGATATTTTTTGGCAATTAATAACTCAAAACATGTCACCGAAGGGTATAATCTTTAGGCAAAACTCGGTAAAATATATCACTTTATTCTTTTTTTATTGTCATTATGCCAAAACGAACCGATATAAAATCTATTCTAATTCTTGGGGCAGGCCCTATTGTGATTGGGCAGGCTTGTGAGTTTGATTATTCAGGTACCCAAGCAGTACGTGCTTTGAAAGAAGAAGGATATCGAGTGATATTAGTCAACTCTAATCCAGCAACCATAATGACTGATCCAGAGCTTGCTGATGCGACCTATATAGAGCCTGTTCAATGGAAAGAAGTGGCTCGTATTATTGAAATAGAGAGGCCAGATGCCCTTTTGCCAACGATGGGAGGACAAACAGCCTTAAATTGCGCCTTGGATTTGGTAAGAGAGGGGGTATTAGCCAAGTACTCGGTTGAAATGATTGGCGCGACGCGTGAAGCCATAGACAGGGCAGAAGATAGAGAAAAATTTCGCCAACTGATGATTAAAATCGGATTGGATATGCCAAGGTCGGCGATTGCACATAGCCTGGAAGAGGCAATTCAAGTGCAAGCTCGTTTAGGTTTTCCAGCTATCATCAGGCCTTCATTTACCATGGGTGGCAGTGGAGGCGGTATTGCCTATAACCGTGAAGAATTTGAAGAAATTTGTATTAGAGGATTGGAGTTATCGCCAACTCGCGAGCTTTTGATCGATGAATCGGTTCTGGGTTGGAAAGAATATGAAATGGAAGTTGTCCGGGATAAAAATGACAATTGCATTATTGTTTGCACTATAGAAAATTTTGACCCTATGGGCGTGCATACTGGAGATTCCATTACCGTTGCTCCAGCACAAACATTAACTGATAAAGAATATCAACGTATGCGAGATGCGGCGATTAAAGTATTAAGAGCTGTTGGTGTGGATACAGGGGGGTCTAACGTTCAGTTTGCTATTAATCCTGAAGATGGACGCATGCTGGTTGTGGAAATGAACCCGCGTGTATCTCGAAGCTCTGCTTTGGCGTCAAAAGCGACCGGTTTTCCTATTGCCAAGGTCGCAGCAAAATTGGCTGTGGGTTATACCTTGGATGAATTGAAAAACGAAATTACCGGAGGTAAAACACCAGCGTCCTTTGAGCCCAGCATTGATTACGTCGTTACTAAAGTTCCGCGGTTTAATTTTGATAAATTTCCACAAACTCCAGACACCCTCACAACGCAGATGAAATCAGTCGGGGAAGTCATGGCGATTGGTTCTAACTTTCAGGAATCATTACAGAAAGCCATAAGAGGTTTAGAGATAGGACGATGTGGATTGCATTCGCTGTTTCAAAAAGAGGATATGGCTCGTTTGCGAGGGCATTTACGAGAACCCACTCCAGATAGACTTTGGTATATTGCTGACGCCTTTAGGCAAAATTTATCACTTGAGGAAATTCATCTGGAAAGTCGAGTCGATCCATGGTTTCTGGCGCAAATTCAAGAGTTGGTTTTTTTAGAGCGCTCAATCATTGGAAAAACGATTCAGGATCTGGATAAAACCACTTTACACTTGATGAAGCACCGGGGGTTTGCTGACGCATACTTGGCCAAGTTGCTTGGTTGTACAGAATCACAAGTACGGGCAAAGCGTGTTGAATTAGAGGTCTTGCCTGTCTACAAGAGGATTGATTCTTGTGCTGGAGAATTCCCTAGTGATACAGCCTACATGTATTCTTGTTATGAAGGCGGCTGTGAAGCACGTGCTGAGAGTAATAAGAAAAAAATTATGATTCTTGGAGGTGGGCCTAATCGAATCGGTCAAGGCATTGAATTTGATTATTGTTGTGTGCATGCTGCTTTGTCTTTAAGAAGCGCTGGTTATCAAACTATTATGGTGAATTGTAATCCTGAAACGGTTTCCACCGATTTTGATACCTCCGATCGATTATATTTTGAACCTGTTACTTTAGAGGATGTGTTGTCCATCGTCGCAATTGAGCAACCTGAGGGTGTCATTGTGCATTATGGAGGACAAACACCATTAAAGTTGGCTCGTGATTTAGAGGCTAATGGCGTAAAAATAATTGGTACTTCATCCGATGCTATTGATATGGCTGAAGACAGAGAACGATTTCAGCAAATGGTCAAAGAATTGAAACTGCACCAGCCTGATAATGGAACTGTTCGAAGCGAAGCAGAGGCTATTGAATTAGCTAACAAAATTGGTTATCCCCTAGTCGTCAGGCCGTCTTATGTTCTCGGTGGACGAGCTATGGAAATTGTTTATCAAGAAGAGGATTTAAGGTATTACTTGTCGCATGCCGTTGAAGTTTCTAATGATTCTCCCGTTCTGCTTGATAAATTTTTGAATGATGCCATAGAGGTAGATATTGATGCCGTCTGTGACGGCAAAGACGTATTGATTGGTGCCATCATGGAGCATATTGAGCAAGCGGGGATACATTCGGGTGATTCAGCATGCACATTACCCCCTTTTAGTTTGGGTGTGGTTGTTCAACAGGATTTGATAGAGCAGATTCGAAAAATGGCATTGAAATTAGGTGTGGTGGGCTTGATTAATGCGCAGTTTGCTATTCAAGCGGATGATATTTATGTTTTGGAAGTGAATCCGCGCGCTTCGAGAACCGTACCTTTTGTTTCAAAGGCTACCGGACTGCCATTAGCTAAAATAGCGGCTCTTTGTAAAGTAGGAATTAGCTTGAAAGATCAAGGATTAAATCATAATCATCATGTGCCTTCTTTCTATTCTATTAAATTGCCTGTTTTTCCCTTTATCAAGTTTTCTGGCGTGGATTCGATTCTTGGCCCGGAAATGAAATCAACAGGGGAGGTGATGGGTATTGCCAAGCGTTTTGGACAAGCTTATGCTAAAGCTCAATTGGGTGCCGGATGTCATATTGCCAAACGACGACGGGCTTTCGTATCGGTTCGTGACGCAGATAAAACGCGTGTCGGAGAAATTGCCAAGAGATTAATAGAATTGGGTTTTGAAATTATTGCCACGCGGGGCACTGCTTTGGCTTTACAAGCTGCCGGCGTAGACTGCAGGAGAGTATTTAAAGTGGCAGAAGGTAGGCCGCACGTGCTGGATTTTATAAAAAATAATGAAATAGACTTTATTGTAAATACGACGGAGGGCAAACAAGCAATTGCAGATTCCTTTGCGATTAGGCGCAATGCATTACAGCATAAGGTCAGCTACACTACGACCTTATCAGGAGCCGAAGCCGCTTGTTTGGCTATGAAGTATGAAGATAGGGAAACTGTAACTCGCTTACAAGATTTACATTAGGGGTAAATATGAGCAAACATCCTATGACAGTTGAAGGTGCAGAAGCACTAAAATCAGAATTGCATCGCTTAAAGTTCGTGGATCGTCCGCGCATTGTAGAAGCAATTGCGACTGCAAGAGCTCATGGTGATTTGAAAGAAAATGCGGAGTATCACGCTGCTCGAGAACAACAGAGTTTTAATGAAGGGCGTATTCAAGAACTTGAAGCGAAGTTGTCTCATGCGCAAATAATTGATATCAGTAAATTACCGAACAACGGTAAAGTGATTTTTGGTTCAACCGTTACTATTTGCCATGTAGCCACTGGCTCGGAACTAACCTATAAAATAGTTGGAGAGGACGAAGCCAATATCAAACTGAACAAGATTTCATACAGTTCTCCTATTGCCCGAGCTTTAATTGGCAAGGAGCTTGATGATGCGGTTACGGTAGAAACACCCGGAGGTATGGTTGAATATGAAATTACCAAGGTACAATATATTGTTGATTGAGTTCAGTTATTTTCTTTAATTTTTAGTGCAACTGTCATCAAAGACAGTTGCTACTCTAGGGAATTATAAGTATTTATGGCTGAAATACTTCTTGCTGAATACCTCCTACAACCCACTCCTTTCTGTTATCAAACTGTCGGAAATGCCATATTTCATCCAGGTTAGATAGTTCACCGTTCTCTTTGATTGTTCCAGTGAATTGTACACTGGCTATCGTGGATAAGGATTGTTTAGACACATCAAGCAATTTTGCATCCAGGGAAATGACTTCTGTTTGGTTTGGGGCATCGCCACGTTCGTCCAATTGCATTTTAATTTCTGCGAATACTTCCGGAACTGTGAATGTTTGCAAATCCTGCAGATTTTTTTGGTCATAAGCCGTTTGTAGACGTATAAAAGTTACTTTGGCATCACGAAGAAAACCCTCCGCGTCAAAATTAATTTCTTGTTGAGCAAAATGAGCTCCACCGCTATTTCGGTTTCCGTAATTTTGAGTGAATTGTTGAAAAGAGTTTTGGCGGAATGTTCCGGATTGAGCTGATTGAAATCCTGGATTCATTTTTCTGCGTAAGAAGCTGATGATAAAGAATATGACTGAACCAAGGATTAGCCAGGTGATTAACCCATTTGCCAAACCATTACCCATAAAGAGACTGGCCAATAATCCTCCAACCAGGAGGCCTCCTAATACCCCACCCCATCTGTTTTTATTAGCTTTTTGTGCTAATGAAGATTGGTTGTATGTTTTATTGGATGAAAAAAGACTATTGTGAGAACGTTGAACCCCAAAGCTACGCCCGCCGCCAAAGCGTTTAGCGGAGGCCTCATTGATAATTAAACCAAAAGACAATAGGGTTATCAGGAAACATGACAATAGAGTACGCATATTAATATCCTCTTTTTTAGAATCAGACCTATTATATATGAACTCAGGCCAAGTTGCTTGTTTTCTTAAATTGAATCAGATTTGTTATTGTTTATTGGTCAATGAAAGGATGGCATTTCAGTATTTGGGATGGAGTTTGTTTGAGCAAAATTATCTCAGCGCTCTAGCGAACGGGTATCTTATCATAAAATAATTTCTATTCTGTGAGTAAAAAATTGGCTTGTCATTTTATTCGCATGATTTGTTTGCATTTAATTCACCTCTTGATATGATGCAAGAGGGTTAATTATAGGGATATATTTTATGAGTAAGTTAATTAATTTAGCTGTATTGTCTTTGTCTTCATCATTGGCTTTTGCTGGCCCTTTGACTTTAAAAGGGGAGGTTGATGTCCACATTACACCTAAAAATCCAAGTGGTGTTGCTCAAAGCTTGACATTTAAGCTGCCCAAGTATGAATTATCGACCGAAGCAAAATCTTATTTGCGCGAACAGCTGTCAGAATATCCTAAAAATGCAATAAACACAGCCGGCTTTTCTTCTGAATTACCAAGAAAAGTTAAATTGGGAATGCAATTAACACCCGTATTGGATCAGGGATATCATGGCAGTTGCGTCACTTTCGCAGTTACTGCAGCCATCAATGCTGCTCTTGGGGCTGGGGATTATATCAGTCAATTGTGTAACCTGGAGTTAGGAAGTTATCTGGCGATACATGACAAAGCCAAAGCCAGCGGGTGGAATGGTTCTTTTGGCTACTGGGTTCTTCAACAGATTTCTGAATACGGTATCATCAGCCAGAATTATCAAAAATTGAATGGTTGTGCCGGTGTTAGAGAATATCCTTTAGAAGACGAGAACAATGAAGGGAAACCTATGTCCGATTCCGAGTTCTTGGCTCACAGTGTTCCGGTATCCAATTTAATCAGCTGGGAGGCTTTGTTGAAGGATGAAGAATCTTTTTCAGCCAAAGCAGATATGAATCAAATCGTTTATCAGATCAAGGAAGAGCTTGCCAAAGGTAATCGCTTGACTGTCGGTATGTTATTGGATGTATTTGTTGGGGATGCCGGAGCTGTAGGCACTAACCGTGCTTACCATGACACCTGGATGTTAACACCTGAAATTGTATTGGACGCAATGAATGGAATGATCTATGCCGGGCATGAATTAGTGATCACTGGCTATGATGATGATCTTGAAGTGATGGATGAAGATGGTCATGTCAATAGAGGTGTTTTCACTTTGCGTAACTCCTGGTCTAAATTTGCTGGAGATCAAGGGGATTATTACGTGACCTATGATTATGTCAAATTCCTGGCAATGGAAGTCATGGCAATTCGTATGAAAGAAAAAGCGGCTTAATGATTGGCGTGTTAAGAAACCTCGGGTTTTGTGCCCGAGGGCTTTATTTTTTATGAATTTAATAACAAGAAAAATCTAATGACACGTTACATCTCGATTAAGGCAAGTAGTAAAATGGATTGGGGAGCTTAAATCCTTTTTTTGTATATCCCCCATGGATATCACTGTATTGATCACCAATACTGGCAATGATGGTATATCCCTTTTTTGCTATCATTTCTCTGGCTTTTGATTTAAATGGGATAATCGAGGGAGAGGAATACCCATTAGGCCGTAGATAAAGTCCTGCCCATTTGGTATATCCTGCTTTAATTAAATTAGCTCGGGTTGCGCTGCGCTCAGATTCTTGTCTTCCGGTTACAAAAAATACTTTGATGCCCTTTTTTAAGGCATTTTTGTAAAGTGTCAGCATAGGCTTAATTGCCGGGGAATTGGCGGCAAGTATTTCTTTATGAATTTGCTCTTTGTTACTGGTAAAGTCCCGTTTTACCATCTTATCGTAGTTGGACAGACTGGTTTCATCGATATCCAGTACTATGGCGAGTTTTTGTGGGTGCTTATTATTTTTATTGATTAAATATTGTTGGTGTATATATTCTTGAGCTAACTTGATGGTTCGTTCCAATTCGCGATAATACAAGCCAGAATCGTAATAATGCTTAATTTCCTTTCTAATTAAACTAAGATTTGGCGGTTCTGCCTGGATTGGGGTGGATAGAATCAATAGGAGACAAAGGCTTATTAGAATTTGGGGCAATTTATAGAATTGCTGTTTCATTGTTTACCTACATTTGTTAACAGAAGTTTGCATTATAAAGCGATAAAATTGTTTGTCAATTGAGCATGTTGTCCTTAACAATGGCAGAAGAGAGCAATATGGGGGTTCTGAAATAGTCAGGATTCACTTCCTACGATATACTAATCGATTATTATTTTATAATCCGCAGTTAAAATGCATTTGAAGCAATTAAAATTGGCTGGTTTTAAATCATTTGTTGATCCCACCACGGTTCATTTTCCCAGCCGTTTGGTCGCTGTTGTTGGTCCAAATGGATGCGGTAAATCAAATATTATTGATGCTGTTCGCTGGGTCATGGGCGAAAGCTCTGCCAAAAATCTACGTGGAGAGTCTATGACGGATATTATCTTTAACGGCTCTTCGAATCGTAAGCCAGTAGGACAGGCGTCAGTAGAATTGGTATTTGATAATAGTTTGGGAAGATTGACTGGGCCTTTTGCCAGTTATGGTGAAATCGCTGTAAAGCGAGTAGTCACTCGGGATGGTGAATCTTTTTATTATTTGAA
This sequence comes from Legionella sp. PATHC032, assembly GCF_026191185.1. Lineage (NCBI taxonomy): Bacteria > Pseudomonadati > Pseudomonadota > Gammaproteobacteria > Legionellales > Legionellaceae > Legionella > Legionella sp. PATHC032. Next base: position 2,928,342 of record NZ_JAPHOV010000001.1, on the reverse strand, counting down.
TGGGGCTCGATGCAGGCGAAAAGACATTACTGACATTTTTTTAGGCACAGGAGCCGGGGCGCGAAGTTACTCGATTATTGGCCAAGGTACTGTATCTCGATTAATAGAAGCGAAACCAGAGGAATTAAGAGTTTATTTGGAAGAAGCGGCCGGGGTTTCAAAATACAAAGAGCGTCGCCGAGAAACTTTACAACGTATTGAACAAACAAGAGATAACCTGACACGCGTTGCTGATATTAGAGAAGAATTGGGCAAACATTTGCAACGTTTGGAGCGACAGGCCAAAGCAGCAGAACGCTATACTATTTTAAAGGAAGAGGAAAAAATTTGCCGAGCGGAGATCCTGGCTCTTAAATGGCAGGAATACTCAGAAAAACAAACAGTGAAACAGCGGGAATTACAAGAGTTAGCAATCCGTAATGAGCAACAGCAAAGTTTATTAACTAATTGTTACAAGGAGCGCGCAGCTTTAAATGAACAATTACAAGATGCCATTGATCAATCCCAATTAATTCAAGATTCTCTCTATCATTCAGGAACTGAGATAGCACGTCTAGAAGAAGTTATTCAGCAACAAGAAAGAGAAAAAAGGCGTTTGGAAAATGACAGGCAGCAAATGCAGGTTGACTCTCAACTCATTGAGGAGCAACTTAAGCAGGATAATGAAGAATTGTACAATTGTAAGCTTAGGGCTCAACAGTTAGAAGAGCATTTACAACATTTAAAAATGCAATTCAAAGAACAGGAATCTCTATGGCAAGAAAAACAAAACGAACAATCGCAATGGGAAAAAATTTGGCAAGAGGTGCAAATTAATTCCAATGCCATTAAAAATGAATACCAGCTTACACAAGCCAAACGACAACATTTAGAGCAGAAACGCCATCAAGTCCTGATAAGGCTGGAAAAATTGAATTTGGAACAATCAGCTATATCAATTGACGATTTACAAAAAGGTAAAGACGAACTGCAAGAAAAACATGTCCACTTGAAAGAAACACAGGAGTTTGATGAAGAACAGCTTAGGCAAGCGAATGAGACTCAGTCGGATTTGCATAATCAACTACAAAATACCGAGCAACAATTGCATGCATTGCAAGATGAATTTCATCATTTAAACAGTGAGCTCGCTGCATTAAAAGCTGCTCAAATCGCAGCAAAAAAGGAAAATCGGCCTGATAAGGACGGAATTGCAGAATGGTCAGATAAGCCAAGATTAATGGATATTTTAAAGGTTCAACCTCAATGGCAAGCGTCTTGTGAAATCGTATTAGGAGATGATCTAATCGCTTATGTATTAGATGATTTTGCTGAGTTGTGGCCTCGGTGGCAGTTTTGTGAAGATCATAAAGAGAGCGTGGTGACGATGAGAGCTCTTGATGGGGAGAAGCCGGAGCGCCCAAGGTTAGCTGATAAAATTCAAGGTTTAGTTCCCGCAACAGTAAATCATCTTGAGCATATTTATGCTGCAGACAATCTTGAAGAGGCAAAGGCTTGGTTTCCTGAGTTATTGGCTCATGAATCTATTGTAACCGTCAATGGTATTTGGCTAGGTAAAGGGTGGGTTAAATTACCTCGCCAAAAAGAACAAGATGAGGTAGGCGTTCTTGCCAGACAGCAAAGGATTCTTGAGCTGAATTTAAGTGTGGAATCTTTACAACAAAAAATTGAATCTATTCGTTTGGCAAGAGATAGTTATCAAGCCCGACTACAGGAAAATTTAAATTTTATAAAGCTGCATCAATTAAATTTAAATGCCAGTAATGAGGCGCTACGCAATCATATCATTGCCATAAATAGTCAGGAACAAGCTATTTTTCACGCTGAAAAACAGAAAGATGCTATCACTAACGAGATAATAGAGTTGGAATCTTCGCTGGAAGAGCTAAACGCTGAACAATTGGAAATGGCTGAGAAAATCAGAGAATTGGAAGGCCAATATCAGGCTTCTGAGTTGCAATTCAAGAAATTTATAAATGAAAAAGACACATGGAACAGTGTTCTCGTTGACCAAAATAAACAAGTAGAGAGTGTCCGTGCTTTATTGCATCAAAGTGAATTGGAATCTGATAGAGAAGTCAACAAAATACAGCAAATAACCGATAGGATAAGTAGAGAAAAAGAGCGTTTGCAACGTGCACAAATACGTTTAGAGGAGTTAAATCAACATTATTTACAGTCAGTAACGCCAGAAACCGAGTTTAAAAATCAATTGGCAGCATTATTGATAAAACATGGTGAAATCGAATCGATGTTGACTGTGAGCCGAGAGAAAGTATCTCAACTTAAGTTGCAACTTGAAGACCATGAGAAATTAATTTTAAACTACGATCAGGAAGTAAAACGGATTCAGGAACTCATGAATCAAATCCAAATGGAAAAACAAGCTTTATCTGTTCGTGCAAGTTCAATTCAAGAAACCCTTGATGAGGCTAATTTACAGGCACAGTCTTTATTAGAGAGAATTCCATCTGGGGTAACGCAAAGTATAAAAGAAGATGAATTGATAGCGATTTCGGAGAAAATTAAAAGGCTAGGCGCTATAAATCTGGCGGCCATCGAAGAATTTGCTACTGAACAGCAGCGCAAAGTCTACCTGGATGAGCAATATAATGATTTGAGTCAAGCTTTATCTACTTTGGAAACTGCCATTGAAAAAATGGATAATGAAACGAAATCGCGTCTTGAAAATACATTTGATGAAGTGAATACTTCTTTTAAAGCGCTTTTTCCAAGATTATTTGGTGGTGGTCGGGCACAGCTCGAATTAACTAGTGATAATCTGTTAGAATCAGGAATTGTAGTAATGGCGCAGCCACCTGGAAAACGTAATAGTTCTATTCATCTGTTATCTGGTGGTGAAAAGGCAATGACCGCTGTGGCTTTGGTGTTTGCAATTTTTCAGCTAAATCCTTCACCATTTTGTATGTTAGATGAAGTAGATGCACCTTTAGATGACTTAAATGTAAGTCGGTTTTGCGATTTAGTAAAAGAGATGTCACAATTCATACAATTCCTGTTTATTACTCATAATAAGGTAACTATGGAATTGGCTGATCATTTAGTTGGGGTGACCATGCGTGAGCCGGGAGTGTCTCGTTTGGTTGCGGTTGATGTGAAACAAGCTTTGACTATGGAGTAAACTTTTATGCAGGCAAATTGGAGCTTAATTCTTAATGTCCTGTTGTTAATTGGCGTTCTAGTGGCTATTGGCCGTTTAATGAAGACTAGAAGACAGAGCTTAAATCAAGAACATTATCAACCTTCTCTTGGCCAAGTAGAAAATAGTTCCTATGGCTCTCAATCATATAATGATGAAATTATCGCTGTGCGGAAGGTCAATAGGGAGGTTCCTTTGGATTTTGAAAATTTTGATGGTTCTGAAAAGCGGCAAGCAATAAGAAAGTCTTCTGCAAAAACAGCACAACCCCAGTTGATTCCTGAGGAAGAGGAGTGCGAATCAAATGAAAGAACAGAATCCAATAGTGACTGCTCTTCTTCTACCGTCATGGTGTTTCTGTTGGCCAAAGAAAATCGACAATTCGCAGGTTATGAATTATTGCAAACTGTTTTAGCGGCTGGTTTAAGATTTGGAGAGAGGCACTTGTTTCATAGACATCAATTGACGAATGGACAAGGTCCAGTGCTTTGCAGTTTAGCCGCGGCTACAGCTACCGGTGTTTTTGATTTACAGAATATCGGCGCTTTCAGTGTAAGAGGGTTATGTCTGTTCATGCAAATATCAAATAATCCTGAGGTCGATGCAGAACGGTTTTCTATTATGTTAGATACTGCAAAACAATTAAGTGAGGGGCTGGATGCTTATTTGCTGGATGACCAGCGCAAGCCTCTAACGGAAGAGCGTATTGCACGGTATCATCGATACTTGAAAATTGAGCATTTGATGGATGATTGTGTAACAAACTAATGTCAAAGTCATAGGCTAGAATTATTGAGTTATCAAGTGGTCATATTTCCAGGATAGGGCTTCGCACCTTGCGAAGCCCAGCGTTTACTCCGTTGATTGTGTGTCAGATTATTTACAAGCGGGATTATAATAAATTTAAAATTCTTGACTTTTTAGTTATATTCTTATTTATCTTCCCTCAAACCATCTTGAACTGTGAGTGTGAGTGTTAGTACACTAGTCTTTTAGACATCACAAAATACTATGAACCTAATTACAATTGCTTCACTTCTTTCTCAGTCTTGTCAGATTAATACCGATATTACTGGTGTTAGTATAGATACCCGCACTTTAAAGCCAGGAAATTTATTTTTTGCGATAGTGGGGGAGCGTTTCGATGGTCATGATTATATTAAAGAAGCCGAGGCCAAAGGCGCCTTAGCTGTGGTGGTTAATCGCTCGATTGAAGGCGTTCATATTCCCCAATTTGTGGTTGCCAGCCCTTTAATGGCTTTAGCCAAAATTGCCGCGGCACATCGACAAAAGATGAGTTGCCCTATTATTGCTTTGACAGGATCAAATGGAAAAACCACTGTCAAAGAGATGATAGCGAGTATTTTGCCTCAGCCATCACATGCTACGAAAGGTAATTTAAACAATCACATAGGGGTTCCGTTAAGCGTGATGGCTTTAAATAAGCAGCACCGCTATGCTGTTTTTGAGTTGGGAGCCAATCATCCAAGAGAAATAGCGCATACTGTAGGGATAGTACAGCCCGATGTGTCTTTAATTAATAATATTGCCCCGGCACATGTCGAAGGTTTCGGATCAATAGACGGAGTCGCTCGCTCCAAAGGTGAAATCCATCAAGGCTTATCTCCAACTGGCGTTGCTGTAGTCAATGATGATGACGCATACTCCCACTTTTGGGATGATTTGCTTGCTGATAAAAAAATATTACGTTTTTCCTCACTTCATCCTGCGGATATTTACGCTCAGGATATACGCTTGGATACCCACGGACGCGCTCATTTTACCCTGGTTTTACCTAATGGCAGAATTGAGGTCGAGTTACAAGTACCTGGTTTGCATAATGTTCGCAATGCTTTGGCTGCCGCAGCTTGTTGTTATGCTGTAGGAATATCAGGCAATGACATTCAAAGGGGACTGGCGCATTTTGGTGGTGTAAAAGGTCGGATGACGATGTTGACAGGGCAAAATCAATCAACAGTCATTGATGATACCTATAATGCTAACTTACGCTCAGTCTTAACAGCCCTGGAGGTTTTATCTGGACGTCCAGGAAGAAAAATCTTTGTATTCGGTGATATGGGAGAATTGGGTGAATGGACGACACAACATCACAGGGAAGTTGGCATAGCGGCTCGCCAGCTAGGAATAGATAAGTTGATGAGTTGTGGTTCACATAGTGAATTGGCATCCCAAGCGTTTGGTGAGGGAGGTCAGCATTTTTGCAGTCAAGAAGAGTTGATTGAAGTGGTAAAAAATGATTTAACACCTGATACCACAGTATTGGTAAAAGGGTCTCGATCGAGTGCTATGGAAAATGTTGTGCATCAGTTGGTTCAGATAGAGGGCTAACCTCTTCATTGAATCGACAGGAATGTGGTATGCTTGGCCACTTTTTTGCCCCATTAAAGGAATTATGCTCAATAAGCGTCATTGAGCATAATTTTAAGAACAAGAGGAATAATTATGCTCTATTGGTTAACGCAGTTATTGCAGGGACAATATCATGCGTTTAGAGTTTTTCAATATTTGACATTCAGGTCTATCTTAGCTTCGTTAACCGCTCTTATAGTGGGTTTATTATGTGGCCCATTAATGATCCGCTGGTTAAGAGGGCTTCAAATTGGTCAAATGGTTAGGACTGATGGTCCCCAAACCCATTTATCAAAGGCAGGAACTCCCACTATGGGGGGCGTTTTGATTTTATTGGCTATCACTGTAAGTTGCCTGCTTTGGTGCGATTTAAGACAAACAAGCCTGTGGCTGGTGCTCTTGGTTACTTTGGCGAACGGTTTGGTTGGTTGGGTTGATGATTATCGCAAGTTGGTATTAAAAAATAGCAAAGGCTTACCTGGCCGTTGGAAATATTTTTGGCAGTCGGTTATTGCTTTAGTCGCCGTCTCTTATTTGTATTGGAATGCCAGTTTGCCAGTACATACTCAGCTCACGGTTCCTTTTTTTAAAACGGTCACTTGGGATCTGGGCGTTTTTTTTCCAGTGCTTGCCTATTTCGTTATCGTTGGAAGCAGTAATGCGGTGAATTTAACTGATGGACTGGATGGCTTGGCTATTATGCCAATAGTAATGGTGGCTGGTGCCTTGGGTGTGTTTGCCTATGCATCAAGTAACGCCGTATACTCTAATTATTTAGGAATCCCTTATGTGCCCAATACTGGTGAGCTAACAATTTTTTGTTCTTCTATTGTTGGTGCCGGCCTGGGTTTTCTTTGGTATAACAGTTATCCGGCTCAAGTCTTCATGGGTGATGTGGGTTCTTTAGCATTGGGAGCAGCTTTAGGGATAGTTGCGGTTGTAGTTAGACAAGAACTTGTTCTGCTCATCATGGGTGGACTATTTGTAATTGAGACGCTTTCTGTCATATTACAAGTGAGTTATTTTAAATACTCAGGCGGAAAAAGATTATTCAGGATGGCCCCATTACATCACCATTTTGAATTAAAGGGGTGGTCAGAGCCCAAAGTGATAGTAAGGTTTTGGATTATTACGGTTGTATTTGTGTTATGCGGATTGGCTACTTTAAAACTTCGATAGGCAAGGTGCATTCATGAATCATTCCTTATATTTGGTAGCAGGGTTGGGTAAGACGGGACTCTCTATAGCAAGGTACCTGAAGAGAAATAATAAATCTTTTGTTGTTTTTGATACACGTAAAGAGGCACCAGGATTAGCCGAGTTTCAAAATGAATTTCCTGATGTGTCAATTTACTTACAACAGACTCCAGATGAAATAATCAATCAGGTGACGGATGTCATCACTAGCCCTGGCCTGGCACTTGACACGCCTGTTTTAGAGAGAGCTCGTCAAGCCGGCGCATCAATTTATGGAGATATAGAATGTCTGGCTAGAGAGATTAGTGCCCCTGTCATTGCAATAACAGGAACTAATGGCAAATCCACCGTAACGACTTTGGTGGGGGAAATGGCAAAGGCAGCAGGGTTTCGCGTAGCTGTGGCTGGAAATATCGGCACTCCTGTTTTAGATATGTTGGATGATGAACATCAATATGACTTGTGGGTATTGGAGTTGTCCAGTTTTCAATTGGATTTAACTTATTCTTTGTCACCCGTGGTTGCAACGATTCTTAATGTAACCCCTGATCATTTGGACAGGCATCATACTATGGAAGCCTATACGCAAGCAAAACAAAGGATATATCATGGCGCTAAGACTGCTTTATTTAATCGCGAAGACGTCTGCACTATTCCTCAACAATCCTGTCAAGCTGATATAAAATGCATCTCTTTTGGCAAGGATGCGCCTTTAATGGGAAATTGGGGGCTGGTTGAACAAGAGAATACTACTTATTTGGCGAAAGGAATGGAGCGACTTTTGCCTGTGGAATCGATTTTAATAAAAGGGGTGCATAATTGGATGAATGCTCTTGCTGCTTGTGCTTTAGCCGAAGCAGCAGGAATCTCTATGCAGCACATTCTTAATGTTTTAAAAACCTTTCCTGGACTGCCACATCGATGCCAGTGGGTAAGAGAAGTGGATGGAGTAGGCTGGATTAATGATTCGAAAGGAACAAATATTGGTGCTACAATCTCAGCTATTAATGGAATAGGAGGTTCTATGCAAGGGAAAATTGTTCTTATTGCGGGTGGACAGGGAAAAGGCGCGGATTTTCAAGAGTTAGCCCAGCCAGTTTCAGAATTTGTTCGTTCCATTGTTTTGATCGGTGAAGATGCTGACAAGATTGAGTCGGCTTTAGCCAAAGTAGTTCCTGTCGTGCGCGCTTCTTCTCTGGAGGGCGCTGTGACTATTGCCAAAACATGTGCAAAACCTGGGGATGTCGTCTTGTTATCTCCAGCTTGTGCCAGTTTGGATATGTTCCGTGATTTTAATCATAGGGGCGATGTGTTTACATCTTCAGTGCGCGGATTGTGAACACGATGCGACCGAGACATTTAAATCAAAGAGGCAAACCCGTCAGTAGACCGATATCGCTTTATGATAAGTGGCTGATAGGGGCTGTTTTTGGTTTGCTGATCATTGGTTTAATGATGGTGGCATCAAGTTCGGTTATGATTTCTACAAAGTATTTTCATCAGCCTTTTCATTTTCTTATTCGCCAAGCTTGTTATTTATTTGTGGGACTCTTGCTGGCCTTAATTGTGGTGCGGACAGACAGCAGTTTCTGGGAAAAAATAAGCATGCCCATGATGATTGCTTGCGTGTTCTTATTGCTCATTGTTTTAATCCCGGGTATTGGCAAATCAGTGAATGGCAGTCGGCGTTGGTTAGCAATAGGCCCGATTGGTGTGCAAGTATCAGAGTTAACGAAGCTCGCAATGATATTCTATCTTTCCGGGTATTTGGTTCGTCAGCAAGAGGCGGTTTGTGAAAGCATTTTTGGGTTCATTAAACCCATGGCAATACTGGCTGTTGTTTCAGTTTTATTATTGCTCGAGCCAGATTTTGGAGCGACAGTTGTCATTTCTGGCACAGTAATGGCTATGCTGTTTTTAGCTGGAGTCAAATTAAGATACTATTTTGGTTTAATGCTGGTTGTAGTGACAGCACTTGCTCTATTGGCAGTATCTTCCCCTTATAGGGTTGCTCGCTTAACAGCTTTTTTGGATCCATGGGCAGATCAATACAACAGTGGCTATCAATTGACTCAGTCCTTGATTGCCTTTGGACGAGGTGGCTGGTTTGGTACCGGATTAGGTGAAAGCATACAGAAATTACTCTACTTACCTGAGGCACATACTGATTTTTTATTTGCCGTGATTGCTGAAGAGCTAGGGTTATTTGGAATTTTAGTTGTAATCACATTGTATAGTATACTGGTTGTTAGAGGATTAAACATAGGATATACCGCCTATACTCAAGAAAGGCATTTTGCATCCTATACAGCTTATGGTTTGACTATTTGGTTAGCTTTACAGGCTTCTATTAATATGGGTGTTAATGCCGGACTGTTACCAACCAAAGGATTAACTCTGCCTTTACTCAGTTATGGTGGAGCCAGTATGGTAATTAATTGTATCGTTATTGCACTGTTATTGCGCATAGATCATGAAAATCGTTGGCAGTCTCTTGGGTTGAGACCGCTAACGGCTTAAGGGGGAATATTGAATAACTCAGAGCAATTTTTATCTCCGAGAATGGGGCGTGTAGAGCAAATTCATTTTGTTGGCATTGGTGGTGCTGGCATGTGTGGTATTGCCGAAGTATTGCATAATCAGGGCTACCGTATTACTGGTTCTGATCTCGGTGAAAGTGGCACGGTACAACGTTTAAGGTCATTAGGCATTCAAGTCTATATTGGTCACAGACTGGAAAACATCAAAGGCGCTGATGTTGTAGTAAGATCTTCGGCTGTTGATTTTAATAATCCTGAGATTTTGGCTGCTCGCGAGTTAATGATTCCAGTGATTCCAAGGGCAGCTATGCTTGCTGAGCTAATGCGATTTAGGCATGGTATAGCAATTGCCGGCACTCATGGGAAAACGACAACAACAAGTTTGGTCAGTAGTTTGCTAGCTGAAGGTGGTTTGGATCCCAGTTTTGTCATTGGTGGAAAACTGAATAGTTGTGATGCCAATGCTCAGCTTGGAAAGTCAGCTTATTTTGTTGTAGAGGCTGATGAGAGTGATGCTTCCTTTTTGTTTTTGAAGCCTATGATGGCTGTAGTGACTAATATTGATGCTGATCACATGGATACTTATGAAGGTGATTTTGAAAAACTGAGAACAACATTTTTGGAGTTTTTACATCATTTGCCTTTTTATGGATTGGCAGTGGTTTGTTTGGAAGATGAAGAAATCTGTCGCATCCTGCCGGCTATTCAAAGACCAACCTTAACTTATGGTTTTAAAGAAGAAGCTCATTATCGGGCAATTAATTGGACTCAAAAGGGTATGCTGAGTGAGTTTGTAGTAGTTCGACCTGCTCCACATAAACAACTGACTATACAATTCCAATATCCAGGCCGTCACAATGTGTTAAATGCATTAGCTTCTATAGCAATTGCCACCGAGTTAGGGGTTGATGACGATTCCATTGTTCGTGGGTTACAAAAGTTTCAAGGGGTGGGCCGACGTTTTCAAATGCTTGGTGAAAAACAGTTCGAAAAAGGTGCTGCGATTATTGTGGATGATTATGGACATCATCCTCAGGAAATTTTATCCACAATTGATGCTTTTAGACGTGTTTGGCCCGAGAGGCGGTTGGTTCATGTGTTTCAACCCCATCGCTATACCAGAACACAGTCCTTGCATAGACAATTTGTCGATGTTTTAAGTTTATCTGATGAGTTGTTATTGATGGATATCTATGCGGCGGGAGAAACAGCTATTCCAGGCGTTACTAGTGAAAATCTGGCCAATGAAATACGTTCCAGGGATAAACGAGTGACTATAGTGAGCGAGCAATCGTTGAAAGCCACATTAGATGAATTTATTAAAGATGGTGACGTTATTTTGATGCAGGGAGCTGGAAGTATCGGCCAAATGGCAGTGAACCTGATGAAAAACACGTGAGAATGAATATGAGCATAACGGGAATGGACAGCAGTCTTGTAACAGAGTGCCAGGGCACTTTGCTTTTCAATGAGCCTTTGGCCGAGTATACTACCTGGCGAGTTGGTGGCCCTGCAGCAAGGCTCTATAAACCAGCAAATACAGCTGATTTGGCCTTGTTTTTAAGTCGACTGCCCTCTGATGAGCCATTATTATGGCTAGGTTTAGGCTCTAATTCCCTAATTCGTGATGGCGGTTTTTCTGGTACCGTAATTCTCACTCAGGGTTGTTTAAAAGAAATGACTTTGTTGAGTGATAACTGTATTCGGGTTGAGGCAGGAGTATCCTGTGCAAGTATGGCTCGTTTTTCTGCGCGCAATAATCTGTCAGGAGGAGAGTTTTGGGCGGGTATCCCTGGTACTATGGGTGGTGCTTTGCGAATGAATGCTGGTTGTCATGGAGGTGAAACCTGGCAATCGGTTATTGAAGTACAAACGATAAATCGTCGAGGTGAAATTAGAACCCGTAAACCGGAAGAATTCGAAGTAGCTTATCGACATGTTGCTGGCTTAGGTGATGAATGGTTTATCTCTGCTAAGCTTCAGTTATCACCAGGCAATAAAGAGACATCCTTGCAATTAATTAAGGATTTATTGGCCCATAGAGCCAATACCCAACCAACTAATGAGTATAATTGCGGGTCGGTATTTAGAAATCCTCCTGGAGATTTTGCAGCGCGGCTCATTGAGTCTTGTGGCCTCAAGGGGGTAAACATTGGTGGGGCAGTTGTTTCTGAGAAACATGCCAATTTTATTATCAATCATCAAGGCACTGCCACGGCAGCTAATATTGAAGCCTTGATTCATTTGGTGCAAACTAAAGTTCGAGAGCAAACATCTATCGAGTTGATGCGCGAAGTACATATCATTGGAGACGCTAATGTCCAAACCCGTTAATTTGGTTTTACTTTATGGTGGAAAATCAGGCGAGCATGAAGTGTCATTGGTTTCAGCCGCATCGGTTTTAAAACACCTGGATTCCGAGAAATATCATATTATACCCATTGCAATGGATAAAAATGGTCGATTTCATCGACATGATTATAATGATTTGCTCGCCTGTTCTGATAAATTACCTGTTGTTACTGAAAAATCAACCTCATTGGAAAGCTTGTTAATTAATGGGCGTCTGGCAGTTGATGCTGAAATTGTTTTTCCAGTAGTTCATGGTCCTTTGTATGAGGACGGATGTTTACAAGGTTTACTTGAGTTAGCCGGTGTTGCCTATGTAGGATGTGATGTATTGTCCTCTGCTATCGGAATGGACAAAGATATGGCAAGGCGACTCGCATGTATTAATGGGCTCAAATCAGCACGATATAAATTATTATCATGGCATGCCAATGCGTCTGAAAGGCAACAATTTTGTCATGAAGTTGCCTCGGAGTTTGGTTGGCCTCTGTTCGTTAAACCATGTTCATTAGGTTCCAGTGTGGGAATTCACAAAGCAAATAATATGGATGAGCTAAATGCAGCAGTTGCTGATGCATTACGCTATGATGAAGAAATTCTGGTTGAAGAGTTTATTGCCGGAAGAGAAATTGAACTGGCAGTGTTGGAGAACAGTATTCCCTGCGGGAAACCAAGAGTAAGTATGGTGGGTGAGATAAAAGTAAACCACCCTGACGGTTATTATTCATATACTGCGAAATATTTGGAAAGTAGTCAAACGGATTTGATTATTCCAGCTCAATTAAATAATAGTCTGGAAGAGCAACTAAAACAGGCTGCTGCGAATATTTTTACTTATCTTAAATGCAAAGGCATGGCTAGGGTAGATTTTTTTGTAAATGATAAGACAGAAGAAATTTACTTTAATGAAATAAATACATTACCTGGATTTACCTCCATAAGTATGTACCCCAAATTGTGGCAGGCAACTGGTGTAGCTTATCCTGATTTACTTGATGAATTGATTAATTTAGCAATGATTCATCACAACTGTCGTCAACATTTGGTGACAAATTACTTGTGAAGGGAACACTAAATTATGGAAGTGAACTCTGTCGGCTTGCGTTATTTAACGATAATGGGTTTGTTAATTCTTAGTGCTTTGCTGCTAGCGGGTCGGTTAGGCTATTTATATCTTGCCGATGCGGAGCGTTTTCCAATTACAACTATCAAAGTCGCAGCGACGTATGAACATATAACACATAAAGAATTGGAGAATGTGTTAGCTAAATATCTGGATGCCAGTTTCTTTTTATTATCAGTAAAAGGATTGCAAAGTGAACTGAATTCCATGAGTTGGATTGATACGGCCTATGTAGAACGAGTTTGGCCAGATACGTTGAAAATTAAACTCACTGAAAAAAAACCTGTGGCCATTTGGGGTGATGCCCTAATGACAAGGGATGGAAAATTATTCAATCAAGGTTCTGTTCCGTCAGATTTGGATATTCCCAAATTAAAAGGTCCGCAATCTCAGCAATTAGAAGTCTTACAAGTTTATGAAAAATTGAGTAAGATATTATCATCATACGGTTTAAATGCTGCAGGATTGTATTTAAGAGATAATCAATCCTGGGTGTTGCTGCTTAATCATGGTGTAAAAATATACTTAGGAAAGAAAGAGTTAGAAGAGCGGTTGCTGCGTTTTTGTAAAGCATACCCTGCTGTTTTTGCTGAAAAAGCAGATCAGTTGGCTGGCGTGGACCTGCGTTATCCACGTGGCATGGCAGTGCAGTGGAAACAACAAATGGGACGATAATGGCTAAAAAAATAGAAAAAAATATTATCACAGGGTTGGATATTGGAACTTCAAAAATTATTGCGTTGATTGGTGAAGTAACATCAGATGGAACGATAGAAATTATAGGTATTGGCCGTCATCCCTCTCGCGGATTAAAGCGAGGAGTTGTAGTTGATATAGAAACCACAGTCAATTCAATCCAGCGTGCTGTACAAGAAGCTGAATTAATGGCAGGCTGCGAGGTGAGGACGGTTTACGCAGGTATTGCTGGGAGCCATATACGTAGCCTCAATTCCCATGGTATTGTGGCGATCCGTGATCAGGAAGTATCTCAAGCCGATGTGGAAAGGGTTATTGATGCAGCAAAGGCAGTGGCAATCCCTGCTGATCAAAAGATACTTCATATATTACCACAAGAATTTATCATTGATCATCAAGGCAGTATTCGTGAGCCAATAGGTATGGCTGGTGTAAGACTGGAATCTCGGGTTCATATTGTTACTGGTTCTGTCAGTGCTGCCCAAAATATTGTGAAGTGTGTCAGGCGCTGTGGTCTGGAAGTAATTGATATCATTCTGGAACAATTGGCTTCAAGCCATGCTGTTCTTACTGAGGATGAAAAAGAGCTTGGGGTTTGTTTAATTGACATAGGTGGCGGGACTACTGATATTGCGATATTTTGTGAGGGCGCTATCCAGCATACCTCAGTTATACCGATTGCAGGTGATCAAGTGACAAATGATATTGCAATGGCCTTGCGTACGCCAACCAAGGCAGCAGAAGCAATTAAGGTCAATCATGCTTGTGCATTACCAGAATTAGCCAATCCAAACCAAATGTTAGAAGTTACCAGCGTCAATGATAGGCCCGGGCGAAAAATCTCGGCTAAAGCTTTGTCAGATGTCGTTTCAGCTCGATACGAGGAATTATTTTCTTTGGTACGCAATGAATTACGTCGCAGTGGATTTGAAGATCGTTTGGCCGCTGGTATTGTTCTTACTGGTGGAGCTTCTAATGTAAGAGGAGCAATTGAATTAGCTGAACTTTGTTTTGAAATGCCAGTCAGAAAAGGATGTGCGCATTATGTCTCCGGTTTGACTGAAGCGACAGAAAATCCTTCGTTTGCAACTGGGGTCGGTTTATTGCTTCATGGCTTTCAACAGCAATATGAAAGTGGCTATAATGTGCCAGCAATGAATGATAGTGGTAAAAGCATTTGGTCACGCATGAAAGAATGGTTTCAAGGAAATTTTTAGCTTTTCATGTAAAAACACTGATATGATGCTTAAAATGTTCTTGGTATGGATAGAAATTGAGATATGGGGTTGCATGATATTTTGCATGACTACAAATTCAGATTTTTGTCTTGTAAAGTGTAAAATGCGATAAGTTCAAAACTGTTTAATTTATTTAATAAGAAAAAAGCAGCACATTAGGGGAGACAGGGTTATGTTTGAATTAATGGAAAGCAGCCAGCAAGAAAATAATGCTGTCATCAAGGTTGTAGGTGTTGGTGGTGGCGGTGGTAACGCTGTCGAACATATGGTCGCTGAAAATATTGATGGTGTAGAGTTTATTTGTGCGAATACCGATGCACAAGCTTTGAGAGGATCTAGTGCCAAAATCCACATTCAATTGGGTGATGCACTGACCAAGGGCTTAGGGGCAGGTGCGAATCCACAAATTGGAAGAGAAGCAGCAGAAGAAGACAGAGAGCACATTAAAGAGATTCTTAGTGGTGCGGATATGGTCTTTATTACAGCCGGAATGGGTGGAGGAACAGGGACTGGAGCTGCTCCTGTTTTTGCTGAAATTGCTAAGGAACTAGGTATTTTAACGGTCGCTGTGGTAACTAAACCATTTTCTTTTGAAGGAAAACAAAGAGCGCTTGCTGCTGAGGAAGGTATTCGACGTTTGGCTGAGCACGTGGATTCATTAATTACTATTCCTAATAATAAATTATTAAGTGTTTTAGGAAAAAATATCAGTTTGCTCAATGCATTTAAAGCTGCAAACAATGTGTTGCTTGGTGCTGTGAAAGGTATCTCTGATTTAATTACTCGCCCTGGCTTGATTAATGTTGATTTTGCAGATGTTCGCACTGTGATGTCCGAGATGGGAATGGCCATGATGGGAACAGGAAGCGCAGTTGGCGAGCAAAGAGCACGTCAAGCGGCAGAAGCAGCGATTGCGTCTCCTTTATTGGAGGATGTGAATTTCTCTGGTGCTCGCGGAATATTAGTGAATATCACCGCTGGCCTTGATATGTCTATTGGTGAGTTTGAAGAAGTAGGTGACGTGGTTAAAGAATTTATTTCTGATGATGCCACTGTAGTTGTAGGAACTGTTATTGATCCTGAAATGACAGATGAGATGAGAGTAACCGTGATTGTGACTGGTTTAGGTGATAATAGACAGCGTCAGCAACAGCCACAACAACCTCTCAGAGCACGTTTGGTTGAAACTACAAGAAGCGATGGTTCTCTTGATTACCAACAACTGGAGCGACCTGCGGTGATTCGTAAGCAAGCTCAGACTGGTACTGCAACAACAGCGACAAAGCAAACCAATAATGGTAGTGAGAATGTTCCTGATGTGGATTACCTGGATATACCGGCATTTTTACGTAGACAAGAAGAAGCATAGAAGCATTTTAAATGGGATATCTTGAGAGAGGATGTGTTTTGAAAACATGGATGTATTTGATGGATGCAAACATTCTTTCTTGAATATCTCACGAATTGATTCGTATCGTTATTTTTTGCAATTTTTGTGTTTGGTTTCCAAAATCGCATTAAGTGAAATTAAAAAAATTAGACTAATCAATAAATTGTTGCTAAGATCTTAAGGTTTTTGCGTGCAAAATAAATATAAGAGAGAAAGGTGAGCACTGAATGATAAAACAAAGAACTCCTAAAAAGGTAATCCAGGCTACTGGTGTTGGATTACATTCCGGTGAGAAAGTGCTTTTAACCTTAAGACCAGCCCCTGTAAACACGGGTATCGTTTTTAGACGCGTCGATTTGTCACCTGTTGTCGAAATACCTGCCTCCTACGAATACGTTGGGGATACTATGCTTTGTACTACTCTTCATCATGGCAAGGTGAAAATTGCAACAGTGGAGCATTTATTATCTGCCCTGGCTGGGTTAGGTATTGATAACGCATATATAGATGTTAATGCTCCAGAGATTCCAATTATGGATGGAAGCGCCGCACCATTTGTATTTTTAATTCAATCAGCGGGTATCCGAGAGCAGAATGCAGCAAAAAGATATATCCGAATTCTTAAGCCTATACGAGTCGAAGACAATGGAAAGTATGTTCAGTTCCTCCCTCATAAAGGATATAAAATAACATTTACCATAGGTTTTGAGCATCCGGTTTTTAATGATAGACCACAAACAGTGAGCTTTGATTTTTCTGGAACATCGTATGTCAAAGAAGTTTGTAGAGCGAGAACTTTTGGTTTTCTTTCAGATTATGAAAAATTGAGAGAATGTGATCTGGCAAAAGGTGGTAGCTTAGATAATGCTATTGTTGTAGATGATTATCGTGTTCTTAATGAAGATGGTCTCCGCTTTGAATCAGAATTTGTCACTCACAAAGTATTAGACGCTATTGGTGATCTTTATTTATTGGGTTCCAGCTTAATTGGCGCATTTGAAGGGTATAAATCTGGTCACGAATTGAATAACAGATTGTTGCGTGAATTAATGGTTAGGCAGGATGCTTGGGAATACACCTACTTTGATACAGAAAATTATCTGCCTGCGGTTCACCCTGAATTTTATCCTGTTGAAGCCTGACAGGAATACATCACATCCATGTAGTGAGAATATCCGTTTTCACTATTATCATTTTAAAGGCATTATCTATACTAAGTATAATAGTCTAAGCAGTTTCTTTCTTTAGAAATTTATATACGGATTAAATCAAGAGGAATATCAGGATGAAATTAAAAATTGCAACATGTATTTTTACGATGTTATCCAGTTTTACGCTATTTTCTTCGCATTCCAACCTCTCAAATAATAATACAAACGATCTTCTTCATCTTGACTGGCGTGATACCACTGTATCACCTGCTGTGGATTTTTATACCTATGCTAATGGCAATTGGAAAAAAGATAACCCAATACCAGCTGACTATGCTTCCTGGGGAAGCTTTCATGTCGTTAATGAGAAAGTACAAAATATTATTCATCAGATGTTAATCAACGCATCGAAGAATATTCACGCCAAAGCCGGAAGTATTGAGCAGAAAGTAGGGGATTTTTATTTTAGTGGAATGGATGTTGATAGTATTAATAAATCAGGCATCACGCCTTTGCAACCAGAATTCACTAAAATAGAGGCAATGAAGAATCAGAACGATTTACAGGCTGAAATTGTTCGCCTGCACAAAATAGGTGTAGGGGCCTTGTTTAATTTTGGCAGCATGCAAGATTTTAAGGACAGTACCTCCATGATAGGTGCTGTTATGCAAGGAGGATTGGGGCTTCCAGACAGAGATTATTATCTTAAAAAAGAAGCTAAATTTAAACAGGTAAGAGAGGCTTACGTTAACCATCTTACTAAAATGTTTGAGCTATTGGGCGATAGTTCTGAAATGGCGGCAAAAGAAGCTAAAACTGTAATGGATATTGAAACTCAATTGGCTAAAGCATCCATGTCACAAGTCGAGCAACGTGATCCACACGCCATTTATCATATGATGACCATTGCTGAATTGGATAAAATGACTCCTAACTTTTCTTGGTCTCAATACTTGATTGCCAGGGGGCAGGGCGAAATTAAAAAGATCAATTTTGCTATGCCTGGTTTTTTCAAAACGATGAATGAGTTATTGCAGTCCGTTAGCTTGGATGAATGGAAAATTTATCTACGCTGGCATTTGATAGATGCATTCGCTCCCTACTTGTCCAAACCCTTTGTTGATCAGAATTTTAAGATGGTTTCTGCATTAACTGGCACACAAAAACTATTGCCAAGGTGGAAACGAGTCGTGAACACTGAAAATGCTGCATTGGGATTTGCAATTGGAGAATTGTATGTAGAGAAGTATTTTTCTCCAGAATCCAAACAAAAGGTCTTGGATATATTAAAAAATATCAGAACTGTACTACAAGAAGATATAAAAACTTTAAGCTGGATGTCGCCCAAGACACGTGATGCCGCATTGAAAAAACTGGATTTAATGGAAGACCGAGTTGGTTATCCATCCAAATGGTGGGATTATTCCAGCTTGAAAATAGATCGTGGCCCCTACGTATTGAATGTTATCCGAGCAAACGAATTCCTGATCAATCGCGATCTCGATAAAATTGGTAAGCCCGTAGATAGAAGTGAATGGGCGATGACACCTCAAACTATCAACGCCTATTATGATCCATCAATGAATAACCTCAATATACCGGCGGGTATATTGCAATCTCCTTTTTTTGATCCAAAGGCGCCGGCTGCCATAAATTATGGAGCAATAGGGTATGTTATAGGTCATGAAATGACTCATGGATTTGATGATCAAGGTGCTCAATTTGATGGTTACGGAAATTTGAAGAATTGGTGGGCTCCTAATGATTTATCAAAATTCAAGAAAGCGACGCAATGCATTGCTGAGCAGTTCTCAAAATATGTCGTAGATGGTGATCTGCATGTACAAGGACAATTGGTTGTCGGTGAAGCAACCGCAGATTTAGGCGGAATGATCTTGGCTTATAAAGCGTTTCAGCGGTCAAATGAGTACAAGAATGCCAAAACCATAGAGGGAATTACCCCTGATCAACAATTTTTCTTGGGAGCAGCTCATGTTTGGGCGATGAATGTCAGGCCGGAGCAACTTCGTAATCAAGTGACAACAGATCCACATCCGCCTGCTGTATACAGAGTCAATGGTAGCTTGGCCAATATCCCTCAATTTCAAGAGGCATTTAATATTCCAAATGGTAGCCCTATGATAAGTAAGAATCGTTGCATCATATGGTAAAGTGAGTTGATTTGCAGCGATTCCGGGTACCTTATAAAAACGTGCAATGACAGCCGAATGGATTACAGATTTAGGGATATGAGTAATAGAAAGTTGGAAGTTAGTTAATTAATTAGAGGTTGCTATTCGAATCACTCAATGAGGGAGGCTGTTATGTGTCGATTCGTTGCTTATTTGGGACGCCCTACGCTATTGGAAAATGTGTTGGTAAGACCTAAGAATTCAATCATCATGCAGAGTCTGCATGCACGCGAAACCAAATATCGAACCAATGGAGATGGTTTTGGTTTGGGATGGTATTCACCGGAAGTTAGCTCTGATCCTGCTTTGTTTACCTCCGTTTATCCAGCCTGGAACGATAGAAATCTTTTGCATTTAACAGCAAAAATTCAGTCTCCTTGCTTTTTTGCCCATGTTCGATCTGCCAGTGCGGGAGGAGTAACCAATTACAACTGCCATCCCTTTATTTATGGTGACTGGATGTTAATGCATAATGGGGAAATTAATGATTTTATTGATGTGAAAAGGCATATAAGGCATTTATTAGATGATGATATTTACCATTGGGTTAAAGGCCAAACAGACTCGGAACATTTGTTTGGTTTGTTTTTGCAATTAGCAAAAGGAAGAGATATTAATCAATTATCGGTGGCTGCTGATGTGTTGCAAGAAACTATTAACAAGATATTGGAAGTAATAGGACAATTTGGTCGTAGTGGACCTTCCTATTTTAATATTTGCCTTACAAATGGTAAAAAGATTATCGCTACCCGCTATTGCAGCCATGAGAAGAAAAAACCTTTGACGCTGCATTATCTGATTGGGTATGTATTATCTACTCAAGGTTTATGGATAAAAGAAGAAGGTAATCCAGCTTACGTTGTTGTTTCATCTGAAAGGCTAAATGATTTGGATGAAGGATGGGAAGATGTGCCACCACAACATATGATACTGATTGATGAAAATAAAAACATTCAGTTGCGCCCTTTACAAACATTGGGTTAAACTTGATTGATTTTAACAATAAGAGACACTTATGGCTAAAGAAGAAATGATTTGTAGAATAATTAGATTCATTACTCAGAAACCAAGTAATAAAAAAACTTGCTGCGGGCGCTAATGAATTTTACTCTTTCAGAATTACTTCACTATAAAAATGAAAAAATAGTTACTCATTTTTGCCATTCTCATCCAGAGTATTCCATGCGAGAAGGGCTAATCCTCTTTGCGGATTTATTAGCCTGGATGTGGCTTAATAAGCAAAGAAGGTTGCGGGGTAAAAAAACCTATCTTTTTGGACCATTATTGAGCCTCGATGAGATGTGGCATTCTTTTATTTTGCATACTCGGGATTACGTTGATTTTTCCATGAAGTACTTCGGTGAATATTTTCATCATGACGTTGAACCTGTTGGTTTTGAGCATGTCCTGGATGAAGATGAATTGACCGATTATCTGCAAGATTGCTTTCAATACCTCAATAAGGAATGGGTTGAAAGGAGGTTTTCAATGGCTTTTTCTGACATTGATCAGTAATAAATGTAACAAATTAGTCATTGCTTTAACAATAAAATGCTTTAAGGAGAGGTTAGAAACACTGGTTTAAAGCAAATTGAATAATTTCCCTCGAAAAATTATTGGCGCTCCACAAATCATTATGTTCTTTGTTGTCAAAAGAAAGCATTTTTTTAGGTTCATTGGCTTCATTAAAAACGTTTAAGCCTTCTTGATACGGCACTATCTGATCCAATTTTCCATGCAAAACCAGAAGAGGGACATGAATTTTTTTCATACGAGCAAGTGAATTATATTGATCCCAGGGTTTAAGGAAGTTCAATGGGTAGTGATACTGGGCAAGCCTTGTTAATGATGTAAAGGGTGATTGAAGTATAACCCCACAAACCGGGTATTTTGTGGCAAGATGAGTTGCTACTCCGGTACCTATGGATTCTCCATATAAAATTACGCTCTTTGATGGCACTCCATGTTGAATTAAAAATTCGATGGCTCTCTCTCCATCTTCATAAAGACCTTTCTCGCTAGGTTTGCCTGGATTACCTCCATAGCCACGGTATTCTAATAAAAATACTCCTAAACCAGCAGCAATAAATTCACGCACCAAAGGCATTCTGTAACCAATATGGCCAGCATTCCCGTGCAAATAGAGTATTGTAGGGCGATTCTTGCTCGCAGGTTTGTACCAGGATTTTAAATGTAAATTATCTTTTGTATGCAAGGAAACTATTTTCATATCTGATGCATTGTAATCTTCCAACTTTGGGGTATGCCTGTTAGGGAAATAAATGAGATGACGCTGAAATAAGTACATTAGCGTAATGACAATACCTATAATAATAAGCCCGGTTAGTACAATTTGTTTCAGCATGATCATGTTAAGCAGGATTTAAAATATATTGTATTAATTTGATTATAATGCATTTTTATCGATTGAAAGCCAATATCGATGATGAGCGTACCCTCAAAAGAAATATTACCGAAGAAGAAAATAATAAGAGACAATTTTTATGGGGAGGTTCTCAAGGGCGCTTTGCTTGAAAAAATTTGTCCAAAAGTGATAAATCTGCAAATAAGTTATTCACACAATTTAAATACCCCACTCTAAATACTTAGGTCAGGACTGTTCAATATTCGCTCTTCTGCCTCTTTAAATATTACCATCACCTTTTTGCGAGAACTGGTTTTTAAGTTCAGTTTTTTTGTGGTCTTATCCTGACCTTCAGCAAGAATTTGCATTTCTGGGGAAGCCAAAAATTCTAATTTTTTTTCCTCCAATTGTTCCATGGTTCTTATGTCTGCTAAAGAGTCTCTAAGTTCTTTGAGAATCACTCTCTTCAGTCCATCCCCCTTTAGACCCTCATATATTTCTTGTCTTTTCGGGCTAAAAAATCGATTCACATCGACTTCATGCGAATGTTTTTTAAACTTTTTATCCTGAGATAACACTTCTAATATTGTTTCATGCAGATCATGGACAAGTTTTTTGGGTAATGATACAAGTCCCTCATGATAAAATCTAAGCAAAGCATCAGGATTATCCGATAATGATTGGCTTTTGTTATTTTCATACCATTTCTCTATAGGGACTCTCCAATCAATTCTGTTATCCTCCTCATCGGTGGGTGGATAGATGAAATTATAGACATATAGCCATTGATCTTTACCATAAACAAGAAACTTCCTGCTTAGATCATCAACTCTGCCGTTGTCATATCGAAAACCACTATCAAGATCAATGGTTTTCACCGTTTCTTTTGTTGCAATCAGATTTTGTGGGCTAATATGGTAAGGATTATTCGCCAAATCAGGATGCCAGTACCCTGCATCATTAAGTTCTTTAAGCGCAAGAATAAATTCCTCGATTTTGGGCTGGTCGATTTTTTTGTTAATAGGGATGGCATTGATTTTAGGCATATAGAAATACATGTTTTCTTCATTCTTGATATTCCATAGTCCTAGAACGAAGTGCTCTTGAATGCCATGATATTTAAGGAAAAATTGCTGTTCTAAAATATGGAGGTTAATTTCTTCATAAAACTCTCTTGGATGTCTGCCTCGAGATACTTTCATAGCCTTATCTTCTGTTTTCTCATATACCGTTCCTTGTTCTCCTTTTCCAAGCTCCTTATAGTCCCTTTCAGTACTCTCCATAATTTTACTGTTCTGTGTATGCTCATTCTTGTGACTTTTCCACATTGAAACATAATCTACTGGTTCATCATTCTCAAAACGAACAGCATAAACTTCATTATTATAACGATAGATTTTAAATTCTTTGTTGGGTTCAGTCAGATAGTGGGCAGTTATGTCTTTTCCATTAACAATGTTATTTATTTTAGGCATAGTAAGCTCTAACAGAATGGTTTAATATTTGAGCATTATAGTGAAAAAAAATTCAGAATACAAATGAGATGGTTGATGAGTTATTCACTTTGAGCTAAATGCAGTAATGCTTTTTTCAGTGGCTCATAAGTACAGTGTTGACTTTCACTAATAATGGTAGCCTTGGCTTTTTCAGACAGAGTAAGAGATTTCTTTGGTGTAGGGTTTTCCATTGGAGAGGAGGGAGCAATAATGGTAATTTTAATTGAAGACAGCTGATAAAGCCCAGCTTCTTTTCTCAATTTATCCCGCAATTCAGGAAGTAAATAGCGTATTTCGGAAGCAAAAGCAGCATTGGTTGTGGTTAAAACCAAACTCCCTTTATTAAAACTGCCTACTTGACATTTAGAAGTTAAATGGGAAGGAAGAAACTCAGAAATTTTAAGAGATAATTCTTCCAGCTGCATAGAATGCTGGCAAATTGTGCTGAGTTGCTTATTTAGGCATTGACTGATTGATTTCATAACTGTTGTCTTAATTGTTAGGTATCTATTAAAGAGTTAGACTATCGAAAAGTAAGTTGATTTATGTATAGAATAGCAAATTAACGTTAAGTGCAATATCATATTTTTTTGAGGTCTATAAAGGTGATCAATGGCTGAAAATACTACAGAAAGTAATGTCATTTATTTTACCAGATTACATTGGATCATATTTTTTGGTCCTTTCGTCGGATTGGGTTTAGTGATGGCAATTTATATTTATATCATCCAGTTGCGTGAAGTTTGTCTTTTTCTAGGATTTTTTGCACTGGTTTGGATATTGATTACCTGGGTAACCTATCATTTTTCTTCTATTACCATAAAAAGGAAGCAAGTTATTTTACGTACCGGTATCATAGTAAGGCAAACAGTGGATATCCCCCTGAATAAAATTGAAACGATTGATATACGTCAATCCATTTTAGGCAGTATTTTAAGTTATGGCACTTTGATAATCACAGGAACTGGCGGAACTCGCTATTTAATTAATTATTTATATAAACCGTTAACTTGCAGACGCTACATTGAACAATTGATGAATGAACCACAGTAAAATAGTGCTCACTAAAAGAAGATTATTGTGATATAACTCTGAGTTTCCCAATTTGTAAGCCTTTGCGCACCAATAAAGTGCTTGGGTGTACATGTAATTAGTATTAATCAATTATCATTTTATGGAAATTGTAGTGTGAACTATCGCTCAGATATTGATGGCTTAAGAGCAATTGCTATTTTATTTGTTTTATTTTTTCATGGGGGCTTAAGCCTTTTCCCGTCGGGTTTTATTGGGGTTGATGTTTTCTTTGTTATTTCAGGATTTCTCATTACAAGTATCATTGAAAAATCTTTGCAAAATAATTGTTTTTCTTTTATGGACTTTTACAGCAGGCGATTATGGAGATTACAGCCTGTTTTTATTTGTTTGATTGTTGTCACTAGCTTGGTTACCCTGTTTTATTACCTGCCTGATGACTTAATGCTCTTTAGTAAAAGCGCTCGTAAAACGTCTATTTTTACGTCGAATGTGTTTTTTAAAAATGTAACGAGCGATTATTTTTCTCCGGATAGTAATCAATTGCCTCTTTTGCATATGTGGTCTTTATCCGTAGAATGGCAATGTTATTTTATTTTGCCGCTTGGACTCTATTTGCTTTATCGATTGGCCAGCCCGCAATATCGAATCAAGATAATCTATTTATTAACCATCGTTTTTTTCGCATTATCCATGTATTACTCTTGGAGTAATCCTGCAAAAACGTATTATCAATTTTCCAGTCGTATCTTTGAGTTTTTAATTGGTTCCTGCGTTGCTTCAGCTTCAGGTAGTAAACGTTTTTTAGTCAATAAATATGTATTAAATTTCATAACAATTTTGGCTGTTCTGACGCTATTTTATATTGCAATGCATCATGACATTAATATAGGTTTCCCCAATTGGTATACTTTAATTTTATGCCTTGCAACGGCCATACTGATTGCCGCAGGAGAACAAGAACCGCAACCCATCGTAACTTATGCTCTTTCATTAAGACCTCTGGTGTTCATAGGATTAATTTCCTATTCCTTATACATTTGGCATTGGCCTGTATTGGCTTTAATACGCTATTTAAATATTAAAGAATCCAACTTGGTCCTGTTGGTTACTTTTGGATTGATATTGATTATCGCTTATCTTTCCTGGCGATTTATTGAAAAACCAGCAAGGAAATTGCATCGTATCCGGTTCAGCTATACTGTGGTTTGTTTATTGATTATGCCGGTTTTTGTCACTCACTTGAGTGATTATCTGATTAAAAAGAATGCGGGTTATCCTCATCGTTTCAATGAAGCAACACGGGTTTATGCGGAATTAAACAAGTACAAAAATCCACAGAGACCTTTATGTCTGGAACGCAAAAATACCGAAGTCAACCCTCAGTGCGTTCTGGGAGCAAAAAACTCGGATAGTCGAACCGGCTTTATGATAGGTGATTCTTATTCCAATCAGCATTGGGGATTTATGGATACGTTGGCAAAGGAGGCCAATGTATCCATTTTGGCTCATGCAACGGTTGCGTGTCTTGCTTTACCAGGTATATATCAATTTGATTGGAATATTAAAAATAAGATTTACCAGGAATGTCATGATCAAACGGATCATTATTTTAATATGATTAAAAGCAATCATTATGATTATGTTATTTTAGGGCAAAACTGGAACGGTTATTTGGGTGATAGAGTTATTAATCAATTGAATGATAATCGATCTCAAGAGCTTTCTTTAAAGCGCATTGAAAAAGCCTTGGATAAAGCTCTGGAGCTTATTGTCACTTCAGGAGCGAAACCTGTATTAATCAAATCCATAGCACTGTCCAAGGGAAATCCTTACAATTGTTTTTTTGAACATATCAAGCTGCATAAAAAATACAATCCCAAGCGTTGTGATTTTAACCTCGATGTCAGTGAACAGATTTGGCTCGATAATTTGTTTGTAAAAATGCAAAGAAAATACAAGACACTGGTCATTATTGACCCACGACTGGCTCAGTGTCCGTCCGGGGTGTGCAAGGTAGATATCAATGGTATTCCTGTGTTTCGCGATTCAGGACATATTACTGATTACGCTTCCTATCATTTGGCCAAATTATACTTACAGACAAATAACAATCCCTTAGTGAGTTGAGATAATTTGATGGATTGCGAATATAACACAGGCAGCTCATTCGCGATCCAATAGCTCCCTTATTGTGGGATCATTTTATTAGCTGCCATAGGTCAGGACTTACGAAAAATTCTGTAGTAACAAATTACCTTAGTCCTCCTTGGCAGAGTAATCACAACCCTCACGAGGACAAAGAATTTGACGGCCAAATTTTTTACTTTCTTTTAGGGTTAAGATTGGCCAGGCACATTTAGGGCAAGGCAAATCAACAGGTTCATTCCACAGAGCATAATCGCATTTTGGGTAATTTCCACAAGAATAAAAGATTTTGCCTTTTCTTGATTTTCGCTGCAGAATTTTTGCCTGACTGCATTTAGGACATGTGACACCAGTATCGGAGGGTTTTTCTAAAGGTTCCATATGTTTGCATTCAGGATAATTGCTGCAACCAATAAATTTTCCATAGCGACCGGTTTTAATATGCAAGGCTCCATGACATAAGGGGCAACTTCTACCTTCCACGACTTCAGGTTCTGATTTTTCCCCTTCTGGATTACTTATATCTTGAGTGTAATCACAATCCGGATATCCTGTGCAGCCAATAAATCGCCCTCTTTTGCCAAGCCTGATTGATAATGGTTTTTGACATTTAGGACATTTTTCATCTAATAATTCCGTAGTAACATCCTTTCTTTGCACTTGTTCATCTATATTCTGAATTTGTTGGACGAAAGGTTGCCAGAACTCTTCCAAAACAGGGATCCAATCCTTTTCTCCACGCGCGATGGCATCCAGTGTATCTTCAAGGCTGGCAGTAAACTGATAGTCGACATAGCGAGTAAAATAGTTTGTTAGAAATCGATTGACGATTCTACCCACGTCAGTGGGCAAAAAACGTTTTTTTTCAACTACTACGTATTCACGTTGTTGCAAAGTATGAATGATAGAGGCATAAGTAGAAGGTCTACCTATATCATACTCTTCAAGAGCTTTAACCAAGGTTGCCTCAGAATATCTCGGCGGTGGCTCAGTAAAGTGTTGATTGGTTTCAATATCCAATACTTTTATTTTTTCACCTACATTGAAAGCGGGCAAAATTTTATCTTCATTGTCTTCGTCTTTAGAATCATCTCGTCCTTCCTCATAGACAGAAAGGAAGCCAGGAAAGGCTATTGTTGAGCCATTGGCTCTGAAGGTATTCCCTTTACCACAACTAAAATCGACGCTCACTGTATCCAGGATGGCATCAGCCATCTGGGAGGCTACTGTGCGTTTCCAGATTAAGCTATAGAGTTTAAATTGATCGCTTGTCAGAGAGCCTTGCACCATTTCTGGTGTTCGTTTGATAGAAGTTGGCCTAATGGCTTCGTGTGCTTCCTGAGCGTTTTTAGATTTAGTCTTGTAAATTCTAGGAGAATTCGGGCAATTATCCGCTTTATAACGCTGTGTAATATAGTCACGTATTTCGTCAATTGCTTCCTTTGCCAGGTTGACTGAATCAGTACGCATATAAGTGATTAAACCCACTGTTCCTGTACCTATATCAATACCTTCATATAATTGCTGAGCGACCATCATGGTTTTACGTGCTGTGAAACCTAATTTTCTGGCGGCTTCCTGTTGTAAGGTAGAGGTAATAAAGGGAGGAGATGGTTTTCGTTTACGCTGTTTTTTATCAATTTGGGCAACGGTTAAAAAGCCTTGTGCTTGTGTTATCAACTGCTTTTTTATTTCATGGGCTTGTTCTTGTTGAGTGACTGAAAACTGTTGAAGTTTCTCTTCGTTATAATGAGTCAGTCGTGCTTCAAATTCCGTGCTGGCATGGGCGCACTTTGCGATTATTTTCCAGTATTCCTGAGCAATGAAGCGTTCAATTTCTTCTTCGCGCTCAACAATTAACCTAAGCGCAGGACTTTGAACTCGTCCGGCAGATAATCCTCGTCGAATCTTTTTCCACAGCAAAGGGGACAAGTTAAAGCCAACCAGATAATCAAGAGCGCGTCTGGCTTGTTGGGCATTAACCAAATCCATGGAAATGGAGCGTGGATGATTAATTGCATCCTGGATTGCTGCTTTTGTAATTTCATTAAAAAAGATTCGATGAACCGATTTGTCTTTTAAAAGGTTTCGTTCCTTCATTAATTCAAAAATATGCCACGAGATAGCCTCTCCTTCTCTATCAGGGTCTGTTGCCAGCAGTAGGGAGTCTGATTTTTTAAGAGTTTTTGCTATGGTATCAATATGTCTCGCATTTTTTTCAATAGGAACATAAGTCATGGCAAAATGTTTTTCAGGGTTTACTGACCCTTTACGAGCAGGCAGATCACGTACATGACCATAAGACGCTAACACGTCATAGTCATTTCCTAAATATTTCTGTATTGTTTTAGCTTTAGCGGGCGATTCAACGATCACCAAGTGTTTACTCATATCAAATAAACCTTATCCTTTATGGGTTGTGTGGCTCACTAACAGTTCATGAATGGGTTGATATCAGTACACTCATTAATTAGTGAATTGTCAATTCATCTTCTGTTTGGTATAGCACAAGATCAAGAAAAGTTAATTGCTCTTCATTCAAGGTGGATGCCAGAGCATTTCTTATAGTCCATTTTGTTTCTTGCAAGGTTACAATACGAGATTCAGAGAATTGTAGTTGATTAATTATTGATTCAAATTGATCGATATCGAGGATATTCCATAATTTCATGCGCATTAGAAATTGATAACTGGCTTTTGTCAGTTTCATTTGCTCATCGTAAGTAAAAATACGAGTTGATTTCTGTTGAGCGGATTTGATAAATACTGATTGCTCTTCAGTACTTAAAAGATCTTCTTCAAGCAATTGATTTTGGGAGTCCTGATCATTGGATTTATGGCTTTTTTGGAGTTGAGTAAGACTTTTTTCAAACAAATTCAATAACATTTCAAATAAATTATCTTTCATATTCACACCTTATATAGCCACCGGGAACTGCCATAACAGCCCCTTTCAATTCTAGTTCAGCCAGTCCACTCGCGACTTGTTCCATGCTATATCCACTACGAACAATGATTTGATCTATAGTCGTAGTTTCAAAACCAATGAACTTTACTAGGTTTTCCTCACCGCTGGCAAGGGAAAAAATTGGTTTATTAGAAGCGAACTGATGGTGCTCAATTTTTAGCTCATCGAAAACATCAGCCACTGAGGTTACTAATTTTGCACCCTGCTGCAATAAGTGGTGGCAGCCCCTGGCTAACGGGTTATGAATCGATCCGGGAATAGCCAATACATCTCTGTTTTGTTCCAGAGCCATTCTTGCTGTAATTAAAGAACCGCTTTTAATTGCTGCCTCGATAACCAAAATGCATAATGATAGACCGCTTATTATACGATTTCTGAGTGGAAAATGTCCAGCGATTGGCGGACTTTTTAAAGGAAATTCGCTTAATAATAAACCATTGTCTGTAATTTGCTCGGCTAATTTTAAATGTCGACGCGGATAGATGCAATCAATTCCGGTACCTAAGACCGCTATCGTTTTGCCGCCTCCTTCCAGACAACCTAAATGAGCATGAGCATCAATTCCTAAGGCCAAACCACTCACTATGGTTACCCCATGCCTGGAAATCTCTTTGGAGAATGCTCGAGCATTCTCGTTTCCTGTTACAGAAGCATTGCGACTTCCAACAATTGCCAGGTTAGGTTGTGTCAAAGCGGACAGTTCACCTTTGGCGTATAAAATAAAGGGAGGATCGGCTATTTCTTTGAGCAATGCGGGATAATAGGGGGAATCCCAAGTTAAAATATGATGACTTTCTGAGGAATTCAACCAATCCAAATCAGCTTTTATAAAGTTCAGGTCAAAAGTTTTTATGGTTTGTGCCAGCCAAGGCGGCAAGCCCATTTCTTCCAGTTCAATACTGGACAGTTGGAACATAAGGTTTAAATCAGGCCATCTTTTTTGAAGTTTTAATACGGTTCGGGGGCCAATTTTTTTCATCCTGTTTAAGGCGAGGAGAGGTTGCAGATTATTCATGGGTTCGTTACTGTATCTAATAAATGAATAGCACGCGTGGATCTTACTATCAGGGCGTAACTCGCTTTTGTGAATACACGAAACACCATGGCTTCACCAAGACGCTCTTGCGGTAAGGTAATAGGTCTAAGATGATTTTGGGGATCATTGACAATACGCTCCTTGCCATAGATTGCCAAAACATCTCCCGGTTTCAATCCGGATGTTTCTCCAAGATTAATGATGATTACCCCTCCTACAGCCTCTTGTGTATTTCCAACAGGCATATTGTCAGGCATTTCAATAATGTATCCTCTGACTTGTCTGGCAGGAGTTTCGGGTTCGAAATATAATTCAAATTCAGGGTGGTTATTAATCAATACCTTATCATTGATTTTGATGCCTTGATTGATACTGGTCAATAAAACTGTAGCTGGCTCGCCGCCGGCAATCAACTCTCCATAACCGACCAGGACCGCTTTATAGCCTAATAATTCATGGGTTATCGGATCAAAATAATTTCTCCCTCCCCTGAAGATAGAATATCCTATGGTGCCTCCTTGAGGCATCTCTTTGGAGGGATGTAAACCTCTGACATAAATTTCATCTCCTTGCCCGCCAAGCATGCGTTCACTCATAAGCGCCACCACATACGGTGCTCTGCTCAGGACATTAACATCCAGGATTAACGATTCGTCCAAAAAAGGTTTAATATCACCCAATGGGATTGGTGGAACAGCGTCTTCCTGAGGCGTCAGTCTTATATTGGGGGAAAGCTTGACTGTTCCATTAGACAGAACTCTGAGATAGGGGGTGTTTTGATAATACTCTAAAGCGAGCACTGCGCCAGGGTACAGTCGATCAGGATTTTGAATCTGGGGGTTTGCGCGCCATAATGCTTTCCATTCCCAGGGATTATTCAAATAACGGCTGGAAATACTCCATAGAGTGTCTCCAGGTTGTACAACATAACGAGAAGGAGAATCTGGTCTTAGACTTAAGGCATGAGCAATGGATGATATGATGAAACAGAAAATGAGGAGACAATATTTCATGTATCAATCCCTTTAGTTGAGCCTTAGCATCTTGCAGCATTACTGTATATCGGGGATAATATCACGATTAATGTGCAGAGAACCAGATAAGCAATGGCAATTCGTAAGATTCTTTATTTACCTGATGAACGGTTAAGAAAAATAGCTAAACCGGTTGATACTTTTGATGAGAGTTTACAGACACTAATCAATGATATGTTTGATACAATGTATGATGCGCGAGGAGTCGGGCTTGCCGCGCCGCAAATAGGGGTGAGTTTGCGTTTATCTGTCATTGATATAGTGGGAGATAAAAAAGAGCAGATCGTTATTGTTAATCCTGAAATAGTTTCTTCTCATGGCGAAAAAGAATTTGAAGAAGGTTGTTTGTCTGTCCCAGGGGCTTATGATACCGTAGTCAGAGCTGAAAAAGTGACAGTGAAGGCCTTGGACCGGTTCGGCAAACCGTTTGAAATAACGGGTGAAGGGCTGCTTGCCGAGTGCTTACAACATGAAATTGACCATATGAATGGCAAATTGTTTGTCGATATGTTGTCTCCATTGAAGAGAATGATGGCTCGTCGGAAATTAGATAAGTTCAAGCGTTTACAAGCTCGTAAACCATGAATGATTTAACTATAGTTTTTGCTGGAACTCCAGAATTTGGGTTACCCTGTCTGGATGCTTTAATTCAATCAAGGCATCATCTCAAGGCTGTTTATACTCAGCCTGACAGGCCAGCTGGGCGAGGCCGTAAATTACAGGAGTCTCCTGTAAAAGAATGGGCAATAGACCACCAGATATCAGTTTATCAACCACTTAATTTTAAAAATCAAGACGCTATCGATGAACTTTCTGCATTAAAGCCTGATGTAATGGTAGTGATAGCCTATGGATTAATATTGCCGAAAGCAGTGTTGGAAATTCCTCGTTTGGGCTGCATTAATGTCCATGCTTCATTGTTACCGCGCTGGCGTGGGGCATCTCCAATCCAACATGCCATTTTATATGGTGATACTGAATCCGGAGTGACCATTATGCAAATGGATGTTGGACTGGATACAGGCCCTATGTTATGTAAAGCTAGCTGTCCTGTCACTTCCTCGGATACCGCTGGAAGTTTGCATGATAAATTAGCAAAAATTTCAGTAAAGCCTTTATTAGATACTTTGGAGGCTTTAGCATCTAATTCAGCGCAATTTGAATTGCAAAACAATGAATTAGCTACCTATGCTGGTAAAATTAATAAAGAAGAGGCACGAATTAATTGGCATCAGTCTGCAGTGGAAATAGATAGAAAAATTCGTGCATTTAATCCATGGCCCATTGCCTATACGCTGGCTGGGGAATTAATGCTCAGAATTCATCAGGCAAAATTAACTGAGATCATGAGTACCGAGAAGCACGGCATGGTGTTAAATATTGATAAAAATGGGATGTTGGTCTCGACCAGTGATAAAGCATTGTTAGTGGAAAAGATTCAATTTCCCGGAGCAAAGGTCATTTCAGTTAAGGATTGGCTAAATTCTGGTAAAACACAATTGCATACTGGTTTAATCTTGCAATGAAAGCAAATGATAGATTCCAGGCCTTGA
This sequence comes from Legionella sp. PATHC032, assembly GCF_026191185.1. Taxonomy (NCBI): domain Bacteria; kingdom Pseudomonadati; phylum Pseudomonadota; class Gammaproteobacteria; order Legionellales; family Legionellaceae; genus Legionella; species Legionella sp. PATHC032. The sequence goes on along the minus strand of NZ_JAPHOV010000001.1, from coordinate 2,895,304 downwards.
AAATTTTAACGGCCCTGATAGAAAGCAGGAAAAACCTGTCCCATTTGATGTCTCTGCAAGAGCTCTCTCCCATGACAAAAGAAATTTGCTATGGATTTTGTCGTCATTATTTTCGATTACAATCCATAGCCGATACTTTAATCAATAAGCGACCTAAAGATAGTGAGGTATGGATAGTCTTGTTGATTGGTATTTATCAATTGCAGTATATGAATAAGCCGGATTATGCTGTGGTGAAGGAGACAGTGTCTTTACTTGGGCAGGTTAAAAAAAATTGGGCAAAAGGATTGGTGAATGCCGTGCTAAGAAATTTTTGCCGTCAACAAGGCCATATTCTGGAAAAGCTGGCAGCAGACCCGGTTTTTACCTATGGACAGCCGAGCTGGTTACTTCAGCGCCTGCAAAAGGATTGGCCAAACGATTGGCAATGCATCGCTGAGGCGAATGATAGGCACCCACCCATGACTTTGCGAGTCAATGTGTTGAAAAACTCAGTTGATGAGTATCTTGATTTGCTAAAAAAATCTGGGATAGAGGCTTTTAAACACTCTGTTGTACCTGATGGAATTACTTTGGCAATCCCATGTGATGTGATGACACTTCCTGGTTTTGCACAAGGTTCTGTGTCAGTTCAGGATGCGGCGCCTCAATTAGCCGCATATTTATTGTCTTTAAAATCCGGGCAGCGAGTGCTGGATGCTTGTTGTGCTCCTGGTGGAAAAACATGCCATATTTTGGAGAGGGAACCTAATTTGGTTTCATGTGTTGCATTGGATTTAGACCCTCAGCGGTTACAACGGGTAAGAGATAACTTAAATCGATTGGATTTGAAAGCAACGATAGTGCATGGCGATGTATCGGAACCCAAAAGCTGGTGGGATGGTCATCCCTTTGATCGCATTTTATTGGATGCCCCCTGTTCTGCTACAGGAGTGGTTAGACGCCACTCTGATATCAAATTATTACGAACGAATGAAGAGGTTTTGGCAGTTTCTCAGTTACAATCCAACATGTTGAATTCATTATGGCCACTGCTTGCGCCGGGTGGTTTAATGGTTTATGCCACATGTTCTATTATGAGTGATGAAAATGAGTTGCAAATCGCTCGATTTGTTGCAGGGCATCCAGATTGTCAAGTGATTGATGACAAATGGTCCTGGGGAAGGTGGACTGGGCATGGTCAACAGATATTACCCGGGGAGCACGGTATGGACGGTTTTTTTTACAGTGTATTGCGAAAGGATAAAAAATGATAATTGATTGGCCTGTAATTATTGTCTTGTTTTGTTTATCCATTCCTGGTGTTTTAATCGTGATGCATCGCCTGGTATATTTTCTGCTAGCCGATAATACCGAGAGATTAAAAAAAAGATTTAGTCGTTTTGTTGTGCTGCAAACCTTATTTATGACATTTGTCATGAGTTTTGCTGGCTCCATCCTGTCTTCACGTACCGGGCTAGGCGATCCTCTTCTGGAAGGTCTTTTGCAAGGCAAAGCCAGCCTGGATTCCTTTCAAGTGATTTTATTACCTACTTTTTTATATGCCCTTTTAGGGTTGGTTATTTTTTGTATAATGTATTATGGGTTGCTTGGTTCCATACTTGATGAAAAAAGTTTCAAGATTATGTCGGAATTACGGTCCAAAATAGGACTTGATGGTTGTGTCCTTTATGGAGGGGTTGTAGAAGAGGTAATTGCCAGATGGGGATTAATGAATGTAGTGTGCTTTTTTGCTTTATTGTTTACAAGTCAAATTAATTCGGAAATTATAATTATTTCAATATTTTTGAGTGCATTTATTTTTGCTGTAGGCCAACTTCCAGCCTATATTGCAGCAGGTTGCACACCATCCAGACGATTTCTTTACTCTTTTGTATTATTGAGTCTTTCGCAGTCCATACTCTTTGGTTTTTTATTTTGGCAATATGGACTAACCTCAGCAATTTTAGCGCACATGCTGTTTCATTTGGGTTGGGACAGGTATGAGAAATTATCTTAATTTTCATTCCCTGTTTTGCTCGCAATAGAAAATTTTTTAGCATGTATATCTTTAAAATTCGGTTAAAAAAGCAGTTAAATGTAAAAAAACTGTAAAAATGCCAACCCTTAATTTTGTCTTAATTTTGAGCATTTATTCTGTCTTTAATGAAGATAATAATCAAAGGTTGAGGTATGGCCGCGCAATTAGATCCAAGTAGCGAATTTGTTGCTTTGGTGAAACAATTACAACGAGAACCTGATAATCCGGGATTAAAACAAGCCGTAGTGAAGCGTATGCCTGAAATGCAGGTATTAGCTAAAACAAATCCTTTGGCTTTATTTCGTCTGGCACAAATTTATTCTCCCTCATCATCACAGCATAAGCAGATGATTTTGCAATCAGCTGCCCAAGGTTGCACGAATGCTATGTTATCGGCATGTGAGATCTTATTGAAATCCGGAGCTACAAATGACTTGATTACTGCTGCACATTACATGCGCCTCATTCAAAATTCCAAGGATTCGTATATTATTGGGCTGGGCAAGAAACTGTTAGAAAAATATCCCGACTTCGCTGAAGAGTTAAAATCCAAATCCAAAGAAGTACCTTATCACTCGACTATTCGTTTTTTTGGAGTTCAATCTGAAAGTAGCAAGGAAAATGAGGAAAAAATAATAAACAGACCTACTGTTTAGAATAAGTTTTTTTCATTTCAGGGTTTTTCTTTGTTGGTAGATAAACCGAATACAATTCCATTCCAGGCACTATTGTGAAACAATTTCATATCCTTATGTTTTTTATTTTTTCCTATGCAACCCCGATTTACTTATTTACCTATTACAAGCCTGCAGGCAGGTCAGTATCAACCCAGACAAGATTTTAATACAACGGAGCTACAGGAATTGGCTCAGTCAATTTCTTCTCAAGGTTTAATTGAACCTTTGGTTGTAAGGCCCATAGCAAAAGAGCGATATGAGATTATTGCAGGGGAAAGAAGATGGCGTGCGGCCAAATTGGCAGGATTTAATGAAATCCCTTGTCTAATTGGAGAGTATAGTGATAAACAAGCTTGTGCCCTGACTTTGATCGAGAATATTCAACGCCAGGATTTGAATTTAATTGAGGAGGCTACTGGTTATAAGCGTTTACTTGAAGAATTCCATTATCATCAGGACGAGATCGCAGCGCTGGTGGGTAAATCTCGTAGCCATGTCGCAAATATTCTTCGTCTCCTTACCTTAACAGATAAGGTTAAACAGTTAGTGCGAGATAAAGCGTTATCTTTTGGGCATGCTCGCGTATTGGTTGGCTTAAATCCCGATCGGCAAGAAATGTTTGCTCAGCAGGTTATTGGAGAAGAATGGTCTGTCAGGCAATTAGAGCAAGAAATTAAATCTTATAAAAATAAAGATATGAACAGCCCCAAAAACCCCAGAAAAGACAGAGACATTGAGCGGTTACAAACTATCCTGGCTGAACAAGTGGGGGCTCCTGTACAAATTATAAACGATGGCGAAGATGGAGGTTGGTTAAAAGTAAAATTTTTTGATAATGATACCCTTGCAGGGCTTTTGGAGCGTTTGGGCTTGAGATATGATTAGCTTATCGGAACTAACTCAGAAATTGTCACTATGTATCAAACAATTCAACCTGATTTATATTGTGAAATTCAATGTTAAGGAAGCTATTTAAATGAAAAGGACGTTGACTGGGGCATTCATGTGGGCAGTATGGTCACTGTCATCTCATGCGGCAAGTATGCAGTTCGAGGTGGATAAATTAATTAATCGGTTAAATCCCCATGTAAACCTGGGGATAGTAGTGACTGATCTAACCTCTGGCGAGACTCTGTATAAACGCAATGCCAATCGTTTGTTTATTCCTGCCAGCAATATGAAACTTTTTTCTGAGGCCGCTGCACTAATGGCTCTAGGGCCAGACTACCAATTTAAAAATCAACTCAGTACAAGTGCCAATCAATTACAACAAGGTGTTTTGCACGGAAATTTGTATTTGCATCTCAGTGGCGATCCTTCGTTTAGCAGAGAAGATTTAAAAACTTTGCTTTCTTCACTCAAGGATTGGAATGTCACAACCATTCAAGGTAACGTGATCATTGACAGTAGCCTGATGTCCATTCCAGCCTATCCCCCAGGCTGGCTAACTTCTGATTTATCGTATAGTTATGGTGCGCCAATAGCACCTTTGATGGTTGATTCTAACCGATTAACAATCACGGTGAACCCGGGAGCTAAAGCAGGTGATCCTGCTATTGTTGAAGTAGATGATGGCGGGGGCACCATTAACTTGAATAATCAAGCGACCACGAAGGCTAGTGAGAAAGGATGTGGTGTGGGGTTTTATTTGGATCCGGAGAATAATTTAACGGTAAGAGGTTGTGTTGGCTTGGGGCAATGGGCTGTTCAGCAACGTATCGCTATAAAGAATCCTTTTGTGTATGCCCAGGGAATGATTGTGAGTGAGCTTGCCAAGTCTAATATTAAATTAAATGGGCAGGTTTTGCTTGGAAGAGCGCCTTTTGGTACTTTATTGATCGCCACTCGCTATTCAAAGCCAATTTCCCAACTGATGGCAGATACTTTAAAGCCTTCTGATAATTTATATGCTGATAGTTTATATTTGCATGCTGCTGCTAAAATTAAGGGAAGTCCTGTAGATTGGAAGCAGGCACAGCCAGTAATTAAAAACTTTTTGCAGCAACAAACAGGAATTGATTTAAAAGACTCGATTTTTACAGATGGTTCAGGGTTATCACGTTATAATTTGGTAACCCCTGAGCAAACCATGGCGCTTTTAAAATTCTTGTATCAACGCTTCCCATTATCTTATGAATACATCGCTGCCTTACCTATCTCCGGTCGGGATGGTACTTTGCAAAAACGGTTTAAAACTCCAAATCAACAAGGATTTGTGCGGGCTAAAACCGGGACGATGACAGGTATGAATAGCTTATCCGGTTACTTGTATACTGCTAATGGCCATACCTTGGCTTTTGCTATGTATATCAATAGATTACCCGGGAAACCGGCTGGGCCAGGGCGTCCATTATTAGACGCATTGTGCACTTATTTCTTGCAGCAAAGTCCAACAAGCAGTCGACTGGCACGGGTATTGTCTCCTCATAGCCGCATTAAGTTCCAATTTAATCCTACACAAATTGAGTTACAGAGAGTTCATCAAGCCAAATGGAGGCGTTTGGAAACGGCAGTAAGACAGGTGTTAAGAGGGCAGGATGTGAATGTGGTTTATCGGGGCAATGAATTAATCGTGACAGACAATCAGTCTAATGCGAATAGCGTTTGGAAAGCTTTACAATCAATTGGCAAGAAATATTCGTTCGCTGTAGCTTTGTCTTCCAAAGTGATGCCTGTTACACCATCAGGAAAACCTTTGCTTCTTTGGGTGCAAACGCCTTGGTCTGAAAATAAGGCGGAAAGGACCTGGATAATTCGGGAAGCGGTATAATCTGAGTTTGATAATTAAAAGAAAGACTGGCCTCGTATTACAAAAAGTCATGCGGGGCTCTTCCAACGTTATCTCGAACCGTTTGGGCTGAGGAGGCATTTATACTGTAGCGAAGCCTTGATATGAGATTTCATATTTCGTGCCAAGGCTTCGAGACGACGCTTATGCATCTCCTCAGCCTGAGCGGACGTTGTATATCGACTTGTTCTCATATAATCCTTACCTATTTATTGCTGCGTTGCAAACATTTTAGCGGAGCTCATTTATGCCGTCGCGAAGCCTTGCATGAGATTTCATATTTCGTGCTAGGGTTTCGAGACGATGCTTATGCCTCTCATCAGCCCGAATGTATCCTGGATCTCGACTGGTTCTTATGTAATCCTTATCGATATAACTCGTTAAATAGAATATTTTTTCTGCATTCGGGCTGTGCCGTATTCAAAGTGACTGTAAAAGAGCTATAATTGAGGACTGATGAATATCAGTATAAATTGATTTGGAGTGTTAATTGGATTTTATTATTCGGGTTGTTCTCTTGTTGACAGGCTTGGTTTCTTTAGCCTTTTCTGCGCCAAAGTTTCTAACGATCTCTGATATTCATTATGGTGCAGAAAATATAGCAAAGGATGGGCAGGATACTGGAAAGGAGTTTTTGGATGTCACGTTCAAACGATTTGAGGAGTTGTCTCAAAAGGTAGACTTTATTTTGCATTTGGGCGATTTGCCTACCCACTCGTTATTTTCTACATCTAAAAAAGAAGAATACGAACAAGTTGTATTTCATGGTTTGTATGAAGCCAATCCAGATCAAAAGCCAATGTTTTATATTACAGGGAATAATGATTCCTTGCTTGGTAATTATCAGCCATTTTCTTCAGACAATAAATCACCGCTCAATTTAGCTTCGGATTGGGCTGGTGCTTGCGCTCATTGTGATGGGTTAATTATAGACGATACTCATATGCACAAGGATGGGTATTACTCCAGTTATGTCATCCCTGATAATAAAGATATTATTTTAATAGCACTTAATTCAGTTCAATGGACCAAAACTCCTGTTTTTTTACCAAAGTATCCTAACCAACAAAGGGATGCCTTTGTACAATTATTTTGGCTTGAGCAACAATTGAAAAACCACCGTGCCAAGCAATTGTTGCTGGCTATGCATGTTCCTCCTGGAACAGCCTATAATGGAAATCGGTTCTGGCATGAAATTTATCTGGATAGATTTTTGCAGTTATTGGAGAAATATCATCGTTCCTATGATCAAATCACCATACTGTTCTCACACTCCCATATGGAGGAATTCAGGAGAATAAAATTATCCGATGGGTCAACTATTTATGCGCTTTCTACTCCCGGAATTAGCCGGGCACATCACAACAATCCCGGAATGAAAATTTTTGATTTAGACAAGCAAATGAGAGTCAGCAATTTTACTACTTATTATTCGTCCGATTTGTATGACTGGGGTAATGAATATTATCAAGCCATGAATACTCCTGAAGCCATTTTTCCAAATTGCCAAAATAAAACGATACCCCAGTGCCTGGATACCTTAAGTCCAGATCAAGTATGTAATAATCTGGAAGCAGGACTATTTTATGGAGTGAAAAGCAACCGTGTTCCCTATCAGGGATGCATTAAAACTTACCAGATCAATTAAATTGGGATTTCCTTTACTGAGTAAGCTTAACGAGATGTTCCTTGCTGTCTTTAGGTTGTAAATACGCTGCGACTGCTTTTTGTAAGGCAGCAATATCATCCTCGCTTCTTGTCGTTACCTTATTTCTAAAGAAGTCAATTATTGGATTTTGGTGAGTTTTTATTATTTTTGCATGATTGGGGTTTAAGGTAAATGCAGAGATAAACCCATAGATGTTTTCAAGATTTCCATGTTGGCATTTTATCTCAAAAATAAAATGTTTTAATAATTCACCTTTTTCACGCCGTTTAGAATCAGTGGATTGACACATTAATTGTGCTCTTGAATGGATAGTATTCAACAGCGATACAATATTTTCCGGAAGCTTCTTTACCGGCTTGTCGATTTTAGCCATGGAGTCCGTCGTTTTTACCAGAGCATCAGAAGTTTCTTTGTGCCTATGCTTTGCTTGAAGAGGTGGCTCAAATCGAAACATTTTATCGTAGTATTTTTCTTTGAAACGTTCTGCTAACCAGTCATGCATTTTTGTAGTCGGATGAACATCATCCCAGAACATATATCCTCTGCCTGGTGAAATATGTTCTTTTTGATCAATAGGGTTTTTCTGATTTTCTTTAAAAAGATCCGATTCAACGTAGGGTGATTTTAACTTGTCTCTATCAAAGCCATATTTTTCGGGATTACTGTAAACTTCCTTAAATTGCCCATCAACATCAAAGACGGAGAGATTGACAGGAATTCCCAATTCTTTGTATTTGTTGATTAACTCAAGAGATTTCGCCTGCAGTTGCTGATTAAAATATTCAGAGCAATCTGATGCATTACGTTGTTCTTCTGCATTTTTTCTTTGAAATCTTGGAGTTAATGAGAGATTGGGCAAATTGAATAAAACAAAATTCCTGTACCCATTATGAATAAGCGCTTCAATATTTTGCATTCGGTCGTTAACGGCTTTATCTGCAGCCGCACGAGAAGGCCTGTCATTGGCAGTGATCAAGTCATTCGCGCCTGACCACTCCACAACTAATGTTTCAGATTTTTCGAGATTGGAAATATTGTATTTTTTATCATCAGCCAATAATTGTGCTCGTTTTCCTCCCAAAGTGGCCAGAATCAGCCTTGTAAAAAACAGAACCAGGTTAAAGGTAAAGCTACAGGAATAGTCATGAGAAGTTAATCCCCCTTCGCAATAGAAGCGGGCAAATCTTGCCCCTTTAAAGAGAATATGATTGTCTTCATTTAAGCTAAAAGAGTTTTCATTTTCTCTTCTCTCCTTATCGTTGGTGAGTAATTCATCGCCTATATCTGCATTGTCTCTTGCATTATTATGCAATCTTAATTTTCTTCGGATATGTTCAATCTCGAATTGTTCCGCTGTAGTCGCGCCGACGTAGTCTCCCCAAAGAAAACCATTAGTGAATCGACCTTTTGGAGATTTGCTTCTTAATCCACTTAAATAACTCATGGGGATAAAGCCCAGCAGTTCCCGTTTATTAAGTGTTCCTCTATCGGATAAACTATCTCCTAATACTACAAGGTGTGTGATTTTAGTTGGTTTTTGGGTCATGATGTTTGCAAGAAAAATAATGTGAATATATTATACACAAAATGATTTTTAAATGATATAGTTTGTGCTGTTCTTATGGGGAAATTTCTTATTCCAGATGACTTAAAATAGATCAGGACTTACGATAAACCCCAAGGTCGAGGCAAAAAATGTTGTTAATGAGGGAGTTTAGATAAACTAAATGACCGAATTAAAAACATTTTTTAACAAAAAGATTGGGCTTTTTCGTAAGACCTCTAGGTGAATCAGGTTTGGCTGTTAGGAATCCTCTCATCTAGTCCACTTGCAAAGTGAACTATGCTGAGGGGAGTTTAGTTTAACCGATCATATTTATTTTATGATGGTGATTTGTTCAGGCAGTCATCGAGTCTTCTTCTGATTCATTATCAGCAAGAGCACGGATACGTTGTGCTTCAATGGTTAAAACCTTGAAGTAATCATAGGACATGTAGAAATTACCCTTGTCTCCAAATTGCTCACCCCATGAGTTACGTAAAGTAAACAATCCTTTGTGTTCCCGGCCATTGTCATCAATAGCGATGGCATTGTCATCGTATCCAGTGATAATCATTTCATGACCACCAAAAAAAGGACGCAGATAAATATCACGAGCAATTTCAGGAGTCAGCACCCAGGTATCGAATTGTGTTTTATTCGTTCCCACAGCACCCATAACACCCAAATCAAAATCCAGCAATAATACGGCAAAAGTAACCCGATCTTTTTGATTCAAGGCGGTTTTTATATCATTAATGGTTTTGTTGGTGTCTGTTCTGTCTAATACAGCCTGATAAACATCCAGGATAGGCGTATAAATAACAGGATTAGTCTCAGGATCTTCACTCATTTCATGGAATTGCTCAAGCGACATGGCATGATCAGGAGTTGGTTGCTCGCTGTCTGGGTATTCAGTTAGTCCACCACATCCCAGGGTTTTTTGTTTTTCTTTGCTGACTACCCCAAAATTTTCCATTTGACTTAAGACGATACGCCCTAATGAGCCATCCCATCCACTTGGTGAATGACCGTTTTTCTCCAGATACATACCCAGTTGTAATTGGCACAATTGACTGATGTAGTCACCTTTGTTTAAAGCGGCATCTACGGCTGCGGTAGTTGCAAAGGTGACGCAAGTTCCAAAGCTTCCCTGGTTCAGAACGGGTACATTATTCATACCTAATTCTATTTTTGGGGGGAGAGCCGTTGATGTGGCTATGGTATTTGGTTTTTTGAGTGTAATGTCTGTTTTTCTCGCAAGTGCCTTGATAGCAGAATTTGACAATTGCATTTTAAGCAGTTTGATTTGTTGTATGGCGGGTTTTGTATTGAGTGTTTTATTTTGCGGGGCTTTTAATGTCTGGTTTAATGTTCCTACTACTTTGATATCTTGAGCAAATAAATTCCCGCTCAATGCCAAAGTCAATAAAAGTAATTTTGCAACACGCATCTATCATTCTCCGTTAGTAATATGGAATTGAAATGGCTGGCAAGAATAACTTATGAATAAATAATATTCAATATATATTTAATATGATCATTAAAGAGAAAATAAGCCCATGCTGGGTTTTAATTGTCGCACAAGGACCGGACTTAGCTGTCTCATCCTGTACATGAATAGGCGTATTAGAGTTAATTCTGATATTAATAATTTATTTGACTGGAAAATTGAAATAGGTGTTTGGATAAGGTTCATGTCTCAGAGTGAAATGCCACCATTCATAGTAATAAGACCTGAAACCAAAGCGTCTCATGAGTTTTTGTAGTAATTCTCGATTGGCTTTCTGATTTTTACTCAACTTGGAATAATCAATATTTGCTGACACATCCAGACAATCAAAACGAGTTCCTGTATCGATCGAATCATCATCCAGATAGTTTGGTGTTTTATCGTAGCAACGTGTTAAATGATGATCAGATTTTTTTTCTCGAGAGGTCGTTCGTTTCACAAGCGTTAAATCAAGGGTACTTCCTCGTGTGTGGCCAGAGGTTAGAGCAATATAACCTCGGTTAAACAAATCTTGTTTCATTTCACGAGGATAAAATTCAGGTTTCATGCGCTTGTCTTTGGCATTGCGGCTCCACTTATAAAAATAATCAACAGCTTTTTGTGGTCTGTAGCAATCATATACTTTAAGCGTATACCCTTTGGTTTTGATGTATTCTTCCGCTTTTTTTAATTGTTGCGCAGTTTGTTTGGTGACTATACATACCCCGCGTTTGTAACCTGGGATAGGATTTCCTATGAAATTGTTATTGGTAGCGTATCTCATGTCTTCAATGATATCAGGCGCTATATCGTGTAAATAAACAAAGCCTTTGGGAAGAGAAAAACTGGCCGTGCTTATGAGAAAAAGAAGAATAAGAGAGCTGATTTTTTTCATTATTAGAATGTTAAAATTATAACCCTTAGAAGTTTACTGGTGTGACGGTGCTTTCGCTTCGCTTATCATCCACCACCTCTGGTGTTAAGTCAACTTTTGGGGTCATAACTTTTGGTTTTTCAAGCTTGTGTTCAGGAGTAGATTTTCTTTCCAATACGGATTCTCGCGTCACTCCTAATTTTTGATGGAGTTTGGCATTCACTGTTAAATTATCCTGTTGTTCGGTTTTGTGCTCTTGTGAATTTTCTGATGCTGTCTTCATACCCTCACGGACAATCGACTTAATCTTTCCTTCTTCTATCTTGTTATTAATGGCATCAATGGCAGTACCAAATAGATAAGTGGCCGCAAAGGTAACGCCAGCAACAATGGCAGCACCTGTGGCCACACCAATTCCCAATGCCGCCACAGCCAAGCCTGCCGGGGGGAATAACAAAGTAAGAGCGACTAATCCGCCGGCCGCTAGCAATCCAAGCCCGAGACCCGCTTTAATTTTTGTACCCAGATTTTTTGTAAAAGCGTTTTCAGGTCCCATTTCTTTTACTTTGGCAAAATTAGCGATCTTGCCGAAAAGGCCATTATCAGCGAAATTGGCTTTATCCTGAATTTCAAACTTTCCTCCGGAAACACCCGTATTGGCAGTATGATGAAGGGCCTGGATAGTAGTAAGCTCCCGATCAAGTTGTTCTACTTTACTGACCTTTTTATCATGTGTCCTTCGATGATCCAGAAATTCACCAGTGTATAACCCATCCTCACTCATTGCTGTCCATAAGGCATTACCAACTATTTTTTGCGCCAATCTTTGGCCACGGTCATTATTGCTCTTACACCCTTTCGTATTCGCATAATCCAGTTCGCCGGCTAGAGAAGCCATTAACGTTTGCAGCTTGAAATTATTTTTGCCATGATGCCAAGTGTTCTCATAATAGAGCTCTTGAGCCTGAATAAGGTAAGCGCATGAATTGTAAAAGTGCTGCAGTCTGGATTTGGTCTCAGGACCTGTTTCTTTATTCTGGATTACTGGGCTTATTTGTTCTTTAAGTTCTTGTAAAGCCTTATTGATTTGTCCTTTGTGTTCTGTGTAATAAGTCTTTCTTAAGGCATCGATTTGATTATGCAGCTCATAAATGGCCGATTCTTGTGTTTTAATGCTTTTTTCGTAACCTTCAACCTGATTTTTCAATTGTTCCAGTTTGACTTGATCCCATTTTCCTTGGCCTTTCTGATATTCTTCAAAGTAGCTGAATAATGCTTCTCGATAGGCTCCTTTCACCTCTTTTAAGGCATTTTCTTTCTCTGTAATTTGTTGATTCAGACTGCTGACATCCGGGCCTTTTAATAACGCTTGTAATGCACCTGCTTTGTCGTAATCAGTCAGGCTTTGAGCCACTTTGTCTAAATTGGTGGTGACGTCATCAGTCATTTGATTTACAAAACGAGCATTTTGATTTTTTGTGACGCTATTGTCTGAGAGAGGATTAAGCGCTCCAACCTGTCTAAACCAATTCACCCCCCAGGAACTCATGCGTGCTTGATAACCAACCTCTGTTTCCACTTCGGTATTGGCACTGGTTTGAATGGTGATTTTTGCTTTGGATCCATCAAAAGCATCCATCATTTGCCGTACGTATTCGAATTGCTCTTTTTGATTTTCAGCCGCTACCCTTTGCCCAGCCGTTACCACTTGTGTATAGCATTCCGTGACAGATAACGGATTATGCTCTACATACAGCTTTATCAGTTGTGCCCTTGCTTTCTCCTCATTAGGAGGAAGCACATCAGGGCGATACTCTTCGGGGATTTTATTCCAAAGGTCTTCATTGGTCATACGATCAATTTGACGCTGTGCCAGGGTTTGGATGACTTCTTCCTGGTTGATTAAAGTGACCGCTTTGATAGCCAGCTTTTTATAGTCATCAGCTCCCTTAAAATCAGAATAGGGCATGCGTGCGCCAGGACCAGAAAAGCTGTCATGGTGAATAGTAACGGTGCCATCAGAATGCCTTGTCCCTGCAATCATACGCGCCATACTGCTGTTGCCCAGGACCAGATCAGAGCGTTTATGGCTTGTAGTGTCATGATCCCTATTGACTTCAGATTCATCCTTGCCCATTAGTCTTTGTTGGCGTTTAGTGTACCTTCCACAAGGTATGTACATAATAAATTGTTCTTCGCCTTCTTTGGAATTAGGCGCTTTAAAGCGATGAATTAAGGTATCGCGATTATGACTGCGAATATTATGCCCTTCCTTATCCAGTGCTTTTAATTTGTGTCCTGAGGCTTTTGCCACGGCTTGTGTGAATTGCTGTAAACTGTATTCGACTTTGGCCAACTGTTCCAGAAAGTCTTTATTGGCAGAACTTTTTTTACTTGAAAACAAATCCGCTTTTGCTTTGTCGGAAGGAATGGTTTCTGAAATGGATTTTTTGAAAGTTTTTGCAATCTCATCAATGGCATTCTTTCTCAAATTTTTCTCACCATTCTTATCTTTGTCTATCAGAGATTTGGCAGCGGCTACAAGATTATCTATATAATTATTCGCCTCTTGAATCACATCAGGTTGTCCAGTAACAACGTTACCCTTTTCATCGTATTGACTGTTTACTACCACGACTTGCTTCCCATCCAGCATCGGGTCTTTGAATACCTGTCTTTCGCCGGGATAACCATAAGCAAGATGCTGATTTTGAGAGGCAACTGGTTCCAGATCACTTAATAAATGGGTGACATATGTTTTTATATTTTTAGTGATTCGTGGCATGGTTTATTCCATATCATAACGTTTATTTTATTATAGCTGGCAAACATTAACGTAAGATTAATAGGTTTTTTCTGACACAAATTTAGCCCGAATTGAATGATTGTGTGGTGGCTTCACTTAAAAACTGGACTGAAAAATAGAATTTAGTACTATTCTCAAAAAATAGTGAAGCTTGATAATTTCCTAGTAAAACTCAATAGTGGTGGTAGTCACATCCAAAGGTTCCGGATCATCGACATCTAAAATCACGGGCTCAACCACTGGAGCGGCAACTGTAACTTGCTGGTATTCAACTACTTCTGCTGTGGTACAACAGCAACCTGCAGTTGTTAAAGTAATTACGATCAGCATTATCCATTTCATAGTGAAACCTCTCGCCATAACTTAACCAAATTGTAGATTATTTGGTCAAATAATGCCAATGTTTTATGGGCGTCTTTAAGTCTTTTTTCTAGAATAAGTTCAAATCCACTTGATATGGACAGAACTTACCAAAAACTCCGAGGTCAAGGCAAAAAATGTTGTTAATGAGGGAGTTTAGATAAACTAAATGACCGAATTAAAAACATTTTTTAACAAAGAGCTTGGTTTTTTTCGTAACTCCAGATGGATTTATTCTTTGGATTTCTTTCCATCGATGTAATAAAGGAATGCCAAAATTTGGGCTACAGCAAGATAAAGTGCTTTGGGTATTTCTTCATTGAGGCGAACTTGAGATAAGAGCGCTGTTAATTCGGCATTTTGTTCGAGAGGAATGCCATATTCTTTGGCTGTATTGATAATTTGTTGAGCCACTAAACCTTCTCCTTTAGCGGTTACTTTGGGAGGAGATTTGCCATCATAACGCAATGCAATAGCTATGGGTTTCTTTCTTTTCATATTTTTATATCCAATAAACGAAGGTTTGTCGCATCGATATGATTCTCTTCCAACCCAACTTGTAGCTTCCATTCTCTTAAGTGAAGACCCGATTCAAAGAGTGTTTCTTCCAAATCCTTATGGTAATCATTGAGTAGTCGCAGTGTTGAAGCTTGCTGACTATTAACCTTGACATCAATATTTTTAGCGTAAATTGAAACCGTAGCTTGTATGCTTCCTAGATGGGATAAATTCAAAGCGAATGATACTGACCATTTAGACAGGTGCATAGGTTCTGCCTTGTGTTGTTTGATCATAATAGGGATTACATCAATCCCATCAGGGGTTTTTAAAGGAAAATCAAGCATGATTAGATAGGTTTCTTGATTCTCCTGCGATAAATAATTAATTTGATTAGTCGTGATTCGTGCTAATGCCTGTGTGACTTGCTCACGTAAAATATGTTTTACTGCGTCTGTTGACAATCCAATAAGATTCAATAAGGTATTTTTAGCCAGTGGTTGAGGGATGGCTCCTGGTAAAGGAAGGGGCGCTTGTTGAGGAAAACCAGATTCTAACTCGTTTGGCAGATGGATTGGTAGTTTAATGTCTGTGCCTAAACTGTGTAATAATTTAAAACACAACCCCTTAAAATCCGATTGTATTTCTTGCGGGGTTTTGTTTTTTAATAATTTGGATTCTAAAAACACACCACTTTGACTAATCGCTTGCATAAGTTGATTAGGTAATTGAGTCAAAACAGGGATATTGCCTAAAATGGTTTTCATAACCTGATTGATGGGCGCCGATAAATTATTTTCTGCCATCAATTGAGTCAGTGTCTGTAAAAGATTGGTAGCCGGCGCTTGTTTTGGTAAATAGTGAAGTATCGCATTTTGCAATAGAGATGGAGCCGGTGTTTTTTGTTGAACTTCAAGTATGGTTTCAGGGTGATTCGCTATGACTTTTACTTCAAATAGCTCTCCCGGTGTAAAATGATGAGATGCCTTTGCGTTAAGATTCTGCCCATTAATATTGATAAGAACTTGATCATTAGACAGTGTTGTGACAATAACCGTTTTCAAAATTTGTCCAACATAAAGTTCAGTCGCCGGTTTTGTTAGTTTGATTTCTTGTCCAGGAGGGAATCTGGCATTGGGGGTTTTGCTCATCTCGACCGACATACACCATCCTTATCATCAGTTAGACTGCTTTTTCTTATCGTCGTCCTCCGCTGGACTGTTTCGTAAGTTGCCTAATAAGTATATACTCATCGTCTTAATTATCGGCAGAATTATGAGTTTCTTTATAGTTCGTTGGGAAAGGATACCAGGCATGGATATAAGAGTAATCATTACACAAAATGTAATTGAAATAGCCTTATTCATCTGGTCATTGCGCAATTTAAACAGGGTGTGGTGATGTTAGATAGAGCAAGTGTAGTGGATGAACAATTTCTGAAAAGAGTGTTGCACGGGGATTTCCCTAAATTAAGAAGCAACATGAGTCCAGATACAGCAGAATTAGACAAGAAAACCGCTATAGAATTTTTTGACTCACAAATTAAATCTCGGCTTCTTGATATTATTGCGAGACAATTAAAGGAAAAAGGACTGTCTTTTTATACGATAGGAAGTAGCGGCCATGAAGGCAATGCGGTACTTGGCCAGGTTTTTAGAGCGAGTGATATGGCGTTTTTGCACTATCGCAGCGGTGCTTTTTTCTTGCAACGAGCAAAGCAACTGCCTGGAATCGATGGAGTAAAGGATATCTTATTGTCATTAGTGGCTGCGGCAAGTGATCCTATCTCAGGAGGCAGGCATAAAGTATTTGGCAGTGTCCCTTTAAATATCCCACCTCAAACTTCGACTATCGCGTCTCATTTACCAAAAGCTTTAGGTGCTGCTTTATCAATTACCAGAGCGAGAGAGTTAGGATTGCCAAGTAAATTGGCGCCGGACTCTGTGATACTTTGTTCTTTTGGTGATGCCTCAACCAACCATGCAACCAGTCAAGCCACATTGAATACTTGCTCCTGGATAACCCAACAAAATTATCCACTACCCATTGTGTTTATTTGCGAAGATAATGGGATTGGCATTTCAGTACCCACTCCATCCAGTTGGATTAAATCATCCGTTTCCTCACGTCCAGGAATACATTACATTGAATGTGATGGATTAAACATTGCCGATGTTTTTGCCAAAGCACAGGAAGCAGAATATCTGGCAAGAACAAAAAAACAACCCGTGTTCTTACACATGCGTTGTGTCCGTTTGTTGGGCCATGCTGGTTCCGATATTGAATCGCAATACAATACTCAGGAAGAAATTGAGCAACGAGAAGCAAACGACCCCTTATTGCATACTGCAGGTATTTTGTACAGAGAGGGTTGGATGAGTTTACAGGCAATGGTCGAGCTTTATCAGGACAACCGAGCTTTAATTGAAGCCAAGGCGCTCGAGGCAATAAGAGAACCGAGAATGAGTTGTGCTGAAGAAATAATGGCTTCCATTGTTCCACGCATTGAGAAAAAGCAAAAACACCCATTGCCGGATAATGATAGACGAGAGCAAGTATTTGCTGGAGCTTATAATCAACTTGCCTTAAAACGTAATTTATGCCAGCAGATCAATTTCGCTTTGACTGATCTGATGATGCAGTATCCTAATATGTTGATTTTTGGAGAGGACGTAGGAAAGAAAGGTGGAGTTTATCGAGTTACAGCTGATTTACAGGCTCGTTTTGGGCAACGCAGGGTTTTTGATACTCTTCTCGATGAAACGACCATTATAGGCACCGCTATTGGTTTGGCACATAATGGTTTTATTCCTGTTCCGGAAATTCAGTTTTTAGCTTATCTGCATAATGCTGAAGATCAATTACGTGGAGAAGCATCCACTTTATCTTTTTTTTCAAGTGGTCAATATCAAAACCCTATGGTACTTCGAATCGCCTCTCTTGCTTATCAGAAGGGATTTGGTGGCCATTTTCATAATGATAATTCGATAGCTGTTTTACGCGATTTACCTGGGGTTATAGTGGCTTGCCCCTCTAATGGACCGGACGCAGCAAAAATGTTGAGAACTTGTATGCGCCTTGCCTATGAAGAAGGACGGGTTGTCGTGTTTTTAGAGCCAATCGCCCTCTACATGACCAAGGATTTGTATAGCCCGGGGGATAATGGGTGGTTGTTTGAATACCCGTCACCTGATGAAATGATTCCTCAAGGAGAGGTTGGCGTATACGGGGAGGGTGATACCGTTATTTTAACGTATGCCAATGGCTATTATTTATCTCGGCAGGCGGAAAAGGTTTTGCGAGAAGTACATAATATTTTTGTCAAGATCATTGATTTGCGCTGGCTTAGCCCCTTGCCAAAAGACGCCATTTTAAAAGAAATTGCCAAAGCAAAACGTATTTTAATTGTTGATGAGGGTAGACAAAGCGGCTCAATTAGTGAAGGATTGATGACATTATTGATGGAAGAGGCTTCGCCACGTTTAAAAATCAAGCGGATTACGGGCAAAGATTGCTTCATTCCATTAGGAACGGCCTGGCAGTATCTATTGCCAAGTCAGGAAAGTATTATAGACGCGGTAATCGCATTACAGTCAGATAAAAGGGAGAAGGAAAGTGGACGACTTGTTGTTTCTTGATGAACAATTACATGATGACGAGCGCATGATACGAGATAGTGTATCTCGTTTTGTTAGCAATGACGTAATACCTTTGATGGCTGAATCTTATGAGCATGCTCATTTTCCAAAAGAGTTGATAAAAAAATCTGCTGATCTGGGTTTGTTGGGGTTAACTTTACCTGCCGAATACGGTGGTGCGGAAGCTTCTTATGTTGCTTATGGTTTAGTCTGCCAGGAATTGGAGCGAGGTGATAGCGGTTTGCGCAGCTTTGTTTCTGTGCAAAGTTCTTTGTGTATGTATCCTATTTTTAAATTTGGCAGTGAAGAGCAAAAAAAACGCTACCTGCCAGAGATGGCCGCAGGGAATATTATCGGTTGTTTTGGATTAACTGAGCCAGACTCAGGATCTGACCCAGCCAGTATGCGCACTCATGCTAAAAAAGTTGAGGGTGGCTGGGTTTTGAATGGTGCTAAAATGTGGATCACCAATGCCCCTATCGCAGACATAGCAATAGTGTGGGCAAAAACAGAAGCAGGAATTCGTGGTTTTATTGTCGATACAAAATCTGAAGGTATGAGTTGCCCTGAAATTAAGTTAAAAATGTCTTTGCGAGCGTCCATTACCGGGGAGCTGGTTTTTGATAATGTTTTTGTTCCAGACGAGAATTTATTGCCGAAAAGTGAAAAAGGGCTTGGGGCCGCGCTAAGCTGTTTGAGTCAGGCGCGTTATGGTATCGCCTGGGGCGCAATGGGTGCTGCCATGGCTTGCTTTGATATCGCGCGGGATTATTTGCTGGAACGCAAGCAATTTGCCAAACCTTTGGCTTCGTTTCAGTTGATTCAAAAGGATTTGGCTGATATGTATACAGAAATTATTAAAGCACAATGCCTTAATTTACAGATTGGGCGCTTAAAAGATCAGCACCGTGAGACACCCACTATGATTTCTCTGGCTAAGGGGAATGCTTGCCGTGAAGCATTGAAAATTGCGAGAAAATGTAGGAATCTAATGGGCGGGAATGGAATTAGTCTTGAGTATCATGTCATTCGGCATATGCTTAATCTGGAGTCGGTCTTCACTTATGAAGGTACCGATAATGTGCATACTTTGGTGTTGGGAAGACATATAACGGGAATTAATGCTTTTGGTTAAGGATTTTTCTGCTTTTATCGAGTTAGTTCTGAATACCACAAGATAACTATTCTTAATCTGTAATGATTACGGTTACAGTTCCTTTTTCTTATGGAAAGAGGAACTGCTTAAGCCTTTTTGATTTCAGAGTTGAGCGATTGCTCGCCAGATTATGGTGCTGAATTGGAAAGGTATGTCCCTGCCATTGATTATTTTATGGATATTCGATGTAAAACGGTTTTATACAAACAATTACAGGAGTTTAATATGATTAACATGAAGTTAAAAGCAACTTTGATAGTCTGTTTGTCCGTTCTAACTTTAAGCAGTTATGCGAATTCATTAGAAAATAAAGAGGCCATTTTACAACAGTGCCATGATTTAGCCTCAACAGTAGCTTCTTTAGTTTCCAGCCAGGCAAAAAAAACCTGTGCGGAAAAACTGGTGATTGCTTCAATACACATTGATACAGCGGCGGACTGGATTGTGGAGGATGTTCATTCTGCTGCAAAGCAAGAACTGGATAATGCCATTTATTCTTTGCAATACGCTGAATTGAATAGTTGTAATCGCTATATACAGATATCTCATTCCAAATTGGAAGCACAAAGAATAAAAAGCCTATTGTAGAAAATAATTATATTTTTTCAAAAGCAGTCTCTTTGCTTTAGGAGCAATGAGACTTTACGCCCCAATTTAGTCTGCCTTAAAATTCTATATCACCGGATTGATTTTTGTACCTTGTAAACCGCTCCTTGCCAAAGTCCCGCTCTTATCTTTCTATCCCTGCTACACTTAAATATAGAGAAGATTATATTTAAGGGCAGCCATATGATTGAGTTAGAACCAGAACCAGACACTGTCCTGGACCCCAAAGACATCTTAACCGAGGAAATGAAGTTGGAAGGATCAGACAACGATATGGATCATAATCAATTCACTCATGGTGATGAAGTGGATCTGGTCGGTGATGGTGTACCTGGATATGAAACAACAGGACAAGACGGTACAGATGATGAAATTGAAGAGCAAAGAGAAGCTCGCTATATTCCTACCTTGAACCCTAATCCCAAAAATGTGCCTTGATCTGCGTAAAGATGTTCGTGACGTAGTTTATTGTAAATTTTTTGCAAAATTCACCAAGGCGCAAAGAAAAACATTCATTTTAAATTATTATCTGTCTGTTAGTAATTCCAAGGTTTAAAATAATGGTTTTGGCAAAGAAAAGAGAAGAAACGAAAAAAGATGAACGTGCTCGTGCAGTTGAAAATAATCCCTGTAGTATTTGTCGTTCATTAGGATTACCTTTTTGTCGTGGTCATGGCGGCGGTTCAGGGGGTGGTGGATCAGACAGCGCTTCTGACGACAAAGTGGATGATAATGAACATCAGTTGCTCACACCAAAGGAGCCTGCCAATGTTCCAAGCATAGATCAACTACTATTGCATAGTGGCCTATGGTATTTACCAGAGGATGCTGATTTTGTTTTTGAATTTAAAGACCCTCTTGCTTTAGTCAATATGACTCTGAACATGGAGCTTGGTTTCCTGGTGTTGCAAGGCAAGCGCGAGCTAAGCAATGAAGAACAGAAGGCTCTGGATGAGTTGTTTGATACGATTAAACAGGAATTTAATCTTTTTAAAAATTCAATAAAAGACCCACAATTTCCACTGGAAACAATGACTCTCGCCAGAGAGGGTAATAGTTTGACGATAAAGATACCCAGCCCTAAATATTATGATTTGTTTGTGCAACAATTGATGGATAAAAATTTGTTACCCGGCAACGCACCAGTTTTGCAACATCAAAACCAATCAGTAAAACATCCGGAAAAATTGGGAGTGGTAATGGAAAAAGATTCGTCAAGGGAAGAATATAAATCATCCCTGCCAAATCCATTCGATATTAGCCGAGGCCCTAAATTACCTGATTGGGTATAATTCTTCTCAGGTAAGGATGGGCGGTAAAACTCCTCCTTCCATGCTATTCTTAATTAACGAGAGTTATGGATAAGGATTATATAAGAAGCAGTCGATATCCAGGAGCCGTTCAGGCTGAGGGATGCATAAGCAGCGTCTCGAAGCCTTGGCAGGAAACATTAAATTCCATACAAGGCTTCGAGACAGCATTAATGCTTCCTCAGCCCGAACGATTGGAGATAACGCCCTATCTTATCCATAACTCACGTTAATCAAAGAGATCAAAATTCCCCTGAAATTTTTCCAACGCCAGGAGTGACATAGTATGACGACGCTCCAAATTGCCTTATCCAGAGTCTATTCTCCACCGGAACATAAAGAAGGATTGTGGATACTTGTAGACCGATTATGGCCTCGGGGAATAAAAAAAGACAGTATTCCTTTGGATATGTGGCTGAAAGACATAGCCCCAAGCCCGTCTCTGAGAAAATGGTTTCATCAAGACCGTGAGCATTGGCCTGAGTTTGCAAAGCGGTACGCTCAGGAGTTAAAAGAAAAACCCGAATTGATCGAACACGTTTTGGCGTTAGCAAACACCTCACCAATCACCTTATTTTATGCAGCAAAGGATCTTCAACATAATCATGCGCTGGTACTTCAAAAAGTTCTAAAGTCGTGGCCAAAAACACCAGAAATCAAGTAGAGCCTATCGCAGGAAAATAAAACTCAGACAAGCCAGGAACTTATACTTCACTCATGATAGTAAACCATAACCCTTGTTATTTTAGCCTTATTTAGATATCATGCCTAACCAATCGGGGCGTAGCGCAGCCTGGTAGCGCACTAGCATGGGGTGCTAGTGGTCGAAGGTTCAAATCCTTCCGTCCCGACCAGTAAAATCAGGCTCTTCCCCAAATCCGGGGGCAGGAACGAGTCGCTATCTTCTTATAGCGAAGCTCATAACCGTAATGATACCAGCGCTCTACCGTTGATTTACCCAGCTTTAAGTCGCGCGCCAAATCTTTTTGACTGACTCCTTTGCTATGATAGTGAAACACCTGTTTACGCAAACTCTCGCTGGCTCTTTGATATTTACCTATCCCAGGAAAACGTTGATTAAAATAGCGACCACAAGCAGAACAATAATACTTATGAGCCTTAATACACAAGTAACTGCGACGCAATCCAATCGACTCATGGCGTATTCGCCTTATGAAACTGTCTTTTTTACGTAACTTCTTATTTCCACAATGAACACAGCGAACAACACAACGATAAGTGACTTCGATAAAAACCGGGTTCTCCCCACTCACCTTTTTAATAGAATATCCCGGTAAATTTAGGATACAATCTTTCTTGGGCATTTTAATCTTCCTTTTGACCGTCAAATCAAAGAGTTAGTCTATACTAACTTGATTAAAATGCCCCCTTTGTTGGGGTAGAGCCAGACTGATTCACGATAATTTTTTTGGTTGATACACAGTAACTAACAATTTAACAAATAAACCCATTAGATTTTATTGGGTTTATTTGTTAAAATATAAATATGAAAATACATACTAAGCTTGCTAATATTGAATCTCTTCTGGAAAAGCCTGTTTTTACAAGTAAAGAGGCTAACGAACTTGGCGTGTCTCCTAGTTTGCTTTGTTACTACATGCAAAAAGATCTTATTCATCGAGTCAATAAAGGCCTTTATCAAGCTGTTTCAGTGAAGAAGGAATTTGATTTTAAGTGGGAAGATTTGATATTTACAGTGAAATCAATTTCCCAAGGTGTTATTTGCCTCGTTAGCGCGCTAGCAATCTATGAGCTTACAGATGAAATGCCTCGTAAGCATTGGATAGCAGTACCTCATAGTACAACGAAACCAATGAGACCAAATACCATTATAAAAAGAATGAGGGATGTAAGCACTGGTCTAACAACTTGGGATATTGATGGCGAATCAGTACCCATTTTTGACATGGAGCGTAATATCATCGATGCCTTTCGATTTCTTTCAAAAGAAATTGCTCTTAAGGCACTGCAGAATGGATTGAGAGAAAAACATGTTGATTCCCGAAAATTGCAAAATTATGCAAAGAAGCTGCGCGTTAACATTACTCCTTATTTGTTGGCAATGACGATATGAATGAATGAGCAATCACTTAAAGCAAAACTGAAACAATTAGCATCAATAAAGGAAAAGACATTTCAGGAGCTTTGGAAAACACTGGCATTAGAACGTTTTCTCGCACGATTAGCCAAGTCCAATTTGGATGATAAATTGGTCTTTAAAGGAGGATTTCTTTTAGCGCAGTTAGTCGAAATTGGTCGAGAAACGACTGATTTGGATTTTCTTGCAAGAAATATTCAAGCGGCACAAGAAAGTATCGTTCCGTTGGTTGAGACTATCTGTACTATTGAACTTGCAGATGGTTTCATTTTTGAAATTATGAAAGTGAGCGATTTAGAACACGCTCATATGCATTACCTAGGATTTAGGCTCTCCCTAAGAGTAAAATTTTATTCAATGACAGATGCAATTCAATTGGATATTAGGGTAGGTGATTTAGTGAAGCTGGTTGAGCGTTCGTTACTTTTAACAGAAGTAAAAAATTAGGCTTTATTTGAATCAGAAATTACTTTATTAACCTATCCAATTGAGTTTATTTTTGCTGAAAAGTTAGAAACTCTTGTATCAAGAGGTGCTACTAACAGTCGAATGAAATATTATCATGATTTATTAATCATTCTCAGAAATTATGAATTGAATGATTTCCAAAATTTGCAAGAAGTGATTACAGAAACGTTCAAACATCGTGGAACCGAATTAATTCTACCTATTTTATTTGATAAGTCTGAAATTGAAGTGCTTCAGTCTTTTTGGAAAAGACATATAAATACACTAGATGAAGCCGCTGAAAAATTACAATTACCTGATCATATTCAATTAGTCATTAGAGAAATTAATGATAACTTAAATGAATCTTAAATGAAATAGTTTCGAGATGAACTATTTCCAAAATGGAAACAGTTGGCTTGCTGAATTTAATTTGTAATCAGACAAATTCTAATCACTTATTTATGAGTGGAGAGGTTTTGTTTGATTTTAATTTTTAATTTTGAGCATTGACAGAAGTTCCTATTTATTAGAGGTTATTAGTGATCAAAAATAAAGATCAATTTTTTATTTAATAATCAATAGGATATATAAGTAAATAATAACTTCTTAATAGGTTTTGGCAAATTCTCCTTCCTACGGATTGTCCGCAGGATCCAGAGAGCTAGGTACAGGTGGAGATTCCTGGATTCTGCGGACAAGCCGCAGAACGCCTCCACAACTTATTGAGTCGTTACAGTAAATACAGGATAGTATCGAAAGAGAGTTGCTATTCCAGCAATCCAAAAATAATTTAATTTTAAAATAGGTATAATTTACACGTTCAGGGTCATATCTTGCCTTTTGCCTATCAAAGTAGTTTTGGGGAATTTTAGAGAAAGCAAAAAGCAAGATCTCACCCCTTAGCTCCGTATTGAAACCTTTTTTGAAAAATCGGCATGTGCTTAATCATATATCATACTTTAAGAATATAAAAATATTATATAACATACATACAAATGTTTTATTTTAAATCTATATGTTAATAAATTATAATTATTGGGCAAATTAAGTGTTTCTATTAAATTTCACCCTAACTTTTTAAAAAGGAAAATAAATGCGTTATTTCTATGAAAAAAATGCCCAGATTCATTTGACAAATTCTATTGATGAATTGATTTCTCATTCATTTCCCATTGATGTAAAATCACTGGAAAAAAGTGCTCATTATCAGGCTGTTGCTAATATTATTTTTTCTTCGCAATACAAGTTATCTCTTTTAACTACGAGAGAAGACATACTCTTAGGACAAGATTTTATAGATTTCATAGCGCATCATAAGTTAACTTCGTTAAACAAGTATAATGGGGTTGATCTTTTATATCTTTTAGCCTTAAGCCATGACACAGCTTTGCGTGCTGGAATTTGGAAGTTAGGCTCTATGTCACATCTAAAAGCCACTGCAATTATTAGTAGCCTATCAAAATTAGATGCTATCGATCGCATGCCTCTTATGAAAGAAGCTCTAGTAGCATGGAAAGAGTTATTTCTAAAAGCCAAATTTGAATTGCAACAAGAAGCAGGGACTTGCCCAGATAGCACCCGAAATATGTTGGGTCAGATGACTTTATACGTTTCTACAAATAATGACAAAAATAATGAACGCGATGGACAGTCTCAGAGCGATCAAACAAGATTAGAAGTTGAACGTGAGCAACTTCGTTTGCTGGAAAGAGCTTATTACAAAGAAAAGGATAGACATCATCAGCCTACAGAAATGCAACCGTATTACAGCGATGAAGAAGAGGAATATAATGTTACACAACAGCAGTATTACTACAATTAATAATTGTAATAAGGAAGGATTTAAAGTTTCCTCTAATGACTGCTTCACACGATATTTAATGCAATGAAATAGAAACATCCATAATTTCTCATCAATTATGAAGCAAGCGTAGGTCGGGCCTTGGCCCGACAATTTCTTGAATTGAAGTAATAATTGATTTATAAACGTAGCCAAGGAGCGTTCAGGGTGAGATCTTGCTTTTTGCTTTCTCTAAAATGGCCTCAAACTGCTTCAATAGGCAAAAGGCAAGATTTGTTCAGTACTGAATCTTGAGTAAGCCATATTTCTTAGCCATTTCAAACGACTTCAATTTCAACAGGAGCAATGCCTTTTATACCCAGTTTTTTAGCGGCAGCATAGGATAAATCAATAATCCTGTTCGATAAAAAAGGACCTCGATCATTAATCCGAACTACAATCGATCGTCCATTATTCAGGTTTTTTACCCGTACTCGTGTAGCAATGGGGAGTGTTGGATGAGCTGCTGTCATTGCATACATGTTGTAGCGCTCTCCTGTCGATGTTTTTTTATGTCGAGCGTGTGACCCATACCAGGAAGCAATTCCTTTTGCTTTGTAATTTTTGGCAGATTTCATTATATGATATGTTTTCCCCTTGATCACATAGTGATCCGGGCCATTAGATTGCTGGTGCGCACAAGCAACCAGTAGTATCGGGAGTAAACCGGTAATGAGCCGTTTAATGGTCAATAAAATCGAATAATAATTCATAAAGTTATCTTCTTCCGCTACAGATATTTTAAATATAAGTTTTAAATGTTACCGAGATGACCTTTATAAATAACTTAATTTTAAATATATGTAATTAATAGGTCATGAGAAACAAAGATATTTCTTGCAAAGAAAATCGTCAATGGGTAACACATTTTTACCATTTGCCTTCATCATGGATTTTATGGATTATATATTTTTGGATGAATATGTACCAACAAATTTTGCGGTATAACCTCTTATCGTATCACATCAAGGATATCTCTATACCTCAGGTAAGCCTTGTTATATTCATTTTAACCCCATGAAGCATGGCTATGTCCAAAAAGCATCTGATTGGAAATACTCCAGTATTCATAGATCTATTCAAAAAGGAATTATAAGCAGTGATTGGGCTTGCTTTGACACATTACACACAATGAATCAATTTGGAGAATAACATCAAGGGCCCGACCGACGAATGTTTTGCAAACGATGTTATTTCCCGAGATAAATTTGACTGTTGATTGACTATTATTGCTAACTTTAATAAAATTGACCTCCATTTTATCACCATGACCCACTAATGAGCATATTTTATATTTTTTCAAATCAACTCACTGATATCGACAATCCTCAAATTCAAAACATTAAAAAAGGTAGGATATTTGATTCTGAGCATAAGATGAATGAGTTTAGGTACGCTATTGCTTCTTATGATTCAGATAAAAAAGGTTGGGTGCTATTTAAAGTGGAGTATCCTGATAAATCCGCCCTGGAGCATGCATTAAACACAGGAAAAGAGGTGGATTTAAGTTGTTTAACTTTTAATAATATTGAATTCTCAATAGCATCATTGTTTACTACAACTCCGTTTAAAAGCCTCCAAACTGCAGAAAAAGATGGAGAAGCAAATAGAGAAGAGGCGAGCATTAAAAAAGCACTGTCTGAAATTGAGCGTTTAGAAACTCAAATTAATGAAACCCATGCGCAATTCATTAAAGATAATATAGAAAATAATGAGGTTTTTAATTTTTTTAAAGATAAGCCCTATATTTTTGAAGCAGCAATGCAAAACTATGATGTCGCTAAAGTATTCATGAGTTCCAGTCAAGTAATGTCTTTATTATCTCCTGAGCAAGCTATAGCTGTGCTTTTCAAACACAGGGCAAATATAGGCCAACAATTTTCTCTGTTCGATGCAGATAACCCACGCTTTATTTCTATGGACAACCCCACTATTATTGCAGCGTTAAAAGGTGATTCTGCTGAAGCTGCAAGATTTATAAACTCTAGACTTGGTGCTTTATTAAGCCCTTTAGAATTTGCTAAAATCTTACTAACTCACCGAGATAATATCAGCTTTTTCAGTCATACTTTAGCTCGTCACGAGTATGCTTTTAGTGAAGAAAGCTTAAAAGATCCTCAAGTTAAAGAGATCTATCAGCAATTATTAATTAAAGCCACTGATCCAGTGAACGCAAGAGTTTACAAAAAATATTTGATTAAACATCCTATTCATGTTGAGCTATTATTTAATTTCTTAATGGCTACTGAAAATGCAAATGCAGCAATAGCATTTATGAATTCTTATGAAAGCATGTCATTATTTTCTGTCAAGCAAGCGACAGACTTACTTTTAAATCATAGAGCACATCTAAAGCTACAAAACGTACCTCCATTTACCCCTCGTAATCCTCAACTTATTGCTTTAGATAATCCTATGCTTATTAACGCCCTAGAAAACGATCCTGGCATAGCTATTCAATTTATAAATTCGAGATTGATAAATTTATTTACACCTTTCACAGCGGCTAAAATTATGCTTGCACATAAAGATAATGATCGTTTCTATCATCAAACGCGGCCACGTCATGCTTCACTTTTTACTTCTCAAAACTTGAATGATCCCAGGATTAAAGAAATTTATGATCAATATTTTCATAATCGAAATCAGAGAAAAAATCGATTTTTTGCACAACAACCCCAAGTTAACGAGACTGAGGAATATTTCAGATTCGCGAATAGAGATGAAATAAAATTTAATCCCTATAAAGTATTAGGCGTTAACGAAGATGCAAGCTTGGGAGAGATAAAAAAAGCCTATAAAAAGTTAGCAATGGCTTGGCATCCTGATAGAATACAAGCAGGTGAAAATATAGAAGCACGAACGGAACGTTTTAAGAAACTTGGGGTAGCCTATAATATTTTAATTGATCCTGCCAAACGACAGGAATATGACAATAGGCCTCAAAACAGACTTGCAAGACATAATCCCATGCAATAAGGGCTTTATAATTGGGTTAGCCGTGTATTTCCGGAGCGAAATGAGCAACGATTCCTGCCGCACTTTATCGCTCATTCCGGAAACACTTGCTAACTTGATTAAAATACCCCTTATTTGGGGTAGAGTCGAAGCCAATTACTAAGCAAACTCAGATTTGCCTGAAAATTCTGATTGACGATACTTTGGATTAACTTTCACATGCCAGAGTGGCAGCATCAAAAATAATGGAATCAAGCAGCAAACAAATAATGTAATGAAGAAATTATCCCAGCCGTAATTTTTGATAATTGCGCCCAAAGGAGCACCAGCCAGAACAGCACCTAAACAATAAGCAAAAAATCCGGCAAAGCCAGTTGCAGTCGCCGCTGCTTTTTTGTGTGCTAATTCCGCACAGGCCATACCAATCATCATTTGTGGCCCAAAGATAAAAAAACCAAAGAAAAAAAGAAACAAAGCATCGAGGAACGGTGTATATGCCCTGGTTAACGTAAACAGCAACAAAGTAGCAAATACGCCTGCAGTAAAGAGAACATTGATTGGATTGCGTTTACCTTGAAATATTTTATCAGAAGACCAGCCGGCAACCAGATTTCCAAAAAAGCCACCAACTTCAAACCATATGACACAACTGCCTGCAGTGATTAAGGAATACTCTTTCACTTCCGTTAAATACAACATGCTCCAATCATTAATGGCCGTTCGAACAATGTAAATAAACAAATAAGAAATGGACAGTATCCAAATATATTGGTTGCATAACACATAATTCCAAAGAATTTCTTTGACTGAGAGTTCTGTTTTTTCTTTGTGGTGATTTGCGGAACCAGAAAAGTCTTCATGATATTGCTCTATCGCAGGTAAACCAAGGGATTGTGGAGTATCTCTTAAACGATTGATTAAAAAAACACCTCCTAAAATGCAGATGATCCCAGGCACAAACATGGCGGAACGCCAGCCGAAATATTGCGCACATACAGCAACAATCAATGGAATTAATGCACCACCAACGTTATGCGATGTATTCCAAAGACTCCACCAACGACCACGTTCGGATTGAGAATACCAATGTGTTAATAATTTAGTACATCCTGGCCAGCCCCACCCTTGAAACCAACCATTCAATCCCCAAAAAATAGCAAATAACCACCAGGTGGAAGACAATCCAAACAAAATATTAAAAACACCTGTCAAAATCAGCCCGATCGCCATTAAATAACGAGGATTAGATTTATCACCAAGAATTCCACTCAAAAATTTGCTGATGCCATAACTTAAACTCAAAATGCTGGCGATCATTCCCAGTTCAGTTTTAGTCATCCCCAAGGTGCTTTGTAATGCAGGCATCACGAAGGTAAAACTTTTTCGCGTAAAATAAAACAACGCATACCCTATATACATTGCATAAAAGGTGCGAATACGCCAATAACGATATTGCCGTTTAACAACGGTTTTATCCTGAATTTCATCAAGATAAGGAGCAGGTTTTAGAAAACTCAAAAATGCCATGATTGTCCATGATCATGAAAAAAACATGATTAGAATGTAACTCGCAAACTATGTCAAATCTTTCTAATGAAAATTTGACAGGATCATACCTATTGATGATTGAAATAAAAATTTAATGGAATTCTTGTGAATTTATAAATAAGCTACGCAGTTTGTATTAAAAAAGGATTTATTGTAATGAAAGAAATAGTTAGTTTATTAGAAGAAGATCAAATCGACTTTGCTAATCATAAACGTCCCGAAGTGTTAATGGTTTTAAGAAGAAAATTTCGTACTCAAAAAGATTGGATTATTACCTCTTTCAACCAATATCAATTTACTAAAGAAGAATCGCAAAAAGTTCAACAAGCCATTCTAAACGGGGATCTTCGAATAACAGATCTTCTTAATCGTCCTTTTTCTCACTATTTTTGGAGTTTTCTTACCTTTAAGTGGGGAGAGATACTTTCGGGTGGAAAAAGATTGTCTAAGCAGGAAGTCATACAGATTGCTAGCTGCTCTAGCAATGGCCAGGAATTTGCGAGAACACCAACTCAAAATAGAAACAGGCTGATAAAAGGAGTGCCATTGGTCATTGGCAAAGTCGTTACCTCCATGGCGCTGTGTATGGTATTTTGCCTGGGATTATTAAGTACTTTAGGCGCGCCTTTTGGCCTTAGCCTTGGCTTGGCGATAGTACTTTCCTTATGTAATGGAATAGTTTGCTTATTAAGCCGCGGGAAAGCCATGCTTGATAGTGCCGGCTTTCAGCCTCAAAAACAAAAAACGTTTAAGACCCTTGAAGAAAATATAAAAGAAAAAACGATATTCGATAGAGGCCAGAAATTATTTTTTGGTGTCGTGACCTTGTTGGCGTGCATTTCTGCAGGCATGTCTGGATATGCTGGCCTCGTAGGACTTCTCACGTTTTTGGGGGCAGGCATGCTAATCTCTAACCCTCTGGTTTTGATACTTACCATTGGGTTATCTGTGGTTGCAGCGGTCTCTTTTTATTCGTTTCAAGCTATCGGCATACGTGAAAATTATACAAAATTTAAAAATCTTTTTATTGAAGATTACCAAAAACCCTATGGTCTTTTGCGATGTGTTTTACTAGGAATGGTAAGTACGGTTTTTTTGGCTGTTTATGCGACGCTAACTTGGTTTACAACGGTCTCAGGGGTTAATAAACTTTTCAATGCTTTAGGCGGGACTCCTGATACTCTTTTAGCACACTTTATTGCCATGATATGTACTTCAACAACGATGGTTGTCAATACTTTTTCACAAGTATATAAAGTCTTTAACCCGAAAACGTATGTCGATCTAAAAGAAAAATTTGAGTCAATATACCAACCACCGGAAGAAAACCTAACAAGAGCGCAAAAGATAAAGCACGGAGCTATCAACATGCTCAAATTGTTTGCATTGATAGGTGATTCTCTTGCTTATTCTGTTGCCGGTGGAATCCGAAGCGGGATTCATATTGGTGAAACGCTGGGAGAAACAATAGGGGCAAAATTTGCATTAACCATTACCATGGCAATATTGTCTCCAGTCATTTTAGTCTTCGTATCGATAGCTTTTACCTGGCCTACCGTTTTTGATAGAAAAAAATCGACTCCATGTCCTTCAGAGATGGGCAAGCCATTGATAGAAAAAATGAGTCACAGCCATACTTCAGATGCACTTCAAAATAATACTCTATTACCAACATCAGAAAAATCACCCAAACCTGATGATTCAAATATCAGGCAAGCTGGGCTAAGATTTTTTGATGTGAGATTCAGCGAAGAGTGCACTCATAAGCCCAATTGCAGCTCTACTTTTTCACCATAAACGATTAGGCTTTTGAATCAACCAGGCCAAGCATTGCTATCTAATGCCATGTCCCCAAATTGCTGGTAACCAATATTGTGTAGCGAAAAAATAGGTGGCTACTGTTAATAAAACGCTAGCCAAGTTCATAACGGTTCCAGCAATGAATCTGGAAACTTGATCGACCTGTGTCGAGCGGCCTCGCAAATAGGCTTCAGCAACCAACAAATTGGGCAGATAGAAGAAGAATGCCATCACAAAATCAAAAGGGCCGTGAAATGTTTGGGTATGCCATAGTTTATTTGTCATGAGAAACCAGAAACCGTATTCCATCCTGTAGAGCCATGAGCCGATCGCAAGTGCAAACAAACGAATGGCCCAAGCCTGATGGTTATCGAATTTTAATTGTCTAGCATAACGGTAAGCCTGTAAGGCACACAAAATCATTAATGAACCATAAAGACCAAAGCCGATATTCATCACAAGGCCACCAATAGTTCCGGTTGAGGCGATGAACGTCAATCCACCTATTCCTGCAAGAACGGCAGCAATGACATAGATGCGTCCTAACCAGCGGTGTATCCCGGGGGCGTGATGGCGAATGATGCTGAGTAACTGTAAAAATCCCATTGCAAGAATAATACCGCCCGCAGTAAAGTGAATGGCAATGCCTAAAGTTGAAGCGGAGTGCGATTTGATATAAAGATTAGGTAATACATTGTTCCAACGAGAGGCAGAGCCGGATATTAGAGAGTTTGCGTAAAAAAAAAGTATGTAAATTCCGAATAAGCCACAACTAAGCCATGTAACGAAAGCAAGAATACGAGAAGAATAGTAAAAATAACCAGAAGATAGATCAATATACCTCGTTTCTTGAGGGGAAGTTATAGTAGTTGTAGTTATTGTCATGTGCTCAATCATTAATCATAGTAGGACCAGGGTTAGTCTACAATGTCTAGTACTCTATTTAAAGTTCATACGATTCGATAATAGTATAAATATGCTGCTATAAATAAAAAATAAAGAGATCTGTAAAATGAACTTGATGCTTGGAAAATGGATTGGATTAATAGCTGCTTTTTTATTTCTCAATACTGGGTTTGTACAGGCCTCTGCAACGCCAATTATATGTGATCAGGAGTATGCGCTTTGTACTTCCGCACGCTGTATTCCTACACCTGGAAATCCGGCCAACGCAATTTGTGATTGCGTAGTAGAAAAAGGTAAAAGTGCCGGTTATAAAACATGTAAAGAGAGAAAGCCTGTTAGAGACAGATACAAAGTGATATCACTTGTTTCAACTTTTTCATTTGAGCAATTTGCATTTAAAAGACCGATGAACTGCCCAGAAGGATTGTCCTGGACGAATTGCGTTGATATGCCTTGTACAGTCGATCCACAAAATTCAGAACGTGCTTTGTGTGTCTGTAAGATAGAGAGATCACAGGCTTTTTTTACTTTTGGAGGTGATTGTAATACCGATACCTGCGCTACCGGTTTTTGGTCTGGCGCAACCCAGGCTAATAGCATCATTCTTCGTAATGCATTAATGCAAGAAATGCGTTCGAAACCAAAGAAATTACCCAAGGCTTGTTCTACTAAATCATCACAAGCAAACTAGAGATATAGTGAATTAAAATTTATAATGCTCCAAAATTTCCTGATTACCTCTCTCAATGGGTCTCAAATTAAGTATGATATAATCTATTTCTTTTACAGCTAAATGCCCGCTTGGGAGCATTATGTTGCTTACTAATCGTATTGATCTTCGTTCTTATCATACTGAGAGTTGCAGTCACGCACATGATTATGCCCAATTAGTACTGCCCGTTTCAGGTTCTATAGAGCTGGAGGTAGGTCATTACTCTGCTGTTGTTAATGATGATATCGGAGTATACATTGCACCTAATGAACAACATTGTTTTGCCGGAAGTCAAAAAAATCTGTTTTTAGTGATTGATGTGACCACTCAAAACCATCTTCGTGATGAAGCTTTTGAGTCTAATATTTTCAATTTAACGACGAGTACTAAAAAGCTCATCCAGTTCACCCACTATTATTTAGCACACAATGAAAGAGATTTTTTTACAGACTCTTTAATCAACCAACTATTGTTTCATTTTGCGGCAAATTCTTTTTCACCTGAACCGGATCCGGTTGTTAGAAAAGCAAAACACTGGATTGATCTTTATTTTGCAGACTCTGTGGACGTGAGTAGAGTAGCGAATCATTGCTATTTAAGCATTAGTCAATTACAGCGCCGTTTTAAACAGACGTTAGGCTGTGGTATTGCCGAATATTGGCGAATGAAAAAATTACTCCATGCTAAAAGATTACTATCTCAGAAAAATTGTTCTATTGAAGCAATCGCATTTGAAGTAGGTTATGAAAACTTACCTGCATTCAGTCGCCGTTTTAGTAAAGTGTTCGGTGAGTCCCCATCTCAATGGAGAGCCAAAGCGTTAACAACAAAGAAAATGCGTGAAATAGATAAATAACTCTGGTTTTAAATTGATAAACTACGAATTCATTTGATGGTAACGATACAATCTATACAAAACGTTGAGGTGTAAAAATGACGATATCTTATGAAGAATTTGAAAAAGTGGATTTGCGTTCTGGTACAGTTGTGAAAGCAGAGCCATTCCAGCGAGCCAGGAAACCTGCTTATAAAGTTTGGGTAGATTTTGGTGACGATATTGGCATTCTCCAAACCTCTGCGCAAATAACAGTGCATTATACGCCCGAAACATTGATAGGCCGGATGGTAATTGGATGCGTGAATTTAGGTGAGAAAAATATTGCCGGATTCCTCTCTCAATTTCTGTTGGTTGGTTTTTCTGATGAAAAGGGTGCTATATGCCTTGCTTCCGTTGAGCCTCATGTTCCTAATGGTAAAAAAATGCACTGATCCCTATCAGGGATATTTACACATCATAAATTTGAACTATCGATTTGTAATTCTACTACAATCTGGCTGTTGAATTGTGTGGATATATCAAGCCTATTTTTAAGGGAGCTAAGGGTCCAGTTAGTTCTGTATAAAATACTTTTGTTAATGGAAAAAACTAATAAAGTTAAAAGAATTTATCAATACTTATGCTCTCAATCATTCGGCCTGACCCTATTACTCAATTTTTTGCAAGATATCCCGGAGGTAGTATTCCCTGATTTGGGTAGATTGAAATAAGAATTTAGCTTAACAGAGTTGCCTCACTAGCTGAATCTTATATCGTATTTTATACTGGTATCTAAGTGTGGTGTTAGGTGCTTTTGGTAAACTTACGAGTAATAATTACTAGCGCCACTGCACCACTGGCTTGTGCTATGGGTACAATGATTGGTGCTGTTAGAGGAAATAATAGAGCGACACTGCCTGCCGCAAGAGCAGTTATTTTGGCACCATAAATAATTAATTTTTCAGATATTTTCGATTCTTTATTTATCCTTTTTGTAGTTTTTAGATCTTCAGGCTGTTGATCTTTAGTGTCATTTTTTTGTTGTTTTCTGATTAAATCCTTTTGGGTGGAACTAAAAGCTATGTCATGATTAGATATAATGGACATGATATTCTCCAAAAGTGAACTAATTAATTATATTTAATCACGAAAACCAAAAAATGAACAATTAATTATAATCATATGTGATAGATACTATTGGTAATATCTTTTTATTTTCCATTGCCTATATAAGATAAGTGGCGCAAAGTAATCCAAATTAAAAAACATTCTTATTGCATCAGTTGTGGATTAAAAACACAATAAATGACGATATGCGATAGTAATAAAAGTAATTACTCGAAATAAGTATTAGTTACCTGTTTTCTATTTCCGTTTAGGTAGTGCCACAAATAACGTTCCAGTATGATTTAACTGGTTTGCTTCCACACCTGCTTGATTCCCCTCACCCTTATAGACGTCAACATGAGCTCCTATAATAGCGCCGCCTGCATCCTGTGCCACACACCATGAAGTGGCTTTTTTGCAATGATAGATAAAATTCATTCCAACAGGAATAACCCTGTGATCGGTTGCACATGATACATGAGGGGTTAAAGAAATATTTTCTGAGCCATAAGGACCCCCATCTTCTGTAGCAAAAAATACATAGCTTTGATCTCGATTTCGCAAGTTATCGGCTTTATCGGGAGAGAGTTTGTTTAGATATTGCCGAATGAGCTTTTCTGATGCAGCGCTTTGTCTGATTTTTTTAGATACGTTACAGCGTAACTTGGCTTCATCATGGCATTTTGGATCTTTAGCGCAACGCTCCATGGTGTCAAGATTGCCACCACAGGTCGGATCTTGTGCACATTGGACTATACGGCCAAGCATGGTGCGTGGCCTGCCGTTGGCACCATCATAATTGATATGAAATAATTTGCCATCAAGAAGTAAGGAACCGGAGCCTTGTAGCATTAAAAAAGCAGAGTCATTGGGGTCTTTAAGATAGCCAATTATATATTTGGGACTTAAAGCCCCATGCTCAATTTCTTCTCGGTCTGGGGCTACAGAGTAGGTGCCATCCCCATTTTTCAGACAAAATCCACGCATCACTTTGCTAAGAGGGTCTACTCCGCAAAGAGGAGTTTTCAAATTATATTTTTTGCTTTCCAAAATAACGCTGACAACCCCCGGGTTACTATAGAGAGGATACAAAAATGCTCCACCTCGTTTGGTACGAGCCTCAACAGCGGCAGGGGCGTAATAGGCGGTAAACTGGAATTCACCCTTTTTAAATCCGGCATGGTTTTCGGGCCAGCCATCGCTTTTGTACCAGTCAAACTCGGTTTTGATGCTCGATAAAAATTTTTTAAAATCACCGTGGGCCGCTTTTGCAAGAGTGAGCATTTTTTTGTTGGTATTCAAGCACCATTCCTGGCGCTTGAATGGACGTCCAGCAATAGTCACTGTCTGAAATTCACCATTGCTATTATTGCAGTTTGCAATTTGATTATTTAATGCCTGGATAACTTCGTCCATATTACCCACTGGATTATCTAAAGGCAGCTCTGACGCTGAAATTTTATGAAATTTAAAGCGTAACACACCGGGTTCTTTGGCCGCCATTTTCTGCCTTGAGGTGATATCCACGAGCCTTCTGATATCCAGGCAGCGCTGGATTGGATCAGCAGGGAGGGCTGCTTGAGTGATGAAGCTAAAAGTCATTAGTGCAATTATTAGAATGGATTGAAACATTGGTATCCTTTAGCTTAGCTATGGTTGAGCCTTCGCCCATCCATTGATTTCAATTGGTAACAAGAATTATATAGGCTATCGGCCAGCTCATCAAAGAGATGAATTCAGGTAAATTCTGCGCCCTATACTAAACATATCATCACATAGAAATAGTGTCGAATCCTTTTATCGGCGATTAAAGTATCTGTTTTTTAGATAGATCTTTTCAAGCTAGGGCGTTTTAGGCAATTGATTCGAAGGAAACTGGCTTGCCAAACAAGAAACCCTGATAATAATGAATAGGGTATTGTTTAACGATGTCAAGCTCTTCTTGTTGAGATAAACCTTCACAAATCACTTTGATATCAAGCTTTAAGGCCATTTCACAAATTTTTTCCAACAAAATCTGTTTCATTTGGTTCTCATGTATGGATTCAACCAAATTTTGATCAATCTTGATGTAATCTGGATTCAACTCAACTAATAAATTTAAAGAACTATACCCCGAACCCAAATCATCGAGTGCGACGCCATAATCTTGTCGACGATAGTAATCGATAATATTCAATAAATGTTTTTTATCTTTAACCGCGTGACTTTCAATCACTTCAAACACAATCTGAGAAGGGTTTATTTGAGATTTTTTTAATGCTGTATTCGTTGTTCTGAGGCAGAATAGCGGATCATATATTGCTGTTGGATTAAAATTAATAAAAATCTTTTTATCAGTTATGCTGATTTTGCTCATATTTTCAATATGACAAATTCTTGCTTGTTTATCCAGCAAAAAAAGCATATCGCTCAATTGAGCAGTTTCGAAAAGAGTTGAAGGAGAAACAAGATGTCCCTCATATTGGGCTCTTAATAAACATTCATAACCGTAAGGTATTAATGTCTTGCTATCAACAATGGGCTGGCAAAATGTCGTAAGGTACTTATTATCAATAATTGAAACCAACCATTGAGATAAACACATTCCAACAATTTTCTTGAGTGAATAGGTATTTGCAAGATAATCAGTAATATCATGTCCTTCGCTGTTTGCTGGAATTAAAGTTGCTTGCGCGTCCTCAAGTTCAACCTGACTGAAACAATTTTGAAGAATTCGCCCTAATTGCTCGGCATTACTGTGATCAAAATTTATGAGAACCACAAGATTTTTTTTAAGCTCAAACGGAACATGATGCTCTCTTAGATGATGCTTTAATTTGCTTAAGGAGTGCGCCAGTGGAGTATAGATCAAAACAGAATATTGTCCTTTAAGCTTATATCGTAATAAAGAATCGCAGCGCGAGCATGTCATATTCTATCCTTGAGAATTAGCTCTTTGAATTTATTATAGAAAAGCTTTTTTAAAGTTGAAACTTTACTGTTCAGAAAAGTGAAGAATCATAAACAGTAGTAACTCTGATGCAACATAGTGACATACGGGGCGGATGGGATATACCAGGTTTTGATTGATTTTGATTAAGATTTGATTTGGCTTCAATTTAATTGAGCAGTCAATTAATAAAGGCGATAAAATAAACAAAAAGACTTTTTTTTTACATCCATTGTAATACAATAGTCTAAATTTTAACCTTGATTAAAACGTATGTATTTAACTAAACTACCAAGTAGCAATCTGAATAATTACGTATCAGGGCGTTTCCCTTCCCATAAAATCATTCCAGACTTTATCTCCGGTAATAAACCGGGCTCCATAAAAAATCGAGCCAAGCAACACAATTTTTAAACTTAAATAAACTAAATTATTGGAGAAAAAATGGCTATTTCATTGGTTGAACTAAATTTACATTTGGTACGCTCAGGCAAAAAGATGCATTGGTTTGAGTTTAATACAAAAAAAGAAGCTTATACTGTATTGAATCAACTCAGGATGCAGCTTGGACATTTAGTGGACGCAGCATTTATCAGCTCCGGGAACATAAACAAGAATAAGTATGGATTTGGTTTAACCCATTGGCAATATAATCAGGTTTCGAAGCACCTTTCAAATCCATTGATTCAAAACTCGATTCCTGAAACAGGAGAAAATAACGGCAAATCCATAAGCCGGCTTGTGATCAGCATACAAAGCCTTGATGAAGAAAACGTAACGTTAGAAAATCCGGATTCAGAAAAGCTTGAAATGAATCATGCCAATTTAAATCAAGTTGGAAATGGGCACAGTGGTTTAGCAATTGCAAGTACTTTAAATAGTCCATTTGTCGTATTGCGTTCAGAAGACAATCAAGACCAGATGCTGACGACGGCTGGGAAAATAGACAATAACAGCTTGATATTCATAACAGGACATTGTGGAGTTGGTTTGGGTTTTCTGAGTGGTGACTACTTTAGTGCCAAAAAAGAAGCGATGATAAAGGTGCAGCGAAGCCCCGAAGATATAGTGCGATTTTTAGTCAAGATGGGACTGAAAGCTGGGTATAATATGACGATTGTTTTATGTGTGTGTCATGGTGCGCAAGAAGAAGATCATCTTGGGATCCCTAGTTTTGCATCCAAACTAGCAAATGCCTTTGCTGAAATTGGGGTTGATACAAATATTTTTGCTTCCAAAGGGACTACAGTACGCTTTGGTAAAGAAGCGATTGTCAATGGAGCTATAACATTCAGTACAAGTATAGGAATTAATCCGAATGATTTGGTTGTTTTTGAAACAAAAACAGGTGATAGAGAATCAAAAATTGAAACCAGAAAAAGAGAGTTGACGGGAATTATTCAGATTACAGCGGAGGGGCTAAAAATAGAGTATTCTGACTCTGTGCTCAGCTCAAACAATTCACGTTTAAGCTTCTTTACACCAGCAAAGGCAAGCGACTTAAATTCAGTTCCACAATCGGAAAATTCTGGACAAAGAACTTTATTAAATTAATGTTGAATTAGCTAGGTAAGTTAATTTTCAGGAGCAAACAGTGAAGTTGTTTACCTGGCACTTATTGAAAACAGAAGGGTTTGTTGATATTACTCATTTTCCATTTAAAATGGAAAAAATAACACCATTTTGGCGGATAAATGACTTTAATATTAAGAATTAAAAAATTCAAATTGATGGCTAAAGAGCAATGTTTTGCCTTTATAAAAAACGCGGTTAATGTTGGCATGGATGAGGTTATCTATAGTAAAGGTAAGAATAAAACGTTTATTACCGATGGATTGGCTACCTGTGCTGCTGTTGCTATATGCGGCAGTGATAGCGGTTGTTCTACTGCATTTACTCATATGTCCAGTGAAGCCGCGGAAAAGGATGATAAAAGAAAAGAAAAGATATTAAATGAGATGTTGGAATATGTTTTAAAAAACAATTCATTATCCGATGTGAAATTAATTATTTCACCTTCCAGGATTCAAGAAAAACATTTGATTTCCTTTATTCTGGAATGGGTAAAGCAAAAAAAAATTGCTTGTTCCATGGTAGGAACAGGGGGTGATTCAGCAGTATTTAATATAGATAAGGAAGGTTGTGCATTAATGCTTTCAACTTCACTGCAATTAAATCAGGACACATCCGATAAAACATGGCATGGTCATGGTATTATCATTGGCCAGAGCGAAGGCTATCCGGTGGTTGAGAAGCAAAAAAAACACTTCGTATTCTTTACAGATGATATTTCTTCTCAAATTACCAAACTTTCAGACTCTCCTAAAACAGTTGGCTCAGTAGCAGCAGTGAGTGCTTAGGTACAAGCATAAGCTGGATAAAATGAAATGAACTTCATATTTAGGTCAAAATTAAAATATTTCCTTAATATCGGGTTCTATTTGATATGTTAATTTCATAATGGATTGTTTTTTTACTCAATTTATAGGCAGCGTATTATGAGAAGACATTTTATTATTACCGTGCTTGTTATATTTCAGTTCGGGTGTATCCCTTTGGCAGAAAATCATAATAAGATTTCACCAATTACCACGCATGAAGAGTACCATGAGGTTAATTTTTCCAATTTGTATGAAAAAAATCGCTCTTTTCCAGCATTAGAAACTGGCATTTATGCTATTTTGGATGGAATCTTAATTGCCTCAAGCCAGGATATGCATCTTGGTAAAAAACAATCCAAGCTTCTGGAGGAATATGTACGTCAAAATCAATTATTCTGTCAAAAAGGTTTTGATCAGGAATGGATGAATCAATTGAAGCAGAATTTGGACAGGTTAGAAAAAACCGAAAATAATCGGATTGCATCTGCTGTAAATAAAAAAATGCAAACGCTGTTCGCTGAGCGACAGTGCAACAAGTGGTAACCAGGGCTCGTCATTTTATCAGGCAGCCTGGTTCAAATCACATGAGAAATCAATATTTCAAACCATGACCACAGTATTTTTTGTACAGGATATCATGTCATGAAAGGGGCGCGCCATTTTAATTCCATGCTATCTAGTCCAGGATAAAGCGGGAAAGACATATAATCTAAAATGAGCATATATAAGTCACGCTGACTTTTTTTGATTAAACTGTATAATAATCAACTTCATTAATTTGTGGTTCTATTTTATTTTTAATGAGATGTGCTAATGGAATTCGAAGATTGGTTTCTGGAACAAATAAGCAATGGGAAAAAATGCATCCTGATAGGGGAAAACCATTATTCCTATGCAAGCGAGGACTGTCTCGATTGCATTTTAAAATTGCAAAAGCAAGGTAAAATAAACAAGAAAATTGTATTTTTTGATGAAAATTTATCTGTGTTAGATAATTTGGAACCTTACACTATTGAATCTTTAAGCAAATTAAATAAAGTTGAGCCTTCTTTAATTGCGCTAATTAAAAATAATGTTGAGGTTTATGGGTTGGAAGATAACGTCAGCAATCCATTTATAAATCTTAAATCCATTAAAAAAGTGACGGTACGTATAAAAGATTTGGGTTTGCAAATAGGGAATCGAATATTTAATGATTTTGATCATTGTTTGTACTGGGCTTGCCATCTCTATGGAAAATCTTTGGTCAGAGTACAACGGGGTAATGAAGGTTTTTGTAATCAAATTTTACATAAGATGGATGAAGATACCATCGTTATTGCCAGAGTAGGGGCTAAACATATCCCTGCAGTGCGAAAAGATGGAGTAGTTATTGAAGAGGGAATGCTGCAGCGCTTAGGCCAAGACATTGCTTCTGCCTGTTTTATTACGCACTTTCCTAAAAACAAGATTTATTCGGAACAAAAAACTTATCAGTTAGAATCTGATACTTTTGGAAGTTATGACTCTATAGAATGTTGCATGGTCCCCAAGAAAATGATGTATCAACCGGATTTGACTCTATGGGCTGAACAACAGAGAGAAAGAAAAGATGATAATGATTACAAAGATACTAAAAAACGACGTTGCACAATAATGTAAGTTTAAGTTCCCTTCTACAAGCTAACTGGCGTCAGGACAGTCTGTAATTGAAAGATTGGAAAAATTTTGCGAATATACATTTAATCGCTCAACTTAATCATGATAGGGATGTCTGATGAGTTTACTAAAGGAATTCAAAGAATTTGCCATGCGAGGCAACGTGATGGATTTGGCAGTTGCTGTTGTAATGGGTGTTGCTTTTAATAAAATTGTCACTGCTTTGGTCGATGGAATTATCATGCCTTGCGTTGGTTTGTTATTGGGAGGCATCAATATTGCAGGATTGAGTTTTACTGTAGGGGACGCTCAAATCAAGTGGGGAAATTTTTTACAAAATGTCATTGATTTTATTATCGTTGCTTTTGCTATTTTTGTACTCATCAAGTTAATCAATCTGCTGCAGAGAAAAAAAGCAAATGAACCAGAACCAGTCACTCCGGAAATTCAATTACTTACTGAAATACGTGATCTGCTTGCAAGAAATAGTAGTAAAATCTGAAATTGGCTGGCAAAAATAAATCTCTATTTATTTGCAGTCAGATACCCTATTCAAAATGGTTTGCTAAACAGGCTAGGCTTTACTTGGGTGAGATTTTTATAGAGTTCTGATCTGACAATAAATAACTTAAATTTCTCAAATCTATATATTGATTTACTGTCATTTAAAATATACTAGAAGACAAGACGTATTTTACAGTAATGATCGCAAATGAAACTTATAATTAATAAAAAAAATAGAGCGGAGTCGATAGCGCTGGATGTTGAATCAACAACGACAGTGAATGAGCTGTTTTTAATTCTTTATACTCGTCGCAGTAAAAGGTATGAACCTTTGTCTTTTAACGAGTATCAAAAATTTATTTCCGTATACCAATGCCTATTGTATGGAGATCAATTTATAAATAAATTACTTCCGGGGACCAATTTAGCTGATTATCGACTTGAAGATCCATGTCATTTGACCTGGGAGGAGTTCACCGAGAAGCAGTGTCTTTTAGCTGATGTTGAGGCAAGTAGAATCCTTCTTTGGCAAGCTAATAAGAAAGCAAGTAAACCTGAAATTGAAAAAGATCTTATGTCTGTTGCAAGCAGTGATAGTATGAATCCTCATATGTAACAAGAATAAAGAGTCGTGTATAACATACCGAGTGTTCGTTTTATAATTCATTGATTATGTCATGCAATAAAAAATATAAAGTACATCCAATCAGTTAACCGGTGTATGTCCTAGAGTGCCCTATTGCCTCAATGAAAGGTGTGGTTGAATTAATAAATCCTTAAGTTTTTTTTGTTAAAATTTTGCCCACTTAAAAGATCATAAAAAATGATCTTTTTGCCGCGACCTATCTTCTCCACAAGGATATTTGGAGGACTGGTGGTAACACTTAGCTTTAATTAAGTAAACGGGTTCGTCGCTGAGGCAAAGAAGATGAACGATTTACTCTCGGATTTGGTTATAGATTGAGAGTAGTTTATTAACTTTAATTCAGCGAAGTGTGACTCACCAAACCATCGCTTCCCATCTTTTTGTCTCTAAATTGAAATATCCATTGTCTCTGTCAGTCTTTATTGGGCAGAGGGTTTTTAATTTATAAGGAATTCATAATGAAAAATAATGATTTTAATAATCAGTTGTTTC
Source organism: Legionella sp. PATHC032 (assembly GCF_026191185.1). Lineage (NCBI taxonomy): Bacteria > Pseudomonadati > Pseudomonadota > Gammaproteobacteria > Legionellales > Legionellaceae > Legionella > Legionella sp. PATHC032. The sequence continues at coordinate 2,851,020 of NZ_JAPHOV010000001.1, read as the reverse complement.
ATTGAGATAGAGCAAGGAGTTGTCATTATAAAATCAATGAAAATCATCCCGGTGGACAATGAATTGATTCCAGTCATCGGTGATGAGAAAAATTCATGAATTAGTAATGATACAAGCTACTGCCGGGGTTTTTATGAAAACAAAATATGAAATGAGTCAAGGTAAAACTGAGTTTTTGGCTAAAGAACAAGATAGTTCTTATCCAGGGTATCAAGTCAGCGTTCTGGATCTCGAAAAAATAGTTAAGCATTATCAGGAAAAATATGGTATTTGCTTGATTATTAATGGCACTACACCCAAGTATCAGGCTTTGATAAAAGAGCGCCAGGTTAATTTTGAACAACAAAAACAGCAATTTCTGGAGCTCAAATACGCCAAATTTTTACAAATATTTTTTCAGCCGCCTAATCTGAATGGCGCAAATTCTCCTTTTTCTATCAATAAACATATGGGAGCATTTATAGGTTTTTACGAAGAAATACACAATAAAGTTCTTCCATTTCTGGATGCAAAAGGAAAAATCATTTCGGGGTTATCCCTGGAAGGGTTAATACAACTCAATGAGGCCTGCCAGGAGCTGTCATGCAAAGGAATACTTGATGCAAAAATTAATGAATTTATAGAGCGAAATTCTGATTATATGGGGTTAACTGCCAGGGAAAGCGCAAGTGAAATAAAAGACATCTGTGATGAACTGCAAGAAGGGGAGGTTTTGGGTTATTTTTTTACTGGTCAACGTACCAGTGGGAGATGTCATTTCGATCTCTATATCTGTTTACCTGGTAAGACCATAAGACCGATATTTTATAATACAGCGCTTATCAGATATCATGATCTTGAAGGAATGTTTCATTTGAATGTTCCGTTTGTTGAAGGGAATTTTTTTACACCTGATTTGCTAAAATTATATTCTGCAATGGACTTGCAACAGCTAATCCCTCAAGCTGACAGGACTTCATGTGGTACTTTGACCATGATGTATGCCAAGGAGTTACTAAAAGAGGAGGCGAGAGGGCTGAAAGAGTTTACGCTGAGTTTTACTTATTATAATGAGAAAGGCGAGAAGGAGTATTTTTTTCTCCCATCACCACAAGTATTACGATATTCTCAAGTAAGTTTATATAATGAAGCGTTTAAAGCCATTGTATCTCATGAAAATGATGGTCACGCTGGTTTAGTCAGAAAAGGCACTAAAAAGTATATGTTTCATACTATCGAAAAAATTCTCATCCAATCTTTTAAGATTGCACTTGAAAAAGAAGATGCTGATGTTCTGGAGGAAAATCAAAAAATTTGGGATATATTACCTGGCTTTCAGGAAAAATGGCAGGAAGCCTATAAGGAAATGGTTGCCAAACGCGATGTGATGCATCAAGGGGTAAATAAGTATTTGCTTTATTCCACCCATCGGATGAGCCATATTGCAAGTGAACAATCCATAAACAATGAAGCGGATGCTGATAGGTTAATTCTTCGTTAAAAAAATATTGTAGAATGAAACCATTCGTATTTTCTTTCCAGAAAGCATGACATTAATTGAGTTTGTCTCAATTAATGTCTGCAAGAAAATAAGTGCTTTACTGATTTGATGCAAAAGATTGACTCATATAAGGTTTAAATTCCCGGCATTTATAGAGAAAATTTTTTGCTTCGTTTGGTTTGATAAATCGGAATCTTGAATAAATCGAGTCGCGTCAGCTAAGGATTCCATCGGATAATCGGAGGCAAACAATACCCTGTCCTCTCCCATGACCTCTAGAACATAACGTAAGGCGGGAACGAAGAAACGTCCGCTGGTGGTTATGTAAATATTTTGACGTAATACCTCTGAGGGAATACGCTGAATAGAAGGTCGATAAGGTTTCAAGTCTGGTATACGGTATAAATGATCGAGACGCTCCATTAAAAAAGGCATGGTTTCACCCAAGTGCCCCAGCATAATTTTTAATTTGGGAAATGCATCGAATACACCTCCAAGAATCATTCGCATCAGACATAAAGCCGTGTCAAATTCAAACCCTAAGGCACTTCCCCCCAAGGCAAAACCATATTTACCGAATTCGCGCATAATGGGTACATTCGGATGCAGGTAGATAGGAATGTTTAAACCTTCCGCGGCTTCCAACAATGGCCAATAGGTTTTATCGTCCAGGTAATTATCCTGGCCAAAATTGGAGTGTGTAAGCCAACCTACAAAACCTAATTGAGATATTGCTCTTTCCAATTCTTTTATACCCTCTTTGACGTCATAAGGCGATATAGAAGCAAAACCTTTAAATCGTTCAGGATGTTTTTGAATAGCAGAGTAAAGCTTATCATTGACTTCTCTTGCTAAAGCGGTGCTTTTGTTTTCATCTCCAGGGCAGGAGTCAATCCCATTGATAGTAGTCAAACTTAATACTTGGATTGTCACTCCTGCTTGGTCCATAATTGCCAGTCGTTGCTCGTTTAAACTTAATAATTCCTCCCTTAATGCACTTGTGTGAAATAAGGAAACATCAGGTGTAAAACACATTGTATAAGCTCCATTGAGCTCTGGAACCAATTTGGGAGCTTCCTGGCGTTGAGTCAGATAATCAATACAAGCTTCAGTGATGAAGTGCGTTTCAAAATCGACGATCATGGACATAATCCTTTTAGACGTGAGAAAAGCGATTGAAAATTGTATGTTTAAGTATAGCCGGCAGATTAGATATCGCCACTTGGTTATTTCAGTGCTAATGGCCAGTTGCCTTACAACTTCTTAATGAAAAGAAATGCTGCCAGTGGAGAAAAAAGGTCATTTTGATGAGCGAGAAATATAATCCGGTTTGCACCAGATTATAAATTACTGTGACTATTTGAATATTATAAAAAAACATCACTATAAATATTTGCTGAAGGCACGCCGCCAAGAAAAATTCGTGTTTTCAATTTATTGGTTGTTTCTTTTGGACCACACACATAGACTTTCGTAGCGTTGGGAGCATTCAGGTGAATTAACACTCGTTTTTCAATTGAGCCTTCGGGATAAAGCCCTTGACTTTGAAGTACGCAGGGATCATAGCGGAAGTTGCTGAACAATAAAGACAACATTTCCAGTTCTTCCCTGTAATAGATATCCTCATCAGTAACACCGCCATGCACCAGGGTAATCGTTCCTTTATGTTTTTGTGTTAATGCGCTTCTAATGATACCTATCAGCGGGGCAAGGCCAGTCCCTGTTCCTGCCAGCAATATATTAAAAGCCAGTTTATCTGGATTATGGTAATAACATTGACCAAAAGGGCCTCGGATTGTGATGAATGTATTAGTGGTTGCGCGTTGCAAAAGCCATTGTCCCATGTCACCTTGCGGATAAATTTTAATGTGCAGTTCAATGTAGCCATCATCAGCAGGGATATTGGCTATGGAATAATTGCGCATCGTTCCTTCAGGATTAATGAGCGACAAGTATTGCCCGGGTAGCCAGGGAGTAGGGTGTTCTACCTGCAGTTTGACTTGAATGACATTGTGATTTAATCGTTGCAGGCTCATTATTTGAGCTTGTGTCTCGCATTCTGCATTATCAGGAGATGTGACATCAAGTGAAGTGGTTGGTTTGGCAAGACAAGCCAGGAAATACCCTTGAGATTTGAGTGTTTCCGGTAATCCTTCTTGCCAGCCTGGATTAATTTCCCCATCTTTGGCTTTAATCAGGCATGACTGGCAAATGCCTGCCTGACAGGAGTTAGGATATTCTACCCCGTTACGCAAAAAACATTGCAAGAGACTTTCATCCGGAGTTAATGCAAAAGATTGATTATTAAATCGTACGGTACTCATGATGATCGCCCCAATACATCGTCACGAACGCTATTGGCGATTGCCGCTACTTTTTGAATGTCTTCTTCATTGGCGCCCAATTCCTTAAGGGTTTCCCCTAAATGCTCGATGACAATATCGACATGTGAGTCATTTAAGCCCATAGCAAGTAGATGCTGATGTCCTCCCCGCATACTTTTTCCTGTATAGTGATTTGGTCCGCCAAACACCATGGTTAAAAATCCTTTTTGCTTAAGGATTTGTTGCTCCATATCCACGTCATCAAAAAAATAATTCACCCTGTCATCCATGAGCATTTTGCGGTAGAAAATATCCACAGCCGTATTGACAGCATTTTGGCCGCCTAATCGCTCAAACAATGATTCAGTCATGATATACTCCTTAAAGATGTATTTGAAATACATCTTATAAAAAGAAATAATAGACGTCAACAAACCAGAAGGATTTTTTTATGCAATTGACTCAATTTACTGATTATTCCTTACGCGCCTTGATCTACATTGCCCTAAAGAAAGGTTCATGTACCATTAAGGACATTACAGACGCCTATTCGATATCAAACAATCACCTCATCAAAATCATTCATAATTTATCAAAGATGGGTTTAATTAAAACAATACGAGGGAAACATGGCGGTATTTTGATGGCAGCCTCACCTGAAACCATTAATTTAGGTCAATTGATTATGGAGCTTGAGCCCAATTTCGATTTGGTTCCCTGTTTTAATAAAGAAAAGGCAAACTGCTGCATTGCTCCAGCATGTAAACTCAAGAGCGTTTTGTATGAGGCACAACGTGCTTTCCTGCAGATTTTAGAGCAGTACACTCTGGCAGATGTTTTACATAACCCAAGTGAGTTGTCTACTTTATTAAGGATCAGTTAGCAATCCAAAATAACATTTTCAGGACTGACGAAAAAAACCAATCTCTTTGTTAAACAATGTTTTTAATTCGGTCATTCAGTTTATCTCAGCTCTCTCATTAAAAACATTTTTTGCCTTGACCCTGGGATTTTTCGTAAGTCCTGATTTTATGAATGCGAATTTTATAAAACTTTCTGGGCAAGCAAAAGAGCAAATAATCCTTGCATCGGTCTTCCCAATTCGTCCTGTTTATGAAGATGTCCTACTGTTTCTTTGTATTCGAGGATAGACCAGCCCCTGTCCTGGTAAAAATGATACAGTTCTTCCTGCTTTGGCAAAAACGTAAATGAAGCTGGAAGCGAATAAAGATTGGATTGGACGGGAAAAACCAGAAAATGATAGCCATTTTTCTTCGTTGCCTTCTGCAATTCAGTCAATAAGGCTGGAATACAAAAGGCATTTAAAAATTGGAGGGTCACGGTAGAGCAAATAAAATCATAATGATTTCTGGTAAGGGATTGAGGTTGATTTAAATCCTGTGCCAAAGTGTTAATTGAACTCAGATTTTCTTTTTGAGCAATTACCTGAATATTTTCCAGTGCCGATTGATTGATATCAATCCCAGTCACTGCATGACCAAGTTGGGCCAAGTACAAAAGATTTCTACCTGAACCACAACCGACATCCAGGATAGTTAGTGGGCCTGAATGCGATAAGTAAGTATGATACACGTACAGTAAGTCACGGTGCACCTCAGTTAAACCGTATTTTTTGTTAAAGTAGCGATGAGGTTTGCAATAAAATTCAAGCCGAGAATTGAAGGTGGCGCTGATTGGAATAATTTTATGCCAGGAAGCAGGAGGAATAGACAATTCCTGATTGTTTTTATCCAGTCGGATGCGCGACAGTTCCTGGCCCGAGCCATCCAGGAAAATAAAATCAATTTCACCTTCGTTTAAGCAAAGTTTACCCCATGTCCCTTCTTTTGTACTGTGCTTTTCAAGAAAAAATTTAAGTTTTCCATGGTCATCAATGGATATCTGTTTGTAACAGATTAAATTATCGTATTTTATTGGCATGATTTTTTTATCCTGATATTTCGATAAATAACATAATGGTTTTTTAGCCTATTGTCGAATGCATCAATTTTATACAGAACTTACGAAAAACCCCAATCTCTTTAAAAACATTTTTAACTCGACCTTGGGGTTTTTCGTAAGTCCTGTTATAGAGCCGTTAAATGAGGCACCACAGAAACGTTTGCAACGCAGCAGTAAAATAAAAGAGACTGGTTATGCAAGAGGTCTGGTCATGCGTTTTGCAGAGTAATCAATTGACTTAATCAATGATGTAGCCATTGTGCCAGAGCATAGACACCTGATTTTAAATCTTCTTCATTGCCTCCAAAAGACAAACGGACGTAACCCTCTTTACCAAAGGCGATTCCTGGTACCATCGCAACATTGGCCTTATCCAAAGCTTGTTTACAAAACTCTTCGGAATTTTGATTTTTGCAGCCAATATCCTTTAGGGAAAGAAAAACATAAAGTGAGGAAACTGGAGGTGTTATAGTCAATCCCAGATAGTCATGCAAGGTGCGGAGGAGGCAATTTCTTCTTTTTTCCATGTTTTGTTGAACCCAGATATTGACTTGATTTACCTCTTGCAGTGCCGCCACAGCAGCCCATTGGCTAAGGGTGGTTACTCCACTGGTGCTTTGACTGACTAGAGAAGTTAAAGGGTTGATGAATATTTCTGGGGCGAAAACGAATCCTACTCGCCAACCCGTCATGGAAAAGTTTTTTGAACAGCTTTGAATGATGATGACACGCTCCCGAAACTGGGGGAAAGAACCACAGGATACGTAATGATGCCCATCATAGGTCAGTTCGCTGTAAACTTCATCAGAGATCACTAAAAGATCTTGCTCCTCGGCAATTTGCAATAAGTGAGTCAGTTCGGATTGGGTATACAAGGCTCCAGTTGGATTGCTGGCATTATTCAGAATGAGTATTTTACTTTTTGCAGAACAAGCCTTTTTCAGAGCCTGTGGCGTTAGTTTCCATTCTTCAACTTCTGTCGTTTCAACTATCACGGGAGTACCACCAAACAGGCTAACCATGGCTGGATAGGATACCCAGTAGGGAGAAGGAATAATGACTTCATCGGTTGGCCGCAATAATAATTGAATGAGTAAATAAATGCCAAGTTTTCCACCATTCACAACCAGGCATTGCTCCTTTTGGAATGAACAATCATAGGATCTATTCATCCATTCACAGCCCAGATGACGTAGTTCAGGAATCCCCATTATGGGAGGATAAAGGGTATGCCCTTGTTCCATAGCTTGTGTAACGGCATTTATTATGGAGGGATGGGGTGGCAGTTTGGGTTCTCCAGCACTGAGATTATGAATTTTGATTCCCACGTTTATTTTTTGTTGAGCCAGAGAATTAATGGCAACTGTTGCGGAATCTTTGGGCAAGCTTTTTTTTTCACAATGGTTCATTATTTTTGGACCTTTTTTGAGTTTGAGATAATTATCTTGAATAATTGATTCACGAAATCCTGTTGCAAGTGATATTGCTTGGACAAACAGTCATAATATTCAAACAATTTTTTTTCGCGCAGACGATCTATTATTTTTTTTCCTTCTTTAGATTTTAAAGCACCGATTTGCTTGGCCAAATCTTGGCGTTGAGCCAACTTTTCAATGATGTCTGCATCAGTTTGCTCAATTTGTTTTCTTAGTTCTTCGATTGTACTCATGATGAACTCCTTAGCAGATAGGGACCTTATCACTCTATTTTTTAACTAATATAAAAGCTGTTTTATTCTGATTGCTGTCCTCAATATTTCTCGCTCTTATTTTCAAACCATAAAGTGATGCACAACGTGCCGACGCAATGACAGCAGCATGGGGTGGCAATATTCCTTCTGCCAAATCCTTTGCTGCTTTTGCTGTATCGATCCATTCTATTTTTTTCGCATCCTTAAATTGGTTGCTTAGGAATTTTTTGCACTGGGCAAGACCTTGAGGATGCGAAACAATATGGGTAATTTTATGATGTTGAGTATTCGATTTAACCAGCAGGCATTGGTTAATGTCATGCCAAATCTCATCGATGGGAGTAAATGAATATTTGCCCATAGCCTGAAATGCTGGTTTTACCAATCCTCCTAAAAGGTTCACAACGGGTAAGATGCCCAAATCTATAGTTTCATTCTCAATAGCATTTAAAACGCCTTCCATATCCAGCAAATGAATGAGATGGACATTAATATCTTTCTCTTTAGCATAAAGCAGCGCTGCTTCCTCAGAAAATGATCCGATATCTCCAGAAACACCGAAGCGAATCGCTTCTTTTTCTTCAATGAGATTCTTCATAACGCTTTCCTCTCTGCCAGTTCCAACAGGAACGATTCTGTCTTTTCCCAACTGAGGCAAGGATCTGTAACGGATAACCCGTTTAAATCAATGTTTGCCGGATTGATAGAGTCTAATTTTTGATTACCTTCTTTGATGAAACTTTCTACCATGAAACCTTTGACCAGTTGTTTTAAATCGGGTCTATTTTTGATGCTTTCAAGAATGCTAAAAGCAATTGATGGTTGCAGTTGATGATTTTTTTTCCCATTCACCAGACAGTTGTCATGGCTCACATCAATAATGACAGAAGGGTTAACTATCTGATGCATGCCCATATAGTACATGACCTCCTCCAGGTGAGAAACGGAGTAATTGGGGGCTTGGTTTGAGCCACGCAGAACGAGATGAGCATGATGATTACCATGGGTTTGCACTTCATATCCATCAAAGACAGCGACATGAGGATGTTGTGAGGCAACTAGGCTGTTTACTCCTACAGCAAGTGAACCATGTGTGGGGTTTTTTAATCCTACCGCACAGTCAAGGCCAGAGGCAAAAATTCGATGCTCTTGATCTTCTGAACTACGGGCGCCTATTGCAACCCAGGACAGAAGTTCAAGAAATCCCTTGGCATTATGGGTGAAAAGAGCCTCATCAGCGATAGGGAGCCCCATTTGAATGACTTTTATCATCATATCCCGAGTATATTTTATACCCGCTTCTATATCAGGGGTTGAAAACAAATCGGGTTGATTAACAGGGCCAGTCCAGCCTTTTGTTGTTCTGGGCTTTTGAATGTAAACCCGCATGATTAATTTTAAATCGTGTTTTACTTTGTTGTTGAGTTGTACCAAACGCTCAGCGTATTCCAATACAGCTTTCTTAGGCCATGCTGAACAAGGACCAACTATCATCAAAAGACGTTTATCTCGCCCTTCCAAAATCGCTTTGATTTCTTGCCGGTCTTGAGCAATTTGCTGACAGGCTGGATAGGGTAATGGCAATTCCTGGATGATTTTTTCTATTGGTGGCAGTTTTTTTAAGATTGAATAACTCATCGTACCCTCCCCAAGCCAGAAGGGGCTTTGGATGGATGATGAATATGAGATGGATGGTTCATCGTTCACACTCCTCTTTTGTATCCAACTCCCGTATTGGGCTGGGGATCCTGGATATCAAAAACCCCCAGACTCAGCTGGGGGTTGGAGTGTTAGTATTGCCTACCTACCACCCAGCTCAGGGCTGAAAAAGCTAAAATAAAAAAAGCAAGCAAAAGCCTGTACAAGGCTTGCTTTTTTATTTAACTGATTTGGTGTAGTAATGTAGGGCATGAATAATCACAAAAATTTAACTTGTATATTATGTATACAGGACTATGGTAATACTGTCAACACCTGTTAACCACAGTTAATTTTATAGCCAATTTTTCCCTGTGAATTAACCCAATGATTTACATATAAAAATCACTTTGGTATTAATCGTGCTCACTGATTGGAAAATGAGATGAAAGTATTGCGTGAATCATTTTGATCGTATACATTGCATTTTATATCAAATAAAAACTAAGGGATTAATGTTGTGTCAATATGTTGGGATTTAATCATAAATAATATTACCCCGCAGCAAGCCAATTACCCTGGTCACCGGGTTCAAATGAATGACTCCGAATCCATCCTTGAAAAAATTCTTTTCGTATCAAATAAAGTATTTATCGATTTACTCACTTATATCACTGAGTATCAGTCCATTACCAGAAAAGAACTCATGAATCTTTCAAATAATGAAATCAGACCAAGGAGGAAAAGCAATAAAAGACTATTAACGTGGTAAGGGTTTTGAATTTACAAAAAGGAGTCAATATGTTTAATGTGGATAATAGTGGTAAAGGCAATTGCCTGTATTATGCTTACAGTATTTCATTAATGTATTATTTGCGGGCAAAAAATAATGTCAGGATTACTGAAGATATTTTTAACAAATTAGGATTAAAGGAAGAAGATAGGGCTCGTTTACAAAAACTATTATCCAAGGACATCAATAGGGCATTTACCCGCGAAGAAATCAAGACAGTTATAGAACCAATTCTTGGCAGGGCAACCAGAGATTTGGCAGCAGAATATACTAAAGTCGAATTCAAATCTTCACCTCATGATACGCCTTTATTTTCATCTCTTCATTATGCGGTGGAATTTGGTTTTAAACGCTCACTACAAATCAATGAATCAGAGTTGACCTTGTTAATAGACAATGATTTCTCGAATCCTGATTATACTGAGGCGGAGATATATAAGGTAAGTGGTTTGTTGGATGCTCTTCAAGAATATATTTTAACAAAAACACCTTCTGTCATAGAAGAATTTAATCGTCAATGGGAAAGTAAAAAACAGGAACTCAAAGAGCAAAGCTTAACTGAAAAAGAGATCCAAGTTCATCAGGCGACTATTTTAGATAATATTCTAAGGAAAGAAACGATAGATTTTTTATTAGCTGATAATGAAAAACATCTTGATGAATACAAAGATCATCTCCGAAGAGAATATGTATGGGGCAGTGAAGAAACACTGATGGTTTTACATCGTGCCATACAAGGTGAACGCATGGTGCGTAACCATGAGGGAAGAATTGATCTTGTCTATGATCATGAAATTATTTTGCATGTTCATAGAAATGGAACAAGTCCGTCCTATCAGGCGGGTAGTCCGGAAATGATATTAAATAATGAAAGCAATACTCATTGGACTTCTATCATTCCTGATTCGATATTTACATCAAAACTAACTGACAAAGAAGAAAAATTACTCGAACTATTGGAAAGGATGCAGTCAGAGCATGGCAGTAAAGAACTTGGAGTAGAGAAATATTCTTTGATAAGTGATTGGCTTCACGATTTGATGAAGCAGGTAGAGGTTATTAAAACCAGCCCAACTGCTGTTACAAAACAAAAAGAAATCGAATCATTTTTTCAGCTTCTGGGCAAAGCAACACCTAAATTAACATCAGAACCTGCCTTGAGGATGTCTCTTGGTACACTTTTTTCCAATTTTCTCGAATGCATTCCAGCCCTTATGGTTGAAAATAAAATCAGCACAGGTTTAGCTAAATTTGGATTGTATAGCCCTGAACGAAGTCCTGTAATACCTCAGAAAAAAGAAGAGTTGTCCTTGACTAAACCATCTGAGGAGAAAGTTAATTCTGATCAATCTCAAAAGGGTGTATTAAGTCAATTTTCAAAACATACCCTGCATAAAGTATCTGTGGATATAGCTCCCAAACCATACCCTACAGAACTAAACCCTTATGTTCGAAAAAACAAGCAGTCTGGCCCACGAGTCGCAAGGGCGCTCACGCAGATGTATCAAAAAGGACTTGAAGGTGATGAAAGATATACACCAGAAAAGTGCAAAGATATTGCTCAGAGATATATAGAGTATTCAAAATCTCATAAACGCAATTTCACTCTTGATGATGTCATCCTTTTTGTGCAAGAAATGGATAAAATCATTAAGCAAAAAGAAACGATTAGTGAAAATTCTTTTAAGCTTTCTGCAATGTAAGGATTTTGTTTTTCCCTGAAGTATAGGGAAAAACAAAATTGTCAGATTGATTTTGCTTTCTTATCAAAATGATGTCCTAATTGGTGAGGAAGCAAAATGGTAACAATCGACTCACCAGTAAGCATGATTTTAGGGCTAAGCCTGGTAACTATTATTTAAATTGAGGCGGTGTATTGTCTGAATGTAACTTTTCGCCCGTTTTCTTTTCTTCAGGATGACTTTGGAAAAAATGAGGGGATTTTTCATTTGCAGTTAGCCTTGATGCAACAATTTGGAGCTCTTTTTTCAATTCAGGTGATGCACGAAGCGCGCCACATAAATAAAGAGCTTTAGGTTTCAGCTGTTTTTCCATTGTATTATTTCGTCCATTTGCCAGCATTATCTCGCCAAGATCCTTTTCTGTTAATACGATTTCCTGAGACGGATCGGTGTTTGTCACAACAACGAATGAGGTACCTGTATAACCCCAACCTTGGTGAACAATAAAGGTTACCAAATCCGGATGATTCGGGAGAAAGACCCGTTGGGTCCATTCAGGGAAGTGAGGATTGGGTAGCTGAGCCAGAGTTTTATTAATTTCACAGATATAGTCTGACAAATCAAATCGTCTCAGATGCTTTTGTTGATGATATTCAACAGGGGTTGGATCAAAAACATTCACTGGTTTGGTAGCGCCATATTCATCGCCGTATTGTAAAATCCAGCCGCCATCAGAACAAAATGCGCTGACAGCCAATTTTTCGCGCATGCGTTTTGCAAGCAATTCATCATCCTGGATACCTTTTTCCATCAGTTGCTGAGTATAGCGTGGTTCATCATGAGAGCCAGGAAAACCAATTGTAGGACCAACCTGCTGTAATAATCCTTTATTTTGAGTAAACCAATTGTCATCCTGTTGCCACAAGTCAAATGAATAGCCATACCCACCTTCGGGGCCGGGCATCCAGAACACACTATTCATCGTGTGGGTTACAATACCTTTCAAATCAAGATTTTCTTCCATATAACCCCTGCCTATCGTTTCTGCAATAACAAGCGGGTCACGTTGAAATTTGCGTTGGCAGGCTTCTTGTGCAATTTCAGTTAAACGAGACAATACTTTGTTATTCACCATGGCGGGCGCATCAATACGTACTCCCTGAAAACCAAGATGTTCAATAGTATGTTCGATAAATGGTTTCCAATAGTATTCGATGATTTGTTCGCAAATGACGGGATCATCATAGTTGAACGTTGCCACATCACTCCAAGGATTATTGGTCAAAGGATTGTAATTTTCATCCATGTTATGCATCACCAAATTTCCATTTTGGTGACGTTTAAACCATTTTTTCGTATCGATATTGTATTTTTCAAGAAAAAATTTATCGCCATTCACAAAACGATGATCTACTGCCAAGTGTCTTGCAACCAAATCAAATACAGGCATTAAACCAAGCTCATTTGCTTTTGCAGTGTATTGCTGTACGCTTTTTTCATTCTTGGCATAGCGTGGATAAATTGATTCATCCTTCATGGCATAAGGACTATGAATACGATTAGCCATGTTAGGGATAGGATTATATTGACAAGGTGTATAAAATGGGTTGACCCAAACCTGCTTAAAACCCATCTTCTGAATTCGCTGCAAATCTTCCCGCATCGCATCAAAATCTTGATACAACCCAGGGTATTGGTTATAGCAACAAATGCGTGGAAACATGCTGACTTCTCAATTTCTGTTTCTATGTCTATGAAGTATAGTATAAGAGCAAAAATAGAGCTTATTGTGTAGTTATTTTTCATTTATTTCCCATGCTCATTTAGAAAATTAACCAAAGTCTGTTGTTTGCTCTTTTTGGATAACATATTTACTTTTATTAAACACTTTGTTATATTTTGTACTATGTAATTTAAAAATTAGTCAATTTGGCAGAAATCCCATGTCATACCAAAAAATAGAACTCAGTATTTCATTATCATTAGACTCTCCAAAGTTAGATGAGTCTGATTTTATATTGCTCTCAACTAAGTATCTTGAAAAATCACTGGGTAAAAAGAAAGAATTTGCTGGTTTTTTTGAAGACATAGAAAGACTATATTTTAATCAGAATTACAAGGAAGCAATTGAAAAAATTTTAGATTTCTGTAAAAAAAATGAATCCTTATTAAGTCAAAAAGTTGTCCAGAGGCTGGTAGAGGTCGCTCCTAGATTAAAAAGCAATCCTAAAGACAATGAAAGCAGAAGGCTTTATGAAACCTTGTATGCAGATCACCTTGAATCGGTCATTAAGCAAGAGAGTGATCTTTCTGTATTTAATGAGTTGAGAGACAGTTATAATGCGGTAAAACCTGAGTATGCAGTAACTCATGAGACCGAAATCAAAACGTTGGATGAGGCCAAGCAATTCATTTTATCCTTTGTCATGCTGAATGATAATGTTGAGCTGCCCTTAAAAGCGCAATCAGAGCGATACCCCAAAAAGGACAGATCCAGAGAAGAATTGGGGAATACTCCCTCTGCGAATCCGGGAATTATGAAACCTAACTCCCCCAATTTTTCTGATAATCTGGTGCCTGCCAGAGATGTGCCCAAAATAGCTATTAATGAGAAAGTAGTGGGTGGATATTCAAAAACAAAGCCTACTACTCCTTTTGTTGCGTCGCTGTCTGGTACAACTTATTCACTCATGGTGGTGTTAAAAGACTATATTGAAAAGCATAAAACAGACAAAGACATTGAAAAGAAAGTAAACCAGATCATTAATTTATGGATTTCCAGTTATATTAAGGAAGGTTATCACAGCTATAGTGAAGTTGTTGATGTTTTGACAGAACCGTTTATTCAATCCACTTTTGATGAAGCAAACATTAAATTAAATTATGGTGTACTGGATGAAACGCACGCAGAATTTCGTAAAGCTCAGGATTATGTTTTTGGTATGACAATCCGATCAGCAATGCATCATGAACTACTGGATCGATTTAAGAATAAAGAAAAACTTCAAGAGGAAGCAAAGAATTTTGAGACTGTCTTAAATAAACTCAACCAGAATGTTGAAAATACAGGTCGCTACCGAGAGACACTTCAGAAATTAAATGAGGTATTTCAGGATTGGTCTGCAGGCAAAAAAAGCTATGATGCTTTTAAAAGTGAGTCTAATCAATTGATTCATGATATTGAATCGGAAGAGCAAAAAAGTAATCGTGGTCTTGGCTCCATGCTGAAGAACCTGGGAAATTATCTTTTATACTTGATTACCTTTCGTTTTTTGAAAGAAGACTATCAAAAATCGTCTAGTCCGGCCACAATGCTAGTCACTGAGTTAAAAGATAGATTTGAGCAAATAGATCATTTACATAAAAACAGCCTCTCTTTAAAAAAGGTAACACACCCTGGTCCTAAATATACTTCATCATCTGATGAGACAGCAGACGTTCGCAAATCAGCTGTCAATACTGACAAGCCTAGTAAAAAGCAAGACAGTGAAGCAAAAGAGACATTAGATTCTGAGCAATTGGATGAAGTTCAAAGACAAGATGACAAAAGCGCTCGTTTACAATAGATCTCTTGCATAACCCGCCTGCAAATGTTTCTGAGGTGCTTGTATGTAAACTACACTCCTCGAAATGTTTGTGCCTTGTCCTAAAATAATCGGCTTAGGCAAGAAGGCTAATGAATTTGGATTATGCATCTAATTAAAAAATTTTTAAATGACTAAAAAAGTATTTGCAATAAAACTAGGCAGATATATATTTATCAAGCCACATTCCAGTTTTGAAAATGGCATATCAGGTTTTCACTGATTGGAATAGCAGTCATTATGTGTTATTATTATGCGCATATTGATTAATTAAATTCCTTTAATTGAGGAAATAGAGTTGCGATTGTTTCAGTGTAATCAACGCATCCCTAGGGGAAGATTTCCAGTAAGCATGCTTATTGTAAGGACTTCGTGGTAAGAAACATTAATACAATTTTTGGATTAAGTGAGAATATAATGGCCTATCAATTATTGCTCAGTAAAGAAACCCTGAATAAAATTTTACAATACAAACAGAATATTGAAAAAGGGCTCGCCAAGCCTGGTAAATTTTTTCTTGAAGAAATAAGTAAACAAGAAAAAAGTATTTCTGAAATGGATATCACCACATTTACTCAATTATTAATCCAGTCTAAAAAACCACAGGTTTTTGCTGAAAGCCAAGTTTATCATGATGGGTCTGATTGGACACTGGAAGAAGAGAGTATTCTTGGAGATATTAGCGTCAATATGCCAGTCACTATGTACAATGATGGCGGACATGGCTCCTCTTTCAAGAATCACCCAGGGCCAATTTCCGGTTATTTGGCGTATGTGCCAGGTGCCCTCTTGGCTTCGGGCAGTGGACCGACTTCAGATATGAATGAAGTGCTTGATAGCGGCAAACTAAATCAAGACAAATTAAACGCTTTGTATGAGCGACGTTTGTTACCTCAACTGATCCATTTTAATGATTTGGCGCGGCAAAATGAAAAGCAAGCTGCAATTACTATTCCCGGGATAGGAACAGGGTGTTTTTCAGGCGCTTATTACGATGTGATTAAACCCTATGTCAGAAATGCATTAATCCATATTTTTGAGAAACATAAAGATTCGTTACCTTACATCGATATCATTCATTATGATCCCTATATGGGAGATGAACCTGCTGAAAAGAAGATTGGCCATATGTCTTTTCGCGTGAGTCCTTCTGGCGTGGTTCGTGGTACAACAGGGCAGCTTGCCTATCCCTTAGGCAGTAATCCAGACACGCACATACTCGTTTCAATTGTTGCCTGGGATCATTTTTCCTGGCCTGGAAATGATTATTGGGGTGGCGCTCGTCAAACAGATGATGGTGTTAAAGCGGCTAGCACGGATACCATGAAGCAAGTCACAGGCGCAACTGGTGTCTATGATAAAAAATGGGGTCGATATATGCCTCCAGAATCATTTACTAAAGACCGTAAAGGTATGAGTGACTGGGGGGATTATGTCAGAGAAAATGGCATTGTATTTAATGGCCCTGTTTTAGCTCTGGATAAAAGCGGTAAATTGGATACCTTGGAAAATATTGCAAGTCGTCCCAAAGCAAAAGTTGATACTACGACCACAATTAGTGAGCTCGTTCGTGGCATGTTCAGCCTTTTTTCCCATAGTACTACGACAGAGCCTTCTCCAACTGTTAAAGAGGAAGAATCTAAAAAATCGGGTCCTCAGTAATAATTTTGACAAATTCTTATAGAGTAACAATGGGTCTGACTTTTGAGGTTGGGCCCTGCTACTATTTGCAGGACTTACCAACTCTCTCCTAATCTTTTCGTTAAGAAATATTTTTTAATCTGCTCATTTGGTTTATCTAAACTCTTATGATAAAAACATATCTTGATTTGAGTTTGAAACAACAGATGACTTACTGGACTTAATTGTTTTGGTTGTCAGGAGGTATGATTATGTCTTGATGCCTTTCTTTAAAGAACAATCATATTTAATCAAAGCAGGGATTATTTGGCCTATATTTTCGCAGTTAAGTTTCTTTTTAATACTCTCAAAGTGTCTTTCGACTGTGCGTTTCGAAATTTCAAAAATAGAAGCAATACGCGATAAATTAAAATCATTAAAGTATAAATAGATCATTTCCTTTTCTCGATGAGTAAGATCTTTGGCAGCTAAAAAACTAAAAGGAAGTTGATTATAATCAAATACATTATCTTTAATGAGTTCAGCCATTTTTTGCTGTGAGGATCTCAGAATAATTTCTTTAAGATTATCCTGCTCGTTTGTATTCCCTGAGCCGATTAATTCATTCATCTGAAGTATGCATTCTCTGGGTAAGGTTAAAAAATTATCTTTTGTATGCAATCTCCGGGCTCTTGAAGACAGGTTTTCAGCAATCATATTCAGGTAATCAAGATTATTAAATATAAAATTATTGGTGCTGTCTGGTTGATGTGATGAGGCGAAGGTAACCATTTCAACTCGATTGGAGTCCTGACGAATGATATCAACAAAATATGTGAAGTCGCGATCTAATAAACAATTCTTTATCCCAGGCGCTATCACATGATCATTATCAACATTGCAAACATAAAAATTATCATGTTGATAATTTTTTTTGCAAAGATTCTGTTCAATGAATAATTCTTTATTAAGAATTTCGTCAATGATGGATTTTTCTGAAATGAGTTGTAAGTATCGCCCTTGAAAATCAAAATATAAATAACCCCAGAAATCAATAGGAGTTTTTTCGAAAATATCATTGTAACATCTATACAGGAAGCTTGTATAAGCTTTCATTTTGGATTGGGCATTCATTATGTTGTTTTAATCCGCACATCACCTAATTAAAGTATAGATTAAAAATTGACCATCCGGGGTTGTGTAATGATTGGTTTTTATTTTTGTGGATTCAAGGTATAAACAATGTAATCGAATAAAGTGGGAGAACCTCTGGTTTCGAGTAAAGTTTAAACTAACTCGGAATCAGAGGTTCTCGCTATTTGAGGCGGATTATAGTTTAACCCACATATCTGAATCTAAGGATTCCTCTTCCTCATGCTTAACAACATATTGTTGGTGTGGTGCGTGTTGTGAAGCTGAGTTCAGAGTATTGATGCAATGTGATACGTCAGTGTTGTTAAGCCAATGTTCTTGTAAATTGTAGCCCTTCGTATCCATTGATATTAATCTATCTCCTGTTTTTTCAAGAAGGGTTTTGGAGTAGTTTATCAGATTATTAGCCGCATCAACTCCCAAGTCATCCTGAAGTGGTTTGGTTACCTTTTTCGCGAACTCCTCTTTAGGATAGCATCTTAATAGATCCAGACAATGACATTGTCTCATTATTTTCGCTATGATTGCTTGCTCAGGTTTATTGACATGGGGTTGAAAAGTAGGGTTCCCATAGTCAAGTACCAAGTACTTCCAGTAGGCAATTTGCTCTGGTGAGGTAAATAGGTCTTTATAATGTGTTTTTGCATACTGTTCAAAAAGTTTTGCGCTGTCTTGTCTATATCCTCCATATACCACTTTGTTATCATTAAAACCCAGTTCGCTTTTTCTGCCGACAACAGAAAATAGCATGGCGACTTGCATTCGTTTGATGTCGTCCTTGCTTAAATTTTGAACCATTTCTCTGGTCTTCTTATCGGTGGAATGCGTTGCGTAGGAATAAAGTACTTCTGGAACTAGAGCAGCACCTCTTAAAGTATGAGACAGCCCATGATTTGGCCTATGAAGAATTTTATTATTACCGCAATTTAAAGTCCAATCGCCCTTATTGGGGTCTATGTTTTTTTCTGATTGGTCGTATGGTTTTGATAGATAGTCTTTATGCAACTTATCAATGACTTCGATATTCCTTGGACTTTCAAAAAAGCTTTGATGTTCGGCAAAATATTCAGTGATTGAACTTTTGAATGTTTCTAATCCCTTCATTTCATCCTCAACCCGAAAACAGATGTATTGTAAGGTTTTAGAAAGGACTCCAGAACTGTCTTGCCCTTTTGCGTAGGATAAAGAAATATTATCTATAGTTTGGGCTTTTTCAATGGCCTGATGAAGTATTTCAATAATTCTGTTGTGAGCGGCTTTATGTTCAACATACCCATTTCGTAAATTATGCAGCAATCCATTCAATGATGTTTTTAGTTCTTCTGCAAATTGAATTTTATAAGAGCCTTTTCCATAGGTATTATCAATATTTGCTAAAATTGACCATTTGCTTTTGTCTTTTTCAGCTTTGCCTTCAAGATATTGATTTGTCACATCGATAGCAAATTGTGCGAATTTTTTTACCATATCCCTCTCTGCTTCGACTGCTATGTTTTCCGCTTGTTTATAAGTACCCCCGTTTGGCAAATTTGATATTTGTTTTATGCTTGCAGGAGGAGTGACGGAACATGCCAGGAAATAGTGTTTTTTATTTTCTTCTCGATGGTGCAGGTATTTCACTTTACCAGGAGCGATTAAAAATTCACGCTCAGCAGGATAACGTGAGATTTCTCCTATATCCAACCCTTGCATACCATAAAATACGGTTCGAATGGGTCCATTAAAAGTGGATACAGGTTTTTCAAAAGCACTACTGACAAAAGCGGTGTCTTCATAAACTTCTAGTCCTATACCTTTTGACTGGGCGCATTGAATTCTTTTTTCAATAATAGGCTTGGGAAGGGTGTCTCCGTCGTATCGGAAGGTCAATGGAAGGTTATGCTTTTGACCTTTACTAATTCCTGAGAGTGCTGCTGCGCTATGGAGTATTACCTGACGCATATTTTCCTGAAAGTTCGCATCGCTTCCTTTGTATGGATGCTGGCCTCTTAATAAGCCATTCATAAATTCATAATATTGTTGGGTATATATATTTAATCCAGCAATTTCACCTTCATGAAGATGTTGTAATTTGGTTGCTTTACCTTTCAATTCTTGACAACTCATATGTATTGGTTTTTTTGCAGCATCTGGAATTGTAACTTTAATTCCTGCTTCTGTATCAACGTAATTAGCATACTGATTTAGTTGTTCAGTAGACAGATTTATTTGAGAGCGTTGCATGTTAGCCAGAATGTCATCCAGATTTGTTTCTGTGCCTTTTATATTTACAAAATATTTGCCATTCTTTTCTGTAAAGACAATATTGGATTTATTGGTTAGTAAAGTGGATACTATAATTTCAAATTGTTTGGTATGTGTATTTTTTGTTACAGGGGCTATGACTTGGGGTTTTGCAACAGCGATAATTTCCTCAAGTTGATTAGGCTTGGCGTTTTCATCAACTTTTTGAATAAAAGATTCAAAAAGCTCACCAGCATTTCCTTGTTTAAAAAGGATTGATTTGTTTAGTTTAGTTTTCATGATGCACCTCGTTAAAATTTAATCTTAAAGATATATAATTAATCTTTATGATTAAATATTAACCTTTTGTGGTTATCGAAAAATGAGGTGACATGTCGCATAAGCGACATTTGTGTATTTAAATTTTCAGGGCATTTATTTTCTAACCGATTAGTTCAAATTTTGAAGTTTGATAAAAATAAGCACTAAATTTTTTTTGTTACCAAAGGAATGGAGTTTTGTTTGGGAGAGGTAAATATCCTGAAATTATTTATTAATAACAAAATAGAATGATTTGAATCAGAGAAAAATGGTGGTTGATGTAAGAAGCAAATAACACATCAATTATAAAATCATTGAAATCAAGGAGCCAGCTAATTGCAGTCAGTTATGAAATTTTATATTGATCTTTGAGCATTAGGATGCTCATCTTTTAAAAAATAGTTTAATAAAAGCTTAAATTATGGCAAACCTAAGTAATTTATGTCATAAAACGCATTTATTGGTTATTGTGGTGAATAATCTCATGAAAGAAAAATACATCGGGCTTCATAAGATAGAGTTAAATACACCATGTCTTGTAATTGATTATGAAAAGCTGAAATACAACTTAAAAATGATGCAGCAACATGGCTTCAACTGGGATATAGGAATAAGGCCACATTGTAAAACTCATAAATGTTCTCAAATCGCACGTTTACAACTTGAATATGGGGCAATAGGGATTTCTGCTGCCAAGCTATCAGAAGCTGAAGTCTTGATATCTAAACAAATTACAAATGTTTTGATTACTTCACCCATTGTATCCGAGGCCAAGTATTCAAGATTATTTAATTGTCTTAAATCAGCACCTGATTTAATGCTGGTTGTGGATAACAAGGATAATATTCGCGCGCTTAATGAACTCGGTAAGTCGCTAAACCAACCAGTTCAAGTCTTGCTTGATATCGATTCAGGTATTGGCCGAACCGGCATTCATCCCCAGACAGCATTGGAATACGGTCATTTCATCAATGGGATGAATTGGCTCAAGCTAAAAGGAATTCAATGTTATGCAGGCCATTTGCAACACATCCAAAACTATGACGAAAGAAGAGCATTCTCTCTAAGCATTATGGAAATGGCCAGCAAGATTGTTCAGAATTTTAGAGAAGCTGATCTCCCTTGTGAAATATTAACCGGCACCGGAACTGGTACTTTCGATATTGATGTTGAGGCGAGCGAAATAACGGAAATCCAACCTGGCTCATATGCTGTAATGGATGTTGAGTATGGTTCAATTGGTTCAAAAAATAACCCATCAAGCTTTCAACTATTTAAAAACTCGATGACTCTTTTAACGAGCGTGATAAGCAGTAATCGTAAAGAGCACGTTACTGTTGATGCAGGAACGAAATCAATTTATGTCGATCCTCATCATAAACCACATATTATTAGTCATCCCGGACTGCTTTATGATTGGGGTGGGTTTGGAGATGAGCATGGCAAGGTATTTTCTTGTGAAGGCGGAAGTCATTTCCTGCAAAATGGAGATGTTTTAGAGCTTATCGTTCCTCATTGTGATCCGACAATAAACTTGTATGATAAGTTTTATATCACAGAAAATAATGTTGTTGTCGATATTTGGGATATCGACATGCGTGGAAAATCACAATAATCTATTCTAGGCAACCTTGCTTTTGCTAAACAGGAGGAGGGCCACGACGCCCGAGTAATCCCATAATAAGAAATATGACAAACATCACCAAAAATAGAAAGAATAATATTTTTGCAATTCCAGCGGCAGCCACTGCAATGCCGCCAAATCCAAACGCGGCTGCAATAATTGCAATGATAAAAAAGATAGGTGCCCAACTTAACATAATAGATTCCTGTCAAGATTATCCTTTTTATTAAACTATAGGCAGGACTTGGGATAAACCCCAATCTCTTTGTTAAAAAATGTTTTTAATTCGGTCATTTAGTTTATCTAAATTCCCTCGTCAAAAACATTTTTTGCCTCGATCTGGGGGGGTATCGTAAGTCTTGATAGACTAATAATGGTCTACAATTAGACAAAAGACAATTAATCAGGGAAGAATATGCAAATCACTAAAGCTCACTATAGCAAGATATTCTTTGCCTTATTTCTTTTTTTCTTCACTAGTTCAAGCGAGCTATTTGCCTGTCCCTGTTTTAACATGGGTTTTTTGCATGTAGCCTTTTTGGATGACAAGGATACAGAATGTCGCATATATAAAGAAGGAAGTGTCGTTTATAAGATCGAGATTTTTGATAAGGAAAAAATTGCGTCAAGTACCCATACCCAATGTACGCTGAATACGGAACATCATGATGTTTTTATGAATTATGATTTTCATTACCTCGATGATCATGGGGATTGTATAAGAGAAATTCTGGATGCGTGTAACAAGCTGAAAATAAACTCCTTGCATATGGATGATGAGTAAGACAGGGCAAGGTGAAATAGGACTGGTATTGAATGATTAGGACGCTCGCCCGGATTATAATTAAGATTAACCCGGGTTAGGTTTATCAATTTTTAGTTTGAACTCAATGTAAACTGAGGAGCGACTTCGAGTTCTCTTCTTTTTTCATCGATAATAGGGTTTAATATTTTTAATTCAGAAACCGCTTTCGATCTTTGATTTTTCCACAAAGCAAGATGGGAATTTAATTCACTTAATTTTTTGTATGTCGCATCGATTTCATTTTGTAAACGGCTGCTATTGCTATAGTAGCAATCTAATGGTGACTTCCCAAGAGCATTGAGTGCTAAATAGCGTTCTGCTCCAGTACAAGAATCGCTCATAATTGATGAACGATTGTTTTCATATTGTTCTTGTTCAATAACGATTTTTCCGTAATTTTGGGAAATCTCTTCCTGTTCTTTTAAAAGTCGGGATAGTTTTACTTCTTGAGTGGATATTGCTTGAGTCAGTCTATCAATCGCGTTTTCCAGATTTTCAAAATGAGGTCCATAGGAACGATTAATTTCTATTAATTGTTCCAGGTTTTTTTCTCGGAAATATTGACGAAGTGTCTCAGGGGTCTTGTGCGGGAATTTAGACATGTTTTTACCTTTTTGAATCAAAATCAGCATATCTTAGCATATGCTTTTTGATCATATCAAACATGTATAATTCACAGTGAGTAAATTAAGGGCTTTTGTTGATGGTGGGGTTTATTTTTGATCAATATCAATCAGGAAGAGTATTTTTTACGAGTTTAAAAATACTCTTCCTGATTGTTGATACTTATGATGATTTCAAATGAAATTATCTTAAAACTGATTAGAAAGAATAATGGTAATCGTCAGACAATTCTGGTCCGCACAGTGCATCACCAAGTATTGCAATCGGATAAGTCACGAACATGCTGGCTACCGCAAGCAACATGGCTATTGAAGACAGGGTAAACGTAAAAGCGCATAGAACTGGTAATACCGGAACAACAAAAGTGAGAACTCCGCAGACAATGCTGGCAGCAAGAGCCTTGGATAAACAATCTGCTTCTTCAACCTCTTTTGATTTCACGATGGATAGAAAAGTATTGGTATAGGGGGAAACAGCAAATTTAGTACATCCCCAAAAGAATGAGCCGTATTTTTGACCTAACGAGAGAGTCATTGACATTTTTTACTCCAATTTAACTTAAATTAGGCCAGCAATTATAATTTAAATTCAGATTAAAACCTATAAAAATAA
Source organism: Legionella sp. PATHC032 (assembly GCF_026191185.1). Lineage (NCBI taxonomy): Bacteria > Pseudomonadati > Pseudomonadota > Gammaproteobacteria > Legionellales > Legionellaceae > Legionella > Legionella sp. PATHC032. Next base: position 2,826,886 of record NZ_JAPHOV010000001.1, on the reverse strand, counting down.
GCATTAAATTAATAAATTTGTTCTATTTTTATCTATTTTTTTATAGAATTTTTGATTTTATAGGTAGAGTCAGGTACTTTCGAGTTAGTATTTATTGAATAATTTAATATTCGAAGAACAGTGCCCTAATCCAAATGATCAAGGGGTAGGGCGGTCGTGTCACAAACATTGCGTAATATAAAGCTGGAATGAACACTTGCAACGCCATTGATGCGTGTTAATTTTCCTAATAAAAACGCTTGATAAGCGTTTAAATCAGGCACAATTATCTTCAATAAATAATCAGCAGATTGACCTGTAATCAGGTAACATTGAATGACTTCCGGGAAAAGTTGAATGGTTTTTTCAAATTGATTCATAATCTCTGGCTGATGGTTATTTAACCCTACTAAAACAATGACGGTCAATTTTAATCCTACTTTTTCTGGCTCAAGCAGGGCAACCTGTTTCTTAATATAACCATTATCTGTTAATAATTTGACTCGACGCAGGCAGGAAGAAGGAGATAACGCCACAAGGTCGGCCAATTCCTGGTTATTGATTTCGCAATTTGATTGGAGTATTTCAAGTATTTTTTTATCAGTACGATCGAGTATCATATTTAATGCAATGAAAATGGGATTGATACTTATTAGGATAGAATTATATTCCAAAAAAATCTATTAAATTAGAATTATAGTTCAAAATATAGGAATTTATTTTGTTTTTTGCAATCCAATTTCAATGGAAGTAAGATAAAATACTTTATGACAATTATTTGGTCTTAATGATCTTTTATCTGCTTTTCTGAGGGTGATTATGTCTGTTTCACGAGTTGCTGCGTGGTTTGTGTGGATCATAGTGTCTATATTTTACGCATATCAATATGTTCTAAGAGTTATGCCCAATATTATGTTGGATGATATTACCCAGCAATTTCACATTGATGCTACAATTTTTGGGCAATTTTCCGGTATTTATTACATTGGTTATTCTTTGATGCATTTGCCTATTGGGATTATGCTCGATCGTTTTGGCCCAAGAAAAGTGATGACGGGATGCATCATGTTGACCGTGATTGGTTTACTTCCTATTTTGTTTGCTGAAAATTGGGTTTATCCAGTGATAGGAAGAGCCCTGATAGGTATAGGTTCATCGGCTGCCATTTTAGGAACATTTAAAATAATACGCATGACATTTAAGGAGAAACATTTTCCAAGGATGTTGAGTTTTTCAGTCATGATAGGACTTATTGGCGCGGTATATGGTGGAGGTCCTGTAAGTTATATGTGTCAACTTATGGGCTATAAAATGGTGGTGGAAATATTTGTAGGCATAGGACTAGTGCTGGCTGGTATTACCTATCTGATCATTCCCGATGTACAGCCTTCTCGTCAGGATAGCGTGATTTCTAATATCAGAATGGTTTTTGGTAATAGTAAAGTGATTCTGTTGTGTTGTTTTGCAGGATTGATGCTGGGGCCACTTGAAGGTTTTTCTGATGTATGGGGCTCTGGCTTTTTAAAAATGGCATACAGTTTGAACACAAACACGGCAAATTATCTTCCTTCAATGATCTATATTGGCATGTGTTTTGGTGCTCCTGTATTAAGTCTGATCGCAGAAAAAACAGGGTATTACCTTGGAACTATCATCGCATCAGGCGTGGTTATGTTTTTGGTATTTGCTCTGCTTGTCGGAGGTGTTCTGACTGTTCCCAGTATAACAATAAGTTTTATCCTGGTTGGCATTTGTTGCTCTTATCAAATTTTGGCGATTTATAAAGTATCCACTTATGTTCCCGATAATCTTGCGGGGCTTACTACTGCAATTGCCAATATGATTATTATGATTTTTGGGTATGGTTTTCATTCTGTGATTGGTTATGTCGTCAATATGTATGGGGGAACACATGCAGCTCGCGCTTTTGTTTATGGAGTTGGGGTGATTCCTGTGACATTGGCTGTTGGCGTGATGGGCTTTTTGTTTTTGGCCTATCAAGAGAAAAATTTTACCCCGGATGCTTCCTTTGCCTCTCCTGAATTACGATAATTACTGGTATTTCTATCTAGTGTGGTAATAAATATCAAGGGAGACATAGTTATCATGTATATGTTGTATTTTCATGTTCCAGAAACTCATCTTGACGTAGTAAAAAATGCGGTTTTTGCGGCAGGAGCAGGGCATGTTGATAATTATATTCATTGTGCCTGGCAAACTTTAGGTGAAGGTCAGTTTATGCCTTTACCAGGTAGTCAGGCATTTATTGGAGAAATTAATCAATTGGAAAAAGTGCCCGAATACAAGGTAGAAACGATTTGCGCCGGAGAGAAAATCAAAGAGGTTGTTGCTGCTTTAAAAAAAGCTCATCCCTATGAAAGCCCTTCTTATCAAGTGGTACGTATTGAGACGGAATTCTAAATATCAGACAGGGAAATTTAGGCAGGTTGAATCACCAGATGGTTGATCAATTAGTAAGAATTTGTTTTTTCAGGATACTTGTTCAATTGAGTATTCATGGATAATATCTAATGATTGATGAACCAATAGTTCAAATCCATCTTCAATCTACATAAGCTGCTTTTGAACAGATAGGGAAATACTGGTATACATGTTGAAAATCCTTGTTCTCTTAAGTTGTTTGATTCTAAGCTCTTGTCTGGTCGGGCCAAATTTTAAAGAGCCTAAAAAAGACGCTGCCAATTATTGGCTTACTTCAAGCCCTACAATAAAACAATCCGCCTTTCAAAATGCAAATTGGTGGAAAGTCTTTAATGATCCCACTTTAACCACATTAATCAATAATGGTTATCATAACAATCTCTCCTTGCAAATCGCAGGAGTTCGCGTTTTGCAAGCAAGGGCACAGCTTGCTCAATCGGTTGGGGAGCTTTATCCCCAGCAGCAAGCTATGGTAGGAGATTATAATTATAATCGAATCGGGGGCAATCAATTACAGGGGCTTCTTCCCCCCGATTTTTTAACGGCCAGTCTTGGATTTTCCGCAAGCTGGGAACTTGATTTTTGGGGAAAATACCGAAGAGCCATTCAATCTAATGATGCCCTTTTCCTTGCTTCTCTAGCCGCTTATGATTCCGCATTGGTTACTCTCACGTCAGATATTGCCAGTACTTTTATTAAAATCCGCACCAGCGAAGAATTAATCAAGGTAACAAAAGCGAATATCCAGGTGCAGGCCATGAGTCTTAAAATCGCAAAGGACCGTTATTATGGTGGTCAAACCAGTTTACTGGATGTGGAACAAGCAGCAACAGAACTTGCGGAAACCCAATCAAAACTGCCTCAATACGTCAGTGACCTCCAACATCAAAAAGATATTTTGGCTGTATTGCTTGGCACCACTCCCGATAAAGTGGATGGCTTGCTCAAAAAAAATAAAGGGATACCAAAAGCTTCGGCGGTAGTGGAAGTTGGAATTCCCAAAGAGGTGATAGCGCGAAGGCCGGATGTCTATCAAGCCAGAATGGAGGCTATAGCCCAATCAGCCGCAATTGGCGCCGTGAAGGCTAATCTTTATCCTTCACTTTCATTAGTCGGGACTTTTGTTTTTGCTTCAAATAATATCGGCAATTCTACCATTAGTGATATATTTAACTGGTCTAATCGCAATATAGTCGCAGGTCCGTCACTGACATGGCCTTTATTAAACTATGGCCAAATCACGAATGCGGTGCGGGCTCAGGATGCTGCTTTCCAACAAGCCTTGCTCAACTATCTTAATTTGGTGCTCAAAGTGCAGCAGGAAGTTCAAGATAACATTACTCGCTATGTTGAGGGGCAAAAAACAGTTTCTTCACTTAAAACAGCCAATGCTGCTGCCATAGAATCGACAAGACTGGCTTTAGTAAGATATAAAGAAGGAGAGGCAAATTATACCACTGTATTGAATGCAGAACAGCAACAATTGCGAGTACAAACTTCGCTGGTCAATGCCACAGGCGAGTTGTCTCTGGCTCTGGTTGGCTTATACCGCTCTCTTGGAGGCGGTTGGCAAATACGAGGCAAGAATGATATTGTTTCAAATCAAATAAAAAGTGAAATGGCTGCTCGTACTAACTGGGGCAGTTTATTGAAGCAAGAAAATCATTTGCCTCCAGACTCCAACGGGCAACGAATGAAACAACTATATTTACCAACTTGGTGATGAGAATGAACTCTCAAAATAAACAAAATTTAGTTAAAACCGTAGCTATTGTATTTTTTGGTATTGCCTTTGTTTATTTAGTATATGACCATTTTTCAAGAACCCAGGTACCAACACCGGTACCGCCAGTTGTGATCGTTCAAAAGCCCAAATTAGTGAGTATGGGACAGTATGTTACCCAGACAGGCAATACAGTAGCATTTCAATCTGTGGATTTGGTGGCGCGTATTGAAGGTTATTTGGACGCCATAAAATTTACTGACGGCGCTTTTGTCAAAAAAAATCAGGAATTATTCATTATTGAACCCGAGCCCTATCTTGAGCAATTGCGTGCTGCTGAAGCCAAGGTGGCGGCTCAAAAAGCGAATTATGCGTATGCCAAATCAGAGTATGCCAGACAGCAACGCATGTATAAACAAAATGCCACTTCGCTTAACAGTGTTGAAAAATGGAAAGCCAAAGTTGAAGAAGCACAGGCAGAAGTGGACAAATCGGAAGCTGATGCCACGAACGCCGCAATTACATATGGCTATACCCACGTTTCAGCCCCTTTCGATGGGCGAATGGGAAGACATTTAGTCGATGTGGGTAATTTGGTTGGACACGGTGCCGCAACGGATTTGGCTACCATAGAACAAATCGACCCTATTTACGTTTATTTTAATTTAAATGAACTGGATTTAATCAGAATTAGAAATGCAGCGCGCAAGAGAGGATATAAACCAATGGAACTGGTCAAAATCCCTGTTGAAGTAGCTTTGCAAGATGAAAAAGGATTTCCTCATAAGGGGACATTGGATTTTGTAAATACTGGTTTAAACGCTTCAACTGGAACCATGGAATTTCGTGCCTTGTTGCCTAACAAGGGATATCCCTTGGTGCCTGGTTTATTTGTGCAAGTCAGGGTACCGATATCCGAACCTTCTCCAAAATTAACAATACCTGACACCTCTGTTCAATACGATCAAATTGGCCCCTATGTCCTTGTGGTTGATAAAGATAATTATGTGCTTACCAAACGTGTGACACTTGGCGGGCTAGAAAATGGGTTAAGGGCTATTACCAAAGGCCTCGATGCTCAAGATAGAGTGATTGTTTCCGGGTTGCAAAATGCGACTCCCAATCATCAGGTTACGCCTAAAACGGAGCAACCTGAGTAAGTATGGCCAAAGAAATGTAAGAATTTAAGACCCTTTATTCAGGGAGCGAAACAACTGAAATGATTTCCAAATTTTTTATTGAAAGACCCGTTCTGGCCAATGTCATCGCCTTGTTTATTGTATTTATAGGAATAATAGCGATTGCTGTTTTGCCTGTGTCCCAATACCCTGCCATTGTTCCTCCTACTATCCAGGTGACCACCAGCTATCCTGGTGCAGATGCAAAAACGTTGATTAATACCGTCGCTTTGCCAATTGAGCAACAAGTCAATGGGGTTGAGGACATGCTGTACATGCAATCGACAAGTACTAGTGGAGGCACCTATACTTTAATTGTCACGTTTGCTATAGGCACTGATCTGAACTATGCGCAGGTTCTGGTGCAAAATCGAGTACAAGCAGCGATGGCTCAACTCCCCGAATCAGTGCAAAAGCAAGGTGTTGTCGTTCAGCAGAAATCGACTGCTATTCTTCAATTTATTACTTTGACTTCAAAAAATAATGAATACGACGGCGTATTCCTTGACAGCTATGCGACCATCAATATGCAAGATGAATTATCCCGTTTACCTGGAGTAGGTAATGTTGTGGTTTTTGGTTCAGGAAGTTATGCGATGCGTGTCTGGCTCGATCCTAAAAAGATGCTTGCTTTTTCTTTGAATCCAAGTGATGTTTTAAATGCCATCAGTTACCAGAACAAAGAAGTTTCAGCGGGGCAACTGGGTGCTCCTCCAACCGTCGGTAAACAAGCCTATCAATTTACTGTGAATGTACCTGGACAACTCTCTGATCCAAAAGAGTTTGAAAACATTATTATTAAAACGATTGATACATCACCCGATGAAAATTCATCAGCCAATAGCTCTGCTCAGGTAGTACGCATTCGTGATGTAGGGCGAGTTGAGTTGGGATCCGAGAGCTATAATCAGCTTGCTAATCTTAATGGCAAACCTACAGCAGCGATAGGTATTTTTCAGCTTCCTGGCGCCAATGCGCTGGATGTTGCAAAAGAGGTTCGTAAAGCAGTGGCGAAAATGGCGAAACAGTTCCCTCCGGGGCTTGAATATTCTATTCCATTTGATACCACTGTTTTCGTCAAGGCATCTATTGAAGAAGTATACAAAACACTCTTTGAAGCAGGAATTTTGGTTTTGATAGTGATTGTTGTATTTCTACAAAATTTTCGCGCTTCATTAGTACCTGCGACAACGGTTCCTGTGACTATCATTGGAACATTTTTTGCCATGTTATTGCTTGGCTATAGTATTAATTTGCTCACTTTGTTTGCTTTAGTGCTTGCAATTGGAATTGTGGTTGATGATGCCATTGTTATTGTTGAGGGGGTTACCCAACATATTGAAAAAGGCCTATCACCGAAAGAATCTGCCATACTTGCAATGAAAGAATTATTTGGACCTATTATTGGTATTACCTTGGTATTAATGGCTGTTTTTGTCCCTGCTGGTTTTATGCCGGGTTTAACAGGGTCAATGTATGCGCAGTTTGCCTTGGTTATTGCTGCAACTGCCTTTATAAGCGCAATTAATGCCATGACGTTAAAGCCGACTCAATGTGCTTTATGGTTAAAAGCTCCTGATACGAGTAAACCGAAGAATATATTTTTTCAGGCATTTGATCGAATCTATAATCCCATTGAATCGGCTTACGTAAAGTTTATTGATCGGCTTGTGCACCGTAGTGGCAAAGTTTGTTTGATTGGAATCATTTTAGTGGCTTGTGCCATTTATGGTCTGACACGTATTCCAACCGGCTTCATTCCCATGGAAGATCAAGGCTATTTGATGTTAAGTGTTCAGCTGCCTGATGGTGCCAGTTTAGGACGTACCGATGAAGTCGTGAGTAGATTAGCTAAAAAAGCATCTGAAGTTGGGGGGGTAGATAATGTGATTGCTATTGATGGCATTTCATTATTGGATAACAATTCTCTGCTCCCTAACGCTGGTGTTATCTATGTTATATTCAAAGATTGGAGTGTCAGAGGAAAATCAGAGAATTTACGAGCTCTTTATACCAAATTCAATGCAATGGCCAAAGAAACTCTCGATGCAAAAGTGTTGGTGGTTGTGCCTCCTCCTATTCAAGGCTTGGGGATGTCTGGGGGATTTCAAATGCAGGTCGAATTACAAGACGGTACTTTTGATTACAGGAAATTACAACAAGCCACTGATCAAATGATTAATACCGGACATCAATACCCGCAGTTGCAAAACCTTATGACGACATTTCGCGCGAGTGTACCTCAAGTTTCAGCACCGATTAACAGAACCAAAGCCGAATCCTTAGGCGTGCGTATCGCAGATGCCTTTGATACTTTGCAAACTTATTTAGGCTCTTCTTATGTCAATCTGTTTACAAAATTTGGTCAGGTATTTCCAGTCTATGTTCAGGCTGATGCGTCCTCACGGATTAGCAGCGAAGATTTAAGAAATTACTATGTAAGAAATCAATCCGGTTCCATGGTGCCTTTAGGTACTTTGACGGACGTAGGTCCTGCAGTGGGTCCCTCAATCATTTCTTTATATAACCTTTATCCTTCAAGTAACATAAATGGGGTTGCTGCTAGAGGATATAGCTCAGGTCAGGGAATCCAGGTTATGGAGGAATTGGCAAAGGAACAATTGCCCCCGGGAATATCTTATGAATGGACCAGTACAGCTTATCAGGAAAAAGTCGCTGGTAACCTCAGTTATTTTATTTTTGCCTTGTCTTTGGTTTTGGTTTATTTAATTTTATCTGGTCAATATGAAAACTGGCTTATTCCATCTGCGATTATCCTGAGTGTCCCTTTGACTTTGGTCGGAACAGTATTAGCTCTTGGCAGTTTGGGCATGGATAATAATATGTATACTCAAATTGGCTTGTTGCTTCTCATTGCATTGGCTACAAAAAATGCTATTTTGATTGTTGAAGTCGCACGTGAACAACGTGAAATTCATAATAAATCAGTTATTGAGGCGGCAGTGATTGGCGCTAAAACACGATTTAGACCTATCCTGATGACGTCTTTTGCGTTTATCATGGGGGTTATGCCCTTGGTTTTTGCAACAGGTGCAGGTGCCAATTCTCGACGCTCAATTGGCATAGCTGTGAGCAGTGGTATGCTTGCCTCAACTTGTCTCGCAGTTGTTTTTGTGCCTGTTTTTTATGTATTGTTGCAAACTTGGCAGGACAAGAGGAAAGCAAAACATTAATTAATTTAACGAGAGTTATCGGTAAGGATTATATAGGAAGGAGTCGATATCCAGGGTTCGTTTGGGCTGAGGATTTCCATAAGCATCGTCTCGAAGCCTTGGCATGAAACATTAGAGTTGATAAACGGCTTCGAGATAACAACTGATTTTATCCATAACTTGCGTTAATTTACAGCGATAGAGAAAGCTGTGAGAGTTACTGAAAAATGTTCTTGCTAATCTCCCGCAGCTAAATAATGTATCTCTTTAACTGATGAGTTAATCGACTTAATATCATCAGGCTATATTGTATGCCCAAGAGTATCTCTAGGTGGTTCATTATTTCCTCTGATTTCACCCATAGCTTTTCTATATTCTATTACTGTTTGTGGAGAAGTGCTCTGAACTGATTTGATTAGCTCATTAAGATTGGACTCCTCGAGCTTTTCAGGACTGGCAGACCATTTTCTAATGTTGTTTCTTGTAAAAAACTCAGGAGGAATTTTATCAGCCAATTGACTGAGTTTTTCATAGACGTCTTCTTTAACAGCACTATCTTGTTTCAATTGAGATAACAGTTGCATATTCACTTCTTTAAATAATTTAGGAATATCCTGTTCCAGGAGAGTTTTCTTATCCGTTGATTTATTAATTTCTCGGTATTCCAGGCTTAAATAGCTAGCTACTTTAGATGCTTCTTCAGGATTCAATGTCTTAAAGAATTCAATTGCCTCATCGTTATGGCAATGGGAAGGCAAGTCCCTGACAATTTGCTGAACCGTCGGATCTTGTATCTTTTGAAATTGTTCTTCCATTTCCAGAGAGATAATTTCATCAAGTTTTTTTGATTTAAAGGCATAGTTGTCTAACTGACAGATGTCCTTCAATTGCTCTCGGAATAATCGGACTTCTTTTTGTAAAGTACTTTGAAACAAATTGTATTCAGAGGAAATTTCTCTGTCAATTTTATCCAAAGTTTCTATAGAGTTTAAAACTTTTTCAAGAACTTGGCTTTTTGTTAAAGATTCACTTTGTAGAAGAGTATTAATTTCTTTGGATACTCTTTGCAATTCTTCACATTGGGTCTTACGGGACTGATTTCTTGAACCTTTAAACCACCATTCGCGCCCTCTTTTTTCATTATAAATTTTAGCAGTGAGTTCTAATCCTTCGGCGATTTTATTTAATTCCACATCCAATAATGGTTTGGAAGAATATTTTGACCAGGTAATTGCGCTTAGATTATCGTGTTGTAAGTTATTGCGAGAAAGCAATCTTAGCAGATCCTGTTTTTGATTCTCTGGTATGTTTGTAGCTTTTTCCAGTTCTTTCTGAATGGCTGGCCAGTTACGATTGTAAGCAATATAATTTTGAGTTTCTTTTGAAAGCATGGAATAATTTGGAACACCTGTGGGTGAGGTAGCAACCAAATAATCCAATAATTCCTTAGGTTTATTCTCAGCTAACAGTTTTACAACGTTTTTCTTGAATTGATCAAGCTTCTCATATCCCTGAGCCACCACCTCATTTTTGTGATGTAAGCGATTGGATGTTTCTTCCTGCAGTGCTTCCTGATGACCCGCAAGATCTCCAAGGGGATGTTTGCCTTTGGTTTGTCGAGTAAAGAAATCCAGAAAATGACAACTGATTCTGCCTTGATGAGAAAAGATATTCCCTTTTTTATCCGGATCAGCGACAAAAAACTCATCAAAATGTGGAGATTCTTTAATCGTATTATAATGTTTTGTAAATTTATCAGTGATTTCTTGTTGTTGTTTGCCGGTTAACGGAGATTTTAATCCCAGCTCGGCATGGTTGCTGTTAATATAGTCGTATATAATTGGTTCTATATCTGCACCTTGCGTAAATCCTTCCTTTACTCTTTTCGCAATTTCAGTAGCATGAGGCTCTTTGTCGAAAAATTCTCCAAAGTTAGCATCCGATAATTTGTTTGTTTTACAGTAAATATTGGCTTCGGCCAACAGGTACTGAACTCTGATGGATATCTTGTCCGCATCGCGGTCTGATGATATTTCTTTAGCACCATCATAGAAAGGGCTGGATGCTTGAGCTACCCAGACGGTGGAATCTACTGTAGCGTCGAGAATAGTATCAATCCAATCACCAATTTCAGAGTCGTTATCTACAAGCATCAAACTATTTACTAAATAATCGTAATTTATTTCTTTTCCTCTTGGATCTTTAGATAAAGATAGTTTCGAATATTGAGGATCACTTTTTACTAACTCTTTTATAAGTTCGTTTTGAAGATTAGTAATTAGTTCGTTTAATTTTTCATCTTTTTTTTCTCCATCAATTCTATCTTCATCTTTATAATGACTAAGAACAGTGCTTTTAACTTTATCCCTAAGTGATTTTTTATTAATTGGAGTTGGTGTTTTATCTTCCGGGAACAGTGTTGAACGCAGGCGATAACCTAATCCCTCGTATATTGGGATAGGAGCTTGTCTTGAGGGCGTGTCATATTTTGAGATGTTTCTTTTGACATTGAATAAAGGGTCATCAAAGCGAGTGAATTTATCGTTGTCATATGGAGAAAGTCTCACAGCGAAAGCATTTTCAGAGGATTTAATGATTTCCTTTACCCCAGAGGGTAATTGTGGAATCCCTCCTGTACGAAGTTGCCTGATATCATTTTGTTCATCATATTGTTTTTTTAGTACTTGAATTAATTCAATGTATTTTTCAATTTGTTGTAAGCGTTCCTTTTTCTCTTTTAATAAATCGTCATAAGCGTGAGGTGAAATTTTCTTTTGACTATTGATGGCTTTGATGTCTTCTTCCAATTGCCTTTTGTATTCACTGAGTTGGTGTTCAGCAGAATATTTAGTTTCACCACCGTGCCCACTACCATAGAAAAATGTGATCAACTCAACTGCTGTTTGACAGGTATTATCCAAACCTATTTCATCTCCTCCTACAATCGGTAAAAGGATATGAACTTTGTTGTTTTCATCAACATATAGATAATCACAACGTTCCGGCTCTTTGAATTTGATTATGTCAACCATGTTTATCACCATTTTCTAGTGTCTTGTTTATAGTATATTATAAAAACAGTTTGCTTGTAAAATAACAAGAAGATTTGTAATTAAACTTTTTGTTTGATTACACATACGCCACAACACAACCGTATTTTTATATTCTCAATCGCTTTAAGCTACATCGTATGCCTAACAGTTTCTATGGGTGGTTCATTTCTTCCTGTGATTTCAGCCATGGCTTCTCTAAATTGTTTTGCTATTTGTGGAGAGGGCCCTTGGACTGATTTGATTAGCTCATTAAGATTGGACTCCTCGAGCTTTTCAGGACTGGCAGACCATTTTCTAATGTTGTTTCTTGTAAAAAACTCAGGAGGAATTTTATCAGCCAATTGACTGAGTTTTTCATAGACGTCTTCTTTAACAGCACTATCTTGTTTCAATTGAGATAACAGTTGCATATTCACTTCTTTAAATAATTTAGGAATATCCTGTTCCAGGAGAGTTTTCTTATCCGTTGATTTATTAATTTCTCGGTATTCCAGGCTTAAATAGCTAGCTACTTTAGATGCTTCTTCAGGATTCAATGTCTTAAAGAATTCAATTGCCTCATCGTTATGGCAATGGGAAGGCAAGTCCCTGACAATTTGCTGAACCGTCGGATCTTGTATCTTTTGAAATTGTTCTTCCATTTCCAGAGAGATAATTTCATCAAGTTTTTTTGATTTAAAGGCATAGTTGTCTAACTGACAGATGTCCTTCAATTGCTCTCGGAATAATCGGACTTCTTTTTGTAAAGTACTTTGAAACAAATTGAATTCGGAGGATATTTCATCATCAATTTTATCCAGCGTTTCAATCGATTTTAATAGTGTATTAAGTACTTCACCTTTTGATAAAGATGGGTTGTTCAAGAGGGTATTAATTTCTTCAGCCACTTTTTTTAATTCAGCGCATTGGGTTTCCCTTACTTTATTTTTTGAGCCTTTAAACCATTCGCGCTCTCTTTTTTCATTATAAATTTTAGCAGTAAGATCTAAACCTTCAGCGATTTTATTTAACTCCACATCCAATAATGGTTTGGAGGAGTATTTTGACCAGGTAATTGCGCTTAGATTATCGTATTGCAGATTATTGCGAGAAAGCAATCTTAGCAGATCCTGTTTTTGATTCTCTGGTATGTTTGTAGCTTTTTCCAGTTCTTTCTGAATGGCTGGCCAGTTACGATTATAAGCAATATAATTTTGAGTTTCCTTTGAAAGCATGGAATAATTCGGGACACCTGTGGGTGCAGTTGCCACCAAATAATCCAATAGTTCCTTTGATTTATTCTCAGCCAGCAGTTTTACAACGTCTTTCTTGAATTGATCAAGTTTCTCATACCCCTGAGCCACTAACTCATTCTTGTGATGCAATCGATTGGAAGTTCCTTCCAGGAGTGCTTCCTGATGACCCGCCAGATCTCCAAGGGGATATTTGCCTTTGGTTTGTCGAGTAAAGAAATCCAGGAAATGACAACTCATTCTGCCTTGATGGGAGAAGATATTCCCTTTTTTATCTGGATCAGCCACAAAAAATTCATCAAAGTGAGGAGAATTTTCAATAATGTGATAACGTTGAGTAAATTTTTCAGTAATTTCCTCTTGTTGCTTGCTAGTTAACGGAGATGTTAATCCTGGTTCGGCATAGTGACTGTTAATGTAATTATAGATAATAGGCTCAATTTCTGCTCCTTGAACAAGTCCTTCTTTCACGCTTTTAGCAATTTCAGTAGCATGGGGTTCTTTATCAAAAAATTCACCGAAGTTAGCATCTGATAATTTGTTGGTTTTACAATAAAAATTAATCTCGGCCAATAAATATTGGACTTTAATTGACATTGTATTTGTATCTGATTCAAATTTTATTTCTTTTGTTCCTTCATAGAAAACACTAACTTTTTCTTCACCAACTTCACTTTCCTTTTTTGGCCAATAATCAGCTTCTGTTGTAGCGCCAATAATTCCATAAATCCAATCCTTCGCGGTGGATTTTTCATCTATTGTACATGCTATGTTTTCCAAATAATCCAAAGTAAGTGGCTGGTGATAGGTATCTTCATCTACTTGCAGTTTAGAATCAATTTTTTTGTACTCTTCTAAAATGAGTTTTTTTATATCCTCAAATTTTTGATTACGATCGCCATCTTTTGTATTAAAGTCTTTGTCAAGTTGTGCTAAAACAGAATCTACGATTTTGTCCTTAAGTGATTTTTTATTAAAAACAATAGGGGTGTCTTTATCTGGCGGCAGAAGCTCCGAACGCAAACGAGCCCCTAATCCATCAGTTGCCCGTTGGTATCCCCCAGCTTCATATTGAGATCTGTTTCTTTTTAGACTAAACAGAGGAGTATCAAAGCGGGTAAATGAGTCTGGTCTATCTGGGGAAAGTCTAAAAGCAAAGGCATTTTCAGATGATTTAATGATTTCTTTTACCCCAGAAGGTAATTGCGGGATTCCTTCTGTGCGTAATTTATCTATTTCTCTTTGTTCATCAAACTTCTCTTTGAGTACTTTAATTAAATCAATATATTTTTCGATTTGTTCCAGGCGTTCTTTTTTCTCCTTTAATAGATCAGCATAGGCATTTGGTGAAATTTTTCTTTGGACATTGATTGCTTTTATATCATCTTCCAGATTCTTTTTATATTCATTTAGGTGATATTCAGCAGAATACTTTGTCCCACCATGCGTTTTTCCATAGAAAAAGGCTAATAATTCGCCTGTTGTTTCACAGGTATTATCCAGTCCTATTTCATCTCCACCTACAATGGGTAAAAGAATATGTACTTTGTTATCCTTATCAATATGTAAATACTCGCATTGTTCCGGCTCTTTGAATTTTATTTTGTCAACCATGTTCATCACCCTAGGCTGGTGTTCTAACTATAAGTATATTATAAGTCCATTGTGAATTTCAGAAAATCATTTGGATTGCAAATAAATCGATAAGATTCTTAATTTTTCTTTTCGTATAAATCATAAGTGTCTATTGACTGAAGCAGCCAAAGACATAATTTGTATTATCCTAGGCAATCTAGTAAGAAACTATGTAATCATAGACTTGTAATTTTTTTCCCTTTGTGGTTACATCAATGCAATTGATAAATAATTGCACTTGTTATATAATAAAGCCTCATTTTGTTTATGGAAGGAGACGATTGTGCCTATTGTTTTAGATTCTGATGTGTTGGAAGTAGCGGAATATGTATATAAAACACGCTTATCTCAGCCTTACACTGAGGTGGGTTCTGAATGGGAGTATAATTACAAGAATCCAACAGCGACCTTTGCAAAAGGAGATGGTCATAACTTGCAAAGGTATATTACAATTGATGGCAAGCAGCTTCATCGCCCCATTCATGGCTTAGCCCATACTATGCGCACATTGATGTACAGCCAATTGATGTATTGCTCCTCGAAAAAACAACTTTCTCCACACGTATGTCAAGACGGGCGAACAATCTCCGATCTCAGTGAACTGGATCTTAAAAAAATAAACATTGCCCAGTTATTTTTTGTAGCCGGGCGTGAAAGCGAAGCCTCTTACGGCGATGCTTATCATCGTTATCATCTGTATGGGGCTAAACAGTTCGAAGAATATGCTCGCAAGCATTTGACCCATCTTTTTTCAGAGAAAGAAATCGAATTGTACTCTCGATGTATAGAAGACAGAGTAGGTGATAGTTTTGATGGCACCCCTGAAGGTTATTTAATTCACTTATCGCACATGATCGATTTGATGCGCTGCAAGAGCCCGGTTGAAGTTTTTTTGGGGCACTCAAAAGGTGTTTCTGGCATTGTACCTACACTGATTCATTTGTTTGGCAAACAAGACGGCTTGGATATTATGCATTACGCGCGAGGCTTGTTTGCGGCTACAGGTGAAGCAGTCCCCTATATTGATTCATCTGAATGGCTTCATTTGGGAGTTGATCCAGGTCGGGTTCAACGCGCGCTCACTGTCGTTGGTGATATCAATGTCCCTGGGCAAGAGGCCGATGCTAAAAAAACAGCGCAAGCCGGTTTTTCAGTGGACGGTTGTTATTCCGCGTTAACCAGCGTGCTCACCCCCTCTTGGTATATGAAAGATTTGAAGGAAATCGATGATGAAATAATCGATCTTAAGGAAGTTGATGACAAGGAGATAGAAAAGGAAGATGAGCTAATTGCTCCTCCACAGGCAATAACGACATTAAAAACAGAAAAGACCGACTCTTTTGTCGAAAAATATCTGAAGCCATTTATGATTTGGAAAAAGCCAGAGGTACAAACGACTCAGCCAACAATGGAGAAGACTAGTAAACCTTAGCCTGTTTTATTTAAAGTAGGTAGAGAAACGGATTCACTTAGGGAATTAAAATACAATGAGGTGTTGTAACTATGTTTAGTTATCTGGATAAATTATTAGATGGAATATTTGGTTACCAAAAGCCAGATACTAGTCAGTTAAGCACCTCAACGCCACCTACTCTAACTACTGTTCCTTTGAAACAAGAATATTTTGTAAAAATTGGGGAAAGTGAAACCCAGGATCTAGGCTTACTGCCAGTGGTTAGCAAGCGACATAATCAATCAGTTCCCTTGGAGGAAATTCCTTTTGAAGATACCAGACTTGAGTTGATTGAGCTTTATATTGCATTGTTAAAACAATATGTTTTAGATGAAAAACTGAAGAGCATCCCTGCGCAGTATCTTATATCGCATTATCTTTTTCTAAAAACCATAGCTGCCAGTGAGAGAAATAAAGGTCGTAAAGATCTGTATCTTAATTTATCTCAAAAAGTGGCTGATTATCTTGAAGAAAATGAATCTAAAATATGGAGTATGGCTGTTGAATGCACTAAAACCAGTGAGTATCCCATTGTTTCCTGGATAAAAAATCACCAACTTCATTTCAATTTTATAAGAGCCTTTATACTGGATAACAATAAGAAACCATTGACACATAATCAACGTGCATTTATGCAGCAGTTTAGAGATTCCACTGCTTTTTTCTTTCCTAATCAGGTTTACCTTGCTTGGCTTACCCAATCCTATGAACCAGATTCTATTTTGAATCCTATGTACCGTGAGAGCAGGTCAACGCATTATTATCATGCGAACATTACTGATAATCTCTTGCTAAGAACACGTCCAAAACAGGTCAATTTTGGCTCTCAACATTTTTTCCAAAAAGGAAAAGACTCCGTCAAGAATACGTTTCGTTTCAATATCAATGACGGGAAATTACTGCACATACAGGGAAGAACATTACTTTTTAGCACGAATAAAGGCAATGAAATTATTGCCGTAAAGGTGCAAAAAAAGGGGGAGCCGCAATCTGCTTTAAGTAGTGAGTTTCAAATGGCAGATTATTTGTTAAAACATCAACGCCGTTTGAATTTGCAAAGCCAATTACCTATCCCTCTCAGCCAGTATTCAATTAATCGAGCGGAGATTCTCGAAAAATGCCGGAAATCACCTGGTTTTGAGAAATTCGAGAATTTGATAAGTGATGCAAAAAACCTTGAAATTTATGTTTATAAAGCAACACCTTCTTATTTTACTTATCTGCATGATAAGCAGCAAAGTCTTAGGCAATTCACTTCTTCAGTGCAGAAAAATGTACATGATCTTTTCGTACTCCTAAGAGAAGGTATAGTATTTCCTTATCTGGCTGATATGTTTCATACTCATATTGATAAGGGTAAAAGGAACGACAAGGGCCGATATCAGGCCTTGGTTGAGCTTTTAAGTGCCTTGCAATCACAAATGGGTCGCCTTGATAAATGGCAAAAGGCAGTTGAGTTTGTTAACTTACGAGTCAGCGGTATTGCTGATTTGGGTGACAGCCTTCCATTGACCAGCTTTTTGACAGTTTCTGATTGGACAAAACATTATCATGAGGAATTGCTAACGGGTGCTTACCATCCATCTTTTCTATTTCTCGATAAATCGAGTGGCTCGGTTCGATCCTTGTTCAACAGCCGGCGCAAAGTATTCGGTAATTATTTGTATCTGAATATCATCGCTGAGTATCTATTGGTTATTCAATTGGCAATTGGCAGCTATGGCGATAAAGTGACCCGCAAAATGGATACTAAAAGCAAAGCAAAGGTTTGGGAGCATTTGGGGGAATTCATGTTTTCCACTTGTGCTGAGGTAGTTAATTTGATAGCTGGTATGCCCAAATCAAGAGCACTTGCTTTTATAAAGCAAAGAGCGAATGTGAGAAAACATATTCAACAAACGTCGTTTTGGATGACTCCGGATTATTCAAATATGGATAGTCTGAGTATTCAGTCTCAACAATCCAATATGTATCCAGGTGAATCAGATTATGAAATAAACAGTGATTTAGTTCCGGGACTGGGCTTGAGTCTTGATGGCATCAATCAGGATTTAGGTGATTATAACCAGGCAAGCCCTTTAAGGGAGCTAGAGAAATTATTATATGCTACAGTGACCTTGATAGAGGGGACCCAGCAACTGGATAAGCAATTTTTTCAACAGTTGGATGAAGTCGAGAAAATGATTTTGAGTGCTGCTGGAGCTGATAAATGTTATCAATCTGTTGCAAAGCTCCTTGACCTTGCGCGGCCTGGTTGTCAAATGCAACGAAGATTAGCTTTTTCTTACTATGAAACAATCAAACGAATATATCCCTATCAAAATCCCTCAGATGTGAGATTTGAACTTGTCGCAAAAGAAGAGGCAATTATAAAAATCCAGCGTTTTTGGCGAGAACATAAAAAAGAAAACCAATCGATTGAAAAAGGTTTTGATTTTGCCAGGAACACTAGTTCATCTCAGTCGCCTTTATGAAAAAGCTGTTTCAATTGTAAGAGAACAGTCCCCTACCTGGAACAGCCGTATTTGGTTCGTCTTGAACGAAAATAATCCTTCAAATCAGCTCACATAGCTATTCTATGCTGTGCCTTTTCAGGATTATTTTCATTTAATCTGAACTCAAATCCGACCGCTAGAGGATACTTAGACATAAGGGCACTGATCTGTTACTTTCAATTCTGAAAAATAGATAGAATGTACCTAAAAGTTATAATGAGAATTTTCCTATTTCCGCTAGCACCTGGCTTTCGATACAATTCCTTACTATTTATTAATTAAAGCAAGATTTTATCATTTATCCAGGAAATTATAGTGGAAGTTTAAACTCAATATCAGATATGATTACGCTTTGAATTGACAAAAACAAGACAAAAAACGATACTTTTGCTTTTATAAGCAAATCTGTTTTTAGAAAACAGTCAATAATATCTTGTTGATTAAATAATGATCAAATGGTATAATGTTTAATTAACTTGCTGGACTTAACTTATTTCATATGAAGTGTGAATCATGCCTGAAGAGATAAGCGTAAATTTACCAAAATCACTCAGCCATTTTCTTATTCAATCCGATTTGGATTATAAGAATTCATTGAGTTCGATTCCTTTGTTTGATGTTAAGCGAACTATTTTCTGGGATGACAATCTTAGAAAAATGTTTGCATCAATTTTTTATCATTTGAGAGGACATTTTATAAATTTTTTGTGGTATGTAGCCAACTTTGCTGATAACGAAGCTTCAAAACAAATTATTATTCAAAATATTTATGAAGAAATTGGAATTGGTAATCGTTTTTCCCATGAAAAGCTTTATGAACGTTTTGCAAAAGAATGCGGCGTTGATATTCATGATGAAATAGTGAATGAAACCAACTACATGCCTTTTGCCAAAGAATTTAATAAAGCTCATTTATCCTGGTTGGCACAACATGATCCTCACGATCATTTGTGTGCTTTTGCAGCTTATGAGCGTTTGGATAATCTTGATTATCCTTTTCTTGTTGAACTTGCCAAATCGATGGAAATATCTCAACATGGCATGACCTTCTTTAATGTTCATACCCACGTCGATCATTTTGATACTACATTACAATTGATTGTGCCCATATGGGAAGAATCTCCTCAGCGGTTGATAGAAGCATTTCATTTTATTCAAACTCATCAGTTAAGGATGTGGGAACAGTTTTCCAATGTATTATTTAATTGATATTATTTAACATAAGAAATCCCAGAATTTCTTATGTTAAATAGGAATTAATCAATTTTGGGAAATTTTAAAGTGAAATGAGCAAATTCATTTTTTTTCCCTTTACAGGAAATATCACCACCTGCTGCTTGCATCAGAAGCTTGCAATAGGCCAAGCCTAAACCGGTTCCTTCTTTTCTGCCAGAATAGAAGAAATCAAAAATTTTTTCATATTCTTTATGATTTAAGCCTTTCGCTGTATCTTTTATATGGAGGTAATTAAAGTTTTCTTTCTCCCATCCTTGTTCTAGCCAAATAGTGATTTCGCCTTTATTGGTTTCCTCAATATATTCCAGACTATTTTTTAGCAAATTCCACATCATATTTTTAAAACCCACTTCATCAATCCATATGGAAAAATCATTTTTATCATTTAAATGAATCAATGATTTTTGATTTTCTTTGAAAGGGTATTCCTCTAAAGACGCTTTGAGCAATTTTTTGATGGAGTAAATAGAAAATGTGCTCGTATCTAATTTATCTCGTTGAATATTATTTAATTGCATGCGAATTAATTGATTACTCATTTCTATTCCACGAGTAATTTTGCTTAAATTTTCCTTCAGATCCTTTTGAACTTCTGGATTATTTAATCTTTCGACAATCAATTCCTGTAATTCAGCCTGTAAATAAATACTGGCAAGTGGCGTTCTTAAATCATGAGCGATACTTCCAGCCAGCATACGCATACCTGATAAACGTCCTGCATAGGTGATTTCTCTATCGCGGGCAAACAATGCTCCAATGATGATTGCTGCAATAAACGTAACAATTAAACTAAAAAGAGATATAGTTCCCGGGATATAGACAAACAGATTATTTGATAAAATATAAAAATGAAAAAAAGCAAGCCCAACACCTGATACAAGTAATATAAGAGCTCCCAATACACTGGAAACTAATAAAAGAAAAAAGATAGCTGATACGCAATTCATTAGCCAAAGGGTCGAACCATTATTTATGAGGGTCAAATAAGCAAAAAAATAAGGCAAACAAAAGAGCAGAACTATATACCAAAAAACAGGTAGAAATTTTAATAATGGTCTTGGCCAAAATTGATTAAATGCCAAACAGGCGCAGAGGAGAGCCGCGGTGATACGTAAAATAAACTCTTCTGTCAGTTGAAAATGTTCCAGTTTCCAGAAAACTCCGAAAAGAGGGTAATTAATCATCATGACGATGCCAAATAAAGTGATTTGATGACTTGCGTCTTCAGTTTCTTTTAATAAGTATTGGTAAATTGCAGTAAATATATTTTTTAACCTTTGCATGATTCCTTAATTATCTGAGTAAAAAATTTTGGTATTGTTTGGGTATTAATCTTATTAGTCCTGAACCTTGAACAGTAAGTATAGGATTAGAAATGCTTGTAAATCATGAGTATTTCAATGATGAACCCTGAATGATACTACCAATTAGAGTTATGATTTCTACGATTTCCTGGACATAAGTTAATGTATATTGCTCCCAATTAAAACAAATACCAAGGATACCATAATCTCTGTTTTTTAATACTAATATTGCTTTTCCATAAGTAAAAACTCATATTATTGAGCTTTAATTTAATATGAATTTTTCTATCCAAAATACAGAAGTCTGAAAGATAATATTGGTCAGTTTTAGCGTTATAGCACAATGCCATAAAGAGAATATCAGCTGATTTTTCTCGGACTCTGTTATAAGATAGTTGGTCGAATTATGTTGTCCTCATCGCCCTTATCAGCTATCATCATGCTGTCTTTAAATCTATTTTCAAAGATCTTTACCGCACTTGCTTCCTTGGCATTTCGCACCGGATAGGGTAATGCTTCTGAGGCTAAATCAAGGCATCGAGCTTTAATTTCTGATATGGAATGCAAACCAAATGCATTACTGGTCGCTAATCCCTTATTAAAGTAGGCATTGTAAATTTCTCGTTCAGAATCTGTCTCTAATAATTGCGCCAAATGAAGTTGTTCCCAGCATTCTCTATAACATTCAATGCTTTCTGCCTTAAGATTCAGGCGTTGATAAAAGCCGGCAAGATAAAAATACGCATTAGCAAGTAACAAACACCCTGGTGTTTTGTGTTCTTGTATTGGAGTACTTTGGCTAGTTACGCAATTGTATAAAAGGTCGATATTTTCTCTTTTGGAATCATTTTTACAACCGCTAATTAAAAACGTCAAAATTTCCTGTGCAGCATAAAAGCAATTAAATGTCGAGAAGGACAGTTTAAGATAATCATAATAATTCCTGGTGTCTTCTTTTTGTTTTTCCTTTAATGCCGCTAAATATAAAACATAGCCACAATAGAAATCGGCTCTTGATCGCGCATCCGGGTTTCTAAATTGAAAAGTATGATCTTTCTCTAATCGTAATTTATTAAATTTATTGACCCAGAATGGCTTTAATGGATCGCTATCTAGTAGCGTTTTAACTTTGACGTCACTAGTGGCTTTGAGCATGGCTAAATCAAACGGTTTTAGCCTGGATAGAGTCGCAATCACATTATCTGTGATGCCTTCATCGCAGATTAATTTTTCCAATTCTTTCAGAGTATTAGGCATTGGTTTTCCTTTTGGCATATCAAATTACCAGTATTGATTCTTTAAGTTTATTATTTTCTTGTTTAGTCTCCAAGTCACCACGACGTGAGCCAAAAAAGCCTAACTCAGGGCAAGAGCGTGACAAACTTAGGCGCGGGGTCTTGATATCAGTAAGTCCATCTAAATTATCTATTTGAGCCTGTAATGGATCAATTGTCTCAAATAACTCATCAACCTCTTCTTTAGCAATTAAATGACCGAGTCCTATATTCTCTAATAAATGATCTACAGCATTTTTGAGTGTAAAGCGTTCTTTTAACAACTTTTGCGCTTCTACCACTGTTCGATAATTATCGGAGTTTTCTATATTATCACATGTTAATTGATTTTTTTCTCTTGCAACAATGGAGTCTAAAATATCCTTTGGATCTCTGGATTCTGATTGTCGCTTATAAGCAGAGTCTGGATTTTTGATTAGCCACTTAGGTAGTGGTTCTTCCGCATGCTCTTCTTTAAATTCCTTTTCCTTCTTTAACAGACTGTATTTACCATAACGATATTCTCCAATATCAACGGCATTGCCATATTTGCCGCCCTTAATAAAAATATCGTCTGTAACAGAGCCAAATTTAGTATAAACAATACCAACGTCTAATACGCTGATAATTGCCGAGCCATTGTTTCTCATGCCCATGTCGTCCATTCGACAAACATATTTACAGTTTTGCTTTAAATCCAGCAATTCATGCGGCTCACACCAGGGATATATTTCAATGTAAGGATTGTTAAGAACAGCGACTTCTTCCTTAACTTTTGCATTTAATTCCTTAACTAAATTTTTCCAATAATCTCTGCGCTGGCTATTAGTAAATTTACTATCATAGGGATGTATTTTCTGATATGTTTTGACAGCTGTTTTTCCAAATCTTTCAACAACTATTTGCTTCATTAAACCTTTATCTTGTGGGTCACCTGCCAGTTTTACAACAGGCACTCGTTTTATTTTTTCACGAATAGAAATTGAGTCATCTTTGATCAGTTGAGCCAGCTTTAACGCTTCTTCAAATCCTTTGCCAGGACGAATCGTACCAAAGGATAAGATATTAGGAGCTTTAGCTACCACATCCAAAGGATGATCCGGTTCAGTACTTAATTTTTGTGATGCTACGGTTAATCCAGATTTTCCTTTTAAATCATATTTATCAACCGGATATTTATCTAAGTCAAAATCCTCCCCAACTTCTCTTATTTTTTTTGCAACACCAGTCGGTTCAGTGGTATTGCGCTTATCACAATCACCATAGGTAGCCGCAATGACCGCATTTTCTCTATCTGCGGCATTAAAGAATTGCACGCTGTTTGCCTGGCGCATTAAATCATGAGTATATTGTTGTAAATAACGTCGAGTATAGTTTTGTTTGTACTCATGAATTGTGATATTGACTTTAATACCCGCCTCTTGAAATTTTTTGATGTCTTCGGGAGTAATAAATACTCCACAATCTGGTGGACGAATATGAATATCAAGATGAGTATTCTCATCAATAGGTTTCATTTTGGCAATAATGTTTGCAATCACTTCGGGTTTTATCGGATCACGTCGGTTTGCCTGATAGGCTAAATGAAACCCTTCACTTGCAGAGAGCTTTCTTTTACTATAAAAACCGCCAAGCTTTTCATTTGCAGACAGGTAAGGCTCTTGGTGCTTTGCAATCAAAGTTTGTAATTCTGAAATTAATTTGTTTCTGCATCCCTCTTTATTGGCGATAATATCCTGGGTGTTTTTCAGTTGGTTTTTAACATTTGTATAAGCGTCAATTGCCTTTTCAACATTCTGAATTGATAATGCCTTGATAAAGGTTTGTTGGTCATAAGTGGTGCTAAATCCATCGTTGAAAATAATATTGATAAATTTTAATTTATCATGATGGTCTTTTGTTTCATTTAGCGCTTTAAAGCAATGGGGATACTTGTCTGCTACAGCCAGACAGATGCTGTTGAGTACCTCTAACTCCTTGATAATATTTTCAACAGATTCTTTTAATCCAGCAAAATCATAAAAACTTCTGAAACTTTTATCATGCTCTAAATCATAGGGTAAACTGCTACTGTGGAAGTCATAGCTGTACTCTTTAATTCCAGTCAGTTTATCTGTTAATTTTTCCAGCTCTTTTAAATTTGCAGGGCCTGTAAATTGGCTTTTAAGTGCCTTAAAATTATTGAGCGCTTTTTCATGTCTGCTTAAAAAACTAGGATTAAATAAATGAGCCTCAATATATTCATTTAAAGTACAAAAATCTTGAATATTCTCTTTGTTTTCCTTATATAATCTAACCAGATAAGCTAATTTGGATTTTTGTTTCTTAATTTTACTCAGATCAGCACTATTATCTTTTATAGCTTTTCCAAGATTGGCTTTTTTTGTGTCCAAAAAGTTAATTATTTCATCAACTTTTGACTCATCAAATTGGATAGGTTTTTGAGAGTAAATATCCATTATTGTAAGTGATTGCAGGCTGTTATCATGCTTTACAATAATTTTTGGTGTTCTAGGACTAACCGTTTTGTTATTTACTTCCTGTGCTTTTTCTGGAGATGAAACAGCATCGTTTAATTTATAACCGCTTATGATTGTATTTTCGTTAGCAACTGGCTGTAATATTATCGCGCTTGGTATAGTATCTTCCGGAATGGAAGTGGTTCCTGTTGGAAATGGGATAGAGTAATCACCTTTATCTTTTTTTAACCATTGACAGGGTATATCTTCGTAATTTTCAGCAAAACCCAATTCCAAAGAGGCCGCGTATTGCCCATCACCAGTTTTTGCCTCTTCATCAAAAGGTGCTGTTAATAAGTATATTTTAGTCATAAATTACCATAGTAAAACTTTTGTCATGACGAATATTCTACATTAAGAGTATTAAATGAACATTAAGAGATGGGATCACAGAATATAATCAGGAATAAAAAAATGATAATACATTGATAAAAGTATGAATTTTTTGGGCTAAATTGCATAAATAAAACTTAAAAAAAGCAATTGTTTACAATTTAGAGCATTAATACGAGGTTATATCCATCAAAAATAATTAATTAGGTGTATGTCCTATAATATGGAAATTACTTTCTGTAAAAAAACTTTCTAGCATCGTGGCTAGGGCTTTGGGAGAAAGTCTATGAAACCAGGCTCGAGAAAACTGGGTTATTGGGAAGAATTATGTCAATGGGGAAATGATCAAGATTATGGGAATGGTTTAATCGCTGCTGTTGCAAAAATCACTGTTTCTGATTTGGATTTGGAGCGTTTAACCAGCGCGCTCAGGTTATTACAAATCCAGCAGCCATTGCTTAGAGCTAAAGTGATGAAAGGTCATAAACAGTGTCAATTTAATATAGAGGAAGGTGATGTTGTCTACTTACCATTTCAAATCATAAAAAGGACTTCAAACTCTGTATGGAAAGAGGTGATTGAATTGGAATTAAATCGACCTCCTCGCAATCAAGATTATCAATGGCGAACAGTTCTTATTTATAACCAACACGGTAATTCTCATGAAATCTTGTTAATTGCAGGGCATAATATTGGAGATGGCGTCTCAGTAGCCTATTTTTTCGATACTCTCTTTAGAATTTACCAGAAAAGTGATTCAAAGCCATCATTCCCTCTCTATCCCCCCGTTGAGGCGCTGGTGCAACACAAAAAAGGGCAGAAATCTTCTGCTCCTCGTGCATTTTTAGCTACTCCAATTTATTACCAAAATTATGTCCCTCCTGGCGAACGAATAACAAAAAATCATTATCACCCTGTTACAGTGCAACAAACCAGAGCGCTTCTGGCTTTCAGTAAAAATCACAGCTTTTCTCTGAATGCACTAATTAATGCACTGTCCTTAATGGCGTTAACAAAAGTGCTTGATCAACCTTTAGATACAACAT
The DNA here is from genome assembly GCF_026191185.1 of Legionella sp. PATHC032. NCBI lineage: Bacteria > Pseudomonadati > Pseudomonadota > Gammaproteobacteria > Legionellales > Legionellaceae > Legionella > Legionella sp. PATHC032. The sequence goes on along the minus strand of NZ_JAPHOV010000001.1, from coordinate 2,800,811 downwards.
TGCACACCCCAGTTAATTTAAGGAAGTGGTGTGAACCTGTGATTCCAGAAGATTATTTTGGTTGTTATGTGTCTGTGGTAACTACGTATCATAAACAAGTCAGTATAGAATCAGGTATTGTAGAGCTTGCCAGGGATTATGATCATCAGTTAAAACAAGAGCGATTGCCTGGTGATGCTATATTTCCAGTTCATCACAGTAGGCGAGATATTCTGGATGCCTTGTCATCATGGGAAGGTCATAGGGATCGCTTTTCAATGGGGGTGACCGTAACCAATATTGGTTTGTTACCCTTTAATACTCAATATGGTCATTTGAAATGGGAAAAAAGCTATTTTTGTACATCCCGACAAAATGCAGACATACCTGTTTTACTCAATGTTCTTACTCTTAATGATCAACTCATGCTTTGTTTTACCTTCACAGAACCAATGTGCAGCACTCTGTTTCAGGAGAATTATGTAAAAAATTTTATATCCAATATGGATGCATTAACAGACAATTAGGTCACCGCCTCTTTGCTATCCATATCCGAGTTTCTCGATTCAGTGGTCAATCGGCTGAAATGCCATGAGAAAAAGAGAGCTCCAATTCCCGAACCTATTAGTCCCAGTGGAAGAGCGTCAAGATTCTTTACCAACAAATAGCCGGTTAGAATAGTTAAAAGAGAGGGGCCAATTAAACGTATGGTATTCATAAAAGCCATAACTATTCCTGCATTTTGTTTAAAGTCCGTCAGAGCGATGGATATCGTTGGAGCGGCACTGACACTAATTCCCAAGTTAGCAATTAATGAAAAGGACAATGCCAACAGACTAAATCCAAACAATTTGGAAGTAATCAACATCGCTGTACCACCAAGGATAATGAACCAGTTCCCCAAATAGATGGTGGTCATGATAGGTAATCGGTCACGAAGCCAAATACCCAGATAGTTTCCAAAAATAATATTTAAACCATTCAGGATAAAAATAAGTCCATAGGCAAGAGGAGAGTAATTCAGTACCTCAATAATGAGGTAGGAGGAATTAATTACCGTGAGCATGACAGCAGAAATACCAAACATTAAAATAAATGATGCGCACCATAGAGAGGGTATATTGAGTATGGATTTATACTCCTGGAGTATTTTTTTTACCGAGAATTGCTCTTGGGGAGGTGTCCAGAAAGGGGATTCCAATAAGGAGAGTTTGGTTTGAATCAATAGAATGCAGGCAACAACTGCCATGACTATAAAATTAGCTTGCCAGCCAAAATGATGAAAGATAAGAGCACCAATTACTGGGGCAATAATCGGTGAAACTGAAACAGTCATAGAAATATAGGACAGCACTTTGGCGCGAACAATTGTGTCTTCAAAATCACGTGCTGCGGAATAGGCAATGAGATTTGCACAGCACAAGGCGAATCCTTGTATGGCACGGCCGCAAATAAGCATGGTGACATTCGGTGCGAATGCACACATTAAACTGCCAATTAAGGCTAATAAAAGATTTCCAGGGAGTAGTCGTCGGCGTCCAAAATGGTCTATAAGTGGCCCCCATAGAAGATGAGTCAAGCCATAGACTAACAAATAAATACTTAGGGTTAATTGCCCCATACTTGGGGTGATATTAAAATAATTGGTTATGAAAGGTAGTGATGGTTGATAAAGATCAAATGTAAGTAAAGAAAACGCAGAAAGCAAACCAAGGAATATAATGGAATTATGTGATTTTGGCATATAAGAATCATTCACAAAAAATTATATGATTGTAACCAAATTCAGCTTGCATTTGAAAGGAAATATTAAAGTAAGTTGGCAACTGCCAACTTACTTTACTCTGGAACAGATCGCTTTTCTTCAAAAAAAGTCACCTTACCAGTTTTAATATCATGAATGCCTGCTACAATCCCAATTTGTTTATTCTTAACCAATTCATTTAAAATAGGGCTTTGCTCTAGTATATTTTTTACAACATGCAGGGCATTCGCTTTAGCCATGTCGTCAATTAGTTTGGGATCTGAGCAATTATCAATGCCTGTGTTTTCCATGCTGGGTTTCACGACAGGCTGAATTTTATTGATAACATCAGTCAAGTGTCCCAATTTGACATCTTTGCATGCCCCTGCAACAGCACCACAGGAGGTGTGTGCCAGGACAACTACCAAACGAGCTCCCACTACTTTTGTAGCAAATTCCATACTTCCTAAAATGTCATCGTTGAGAACATTACCCGCAACGCGTAAGGTAAATAAGTCTGCCAAGCCTTGATCAAAAAAGAATTCAGGAACACTGCGCGAGTCCATACAATTCAAGATGACCGCAAAAGGATATTGACCATAAGCTGATTGCTTGGCTTGTTGTAGATAATCTCGTGCTAAAGGTTTATTGCTCAAGAAGCGTTGATTGCCATCTTTTAAACGTTGCAATGCCTGCTTGGGAGTCATTTGTTGTTGTTTAGCCTGGGTCATGGTTTTCCCAAGTATGGGGATTTCTGTTGATGAGGCATAGGCTAGATGGCTTGGGCTCCAAAGGATATTGCATAAGAAAGCAGCTATAAACAGTTTATTTGGCATTGGTTAACTCCTTGTTATTTTATTAATTGTCCTAAATTTTTATTTGCGGTTATTGATTATCTCAAATAAATTCTCAATGAGTGTATGTGGATATTGATCGACAATGAGCGTGTTTCGATCCTTTGAGTGTAAAAACCCTTGATTAACAGCGTAGTCTAAAAATTGCAAAAGGTAATCGTAGTAACCAGATACATTTAGTACGCAGCAGGGTTTTTTATGGTATCCCAATTGTGCCAGGGTAAACATTTCAAAAAACTCATCCAGAGAACCCGACCCGCCTGGCAGCAGAATGAACCCATCAGACAATTTACACATCAATACTTTTCTTTCATACATTGAATTAACAATATGTAATTCTGTTAAGCCATCATGCGCTTTTTCTGTGTCAACCAGAGATTTTGGTATAACACCGATGACATTAGATCCATTTTTTAACATGCGATTCGCTATTATTCCCATCAAACCGCTTTTTGAGCCACCATAAACCAGGGTAATACCACTACTGCTTAGAACATCGGCCAAGTTTTCAGCCGATTGCTTATAGACTTCAGAATAACCTGTGTTAGATCCACAAAAGACAGCGAGTTTGTTAATTTTGTTATTATGGAGCATTTTAAAATTCCAGACGCAATGTTTTATTTATAACATGAAATGACGAAATATAGTTTATTTTTAATGAGTTAATGTTTTCACTATCAAAATTTATAGGATTTAATTTAATTGCCTCAATGCAAGCCATTGTTATTCACCTGCATAAAGACATTGATTTTTAGCATTTTCTTCACAGGCTTGAGTGCAATCACCATAATTTGTTTTTTCGCACTTATTGATGCATTGATTATAAAATTTTTGGGCGCATAGTTCCTGATCAGATTGTTGATCTTGTATGTCTACTTCTGGGATATCTCCTGCTAAAACGGAAGAAAAAAATAATATTGATCCAATAAACACGAGGAATTTGCTCATGATCTCGTTTTCCCTGGTTTATTTAATCCAAAATAGATTAAATATTATACTTTAAATATAATAGGACTTGCGCAAAACTCCAAGGTCAAGGCAAAAAATGTTTTTAATGAGGGAGTTTATATAAACTGAATTACTTTTAATAAAGTTGCTATTCAATCCAGGGATGACTTAGATAATACATTCTAAATTGACCGATAAAAAGTGATATCCTCTTATAATATGCTTAATTCATTAAGCTTCAATTCTTCTTGGCAGGAAGGCTTTGGAATGTTTTTTTTATCGTGAGGTGAAAACCACAGTAATGCGCATTTGTCCTTGTATTTAACGTAGTTTGCTTTATCAATTTTGCTCAGATACTTTTTATTCGCATAGGCATTGTAATTATTTTCGGTAGATGCGGCCTTTTCAAATTTTTTTTGGAAATGGTTTAACTTGTCTGCTAGAAATTGAGCTTCTTTCGAATTATCCCATGGTGATATCAAAGTTTGAGTAATTATATTAGGACAGGTAAAGGTTTCATCAAATGAATCAAAAAGGATGCTCCATAAACTCAATTATTCGTATTGACCATGAATTTGTGAGATTTTTTTAATAAATTCGCAGACGTTATTGGCATGAAGTTTTAATTGTCCAGCTTTTCTTGCTTCTTCCAAAAGAAAAAATTGAATGGAGTGTGCCCATTTGCCATGCTTTGGCCCTGCTCCAATATCGGCAGATAAATAACCCTGTTTTAGAAGGACATTATTGAATAAATCAGCGGTTAATTCACCGCATAAAACTGGAGTGTGATTAGGGTAATGAAAATTGCGACTGGTTTCAAAAGGTATCTGTTCATTTGATTTGGTTCCCTGGTTAAAATGATTTTTACTTCCCCAGTCATCAAAAAATTGCATTAATGTTTTTTTCTCAGGTTGGTTAAATTGATAATATTGCGTTACCAGTTTTTTTAAACCTTGTAAAACCAGCTCTTCACTGCAAAAGAATTGGCATATCGACTTGGCATCTTCTTTCAAGGATTTTTCTAATCCTTCATATCCCAAAGAATCCAGATGTTCTTCATAATTATTGGTATCTGTTTCTCCATTGCGAATAAGTTCTATTGTCATAGTAATGCCTCCAGCTGCTGTATGAAATATTACCAAAATACCGATTTGAGAGTTGCACAGGGTTGGGTTTATTTTTTTTTGAACTAAGGGATTATTAATTAATCATAAACAGATGAAAAAAGAAAGGATTGCTTTGTAATTTTCACTATCATCTCAATCATAAAGAGATATTTTGTAGCGATTAAATTGCGGTCTGTCTATTTCGTGATAAAATAAAAGTTCAACATTAGGGGTGCCAATTGATCAGTTGGCTGAGAGGATCGCCCAACCCTTTGAACCTGATCTCATTAGTCTGAGCGGAGGAAAATGTGTCAATTGTTATTTTTTCTGGAATAGTTGCTTTTATTACCTCGTTTATTGGACTTTTACCGCAAATCGTTAAATCCTTAAAAACCAAATCAACACAAGACCTTTCCATGATGATGTTAGTGAATTATCTCATTTGTTCTCTGGCCTGGATTATTTATGGAAGCAACACAAACTCATTTTTTGTAACGAGTTCCAATATAGTGGGTTTGATAGTGAGCCTTCTACTGATTTTATTAAAAAGACGTTATGATGCTCGATGTTATTAATTTTAAAAACTATCGTTCTATTTTATGTCTTAATGGTGATTTGCCAGATCCCCACTTTTTTCATAATAAAAAGCTGCCGGTCATTGCTGCTGATGGTGCCGCTAATGAGTTATGTAATCTTGGTGTCTTTCCTGATTTAATTACTGGAGATTTGGACTCTATTCAGCCTGCTTTGTTGGAAAACCATTCTTTTCTTCATATACCAGATCAAGGGAGTACGGATTATCAAAAGGCCATGCACTATTTAAAAACTCATGATCTATTGCCGGCTATCGTTGTGGGGATAAATGGAGGATACCTGGATCATATTCTGAATAACATCAACATTTTTATGGAAACAAACTGTCTTTTGTACTCGCCTCCTATCAAAGGTTTTGTCGTTAATGAAAATTTAAAGATTAATTTCATATTACCTGTCCAGACTAAAATCTCCTTGATAGGGATTCCGGAAGCGGTTCTTTCTTCTGATGGTCTGAAATGGGAGTTAAAGCGCTCGCCTCTTTCTTTTCCCGGAAAAAATTCCTGTTTCAATCGAACTCAAACATCTGAAATTAGCCTGGAAGTCCATCAAGGTGCTGCGCTGGTTTTAATTTATGAAGAAGTCATTGAGGATGCTGGAGTTTCACCTTTATAAGGATTTACGAATCCTCCCAATCTCTTTGTTAAAAAATATTTTTAATTCAGTCATTTAGTTTATATTAGCGCCCTTATTAAAAACATTTTTACCTCCAACTTGGTTTTTTGGAAAGTTCCGTTTACCTTGCATAAGCAGTCTCTTTCATCGCCGCAATCGCTCTCAGGCGTATTACCACGTTTATGCTTATATGCTGAAATCCATTTGTCTCCATGCTTCGTACAGTATGATTGCTACAGCATTTGATAAGTTGAGGCTACGATTATTTTCTCTCATGGGAATCTGTATTGTTGAATATTGGTTCAGTATTTGTTCAGGTAAACCACAAGATTCGGGGCCAAATAATAACATGTCATCAGCTTTATACTCGATGTCACTATACTTCACTTTTCCTTTTGCGCTACAGCAAAATAATCGTCGTTGAGAATGAGACTGCAGGAAGGTTTGCCAATTCTCATAATGCAATATGGAAGCCCATTGATGATAATCAAGACCGGCCCGTCGCATTTGTTTATTTTCCAAAGTAAAGCCTAATGGATGGATCAAATGTAATTGAGCTCCACTATTGGCGCAGAGTCGAATAATATTGCCTGTGTTCGGTGGAATTTCTGGTTGATAAAGTGCAATATGGATCATGTGATTTTCCAGTAGAATTCTGGCTTCCATTTTAATTGATTTATTCAAAGCCAGGAATAGAGTGGCAGGATGCAATTTTAGTACATACTTTAAAAATCAAGTAGGGAATTGATATTTCTAATTTTTTACTCAACAGGCTGTCTGAATCCAACATAGCTACTACAATATTAGTATGCCAGATGAAAATTTTTGCTGTCTGTTGGGTATGATCATTGTTAAATAGTTGTTGATTATTGAAAATTCAAATTAAACTGGGCCGGGAAGTTAAGGATTCATCATGGATAAGAATCATAATACAAAAAAAATCTTGTTTAAAAATCGTTTTGTTTTATTAGGGTTTGGATGCGTTGGTCAGGCATTAATGCCTTTAATCTTTGAGAAGTTTGATCTCAAACCATCACAAGTGACAATCATTGCCGATGAAGGGGTAAGAGTCGAGGTTGCTCAAAAATACGGGGTTTCATTCAAGTTACAACAGATTACTCCCCAAAATTATCTTGAAGTGATTGGTAATATTTTGGGAGAAAACGATTTTTTAATTGATGTGTCAATCGGCATATCAAGTCTTGCTTTGATCACACTATGTAATCAAAAAGGGGCATTGTATATCAATGCAGCAACTGAGCCATGGAAAGAAGAATTTGTCATGGAGAAGCTGGCCCTTAATCGCCGAACCAATTATTCTTTGCGAGAAGAAGTACTTCGCTTAAAGGGTAACACTCGAAAAACAGCTTTAATTACTCACGGAGCCAATCCAGGGCTCGTTTCCCATTTTATTAAAGAGGCCTTGTTGAATATTGCAAAGGATAATGGTCTTATCATTAACAGGCCTCAAAAAGCAGCAGAATGGGCTAATCTAGCCATGATTTTGGGAATTAAAGTAATTCACGTTGCAGAACAAGACTCTCAAGTGACCTATCCTCCAAAATTACCAGGTGAATTTGTTAATACCTGGTCTGCTAACGGCCTGATTTTGGAGGGGCTGCAACCCGCTGAAATCGGGTGGGGTACTCATGAGGCTCATTGGCCTCATGATGCTTATTCTCATAGTAATGGACCTCAATGCGCGATCTATCTGTCTCGTCCTAGTGCCAGTGTCATGGTTCGTTCATGGACGCCAACATTAGGTGCCTTCCACGGGTTTTTGATTACTCATGCAGAAACTATTTCACTTACCAATTTTTTAACATTAAAAAATGGATCTGAATTATTGTATAGGCCAACAGTGCACTATGCCTATAATCCTTGTCCAGATGCCAGACTCTCCATTTTCGAATTAAAAAGCAATGAATGGAAACCACAAAACAAGAACCGCTTGATTTTAAACGAGATCATTGATGGATGTGATGAGTTGGGTGTGTTGTTGATGGGTAATAAAAAAGGGGCATATTGGTATGGTTCAACCCTTTCTATCCAGGAAGCAAGGCAAATTGCTCCCTATAATAATGCAACCAGTTTACAAGTTGTTGCCAGTATGATTTCAGGGATAATCTGGGCAATAGAGCATCCTGATGAGGGTATTGTAGAACCAGAGGAAGTTGATCACCAATATATTATTGATATTGCCAAACCGTATCTTGGAAAAGTCGGTGGTTATTACACGGATTGGACCCCCTTAAAAAATAGAGGGGAACTCTATCCCGAAGAAGTGGACTTATCTGACTCCTGGCAATTTTTCAATATAAGGGTTAATTAAAAGCAGATAACATACTGTGATAATTAGTATTAATCAATGAACTATAAATTATCATACCAGTCCAATCAACTGGACTGGTGATTCAGTTGCATTGATTATTTTCCATGGTAAAGCAAGAGTCCAGGCGCCAATAGGTGGCAGGGAATTCGCATTGGCAACGTTTTCAATAATGTATTTACCTGCTTGTAATAACAGTTGATGCACAGGATAACCTGAGTCTGCAGTATCGGGAGAAAGTGTGTCTATCCCAATGCCGGCAATATTCCTTTCAAGCAATAGTTGGGCTGCCTCAACACTAATACTCGGAAAAATCAACTTATTGCGATATTTGTCAGGATTGGTCCAATATTTGTCCCATCCAGTATAAAAAAGCACAAACATATTTTTTTTTAACCCCCCGTATCTTGCTTCGAAATCCAGAATATCCTGTGTGCTAATCTGATAATGTTCATCCGCTTGATGGCTGACATCAATCAGCACACTTCGTGTGAACAGATAATTACGGTATAGATCGAGATCAGTAATAGAGGCGGCTCCTGGAATACAATGAGCCGGAGCATCCATATGGGTTCCAATCCCTAAGGGTGAGTGTATTTGTTGAACTCTGAATTTGATTTCCGTTGTACATTCCTCATAATCAATAAAATTATTGTGAGTAAATCCACAACCCAAATTCCAGCCAGGTGAAGCAGGTGAAACAGGATGCATTAATTCGATTATTTGAAAAGGAAATTTCATAGTAATTTGAGAGTTCGAGAGATTGTTTCAATTAAATTATCATAAAAAGAATGAGGATCAATGAAACTAATTTTTTAATTTGAGTTTTGCAAAGGTGTGTAAGTTCATCTTTTTATTATAATCATGATCATTTAAGCTAATAATGAACAATTTTATTCAAATTTTACAATATTAGAGCTTTGATTCAATGTTCAGCATTTGATACAGCTTGTGGCATAAAAGAAAGATGAGATATGCTACTCGATTAATTAACTAACTCAAGAATGTCGTTTGAATATGAGTATCATTAAGACCATAAAGAGCATCATATATAACCCTAATGCCTACATTGCTGTGGTTATTGGGGCACTATTTGGAGGGGTAAGTGGTGGTGCTGCCGGGCTATTTTCCGGTGGATTCATTGGTCGCTCGTTCAAAATATGTATGGAATGTCCTAATCAGTTATTTGGTTTTAATATAGGTATTTTTGATCTCAATATGGTAGCGGGCGCAATTATTGGAGTGGTTATAGGGGCCGCTTTGGGTGGGGCGATTACTGGTTTGATTACCACTTTTCATGTTTACAGAAAGCCTCATTTACCTAAAACAGTTTCTCGCGATAACATACACGAGGTATTAATGGGCGTATTATGGATTAGTATTGAAATATCCATTGGAATTATTTTAGGTGCTGTCATAGGGAGTTTAAAATCACCGGGTATTGGGTCAGCAATAGGCGCTCTCATAGGTATACTTCTTATGTTATTAACTACCATTTGGGAAAATAAGGCTAAAAAATAAGAACGGGGCTGACTCCATCGCTTTGGAGCCTGACCCTGACTGAATTAATTATTTTGCTTTTTCAATTTTAATTGTTTTTACATTTTCCTTAGCTTCAGTTTTTTTAGGTATTGTGATCCATAACATACCTTTTTTAAAAGAGGCTGTTGCTTTATCCACATCCGCAGATAGAGGTAAGGAAATGGTGCGTTCATATCGCCCGTAGCTGATTTCACGACTGATATAATTTTTATTTTCATCTTTTTTAGAAGTTGTTTTTTCTCCTTCAATGGTTAATCTGTTTTCACAAAAAGATACTTTAATGTCTTCTTCACCCAGACCAGGCATTTCTACTTCTATTTTGAAATTATCTTTATCTTCAACGATATCCAAAGACGGACTAAGAGAAATATGCTCGAATTGCTCAAGATTGGCACTTCTTTGAGGGTCAAATAAATTATAAAAGTCACTCATAGCATGATTGACCTCTTGCTGAAGTCTTAAAAATGGACTCATCAGAAGATCAGTTGTTTTACCTGGTTGATGTTTTCTTAAGCTGCCCATGATGTCACCTCCTTATTCCATAAATTGATGTATCAGTTAGTTGTTAACCCCCTAAAGTAATATTCACCAGCTTATCAATGTAAATATAGTATCTGAGTAAATAATTTTCAATTATTGTAAAATAATTTCATAGTGATTTAATTTGGTTTATTTTGTCTTTGTTTGATATGTGTAAATATTGCTTAAACCAATTTTGAGCGAGGCGAGCTACTTCATTCAAAGCGCCAGGCTCTTCAAATAAATGAGTTGCACCAGGGACTATTTCTAACCGTTTATCGCAGTTAAGTTTTGTCAGTGCTTGTCGGTTTAATTCAATCACTACCTCATCATATCCGCCTACAATCAACAGGGTAGGAGCAACAACAGATGATAAATACGTTCTTGCCAAATCAGGACGCCCGCCTCTGGATACGATTGCTTTGACTTTATCTGGTATTTGAGCTGCTGCAACCAAAGCAGCCCCTCCTCCTGTGCTTGCGCCAAAATAACCAATTGGCAAGCGGAAGGATTGAAGCTCATTAAGACACCAGTGAGTTGTTTCTACGAGACGCGATGCAAGCAGGGGGATATTAAAGCGATATTCACGAGTGTAATTATCGATGTTTTCTTCATCTGGGCTTAATAAATCAAACAGTAAGGTAGCCAGACAGGCTTGATTCAAAGATTGCGCAACAAATTGGTTGCGGACACTAAATCGACTGCTTCCACTGCCATGAACAAACAATACTATTCCTTGAGCGTTATCAGGAATATAGAGCAATCCATTAAGAAAATAATGGCCACTTGGAATTTGGACAGGGTGTTCGAGATTGGTCATTAGAGTGTTCATGGTTTAAATATTCCTTACAATCAAGCATTCCCCCAATGATTTTAGTTTGTTGTAATAGCTTTGGATAATTATAGCTCTATTTCATAACAATAACCCCAGCTCCTCTATACCTGCCATGCCTTAAATCATCCAGAGCTTGATTAACTTCAGTAAGTGGATAGGTTTGAACTTTTGTCTTAACTGGAATTTTTGGGGCGAGGGATAGAAACTCTTCCCCATCTTTGCGAGTCAGGTTGGCAATTGAACAAACAGTGCGTTCACCCCACAGTATTTCATAAGGGAAGCTGGGAATATCTGACATATGGATACCACCACAAACAACAGTGCCTCCTTTTACGGTATTGCGAAGAGCCTGAGGTACTAATGCGCCAACGGGTGCAAAAATGATTGCTGCATCGAGAGGATGAGGTGGTGATTGCGTGGAATCCCCCGCCCATGCAGCACCTAATCGGTATGCAAATTTTTGAGATTTCTGATCACCAGGACTTGTAAACGCATAAACTTTTATTCCTTTTTGGCAAGCTACTTGAATCAGTATATGTGCTGCTGATCCAAATCCATATAGACCTAAATGAGCGGCATTACCAGCTTTTAGCAAGGCACGATATCCGATTAAACCGGCACAAAATAATGGTGCTGCCTGATGATCCGGGTACCCATCGGGAATAGGAAAGCAAAAATGGTAATTTGCCACACAGAACTCAGCGAAACCTCCATCTATTTGATATCCGGTAAAGCAGGCTTGATCACATAAATTTTCCCGGCCAGAAGTGCAAAAATTACAGATCCCGCAACTTCCACCTAACCAGGGGACTCCAACTCGTTGTCCAATCGCAAATTGCTTCGCAGCGGCTCCAACCTGTTCAACAGTTCCTACAATTTGGTGGCCTGGAATAAGAGGAATCTTGGGATTTTTCAATTCACCATCGACCACATGCAAGTCAGTTCTACATATCCCACAAGCTGATACTTTAATTAAAAGCTCATTTTCATTTGGATTTGGTTTATTGACTTCCTGATATTGCAACGCACATCCCGGCTTTTCCATAATCATGGCATACATGGGTATTGATCCTGTTTTTATCCTCTATCTTACAATTATAGTAGGGTGGGTTATACTTACTTAATGTATTCAAAAAGTAACAATATTTGACTTGATGATATTGATTCAATAGCTTGCCTGGAGGCCATTATGCGAATTGGAGAGTTCTGTAACAGGGATGTGGTAATGATGAATGGTGATGAGTCTGTAAAACAAGCTGCTGAACTGATGCGTACTCATCATGTTGGCGATATCGTTTTAGTCGAAGAGCTTAAAGGACATCGGGTTCCGATTGGAATTGTTACAGATAGAGATCTGGTTGTAGAAGTCATGGCTTTGGATGTTAATCCTGAAGAATTAGCAGTTCAAGACATAGTTACCCGTTCCGTTTTGGTAGCAAGAGAAGAGGATAACCTCATTGATTCATTAGAACTTATGAAAGAAAAGGGAGTTCGTCGATTACCTGTTGTCGATAATGAGCATGTGCTTGTTGGTATTATTACTATAGATGATATAACGGAATTATTGGCAGAGATGCTGCACAAAGTAGTGGGTGTTGTTAACAGGCAGCAAAAAGTTGAAATACAACAGCGATCTTGATGATTAATTTTGAAAAAACGCTTCTTTTTCCGAATTTACTTTGTGAATTGCAATATTTTTCCAATAGACGACGAATATTATGAATGCTATACGTGCTTTTTTTGCTATTTCAATACCACCATCGGTACAGGACAATATCTCAAGTAATCTGGAGCCATTGAGGCAAATGGCACCAGGTCACTCCATAAGGTGGACAAAGCCAATCCATTTGCATATCACCTTGCAATTTTTGCAGAGACTGGAAACAGAACATATTCAGGTCTTGATTGAAAGAGTAAGTAATGAACTTAATCATATAAAGCAATTTGATTTAGAATTGGGTGTTTTAGAGTGGTTCCCTTCTTCCAAAAATCCAAGACTTATTTCATTGTCTGTAGGTCCACAAGATAGACTAAGGGATTTGTCTCGAATGATTGGTCAGGCGATAGGTGCTTTAAATTATCCTGTAGAAAAGCGTCCTTTCAGAGGGCATTTGACTTTAGGTAGAGTCGTGAATTTCAGCCCAAAATTTCAACAATTGTTGCAAATGAAATTTCCTCTCATTACACCAGTTCCCATTAATAAATTTTATTTAATTGAAAGCAAGCCTGATAAAGAAGGAAGTAATTATTTTCCCTTGGCACAATTTGATTTAACCCGTTAAAAGAGAATGGCTGGTTTGTCAATTGGAACGATTCTTTGCCTCTGCGCCCAATTTATTATGCTCAAGTGTCTTTATTATTTGGCATAGGATGAATTTAAGCCAACCTATGCCAAAAAGAGAAGATTATCCATAAACTAATGTTTCGGAGTGAGTGGAAGAAATCGCTTTTTCCAAAGCGTCCAATTTTTTCCCACTGTTAGTTTGGCTGAAAAAGGTATAATTGCCAGTAGTTGCTTTGTTAATCAAAATAGCGGCGAGATAACCGATTCCAAGCAAGAATACCCCTAAAGTAACATTGGCTAACAGGTACTTCCATTCTTCGCGATGTTGATTTAGCGTTTCCTTCGAGTTTTCAATATGCCGTTTGGCATTTATTTTCAATGAGCTTAAGGCACTTTTTTCATCAGACTCACTATTGTCGAGATAATTTTTTATCTCTAAACGAAGTTTTGTTGCGAGTGTCTTAGCCGCTGTAGATGCTTCTGTTTCCTTTCTTTCTTTTAATTCATTGGCCTTTTTTTCAATTTGTTGTATTTGCCAATAGACAGGAGACATTCTTTCCATTCGTGCCAAGTAAATTCCTTTTTTCTGTTGTAAAGCTTCCTGATAGCGCTTTTCAGCCTCCTTACTCTGGGCAATGACCGACTGTAATTGATTGACATTTAATTGTTGTTGTTTAATTTCTTTTTGTAAACGATCAATTTCCTCTTGCAGATTTTTTTGAGCTAATTGCATTTCCTCATTCTGTTTAAGCGAAGAATCTTTTTTAATGACCTCTTCTCTCAATTTTCTAATGGTTTGTTCTTTTTCACTTGAAGATTGATGCAATTGTTCCAATTGAATATTTAATTCAGTCAATTTTTTCTTCAGATCTTCGACTGTATTTTTGTTATGCAAATTCTCCTTGCCCAAACTATATTTTTGCTTTCCAATTTCTTGATTTTCAGATAGAAGTTCTTGAATTTTAACTTTCAATTCTTCTAATTGTCTTTTTTGTTCCTCTATGTGCTCTTGAAGTACCATAATTTGTTTGGATTGCTGGCTTATCAAAGAGGAGCCTTTTTCTTTCTCCTGAAAGACTTCTTCCAGTTGTTGTAATTGCAATTTTAAATTATTTACTTGCTCCCTAAGAGAAGCTACAGTTCGTTTGGCAGAAGCTTTCTCTTTCTCACTTTGCTCAATTCTTTTTTCTTTTTCGTGTAATTGCCGCTCAAATTCTCTGATTTGTAATTGTTTCCCTTCAAGTTGCTCGCTAAGAGAATGGACTTGTTTTGTCAAGTTAAGTTGATTTTCCTCGGTTTTTCGAGTTAATTCATGCATTTCTTTTCGAAGCAATTCAAGAGCAGAAGCAGCCAATGATTTTTCTTTAGTGATTTTTTCAATGGTTTCTTCCTGGTGTGTGTTGCTTTTCTTTTGTTTTTGTAACTCTTCTTTCAATCCATCTACAAGTAATGTTTGTTCTTGAATTTGTTCTCTTAAAGATTTTAACTGTAATTGTAATGTTTCTTGTTTTTGCAGTTCTAATTTAAGCTGATTAAGCTCTGAGGTCAGAGACTCAATAGTAGATTTATCCAGAGATTTTTCATGCTGACTTTGTTTGATGGTTTTTTTCAGAGAGAGATTTTCCTTTTCTTTCTCTGATAATTGCTCTTCTAACAGTTGTATTTGTAATTGTTTTTCTTCGAGCGTTTTATGAAGAGAATTTTCTTTTTTTGTCAATTCATACAGTTCTTTTCGCAGCGATTCAAGGGAAGAATCAGCCAATGATTTTTCTTTGGTAATTCTTTGAATTGTTTCTTCCTGGTGTAAGTTGTTTTTCTTTTGCAGTTGTAACTCCTCTCCTAATCGCTTGGCGAGAGTCGTTTGTTCTTGTATTTTTTCTTTGAGCTCTTTTAACTGGGACTGTAATTTTTCTTGCTCTTGCAGTTGTAATTTAAGCTGACTAAGTTCTGAATTCAAAGAGCGAATAATGGATTGGGCGGAAGATTTCTCATGTTCGCTTTGCTCAGCCATTTTCTCCAGTATCAGATATTTTTCTTTTGTTTTAATTAAAGTCGTTTCTAATTTCTCAAATTCAATCGTTTGTTTTTTAGTTCTTGATTGAAGAGAAATGACTATCTTTTGCAGCTCATCAATTTGCCCAGCAGTTTTTTTAGCAGAAATCTGTAATAATTGACGCCATTCACGGATTTTAGCGATTTTACCGGCGGGATCGTCGGTGCGGCCTTTAAATACGCCACTTTCAAAAGCAGAGTTAATACG
Organism: Legionella sp. PATHC032; assembly: GCF_026191185.1. Taxonomy (NCBI): domain Bacteria; kingdom Pseudomonadati; phylum Pseudomonadota; class Gammaproteobacteria; order Legionellales; family Legionellaceae; genus Legionella; species Legionella sp. PATHC032. Next base: position 2,785,202 of record NZ_JAPHOV010000001.1, on the reverse strand, counting down.
TTTCCAAAACTTTTTATTACTGAGAATTCTTTCAATTAAAGGCGACGGATGGGAGCCATTCAACTCCTCCAGACAAATCGTTGCAAGTTGAAATCCGTTCATTTTAGCTAATGCTTTTTCATCAATGGGATAAAAAAACTCACTTTCCTTATTAGGCAAGGGCTCTACAAAAGAAGTTGCTTTTAATGATTCCTTTACATCAGCTTCCGCAAGTTGAAAAGCAATGAATTGTTCTTTCAATGCTTTTAAATTCTCTGTAACTGCCTCATCTACTCCGAATGCTTGAGCCTGTTTGATTATTTTTAGCGTATTAATAATTCCGTTACCTAAAGTCAGTAAGGTTTGGATTTTAACCCAGGCAGAGTCTTTATGTTCCTTGCAATAGAGTTGACATGGTCCTTCAAAAGCAGCAAAACGAGATAAGTTTAAAGTATTAGGTTCGACTAAAAATAGGCGGCGCAATACAACACTTTCCTTGTAGTAAGGAACAAAGGCATGTCCGTGGATCGCTTCACCACCACTATTATCGTAGGGGGTAAATAGATTATGGGTGCTGTCTATTCTTTCTCTTGCCCAGACATTATTGGCTTCACACGTGAGGGCTAGTTCATCAACGTAAAGATTAAATTGTTTGACTAATTCCAGTAAGTTAATTGGAGTACTATCAAACGAAAATTTTTCAATGTCTGAAGTTTTTAAGATGTCTGTCCATTGATTTATGGTTTCTGAAAAAGAGGTTGTAGAGGTCATAAGAAGCGTCAAGGGTTTTAATTCCATAATACTCTGATACAGCGCTTCAGGATTGCTCAACGGGGACATATCTTTAAGAACAGCAATTTTTCCTAAACGATTTTCTAATAATGTGGCCATGGCAATGGCAAAATCTTTGCAATTACCCTCTGGGCCAAATGTCGCCTCTTTAAATGAATCCATACACATGTATGCGGCAAGTTGGATTTTGGTTTTTTCTTCTATCAGATCAGCTGGAATATTTTTGAGTGCGCTGGTTATTATTTCAATAAGCAATTTAGGATTGAGTTTGGATTGCAATTGTCGGGCTTTTTCAGCCATCGCAGGGAAGAGTCCATTGATCTTCTTATAGTTGAGGAAATAATCTTTGGTTAGCGATTTATAATTAAACCAGCCTCTGTTTTCATAAGCATAAAGGAGATTGTCATTATTGTTAGGATGAGCGAAATAACGGAATGCGTCTCCCCAATCTATTCGGCCAAATTGTTTGCTTTTTTCTTTTTCCTCTCCGTTGAGTACAACGATGTTGCCACTATGTACACTATGGGCTCCCAACAATAAAGAAAACATAAGGGCCATAGAAAGGCCAAAATATTTATTTTGTTTCGTAATACCAGCGTAATAACCTGGCCCAAAGAAGGTTTCCTTTATTGTATTACGATCTTTGCCATCACCAGAGCTCGTTCCAATGACTTTATGTAATTCATCAAATGAAACTAGTGGTTGGATCAGGCCATAGGACTTGTCTTCAAATTGAATGACATCCGCGCAAATCAATGATGGAAAATAGCTTTCATCAATCAATCCTCGCTTCATGAATTCTTTTAATAACAAGCCGGCAAATAATTCCGTGAATAGCTCACGAGGGTCGCTTGGTTTTTTTATAAAAAATTTCCCGCCATCATTGTCTTTGTAAAAACCATCGACGTCGCTTTTATTTTTACCCCCCGTTTTTTCTTTAAATCGAACTATTTCTTTACCTTGATAAATTAACATGATCACCCTGACCTAAAACAACACTTTGTGCAATTATAACCACCAATCATTAACTAAACCTTAAGAAAACCTTAAGAATTCATTTGCTAATTTTTTTCTGCTTTGGCCGGTATTGCTCACTGATTCTTGCTTTAACAGTTGCTTTTTTACGGTTCATTAGACAATAAAGAACAACAGAGCTTAAATAGGGGAATCCAAAGAGAACTACTATGTGTTTTATCGTCCCGGCTGCGGTGATATCAGAAATTAATCCCATTGCAAAAATAAATTGCAACGAACGATTTTTTATAAAATCTGTAATAAAAGGTTGGAGCATTTTTAATCCATTAAATCAGGCGATAGGAGATGGAGCTAGTTACATACCCATTTGTTCTCAGCAAAAATGGAATACACTTCATTATCCCCAATGACAATGTGATCCAGTAATCGGGCATCTACTAGGTCCAGAGCATCCCGAATGCGTTCGGTAATGGCTAAATCTTGCTGGCTTGCATCAGACAAGCCCGAGGGATGATTATGTGCCAGAATTAAAGCAGCAGCATTTAATTGCAGTACACGTTCTACAATAGGTCTGGGATGGACTGTTGCTGTGTTGATGGTCCCTGAAAATAATTCTTCATAAGCAATGATTCGGTGTTGATTATCCAGAAAGAGTGCGGCAAAGGTTTCATTTTTATAGTCTCGCAATCGTTTTTTTAAAAAAGCATAAGTTTGTTGCGTGTTAGTTAACCGGATTTCTTTTTTCAGATGAATAAAATCACTACGATGACATATTTCTTTCGCAGCCTGAAGTTGCGCATAGCGAACTTCTCCTAATCCCTGGATTGATTTAAAACTTTGCAGATCAGTATTGAGAATATTACGTAAATTTCCTAAGTGTTTAGTGAGCTCATAGGCTAATTGCAAACAAGATTTTTTACTGTTACCGGAACTGATAAAAACAGCTAACAGTTCGATATCAGAGAGGCTTTGCACTCCATTAGTAAGTAATTTTTCGCGCAAGTCAAGTTGTTGCGCTGTTTGGGCAAACATCATTTTGTATTCCTTTTATATTCCTTTATTGCGAAGTTTGTGCTTTGATCAGGATTATTCTTATCAAAAATGGCGAGCCATGCAAGATTTTATCAATAAAAAAATTCTACTTGGTGTTTGTGGCGGCATTGCTGCTTATAAATCTGCTTATCTGGTTAGAGAATTGACTCGTTTAGGAGCCGATGTGAGGGTTGTCATGACTCATTCAGCACAACGGTTCATTAACCCTTTATTGATGCAGGCATTATCAGGCAATGAGGTGAGGGGCGATTTATTCGATACTCAAGCTGAGCGAGCTATGGGGCATATTGAATTGGCCAGATGGGCGGATTATTTGCTAATCGCTCCTGCCTCCGCAAATTGTCTTGCTAAAATGGCTCAAGGTATTGCTGATGATTTGCTTTCAACATTATATCTTGTTGCTGAGACGCCAGTTATTGTTTGTCCTGCTATGAACAGAAGCATGTGGGCACATCCAGCAACCAAGGCAAATTGCGAATTGCTAAAAGAACGCGGTGTATTTTTTGTCGGGCCTGAAGAAGGCTCTCAGGCTTGTGGAGAACATGGATTGGGAAGAGTCAGTGAGGCAGATCAAATTGTGAGTACCTTGCGCTTACTGGATGTGAATCAATTATTGCATGGCAAAAGAATTGTGATTACTGCAGGCCCTACCCGTGAGTCGATTGATCCAGTTCGTTATTTAAGCAATTACAGCTCGGGAAAGATGGGGTTTGCAATGGCAGAAGCCGCTGTTATGGCAGGGGCACAAGTGACATTAATTAGTGGCCCCTGTAGTTTACAAACGTTTTCGGATATCGAGCTAATAAGAGTTGAATCTGCGCAATCTATGTTAGAAGAGGTGAACAGGCATTTACAACAAGGAGATTTATTTATTGGAACAGCAGCGGTATCAGATTATAGAGTGTTGAATCCTGCCTCGGAAAAAATGAAAAAAAATGAAAATTCTGAATTAACACTTAAGCTTGTTAGAAATATCGATATTCTTTCTGAAGTGGCTAAAAGTGGTAAAGCTTCCTTTGTTGTTGGGTTTGCAGCTGAAACAACGGATGTCGTTTCCTATGCAAAAGAAAAAATGAAAAATAAAAAACTGGATATGATCGTCGCCAATCAGGTAGGTAAGGGAATGGGGTTCGATAGTGATGTAAATCAAGTAACCGTGATTACAAAAAAGAAACAAATAGAGCTGCCATTAACCCATAAAACACGCCTGGCGGGCCAAATTATTGCAATCCTTGCTGCAAGTCTGCAAAATTAGGCGCAATAAAACGATTGAGAATTATTATGCATCAAGTTATTCAGTTAAAAATTCTGGATTCAAGGATAGGTGATACCATTCCATTGCCCGCCTATGCCACTGATGGGTCTGCTGGTCTGGATTTAAGGGTTTGTATCTCAGAGCCTATGCAAGTAGCGCCTCAGCAAACAGTATTGCTGCCTACCGGCATTTCTATTTACATTGCCGATCCAAAGTTGGCAGCAGTGATTTTGCCAAGATCTGGTTTAGGCCATAAAAATGGTATTGTTTTAGGAAACCTTGTAGGACTGATTGACTCGGATTATCAGGGAGAATTAAAAATTTCTTGTTGGAACAGGGGCCAGGAACATTTTACTGTTAATCCCGGTGATCGAATTGCTCAATTAGTTTTTATTCCAGTTGTGCAGGCTTCTTTTGAAGTAGTCAATCAATTTACAGAAAGCTCCAGAGGGGAAGGTGGTTTCGGCAGTTCTGGGAGATATTAAATGAGCCATCAACAAAAGCAAATCCCTCGTTCGGTCTTCCGCGCCTATGACATCAGGGGGATTATCGGTAAAGAATTGGATGAGGATTCTTTTTATAGCATTGGCTTGGCCATTGCGTGTTATTTACAGAAATTAAATCGTCGACAAATATTTGTAGCTCGTGATGGACGTCTGACCAGTTACGCATTGGCTATGGCACTAAAGAATGGTTTATTAGATGGAGGAATAGATGTCCTTGATCTTGGCGCTGTGGCTACGCCCGTCATGTATTATGCTACCCATACTCAAGGGACTGATTCTGGATTGATGGTTACCGGAAGTCATAATCCTGCTGATTATAATGGTATCAAGTTAGTATTAGCTGGAAAAACACTAATTCAAGATGAAATAGATACACTTTATTCTTTGCTTGGTGAAGTTAAACAGGCAGCTGTTTGTGGCAAAGAAACGACTTTTGATGTGATAGAACATTATATTCAGCGTATCGTGAGCGATATTCAATTGAAACGCCCCTTGAAAGTAGTTGTTGATTGCGGAAATGGTGTGGCGGGCCCAATTATTCCCAAAGTTATTGCGAAATTAGGTTGTGAAGTCATTCCACTGTATTGTGAAGTCGATGGTCGATTTCCCAATCACCACCCTGACCCTTCCATAGAGGCCAATTTGGTTGATTTAAAAGCAGCTGTGGCAAATCATCAAGCTGATATTGGTTTGGGCTTTGATGGAGATGCCGACAGACTAGGCTTGGTGACTGATAAAGGTGAAGTGATTTGGCCTGATCGTTTAATGATGTTTTACTCAAGAGAGATTTTAAGTCGTAATCAGGGAGCTACTGTTGTTTTTGATGTGAAGTGTTCCAGTCATTTGGAGAAAGAAATCAAGGCTGCGGGAGGTGTCGCCAGAATGTGTCCAACTGGCCATTCGATTGTGAAAGCTGTGATGAAAAAAGAACAAGCCATCTTGGCTGGTGAGATGAGCGGGCATCTGTTCTTTAAAGATCGCTGGTATGGATTTGATGATGCTCTATACAGTGCTTGCAGGTTATTGGAGATTATCAGCTCTTCCCATTTGACTGTCAGTGAGCAATTTGAACTGATCCCTAATAGTGTCAATACTCCTGAAATAAAAATAGCGATTACTGACGAAGAAAAATTTCGTTTTATTCAGCGTTTTAGTGAGCAGGCTGATTTTCCTGAGGGCAGGATTTTGAATATTGATGGTTTACGTGTTGAATTTCCGAATGGATGGGGTTTGTTACGCGCATCAAACACGACTCCCTGCTTGGTTGCACGCTTTGAGGCAACAGATAAAGATCATCTGGAGCAAATTCAAGGTTTGTTTAAGAAACAAATCCAGCGATTGGATTCCGAGTTGGATTTGCCATTTTAGTGTTTAAGAATATGAAAATCCAATATAGTGTTATTCTTTTCAGCGCTTGTCAGATTTGGACAGAACTTACGAAAAAGCCCAGATAAAAATTTATTTTTTAATGCAAATGTTCATTGGGAATGACAGAGCACTTGGTATTCCCTAATTACATATCCTGTTAGCGGTTACTTTTTAACAAAGAAATTAGGGGTTTTCGTAAGTTCAGTTGGAAACAAAACAAGATGTTGATTTCTTAATGCAATACAGCATGACTTCCAGCACTTGTTTGTTTTGGGTGCGGCCTGGTATTTTCTCTTGTTTTATAAGATGAAATTGGTATTTATTGATTAAGCTTTCTATGTATTCGGGTTGATGGCTAAATCGGGCACTGCTTTCCAGTTTCCATGGAGTTGTTGTGCTGATTTCAGTCGTGAAAATAAAATACCCTTCTTGCTTCAGATGTTGACTGATGTAATTAAAAATATCATCCAGATTACCAAAATAGGGTAGGACATCTGCAGCGACCGCTAAATCGTAATCGTTTCTATCTTTTCTTAAAAAATTGATTAATTCTGAGCATACCAAAAGATCATAGATGTTTTTTTCTTTTGCTCGAGCTATCATTTTTTCTGCTATATCCACTCCAGTTAAGTGTTTGCTTATTTCACGGAGCACAATACCTGTCAATCCAGTACCACAGCCTAAGTCCAAAGAGTGGCTGATTTGCAAAATTTGAAGTTGGTGGATGAGGCGGCCAATGTGATGAGGAATTCTATAGTGTAATTCACCTTGCATGTGTTGGTCATAATACAAGGCGTAATTATTAAATAAATTTTGGGCATATTTTTCTGTAGTATTAACGTTCGTTGTGCCTGTAATGGCATTCAGCATATGCTTGCTGACCACATCATTAGGGTTGATCACCAGAGCGCGCTCAAGATATTCGCGCGCAGTCTCTCGCATGTCCATTTTTAAATAAATAGCAGCCAGATTATTCAAAGATGGGGTGTGATCACTTTGTAATGTTAAAATCTGATCAAACAAAAGGGTGGCTTCATTGAGATGCCCCAATGCCATTTGAGCAACTCCGGAATTGTATAAATACTCCAGATTATTTGGTTCTTTTTTCAGTAAAACATCATAATGCATGAGCGCATTTTCAAATCGATCGTGATGCATGAAGGTAGCTGCTAAATTATTACGTGCATCAATGTCTTCATTATCCAAAGCCAATGCTTTGGTAAAATAATCAACAGCTGATTGGTTTTGTTCTCTTTTCAAAGCGATCACACCCAGGTTAATTAGGGATTGGACATGTTCATGATCTTGCTCTAACACTTTATAAAATGCCTGTTCTGCTTCTGCGAGTGAATTGTCTTCCAAATGCAAAATACCTAAATAAAATTGAGCTTCTCTGTGCTGGGGATTTAGAGCTATCACATTATTAAATTGTTTTTTGGCAGCAGACAATTGTTGATTTTTGAGAAGTAACAAACCTAAATTAAAGTGAGCTGCGCTAAAATCAGGTTCTGTATTCACTGCAATCACGTAATGATGCAACGCTTTCTGGTAATTGTTGAGTAGTGCGTAGGTGGCTGCCAGATTATTATGAGCCTGGGCATACTCTGGCTTAATCTCAATGGCTTGCTGGTAGTATTTAATTGCTTCGTCTAATTGACCTGCCTTTTTATAAGCGTTAGCGAGATTATTGAGTATACCCACGTCATTGGGGTTAATTTTTCTGGCTTGTAAAAAATATAGAATGGCATTTTCCATATCACCCAATTGAGCATAGGTTAACCCCAGGAAATGCAGAGTTTCCGTGTGCTTTGGTGATTGGGCAAGTATTTGTTCATACAAGCTAATGGCTTGAGGTAATTGTCCTTCATATTGAAGCTTATAGGCTTGTGCAAAAAGAGCATCTACTTCAGTGTTCATATCAATCTGGAAGAAGGGCGCGTAATTGGTTTAAAGCTTTTGCGCGATGACTAATCCTATTTTTAATTTTAGCAGGTAATTCAGCGGCTGTGCATTGATATTCGTTGAGATAAAATACCGGGTCATACCCAAAGCCATTTGTTCCAGAAGGTTCCATGCTAATGACACCATGAAATACTCCTGTGGCAATTAGCGGTGTTGGATCTTTGGCATGTTGCATTAGCGCTATCGTACAATAAAAATAGGCTTGCCTTTGTTCTTGAGATAAATTGGCCATTTTCCTTAATAATTGTTGAATATTGCCCTCGTCATTTGCCATTATTCCAGCATAGCGTGCTGAATAGATGCCTGGCTCCCCATTTAAAGAAGGAACTACAAGCCCCGAGTCATCGGCTAAAGCTGGCTTATTGGCTAAGGAACTGGCATGACGGGCTTTAAGAATGGCATTTTCTATAAAACTTAATCCTGTTTCTTCCGCATCAGATATACCCAAGTCGGCTTGGGGAATGCATATGGTGGGGGCTAGTAATTGTTCTAATTCTTTTATTTTTCCAGGGTTACTGGTTGCCAAAATAATTTCTTTCATTCTTATTCCATGCTATTAATTCAGTATTCATAAAAAGGATAATTATGCATGAGAATTTTGGAAAAAAATATCAAGAAGACTCCCTGGTATTTAAAACCATTCTTCTGGAATCAAAAAAGAAAATACGGCCAAATACTCGAACCTGCTTTGATTTGGGCAAGAATTCCCAGGTTATTTTTGGCAGTTGCTGCTATGTATGGCGTGATAGACAGAAAAAAATCACCACTTTCCCCAATATTACGTTCTCTCATCACTGTCAGGGTTTCTCAAATTAACTGGTGTGCGTTTTGTGTTGATATTAATTCAGCAACTTTAATTAAAAGGGCTGGAAGTGAAGCACAGTATAAACAACTGGCGAAATGGAGGAGTTCCTCATTATTTTCACCAGAAGAAAAAGCGGCATTGGATTATGCTGAAAAAGTAACTTATTCTGATCAACGTCCTGATGATGAGTGTTTCAATCAATTGAAATTGTATTATTCTGAACAGGAAATCATTGAATTGACAGCACTGATTGCATTTCAGAATATGTCCAGTAAATTTAATAGTGCCCTTGGCGTTGAAGCACAAGGATTTTGTTCGAGGCAACTGACTGGCAAAAGCTGAATAGTCCTGCCAGTCAGTACTTTCAATTACATAGAGATGCTTTTACTATTGTATTATCGTTGAATCGATCATGCTTTAGTTGTTGTTCTTCCGTAATCAGATCCACTACCGTATTAAAATCCTGAGCCTCATCTTCAGTAATCTCTATGGAATCAGCTGGTTGCAGGTAATGTAATTTACGTAAATCATCCTGAACTTCTTTAATACCTTTTTGAGGGTGTTTTTCGATATAAGCATTCGATCTGGCAATATAGTCATTGACAAAGCCTTGATACACCGATTGCCCATCCAACATTTCCAGTTCGCACAAATCGGCAAAGTGAGCGTTGACCCTTCCAAATTTATCTACTCCAAATTTGGAAGCCAGGCGTTCTTTAGCGCTTTCTTTGACTCGAACATAATGTTTCCTATCCAATTCATCGCGATCCTTTCGATACTCTTCTGGACAAGTATCGGTAATGGGAGCCCTTTTTTGAGATTTGGTTTGCCCAGTTTGTATTTCATGATGATATTTGCTGACTTTACCTGATAATGTTGACGATTCTAGCGTTTGATCTCCCAAATGTTGAATATGACATTGGTAAGGATCGGCATGTTTATATTTTTTTCCCGGAGTAACATGCCAGCCAGTAAATTCTAACAATCTTTTAACAATGCTTTTTAATATATTAGGTAGCCATGGAGATTGGGTAATCATATCGCAAACGGCTGCTTTAAATGACTTGAAAACATTGTTCATGATTGCACGAACTTTGATGTCTGCCTGGTCTTCTAATTGCTTTTTTACCTCTAATGCAATGCTTGCTCCGTAGCAATCACCCTGTAAAATAATATCGTCGGGGTGCACGCCTTGTTTAATCAACGAAGATACCACAGAAATACCGGCATTGATTAAGTCATTTGCCTCTCTCACCTTTCCTGAACTAAGTCCTGTTCCTGGAAAATTAAAAGCATGTACTGTTGCTCCAGTTTCTTTGCAAGCTGTGCTGATATCACGAAAACAGGCTTGGTAATAAGTATTTGCTCCGGGAAAATAGACAATGTGTTTTCCGGTGCCGGGCTTTTTAGGCTCATAAGACTCTGGTTGACATTTCATGACTTCCAACTGGCATGATTCACCAGAAACCAGCTTTGTTTTGACTTTTTTCAGACTTAAATCCAGGCCTTGAAACTCTTTATAATAGTGTGATTTTTTATCAGTTTTTTGCTTTTCAACGAAATCTCTAAAAGGAGCTTCGTCATCGACTTCGCCCTTTTTTCCATAGCCTTTGCTTTTATACCAATCACCGGCTCCTGCTGGAAAAAGAGAGTTGGCTACAAATTGCTGTAAGCGGCTATGAAAAAAACTGTCTTTTGTAATAGTCTTGGCCATTTAATTCCCCATTGTGAGCAAAAAAAGTCAATGTATTTTTAAACCTAGCATAAATTTAGCAGAAAAAACTTAAGAGAGTATTAATAAAGTACATTTGGATTTGCTAAAAACCAAAAACATTAATAATACTATAATTTTTTTTAGAATTCCTAATTGATTTGTTAAAACAGTTTGAGTTTTATTTGTTCAATTGTTAATGTTTCTTAGCAAATTTCATATTTATGGGTTAAAATAAAGGGACTTTTATAAAAGTTGACGCATTCATGCCTTTTGCACATCTCTTGTTAGCTCTATTGGTTGTTTTCGTTTGGGGAATTAATTTTATTTTCGTCAAGATTAGTCTTGAAGAATTTTCTCCGCTGCTACTATGCGCGGTAAGATTTCTTTTAGCCAGTGTCCCTGCTGTATTTTTTATCAAACCCCCTGCTGTGCCTTTTAAGATTATTGCTGGTTATGGGTTAATCATGTTTGCCTTGCAATTTGCATTGCTTTTTATTGGTTTGCGAGTGGGCATGACTCCAGGAGTGGCTTCTTTACTCATGCAAGTGCAAGTCTTTTTCAGTATGTTTTTTGCAATAATATTTTTAGGAGAACAACCTCAAGTCGGCCAGATAATAGGGGCTTTGATTTCATTCATAGGCATTGGTGTAGTGGCCTTACATTTCGACCACAATGTGTCTTTAATGGGATTTTTATGTATTCTTGCTGCAGCGGCTTCCTGGGGCATTGGAAATCTCATTACGAAAAAAATTCATTCTGTCAATCTGATTGCTGTGATTGTCTGGAGTAGTTTTGTTGCCTGTTTGCCCATGTTTATACTTTCTTTAGTTTTTGAAGGACCCGCAAGCTTTGTAACAACCTATGAACATATGACCTGGAAAGGTATTTTTTCTGTACTTTATATTGTTTATATTTCAACCTGGGTCGGTTATGGGGTATGGAATTGGTTGATAAGCCGTTATCCTGTTGGCATGGTAGTACCTTTCACTTTATTGGTTCCCGTTGTAGGTATTTTGAGTTCTGTCTTTATTTTGGGAGAGCCATTTTATCTTTGGAAGCTTGTTGCCGGATTGCTGGTGATTAGTGGGCTTTGTATTAATTTATTGACTACTCGTCTGTTTGTTGCAAAAACGCAACAACCTGAGACAGCCTAGTTATTCCGAACTGATTGTATATATCCTTAATATTGATTTACCAGATAATTATACAAAAAGGATAGGGGTAATAATATATTCAGGACTTACGAAAACCCCCAATCTCTTTGTTAAAAAATGTTTTTAATTCGGTCATTTAGTGTATCTAAACTCCCTCATTAACAACATTTTTTGCCTTGACCTTAGGGTTTTTCGTAAGTCCTGATATTATAACTTTTTTGGGAATTAGAAGTTTTTAATGAGTGATCTGAAAAATATATTCTTGTGTGCTGATGATTTTGGCTTTAATCATGGTATTACTCAGGGTATTTTAAAAGTGGCTCGTTTACAACGCTTATCCGGGGTAAGCTGTATTGTCAATGCCAGTTCTTTTGATGTTTATGCCAAGGACCTATTAGCGTTGAAAAATGAGGTTCGCATCGGTTTGCATTTTAATCTCACAGAAGGTTATTTTCTATCTCATCCCGACAAGCTTTGTTTTGGTTTAAAAGAATTACTCATCAGATCACATTTGGGTATCTTGAACTCAAGATTAATTTCTGATGAATTGAATGCTCAATTGGCGCATTTCATAAAAGTCATGGGAAAGTTGCCAGATTTTATTGATGGTCATCAACATATCCACCAGTTTCCTATTATTAGACGAATAATTATTGATATTTATGAACAGCGATTAAAGGGAAAGAGTATTTTTATTCGTTCCACTTACCCTTCAGTTAACATGGCAGGGTATCAAGCAAAATCAAAAATTCTGGGAATAACTGGCGGCAAAACTTTAAGTAGCCAGTTAAAGAAAACAAATATCCCTCATAATCCTTTTTTTGCAGGAATTTACGATTTTTCTGCCAGAACGAACTACAGATCCTTATTCAGGCAATGGTTAAACAACGTTCCGACAAATACGTTAATTATGTGTCATCCTGGCGAAGGCGATTGGAATAGTGACCTTATTGCAGCGGCACGAATCAGAGAGCTAAATTATTTTTTGAGTGATGGATTTGTACAAGATTGCGAGGAATATCAGGTCCATTTAACGACAGGCTCAAATAAATTAATCAAGGGGATAATTTAATCTCGGTGGTCATCAAAACTGGATTCTTCATCGATAATGTAGTGGGGTCTGTGTTTCACTTCATCAAAAACGCGGCCTATGTATTCTCCAACTACACCGATAGCAAATAATTGCAATCCGCCAAAAAAACTGATTGCAGTGACTATGGTTGCCCAGCCAGGGGTTTCAATGCCAAAGATTAGCGTGCTTAATACAATCCAGGCGGCATAAATAAGGGCTATGGCGGCTACGCCCATTCCTCCCATGGAAATCATTCTTAGAGGAAAAGCAGTAAACGATGTTATACCAGTAATTGCCAAATCCAGTAAAGAATAAAAACTCCATTGTGAACTACCCGATTTACGAGGGCGAACATTAAATGGCACGGCTATTTGTTTAAAACCGACCCAGCTGTATAAGCCTTTCATGAAGCGATTACGTTCGGGAAGGGTTTGTAGTGCATCGACAATTTTTCTATCAAGCAATCTAAAATCACCTGCATTTGCCGGGATGTTAATGCGGTTTATTTTGGACGTGAGATGATAAAATGTTTTGGCACAAACTCGTTTCAGCCACGATTCGTCAGAACGATTTTGTCTCACGGCATAAACCATATCATAACCGTCTTCCCATTTGGCGATAAATTCACTTAATAATTCAAGCGGATGTTGGAAATCACTATCCATTAAGATCACAGCATCTCCGCGTGCATGATCCAACCCTGCGCTGATCGCTTTTTCCTTGCCGAAATTTCTACTGAAACGAATGCAACGAAGAAAATAATCTTTTCTTAATTTTTGAATGATTGCGTAGGTATTATCTTGACTGCCATCATCTATCAATAGAATTTCATAAGGATAAGCGATATTTTTAAGGGTTTTATCCAATGCGACTATGAATTCAGCAATAAGAGCCTCTTCATTAAAAACAGGAACAATACAAGAGATGAGTTTTTTATGTTTTGCAGTTTTAGGCATAATGAGTTTTAAGGCATTAAACAAAAGATAGATAGCTACATATGATAACCTACTCTGCGAAGCTGAGTCTATTGAAGGTTATAAAAACAGTGAAGTGCTGGTATATTGTCTGCGGTCTTTAACAATAATGGCTTCATACTAATGAACGATTCAGGTTGGTTTTTGATTTCAGCTGCTCTTTTGCTTGGGATACGTCATGGTTTTGATTTGGATCATCTGGCAACTATTGATGCGATAACTCGATCCGTTCGTAATAAGCCTTCTTTAGCACGTATGGTTGGATTTTTGTTTTCATTAGGTCATGGTTCGGTTGTTATTATTGTGAGTTTAATAATCGGTGGAGGAGTTGTTTCATCGAGTACTCCTGAATGGTTAAATGAAATGGGTAATATTATCTCGATTACCTGTTTATTCTTGTTTGGGTTTTTAACTTTATGGAATACAGTGAATTATTCTTCTCATGTCGCCATCCCGACCAGCTTAAGAAATTATTTATCTCGAAAGATTTTGCCTGGCAACACCCATCCTCTCTTCATTCTTCTCATTGGTGCGTTGTTTGCCTTATCTTTTGATACGATTAGTCAAATTGTATTGTTTTCACTTTCCGCCAGTGCTTTATCAGGTTTTCTGTTTTCCGGGTTATTAGGTTTTGTTTTTATGCTGGGTATGATGATGTCGGATGGATTAAATGGGTTTTTTGTAGCAAGCTTGATTCGGCGTGCTGATGGCACCTCGTTATTTTTCTCAAGATTAGTAGGGTTTGGCATTGCTTTTTTTAGTATAGGTATTGCTATAATCAATTGCTGTAAATTGCTTTAAACAGGCTAAAGATGCATGAATTATGGTTATGTAAGCGTATTATTGAGATTATCAGGCAACAAGCTACTGGCAAGAAATGCCGAAAGGTAAAGAAAATTGTACTGGAAATAGGGCAGTTAGTAGCAGTCGATAAGCACGCATTGAATTTTAGCTTTAAAGTGATAGCTCAGGGGACGATTGCACAAAATGCAGAATTATCGATTGTAGAGATCTCTGGTGAAGCAATATGCAACTCTTGTCAACAAATTGTACCGATAAAACAGTATTATGATGAATGCCTGGTTTGCGGCAATCATTCCTTAACACTGACAAAAGGTGAAGAATTAAAAGTGAAATCAATGGTGGTGGAATAATGTGCGGGATATGTGGATGTTCAGTAGAAAAAGGTCAAACCATGGATAATGGGCACCATGCAGTTCACCATGAGCATTCTATGCCTCATGAGCATTCATTTGACATCGAACAAAATATTTTAGCGCAAAACAATGAATTTGCTGCTCATAACCGGGATTACTTTCTCAGGCATAAAATTTTGGCTTTGAATTTGATGTCAAGCCCGGGATCCGGGAAAACAACATTGCTTTCCAAAACCATTTCAGATCTTGGTAAGGAAATTGATATTGCTGTCATAGTAGGTGATCAACAAACAAATTGTGATGCCGAAATGCTAAAATCCAGTGGAGGGGATGCCTGGCAAATTAATACTGGAAAAGTATGCCATTTGGATGCCCATATGGTTAGCCATGCTATACAAGATCTCGCCCTAAAAAGACAGTCTTTATTATTTATCGAAAATGTGGGCAATCTCGTTTGTCCAGCTTCATTTCATCTGGGCGAGCAATTCAGAGTAGTGATTCTTTCTGTTACGGAAGGGGAGAATAAACCTCTCAAATACCCTGATATGTTTTATTCCGCAGATTTGCTCCTGATAACCAAAGCAGATCTATTGCCCTATGTGAATTTTGATTTGGATTTGTGCAAGGAATATGTTCGCCGCACGAATCCGTCAATAGACATTATCACCCTGTCAGCAGTAAATGGCGTCGGATTGAATGATTGGTACGATTGGTTGTTAAATTCTTTCAAATCCAAAGTTGAGACTTCTTCATAAAAAAGTGGTAGCCGATGGCATTGGAACGTGTACAAATTAGCATACAAGGATTAGTGCAAGGAGTAGGTTTTCGACCGTGTGTTTATAAACTTGCCAGGCAAATGGAATTAACTGGCTTTGTGCAAAATAATGCATCAGGTGTTTTGATAGAAATTCAAGGCAACTATTTATCTCAATTTATCCCGAAATTAAGAGGGCAATTACCGCCGCTTGCAGCAATTCATAACGTGGAGTTCATTTCACTGCCGATTGTTCCCAACGAAAGAGCTTTTGAAATTCTTGATAGCCAGCGGGGGATAGCAAGTACTGTCATTACTCCGGATGTTTGCATTTGTTCTGAATGCCTCGGTGAATTATTTGACCCTCAAAGCAGATACTATCGTTATCCTTTCTTAAATTGTACTCACTGTGGTCCAAGGTTCACAATTACCAGAAATCTGCCCTATGATCGTTGTCAAACATCAATGAACCAGTTTCCTCTTTGTCAATCGTGTCAATCCGATTATTTAAATCCTGATAATCGTCGCTATCACGCTCAACCTACTGCCTGTATTCATTGTGGCCCACAACTTGCAATGTCGGTCGATGAGATGGCTCAAAGAATTCGTGAGGGAGAAATCATTGCTTTAAAAGGATTGGGTGGGTATCAATTAATTTGTGATGCTCGGAATGAAGAGACTATTTCAAAATTGAGGCTAAGAAAAAACCGTGAGGCTAAGCCATTCGCTTTGATGGTGGCTAACGTGAAAAGTGCCGAAGAAATTGCCGAGGTAAGCTGCAAGGTCAGATTAGTATTGGAAAGCAGAGAAAGACCGATTGTCTTGTTAAGAAAAAAGAGGGCCATCTTACCAGATGGGATTGCTCCTGGCTTAAATCACTTGGGCATTATGCTGCCCTCTACTCCATTACATTATTTGCTTTTTAATTCGTTCATTGGCAACCCGGATGATTGTCAATGGCTGGATGAGTACCATCCCATAGTATTAGTTGTGACCAGTGCGAATATTGGCGGTGAACCTCTCATTATTGATGATAAAAAAGCTGAGCAAGGTTTAATTTCGATAGCAGATAAAATTATTTCCTATGATCGGGAAATTATTACCCGATCGGATGATTCCGTAGTTCATATGGTTAATGAATCTCCTCTATTAGTACGTCGGGCACGCGGGTATGTGCCTGTTCCTCTAAAGTTACCTTATGAAATCCCTTCTACTTTGGCCTTGGGAGGACATTTAAAAAATACCTTTTGTATTACTCGTGGCGAAGATGCTTTTGTTTCACAACATATAGGCAGTTTAAATAATAAAGCGACGATTGAGTATTTTCATGAGTCGTTGAATCATTTGTTAAAATTTCTTGCAGTCAAACCAGAAAGAATCGCCTGTGATTGGCATCCTGACTTTTATACAAGCAGATTGGCACAGGAGTTTGGTTTACCTTGTTATGGAGTTCAGCATCATCATGCCCATTTGGCTTCTGTTGCAGCAGAATATGGAATTCAGGAACCTGCATTAGGATTAGTTCTGGATGGCTATGGATTGGGTACTAATGGTGAAGCTTGGGGGGGCGAATTATTATTATTAGAGAAAGGAATATTTAAGCGCGTTGGGCATTTTTTTCCTATTCCTCAGCCCGGAGGAGAAATTGCTGCAAGAGAACCCTGGCGTATGGCTGCTGGAATTTTGCATGCTTTGGGTAGGGGTGATGAAATTTTACATCGATTTAAAGAGCAATCTCAAGCGCCATTTTTACTCCCAATATTAGAAAAAAAGATTCATTGTCCACTGACTACCAGTTGCGGGCGACTGTTTGATGCGGTCAGTGCTCTTTTAGGTGTTGAATCGCTCTCCTTGTTTGAAGGTCATGCGGCCATGAGATTGGAAAGCATGGTGACTCATCCACAAGTCTTAAACAAAGGCTGGGTGATAAACGATAATGTGTTTGATATGCGACCTACCTTGCAGTTTATAGCAAACACGACAGATCAACAATTGGGGGCCAACCTGTTCCATGGTACTTTAATAACAGGTCTTAGCGAGTGGGTGACAGGAATTTGTCGAGAAAAAGGGATGCGCATGATACTATTGAGTGGCGGTTGTTTTTTGAACCAAATTCTTGCGGAAGGTTTAGTTAATTCATTAATTAATTCAGGGATTAAACCCCTGCTACCCCGATTGCTTCCACCAAATGATGGGGGGATTGCATTAGGTCAGGCATGGACTGTTGGAATACATGAATAAGGGTGGTTTATGTGCTTAGCGTTGCCGGCGCAGGTCGATCAAATTTTGGAAGATAACAAAGCGGTTGTTAATTTGGGGGGGATCACCAAGGAAATTTCCACCATTCTTTTGGATCAGGTTTCTAAGGGGGAATACGTTATCATTCATGCGGGATTCGCATTAACGAAACTGGACGAAAGAGAGGCGAACAAAACACTGAGTTTGTTTGCCCAGATGCTAAAGGATGGCTTGAAGTGAAATACATAGAAGAGTTTCGTAATGGCGCTTATGCACAAGTCATTATCAATGAAATTATTGCAACAGCAAATCCGCAAAGGCATTATCAATTTATGGAGTTTTGCGGTGGTCACACGCATGCTATTCATCGTTATGGGATCCCCAGTTTACTTCCCAATAATGTTGAAATGATTCATGGCCCCGGTTGCCCGGTTTGCGTTTTGCCTGTTGCGAGAATTGATAAGGCTATTGCGCTGGCCTCAATGCCTCAAGTGATACTGTGCAGCTACGCTGACATGCTGCGAGTTCCGGGTGCTGGACAAAAAAGTTTGTTAACTGCCAAAGCAGGTGGCGCTGATGTCAGGATGATTTATTCTGCGAATGATGCATTAAAAATCGCTCAGGAAAACCCTGATAAAGACGTTGTATTTTTTGCTATAGGCTTTGAAACAACAACCCCTCCTACTGCTTTTATCATCAAACAAGCGAAAAAATTAAACATCACCAATTTCAGTGTATTTTGCAATCATGTATTAACCCCCATTGCGATGGAAAGTTTGCTACAGACCAATGAAGTAGCCCTGGATGGGTTTGTTGGCCCAGCTCACGTCAGTATCGTGATAGGAAGCTATCCTTATGAGCATGTGTGTAAAAAATACCAAAAACCGATAGTGATATCAGGGTTTGAACCCCTGGATGTGTTGCATTCTATTCTCATGTTAATTCAACAATTGAATGAAGGGCGGTGTGAAGTGGAAATTCAATATACTCGTGCGGTAAATCGTATGGGTAATCTTTTGTCGCAACAAATCATGGCTGAAGTCCTGGAAATACGTGATCGTTTTGAATGGCGTGGCTTGGGTTTTATTCCCGCCAGCGCATTAAAAATCAAAGGATCATTTTCTGAGTTTGATGCTGAGCAGCGTTTTGAATTACCTGATAGCGCTGCGGAAGAACATAAGCAGTGTCTTTGTGGAGAGGTATTAAGAGGAGTAAAAAAGCCAACTGATTGTAAATTGTTTGCCAAGGCTTGCCTGCCAGAAAATCCTTTAGGCTCCTGTATGGTTTCATCGGAAGGAGCTTGCGCTGCTGTTTATGCTTATGGACGGGTGAATGCTTTATGAGTGAAATCCTGATAACTAAAAAATTAACTGGACCAAAACTGAATTTGAAGGAAGGCACTATCAATTTGACCCATGGCAGTGGTGGTCGTGCTATGGCTCAACTAATCGAACAATTATTTTTAACAGCGTTTGATAATGAGTGGCTGGCACAGAAAAATGATCAGGCTTGTTTTATTGTTCCTTCAGGACGAATGGTCATGGCAACCGATTCTCATGTGATTTCCCCCCTTTTTTTTCCTGGCGGGGATATTGGTTCTTTGTCAGTGCATGGAACGGTTAATGATGTGGCTATGTCAGGGGCAAAACCTTTATATTTGACAGCCAGCTTTATTCTTGAGGAAGGATTTCCTCTTAATGATTTGCGAAAAATCGTTTATTCGATGGCCGATGCAGCCAGGGAAGCAGGTGTTGCTATCATTGCCGGCGATACAAAAGTTGTGGAGCGAGGGAAAGGCGATGGCATTTTTATTACGACAACCGGAGTCGGTATTGTCCCTGCAGGAATTCATATTTCTGGTGATGGAGCCAAGCCTGGTGACAAGGTCATTGTGAGTGGTTTTATGGGAGACCATGGGGTGGCTATTATGGCACATCGCAATAACCTGGAATTTCAGACCAGAGTGCAGTCTGATACAGCTTCCTTACATGAGCTTGTAGATGTGATGGTGAAAGCAGTCCCGGAGCTTCATTGCTTACGTGACCCTACGCGTGGCGGGCTCGCAACAACACTGAATGAATTGGCCTTGCAATCCAAAGTCGGGTTTGTCATTGATGAAAGTAAAATTCCGATTCGTACTGAGGTTGCCAGTGCGTGTGAATTATTAGGTCTTGATCCTCTTTATGTTGCCAATGAAGGAAAATTAATTGCGATTTGTCCTTCTGAAAAGGCAGAGAAGCTATTAAGCGCTATGAAAGCACACCCATTAGGTTTACATGCTGCAATCATTGGCGAAGTGATTGAAGATCATCGCTGTTTTGTTCAGCTGAAAACAAAATTGGGCGGGGTACGAATTGTGGATTGGCTGGCCGGAGAGCAATTACCCAGAATCTGTTAATTAAGTAATAATGGTCGACAAGAAAGGATGACGAGGATGAATGACAAGACGGCCAGTTTTTTGCCTCATGATAAATTGCAACATTTAATTGATTCTTTGCAAAATGCTGGATATTCCTGTGTGGGGCCTCAGGTGCGTGATGGTGCGATTGTTTATGATGTCCTGAGCAGAGCTGAACAATTACCTTGGGGTATGCGTGATTATCAAGAACCAGGCGGGTATCGACTGGAACAGATTCCCGAACGCAAAGCCTTTGCTTTTGCCAATGGCCCTCAAGGAATAAAGCCTCTATTGTTCAAACCACAGGAAACGGTTTGGAGGGTTGAGCGTGATGAACAAGGAAAATTGTGCTTTAAACCACATCAACCTGATGAACTGCCTGTTGCCATTATCGGTTCTCGCGCTTGTGATTTAGCGGCGATGAGCATTCACGACAAAGTTTTTATAGAAAGCAATAATCCTGATCCTCGTTATAAAAGAAGACGCGAGCAATTATTTGTTGTTGCTGTGAATTGTACCTATTCTTCTGCAAATTGTTTTTGTGTTTCTGCCGGAACCGGTCCTGCAGTGAACAATTCGTTTGATATTCTTATGACGGAAATTGAAGATGGGTTTGTAGTGGAAACAGGTAGTGATAGAGGCAAAGAGATTATTAATCAACTTCATCTGTGTGATGCAAAAAGCGTACAATGTGTCGATGCCCAAAACAATGTGAAACAAGCCGCTGCTTTGCAAACCAAGAGGATTCCTTTGGATAATAAAAAGGATTTGCGAGATTTGCTGTTTTCGAATTTAAATCATCCTCGTTGGGATGACGTGGCCGAACGGTGTTTATCCTGTGGTAATTGTACTTTGGTATGCCCAACCTGTTTTTGTCATAGTGAAATTGAAAAACCAGGCTTGGATGGTTGTACCAGCGAACATCATAGAGAATGGGATTCTTGTTTTACAACAGGCCATACTTATCTCAATGGGAAAATTATTCGTGATGACACAAAAAAGCAATACAGGCAATGGCTAACTCACAAGGTTGGAAGCTGGTTTGATCAATTTGATACCAGCGGCTGTGTGGGATGTGGACGTTGTGTGACCTGGTGTCCTGTGGGAATTGATATAACTGAAGAGTTGGCAGCGATTTCGGGCGAGTCTAATGTAAGGAAAATAGAAAGTGAATAAATCAGACTATGATCCTTACTTGCCAAGAGAAGTTGAAATTGTTCAACGCACCCAGGAGTCTTCTTCAATTTTTACCCTGCATTTGCGTTTTACTGATGAAGAACACCATAAGCAATTTCAATTTTATCCTGGTCAATTCAATATGCTGTACCTTTATGGGGTAGGTGAAGTGGCCATTTCAATTGTCTCGGATCCCAAAAAGAAAACTTTCCTGAGTCACACCATCCGGGCTGTGGGGCGGGTAACCAAAGCCATGCAAAAACTGCAGGTTGGCGATCGTCTTGGAATACGAGGTCCTTTTGGAGTGGGCTGGCCGCTGCAAAAAACGAAAGGCAAAGACATTATTGTTCTAACCGGAGGATTGGGTTGTGCGCCATCCGTTTCCATTATCAATTATATTTTAGGAAGACGACGTCATTACGGTAAACTCAGTATTTTGCAGGGAGTAAAACACAGTGACGATTTTATTTTTAGAAAACAGTATGCCAAATGGCAAAAATCAGCTCATACTGAAGTTTATATAGCCGCAGATCAAGCTGGTCCCAAATGGCCTTGGGGTGTTGGTTATGTGACTGATCTGATTGACAACATCATTATCCAGCCGGATAAGTCGGTAGTGATGATGTGTGGACCTGAAATGATGATGAATACAGCCGTTAAAGTGTTTACCCAAAGGGGGATTATTGAAAACGACATTTACCTCAGTATGGAGAGAAACATGGAATGCGGTATTGGTCATTGCGGTCATTGTCAATACGGTGGTTTATTTGTATGCAAAGATGGCCCTGTCTTTGCTTATTCCCAGATTAAAGAGTTATTCAAAGAATCTGGATTTTAAAATGCCTGAGGGAAGCTATGAAACCGCGTATCGCTGTACATAAATTTACTTCATGTGATGGATGTCAATTGGCATTTTTAAATGCGGGTGAATCGTTGTTGACCTTATCTGACTTGGTTGAAATCGTGCATTTTGCAGAGGCAGGTATAGTGGATGTGGATGTGAAAGTGGATATCGCTTTTGTGGAAGGCAGCATTTCAACTCCTGATGAAGAGCATCGGATACGTAAAATTCGTGAGAACAGTCAATACCTTATTACCATAGGTGCTTGTGCTACCGCCGGCGGTATACAAGCTTTGCGTAATTTTGCAGATTCCGGGGAATGGTTGGCCAGTGTTTATGCTTCACCGAATTATATTAAGACTTTAACGACCTCAACGGCTATTGCGCATCACGTTAAAGTGGATTGGGAGTTATGGGGATGTCCAGTAAATAGTTGGCAGGTATTGGAGGCGATTCGTTTTTTATTATCTAACGCGACTCCCAAAATAAAAAAAGATTCTGAATGCATGGAATGCAAACGAAAAGGGAATGTGTGTGTGCTGGTGACCAAAAAACAACCTTGTATGGGGCCAGTAACTCAAACAGGCTGTGGATCGCTTTGCCCCACGTTGGGCAGGGCATGTTATGCTTGTTATGGACCAAAAGAAAACTCCAATCCCAATTCTTTGGGAGAGTGGTTTTTATCTATGGGATTAACCAAAGAAGCGATTGCCAGGCAGTTTTTACATATTAATAATCAGGCACCTGCATTTAATCAAGCCGGAAATTACTTTAAGGGAATTAAAATCAGCAATGGGTAAAGACATTTCAATTAATGTTCCAATTTTGGCGCGGGTGGAAGGCGAGGGGGCTCTTGAGCTTTGCATTCGGGATAGAGAAATTGACACATTAAAATTAAGAATATATGAACCACCAAGATTATTTGAAAAATTTCTGGAAGGTCGAAGTTATAACGAAGTGTTGGATTTTGTAGCCCGCATTTGTGGCATATGTCCCGTTGCTTACCAAATGAGTGCAACACAGGCTATAGAACAATGTTTTAACCTGAGCCCTACTCCTTGGGTTCGCGATATGCGTCGCCTGTTTTATTGCGGCGAATGGTTGGAAAGTCATAGCTTGCACGTCTATTTTTTGGCTTTACCGGATTTTTTAGGATTTCAATCAGCACCTGAAATGGCAAGGAAATATCCACAGGAAGTGAAATGCGGGTTGCGGATTCAGGCTTTTGGTAATGATTTGATTAAATTGTTAGGGGGGCGATCCGTTCATCCAGTGGGAGCTTGCGTTGGAGGTTTTTATAAAGCGCCTTCTCATTCACAAATCAAATTAATATTAGACAAGGCAAAAGATCGGGTTTCGGATTGCGAAGCGTTAATTGCTTGGTTTGCCAGCCTATCTTTACCCGATAATTCTCATGATTTTACCAGTGTTTCGCTTTATCACCCTACTGAATATCCTATGAATGAAGGAAGAATTGTTTCAGATCGTGGATTAAACATAAGCAAAGAAGAATTTGATAGCTATTTCAAAGAGCATCATGTGGATTACTCCAATGCATTGCACTGTTTATTGCAAAATAAACCCTATTTAGTAGGCCCTCTGGCCCGTATTAATAATTGCTTTGGGCATTTGCCAGTACCCATTCATCTTCTTTTACAAAGCCTGAATATTCAATTCCCTTCGCGGAATATGTGCCATAGCATTATTGCTCGAGCAGTGGAAATGTACTACTGTGTTTTGGAAGCTATCCGTATTTTGGAACAATATGACTTGCCAGAGCAATCTCATCCTGAAATCAGACCTCAGGCAGGGGAAGGAGTAGGTTGTACCGAGGCTCCCAGAGGCCTGTTGTGGCAGCATTATCGTTTTGATGAAAGTGGCCAGGTTTTACAAGCCCGGATTGTTCCTCCCACTAGCCAAAATCAAGCGCGTATTGAAGAAGATTTAAGACATTCGTTAATACAATTTGGCCTTAATCAGGAGGAGGAAGCGATAAGATATTTTAGTGAGATGATCATTCGTAATTATGATCCGTGTATTTCATGCTCTACTCATTTTTTGAATTTAAAAATCGATAGAATATGAATCTTATAAAAGTCTTAGGCATAGGTTCACCTTTTGGTGAGGATCAAGCGGGATGGCTGGTTGCCAATTGTCTTAAGACAGAACTGTCAAAAGAGCACTATATTAGTAAAACGCTGATCATAGAATCTCACGATCGACCTGGCCTTCGTTTGATTGAATTGATGAATCCTGCAAAAGTCGTTTTTTTAATTGATGCTGTAAAATCAGGATGTGCCCCAGGTACAATTCATCGCTTAAAAAATAACGAGATTTTTGCATTTCAAAACAGGTTATCGACGCATGAAATAGGGGTGGCAGAAGCACTTCAAATAGGTCAAAGCCTTAATGATTTGCCTGAGGATATCATTTTATACGGGATTGAAATTGATAGCGTCGCTTTTAATGCGACGCTGTCCAAATCAGTTGAAAAAGCAATGAAGGCCGTTGTTATCCAAGTAAAAAAGGAACTCAAGGATATGTTAAAGCATATCGTATGAGTTTCTTTTCATAATCAATTTGCAATAGCTAAATAGTAAGGCTCGAGTCAGTTGCAGTTTTAATTTTATCTACAATCCAAAGGTTTAACGTTGAATCAATATCTGAGCCTATTGGGTTATGAATATAACGAATAATTTTAGTTTCTAATTCTTCTTTAACATCAGTTGCTAATCTGGAACCTAGTATTTCTCTCATATGTGGATTTTCTAATTCTTTTAAAAGCAATTCTTTAACTTTATTAGCAAATAATGTTTTCGAGGGGAAATCCAGATAGTCAACTAAGTACTGAGTCATTACTTGTGTTTTACTATCAGAGAGTAGGGCAGAAAGAATAATTAGCGAGATAAAATGATTATTTTGATATTTCACGATGAGATTTTTATAAAGAGTTGCTTTTTCTATATTTTTATCAGCTCCAGTGAAGAAACCATATAACCCAAGAAAACCTTTGTTTTCATTTTCATTCTTGATATATGAAAGTAATCCATCACTTACTGCGATTGATAAGGCATGAATTCTTAATTGATTTATTAGTAACTGATCAGGAATGACTAATCTTCCTACTGTAAAATCATCACCAAAACGTTGAATTTGTCCAGTTTCTTTTGCTTGCTCAACCAGCTGTTTTTGTTTGGATTTTACAACTTTTAGCAACTGAGAAAACAATGGGTATTTGTCATCAAAATTTCCAGGGTCGAGATTTAGATGTCTTACTATTTTTTTGTTTATTTTTTTGCCATCAACAGTTTCTACTTCAAACTCTTTTTCAGTCATTTCTAATGCCGGTTGAACATAAGTGTATCCTACTAGTTCATCACCGGGCGTTACTTTAGTATTAAAGACAGAATTTCTTTGAATGACCGAATCGATATTGGAAGATGAGTAGTTGTCAAATGCATCTTTGAACCCATCAACTTCTGTATGGCAAACTAATTGTTCAATTGGCCCTTCATTTCTTTTGATAGCTATTCCTGTGTCACCAATGCCGAATCCAGCACAAAACAGTTGTTCATCCTTTTGATAAGTTACGCATAAAGACATAGTGAACTCTGCCAATGGAGCATGTTTGCTGCGCAAAGAGTAAATAGTATGAATGAGTGATTCGGTAACTTTTTTTGAATCTGGGTATCTGGCGAGATCTAAGGAGAAGTTATCAATTAAAGGGAGAACATGGTTATCAATAAATGAAAAAACAGCCTGACGTTCGCATCCATAAAAGCCATCCACCACAATTTGAAAAGCCATTCCATCTTTGGTATATCCAATGACTATTTTATCGTCAGAATCCTTGTGCTTTATAATTTCTTTGCCCTGTTCATTCAAATGTACAAACAGGCTGGATGCAAAGATTTCACTATTACCCTTATCTAAATCATTGGAACCAGACTGATAGGTTTGTCCATGAAGAACACCATTACAGATTTGTGTAATAACCGAACGCATCGTTACTCCTCCTAAACTTACTTCAGATATCCTGTCATTGTGTATTAGATGTGTAAATTGTAAATTATATGTAAAGACAATACCCTTAATGATCTCATAATATACCAAATGATATACTTAATTACAAGTTGAGAGATATTATTTATCTTACCTGAAGACTTATGAATCCTCGAGTACATGGGCATAATGGGGAGAAATAAAATGAGTGTTAATGAAGAGCAATTTGGTAGTTTATATAGTGATGAACGAGACAAACCATTACTATCCCCAACCGCCCAGAAAAAATTTGAAGCATATCAAGAGAAATTGGCGAATCTAAGTAAAATAATTCGAGAAAATGAGGGCAATGAAGTATCTCCATGGCAGGAGTGGGAGAATGGATTACGTCAAATTTACAAAGAAATGATTTATGATGCCTTTGACGCGCTTGGTGTCGAGATGCCAAAAGATATGGAAGTCCATTTTGCAGGTTCGCTTGCTAAGGCACAAGCCACTGAGTATAGCGATTTGGATGCCTTTGTTATTGTTAAAAATGACGAGGATATTAAAAAAGTAAAACCGGTCTTTGATGCATTAAATAATTTATGTCAACGTATTTTTACTGCAAGCAATCAGATATATCCTGATCCTATTGGAATCAATCCAAGCCGTCTTATTGGTACGCCTGATGATTTGTTTGGTATGTTAAAAGACGGTATGGTGGCTGATGTTGAAGCAACTGCAATGTCAATTTTAACATCAAAACCTGTTTTACCTCGCTATGAATTAGGGGAAGAGTTACGAGATAAAATCAAACAAGAACCCTCTTTCAGCAATATGGTTTCAGCCAAGAAGTTTTATAATAAAGCTATTAAAGACTTTACCGCACCTAAAGAGGGTGCAGAAGTAGTGAGTGTCAAAACTCATATTATGCGTCCCATCGATTTTATGCTGATGGGATTGCGTGAGGAATTTAATTTATACAGCGAGGATGGAGCCCATCTTTCGGCACCAGGAACTATACGTTTATTACGTGAAAAAAATTTATTGCCCGAAGAGCAAATCGCTCGAATCGAGTCAGTATACAATCAAGCGATGAGCAAGAGATTTGAGTTGCATGCTGAGCATAAAAAAGAACACGATGAGATGCCTTATTCTGATGCTAAAGAAATGCTTGATGAGGTAGCCAAAATAAGAGAACTGGGTGTTCAACGAGTCACAAGGATTGAAAATCTGGAAAATGCCAAGAAGCTGTGGGACAACGCGAATAGCATGCTTGATAAGGGTAATATCAGCGGATATCTTAAGGCAGCGAATGAACTTCATAAATTTATGAAGGAAAAAAATCTAAAGGAAGATGATTTAAGGCCAGAGTTAAGTGATAAAACAATATCTCCAAAAGGATATGCTATTTTGCAATCTTTATGGGGAGCAGCTTCAGATTATAGTAGAGCAGCTGCAACTCTCACAGAGTCTACAGTAGAACCTGGTTTAGTATCAGCTGTTAACAAAATGTCAGCATTCTTTATGGATTGTAAATTAAGTCCAAACGAGCGAGCAACCCCTGATCCAGATTTTAAGATAGGGAAATCTAAAATTTTAGTAGGCATAATGCAATTCATAAAAGATGTAGCAGACCCAAATTCGAAAATATGGATGCATAATACAAAAGCTTTGATGAATCATAAAATTGCTGCTATTCAAAAACTGGAAAAAAACAATAATGTTAATGATGAAACATTAGAGAGTGTGCTGAGCTCTAAAGGTGAAAATTTATCTGAATATCTTTCTTATAAATACGCAACAAAAGATGAAGGAAGAGAGCACCGCTATACGGCAAGCACGGAAAATTTTAAAAATGTTAAAGAAAAATATCAGCAAATGCGAGGCGATGCTTTAAAAACAGAAATCTTGGCTGATTTCAAGGATAAACTGGCTGAAGCTACCGATGAAAAGAGCCTTAAGCAAATTGTCGCTGAATTGAAAGATAAAGATGAATATAAAATTTTGGCTAAGGGGCAAGGGTTGACAACTCAACTTTTAGGGTTAAAGACAAGTTCAGTGTCCGCATTTGAGAAAATGGTTGAGGAAACAAGAGAAAGTATTAAGTCTCAAGAAAGACAAACCATTAAGATAAAATAACCAGCGCATTTCAATTATGAAGATATGCTTATATCGCTCTTTTTAGTATAGAGAAAGACTGATCAGAGCTAATTCAATAAGGGTTGAACCTAAAGTTGACCTTTTCTTTCTTCTTGATTGATAAACATTTTAAACGATTTTCGAAAGATAATAATCGTTGTTTACTTAAAGTGCCAAAGGCTTTACTTCTCCACCATACTGCATCGCGCGTTTCATTACCTTGCGTCCATAAAAGTATCGAGCAATGACGTGGGTTACAAATTGATTGACCAGTTGTGGCAAGAAGGGCATAGGTCGCAAGACATCAATGATTAAAACAGCACGAAAATCATCACTTGTATTTCTTACTTCATGTGGCCAGGAGTCATCAAAAAGTACTGCTTCTCCTTCTTTCCAAGTGTAAGGCTGGTTATTAACAAAAATTTGTGGTGGATTGTTTTTAGGGACATGAATTCCTAAATGATATCTTAGATAGCCAATATAGGGGCCTTCATGTAGGGGAATTGATTTTCCAGGTTCTAAAATCGAGAAAAAAGCTTGTATAAGATGTGGTATTCCTTCCAATAAATTACAAAGTGTCGGGCATAATAAACGGGCTTCCTTGAGTTGATAACCAAGAAGATACAGCATGAAGACATTCCAGTTTTTTTCTGTGGAGTTTGATATGGCAGTTTCTCCAGGATCTATGTCGTGGTAGCGTGGAAATTCTTTCACATTCGCTTGTACATTTTCAAATTCCCTTTTGATATCGGGAAAATGATGTGTTATGTGATTTAATTCTGGGGCAGTTTGAGCAATATCAAAAAAAACTGGGCGTTGATTATATCCTACATAGCGCCCATAAAAGTGATTCAATTTACTCTTGAAATAATGATAGTCTACCATTGCTTATTCCTTTATTTTATTTGTGATAATAATTTGGAGCCGAATGTTCGACTATCCTTGGGAAAATTAGCTATTTTAAAATGAAGTGTGAAGAAATGGAAGTTTAAAAAATGCTCGTTTTTATGCTGAGGTATCCTTTCATGTTTTGGAAATTGTTCTTGGCATTAAGCTTATTCCAAATAAACATACAACACAAAATAATGCCCCAATTGAGAATGTAAATACGGAGCCTAAACTATCCCAGAGCAATCCGGCAAGCAGGCTTGCAACAAGCATAGCAATCCCACAGATTAAATTAAAAAAGCCAAAAGCTGTACCACGCAGATCATCAGGGGCAGTGTTTGCAACCATGGCCGCTAAAAGTCCTTGGGTTACACCCATATGTAAACCCCATAGGCATGATCCGATATAAACAAACAGCAATGAATGACTAAATGCCAATATCAAATCAGCAGCAATTAAAATAAACAGTCCTATGACCAAGAGCTTGTAATGGTTCATGGTATCAGTTAATTTTCCAAAGGGGTATGCGCTCACCGAGTACATCAGGTACATGACTACCAGGATTAAGGGTACCCAGGTAATAGGTGAACCGACCTGATGTCCTCGTAAAAGAAGAAAAGCCTCGCTAAAACGTGCCAGAGTGAAAATGGCACCAATTATAACTACATACCAATAAGCATGACTTAGCCTTTTTATTTCTTTCGGCTGAATTGGATTAATTGCTTTTGTGTCAACAGGTTTTACAGGTTCCTGCACAAAAAAAACAAGAATCAGCACAGATAATATTCCTGGTATAACTGCTACCCAAAACACAGCCTGAAAGTTATTATTCCAGATTATCATTAATACCAGAGCCAAAAGAGGCCCTATAATAGCACCCACAGTATCAAGTGATTGCCGTAAACCATAAGCAGCGCCATAGCGGGTGTCTGGTGCAATATCTGCAATGAGTGCATCTCTAGGAGAACCTCGCATTCCTTTTCCTATTCTATCCAGAAAACGGGCAAGGAAAATCATTCCTATGTTGGTTGCCAAAGCAAATAGTGGTTTACTGAGTGCGCTGAAACTATAACCATATATGGCTAATATTTTTCTTTTGCCAAGATAATCACTGTACATTCCCGAGAATACTCTGATTATGAGTGCAATCGATTCTGCAAAACCCTCGATTAACCCAATGACTAATGCGTTAGTGCCAAATACTGAAACCAAAAAAACAGGTAATAAGCTAAAAATAAGTTCTGAGGAAAGATCCGTTAGCATACTGACAAAGCCAAGAGCAACGATGCCTGAAGGTATTGGAGTCATTCCATTTTTTTTCTTCCTGTTGATGCTCATTTTTCCCTGTAAAAAACGATAGTCAATTTATCGAGAGTTGGTAACGTCCGATATGTGTTTTTTAACATGGTGCCACATTCTTCACTTAAGGTTAAATACTGTTATCGCCGTGGCTTAAAAAATACTGATAAGAATTTCCTTTTCCATATTATTTTTCAGCTACTACGGTTGGAAAGAGATGGGCTTCGTCATATAGGAAATGAATATTCCTGAAACCTGCCAATTCGAGTTGCTTTTGGGTTTGTTGGGATGAGCGATAACACTGAAATTTTGCATTTAAAATATCAGAAAAAATAATTCTCTGCAGTAATAAATCTTCTGGACTAATTTTATTCAAAATCCATTCGCATTGTGAACTCAGGTTAGGAGGATAGGTTAAAAAACTGGTTACTAACTTCCCGCCTTTTTTTAGAGCTGTATGGAATTGCTGATATAAATCAAGGACTTTGTTATCGTCTGGTTCATAAATATTTAACCCGTTGCTGGAAATGAGATCGAATTCCTCTTGAATATTAAGCTCCCAGGCATTACGACAAATAAACGTTGTGAATTTGTCCAGCTTTTGTTGTTTTGCCAAGACCTTGGCATCATCTAATGCTGACGGGTCATAATCTATACCAATCAGTCGGATGTTGTTGATGCCATTGAAATCAAGATAAAGTAATTCCCCTAACATCCCACAGGGGATAGACGCAAGGGTTGCACCATTAACCAGAGCTTTTTGATTTTCCTGCAAAAATAACCCAAAACGTTGTTGGGTTGCTAATATTGTTGGTGCTTTGTCCAACAAAAAACGTTCCATGTCCGATAATGGCTCGCCACTATTGTTTAACCCGGTTTTTCTTCCGAACCATGGATGAGTCAACATATAATGAGTCCAATAACCATTGATGCCCTGATTTTGTATTAGAAATTGACCAAACCCAAACTGACTTAATTCTTGAAGAATGTTAAGCTGAGTTTCTACCGTGACATGCGGTTTATCACCCTCTTTTATTATTCTTTCCTTCATTTGTTGTATTACAGTACACAAATGAAATGAATCTGTGTTATGAGAAATGATATGTTCTTGTTTTGACATGCGGGCTCTCTGGATAATCTTTTAAGTTTTAATTGCCGTGAGTTTAAAATAAGAAAATGGATTTATTTTATAATTCAAACTCACAACAATTATACTTAATATTCTTTAAAATTCGTAGGTTTTCTAACTAACTTCATCACCTTTGACTCAAGCTGGCGAAATATTAACAGACTCTAAGAAGGCTTATCAAAAGTGCTGTAAACATACCCTGATATTGGGTTTTCCGGATCGGTGAATTCAGGATACAATTCGGTAACCGTTTCATGTATTTGGTTTATATCGCTTCTGAGCAGGTAGCCATTATTTTTTTCAAACATTTTTTCTGCTGTAAATGCTCTTATTTCATCTTTATAGCTGACTTGTTTTGACTCTTCTGTTTCCAGTTCCTTATCATAAAGATCTGAATTTAAAAAATGACAGACTTCATGAATTAATGTTTTGGCAATTTCTTCAACGCTTTTTGTCGAGTTGATATAAATATGCTGGTGATCATAAATAATACCATCTAATTCTTTCTCAATTTTACGTACCGCCGACATTGTAGGCGGGAAAGTTTTTGGAAGAGTAGTATGATAATCTTTTTTCATAATGGTTTTCATTCTCTGGTAATGATCTGGGGTAAGTTGAAAGAAAGTACTTACTGTGACTTGATTGGAATTTATGGCATCAAGCACTAATCTTGCGACAAAAGATTGATTTTGTTTTATCAGGTTGATTGCATCCTGCAATTTTTGCTCGAAATTGTTTTCATCAAAAGCCTGGTTTTTTTCAAAAAAATTGAATTGAGACATTCCTTTTCTCCTATTATCCAGTATTAATGATTACTTCCATGCAATTTCATAGTAACCTTTCTTCAATTAATGAACAATACTGAGGGTAATTTTTCAAAATGATCAGTTTTATTGCTAAATAGTTGTTGTATAATTTTGAAAAATTAATTTCAGAGTAGAAAATGTATATACAAAAATTAAAAGAAATGTTTGCTCAAATGGTAATTAAGAAAAATGCTAATCTTATTCCAGAATATTATCATAGGGAGTTTTTACTCTATACCAATGACATAGTGACAGACTATGATGAATTTCTAAGCTCACATCAACAATATTATGCGACTGAAATTCAATATCAAGTTGAGTATGATGAAGAGACTTTTCTTGAGCAAGGTGAAAAAATAGCCGGGCGGGTATTTATTACCACCACTCGACCTGATGAGCCTGCCAAGAGAATTGAAGTCATATTGATTGCTCAATATAAAGATGAAAAAATTTATCGATTATGGGAATTAACTTATCCCGATTGGTCCAAGTTACCGGCCTTTTCAAATCAGCTAACCTAGGTGATTATCGTCTCTTACGAACAGGGGAATATCAGAGAGCTATTTAGTTAAGATTTCCCTGCTTTACATGGTGTAGCACCGTACAGGTGCGAGCAAAAAACGTAAAGCCTTCCTGGGTGTGCCAGGCTTATATTATTGATAACAAATTTACGACTATACTTAAGGTATTAATTAATTCATATAAAACACCTTGTCTATGAAAGGAATCATATTCAACGAATTTCTCAATTTTGTAGAAAAAAGTGAATCCTACGCCCTTGTAGATCAAATTATTATGGATAGTCATTTGAAGTCCCATGGTGCTTACACATCCATCGGTACATACTCTCCCAAAGAATTATTTCAATTAGTTAAAGCGCTAGGCATGAAAAATGGCAAACCAACATCAGTGATTTTACAAGAATATGGAGAGTATTTGTTTGAAGTTTTTGCAAAAAAATATCCACAATTCTTCAAGGAAAAAAAAACGGTGTTTCAATTTATGGAAGAGCTTGAAACACATATTCATTTCGAAGTAAAAAAATTGTATGACCATACTGAATTACCCCATTTTGAATGCCAATATCTCAGTCAAAATCAGTTGGAAATGATTTATATTTCTTCACGTTCTTTAGCCGATTTTGCGGAAGGTTTAATAAGAGGTTGTATTAATTATCATAGGGAAAATATTAGTGTTGTACGTGAAAATCTGCCTGCAAAAACGGGCTTTAAGGTAAGATTTATATTAACGAAAGGCGATCCTTATGAGTGATTACGAAGTATTGTTACGCCATCTTGACAGAGAGATACGCGCAAGGAAAGAAGCTGAAGAAATAAGTGAAAAAAAAATATCCGAGTTATACCGTTTTGCCCAGCGTCTGGAAGAGAGTTTAAAAGATCAAAAAGAAATAAGTAAAAAATTAAAAGAGAAGACCAAGGCATTAAAGCAGCAAATCGCTAAAACAGAAGAAGAACGCCATGCCAAAAGTACTTTACAAACCATATTGGAAAGCGCAATTGAATATTCAATCATTGCAATTAATTTGAAAGGAGTCATACTGGTTTGGAATGAAGGGGCGAGACGAAATTACGGCTACGAAGCTCATGAATTAATAAACAAAAAGAGCATCGATATTTTGCATACAGTGGAAGATATCCAGTCAGGTAAAGTAAGAAAATTTTTTCAAACGGTACGTCGGGAAGGCAAGGCAGAAGAAGTATTTCAACGGGTCAGAAAAGACGGATCCCAGTTCACTGCTTCCGTTACTATGACCATACGCCATGATTCACAAGGAAAAAAAGTAGGGTATGTCATTATTTCAAAAGATATTACCGAAATTAAAAAATTTGAAGAAAAGCTGATTAAAAGTAATCAGGATCTTGAAGAATTTTCATACATTATTTCTCATGACCTAAAAGCGCCGCTAAGGGCAATTATTCAATTGGCAACATGGATTGAAGAGGATTGCGGAAATAAGCTGGATCCTCTTTCCAGAAAAAATCTTCAATTGCTTAGAGAACGTACCCATCGCATGAGCGGCATGGTAGATGGCTTGTTACAATATGCGCGGGCAGGACAGGTCAATATGGAGATAGAATGGGTAGATACTAAAGAGTTAATTCAAGAAATAATGGATATTCTTAACCACGATGAACAATTTACTATCATAGTTCATGAATCCATGCCCCAACTGACAACTGCCAAATTACTTCTAAGCCAGGTTTTTTCTAATCTGATTGCAAACAGCATGAAACACCATCACTGTAAAACGGGAACTATCGAAATTGGTGTTTTGGATAGAGGTTCGTTTTATGAGTTTTATGTGGCAGATGATGGTCCAGGTATTGAGCCGGTGTATTTTGAGAAAATATTCAGAATATTTCAAACTTTAAAATCCAAAGATGAGGCAGAAACTACTGGCATAGGATTAACTATAGTAAAGAAAATTGTAGAGTCTCAAAATGGGAAAATTGAGGTGGAATCTGAGTTGGGTAAAGGAGCAAAGTTTTCCTTTACATGGCCTAAAATACCTCATCAATAAAGGTTTAGGTCTATAATTAATTTAGAAATAAAAAATAAAATATTGTCTCACGGAGAATAGTGATGGACCTCGCAGCTGATAAAATAGATATTTTGTATTTGGAAGATGATGAGGTCGATATTCAGTCCGTTGAGCGTGTATTCCATAAAATAAGCTCATTAATCAAGATTGAAATAGCTAAAAGTGGAAATCAGGCATTAGATAGGCTTTATGGTAGAAATAAAGAAAATAAAATTCATCCCAAGTTGATTCTTCTCGATATTAATATACCTAAGATGAATGGTATTGAGTTCTTAAAAGAATTACGAGCCGATCCTCAATTTACTGATATTGAGGTATTTGTACTTACAGCAGCCTATACTAGCAAAGATAAGCTGGCGTTTGAGCCTTTAAATATTCGAGGCCATTTGATTAAACCACTCGATTATGGCGAAGCCATTAAACTATTTTGGATATTACAATCCATGTAGGCTCTGTAGTGTTAAATGGTCTTTCCTGGTTGGCTTAATGTCATACTGCTTTCAGAAGCCTGTTTTAATGCAGTTTCTAAGGTTTGTTTTAGTTTAGGGTCGGCGTTTGGATGTTGCTTCAAATACTCTTTGGTTAAATTGTTTAAATCAGGATCATGAGGATTTTCTTTAAGGGCTTTGGCTAATTCATTGACTTTTTCAACTCTCATATGTTTGGTAAATTCCTTGTACTCTTTTTTAACAGATTCTTTGTCGCTTTCAGTTAATTTATCGAATCCTCCCACTTCTCTGGCTTTTTGACATAACAGTATCCCCTCTATATTGGAGCGAGAATTGGCTATGGTGCAATTGTCATTTTTCTGTCCCTTTTGTTTGATATGATGAATAGGTTCCTTGTTTCCAGCAACCGCTTTAATTTGAGACATAATTTCATCATGAGAAGCACCATTCGAATGTCCACTTGTCATATTATTGATGAATTCGGGAGTAATTTTACTGGAATCCTCGATTCGGAAAATATGAGTGCCATGTTCATTGCTCTTTGATCCCAGACCGCGATTGGTATATACCAGGTAGCCCGATTTGGAATCAGGGCCGTCGGGTACATACGATAATCCCATGGCATGGCCTTTACAGCTGACAGGAATTGTGGTGAGTTCGCCTCCTTGAATGCGTCTTGCAAGATCGTTACCTGCTTCCGGGTTTCTTTGCGGTGTGCTGAATTTGAATGCCGATGCCTCATTTGAAAAATGAAAGGCATTGGCTATTTCCTGAAAATTCTTGTTGTCAGGATTGGATTTAGCAAAATGACTGACTGAATCTGTCATCAATTGATAAGTTGGCGCTATATGGCCGAATTGAGAGGGAGTACCATCTACACTGGTTGTTTTGATACCTAAAACCAGACCAAAATTTTTGACAGGGTGCAATTTTTCTTTTTCAGGTGAGAGTGGAGGAAACCCAAACTCTTTAGCCGCCTTACTGTCAAGGGCAATTTCAAAGACGGCTTTTTCTATCGGACCTGCTTTCGCTCCATTATCCAGAAAATATTTTGCCGTAGTGAAATCTTGTTTTTGTAGGGCGTATTGTAAAGGGCTTTGCCCTTCTGAGTTTGTGGCTTGAATTAATGCGCTTTGTACGCTCTCATAACCACTTTCTTTAGAAATCTTGCTTAATTGTTCTTTAAATAATTCACCTTGGAGTTTTAATGACATTAATTCGATGAGTAAACGAAAAAACATGTCATTATCTGCTTTCGCTTTATTGAGTATTTCGGCTTGCAGGGACATTTTTTTTCGTAGTTCATCGAGTTTGGTTTGTTCCATTGTTGACTCATTCATTTGTTTAAGCATACCTATTGGAACACTTAATTTATCCAAACTTTTATCTGTGGTTGAAATTTTTGAGTCAGGTGGAGGAGTCAACATAGAATACCCTGATTGATTAGTTGAACTATGTCATTATTATACATCAGGACTTATAAAAATCCCCAATTTCTTCGTTAAAAAATGTCTTTAACTTGGTCATTTAGTTTATATAAACCACTCATTAAAAACATTTTTGCTTTAACCTTGGGTAAGTCCTATACATAATAAAAAAATGTCTAAAAAACCTGATTTGTCTTTGTTAATGATTAGACGGTAGGTAATTTGATGTGAGAGATTCAGGTTTTTCCTGTGTTCCGTATCTCTTTCCTTTACAACCAAAAATACTGTACAAAAAGAGACTCAAGCAGGATCTTTGCTGTGAATGAGATGGGCTATCTATTTCATTTCGTCTAGTATAATCGGGTTTCTCAAGCAAAAGCTCTTCTTCCGGAGGAATTTTTTTTATCGGGGGTTTTCTGTAATGCTCAATAAACACCTCTTCAGCAAATCCTGTTGATTTAATGACAAAATCAAGCAATTCTTTTGGAGTAGGGGTTTTATATTGAGATATAGTAACATTTGAACCAAGTCCAACGGGGTCGGATTTATTCCCGGTGGCTTTTGAAAACCATTTTACTAATTCACTTTTTTCGTAAAGATTGCTAATACCCTCTGAGGTTGGATAAAACACGGGCTCTTTAGGAAGTTCCATACAAATTGCACAATAAAACCAATCCAAATCTAATACTTCAAGTAGTTTTAATTTTTGCTCTAAAATTTCTAACATCATTTTGGCATCTGGCTCAACCACTTTTAAATCTTTGGGGACGCTGTCTTTATAATAGAGCATCTTATCCGGGTCGTTTTGTAGATAAACAATTTTCGTCATAACATCTCCAAAGAATATTACTATAAACAACATTATTAGTGAGCAAACATGGGAAAAAGTGTGCTTTATTGTGACACCGATGTCAATTTAAAAATTTGATGATGGTCATGGATTTTTTACCGTAAATCCAGATTCGCCATTACGATTTTATAAAGTTCTTTGCATGGCAAGATGTGGAATGCCATCCTCTTCATAAATCTCTCCATAACCTTTAAAGCCAAATTCTTCATAGAATTTTTTCAAGTAATTTTGCGCAGAGCATTGGATACGAATACTGGGATAATGCATATCACAATAAGACAATAACTCGCGTATCAGTTTTCTTCCATATCCTTTAGACCGCACTGATTTGGCTGTAACAACACGGCCAAATATGAGATGGTTTTCAATCTCAATTGGAAGAAACAGGCGCAAATAAGCCACGAGAGAATTTTCTTCCAGACCCAATAAATGCATGGAAAAAAAATCTTTGCCATCTGGATCCAGGTAGGGGCAGTGCTGCTCTACTACAAAAACACTCGCTCGTAATGCCAGAATGTCATAGAGTTGTTTGCTTGTTAATTCTGAAAACTCATACCATTTAAAATGAAGCATGAAAAACTCCCAATCCGGCGAAAATCTTCGATGCATTATGCTGAAGTTATGACTCTGAAATCAAGAGGAGTAATGATCAGGATAAAAACTTCAATCTCTTTGTTAAAACATGTTTTTAATTTGGTCATTTAGTTTATCTAAACTTTCTCATTAAAAACATTTTTGCTTCGGCTTTGGTGTTTTTCAAAATTTCTGATTACCTCTGGCAATATTTACAGGCAATGAATTCCAGTAAAAATCATTATCGAAATTATCTTTAGTAATTAGTACAAATTCAGATATTATGGTGAAGATTTTTTTAACAGGGAGTATCTATGTCGTTTAATAATTTCTTAAAAACATTCAATGAATTTTTATTAGAACAAGGCGGTACCACTTACCTGGTTGCTGACCATTATTTAAAAGGGAAAGACAAACCCCTGAAATCAGTTTTTTTCTCACCCTATTCATCTGCCTCTAATTTTTTATACAGAGCAGGTCATGTGGTAGCAGCACCGATTAGTTTTTCTATTATTACTTTAGAACTTGTTTCGTCGTCTCTCTATTTGAGCTTAAAGTCTCTCAACAGCCTGGTTTTTTCTGATAAAAAAGCCGCAAAGATTCATATCATTGATAGCGTGGTGCATTTTGCTGTTTCTCTTATTACAGCAATTGGCGTGATTGTTAGCCCCATTGTTAATTTGATTGATTTAATTGGGGGGGCAATATCAACTATGAGGGGCAAAAGTGAGGCAGCAGAACAGATGAGGCCATCTGTTCTCTAGTTTTTGCCAGATTTGAATTAAATAAGTGTTGCGATTAAATCCCTTAATCAGCATTTTGCAATAGTCAGGCCGCAACAGGATTCAGTTACCGAATTAAGATGATCGACTCCTGTGGCGGCACTTCGACTTAACACATACAACGGATTAAAAATAAGGGACATTAGGGTCGAAAGTAAGGCAACACAAGCCATGCCTGTAGCGACAATAGAGCCGGCAGCAGTGGCTTTAAATGAGGAGACGGTTTGTTCTCTCAACTCGGATCTCGGAACACATATCGCAAAGATCAAAGCAAATGGTGATAGAACTAATGCCCCCACTAAGTGGAGTATCGCTTTCAGCAAAAAGCCTGCCGTGTGAACACCAAGCCAAAGTGGTTTTTCAATAGGCCGAACTGCTAATGTGGCTAATGAATCTATGGAATGAATGGGTTCGAAATATTTTCTTTGTGGTATGGGTATCGCATCAGAGTATTTGGCACGAATGTTTTGATAATAACGCCAATCGTCTTCGACGTGGGAAAAAAATGATTTTTGAAAAGCCACTGGAAACTCCTTGTTATTGAATCAGCGGATATTAAAAAAAGTGGCAGTATTTGTAAATAATAGGCAAGTTATTCATTTTTCAAATCTTGGGATTTTCTTGTTGGCAGAGACAACAAGAGGTTTTTGCTGGGCTTATTTATGCCCACAGTGTTATTAATTTTGTCTTAAGCAAACTATATTATAATGGTGCCAAAAAAGCTTAAAATGAAAGAGTATAACGAAATTGAAAGACCAATTAGCCAAAATATTCGAAAAATACCCCTTTGTTCATTTAGATAAATCAGGTGAGCTATCAATAATTGTGCCTTTAACAGGCGCGGCCAGTATTTCCGACAATTTTACTGCCGATGAAACCAAGCCAATTTTTCTTTATTTATTTGGCGATAATACGTGCAAATCAGATCTGGAAAGAAGCACTTTTTTTTATGGTAAGCAGAAATCCGGAGGTCGTCACTCAGTAAAACCCTTTACCGAATTGTTCTCAAATCTGATTCATGAATTAAATGGTCTCAAATCGTCTACTGAAATCCGTGTGGATGAGCAACTATTTCTTGAAACAATCATAGCAAATCTCAATGAGTTGAAAGAGCAAGCTCTCGCTTTCAGAAAAGGAAATCCAGGCTTTGAAGACATGAAAAATGATTTTAGTCACAGCGATGAAATCATGGTATCAAAGAGCGAGTTTGTTGTAACGGTGTATCCAGACAGAGTGCGGCAATTTGATTTGCCAAACGTAATGAGTCTTATAAACCCCGGTGAATCCCGCTACAAGCAATTACTTGCCCAGTCCGACATTAATCAATGCCTAGAAGCATTGTCTCTTGTGCAAAAGCCTGCTGCAGAGGGTAACTTGGACCTGATTGCTGATGCGCTGGGAAAACTGGATGCAGACCCCATCGATTACTTATGCAAAAAAGATAATAAAGATCCCAAAACTTTATTTAAAGCGGTTTATGAAATTCTGCAAAAACGGGATACCTCTTTAGAAAATCAACAATCGGCTGTTTTCGAAGTCATGGAAGGCAATTTGGTCGCTGCCTTTGGAGACAACGAAGACTTTAGTACCTGGCAAAAGGAAGAGATAGTCGATGCCATTAAATCAATATTTAAACAAGCAAATTTGCTGAGTGAACAATCAGGAACCAAGCAAAAAACATTTGCAGATGTCTACAATCAGGCTTTTGATAAATATAACGAAAGCACTAATGATGATTCTGAATCAGGATGTAAACGCAGGAACACTTATCAGCTGTTTATTTTACAAACGTTTCTCTATTTGTGTTCTTTGCAGTTGCGTTTAAAAAACAAAGAAAAGGCAAAAAAATTCCTGGGTTTGTTTGAAGACAGGGGGACGTTGAATAATTTGGTATTACAATTATGTAACGATGAAAAAGCGTTTATGAGAATGATGGCCGATGAATTTGAGCTGACTTCTGCAGAATACGCGTCTATTGCTGAATCAACTTATGGCATCGTCTTGGCTCATATTGATGCTGAACATTTTGATGAACTAAGAATAGCATGCAGTGCTCAATTGCTCCAGGATTCCAATTATATCGTGATGGGAGGGCGTCTTTGTTGGAGCACCAGTTCTATTAATGAAGAGGGAAATATACGAAGCTTGGAGCAGCAAAAGAAAATTTCATCTGAAAATTTTGAAATTTTTTATAATCAAAGACAATCTTATATTGATAAATCAAGAGAGTTTCAACAGATAAAAGTTCTGCTAGATAAAGAAGTGAATGACGAAGGGATAGCTGAAGCTGTGGCGTCAAAAGTTCGCTACCTGACGAAATATCAAAAGTCACAAATCTTAAGCGAAGTGATTCAAAAAAAGAAATACGAACATGCAAAACTTTTAATTGAAAACTATGCCAATCTTGTTTTCCCATCCGTGTTTATTTCAGTGATAAAGAGTAGACCGGTTCATATTGATTTGATTCGAGCGTTTCTCAACGCAGACTCTCGTCATGCAGTGAATATTGACGGGAATGATTTAATTCAGGCAGCAAAAAAAGGAGATTTCGAACTGGTTAAAATCATTATAAAACATAGACCGGATTTATTGGAATCCAAAGACTCTTTCCAACAAACTCCTTTGCTTTGGGCTTGTGCCAATGGTCATGTGGATATCGTGGAATATTTGATGGATGCAGGTGCTGATATCCATGTCAGAACAATAGTGTCACAGAATCATCGCTATAAAATAGGAGAAGCCCCAACAGGGGGAAGAACCGCACTTGATTGGGCACGATGTTACGATAAAAATGATCCTGTAAAGGCATCAAAGATGATTGCTTTATTTGATACTTATTATCAGCGCATGGAAGAGAATTTTAAGGCAAATACGGCTTATAAGGACCAATTCAACAAGGCTCATTTAACCCAGGCGATAAATAATGGGGATTTAAAATTAATCGCATTGTTTTTAAAGTATTGCCCACACCTCGAAAAGATTTTCACTCAAGAAGATCAAATACGTGCAAAACAACAATATAATCAACAGATGTTGCGTTCTCAAATTATGCCGTATCAGAATTCATTTAATAAATTATTAGACGAATTACAAAGAAAAGCAGAATTACTGAGTAAAAAATATGGTTCTCTTCATGCAGCAACCAATGTCATGCAAGGACTAATTAATGATTTATCCACAGTAAGAAATGATTTTTTTATGAGTGAAATCACCCCTCAATCATTTCAGATATTTGCAAGGAAGTGTAAGAATGTTCTTGATGAGGCCAGACCTGTTTTATCCACTCATCGCGGTTGGCATGACTATCCTGATTTTGTCAGAAGATTTATAGGAGTTATTGCAACCTTGGCAGTTATTCCTGCATTGGTTGTACACTTTTCATCAGCAAAGGGATATGTAGGAGTTTTCTTTTCTGGCAAAGAAAATATAAAAACAGACTCTTCTGAAAAAATGGGTGAATTTGCGAATAACCTGGAAACCCTAAAAACAGAAATATCCAATAAACTGGCTTAGCTGGATAGTTTAACCGCTGAAACCAAGTGTTTCTTTCTATTCTGTTTGGGCTGTGGACAAAGGGTTCTATGGAACCCTTGATTTTTGTTCTAATTAAACACTTTATTTTCAAACTTAAACCAGATATGATGCAAAGAAGTAATATGATTTAGTTTTATATGAAATCCATCGACTTAAAGGAATATCTCCAAAAATTAAAATTAGGTTTTCAATTATTATCTGATTTACCTCCAGAAGAACAAATTAAATATCTAAACAGTATCTATTTGGCACATGTCAAAGCTTTTCCTTATTCCAATTTTGAATTACGCAGAATTGCTAATCAGCATCCTGTCCAAAGACAATCCTTGTCTTTTTTTAATTATAAAAAGCTGCTTTCTTCAGAACACGGAGGGTATTGTTATCAAAGTGCTGGTCTGTTGTTTGATGCATTAGTGCAATTGGGATTTAAGACGGAATATTGTGCGGCACATGTTCTTATTGGAGAACCAGTGAATTCCCCTAAGGTACTTGCGTTACCTGCTACTCATCTTGTTTTAGTAGTGACTCTGGGGGACAAAAAATTTCTTCTGGATCCGGGATTGGGCGCTTCTGCTCCAAGGCTTCCGATATGGATTACAGAAAAAGAAGAGCCCATTTTACAAGGTAAAGAAGAATTTAAATTTTATAAGCAGGATGGTGTGCATGTTTTGGAGAGAAAAACCAGCCAAGGGTGGTTTCGCTTGATGCAGACTGATTTGCTCCCAATAGATCTTAAAACGGTAGAAATGAACTTGCTCAAATTGGAACGTTATCCGGATACAATTTCTATTCGAGACAATAAAACGATTGTTGGATCTATTACGGAATATGGACGTAAATCGTTGGTTTGGGACGCTCAATCGAATCAATTGAAATTTTCAAAACATGATGGTGATGAAGTCATTCAAAAAACTTTAACCAGTTTTGAGGAGGGAGTGCAAACACTGGTTAAGGAGTTTGATATCGATCATATTTCAGCGCAAGAGTTGAAAATTTACTGTACTGCAACAAACCTTGCCAAGCCGATAAAACCTTGGACTGTGGACTTTCCCCTTGATCAAGCAGAGTTAAAAAGAATGGAAGAAAATTTAATTTTTAGATTATAGAAAAGTGGTTTGTCTTTGTTTTTCCAGGCAGGTTTGGCCCATCATAACTTATATTTTCATTACAATACCTGCTTGTATTTATGTTGCTAGCCCTTCTAACAATAAAATCAGCAAAAATCCAATGAAAAAACATAAAGTAATGTAAGGGGTTTCACGCACTTCATGGGCTTCAAGCAACAATTCCTCAGTGACCAGATAAAGTAATGCCGCAACACCAAATGATAAAATTCCATTGGTAATCGATAGTGGTAAATGAATTAATAAACTGGCGCCCAGAGCAGCTCCCACAGGGATCAATATGGCCAAAATGACACTGGTTAACAGACGAATTGGC
Source organism: Legionella sp. PATHC032 (assembly GCF_026191185.1). NCBI lineage: Bacteria > Pseudomonadati > Pseudomonadota > Gammaproteobacteria > Legionellales > Legionellaceae > Legionella > Legionella sp. PATHC032. The sequence goes on along the minus strand of NZ_JAPHOV010000001.1, from coordinate 2,741,163 downwards.
ACGTTCACTTGTCTTGCCCCTAAAGTGGCGGTTGTTGATAACCCCAAAAAGAAAATTTCAATGGCAAGAGCAATAGCGATAAGAATTCCTCCTCGTTCGCCAGCCAAAAAAGCAACCCCAATTAAGATACCGTCTATCAATAAATCAATTCCAACTGCGGTTAATAATCCCCAGGATAGACCTGTTTTTTCTTGTTCAAGATCTTCGAGCCTGTTAGTCAACCATTTTAGAAATAACATGGCCAGAATGCCTACTGAAAAACCAATAATAAGAGCAACAGGATCATGGTATGCTCCGATTTTGGGTAGCAGTTCTTTTGCTACAGCAGCAAAAACAACACCCGCGGCAAAATGTTGAGTGGCGCTGGTTATAGCACTACCGGGACGGTAAATGCTCGCGATCCCCCCACCGATTAACATCAACACGGCAGGTAATAAAGAATAGAGGGTAATGAGCGAAATGGATGGAGTCATAAGAGATATTCTTTAAGGTAATATTAATAGAATAATCAACTAATTAGATTAGTTCAAGAATAACAGACGCTATCCCATTGAGCTAATTATTTATGATTGCACCGTAGATCGCGGTAGAATGTTCTGTCATATAGGCCCATAGGCGATCCCCATAGGAAAAATGCCACCATTCTCTGGGGTAATTAACAAAACCATGCTTAGTCAGTATTTTCAGCATTAGAATACGATTTTGCATAGCTTCTTCAGAAATGAGTTTTGAATCGGTTTCGCATAAATCAGGGTCGACGATCAACCAATCCTTTGCGGCCATTCCAAGATTAACCAGATTACCATAACTATCAATGAGCTCAAGATCGACTGCAGCCCCAGTGCTATGTGGCGGTACATTGGTTGTCCCATCTAAATGAATTACTGGAGAAACCAGGCGGCACGTTGAATCAAATAAATCCTCGTAGGAATCGTACTGTTTGCTTTGACGCAGGTTATCACATTGTTGGTTAAACAGAATTTCCTGAACAGACAGACTGCGTAATCCTTCATATAATCTAAAACGCCAACCGTTGGGCAGGTCATTTTGTGCCAAACATAATTTTTGATATACAGTTTTACGTATTTTGGTGTAGTCATTTGCGGTTAAGGGTGTTTCCGGAGGTGGTCCATAAACAATAATATTTTGGTTTTTAAGATCAATGAGTTCTTCGCCGCATTCTTTGATAGGGATAGATAGTATTTTTTTATCTGCGATATGTGTTATGGGTTTCATTATTTTTTCGCAAAACAATCAAAATTTTATTGTATGGATTCGACAAGTTATTTACACATTAATTATATCATGCTGAAAAAAAGCAGGTTAGGCCTTAAGCTTTAATTTTTTAAAATTTATCCGATAAAACCTAATAATCTGTAGATGGCCATTTAATGAAATTATTGCTCAAAATCCAGTGTCTGTTAACAATGGCCCTATAGCTGCTATATATTGCGGCTAGTCCACAGCAGGCAGAGAGCTTATGGATGCCCCGGACTAGCCGTGGCATGCAGGTGTTGTTAAATTATATTATAAAATGGATTATCAACAGAATCTAATGTCAATTAAATTGTAACGAATTTTTTTCAGATGAGCTTTTCATGATGTCATAAATACTGTCACGTAGCTCTACTGGAACATTTTTTGAAAACACAGGTCTGACCGTGTCATTCTCTCTGTCCATAGCCAGTTGGATCTGCTGTATTGAGCCATAAACAGTTTTATGGTAGAGATGGTTTTCATATTTTTCAAATTCCCCCAAGCCTCTGCCATTTCCTACATAAGTAAACCCGGCCCTTTTTAGTAATGTTTCAATTTCAGTGATCATTCTAATACTCATCAAATAAATAGGGGCGTAATTATATTGATAAAATACAACAAGATCAATCCAAGATCATATTACAATTTATTATTACACCTTGTTTTGGTGTTTTTCATTTAGATTGTCAGGGGCAGGGTATCCTATGAAATTGATAATTTTCCATTGATTTTGTGCATCTTTAAGAAAGACATCTAATCCTTCATCTTGCGTCTCGGAAATGAGTTTTCCTTGCCCAAATATTTGCAAGTACCAGGTAATTCTTGCAACAGCAAGATGGCCTGAGCGATAGACCCGTTTTAATTTAAAATGATATTGGTAATTTTTCCCTGTTTGCTGAAATATTTTCTTAAAGCCATCACAAAGAGACGTGTAATTCTTTTGCGGGGCACCCTGATAATCGGCAGCCAATGATTTTGAAAATAAAGCACAGGTTGGTGCCAGTTTTTTTGATTAAATGCTAAAGTCCAGTCAGTAAATATTTTTTCAAATAAAACAAAATCATTATTTTTATTGGCTGCATGAAGATTGAAAGAGCCTGAAGAGCAGGTTATCAAGAGAAACAATAAAGAATGAATGAAGCGATTCATATTGATTCGTGAAACTCAAAGAAAAGATTAACTTAACAAATCCCCCCAAACAATGACAGCAAAATCTTAATGTTGCTTTTATTTGATTATTTATAATTTGGACACAAAATTCATTGTAAGATCATCATGAAATATTTAAGATCAGACTGTCTTCTGTTAATCTTTGTTTTGCATTATTTAGACTTTACAGCTATTGGAGGAGGTTCAGTATGGGGTTATCAGCTCAGCAAAAAACGGCCATAAAATCTTACTTCGAATCCAACTATAATCTGTTTTTTGGAATTCCTACTGAGCGTAAGGAAAGTGATTTAACACCTAATGAACATGTCATGGTATTGCAATATCTGCAATTTTATTTATTAAAACTACCTATCGAGTGTTTGGATGAAGAGTTGGTGAACAAACAAATTAATGGTGATGATACGGTAGGTATTTTATTAGAAGATTTTCTGGGCAATACCCTTTCTCCAATGAATCCAGATGCCTATTTTCATAGACAAAAAAACTTTATCCAGATGGGTAATACGGAAGATCCTGCCAAACCTGAAGATATTATCCATTATTTAATAGAAGTCATAGAAAATATGTCACAGCAAATGGATCATGGTTATTTAAAAAAAGAAAGTGATCCCAGGATAGAAAAGAGCAATAGTTCTTATGCATCGAAAGTACTAAAGTGGGGGTTATTTGGAAGCGCTGCTTTAGCTATTACTTATGTTGCCAGCAAATTGTCCGATAAAAGCCATACCAATAGTCTGTGAAAGCGAAAATATTCAGTTTTGGGGTAATAATATCCATTGCCAATCGACTACTCGAAGAACAAAACAAGACCATGCCATTTTATAAGAGTGGAGCCAAAAACCATGGGCCTTTGGCACCCTTTCCCTGAATACTCCTTAAAAAGGTCGAAGTCAATGATATTATGAATTCGATTTCGGTTAGACAGAAGAAGTAGTATTCTGTACAAACCTGCCTACTGATAAGGAATTCAGAGAAATGATAAGATATTTTTTTATAGTTTTATTCTTTTACGTTGGTTTTATGAATCAGGTTTCAGCTCTTCCCTGGTTTGGGCATGAAAATGATTTCAGAAACAATACCAAACTGAGATATAGGGCTCATGATGAAATCAAAAAAAATCAAATAGATTTTTCTGGCAGATGGAGCGGGCAATGTGATAGCAATCCTGCTGTGGATCTAACAATCAAGCATACTCGAGATCAGATTTCTCTTTCATATGGATTCATGGAAGAAAAATATATTCTGGGTGAAGTCCGAGCAGAGTCGTCCTCTCGCTTATCTTTATCCGAAAGCGGCAATACCTCAGTGAGATGGGATAAAGATAGCACAGCATTAATTTTTATTAATAATCATTTGTTTATCAATGAAACCGGTAGTTTGAATGTGTTTTTTAGTAAGGTTTCCATAGCATTGAAGCAAGGGCAACTGGTAGTCCAAGGGCAGCATTTTCAAACAGGAAATACGTTAGATGATATTAAACAAGAAACCATCTCATGTATTTATGACCGTAAATAATGACATGGAGTAAATCCCTGTATGATGAGCGTTTTGCTTGTCATTGGGGATTTACAATGTAGCGAAACAGCATCAATTGAGCAAAAGTTGTCGATCTAACTTTTTTTAATCCTATTGTTTCAAAGAATAATTTAACATCCAGTGTATATTATATTTATCAATCAGCATACCGAAGTGCGCACCCCAAAAGGTATCGGCAAGTGGTTGTACTATTGTCCCGTCCTCACTGAGTTTTTTAAACAGGGTTTCAATTTCTGATTTCGTGCTGCAATCAATGTTGAGATGCACATTGTTGCCTTGTTTTGCCTCACCACTTGGCCAATCAGATGCCATCAAAATGAAACTGTCTTTTCTTAAACAGGCATGCATGATTTCATTTTTATCGGCCTTTTTATCACAAGCCCCTTCAGGTGAATCACCATAGGTCATTAATTCCAATTCTCCTCCAAAACAATCCTGATAAAATGTCATTGCTTCCCGACAGGTAGCGTTGAAAAGCAGGTAAGGTATTAGCGGTTTCATCTGTTCTCCTTGATAGATTAATTATTGCAGGGACTTATTCAGCCCCCGATTTCCTAGTTAAAAGTCATTTTTTGCCTCGGTCTTGGCGTTTTTTGTAAGTCTTATATTAATCTGCTGCAGCTTTGAGCTTTGCGATATCCAGTTTTTTCATTTGCAGAAGCATTTTCATTACTTTTCCTGATTTTTGGCGGTCACTGAGTAATTCAGCCATGATACTGGGGACTATCTGCCAGGATAATCCAAATTTGTCTTTGAGCCAGCCACAGGGGCCTTCTTCTCCACCCGCTGATAGCTCTTTCCAGAAGTAATCCAATTCTTCTTGCGTATCGCAATTGACCATCAGCGAGATGGATTCGTTAAATTGGAATTCAGGGCCGCCATTAAGCGCTACATATTGTTGTCCATTCAAATTGAAGAGGATTGTCATCACACTGCCCGAGGGCTTTTTATGAATTTCAAATCCTTCTTTGCCATAATAAGAAATTTTTTCAATACTCCCATTTTTGAAAATCGAGATATAACATTTCACTGCTTCTTCAGCGTTATCATTGAACCAGAGACAAGGAATGATTTTTTGCATGGTTTTTATCCTTACTTGTAGCTATTGAAAAATTTATCAGAACTAATAGCGGTTATGTGGTTCATCCAAATTTAATTTTGGACCCTTGGGAACAATTCCTGTTGGATTAATGCTTAAATGGCTACGATAATAATGTTGTTTGATATGATCAAAATTTACGGTTTCCTTTATGCCAGGAAATTGATAGAGTTCTCGCAAATAATTGGATAAATGTGGATAGTCGATAATCCTTTGCAAGTTGCATTTGAAGTGACCATGATACACCGCATCGAATCGAATTAAGGTTGTAAACAAACGCCAGTCGGCTTCTGTGAGTTGCTCTCCTGTCAAATATCGTTGTGTTGCCAATAGGTTTTCTATTTGATTTAATGTCTTAAATAAAGCGTCAAATGCTTCTTCATAAGCTTTTTGAGATTTAGCGAAGCCGCACTTGTAAACCCCGTTGTTAATATTTTCATAGACAAGCTGATTAATCTCATCAATTTTTTGGCGCCATTGTTTTGGATAATAGTCATAATTTGTCGAACTAAAGGCATTAAATTCGCTATTCAACATGCGCATGATTTCTGATGATTCATTATTGACTATGGTTTTTTTTTCTTTGTCCCATAAAACGGGAACTGTTACTCTACCGGTATAATCTTTTCTGGCAGCCAAATACAATTCCTTGAGATAATGGATATGATTGATTTCATCTTTTGTTTCATTACCTGATTCACCGTAACTCCAGCCATTTTTCCCCATCACTGGATCTGAAAAGGAAACAGAAATAATTTTTTCCAATCCTTTCAGTTTTCTCATGATCAATGTTCGGCAAGCCCAGGGACAAGCATAGGATAGGTATAAATGATATCGATCAGGTTCTGCTTTAAACCCGCTTTCTCCATTTTCAGTAATGTGCTGGCGGAAACCGGATTCAGCTCGAAGAAAACGACCTTCTTTGTCCGTGTTTATATTATTTTCATCATGCCAAATACCATTAATCAATATACCCATTATAAATTCCTTATGTATTAATGGATTATCCATATTTTTTCTTGCATGCAATGAGATACTGGCATAGCAAGAATACGTCTTGTTTAATAACTGCTTTTTAATGCATAATCATTGATAAATCGATTAATTCCTTTTGTATCAATAAATTTAAGGAAAAATTTATGTTCAAAGTCGCTGTGATTGTCGGAAGCCTTCGTAAAGAGTCTTTTAATCGTAAATTAGCGCTTGCCCTGGAGAAGCTTCAGCATCCTACATTTCAGCTATCTCATATTAAAATAGATGATATTCCTCTTTATAACCAGGATCTTGATAATAATTTACCTGAATCAGTCATGCGGTTAAAAAAAGAAATTACGAAAGCAGATGCTGTTTTATTCGTGACCCCGGAATATAACCGATCGATCCCCGGTGTATTAAAGAATATTATAGATTGGGGAACCAGGCCATACGGGAAAAACGTATGGGCAGGAAAACTAATGGCAGCTATTGGAGCGAGTCCGGGGGCTATTGGCACTGCGGTTGCTCAATCGCATTTGCGAAGCATAATGGTTGCAGTTGATGGAATATATTTTGGACAACCGGAAATCTACCTGGTTTATAAAGATGGGTTAATCGATGACAATTTTTCTATTACCATAGAGGCTACCCGAAATTTTCTGCAAGGATTTCTGGATCGTTTTGCCAGGGAAATTGAAAAACATAAATCCACATAAAAATGCTGACTGATTCTTCAAAACAATGTGCGCACATTTTTCTATATTCCATATTGTCCATTGTGGTTAAAGTGCTGTACTTATTCAATTCATGCTATTACAGGTTTTTAAGGTAGTACATTACTTGGACATTTAATCATTATCAATCAATAGAATAATATCCATCAAATCAGTAGTTTTATAACATTGAGTGTAAATCTGTTACAATTCAGCGCTATTTGTATTTTTTCATAAGCAATATTTTAACAGGAACGGCATTAATTGAATTCTATTGGTTGGACAGAAAGACAAAGTCTTTTCCGATTATTTCCCCTCATTATCAGCATCTCTTTTGCTATGGATGTTTTTGTACCTGCAATTCCAGAAATGAGTCGTTTTTTCAAAACCGACAGTACAACGATGCAGGCTACTCTTTACTTGTTTATGCTCACTGTAGCCTTGGGACAGTTATTGGTTGGCCCTTTGGCCGATCGTTTTGGCCGCCGAAAGATGGCCTTGAGTATGTCACTTCTTTTTTTTGCAGGATCGTTGATCTCCGCCTTGGCCCCGTCAGTCCCGGCATTGATTTTTGCACGTATAATCCAGGCAGCTGGGGCCTGTGGTACCTATTTACTTTGCTTTATTATAGTTCGAGATAATTTTTCAACGAACACCTGTGCTCGCCTGTTTAGTATACTGTCTGGGACCAATTCGATGGTTGCCAGTTCTGCCCCAGTAATCGGGGGATTATTGTTGGATATGACACAGGACTGGCATAGTGGATTCTATTTTTTAACTTTGCTTGGGGTGTTAATGAGTGGCATAGCCTTTCTTTATATCCCTGATTATGATTATCCCAAAACAGAGCTACCTCAATTGAGGGTACACCAAGTGATGAGGCAAATAATAGATAACTCTGACTTTCGCCAATACACATTAATTGCGTCAGCCAGTTTGCTGGGATTGTATTTGTTTTGTGCTCTATCACCAGGTATTTTGATCACACAACTACACTTGAGTGCAACTGAATATGGTTTCTGGTTTGGTTTGAATGCAATGACAGTGTTTATCGCCAATATGATGGCTGCACGTCTTACTTATTCTCACTCCTTGGAAAGGATAGTTCGTTGGGGCTTGGTGTTAATGATTCTGTCATGCTTTTTTATGATTTCTCTTAATCTTCATCAATCCAGTATTTTAAGTTTTATGCTTCCTATGCTTTGCTTGACTGTAGGCATTGGTATTAGTATGGGTACAGCAACAGCACTTGCCTTAAAGGATTTTGAACAGCAAGCCGGTGTCGCTACCGCTCTATTGGGCGCTTGCCAGTTTGGCCTTGCGGGCCTAATTGGTATTCTGACAGCGCAGTGGATGCCCAGGCCATTGAGTTTGGCTATCCCAGTACTTTGTTTCACTGCATTGGGATTGGCTAGAATCACCAAATTCAGTTTTAGAATATTAAGCAATCCTTAATTTATTCAGTTAACTCAAGAATTTCATTGAGTAATTTAATGCGGTCTTGAATCAATTGCACTTGCCAGCTTTCTGTGCTGATCCTGGGACATTTCGTGTGAGCAAGTTGAATCCAGGCATCTCTATATTTAATCCAAGCTATCTCGGTTTTTTTAATACCTTCTTTGGTAATAGTAGTGTATTGAAAGGAGGTAGTATCTGCCATCAACTTTTTATAGATACTATTCAATTGCCTATCCAGTTCCTCATATTGCTTTGTTGTCACAAGAGGAGCCTCACATCGAGCTACCTTTTGTAACAGTTCAAACAGGCTTTGATTCAGACCTAATTGTGCATTGATGGCAAATGCGCCTCTGGCCGTTCCTGATAAATCAATTTCATTCATCGAATGATCATGGATATACACCTCTGCAGTTTTTCTAACCTGCTGGTATAATAGTTGTTCTTGAGTAGTCCATTGGCTGATTAGAGCATTAATTTTTTTATTGCGTTTTGCATCTTGCAAACGCTGATCAATAGAAGAGCACCAACCCATCATATACCCGCTGGTAATGTCATCACAAATATCAAAGGAAGTTTTCTTATTACCCTCTTTTATCTGTGCAAGATGGGCGATACGACCATCCATTTCCGCCGGAGCCGCATCCTCCATCATGCAGGCAAAATGCATGGCAAGATCAGGATTAAATGGTACTCCTCTACCATTGGCATAAGCCATGACCAAGATATTATAATCTTTATTCATTAATGCGCATTGAAAGGCTTTGTCATAATCGGGGGCTGCATTAAAACCATAATAAAGATCAAGCGCATCACAGTTTTTTAGAGAGGCCTTGCTGGCCTCATCAAGCTGGTTTTGGCTTGGTACTGATAAAGGGGCTACTGATTGGCATAATTTCTTTGTTTGAGGAGAATAATTCTCTAAATTAAGATGATTTTGCTCTCCAGTGTCATCCGCATGAAGTACGTTGATATTGAGTAAATTTAATAAACCAAATAACAGGCTGAAGATAATCGAATTGAATCTGATGTTGTTAGTTATCATAATTTTTTCTTTCTAATTATTTGTTATTAATACGGCATTCCATTTTTATGCATAAAATGCCATTGTCCATCATCACCAAACACTGCCGCAAGATCATCAGCAGGATAATTTACCTCATCTCCTTGGGTTCGATCTCCTATTTCAAGATAAACCACTTCATCAGCTGTCCGATTGACCAGTTGATGTGCTGTGCCATTTGGAGTAAATCCTGCACACATTCCGGGATCTAATTGAATGTGTGCAGTTTCAGTTATCAATGTTGGTTGCCCTTTCAGGATAAAAATGAATTCTTCCTGTAGTTTATGTTTATGCAGCAAAGCGGATTGTGCGCCAGGAGCTAATCTTGTTAAGTTGACGCCAAAATTTTTTATTCCAAAAAAATCCCCTAACGGATGTTTTTGACGACCAGCCATCATGGATGCGAATGGCTCAGGATAAATAGAGGGTTTGTTACGGGGGGGGACTTCTTCTGCTGCTATAGCAAGCAATGGATGGCTATCTCTGTTCATCATGATCGTCGATTGGAGTTTTATTATTGCAATATTGAATCAATATTAGCATAAAGTAAGTGATCTTGAATCTCTTCTTTCTGGAGTTCCACATTGTCAAGTTGTTACTGAGTTTGGAGAAGCCAAAACCTGACTTATCTTGAACAGAAAATACTGAGAGCATAATAGGTATATCATAAACTCTAGGGGAGTGGTGTAATGCGCACGCCTTTTAACGGAGGGAGTGTTTTTACAGATGTTTGCTTCGTTGGGTTATAAATAGATAATCCGTTCCCTTGAAGTGGTGGAGTTGGTGTAGATAATTTTTTTGCAATAGGTTCTGGAATTGGTGTAGAGGGTTTTTTTACTATAGATGGTAGGGTAGGAACAGATGATTTTTTTGCAGTCAGTTCCTGGATTGGAGCAGGAGTTTTATTTGTTACCAGTGCCGGTGAGGATTTATGAATTGGAAAAAATCCAACCTGGCCAGCCGTCAAACCTGTTTGCTTTTTTAGAACCGGTGCGCTCATTACTTCAGAACGTTGATCAGAAAATCCCAGAGTTTTTAATGCCTGAGACAAATCAGCATGAGCTAAAGAAAGTCTGTTGGCAAACCATGCTTCAATGGATGTTTTTGTGAAAATCTTTGCGGCAAATAATTCACATAGCCCTGCATTTCTAGTCAGACTATCTGTTTTCAAGTTATCAAAATAATAATGAACCATTTTGGATTCAATCAGTTTTTTTGCTTGTTCCTGACTGCATCCCCGAATGTTTGCTTTATGATGAATTGCTCGATTCATGATTAAAGTAAAAAATTCGAGATCTTCAAAAACAATGCGTGCCGGTGAATCTTTCTTTTTTACTTCAAGTGCGAGGTCAACTATAGTGTTCTCGGTTTTGTCTTTCAGAGGCTCATTTTGAAAAATTGTTTTAACCAAATCCAGTCGAGGAACGTTTAATATCAGGTGTTTTGTAAATTTTTCTTTATTACCTTTTGTGTCTACCAGTCCTTGAATCAGTTTTTTTTGTTCATCGGATGTTAATGAATTGTATAAGGCAATTAAGTAAGGCATTTGTTTGTGAAGATTAATGCACGCTTGAATGTTTTTAGCATCGGATAACAGACTTAGCTTTTGCATTTGCAAGAGCAGGGTAAACAATTCCGGATTTGCAAAAATATACTGCCCTTGCTCTACCGGATTTTTTAATAAAATACGTGTGACTTCATATCTCTGTTGATTGAGACTGAAAGTACAAAAACGGCAATCTCGTTTTTCAAGTTCTCCTAAACTGAATGTTTCCTGCTTTTGATTATCCCATGGATTGACTAAAATAAAATCATAACCACCATTTGTTTTAGAGACCACTTTATCTATTCTTAATGCATGACGCTCATGAATTTTTCCATTGGCATCTGGCTCACCATAGGCGAAGCTAATATAAATGGCTTCCCTTGGATTCATTAATTTGAGCTTGATGATTTCATCCATTTCTTCAGTATCTTCAGCATGAATACCTAATAACTTACCGACAAAACGGGTGGAGGATTCCATGTGTCTTTGTCTTATGCTATGAGCTGTTAGACTTCCAGATTCACCGGCATGATCCCAATCTCCGGTGTAATAATAGGAACTGATTCGTTCTAAAACTTTAATTGCAAGTGAATTGGTTTGTACCCCTTTTTTTGAATTATCAATTTCTTTCAGCTTTTGCTGGCCTATAAAAAAAATATCTTCATCTGTATTTCGATCATAAACGTGGATATATTTGCCACGCATTTTCTGAGAATCCAGTCGGGTACTCTGATTATTTCGTTTAATGCGGACGGTTAGCCCAAGTGGAGTTTGCGTAAACTTTGATGCTAACAATTGACGAGCTTCGTCTCCAGAGTTAAAAATACAATCCAATGCCACTAGCAGGTAACAATCATCGACTGGGCCTTGTTTTATAGTCAGGGGAGTATTTTTTTCTGGAAACAAAGGCGTCATATGAGTGTCCAATAATACAAAAAGTATTTAATTTTGTCATTTTATCAAAGAAATATTATGTGAATATTAAGAAAACCGAGGCAAGAATGGTGTAAACTCGTCATTGGGGGGCAAATCCATCACATAACGTGCATACAGCTCATTGTAGGTATGAATATTGCCTATCTTAACCTGATTACGCTGGATCATGATCGCCAAACGTGTTGATTGAGGGCCAGCAAACGCAAAATCAATTTTTTCAGCAATTCCTCGTTCAAATAAGTCAAGATGTTCCGATAAGGTAACAGCCGATTGCAGCATATGTAAGCCGTATATTTTTTGGGGATTTACAGAACATAGGCTACGTGCCAGAAAATCAGCTTGCTTCTGATTGTCTCCTTCCAGGCAAACTTTGTCATGAGGCTTTATTGCTGTTTCAAGAAGGGCAACTATATTTTTCTCAGAAATGATTTTGCCTTTTTTAAAAAAAGGCTTAATGTTAATGAGCCTGCTCTCATAATCCTTGAGGTTTTTATTCCAGTCCATAGTTGTTTTAGTAACCAGATGAGAACTATAGTGATATGAAATGTTAATAGTATAGTAAATATTGGCGCAAGTAATTGATTTTATCCTCCTTAAATATTAAATCCATTTATCTTCTGCTTTTTTCTTGCGGGTTGTGCAAAGTAAGTTGGCCTATGATATTTTTCCGTTACTGAAAAATACAAAATATTTTGTTTCAGTGTATTTCTATTTTCTTATTGAACCGAAGTGATTAATTCCTTGAAAGAAAACAATATATTGCATTAACATTAGTGGACTGTTTAATTCATAAATCATTACATAGGGAAGTGGATATGAGAGAAAAATATACCGGTCGATCAGAACCTATTATCAATAAACCTTCTGATATACCTAAGGGATTGGTTGCAAAAAGAAAAGCAGAATTGCTCTTGGCAAAATTAGAAGAAGCTCTAAAATCACAGGAATCTTTAATTAGAGAATCAGAGAGTCACGCAAAAGAGGACAATTCTGAGTTACTCAAACCCCGATTGACTCATCCAACGAGCGAACGTCCAAAAATCAACCACAGACCTCCTTCTTCATTTAGTTATACCAGTTCCGACAGTACTTTGTTTACTTCTGCCAAAGAGGAAAAGTTAGAGGAAGAAGAGCTTTCTTTATCTGTTTCCAACGATAAAAAAAAAGTAGTCGATAAATCTTCTACATCAATTTGGACGGAACTGGTTGCTGCTCTATCAAGAGCAGTTGACAACTATAGTCATAAAAGAATAGAAGGAACTACTCCCAGTGAAGCTTATGGTTGGTTTAGCTGGTTGCGTCATGGCAAGGCAGGAGAAGAAAAAGCAGGCGAGCTCGCCAGTGAAGCACGGGGAACCAGTACGGTTGAGTCTTTGTTGACCTTGCTTCATCATTTCTTTGCGGATTCCACCACCAGATACAACAATCATTCATTGGCTCCTTATGTAATGGATGAGCTCAATAAATTATTGGTTCAGTATGCTCTTAAACCTTTTATACTCAGTTTGGGATCTCAATATGATCTTAACAGTTGGTTGCATATCAAAAATCAATTGAGTCAACTGACAGGTAAGGAAGAGTGTCAAGAAAAACAATCTCTTGTTGCTCCTGTGTGATTATCAGGAGTCCTGCACAGGACTCCATATTTTTTAATCGGTTTTCTTGCGTTTTTTGATGAATGATTGATTCCAATCTTTGCACTAGTGCTGAAGGAGGGATTTATTGTCTTTGCGATGCAGAAATCGCGGCAAATGCTCAAATTAAATGCGGTTGTGAATGTACTACCAAAAACCTGCCTTAATATCCTTAATAAATAAATTGTGGGGATACTCCCGCCTGTTTCAGTAGTCGATATAGGTATATCAAAAAATCTCTTTGATCCGGTTTCCTTTTTTTCTGTAGATAATTTGGTTCATTTAATACATCGCCAGTTATTTTAACAACTTTTAGGCTCGGTTATGGCTGCATGGAGTTCCTTATTAAGTAGGATACATATTGATTTTAAATTATAAATGTTGTGCTTTTTATATATTATATTTTATGTTATTGTTCAATATCTTGATTAATAAAATCAAGAAGTTAGATAGAAACAGCTATTTTGGATTAGTCCTTTAACTTGACCTGGAATTTAAAAGATGAAAGAAATTATCGAGTTGTTAGCTACCTTGGATGAATTGCAAAACCCTTATATTCATCGTGTTAAAACCAAGTTGTGCGAGATTTTAAATCTGGATGAAAAAGAAAACGAGGTAATGCGAATTGAGCAATCGACAAGTCGATCCTGGGAGGAGGGGGCTACAACCGATTTAAGGATAGGCCCTATAAAATCAAAAGAAAGAATAGAGGAATTAAGATCTGTACTCGTCATGTTGTCTGCTGCCAAGGCAGTCAAATATGAGGAAGGGCACAATTTAAAGGATAATGGGGTGGAATTTATTATCACGGCATGTGATGTTGAGAAACTGGAAGGATTTATCCCACTGAATCAAGAAGAAATGCAAAATACTATTCCTGCTACGACGTTTATTCGTATGTCAATTGCAGGGAACAGGGGGTATGTACGAGGGATTTCATTCAATTCTGCAAAACTCGATGGGGAGAATTACCTTGGTTCGTTTAAAGAAAACGAACTAACAACACCGACACAACAATGGTTTTCTGTTCTTGAGTTATTGGATTTATTAAACAGTGAGTCAGAACTTAACCTCATTCAAATACAGAACGATTTAAAATCTCTTTTGGGGGTGAAGTTTGAAGTTTATTTTCATTCATCTAGTGAAGAATTCCCCATTGATTTGCGCACAGGAAATTTAGATTCCAAGGAGACAGGCGTTCAGCAAATACTAAGATCGTTAGATAGCCTTGTTTTGCTTGATTGTCTAAAAACAGAAACCAAAGAACTTGAAGATGGCCAGAAAGTATGCATTATCAAGGAGGTAAATCCTCAGGAACTTCATAAGTTTTCACTTAAAAAAGAAAAGAATACTAATGCAAACGCAGAAATGCTCTCCAATGTTATCGGAATTTTAAAACAATCATTTCCGCATAATAAAGTGATCCAGGATTTGGTTGTATTTGATGGCAGAGAAGGAAAAAGTATGTCGCGTCCCTACTTACATATTAGAACCCAAAGCTATCATCAGGAAGCTACCAGTGATTATAAGAGTGCAATGAGCATTCTCAAAAAAATTCAAGATAAAACATCAAAACAAATCAGCTTTGATTTCAGAAATGAGATGGTTGAGATGAAAGATGAATCAAGACCTATATACATAAACAGTATTGAGAATACTATCAAATCATCTCAATTTATTATTGATGTTGCGGTTGGTTTAACAACACAACAGCTGTTCGAATTGCAAGATATATGTGCTGAAATAAATCAACCCAAATTAAAACATCATCATCGTCATCATCTCTTCAAGACGCAAATTGAGGAACAAAAAACTGATGAGCAAAGCCCATCTTTGTTTTTAGGTTAAAGTCAAATTCGACATAAGAGGCATAAGATGCCTTTTATGTTGTTGCTTTAGCATCATATCTTGTTGTATTACCCGGTGAGATTTTATTCAACTGGCATTTTGGCATTTTAACAAACCTTCGAGATCAATCAGGGCTTTTTCATCGTGGATAGCTAAGAGCGTGACCCAGGCGGCGATGATCTGATTGTAGGTAAAAATCCGCTTTAACCACTGCTTTTTCTTTTCTTCTTCAGCAATGTGTTCAGATAAGGCAAGTTGTTTTTGGTTCAGTTTTTCCCAATTTTTTATGGCATTCGCCAGAGGCTCATTATTATTGGTTTTTGCCCATTCGTAAATCATGGTGTTGCGATTTTTTTGATAGTTCACTAAATCAGGATCATTGTGTTTTTCTGACAGATATTGCAAATAATACATTTCAAATTGATAGGGATGTTGGTATAAATTAAGTTTAATAATAGTTTGGTAAAATTCTTTTTCAAAAGTTTGTTGCTTCTCATTGAGAGGCTGATTTTTTGATTCATTCACTGTTTTTTCCCAGGTTGGCGTGATGACGTTCAGTGTCAGATTCATCATTCCCTCCCAAACGGCTTCTAATTCCTTGCCTTGTTGTTCTAATCGCTTTTCCAGCGAACTGATTTTTTGTTTTTGTTGGGTTAAGGATAAAGAGGCAAATTCACTGGCTTCAGGCATTAACTGGATAATTTTATCTTGAGAAGCACGGGCCACACGGATAAATTGGGAAAGAGCATCATTGTCGTTGGATTGAAATCTTTCTTTATAATTCAGGTAAACGGATCGAATCGTATTATTGTCGTAATTTTTCATGCGGGACTTAAACTGTTTTGATGCGAATAATTTGGCCCATTGGAGTAAATAATAGTCCGAAGTACTTAAAGGAATGTCTACTGTCATGTCTTCGATGATCGCGTTTTGATGGGCAACCAACATATTTTTAGCCGGTTCTCTGATTTTTTTTCCATCAATGACGCCATGCCCTGTGTACCATTCGGTAAAAGAACGTTCATATCCTTGATAGGTAGCGCCGTTGGCATCAGCAGTGCAGCCACTGGCATAGTGATCATCCGTTGAGGAAGTGAAACCACAAATTTTAGGATTAGCTATAGGATATCCATCTTGTGTTGTAACAGATAATTGATGAAACCCGCCTGAGTAACACTGAGACATGGCAAAAATAACGTGTTGGTTTGGTATTAAGGCGAGTAGTGACGATAATTCATTTTTGGATAAACAAGCTTTGCTAAAATTTTTGGCGTTAGTGAAGTTGTTAATAAATGGTTTTTGGTAATGCCAGAGATCAATGCAGTTGTTACTGTAGGGATTGGTATTTTTATCCTCTAAAAACCCATGAGGCATGCCGTGATCACTGACAAAAAGAAGCAAATTATCATCAGGATTGATTTGCTGAATTTTGGAAGATAAAAAAAAGGCATCCACATTGTATTTATTGGCTTGTTGATTGTTTGCGATAATACCCGTAAACATGACATCTTCTTTGCTTTGCTGATTATCTTTTGTATTAATGAGTTTGTGCACATCAAAGGGAGAAGGTTGTGCGGTTGATGTGTTACCTCCTCCAAAATAGATACTCACTGTTTCAGGATTAAATCGGGTGATTAAATGCTCATAAAGAGTTTTTGTTTGCAGGTATTGGGTGTAGTGGTTAAGGCCTGGGTTATCTCCTCCTGACAGTACCAAAACTTGCTGGCCTGCATAAGCAGAAGTGGCGTGCAGAGCAATTAAAATGCTGGGAATTATTTTCATCTTCATTCCATGAATCATTGTTGTAATTATTCTCATTGATGTCTCAAGGATAGCAACTCTTGTATTGAACTGCTAATGATAATTGAAACGTTAGGTTTAAAGACTAAGGCTAATTAGATATTGGCAAAACATAGTCAGCACCCAGCACTGTTATGGCTTGTGTTTTGATTATCCTTCGAGACTTAATCGCCATTTCAGCTTAATTTTGATTGTAAATAATGCAAATTTCAATAAAAGTAATCATTTTGACTGACGTGTGTGCATTTGTTGTGCGCATGGATTAAAATTATATCAAGGGAACCCTATTAGTTGATATTCATATTATGAGCACATCCGAAAAAGACGTTCGTGAACAAAAAGTAAAAACAGTCACATTAAGTTTTCTGGGTACAGGACAACATCGTGAAAAAGTTCATCATATTCTCACCAGTTTTCATAATACAATCTCGGAAGTAAATAAAGACAATCCTACAGTGGCAATGAGGATGTTTGATGGTCCTGGTTCGGAACCAAAATCAGGCGATAGCAAGGATCCGATTCCTGGGACTTATATTTATAACCCAATAGATAATTCCAAGGTATTAATTAGCCCTGTAATCTCCCAAACGATTACCAATGCCATACAAAAACTGACAGGAAATCTGGCAGGAGAAGGTATAGAGCATTTATTATTTGAGGCGGTACTTTACCTTAATGACATTATTGAAAAAAATGGAGGTCAACTGCCTGAAACAGTTAATTTGCATGGGTTTAGCCGAGGAGCGGATACCTGTATGCGAATGGCGAATCTCCTTTATCAATTATATCCAGACATCAAAGTTAATTTATTTTTAATCGATCAGGTACCTGGGCCTGGGAAACGCGATGATCCACATTCTTATACTGTCCCTCCTAATGTAGCACATTTTGAGTCGACCCTGATGTTACATGAATACAGGCCTGGATTTGATCCGCAACATTCAGGAAGGTATGTGATTGCAGATCCTGAAAAAACAAAAGTGGTTGTTAAACCTTACTATGGGGAACACAATACTGGTAATCGCGTTACCGAAGATCCTAACACGAATCACACTGCCATTTTATTACATGATGATATGAATCGTTTTTGCAGGGAAACTGGCTCACTCCCTTCTGTTGGGATTTCCCCACCAATTATTGCCAGAGTAGGAGATAAAAAAGAGGAAGTTCGAACGTCTTCAGGACTATCCCCAGAAAAACGCTTTGAGTTGTTATGTGGTATGAAGGAAAATGAATGGGGATATGCCAAACTGACCAAAAAATATCATGAACGCAGTATTGTGTCCAAGCGTGAAGATTACGTACAAGACTCCAGATTGTTTGTCAATCAAGAGCACCGGGAATTGTTTAAACAATTGTATCCCAAGTCATTTAACTGGTTTTTTGAAAAAAATCATGGCGGTCAAACCCAAAAAGAAGAAGTCATCGCCGAATTAAAATCGCTATCCGAAGATCCAAGGTATGAGCATTTTTTTTCATCATTAGCGAAACACTTTCAAATTAGTGAGAATAATATTGCAGGAACCTTGCCAGAACCTTCGGGTGTTGACAGGGATGAAAAAAGTAGCTTCAGACAACCTCCAGTCAGGGACAGACTTTCTTATTTACAACATTCCCTGACCTCCATTGCGAATTATTATCACTATCATTGTGATGAGAAGAATTCAACGAATGAGTCAGTTAAAAATTTGCTGTTAGAACGTGTCAAAGAGTCAAGGTCAAAACCGGATAGCGAAGCAATCAAACATTTGGAACAGACCATGGACGAGGTAAGACAGACACTCGAATCCAAAAATGAAAAAGGTTTCCTCTGGCAACAGATTAATCATATTTCCCCCAATGCTCGACAATATTGTGAACAAGTGAAAGCAGCACTCCGGGAACACCTTGAGCACAATCAGGTACTATCAGATACTCAAAAAGAGGAAGTTCGTAAGGCTATGGATAGAATGGATAGTATAGTCAACGATGGTAGCAAAGACAGTCAACAGAAATATAGGGAAATAAGAAGAGAAGTGATTGAGTTAAATGCCAAAGCTACCACACCGGAAGATGATAATCAATTAACAAGAAGTCATTTCCAAAAAGCCTATTTTGAACTATCAGGGGATCCACAAAAAAACCTGAATTTAGAATCTCTATCCCAAACATTGAATCAACTATCGAAAGCTCATTATGGTGAAACCAATATGACGGACAAAATTACTCAGCGATTGGATGGGTATAAAAATCGAAATTGGTTTTGGAATTCAGTCAAGGAAGTTTTGAATTTTTTCAATATTCCTCTTCCCAAATTGCATTCGGAGGTTAAAGAGCAAATTGCTGACAAGCTCAAAGAAAGACTTGTTGATCTCAAGGAAAAGGGCATGGGTAATGATGTGAATGCAATCACCAGAGAGCTTGGTAAAGCTCGCGAAGATTTAATTGAACATTATAAGAAAACTTCAAAGCTGGAAATGGGAGAATTGGATAAGATTATCAATAAATCAATGGAAGAACTCCTTGTGGCACGCAAAGTCACCAAAGACTTGGTCCATGAGGAAGTTAGTCAGGTTAAATTAAATTAAGCACTGTTCTGTTTTGGCAAAGTTATCATAAGAGCAGAGCGCAGCTCCTGTTAATCAGCTTGCCTCAAACTAAAATATCTATCAAAAATTATACTATACTCAAAACCACTACCCAATTTATTTTAACCAAAATGACAAAAATGAGTGAAGATAATGCTCCTGAAAATCGTTGTATTATTTTTCATATTACTTTAACAATGCTAAAAAAGGGAAAAACCTATAAGATATTAATCAATACTAAGCACAATAAATCAAGTTGAGATGATCGTTATTTTGTTCAGATCCTTAAGTCAATTGATTATGCCCTAATTCGATATCATATTATCTTTTATTTGGATGCTAACATATGTTAGTGTTCTTTCGTTGTTTATGTACATACCAAAAAAAATTTATTTGGAAAAAATATTTTTTGCTCAATAAAATCTATCACTGGAGTTAAGGTTGATTTATGTTCATTTTTAAAAAAAATAACTCAAATATAGTAAGTAATCCCTCTAGCATCAATCTTGGCAGTTTTACAAGAGTTCCTAATGAAATACTCTTGCATGTTATGTATTTCCTTGATCTTCAATCACTAAGTCGTTTTGCAAGAACTAATAAGGATATTAATTATCAAGTACATCAGTTAAGTAAAGCGTTTAATGTAACTTTAGTTGATATAGGCTGCGAGGGAACTTATAGTCATTTACATCAAAAATACTCAAAATTCCTAGTGGCCTCTCAAAAACGTCAAAAGGAATTACAATCAATCAAAGAAGTTAGAGAGTCAATAAATCAACAAAGAAAAGACCTGGAAGACAATCCAGCAAACAGAAGCAGTTGTATTTCCAAAGAAGAAAAAACGTTTACGGTTGTGTGTTGTGTATTAGGAACTGTTGGTGGTTCATTATTCGCTTGCTGTTTTCCTGTAAATTGGGGTTTATCTGCACTTATAGGTGGAATATCAACAACCCCAATCCCTTTGATCGTATCGCGAGCAACAAAATGTATGTGTCAAAAATGTATTGAATGCAAAGCCAGTTCACTTGAATTGAGAGAACAGAATTTAGATAACAATTTCCCACCACCTTCTAAAATGCTAAAGTAATGTGGTGAGGCTGACTACTACTTTTGCAATAAAACTGAAAGGGGCTGAGCTTTCATAACAGCCTTTTTTCCAGTTACAAGTCTTTCCTTTTTGCTAATCCCTCGCGACCTTACGAAGTTAGGACTTACGAAAAACTCCAATGTCAAGGCAAAAAATGTTTTAATAAGGGAGTTTAGATAAACCAAATGACCGAATTAAAAACATTTTTTAACGATGAGACCGGGGGTTTTTGTAAGCCCTCGAAGTTTTAGGTTTTTAGCTGCTTTTCTACTCTGGCAGCATTCATTATTTCCTCAATTGCAGGGTTGGCACTTAAAGCAGCGCGGATTTTTTGGAAATCGCAACAGCTTGGTTTGGCAAATGCATTGATGAAGTCATGAGCATTCTCATTGTAATTATTGTCTTTGTTTTCAGCTATTTTTCTTTTGATTTCAATAATGGTATTGGCTATATTCTCTTCTTTTGAAGGGTCAATTTTCCCTACCATGTCTCGTATTTCTTTGATAATGGTTGGAACTGAACCATCTTGATTTGTAAGTAATTCATCATTATTTGATACCGTGTAGACTGCCAAAATATTTTCCTCTCTTTCATTGACAGGTATCTTCATGATACTAATATGTAATTTTGTTTTATCGGGTAAAGTAGGTATTTCTTGTCTGGTATCTGTATCTTCTTTAATTAAAATATTTTCAAACTTAGGTAGTACTATTTTTTCTGGGTTCTCTTGTTCCGCTTCAGCAATTTGTTTTGCAGTTTGCTCCCAAGTAGTAATCGTTTTTTCGTCAATCTTCTCGGCATTTTCAAGTGCAGTAGTCTTGATGAAGTGTAACGCGTTATTAATAATTTGTTCCCTATCCATAGTTTTAGTGCAACTAATGAAATTATCCCTACAAATTTGTTTTGCTATATCTAATTGTAAATTTTTATTTTTAGAAAATTGTAATATAGTCAAAAGAAGCAGAATTTTTTGTTCAGGGTTGTCCGCTTTATTAAAGAGAGAAAAATAATAGTTTGATGTTTTGGCTAAGAGGGCTTTTTCTGGATTCAAAAAGCTAAATGTGGGTGGTTTATTTTTTGTTGCATGGTTTTTTAGTATGTTAGCAACTGAGATCTCATCGAGTTCATAGCCAGGATTATTTGGTTGTTGTCGTTGGAATTGAGTGAATAAATGTTGTATTTGTTGCGAGATAGGGAGATTTTCCATCTCAGGGATATTAGTAAATGACCTTAAGTGTTTGGGAACAGTTGATGGTTCAAAAAAATAGGGGAAAATATTTTTATAAGTCTCTAGAGGAAATGTAATATTTAGTACATCCAGTTGTGGAAAATCACTTTTGAGAATGGGCGGATTTAAACCATGATGAACATGCATCAAGGCTACTACAGTTTCAGCAAAGCTCCCTGTGCCACGCTCTAAGGGTTGAGTATTTCCAATTAACCACGATAACTCAGCTAGTTTCTCATAAAAGACCGTAAGCTTGTCTCGATAGTCAGAATATTTTTCCGCAAAGGATAAATCCATAGACCAGATTTCTGCAAATAAATTTTCAATATTAGGCCAGGTGGCATTTAATGGTGCCAGGCCATGTTGCCACATTAAGTTAGGTGCAACATTAGTCTCGTCAACAGGCCCACTCCAAGTGTATCTGGTTTCCTCAATACTATTGACTTGAAGGTCATTATAAAATAGGCCATAACTCACAGAGTAGCCTTTTTTGTTTAGTCTTACGTCATCGGAAAAATAAAACACATTTCTAATAAGAGGTAATGCAAATGCATACTGAGCTCTAACAGGTGTGTTATAATCTTCAGACTTTCGTAATCGACCTACTGCATCACTTCGTCCAGTCTGCAGAAGAAATTCGGATACTTTTTCAAGAACGAAAGCAGCTAAATACGTCTTACTGCTTGAGGGTAAAAGGGAGTTAAAAGGTAGTTTGCTTGGGGTAACATGATATGTTGAATTAGATAATAACTTATTGAGCTCATGAACTAATTCCATTCGTTTAGCACCAAATTGTATATCATCATTGATTTTCCCAGCTTTGTTTCCATAAAACTCTTTAAGTTTATCTATATGTTGCGGTTTTACATAGCGTGAAAAACAAGGTGCAGCGTCACAATATTCAGTTTTAACTTTCGAATAAACTTCTTTAATAGTTTGTAGATGAGGATGATCTTTGGGAAGAGCAGTAACTAGTTTATTAATTTTGTCGAAAGGAGTGGATGCAAATAAATTTAAAAATAAATACCTAATTTCTTCCTTTACCTCTTTTTCATCAGCTGAGTTGAATCGATCTGGATCAAACACCTCAATTGCTGCAAGACGATAATGGTTTTTAAATAGAGCAAGTATCAGTTTGCCATTATCTCTATTTTTTAATTTCCTGAGATCTCCACTGATATAAGCATTAAATTTATCGTTTGAAGTAACTGTTCTTACATTCCTAATACGCTTTATTACCTCGTCATTGAGATCTAAGTTTTCCATAATGACTGCAATACATTTGTGGGCTTGTTTATTATAAAGTGAACCAATTTTAGAGAAAGTTTCATCCAAACTCATATTTTTCGCATTTGCTAACCAAATTTTACTAAATATTGCAGGACTGTCCTCATCTGAAGCTTCTATTTCCAACAATTCTATTGATTGAGAGACAAAAGGCCATTCTCGGAGTGATTGAAAAGATATCACGCAATCATTTTGCACTAGAGTTTGCATTAAACGCCAAAAAGAAGAGCTATCATACCCTTCCATAAATTCAAATCCAGGTGCTGTTGTATAATCGACTTGATTTTGTCCTAAAAACTTGAAAATAAGTTCTAAGCATTTTTTAAAAGCGGGGCCATTTTCATCACGGAAACCTATTACAGAATAACTGTATAGCATCGCATGAAGATTTTTTTTCAAAAACTTAACATAGTTAGGGAGTGAGTCGTCGTTGATTTGTTTTTGAAAATCATCAATGACCTTATAAGTTGTATCAGGATATTCCATCAACAAACGATGAAAAATATCCTCAGGTAATTTGTAAACATCAAGAAATAAACCTTGGTCCAAAAAAACATCTAAAATCTGAACTGCCTTATCGAAGGAACTACGATGTTCATTAATTTTAGGAGCAATCAGAATATCCCTAATTAATTCTGCAAATTCGTTTATATCGCTAATTTTGTTGTCTTTTAAAAGAGCTTTACAGTTTTCAACATCAAGATTCAGAATAGCAGCGTGAAGCAAGAGATTGGATGTGCTCAACATTATTTTTTTCCAAGAACATCTTTTAATGTAATATAGCATAAAAATTTGAACAAAATGGTTTTGGACTCGTATTAAGTTGAACTCACTTTCAGTAGTTTTACAGCTATATCCGATGAGTAATCCATAGGTAAACGTTTATAAACATAGCCATGGCGGTTGAGTGATATGACAATTTTATTGTCGCAAGCATCAACTCCTTTGATTGTTCTTAACGGACTTAAGCTACTGCACGCAAGTCGAGTCGTCCCCCTGTTTCATCAATGTAATAATTGTTTGCCTTAGTCAATGCCAGTACGTCTGGAATAGATAAGAGTAACTCACAAGCGCCTTGATTACCTAGCCTTAGAGCCAGGCGAAGTAACTCATTCTCATTTCCTGGAATGGTTCCAGCAGGAGCCAAGGCTTTTATACCGGGGATGCTTAGCAAAAAACGAATATCATCAAGTAATGCTTCATCATTACGACGGATTAAATTACGTAACATATAAAAGCCTTCCAGGCATCCCGACTTTGTGACTAAATCAAAGACACCATCCGGGTTACTTTGCTTAAAGGCATCGCGCATTTCTTTTAACCTGTTCACATGGCTGGTAATAAACGGATTGACGTACTTCTCTCCATATTCAAATTCGTGTATTTCTGCGTACGCGAGCATAACCGGAGAGTTGAGCAAAAAATTAATGACATCACGATGACCTATTCCAACTGCTGCCCAGCGAAAAGCATAATAATTTTCAGCTTGAATCATTGCTGTAACTTCAGTTGGCGCCAATTCACATAAATGTTTTATCACATGGAGGTGTCCATTTTCTGCCGCCAGACGAAAGGCTTGGTAATTTTCTGCCTGAATCATCGCTATAACTTCAGTTGGCGCCAATTCACATAAACGATTTAGCACATGCAGATGTCCATTTTCTGCAGCCAGGCCAAAAGCATGGTAATTTTCTGCCTGAATCATCTTCACAATCTCATCAGGTATTAAAGAAAGAGATATTGTATCCAAGGCAGTTAAACAACCGGTTATTGCAGCAACAAAACAAATAACCTCGCTTTTTATTCCTTTACTGTGAACATCATTCCAGAATTGTTTGGAGTTCCTGTCAAAATGAGCATAATATAGACACAACAATTGCCTCACCTGTTCCATATTCTTTGTTCTCGGTAAAAAGATATGGATTGCTTCTTTATAAGATAAAGTCATAAGAGATAATTCATACACACTGATAAAATGCTGAAATAAATTTTCCCATAGAGCCCATGGTATTAATCGTATCTGCGGATTGTTCTCATGGTTTTCTATATTATGAATTGTTAGATTAGTCATAGAACCAAACAGATAAAAAAACAAACTAAATAATTATAAATTGATCATAATTAAGCTTAATGGTCGAAAAAGGACAATCTACGGTTAAAAGAGGACAATATGAAATATCATAAAAGTTATTTGTTTTTCTTTGTTTTGGATAAATAGTCTACAATTTTAGTAGGATGACTATAAATAAGTATTTCAATTTCTTTCGTTCTTATAAGTGAGACGAGCACAAACAGAAGGAGCTGATTTTGCTCTGGTAAAAACAATTCGGGAAGAACTTATTATTCTGAAAGACAGGGAGTTTATCATGTTATATTGGGCCTTAATTTTTCTTATTGTTGCAATTGTGGCAGGTTTATTTGGATTTAGAGGCGTAGCATCAGCCGCAACAGGGATAGCTAAAGTTCTGTTCTTCCTCTTTATAGTAATATTTATTGTACTCTTGGTCTTTAGTCTTTTGGGTGGTACACCAGAGCCTGTTGTCATTGTAAAGCCATAGCTACATCCTATATAAGTCCTGTTAATGATGTATTTTGTTGTTTTAATTGATAATCAAGCTGCTTTTACGGAAAGAATTGAAACAGTCGTTGAAGTAGCTTGAGATAGACTCTATAATCTGGCTTGCTCACACACTGACAGGATAAAAAATGAATGTGAATAGTGAAAACGCTCAACCAGGCGAAGCTGTAACTGCTGAAGATTATTCCAGGGCAATGAATTTTATAGGTCAAAATTTATTGTCATCATTAAACCAATCTGTGGAAAAGTTACCGCCACCGTTTCGTAATCGCAGGCTAGTTTGTCAGGCTTTGTCTGCATTTTTGACTAATGTTATTTATAAACAGTTTCCAGAGCAACCTGAATCATGCCAACAAATGCTCGATGATATTACCAAGCATGTCAGTATGCAACTAGACAACGTCTCGCAACCATCAAAGTAAAGCGGTAGTAGTCTATCTCAGTTAAGGTGGTCGGAGTTGAAATCAAATAAAACATGTGTTTCAGTCAGAATATGCCAATTATCGGGTCTGTTTACTTTTTAGTTTCGTCTTTTGCTTTGATTGCAAGATTTTTATCAAATTCCCCAGCAAATCAATTCCAGAAAGAGTTGCTGGGAGGCGAAGAAGACAGTCAGGCATTTTAATCCAGTAAGCTTTGACTAACCTTTTAAACCAACAGGAAAAATGATATTGATTGAATTCCCTGATTGCCATTGGACAGCGCCGCCCCGGCCATTGGTCAAGGTGTATGCTACAGCAAAGCGAGGTTCTGTTGGGTTATTGCTTATGTAACTGCAGGTGACTTGACCTGTTGTGCTGTTGTAGCTGGTCGTTTCATTGTAATAATTTCCAAGTTGGGCTGGAACATCATGGGCTAGCGAAATGGATTTAAAATAAATAGGATTATTTTGAGACAAAATATTTTCCATGCCATAACCACCAATGTAATCTCCAAAATTAGTGATGACATTTGGCCCTCCCTGGGTAATAGGGCAATAGATATCCACCATCATACCGATAGGACTTGCCTTGATAACAGGCGAAAAGGTAATAGCAGAAAGCAATAACAACGAGTATACAGGACTGGATTTTTTCATTGAAACTTCCTTTTTCAGTTATTTGATAAGTTGTTGGTTTGACCTGAGGCTCTGTTCGTCATTAGTTTAGATTAAAATCATACTATCCATATTGTAAGTCAAGACGTACAGAGAATAGGGTCAAGGATAATCATGTTGCACGACATTTTGATTGTCAATGCCCATGAGTCTATGCTTAAAAATAGTCCTTTAAGCTATAATCTAAGCAGACTATTAAGAATTTGGTTTCCCAGCAAGGTTGCCTTGCCCCTTGCCTGATTGATTAATACGACGACTCCCAGTTTTTTTGCAGGTGAAAAACCAATAAAGGTGCTAAATCCCTGATTTGCTCCATTTTTAGTGATCACAATCTGCCTCCCTCTTTTCACTCTTTGCCAACCTAATCCCATAACAAAATTTGGGTTGACTTCAAAAAATGGTTGTTGGGCATACTGCATCGCAGAAAGCAATTCTGGTGATGCGGTGCCAGGTTGAATTCCTAAATTTGCTTTTAAAAATACCAGCATGTCAGCTGCAGAAGATCGCAAAGCACCTCCGCCTAGAAAATTGGCAGGTCTATAATAAGGTGCTGGCTTATTTTTAGGTCGATAACCTTGAGCTTCATAGTTAGCGAGGCTTTCTGGTACATTAAAAAAAGTATGGGACATTCCCAATGGCTTGGTAATATTCGATTTTAACAGATTAGGTAAAGTCTCGTTTGAGGCGTTTTCCAATACGTATCCCAAATACCCAAAACCAATATTGGAATATTTATAATGAGTTCCTGTTTTTACTGGAGGACGCCATGTTTTAAGACGGGCAAAGAAAGCCTGTATATTGCCTTTATTAACACCAAATTGCTCCATTTGTTTAGGAAAGCTTGCTGTGTGAGTCGCCAGATGCACAATTTGAACCCTGTCAATTGGTAGTCCATTGGTTTTTGAAAGTTCAGGTGTATATTGAACGGCATAATCTGTTACATTCAATTTTCCTTTCTGAACTTCCAGTGCTATAAGAGTGCTAATGAATATTTTGGTAATCGATGCCAATTCAAAAATAGTATTTTTAGTCACTGGTTTCTTACTTTTCCGGTCAGCAAATCCAAAATTATAATAATAATCCTTTCCATTATAATAAATGGCAATGGCTAACCCGGGAGTCTGATGTGCATAAATAAATGGTTGAACCAGTTGATTAATTAGATTATCCAGCCTGGATGGTTGTGCCAAAAGAATTGGACTACCAAACCATAAAATGAGTGAAAAAAAGCATAAGCTAATGTATTTTGATTTCATGATTAATGTCTTTTTGGAAAAATATAATAATTATCTTTTCTTTATTTTGCATCATCAGGTCATGTTGCAGCGATTCTATCCTGGCTATGTAAGAGCTCCAGAGCAAAAACCGTATTTGAGTTCTGCAAATTGGTAACCTTACCACTCTTGATTAATTATCGTTCTTTTTTAGAAAAGAGCCAAATAATTGCTTTGTAAATCAATACTGTTTTTAAGCCTTGTAAGTATATTTCTCTCTAGTGTTTTTTGTCTTCAACTATTTCCAAAAAACCGAATACAGATACTTTTCCTATAACTTACAATGAGTTACTATTAGACACCATGGCTATTCCTACTGCTTTTGAACATTTATTTTTAATTCTTAGCGGTTATCAATGGATTACAAACACTTCGGACAAGAAAATCCAGTGTTTGTTGTCATTACAATATTGAGTATCGCCCATAATAGAAAAGGAAGACTTTATTGTTTTCGATAATCAGCAACAACTTTTACAAATACTTTCTGGCTCACTAATTAAAGAGGTAGATAATGTGGATTTTTAAAGATATTACCGACCGCTATTTTAAGAAAATTTTGGATAGCTACCAATTGCAGGCAGATGAAAAAACATACAAAGGCAAAGAAGCGGAATTATTAATTCAACGAAACGAGCTTGCCAGATGTTTGATTAAAACCATTTCATTAATGGAAGTTAAAACCCAAGAGGATTATGCTAACTATTTTAAACGGATCTCTGATGAAATTAACTCGGCATTACAAGCAGCCAAAAATGCTGTCAAAGAATATAATGAAGAAAAGAATACTGATTTCACAACAGATTTGTATGAAAATTTTTTTACATACAGTTTAGTCAATTTTATTGAAGTGGTAGCTGACCTGTTTCAAAAAAGTCCTTCTATTATTACTCATATCATGGATGAATCATTGTTTTGTAATAATAGAAATGTACCTTGGGTGTATCAGTTTTCTTTTGTATTCTATGATTATATCCTTGATAAGGAATATGAGTTTATAACCACTAAAGCCAGCAGAGATATTTTTGATGCAAAAAAACAATTGGTTCTTAAATATATCCAGAAGGCGGCCGATCTTTATCCTCGCTATGAAAAAGGAGAGTTCTCTGATTGTCATGAGATGGTGAATATCCTGTTACTTAGCATGCGTTCTGAAGAAAATAATTTACAAAAGCGCAGAAATCAGGACAGTAGTGCAAATTCTATGTACTCTTATTTTACACAAACACTTTATAATGCTTCCGGTAAATTAATGGGTAAAGGTCAACTGGGGCAAAAAATAGATTTATTGATAGAGGAATTTAATGAAAGAGCAATGAATAAGGGGCCATCTTATACTTAATTCTTTATTTTCCAAAGCAAGACAGAAAGGTCACTTGATTAGTAGTAAAAACATCAATTCAAATTGATTTTGTTAATCAGTGACGCTTTGAATTTAAGCCTGTTAATTAGGTTTATTATTGGGAAGTGCTTTTTTATCTTCTAAAATAGTCATTAATCCTGAAATATCATCGCTTTTAAGGAATTCGAGAATTCTTTTAGGATCATGGCCTTCAAAATTCCACTGCCCATAAAATCGGTCATCAGAATGAAACGGCTTATTTCTAATTAACTCGATAGAATGGTGAAGGTGCTTCAGGTTTTTCAATAGTAATATGAAGTCATTTTTATCGTAATTTTTTAGAGCTGCTTTAAAAACAAATATCAAAAAATGTCCAATTTCAATTTCGTTGAGTTTATTGATTAATGCTTTGATACAGGTATCTGTGGAACTGATTTCAAGTAATGATATACGGATAGAATTTAATACGCCGCTAATGCCGGAAATAGGGCATAAATTTTGCCAGTTTTGAATTAATATGGGATATAGACCTGTAAATAATTTAATTTTTAATTCAGGGCTATCCTGATGTAATGTTTTGACTAAGGAAGGCTGAGCCCCAAAAAATGCCATTGAGCACCTCAGCCCTTTATTATTATCCCTTTTGCAAATGATGGTTTCTTTTTCTAATTTGTTTTCAGGTTGTTCTATACCTGGATCTTCTTTGGAGCATTTCAATTGAGGTGGGAGGAAGTTTTCACATAACTCGCATAAATAATGTTTGTACCCTTTTTCTAAATATTGAGAACTGGAAATAGCTTGTTTTATTTTTTTTAAAAGTTCAACGTGCCCTTCTTGGATACAGTAATCCAATAACTCTTCGGGTTTTTGAAATTTTTCATATAAGCATTCATTACGTCTGATATTTCCATAAGTACCTGTATAAAACTCATGGTGGTCCAAATAGGTTCTGGCCGCTGTTCGTCCTGACTCGATCAGGGCTTCTTTTGTATCTTGACTAAGCGTTAGATTAGTCAAAGCAATGGATGGAGTTTTGATTAAAATACTTTGATGCGCATGCCTCCTCAGTATTTGAAGATCTTCATACCAGTTTTCAGTAACATTGGGATGCCCTGTAATTAAGGAGTAGAATGTGTTGCTTAGCCATGACCATTTAGGTATTGGGTTTTGACTATAAAGAGCGTTCTCCTCAAGCCCATTATCAAACTGTAGAGCAAGTACACTGAAGTCAACATCATCCTTGTGTTTCAAAAAAGTTGTTTTATGTTCTTTTTCTGAAAAACAATGGGCAGGTAAATTATTACTGATTCCTCCATCGCTGTATACATTTCCTTTATAGCAGATGCGTTCAAAGGCAATAGGTAAATTTGCGGAAATAATAATGGCATCCGCGAGTGCCATAGAGGGTGTTGAATCAATGGAAAACACTTCATGTTTTTGGGTACTCAAATTTGTTCCAGTAATAAATAGTTTTTCTCCTAATTCACATTCAGGACATATTTTTTTTATTCTGGCTAAGGTTTGAAATGTTATATTCTCGGGGCAGCTGTATATATTTTCTTCTAAAAAGTTTTGAAGTTTTGTAAATCGCGCTTTGAATTTTTCATCGGATATAATATCCATTACTTTTTTTAAAATAACGTAATTTGCTGCTTGACGCATTAGTTTTGCCGAGCTAAGCCCCCCTTTATTAAATATTTGTTTTATGTTATTGAAATTAAAAATGAGCGGGCTATCAAGGAGCTTATCTTCATTAAACCAGGAAATAATTTGTTTTATTTCAGAACAATTATAACCCAGATAAGCAAACGCAGCGACCATTGCACCAGCAGAGCTTCCAGAAAATTCAGTAAACTGTAATCCATGCCTGTTTAGTTCATCCAGGGCGCCTATATGTGCCAGTATTCTTGAACCCCCGCCACTGAAAACAATACGATACGGTATGGGGGCTTGTTCAGTGACAGAGATACTAAAATCATAGGAGTCAAAAGTAATATTTAAGGTATCAGAGATGAACCATGGTTCTTTTGTCTGTAGTGGTGTAGACGATTTTGAATCTTTTAATTTATCCTGCTGAGAAACTTCTTGCTTTGTTTTCATACCGATAATCCCTTATATAAAACAAATTCTAAGTTATTTTTTACGATTCTTTTGCTACAGCCATCACAATCAATCGGGTATTTAAAACGCTTCCGTCATAAAGTTTTTGTCTTGAGAGTCATCTCCTTTTTTAAATTTTTGATGTTTAGTCATTGGGTATTTTAAGTCAAATTGAATAGGTTAAGATCTTATGGATCAATAATTAACATAAATGGTCTTTGAGCAGACGTCAACTTGTTTCAACAATTATTGAAAATGAAAATTTGAGTTGATAGAAAAATTATAAAGAGGAGTGAACTAAAGGAAAGTTTGTTCAAAAAATATTCACACAGTGTTATAATTACAAAGAGACAAGGATGATAGCAACGAGCCAAACGGACATGAATAGAATACATATGGGAACAAATAAAGAATTCCCAATCAAATCACATCTCAAGCCCTCAAAATCTTGTGGAGCTGATGACTCCAATTTTCAGGTTGATTTTTTATTGGATGTCATACAAAAGCTTTCTCTTGCAAAAGATCTGGAAACAATCATGTTCATTGTACGTAAGGCCGCACGTACATTGACTGGATCTGACGGTTCGACATTTGTATTGCGTGATGGCAATCAATGCTATTACGCAGAGGAAGACACGATTGCTCCTCTTTGGAAAGGTAAACGATTCTCTATGAGGGCTTGTATCAGTGGTTGGGTTATGGAACATCGACAATCCGTCGTTATTGAAGATATTTACTCCGATCCGAGAATTCCAGTTGATGCTTATCGACCGACTTTTGTAAAGAGCCTGGCAATGGTCCCTATTAGAACAGCTGCCCCTTTGGGTGCCATTGGAATTTATTGGGCAGAATATTACCTTCCTACAGAGGAACAATTAAATTGGCTGCAGGTACTTGCTGACAGCACATCCGTTGCAATGGAAAATGTGATGCTGCAATCAGAATTGGAGAAAGGGCAGAAAGAAACAACTGCTCAAATAGAAATGACTAGAAAATTAATGGAAGTCAATAAAAATCTTGAATGTGCCTTATATGAATTAAATCACCGCAATAAAGAAATGCAATGGTTGAAGGAGTTAAGTTCAACATTGCAAACCTGTTTATATATTAAGGAGGCCTATCATTTAATTGCTCTGTATGCTACTAAATTATTACCTGAAACATCGGGAATATTCTATGTCATGCATCCCTCACGTAATTATCTTGAAGCCATGAGCTCATGGGGCGACTCTGTGATAGAAGAAAGGATCATTAAACCAGATGATTGTTTGGGTTTACGACGTGGCTCGATGTATACAGTAGAAGATCCTCAAAAAGATTTAATATGCCCCCATCATCAAATCAATAGTAGTTTACGGCCTTATACCTGTATTCCTTTATTTGCTCAAAGCGATATTCTTGGTTTGGTTTGTATGGAATGGAACTCTTTTAAAAAGGAAGCAGAGGAAGAAATAAATAAAGAAAATAATCAGGAAATTCTCGCAAGTATGATGGCCGAGCAAATAGCGCTTGGTATTTCCAATATTATGCTTCGTGAAACCCTGCGTAACCAATCTTTACGAGATGCTCTCACAGGGCTTTATAATCGACGTTATTTGAATGAAGCATTGGACCGTGAATTAAATCGTTGTGCAAGAAAATCATTATCACTTGCCGTATTAATGTTGGATATTGATCATTTTAAACAATTTAATGATAAATTCGGACATGAAGCGGGAGACATGGTGATACAGGCTTTCGCTAATGTTTTGCGTCAAATTAGCAGAAAAGAGGACATAGCCTGCCGCTATGGAGGAGAAGAATTTATCCTGATTATACCAGAGATTGAGCTTGAAACAGCATTGCAAAGGGCTCAATCAATTCATGATGCGGTCAGTCGTATTCATTTACGTTATGGAGGAAATGCTTTAACCCAAATCACAATATCCATAGGATTAGCTATGTACCCCATGCATGGCAACAACATGCAAGATCTCATTACCGCTGCCGATAATGCGCTGTATGAAGCTAAAAATTCAGGGCGCAATAAAACGGTGTTGCATCATAAAAATTAAGGCATTTTGTCGTAATCAATACAAATTAGCTGACATGTTTTCATGCATTAATCAATCTATTAAGGCGATGCCTGGGTATTTCTGTAATGATTTTCGCTATAGTAACCTCAAACTTTATGTACCTTATTTTCGATATTGGTTGTGCGGGGATGCATCTTTTTCCTTATCCTGGGTTTGTGTGTCTTTAAAAAGGCTTAAATTAACAAGAGAAGTGATCCCTGCAGGTGTTATTATCGACACCGTTGACCTTTGAATTTGACGGCTATTAACTTGTTCACCAGTCGATTTCCTTGCATCCTGCGCTAGAAACTGTAATTGGCTTTTAAACAAATCCAGGCTTTCGATTTTAGAAACACGTTGTGATGAAAGTTCAGCAATAAGCTTGTCACAAGCATCAATTCTTGCTTTATCGTCTTTAATATCAGCTATTCTTTCAAATACATCTCTTACTGATCTTGGTACATCATGGATTATAAATCGATTTCTTTTAAGGGCACACAGAATCACCTCTTCATCCTCTTTATAATCTCTGGAAAAATTTTTATACAAAACGGGTTGTATTTCGATGGCTGCCATAATAATTTCTTTATCGTTCCTGAATAGATGCGCAGGATCTTTCTTGAGTTTATCCAGATACATGAGAAAAAAGGGGTCATGTTTTACCCGACACAATGTTTGATACCAGCTTTTATAGCTTTCCATGAAATTCTTATAAAAATCTTGTGTTGGCAGAGGAATATAGGGGAAATATTCCTTGAAAAGAAACTGCCATAACTTATCATTTTGTTCATCAATGAGGTGTTTTTTCATTTCTGATGATGTAAATGTCAAGCTCCATAAATCATTCCAGGCACCAAGGTAGGAGCCAATTACAGTCAGCTCATCTTGACAAAGGTCATTTAATGATTTGCTAACAAGATTCTTTAAATGGGTACTGTTTGTCATTTTTTACCTCCTGATTGTGGTTTTGTGTTTCCTATCATGTTTTTTAATGCGCAAATATGACTTCAAGATGACTATAATGCTTTCTTTTTATTAAGAGAATATTAATAGTTAACAATAAATGGTTTTATTTTTTTTACTGGGTGATTTTTTTCAAGGGAAGCATTGTAGGTCTTGGTCTGCTAGTTAGATGAATAAAATACTGTAGACCATTCAATGAATGGCTACCTGAAAGGCTGGAAATTGGAGTATTCTGTAGAAAAGGGTCTTTTTATTTAAGTACTTTAGGCAAGTGATTTAAGTGTCGTATAACTCGATTGCGAATAATCAGTATTTGCTTTTTTAAAGAAAGACAGCGAGGTGCTTTTCAACACAGGCTCTATCCTGTGGAAACTGATTAAATCTCCTGCTAAATAAGGTTTGGGTTTTTTACCATTAGTGTAGCACATCTCAGGGTATCGAATATCATTATCAGGATTTTGCATTTCTCTAAATTCAGAAAGGGGATAGGCTTTCTCTGCCCAAGGATCACAAATCACGGCTTCTTCTCCCCAGGTCGAAATATCATTGGGATCAGAGCCACTAACACGTCCAATCACTATCAAGCAGTGTTCTCCTATTGATGTTTGACAATAATCAAGCGGCGCAACTCCTCTAGATTGAAGATAACAGAATGCTGTTTGTGCTTGTTCCCCGCAATTACCAAATCCGTATTTCAAGAGTGCCGCATGAGTTAGCTTAGAGATGATGTCAAATCCTGCTTTACCATTATGTGAACGAGCATAGGCGACTGCTTGCTGATGAACCTCTTTTCTTAAGTGAATAATTCTTTCTGGTTCCCAGGTTGTCTTCTTTGAATCTTTCTCGGTATTGGAACCATAAATTAGTTTGGATTTTACATATTTTATCGCGTTCAGGGCTTCATTCAGATTTTCTGTGAGCATTGAATAAATCTCAGAGTGTAAAACAGAATTATTATTATATCAAATAAAACACAATATGTTAATATTTTGATCCATTGGGTTTGTTTTTTCATTGTGAGATTTTATTTTTGGGAAAATCAAGCAATTGCGAAGGTCATGTAATGGAGAGTTTTTTGCTGCTTAGAAATAGTCAGATTTTTTGTTCGCACAGTTATTATTCAATAGATAAACATAATTCAACATATTAGATTAAAGCTTAATCTATCTATTGTTTTTAACACTCAATCATTATTAATGCGGGTGTTTTACTAAAGAAAGATCTGTGTAAAATAAAGAACAAATTGTTTTTTTATTGCTTAATGTTGTCTTAATGTTATCCATGTATAATGCTACCAATTTTAACAATCAAGGTGTTTAGCACATGAAACCAAGCAGTGAAAAAAGTAAAGAAATTCGTAAAAAATATAAAGCACCAGGCGCTTCTGATGAGCAACTGGCTAATTCTATCAAGGTAGCTTCAGAATTCGAATATAAAAACAGCAGCACTTTTGGTTGGGGTGGTGTATATATGGTTGACCGATTTCAATCAATGATTACAGGTCGAGCAATCACTAACAATACACAAAGGTTATTGGATGCTCAAATACTTGAGGAAGAAGTGTCTAAATCAAACTTAAAACAATAACACATTTATCCTGGGGCAAGTCTTTCACTTTTCTTACGTCTAATAGTCAAAAGTAAGACTTGAACCCCGGCTTTCTCTTTTTCAAGACTTACGACCCCCTCCCCAATCTCTTTGTTAAAAAAAGTTTTTAATTTGGTCATTTAGTTTATCTAAACTCCTCACTAAAAACATTTTTTGCCTTGACCTTGGAGTTTTTCGTAAGTCCTGTTAATATCCCAAGGAAGAAACATTTTTTAATTGGCTGTGCGCAAAGGCTTTCTTAGAAAACCAATGGGCATAATCCTGCATTTCAGGCATCAGAAACGCTTTAAAATCCCACCCAATTTTTTCATCAGGGTTAAATGGTCCTAATTCGATGTTTTTAGTTTGGGCAAGACCTCTAATCATCCATTCAACAATTGCAGAATTACCACGCCCGACAGGTTGCATACGAGCCAGGATATAAGCAATCTTCCCGGCATTTTCTAAAAATTGATGGATCCCTTCAGAAGGCTCCCAAGCGAGGCATGCTTGAAAATAAGGCTCAATCAATTCAAATTGCACTTTAAAATAACTGGATTGGCTTGTATAGTTTTCAGCAAAAGGGGTAGGGCAATGATCAATAACAACTGATGTTCTGTTGTCATTTTTTCCATAATCATGGAAAGTTATCGTCAGCACCGTGTCATTTTCAATAAATGGCTTGTTTGAATCCAGATTTTTTATGTGTACTCGTTCTATTTCATCAGCTTTCATCTTGAATGTTATGGTGTAAATAGAAAAACCTTCAGCTTCTCTATGGTTTTTCTTAACTTCAACAAAAGGATTAGATTGACTAATTAGCAAGGAAAGGTGCTCATAAATTTTATCCTTTTGAGAAGGGATATCTTTACTGAGATTGAAATCATCAATTGAGGCAAACCCCGGTTTATTAAATAAACCAAATTGATGTCTTAGAGGACCATGTTTTAAAAGCTTGGCTACCTCGCGTCTTTTACTGGCTAAAAAAGCATAAGCACAACCGACTTGCGTTAATAACGCCTCTTCCGGGCAGCGAATATCTTCACGCACTTTAGGTTTTATCTTGGGAAACTCTGGTAATAAAGCACAGAATTCATTGATGATGTCTTCACTGTATTTTAACCAAAGACTTTGTTTTGAACTGTCAAAATCTTTTAAGCGGTCAATAGATGAAGCCATATGATTTGAAGGTTCAGCATCGATACCAGGTGGTTTTGCAAATAACAAATTGGTATTGGTGCTGATTGTATTGTGTTCATTCTCCTTACCTTTGGTAAGGTTAGTTTGCTCGTCTTTCTTTTTCATAATACCCGAAAAACTATAATTCATTATTTAAGTATAGCCAGCCTGATTCTAAAAGGTAGTAGAGTATTCTTAAATTTTGCCAGCCATAATTTAATTTTTGCTTATTTATAAATCTATGTAGTTGAATTTATTTCACCAGCGGTTCTCTTTTTAAACATCTTTCGATTGAAAATATTTATAATTTTTAAACATATAGTTCTTTATTTAATAATCACTTAATCTTTTTAGATTATAATTAGAACAATTTTTATTTAAAAAAATCAGTAATGACTTTTTTTAATCTATAAGATGTGTGGTTATAATTATGAAAGTACTCTTCGATAAAACTGCCCGAAACAACTCGGGATCCGGAATAACTTCTTCCAGCAAAAATAATGAAATATGTACCTCTTCCATATGCATGAAAAGCAAATTACCATCTGAGGTGGTAGCAGAGCATTTACATGGCTTGCAATCCACGATGGTTGACCGACGAAATCCTGATCTGCCTGATAGTAAACCACTAATGAAAGCGGCAAAGGCTCATGCCATTCTTAAAGCGGGCACAGAAATCGATATGTTAACTGCCACTGGAATAAGTGAGGATGATTTACCTTCTGCAAAAGGCGCTATTCCCTTAACTTCCCCGGAAGAATTAACTCTGAAGGCAACCTGGAAAAATAAAAATCAGGAAAGAGGTGGCAGCGGGAGCGATGCCAGTGTTTTTGGTGGCTTGGGGGTACTGATTATCTCACCTGATATGACAGTAATGAATATCCCTAAAATGAATGCATTGGCTGTACCTACATCATTTTTAGCTAAATATGGTGCCGAACTAATCCCTCTGGAGCAACCATTTACCCTGGATGCTGTTGATAAATCGTCGCTAGAAAACCTGTATCTGGTTGAGTATCAATGGGATGCTGATTATATTCAAGACTACGTAATGAATGTAAGAGGTGGTGGTGGATTGTTTGTAGAAACACACCCATTTCCTCATGTTTTTACACCCTTATCTCCTGAGTGCCGCGGCGCATTGATTCTGGG
Organism: Legionella sp. PATHC032; assembly: GCF_026191185.1. Lineage (NCBI taxonomy): Bacteria > Pseudomonadati > Pseudomonadota > Gammaproteobacteria > Legionellales > Legionellaceae > Legionella > Legionella sp. PATHC032. The sequence goes on along the minus strand of NZ_JAPHOV010000001.1, from coordinate 2,702,640 downwards.
AGTTGAGCGCAAAGATGGGGCATTTGATTTCGCCGCTTTTGAAATACCATTTGGCTATACCATGAAAATTGCCAGTAATGTAATCCATGGAGACTCTTTCTTTGTGGGGCCTTATGCGATTGCATTAACTGAAACGGAATTGGCTGACTCTGTTCTTTTGAAGCAAGATACCCCTCAGCGTGACATACAAAGAGTAGCTCAAATTCCTACCAAAGCTTTTGCGGTTTTTTTATTTGAGGAAGTTAGATTAGCCAATCAGATAAATCGTAAAATGATGGCTGATAAAGCCCGTTATGAAGGTCTTTCTGGAAAAAGGTTGGGGTTCTTTAAAGAATCTTCTCCAAAGGCACCTACTGAGGTTCATCATTCTTCAGATGCTGATCAGGACATTCATGATCAAAAATTCGAATTAGTGCCTTGTTTAACCAAATAGCATCGCTTTATCTCATCTTATAAAGGTTCGGCCTTCATATCCTGGTTCGAACCAAAAGTTCCTCTGAATGTCTCGCAATGGTTTATTTAAAGAAATCAGGAATAATTTGTTTGCCTAAAATGGATCCAAAACGATAGCCACTTTCATGATAATCATGCCCAAGCCATACCAGTTGATCAATTTCATTCGCAGGTTTAGGTTCATTGTTCAGAGTGACAATATAAGTGCGCATCACTAACCATTTTTCCTCATAGATTGCCTTGTCTTCAAATTGTTTATAAAACTGAAATGACATGATATCAGAGTCAAGTTCTTCTTTGATTTCTCGACGCAGAGTCTCTTCATCGGTTTCATTTTCCTCCATAACGCCACCTGGAACAATGAGTTCCATGGGTGGTTTTCCTTTTTTATGTACAGCAAGTAACTGATTTTTTTCATTAAAAATAAGTGCACCGATTTTCAATATTGTGTTTAATGTGCGCATTGAGAGATCACTCCAGAAACATGGGTTAGTACGTCAAAAACGGGATTGCTGATCACGTCTTGAGATATAAAAGTTTGTTTACATAGTAAGCAAGCCCTGTGCCTATGGGCGCAAACAGCCCAAATCCCCTGATCAAACTGTTCCTTACCGCAATGAGGACAATACACGGTTGCCAGGTGTAATGCCAAATTGGGCAATGCCAGTTGGATTTGCAGAACTCGAATCATTTCGATATCCAGTTTGTAACCAGCCAAAGAAACACTGCCATAAGTATTATCTATAACTCTTTTGCCATTGTCATTGTAAGCATGAACATGGATAGCACTTTCTTCCAGTCTTTTAGCAGTCCAAATAATCGATGGATTAGAACCCCAAATTTGAATGCCGCCATTGTAGCGTTTGGGATCAATTGCAATCGTGCGGTTGGGTATAACAGCAGGTCTTTTGACCTGCTTATCTCCTATCAATTCTTTAAGTAGCATAATTGGATTGCTGATGCAGTCTGTAGTTGTCGTGGTTATTTCACCACAATGATTACATTGATGTTGGCGTGATGGGCATACAGCAGCATAGCCAATCGAAGTAATGGATTGAGAGCAGCGCTGGCATACTAATGAGATGATATTGATATCAAAGATGGCAGACATGCTGAAATGAACGGCAGCTTCCTCTGTGATTGTGAAAGTACGATTTGCGGCGATAACAGTGACCCGGTCATAGGTTGCGTCTATCACTTTTTTAGATGAATCAGCGAGTCGTGCATGAACATGGACGCCTCGATCAAACCCTTGGTTTGACGTGTCAAAAAGAGCGGGTAATGCGCCCCAAATTGCAACCCCTCCCGGGTAGTCATCAAGGTTGAGTGTCAGATTTTTGGTATAAAATGATGTTTGAGTTCGTGTCGTCGCCATAGGATACCTCGTATTAAAAACGAAAGTATCCCTCGACCAAAATTATGTCTTTGTATCCAGCACCGGAGGAATCGAGACTTGCTGAAGACCATAACTTTATAGGCAAGGACATTTTATCGCTACTATTTATTCTTTACAAGTAACGATATCTGAATCATTTCCTGGTTGTTTATAGGTGTGAATGATAAGTATCACATAATCAATCTATGCGAAATAAAAAACGCCTTAGTGTATCTAATATTTTCTATATGTATTACTATAACCCAGTTTTTTTTGGTCTTTTGTTTTGGATGGTTTATGTTTGGTGAGTTATTTGCAAGTTCAATCGTGTTAGGTATTCGTTATTACTCAGATCAGGCTTATCAGGCTGTAACAGGTCTTTTGGGGCAAATAGAACGATTTGGTATTGGCTATACCAGGGAATTTATTCGTGATCCTAAATTGATGATCCAGTCATTAACTTCCAAAGCACGCAGCAGTGAAGCAGGATATAGTGTTGTCAGTTTGGGATATTTGGGGGGGAACTATGCAGTCATTACACCAAAATCTCAATCTCAACTGGTTGAATTATTGAATCAATTTGACCAGGAAAAATCTGGTCGAAGAGGGCATGCATCTTTTAAATTTTTTTCTGGTAATGATTTTTTTATTATTTCAGATACTGGACACGCAGCCCTTTCTTCTCGAAAGAACCTGTCTCGTTTTCTTGTACCCTCCAGACTGGTTAATCCCACTATTACAGAAGTAGAAAAACGTGTTGATTGTGATACAGATATCCAACTTCGACATACAATCTGTGGAATTGTTCGTGCGGTGATGGTGGAAAATATGCTGGGCATCAAGCAATTACCAGACAATACCTACGATGTGATGGCATCTTATAGAAATGATGTAAAGAGATGGGGGGCATTTCCTTTTCCTGAATTACTCAATTTTATGCCGAGTTTGAGACAAAAACGTGATGTGTATCGAGCTTTTTCAAAAAGTATTCTGGAGCAAGAATTTGAAAAACTGGTTGAAATACTTCATAGTGATCCTAATCCTGGAAACAGTAATTTAATTGTGGCTTCTGTCGTTAGTTTATTTAAAGATGAAAACCCCACTCTTTCCAATGAAGAACTGCTCTCTGCCCTAAGGTCTTTATCCATTGAAGACATTAGAAAACATTTTGAAAATCCTATAGTTCAATCACTTCCGATGATATTAAAAGCAGCAGACAACCTCACCGACGCCATTGTTTTGTGTCTGGAGCAAATCGCATCAGATCCGGATAAATTTGCTATGCTTCGTGATGAAATGGACCGATCGCATTTGGTAATAGAAGAAGGAATAGATATAAGAGCTCTTAAATCTTTACCGCTATTAGATGCCTTTTATAAGGAATCAGTGCGGTTTGACGCGCCTGTAGCGGTGCCAAGATATACTCAAAATGGCTATTCATCGGATTCAATGACCATACCACCGAATACAATGATGATATTTGATTTGCATGCTTTAGCTAAAGGTGAACAATACTGGACTAATCCTGAAGAGTTTGACCCTACCCGTTTCTTACAAAAGGACATAGAACAATTTGCTGAAGAAGGGGGGATGAACAGTAACAATAAAAATCATGCCGTAGGTCTGTTCCCCTTTATTCCCTTTTCAGTAGGCCTGCGCAACTGCCCTGCATTTGCAGTGACCGAGTCTTTATTTAAAGTAACGATTGCCAAGTTTGTTTCAGACTACCAACTTCAATTGGTTAAAAAAGATGAGGATGATTCAACATTACACATTACTTCCAGAGATAAATCTTTTGCACTAATGCAATAACATGGGAAAGAACAACAGATTGATACCAGGTAATGAGGTCTATTTGACAGAGTTACCTGGTCTGGTAAGTGGCATTGTAACCCCTCTCAAAATATGCTCTGTCTTGAGAATGAATTATCCATATTGGATATTTTTAAATTTCTTATACTAATATAAGAAGAGAACAATTGCCGAGAGGATCGAATGGCGATTCCTTTTAAACGTATTAATTTAAATCTCATACTACATCTGGATGCTTTACTAAGTGAGAGAAGCGTCAGTGCTGCTGCAGAGAAAGTGTTTGTCAGTCAACCGGCAATGAGTTCTTCTTTAAAACAACTGAGAGAGTTATTTAAAGACCCGCTATTAATTCCTGGTAAAGGGGAATATTTTCTCTCTCCAAAAGCTAAAGAGTTGCAGCCACAATTAGAGCAAGTGATGTTTTTTATAAGAAATATCCTGCAGCCTAGTGAAAGATTTGATCCCCTTCAAACCAAAAGATCATTTAAAATCGCTTTACCGGATTACGTTGAATTAATTTTGTTACCTTCCCTGATGTCGGCTCTTGAAAAACTGCCTCATATTGTGATTGAAACAACAATTCAGTCAATGGCTGATGATCCACATCTGTTTATCGATGAGAATGTAGACTTGGCCATAGGAGCTATTAATGAAAACTCTCTATCAGCACAACTCAAAGTTAAAAAATTGTATGAAGAGGAAATTATTTGTTTTGCGAGCAAGAATAATCCACTCATAAACAAGCCTCTGTCTTTGGAAGATTATATAAGCAATAAACATATTGCATTTAGTTTTAATCAAGAACGCTACAGTCACTCCGCTGAATATTTGTATAAAAGAAAGCTGGTACGTAATGACATGCTCTTTGTAAAAAATATCTTGCCCGCTATTTTTGCCGTAGCCAATTCCGATGCGGTGATTTCCACGGCCCCAAGTTTTTTAATTAATATATTTGCCGGCCAATTTAATCTGGGAATGCAACCTTTACCCTTCGATCTGGAGCCAACACCCATTTACCTTGTGACCCATAGTAAGAGTCAGTATGATGAGGGTGTCGCCTGGTTAGCCAAACTGGTAAGTTCATGCATTAAAAGTCCTTCCTGAAGTATAGATCTCGATTGAGGAGGTGTCTGATTTTTCTGTCTCTTTCTTTACCTCAATCGGTTTGTCCTGAATGGATGTATCAGAAGAGCTATCAGAGCTGCATGAGGATGATTTAATACCCAGTCGAGTAGTTTTTCCTCCTAATTCAGCAAAGTTTCTGGCAAAACCCCATTTTGCAAAAAAGTAGTTGGCAGCCTGCTCCATCCGCATGATCTTAGGAATGATTTGTTCAGCGAGAATGTGCCCATTATGCGAGTTAGCGAAAAATACCACGGCATTTTTCTTATCCTTATCCTGCAAGTCGATTATGACCCAGGCTCTGTAATCATTCATATCTCCTGAATGATAGGCTGTGATAGCTTTTCCTTCATCATTCGTTTGTAGCCCCCAGCCTAAGCCCCATGCAACACGTTGCAAAATAGTATCGGGTATGTTTCCTTTGGCTATTCCGATTGCTCCTGCCAACCCCTTATCTTTTGTCATGTCAGTGTGGGGAACAAAGGGATTCTCAATCGTACTGTCATGGATTAGGTGTTTGACGAAATTGGCATAATCTCCTGCTGTAGACCATAGAGAATTGGCTGCGCATGGTTTAGGTTCATAAGTGCTATACATCATACCGCAAGGTTGAAACACATGTTTTTGGGCCAGTGTTTCAAGATCTGAACCAGTCAGTTTTTCAATTACTTGTTGTAAATAAATAATTCCAACATTCGAATACCCATGTTCTTTTTCTTGAGAGTTAGGCAGGAACTGAAATTTCATTTCCCCATGAGCCAGTCCGCTCGTATGCGATAACACCATCCTGGCGGTTAGTGCTTTAGAATGAGCAATGACAGATTCATCAGACAGGTCAAATGTCATTCCGTCAATATTGAATTCTTCCAGGGGGATAATATGGAAAAGGGGAGTATCCAAATCAAAGCTCTTTAAAGTGTCAGGCAGAATAAATTGATCAAAGCCTGTTTGAGATGTATTACTTGCATTGGTTTGTATCAATTTTTGTACTAAATAAGCAAAGACCGGTTTGCTTAGGGACGCTGCGCCAAAAACGGTTTCAGGCTTTACTTCGGTTGGTGGCATGCGACCTGTTAGAGTTGTAATGAATTCATGTTCCTTGCCATCAGCTAATCGATAGGTTTCGGTGCATTTTGCATGCAACATTTCATAGGCTATTTTATTTGCTTCTGTTAACGCAATTTTCTGAACCATTTTTGCTGCCTGGTCAACATAATAAAGATCCTTGTTAAATGCAATGACCGTGTTTTTGGTTCCGATACCTAATTCATTTTTAGATCCAAGAACCAACTCCTGAAATGGGCACTGGGTGGGATCCTTTGACATTTTGACAAGGCCACATCCATCTGTAAGTCCTATTTCTTGTGTGGAAATAACTCCTTGATGATTGATACAAGCAATGGATACCCCAGGGATCTGGGCTCTTCTCATAGTATCTTTTAGAAGAAGCTCTTCTATTTTCATGTAAGACATAAATTCACTCAAAAAAATAATTTGGCTATAAATTATACTTTGGGTATTAACGTGTTCGATTTACTCAAAAATTTTTTTTTCGCAAAAATATCGTAAAAACCCGTTAATGCCCCGGTTTTTTCTGCATTGCTACAACATAATGCAGACGATTAATTAACCCTTGCTTCATCGCTTTTTTAACTTATTCACAAAAGCAATAGAAGGAAGCTTCAAGACCATCAATCAGAGAGGTTTGCAGGTTTGAATGCTTTCCTTTAACTCATCAGGAATATTCAAGTCCTCAATGTTTGTTTGATGCCTTTTGGCAAAGTAAGTTGCCTTATTGAAAAATCAGGTTATGCCAGTGGTCTATTTTACAATCAGCTTTTTCTAGTCTAAATATTAATTACCAAGGATTAATACTGGACAGCCATGAAAAAATGGATTATCAGTGTGTTGCTGTTAGTAGCCATTGTTTTATGCTCCTACCCCATTATTGGCATGATGGCCTTAAGCACGGCAAAAAAAAACGTCGATAATATTCCCAGGAATCCCTTCCTGACTTGGCAATTAAAAGATAATCACCGTGGATGGTTCTGCTCCACTGCCGTTTTGAATTTACTTGTTAATTTGCCAGCGCAGGAAAATAAAGACGCACAGGGTAATATTAAAGTGCAGCCAGCGCTTCATTTGAGTCTGGATTTCCCAATGGTCATACACCATGGCCCTTTCATTATGACCGATAATGGCTTGCGTTTTGGGCTGGCCTGGGTCACAACAAGTCCGGAAACCCATTATGGAGCTTTGATCAACTATTTAAATCAAACCGTTGTGAGCTATAGTTTGCCTGCAATTAACATGCAAGGCACAAACAACGGCGATCAAGGCAACTTTGTTTTTGTCTGGCAAGGCTTAAGTGCAAAGCTCAAAGTCAATCCCAGGGTTAACAAGGCCTCTGGTCATGTGACTATGTACGGTATGAGTGCGAAAGTGCAAGAAACCGATGTCAGGATTGGTAAAGTCAAAGTCAGTTTTGCATTGAATCGCTACATGGATAATTTATGGCTTGGTGATTCATCTATCCTGCTGTCTTCTGTTTCTACCATCACCAATTCACTGCCAGTGTTTGATTTGCAAGATCTGAGTATGGATGCCTGGGCTGGAGTCAACAACAATTTACTGGATTTTAATTTGCAATTATCCCTGAATAAATTTCTAATGAACAATAACGGCTATGGTCCTGGCCAATTAAAAATCGAGCTTAAAAATCTGGATCCCCAGGCAATGGCCAAACTCAACCGATTGAACTATGACTATCCTTCCAATCAAATCGCGATCCTGGCTGAAATTTTTAACCTGCTTTCCAAAGGTGCGACACTCAGTCTGAATCAGGAGCTGGATACACCACATGGGCATTTGTCCAGTTCGTTGAACATGGCTTTAACCAGGAATTCATTCAGCAACCCTGAAGACCTCTGGCAAAATCTGAAAGGCAATGGTCAGTTTAAAGCGCCTATCAAACTGGTCAAGCAGTTATTATTGGAATCAATCAAATCAAAAACAACTACACCACCAGCTGATGTGTCTCAATCTCAGGCCACACAGCTTGATTCCACCCAGCCGGTTGATGTCGATGCAGATGCCCATAAGCAAACAGAAGCACTCTTGCAAAAATTGGTGAGTCAAGGTGTTTTAAAGGTTGAAGGGGATTATTATCACGCTTCTTTTACTCTTGAAAACACCAAATTTACAGTGAATGGGCAGCCATTTGATCCAGCGTTATTGAATTAGATTTGCGGTTGGGCAATCAGCCCAACCTGCACTGATGCGATGATAATCTATCTCAATCACAAGAAAATCCAGGCGATGAAAACTGTGGTAGAATAAGCACTCAAATTTTTGCCCACTGCATAGTGAATCATGATTATTGGAAAACCTGAACACGGGAAGCTAATCGGGTATAGATTGGGTGTGACTCCTCATGGCATTAATAAACAATTCAAAGAGCCAGGTCATGAGTGATTTTAAGTTTCAACCTCTGGGCATCAATGATTTAAACCAGCTCCATCAATGGTTTCAGGAGCCAATTATTAATCACTGGTATGCGCGAGATAAAAACTGGTCAATCAATGACATCAAAGAAAAATATGAACCAAGAATTGTAGGTACGGAGCATGTTCCAAGTTTCATTGTATATAAAGACAACTTGCTTTTCGGGTTCGTCCAGTTTTACATACTCACAGACTCTTTACCCGATGGTATTGATGGTTATGAGAGTCTTCTTTTTCAACACTACAATCCCAGGGATTTAGCTGGAATCGATTTGTTTATCGCCGAAAGCCAGGGGCGAGGCAAAGGGTTAGGAATGGAACTCATTAATTGCTTTATTAATAAATTTCTGACTCGTTTCAAAGCCATTGTTATTGACCCAGATATTAATAACCAACAAGCCATTCGTTGTTATGAAAAAGCGGGCTTTCAGAGAACAGGTTTCAGCCGGGATCCAAATCATCTTATCATGATAAAACCCTTGTCATTGACTGAAGGGAATTAATTATGAGCCTATTGAAAATAGATCGTTGTTCCGGAAATTTACTAAGGGTTTTAAATGATCAAATCATTTCGTTTCACAATTTTTTTATTTCTTGTAAGTTGTTTGATTTTCGCAGGGGACTTGCGAGCTTTTCCCATTCCATCGGAGTCCCATCAGGATAAACTGGCTTATTTTCAGTTGGAGGCCGAAACATTTTATTCTCCAAAGCCCGTGACTATTGAGGGAAATCCTTATCTCACGTATGAAGTTTTTCTTACCAATGTGGGTGACTATCCCTTTTCTTTGGAAAACGTTGAGGTACTAAATGGCAGAAAACCTCGTAAAGTACTTTTTTCCTATAATCAAGAACAGCTGCGAAAGATGATTTATTCTTTTGGTGGTCATTCCAAGCATTTAAAATCAGACCTGACTTTAAGACCGGGCGAGCGTGGTTTGTTATTTTTTATGGTGAAATTCGATAGTCTTGGTGAAATACCTAAAAAATTAACGCATCGTTTTCATCTTTACTCATCGAAAACCCAACTATCCGAAGAAGAAGTCAGGTATTCTTTCCTGGCTGCTCCCACTCATGTAAAAACTACTCAGCCTTTGGTGATTGCCAATCCTTTGGACGGAAAGCATTGGATGGCAATTAACGGCCCATCAAATCATTCTTTACATCGCCGTGCAAGAGTTGCAGCCCATGGGATTGTTTATTACCCCGAACGGTATGCAATCGATTTTATGCAGTTCGGGTCTGATGGTCATATTTATAAAGAAAACCCTTATAAAAATGACAATTATTACAGTTATGGCGCGAATATTTACTCCGTTACAGATGGTAAAGTGGTCGATGTTTACGATGGTGTTCCTGATAATACTCCACCTGGACGTGATTATCCTATTACACTGAGTAATATGGCTGGTAATTATGTGATTATTGAAATTGCAAAACACCAATATGCTCTATATGCCCACTTAATTCCTCATAGTATTAAGGTCACCAAGGGAGAGTTCGTTCGTAAGAATCAATTGATTGCAAAATTAGGTAATTCGGGTAATTCCGACGCACCGCATTTGCATTTTCATGTGATTGATAAACCATCTCCTTTAATTGGCCAAGGGATACCCTATGCATTTGAACATTTTTCTACAGAAGAATATCGATTTGCCGGCGATGAGTGGGAATCCCCTATTGTCTATGAGGGGAGATTAACAGAACATCATCATGAGCTGGTTCATGAAAATGCTTTGATGAATTTTGCAGAAAAATAATCGAATATCAAACGATAAAAAAGGAATGCCCCATAGTCTATAATATTAGGTAACGTGAGTTATGGATAAGGATTATATTAAGAAGAAGTCGATATCCAGTGTCCGTTTGGGCTGAGGCGATGCGTCAGCATCGTCTCGAAGCCTTGGCACGAAACATTTAATTCCATAAGGCTTCGAGACGGCATAAATGCCTCCTCAGCCCGAACGATACAAGATAATGACCTATCCTAATCCATAACTCACATGAGGTACTTTATTGTCTCTATGGAGTTCTAAAGATTACCTATTTGGGGAGCGCAAGATGAAAACAGGACGTTTTGATCAAGCCAGATCAGATGCATTTGCCGAGCGTCTTTTATCCGTTCTCAATGATGCCGCATTGACATTGATGATATCCATTGGCCATCGAACCGGTCTGTTTGATGTCATGGACGGGCTTGATTTTGCAAGCAGTGAAGTCATAGCGCAGACGGCTGGCTGCAATGAGCGTTATGTCAGGGAATGGCTCAATGCTCTCGTGGTCGGAGGCATTGTAGATTATGATGCGCACGCAAAGACTTATCAATTATCAGCAGAACATGCTTCTTTTCTGACCAGAAATTCTTCACCACAGAACATGGCAGTGATAGCTCAATTTATTCCTGTTCTGGCCTATGTGGAAAATGGCATAGTAGACGCTTTCAAACACGGCGGCGGTGTTCCTTATGAGGCTTACCATCGTTTTCATGAAGTCATGGCAGAAGAGAGTGGGCAAACGATTTTATCATCCTTGACCGACAAAATTTTGCCTATGGTTGACGGTCTGGTTGATAAACTGAACCAGGGAATTCAGGTGCTTGATATTGGTTGTGGCTATGGGCGTGCCTTGATATTAATGGCTAAAACGTATCCTCAAAGCCAATTTACCGGCTATGATCTCTGTGATGAAACCATTGCTCATGCTTTACACTCAGCCAAGGAAAATAATATGCACAATATCCATTTTGAAAAAATGGATTTGTCGGTCTGGAATGAGCAGGAGAAATATGATCTTATTACCAGCTTTGATGTGATTCACGATCAGGCCAGGCCCACGCAAGTACTGGGTAATGTGTTCAAAGCCTTGAAGCCTCAGGGTATTTTCCTGATGCAGGATATCAAAACTTCCAGTAACGTTGCGGGCAATGTCTATCATCCTCTGGGAGCATTTATTTACACCATATCCTGTATGCATTGCATGACGGTGTCTTTGTCTCAAAATGGCTTAGGTCTTGGTGCGGCCTGGGGAGAGGAGCTTGCCGAAAAAATGCTGGTTGAAGCGGGCTTTGGAAAAATTGAAAAGCATTATCTGGAACATGACATCATGAATACCTACTATGTGATGCGTAAATAAAATAAGCAGATCATACAAGAAGTCTAATGATGTTAGGGGTTTTTCTTTTGAGGTAACATGTACTCTTGTCAGAGGATAAACCAATTAACAGTTCGCTGTTAATTGGTTAAGAAGGATGTCCTGTTAATCAGGCATACATCGTTTGCCGGATTTCATTAAACCGGGCATCATCTTTCTCTTTCATTTTTTCAATGGTTTCTAACTCCTCTTGCTCCTGTTCCTGTTGAGCTTTGAGTTTCATGAGTTCAATCATATTTTGCGTTTTTAACTCTTGCAAAATAGCGGCTAATAAAATGTCTGTAGTTGTTTCCAGGCTGATTTCTTGCGTGGGTTGTTTTCCTTCCTGTGTTTTTTTTGTTTCCAGTGTTCCTGATGAGGGGCTTATTTGCTTTTGACTAAAAAAAAGTGGTGATCCCGGATTGGAATAAGTTTGCTTGGTTTGATTATCTCCATCTTTGAGGTGAGTGTTTTTCGCTTTGTTACTCATGGTGATCTCCTTTTCCTTGTGAGTCCCATTCAGATTAATGCAAATCTTGAGTTAAATGCAAATGTTTTTTTCAATATTTATAAATTTTATGTTTTTATCGCTAATATAGATCATTAAGATCAGGTTATGCGCCATATTTTCTATTAATCTTTCAATAGTTGATAAAAAGAACATTAGTTCCTCAAAGGTAGTCTTCGTATCCGGCTTGAATATAAGAGACAATTCTTAATAATTGATAACGCTTCGAGATTTTCCTGGAATTATTCTATACTTACATAAGTAAAATAACAGGTTAGCATATGAAACATAAACGATCTGAAACTCAAGACATTGATGATGCCATCATAAAAACTCTAAACAAATTATTAGAGATCGAGTTGGCAGGGGTAGTGCGCTATACCCATTATTCCTTTATGGTGTTTGGATTTAATCGTATCCCTATCTGTAAATGGATGCGTGATCAGGCGCAAGAGAGTTTGAACCATGCTCATCTAATCGGTGAACTTATTACCCATTTTTCTTATCATCCTACACTTAAAATTGGTAAATTATTAGAGACCCATGAGCATAATATTAGTAACATTTTAGAAGAGTCGCTTGAGCATGAAAGGCAAAGCCTGGATTTGTATTATCAATTATTACAATATGCAGAAAATAAATCGGTGTTAGTTGAAGAATTTGCAAGACAAATGATTCAAGAAGAAGAAATGCATCTTGGCGAAATATCCAAAATGCTTAATTCCCCCGCAACTTTCAAAGATTAACAAGATTTGTCTCTCCTTGTCGATTACTCCATTTTTTGTTGGACTCTGAAGAGTCAAACAGGTTTTTGGTGTTTTTTATTTATTGACAAGAGCGAATAATGGCTGCTCAAGACTATCAATCAGCGAGAGTTGAAATTTCGAATGTTTTCTTTTAATTCCTCAGGGATATTCTTTTCCATATAGCCTGTTTGATGTCTTCGGGCAAAAAGAACACATTGATTTAACAAGGATGGAGCATCTGCCTTTCCAGAAACTTCCCTAATGAGGTTAGCGATTGTTATAGACGATTGAATTTCATCGCCATAATCATCCAGCAAAATGATTTTTTGCACATTGGGAAATGCAGAACCCAGTGCTTTTCGTTGTTCTTTGGACATTTCTTTGACACTATAAAAGCTCAAGTAAACAGTTTGCACATGCTTTAAAGAATCCTTAAGGAGTACTAACTTTTTAAAGGGTACTTCATTCAAGGAGTTAAAGCTCAAATTAAGTGACACCACCTGAGGAGGAATACTGGTAAAAATTTGTGATAAGTCATTGCTGCTTTCCAGGTCGAAATAATTCATTCTTAAATCCAGTGAAGTCACACTGGCAGGGATAGCTGCAAAGGCCTGTGCCAGCTCGGCACCATGCATATTGCCCATGCTATTACAAGACAAATAAAGCGAGGTTACACTGCTTGGGATAGCAGCAAAGGCTTCTGCTAACTCAGCACCACTTCTTCTGTCGAGATGATTACAGCTTAAATCAAGAGAAGTGATATTGGCAGGGATGACGGCCAGGAGTTGTGCCAACTCAGTACCGTTTTTATCGCATAAGTGATTGTTAGCCAAATCCAGCGCAGTAACGCTGTGAGGTATATTGGCAAAAGCCCGTATTAATTCAGCATTGTTTATACTGCCTAATTCATTCAAACCTAAATCAAGCGAAGTGACGCCATAAGGTATAGAGAGAAACTCTTGTATGAGGTCGCTGCTTCTGGTTAATATTAATTCGTAAATCATTATGAAAATCTCCCAATCAATAGATTATTATTTAGTCATAATGAGTATAATATATATATATTGAATATAATTAAAATCAATTGTTTGTATGTTGTATATACAAATTTCTTATGGAAGCTGTATTAAAGCGAGTTTGATATGGTGAAGTCGGATTTAAATCTCTGTTGTGCAAAAAATAGAAGTTACTTCCGAAAGTAGACAAAAAGTTATTGACTAATTAAGAAATCATATGCACAATTGTTGTTCAAAAAAACAGGGGTGTTCACTATGCCGAATTCAAGAGTGCAAATCTGGTTGCAAAGACAAATTGCTGCAAGAACTTTTCCTCCCAATAGAGAAGACTGGTATGTCAAAAATGGGTTTGGTAACTCAGAGATGTCATTAGAAGAACGTTTTGCCTGTTTTGTAGAAGCAATACGCCAAACAGACTCTCCCTACCATGAACAATTATCCGGTATTGAATTTGAGCGCTTTGAAGTAGAAGTAACCTTGGCCAACCAAACAACATGTATGACAGAGGTGATAGGTTTTCAGAGTAATTCCAATCAATCAAGCTCCACACCTAATGAGAAGTTCAAAGCGGTTGGAAAGGGAAAACATGTGATTTACTTCACTGGAATAGGAACGCAATATCAGGATTGCCTGCTTGATATAGCAAAAGCCGTGCAAATAACGGGAGCACATTATTACGCTTTTGAATACCCGGGCATGAGAAAACTGGGAGGTGAAGTATTGGAAGCCAATGATATGGTTAACACTGGAATAGCATTGGCCAATACCTTGCTTGAAAAAGGCATATCAATTGATGATATCCTTTTTCAAGGCGACTCCTTTGGTGCAGCGATAGCAAAAAAAGTCAGTGATCAATTCAAACAGCAATCCAATGTAACAGTAAGATGCATTATGAATAACACCTTTTCCAGCTTTCAAGCCGCTGTCGAGGGAAACCTGGGGTCGTTCTCCACTTTGCGTTATACAGTTCGTCCTTTGCTTCGCTATACCGGTTGGGATATTCGCCCAGGAGAGGGCTATGGTCAGGACACTCCCTACCAAATTCATATCAATCATACAGGTGATCTTACCCTGGGGGCAGGGCATGCAACCCTTGCAGAAAGTGTTGAATCCAATTCTCAACTTGAACATTTCGTTGATCCCTGTCCTGAAGATTATCGTATTAAAAGAGACACCTATAAGCAGTGGCATTGGGCTTCATTAAGTGAACAAGGAATAACATTTCTTGAGACAAAATATGGCAGAAACAGTGAGGGTCAATTGGACACGCATCTGGCCGATTTATATTTGCTAAAATATGATACGGGTCTGGGGGTATATGAATCATTTATTTGTAAATACCTCGAAGACAGTAATGACTATATTGCAAGTCACCCGCAAAAACTGTCTCTTGACCAATTACCCAGACCTCTTGAGTCTGAAACAGTTTCATTAAGACAATTGATTGTGTCTGTGTTACCATCAAGACCTACTATAGCTGGTTTCTTTAGTCGTACTACACCTGTCATAGAGGAGGTGGAGACAGAGAAGCAAGAGCAGAAATCAATTGAGTTAAAGTAGGCAGTATCACTTACCCGTAAAACAAAAACAACAGATTGGATATGGATAAAAGGATTATTGCGGCAGCCTCTTTTGGTACCTTGTTTGAAATGTACGACTATGCCATTTATGGATTTATGGCACCTATTTTGGCGCCTCTTTTTTTCCCCGCCGCCGATAAACACATTGCTCTCATCGCAACATTTGGTGTTTTCGCCGCAGGTTTCCTTGTTCGGCCATTCTCCGCTTATTGGTTAGGAAATCTGGGTGACCAAATTGGTCGCAGAAAAACATTGACTATAACTCTTATGATCATGACTTTTTCGTCAAGCTTTATTGGTTTATTACCTACTTATCAAGAGGTTGGCATTTTCGCCCCAGTATTACTCACGCTCTGTCGACTAGCTCAAGGGATTTCTGTAGCGGGGGAAATGACTTTAGCCAGTATTTACATCTATGAAAATGTGAGCATGCGCCATAAAGGTTTAGCAGTCAGCTTTGTCACTTTGGGGTCTATTGGTGGGCTCTTGCTTGCAATAATAGTAAGCAAAATAGCCCTGATATTTTTCTCCAGGCAGTATCTCGATTTTTACTGGCGTTTCCCATTTTTAATAGGAATATTTGTCGGTTTTGTCGGACTTTATTTACGGAGTCAAACCAGGGAATTAACCGATTTTGCAAAAAGAGTAGCCAAAAAGCAGGTTCATCCAATACTAAATGCCTGGCGCTATCGGAAAAAAGCAATTGCTGCTATTTTTCTTTTGGCAATTTATTGTAACAGTAGCTTCTATACCTTCTTTGTTTATATGCCTTCCTATCTGCAACAGCAGGAATTATCATTAACTGCAGCGACGGACGTCATTATCATAGGGATGATTTGTTATAGCATGGGTCTATTGTTATCAGGTTTCACCTCGGATGTTTTAGGCAGACGCTTCCCCTTGGCGGTGAGTTTAATTGCAACTCTATGCAGTATTTTAGCAATAAATTATTTAATTAATACTGGCACATTATTGCAGGTTACCGTCGCCTGTAGTGCGTTGGCCATCATTATCTCTTTTTATATTGGAAGCGCGTTTACCGCCAGTCTTGAACAATTACCACAAGAAGAGCGAGCCAGCGGCTTTACTTTATTTTTTAACTTAGGCAATTCTCTATTTGGAGGCACAGCACCACTCATTATTTTGCTATTAAGTTATGTGTTCAAACATTTTGCATTTTCTATTTATTTGATGGTAATGGCTTTATTGACTTTTCCTGCCCTGTGGTTGATTCAAGGAAAGAGTACTAATTAATTTATGATACGAAAAACAGTGCTCCAACACAAAAATGTGATCAGCTTGGTTGCTTAAAATGTATCTCAATTTTAGACAGCTGAGAGTTGCCTCCACCCTATGAGCTAAAATCTATAACTTTCTTTTCTTTACCGACTGTTTTACGTCACACTTTTTAAAGCTTACCCATATCAAAAATTTCTATTTATGAAAAAAATAGTTTCCAAAATAGTGGATTCGCAAGTTATTTAATTTGCCAGATACTGCGCCAGTTTTTATTTATCCGGAAGACATGCAAAACCTGAAAAGGATTCTCAATTTAATACATAACAAAATACAGTTTTTCAGCATAGTAAAAACACTCATTTTTTAAAAATTTCAAATCCCCCAGATATAAGAGGCTAACTGTACTTCAGTGCTTTCTCGTCGGCAATTCATTACAGGGATGAACGTATTCCGAAATTTTTTGCCAATTATCAAGGAGTGGTTGAGAGCTAATGTATTGAATTAATAAATATAACTATTTTCAAAGAGAAACAAATGAAGAGAAATAATAAAACAAATAATCAGGATGCAGATCAACAATCCAGCCAATATATTTATGTGGAAAAAAAGAGGTAGCTGGTATTGATACAGAAATAACTACTCTATCTTACTATCCTATTCCTTGGGATTCTTCTTTAGAAAGGCCACTCGATTATTATGAAAAACAATCAAAAATTATCACCTACTATAAAGACGATGTTGATCTGGATAATAATCCAGTTTGCAAAAGAATCGAAATAGAAATACCTACAGTTGAAGAAGGTGAAAACAGACACCGAACTATTAAAGTAAAGGTTGATGGAAAGCTCGTAGTTTTTCAAGATAACAGTATTCTGGATATGGATGAAACTTTTAATATCCGTGATGTCAATTTATTAATACATATGGTTCTTAACAATTTTCATTCCAAGAGTAACTCAACCCATTTGCAAACAATAACTCCCTTTATTCATCTGCCTGGAACTGGTGGAGATAAAGATTATGAGTTTAATCAAAAAACAATGGAGATATTAGTAAAATTCTTCTGCCATATGTTCAGGAAATGTGTTCATTAAACAATAGTTGTATGGTTAGGGAACTACTAATCCCAGTGGCTACAAAAGGTGGTGCTCATCACTGGAATTTGTGTTTGTTATCTATTGATGAAAATAATATTCCTTCACTTTATTATATTGAATCAGAAAACTTATTAGTTTCATTTGATTACTACACTTATATGTATTACATGGAAGATTATAAAATGCATATCCTTCCACAGGTCAATGAGTTATTGGCTAAATGTCACTATCCAGCAATTGATAAAGTCAATTTTTGTCAAGCGAAACAATTTAGCCAAGAAGGTTGTGGTATTGCAATGGGTCTTAATATGCAAAAAATACTGGAAGAAAATTATCCTCAGGTTATTTGTCATTCCAGTACACAGAGAAAAGAGGTTCCGAGTCGTGCAGAAATAAGGCGTTTATCAAGTAATGTGAGTATTGAAGAGGATGCTTTAATGCGAGTAGAGCTTGCATTTAAAATACAAGTGCGCGCATCCATTATTGCAGTGAGAGCTCTTGATGCAAAGATGGTAGAAAAAAAGAGCCTGGTTTGCAGTGAAATTTTAAGTGATTCACGCAGTTTAAATGTAAAGGCTAAAGAAGCATTTGGCTTTTTTCAATCGGCACAACCTCAAATATCAACTGAAATGCATTCGACTTTGGCACAAAACAAAGACAATGAAGAAGCATCTCCTATTGATGTAAATGCTGAAGCAGGTTGTTTGTGCTGAGACATAATGTAATTAGACCTCTTGCTTGATCTGATCATTTTGTTTTAGGGTAAGGTGCAAACGTTTTGAGGAGTAGAGTTTACACGCAGTAAATGAATACTGCAGAAATGTTTGCAACGCAGCAATAAAACGAAAGAGACAGTTTAGGCAAGTAAGGTTTAATACAAACCATCTTAAACGTTCGCTTTTGAAAATAACATTTTGTGATGATGCTGTATGTTTAGCTTTGATGCGGTAAAAGGTAATCAAAGCATAAACATATGCGGAACATTTTCTTCTGCGATTATCTGTGGCATGACAACTTGCAAAAGATTATGTCAAATCAAAACGATCGGCATTCATAACCTTTGTCCATGCAGCAACAAAGTCCTTTACAAATTTTTCCTTGTTATCATCCTGAGCATAGACTTCAGCATAGGAGCGCAGAACCGAATTAGAGCCAAAAACCAGATCTACTCGAGTCGCTGTCCACTTGATATCACCTGTTTTACGGTCACGAATTTCGTACAAATTATTCTTGGTTGGTGTCCATACGTTGGCCATATCGGTTAAATTGACAAAGAAGTCATTGGTCAGGGCTCCGATGCGATCGGTGAATACGCCATGTTGGTTATTATTGTGATTAGTACCTAACACGCGCAGGCCTCCAACAAGGACTGTCATCTCATGAGCTGTCAATCCCATGAGCTGGGTGCGATCCAGCATGAGCTCTTCCGGACGGACATCATATTCTTTCTTAAGCCAGTTACGATAACCATCATGAAGAGGTTCCAGCACATCAAAGGACTCTGCATCCGTCATGTCATCGGTCGCATCGCCACGACCGGGAGCAAAGGGAATGATAATGTCAAAACCAGCTGCCTTGGCAGCTTTCTCAATGCCAATATTTCCGGCAAGCACAATCACATCAGCTACGCTGGCGTTTGTATCGGCAGCGATGTTTTCAAGTACTCGTAAGACTTTAGCCAGGCGTTGTGGCTCATTGCCTTCCCAGTCTTTTTGTGGGCTTAATCGTATGCGTGCTCCATTCGCGCCACCGCGCTTATCTGATCCGCGGAAAGTTCGTGCGCTGTCCCATGCTGTAGAAACCATTTCACCGATGGTCAGATTGCTGGCCGCAATTTTTGCTTTGACGGCAGAAACATCATAACTTTTGTTACCTGCTGGCACCGGATCTTGCCAAATCAAGTCTTCTTTAGGAACATCCGGACCAATGTAGCGCGCCTTCGGTCCCATATCACGATGGGTCAGTTTAAACCAGGCTCGAGCGAAAACTTCTGCAAAATAGTCGGGGTCTTGGTAAAAGCGCCCAGCAATTTTACGATAAACGGGGTCCATTTTCATTGCCATGTCAGCATCAGTCATGATCGGGTTGTGCCGGATGGTAGGGTCTTCAACATCTACTGGTTTATCTTCTTCCTTAATATGGAGGGGTTCCCATTGCCAGGCACCAGCGGGGCTTTTTTTCAGTTCCCAATCGTAATTCAGCAATAAATAGAAGTAGCCATTGTCCCACTGGGTAGGGTGTGTCGTCCATGCACCTTCAATACCACTTGAAACAGTATTACGGCCTATGCCTCTGGTGGTTTTGTTAATCCAGCCAAGCCCTTGGTCCTCAATATCAGCTGCCTCAGGCTCCGGTCCCAAAAATTTTGCATTACCATTACCGTGACATTTGCCAACAGTATGTCCTCCGGCAGTCAGGGCAACGGTTTCCTCGTCGTTCATAGCCATGCGTCCGAAGGTTACACGAATATCCTGCGCAGTGCGAAGCGGATCAGGTTGACCATTCACTCCTTCGGGATTCACATAAATTAATCCCATTTGTACTGCCGCCAGCGGGTTTTCCAGAGATTCACGGCTTTTGCCATCGTAACGCTTGGCACCCAACCATTCTTGTTCTGAACCCCAGTAAACGTCTTTTTCAGGATGCCAAATGTCTTCACGGCCAAAACCAAAGCCGAATGTTTTAAGTCCCATTGACTCATAAGCGATGGTACCGGCCAAGACAATTAAGTCTGCCCAACTGATTTTGTTGCCATATTTTTTCTTGATCGGCCATAACAAGCGACGCGCTTTATCCAGATTCACATTGTCAGGCCAGGAATTCAATGGCGCAAAACGCTGATTGCCTGTACCAGCACCGCCACGTCCATCAGCCACACGATAGGAACCAGCGGCATGCCAGGACATACGAATCATTAAACCACCATAGTGTCCCCAATCAGCAGGCCACCACGCCTGACTGTCAGTCATCAAAGCATGCAAATCTTTTTTGAGTGCTTCAAAATCTAGTTTTTTGACTTCTTCACGGTAGTTGAAATCTTTTCCCATTGGATTTGTCTTGGTGTCATGCTGATGCAATATATCCAGGTTCAAGGCATTGGGCCACCATGCCGTGTTGGATGGTCCTGTAGACGTCATACCGCCATGTATCACCGGACACCCGGTTGTTGTACCCCTGATTTTTCCATCCATAGACACTCCCAGTATCAGATCATAATCGATTAAATTGCTAACTATAGCTTAATGGGGGGTGGCTAAGCAAACGAAGCAAAGACACTGTCAAGTGAGAGATTTCGGGCTAAAAAATGCCTGTTCCATATCAAAGGAAGTCACTGGTGCATGCTCAAGTTTTTCCTTTTTTCCTAATACAGGAAGGTCTTCTTACCATACCCGGTTAAACTTGACTCTTATAGAGTTGGTAGTCATGATATTCCTGTTTACAATGCAAAAATAATGTTTTCACTCTGTTGATTGACGAATTGTTTGCCCGCATTAAAATCATAAGGACATGTGAAAAGTCAGATGAATAAAAATTTAAGTGCTTTGAGTTTACTTTGGATTGCAATTACCAGCATGGTGGGCTCAGGCTGGTTATTTGGTTCTTTATATTCTGCTCATTTTGCTGGTCCCGCTGCCATTATCGCTTGGCCACTGGCAGGTTTTTTACTTCTGTTTGTTGCTTTATCTTACGCTGAATTAGGTACGATGTTTCCAAAGTCCGACAGCCTGGCTTGCTTGCCTTTATATACCCATGGACGTTTGACTGGCATTATCATGAATGTCATGACCTGGTTTTCCCTGGCTATTTTGCTAGTGATTGAAACGCAAGGTGTCATTCAATACGCCAGTAATTACCTTCCAGGTCTGGTAACCCATGACGCTTTGCACTATCGAAATACTCCAATAGGTTATATGCTGTCGCTGGTTGTATTAATGAGTTTTGTTTTGTTTAATTATTTCGGTATTGGTTTGTTTGCCCGCATTAATGCCGCATTTACTGTTTGGAAGATAATAATCCCTGTGCTCACTATTGCAAGCTTGGTAACCATGAGTTATCACCCGGGTAATTTTTTTCAGCACGGTGGTTTCATGCCTTATGGCTGGCAGGGAGTTATGGCTGCCATGTCAAGTGGAGGGGTACTTTTTTCCTTATTAGGGTTTAGACAAGTGGTTATCATGATGGGTGAACTGGAAAAACCAGGACAATACATACCGCTGATTTTGGGTGGTTCATTAGTGTTCGTGACACTGCTTTACACTGGTTTGCAATGGTCCTTTATTGGGAGTATTAGCGAACAAGCGTTGGAAAAAGGGTGGGTGAATTTGTCTTTTACCGGTGATGCAGGACCATTTGCCGCTCTGGCTGCACTGGCTGGGATGCTTTGGTTGAGTATTTTATTGTATGCCGATGCGTTTATATCACCTTATTCCACTGGTCTTGTTTATTCAACCACAGCAGCTCATATGCTAAGCAGTATGGGCTCAGTTGTTCCTACACCTGAAATTCTTACCAAACAAAACAGGTATCAAGTGCCTTGGGTTAGTTTAGGTGTAAATTTCTTACTCGCTGCCACCATGTCGCTCGTGTTACACGGATGGCAGGAAATGTCGGCTTTTCTTGTAGCAATATTAATGATTAGCTATTCCATAGGACCTGTAGCGCTTGTTTGTTTACGCCACCAGTTACCCCACTATAAGCGGCCATTTTGTTTGCAAGGGAGTAACCTTATTGGCTTTATCGGATTTTATGTTTGTACAGTTGGCGTTTATTGGACAGGTTTCCAGAGTGTGCGAAAGTTATTGGTGGCCACTATTCTGGGAGTAGTGTGCTCTTTTCTTTATTGCTTTATAAAAAACACACATCGGGAAATTGATAGCAAACAAGCATTATGGTTTATATTCTATCTTTTCGGCCTTGGTATTTTCTCATTTCTAGGTAATTATGGTGGTAAGCATATACTCCCCCAGTATTGGGATTTGGTGTATTTATTATTATTCAGCTTGCTTGTATTTGGTTTTGCTTTGTTGTCCAGAAAGCCCAGTGTCCACACTCAAAAAATGGTTACCCAAAATACTCACTCCGATCTAGCCGTACCTGCTTTCTCAACTGAGCGATATGATATTGCTTGATTAGAATCCTTAATGATTAATATTTTTTAATATTGATCTTGACAAGATCATTATGGATCACAATAATGCGATTGGTTTTTAAAAGTCACTTTGCTGCAAGGAATGCCAGCCTTAACTAGGAAAAAATATGAAAAATAAAATAGTTTTGTTGGCTCCAATCTTTTTATCCTTTTTTTTCTCATTCCATATTTATGCTGCGGATTACCGTTTTAATGATTTGTCATTAAGTGCTTCTCTAGGCATGCTGTCAGGTGACGCTCATGAATATGTTTACCATCCAGAGACAGATACGAAGTTAAGCCAGCTGGATTGGCGCATAAAAAATGCTCCGATAATAAAAGGGGAATTAAATTACGATGTCCTAGATTGGCTTAGCATGAATGGTCGAGGTTGGACAACCTTGGTAAAAAATAAGGCTGCTATGGATGATTATGATTGGTTCAATCCTTATCAAGAAACCTGGACTCACTGGTCTCATCACGAGGATACCCATCTCAATTATGCGAATGAGTTAGATATGAGCTTAAGGGCCTGGTTGATGCAAAAACAAAATTACAAGTTAGGTCTGGCCACTGGCTATCAATGGAACTCCTTTGACTGGAAAGCTACTGGAGGCTGTTATCAATATAACGGAGGGCTCTATACCGGTTGCTTTCCCAGTGATCAACCTGGAATTGGATACCAACAAAAATTTAGAACTCCTTACGTTGGTTTGGCAGGGAAGTATTTTGTTAATAATTTTGAGTTTGGCGCTCTTTTAAAATTTAGCGACTGGGTTTCAGCTCGAGATCATGATGAGCATTATGCCCGCAACTTAACATTCAATGAGCGAGGAAATAGCTCCAGATATTATGCGGCAACGGTTCATTCTGGCTATTTTTTGAAGCCTAACACGAAAATTTTTGTCGAGGCATCTTACAATCATTATTCTAATGGGAGAGCGGATACTGAAATCATTGACAATGACACGGGCGAGCGCAGTTATTTCGGTGACTCAGCGGGTTTATCCAATAAACACTATACCGTTGCTCTTGGGTTACAATATCTTTTTTAAAAGGTCAAAGCCTCTAATCCCAACTGGCAAGTAGCAACTGTCTTAAGTTCTAACTTCAAGACAGTTGCTGCATGCGTTCGTTATTTCAACCATATCTTGATATGGATCTGAATATTATGCAAACTGAAGCTTTATGCTTGGGTTTAATTCTTCTTTTGAATCCATGTTAAAAAGTGCTGGCATTTTTTCACGGATTTGCTCTATAAGTGTTTCATCTGAGCCTTGATTGTTTTCAAGCCGTATTGTTTCATGTGAAGGATACTCAAAAAATGTATCCATTTTGTTGGCATAGCGCAGGCTTACTTTGCTTTCCTGGTTGCGAAATCGATTGGTGATGCGGCTTGCCCTCAGTACGGGAGTGACATCAATCATTACAAATTTGAGCTCGGGTATGGCGTTTAATAACTTGAGACGGTGCTTGTCGAGATACATGGCTTGTGAAATAACAAAACTCTCGTTCGGTGTTTTTGTTTTTTGTGTCTTGATAACATCAATCAAGACATCAACAAATTCATCAATCATCTCTGGGGTCATTTGTTCATCTTCAATTAGGCAGTCACGCATTTTTTGGGTGATGTGGTTATCACCATCGATATGGACGATGTTTAGCTGTCTGAGCAGATCTCCAATGTAACTTTTGCCCGAGCCAGTTTTGCCAAACAAAAAATAGATGGTCATTGATCATAGCCCTTGTAATGTATGTTTTTCATATCAGGTAAGTGAATAACCATACCTTAAAATCATGGAAATGTGTACTTCCTTCGTCATTGCCTAACCATCGAGGACTTGGGAGTCAGAATTAGACGATGGATTTATAACCAATCCATCACAGGAGTTTATCGGTGTGATGCGTATTTTTTTGTGTGCTGAGATGGCTTATAACATTTATTCTCAAACGAAGTTGCTTTTCAATTTCAAGCACAGCGAAAAATACAGATCCAGTTAGAACGATTAATACCCCATCCCAGAATGGAACATTTTCGGTAACAAATATTGTTTGCAACAGAGGGAAGTAGGTGATTGCAAATTGTGCCACAGTAACCACGATGACCGCCATCCAAACCACTTTTGTTCCTTGAACTGCTTTCCATGTGAGTGAGGTGCTGTAAATGTTGCGAATATAAAACAGATGAAAAATTTCAAGTACAACTAATGTATTCAAAGCGATTGTGCGAGCCAGTTCAATCGAGTGGCCACGATCGAGTGCGTAGAAATAGAGTCCAAAAACCCCACAAATGAATAGAATGGAAACCAGAATAATGTGCCATACCAAACTGCCAGTTAACAGAGGTTCGCTGCGAGGACGCGGTGGACGATGCATGGTACCTTCTTCCGTTGGTTCAAAAGCCAGCACGATCCCTAAAGTAACCGCGGTTATTAAATTAATCCATAAAATCTGAATCGGCGTCACTGGCAAACTGAGCCCCAAAAGTAAAGCTAAAATAATAGTCATTGCCTCACCCGCATTAGTAGGTAAAGTCCAACTGATGACCTTTTTAAGGTTGTCATAAACAGTACGACCTTCACGAACGGCTGCGACAATAGAGGCGAAATTATCATCCACCAGTACAAATTCCGCAGCTTCTTTAGCTACTTCGCTGCCTTTTCTCCCCATGGCAATTCCTGCGTCTGCTCGTTTTAATGCAGGGGCGTCATTCACACCATCACCAGTCATGGCGACAGTCATCCCATGTGATTGCAATGCCATAACCAACCTTAGTTTATGCTCTGGACTGGTTCGGGCAAAAATGTCGGTCTCCAACACAATATTTTTGAGTATGGCATCATCCATGTTATCCAAATCAATACCAGTTAATACTTTATCAAGGTTTTTAAGTCCAATTTGGCGGCCAATAGCCAGTGCTGTGATTGCATGATCTCCTGTAATCATTTTGACCTGAATGCCCGCTGTATGGCATTGTGCCACGGCTTCAATGGCCTCGGGTCTTGGAGGATCAATTAACCCAACCATCCCAAGTAATGTCAAACTAGCCTCAATATCGGCAAACTCCAAAACGGTATGTTCTGGTTTTGTTTTTTTAACTGCAAAGGCCAGTAATCTCTGTCCTCTTGCGGCAACCTGCTCCATTTGTTCCTTCCAATAAGACTCATTTAGAGGCTGTACTTCTCCCGAATCGGTTTGTTGATTTTGACACATCTTCAAAATTTGCTCAGGAGCACCTTTGACAAAAATCATCGCGTGCTTCAAATGATCATGGTTTAAAGTCGCCATGAACCGATGTCTGGCATCGAAAGGAATCATATCGGTACGTACCCACAAGACGTTTTCTTCTTGCATAGCCAGTCCTGTTTTACCGGCAAATGCAAGTAAGGCGCCCTCCATGGGATCGCCTTCTACAGTCCAGTTGCCTTCCTGGTTGTGAAGTGCGGCATCGTTACAAAGCATCGCGGCACGCGCGAGTTTCTTGAGCAAAGGATGTTCATTGTTAGCAATGACTTGTTTGTTTAAAGTAATTTTCCCTTGAGGCTGATAACCGATACCATCCAAAATAAACAGATGATTACTGGTTAAGACAGAAGCGACGGTCATCTCGTTAAGAGTCAGGGTACCCGTTTTATCAGTACAAATGACTGATACGGAGCCCAGGGTTTCAATAGCAGGTAATCGGCGCACAATGGTATGTCGTCGTGCCATCGTCTGTACCCCAATAGCCAGAGTAATTGAAAGTACGGCGGGAAGACCCTCAGGGATAGCAGCAACTGATAAACTGACCACTACCATAAATAATTCGGTAAACGGATGATGTTGGACAAAATAACCATAAACAAGAAGTAGTGCTGCAATCAGCAGAATGAATAAAGTGAGCCATTTTGCAAACAGCCCAATTTGTAGGATTAATGGTGTGGTTAATGATTCTACTTTGGATAATAAGCCACTAATATGTCCTATTTGGGTGGATGATCCTGTTGCTACAACAATCCCTTTTCCTTGGCCATTGGTTACCAATGTTCCACTAAAGGCCATACAAGTTCTGTCGCCTAATTCTGTATCTTTTGCGACAGGATGAATTTGTTTTTCAACAGGAATGGATTCGCCTGTTAATATAGCTTCCTGAACCCTCAAACCATGAGATCTTACTAAGCGTACGTCAGCAGGAACTTTATCCCCTGCCTCCAGAAAAATAATATCGCCTGGCACAATCTGTTCACCGCTAATATGCCGTCTCTCCCCATCGCGTAACACTGTGGCAGCAGGAGACAGCATTTTTCGAATCGAATCCAGAGCTTTTTCCGCTTTTCCTTCCTGGATAAAACCTATCAGGGCATTGATGATAACAACAGCTACTATAACAGCGGTATCTACCCAGTGTTGCAGGAGAGAGGTCACCACAGCCGCACCTAATAGTACATAGATGAGTATGTTATGAAACTGGAGCAAGAAGCTTGTAAAAGCACTTCTTCTTTCGGGTTCAGCTAAGCGATTGAAACCATAATACTCTAATCGTTTTTTAGATTCCTGCTCACCTATCCCTCGCTCTGTGGTGTTTAGGGTAGCAAATGTTTTTTCTACTGATTGCTCATGCCAACAGGGAGCTGAAATATTCTGTTGTTCCTTCATTGTCCCTTTCCCTTTTCTTTTTGCCGGCGGTCCAACCCTCAACTGGTGTTGCTGAAAGTATAGTATTTAAAATTTATTTGCACATTTTTTGAATCAAGGCTGTTTCAGTATTAACCAGTCTTTTGGTAAATACGAATAATCCCGTCTTGGTAGTAGGATAGCTGCGAGGTAAAAAAATAATCTATGACAAAATAATTTGAATTAGTTTGGCTGCATTCCTACCCTGACAGGATTCATTATTTTGTCCATTGCGGGGTTGGTTGTTAAGGCAGCACGGATTTTTCTAAAATCACAACAACTAGGACTCTCAAATGCTTTGATGATGTCATGAACATTCTCGTTGTAATTATTGTCACTGCTGTCAGCTATTTTTCTTTTGATTTCAATAATGGCAGTGGCTATATTGTCTTCTTCTGACGGATCGATTTTCCCTACAATGTCTCGTATTTCCTTTATGATAGTTGGAACGGAGCCATCTTGATTTTTCAGCAATTCATCATTTCTTAATGCTGTGTGGACTGCCAAAATATTTTCCTCTCGTTCATTAGCAGGAATCTTTATGATACTGATATGGACTTTTGTTTTATTAGGCAGAGAGGGGCTTTCTTGTATACTACCTGTCGGATTTTCCAATGTAACATTCATGTTTGTTTTTGTTGCCATTCGCAACATTTCTTCTCTTAGACATTCACGGGTAGCGTGGGTATCATTTTTTATTGCAAGATGTTCAAAATTAAATATTGACTTGAATTTATTAAAATCTTTATTGACAGCTCTTAACAGATAGCTATCAAGAGAATGATTATGTAACCGGGAATTGTTTGCGAAATGTTTTTGAATAACATCAAGCATGGTCTTTAAATCTTGTGCTTTATTAAGCTCATTTTTTAAATCATTGGCCCGATTTTTGCCGAAATCAGTATAATGACGTAACCAGGTGAGCGTGCCTGAGCTTTTTTGATAATCGGTTTCTTTGCTTTCATTATTGCGCCATCTAAGGTATTCATCCGCTGCGCCAATGAGAGTTTTTCTAAGTTCAATGGTTTGTGATCGATTGTTGTTTTGTTCTTCCAGGGATTTGCGTTCTCTCATTTCGTTTTGCACTAAGTCAACTTTTTCCCTTGAAAGACCTAAAAGGGCTCCTTGTTCTCTGATGTCGTTTTCCTTATAACGCATTGGATTGTTGTTTTTATGCAGGAATGCCATCACTTTGGTTTCATAATCAGGAATAATGTCTTTAAGTAGTCTTGTAGTTATTGAACGAAATTCAGGAAGGTGCTCTGATTCAAAGTTCTTTGATTTTAAGAGCAATGAACAAAGGTCATTAAAAACCTCGTCCCTTTGTTCCGGAAAGATGCTCGCGTATAAGAGGAAGCCAAATACTTGCGGCAACTTTGATGAAATATCATCTTGTGGAAATAGAAGCTTTTTTTCTGTAAATTGTATTAATTGGTTCCATGCTTCTGAGTCTACTTCTATGTTTTTTGCCAGTTCTACAAATAAGCGGGAGTTGATATTTTCTATTTTATCTTCAAAGGAAAAAACCATAAGGCCATCATTGGTCATAGTTGTGAAATGATGTATTTGTGCCTGCTCTTTATTGGCATTTATTTTTTCCTGGTCTGAACGATCAATCCCTGGTATAGAAAAGTAAATTCGGTACGTATCTTGAGTTACTACATATTTTCCAGCGATTCGTGCAGATTGATAATGAGGTTCTTCCCAAGGATTTTCAGCAAAAGACTTGAAATCTTTTGGAGATAAATTGGCTTTTTTTATGCATTGAAGTAAAAGATATCCTAAAATTTTTCCAAATTTAAATTGAGAGATATTAGATGGATTTTTTTTACCATTTTCTTCAAGTTTGGCAATCCATTTTTTGATGATATTTTGGTATGGTCCTAGCTCGTAATCAATCAATAGATTAATGCGCCCACAATCATTTTGAGGGCCATTAGATGGTTTGGCAAATTGAACCATTTTATCATCCAAAGTATTTGTTTTACTATTATAGATCATTTTTTTATATCTTTTTGAGCTTTTCCAGGCTCCCGGGTATAGTCTGCAAAAGCAAAGTAGCGCCAATGTTTAATCATGTTTTGTTAACATGTACCAATCATTAAGTGTGCAGTATAAGGCCATAAACTTGCACTGTTTCTCTGAGATTTCTGAGGTGTGGGGTCAATTATTTTCACTAAATTTCTATCTGTCGCCCAATTTCAAATACCGATTCTGGGGGAAGATGAAAATAGTTACTCATGGGAAGCGCATTGCGATGCATAAAAACGAATAGGGTTTTAATGTATTTTAACAGAGTATTACTATTATTTCGGATGACAATTGTCTCGTGTCCGATATAATAGGTAATGTCTTTGACATTGATGTCAAAGCCTTGAGTTTGTAATTTTTTTAACAATTTGGGAATGTTTGGATGTTCCATAAAGCCATAATTGGCTACAGCACGCCAAATGCCAGTTGCTACTTCCATAATTTGTAATTGATCATCGGATTTACACCATGGAATGGACAAATTGTTAACTTTTAAAATAATCACCTTATCTTGCAACACACGATTTTTCTTTACATGCCAAACCAGGATAGGAGGAATGTCTTGGTCTTTGGAGGTAAGAAAAACGGCTGTTTTAGCCACACGCACTATCCCTTCTGTTTGAATACTTTCCAGAAAGGAATCGATAGTTATATTTTTTTCTTTTTGTTTGATTGCAACGGTTTTATAGCCTTTATGCCAAATATACATTATGGAATAGATTATGACTGCTAATGTGATTGGTATATATCCGCCATTGGCAAACTTGGTGAGGTTAGCCGCAAAAAAAGAAGCGTCGACAACCAGGAATAATCCAGCAACAAGCCCTGATTTGATGATACTCCATTTCCATAGTTTATGCAGGGCAATAAACAAAAGAATTGTAGTGCAAAGCATAGTGGCTGAAACAGCAATACCGTAGGCAGCAGCTAATTTTTCAGAACTACCAAATCCAATAGTAAGCCCAAGGGTAGCCAGCATTAAAAGCCAATTAACAACTCCTATATAAATTTGCCCATAACCCTCTGAAGACGTTTGTGTGACTCGTAACCTAGGTAGCCAGCCCAGTTGCATTGCTTGTCTTGTCATGGAAAATGCTCCGGTAATAATGGCTTGGCTGGCAATAATTGTTGCAACGGTGGACAGAATTATTAACGGTAATAAAAAATCACTTGGGCACAGCATGTAAAAAATATTATGTTCTGTGGATGCTCCTTCCAAAACCAAAGCGGCTTGTCCCAGATAGTTAAAGATAAGGCTTGGAAAAACGAAGCCAAACCAGGCGCAGCGAATTGGAGCGGTACCAAAATGTCCCAGGTCGGCATATAAGGCTTCTGCACCAGTGACACAAAGAAAGACCCCACATAAAATAAAAAATCCTGTTGCGCCATTTGAAAATAAAAAACTTAGGCCATAGATGGGATTAATCGCCGCTAATATAGAAGGGTGTTGGATAACTCCTCTTGCCCCTAAAATACCAATGATTAAAAACCAAAAGGCCATCACTGGGCCAAATGCCTTTCCAATGGTGGTGGTACCTTTAGATTGAATCGCAAAAAGAATTATCAGAATCGTTATTGCAATAGGCAAAACATAATACTTAAGTGATGGGGAAAGGATCTTCAGTCCCTCTACAGCGGAGAGCACGGATATAGCCGGGGTAATTGTGCCATCTCCATAGATTAGAGCAGCTCCCATAAGTCCCACTGCGATAATGAAAGGCCTTTGCTTTAGTTTTAAACTTAAAAGAGACATTAGCGCAAGAACCCCCCCCTCCCCGTCGTTGTCAATCCGTAAAGCAAAGCAGATGTATTTAAACGAAGCAATGATTATCAGAGTCCATATAATCAATGATACCGAACCCATAATGGTGTTTACGTCTGGAGTTCTCCCTCCAGTCAGCAATATCACCGTTTTAAAAGTATAAAGAGGGCTTGTTCCGATATCTCCGTAAACGATGCCTAAGGCTGATAGACTCAGTGCTCGCAATGCAGGATTGGAGTCGTTATGTTTTTCAATCTTTTTTGTTGAGGG
Source organism: Legionella sp. PATHC032 (assembly GCF_026191185.1). NCBI lineage: Bacteria > Pseudomonadati > Pseudomonadota > Gammaproteobacteria > Legionellales > Legionellaceae > Legionella > Legionella sp. PATHC032. Next base: position 2,671,219 of record NZ_JAPHOV010000001.1, on the reverse strand, counting down.
CATGGAGTTGGCTCTCTCGTTAAGTTTGGCTTTATCCAAAAGGAGAGGTTATCTCCCAATAAGTGACACTTTAATTTTAGATAAATTAATCTAATTCTTTGAATTTGCAATAGAAAATAGATTAAATTACTGCCCCCTTTTTAATTATTTTCATCAATAAAGTATGTCGCAATGTTTTCTGACAAGGCTTTTTCACAAAAAAAGTTCAATAGTAAATTAATTTTTTGTTCATCTATTATAGATTTTGGGTAAATTGCATAAAGATTAATATCTGGTGAAGATTCATGGGGTAGTACCTGAATTAATGCTTCATTTTTTATTTCTTCATAAACTGAAAAATAAGGGACCCATAAAAGTCCCAGGCCTGCAAGCGCAGCTTGTTTTAAAACTCCCGCATTATTGCTTTTAAAATTTCCTGAGACATGAATGATTTTTTTGTTAAAAACCCATTTATTTTGCAGGCCATAGAGAGTGTTAATCAAACAGTTATGCTTTGGTAACTCGTCGATTGTCTTAGGAAGCCCATATTGAGTAATATAACCAGGCGAAGCAAAAACATTTCTCTTGATTGAAAATAATCTTTTGCAAACCAGTTTTGCATGTTTGACATCATCAAATGAAATAGCCAGATCAAAGGTAGAGGAATAGAGCTCTTTTGTATCCGAACCTACAATAAAATCTATTTCAATCCCGGGATATTTACGCATAAATTGAATACTTAATGAGGTTAAGTAGGGAATTGCCGGAGTAACAGTAAGATAGAGCCTGATTACGCCGTTTAATTCGAACTGATCGGGTGTTGCAATGACCTTGACTAGCTCTAATTGCTCGAAAAGATCTAATGCCTTTTCATACAACCTATGACCTGATTCAGTAACAATTAATCGTGTTGTAGAGCGTATCAACAAGGTAACTTTTAATTCCTCCTCCAGCCAGGTTATTTGTTTGCTTAATTTAGAGGGGGATATGTATAATTTTTGTGCTGCCTTTGAAAAACTTTTGCAATCAACAGTTGCAATAAAGCCTTTCAAACAGGATAAAATATTCATCTTGAAATTTTCTTAATTGAACTCTTTTTAAATGGTATAGACCTGGATGACGGTTTTGTAAATCAACAACAATGATTTCCTGACAGAGAAAGCTGATATTATCTTTAAAACAGCAGCTTAAAATTCTGCAGGACTTACGAAAAACTCCAATCTCATCGTTAAAAAATGTTTTTAATTCGGTCATTTAGTTTATCTAAACTCCCTCATTAAAAACATTTTTTGCCTTGACCTTGGAGTTTTTCGTAAGTCCTGTTCTAGTCACATTACCTCATGAGCGATTCCAAAAGGAAATTTTTTAACGGAGACTAGCTATAACAAGTCTCCGGTTCCAAGTACTTATTCAATGAGATAAAAGCACAAAATTTTTATACCTTATTCAAAGAAGGTTGAGAGGCTAAATGCAGTTGCTCTGAATTATCCACAGATGCGGCATTACCTGAGAAAAATGAATAATCGCTCAATGTACTTTGTTTTGCTGTTTTAGTGAGTCTAAACTGATGTGAGTCCTGAAAATAAGAGACAAGTTTTAACACAAAGTTTAAGTGAGGATGCTCACCAAGTATACTATTATATAAAGCATCAGGTTCTTTGTATTCTTTCAGACAACATTGTTGTAATAATTCACTGGCATGATTTTTATTGATTTCCCCCCATTTTTTCATAATAGTAGCTCCATTTCGAAAGGAAAAATTATTGGAAAATAGAGGGTGATTAAGAGTTTTTTGGTTTAAGAAGAGATTGGCAACAAGAAATAAGGTGAGCACTCTCGTTTCTTTATAATTGGATGGTTCCGCTGAAAACACACTGGGTATTAACAATTTAAGTGGTACGAATACAGGGTCTATATTTGCAATCACAAAACATAAATTCCAGCTATTGTATAAATTCATCCATCGCTTATCGATATGAAACTGAGATACTTTTTTTGGTGAGTTATCAACTTTTAGCTCAGGTATCAATGAATAACCTAAATCTGAATGAAGTGCAGTGCCTTGTGGTAAAGTAGTTTCAGCCAATTTAAAAGAAGTGGTGTATTCTTGTTCTTCCATGATACCAATTAATCCCAAGCCAGCTTGTGCATTTAAAATACCACCGGTATTTTTATTGTGGCCTGTTGCGTCTTCCCACACCGCTTCTAAAATATTAACTCCCATAGCGGGTAAAGTACTTGTTGATGCAACATCAAAATTAGCCAGTTCTATATCAGCATTCCATCCAGATAAACGATTTTGACTTACAAAATCATCGAGATCAGCTTGAGTTTCGGGATTTGCTCCCATCAGTCGGTGGAATATAATGCTTGTCAAACCAGGATCTATGGAAATCAGTTTTAATCTTTCAAATAAGGTGGCACGAGAAGGTATTCCAAATAAAAAATTGTAAAAAGGATTACCTGTGGCGCCTTTTCCTCTTTGCTTCATCATATGGTTATAAATATCATGAGCAAAATCATTACTATTGGCCATAGTGATGGTTATTGCTTCTAAAAGGCATAATAAATTAATCTGGAGCTGTATCGTAGAAGACGCATTTTCAATTTCAGCGTCATCAATTAATTCGTTTTCTTCAATATAGGCAAGCAAAGTACATAAAGGTTCATTTTTTAAAATATCTGATTTGATCTTGTCAATTAACGGCTTCAGATCAATGGCTTTTCTTTTAATTGTTTGGATAAAAAATTTATATTCTTCATTACCAGTGTTTATATTATCCAGCCCAAGCGCTGATAATAATTGCTTCATTATTTGAGGATTTGATTGGGGTACAATACATCGCCCAATACGGCTAAGAAAATTTAATGCCTTTGTCTTATTTTCCATATTATATTCCTAAATTAAATCTAAGTGTGCTTATTTTAATCAGTTTGATATTTTTAGAGAATGTATTTATTTGGAAAATAACGGTTTCGAAATTGGAAATAGTAAAATAAATAACCACGCGATATATTTTTTGTCCTTTTAACCAATTTAAGGTGAATTAAATGTTTTCTCCACTCCAAGACCCCTGGTCTGAATTAGAAGAGCTTGGTTTTAACCCGGAATACCTGAACGCGTCTTAAAGAAAGAGCTGTCACTTCTATAGAGTTGACTAAAAATATAGAAATGTTGGCGGACTATTATGAACAATTTAAAGAAGTAGGTTTCACTGATCGCGATCTGGCAAGAATTGTGAGTCTGGTCAGTTTCACTTCTGATAATCGTCTATCAAATATTGGAAGCCGAATGATGTTAGCTTTGGTTTGCGGAGGATTGGACTTATTAAAAACTCCTCTTAATTTCAACTCACACAACCTGACTAATATGATGGTTAGTTTAAATGGTTTGGAAAAATTACGACAATTAGTGAAAATTAATCAGTCGCATATCATCCCATTCAAAAACCAGGCAGAATTCAAAGCCATTTTTGAGAAACAATGTAAAAAATATCCGATGTTGAGAGTGGTGTGGTGTTATTCTGACAAGGAAGAATTTTATCTGGAAAATAGAAGACAAGATGCAATTTATAAAGATTGGCTTAGCGAAGAGGAACTGCATCAACTTTTCAGATTACGCCGTGCGTCTAAATCACAAGATCTTTACTATTGGGTACGTGATACATTAAGACCAGCATTTCTTAGCGATAACTATTATTCCAGAGAAGATCTCGGGCAAACACGAGAAGAGTTCGAAAAAGCACTAGACAATGCTGATGCAGTGGAATCCTGGTGTGACTCGTGGGCAAATCCCTTTGATCAAAACCCAATCCCTAAACTGGCAAAGTCATTAGAACAATCTAATCAAAAAAATACGAGTAAAATACCTTTTTTTACTGCTGTTGATAATAATGAAAAAAGTAGTGTTATCTATGAGCAATATTCTAATGCTGATGTAATAAGTGGCTATGTGTCGAGGGATACTTAAATATAACAATATTGAGGTATCCTCTATGCAGAACGTCAATCAAACAACTCTATTCCATACAAACAAGGAAACTCTAAAATTTTCAATCCTCGATTATGCAGGCAGGCTTGCTATATGGGGTGCACTTTGATACAGGTAAAAAATGAAGTCATCTGAAATTTGCCCATTTGGCCCTAAATTGCAACAATATTGGGATAAGCGATACGATTATTTTCATCGCTTTGATGAGGGGGTTCAGACAGACTCTGAAGGTTTGCATACCGTTATGCCTGAAGAGGCTGCGCTCACTCAAGCCAAATTATTCAATAATGCGAAGATTGTAGTAGATGGTTTTTGTGGTATTGGCGGGTCGGCTATTGCTCTGGCAAGAACAGGTAAAAAAGTCATTGCTATCGAAATGGATTCCGTCCGTTTAGCAATGGCTAAAAATAATGCTCGTGTTTATGGTGTTGAACATCATATCACGTTTGTTCATGGAGATTTTTTCGATGTTGCTGCTGAGATAAAAGCTGATGCTGTCCTTATCGACCCGCCATGGGGATGGCCTCGTTACAGAAAGATAGAAGAATTTCGTTTGCAGCATTTTAATCCGAATGGAAGTAAATTACTCAGTTATGTGCTTGATCATTTCAATAAAATTGTATTACGTGCACCAAAAACATTTATCACTTCAGAATTAGATCAATTTAATGTCGACTATGAGATTCATTCGGATAAGCTTCATCATTCAATCATGTCTATTTCTATATGCATCACTAACCATTCCAAAAGGAAGCCTGGATACTTTTTTTAAATGCCAGATGAGTCCATATTATTGCTTGCTGTCCAATCCAAGTACGAAAAAATACTTGCCCACAATGTACCTATTGATGAAAATGAAAAAAACCGCCAATTGTATTTGGCAAATGCTCCTCGTGCGGAAATTAGAAAAAACGCGCGTTTATTTGCTCAAGCGGAACGCACTCATAGTGGACAATTCTTTTTTAGCGAGGCCATGCCTAGAGAATTACGCATAATAATTGCTGGCTTAACTCGAGACTCCTATTTATGTAATGAAGAAGAAGCTAATCAAATTGCGCAAGAAAATTTTAGTCGTCCAATGAAAAATTCCCAATAATTTTCTATGGATTCCCCAACTCTGAATGGAAAAGTAGGAATTACATGAATCTTACAGAATGACTTGATTTTTGTTCCTGTTCTTGAGTTTTTTCGTTTTTCAATACTTCCGCAGCCGCTACCAGGTTCACAAGTAATGGTTGTAATAGAGCAAATCTGAGAGAATACGTTGCCTTGCTATTGTCATCCAGACTTAAATTGACATCTTCAATAGCCTTATCGATAAGATTAAGGTAATATTTTGAATGCTCTGACAGATCTTTTGTAGAGCCAGCGGGCAATCTATGGTAGCTTATTGCTGAGCCATATGATTTGCTTACCATAGTTAATTCTTGTATGACCTTTTCCGGGTCTGCCCCTGCGAATAATTCCGAAGCAGAAAATACTGACAAGTTCACGAAACAAATATCTGAAGAACAGAGCCCCACAGGATTTAATGGGTTTTTCTTTTTTTCAAAAGGAAGTTGAAAGGGCATGACATTCTCCGTTTAAGTTTAAATAAATTATAGTATAAAAAATATCGAATCAATTATTGTGCAGGCCTGCTATATCCTAACTCCATAAAAGTGGCGCATTCATGGAGTTACGACAGATCTGTTTATTGTTGTTGATTTCGAATCGGGAAGCGTATAATCATGCTTATTTGTTTAAATAATAAACATTTATGTAACTAGATCAAAAGATAGTAAAATACAATAATTAAATAAAACAAGGTTTTAATCATGAAGAAAAATAGCAGTACTAAAAAAATATTATCTTCTTTAAGCAATACGGAATTACAGGAAAAACAAGAGCTGATGATGAAAGAGCAAGATCAACAGTTGAACATTTTATTAAAAACTGTAAATCGAACTCATGAGATCGCCGAAGCGATACACAAAGAATTGACCAGTCAAAATAAATTAATTGATGGACTAAATGAGTATATAGAAAAGACTGATGTTAAAGTAGAAAATACGACAAAAAGGGTAGAAGCTCTTATCCCTGAAGTAAGGTCAAGTTGTTTCTTGATGTAATCCTGGAGTATTGACTGTAGAGGCAGCTCCAAAAGAAGAAAAATTTTGCATCTTATGATTTGTAAGCAGCCTGGGAGGAGGACACAGGCCGTATCCCGGGGTTTCATTATGTCTTCCGAAGTCAAGAACTGATATAAAATACTGCCAGGAAACACCAACCTCATAAATTATAATGGTTCACTATCGTCGAGATGCTACCCCCGGCGGGACTTGTTTTTTACTCTTGCGTTGAGAAATCGGAAATTCAGATTATTTACCTGCCATATTAATTTGTTGAGTGACACTTTTCGCCATGTAAAAGAAAAATATCCTTTCAACATGGAAGCTATTGTCGTATTGCCAGATTCTATACATGCCGTTGGGAGTCTGCCTGGTGAATATTTTAATTGCTCTTTGCGACCTTGTACTTTTTTATCCTTTGGTAACACCTTTCATTGAGGCATCAGGCTTGGAATTGCCTGAAGTTGTCTGTTGCTGAAGTAGGTAAACTGTATACCGGAATAGAGGATGGATTTATTTTTAAGAACACTGAGCTTGCTCTTAAAAAATGAATACTTTGTTGAAGTTTAGGGCTCATTTTAAGAGGACAGTATTTTAGATCCACGTATAGTCAATTTAGAATCAAAATTCTATATACCAGCAAGTGTAGCCTTGATTACGCTTCGCTGCATTAAGGCTACACTTACTATTTAATCATTTTGATCCTGCAAATGAATGATAATATTGTTTGGTTAATATAATTTCCACATGATCTTTTTTTTAATTACTTCAACCAGAAATAAGTAAGCAAACGTCGCTGTAATCAAAAAAAGAAAATACAATGGTGGCAAGGGTACAAATCCAAATAATCCAGAAAGTGGGCTGAATGGTAACCATATTCCCACCATAACTATTAACAGAACCGTCGCTGTTAAAGGGATGCTTGGTATACTTTGCCAAGGTTTTTTAGACGTGCGGATAATAAAAATAACTAAAGTTTGAGTTGCTAAAGATTCGACAAACCAACCAGTTTGGAACAGCGACTCATTGGCAGAAAATATTTTTAACATGACAAAAAATGTTAAAAAATCAAATATAGAACTAATAGGCCCAACATAGAGCATAAATTGACGAATTATATTAATATCTAATTTCCTATATCTATGTATTGATCCGGGATCTACACGATCAGTGGGTATCGTTATTTGAGAGATATCATAAAGTAAATTATTCAATAATATTTGTCTGGGGAGCATCGGTAAAAAAGGTAAAAACAGGACTGCAATTGCCATACTAATCATATTGCCAAAATTTGAGCTTGTACCCATCATGAGATATTTCATGACGTTTCTAAACGACTTACGACCTTCCATGAGTCCGTTTAATAAAACTTTTAGATGGTGTTCCAGCAAAACTATATCTGCTGCTTCACGAGCAATGTCAACAGCAGAGGCAACCGAAATTCCCACATCAGCATGATGTAAAGATGGTACATCATTTATCCCATCTCCAAGATAACCGACGACATGACCTCTTTTTTGTAGAGCAGAGATTATCCTCTGTTTCTGCATAGGGTTTATACGAGCATAAATATCGATTTGTTCTGCTAGTGAGGTAAGCGCATCGTCGGTAATTTTTGAAATTTCTTCTCCTGTCAAAATACGGTTTGTATCCATACCAACTTTTTTACAGATGTGTTGAGTAACAATTAAATTATCACCAGATAAGATTTTTATATTTATTCCTTCATGGCGCAAATCTTTAACTACTGCTGGAATATCTTCAAGAAGAGGATCAGTAAAGGCTAAAAAACCTGCGAAGATCATTTCTTTTTCATCTCTGCGAGTATATTTAAGTTGTTGATTCATTAGTTTATAGGCAATAGCTAAGACTCGATATCCTTGTGTGCTTAAGGATTGGAAAAGCAATTCACATTGTTGTTGTTCTTTTTCGGTAAAAATTTGTTTTTCACCTGAAAAATCATAATATGAGCACACACTCATAATGTTTTCAGGAGCACCTTTACAAATAAACAGGTGATTTTCATTTTTGCTAACAATGACACTTGAACGCCGGCGCTCAAAATCAAAGGGAATTTCATCTACCTTATGGTACGGTTGAATATCAGGATGATCATGCTTTAGGATCGCTAAATCTAATGGATTTAATTTTGCTTTTTCTAATACGGCAATATTAAAGGGACTCTTGATTTCTGTTATATATAAGCTGTTTAAGTAGGCTAATAACATTACAAATTCAGATTGTTCACCTGAAAAATCCAGGTATTGTGTTAACTCCATCTCTCCGCTTGTTAGAGTGCCTGTTTTATCACTACATAAAATATCAATGCTTCCGAAGTTTTGGATTGCTGATAAATTTTTGATAATTACCTTTTTTTTTGACATGCGAACGGCACCAGCCGCTAAAGTCACTGTAGTGATCATTGGAAGTAATTCGGGTGTAAGGCCTACGGCAAGCGCAACAGCAAACAGTAAGGAATCAAGTAATGGTCTGTGCATGTATATGTTGATTGAAAATACAAAGATTACCAACAGAAATACCATTTTCATGATAAAAGCGCTGAACCGCATCATGCCTTGTTCAAATTCTGTATGTGGTGGTTTCTTCTTTAAGCTTTCTGCGATGTGTCCGAATAAAGTATCACTTCCCGTATTAATTGCCAGTGCTGTTGCGCTACCCCCGATTACAGATGAGCCTGAAAATATAACATTGTGTGCGTCAAGAGGATTTTGGGGTTTGATCTTTAGGGGGATAGCTTCCTTTTCAACTGGCATTGATTCCCCAGTTAGTGCAGCTTGGTGAATATGAAGGTCTTTTGATTTTAAAAGTATGGAGTCTGCAGGTACCATATCACCAGCAGATAATCGAAATAAATCACCAGAAACTAATTCTTTTGCAGGTATATCTAACCATTGATTTTCACGTAAGACTGTTACTGTAGTTGCTATTTTCTTTTGTAACATTTTAATTGCAATAAGTGCACGATGACTTTGAAAATAATCCAGACCAATGCTAATGATAATGATGCTAATTATTATTGCGGCATTAATTTCATTTCCTGTAAATGCTGAAATTAAAGCCGCAAAAAATAAAATGGCAACTAAAGGATTAATAGAGTGCGAAATGGCTTCAAATATAATGACATGATAAGGTTTTCTTAGAATTTCATTTGTACCATATTCAGTTAACAGTTTTTGCGCTTGGATATTGCTTAGTCCTTCCAATGAACTATTCAGCTCCTTTAAAAGTTGGTTCTGGTCATAAGTTGATAAGTCATTTAAGTCATAGTTTACTTTCATTTGCTTATTTTTCCGTTATTCCTAAAGATAAAAATTAAGAAAGAAGAAAATTTATCAAGAGAATCTAAATACTATTATAGGAAACAAAACTAAATTAATTTTTAGAAATGAAAGCACTGTCTAATTATCAGATCAGTAGCAAGTGTAGCCTTGATGCAGCGCAGCGTAATCAAGGATTATTCGCCAAAGGTTTATTTAGTCAGGACTTACGATAAACCCCAAGGTCGAGGCAAAAAATGTTTTTAATGACCGAATAAAAAACATTTTTTAACAAAGAGATTGGGGGGTATCGTAAGTCCTGTTAGTGTTACATGAACAATCTGGATTACCCAATTTTCCTGAATACACCTTGTTGCATATAGTGATGACATGAGGAATGAGGCCAGGCGGATAGCTTTTGTACCAAGTCATGTTTGATTGGGTTGAAGTGAATATAATTCACATAATTTTCATAATCGTCCGAGCTTGTAATGGTATGTTCCCAGAATCTCCGCTGCCACAGACGATACTCGTTGTATTTGGTTTTAGATAATTGAAAGCCCGTTTTATTGATAGATTTTGAGAACAGCGCTTTTATTAGTTTCCATCGCAAGGAGTAATCGGTGTCACCGATTGGCAATTGCCATATCATATGAAGGTGGTCGGGTAAAATAACATAAGCTTTGATGGACAAAGGGTGTTTGTTTTTGTCGGTACGAAAGAAGGATTTCAGGAGATGAATATTATCAACCAATATGGTTGATTTTCTATTATATAATGTGAGGGTAAAGAAAAACGTACCGCCAGGAACGAAACTCTTTCGATAGCTGTTATTTTATATGAAGATAGGGGCAAACGGGTTTAAATGGATTATTTCAAATAACATTTCTTGGCTATACTGCGAACCATTTCCCGGAACCAACGATGCCCAGGATCAACATCATCTTTTTGATGCCAATATTGATAGCAATGAAAAGGGTCAACCTCAAAGGGAACTGAAGCAATACTTAATGGTATCAAATGAGATAACTTTTCAGCTACTTGGCGAATGCTTAATGTAAGATAATGAGAATCAGTCAGGGCAAGTAAAGGCATGATCCCCTGTCCTACGCTAATAGAAACCCGTTTGTCATGTCCTAGTTGACGTAAATAACGATCGAAATAATTGTAAAAAGGGGTTTCTCTTAATGAGAATTGAATTAATGGGTACTTTAATAGTTCTTGAATGCAAATTTTCCCTTCTTGGATTCCTGGGTGGTTACTGCCCCCAACGATGACGGCTTCATCTTGAAACAATTTTTGTTGCTTTAAGCTTTCTGGAACTCTCTCAAACATACCAATCATTAAATCAATATCACCGGACTCAAACACTTCCGCCGAATTTAAATAGCTAGGATGCTTAATATTCAATTTTATCCCCGGAGCCTCTTGTTCCAATCGGAGAATCAGGCTTGGAGTCAATAAAATCGACACCAAATCAGTCATACCAATTGAGAAACTTCTTTCTGAAGTTAAAGGATTAAAGGTGTCAGAAATAGTAAATAGTGTTTCAATCAGTGAGAGTGCTTGTCGGGTTTTTCCTATCAACGAGTTAGCCAAAGGAGTCAGTTGCATGATATTACCTTGACCGCGAACAAGCAGATCATCATGGAAATGCTCACGAAGTTGCTTCAAATAAATACTCATTGAGGATTGGCTTATGCCCATTTTTTTGCTAGCAAGAGTTAGATGACGACAGGTTAATAGCGCATACAGAGCGCGTAATAAATTGAGATTAAGTTTATCCATAAAACATCATCCATATATAGCGACCTTAATAGGCTTAGGATTACTCTATTTTTAATGGCTTTTTGTTTGAGGTTAGTTGAGAACGATACAGTTTGCAAATAAGCTTGGTACTAATCGAACTGATGAAGGATATTAAAAAGCTCGAAGATTTTGAGTCTCGAGCTTTTTCTCTGATTATTCTAATAAAAATTAGAGAATGCTGCATTGCTCTGTGAACTTTGGTTTGTAAGTCATCTCTGGTTCTCCATGTAACTTACCCAAAGCGGTTTGGAGATAATCTTCAATTTCAGGTTGATTGCTTATTTCCTCTTTGCATGCGAGCATAAATACCTCTTTGAATTGCTCGAGTTCCGTTCGGGTGACTGATTGTTCGATGTAATCATGAGATCTTATTCTTAATGCCCGAATTTGTGCTGCTTGTTCCACCGTACGAAGTAATTGATGATGTCTCCAGGTTCCAACTAAAGTATGTGGTAATATCACCATATCAAGATTGTTTCCCCGATTTATAGAGAAATGTTCAATTCCTTCAGGTGATTCAGCATAAATTGATAAGTCACCACTTTCTCTATAAATTCCTATCATGCGAGTTTCATCAGTTATTAAATGATCATGATTGATAACTGAACGTTTACTGAGTAATGTTTCTTTTTTGCTAAGCATTGGACAACTCCTAATTTGCAATTATTTAATAAACTCATCGCCTCAATATGAATAATTTTTAATCTTATTGAGTTGATGCGTGTCATTTTATCGATGAATAATTAGCGTATTCTTAAAATTCTTAATGAAATTTTAATAATGAGTATTAAAATTCTGGAGGATGAACGCTGATGTAGATGATCAACTTATATGGGGAAGTGGCGTTTTTTAGTCCACTGCTTCTTGGAAGTTTATGTAATCCTTTAGGGCCTAAAGTGTTACCTATGTCTCCGGTATAATTTGTAACCAATGTCTTCGGAATAGACCCATTTTAGATGAACATCAAAATCTAGAGTATATTAAAAATTAATTAGTTTTGTAACTCTTAAACTTAACGTTCGACCTGGTAAGTATCTTAAGAAAACAGTCGATCTTTTTTCCATGCCTGGCCTATTAATTCTAAGCCATGAATCGAAAGAACAAGTTGAAAGTGATTATAATTTAGTTAGGAAATTGGAGCAAAAAGGATTATTCGTTCTGGCTGCTAGCCAGGAGTCTAAAACCACTAAAATTTAATAAGCGTAAGGTAATATGCAAATAATTAAATCATCATTATTTACTGGCAATTTTGCATGGCAAGCATTAGATATTGCTCAAATATCTAATGCGAGCATTAGACTTCATTGGGCAGATCAACCATATATTTGGCATAAGAATGATGGAGATGAGGTTTTTGTTGTGCTGTCTGGAAAAGTGATTATGCACTACCGTGAGGGTGGTGTAGAAAATCAAAAAGAATTAAATAGTGGGGACATATGTTATTTGAAAGAAGGATGTGAGCATGTAGCTTATCCAAAAGGGGCTGCAAGAATACTTGTCATAGAGAAAGCTGGTAGTATTTAAAAATTGATTTATGTTTTCAGGTAATCTCCAAAAAAGATATTTATTGATGAATGACTCTGCAGGCAAGTTAAAAACTCCTAAATTTAAAAAATTAAGAGGCAAGCTAGGGGAATATCTCAAAGAGCTTTCTGCACTGCCGATTAAGCATGGTTTAGAATTAGCCATCAAGCAAATTAAAAGATCTGATATTGTTGTATCCAGGAATCAAGGGCGGAATTATGGAAAATTGTTTGATGATGCGAAGTGAAGAAAAAAATTATCTACATACTTCTGACCTCATGTTGTTTAGGGGAATATTTATTTCTAAATGACTGTTATGTATTAAACATAGAGGTATTTAATGCATGACTATTCAATAATGAGATAGTTTGGACTGATATTAAAACAATGAAAAAAATTCATGTTCCTTCTGCTAAAAAGCAAGGGGGCTTGCTTGATAGATTTGAATTATTATCAAAAGCAGCTATGCTACTTTTGAGATTTGAACTCTATGCAACGGATTATGAGCCCTCAATTACAAAATAAGCTATTGATTATATTGTAATTTTTATCTCAGGAATTCACTACAAATATTAGTTGTTTTATAAATTTGACTGAATAATGACATTATTTAATGTTCTCTTTGATAAAATTCCATTACTCAAATATTTGTGCTTGCAGATGCGGATTTGTTTGAATTTCTAGCTCCTTGGCATTTTCTTTGGTGTAGAATACATTCAAAACCAGGAACTCATCACGATTTGCAAAGGCGTTATCCATAGATACTATATCCCTTTTTGCATAAAATGTCATGCCTTCATCATGGTATTGCTTTTCTGCCTTACTATTATTACAAATATTATCCTGTTGAAGCCTTCTGGAACTTTTGAAATAATTTGTCAGCACGTTGTAAAATGATGCTGGTAAAGGGGCTAGGGGTTATGTTCTTTTGAATTTTGCTAATTAGATTCAAGACTTCTTTACGCACTAAGGCACCCGATAAACGAGCCTCCTCTGCCATTTGTATAAAGTGGCGTGGAAATAGGCCATCAAAATCATATTTACTTCCAACTTTCATCGCCATTTTACTGGCAAGATTAGGATAATATACGGTTGAAATCAGATCGTAGAAAGGTGCTAAACGAACTTTTGAACCATGATAGAGCAAAGAGAAGTTTTTGCTATGTGCATCATTGTTGCCAATAATGACATTAAACAGAATCCCTTGTAATAATTCTTTTATGTCAAGCACAGGGAGGCTTGATATCTCTCTTATAAAACCAAAGCACTCACTAATTTGGGGGCCGCCTTCTCGCTGATATTTCATTTCAGGGCTAATGCCCATTGCCTGACAAAAATCTTCTTGATGAAGACGTTGGATTCCTTGCTCTGTCTCAACCCGATCATAACGTTTAACCAACAGATAAGGGGTACCATCAGCATAATGGATTGATGCGTCCACAGCATTTAATCCAATTTTTTGTGCCAGATTAAGGCAGAAAGATTCATTTTCAATTAAGGAGGGAAAGTCTCGATTAATTGGTTTTAAAATATGAGTACTCGGTGCACCGTTCATTGGTATTGCGAGATTTCCTTCAATAATGGCAACTGGAAGTTTATCCTGAGCTCCAGCAAGGGATAAACGAATTCCATCCTCACCGACTATCATGGGTCTTTGATGCATGGTTTGCAGGATTTCTAATACATCTTGTTTTTTGATAATTTTATAGTCTGGCTTTAGCTGAGTTATGGATGTATTTTGAGGTAATATCATCACAGCTCCGGCACACTCACCACCAATAGCTGCTAATAAGGCAAAATCATTTTTTTCACTGATACCCAATTGACGGGCAATAGCAGTACGCATATGGGCTTCAGGCAATAGTCCGCTAAAAAACGGACGGCATTGCTTCGTTGAGTAAGGGGCTTGTTGAAGGGGAAGGGAGTGTGACAACGGGAGATTTTTATTGTTTTCCAGGTAACCTTCATCATACACAAAAGACATATCGCCATGCGTATCGATACTTAATTGGCCTGCTAGTGTTTGGTTAAGATAGACATCAAGTTTATGATTTTTCATTTTCGAAATCAGTATGAGATAAGTTGAGTTGAATCCCAAGTACTTGTAGTACTTGCAGCATTTTTCCAATTTGGCAAGTGGGCTTTCCATTTTCCAAATCAATAATAAAACGCAATCCAGTTCCAGCAGTTAAAGCCAAATCTTTTTGGGTAACATTAAGTTCTTTACGAACTTTGCGAATATAACGTCCTATATTTTCTGGAGATTGAATCATCATTTTTCTTCTAATGTTCCCGTACGGTAATTTTATACCCTATTTGAAGAAAATTCCACAAAATGTTCCCGATCGGTAATAATATCATGTTTTTTAGATATTAAATAAAAATGTTACCGATCGGGAATGTCGATTGAGACCCTAAAGCGGCCGTGTAAATCATGAAATAAATAATGAAAGAGGTTGAATAATTGAGTGGTGTATTCATTCGATTTTTAATTTGTATTGGAAATTTATGTTTTTCTACCTAATAGACCATCCTAACTATCATCTAAAATGGATTTTATCTTCGGTCAATATGGATTATAAATCGCTCACAATGGAATTGGAGATTTATTTAAATGAAATTAAATTCAGTAATTGAATATTGCATTTGCAGATCTATAAATAAACGGGACTAGGGTCAGATCCTGAACGATCCCGTCATAATTTTACACAATCATAATTTCCCCAATCTAACACATGATTACTGATATAAGAAAAAGCTTGTATCAGTTGTTTTTTACTTATTTTATAAAAAGTTAAATGCCTTAGAATATGAAGCCCAATGAACATGATACTTAATACAGGAATAGAACGAACGGTATTGGCCTGAATTTGATAGTGCTATTTATTGGATATTGCAACTTGACCAGCTAACCACGCAACTACTGTAGCAAGAAGAGCGATGAGGATTAAATTTTCTAAGCGCTCGATACTTTTTGTACCAGATTCAGGGAGACGAAATCCATAACGTTTATTTTTTATATCTTTAAAAGCGCCTTCGATTTGCATGCGTAATTTATATATTTTGATTATTTTTTAGCGGTATTTAAGCCTTTTGAAAGAGACGTAATAATTAGCCATGGCTCATTAGCTCCTTTAGCATATTTCTTACTATTGCCTGATTGACACTTTACTCCTTGAATCGTCTTTTTTATACGACCTTTACTACGTTCCTTATAGATATAAAGGTCTGCATTCAGTGGATTTGCTCTGGCAATGGTCGCTCGACTTAGGTATTTAGGTGTCGTTGTCGCTTTCGGATATAAGCGTTTCACATAGACCCAATCTTCATCACCTATTTTTATCAACGTCTGAAACCTTACTCTCCCAATAAAATCCCATCCTAATTTAGTAATAAGCCTAAACCATGTGTTTCTAAAACCTGCATCTGTAACAACAATAGGATGACAGTTCTCGGGTAGAATGGAGCGTAATTTTCTTAAAAAATGGGTATGAATAGTATTATTTGCATAATGCTTCTGAAGATGAACCCCCTCATAGATAGTCATTGAACGACCTATTCCGGTAACTGATGCTCGTAGAAAGTAATGCTTACAATCAGCTGATACTGGAGACCAATCAACAATTATTACTGGTTGTGTTTTAGTGCCTATCAAAGTAGTAGCCACATAGTTATAAAAACAGTCTCATTCGTCATGCAATTTTCTATTGCCAACCAAGGTATCTACTTTCTTTATATTATGTTTTGCAGTCGTGTGATTCTTCAGGCCCCTGCCTAAAGCACTTATCCATAACTTTCCACAATCAATTAACGAACCGACCACTTCAAATAAACAACCAGTTCGCTTTTTATGAATATTTGGACATGACTTTTCTATATTCGTTTGCAATAATCTCACTGCATGCATGGTCTTTCCTATCTTAATTGTTTTTCGCAAAATGAATTAGATCACGAACTACCATACATGTCTATTCTTCCTATTTTACAACCTATTCTTTTATATATCTTTTTTTCGAAAATTTGACGGGATTCATCAGGATCTGACCCCTTTATGCATCAGTGAATTGTAGGTGATAAAAAAAGTCATTTTCTCTTAGCTTTCTTAAAAATTTTCTTCTGTTATCCCCCTTAGCATAGAGCCTATGCACCCTAAGCTAAAAAATTGAAAAAAATAAATAATTTACTATTCTAAAAATATAACTATTTATTTAATTTCTGACAAAAATGAACAAAAAATAATTTATCGAGAAGATTAAAATTGAATAAAGCAGCATTAGTTAAGAAGGATGATATTCATTATTTGGCTATAGTCTCAATGGAGCTAGGTGATATAAAAAAACCTTCAATAATGGAAATTATGGAGATTAGGAATGGTTTGGGCATAAATTTAAATCAACTAATAAATGGACTTATGAACAATAACTTTTTAAATAAAGGCCTGCATAAAGCCGCTAAAGCAAAAAATGATGAGTTCTATACTCAACTTGCTGATATTGAAAAAGAATTAAAACACTATAAGGACCAGTTTTATGGCAAAACAGTATATTGCAATTGTGATGATCCCTATGAAAGCAATTTTTTTAAATATTTTGCCACCAATTTCAATGCCCTAGGTCTAAAAAAACTTATCACAACTAGTTTTTTTCCGTCACCGATTACGGGTAGACAGTTATCATTGCTTGAAATTGAGGGATTGAAACCCGAAGGAAAAGAACCCTTTAAAATTCAAATTAACGAGGTAAAAGATCTTGATTCGGACGGAGCAATAGGTTTATCAGATGTTGAGTTGCTACTTAAACATGATTCTAATGTAGCCGAGCCCCTTGAGGGTAATGGAGATTTTCGTAGTGATGAGTGTATTGAGTTACTTAAAGAAGCTGAAATTGTCGTGACAAACCCTCCTTTTTCGTTGTTGCGTGAATATCTTGCTCAGTTAACTGAATACAATAAGAAATTTTTAATAATAGGTAATACGAACTCAATGACTTATAAGGAAGTTTTTAAATTATTTAAGGAAAATAAGATCAGAACAGGTTACACCAATTTTAATGTGGGCATGTATTTTGTAGTGCCCGATAATTGGGAAAAATTCCATCATATTGATAAAGAAGGAAACAAGGTTGCCCGCGTATCAACTTCTTGCTGGTTTACTAATTTGGAAGTATCAAAGCATAGAGAAGAATTAACTCTCTACAAAAAATATAACCGTGAAGAATATCCTAAATATGAAAACTATGATGCTATTAATGTAAATAAATACAAAGATATACCTTTTGATTATGATGGTTTAATGGGTGTTCCAATTACCTTCCTCGATAAACATAATCCGGATCAGTTTGAAATCATTGGCTTAGGTATATCTAGTTCTGGAATTGAAATTGGTGTTCAGCCATACAAGGAAGAACACAGGAAATATAGAAAAGAAGTTCAAAAAAGAGGAGCTGTTAATGGTGATTTATATATGATTAACAATGGAGTAGTTAAAGTTCCTTATGCAAGAGTTATTATTAAAAAAAGGAAATTAACTAAACATCATGAAAATTGAACTACATAAAATTCCGATCCGCCAAGTGATGGTTGGTTATAAAGATAATGCTGAAGAAGGAGTGGTTGCCTATGAAGGCAAGCTTGATATACGCCCAAAATATCAACGTGAGTTTGTTTATAGTGGTAAACAGCGTGATGAGGTCCTTGAGACTATCAAGAAAAATTTTCCGCTCAATGTGATGTATTGGATGGTGAAAGAGAATGGTAATTATGAAATGTTAGATGGACAACAACGAACGATTAGTATCGGACAATATGTAAACGGAGATTTTTCAATTGATAATCGCTATTTTCACAACCTAACAATTGATGAACAGAATGAAATTTTAGATTATGAATTAATGATTTATTTTTGTGAAGGCAAAGATAAAGAAAGATTAGAATGGTTTAAAGTTATTAACATTGCGGGTGAAAAACTGACTAACCAAGAAATACGCAATGCAGTTTATACTGGACCTTGGTTAAGCAATGCGAAGTTGAAATTTAGCAAAACTCAATGTGTAGCATATCTTTTGTCTAATGATGGTGGGCAACTAATTAAAGGCTCACCAATTAGACAAGAATATTTGGAAACTACCCTCTCATGGATAAGTGGGGGTAAAATTGAGGATTATATGGCTCAACATCAGCATGACCCCAACGCAGATGATTTATGGCTCTATTTTCAAAATGTAATTGCTTGGGTACGAGAGATCTTTTTCAATTATCGTAAGGAGATGAGATATGTACAATGGGGCGAGCTATACAATGAATTCAAAGATAAAAAATTAAATGCCGATAAGTTGGAAGAAGAAATTAGTGCTTTGATGCAAGATGAGGATGTAACTAAAAAATCGGGTATTTATCACTATGTTTTATCAAGACAGGAGAAATATTTAAATATACGATCATTCACCGACAAAATGAAACGAGAGGCTTACGAAAAACAAAAAGGTATTTGTTCCAAATGTAGTAAAAAATTTGAGCTAAAAGATATGGAAGCAGATCACATAAAGCCATGGCATGAAGGAGGCAAAACGATTGCTGAAAATTGCCAGTTGTTATGCAAGCAATGTAATAGAACTAAATCAGGAAATTAAGAGGCTCCACCCAATATAAAGGACATTGGCTCTACCCCAACAAAGGGGGCATTTTAATCAAGTTAGTATAGACTAACTCTTTGATTTGACGGTCAAAAGGAAGATTAAAATGCCCAAGAAAGATTGTATCCTAAATTTACCGGGATATTCTATTAAAAAGGTGAGTGGGGAGAACCCGGTTTTTATCGAAGTCACTTATCGTTGTGTTGTTCGCTGTGTTCATTGTGGAAATAAGAAGTTACGTAAAAAAGACAGTTTCATAAGGCGAATACGCCATGAGTCGATTGGATTGCGTCGCAGTTACTTGTGTATTAAGGCTCATAAGTATTATTGTTCTGCTTGTGGTCGCTATTTTAATCAACGTTTTCCTGGGATAGGTAAATATCAAAGAGCCAGCGAGAGTTTGCGTAAACAGGTGTTTCACTATCATAGCAAAGGAGTCAGTCAAAAAGATTTGGCGCGCGACTTAAAGCTGGGTAAATCGACGGTAGAGCGCTGGTATCATTACGGTTATGAGCTTCGTTCCAAGAAGATAGCTACACGTTCTTGTCCTAGAATACTAGGCCTGGATGAGCATTCCTTTAATAGGAAAGTGGGTTATGCCACAACCTTTTGTGACTTGGCCAAACATAAAATATTTGATGTAGTTGAGGGGCGCTCAGAAAAGGACTTAGAGAGCTATCTTAATACCTTGGAAGGAAAAGAGAAAGTACAGGTAGTCTGTATTGACTTAAGCTCGAGTTACCGCAAGTTGATCAGGCGTTACTTTCCCAATGCCATGATTGTTGCCGATCGCTTTCATGTGATTCGTTTATTGAATCAATTCTGTTTGCAGACTTATCAGCAGATTGATCCCGAAATGAAGTATCAGCGAGGCCTCTTGGCCGCATTGAGAACTAATCCTAATAATCTCACGGTAAAGCGACTCAATAGACGAGAACGTTATTTGCAACAGCAGCCTGTCATTGCTGCAATATATTACTTTAAACAGCGATTACATCGGCTTCTCATGCGAAAACATCGCACCGCAAAGCAGTGTACGCGTTTAATACCTCTCTTTCTTAAACTGGTTGCCAGTCTGAAGGAAAGCCCTTTTGAATCACTCAAAACGTTAGGTAAAACATTATATCAATGGCGGGAAGAAGTGGTTAGAATGTGGCGGTTTACTAAAAACAACGGCATTACTGAGGGGTTTCATCGTAAGATGAAACTGATTCAACGGCGTGCTTATGGGTTTAGAAATTTTGAAAATTACAGGTTAAGGGTTAAAGTTTTGTGTTCTTGATTATTGCCCCCGGATTTGGGGAAGAGCCCTGTGTTGTTAATTGGGGAGTGCCCCCGTAATTGGTAAAGAGCCTGTTAATTGTCTACATTGGCTCTACCCCAACAAAGGGGGCATTTTAATCAAGTTAGTATAGACTAACTCTTTGATTTGACGGTCAAAAGGAAGATTAAAATGCCCAAGAAAGATTGTATCCTAAATTTACCGGGATATTCTATTAAAAAGGTGAGTGGGGAGAACCCGGTTTTTATCGAAGTCACTTATCGTTGTGTTGTTCGCTGTGTTCATTGTGGAAATAAGAAGTTACGTAAAAAAGACAGTTTCATAAGGCGAATACGCCATGAGTCGATTGGATTGCGTCGCAGTTACTTGTGTATTAAGGCTCATAAGTATTATTGTTCTGCTTGTGGTCGCTATTTTAATCAACGTTTTCCTGGGATAGGTAAATATCAAAGAGCCAGCGAGAGTTTGCGTAAACAGGTGTTTCACTATCATAGCAAAGGAGTCAGTCAAAAAGATTTGGCGCGCGACTTAAAGCTGGGTAAATCGACGGTAGAGCGCTGGTATCATTACGGTTATGAGCTTCGTTCCAAGAAGATAGCTACACGTTCTTGTCCTAGAATACTAGGCCTGGATGAGCATTCCTTTAATAGGAAAGTGGGTTATGCCACAACCTTTTGTGACTTGGCCAAACATAAAATATTTGATGTAGTTGAGGGGCGCTCAGAAAAGGACTTAGAGAGCTATCTTAATACCTTGGAAGGAAAAGAGAAAGTACAGGTAGTCTGTATTGACTTAAGCTCGAGTTACCGCAAGTTGATCAGGCGTTACTTTCCCAATGCCATGATTGTTGCCGATCGCTTTCATGTGATTCGTTTATTGAATCAATTCTGTTTGCAGACTTATCAGCAGATTGATCCCGAAATGAAGTATCAGCGAGGCCTCTTGGCCGCATTGAGAACTAATCCTAATAATCTCACGGTAAAGCGACTCAATAGACGAGAACGTTATTTGCAACAGCAGCCTGTCATTGCTGCAATATATTACTTTAAACAGCGATTACATCGGCTTCTCATGCGAAAACATCGCACCGCAAAGCAGTGTACGCGTTTAATACCTCTCTTTCTTAAACTGGTTGCCAGTCTGAAGGAAAGCCCTTTTGAATCACTCAAAACGTTAGGTAAAACATTATATCAATGGCGGGAAGAAGTGGTTAGAATGTGGCGGTTTACTAAAAACAACGGCATTACTGAGGGGTTTCATCGTAAGATGAAACTGATTCAACGGCGTGCTTATGGGTTTAGAAATTTTGAAAATTACAGGTTAAGGGTTAAAGTTTTGTGTTCTTGATTATTGCCCCCGGATTTGGGGAAGAGCCTCTACATTGCGTCTACATGACTTTTTGCGATTTTCTGAAAACTAACGTAACTACTTGATTTTATTGGTGGGCCCACTAGGACTTGAACCTAGGACCAACGGATTATGAGTCCGCTGCTCTGACCAACTGAGCTATGGGCCCGAAGAGGGGGTCATTTTAAACTTAATTTCTTTAATGTTCTACTATTTTTTATATTTTTTTAATGACTGTTTATAAAAACAGTCATTAAATTAACCTTCATCTCCTTCAAGGAAGCTTCTTAGCTTTTCTGAACGTGAAGGATGGCGTAATTTGCGTAGTGCTTTCGCTTCGATTTGGCGAATACGTTCGCGGGTTACGTCAAATTGTTTACCGACTTCTTCCAAGGTATGGTCTGTATTCATTTCGATACCAAAACGCATACGCAGAACCTTGGCTTCGCGTGGGGTTAGAGTTTCCAGTATTTCTAAAGTGGCTTCTCTTAAACCTTCTGCTGTAGCCATGTCGATGGGCGATTCAATGTTGTTGTCTTCAATAAAATCACCCAGATGAGAGTCGTCATCATCACCGACAGGGGTTTCCATGGAAATAGGTTCTTTGGCTATCTTCAGAACCTTGCGAATTTTATCTTCACTTAACTCCATTTTTTCTGCCAACTCTTCCGGAGTCGCTTCCCGGCCAGTTTCTTGCAAAATTTGGCGAGAAATGCGATTGAGTTTATTGATGGTTTCAATCATATGAACCGGAATACGAATAGTACGTGCCTGATCGGCAATGGATCGTGTAATCGCTTGTCTAATCCACCAGGTCGCATAGGTAGAAAACTTATAGCCACGTCGGTATTCAAATTTATCGACTGCTTTCATCAAGCCAATGTTGCCTTCCTGGATCAAATCAAGAAATTGCAAGCCACGGTTGGTGTATTTTTTTGCGATAGAAATCACAAGCCGTAAGTTGGCTTCGACCATTTCCTTTTTAGCACGCCTTGCTTTGGCTTCGCCTATAGACATCTTGCGGTTAATGTCTTTGATTTCACTGATGGTTAATCCATATTCTATTTCAAAAGAGGCCAGCTTGGATTGTAAGCGTAATATTTCATCCCGATTTTCTTCTATACGCTGAAGATCAAGTTTTTTGGCATGTTTACTGATAATGGTTTCTAACCAGTTCAGATCAGTTTCCTGTCCTGGGAAGGTATCTATAAACAATTTTCTGGGGATGCGTGCTTTTTCGATACAAAGACGCATAATGCTTCTCTCAAATTCACGGATATGATTACGCAATTGGCGAAAATGACGAGTTAATTTATCCACTTGTCTGGAAGTCAATTTGAGTTTCAAGAAGGATTCAGACATGGCGTCAAGCAATTCGACCGTTTTTTTATGCGTACGACCATGTTCTTTGAGGGCTTTCATTGCCTTGTCGAATGTTTCGCGCAATTCATCAAAATAAACTTTTGCTTGCTCAGGATTGGGGCCATCATCCACATCAGATATGCCGCCTTCGCCGTCTTCATCTTCCTCATCCACATCAAGAAGTATATCTTCCTGTTGCTCTTCATCAAGCATAGAACCAATGTTGGTGGCAGGTGCTATTTCTTCATCAACATCAGCAAAACCACTAATGATTTCATTAAGGCGAATTTCTTCAGCAAGGAAACGATCATAGTCTTCAAGAACCAGCTGCACGGTTTCCGGATAATGCGCCAGGGATTTTAAAACCTGGTATATTCCTTCTTCAATGCGTTTGGCAATACGGATTTCACCTTCACGAGTCAGAAGTTCTACTGTGCCCATTTCGCGCATATACATACGAACCGGGTCAGTTGTTCTGCCTGTTTCTTTATCCACAGAGGCGAGGACCATGGCTGCTTCTTCAATATCTGGTACTTCTTCAGTATTTAATAAGAGCGCAAGTTCATCTTCACTGGGTGGAAGCTCAAAAACTTTGATGTTCATGCCTTCCAGCATGCTAATGATTACATCAAAATGCTCTGTATCCACAATGTTAGGTAATAAGTCATTAATTTGACTGTAAGTCAAATAACCTTGCTCTTTACCCAGGCTAATGACTTTCGTAATTTGTGAGCTTTGCTGATCTTGGTCATTCATGGTCATAGGCACTTCTGTTGGAACAATGGGAAATTACAAAAAGTTTTAAATTATAAACTGGGTAGCTGCAACATACCAGTATTTCAGTATTTTTATTTTTCAATTTCAGCTTGCCCATGTCTTTCCTTTAATAAATTTTGTAAACTGAGCCGTTCAGCTTCTGTTAAGCCAGTTTTTCTGGATTTTTCTATGTACTGTCGTATCAATATCTCACGATTTTGCTTTTGTAAAAATAATAAGACATCAATAAATTCTTTAGTAAGCTCCTGGTCAGGTACTTGATGATCCCAGGCCGCTAATTTAACTATCAATTCAAAATAACTGCTATTGCGCCAGAATTCAATGAGGGTGGCAGTATTGGCATTGGGGTTGTCTTTCAATTGTTGAAATAATTTCAATAAAATATGATGTTCCTGTTCATTGAGCAGTTTGGGATTGATTTGTTGTATTGCTACAGAATAAATTTCGGGGTTTTGTAAGAGGAGCGCAATAGCAATACGTAGCGGTGAACGAGAAATAGTGGCTTGTACTTCTAGTTTGCTTTCAGCTTTTTCAGTAATCAAGTTATTTAAGCGATGGCTTTCAATATGAGTCAAACGTGCCAAGTCATCAATAAGCAACTGTTTGTATGATCCCTCAACCATTTTTTGCAAATAGGGTTTCACGGCGTTGATCAGCTGTGTTTTTCCTGCAGGATTTAATAAATTAATATCTTTAGCTAAAGTATCAAAGAAAAAGCGGTGGAGTGGAGTCGCTTGCTGTAAGAGTTCCAGGAAACCGTTTTCTCCTTCATTTCTTACCAGGCTATCTGGGTCATGTTCATCAGGCAAGAAAATAAATCCAGCATCTAATCCGGCATTCAAATGCGGTAAACTGCTCTCCATTGCCCGCCAGGCTGCTTGTTTACCTGCAGCATCACCATCAAAGCAAAAAATGAGATGTTTGGTATGTTTTGCCAACAATTGTATGTGGAATGTGCTGGTAGCAGTACCCAGGGTTGCGACCACATTAAAAATGCCATGCTGTGCCAAGGCAATGACATCCAAATAACCTTCAACAACAATAATGCTGTCGGGATTTTTCTGCTGGGACAGAACTTGATGCAAGCCATATAACTCACGACTTTTTTGAAAGAGTACTGTTTCCGGTGAGTTAAGGTATTTGGGTTTTTGATCTTTATCGAGTACCCGGCCACCAAAACCGATCACACGCCCATTCCTGTCGTGTATGGGGAACATAATTCGGTTACGATATCGATCATAAATTTTACCGTCATCGCTTTTGATTAGCATACCCGTGCTCAATAGTTCACGCTGATTGTTAGGAAAAGCTTTTTCAAGGTTATGCCATCCTTCAGGCGCATAACCTAAATGATATCGTTTGGCTATCTCCCCACTAAGACCTCTGCTGCGAAGATAATCAATTGCCACTAGTCCATTGTATTTTAATTTTTTTTGATAATATTGGCTGACTTCTGACATGAGGTTATATAGATTGAGAGACGATTTATGTTTTTCTCCTGTACCATCTCGCGGAACACTTAAGCCCAAGCGTGTCGCAAGGGTTTCAACAGCATCCGTAAAGCTTTGATTCAGATAATTCATGATAAAACTTATGGCATTACCTGAAGCACCACAACCAAAACAATGATAAAATTGTTTTTTTGCAACGACATTGAATGATGGTGTTTTCTCATTATGAAAAGGGCAACACGCAATATGACTGTTGCCTCTTTTTTTCAAAGGAATGTATGCATCTATTAACTCCACCAAATCTGTTCGGTGTAATAGATCATCAATGAATGGCTGTGGGATTAAGCCAGACATATTGGAGCTCAGTTTAATTTTGCCTTTATCCGGGCACTGACTTGAGCCATGTCCGCACGTCCTTGTAATTTTGGCTTAAGGATCGCCATGACTTTGCCCATATCAGATATTTTTTCAGCACCAGTAGACTTGATCGCATCGCTGATTAATTCTTCAATTTCATCGTTAGTTAAAGGTTCAGGCAGGTATTTTGCAAGGACATTCAACTCAAACTGTTCCTGGGCAACCAGATCGTCACGGTTTGCTTTTTCAAATTGAGCAATAGATTCTTTGCGTTGCTTGGACATTTTATCCAGGATGACTAACATGCGTTCATCATCCACCTCAATACGCTCATCGACTTCAATTTGTTTTACAGCAGCACTGATTAAGCGTAAAGCATTGAGCAAGTTTTTGTCCTTTGCGCGCATAGCGTCTTTAATGTCATTATTGATTTGTTCTTTTATAGTCATTTTAATTCCTTAAAAAACAAAAGGCCACATACAATGTGACCTTGGTGTAATATAGGACGAGCTGCGATTTACTACCGAAACTGCCACGAAGGCCAATTTCAAATAAAAACAATTAAAAATAGCAGATTTCTAAAACAGGGCACTGTTTAAGTGCCTCATGCAAACTTGCTTTTTAGTGCAGTTAATCTTGAAAAAATCAGATCAGGTAGTGCTTTTTTTACGTCGGTGGCCAACACCTCGTTTTGAGCTAACATCACGAGATATTTTTTTAAGATGACGTTTTACTGCAGCAGCTTGCTTGCGCTTACGCTCTGCGGTTGGTTTTTCATAAAACTCACGGCGACGTAATTCGGTTAAAATACCGGCTTTTTCACAAGAGCGTTTGAAACGTCGTAGTGCATATTCTGGGTTTTCGCCTTCTTTTACACGAACGGTAGGCATTAACTAGTCCTCTGGTTATTTAATCTTAATAGGTGGGCAATTCTAGTGCTAGATTTTCCCCTCGTCAAGATTAATCTATACGTTTCTTGCTATTTTAGCAAATTATCAAGACATTGTTCTTTAATTTAATGGTATCTTTTGTCTGTGATATAATTGAAAAACGATTAAGAGCTGGAAAATTGATTCCGATTATTGAGGTAGTTCATGCTTGTATTGGGTATAGAGTCTTCCTGTGATGAAACAGGTGTTGCTGTCTATGATTCAGAATCAGGATTATTGTCTCACGCCTTGCATTCACAAATTGCTACTCATCGTGTTCATGGCGGTGTTGTTCCAGAACTGGCTTCAAGAGATCATGTAAATTATTTGATTCCTTTGGTCGATGAGGTATTAACCAAAGCGCAAATTCGTAAAAACCAATTGGACGGAATAGCCTACACCGCAGGGCCTGGATTAATTGGTGCTTTGTTAGTTGGTTCCTGCTTTGCTAAAAGTCTCGCCTATGCCTTAAATATCCCGGCATTGGCAATTCACCATTTAGAAGCCCATCTGTTAGCAGCAAAAATGGAAACCCCATCTCTGGATTTTCCCTTTATTGCTCTGTTGGTTTCCGGTGGTCATTGCCAGCTGATAGAAGTTAACAATATTGGTGACTATCAATTATTAGGAGACACTCTCGACGATGCAGTAGGAGAAGCTTTTGACAAGACAGCCAAACTGATGGGGATTCCCTATCCCGGAGGAGCCGTGTTGGCAAATTTAGCTGATGAATGTTCATCAACACCCTACCAATTCCCCCGTCCCATGACTGACAGGCCAGGTTTGGATTTTAGTTTCAGTGGGCTAAAAACCCATGCCTTAAATACCTGGAATCAAAGCACAAAAAAAGAAAACGACCGTTCAGAAATTGCAAAAGCATTCCAACAAGCAGTAGTCGAAACATTAATCATCAAATGCAAAAGGGCCATTAAAGAATCTCAATCGAAGCGCCTGGTGGTAGCAGGGGGGGTAGGGGCCAATAAAGCGTTACGTAGCGCTTTGCAAAAATGGATTAAAGACATTCAAGGGGAAGTTTACTTCCCCGCCCTGGAATATTGTACAGACAATGGCGCAATGGTCGCTTACGCGGGATGTTTGCGAATGCTGCGAGGGGAGAGTGATGAGGGGTGGGGTATTGTGGTCAAACCTCGTTGGCCTCTCGCTTGAACGCCTGTCTTCGGCGCATCTTGCCAGATCATTACTCTAAAAAATGCTCATGTACCAATCTGTACACTCCGCTTTTTTAGTCGCAACGATCTGGCAACCTGCACTCGAATACGGGCGTTCAAGGACGGGGTGTCTTCGGCGCATATTGCCAGATGCTTATTATCATCATTAACTAGGCTTATGCATTAAGCAGAGTATTTGTGTCTTATTCCTTTTCTTTGACAGTTTTTGTTCTGGGTTTGGTTGACTTCGGTTTTTTAGTTGTTTCTTCTGTGCTGGTTGTCTTTTTTGTTTTTGTCGTAGTTTTTTTGGCTTTTGGCTTTTTTACAGTCTCAGCTTGTTCTGTCTTTTCTGCTTTTTCAATATTCGTATCAATGACTTCTTTGCCAGGAAACTCTTGTTCTATAGACGTAGCTGGAGAAGCTTCCATTATTTCTTCTATCACACTGTGTTTAAATTTGATTTTAGGTTCTTTTCCATCTATTAAACGATTAAAATTATCTCGGTGTTTGTAGAGAACCAGAATAGTGATCATGAATAAAGGGGGGAATATATTGAGATTACCCACCAATATTAATGAGTAAAAAGGAGCTAAAGTGATAGAAATTATTGATGCTAAAGAGGAATAGCGCCAGAAATTCACTACCAGTAACCAGGTTGCTGCAACCATGATACCAATTACAAAATGAAACGCTAACAAGGCTCCTATTGTTGTGGCAACACCTTTTCCGCCTCTAAAATGAAAGAAAACAGGGTACATATGACCAACAACAGCTGCTAAGGCAGTAAAGGCAATGGTTACAGGTTCGCCGCTTAAATATTTGGCGATGATTACAGGAAGTATACCTTTTAAAGCATCGCATACCATGACCAGGATACCGTACTGTTTCCCTCCAAGACGAAGTACATTAGTAGCCCCCGGGTTTTTTGAGCCCTCTTCTCTTGGGTCGGGAAGCCCAAACGTACGGCACACGATGATAGCTGAATTAATGGAGCCCATTAAATAACCAACTAGTATTAGAAATATAAAAAGCGCCACCGATCTCTCCTTACTCGGGAATAATTTTTATTATCAAACAATCTCTATTGGCAAGCAATTGTCAAGATAGAAAATTTATCAAGACTAGATAATAGAATTCATTTCATGTTATTTCAATTTAATTCCATGATTAATGCCGGAATGAGTGTGGGAATTGACTTATTTATGCAAACTGAAGGCATGGTTGGTATAATTTGAACCAACAGGATAGTCCATATTGCTAAAAAAGTGGATGTTCCATAAAATTTGCACTATTTGCAATAGTTTGAGACGGATACTGAAAGTTGCTTTTTAGGCTTATTCGATGTTTCATTAACAATCTGTTTCATTATTTAAGGGAATTTTACTAAAGCTATGGATGCCATTCATCTCCTTTCAGCAACAGAAATCATTCGCCGCATTAAAATGAAAGAACTCTCGGCTGTAGAGGTCATGGTGGCGCATTTAAACCATATTGATAAGATCAATCCAGTAATCAACGCGCTCACGGAACGTGTTCCCCCTGAGGAATGCCTAAAGCAGGCAAAAGAAATTGATAAGAGTATCGCTTCGAAAAAAAGTTTGAACAGGTTAATGGGGTTACCAGTTGCCATAAAAGACGCTTTGTATGTGAAAGGGTTAATTTGTTCTTCGGCTTGCTCAGGATTTTATAAGGGAGAAAAAGCGATGCATGATGCGACATTGGTTTCTCGACTAAAAAAGGAAGGCGCAATTGTTCTTGGCTTAACCAATGTTCCTGAATTGTGTCGCGGTGGTGATTCGGATAATTTAATCTATGGACGGACCAATAATCCTTATGATCTAGCTAGAACCAGTGGAGGGAGTAGTGGTGGTTCTGCTGCTTTGATTGCAGCAGGAGGGGTTCCTTTTGCTTTGGGTTCCGATGGTGGAGGTAGTTTGATGCAGCCTGCTCATTGTTGCGGCATTGTTGCATTGAAACCAACACATGGCCATCTTCCTCATACAGGCTCTGTGGGTGGAGATTCCTATGGTCTTATAGGCAGCCTAATTTCTTTCGGGCCCATGGCTCGTTCTGTCAGTGATGTCTGCTTGGGACTTTCTGTGCTTGCTGGTCCTGATCAATATGATCCTTATACAAATCCTGTTTCAGTTATACCTGCTGCGCCACTTAAAAAATTGCGCATAGCCTATTTTACAGAAAATGGTTTTACGCCGGTTGAGGCGGAGATACAAGAAGTTATTAAATCGGCTGCCTTGGCTTTGCAGGATGATGTGGCCATTGTGAGGGAGTTACGACCTGATTGTATCAGTAAGGCTTTTGATTTGCACTGGGAGCTTTTTCTCGGGGGTGATCGAGGAGTAGGATTTAAAAACATGTTATCGGAGTTAGGGATTAACAATCTGTCATGGGAATTACAAGAATTCTTGCGTCAAGCAGAACAATCTCAATTCTCAGTAACTCAATTGCATCAACGTATGCGTGAAATCGATTTGTTTCGTCTGGAATTAGCCTCATTTATGCAAGATTATGATGTATTGATCAGTCCAGTGTTTCCAAAGGTGGCAAAACCTCATGGGATTGGGATTAAAGAAATCCGCGATTTTTCCTATGCGATGGCACACAACTTAAGCGGATTTCCAACGATCAGCATAAGGTGCGGAACTTCAGCTGATGGGTTACCCATTAATGTATTAATAGCTGCTAATCGCTGGAAAGATACTACTGCACTGGCTGTTGCAGAACGTGTTGAGCAATTAATGGGGGGATATATACCGCCTTCTCTTATCCTCTCTCTGCAATGAAGCAAGAGTTAATAATTTTTCAAACAGTGAGCTAGGGCAGAAACAAGGATTGCAAATCATTGGTATATTGCCTGCCTAATGGTGTTACTTGCCAATGAGTCTCTGTTAAACTTATTAATTGTTTCTTCCTGGCCAATTCAAGTAAGGGTAAAAGCTGATTAAGCTCCAATCCTGTCGCAGTTGTGAATAATTCAAAAGGTATAGGTTGTTCGAGCCGGGTTGTATTCAGCATAAACTCAAATAACAATTCTTTTCCTTTAATGCATTCCCGGGCAGCCAGAAATGGTTTTTCATTATCCAGATAATCTTTGGGTTGCCGATGCTTACGGGTTCGTATTACTTCGTTTGGGGTTGACATTTTTCCATGAGCTCCGGCACCTATACCTAAATAATCACCAAATAACCAATAATTGAGATTATGTCTGGCTTGTTTTTCGGGCTTGGAAAAGGCAGAAATTTCATAGCGCTGATATCCAGAATCATGTAACAGGGCAAATCCTTGCTCCTCCAGTAAGCAATCTTCTTCTTCGGAAGGCAGGGTAGGAGTATGCTTGTAAAATACAGTATTCGGTTCTATGGTTAATTGATACCAAGATAAATGCTCGGGTTGATAGGATAAAGCCGTCTTAAGATCTTGTAATCCTTGCTCCACACTTTGATTGGGTAAACCGTGCATGATATCAAGATTCAGGTTATCAAAGCCGGCTTTACGAGCAGTATCTATGGCTGAATGAGCTTGTTTCTCGTCATGAATACGGCCGAGAATTTTTAAATGATTGGGATTAAAGCTTTGAATTCCCAAAGAAAGACGATTTATTCCTGATTGTCTATAATCAGTAAATCGATGTTGCTCTACAGTACCGGGATTAGCCTCCATTGTGATTTCAATATTTTTTGCAAAGGGGAGTATGCGCTTTAATTCGTTAAATAAGTTGTTATAAGCTTTGGCTGAAAATAAACTGGGTGTGCCGCCACCAATAAAAATGGAGTTAATTTCGCGAGTTTTGTATGAGGAAATATCGGTTTTAAGGTCTTCAATCAAAGCCTGAATATACTGGTGTTCGGGTAAAACATCAGGGCTTTTGTGTGAGTTAAAATCGCAGTATGGGCATTTTCTGATGCACCAGGGAATATGAATATACAAGGATAACGGAAGCATTACAATTTTTAAACTGGCTTGTTGGGGAATGCAATAGTATCATGGTAGCAATTTTGCTACAAAATTAAGTGATGACCATTGATGCGGAATAAACCAAAATGTAAGCAAAGAACCGTGATAGCCAAATCCCGGTTGTTTACAGTTGAAGAAATGTATCTGGAATTTTCCAATGGGGCTCAGCGAGTCTATGAGCGGATTAAAAGTCATGGTCATGGGGCGGTGTTAATAGTTGCATTGACTCCTGGGGAATCATTATTATTAGTTCGGGAATACGCCGCAGGTACTGATTCTTATGAATTATCCTTTCCCAAGGGAGTTATAGACAGAAATGAAACTCCTATCGAGGCAGCGAACAGAGAGTTACGTGAAGAGACAGGGTTTGCAGCAAGGGAACTGCACTGGATTCGTTCTATGTCATTGGCTCCTGGTTATTTTGGAGCACGCATTGAGCTTATTGTTGCGGAGGGCTTGTACCTCTCGCCGTTGCCAGGTGATGAGCCCGAACCTCCTGAAACAGTAGAGTGGCCTTTACACGCTGCTTATGAGCTATTGGAGAAACCTGATTTTACCGAGGCGCGCAGTATTGCTGCGCTATTTTTAGTTAAAGAGTGGTTGAATAAGAGGAAATAATATGACAAATAATCGAGTAAGAGTTGCTGTCACAGGTGCCGCTGGGCAAATAGGTTACGCCTTGGTGTTTCGTATTGCTTCCGGTCAAATGTTTGGGCCAAATACTGAAGTGGAATTGAGTTTACTTGAACTTGAGCCGGCACTTCCCTCTCTGGAAGGAGTCGCTATGGAGCTTGATGATTGCGCATTTCCCTTATTAAAACGTATTGTTTGTACTGCCGATTTGAATAAGGCAATGGATGGAGTGAACTGGGCATTATTAGTAGGTTCGGTTCCGAGAAAACAAGGTATGGAGCGTTCTGATTTATTGCAAATCAATGGTGGCATATTCACCAAACAAGGCCAGGCGATTAATGATTATGCAAGTGATGATGTACGCGTATTTGTTGTAGGAAATCCTTGTAATACCAATTGCCTGATTGCCATGAATCATGCAAAAGACGTGCCCTCCGATCGCTTTTATGCAATGACTACACTGGATGAGTTAAGAGCTCGTACTCAATTGGCCAAAAAAGCAGGTGTTGATATTACTGCAGTGACTCAAATGACAATTTGGGGTAACCATTCCTCTACCCAATATCCCGATTTTTATAATGCAAAAATCAATGGGATTTCTGCTGCTCAAGTCATAAATGATGAAACCTGGTTAAAAGAAACCTTTGTATCAACCGTCCAACAACGGGGAGCTGCAGTAATCAAAGCACGAGGCTCGTCTTCTGCTGCTTCTGCCGCCAATGCAATTATTACTGGGGTTAATCATTTAGTGACTGATACTCCAGCTGGAGAGTCCTTTTCAATGTGCCGTCGCTCAAAGGGAGAGTATGGAGTGGATGAGGGTTTGATCTTCTCTTTCCCATGCCGCAGAGAGCGTGGCGAATTAAAAGTGGTTGAGAACCTGGAGTTCAACGATTTTGGACGCGAGAGATTCAATACCACTTTAAACGAGTTACGAAGTGAGCGCGACACGGTCAAGTCTTTGGGCTTATTGGATTAATCAGACCGGGTCAATTATTGATAGATTTGATCTTGTTGTTTTTGCTGGTTATCCTGCTTTGTGAATTGCTCAGGGCAGGGTGTTGTCACGCCTTGTTTTATAAACCAGGTTTCAATGATTCCTTTGTTTGTAAATCAGGGCTTTTATTGGGATGTTGATTTCTGTTTTTATATGCTTCACTCAAATACATTTGAAATAACGGTGAACTCTCCAGGATGGATTTAGCATCTGTATTTCGTAAAAGAGTTGATACTGAACGACCATTGGATAATATTTCGTTGAGGGTATGAATCAATTGTTCTATTTGCTCGAAGGGCTCTTTTCGTTTATGAATCAAAAGGGGAGTATGCTTAATTATCGCTCTGGCGAGTTGTTCGTCTGTTAAATAGAGAATTAAGCGGGTTTGAGCGATTTTGATGAAATTTCTTTCCGATTTGACAATGATATTGTATAAAAAATCAGGGTCTTTTTTTAAGTGATTGCTTAATCTTTGGCTAAATCCAGGCCTATCCCTGTTGTCAACCAGTGTTTGAGTTAATTCAGTATGCTCCAATTGAGAGAAGGGTTTGCCTGTCTTTTTTGCAAGCCAGGTTATTAAATCATGTTCATGAGGAGAATGATTCAGTGCACTGAATTGAAATCGTGGAGATACCTTTGGATGAGATAAGACTTGATTCCAGTCAATGGTTGGCATGTGGTGCAATTTGGCCAGTGCATCCATGGATTTTCTGATTATATTAAAATTAATCCGCCATTTTTCAATATAGGGCAGGGCTTCTCTAATTGCTCTAAGCAGTTCAATAAAAGTATTTCTGGCTTTTGGATCGTAGTTCTCGGTAGCTTCCTTAAGATGTTGCACTGCGGGAAAAGTATATTTGCCATTTCTCATTGCTTCTAAATGAAATACTGATTGTAGTGATTTTAGCAATACAGAAAAAGGGTCTTCCATACCAATATTCCTCCACCGGCCCTTCTTTAAAAGTAGTTTATAAAAACACAAAAGCCAAATATTTTGCAAAATGGATTAATAATTTTTATTTTAATTGATAATATTTATTGTTTTAATAAAAACAATTGATTTTATTTATTAAATGATTTCACCTAAATTTAATAATGACAATTGTGTTAATTTAATGAGGAGAAAACTTATGATTACGGTAGGCAACAAATTTCCAAAATTTCAACTTAAAGCAACAGTGGCTAATGAGGTCAACAATGCATTTCAAGTTATTTCTGATGAAACGTATCAGGGTAAATGGTTAGTCGTATTTTTTTGGCCTAAAGATTTTACCTTTGTCTGCCCTACTGAAATCGCGGAGTTTGGAAGGCTAAATTCAGAGTTTGCCGATCGGGATGCTCAAATTCTGGGTGGAAGCACGGACAGTGAATTTGTACACTTGGCTTGGAGAAATCAACATCCAGACTTGAAAAATCTGCCATTTCCCATGCTTGCTGATGTTAAACGAGAATTGACAGCAAATTTGGGTATATTGGATGACGAGGAGGGGGTTGCTCAACGCGCGACATTTATTGTAGACCCTCAGGGAATTACTCGTTTTGTAATGGTTACGGATTTAAATGTGGGGCGCAATCCAGCTGAAGTATTACGTGTTCTGGATGCTTTACAGACTGATGAACTTTGTCCTTGTAACTGGAAAAAAGGTGAAGAAACAATTCATATTAAATAAATTGAAATAAGAGGCATCAATCATGTTAGAGAATGTTAAAGAAAGCATACCGGAAGTGGCTAAAGATATACGCTTGAATTTGATTAAGGTTCTTAATCTGGAGCAAAGTGATGGATTGAGTGAGCAGCAGATTTTAGGTTCTGCATTGGCAGTGAGTTATTCTTTAGGTAATGAGGCTTTAATTAAGGAACTTAAAGAATTGGTGCATAACGAACAGATTGTGCGTGCAGCACAACTTGCGGCAAGTCTTATGGCGATGACTAATATTTACTATCGTTTTGTTCATTTAACTGAAATTAAGGAAATTGAGCACATTCCTGCAGGATTGCGAATGCAAGGAATGATGAATCCCGGAGTAGACAGGGTAACTTTTGAGATATTGTCCCTTGCTGTTTCTGCCCTCAATGGTTGTGGGGCTTGTGTTAGCTCTCACGCACGTCAATTGAAAGAGCACGGCTTATCCGATATAAGCCTTGCACGAGTTGGGCGTATTGTTGCGGTTATTCATGCGGTTCATGTCAGTGTGCGAATTGAATAAAATAATGGATTTGAAGCAGTTAACCTGCTTCAAATGTCCAAAATTATTTAATGACGCCACAGGCTATACGGTCTCCACCGCCCCCTTGTGGAGGATTATCACTATAAGTATCTCCATCGGCATGAATCATGACAGCTAAATTATGCATATCACTTAATTTCAAACGAGGGGCTAAAGTAGGTATCATCGCTTTTCCATCGCTTGTGACATATAAAACAGGCAAATCCCCCAAATGCCCATTACCATAAGGACCTTGGTGGCTATTGGTATTTTGAGGATCATAATGCCCTTCTGCGTGCATTCCGTGGTTACCACAGTCAGCATTTTTATGTAAATGGAAACCATGCGGACCTTCAGGAAGGTTAGTTAAATCAGGTGTAATCAAAACACCATATGGGGTTTGTGTAAAGGTTACCTTGCCTATTGCAACCGGTTTGGGTCCAGTCGTGTAAATTGGCGCTGTAAGATCATCCGCAATAGCCATGCTTGAGAATAAAAGAGTACCAACTAATATTATTCCTGATTTATTCATGTCATTTCCTGGTATTTTTCAAAACCTGTTAATATTTTTAGTATTATCCAAGAAAAGCATTTATTCCACAGGATTTACAAAAAACTTCAATTTTTTTGGTTAAAAATATTTTTAATTCAGCCATTTAGTATATCAGAATTTCCATGTGTAAAACGTCATTGTGTCGACCATGAGATTTTTGTAAATTCTGTTTCAGTGTTTAGAGAGAGGATTTTAAATGAATTGAATCAGTAAAAAATGATTGCTGTATAATAAGCAAGGTTTATACTTTATGTTTTAAGCTTCAATTAAACAGAGAGCCCTCATGGAATTGAGAATTGATAACACCCCTTTTAAAGCCATCTTTCAGCCTTTGGATCTGGGTTTTACCCAAATTAAGAATCGTTTATTAATGGGTTCAATGCATACTGGACTTGAGGAAGATAAAGAAAACTTAAATCGCCTGGCAAGTTTTTATAGAGAAAGGGCTCAAGGTGGAGTTGGATTAATCGTAACGGGTGGTTTTGCTCCTAACCGAGCTGGTCGTCTGGCTCCCTTTGCTGCCAAGTTGACTAATAGTAAAGAGCAGCATCGACATGAAGTCATTACTCAAGCGGTTCATGAAGCAGGTGGAAAAATTGCTTTGCAAATCTTGCATGCCGGGCGTTATGGCTATCACCCTTTTATTGTAGCGCCAAGCGGTATTAAATCCCCCATTAGCCCTTTTAAACCTTGGGAAATGAGTAAAAGACGAATTATCAAAACCATCAAACATTTTGCCCGATGCGCCAGACTGGCCCAATTGGCTGGCTATGATGGAGTTGAGATCATGGGAAGCGAAGGGTATTTGATAAACCAGTTTATAGTAACTCATACCAATCACCGCAGGGATGAATGGGGAGGAAGTTTCTCCAATCGTATTCGCTTTCCTATTGAAATCGTTCGCAGTGTTCGTGAGGCAGTAGGGGAGCACTTTATTATCATTTATCGCCTGTCCATGCTTGATTTGGTGGCGGAGGGGAGTAATTGGCAGGAAGTGGTTACCCTCGCTAAAGCCATTGAGCAAGCTGGTGCCAGTTTAATCAATACGGGTATAGGTTGGCATGAAGCAAGAATTCCAACGATAGGAACGATGGTTCCATTTGCTGCTTTCACTCAAGTGACTCGGCATTTAAAGCCAGAAGTTAAAATACCAGTGATTACATCTAACCGGATTAATACACCAGAGCTGGCTAATCAACTATTGGAAGATGGGGTCGCAGACATGATCTCTATGGCTAGACCATTTCTAGCGGATCCTTGCTTTGCAGAAAAAGCAAAATTAGGTGAAAGCAAAGCGGTTAATGTATGTATCGCCTGTAATCAAGCCTGTCTTGATCAAGTTTTTGTGAACAAAACAGCATCTTGTCTGGTTAATCCTCGTGCATGCAACGAGACAACCTTGATTTATGAAACAACAAATCAACCGAAGTCTATTGCTGTAGTTGGTTCCGGACCGGCTGGTCTTGCTTTTGCTGTAACAGCCGCCGAACGAGGGCATAAAATTACTCTGTTTGAAAAAGCGAATCAGATTGGCGGACAGTTTAATTTAGCGAAAAAAATTCCTGGAAAAGAAGAGTTTCAGCATACCTTGAATTATTTTGCTTACCAGCTCCAAAAGTATAAAGTGGATGTACGTTTGAATACTGAAGCCACTGTGGAATTACTTAAAGACTATGATGAAGTGGTGTTGGCTAGTGGAATTATACCCAGAGTTCCCGAGATTAAAGGCATAGATCATGAAAAGGTAGTAAGCTATATTGATGTGATTACTCAGAGTAAGCCTGTTGGTTCACGAGTT
This sequence comes from Legionella sp. PATHC032, assembly GCF_026191185.1. NCBI lineage: Bacteria > Pseudomonadati > Pseudomonadota > Gammaproteobacteria > Legionellales > Legionellaceae > Legionella > Legionella sp. PATHC032. The sequence goes on along the minus strand of NZ_JAPHOV010000001.1, from coordinate 2,633,063 downwards.
GCCGTTATTGGCGCAGGAGGAATTGGTTTTGATGTCGCTGAATTTTTAACCCATGACCATCAATTGACGTCTGAGGAATTTTATAATGAATGGGGGATTGATATTAGCGGACAACATAGAGGTGGATTAAAACCACCTCAAATTGCACCGAGCCCTCGTGAAGTGTATTTATTGCAACGCAAAAAAGAAAAAATGGGTAAACGATTGGGAAAAACTACCGGATGGATTCATCGTTCCAGTTTAAAACATAAACAAGTCAAAATGCTTTCAGGTGTAAATTATGAGCGCATTGATGATCAGGGATTGCACTTGACTATTGACGACAAACCTCAAGTTTTGGAAGTTGATTCTATAGTGATTTGTGCAGGTCAAATAGAACTAAAGAATTTGTATGAGCCCCTAAAAATGGCAGGTAAATTGGTGCATTTAATAGGCGGTGCTTATAAAGCTTTAGAGCTTGATGCACGACATGCTATTGATCAGGCTTGTCGGTTGGCTGCGTTGGTATGAATAAAATTGCTGTAGTGATAAATCCTATAGCAGGGGGCGGTCTCGGGAAAAAAGTTTGGAAAGCTCTAAAACCTGGGTTACACGCCCTATTCGAACAAACTGTTTACAGAATATCTAACAGGGTTAATGATCTCGAAGCAATCACAGCCGGACTTCTTGCTGAAAACCCTGACAGTCTGTTAATAATCGGCGGAGACGGTACTTTAAATCATGTTTTAAATGGGTTAATTGAGAAAGATAAATTAAAAAATCCGCAAACAAAAATCGCCTTTTTTAACGCAGGTTGTGGTGGTGATTTTACAAGACAATTCCCCAAACAGAAAATGACCGAATTCCTGGATAGATTAAGCCATAACCAATTCATCAATTGTGATATTGGGAAAATTACTCTTTCCAATCAAGTTCCGAGGTATTTTATTAACATTGCCAGCTGCGGTTTGTCAGGACGTGTGGTTTTGCGCGCATCTAAAAGCAAATGGTTAAAAAAGCTGGGCGGCACTCTGAATTATTTGTTACATTCTTTAACCGGGCTGATGACCTATCGTGAAACCAAAGTAAGGATTCAGATAGATGATGCCATACCTTTTGAAAGCTCGATGCTATTAATGGCTGTTTGTAGTGGCCAGTATTTCGGAGGAGGTATGCATGTAGCACCCATGGCAAAAGTGAATGACGGTTTGTTTGATGTGGTTTCTTTTAATGATTTTTCAAAACTAAACGCACTTTTAAAGTTATATAAAATTTATTCAGGGAGCCATTTGTTGGATAATAATGTTCATTATATCCAGGCTAAAAAAATTAAAATAGAGCCATTAGAAGAAAGTAAAATAGAAATTGAGGCGGATGGTGAAAGCATTGGTTGGTTACCAGCGCAGTTTGAGTTAATTAAGGAAGCTCTTCCTCTTATTGTTTAAAAATAAAAAATAAAGGTCGAAATAAGGCTGATTTGATAAAATTATTTTTTATCAAGATAGGTTGTTGTCTTGATAAAATTAATAAATATAGTGCATCATCTTGTTAATTTTGTTATTATAATGCACATTTTTTATATTAGTTAGCCTTTTAAGAAAGACGCTTTATTATATTCAGGAACAGTATGAATCAAGAAATATCAAACTTCTCTACTTTTAATTTTTCTAGTGCTTTAAATAAAGCGTTAGACGATATGAAGTTTATCACGCCATCGCCTATCCAGGCCCAAACCATTCCTTTGATGTTACAAGGTCGCGACGCGATTGCTCTTGCACAGACCGGTACAGGTAAAACCGCGGCTTTTGCATTACCAATTTTGCAAAATCTGTCTCTTGACATACCGACCACCCAGGCTTTGATTTTGGCCCCTACACGTGAACTGGCAATCCAGGTTGCGGAACAGTTTGAATTATTAAGTAAGTATCAACGTAATGTGACTATCGCCGTTCTTTGTGGTGGACAAGAGTATGGTCGTCAATTAAAACAATTGCGTAGTGGCGCGCAAGTGGTTGTTGGAACTCCAGGACGTATTCTCGATCATATCGACAAAGGCACTTTGCTCTTAAATAATTTACAGACCTTTATTCTCGATGAAGCAGATGAAATGTTGCGTATGGGCTTCATTGAAGATGTAGAAACCATTTTGGAAAAACTACCTGAAAAAAAGCAAATGGCATTGTTTTCAGCAACTATGCCTTATCGAATTCGTCAAATAGCTAATACTTATTTGAATGACCCAGCTTCAATTGAAATCCGTATGGAAACTGCTACGGTCAAATCTATAGAACAACGGTTTTTATTTGCCTCTGTACATCAAAAACCGGATGCGTTAATCCGGGTCCTGGAAGTAGAGGATTATCAAGGGGTTATCGTTTTTGTACGCACTAAAAGCAGTACTGAGGAAGTAGCAGAACTATTGCAGCAGCATGGATTAAGAGCAATGGCAATTCATGGTGATATTACTCAGTCTTTGCGCGAGCGGATTATTGCACAGTTTAAACAAGGAGCGATTGATATCCTTGTGGCGACGGATGTCGCTGCACGCGGTTTGGATGTTGAACGAGTTACCCATGTGATTAATTATGATATGCCCCATGACAATGAAACCTATGTTCATAGAATTGGCAGAACAGGGAGGGCAGGCCGTTCTGGTGTTACGGTTTTATTTGTAACGCCCAAGGAATCTCGTTTAATTTCCAGCATTGAACGCCATACCCGGCAACGAATTGAGAAAGTTCAAGTTCCTAATGACCATATGATACAGATGGCTCGTCAACAAAGATTCATGTCTAACATTACTACTCGGCTGAACCATGAGCATGTGTATTCCTATAAAAGGATTGTAGAAGAATACATTAAAGAAAATGAAGTATCAGCAGTGGATGTTGCAGCTGCTCTTGCTTTATTGCTGCATAAAGATATGCCTTGGAGAAAAGAATTGAATTTACCAAAAGCTGCTTCTGCATTCAAAGAAGAGAGAGCTCGGGCCGGAGAAAAAGGATTGGATTTACGTGGTCGATTTAAAGAAGATAGAAAAAGTTCTTCTGGTGATCGGAAAGGGGCGCGAGGAAGCAAGAAAGATTTTGCTAAAGATTTTGCTAATGAAAGAAAAAAATTTAATGATGGCAGAAAGGCTGTTAATCAAGAACCAGTAGCTCAGGATTTATTCCGCATTGATGTAGGCAAAATTCATGGAGTCAAACCTGGCAACATAGTTGGGGCTATTGCTAATGAGGCTGGCTTGCAAAGCCGATATATTACTGGTCTTAAAATTCATGAAGATCACTCTACCGTTCGTTTGCCAAAAGGGATGCCTAAAGAAGTGATGAAAGACTTAACCAAGGCTTGGGTTTGCGGCCGCCAACTGAATTTAACATTAATTGGTAGTGCCTGAGTAACTCGGCAGTAAAGCTTATTAACACTACCATTTGGCCTTTAATCGTTTTGTAAAACGGTTAAAGGTCTATTTGGTGCAAGATCATGCTATTAAGCACAATAAATGACTCAAACACTGTATTATTTAATCAAAATATGATTTTGCCTTTAAGGCCTGCCTTTCTTGGCTTGTTTTTCTAATTTAATATCCCTAATATGGATTGGCGTTCTGAAATTTAACATGGAGGGGCTGAGTTATGAAAAAGAAGTATGAATCTGGTTTTTTTGATCGAGAAATAATCCATACTAAAGGGATTGAAAGCAATAGATATGAGCCCGATTGCTCAATTCGGAGAGCTGACAAGTCACGAGGTTTCAGTCAAAAAACAAGAGGCCAGTTTGAACAGCGAATAAAGGAAGAAGTCAGAGAAGCATTAGACTATATTCATAATGAATCTGCCTATCGATTTAGGTAGCTATTATTTTTGTCTATATGTTTAATGAAGCCTCACCATGAGGCTTCATTAGTATTAAATACTATTTTTATGGTTTGTTGTTAAACAGCACCGATACAGCAGTAGCTGCTACGGCTACAGTGGCAGCAACAAATGGGAAAAGAACATAGGGGTTTTCAAACTGGCTTTTGTAAGGTACTTCTTCTTTGAGTTTGGTAATTAACTCTTTTCTTATCTGGATACTATTCTCTCTCACGGATTTTAATCTATTCTCGGGACTGGTGTTCGCTGTAAGTAATGGAACATAATCATCTAATAGTATGTTTCGGGCACTTTGTATTTGCTCTGTTATCTCACTGGTTGGATTTTCATATTTCTCCGAAACGAGGGCGATGGCTTCTGCAATTGCAGAAGTGAGTTTTAGCTTATCTTCCTTTGACCAGTCATCAGCATCTGTTATACGTGAATTAATTTGATAGCGGGGGTTTTCACATTGGCCTTGAGTAAAATGGTGAATTGCATCATCCAGTTTCTTGTCCACAGAGAGTATGGTTTCAAAAAACATCAAGCTATTAATCAGGAAATTCCTTTCAAATTTAGTCATTATTATGGTTCTCATAAAGAAATAGGGCTGATGATATTTCTGCTGAATCGATTGTAAGATGCTGAGTTGCTGTATCCTGTTACTAAAAAACAACGCATTATAAATCGAGTCAGGAAAGTGTTTACAGGATTTACTATAATTAGGTTTCAGTTTTAGATCAACAGAAAATTTATATACAGTAATGTGTTAAATGCCGTGGAAAAATTGATAAATCATTATATAATTGAATGAACCTAATGATATAAAATCAATCTATTATTTAAGGGGTTTCATGAAACTATTAGCATCTTTGTGTGCTTTTTTATTGTCGGGAGTTGTTAGTGCGACACCACTTAATAACATAGTTGTATTTGGTGATAGCTTGTCGGATAACGGTAACTTATATGAATACATGAAACACCAACTTCCTCAATCTCCCCCTTATTTTGAAGGTCGTTTCTCCAATGGTCCAGTGTGGATAGAGCGTCTGGCCGCTTCGTATTTCCCTAATGATCCCAATTCTCGATTACTGGATTATGCTTTTGGTGGGGCAGGAGTCTCTGTCGATGAAGAAGATGATGAGGTATTTTTTACCTTAAGAAGAGAAGTGAATTCTTATTTGTTAGCACATCAGGATAAAGCAAGCCCTGACAGCCTTTTTGTAATTTGGATAGGGGCAAATAATTACCTTGGTATGCCTGTTGAAGTGGAAGAAACACTTAAAAATGTTAACCGCGGGATTACGGATAGCATACAACGTCTGGTAGACAAGGGTGCGAAGCATATTTTAGTTCTGAATTTACCTGATTTGGGTAGAACCCCTGCAGCCCTGGAATTTGGCTCTGTTGAAGAGATGACCTATTTCTCAACACAGCATAATAATGCATTATCCAATACAGTGGATTATTTTAAAAAAACTTATCCTGAGGTTGAGTGGTTATTTTTTGATACAGGTAGTCACTTTGACCATGTGATAGAACATGCTTCGGAGTATGGGTTTACGAATATAACGGGTACCTGTTCCTATTCGATAATAGATGAGATTACTAAAAACTCTGTTTTGAAAATGGTTGCATCTGTGAAACCAGAATTGACGGAAAACGCATGTGATGGTTATTTGTTTTTTGATTTGGTTCATCCCACAGCGTTGGCACATAAAATAATGGCAGAAAAAGCACGTTTGATGCTGGATGAGGCTGGTGTGGAATTCGCCGAGAATTAAGAGTGATTTTTATGGCGATAGCAAATACAACTTGCATCGTCATTCAAGTTAAGCCGCAATGCTAAGAGAGGGGATTTTTAGACTGAGGAGCCCAATGAGAGAGTGGTTTATTTGATATTCGTAAGTATTCTCTCATTCTAACTAGTACTAATTTGCACATTCTGTCCATCATAGGCAATTTTATAGGGAAATATGAATCAAATTAAATGGATAGCACTACTATTTTGTTTTATTGTTTCCAATGTTTTTGCAGAGAAGCTTGACATAACCGTTGATCAACAAAAGGACGTTTTACCTTATTGGCTATCAAGACCTGTTTCGTATGGAGCGGTCATCATTGTTAGCGGTGGAGAGACTGCGCAATGGTCTTTATTATTGGAACAGTTTGCCAAGGGATTATCTCGAAATGGCTGGTCAGTCGTATTGTTGAATTGTACTAAAAATAACTCGATACCCTGGATTAACCAATTACCAGAAGTCATCAGTACTTTAAGGCAGAATGATAATAAAAGAATCGTTTTAGTCCATTATGGCGATCAACTTAATCTAACATTAGAATATTTTAGCAAGCCCCAATCCAAGATGATCAATGGGTTAGTGATGCTGTCAGCCTATGATTTAAATAAAAATCTGCAAAAAGTACCTCGGTTACGATTTCCACTGTTTGATATTGTGGGGCAGTTTGATTATGACATGGTAAGGCAGCAACGAAAGAGCAGGGAGGAGAAGTTTAAAGAGAATAGTTATTTAGCCATTGACATACCTGGTGCCTCTCATGATTATCAATACAGCCAACAATTATTATTAGCGTTTGTCCATGGTTGGATGGCAAAGCTTCCAGAATTTGAGCCACAACCACCTCCGATATTGGTTTCTTATCTAGAACCGGTTTATTCTTCAGCAAGTTTGATCGTATCTACCGATACATTGGATTACCAACCCTTGTTTTCACAGATCAATTCATAGGCTTTCATAATTTGATGAGTTTTATCATTAGCCAATTTAATCATTTCTTCGGGTAAACCTTGAGCAATTAATTTATCTGGATGGTTACGGCTCAGTAGACGTCTGTAGGCTCTTCTAACTTCCTGTTTGTTTGCATTCGGACTTACCTCAAGTAAAGCAAAAGCATGTGCTAAAGTATTGGGGGGTGATTGAGGCTTGTAACCCTGTTGTCCTTGAGAAGAGGATGTATGGTTGTACCCCTGTTGATTATGATAGTGTTGTTTGGATCGTTCTTGCTGGAAATAAGAACCAAAATCCTCATAAAAACGATATTGTTTATGTAAGGGTGCAAATCCCAGATGGGTAAAAATGTTATCAAGAGCATGAATTTTTTGGCTATTTAGCCCATCTACTTGAGCTGCCCTATACTGAATATCTACAAAAAGCTTTAACAAATCACGGTTATCCTTGCAGATTCGTTGTAATTGGATAAGAGCAAGACTAACATTGAAATCAGGTTGTTTCCCTTCATTAAATAATCGTTTTGCCAAATCTTTTTGTCCCTTACTCAATTTCATTTCATTCATGAGCGATTTAGCCATTTTAATCTCTTGTTCAGAAACACGACCATCAGATTTCGCAACATGTCCCATTATCGAAAAGGTAGCCTCAAAAAAAGCTTTTTGAACAATTTTTTGTTTTTCTGCATGATACAGCCAATGGGGATTAGAGTAATAACTGACAAGGCCCCTATCAAAAAAGTTTCCAACAAGAATGCCAAACAAAGCGCCTACTGGTCCAGCAGTTAAATAGCCAAAGAAGGCACCAAGAATTTTTCCCCACCAGGTTGTTATTACAAAGAAATCGCGTAAGTTCATTATCAGAAGTTACCTATAAAGATATGTGTTAAATTTAACTTCAAGTTTTAATATAGATAGAAGACAACATAGTCCCTAATTGAATTGTAACATATCGCACAAGGAACTGTTTTAGGTATATACTTTACCTTTTTGTGTTTGGTACTTGTTTATGCGTTTTGTGTATTCCTTTTTAATGTACTTACTGACTCCTTATTTGCTTTTTCGCCTGTGGTGGAAAGGTAGAAAATTGCCAGCTTACCGACAGAGAATAGGAGAGCGTTTTTGCCTGGGATTACAAGAAAATGCACCAGTTGATGTATGGGTTCATGCTGTTTCTCTGGGAGAAGTGATTGCGGCAACGCCTTTGATCGATGCAATGCTCGATAAACGTTGGTCAGTACTAGTCACCACAATGACTCCTACAGGCTCAGAACGAGTAAAATCGCGATTTGGTCATAAGGTAATGCATCAATATTTACCCTATGATTTACCTTGTGTTCTTAAACGGTTTTTTAAAAGGACGAGACCTCGTGTCGGGGTTATTATGGAGACGGAATTGTGGCCTAATTTAATTAATCAGGCTCATGCTTCAGGAGTGGCATTATTTCTGGCGAATGGACGCTTATCTGATCGCTCCTTGCAAGGATACCTAAAGCTCAAATTTTTATTTAAACCGGTTTTGAATCAATTTTCAGGGATTTTGACTCAAAGCAATGAAGATGCTGAAAGATTCATTGCCTTGGGTGCAAATGCCGATTTAGTCCATGTATTAGGGAATATGAAGTTTGATTTGCAAATTAATTCTGTTGATAGTAGTAAATACAGGGAGTTAAAAAGTCATTGGGGAGAGGATAGACTTACCATCATTGCAGCAAGCACTCATGACGATGAGGAGTCTCAGATTTTATTTCAGCTACCTCGGTTGCAGGGGGCTATTCCAGGAGTAGTGTTATTAATTGCTCCGCGCCATCCAGAACGGTTTCAAACGGTCTATCAGTTGAGTGTTCAAACAGGATTTAATACTGGATGTCGTAGCAATTTGAATACGATTTCCAGAGAGAATGAAGTAGTTATACTGGACAGTTTGGGTGAGCTTTTGGGATTTTATCAAATTAGTGATTTTGCTTTTGTTGGCGGCAGCCTTGTCCCGGTTGGTGGTCATAATGTATTGGAGCCAATCGCAATGAATGTGCCTGTTTTAAGTGGGAATCAAGTACATAACTTTAAAACAATTTGCAGAGAGCTTAAAGAAGCTCAGGCAATTTTGCTAGTGAATCATGTCAATGAGTTAGTTGATGCCATTATCAAGTTATATCAGGATAAAGAATCTCAAAACACTATGGTTACAAACGCCAGTTCAGTTCTTGAAAGTAATAGGGGTTCTGTAGTGAGGTATTTACAGAAAATTGAGGCAGTTTTGGGATATTAGCTTGTTATAAAGTTCTCTCAGTGTTTATTGCTTGTATCATAGCAGCAAATTCATCAAAGCATTTTTGAACTTGCTCAAGGTGCAGTATCCAGGGACAATGACCTGCCTTATCAATTATCTTATTAATCACATTTTGGCATTGGAAACTTTTATCCTGAATAAATATTGCAGGTGGGCAAATGTAATCAAGTTCACTGGCAATGGTCATAGTTGGAATGATTTGAGGATGCCACTTATAGTGAAAATCATTATAAAAATGCTCGATCGCATAATGATAGGATTCATTGTTGTAGGCAAATAATTCCATCATTTGCTCTCCAATAGGTAGTTCTTCTTGAGTAAAACAATAATGTTTATAAGTGTCCCAAAATTTTTTATAGGTTTCGTTGGATGGATATAAATGATATTGGCTCGCAGCAGGGACTAAATCCGGTAAATTATGTTTTTGACGCATTTCGTTAACATGCTGAAAGAAACTGTTGGTTGTTGTTGTATTCATTAAAACAAGCCCACTTAAATGATTCTCGACTTCGGGTAAATTCAGCGTGAACATTCCTGAAAAACTATGCGTAACAAGGATTGGCTTGTTCAAAGACTTCAGTAATGAAATAAGGCCCTGCTGCCAAGATAAAAAATCAAGTTGGCCTTCACCATTGTTTCCATCTTTTGGAAAGTCAACAAGGCTTACAGTACCTTGCAAAGTCAAGTTGCTGCAAAAACCGGCTAAATATTCAGAACCAAGCCCGGGTCCACCTGGCAGAAAAAGCCAGTCTTTACCTGAACCTTTTTTAATTTGATTTAATCTGTAGCCGTAATTGGTAAAATACATAAAATACATCGATCGTTTGTAGCAATAAATTCCCGCCTGGCGGGAATTTATTGTTTAATGCTCAGAGGCAATAAAGAATCAAGCCCCCTGATTTTGACGTTCTTTGATTTCAGATAAAGTTTTACAATCTATGCATAAAGTCGCGGTAGGTCTTGCTTCAAGGCGTTTCAGACCAATTTCAATTCCGCAGGCTTCACAATATCCAAAATCTTCATTTCTTAATCGCTCCAGAGCATCTTCGATTTTTTTAATGAGTTTTCGTTCTCTGTCACGAGTTCTCAGCTCAATGCTAAACTCTTCTTCTTGGCTTGCTCTGTCGGAAGGATCTGGGAAGTTGGCTGCTTCATCTTTCATGTGCGAGACTGTACGATCTACTTCTTCCATTAAAGACTGGCGCCACGCAAGCAATATTTTTTCAATATGTGCCAGCTGTTTTTCATTCATATATTCCTCGCCCTCAGTCTCCTGGTAGGGCGCTATTCCCATATTTCCTATTGCATCGTTTTTCACGTTGTATAATCTCTCTTTGGTTTTATCAATTAATTGTCCTGTCATGCCAGACCCTATATTTCATTCTGTTTCTGAAACTGAGTTTTATACAAAATGGCTACGTATACCAAAAAACATCAGCGTCATCAACAAATAAATAACCTCTACAAAGGTTTGTAATTCCGATTACTTGGACGTTGTCCTCCACTTACCCTATCATGTCCTTGAAGATCTTGCCAACAGTGTATGTTTTTATATCCTAATTGATTAAGTATAGCGCTTATCTCATTTTTTTGTTCAAAACCATGTTCAACCAAGAGCAATCCATCAGGCAAAAGATATTCATAACTGTGCTGGATAATATATTGTAGATCAGCTAATCCATCTTGACTACTGACTAATGCACTTACGGGTTCAAAGCGGACATCGCCTTGTTTTAAATGAGGGTCATTTTCGGCAATGTAGGGGGGATTAGATACAATAGCATGGTATTGTTTTGGGGGGAGACTATTAAACCAGTAGGAATGACAGAAATTAATATTGTTTAACCCGAGCGTTTTAGCGTTATAGCGGGCTAACTCCAATGCTTCTTTGCTGAAATCACACGCGTCAATATGCCATTGGGGCCTTTCTTTCGCAAGGGCGAGTGCGATAGCACCACTTCCTGTTCCCAGATCAAGGACAGAAATATTCTCCTTGCCTGGTATTAACTCCAGTGTAAGTTCCACCAGACGCTCAGTTTCATGTCTTGGAATGAGAACATTCGGTGTTACTTTTAACGAAAGAGACCAAAATTCGCGCTGTCCAGTAATGTAGGCGATTGGTACACCTTCAGCACGTTGTTTAATCATCTGCAAGTAGGTTTCAATCTGTTCAGGGCTAACCAAGGCATCCGGATGGGCAAAAAGATAAGCCCGGTTCTTGTTTAACACGTGGCAGAGTAAAAGTTCTGCCTCTATTTTTGTTTCCTGGTTTTTAACTTTTAATTGTTGCAGAGCTTGTTCCAGTAATAAACGAATATCAATCATGTCGACCTAAATCGGCTAGCAGTTCAGCATGGTATTCACGTTTTAACGGGTCAATGACCAGTGATAAATTCCCTTCCATGATATCACTGAGCTGGTAGATGGTTAGATTGATACGGTGATCAGTGAGTCGACCTTGAGGAAAATTATAAGTTCGAATGCGTTCGGAACGATCACCAGTGCCAACCAGTGACTTGCGTGTTTGAGCTTGTTCTTGTTTTTGTTTACTTACTTCAGCGTCTAATAATCTTGTTTTTAACAAAGACATGGCTTTGGCACGGTTTTTGTGTTGAGAACGTTCATCCTGGCATTCTACAACCACCCCAGTAGGGATGTGTGTGATGCGAATGGCTGAATCTGTTTTGTTAACATGCTGTCCACCAGCTCCGGAAGATCTGTAAGTATCGATGCGTAAGTCATCAGGATTTATCTGAATGTCATTAATTTCATCCACTTCAGGCATGATAGCAACCGTACATGCGGAAGTATGGACACGACCTTGCGATTCAGTTTCAGGCACTCTCTGGACTCTGTGAGCTCCTGATTCAAATTTGAGCTGTGAATAAACCGCTTGCCCACTGATTTTGGCAATTATTTCCTTGTAACCTCCATGTTCACCATGGCTGGCACTAATTAATTCAATTTGCCAACCCTGACTTTCTGCATAACGGCTGTACATTCGAAAGAGATCCCCGGCAAATATGGCCGCTTCGTCTCCACCTGTGCCAGCTCTGACTTCAAGATAAATATTGCGTTCATCATCAGGATCTTTAGGAATGAGATGCCATTGTAATTGTTCATCCAGATCCTCAATTTGTTTCCTGACGGTTTCTATCTCTTCTTCAGCCATGGTCGCTAAGTCTTTATCGTCACCTTCCAATAATTCGTTTAAAGAATCTAAATTATTTTTTGCCTCTAGATACGACTCATAACATTGCGAAACTGGCTCAAGTTGGGCATATTCTTTTGATAAAGACTTAAATTGGTTTTGATCGGCAATAATGGATGCTTCGGATAGTAGGCGGCCTACTTCCTCATATCGTTCCAACATTTGTTGTAGTTTTAACTCAAGAGATTTCTTCATATAATGATTGATTGGCTGTTGTATCAAAGAGATATCGTGCGAGGGCAAGTAAGTCTTCTCTGTTATCCCATGCCATTTGTCTTAAACCTATGGTGGGATTATGAGTTAGCTTATTGACCAGGCGCATACTGAATTCATTTAAAACGTCTTGTTGATTTTGACCAGCGGATATTTTTTTCAAAGCACGTTGTAATTCCTGTTGAGCCAAAGCATGCATTTGATTGCGGTAATCGCAAATGACGTCTTTGGCTCTAAGAGAGCGGTGCCATCTAATGTAGTTATCCAGTTCACTTTCGATCAATTGTTCTGCTTGTAATGCTGCATTTCGCCTTTCATCCATCCCTTTTTCTATCATGGATTGCAAATCATCTACGTTATAGAGATGAACTTGTTCCAATTCATTGACATTTTCTTCGATATCACGGGGAACAGCTAAATCCAATAAAAACATAGGAGCATGGTTTCTTTGCTCTAAGGAATGCTCAACCAGGCTTTTATTGATGAAAGGAAGCGGGCATGCTGTGGCAGAAATAACAACATCGGCCAGAGGTAAATATTGAGGAATATCACCAATGGAAAGTGTTTTTCCACCAAAAATTTCAGCTAATTTTTGAGCATTTTCCAGAGTGCGGCTCGCTATCAAAAAACGATGGACACCTTGCTGATGCAGGTATTTGGCAACCAGGGAGGCTGTTTCTCCAGAACCAATTAAAAAGACATTTAAGGAATGATAGTTTTTAAAAAATTGCCCTATCAGTTGCACAGCAGCATAGGCAATCGATACAGGATTGGCTCCAATTCCGCTACGAGTTCTGATGCGTTTGGACGCTCTGAAAATATATTCAAATACAGGTCGTAATTGTGTTTTTACGGTACCAAGGCGACAAGCATGTTGATAGGCCTGTTTCATTTGACCAAGGATTTGTGGCTCACCTATCATCATGGAATCCAGGCCGCTGGCAACACGCAAGGTATGTTTGATTCCTTCTTTACCCCGATGGATATATAAAAATTGAGATAATAATTCCTCTGATAATTGGTGTTCATGAGCTAACCAATTTCCAAGAACCTCAGGGGTATTGGTATCGCAGTAGATTTCAGTACGGTTGCATGTAGATAAAATAGCTGCTTCATTGACTTCAGGCAAATCAAGCAGACTATTTAGTAGAGAATCTTGCATGGCTGGCTGCAGTGCGACTTTTTCACGCACATGAATTGGAGCAGTTTTATGATTAAGCCCGCAAGCTACAAATACCATAGAATCTTGATTTATTTGTTTAAGAGAATTAACGAATTGTAAACGATTCATTGTAAAATTTGTAGAGAAAAAGGTAAGGTTCCTTGTATTTCTATTTCTTGCAATCATTTTACAGTATATTTTTTACCCAACTTCTTCAAGATTGTGCTGCTGCAAAAATCCGGTGGCAAGGAGTTCAACTCACTTCCTCTATCATCACATGGGCTCATATCCAATTTACAGAACAGTGGCTTTCTAAAGTCCTGTTGAGTTTTGCCGCCAACATAGATAGCCACACATTGCACAACATGTGTCATTTCAATAGGAGCTTTAAATGGACATTATCCTTCAAGGTCAACATAATGCTATTGAAACCGTTGAGAGCCTGGAGAGGGTTCTGAAATTATTTAAAGAGCGTTACCAGGTTGATGGATTTCGTGAGATACATTTGACTGTGACTTTAGTTGATGAACAGGGTGATGAGGTGGAGTTGGTTGATAGTGAGACGAATCAACCTTATCGAATTTTTGAGGTTTATCGTAAAGGATATGAATTGGCTGGAAGAAAAGGGATTCCAATGTTGCAGTTGGTAGTTGATAATACGCACAAATAGATTATTCTTTCTGGTGCTTTTTAAATAAGCCTCATATTCTGGATAAGGAGTCCATTATGATTATGGCATTGCTAGCCATAATACTCACGTTAATTTTGGTGATTGGTATACATGAATTGGGACATGCATTGGCAGCCCGTTTGTTTCAGGTCAAAATTAGTAAAATCTCTATAGGATTTGGAAAACCATTAATTCAGTGGCAAACCCGAAGTGGATGTAACTGGATCTGGGCAATGTGGCCTTTGGGAGGATATGTTCAACTACTGAATTCACGGATTAGCCCAGTAAAGCCGCAAGAAAATGCTTATTGTTTTGATAAGAAACCAGTTTGGATTCGTGTGGTGATTTTATTGTCGGGAGCGATTGCAAATCTTGTTACTGCATGGATAGCTTTGGTCTTGGTTTTTTATATTGGCATTAGCTATAAATTACCCCAAATTCAATCGGTAAAACTGGATAGCCTTGCTGCAAAGACAGGTATTCAAGCAGGCGACCAATGGGTTGCTGTAGAGAGTTACCCTACTGATTCCTGGCAAGGAGTAGGTATGCAGTTGGTGATTCATTGGGGGCAAAAGAATGTGCAAATTGTTTTAAGACAGGCGAATCAGCAATTAAAAAAATTGAGTCTTGATTTAAGTCAGATCGAATTTACTTCAAAAGATGGTTCTTTGCTGGAGAGTATGGGAATCAAGCCTGATTTGTCAGCAGTTTCTAGTCTGAAGCGTTATCCATCTCTACTGGCTTCAATACAAGAGGCGTTTGATGAGATAATCCATACAATGTACTTTTTTATCATGATATTGAAACAATTGTTTCTCGGAGTTATTCCTTTTTCTATTTTACTTGGGCCCTTGGCTATTTTTTCTGTTTCTGTGGCCTCTTTAACTCAAGGTGTTATCGTTTTTCTCTTGTTCATAGCTACTTTGAGTCTGGCAGTAGCCTTAGTCAATTTATTTCCTATACCCGGCCTTGATGGAGGAAGTATTTTATACTCGGTTATAGAGAAAATTCGCGGGAAACCCATTTCAGTTGCTATGGAAGTCTTGTTGCATCGTTTAATGGTTATTCTATTTTGTGTGTTGCTAGTGCATTTGTTAATGAATGATTTGAATCGATATTTACACCATTGACAGTTGATTCATAGGTACGGGGCTATATTTTAATTTTTAGTTACAGTCCGCGCACAACAACATATATCTACTCTCTTAACCCCGGCATTTTTTAATGTATATGCCATTTCATTGGCTGTGCTGCCTGTGGTTAATAAGTCATCAACAATCATGACGTGTTCATAAGTTACAGGTGATACATAAAAAGCATGACGTAAATTTTTCCGTCGTTGCTCTCCATCGAGGTTGGCTTGTGAGGCGGTATTGATTATTTTTTGGCAATAATATAAATCATAAGGGATGTTTAATTGACGAGCTAATAACTTGGTTAATATAGCAGCCTGGTTAAATCCCCGACGTTTTAATCGTTTGGGATGCATGGGAACGGGAATTAGACAGTCTGGTTTAAATGCGCTTTGTGGTAAAGCATCAAGAAGTAATTGTTTTAGAAACGAGGCCAGATAAAGACCATTATGATATTTAAACTGGTGTATTAAACCGCGTAGAGGTTCTTCAAAACGATACGCTATATAGGCACTATCAAAGAAAGGCCTTTTTCTAACGCATTGGCCACAAACCAGATAGGTATCATCAGAAAGGGGGTAGGCACAATATTGGCAGCAAGATCCAAGTTGTTTCATATACTCCATGCAATAAGCGCAAATTGCAAGTTGGCTTTTTTGGAACTGGTTGCAAAGAGTGCATATTGAAGGCAAACGTAAGTTCTGTGTTATACTTAAAAATTTTTGGAGCACGATAGTTGGATTTCCAGCATTTAACTTTTCCTTGGTATTTATAATGACGGTCAACAATGAAATAAGCAAGGCATTTAGCAAACATGCCGATGATTATGAGCGTGTTGCCAAAGTACAAAAAGAAATCGGCAGTCGTTTGTTTGAACGGTTACAATATTTGAAAATTACTCCTCGACGAATTCTTGATTTGGGGTGTGGGCCGGGTTTTTTTTCAAAAGAATTGACTTTGTTATACCCAAAAGCGCAGATTGTTGGAATGGATTTGTCGTTTGCCATGTTAGAACAAGCCAGGAAAAGGCAGGGTTGGCGTCGTAAATGGCCTTTAGTTAGTGCTGATATGCAGAAAATGCCCTTTGCAACAGGTGCATTTGATTTGGTTTTTGCTAACCAGGTCATTCACTGGAGTAGCTCATTAGGCTCCGCTTTTAGGGAACTTAATCGTGTAATGAATGTTAACGGATGCTTAATGTTTACTACTTTGGGCCCTGATACCTTCAAAGAGCTGCAAATAGCCTGGTCTGCCGCTAATCAATATGCTCATGTTAATGAATTTATTGATATGCATGATATTGGAGATTGTCTGGTGGCAGAGCATTTCATGGATCCGGTTATGGACATGGAATTACTCTCTATACATTACGATACTCTCCCCCAGTTACTATTGGCTCTAAAAACTCAAGGGGTCAGAAATATTAATCCTAAACGAAATCATGGACTCACAGGTAAAAGTGCATGGAAACAGTTTGAAGCACAATACGCTACAATGCGAACTGCTGACGGGAAATATCCCTTAACTTATGAAGTGGTTTATGGGCAAGCCTGGAAGGGTGAGCAACGTAAAATGGAGCAAGGTATAGAAACCTGGATTCCTGTTTCACGTGTTGTTAAAAAATCCTAGCTTAAAACGGATATCAATCGGATTGCCCGGTGCATCCATGCTGTCAAGACAAATTGCTGCGGTTTTGTAATTGTTTGGTTAATTCAATTAATGCAGCCGCCTTACTACCAAATAACCTCAGAGAATCCATTGCAATTTGATAATGAACAGCAATTGCTTCTTCCAATTGTTGTCTGTTAAATAAGGTAGCAAAAGTGGTTTTTTGGTTTGCCTGATCCGAGGAGCGACCTTTTCCTAATATTTGCGTTGGAGCGTAAAGATCCAGGTAATCATCTTGCATTTGAAATACAAGCCCTATGTGTTTGCCATAAATTCTTAGTGCGGATTTGATTTGGTCTGATACAGCATGTTGTGCTGCTAAAACCATTTCAAAACAGGCCAGGATCAATTTCCCAGTTTTCAAAAGATGAATTTCTCTTAATTGTTCCTCAGTTACTGACGACTTGGCTAATTCTGATAAATCAAGACTTTGGCCACTAACCATTCCACTGACTCCACTCGCATTCACCAATAATTGAGTAATGGCTACGATTTGTGCTGCGGGGAGAAGGGGCGATAATCTCGTCAATATCACCTCAATCGCTAAAGCTTGCATGCCATCGCCGACTAAAATAGCAGTTGCCTCATCAAATGCTTTATGACAACTTGGCTTACCTCGGCGTATATCGTCGTTGTCCATCGCTGGAAGATCATCATGAATCAGCGAATAGCAATGTGTTAACTCAAGCGCTGCTGCAATGACATCCAGAACGTCCTGGTTCACATCAATTAAATTGCCAGCTAAATAAACCAAAATGGGTCTTATTCTTTTGCCGCCTGAAAATAAAGCGTAATGCAGTGCGGAGCGAATTTTAGGAGCTGGTATTATTGTTTCATTGAGCAATTGCTCGAGATATAGCTCATGTCTTTGGGTATACTTATCAATCACTTGTTTGTTCATCTGAGTCGAGTTCAAAGTTGGAATCAGTACCAGTTAACGTTTCAATTTTTTGCTCTGCCTGATTCAAAGCATTTTGACAACGTCTTGCAAGGCTAATTCCTTTTTCAAATTGCTTCAGCGATTCTTCAAGGGTAAGCTCTCCCTTTTCCAGTTGCCGGACAATTTCTTCGAGTTCAGTGATTGATTGTTCGAAATGTATGCCTTTGCTCATATCTGTTTTCCAAGGCGATAAAAGCTGTGATTATACTGAGTTAATATGAGGATTCAACTTCTGAATGGAAGTAAATGGAAAATCAACGAGGAAAGCTTGCTGGCAGCTTCTGGTTTGATAAAGGAAATCCAATGCTTAATGTTGGGCTTTGCTTACTTAATATCAAAGACCAACATTGAGTAGCGAACAGCGTTTAAAGTCCGAATGCCTTGTCAAAATCTATATCAAGTTCTTCAGTCTTTGTATGGTTATTCTTCATAGTGAAGAAGGTGGGGTTATGTTTCATAGATTTATCGTGTTGTTGAATCTGGTCACGGCATTGATCTTTTAACGCAATCATTTCTTCATACAAAGCACGGATTTCAATTTTCAAGCGATCAACCACTTCACTGCCGCCTGTGTAAATTGTAGTTAGAGAGCCCATTTTGACAAAGTGTTCTGTGTGGGCGTTTTCCAGGAATTTTAGTTGTGCTGTTAAAGAGGAGGACTCTTTTGCTTTCGCTATTTGGTCTTCCATATACTCCTTTAATCTAGTAAGTTCTGTTACTGGATTTTGTCCTTTTTTGAAAGCAGGCATGATTTTGACCTCCGATTTTAAAATAATCCTTTAAGTAAGTTAAATCAAAAATAACCAATTGAAAAGCAAATATTTTCAGATTCTTTTTCATTAGATAAGTATTAATGCATAGTGCCTGGTATAGAATTAATCAATTTAAAATGAAGTCATATTGTTTGTCAGATAAGTCTGTGGGAATCAGACGCAATTGGAGAGCAAGATCTTTCTGGCATTTGCTGGTCGAGAAGCAGATTGGATTGTATAAAAAAGCCTGACATTCGCATTTAAATATTGCGAAGCCAAGCGAATGTCAGGCTTTTGTTTGGCGTTTAATTATTTGGGTGATGAAGCAGTTTGGCGAAGCCCCAAATCTTCTTCGGCTTTTTCTACCGCTTTAGCTGAATCTGGACGTGCATAAGTGAAGAAACCTTGTTGGCAACCAAATGTAAAGACGGTAATCACAGCATTGGCCAAGCACTTTAAAAGATTTTTCAGGTAGTCACCCCAGCCTAAATCTTTTTCTAAAACCGGTTTAGCTATTTTTACGGCATCTTGAAAAGCTAATTTAAACTTTCTTCCGGCAAGTTCCTGAGAAAATTCATTGGCTCTTAAGTCTCGTTCATACTCATCACGAGCAGCTATAAGGCTTTTGAGTAGTGTATTTGCTGTGTCGTGTGCTTTTTTATACTGGTGTTGATCGACTCTGTCTATTTTAAGTGTGAGTTCTTGAAGAATTCCATCAACTTTCTGAAGCGCTTGATTTATAGTTTCTTCCTGTTGATTTTCACGTTTACGCTTTTCTTCATCAGATTGCTTTGCAAGTTTTTGTTTTTCTTCTTCAAGTTGCTTTTCTTCTTCAAGCTGCTTTTCCAGTTTCAATTGTTCTTCGCGCTGTTTTTCCAGCTTACGCTTTTCTTCTTCAGCCCGTTTGTGTTGTTCTTCTATTTTTATTTGAAATTCACCAACCAGTGTTTTTGGGTGGTTATAACTAAATTGATCACGTAAAGGTTCATATAGTTTTCTTACGTCAGTTTTCAGTTGTTCAACTTGCTCATTTCCACCTTTGTAAATTTTTGATAATGAACCCATTTTATCATCGTATTCATTCAAAACTTCTACGAGTAGTTGATCGATTTCCTGTTCTGAAGTCGCTTTTTTAATTTTTAATGTTTGCTCTTCCATGTATGCTTTAAGTTCAGTTAAACCTTTAACTGGGTCCTGACCTACGGTGAATTTTGCCATAATTTTATCCTCGGTTTTTATAAAAAAATCACTTCGGCAAATAATAAAGCAAGATAGTGTTTTTGAAAAGTAAAGTTTTAATAAATATTTCGTAAATTGAGTGCAATAAAAAAAGGAGTTATACAGGATGGGATAAGTCTTGGTTCGTTTAAAAAATTATTTAAGGTAAATATTTTCAACGCGAGTTATCATGGATGGTATTAAATCAAATGCTTTAATCAAGGCAGAAATTATGAAAGTGAAAACCCAATTTGTTTGTAATCAATGCGCGGCTGTTTTTAAACAGTGGGCAGGACAATGCACTCAATGTGGCGCCTGGAATTCCATTGTTGAAGAAGGGATTGTGCCAGAAAACAGGGCTGTACGAAGTGGGCAATGGGCCAATCAGCGCTCCGTCATTACTGCCGTTGAAGACGTCGTCATGGATAAAATAGTGCGTATGGACTGTGGTATATCCGAGCTCAATAGGGTTTTAGGAGGAGGTCTGGTTTATGGCTCAGTCGTTCTGATTGGAGGGGATCCAGGAATTGGCAAATCTACTTTGCTGCTGCAAACTCTCGCGAATTTGTCCATGCAGGAAACAGTATTGTATGTGACGGGGGAAGAGTCATTACAACAAGTTGCTATGCGTGCTCAAAGATTGGGGTTACCTTTGGCCGGATTGCGGCTATTGGCAGAAACTCAGGTTGAATCCATCATTTCTCAAGCCCAAAAGGAAAAGCCGCGAATTATTGTCGTCGATTCGGTACAAACCATATTCACTGAAGCCATAAGTTCTGCTCCGGGAGGAGTTAGTCAGGTCAGGGAATCAGCAGCGCAATTGGTGCGTTATGCCAAGATGAGCAATACGGCGGTCTTCCTGGTAGGTCATGTCACCAAGGAAGGAACATTAGCTGGGCCTCGAGTGTTAGAACATATGGTGGATAGTGTTCTCTATTTTGAAGGGCAAAACGATAGTCGTTTCAGAGTCATTCGCGCGATTAAAAATCGTTTTGGCGCTGTCAATGAATTAGGTGTATTTGCCATGACTGACAAAGGTCTGAAGGAAGTAGCTAATCCATCAGCTATTTTTTTATCTCGCCAGCCTGATCCTACGCCAGGCAGCGCAGTGATGGTAACTTGGGAGGGATCAAGACCTATGCTGGTAGAAGTACAGGCATTGGTTGACGAAGCCCACGGCCAGCAAGCGAAACGAGTTACTGCCGGGCTTGAGCATAATCGCCTGGCGATTTTGTTAGCTGTCTTGCACCGCCATGGAGGCATTGCCACTTACGATCAGGATGTTTTTATCAATGTAGTAGGGGGGGTTAAGGTAACGGAAACAGCGAGTGATTTGGCATTGTTGGCCGCAGTGATTTCCAGTTTGCGTAATCGTATATTTGACAGTGAAACCATCATATTCGGTGAAGTAGGATTAGCGGGAGAAATCAGACCTGTGCAAAGTGGTCAGGAACGCATTAAGGAAGCTATAAAACATGGATTCAAGCGTGCTATAGTTCCTTTTGCCAATGCCCCCAAGCAGCAACTGGATTCTATGGTGATAGAGCCGGTTAAACATTTGCGAGATGTATTGGAGAAAATGTGAGTTATCAAAAAGTAATCATGCCTGAATACAAAGTGAATGAAGATATTCTCCGCGATTTTAATCGTGATGGTGCCGTGTGTCTTCGCCAATTTTTAAATGCGGATGACATTGCAATTCTAAAAGAAGGAATAGAATTTAATTTATCTTCCTTGAGTTCCCGTGCCAAAATAGCCAGCAGACCAGATGATCCTGGCTATTTTGTTGAGGATTTTTGTACCTGGCAAAAAAATCCTTTTTATCAACGAATTATATTTGATACGAATTTAGGAGCTGTTGCCGCTCAAATGATGCAAAGCCAAACAGTCAGGTTGTATCATGATCATTTGTTGGTAAAGGAGCCAGGGACACGTCAGGTCACACCTTGGCACCAGGATCAGCCCTATTATAATATTGAGGGGAAACAAAACTGCAGTTTCTGGATCCCGGTTGATCCTGTCAGCCGTTCTTCAACTCTGGAGTTTGTAGCCGGCTCTCATCTGGGCCCCTGGTTAATGCCAAGAACCTTTTTAGACAATCAGGCAAAATGGTTTCCTGAAGGAAGTTTGCAGGAATTGCCTCCTATAGAAGAAGCGCGTGCGAAGTATCCGATTATTGGATGGGAAATTGAGCCTGGTGATGTGGTTTGTTTTCATATGCTGACTTTACACATGGCAAGGGGAGTTGATGGAGGACATAGAAGAAGAGTATTTTCTGTACGTTTTTTAGGTGATGATATTACACATGCCCCCAGGGCCTGGCCTACTTCGCCTGATTTTCCTGGTTTGACGGACGAAATACCAGCAGGAGCAAGTATGGATCATCCTTTATTTCCGTGTTTAACCGTTTGAGGATTAATATTACAAGGAGTAATTATGGCGTTACCTACGGAGTTAAAAAGCAAGTTCATTCAAATTCTGAATCAAAACAAGATCTCTCATTCTGTTGGTTGGTCTAACTACATGGAGAGTGTTAATAATCCATCTGCTGTTGTTGTGGAAGTTAAAAACGAAAAAGAGGTTCAGACAGTTATTAAAACAATTAAGGAATTGAATTCTGACAGGGAACCCGAAGATAAGGTGACTGTAAGAGCTACTGCCGGATGGACTGATAAACCGGGTAAAAGCTGTTGTTTTTTTCCTTGGAGTGAAGCTCAGGAGAGTCAGTACAATGAAGGATTTTCTTTTTCTCAAGTCGTAGGTGGTAAAGCATCTCCTGATACGGCAGGTACCGATGTAATTATCCGTTTTGCAAAAAAATTTCATCACGCAAAAGTGATTGGCTCATTAAAGAATTCTCCTGTTTTTAATCCAGACAATCCCATCCATAGACTTCCTGTGACTTTGGTGGAAGTGAGTGCAGGGATGCAAGTGGCTGATTTTGCTGATTTTTTGCGAAATCATCAATTATCCTTATCAACTGTTAGCATGATTTCCTGGGTGACCCCTGTTGGTTTGGCTGGAACAGCTGGACATGGTACGGGGCGTGATGAACCGGCATTCAGTGGCTTAATTGAATCGGTTACAGTTTGTGACATGGATGGCAATTTGCGTGAAATTAATTCCGATCATCCTGATTTCAAAGATTTGATAGGTGGCCATAGCGGGTTATTGGGTATTGTGGTTAGCATGAAATTATGGGCTGTTAAGGCATTCAATTTATGCGAAACAATAGAATTATTCCCAAATACCAAAGACATGGCAGGCAGGTTAAGTAATATATTAAAGAATAATCAATACATCAGTATTATGGGAATGCCAAGTTATGGATGTCCTGAATCGGATAAACTGGTTTCCAAATGGCAAATTCGTCAATGGAATTATACGACAGACAAACCAAGCAAAAAGGAAAAGGCACCCTATGATCCAGATATTCGCTCTTTTGCTCAAGAGTTACAAGTTCGTATTGGTGCCTCAGTGATGGACTTTTTACTGGATTCAGGATTAAAGCATTTATTACCTTCCTTTATGTTGCTGTCAGCAGCAGTAGTCACAGGTACTCGTGGTAAGGCACCAAAAGTAGATTATGAAAACCATATTACCCATCCCCAGGTGGCTTTTCCAAAAGAGATGAGGGATGTGAGTTATTTGATTCCAGTTAAAGATGACGAAGCAGGTCAAAAATTGGAACTTATTTTACAAAAAATGGAAGCTATGTTAAACGAAGCAGGTAGTAAAGGGGAGTTTCCTGTCACTTATGCGATTTATGTTCGTTACCTTAAGGGGACGAATGGGGGATTATCAACCAGTTTTACTTCATCAGATGATGAGCGTATTTTAGCAATAGACGTAGTCACTCACCCTGAAGCACCGGGAATTACAAATTTTGAAAAGGGATTTATGTCCTTTTTAAAAGAGATGAATATTACTCCCAGAAATCATTTAGGAAAAAATTTCCCCGCAGGCGTAGTTCATTATGATCAGTTTTTGGGTGCGGAGAGGGTGGCAAAGTATAAGCAGGCACTGGAGAGATTCTATTGCACTCCTGGAAAGGACGATGGTACTGAGCGTCTGAGCATGTCTCCTTTTTATACCCCTTATTTGCAAGGCATGTTATCTCCAAGTGTACTAAGCAATCAATTAATTGATAAAAATAAAAACGAGCAACTTGTAGAGCGGCTGCATGAAGAGCACTCTGATTTCGAATGTGCTGAGTTTTTAAGTAAATTATATGCCGAGGTATCTAGGATGGGCATGTCTTCAGAAGAAGCTCTTGCTGCAAAAAAAGGTTTTTTAGAGGCTTGTAAGGGGGAATTGGAGCACAGGAACAGTCGACTGGAGACTCCTGTACCTCTATTGAGTTAAACAATCAGGAAAATAATCAAAAAACAGAGCCTAGCAAATTCAGGAGTCTCTACTAAACTTAAAAATATAATAATATTTTGAGTTAACTTATGGATATTACTCCTTTTTTTAAGCTCATGGTGGATAAAGGTGCCTCAGATTTGTTTTTCAGTGTCGGGGCGCCGCCTAATATTAAAATCGAGGGAATCACATCACCTGTTGGCCAGGTTCCTATCAAATCGAATCAAATGGCAGAAATTGTTTTATCTATTATGAATGACGCACAACAAAAAGAATTTGAGTCCAAAATGGAGCTCAATATGGCTTTTTCATTAGCTGGGGTAGGGCGTTTTCGAATCAATTTATTCAGGCAACGTGGCGAAGTGGCTATGGTGGTGCGTTACATCAAGGGCGAAATACCCTCTATAGAAGATTTAAACCTTCCTCAAATTTTAAAGTCTCTGGTTTTGGAGTTGCGAGGTTTAGTGTTAGTTGTTGGGTCAACGGGATCAGGTAAATCAACGACCCTGGCCGCGATGATCAACCATCGCAATGAAAATCACAGGGGGCATATTTTAACAATAGAGGATCCTATTGAATATATACATCAGCATAAAAAATCAATAGTTGATCAAAGAGAGATCGGTATTGACACTCTGAGTTATGACAATGCATTGAAAAATGCAATGAGAGAGGCGCCTGATGTGATATTAATTGGTGAAATTCGTGATCTTAATTCAATGAAACATGCAATAGCCTATGCCGAAACAGGACACTTGTGTATTTCTACTTTGCATGCCAATAACGCCAATCAGGCTCTGGATAGAGTGATTAATTTTTTTCCCGATGAGGCAAGACAACAGATATTATTAGATTTATCTCTTAATTTAAAAGCGATCATTTCATTACGTTTGATACCTGGAGTGGATAATCAGCGTGTCGCAGCGGTTGAGATCTTGATTAACTCTCCTTATATTTCTGATTTGATTGAAAAAGGTAAGATAGACGATATTAAAGAAGTCATGGCAAGAAGTACAGAACAAGGCATGCAGACTTTCGATCAGGCTTTGTTTAATTTATATAAAGAAGGAAAAATTACCAAAGAGAATGCGATTAAGTATGCCGATTCAAAAAATAATGTGGGTTTACAAATTCGCTTGGGTGAAGAAAAAAACTTTAATGTTCAAGATGAGAACCTTCGAATACAATCCGATGATTTGGATAAAATTTGACACATTATGCGCTGTATTTGTACATTGTTTTGATTGGAACATTGTGATAAAATTATAGCCTAATTTGTTAATTTTTCTTCCAATCCATGCCTAGAGTTTATAATCTTAAAGATATTTATCTGGGTGCCCCTTCTTTTTCAGGGCATGAAGTTTATCTTGATGCGGTTTATTATCCTTCTGATCCGTCTGAAAAAAATTTTAGAGTTATTTATAAGAAAAATAAATTTGGTAATGCTAACTTATCTCGCATGGAAGTGGCATTTAGTCAGTTAGCCCGATTATTTTTAGATAATGGATTAACTTCCTTTCAAAAAATGGTGGTAAATGATACTAATAAAGTACAGGGATTGATAGTAGAACATTTAAATTATGTGATTGAAAATAAAGAAGGATTGAAGCAGCCGTTTTATACTTTGAATGCTCCAAAGAATGGATGCGATTATACTGAAAAGCGAGTGACTAGCTCGAATGAGATACCTTTCTATTTCCTGGATAAGTTGCCTCAAGGTTTTTTTAATCAATTACTGGAAGCAGAAAAAAATAATAAATTGAGCATAGATTATGCTTCTTTGGCAAGTATACTGGCTACTTCGTACACTTTGGAAGAAGATGATTTGCATAAAGGGAATTTTGGTTTTTATTTAGTAAAGAAAAAAGGAAAACCGCGAGTTGTCTTTTTCAAAATTGATCATGATTTAATGTTTGTTGACAGCATCATGTCATTTACAACAAGAAGATTCTGCCATTTGTTTGATGGATGTGATGCTTTTGATATCACAGAAGAAGACTTGATGAAATTTCCTAATTTAAAATATTCCGCTAATGGTTATTGGCCAACCAAAACCAGTTTTTTTTATAAACCATGGGATAATAAAGATTATCGTACCTATGCTGAAATTCAAGCTTTTGCAGATTTAGCCTATGTGGATGAGTTTAACAAGGCCAAATGGCGGTCTTTTTACAAGCATATTTTAATCTCTCAATCTCAAATGGAGGCTACCTTAAAGGCCTGCTTTGATGAGAATAATTCTTCAGACAGAGCGCATATTTCTCTGGTAATTCAAGCGATGCTGGCCAGACAGGCGCGTTTAAAGGCGATGTTATTTTCTCTAAAAGATTTTCGCGATTTTATTCTTTCCCAAAATGAAAAAGAGAAAGATTTATTATGCCATGAAATCCTGAATAACTTGCCAGAAAAAGTGAGAGGGGCTTTGCAAAATGAAATTAGGCAATCGCTAGATTATAGCCATAAGCTTTGTTGTTCTGATATTTTTGAGGATGGGGATACACCACTGCATATAGCAATCAAGCTAGGTGATTATCGTTATGACGAAACGATTGGCATGTATGGACAATTCATCAACACTAAAAATAACTCAGGAAGAACTCCTCTGGATATCGCTTTACAGATGGCAGGACAGTCTAAAGTTCACCCTGCTGATGTGCGTAAAGATTATCGTTTTATCATGAAACATTTATTGACCAATGGAGCTAATCAAACAAAACAGTTTGAAGAATTCGAAAAAATTGAAAATATCCGATCCTATCAATTTCATACCCCTTATCTAAACAAAGCCATTAAGGCTAAAACTTATAATGAACTGAAAGAAGTACTGAGGGATATTGGTGAAGATCATCAGTATTGTTTGAAATTCAAAAAAATGTTGGCAGTTGAATGCATTTCTGAATTTATAAAAGCCAATCAAAATAATCTCAGTTTAAGAGGTATACTTATAAAATTAAAAAAGGAAGTGGATGGTAAGGGTACAAAATCAGAAAATGCGGCTTTAATATATATACGTCAATTGAGAAGTCGGCTATGGATTGTACGTCAAATCAGAGGACTTTATGGTTGGTCTACAACACAAGGCGAGATTGATTATATGATTGATAAGGAGCTGGCGCGTTTGGATACTAAAGATATAAAAAGGCATTCATTATTTGACTCCAGGGACAGCAGTACTTTGGATAATGTATTTTTGGATATATCACTATCAAAAAATAAAATCTAAATTCATTCTATTGAGGCAAAATAACAATTTATAGCGATATTATTAAGGCGTATTATACGCCTTAATAAATATATGGATACTGGGTTGATTGTTAAATTAAACCATAAATGATGGCTGAGATAGAAATAATCCCCATAACCGTAACAAATACGTTACTGATTTGATTGCTGTATTTTTTCATGGCTGGTACTTTAGCAATAGCATACATTGGCATGATAAATAACAAGACAGCTATGATGGGACCTCCTAATGTTTCAATCATTTTTAAAATATTAGGATTAATTGTAGCGACAGCCCAGCAAGTCAGAATCATAAAGATTTCAATGATCCTATGCAGGGAGTTTTTATTAATTGTTTTTCCTGTTGTTGATTTTAATGATTTAACAATAATTCCACTTAAACCTTCTTTGGCACCTAAATAATGTCCCAGAAAAGATTTCGAAATTGCTATGAATGCAATAACAGGCGCGATATAGGCCATAATAGGAGTATTAAAATGATTCGCCAGATAAGACAAAATGGAAATATTTTGCTGCTTTGCTTGTAAAAGGTCTTGAGGTGACAGGCTCAACACACAGCTAAATACAAAAAACATCACAGAGAAAACCATCATCAAGTGACTGTATTTCATAATTAATGAACTTTTCTCGTCAGCTTGCTTGCCATATTGCTGCTTTTGATTCACAGCAAAAGAAGAAATAATAGGGGAATGGTTAAAGGAGAATACCATTACTGGAATAATTAACCATAAAGTCATTAATAATCCATGGCCTCCATTGGCATGTAAAGAATTGCTTTGAATAAAAATAGCATTATTCCAATTAGGAATTAAATAAAGGGAAAGCAGAAATAGAATAGTGGCAAATGGATATACCAACACTGACATCGATTTGACAATAATTTCTTGTCCTAAACGCACGATACCCATTAATGCAAGGATTAATATGATCGCCAAAAGAGCTCGTGGAGGAGGGGAAATTCCCATTTGATTAATGAGGAAACTTTCCGTGGTATTGGTTATTGCGACACTGTACATTAACAAAATTGGATAAATCGCAAAAAAGTACAGAATAGTCAGCATCTTACCCGCAAATGAGCCGAAATGCTCTTCTACAACATCGGTGATGTCATTGTGTGAGGATGAGCCTGAAAGGACAAAACGGCATAATGCTCTATGAGAATAATAAGTCATGGGGAAGGCGAGAATTGCCATAATGATTAAAGGTAAAATGCCATTAAGGCCAGCATCTATAGGAAGAAAAAGGGTTCCGGCACCGATTGCTGTGCCATAGAGGCTTAACATCCAAATTGTATCCTGTTTTTTCCATTGCGATAGCTTTTCGTTGACTATCGGAGATACTATAGCTGCAGATTCATTTGATGACATGAAAAACATCCTCGTTTTAATACTAGTAAAATAGCGCCCTGCAAGTTGAACAATATTAACACTACAAAGACAATATTTCAACAGTTGCGGCCTAAATCATATCCAACTGAAATGAACAAAGCAAGAGATTAATTTAAGGTAAGGAAGCAGGAAAATGGATTTGCTATCTTGAACAATTCATGAGACTCATTCCGATCTTATTCTTTATAAATTGTTGTAAATGAATTCGTCTTGTAATAAGAATATTTCTCGAACCAGGTTTAATTAATGGAGTAGTTATGAAACGAATCATTTTGCTAATGTTCGCATGGTGTTTATTGAATTCAGCCTATTCTTCGCACTCACTTCCATCTCATGCAAGCATTCTCTTTACTCTTGCTAATACAGAGAGTAGTCATTCATGCCCAGCTTTGCTGAATAATGCAAAGGTTATTGTTGATTATGACTATAATTTTGAGCGAAATATGGGCTTAGCTCATTTAAGGCAGTTGCAATCAACCAAGTGGAGCGAAACACTGTATCCGCTCGGTTTAAGTAATTATTATGCATTTATGTCGGATATGCAGCCTAAAACGGTTCAGATTGAAGGGGGTGAGGTAACTATTTATCGAATTATTTTTCATTTGTATAAAAATGGCGATAGCAGGATTTATCTGATGATTAATCAAGATGGCGAATGCATTATGAGTTCTGATGTTGTGAATGTTAATTTGCAAAGAAAATAGTATTAATCTTAATGAAAAGCTTCCAAAAACAAGGTTAATCATGGTCGGATGCCAAATGATTTTTATTTATTGACCTTGATTTTGTTTTCTGCCCCTTTTTTCATGACAATGATGCTAATACGCCGATTTTCAGGATTGTAGGGGTTTGTTTTATCGAGAAGAACAGTGGAAGAATAACCTGTAACCGTCATGACTTTATTTTCATCCATTCCAGCTTTTATCAACGCACGTCTTGCTGCATTCGCTCTTTGCGCAGATAACTCCCAATTGGTGTATTCCAATTCTTCAGGATTATGATAAGGATTGGCATCGGTATGACCTTGAATGGTGATTTTATTAGGCACGGAATTGAGTAGTTTTGCGATATTAGCCAGTATGGGTTCAATTTCAGGATTTATTTTATCGGAACCCACATCAAACATCGGTTTTTTCTGATTGTCTATCAGTTGAATACGCAAGCCATCGGAAACAACATCCATCAGGAGTTGTTTTTTTAGACCAGCAAGCGATGGATCTTTTTCCATACTTAAATTGATCTCTGATTTCAACTCTTCAAGTTTTTTTATTTCATTAGCTTGAGATTCAACAATTTCTTTATCTTTAGCTATGCTCTCATTGATTAAAGGTTTATTGGTGGCAGAAACCTGACCATCTGTGTCTTCAATGTTCGGGCCTCCTCCTTTGATCGTTGCTTTTCTATTCCCCATACTTTCTCCGCCAAATAATGCCACTTTCATTGGTTGTTTAAAATATTCAGCAATGCCCGCTTTTTGGGCTTTGTTTAATGAAGCAACCAACCACATGAGCAGAAAGAAGGCCATCATGGCTGTTACAAAGTCAGCAAAGGCAATTTTCCATGAACCACCATGATGCTTATGATCATTTTTTTTTATTTTTCGGATGATAGGGGCATAGTGAGTGGTTTTGTCTTTTTTTTCCCGCTTGTCTTTTTTTTCTATATCGTCGTTGATCGGCTCGCTGATATCGTTTATTTCGCTCATGGCTGTAACCTAACTGGACGTAGCTTCTGTTGTTTCGGAGCTCTGAGTTGTTGTCTGAGCGGTTTTGGCATTTTTTATTTCATCATTTAACTGATTAAATGAAGGCCTTTGCGACGTAAATAATACTTTACGCCCAAATTCAGTAGCAATAATAGGCGGATTATTGTGCAAACTTGCCAGGATAGTAACTTTTATACATTGCAGCATCAATTGATTTTGATTGGCATTTTGTTCCATGGCGGTAGCGATAGGCCCAACAAAACCATAACCAATTAAAATACCTAAAAAGGTTCCCACTAAGGCGTGGGCGATTAAAACACCCAATTCAGAGGGAGGTAAACTGATGGATTCCATGGTATGGACAACACCTAATACTGCTGCAACGATACCAAAAGCAGGCATGGCATCAGCCAGCTTGGTAATGGCATTGGCCGGGATCATTTCTTCTTCATGGTGAGATTCAATTTCCATATCCATCAAGCTTTCCAATTGAAAAGGCTGCATGTTGGAAGTAATAATCAATCTCAGGTAATCACAAATAAATTCTATTAAATGGTGTTTACTCATTAAATTGGGATAACTGGTAAAAATTGGGCTTTTATCCGGCTCGTCAATGTCATTTTCCAGTGACATTAACCCTTGTTGCCGTGCTTTACTGAGTAAATGGTATAGAAGACTTAACAAATCACTGGATGCTTGTTTTGCCGATTTTTGGCCACGAAATGTAGCAGGCAGGGCTTTTAGAACAGATTTTAAAACAGTAATATTATTACCAACGATAAAGGAACCTATAGCAGCTCCTCCAATGATCAATAATTCAACGGGTTGAAAGATAGCAGCGAGATGTCCGCCTGTCAGGCTGAATCCACCAAATACACAGAGTAGTATTACAATATAACCTACTATAATTAACATATCCTTATCCTATAGTGCCTGGTGTCCGATTAGTCCTGATATTTTTTCATAGTGTCTTTGGCAGACATGTCATACAGTGCTATACCCTCAGTCATTGGGACTGATTGATTCCAAGGCGATTTTTTGATCGCTTTTTTACCATCATCATAACCTTTTTGAATGCGTTCATGAATAGATTTTTTGGAGAATTCGTAATCTTTTGAAGACAATTCCGTTTCATCGTGTTCATATAAAAATCGAACCAGTGAAATAGAGGAAGGGTGTCCCTTTTTAATACACTCCCTTATTTCAGGTTTTGACTTTTCCTCAGGAGGAATATGGTTTGATAAAATGTGAATTGTGTTTCTTAAATCATGAATTTCCTTGTGCAGGTTGATTAATTTTATAAACCGACTGGAAAACTCAATGTCCTTTTTGCGTTTTAGTACTTCATCCATTGAGGTGGGAACCATACCAAAAGAATCAAACAAATGAATCATAAAACAAAGCAGCTGTTTTTGATTGTTATGGTTTAGGATATAATTGACTGGTGAATTACTTGATATGCCACCATCCCAATAATATTTACCATCGACTTTAACTGCCGGGAAGCCTGGAGGAAGCGCGCCGCTTGCCATAATGTGTTCAGGTCCAATTTTTTGTTTATAAGAATCAAAATAAGTCATCATGCCGCTGCTTACTTCAACGGCGCCTACACTGATTCGGGTTAACTTATTGTTATTCAGCCGATCAAAATCGATAAATTTTTCCAAACTGTTATGTAAAGGAGAAGTATCATAATAACTTAATAAATCAGGGCTGTTATGCCAACCAAAGTCAGGAGAAGGGAAACGAGGTACAAAAAAACCGGGCTGCCCCAAGAGTAAAGCCGAATGAGCAGCAATTAAGTGTTGAATTTTCCGACTTATCTGATCATCGAGGAGGGCTGATTCATTGACTGCGGACGAGGTAGCGATCGATTCCCAAAATTGAACCATTTTTTCTATCCGCTCGTTATCAGGGTTACCTGCAGCAATGGCAGCGTTAATTGCTCCGATTGAGGTTCCCACGTACCAATGCGGGTGGTATCCTGCTTCATTTAAAGCATGCAATACTCCAGCTTGATAAGCGCCCAAAGCGCCTCCTCCCTGAAAGCTGCATGCAATATGGGGATACGCAACCTGTTTTGCAGACTTTTTAGTTCTAGTCATGGTTTTTTACTCCATGAACCAACCATGACTGACCACCAATGATTGTCCTGTAAGCGCATTCGATTCGAAAGATGCAAAAAATAAAGCAGTTTGTGCTACATCGTCTGTGGTGGTGAATTCCCCGTCAACTGTTTCTTTTAGCATCACTTTCTTGATAACGTCTTCTTCACTGATGCCTAATTCTTTTGCTTGCTCTGGAATTTGTTTGTCAACGAGAGGGGTGCGTACAAATCCAGGGCAAATGACATTGGCTCTTACTTTGTGAGAGCCTCCTTCTTTGGCAACTACTTTGCATAAGCCCAACAGACCATGTTTGGCAGTCACATAAGGTGCTTTGAGTACAGAGGCTTCTTTGGAATGGACAGAGCCCATATAAATGATACTGCCGCCATTGCCTGAGGCATACATGTATTTTAAGCAAGCTTTAGTGGTTAAAAAGGCACCATCCAAATGAATGGCGAGCATTCTTTTCCAGTCTGAAAAGGCTAGTTTATCTACTGACTCGATGATTTGAATACCGGCATTGCTGACTAAAACATCAACTCCTCCAAAGTGGTCGGCTACTTTATCCACGCCTTGATTGACTTGTGCTTCATCGGTTACATTCATGGCAACGGCCATTGCTTGTCCGCCTGATGATTTGATTTCCTCTGCTACATGACTTGCCTGATCAAGATTCAGATCAGCGATTGCTACCTTTGCCCCTTCTCTAGCATAAACAAGCGCAATTTCTTTACCAATTCCACTTGCAGCTCCTGTGACAATAGCGACTTTATTCTTCAGTTTCATCTTTACTATCCTTGTCATTGTTTTCCATGAATTGATTATAGCAATGGATTTTTAATAATGCCTTATTATTTGCTAACAAAAATTTTTGATGAATTGTTTCAATTGTTAGTGATTTGTCTTCAAGATGTGCAATCGCTTCTTTTCTATATCATTTCATAAAGAGTTTTGATTTTACCCAAATCAAAAACTACTCTGGCCCTTTCTCTCTGGAAAAGGCCAGGTTTTTAAGAGTGCTGAAATGATTAAGAAACATATTTAGTCGACTAGTCAGGATTAGTAGTAATAATAGGGGTAGCCACTGTAGTAATAATACTCACGTCTGTCTTGCTCTTGACCTATGGACCCTCCTACTAATGCACCAGCTCCTGCGCCAATTGCAGTTCCTAACGCTGATCCTCCAGAAACTCCATAGCCAATACCAGCGCCCGCAGCTGCTCCAACTGCTGTTCCAACTTGAGTATTCGTGCAACCTACCATCATAGTGGTTGATATCCCTATGAAAAACAACGTTGGTATAATCTTTTTCATAGTAAACTTCCTTTTGTAAGTTGTTGCCTTCATATCAAGAATAGTACAAAATAAGGTAAATATGTAAAGAAATTACACAAATATATCTGTGGGGTTAGAGATAATGTCTGCTGGTAGAGCGTTCCAGTTGACTAAAGTATTATTTAAAAATTTACTCGGATGTCTGTTTTCCAGTAATATACGATTATGGACCATTAATTTTTGAGGGCAACATGTTCAGTGGAAGTATAGTAGCCTTGGTAACCCCCATGCGAAATGATAGTGTCGATGTTCATCATTTGCGAGAACTGGTTGAGTTTCACATAGCCAAGGGAACTCATGCCTTGGTTGCAGCTGGTACAACTGGTGAGGCTGGCACCTTATCACATAGTGAAAAACTTCTGGTCATCAAAACAGTCGTTGAACAAGCAAAAGAAAGAGTGCCTGTTATTGCAGGTACTGCTATGAATGCGACCAAGGATTGTATTGAACTGACCCAACAAGCCATGGAATATGGGGCGCATGCTGCTTTAATCATGACGCCAGCCTATATCAAGCCTACTCAAGAGGGATTGTATTTGCATTACAGCCATATTGCCCAATCTGTAGCTATTCCGATTATTTTATATAATGTTCCAGGGAGAACAGCATGCGATATGTTGCCTGAAACGGTAGCAAGACTGGCTAAAATTTCGAATATAATAGGAATAAAGGAAGCAACCGGACAGATGACTCGTTTACAGCAAATTTTGCGGTTGTGTGAAGGAAGTATTGATGTTTATAGTGGTGATGATTTGACAGCTGCTCAATGGTTGTTGGCCGGGGCTAAAGGCGTTATTTCGGTGACGGCTAATGTTGCTGCTAAATTGATGGCAAAAATGTGTGATTTGGCAATGGATGATGATCAAGCAGGATGTTTGCGCATTCAGGAGCAATTAATGCCTTTACATGAGCTTTTGTTCGTGGAGTCGAATCCAATCCCAGTGAAGTGGGCCATGAAAAAAATGGGATTGATTGGAGGAGAGTTAAGATTACCTATGACCGAGTTGTCTGAAAAGCATCATCAGGCTTTGGAAAAGGTGTTGAAGAATTTAGAGTTGATATAACTGAGGATTTTGTTGTGAAAAAATTGAGTTTTATAGTCTTGGCAGCACTGGCACTAACAGCATGTAATTCTCGCTATGCCAGTAATGGAGAAAACTTATATTTACAGAGCCGTAATGGTGAAGCTTTGGTAGTGCCGCCTCCATTGACTAGTACCAATATTAGTAATTTTTATGATTTACCTCAACAAACTCAGGATGCGCGGGTGAGCATAGCGCCTCCGGTGGAAGATACCACAACTTCATAAGGATTCATTATGTCGCCATCAGAATCAGGAGAGTTGTCAATAATACAGGAGTTGTCTCAGCGTATCGTGGAGGCGCAGCGTCAAATCAGGATTCTTGATAGCATCAAATGGGATGAATCAGTAAAGCAGGAATTTTTTAAGTTTAAGGGAAAAAAACTTCCTTCTATTGATAAGGCTTATTATGACGGTAAACCACTGCCTTTTAAAGTAAAAGACAAGCAGGAAGAATTTCGTATCATTTTGCGTGATGCGCAAAATCAATTAGGGCAATATTCCACCGTAACCCGCTTAATCAGGCGTCAATGTGAAGAGTATAGTCGAGCTGCCCAGATGTTATCCTTGCGAGGTACTCCCTCATTTAGTGAAATGGCCATGGAATTGTATGGTAGCCCGGACGATGTGTTTTATGTGGGTGGACCGCGTATGTGTGAAATGGGTTCCCTGCTGTTTGATGTATTAAAGAGTCTCCAGGTTCAATTGCAATCTCAGGCTGATGTCAAGCGTTACACTCCGATACAGGCTCAGGAAATTTTGCAGGAACGATTAGGGAAGTTTTTTGACAAGCATCCTGGTCGAGTCAGTGTTATGGTCAGCGATGATATGATTGCTGACGCTTCTGCTGGTGCTGATAGCATCAAATTAAGTCAGAATGCTATGTTTAGCGATAGGGATTTGCGCTATTTGGAAGTTCATGAGGGCTGGGTTCATGTGGGAACGACTCTCAATGGAGCCTTGCAACCGAATTGCTTTTTCCTGTCTAAAGGCTCTCCTTCCAGCAGCGTGATTCAGGAGGGCTTGGCAGTCATTACTGAAGTCGTGACATTCTCTTCTTATCCTGGTCGGATGCTGAAAATTACCAACCGCGTAATTGCCCTGGATAAAGTGACTCAGGGAGCTGATTTTATTGATATTTATCGCTACTTCCTCGAATGCGGATTATCAGAGGAAGACAGCTATAATCAATCAGTACGCATCTTTAGAGGCAGCACACCAACAGGTGGCCCATTTACCAAGGACTTATCCTATGCCAAGGGATTTGTATTAATTTACAATTACATACGCTTTGCAATAGGTCAAAAAAGAGTCGACACAATACCCTTATTGTTTACCGGCAAGCTGGTTTTGGATGATTTACCTTTGTTAGGTGAATTAAAAGAACGCGAGATTTTAACGGATCCAGTGTATCTTCCTCCTCCTTTCCAGGATTTGGCTGCTTTAAGTGCGTGGATGAGTTTCTCTCTGTATTTGAACCAGTTTGACTTAAATGAAATTCAAAAAAACTTTCGATTTTTGTTGGTTTAAACGTCAATGCGTTTGCATTTGACCAAGAGTAAACGGATAATCGTGTCTGCAACGGGCATAGGCTGCACCTATTTTGGTTGGGTTTGGGTAATAGGCGTAATGCGTGGCATTGTAGTTGCAGCAGGGTACTGAGCTGATAAAACATCCTCGCTTGGCATTCCATACAAGGCCTGTTTCAGTCAGATCCAAAGTTCGCCCATCAAAACAGACATACCTGGGTTGAGAAGCCTGACCGCCAACAATACAGCCTTGGGCATACGTTAGGTTTGTTAGAATTAATCCACAAAGAATTATTTTTATTCTCATTCTATTCACCTTATCCTTGCTATACTTCTATTTATAAAGCTGGCTTAAGTTTCAATCTATTAAATCACTGTGGTATTAATATCGGCAAAATTTAAGGATAACTTAAGATTTTTGGCTTAAAATGAACACATAATGATTCTCGAGGAGTACATCCGTATGGCCAAAAATAAAGAATTTTTTGATGCACTGAAACAGATTGCAAAATCAGCAAGAAGTGATGAAACTCTTCGGAATGAGCTTACAAAAGTTTTAGATGATATATTGAAAACCGATCCCTCTGATCCTGAAGCTTTTAGAAAGGTAATAGCCGATAACCAGGAGTTTTGGGATGATTATGATCCCAGCTTGATGGAGTTTAATGAAGGATTATTTTTTGGGCCCAGCACAGAAGAATATTTAGAATCAGACGATTTCCTCGACTCTAATGACATAACAAACAGTTTTCAAAAATTGCATCAATTGGCTGCTGAGCAACGAGTTAAATTTGATTTAATGAAATCCGATGTAGATACTTTAGTTGCCATTTTGAAAAATAATCCTGATGAATGTAGGGCGTATATTGCATCCAAAAAACCTTCTTTGGGTAATTTTACCGAAGAAAATGTTCACGGCTGGAAAAAGGATGAATATACTCCTACGATTCCTCCGGTGACAATTAATAAATCGACTGATGTTTTGCCTGATGAGGCGATTAATAGAATTAAAAAAGAAGCTGGGGAATTGTTATTAATTAAATTGATTAACGGTTCTGAAAATACTCAATTATTGAAAGATTTGCGTGATGCTAAGAATAAACCTGAGGCTGAGCGCGCTGCAAATGCCCTGGGTTTTCCTACTGAAGGAAATGGGATATTGTTTTTGAGTAGTGATGTGATGGATGTTCTTGAGGAAAGAGTTGAAAAGTTAGAACAGGAAGCTGCCAAGGCAGGATTCGATAATTATGTCCAATC
This sequence comes from Legionella sp. PATHC032, assembly GCF_026191185.1. NCBI lineage: Bacteria > Pseudomonadati > Pseudomonadota > Gammaproteobacteria > Legionellales > Legionellaceae > Legionella > Legionella sp. PATHC032. The sequence goes on along the minus strand of NZ_JAPHOV010000001.1, from coordinate 2,595,213 downwards.
ATTAACACACGATGCGCTTTTAGCCAAAAAAACCGGATTAGAAGGCATAAAATTTTCAAACTTTAGAGACAGTTTGGATGAACCTTACAAAACGTACTTACCGGAATCGGAATGGGGGAGAGCCAAAGGAGTATTGGGAGCCCGTTATCTTCAAGCGGTTTTATCATCAGGAACTCAAAATCTGAAGGATGCTCTCAACGCCAAAGATGCCGGTGCACTAATCGCTGAATTAAAAAAACCTGCCCTTTTGGGACCCCATGACTACATTGATAAAGCAGTGACAGAAGAGAATTTAGGTTCGCTCAAAAAAAGCATGATGAGAAGCTTTATCAATAATATCAAGGATGAAACGAATTTAAAGGCCATGGATGCTTTAAAAGCATTGGACGGGGCTAAAAATCTGGATAAATTTAAAGAGGTACTGGGTAAGTTAGGTATTACTCCAGCGGACTGGGTGAAAGACAGCGACTTGAAGGATATGAAACAATGGGCGAGAGCGCGTCAGTTTGAGTTGGAAATAAACAGGGTGTCCTCATTAGGCAGCGGGGCTCATTCAAAATTAATGAGCGCATTGACCCAGCTTCCAGTTGAAAAACAAAGAGAAATTCTGGCTAAGCCCCAGCAATTACGCCATTTAATGAATGCTTATGAGCCTCATGTAGCAGAGCATTACCTCGGAAAAAATGCACCTGGGATAACCGAGCTCTTGACAGAAAATAAAAGACTGGAGGGATTTAGAGCCATTCACAATGCCGAGGTAGCCAGAGTTTTGGCTAATTTTAAACCTGAAATCACTTTAAATGATAAGCAAGTCGCTGCTATTAATCGGGCATTAAACACCGCCAATTCTAACCCCAATACCTATACTCAGGTTGCCGACTATAAAATCTTGATTGATGCGATTAAAACTCAATCTGGCCCGGTAAATGAAAAAGATTTTTATAATGCTTTTAATTTGAATGATGATGGCACTGCTTTCTCGAGTTCAACCCCTCGAAAAGATGAGATGGCTAAGCAGCAACAACATAACCAACATATATATGCTGAATACAATAGTACCTCAAACTTAGGTAATAAAAAATTATTAGATGTCTTATTGAGTATAGAGAAACCCGTAACCTTTTCTAAAGATATAGTCAATCGGTTTTTACGTCCGCTGAAGGATAGCGAAACTCCACAAGAGTATGCTGATAGATTATTTGACAAAAATCCAACCAATCCGGCAAATAAAAAATTTAAAGACGATTTGCTGCGAGAACTCACTCCAACTTTATTTAACGAGATAAAAAATGGTATCAGGAGGCAGGAGCTGTTAGATACCAACCCTGCTAATGTGATGACAGCAATCAAGGATCTGAATACCGAATTCGAGGCCATTAAAAAAATTACAGAACCAATAAGAACCAATGCGGATAAGTTAAAATTTATCAATGATATTGATCCGGTTCATTTATACAATCCAACCTTTCAGGGTACCGCCAGAGCGAAAGCTGCCCAAATGAAAGAAAGATACGAAGGTTTGTCTAGGGATTGTGGATTGGTTGTTGATCAATTACGACGTCAGGTGATCGCTCTCGAAGGCCATTTGAAAAGCTTGCCTAAAGAAGGTGAATTTAAGGCTGCTGGCTTGACCCTGGAACAAAAAGCGGAAATCAAAAAGTTGCGTACTGATTTGGAAGCGGAATTGAATGCGGTGCGCGAGGATTTGGATTTTTATAAAAAAATACAGGGAAAATTAGAGGCTATTGTAAAAGAAGTGGATGTCGCAGCCAAAGGAAAGATGCATTACTACTATCACTCTGAGGGTGTCAAACGCCATCCACCTGTTTCACGAGATCAGATCCCGCCATTACCTAATGTTCCTAACCCTTCCTTGAGATCGAGTACAACTGTTACAACGGGCTCTACGGGAAAGATACAAGAATTTCTTGTTGGTGAAAAAATACCGGAAGGGCAGATTGTTGTCGTTGATGTGTCTCATAAAACGGCACCGAAATCCGGTTCTCCTGTGGAAACGATAGGACGGTATACTCAGGATAACAACGTTCCTGATCAAGTAACGAGCAAAAAAGGAGAAATAAGCAAGGTTCCCGGAAGTAAATTTGAGATTTTACAATTCCCAACCCAAGTTCCACCTCCAAACCCTCCAAGTGGAGATCCTCTGGTAGACGCTAAAGTTAATTTCTCCATGGCAATGGCGGCTGATATTTTAGCGAGTCTGGATAGTCCGCCAACCAAGGATAAACCGATACGATTACGCGGATCTAATCCCGAAGAACTGGAATATTTGTACACTGCCCTGGTGATACTTGGTGAAAAAAATCCAAAATTCAAGTTTAGCCGTGACGCGATTGAGGTGAATTCTGCGGTATTCCATCCAGATAATGTGAAAGGACGGTTGTGGGGATTTAGTAGCAATTCATTATATAGTCAAGTATTTACTAACACAGGATTAACTGAGACCCAGAACATAATACAGTCTAAAATAAAACATATGCAACAAATGACTGATGAGAAATTTAGTCCTCAAAAAGAAAGAGAAAAAGTGGACTCCAAAGTACAAGAGATCACTGATAAACAAAGCAAGATGAAGAAGGAATTGAATCCGGTACATAAAACAACCGAAAAAACCATTGAACAGGAAGGACCAGCACCTGAAAGTCCAAGCACAGGGATGCGTAAGTAAATAATAATGACTCTGGTTCTCATTTTTGGTAGAACGAAGCTATTTTGCCAAATGACAGGGCCAAGAAATAAATGACAAGAAGGAGTAATCAATTGAACTCTAATAAGGAATTGGCCATTGGTGTATTTGATTCAGGCATGGGGGGGCTTACGGTTTTAAGGGCTCTGCGTGATAAATTACCCCACGAGTCCTTTGTTTATTTGGGAGATACGGCCCGTTTACCTTATGGTACTAAAAGCCCTGACACAGTCAAACAATATGCTATGCAAATGGCAAAAATTCTGGTTGAACGCCGCATAAAAGCTTTAGTCATTGCCTGTAATACTGCAACGACGGCTGCCTTGCCTCATTTGCAGAGCATGTTAACTGATATTCCTGTTCTGGGGGTGGTGGCACCCGGTGCAGCTGCCGCTGTGTCCGCTACAAGAAATCATCGTATTGCTGTTCTGGCTACAGAAACAACCATTGCTTCCAGAGCCTATCATGATTTGATCATAAAGAATTTGCCTGAGGCAGTTGTCAGCAGTCGGGCTTGTAGTGTTTTGGTCGCCCTGGCAGAAGAAGGTATGGTGGCTAATTCCGTTGCTCGTGAAGCATTGAAACATTATCTCGACGATTTTTCAGATGAAGATGCGGTGTTGCTGGGATGTACTCATTTTCCAGTATTTAAACCCTTGTTATCCAGCTTATTACCCGAAGGTGTAGCAATTGTCGATTCTGCTCAGGCGACTGCAATTTCTCTTTATGAATTATTGCAAAATCAAAATCTACACAATGACAATTTCGTTGTGGCTCCTAAAATCAACTATTTGGTAACCGATTCTATTAATAGGTTCCAGAAGGTAGGCGAGATATTTTTAGGCGAGCAATTGCGTTTGAGTGATATTGAATTGATTGATGCCATGGGTTAATGTCGACAATTCATCTCTACCACCTGCGTGCCTTAGTGTCTAGGTGCAATAAGCCTAATTTAATAGGATTCTTTGCAAGGGCAAAGGTTATTCTTCCTTGGCAGGACGACTCATCAGGTTGTTAACGGCCTGTTGGGCATGAACCATACCATGTAAAAGCGCATTAATTTGCTCACAAATTGGCATTTCCACCTGATTTTTATTGGCTATAGCGCAAATTTGCGCAGCATTATGTTTCCCTTCAACTACTTGACCAATCTGTTGTTCAGCTTCAGGAATAGGCACCTCACGACCCAAGAGTAATCCAAAGCGGCGATTGCGTGATTGATCATCAGTACAAGTCAATACCAGGTCTCCTACGCCTGCCAAGCCTAGAAAAGTATCTTGTCGTGCTCCCATGCTTAATCCCAAACGAGTCATTTCAGCAAGTCCGCGTGTAATAAGCGCTGCTTTAGCATTGGCGCCATACCCTAAGCCATCGCTGATTCCACAGGCTATCGCCAGGATATTTTTAACTGCGCCACATAATTGCACACCTATTAAATCGTCACTTAAATAGACACGAATGTTGTCGTGATGAAATAGTTCATGCATTTTTTTTTGATAGCTCATATTGTTGCTGGCCAAAGTGAGCGCTGTTGGCAGGAAACGGGCTACTTCTTTGGCAAAGGATGGGCCTGAAATAACTGCTATGGGAAAATCAAACCCAAATCGACTCGCAACCAGTTGGCTTAGTAATTGATGACTTCCTGGATCAACACCCTTCGTAAGCCATGCTAATCCTAGGGTTGGTTTAGGGATTTTATTAATTAATTCCGCAAAGGCATGAGATGGAACCGCTATGATGACGTAATCTGCTGATTGAACGCATTCAATTAAATTATCAGACGGGATCAAATTCTCTGGAAAAGGTATATCAGGAAGGTAAGCTGGGTTTGAATGCTGTGTAGCCATGAGGGCAACATGCTGTGGATTATGGCTCCACAACAGAGTTTTATGCCCTATTTTAGCTAAATGAATTGCGACAGCGGTGCCCCAGGAGCCGGCACCTAACATGGCAATAGTTTTTTTATTCATCTTAGTGAGAAACGGTTTCGTCTTTAGCTCCGGTTGCTTTTTGTTTTTCTTCCAGCTGCTGCATATACAAAGCATCAAAATTAATCGGTGCGAGTACTAATTGTGGGAAGCTGCCACGAATAACTTGAGAAGTAATTGCTTCACGCGCATAGGGGAACAGGATGCTAGGGCAGAAGCTATGAAGCAAGTGATCCAACTGACTTGCTGCAGCGCCCTGGATCGTAAAGATACCCGCTTGTTTTACTTCAACCAAAAAAGCTGTGGTTTTTTGATTCATCACAGTGGTTGTCACAGTTAAAACCACTTCATAAACGTTTTTATCCAGTTGAGTAGTCGTTGTATTGAGATCCAGTTTAAGTTCTGGTTCCCATTGTTGTTGAAAAACAGCGGGGGTATTTGGTGTTTCATAGGATAAATCTTTGATATAGATTCGTTGAATCATGAATTGAGCTTCATCATTTTGCTGATTGGTATTCAGTTGTTCAGTCATGTTTTATTCCTATTTTTTTAAAAGTTCATTTAATGTTCCCTGGGCTTCCAGGGCATATAAATCATCGCAGCCACCAATTGCCTGGCCATTAATGAATATTTGAGGCACTGTACGTCGACCACTTTTTTGTATCATTTCTTCACGTAATTCAGGTTGTAAATCGACGCGGATTTCGGTATAGATAATCTTCTTTTTATCTAATAATTCTTTCGCTTTGATACAATAAGGACAATAACCCGTAGTGTAAAGTATGACTTCATTCATCTGTTCATTTACTCTTGACTAAAGGAAGATCAGCGTTTTGCCAGGCTTGAATTCCTCCACTCAGAACCAGAGGTTGATAGCCTTGGTTGCGTATTTTCATTGCAAGGGTTGGAGATTGTAAGCCTTTAGCACAGACCAGAATAATGGGTTTATCTTTGTACTTGCTCATTTTTTGTTGATCAAAATCATCAGGGTTTACGTTTATTGAATTAATAATATGGCCATTTTTGAATGATTCTTTATCGCGTATGTCGATTATGATGGCATTTTCATTGTTAATTAAATCAACTAAAGATTGCGGTGAAACTTCTTTGGCTTTCTTTCTTTGAGAGAGTATTTCATTAATGAAAATTAAAAATATAACCACAACAAAGGCAAGCCAGAGTTGCCAATGATTCATGATGAACTGACCTAATTTTTCCATAGCTGTACTCAAGAGATTTTTTAATTTGGTGAATTATCCTAAGATTACTGCTTTAACGCAAGTAAAGTGTTACTAGTAATTGCCTTGTTCATCCTTTTCTCTATTTCTTTTTAATAAGACGTACACAGCTCCCAAGCCTCCATCTTTTGGAAGAGCGCTATGGAATGCCAGGACTTGACTAAATTGCGGCAGCCAGCGATTGATTAGATTTTTTATTACCGGAGGAGCGCCTTGATGACCTCCTTTGCCATGAATAATGAGTAAGCAGCGTTTATTATTACGTGATTGATTCTGGATAAAATCATAAAGAGCTTGACGAGCTGTTTCAGTTTTTAATCCGTGTAAATCCAGTTTGGCTTCCCAAGGAATTTCTCCATTTCTTAGAGAGCGAAATCTCTGACTGGGTATACTGGAATTTGAAAAAGACAAAACAGTATCAGACTCCACAGTGTCGCGAATAAAATCGGATAAAAAATATTCTTCTTTGGGTACTGAGTGACTTTTGCATGCCGTGGTTTTTTTTTCATAGGTAGGCGAAGTCGAGGTTTTCTCTCGCTTTGTTTTTTCGTGTAATGGTTTTACAGAGCGCATATGATGACGAAACAGGGCTTTATCCTCATCAGACAGGAAATCATCAGTCATTTTTTAACAGGAATCAAAAGAATATATTTAATTATAACTTAATTTGGAGTAATTCTTTAGGTGAGAATCGAACCATGCAAAAGAGCTCTTTTGATCATATCCCTTGCATTAAAGAATGCACGACATATGTTTTAATTTAGTGTACAATTTGTACTTTTTCTATGGTTATGGTTGATAAGCTCGTGAGCAGTTATTTTATCAAGGAAACAGAAGAACTCGTTACTATTCTGGATTTTTTACGATTTAGTTTGTCCTGTGCTGAAAACGCACAATTATTTTATGGTCACGGAACGGACAATGCTTGGGATGACATGAGATCCCTGATCTTGAGAAGCTTGTCTTTACCATACGATGTTGATCCTTTTTTATTAAATGCACGTCTAACAACCAGTGAACGTAAACATCTTTGTAATCAACTGGATAAACGAATTAATCAAAGGGTTCCCGTACCTTATTTAATTAAGGAAGCCTATTTTTGTGATTTGCCTTTTTATGTTGACGAACGAGTGCTGATTCCCAGGTCACCAATAGGAGAGTTAATCAATAATCAATTTTCCCCGTGGATAGATGCGGAACGAGTACATCATGTTTTGGATTTGTGTACGGGGAGTGGTTGTATAGCGATTGCCTGTTGTTATGCATTCCCTGAGGCTCAGGTTGACGCTGTGGATATTTCAAATGAAGCATTGGCTGTGGCTGCTATGAATTGTGAACGTCATGATGTCGGCTATCAATTGGCACTGATTGAATCGGATTGTTTTACAGCACTGACAGGGAAACAATATGATTTGATCGTGAGCAATCCTCCTTACGTGGGTAAGGAAGAGATGCAGACCCTGCCGGACGAATATCGCCATGAACCGGTTTTGGCATTGGAAACAGGAAATAATGGTTTAGCTATTATTGAAAAAATTTTAAAGAATGCCCATGCTTATTTAAGTGAAGATGGAATTTTGGTCGTGGAAGTAGGTAATAGTGAACAGGCTTTATGCGAAACTTATCCTTTTGTTCCGTTTACCTGGCTGGAAATGAGCAACGGCGGGCAAGGGGTGTTTTTATTAACAAAACAGCAATTAGAAGAATATTTTAATAAGTGAGTAAGCCATGTCAGGGAATACCTTTGGAACGTTATTTACTGTAACAACCTTTGGTGAGAGCCATGGTCCCGCTATTGGATGTGTGGTTGATGGTTGCCCTCCCGGAATGCCTTTAAATGAAGCAGACATCCAACCTTTTTTAGACAAACGCAAACCGGGCCAATCCAAATACACCACCCAGAGGCGAGAGGACGATACGGTACAAATTCTTTCTGGTGTATTTGAAGAGAAAACGACGGGCGCTCCCATAGCATTACTGATACAGAATACTGATCAGCGTTCCCGTGATTATGAAGACATTAAAAACTTGTTCCGACCAGGGCATGCTGATTTTACCTACCATCATAAATATGGGCACAGAGACTATAGGGGCGGGGGTCGGTCTTCCGCTCGTGAAACAGCGGCACGAGTTGCTGCCGGTGCTATTGCCAGATTGTATTTAAAGCGTTATTTAAACCTGGATATTATTGGTTACTTGCAACAAATGGGCGATTTGAAGTTGCGATTTGAAAATGAAAATGAAATCGATAAAAATCCTTTTTTTTGCCCTAATAATAAGCAAGTTCAGGACTTGGCTGATTATATAGATCGCTTGAGACGCCAGGGCGATTCCGTTGGTGCTCGAGTTAAGATATTGGCGCGGGGAGTGCCAACAGGGTTGGGAGATCCGGTATTTGATAAACTGGATGCCACTCTCGCTTATGCCATGATGTCGATTAATGCTGTTAAAGGTGTTGAAATAGGAGCTGGTTTTAATGCTGTGGAGCAGCTAGGAAGTAATCATAGAGATCAAATGACGTCCAAGGGATTTTTGAGTAATCATGCCGGTGGTATTTTAGGGGGCATAGCGACTGGACAACCTATCGAAGTAAGTATAGCCTTAAAACCAACTTCAAGTATCACAACTCCAGGACAAACCATTAATACTGAAGGTGAAGAAGTTACTGTAGTAACCAAGGGACGTCACGATCCTTGTGTGGGAATAAGAGCCCTACCAATTGCAGAGGCAATGATGGCTTTGGTGTTAATGGATCATTATTTACGACATAAAGCACAGTGTAAATAATAAATTAGAATGTTTAAAAATTTATCCGTGTCGTAGTCAGTACTTCGCTTCGCAGATAGGGGATATACTTGGCTAAGGCATTGTTAACTGATGGTAAGATGAGGTGATAATGAGCAGACATTTGAATGTAGCTATTGTAGGGGCAACAGGCGCTGTTGGAGAAACCTTTTTAACCGTTTTGGAAGAAAGAAATTTTCCAATTGAATCCCTTTATCCATTAGCGAGTTCTCGCTCAGTAGGCAAGACAGTAACTTTCCGAGATCAGGAATTGGATATTTTGGATTTGGCAGAATTTGATTTTAGCCAAGTGGATCTCGCTTTATTCTCTGCCGGTGGCGCTGTTTCAAAAGAGTATGCGCCAAAAGCTGTGGCTGCAGGGTGTGTGGTGGTTGATAATACATCCTGTTTTCGTTATGAGGATGATATTCCTCTTGTTGTCCCTGAAGTCAATCCTCATCGAATCGCTGATTATATTAAAAGAGGTATTATTGCTAACCCTAATTGCTCCACCATTCAGATGGTAGTTGCTCTAAAGCCAATCTATGACGCTGTTGGCATTAGTCGTATCAATGTAGCAACTTATCAGTCTGTTTCCGGGACTGGCAAAAAAGCCATCAGCGAGCTGGTTGCTCAGGTAGGCGATCTTTTAAATGGGAGACCAGCTAATGTTCAAGTTTATCCTCAGCAAATTGCTTTTAATGCGCTTCCGCATATTGATCAATTTGAAGACAATGGCTATACCCGAGAAGAGATGAAGATGGTCTGGGAAACTCGCAAGATTATGGAAGATGACAGCATTATGGTTAACCCTACAGCCGTCAGGGTTCCTGTTATTTATGGGCATTCTGAAGCAGTTCATCTGGAATTAAAAAAACCTTTGACGGCTGACGATGCTCGTGCACTTTTGGCAAAAGCGCCTGGTGTTACTGTAGTGGATAATCCTGCTAAAGCAAGTTATCCCACTGCAATTCAGGATGCAGTCGGACATGATGATGTTTTTGTAGGGCGTATAAGACAGGATATTTCTCATCCTTGTGGACTCAATTTATGGATAGTCGCTGATAATATCCGAAAAGGTGCGGCAACTAACGCGGTACAGATCGCTGAAATACTGCAAAGAGAGTTTCTGTGAAGCTTCCGTTGCCACAATAACAGAGATTCAGTATCTTGATAAAAAACCTGTATGTCCTCCATCGCTCATGCAGGTTATGTTAGAAAAAATGCCATACTTTTTATATCCTAAGTTATACTTCTATTATGACTGTTAAATTTTGAAAAAGATGGCGAAAGAATATTATTTATCTGATGAGATCGAAGAGATAGTACTCGCGAGTACTGTATTGTCTTACTCTCGATCCAATTTATCATCAAAACGCTTCAATGATTTAAAAAATGGGAAAATTCCTTGGGAAGCGGAACTGGATTTAAACGGTTTAAACGTTGAGTCTGCGCGTAAGAGTTTATATCAATTTATCCAAACTGAAATAAAAAATAACAAACAATGCATTCTAATTATTCATGGTGCGGACAATTATCAGGACAAACCGCCCTTAATGAAAAATCTGGTTAATCGGTGGTTACCTCAGATCAATGAAGTATTGGCATTTCATAGTGCCAAGCCTAAGGATGGTGGTTCTGCGGCTGTTTATGTCTTGCTGGGCTCAGTATTTAATATCGAGTTACCCACACGACTGCCTTCCAATCGAAGTGAAAGTACTTTCTTAGTGGCAGAAACAAAAGCAATGGAAAGACGGAGGCGTTTGGCTGAGCAGCAAGGTGAGAGGAGATTTGCTTCTGTTAAAGCACGTGAACATTCGGAAGAAGAAATCAAGGTTGCTCCGGAGGGGGAGTTACAAAACAATATATTGCAACACCCTGAATTGAACAGTCAGCGTTTCGATGGAATAGATCCTAATTTAAACCCCGAACCGCCGCTCAATACGGAAGCCAGGAGGGAGTTTGATAATGAGAAAAGAGAGCAGGATAAAGAAAAACAATTACGTTTAGGCAACATGCCAAAATTTACTACAGCACCTACCCCACGGGGGCCCTAAATGAGTATTGCAAACGATATTATCAGTCATAGAATGCCTGATTTTGATGCTTATCTGCGCGCAGGGGAGTCTTTGGATGATATCGATGAATATGGTTTTACTCCCCTCATAGAGTGTGCTATTACACGACAAGTTAAAATTGCCGAGCAGTTAATTGCTCGCAAAGTTGATATTAACAAGCCAGATGTCACAGGACGTACTCCATTACATTGGGCAGTGGACAATAATGACTTGGATATGACCAAACTCTTATTAACCTATGGTGCTGATCCTAATGCTTACACTCGTAATGGTCTTTGTGTGTTGGTTTACCCGGTTTTGCGTGGTCAAGATTCAATAAAGCAGTTGTTGTACCATCATGGTGCGAAACTTGATTTTGCCCTCGATTTTATTAATGCAAAATTGATTGGTCATCGATTTGAATTGCAAGGCGATGTGGATATTGTCAATGCGAAAGGTGAATTCATCGAGCTCGATTATGAAGGGTTTATTTTGGAATTCACTGTCGCTGTTGTAAAAGACTCCTTGAGGAGGTTTATCAGTAGTTATTCGACTCGGCATTTAAGGGATTATTTTCCATATATTCATAATATTATGGATGCTTTTACTGACGCAGCAGAATTGTTGCAGTATCAACATCATCCCAGACTTGGAGAACAACATTTCAAACGTATCGCCGCTTTGTTAAAAGCTCCCATGCTGATTCTTCCTGCGGCAAGTCGTGGTCATGCCTTATGTTTTGTCCGCTATCACCAGTGGTGGGCAAAAATTGACAGGGGTGAAAACAGCTTGCAAGAAGGAAGCGTTAACATTTACCGAATAACCAGGCCAGAAGCACTGACAGTCAATTTTATCCATGATTTTTTATATAAAAAACAAAATAGAAGATTTTATCATCAAGTGATAAACCAACAATTGGGGCTGCTTCCTTTTGCTCAAATGCCAATCAGCTCTCAAATTAGTGGAAATTGTTCCTGGGCTAATGTGCAAGCGGTTGTCCCAGTCGCATATTCTATGCAAGAGTTGATCAGCGTAGAAAATTTTAATCCTGACGTGGCTTTATCATTGTATGATGACTGGGTCGAGTGGGATAAAGACAGGGCTCTTGATGAATGCATACAACGCTTTTATTTAGCCAGCCCTGAACGTAAGGCAAGTATTGCGGCAATATTGGGAGGTATTTTGTTTCAGGCTTGTGATCATGGCAAGAAACATCATCTGGAAAGAGCAGAGAAAATTCTTAATATTTTGATATTAGATGAATATTATTATGTTTTGAGTAGTTATCTGGAAGAGTACTGCATTAAACGATTAACCCGTAAAGGAAATAATTTATTGAAAATTCTGGATGATTGTGGAATTAATCCTAATATTGGCGTTAATCCTGTTGCAACAGGTCTATAAACAGAAATTTCCTTTAAAATCTAATGGCTGGTGATTTGGTGAGATCAGCTTCAAACTTGTAAGGTAATCAATTTTTCTTATTCCCCTGTCAATTTGACAAGGGATTATTAACTAACTGACATTGATTACAACTCGAATAGCTTGAAGTTTTAAAGTAGAGCTATTCATGAAGTAATTACTCTCTAAAATTTTCTTTTTAAAGAACTCAATTTCTTCATGACGAATAGCAGGGTTAATTTTTTGCAAGGATTCCAGTCGATTAATTTCTTGAGAAGTTGTTAGCTCCATCATCGATTTTGCTTCTTCGATAAATAATTTCATCTGAGCTTCTGCGATTGTGTTGGTTTGTTGCAGAATCGACTCAATCTCTTCACGAACTTGTTTAATAACAGGGTAACCCAGATGACGTTTAAGTGGTTGACATAAATTATTAAGCTGTTCATAACTTAAAATGCTTGATAAATTTTTACCGGTAGTATCCATTAAAATTCGAATTGGCAATGAAGGAACAAATCGGTCAAGTTGTAAATATTTAGGGGCCGAGGAGTTAATGGTATAAAAAGTTTCCAAGAAGAGAGCTCCTGGTTTTATATTTTTGATTGAAATGGTGGTCATTGTGACATTGCCCAGCTCTGACTCCAGAATCATTTCCATGGTGTCATAAACCATGGGATGTTCCCAACTCAGAAACTCCATGTCTTCACGAACAAGGGCTTTAGAGCGAGAATAAGTGACTGTCATACCGTCTTCTTTTAGCCCAGGAAAATGAGCGGTCTTCATGTGGTTACCAGGACGTAATATCTCAGTGTTCTCAGAATGATATTCCTGATCAATTCCATATTCCTGATACACTTGCGACATGTAATTTTCAAGTTCAAGGCAATTTTCTTCTGCTTCTATTGCTTCAATTAGTTCTTTTCCTATAGCGTAGTTACAAGAGTTTAACTCTAATAATCTATCTCTGCCTGTATTAAGGGCTTCTTTGATATGGTGGGTATGTAATTGGGTATCTGCAATAAGCTTCTCTAATGTGTGCTTGCTCGTTTCATGCATTGGATTGGACAAAACAGGTGTTAGTCGATTTTCAAAAGTTTCAAAAATTGAAAAACCAACAGAGCAGCTTTGTTGGAAAATATTGATTCCTTCGTGATACCAGAGAAACAGTTTTTCCTGCGCTGTATCTGTTAAATAGGGTACATGAATTTCAATGGGGTGATTTTGACCAATACGATCCAAACGTCCGATACGCTGTTCCAACAGATCAGGGTTTAATGGCAAATCAAATAAAACCAAATGATGAGAAAATTGGAAATTTCTTCCCTCACTTCCTATCTCGGAACAAACTAGAACCTGGGCACCATTTTCCTGTTCTGCAAAATAAGCGGCAGCTCTGTCACGCTCTATAATGGTAAGTCCTTCATGAAATAAAGTACTGCGAATACCTGTTTTTAATTTTAAATAGTGTTCCAGACTAATGGCCGTTTTTGCTTTTGCACAGATTACCAGAATTTTTTCCGGGCGTAATTCATTAATTTTATTAACAAGCCATTTCACTCGGGGGTCATGCTCTACCCAGGAGTCATTGTTAAGCAAAGTTTCAGGGTAAAGATGGATTAAGTTGGATTCCCTAATTATCTCGGAATAAAGCGTTGGGCAAGTTAATGCGACAGGGTGTACTCTTCTTTCGGGAAATCCTTTAACGGCTGCGCGAGTATTGCGAAAAAGTACTCGTCCTGTTCCGAATCTGTCAAGTAACTCTTTGATCGCTGCATTAATGTCAGTCGGAGCGTTTTTACCCAAGAGTTGTTTTAAATCTGAATGGAGTTGAGAATTTAACTTATCTACGCCATTTTTTTCCTTATAATCCATGAAATCTTGAACTATTTTATTGATTTCGTGGTATTGCTTTTCTTCATTTACAAAAGCTGAAAAATCATAAAAACGTGCTGGATCAAGTAGGCGAAGACGAGCGAAATGACTCTTCATGCCAACTTGTTCAGGAGTGGCAGTAAGAAGAAGTAGGCCTGTGCTTCGAGCGGATAATTCTTCAATGAACGTATATTCAGGACTTTGTGAGTCCTCTGACCAATAGAGATGATGAGCCTCATCTATTACCAGAAGATCCCAGTGTACAGCTAATGCCTGCTGACGTGCTGTTTCATTGTCCATTAGGAAATCCAGGCTGCTTAATATCAGTTGTTCCCCTTCAAATAGATTGCTATCCTCCGATTCTGATTCAGTTGGATTGTTGTTATCATCGAACTCGTCAAGCGTGGTTGGTACGGCATCATATTGATTTTGACCAATGATAGAGAAATGCAGATTGAACCTCCTTAACATTTCGACAAACCACTGGTGAATCAATGAATCTGGAACAACGATAAGCACTCGTGAAGCACGGCCAGTATGCAGTTGATAATGCAAAATCATTCCCGCTTCAATGGTTTTTCCCAACCCAACCTCATCGGCAAGCATCACTCTGGGAGCAAATCTTTGAGCAACTTCATAAGCGATATATATTTGATGGATAAGATGGCTAGTTCGTGAACCTAAAAGGCCTCTTGCTTTAGACTGTTGCAATCGGCTTAAATGCTCTAAGGTTTTAATTCTAAGCTTAAAAGCATTTAGTTTGTCTAATAATCCGCTGAAGAGCCTTTGTTGAGGGGAGTTAAGTTTGATAAAACAATTAAGTGCCAGCTCACTAATTTGAGTCACATTTCCAAAGTCATCGTTTCCTGTATACAGTAAAACACCATCTTGTTCCTGGATGGAAGTGACTTTTATTCTTTGCTGATCATTGGTAAGGATTTCTTCATCTGTTTTATAGATTATGCGGCTTAGTGGCGCATTATCTATAGCGTAAATTCTATCCTCTCCAGCAGCCGGGAAACTGATAGAAACTTGTCTGCCATCTACTTCAGTAATAATGCCTAAACCCAGTTGCGATTCGGTATTACTTATCCAGCGTTGACCAATGCGAAATGTCATTTAGAGAAACTTCCTCAATATTAAAAATCGAAAATGAACTGTATGTTTTAATGCGTGATTGTATCAATTTTTGATACAAGTTACAGAAATAATTTTAGTGACAAATTGATTGATTTATTTGCATGAGAAGACAGATTTGAATTTTTAAATAAAAGAAAAGATATTTTGTCATCTAATATTGCATGAAAAATATTAATTCATAAGGCGCATTAAAAAGTCAAAAGAGGATCATGTTTCATTTTGGCTTAGTATTTGAATTTTCAGATCTTTTTTGTAGTAGGTTTATTAAAATAAAATTTAATTGCAAAAAATGCAAGAATTACTTGTCTTATTGATAATTTATGATTAAAAATGGACATCTAAGGAAGATTTTTAATCGTAAGGAGTAAATATGGCTACTAATGAAACAGAGCTTCAAGTATTGATCCAACATGATAGCAAATCAACAATCACTACTTCTAGCTTGGACAGTACTGAAAAGGATCCTAAGGCAAGTACTGACACTCCTGAAATTGAAAGCGGTAGTCTTGCCCAAATCATCGATACTCAAAAACAACTGAGCCAAGTTAAAGAAAGCCTGGAATCAATAGTAGACAGTATAGCGGAAAATCCCAGTTTGATTACTCGAGCTGCGTCAGCTTGGGGTGAACTACCTATGTGGCAGAAAGTTACAGGCGGTATTGTCCTGACAGCGCCTACTTTGGCAGTAGGATTATTTGCCCATATCGGTGTTTTATTAGTAATAGGGGGAGTAACAGGACTAACCTATACAGCAGGCGCGATTGTTTTGGACGACCACCATACTTGCAATGTAAATATTGCCAAACGATTAAAAGAAGGACTGTTTGGTTTGGCAGATCTGTTGCAAATTACAATTGAGGCATTGGATGCAATTCGCAAAAAGTTTGCTGAGGAAATTGAAAAATTTAAGAATGAAAATCTCAGATTAACTGATAACATCGATAGGCTGGGTAATGAAGTAGAATCACTGAGTGCTCAGGTCGAGTTATATATTGAAATTGAGAAAATGCTCCGTAAAGATACAAACGAAATGGAGCAAACCGTCAAAAAACTTCAAGAATCTACAACAAAACAAACTGAGCTATTGGAAAAGAATCAAAAAGAGCTATCAAAAATCAGAAAAGAATACGAAAAAAGCCAATTGCAGCTCGCTGAAAAAATAGCTGAATTACATGAGGTCAGGCTGTCGTTGGGCCTCGAAGTTGAAAAGGCTAAAACAGTGGCGAGGACATTGGAAGGAACAGTACAGACCTTGTCAGGAACGGTTATTGCTGATGAAGAGCAACGTGTCACATTTCAAAAGAAACTGGATGGATTCCTTAATGAAAAACAAGTCAGCTTTGATCAAGTTGCGGAGCGAATTTGCAAGGCAGAAGAAGAACTGAAAACAGTCAAAGAAGAGTTAAGAAAAAGTAATGAGCGCTATAGTGAATTATTAAAGCGTCAGGAACAACAGGTTGAACGTTTGGAAAAATTGGGTTTACATAAATTGGAAAGGATAGTAGATAAAGAAAATGTTAAACCCAGCAATGACCCCGTTCATACAGGTTTGCTTTCCCATGGAATCTATAGTCCACCCAAAGGTAAAGTCCTCCAACCTAAAGTAGAGATAGTAGAGGATAATAAGACTATTGCTTTAGTTAATTAAGAAAAGGATTTAAGGAACAAGAATCAGGCTTGTTTTAAAGGTTATAATTTTAAGTAACCGTTCAAGGGGTATTTAATCAAAGAATATTAAATCCTCTGTATTTACCGCGAAGGCGGGAATCCATCTAAAAATTAACCTATATGCTAGCTTTATGGATAGATTCCCGCCTATACAGTAAAGACAACTCAAATAAATAGGCACATAAACAGAAAAACGTGTATACCCTGAATAGTTACAATTTTAAAATCGGTATCCTGACAATAAAATGCAGCTTTGTTTTATCCGAAAATCCAGAGGTTCCTGGATTTTGCGGATAAATTTTCATTGAAAAAGTAAATAGGTAAATAATTAATTAATATGCCCTATTTCTCTTCTTGCTCTTTAGCCAGTATGGCTTCCCTTTTTTTGTTACCTTCATTTTTTGCAGGGATTGAGCGATTGCCCTGTTGGCCACCATGACTTTGCTGATTCGCGTTTGATTTTTTCCGTTGTTGGTTTGCGCTGACACCAGCATTTGTATTTCCTGATGAGGAACGTTGCTGTCCTCCGCCTGAACGACGTCTACGATTTGCGTTGCTACCTTGTTGACGTTTGTCTCCTCCCGAGCTTTTGGAAGATGTGTGCTTTCCTTGACTTTGAGCACGATGATGATGTTTTTTACCGGGTTCTTGAGTTGTTGCGGTATTGGCAGCTGAATGACCACCAAATAAACTGGTCCATAATCGTTTAATGAAACTGGTTTGAGGGTGTTTGATGACTCTGTGTTCGGCAAATGATTTCACAGCAGGTTCATCATGTGATACCGGCTCTTTATCACTGCTGGGAACATGTACTTCAGGTTGCTGAATCAAAGAGTAGCTTGGTTTTTTAGATTTTCCTACGTTGTCTTCTTTCAGACGAGTAATCGTATATTGTGGAGGGTGCAAATAAGGATTTGCAATAACAACGACACTGACACTATGTCTTTTTTCAATATCTCTGATAAAATTGCGTTTTTCATTCATAATGAACGTGGCCATTTCTGGTGGCAATTGCACTTGAATCTCAGCTGTTTTTTCCTTGAGCGCTTCTTCTTCGATAAGGCGGGTAATTGATAAGCCATGAGACTGTATACTACGTACAGTTCCTCTACCTTCGCAACGTGGGCAAATTTCCTGTGCAGTTTCCCCTAAGGATAACCGCAGGCGTTGTCGTGACATTTCAAGAAGGCCAAAGCGCGAAATTCGTCCTACTTGAATTCTGGCCCTATCGGCCTGCAGCGCTTCTTTGAGTCGATTTTCTACTTCTCTTTGATTTTTACTTGAACTCATGTCAATAAAATCAATAACTACCAAGCCACCTAAATCACGCAGGCGAAGTTGACGAGCAATTTCATCAGCTGCTTCAAGGTTAGTATTTAATGCAGTCGCTTCAATATCAGCACCGCCAGTAGCTTTGGCAGAGTTAATATCAATTGATACCAAGGCTTCAGTTCTATCTATGACCAAGGCACCTCCAGAAGGAAGCATGACTTGGCGCTGGTAAGCTGTTTCAATTTGGCTTTCAATCTGATAGAAATTAAAAAGAGGGATGCTGCTGTTATATAGTTTTAGATTAGGTAAAAACTCTGGTTTTACGCGTTCAATGTATTGTTTTGCTTTGATATAGGATATTTGATCATCAATAATAATTTCACTGATGGATTTTCGCAAATTGTCGCGAATGGAACGAATAATTACATCACCCTCTTGATGAATCAGACAAGGCGCCAGTTCTGAATTATAAGCTTCTTTGATGGATTGCCACTGATTGCAAAGCATGTTTAAGTCATCCTGCAGCTCTTCCAGGCTTTTCCCAACACCTGCAGTGCGAATAATAAGACCCATGTCTTCAGGAAGGGTTAAAGCATTTAATGTTTCGCGTAGTTCATCACGCTCATCACCTTCAATGCGTCTTGATATTCCGCCAGAATGAGGGTTATTGGGCATTAAAACCAGGTAACAACCCGCCAGGGTAATAAAAGTTGTCAGAGCTGCTCCTTTATTCCCTCTTTCTTCTTTATCTACTTGGATAAGTAATTCTTGACCTTCACGGATAAGGCTGGTAATTGGAGGTTTCTCATCTCCAAATTCTTCCGGGTTCTTGCTTAAATATTCCGGCGCTATTTCTTTTAGGGGTAAAAAACCTTGGCGTTTGGAACCATATTCAACGAAAACAGCATCAAGACTGGGCTCTCTTCTTGTTACAATGGCTTTATAAATATTACCTTTTTTCTTTATTTCTCCTGGGCATTCAATATCCAGATCAAATAATTGATTGTTTTTTATTAATGCAACACGAATTTCTTCTGTTTGCATTGCATTGATTAGCATTTTTTCCATGTATAACCCCATATTTAGGGCGCATGCATTTACATCGAGATAGTGTAAGGCTCAGTATAGCCGTATGTTCATTTCTACAGTTTGCTTGCCACGAAGTTAATTTTTCTGGCCCCATATCTTGCATGCATCTTAAATGTGCTGAGAGAGGGAGTCAGAAAATTAATGTCCTGGTTTCTATATTTCTGGTGAAATGATAACAGCCTATTCCCTAATTGCTCAATTTTGTTTTTGAAAAACAATTTTATTAAGCAGGCAGGGTGAGGGACTTTAAGCTGACCCATGACCTTGTGGACAGACCGTACGCATGTTACCTCAATAGTTAAAGGTGCACACTGTATGATGTACCGTTTACAGATTAAGTGGGTTGGAAAAAAAAGGCCTTTCATCAGGCGTGCAAAAGCCCGGCAATAATTCGTAATTGGTATAAAGCATGTCTGGCATGCGTAGGTATCTGTCGAAATAATTATCAATTTTACTCTGGTATTGGGTCGCTTCCTTATATCTTCGACTTAAATGGAAGCGCATTTTGTTTTTTCTTCCAGGCATCTGCTCATGCTTATCAAGATGAAAAAACAGAGGCAATTCTTCAACTTGTGGTTCAAGTTGTTATTGACTCCAGCCTGTTTTATATTCGCTTGAGCAGTTGCTTCTTTAGTTCGATTTGCTATCAAATTAGTTAAATTTATGCTATTCTGTTAATTTTTCATTCTTCATTGATGATGAAAAATTAACTGTGAATGCAAGTATTTTAACTAGTTAATTACAAATCTTTTATCGATTATGAATCGATTATTAAACTATTTTTCTATTTATACGTTATAATTCGGTCGTAAGGGATTTTCCCGTACGATATCTAATCATATCAAAAAAATCACGCTCAGAAAACAGGTTTATTGACAATGAGTGAAGTAAGTTATAAAGAAATTAGTTCCGAAGAGAATGGGCAGCGTTTGGATAATTATCTGATTCGAATTTTAAAAGGAGTTCCTAAAAGCCATATCTATAGGATTATTCGTGGTGGAGAGGTTCGGATTAATAAAAAACGAGCACAAGCTAACAGTCGTTTACAAACCGGGGACAGCATAAGAATACCACCAATTCGAATGACTGATTCTAAAGAAATTTTTGTAAGTGATAATTTGGCAAAACGTTTGAAGGATAGTATCATTTTTGAAGATTCTTCCTTGTTGGTAATTAATAAACCAGCAGGTATTGCAGTACATGGTGGTAGTGGTTTAAGCCTGGGGGTTATTGAAGCCTTAAGAAAGACAAGGCACGACTTATCCTATTTGGAATTAGTACATCGGTTAGATAGAGAGACTTCAGGTTGTCTTTTATTAGCTAAAAAAAGAAGTACGTTACGAGCCATTCAATCGCTATTGGAAGCCCGAGAAGTGCAGAAAACTTATTGGGCTTTATTAACGCATCGTTGGGACGGTAAAAAGAAAATCACAATTACAGCTCCTCTTGAGAAGAACACATTGAAATCAGGGGAAAGAGTTGTTTCCGTTCAGAAAGATGGCAAGGCATCAGAAACAGATTTTAAATTGTTGGAAAATTATCATCAGGCCTGTTGGGTAGAAGCCTCTCCTAAAACAGGACGGACACATCAAATTCGCGTTCATAGCGCTTACTTTGGTCATGTCATTGTTGGTGATGAGAAATACGGCGCTAAGGTGGGTGAGGTGGAAGGTATAGACTATCAACAGAATCGTCTTTATCTGCATGCAAGGTCTATTCAATTCAATCTGAATGGAGTAATGCAGGTATTTCAAGCTGATGTAGACGATGGATTTGGAAATACTTTAAAGCAACTACGTGCAAGGAGCCTATTGAGCTATGAGTAGTGCATATCAATTAGTAATTTTTGATTGGGAAGGCACGATTGCTGATACATTGGGAGTTATTTTACATACTGTTGCAACGGAAGCCAAAACGTTGGGCTTTGGTGATATCGACCCATATCAAGCAAGAAAATATGTAGACTTGGGATTGGTTCAAGCTGTAAAAAAGACATTGCCCAATCTAACTGCCGGGCAACAGGAAGATCTGTTACAAGCAGTTCAGTCTGCAATGATTTCACGGCCAACAGAAGTGCGTTTGATCCCTGGAGTATTAGAATTTATCAAGCAACTTCATCAAGCAAAGGTTGATTTGGCCATTGCTACAAATAAAGGCCACAATTCTCTAATCCGTGCTCTTCAGGCAACTGAGCTTGATCAATTATTTAAAGTGACACGTTCTGCTGGACAAGTACCGGCAAAACCTTGTCCGCAAATGCTTGAGGAAATCATGGAGGAGTTCGGGAGAGATCCTTCATCAACTTTGATGATAGGTGATTCTACAACGGATATGGAAATGGCAAAAAGAATCAATGTTAATGCTATCGGCATGGATTTTTACCATCAGCAAGAGGATGCGCTTAAAGCGGCAGGCGCTTTGGCCGTATTTGATGATTATAAGCTATTGTCAGCTTATCTGATGTTGCCGGAAGCATAAAAAAGGGGGATATTTAGCAGTGAGTACGTTAACCAGTTTGCCTAATATACTAACCTTAATGCGGATTTCAATTATTCCTGTATTCATTATGGTATTTTATTTTCCTTGCAAATGGGCTCATCCTACTGCCGCTGTTCTTTTTGCTATTGCAAGCATTACCGATTGGTTAGATGGTTATTTGGCGCGTAAACTTGAAATGATGTCTCATTTTGGTGCTTTTCTTGACCCCGTCGCTGATAAGTTATTGGTATCGACAAGCTTGTTATTATTAGTTGGAGCAAAGGATATTAATTACATCACTATACCTGCTATCGTAATTGTTGGACGAGAAATTGTGATTTCAGCCTTGCGCGAGTGGATGGCTGAAGTTGGAAGTCGCGCTAGCGTTGCAGTTGGATATATAGGAAAAGTGAAAACCTCTTTGCAAATGATCGCTTTGGTATTATTGCTGGCATTTAATCCCCTTGTTTCCTGGTGGGGGAGCTTAGGGTTTGTTCTTCTTTATGTGTCTGCTATTTTGACGATTTGGTCTATGGTTATTTATTTGGCTATTGCCTGGCCAGAGTTAATGAAAAAAAGTTAATTTTGCTGTTGACAGGGTATTTATTTTCGGTAGAATCTCATCCCGTAGAGACGCGGGAATAGCTCAGTTGGTAGAGCATAACCTTGCCAAGGTTAGGGTCGCGAGTTCGAGTCTCGTTTCCCGCTCCAAATTTAAGCGACATCAAAGTCGCTTTTTTTTTAGAGCAATAGCGAAGTATATAGATTTGAGGCTGTGTGGCAGAGTGGTCATGCAGCGGCCTGCAAAGCCGTGTACGCCGGTTCGATTCCGGCCTCAGCCTCCATTAAAAAATAGTGAATGCCCAGGTGGCGAAACAGGTAGACGCAAGGGACTTAAAATCCCTCGGTGGTAACACCATGCCGGTTCGATTCCGGCCCTGGGCACCAAAATTTGATGTTTTTAACTCGGCTCTTCCCCAAGTCCCGGGGCACTTCATCATCCAACCAGCATGCTACTCTTAATTTTAAAATCTAATGACTCTTCCAGATTTCAGGGATTTTTGTTTTCTTGCAAAAAATTTGTTATTAATTCAAAAAAATTCATGTCAGCTTAAACCACCAGAAGCATTATGGGATTAATCATTATAAATTATGATATTAAAGGGATCAAAAAATGCCATGTTAATTCAAAGTTTTGACTAGATGCAGTCAATTACAGAAGGTCTATATCCCAACTTTCCTGAGAGGGTAAATATCATTTACTGGATATTGATCTTGCAAAAGCAAGCGTAGGTCTGGCCTGTGGCCCATAGCCGTCAGGCTAAGGATTAAAAGCTCTCTCTGGTGGAGAGAGCGGTCTCGAAGGTATGTTTCTTTTTTATATCTTTTCCAGCAAAGAGAATCAGTGTTTCAAAGAAAGATTTTATAAATAATTTCAAACGGTAAGTTGAAATAAAGGCACGTGACAATTCAGCACTCTGGATAATTAATAACTTACAGGCTTTATACCATGAGAGCTCTGTATCGTGTTGATAACGTGCGGGTTCACATAAGCAGAATAAGAGCATCATACTGATAAATTTTCCGTAGGTTTCCACGATAACGCGAGCTGATTTCATAGATTTGATAGAGTCTACTTGCATTAAAGATTTACTCAATTTAAAAACAAGCCCCACCTGCCAACGTAGTGCATAACTTTGATGAATGTGTTGATTACTTATTTGTGCTTCAGTGGTGTTGGTAATGTAAATAGACCAACTTTGTAAGGTGAGAGACTCTTTGGATGGTGTTGTTCTACGCCGTTTATGAGCTTCCAAAAGCTTTTGCCTCCTCCTGTTTGCAAGTTCCTCGGGAAGCCATTGAGCAACGAGGCGTATTTGAATGTGATGCTGTGCTCCCATTAACAGTTGTTGTGAAAACAAAGGCGCTGCATTGGATATTGCCGTTAATAAATCAAAGGACTGTTTCTCTTCTGTAAATAGTTTGGTTCCGGTGAGTAAGCGGCTGACAAAAAAAGCCTGCCCATCGGTTATTTTCTTAAATGAATCCAGTTTGAAATAACCTAAATCAATTAAATAAAGAGCTCCTTTTTGTATGGAGTTAAAATAATAGTCGAAGCTTTGGTCGTTATCACAGCCAGGGGTGAGTGTTAACTCTTTGATTTGGCCCATTAGGTAATCAAACATTAATTGTATTTTTAAAGCTGCGCTGGATGCTGCTCCTCCACTTCCTTTGAAAAGCTTACTTAAGGTGCTATGCAATGATACGCTGCTGCTATCAATAATATTAAGAGCAGTAAACGCTTCTAACCCAGGGAGGTGAGGCAACTTTTCTGATTGAAAATAGCTTGGAAAGGTGGTGGATAACGCTTTAAGAAACAGCACCGTACGCTCATTGAATCGTTCGTGTAGAGACTGCTTCGTAATAAGAATTCCTTGTTTTTTTAAGAACGCTACCCAGCAGTTCTAAATCAAAGTGTCCAGTCAAACAGGTCGCAAGCAATGCCCCGATATAGGAACTGGGGTAAGCTTTGAACGTCGTTGCTTGAACTGGGTTTCTTTGCCCAAGCGTTCTGCCTCAAAAGTAAAAAAACTTAAAGATTTTTTGGGGAATATTTGATATGGTAGCCAACTGCATAGAGTCCCTTTTTCTTTTGTCCCGCCTAGGAAAAAATTTAAAGTGGACTCTAGCTTTTTTTCAAAATATTTCAATAGGTTAGATCATTATTTATTTCTTTGGCCTGACGGCTATGGGCCTTGGCCCGACCTACGTTTGCTGAGAAAACAAAGTCTAGTAGATGACTATTTAACACGGATGTCCCAAAATCCCATGATTATGAAACCCCAGCTATTAGATATCCACAGATTCTGTGGATATCTATGTGGGTTGTCTGATGATGAATTATTAATAAGTTCTTTAAAATCTTTAGGCTTCAATCTTGGCCTTTTCTATAAGTACTGTACAATACTAACTTTAATCCAGCTGAATACGATTATGTATAAACCATTGGCTCTTTTTATCGGATTACGTTATACGCGTTCACGTAAGAAAAATCACTTTGTTTCCTTTATTTCCCTAAGTTCCATGTTGGGTATAGGCATGGGAGTGATGGTTTTAATCACTGTTTTATCAGTGATGAATGGTTTTGATCAGGAAATTCATCGTCGTTTTTTTGGGATGGCGCCTGAAATCACCATAACAGGTCCTGATGAGCGATTAAGTGATTGGCCTGAAGTGGTTAAAAAGGTTGAAACAATTCCTGGAATAAAGGCAATTGCGCCTTATGTTGGAAGTCAAGGATTATTAACTCATGAAGGCCAGGTTTTGCCTATCGTCCTGACCGGTATTCTGCCAGAAAAAGAACAATCTGTAACTCATCTCAATAAGAAACTACTGGCAGGTAATATGGATAATCTGAAACATTTTGGGATTATTCTTGGAAAAGGTCTTGCGGACAGCCTTGGGGTGATGATTGGGGATAAGGTTACGATAATGATCCCGCAAGCAACAGTAACTCCTGCCGGTATGATCCCTCGATTCAAGCGCTTTACCGTTGTAGGTGTTTTTTCTGCTGGTACAGGATTTAATTTCGATACAAAATTAGCATTTATTAATATCGAAGATGCCCAAAAATTAATGCAATTCGACAAAAATGATGTCTCAGGCATAAAGATGAAAATCAATAATGTATATAAAGCACCTGAATTGTCTTATGAATTATCTGATCGTTTGGGAGAAGGATATCAAGTGGGCAATTGGACCCAGCAATTTGGAGCGTTTTTTGAAGCAGTTAAAATGGAAAAAACGATGATGTTTATGATTTTATTGCTTATTATTGCTGTAGCAGCTTTTAATTTGGTGTCCTCTCTGGTAATGGTAGTCAATGACAAACAAGCTGAAATTGCCATTTTAAGAACTATTGGCGCTACTCCTTCTACCATTTTATGGGTTTTTATTGTACAGGGAATGATGGTTGGTCTGGTTGGTACAATTCTCGGGTTGTTAGGAGGTTTAGTGTTGGCCAATAATGCAACGGAGATAGTTAATGCATTGCAGTCCTTTTTCCAGGTGAAGGTGTTGTCTTCAAGTATTTATTTTGTTGATTACTTGCCTTCTAAAATTATGTTTCGTGATCTGTGGCAAGTTTGCGCTATGGCATTATTAATGAGTTTTGCTGCAACCATTTATCCTGCCTGGCGAGCATCAAAGACAGTCATCGCGGAGGCTTTGCATTATGAATGACATCATTTTAACCAGTCAAAAGCTATATAAGTCATACCATGATGGTACTTCTACAGTTGAGGTGTTAAAAGGAGTGGACTTGGCCATAACAAAAGGGGACCGAATCGCTATTATCGGTCCCTCAGGTTCTGGGAAAAGCACTCTTTTGCACTTGTTGGGGGGGCTGGATAAACCAACCCGTGGTGCAATTACTCTTGGAGATGTCAATTGGCAAAAAATAAATGAAAAACAACGTTGTCAATTGCGCAATCAACAATTAGGATTTGTTTATCAATTCCACCACTTATTGCCTGAGTTTACGGCACTTGAAAATGTGATGATGCCGTTATTGCTGGCGGGTATGGCTGTGAAAGATGCGGAAGAAAAAGCCATTAATATGCTGGAACAGGTAGGGCTTAAACCACGATTAGCGCATAAGCCTGCCCAGTTGTCTGGAGGAGAAAGGCAACGGGTTGCCATAGCGAGAGCCTTGGTGCATCAGCCACATTGTGTTCTGGCTGATGAGCCGACTGGGAATTTGGATGAGGCAACAGCCCGGAAGGTGTTTGATTTGATGTTGGATCTTAATAAAAAAATGAATACCGCCCTGGTTATAGTGACCCATGATCAGCGGATTGCAGAACGTATGGAAAGAGTTCTCGTTTTGCATGAAGGTACTTTGTATGCGAGAGAATAAAAATAAAATAAGGAGTATTAACAATGGATGAAAAAAAAGATAAAACAGTTCATATGAAAGAAATTACAAGTACTATTGAGGACAAAGAAAAAGCCAAACCACTAACAAAATCAGAGTCTAGTTTCCCTGTTAAGTCACATAGAAGAGGGTTTTCTATTTTTTATCCTCACTCAACCGAAAATTTAAAAGTACCTTCTTCAGAACAGGCAAGTAATAAAGGATTTCTACCTGGTCCTAATTTCAATAGGGAACAGTATGATACAGTGGATGCAGGACGACCGCTTGCGAGTACTCCTGAGGATGAGATATTAGAAAAAATATTTTCGCCAAGAAATAGACGGCGATTGCTGTCTGAGGGGAACCAACCTCAACAACAAACAGCTGAAGTTGAGGAAGATTCTTTAAGCGCATTATCGATTTAATAATCCGCATGGCCTGGTGTGCGAGGGAATGGTATTACATCTCGCACATTCGATACCCCTGTAACATAGCTGATCAAGCGCTCAAAACCCAAGCCAAATCCGGCATGAGGTACAGTACCATAACGACGCAAGTCTCTATACCATTGGTAATGTTCTTTATTCAGGTTGCACTCGTCCATACGTCTATCCAGTATTTCCAATCGCTCTTCGCGTTGGCTGCCACCGATAATTTCCCCAATACCTGGGGCTAAAACGTCCATGGCAGCTACCGTTTTTCCATCGTCATTAAGGCGCATGTAAAAGCCTTTAATTTCTTGCGGGTAATTTGTCACAATAACAGGCTTTTTGCAAAGCACTTCAGCCAGGTAACGTTCATGCTCTGATTGCAGATCTAGCCCCCAGCTCACTGGAAACTCAAACTTTTGCTCACTCGCCTCAAGTGCTTTGATTGCATCGGTATAGGTCATAATTTCAAATTCAGAATCCGCAATATGTTCCATGCGTTCTATACACCCTGGAGCGACAAATTGATTGAAAAAGTCCATATCGTCTGAACGCTCTTCAAGAACAGTTTTACAGAGATAACGCAGCATATTTTGGCTGAGTTTACAAATGTCTTCCAGATTTGCAAAAGCGATTTCTGGTTCGATCATCCAGAATTCAGCCAAATGTCGGCTTGTATTGGAGTTTTCAGCTCGAAATGTTGGTCCAAATGTGTATACCTTGGACATGGCCATACAATAGGCTTCTACATTTAATTGACCAGAAACAGTTAAGAATGTTTCTCTGCCAAAAAAATCCTTACTGAAATCAATTTGTCCTTTATCATTTTTAGGTATGTTTAATAAATCCAGAGTAGATACCCTGAACATTTCTCCTGCTCCCTCACAGTCGCTGGCAGTAATGATAGGTGTATGAACCCAAAAAAATCCTTGTTCATGATAAAAATGGTGAATGGCTTGTGCCAATGAGTGACGTACTCTGGTGACTGCGCTTATAGTATTGGTTCTGGGGCGTAAATGAGCTACCTCTCTTAAAAACTCAAGAGTATGGCGTTTGGCTTGAATAGGATAAGTGTCTGGATTTTCAACCCATCCCACCACTTCAATAGATTCGGCCTGGATTTCAAAAAATTGCCCTTTTCCTTGTGATGCTACCAATTTTCCAGTCGCTATCATTGAGCAGCCAGCAGTTAATTTTATAACTTCTTTGTTGTAGTTGGATAACTGATCGGTAGCGACGATTTGTATGGGAGAAAAGCAAGAGCCATCATGAAGGCTGATGAAGGACAAGCCAGCTTTTGAATCTCTTCGGGTTTTCACCCATCCTCTTACCGTAACGGTTTCATCAATACTGATTTCGCCGTCGAGACATTGTTTTATAGTAAAGACTTCTGTCATTATATACTCCAAAATCGAAAACGATTGATTCAGGGCTTAGGAAATATTCCAATCCTTCGAGGGACTGATTTTTCTCCCGTTTGCAGTATTTCCTAAGCCCTGAATTAAAATGTGATGATACACTAAATAAAATCCGTGGGGGAACACCATGCTGCAAAGAGTTTTACTGGTATTGCTATGTTTTTTTTCTTTTTTAGCCAGTGCCAGCGATACTGTCCTAAAATTATACAGGCCTTTTGGTGAAGTTTTTGAACAAGCACCACCTGTTGTTAAAAAAATAATGTCTGGTCAATGTTATGAACAATCCCACATAATTATACGCGAAGATGCTTGGCGTTGTCAGGCTGAAGGTCAATTATTTGATCCATGTTTTGTAAAAGCAGGTAGTAAAAAAATGGGGGCTATATGCCCTCAATCTCCATGGGTTGGTGATAGTGTACAAATTAACGTAGAGATACCTTTGAATAACGAGCATCATAAGACCTTAGATATGTCTCGCACTTTTCCCTGGGCTATTGAATTGGTTAATGGCGAGTATTGTTTGGCTATAAACTCTAACGAACAATATGATTCAATGCCTGTAAGGTACCGTTGCAACAATCAAAATGTTTTAATTGGTTACCTGCAGCGATGTAAAACAGCCTGGAGTATGTTGGAGAAAACCCCTAAAGGGGTGATCACGGTGGAGTTGAGAAGAGCATGGTTTTAGGATGACTTGATGTCTGGTGCCGCATCATGGAATGCCGGTAGAGTTAGACAATACTCATTGATTTCATTGATTATTGGGTAACTTGCCATATCAAAATGAAATCGATGGGCATTATAAACCTGGGGGATCAAACAGACATCAGCCAGACTAACTTCACTTCCAAAGCAGACTGGCTTGTCGCGCTTCATAGCTCCAAGTTTTTCCTCAAAAGCATCAAATCCTGTTTTTAGCCAATGATGATACCATTCCAGTACCTGTTCTTCATTCGCTTTAAATTGTTCTTTTAAACGATTCAGCACTCTTAAATTATTAAGAGGATGCATATCACAAGCAACAATTAAAGCCATTGATTTTAGAGTGGCTTTCATAAAAGGATCTTTAGGAAGCAATGGCATTTCTGGATAGATTTCTTCCAAATAATCAATGATTGCCATTGATTGGCTCAACACGTGTCCATTAATGTCCAGGCTGGGAACAAGTTCTTGAGGGTTAACTTGGTGATACTTCAGGCTATGCTGTTCGCCTCCATTATTAACCAGATGCACTTCAATTTTTTCGTAAGCAATTTTTTTTAAATTAAGAGCGATTCTTACTCGATAGCATGCGGTAGAGCGGAAATAGTCATACAATATCATAAGGAATCCTTATCGTATTTCGTTACTATTTGGTCAATGGAGCCAAATAGGGAGTCTCCTTGACTATCGAGCATTTCTATGCGAATTCGGTCTCCAAATCGCATAAACGGTGTTTTTGCCTGTCCGAATTCGATCATTTCCAGCATTCGCTTTTCAGCGATACAAGAAGATCCTTTGCTGCGGTCGAGGTTGGATACTGTTCCAGAACCTATAATAGTACCTGCGGTTAAAAACCTTGTTTTTGCCGCATGCTGTATCAGTTCTGGAAAAGAAAAGGTCATATCAATGCCAGCGTTGGGTTGACCAAATAACTGTTCATTCAAATGGCTAATTAATGGCAAATTCACGCGTTGACCATCCCAGCAGGAACCTAACTCATCTGGGGTTATTGCTACCGGGGAGAAGCTGCTGGCAGGTTTTGATTGGAAGAATCCAAACCCTTTTGCCAGTTCATCGGGTATAAGATTACGTAGAGAGACATCATTAACCAGCATCAAAAGTTTGATATGATGGGCAGCGTTTCTATGATCAATCCCCATGGGAACATCATCAGTGATAACGGCTACCTCGGATTCAAAATCAATCCCATAGGCTTCTGAGCTGACCAAAATTGGATCACGAGGTCCTAGAAAAGCATCAGATCCACCTTGATACATGAGTGGATTGGTCCAAAAATCAGCGGGCATTTCTGCTCCTCTGGCTTTACGAACCAATTCGACATGGTTTACATAGGCACTGCCATCGGCCCATTGATAAGCTCGGGGTAATGGTGAGGCACATAGCTTGGGATCAAACGCAAAAGCATCTTCAATTTGATTATCATTTAACTGTTGATAAATCAGTTGTAACTTGGGTTCAACAACATCCCAATGATCCAGAGCATATTGAAGTGTTGATGCGATATGAGGAACGCGGACTGCAGTAGTCAGTAATCTGTTAACAATGCAAAGTTCTCCATCGCGAGAACGAGTTGATTTCAAACTGGCGAGTTTCATTTGGATCTCCTGGCTTATGCCTGAAAAATAGCATCATTACATTTCAACGGTTTTTTTAGGTCAATTCTTTTAAAGTACCACGTCGAACTTGATCTCTTTCAATGGCTTCGAATAAAGCCTGGAAATTTCCTTCACCAAATCCTTGATTGCCTTTGCGTTGAATAATTTCAAAAAAGACTGGTCCAAATATGTTTTCAGTAAATATTTGTAGTAACAAACCATCTTTGGGGTCTACCTCTCCATCAATTAAAATTTTCTCGGCATGGAGTTGATTCAGTGGCTCCTTGTGCCATGGGAGGCGGTCATTAATCATCTCATAGTAAGTATCTGGCACATCGAGGAATTTTACCCCTTGTTTTCTTAAGCCATTGACTGTTTTATAAATATCATTGGTATTGAGAGCAATGTGTTGAATGCCTTCTCCATGATACTCATGAAGAAACTCTTCAATTTGTGATAAATCATCTTTGGATTCGTTTAAAGGAATTTTGATTTTGCCACAAGGGCTACCTAATGCTCGACTGACCAAACCAGTCATTTTTCCTTTGATATTGAAAAAACGAATTTCCTGGAAGTTAAAAATGGAAGCATAAAAACTGGCCCATTTATCCATATTACCGCGATAAACGTTATGGGTGAGATGGTCGATTGCGGTCAGGCCATTTCCAGCAACGGGTTCTGATGAGGTAATATTCCATTCATTAGAGAAAGGTTGGTGTTCCTCATCCACAAAATAAATAACACTGCCACCAATAGCCTGGATAGCTGGTAAACCGTGATTGGCATGAGGAGCATCCTGAAATGCGGTTCCGCCATGCGCAATAGCGTATTGAAAAGCGGCTTTGGCATTTTTTACTTTAAAGCCCATTGCACAAGCGCCTGGGCCATGGGTTGAGGCATGAGCTTCTGCCTGGCAATTGGAGGCTGCATTCACTATAAATTGTATTTCCCCTTGTTTGAAAAGAGTAATGTCCTGATTTTTATGGTGGGCAACGGCCTGAAACCCCATTTCAGAAAATTGTTGATGTAGTTTACTTCTATCAGGGCCTGAAAATTCTAAAAAGGCAAAGCCATCTAATCCGCAGGGGTTGTTATTTTGCATTATCAGATTCTCCTTGTACTTATTTACATAGCAATGCAGTGTATTGCTTGCCAGGGATTTTAAAGACTAAATGGGTTGCACCAGAAACATCCCATCAGCTATAGCTAACAAGCTGACAAAGACTCTTGAATCGTTTTTAATCACTTGATTTAATTTTTTAATTTCTCTGGTTTGTCCACTCGTATCATTCGGATCAATTACTTTTCCATCCCAAAAAATGTTATCTATGGCAATTAATCCTTTAGGTGTAACCAATTTTAAAGCCAGTTCATAGTAATTCAGATAATTGGTTTTGTCAGCATCAATAAAAATGAAATCAAATTGATGTTCTCCACCTTCATTAAGTAATGAATGCAAAGTGTCAAGAGCAGGTCCAAGACGTAATTTAATTTTATGTTCCTGTTTGGCCTCACGCCAATAAGCATGAGCATGCTTTGTCCATCCCTCATTAATATCACAGGTGATAACTTGCCCATCATCAGGCAAAGCAAGGGACATAGCCAAGGCACTATAACCTGTGAATGTTCCAAGTTCCAATACCTTCTTTGCACCAATCAAGCGTATCAGCATCTGCATAAATTGAGCTTGCTCAGGAGCTACCTGCATATTGGCGAGTTCCATAGTGGATGTTTCTTTGCGTAATGCCGCAAGAACAGGATGTTCCCGCAAGGAAACATCAAGCATGTATTCATACAACTCTGGAGTAAGAGATAAATGTTTCATAAAGGGCGTCCAATTAAGCCAATTTTTCCTTAGCCAGAGTATCAGCAATCTCGCTAGTGGGTAAATTATCTTTAGCAGAACGAGTGAAAATTTCAGTCAGGGAAGTATAAATGCTATCAATTTGCTCGCTAACCTTGTCTTCAGGCGTTTGCAAATATTTAGAGGCGGCGAATATTAAACCACCTGCATTAATAACATAATCAACAGCAAACAAAATACCTTTTTCGTGTAAAATCTTGCCATGGTAAGTGTGTGCAAGCTGATTATTGGCAGCACCAGCAATAATACTGGTTTGTAACTGGGGAATAGTGAGATCATTGATAATCGCACCTAAAGCACAAGGAGCAAATACATCACATGGTACTTTGTGGATAATGTCAGTGCTGACCGCTTTGGCTCCCAATTCTTGAACTGCCATGTTCACAGCAGCAGGTGAAATATCAGCAACGGTTAATGTTGCTCCTAATTCGTGTAATTGTTTTGCCAGAGCATAACCGACGTGGCCTAGACCCTGAATAGCAATATGCAAACCTTTGAGAGAGTCTTTACCTAATTTAAAGGCAACAGCAGCCTGAATTCCTCTTAACACACCTTTGGAAGTAGAAGGAGAAGGATCTCCATTGTATCTGGATAAGCTGGCAACATAGTCAGTATGCTCAGCAATAATATCCATGTCACTTAATTCAGTACCGCTATCCAAAGCAGTGATGTACCTGCCATTTAATTCATTGACAAACTCACCAAACCGATGCATGTACTCTGTTCGATTAAAAAAACCCTTAGGTTTAATAATAACCGATTTTCCACCACCCAAAGGTAAATTGACTGAAGCAGCCTTAAAGCTCATGCCTCTCGCAAGACGCATAGCATCCTTCAAAGCAGCAGCAGTGCTAGGATATTCAATAAATCGACAACCACCCAAAGCAGGTCCCAACTTGGTGCTATGAATCGCAATCATAGCCTTCATACCCGTTTGCGGATCCACCTTAAAGTGTAAATCACCAAATCCATGAGACAATGCGTATTCGAGGAAATCTTCTTCAGCCAAAACCTGGTTATCATTTTTAATATTGTCAACAGACATCATTTTTAAGCTCCTCTTGCAATAATTTTGGGAGAAGTTATAGATCTATTCGTCAATTAAATCAATGTAATTCTTAGCAAACGGCCTTATTTGGCGCATCTTGAGAAAAAAACATTCTAAAAAATGCTCATGTACTTCAATGTACACTGCGCTTTTTTATCCTGTTTATTTTCCCAATCTGCGTTCAAATCTGACTATTTGATAGTAATTCTGCAAAGGATTTGTATTAGAGTGATAGTTTGTTTATTCATTTAAGTAATTCTGGTTCAAACTGCTGTGGTGTCTTCTGGTTTGCTGGTATACACTAATTCCAATAGAAACATTCTGAATGGAGCCTATTATGAGAAAAATTGCCTGGATGCTGGGGTTAATGGTTTTAACTTCTTTTGCTTGGGCTGATAACGAGACACCGGATTTGGTACTTGATAAGATTTTTTTTCAAGTTTCTGCCAAAAAATGGGTTACTACCCAAACAGCGTTACTAAATGTCAGTATCAATGCCACACTAAGTAATGCTGATTTAGTGAAAGCACGGGCAGACATAATGGATAGCTTAAACAAAATTGCTAAAGGGGAATGGCATCTTGTGCAATTTGATCGCTCTCAGGATAGTTCTGGCCTTGAGAAACTTTATGTACAAGCTCAGGCAAGAGTCGATCAATCTGTTCTGACCAATATTTATCAAAATGCCAAATCAGTCAGTAAGCCAGGAGCTCAATATGAAATCAGTGGCGTTGAGTTCAAACCAAGTTTAGAAGAGACTCAAGTCGTACGTGCCAAAATTCGTGAACAGCTTTATCAGCAAGTGAATGAAGAAATTGATCGTATGAATAAAGCCTATCCCAAGCAAAATTACTCTGTCAGTAACCTGGTGTTTTTCGAAGGTGATACTATTCCTCAGCAACCGAGAGCGTATCAAGCGAAAGAAATGAATGCTTTAGCTATGGCTGCTGCTCCGGCACCATTGACAGTGAGTAATGAGTTGATATTGACCGCTATGGTGGAAGCTGCATCCAATCGTAAGCAGGGAGATTAATTTGTTGGTTGTTGAAAAAATTATTGGTCACCGGGGAGCATCAGGCTATGCTCCGGAAAATACGATGGCTTCTTTTAATAAAGCATTGTCTTTAGGTTGCCGTTTCATTGAGTTTGATGTGATGTGTAGCCTTGATGGTGAACCTTTTGTCATTCATGATGACAATTTGAAACGGACCACCAATGGAAAAGGGGATGTGGGACTGATGGAGGCAAATTATCTTCGCAGTCTCGATGCTGGCTCTTGGTATTCGAAGCAGTATAAGGGAGAAAAAATTCCACACTTTACTGATGTGCTAAAGTGGTTGTCTTTTTCTGGTGTCCAGGCGAACATAGAAATAAAGCCTTATCCCGGAACTGTTGAGCAAACTACTGTAGCTGTGCTAAGTCATATCCATCGGCATTGGCCCCAAAATAAGGAATTACCTCTCATTTCCTGTTTTGAATGGGATGCTTTGGTCTTATGTCGCAGTATTGCTCCAGAAATGCCTTTAGGGCTCTTGCTGCATGAGTGGGATAAAGACTGGTTACAGAAGGCAAAACAATTGGAATGCTATTCAATACATTTCAATAGAAAGATACTAACGGCTGATCGAGTGAAAGCTGTGAAAGATCAAGGGTATGTTGTATGCGCCTATACTGTAAACCGTAAACGTTTGGCCAAAAAATTATTTGATTGGGGCGTTGATGCCCTCTTTAGTGATTATCCAGACCTGTTAAAATGAAAATACTCTTTTTGTTTTTGTTAATCTCTCTAAGTGTCATGTCTGCCCAGGCCAAACCGGTTGAACTGGTTTTTTGGCATGCGATGGCAGGGCATTTGGGTGATGAAGTCCGCTTGCTCGCTGATGATTTTAATAAAAGTCAAAATGAATACCAAGTCAAACCGATTTACAAAGGAAACTATACGGAAACTCTTACCAATTTTGCTGCTGCATTCAGAGCTCGTCAGGCGCCATCAATAGTTCAAATTTTTGAAGTAGGCACTTCAATCATGCTGACTCCTTCAGGCGTGATCAAACCCGTTGATTTGTTAATGAGTGAGCAGGGTATCAGTTTGCCTAAGAATGATTTTATTCAATCAGTGCGTGAGTTTTACAGCAGGGATGGACAATTAATGGCAATGCCATTTAATCTCTCGGCACCAGTTCTGTACTATAACGCTGATATTTTGGCCAAGGTAGGATATGGCAAGCATAACTTCCCCCAGACCTGGTCAGCAATGGAAATAATGGCAGAAAAAATTAAAAAGGCGGGTTATGATTGTACATACACCACGGCTTATCCTGGGTGGGTTTTATTTGAGTCTTTTCTGGCTATCCATGGATTGCCTATAACCCAAGGTAACCCTGCTCGTGCCGCTTTTCATACCCCCAAATTGACAGCTCATTTTCAAAGACTAAAGCGCTGGCATGATTTGCATTATTTTCGTTATGGAGGCCGTGTCGATGATGCTACCATTTTATTTACTAGCAGTGTCTGCCCGTTATTTAGTCAATCATCGGGTGCTTATAATAGTTTATCTGCTCTTGTTCCTTTTCATTTGGGTGTTGCAACAATGCCTTTGGATACTGAAGCCAGTTCGATAAGACATGCTAATGTGGCAGGGGGGGCTGCTCTATGGGCTGTAGGAGGACAGACAGAAGAGCAATATCGAGGAATTGCGAGATTTTTTGCATTCATTGCAAAACCTGAAGTGCAAAAGCGCTGGCATGAGCACACGGGTTATTTGCCATTAGGGTTAAAAGGAATTTACGCCAATATTGTGCAATCAAGTCAACATCCCACTTTATTATTAGCCAGAACAGATCTTGAAGATAATTTGCCTGAGAAACCTTATAAACACATGGGACCACAAAATCAAATTCGCGGAATTAATGATGAAGTGTTAGAGGCAATGTTTGCAGATCTGATGAGTCCTGAGGAGGCACTGAATGAGGCAATAATCAGAGCCAATCATTTATTGTTACGTTTTGCCAGAAATACTCAGGGAGAAAGGTTAGTTGATGATAAAGCCGGCAAGGGTTTAGGTTAAGATTTTTGATTAATTGATTCGGGGAGAAAAGAGCATGAGTATCTCTTCCATGAAGGTTCTTATCAATTAGGTGATACATATTTTTTTAACTTGTTTCAAAGGATGAAATGATGATTATTAGATTCTCAAAGGTGTTGCTTGTTGTTGCGGTTTCTTTTTTTTGTTTACTGACTGCATTTGGAAACATTACTGATTACTCTGCCAATTTTCCTGCTGTAGTAAAAGTATTAACCATGAGCGATGTGTTTCCTAATTCCACAATCACTTATCGAGCAATTACTAGCTCAGCCCTGCATTATATTGCATTTATTATCATTGTTATCCTGGAGTTATTAACCTCCATATTTTGCGGAATTGGTGCGTGGAAATTATTTAAGGCAAGAAATGAAAGTGCTCCTGTTTTTAATCATGCCAAGAATTGGGCTATCGGAGGCCTGACTTTGGGCTTTGTAACCTGGCAAGTTCTTTTTATGTCCATAGGCGGAGAATGGTTTGGTATGTGGATGTCTCCCATGCTGAATTCAGCTCTTACCACAGCTTTTCATATCTTCATTACTATTTTAGCTGTGATGATTTATTTAGTGATTAAGGATGAATAAGTAAACATCAGAGATTAATATTGATTTGGTTGGAAGAGAATAATCAAAACATCAGACCAAAATAATTTTTGGTCTGATGTGTCATTGTTTATGGATTTAGATGGTTTGTAAATTCGGATATAATCTCTGTGAGCTTTCTTCTGCTTCAACTTCTTTATTGCGTACTGATGAAGTGGAATTTGAAGTGTTACTGAAAAACCGTACTGTATCCTTTTGATTTTGATCATGTTCGTTAATCTTATCTAAAGACTCGAATTCATCAAAACAGTCTAAAAATTTGCTTGCTGTACTGACTGTCATCAAAAAGGTAGACAAGGAGACCGCAATACCTAGGAGAGGTTCACAAAAAGTTAAGGGGATACCCACTGATACACAAGCCAAATAACTGAAGAATGCTGCAGTAGCCCAGAACATCAGTTCACAGACTTTAAAGAAATTGGCGATAATAACATCAGCCTGCTTGGATTCTGTCGTATCTTTTATTGTTTCAACTGCTTTATCAGCGTTGATTTGACCAGACTTTACTTGTGAGACCAACGAGATGAAATTTTCATATTCTTCTATGGCTTCGATACCATCGTCTTCATTATCAGTCTTATTGAAAGCTGAATTATAAAAATACTTGATTTGATTTAACTGCTGGAGAAATTTTCTTGATAATTGCTGGCCATTAAAAAGTTGATTTAATTGTGTATCACAATTCTGCAAGCGTTTTTCCAAGAGCTGGGCATTGTTGTAAGAAGGCATAGTTTACCTCAATTTAAATTATAAATTTAAAATCCTATTGATTTATAACGAATTATTGGATTATATATAACCAATGTGGCAGCATAATACCATATTTTAAAGAAAATTAAAGTTTAACTTATCAAGAATAGTTTTTTACAAAAACAGAAAATCATAAGCTTTGTTTTATTGCATCATACAAGCTGGTAAAACGGATACCTTTACCCAATATAGTTTTTAACAAGTCAATCTTCAGCCGTTTAGAAGCACGCATGAACTCTCTTTTCATAGGACTTGCTTTTCCCCAAGCCTGTTCAAAGGACTCATAGGGAGCAGATTCAATTCCTAATACGCTTGCTACTGTTTGTTGAAGTTCGCCCATGGGTGTTGGGTTGCCATCGGCAACGTTGTATACAGTTGATGGTGTTTGTTTTTGGCCAAGTAAATAAGCAATTAAAGCCAAATCCTTGACAAAAATATGATTGGTAAAAGGAGCTTCGGTCGTTTTTATTATCGGAGTTTTTGATTTGGATGCATCTGCTGGAATTCTATTGGGTCCGTAGATGCCTGCAATACGTAATAAGGAAAGTTCTCTATTGTGTTGCTGACAATAGGCCAACCATTGTTGTTCTGCGTCCAATCGTCTTTGTTGACGTGGAGAGTCAATAATACAAGTTGATAATTCGTCAACCCAGGCTCCTTGATGGTTTCCGTAGATCCCACTTGAACCAAAGTAAATAATTTTCTTTGCATTTAATGAACTTTGATTTAAAAACTGTTGTAAGAAAGTATCTCTGGTGCCTTGAGAAGGAGGTGGAATTAGATAGTAGATAATGGAATCGGGTTCGTTCCAATCAAATGGGTATTCGAGATCATGGGTTATATGATGTAGTTTTGAAAGTTCGAATTCCTTTTTTAATTGTCGTGATACTACGGTGACCTGTTGATGATGCCCTAGAAGCTCTTGAGCCAGGTAATAACCACAATAGCCATAACCAAGAATTAAATGATGCATAAGTAGTTCCGATAAATTAAAATTGCTTTATTGTTTAACCTGAAAACGACATAAGTTCTGAAAATCACAGCGCTGGCAAATGGTCAGATTTTGAGGGCGTGGCGGACAATAGCCTGACTTAATTTCTTCAGCTAAATGAGTTAATTGTTTTAGCCAACGTTGTCGATAGTCTTCCCAATTTTCGTCCTCTTTTAAAGTATGAATCTCTTTGGTTTCCCATTTTTCCTCGCTAAAACCGCTGAGCTTGATTTTTCCGGTTTTTAATTGAATTAATAACAAAGTATTAATTTGTTCGTTAAGCAACGCATAAAGCAGCAATTGAGGCTCCATTGGCCTTTCTTCATTCCATGGCTTGCCACCGGGTAGAGTGCTTTTGTAATCGATGACCCATTGCTTATTACCTACTTCATCCAGTCTGTCCAATCTTACTTTAAAATCGAGTCCAGCCAAATTAATTGAATGATTTTCTTCCAGGCCTTTGATTTTAAAAGGAGGGCGTTGTTTTTCCCACTCCAGATAAGACAGGATAATTCTTTTTAATCTTATGTATTCAACATTGGCAACCAAGTCAGGAAAAGCTTGGGTGTGTTGTTGCCTAATCGGATGCAAAGCGCCTTGAAGTGCTTGATCAATGAATCCTTCAAGTTCATCGGGTTTTAATTTAATTAATTGCTCCTGATTTTCTAATCTTTGCCAGAGTAACTCCAGTATTTTATGGATTAATTGACCTTTTTCCTTGTCATCCATTCTATCTGTAGTTTTTAGAACAGGGTTTGCCTTAAGTCGGTGTTGTGCCAATGCCTTAAAAGGGCACTTGGCCTGATTGCTTAGTAAGCTCGTTCCGCCAGAAATGGATTCATCAGGTTTTACAGGTACTTCATAGTTTTCTTCAAGATGAACCAAACAACTTTGAACATTTGTTTTATTGTCAGCAGGTTGGCTGATGTAAGCAGGATAATGAGTAATCAATGAGCAGGGTAAATTAGGCGTGTCATCGTCAAATTGTGGATAACTAAAAACGGTTTCCAGGCTGCCTCGTTGCAGTCTTTGCAAAATTTGCTTGGCATATTGGAGCTCTCTTGCCGGGATACTGTGAGGCATGCCTAGTTCACGCTGTAATTCAAATGGGATAAAGGGCGATAAACGTGTTTGTTGAGGTAAACATCGATCAGTCAATCCCATGACCCAAAGGCTGTCAAACTCGCAACCCGATGCCTCTAACAATCCCAAAATTTGAATTGGTGAATTGCTTTTTTGTGGTTGAAAAATAGTGTTGTCTATGAGTTGTTTTAACGCCACAAATGCTTCTGTTTTAGTCAAATAGCTGCTTATCAGACTTAATTGTCTGAATTCGTCAAAAATCATTGTAAAGCGATTAAAGCATTGATAATTGTCGGAGTCCAAAACATAATCTCCAGGAAAACCAATGTTATTTAACCGCTCCTGAAATAAATCAATCCACTCATCTATGGTTGTTTTTTCAGGATAAGAATTCATATTTTTTAACAATTCAGCCAGTTTGGGCGTGCGGTAGGCAATATCTTCAATAAATAATTTTGTGGGGAAAGAGTGGTCTTGCAACAACTTGCTTTCCTGTAAGTACTCTGATCTTTGAAGAAACTCATCTTTTGCCTTGCCAAGGTAGGGTGACTGGAGTAGCAAAGCCGCTTGATGATTATTTAAGAGATTGTGATCAAGACTCAGCCAAATGAGAGCATGAGAGATCAAGTGAAATGCGCTTAATGGTTTGCCTAAAGAAATATTAAATAAATTGGGTTCAAAGCAGTTGCGTAAAATTCGTTGTAAAACCGATGACTCTTGTTCAAGGTCAGGCACAACAACTCCGATTTGCTTTTTTCCTTGTTGAATTTTCTTCTCTAGCCAAGCCATCAACTCCTGGTATTCTGTTTTTTTATCTTTAGCTGAGAACACTGCTGCAGTTTCCTGATTTTCTTTTAAATCATAACGATATTGAATTACTCCCTGTGCGTTCAAATAATGCTGCAGGGATAATTGCTGTGGATTAAAGTCATCAAAGCACATCCATATAACAGCTTTTACGAGTCCTTGATAATTGGAATCAAGCAAGTAAGGAATTAATTGATGCTGATGGATGGCAGAAATTTCTTTAAGTGTTTTATTAAAAGATTGCCACCATTCTTGAAACTGTTGTGTTTGTGGCGTGTAGTGAAAAGCAGGCTCTTCAGGTGTAAGTTGCCATTGCTCACAGTATTCCCATGCTTGCATTATTGTTTTAAGCAAGCCTTCTGTATAAATGATAGAAGGGTGGGATTTAACCAGTTTTCGCCATAAATGTTGGCATTGTGACGAGTTTAAAAGTATTGGGTGTTCCAGGTCTGGTTTTTGGAATTTGAGTTGTTCAAAAGATTTAACCAGGAATGTATTGAAAGGCAAGCACATTGGCTTTTTGATTGTTTTTCTGGAACAATAAGTGAAGTAATTCTGAAGAATTGCTCCACTTAATCTATTATTAGGAGTAATAACAACTGCTCCCTGAGACAATAGTTTATAAAGCTCATCTGACTTAAGCTCATCGGTGAACTTTATGGGCATGTCCTTCTGATTTACTTTTTGCCAATGCATGCTTATGTTTTTGTTGACGTCGAGTTTGGGTATGCAGGATATCGTATACTAATTGCCCTCTTAAATACATAGCAGCAAGCCCGGAGGCAACAGCCAGCAAAATACCAAAAAGCACATAGCTATAGGCCAGAACAATGAGATAGAACAAAACCATGCTGGTTAGAGTGGTTACTTCAAAAAGCTTGGCATGATCTTCTGACATCAAGAAGACAAGGCCGAGATCAAAGACAGGTAGTGAGGCTATGACCATACTGAATCCTAACCAAAAGGTTTTTCTTTTATAAGGTTTTTTACAGTGAACGATGGCTTCCCCAAAAATGGCCCCGGTGCAGGAAGCTACAACCATTCCCAGAATGACCGACTGATAGACCGGGATAATTTCTTCAATTCCAATCGAAGTGAGAAATGCATTGATCAGTATCGTGCCAACGACTGATAACAAGCCAAAATAGATTGCTGATAATAATCGTGGATTTGAGATCGAAAGTGCCGGATCTTGTGTGTTCATGATGCACCTGATAATGAGTCCTATATGATAAATTTTAGTACATTATTTCAATAATGTGGACTTGGGTATTATTAATTCTCTATAGTTATGGACAACAGCGGTCGTTATCTAGAAGACTTGTATGTGATTTAATGTTTCGTGCCAAGTCTTCAAGACGATGCTTATGCATCTCCTCAGCCCAAATGAATCCTGTATATCGACTGGATTTATCAAAATAGACTATAAATAGAGTAAGTTAGATTAATGACTTCGAGATTAAAATGAACTCTATTCTTTTTAAAAATGCTAACGTTATTTTGGTAGAATCTACAAAGATTCAAAAAAATTTTGATGTTCTGGTTCAGAATAATTTGATCTCTCAAGTGTCGCAAATACCGCTTCAACCTTTCGAAGGAACGCGCATTATCGATGTCAAAGGGAAGACATTAATGCCTGGTTTAATCGATGCTCATGCTCATATTACCGGATTGACCTTAAGCCCAAAAAATATCCTCTACTCCGAAGCAGAGATATTTTTGGCTGCCGCTAATTATCTGAAAAATAGCTTGTCCTATGGCTTTACGACTTTACGAGAAGCTGGGGGCGCTGATTATAGAATAGCGCAATTACTGGATAATAATAGAATTCCTGGGCCTCGATTATTTTATTCCGGGAAGGCATTAACGCAAACAGGCGGAGGCGCTGATTTTAGAAAGCCGAATGAACAGAGTGATCCTTGCGGGCACATTAGTTCTTTCTCGACGATGTCCGTTATTGCAGATGGGGTGGATGAAGTGAGAAGGGCTGCCCGAGAAGAGTTAAGGAAGGGAGCATCACAATTAAAAGTATTCGCTTCAGGCGGGGTTGTTTTTCCTTCCCTTAGTAATCCAACACTGTATGAATATTCTGAGGAAGAATTATCGACAATTGTTGAAGAAGCACATGCAAGAAATACTTATGTCATGGCTCATGCTTATACTGATGAATCAGTAAGAAAGTGCATTAAATCAGGTGTGCGTTCCATTGAGCATGCTAATTTTGTAAGTGAACCAACTGTAGAGTTAATGTCGGAAAATGGAGTGATTTACGATCCTACATTTATTTCATTGGCGCAAAGAATTGAAAGTGCTGAACAAAACCGGCTGTCTGATGTTATTGTAGCCAATTTGAAAAATACTATTGAAAAAGGCAAAAAGGTTTATGAATATGCCTTAAAATATAAACTTCCTATTGCTTTTGGTACGGATTTATGGGGTCCTGAGGCACAGAGAGAACAATTAAGAGAATTTGAAATGCGCAATGCACTTGATTCAGCGGCCAATATCATTCGCTCAGCTACTATAGTCAATGCTGAATTGTTAATGCAAAAGGGAAAACTTGGTGTCGTAAGCGAAGGAGCTTATGCTGATCTGTTAGTAGTAGACGGTAATCCCTTCGTCAATTTAAATGTTCTGCTCCACCCAGATGAAAACCTTAAATTGATTATGAAAGATGGTGTCATTTATAAGAATGAATTATAAAGTACGATGGCATTACAATAGCTTAATGTCCACAGGACTTACCTGCAACAGCTATCTCCTCGCTCATTAAAAACATTTTTTGCCTTGACCTTGGCGTTTTTCGTAAGTCCTGTTCCGTACTAGGACATAGAAATGGAAGCCAATAACAGTTTAATTTTTTCTAAGCCAAGTTCATTCATTGTCACTATATTGTTTTCTGGTATGGTGTGGGTATCCCCATAGGCAGCGATTGCTTTGTCCAGGCTATCTTCTCTTAATAAATGGATCATGGGATAAGGAGAACGATTAGTATAGTTGGAGACATCATCTGGAGGTGTATCAGCAAAATAATAATCCGGGTGGAAAGTAGCAAGTTGGTAAATCCCTTCATAATTTAAGTTTTGAATTAATTGTTCAGCAAGGCTTATGAAATCCAGATAAGAAAAAAAGTCTTTAAATGCTCGAGCAAAAATGAGCAGAGTCGTTTCAACAGCAGGGTTTTCTTCCAGGAACTGAATTTCAGTGATTACATCCTTAAGCGCCTGATGCTTTTTTAGGGTATCTGAAGTAATTATTCTTAAAGTGCCTTTATTGACAGGCCCTTTTGCAAAAGGGCAAATCGTGTAATTGATAATGAAAGTTCGCACCCATTTCATCGTGTGTTCTGAAATCAACGGATCATGATATAGCATAAGGCAAGTCGCTTCAAAAAAAGGATATTGTACCTTGATCATGTGAAATAACAATTTCTTCTATATGGATATCAAAATCAAGTATACTTGGGTTAAAACAAAAATGGATTTTTGTCATG
This sequence comes from Legionella sp. PATHC032, assembly GCF_026191185.1. Classification (NCBI taxonomy): domain Bacteria; kingdom Pseudomonadati; phylum Pseudomonadota; class Gammaproteobacteria; order Legionellales; family Legionellaceae; genus Legionella; species Legionella sp. PATHC032. The sequence continues at coordinate 2,550,783 of NZ_JAPHOV010000001.1, read as the reverse complement.
CAAAAAATATGTCGTTTTATTTTTAAACTGATAGGTTGGAAGATAGTTGGTAAATTGCCGAATGAAAAAAAATATATTGTGATTGTAGCTCCGCATACCAGCAATTGGGACTTTGTTATTTGCTTGTGTGCCCGTTTTGTTGTCGGCGTTAAAATTAATTTTTTAGCGAAACATCAGTTATTTTTTTTCCCTTTGAGCTATTTTTTGCGTGTTGTTGGAGGTACTCCGGTTGATCGTTCTAAAAAGGGAAATAAGGTTGAGAAAGTTGTGGAGTTGTTTCGCCAACGCGATGAATTAAAACTGGGTCTGGCTCCTGAAGGTACCCGAAGTCCGGTGACCAGATGGAAGGAAGGGTTTTATCATATTGCCCGGCAAGCAGGTATTCCTATAGTGATGGTGGGCCCTGATTATTCCACTAAAGAAATCAGGATCCATGAACCTTTTTGGGCCACGGGAGATATTAAAAAGGATTTTCAGTACATTATCGAGTTTTTTAGAACAATTAAAGGCTATCGCCCTAAAGAGATACCTGATTATAATCCTAAAGATTCTGATGCCTAAAAATGTTTGCGTAAAATTTCAAGCTCATGATGCATGTGATCGATTTTTTCCAGCAAGTCAAGAGCTAAAGCTACTCCAGGCAGATTAATGCCCAAATCTCTATGTAATCGAAAAGCGGATTCAAGGCGACGCAATTCTTTTTGGCCCAGTGCAATTTTTTGGGGATCGGATGGTTGATCTGGAAACAAGCCTTGTTCGATCATTTCAATGAATAATTCTTCAGGAATATGATATTTCTGGCATACTTCAATAAAAGAAATCGTTGTTGTTTCTTCGATAAGCATGCCTATTAAAAGATTGTCTTTGCTCACTCTTATACTCCCATAGTTTTACGAGGGTTGTAAGGCATTACCTCCGCCATTTTTTTATATAGAGCTTTTGCTTCTTCAGTTTGAGCAGGGGGGGTAATAATTTTTAATAGAACATATTGATTACCAGGCGTTGGTCCCGGTAATCCGCGATTTTTAATTCTGAGTTTTTGTCCGCCTTGTGAGCCAGGAGGGATTTTTAAATCAATTTTTCCTGCCAGGGTAGGTACGACAACCGTAGCTCCTAAAGCAGCTTCCCACGGCGTGATAGGTAGAGTGAGGTAAATATCATTTTCCATGACATCAAATACAGGGTGCTTCATCACTTCGACTGTTAAATAAAGGTCGCCTCGAGGTCCCCCGCCGCTTCCACTGCCTCCTTGTCCTGTTAAGCGAATTTGTTGTCCTGATTTAACCCCTGCAGGGATTTTAACTTTCAGGGTCTGTATTTTAGTTTCTGGGCCCTGCTCAACAGGAACTTGTAAGTTTTTAACAGCCCCATGATAAGCTTCCTCTAGACTGATAGTGATTTTGCCATGATAATTTTGACCAGTCATTGGTTGCTGTTGATAGCGGGAGTGTCCAAACAAGGTTTCGAAAAAGTCGCTATCAAAATGAAATTCCTGATATGGTTGTTCTTGAGTTCTTCGTTCAGTAAATTCATGGTTTTGGGGATTAAATTCTTTGTATTTCCGATATTGATCATATTCGGATCTTTTTTTAGGGTCTTTCAGTACTTCATAGGCTTCTGCCATTTCTTTAAATCGTTCTTCAGCATTCGGTTCTTTGCTAATATCAGGGTGATATTTGCGTGCTAATTTTCGGTAAGCCATTTTGATGTCTTTTTCAGAAGCATCCTGACTGACTCCCATGATTTTATAGTAGTCTTTATCCATTTTTTATACTCATTACCTATGCCAGTAAAAATACGCTTTTACGTCCTGAGGGCTGTCAAGGTATGCATAGCCATCATTTTTTCTTCATTCGCGGGAATAACAATAACAGAAAAAGGGTGCAGGCATTCTATCCTCTTGAGGATATTTGCTCTAATCAGTTCTGAATTTTCCCCTATTCCTCCTGTGAATACAATACCATCTACTCCACCAAGCGAAATGGCCATCATTCCAATAAATTGGGCTGTTTTCAGGCAAAAGTACTCCAAAGCAAATTGAGCGTTTTTATCAGGACAGGATTGTAATTCCTGCACATCATTGCTTGTCCCTGATAAACCAAGCAAGCCAGATTCGTTATAGAGTATTTCTTCTACCTTACATGGTGAAAGATTCAATTTTCTCATCATGTAAATAACAGCTCCCGGATCCAAACTGCCACAACGAGTTCCCATCGGTAAACCATCAAGAGCTGTCAAACTCATGGTTGTGTCTATACTGATTCCCCTATTCATAGCGCACAAGCTGGCGCCGTTGCCTAAATGGGCAATAATAATTCGATTGTTAGCCAAATCAGGGTAGTCTTTTTTGAGAACGAGAGAAATCCATTCAAAGGAAAGACCATGAAATCCATATCGCCTTATCCCTTGTTGTCTTAAATATTCTGGCAAAGCACAGGTAGTAAATAATGGAGTATGCTGAGCATGAAAAGCGGTATCAAAGCATGCAATCTGTGGTAATTCCGGCTTCATCCGGTTAATTATTTTTATGGCAGCCAAATTATGAGGTTGATGTAGGGGTGCGAGAGAATTCAGTGTTTCCAATTGGCTGATGATTTGCGGGGTAACCAGGACACTCTGAGTGAAGTATTCTCCGCCATGAACGACCCGATGGGCGACAGCATGAATTTCCCAGTTTTGCTGCTGTTGGCTAATCCAATCAAGCATGATATGAATGGCCTGCTCATGCGTCATGTCCTTTTCTAAAGTGATGGGGGTTCTCTGGTGCTCCGACGTTTCGTTAACCGCGGTAAAAGATGGTTTTCCTCCAATATTAATAATCTTGCCTTTGGCGAGAAGATGAAGTTTCTCTGTATTGGAGAACACTTGAAATTTAACGCTGGAGGAACCTGAATTGATAATTAAGAGTGCGGAATGCCTCATTTTATTTTGCCTGCTTTACGAGCCGCTGCTATCTTGGTTGCTACGGCACATGACAACAAACGTGTTCGTAATGAATCAGCTCTGCTGGCCAGAATGATAGGGACTCTTGCGCCGAGAACTATTCCTGCTGCATCAGCATGCCCGAGAAAGGTGAGTTGTTTGGCTAGCATATTTCCCGATTCAATGTCTGGTACCAGCAAAATGTCGGCATCACCGGCTACAGGAGAGATAATGTTTTTTTCCTTACTGGCTTGCTTATTGATGGCATTATCAAAAGCGAGGGGGCCATCCAGTATGCCATCAATTATCTGAGCTCGGTCAGCCATTTTACATAGGACAGCGGCATCAACAGTTGCCTGCATTTTGGGATTCACCATCTCAACAGCTGCAAGGATAGCGACCTTGGGTTTTGTTTCTTCTCCAAATAAAATACGCCAGAGATTGATTGCATTTTGACATATGTCTGCTTTATCCGCCGCATTTGGAGCTATATTAATGGCTGCGTCGGTAATGATTAAAGGTTTATGGTAAGTTGGAATATCCATAACATAAGCATGGCTGATGCGGTATTTGGTTCTGAGTCCAGAAGTGGCAGGTACTACTGCAGACATCAACTCATCAGTATGCAAGGCACCTTTCATGATAGAATCCACTTTCCCTGAGGCGGCTAATTCAACTGCTTTAAAAGCAGCAGCATCACTGTGTTCTGTGTCAATCATTTCCCAATTGGATAAATCAATTTTAGCCTCACCTGCAGCACATTTAATTTTTGCCATAGGGCCTATTAATACAGGGGTGATTAAACCAGCTTTGACTGAATCATAAACTGCTTCCAGAACATTCGTGCTGACGGGGTGAACGACTGCCGTTTTGATTGGAGGCAAGTTGCTACAGGCTTCAATTATTTTATTAAAGTGGTCATTGTGATGGATTTGCACCAGAGGCAAAACAGTTCGGGGTACCTTCATTTTTTTAGTCGGGGCAATGACTTTGGCAAGACCTTTAATTACTGTTTCTCCTTTTTGATTCACACCTATGCAGTCGAAATGAACAATCGATTTACCTGGATGTTTGTCACGAACAACAATGGTAATTGTAAGATTATCTCCAATGCGAACAGGAGTTATAAATTGAATATCTTGTTCAAGATAGATAGTTCCAGGCCCAGGAAGGACAGTGCCCAGCAGGGTAGAAATAAGAGCTCCAGACCACATGCCATGTCCGACTACGCCATGAAATACATCGCTTTTAGCAAATTGAGGATCGACATGAGAAGGATTGATGTCTCCAGACATAGCGGCAAATAAATTAATATCATCCTGAGTTAATGTACGATTTAAGCTGGCCTGGCGTCCTAAAGTCAGCTCTTCATAGGTGACATTTTCAAGAAATTCATTATTCATGACTCATTCCTTTATTTTTGTAATACATATTTTCCAGGAGCATTCGGCAAGTTTTTGTCCAGTTTAGGTGCAGACACCAGTTTTTGGGATGAGTGATTAACTAACCAATCGTGCCAGGCAATCCACCAGGATCCTTCTCTTAATTCAGCTTTTTTTAACCAGGTAGTTGGGTCAAGATAGGTTGAATCCATTTTTCTTTCCCGAATACGGTAATAACGTCCTTCATGCCCGGGTTCACTGACTATTCCAGCGTTATGACCTCCATTAGTCAAGACAAAGGTAATATCAGAATTGATTAACAAATGGGTTTTATATACTGATTTCCAGGGAGCCACGTGATCTTTTTCTGTGCTTACGACAAAAGCAGGTATCCGAATATTTTCGCCTACGACGGGTTTCTCGTCCAGAATAAACCGGCCTTCGGCAAAATCATTATTAAGGAATAATTTTTCCAGGTATTCACTGTGCATTTTGTATGGCATACGAGTTGCGTCAGCGTTCCATGCCAGTAGAGGGATCATCCCTCTTTGAGTCCCGTGCATGTAATCCTGAACCATTTTTGACCAAATCAAATCGTACGAACGTAGCATTTGAAAAGTCCCAGACATTTGTTTTGTGTCCAGATAGCCCTGCTCCCACATCATACTTTTTAAAAAGGATACTTCACTTTTGGTTATAAAGAGCAGTAGTTCTCCGGCATCAATAAAATCGCCTTGAGCAGCGAGCAGGGATAATGTTTTTAGACGGTTATCGCGATCATGAGCCATCGCGGCTGCAGTTAACAGAGCCAGCGTGCCCCCAAGACAATAACCCATTAAATGGATCTTGGTATGCGGAATGGCATTGCTCACTGCATCTATGGCACCCATAGCACCCAATTTATAATAATCATCCAGTCCAAGATTTCTATCTTCTTTAGTTGGATTGCGCCAGGATACAATAAATACAGTATGTCCCTGTCTAACTAGCCAGTTCACTAAAGAATTTTCCGGCAGCAAATCCAGGATATAATATTTCATGATCCAGGCAGGTAAAATCAAGATTGGTTCTTTATATACTTTTTCTGTTTGGGGTGTATACTGAATTAATTCAATTAGATGATTACTATAAACAACTTTCCCCTTTGTTACAGCAACTTGTTTCCCCGGGATAAAATTCTCAACTCCCGCAGGAGGAGAACCTGTTATTTTTTCTACAAAATCCTGGAAGGCGAGTTCTGTCCCACGAATTAAATTTTGCCCGTTCGAGCGAATTGTTTCCTGAAGCAAATCAGGATTAGTCAAAACAAAATTGGATGGCGACAAGGCGTCAAGAATCTGTCTGGTGGAAAAAGTTACTGTTCTTTTGACATGAAGTGGTATACCTGGAACTTTGCTCGAGGCTTGTAAACACCAATCTTCGAATTGGAGAAATTGTTCAGCCCAAAGCCGCCATGGATAGTAACTCCAGTTATCTGTATGAAAACGTACGTCTTTGCCATCTCTGGGCTTGTCATACTTGAAAAGGTTGGAAAGATAATCGTTAGCATGCAACAGCGGATAATAAGCCAGTCGTAGCATTGAACCAGGTGATTGCAGCAGTTGAGCAAACCAGGAGTAATAGGCTGTACCTAATGCGGCAGGGCTTATACCAGCAGTTAACTTTCCCAGATTAGCTTGATATAGCTTATCAATGAATCTGAAAATGGGGTCTGATTGTTCAGGCGCAGGTGTTTGTTCTAGTGGACTTAGGATTTCTTTTTTTGAGGATGCAGGCATTTCATTTGTTTTATTGATAGGTTTTTCGTTTGTTTTTTTCATACCTTGCGTCCTGTAGGTGTTTGATTTATAAAAAATAGTATAGCAGCATTCCATAAATGACAATTTAATCTGAGTTATTGTTTGAAAAGACTTAAGTTTTTCTTGCTAAACGATGATTTATAGGCAGTGGCTTGACTATAGAAATAAGGGGAGTTGTGCTATTATTCGGTTATTTATAATTTAGTGTAGATAAATCCACTCTATCTTGGAGATTGTGATGCTAAAATGTTTATCCAGTGTAATCATTGTGTTTTTGATTTTGTTTACAGCAGGTTGTCAGACCAATACTGTGAGTAACATGTTTATTCCATCTAATCCATCAGGCATGACTTTGGCTCAGTCGGTAAAAGATTCGCTAATGGAAAGCAATGATCCTGTGATCAATCAAATTCATGTTGAATCCAATCAAAATGTGGTCATATTAAGTGGTTATGTGAAAAAAATTCGTCAGAGTGATATCGCAGAACAAATTGCCAGACAAGTCCAAGGGGTTCAGTCAGTAGAGAACCACATTATTGTCCGCCCCTAAACGATTTTAACTTTTAAATAAATTAATTTCTTTTGTCAATGGCGTTGTTTTTAACGTCATTGACGTCATCATTTCTCATTATTAGCAGGCTTATTCTTTTTTATTTTCTTTGCCTCGGCAACAAGAACAACAACTAAAACAATTGTAAAGCCAGGCGATAAGGAATCCTGTGACGAACCCATCAATAAAGCCAATGACACCTCCAATGAAGCTTCCCAGGACAGAAGGTTCATAGCCAAGGTATAAGGTGGCAACTGCTTCAACAAAGGGCCTGCCATAAGTATAAAAATAGGCGATTAATCCCATGGCTAATAACGATAATCCCCACAGAATTCCTAATGAAAGACCTAGACCAACAGGGCTGATTTTGCAACCATTCATGGCAATCTCCTTATTAGCTCTCTTATATGTAATTATATACCAGTATATCTAATGAAAATTGTAGGTTATGGATTCCAACGTCTACAATTAAATAGTATCCACTTTTTGGATTAGGAGCATGAACTATTTCATTGGCTTATGTCTTGGGTTGCTAGGCTCGGTTATTTGCTATGCAAAACCTTATAGCCCTTCTCTTCCAGAAGGCTTAATCAAAGTCAATAAAGACAATAATCCCAAATGTGTGGAATTTGTAACCTATCAAGGAGAACTCTATTGCAGCGTTGTTCCTTTGACAGATTCTTCAACTGATTCACAAGTTATCAATTATGAGAAGCAAATAGTCCGTTTTGATGACCGACCATGGAAGATCGTTTGGGGAAAGAAAACGGATCAGGTAGTTACCGTTGAGTATATTCCTGTTGGAGATGACATTAATGACTGGAAAGAGTTGATTACCACACAATTTATGCCAGGTTTCACTCACATGACACCAACCCGGTTTGGCAATGAATTTTTATATAACCTGAATAAATCAGGGGTAAAATATATTGTCAATGTCATTGAGGAAAAGCCGGAACTACTCATTTTTGAATTTAAAGTTCAAGAGCCTGCTAATCTGCAACAAGACGAAATCTTGAAAATTACCAAAGGCAAGGATGGAATTTATGTACTTCATTATGCAATTAAAAAATCAGATATGACTAAAGAAAATAGAGACAAGTGGATAAAAAACTTAAAAAACAGTTTTATAAAAGTATCCACACCGTAAGTGCAAAAGAATGGACGAGATAAAGATTTACCATTTGAAACTTCAAATGACTTTAAAATAAATTGGCAATAGGTCGTATTATTCATTACAGTACTGCGAATGACATACAACAAGGTATTATTATGAAATTGTCTTTTTTAGGTGCGACTGGTACGGTTACCGGCTCTAAGTACCTGGTGGAATCAAATAATAAAAAGATTTTGGTGGATTGTGGACTTTTCCAGGGTTTAAAAGAATTGAGACTAAGAAACTGGTCACCCCTTCCTGTGTCTCCCAAATCAATAGATGCTGTTGTTTTGACCCACGCACATATTGATCATAGCGGTTATTTGCCATTATTGGTCAAACAAGGATTTAAGGGGCGCATCTATGCAACTGCTGCAACAACCGATTTATGTTCTATCTTACTGCCCGATAGTGGTTTTTTGCATGAAGAAGACGCCAGAAGAGCAAATAAATACGGATATAGTAAACATCATCCAGCTTTACCTTTATATACTCAGGAAGATGCAAATAATACTTTAAAATATTTTGAATCAGTCGAATATGACGCCCCCTATCCTTTAATGGATGATTACGAAATTAGCTGGCATAGAGCTGGACATATATTAGGGTCTGCATTTATTCAGTTTCAAACAAAACAAATCAAGTTATTATTTAGTGGTGATATTGGAAGACTCAATGATCCTGTTATGAAGCCTTCCGAGTTAATGAAATCTACCGATTATTTGGTGATTGAATCAACTTATGGGAATCGCTTGCATGATAAAACCGATCCTTTAGCGTTTATAGCCAACATAGTCAATACGACTTGTAAAAGAGGGGGTACGGTGCTAATTCCCGCTTTTGCAGTCGGCAGAGCACAAACTATGTTGTATTATTTATATATTTTAAAACAAAAAAAATTAATTCCTGATGTTCCTGTCTATCTGGATAGCCCTATGGCTATTGATGCCACTGAATTATTATTAAAGCATCATAACGAGCATCGCTTAAGTGCTGAGGAGTGCCGAGCTGTCTGCCAAATAGCAACTTATGTCCATACTCCTGATGAATCAATGGCAGTCGATCGGGGACATGAATCTAAAATTATTATTTCTGCAAGTGGCATGATGACAGGAGGTCGGGTTTTGCATCATTTGAAGGTATATGCTTCTGATCCTGCAAGCACTATCCTTTTGACAGGGTTCCAGGCTGCGGGGACGAGAGGTGCAAAAATGCTAAATCACGAGCCGACTGTTAAAATCCATGGTGATGATTACCCCGTCAGGGCCCAGGTAGCTACGTTAACCAATGCCTCTGCTCATGCAGATTATGAGGAAATACTAATTTGGCTAAGGCATTTTGAGAAGGCTCCAAAGGAAGTCTTTATTACCCATGGTGAGCCTCAAGCGGCATTGGGATTAAAGGGACATATTGAAACGGAATTGGGGTGGAATTGTAAGATACCTGACTATCTTCAAAAGGTAAATTTGGATTGATAAATCCTAAGAATAGTACTTAATTTAATATTCTGAGCAAAAGTGGTTAGTACTCTAAAAATCAGCTTTAGTTGAAACAGTTGGGCATGAATTGAATCTGATGACCCAGAATCTACAAAATCTCAAATTGATACCACCGGACGCTCATAGACGCTGAGCCTGTTTGGTTTAATGACTGGGTTTTGGTGATATAAAGTATTTTCCAAGACTCACAGCCGTTCAAATATCTTTACTTAACTATTTGAAAAAATAATTATTTATCGCTTTGGATAATCTTGACTTTTTTGATTATTGATTCTTAAAATGCTATTGGCAAAACGAGAGATCTTTGCCGGATTTATAATCATTTTCATTTAATTAAAAAGGGAATTGCTATGAATAAATTACAATTAACAGGCGCTGCTTTAGCAGTTGGTGCTGCTTCTATGTTTGCTTTGGCTCCTGCATTTGCTGTTGATGCTACAGCTACCACTATTCACTGTAAAGGTGTTAATGCTTGTAAAGGTCAAGGCAGCTGTAAAACTGCTGATAACGCTTGCAAAGGTCAAAACTCTTGCAAAGGCAAAGGTATTCTTGAAATGTCTAAAGAAGATTGCGAAAAACAAGGTGGTACCGTTGCTGAGTAATTAATAGCAATTATTTCAGTCGCATCTTGCCAGGTATGTAGAACAAACATGCCTGGTCCCCATTTTTTTTTATGGTTTAATATGGAAGTATTCCCCAATAAATTGGCTCAAAAATTACCCTATTTAGGTTTTGGTCTAGGATTACGGCCAAACTATTATGAAGAAATCCTGACGAGCAAGCCTGATTTGGATTGGTTTGAAATATTAACTGAAAATTATTTAATTCCTGGAGGCAAGCCTCTCTATTATCTGGACAAAATTCGCGAACACTATCCTATTGTCATGCATGGTGTCTCTCTTTCTCTGGGAAGTAGCGATCCTTTGGATTTCGATTATTTAAAGCAGGTACAAGAATTAGCTTCTCGCATTGAACCAGCCTGGATTTCAGATCATTTATGTTGGACTGGCGTTCATGGATTAAATACGCATGATTTATTACCGGTTCCCTATACAAGTGAAGCTATTCAGCACATAGTATCCCGTATTCAAGTAATACAAGATTTCTTAAAACGTCCTTTTTTGATTGAAAATGTATCAAGCTATCTTACCTACAAACAGTCAGAAATGTCAGAATGGGATTTTATTCTGGAAATAGTAAAACAATCGGGTTGTTATTTATTGCTGGATGTTAACAATGTTTATGTCAGTTCATTCAATCATAATTTCGATCCCATGGATTATATTAACTCCATGCCGCTTGGAAGAGTGGCTCAAATCCATTTGGCGGGGCACACCAATCACGTTGATTACATTATAGACACCCACAATGCTCCTGTAATTGAGCCAGTCTGGGATCTTTATGAGGCAACCATACATAGACTTGGTCCTGTATCTACTATGATTGAGCGCGATGATAACATGCCAGATTTTAGCGAGCTTTTATGTGAAATTAATCATGCAAAACGCCTTGCCATACAAGCCGCAAAAGAAAAGGTAGCAGTATGAATTCCCTCTTGACCTTACAAACCCAATTTCAAGAATTCATTTATTCCGGGCAAGACTCAATTAAAGAATCCATAGTGCCAACAAAGTTGGTTTCAACAGAAACTCGATTGAATATTTATAAAGACGGTTATCGATTGAGGTTGATTGAATGTTTGGCGGCAAATTACCCCGCTTTATATGCGTATTTAGGTACCGAGGAATTTGAAAAATTAAGTACTCGTTATATTGATTCTTACCCATCTTCTTACCGTTCAATCCGATGGTATGGTGATAGATTGCCCGAATTGATTAAAAAGTACTATGCGAAGTCTTGCTATTATTTGTATGAATTGGCTGAACTGGAATGGAAAATGACCTTAGCCTTTGATGCAGCAGATGATGCGGTGCTTCGTGTAGAAGAGATGGCAGCAGTGCCGCCTGAATCCTGGGCTGAGATGGGGTTTGTGCTTCATTCGACAGTCCATAGACTTAATTTTTGTTGGAATGTTTTTTCATTGTGGCAGGCTCTAGTCAATAACCTTGAGATTCCAGACTTGGAAGATAGCCCTGCTGCTACTGGCTGGGTGTTATGGCGAGGTCAAAATTATATCATTCAATATTACAGTTTGTCAGAAGAGGAAGCCTGGGCTTTAGACGCCCTGATTCAGGGAGCCTCTTTTGGGGCACTTTGTGAGGGATTATGCCAGTGGACTCCTGCTGAAGAGGTTGGAATGAAAGCAGCGTCTTATTTAAAAAACTGGATTCAAAATGGGTTATTGTCTCAATGTCGTATTCCGCGTAATTAGACATTGGGAGGTAAAAAAAGCTTATATTGACAGAACGACATAAGGATATGCCATGCTAAACCCAAGAGAGATCCGAACCATAGAAGATGCAAAACGCATCGTGGAAGAAAGACAATTGACTCATGTTAAGGTTGGTCTTTTTGATATCGATGGAGTGATGCTGGGCAAGTACATGAGCCGTAACAAGTTTTTTTCAGCTTTGGAACATGGTTTTGCTTTTTGTGATGTCATTTTGGGATGGGATTCTAAAGACAAGCTTTATGATAATGTGAAATATACTGGTTGGCATACGGGTTACCCTGATGCCTCAGTGAGAATTGTTCCTTCAACTTGTCGTGAAATAATATTTGAAGAAAATCAGCTGCTGTTTATGGCTGAATTTTCACAAGCAGCAGAAGTCATTTGTCCTCGCGGGATCTTGCGTCGTGTAATCAATAAAGCTGCGGGCATGGGGTATGATGTTTATGCCGCATTAGAATATGAATTTTTTGTATTTGATGAAACGCCTGACAGCGTGCGTGCGAAAGGATTTCGTAACCTGAAGCCTATTACTCCTGATAATTTTGGTTACTCGATCATTCGTAATACAGTCCATGCTGAATTTTATCATCAAATTCTCACCATGGCGGAAAAAATGGATTTTCCCATTGAGGGTCTACATACCGAAACAGGCCCAGGAGTTCTTGAGGCAGCAATAGCTGTTGATGAGGCTGAGGTCGCAGGAGATAAAGCGGCTTTGTTTAAAACATTTATGAAAATTCTCGCGCAACGCAATAATAAAATGGCAACTTTTATGGCTAAATGGTCAGGTGATTATCCGGGGCAAAGCGGTCACATTCATCTGTCTTTGCGAGATAGAGATGGTGGCAAATCTGCTTTTTATGAATCAGGCAGAGAATATAATATGAGCAAAACTCAACGCCATTTTTTAGCCGGGCAGCAAAAGTTGATGCCTGAATTTTTAGCCATGTTATCGCCGACTGTGAATAGCTATTCCAGACTAATTCCTGGCTATTGGGCTCCAACAGAGGCAACCTGGGGTGTCGAGAATCGTACCACCGCTTTACGAGTAATTCCCGGCAGTGACAAGTCACAGCGTATTGAATATCGCTTGGGTTCTGCAGATGCCAATCCTTATCTGGCTTTGGCTGCTGCCATAGGATCGGGGTTATATGGCATTGAGAATGAGTTGGAGCCTGAGGCCGAGGTAAAAGGAAATTCCTACGAACAAAATCATAGTCCAGAATTGGCATTGCCTCGCACATTATGGGAATCGGCACAAAGTTTAAAAAACTCTTCTGCTGCTTATGAATTATTTGGTAAAGAATTTGTTGAGCATTTTTCTGCTTCAAGGGAATGGGAGGAAAGAGAGTTTAGAAAACACATCACCGATTGGGAGCTGGACAGATATTTTGAAATTATTTAATCGATGCCCCAGATTTTGGAACTTAGATATTAATTGTCCAGGAACCTGACAGATTTTATATAACTTATGGATTAATAATGATTGCTACCTTAAAAACCTATTCTCCTGTCGATAACTCTCTTTATGTTGAAAGAGAATATGCAAATCGAGAAGAGATAAAAATTGTTTTAAGCAAAGCACAAGTAGCAAAAAAACTGTGGTCTTTGTCTTCTCTAGCCGAACGCCAGGAATATTGTTTGGCTGCTGTCAATGAAATAGTCGCTGGCAAAGTAGAAATTGCAGAAGAAATTTGTTGGCAAATGGGAAGGCCAATTCGCTACGCAGCTGCTGAAATCAATGGATTTGAAGAGAGAGCTAGACATATGATTGCACAGGCTGAATCATCACTGGCTTCTGTGGAATTACCTGAAAAAGAAGGATTTATAAGGTACATCAAACGAGAGCCGCTGGGAGTTATCCTGGTTATAGCGCCGTGGAACTACCCCTACCTCACAGCGGTCAATACCATTATTCCAGCACTTATGGCAGGTAATGTTGTTATTTTGAAGCACTCTGCGCAAACTCCATTAGTGGCTGAACGTTTCGATCAAGCATTCAAAAAAGCAGGTTTACCCATGGGGGTTTTTCAATATTTGCATTTGACGCATGAAGATACGGAACAACTGATGCGATCACCCGTAGTTAATTCTGTGGCGTTCACAGGTTCAGTTGCCGGCGGTGAAAGAGTTGAACAGACAGTGGCAGGACGTTTTATTCCAGTGAATTTGGAGTTAGGTGGAAAAGACCCCGCTTATATCAGGGCAGATGCTGATTTGGACCATGCAGTAGAAACAGTCATAGATGGTGCTTTTTTTAATTCAGGTCAATCCTGTTGTGGTATAGAAAGGATTTATGTTCATAAAGAGATATACGAAAAATTTGTTAATAAAGCAGTTAATCTGGTTAAACAATATAAATTGGGACGACCCGATGATCCTGAAACCACTCTAGGCCCTCTGGTACGCGCTGCATCAGCTGATTTTGTCAGAGAGCAAATCAAAGAAGCGATAGCCCAAGGGGCATTAGCCCATATAAATACCCAGGATTTTGCAATGGATAGACCTGGTACACCTTATCTTGCACCGCAAATATTAACCAATGTTAATCATCGCATGCGGATTATGACAGAAGAAACTTTTGGTCCAGTCGTAGGGATCATGTCAGTTGATAGCGATGAAGAGGCAATCGAAAGGATGAACGATAGTGACTATGGTTTGACAGCCGTTGTCTTTACTCAGGATATTCATCAAGGAACAGGGATTGGTGAGCGATTACAAACAGGTACTTTTTTTATCAATCGTTGCGACTATCTTGATCCAGGTTTGGCTTGGACTGGGGTAAAAAAATCAGGCAGGGGTTGTACTTTATCTACCATAGGCTATGAGTATTTAACGCGCCCCAAATCATTCCATATCAGAACTAAAATAGAGACTTAAAGCCTGATAAGTGCGATTACTTGTGTCTTAAAGCTCAAAATGAAATTATAAAAAAGACCTAATCTTTCATGCGGTAAAATAGTCGCTATGAGTTAGAATGGTCTTTTCGAATCAGAGGAAGATCATACATGAAAAACCAATCATTCATTGTCAATTGGAATTACCCGACACGAATCCTGGTCGGGGCTGGACGAATCAATGAATTAGCTAGAGCATGTCGTGAGTTGGGTATGCATGCTCCTCTGTTAGTCACAGACCCAGGATTGGCTTCGTCATCGATGGTGAGTGAAGTCATAGAACAGGCCCAGGCATCTGGTTTGCGAACAGGATTATTTTGCCAAATTAAAACAAATCCCACCGGTGACAATGTGATGAATGGGGTTTATGCTTTTAAAGCAGGCCAGCATGATGGTGTGATTGCTTTCGGTGGTGGTTCGGCTTTGGATGCCGCCAAAGCCATTGCTTTAATGGTTGGCCAGGGTCGATCTTTGTGGGATTTTGAAGACATAGGTGATAACTGGACTCGAGTGAATGTTTCAGCCATGGCCCCAGTTCTTGCCATTCCAACAACAGCAGGAACTGGTTCAGAGGTTGGACGTGCTGCTGTAATTACGGATACTGAAAAGCAGGTTAAAAAAATTATTTTTCATCCTAAAATGTTGCCCTCCATGGTTATTCTGGATCCGGAGTTAACAGTTGGGCTTCCGAAATCACTTACTGCAGCTACAGGTATGGATGCTCTTTCCCATTGTCTTGAAGCATATTGTGCACATTATTATCATCCTATGGCAGAAAGTATCGCGTTGGAAGGAATAAGATTAATCAAGGAGAATTTAATTCAAGCTTACAAAGATGGAAGTAACCTGGAGGCAAGAACCCATATGCTAGTTGCTTCAGCAATGGGAGCTACCGCCTTTCAGCGTGGTCTTGGAGCAATGCATGCCTTGGCTCATCCATTAGGCGCAATCTATGATGTCCATCACGGGAGGCTTAATGCGATTTTGATGCCTTATGTTTTATTAGCTAATCGTTGTGAAATTGAAAACAAGATAGAACGTTTGGCAAATTATTTGTCAATATCCAATGGATTTGATGGTTTTTTGGATTGGATAGAGCAGATGAGATTGGAATTAGGAATCGAAAACACATTAAGTCAGTTAGGTATTGATCATTCGCAGATAGACAGATTAGCAAAAATGGCCACTGAGGATGCAGCGGCAGCTTCCAATCCTGTTCTTTTTGCATTCGAACAATACAAAGATTTATTGAGCAAAGCCATTGGTGAGTAATCGTTGTAAAGGAAAAAGTGCATAAACGGGCAGTTTAGTCAGATGCGAAGGGCTTACGAAAAATCCCAAGGCAAAAACATTTTTTAACAAAGAAATGGGGAGTTTTCGTCAGTCCTGATAGACAATTCTCGATTGAATTAATCCTAACCCAGGTGATCAGAATTTTGAGATAATTAATTAGGTGAATTAAATGAATCTTGGTATTTTGCTTTGTGATAAGGTAAGTGAAGTATTTGTCGCAGATCATGGTCAATACCCTGAGATGTTTGCGAATCTATTACGCCCGGCAGATTCTACTCTTAAATTTACTGTATTTGATGCAGAGCATGGGGAGCTGCCAACAGATGTCCATGCCGTAGACGCTTATCTGATATCAGGAAGTCGACATGGAGTGAATGATGATTATCCCTGGATAAGAAAGCTTGAGGAGTTTGTTCGTATTTTGCATGCTTCCCAAAAAAAATTAATCGGTATTTGCTTTGGGCATCAATTAATAGCGAAAGCTTTAGGTGGAAAAGTGATTAAATCTCCCAAGGGTTGGGGGGTAGGTATGTCACAAAATCAAATTTATCAATTTAAAGAATGGATGAAACCATCTCTAAATTGCTTCAATTTGTTAGTTAGCCATCAAGATCAAGTGATTGAGTTACCAACTGGTGCCGAGATATTGGCAGGAAGCGATTTTTGTCCAAATTATATGATGCAAATTGGCTCTTTCTTTAGCGTGCAGGGGCACCCTGAGTTTACTAAATCTTATTCTCGTGATTTGATGATCTCTCGTGAGGATTCGGTCAATGAAATTGAATTTGCAAAAGGGATGAAATCCCTTGAATTACATGAGGATGACACGATTATTGCCCAGTGGATAATTAATTTTTTAAAAGCCTGATGAGCTGTTTTTAATTGATTATTATACCCCCTTAGAGTACAATATATGAACATTAATTTTATTCACTGACCAGAACTATCGGGAGTATGTATGGCGAAGACAATTAAGGCTACTGGAGATGGTGCTTGTCTATTTAATGCAGTGGCAATTGGGCTGAGTATCGAGATCTTGAGCGGAAGACTGGATTCGCAGCTGGCTACACCCGGTTATCAGGCCTTACTGGATGAATTTGCTAAGCATCACCCGCAATTTAATCCCAAAAATTGGAAAACTTTAAAAGAGTGGCTAGCCTATTACAACGATAGTAGAGACATAGAGCTGATTTTGGCACCTGTTTTATTTAATTTGAATCAGCAATATCAACATCATCTGGATGAAGAAATTCTTAATGAACTAACCAATCTTGTATGGAAAAATAAGGCCAATATTGAAAATGGACAAGCCTGGTTTCGATTGCAGAACACAGGGGATTTAGGCGAGGCTCTTTTTCCCAAACTGGAAAATCTGGATTTGAAAAAAGACAGAACTCCCTTATTGGATAAATTACGAGAAATTCTTAAAAACTACAAACTTGATCTGACCCGTGAAAATGTAAAACAATTTCTGACCGAACAGGCTAAAGAATTACTCTCTGCTTTAAAGAAAAAAATCAGTTCGGATCCTCATGCGTTTCAAAGGGGTTATAGCTGCGATGAATTAAAGGGTATGACAGATGCCTTATCGATCAGTCTGGTTGAGAATAGAGAAGAGGACATTACGGACAGCCGAGTCAAAATCAGATTAGAGAACAAGGAAGAGCATTGGAATGTACTGTGTAATGAAGAAGATAGCGAACGCTTTCTGGATTCAACGCCGCCACGTTTGAAAATGACTTCCTTGGAGGCTTATCGAGGTAATAAACCAGTTAGTGCACCAACATCTGAGCAATTGGATTTGATTGAAGAACCTGGCCTGTTCTTAAGAGAAAGAATCATTGATAATCCTGGTCTTGGCAATTGTGCTTTTTATGCTTTTGCGATAGGTTTGGTGAATATAATTCAGGAAGAGGCAAAATATAATAGAAGAACCATGTTTCATCGATGGGTAGGTCTCGATAGATCAATTTCAGGGCTATACGACGAGATTTTGCAACTCAATTTTGAAGATCCCGATAAAGAATTACTGGACAGGTTGCAAAGCTCCTTAAGAATAGTGACCTATCAATATCAAATACGAGAATTAAGAAATGTCTGTGCATTCAGGAATGGAAATTATAATCGATTAACTGGAAACAGCAATTTTGTTAATTTTGCTGCCTTATATTATGGCGATCCTCTGGATACGGATTCTCGTTTCAATCCTTTTGCGGATTCAGTTCCTATACTGATTAAAATGGCAAACATTGATCGAGATGGTGTTCATCCAGGACAGGAAAACGATGTGTTGGTTCCTCTCTTTTTAAATTTATTGTATGGTGAAACTACGAGTCCAGTTGATATCACCCTGGAAACAGAACCAAAGAGTGATTCACCTATCATTACAGCCATGAATAACATCACTCAGGATTTTTTCTGGGGCACCCATTTGGATTTAAATTATTTAGCCGAGGCGTTTGAGGTGAATCTTCATGTGCTAAGGAATGATAGTCCAATTCAAGAATTTGTCGATATTCGAGAGCGACATACTCTTACCTTAACTAATAGTAATAATACACATTGGACTACCCAAATTACGACGGCGAGAGCCACTACAGGAATGCTTCTGGCACGAAACTACCATCTGGATGGAGCTAAAAAAACTGGGGAGCAATTACCAGTTAACAAGGGGCCTTTTGGAAAAGAATCCGTTCAAGATTTTATAGTGCCCCCTTTTGATACACTAACTAATCCTCACCGCAGGAAAGTAAATGAAACCAATAAACCAATCAGTAAAGGGATTTTCCATGATAGAACGGTAGTTAGTGACGATCAGAGAAAATTGGAACAATTAAAAAGAATCGTTGCCAATGCGACCCTTGCTTACACAACTTACAGTGAAAGCATCTGGTTTTGCTTCTTTCATTACCATGGTCAAACAGGCCGGGATCGGGCTAATAATTTCTGTAAAACATTTATTAAAATAACAGATTACAATCAAGCCAAAGAAGCATTGGTTCATTATTTAAATGACAGCAGGAATGGAAATACCCATCCACATTCCTATAGAACAATGCTACTGCATGAATTACAAGGGAATCATGACAATAAAAGGGATTTGCAATATTTGTCCAGGCATTTTACTTCTTCTTTAAATAAATTAGCTTCTGTTTTAGAAGTGCAATTGTTTGCCAACAGATACGTTCCCTAGTAAGAGCGGGATGTAAAAGGCGTGCTTAACCTTTTACATCCTCATAAAGTTCTCCCAATCTCTTCATTAAAAAATTTTTTAATTCAGTCACTTAGCTTATCTAAACTCCCTCATTAAAAACATTGTTGCCTTGGGATTTTTCGTAAGTCCTGATAGTTTATTATTTTTTAATTGATGACGTCGATTTTTTACTAATTAAAGCGATGATGGGCGGTAAAATTGAAATCGCTATGATCCCATAGATAACTAATGAGAAATTCTCTTTTATTAATGGGATTGAGCCTAAATAATATCCCAGGCTAAGAAGACTTCCAATCCAAAGTATGGCGCTGATCAGATTGAAAAGCGTGAAATGCAATGATCGCATCCTGCCAATACCTGCAATAAATGGAGCAAAGGTGCGTATTATGGGAATAAAACGCGCCAGTATTATTGTTTTGCCGCCATGCTTCTCATAAAAAGCATGGGTATCATGCAGATGCTTGGGATTCAGTAACCAGGAGCGTTTGGCGCTAAAGACACGAGGGCCTATTGCGCGTCCAACAAGGAAATTCACTTGATTCCCTAATATCGAAGCCATGAAAAGCAAAACAAACAACAGCATGATATTCATAGGGTTTCCTGGTTGAGCTGCTATACTTCCTGCAGCAAATAACAGGGAGTCTCCTGGTAAGAAAGGAGTGACGATAAGGCCTGTCTCACAAAAGATAACAGTAAATAACGCAAGATAAGTCCAAAACCCATATGTTGATACAAAGGCATTTAAATAAACATCGATATGAAGAATGTAGTCAATCAGGTGCTGTATGTTTTGCATAGTGTCTCTTTGGATTAAATGTATGACGTAATTCCATGTGTCTATACTAACTTGAGTTATGGATAAAATCAGTTGTTATCTCAAACCGCTCGGCTGAGAGGGCATTTATATGCCGTCTCGAAGCCTTGTACGAGATTTAATATTTTATACCAAGGCTTCAAGACGATGCTTATGCATCTCCTCAGCCTGAACGGCTCCCTGGGTATCGATTGGTTCTTATATAATCTTTATTCATCACTCACGTTACTCTAGAGAAACAAAAGGATACCCATTTTGAAAATATAGAGTTTATAAAAAATTTTGATCTTTTTAACTTGACCTCGAAATTTATACCCGTTAATGCTTACTTTCTCATCAGCTCAAAACATTATTGTTTTTATTACCTTTTAAAAAAGCTTACTAAATTCTACACGACTTACATAAAATCCCCAATTTTCTTAAAAGAAAATGAAATTTTCTGGCAAATACAGATTATTGATTATACACTTTATGTAATATTTGTTCTTATAGATTAAGCAAATAATGAATCAATAAGAGGGGACGTTATGAAGAAATGGAATAGCTTTCTTTTGTTAATTTATTTGTCTTTATTTATAGGCCATGCCCATGCAATTACTTCTTTGTCAACTAACACTTCCTTGTTGACTAATTTTGCGCAATTAGTTAAAGCAGTTGAACAAGGTGATGATGTCAGGGCTATTATACGATTGGATCGATGCCAAATTACAGATCCCGCACTGCAAACTCAATTAGTACAGAATTTGGATGGTGCTTCAACAAGATTCAATTTTACAGAGTATTTGCATTTTCGAACCAGAATTAATGATCAATTACGAGATACGGTAACTACTGTCTCAAGCAAGATATTTGAATATTCGCCGGGTGTCTTTTTATCTGTTTCCGGGCGTTTGAATGTTTTCGAAGATAATACCGCTACTTTGCATGTTAATTTCTATAATCCGGCTTTAGGTACAAGTGTGTTAATTATCGATTGGCTTTGTGATATCAGTAATGGCAATGATGAAAATGGTTTGTTTTTATACAATGGTCCTTAAGGCCTGAAGGTATAAAATTTAACCCTTTCATTTTGCTAGCTTCTTAATGATTGTTCATATTCACCTAGTCTTCTTAAGATTTATCTTAGTAAACATGTATCAAACGATTCTTAAGCAATCAATTCTGCAATTTTATTTTTCAAAATATCTTCAAATTGTTGTAATAATAGTTAAAATTGAAAAAATATATCAATATTGATCATATCTAGAATAATTTAAACTATTCATGTAATAATGATTTGTCTAGGGAAAGAATTTTTAGTGCTTCATGCTTTGCTTTTGAATAGTTGTTTATAGTAAACGACCTGGAGAATAAAAATGAATTTTCTTAAAAAATTATATGTACAAGTTCTTCTGGGTGTTTTCATTGGTATTTTGCTTGGATATTTTTTGCCTGATGTAGGGGTTCAATTAAAAGCTATAGCCGATGTTTTTATCAAAATCATTAAGATGCTAATTTCTCCTATTATATTTCTCACCCTGGTCTCCGGAATCGCAGCAATGAATGATATGAGGCAAGTTGGGCGCTTGGCAGGTGGGGCATTGCTTTTTTTTACGTTCATCACAACTCTGGCATTGCTGATAGGTCTTCTGGCGACAGATTATTTTAAGCCTGGTGTTGGTTTAAATGTGAATCCCAATTCTCTGGATGCCAAGGAAGCGAGTTCTTACCTTGAGGGGGCACATAAGGTAACCAATGTGACTGATTTGCTAATTAATATTATCCCGAGAACTTTTATTAGCGCTTTTGTAGATGGTGAACTGCTGCAAGTTATTTTTATTTCAATATTGTTTGCGATCGGCCTGATTCTTACAGGCAATGCAGGTAAATCATTGGTTACTGGAATGCAGACCCTGTCTAATGTCTTTTTTAAAATCATTCATTTTGTAATGTATATGGCGCCTGTAGCTGCCTTTGCCGCCATGGCATTCAGTGTCGGGAAATTTGGAGTTGGTCCTTTGTTTAATTTAATTGGATTATTGGCTTGTTATTATCTAACTTCCATTTTCTTTATCTTGATTATCTTGGGAAGTCTTTTGCAATGGTATTGCAAAATTAATATTTGGCATTTGTTACGGTATTTAAAGGATGAGCTTTTAATCGTGTGGAGCACCGCTTCCTCCGAAACCGTACTGCCAAGTTTGATGCAGAAGTTGGAACGATTGGGATGTGAGCAATCTGTAGTCGGTTTGATCCTGCCATTAGGATATTCTTTTAATTTGGCAGGAACTGCAATCTATTTAACAATGGCTGCCATGTTTATTGCACAGGCTACCAATACTGATCTAACAGTTTGGCAGGAGTTATCGCTTCTGGGAGTTATGATCATTAGTTCCAAGGGTGCCGCTGGGGTGTCCGGAAGCGGATTTATTGTGTTGGCGAGCTCATTAGCAACGATAGGACACATTCCTGCTGCAGGTGTCGTTCTTGTTTTGGGTATCGATAAATTCATGAATGAAGCCAGGTCAATTATTAATATGATGGCTAATGCAATCGCCACGATTATTATTTCCAGGTGGCAACAATCTTTGGATTACCAGAAAACTCGATTTGAATTGCAAGAAAAAGGACAAGCAGAAACCAAAAGTGTTTATGCCAGTGAGATGTAAGATTTCTACAGGACTCACGAAAAAAACCAATCTCATCGTTAAAAAATGTTTTTAATTCGGTCATTTAGTTTATCTAAACTCCCTTATTAAAAACATTTTTTGCCTTAGGATGCCTTAAAGTACTTAATCTACTTTGTTAGCAGTGCCATATAAAACTTCGCTATAACCCATATTCTGATCACATGGATTGCCTGTAGCTGTCATTAAGTTCTTTTATATCTCTGGAGACATTCATGTTACTGATGCTCATGTGCTGTTGTCTAAAGAAATGGAAGCACTGGTGCACTAAAGAGGGTACCTCTGATTCTCCCCCAAGTTCTCTGATATAATTACCCATTTGTATTGGTGTGGAGTCTTTTTTATCACCAGGACCTTTTAACCTGATTTTTTGAATGTTGGGGAATACCTCTCTTAATGCTCGACGTTGTTCTTTTGACATACGGGCTACTGTGCTGGCCTCCAGATAAACGGTTCGCACATGTGGTAAAGAATCTTTAAGCAGAGATAAATCTTTACGGGTTAATTGCTCTAGAACATTGAAACGCAAATCAAGAGAAGTTACGTTTTCAGGAATAGCTTCAAAAGCTTGCTTTAGTTCAGTACTATTTCTTCTACTTTTTTTACTGAATGACCCTAACCCATTTCCACTTAAATTAAGAAAAGTCACGCCATGAGGGATAGATGTGAAGATTTGTTTTAATTCGGCACCGCTTCTGACTTCCAAATGGTTCGAGCTCAAATCAAGATAAGTAATGTCGCTTTGGATGGCCTCAAGAGCTTGAGGTAGTTTCTTGACTAGAGGAACATTATTACTCAAATTAAGATCAGTCACGCTTTTAGGGATAGCAGCAAAGGCTTGCGCTAACTCATCATCACTTAGGTCGTCAAAGTCATTCGAACTCAAATCAAGAGAGGAAATGCTATTAGGGATAGCTGCAAAGACTTGAGCCAATTCGTCACCGCTCAAATCGCCTAAATAATTATATTGCAAATTCAGTGCAGTGATGCTGTTAGGGATAGCGGCGAAGGCTTGTGCAAGTTCAGCACCTCTGTTACCTAATCTATTACCAGCCAAATTCAGTGAAGTCACGCTGGCAGGGATAGCAGCAAAGGCTTGTGCTAATTCAGCGCCACTCAGATTATCCAGATTATTATTTTCTAAATGAAGCGAGGTGATGCTACAGGGAATTTTGGCAAGGATTTGTGCTAATCTGGTACTGCTTATGTGGCATAAACTATTTCTCCCCAAAGTAAGCGATGTCACACTGGTGGGGATAGTCGCAAACATTTCTATTAATTGCTCCTCACTCATCTTACCCAAGTCAATCTCGCTCAAATAAAGCGATGTGATATCATTAGGAATTGCAGCAAGAGCTTGTGTTAAATTATTGTTGTATTCAGTTAATTTTAATCGGTAATACATCTTAAACCTCATGGTGTGATTTAATTTAAAACAATGTGGTATAATAATTTCTAATTATCGGGAATAAAAATTGATTGTTTGTATGTTGTGTATACAAATTTTTTATAAATTGACATTTAGGCATCTTGAAAAATTCTATTGCAGTCGGCAAATTGATTTTAACTAACACTTAACCTTGCTTTTTAGGTTGAGCTCAAATATGTAACGTTCATTTTTCGAATACTAATGGCTCGGCCCTATGGTCAACCTAGCAGAAATAAATACACTGGTGATCTCTTATCAATAGCTGGGGGTATGTTTAATACTAACCTATAAGAAATTTGTATACACAACATACAAACAATCAATTTTTGTTGCAGTTAATTGGGTATTATTATGTCCATTCAGGTTAATTGTTAGCCATAAAGTGGAGATTTTAATATGCATTACAAGTTAAACTTAATCATAAATAGTAGTTTGGTTCAAGCTGTTGAAGCTATTCCTACTGATGTAACCTCGCTCGATCTGAGCTGGAGTTGTCTAGGACTCAAAAGTGGTATCGATTTGGCCCAAGTTTTTGCTGCAATCCATAAAAACATCACTTCTCTTGATTTGAGTTGGAACAATTTTGATGGCATGAGTGGGGCTGAATTAGCACAAGCTTTAGCTGCTATTCCGAAAGGCGTTACTGACCTTGATTTAAGCCGGAATCACTTAGGCCTCATGAGTGGCGCTGAATTAGCGCAAGCTTTAGCTGCTATTCCGAAAGGTGTTACCGGCCTTAATTTAAGCCAGAATAACTTAGGTGACATCATGAGTGGTGCTGAATTAGCACGAGTCTTTGCTGCTATTCCTCCAGGTGTGACTTCACTGAATTTGACTGGGAATGTCTTAGGTATCTCAAGTGCTGTATTAACTCAAGCATTTGCTGCCATTCCTAATACCATTGTTTGTCTTAATTTAACTAGTAATGGTTTCGGTATCATCAGAAATGGTGCTGAATTAGCACAACTTTTTGCTGCTATCCCTGCTGGTGTGACATCCCTTGATTTACGCTCAACCTGCTTATATCGTTTATCTCTTGCTGATTTGGCTTTGTTCAAGAATTCTTTATCTCATATTCAAACCATATGCCTGGATGTTAGTGAAATCAGGAACATGTCAAAAGAGCAACGTCAAATGTTAAGGGCAGCATTTCCCAATATCCAAAAAATCATATTAGTGGATGATAATAACAAAGAAGTAGACATCTCAGAGTCCATGGAATTGAGTAATTACATTAGAGAGCTTGGGCTAAAAACGGAGGTGCCTTCTTTGTTACATCAATGTGGTCGTTTCTTCAAAGAGCAGCGTATGGAAATTAATAATAAGAATGTTCCTGAAGAGTTGAAAGAACTTGTGAATTCTTAAGGGATCTCACTCAAATAGTTCTCCAGAACCAAATTGGTCTTTAGGAGCATCTTTAAATTTAGGCAGAGTATCGTTGAAATAATACGATTGGCGTATCAAATATGCCTTACTGATTTAAATGAGTCTGGTGTGTTTTTGTTGAAGTTAAAATTGTTAACATTGACACCAATGCCGCCTTGCTTTGTGGGATCAAGGAAAATCCCATAAATAAGGCTTTTGCAGGTTGCACAAAGCAATAATTTTGCATTTTCTCTAATGAGACTCTCAAGATTATTTTCGCCAGATACAATGCTGAAATTATGAGTCAAATAAGCTGCGGTAAAGGAATAATCTATTTTATCCTGATGATTTTCAGACAATAAAGCAAGTTCTCGACACTTATTACAATGGCAATATTGCGCAAAGATTGGTTCACCTATGGCACTGTTAACAAAGTAGATATTGTGATAAAAAGGAAACTTTTTGCAATAAATTAAATGTACCCTAAAGCTGGGTTGATAGTACTAACATTGGCATTCATCGCCATGGTTCTGGAGCTTCTAAAAAAAGACCTCAATCTATAGGTCGTGGTCGTAAAGATGTAGGTACTAAAATTCATGTGGCCCTTTCTCCTGAAAAATACATGGAGCGTGCTTATCTGCAAGTAATCAGGTGGATATGAATGAATTTAACTCTCTTTGGCAATAAAGTGACTGGCGAGGAATTCAATATATTATTGCTGATAAAGGTTATGATTGTGGCAAGGTGAGAAGTCAAATTAATAGTACTGGAAAAACGGCAGTTATTCCTCGCAAGAAAGGGGCTATTTGCCCTGGGGTTCGAGATAAAGAACGTTATAAAACCCGTTCGGCTATTGAGCGCTTTTTTGGAAAAATTAAAGAAAATAAGCGCCTCACATTACGATTTGATAAACGTGATACAACGTTCTTTTCTTTTTTGCCTTAAGATGCCTTAAAGTACTTAATCTACTTTGTTAACAGTGCCATAGAAAAACCTGGATGTCCTTGTGTTGGCCATCCAGGTTCCAAGGTACCGAGTTTTTATTTACCAATAATACCTCTGAATTAATTTAGGTTGGTCTCACTATAAGTTCTTCCGAGGGTTCCATTTTTTCTCTTTTATTTTGCCTTGTCGAACTAAAAAATAAATTCGAAACGTTGTAATCTCTAGAAAGTCTTAACTGATTAGGCAGATCATCCATCATGTAAATGAGAGCGTCCTTTGCATCAAGTCGTTTTATCCAGTCTCTGGATAAATTGGATTCGATGGCTTTGTTTTCAATCAGTTTAAATAATCGATAACAGGAGGAATCGGGTTTTAATGAGTAACAATGGATTTTTGCAAATTCTGTAAGTTGTTGAAAGGACTTGAGTAGAGTGGCTATTTGTTCAGTAGTCTCATTCGTCACTCTTAGCTTATTGATTTCCTTTATGCTACAGATAATCCGAATTTGTGTTCTACAAACTTGCAAGCTGATATTGTATCGATAACAATCAAGAAGATTTGTGGCCGTCAGTGTTTTATTGGTTTGAGCGCTTTTTAAAAATTCAGCCGTATTGTTACAGTATTGAGCAAGAGTTTTAAGATAATATTTTGTACCTTGAGGATTGATTTCCTGTTCGGCTTTTCCATATGCAAATACTGTTGCGGACTGAGAGTCCTGTTCTTTAATAAATTTATTAATGAAATAATCAAGAATATCAATGAATCTGAAATTATTGGAGTTATAAGCCATATCAAGCGTGATGGCTTGAAAAATGTTATCCAACTCCGTATCGATTACCTCAAAATGATCGCTGTTTTTATAGATATGGGAATTTGGAGCTTCCTTATTTAACAAAAACATTTGGTTTTCAAGATCATCAAAAATAATTTTGGTATCCTGATTAAAGTATTTTTGAATAAAAAGCCTAATCTTGAATTTGATTTCATTGCTTATTTCTTTGCTGTCAGATTCGGAAATTGCCGCAAGCTGTTTTAGCAACAGCATTCTGTAGAGAACGAATTCATCCGTGACGCGCGCTGATTGTTGCAAGGGATCCAGTCCTAATCCAGGTTTGATTTTATGGCAAAGCGATAGTAAAAAGGTGTAGGAGTTATCAAGATAACGATTGATGTTTTCCGCTGTTACAGGTTCCTCTGCATCTCTTCTGGCAATACCTAACATTTGTCGGTATTCAGGGTCTCCTAAAAAAATACAAGTCGAAGTATATAAAGGCTCATATTTTTTAAACAGATTCAGAGCGGTATCGCAGAGATAATGATAGGGGTTATGCTTGGGTTTATCTGGCGCATCGATGGGGTTCAAACGTTTTATATGAGAAAAATCGGATTCATTGCCTCCAAGACCGCCTTTCTCTCTGGAGTTAGAATAGAATTGCAATAACATAGGAGGGATGTAGTTGAGTTGACAGACAATCTCAAGGACTTGCTCTTTGATTTTGGGGATTAATTCAAATTCTTCAATCACAGATTGATTTTTTTCATCCCGCAAATAAGTCATGGTATCGTGAATCCATTTAATCAATAATTTGGGTTTCTTCTTGTTAATCGAATGAATGAGTTCTTGAGTTTGTATCCTGCTTTGCGTAATTAATTCTTTGTATTCATCTCCCAAATCGATTTCGATGGCTTTACTATGCCTGTATCGAGAAGCATATTCTCTTAACCATCCGGATACTGAGCCTCTGGCTACCTTTTTACCAATCGTGACTAAATGAAAGTTCCGGTTGATCTTTTCAAAATCTCTTGTATTTTCAATAACTTCACTGGTTGTTTCCTTTTTTAATAAACTTTCTTTTTTCAAACGTAAAAATTCTCCATTGATCATGTCGATAGATTGCTGAATATGAGCTCTGTTATCCGAAGAGCGTTGATAGGTTAATACGCTGAGTTTATTGATTAGGAGGTGAGTTGCTATACAAGAGAGAGCAAAAACCAGCACTGCCAGAGCTGCTATAGCCCATATAAAAGTGCCGCCACTAATAATACTCATAGTCACACCGACTATTGGAGCAATAATGACTCCCGCAAAGAGTGAAAAAATAATAGGGTATCTTGCGAGTATTCCTTTCTGATTCATTTTTTCAAGTAAAAAATCTTTTGCCAGGAGCATGAATTTCAACTGGATTTCCTGAGTAAAGGCCAATCGAACCTTTTCAGACTCTGACATTTGATTGATCCATTTGACCAGAGGTGATTGATGTTCGCTTTGAATTTCCACATCATGGACTTGATAAAGTGCTTTAAAACCCGAGTTAAAAATACGACTTAATTCGCGTGCAAAATAGATTTCGATAGCCAAATGAATGGATTCACCAGATTGGTTTGTAATCTTTGCTTTGGCAATAAATTCCTCTCTGGAATTGGGCTCAATTGGTGATTTGCTTATTTTTCCAAGTAGCAGCATTTCTCTGAAATGAAATAATTTGATAATTTCTATGGAGATGCGCTCACATTCTTTCTTTATCAAATTGGATAATTCAGTTTGTTTTTCCAGATTTTCATTAAACTCTTTTTGAACGTTCTCTGGTGCTCCTAAAAATTCATTATTGAAGTAATCAAATAACAGGTCGGTAATCGATTTGCCCAAAGCGAGAGAGAAGACCTCGGCAGCTACAAAATTGAATAAGGTGTTGTCATTGGAAGAATTGATTTCAGAAAGAAAATTTCTTATAGATTCCGGAATAAGCAGTTTTGCCTTTTCAATGTAATAGGAAGAGCCAGCCGTTTCCTTTTCCAATGACGATATGGTGCTTGGAGCTCGACTTAGAGCGATAGTATCCAGATAGTGATTAGCTAGCAGACGTGTGTCTTCAATTTTTTCTATCCAGGAATATAATTTTTCAGGATGGTTCGATTGCTCAAAATATACCCCAAAACGCGTTATCATTTGGCTTTCAAGTCGTTTCTTATGATTATGATGTATAGCCTTAATGACTGCGTTTTCTTTGTCGTTCAGTTCTAACATTCTTCGCTCCCTCGTAGAGTGATTAGATCAGGACTTACGAAAAACTCCAAGGTCGAGGCAAAAAATGTTTTTAATGAGGGAGTTTAGATACACTAAATGACCGTATTAAAAACATTGTTTAACAAAGAAATTGGGGTTTATCGTAAGTCCTGTAGATATGACTTTATGCAATAAGGGCTATGCCAAGAGATTATATTTGCTGGCGTTTGTTTCTTAGCATTTCCCTGCCAAAATTCTTCAGAATCTTGATACATCACATCTGTTGTCCCACATAAACACTCAGAGGGGTCCACAGAACAGTTAGTGGTAATTTTTCAGCATGCCCTTGTCAAAAGGTGAAAGCAGTCATTACTGAAAGGGCAAGACAACCTTAATTACTATTTCAGCTCACTAATGGCTGATTTGGTATCCCTGAAATAAGGATAATTCAACATTAATGGGCTAATTTTGTGCCGTATAGTCTGTCGCCTGCATCTCCTAAACCAGGAACAATGTATCCATGATCATTCAGTTGCTCATCTATGGCTGCTGTGAATATTGGGACATCAGGATGTTCTCCATGAAAATTGGAAATGCCTTCAGGAGCGGCCAGTAAACAAAGAAATTTAATTGATTTGGGATGTAAGGCTTTGACCTCTTTAACCGCGGCAATGGCTGAATTTCCTGTTGCCAGCATGGGGTCAACAACAATCACATCTCTGTCTTCTGTATGTTCAGGTAGTTTGAAGTAATATTCGACTGCTTCGAGCGTTTTAGGATCTCGGTAGAGACCTATATGACCAATTCGGGCAGTAGGAACTAGTTGTAACATGCCATCCAGTAAACCATTACCCGCACGTAATATCGAGACAAAAACAAGTTTTTTTCCTTTCAAAACAGGTGATTGCATAGTAGCCAGGGGAGTTTCTATTTCTTCATATTCTATTTCCAAATCCCGAGTGACTTCATAAGCTAATAGCATGCTTACTTCGTGCATCAGTGTTCGAAATTTTACAGTGCTGGTTTCTTTTTTCCGCATTATGGTGAGTTTGTGCTGAATGAGGGGATGATTTATAACCATTACTTGATTGAAGTCCATTATTATTCCTTATTAAAATACCGTGCCATCACTGATAATTTGTATTGGGGGTGTACCATTAATTCTTTTTCTTTGAGCAATCTGTCGCCCTGCTTCCCAAGTGCCTCCTTGCAGTATTTTCGCTAAAGGAAGAGATTCCGCGTTCATGTTGAGCTGTTGCCTGATTAATAAAGCTAACTCATCGAGCAAGGCCACGGTTAAAGCACGCCATTCAATTATGGGTTCTGAGCCGGGGTCTTGAGGTTGCTCCAGAATTTCATGATTTCTTACTTTTAATAGTTCGGTGTCAATTAGTAAACCACCATTTCGATACTCAGGCAAGCCGGTCAGCGCATTCAAATCAGTGACATGAATACCGGTTTGTTCCAGTGGTTCTACTAAAGAATAAGTGAGCCATTGCGATAATTTGTGAAAAGGTATGTATTCAGAGCCTGGTTCTTCAGTTTTTAATGCGTTATGGATCCAAACATCACCTAGAGATACACCATGATATATCAATCGAACAGGCCATATATCATTGAAAGCTTCTAAGACGGCCTGAAATAATTGGGTAGCAGACAGTATGTTGTTGTTTTGCAAGGATCCAACATAAGTATAAAACTCACCAAGGCGCCCCTGGTGATTAAAATAGTGTCTCTTACGATGAATAATTTCTCCAAGACGATTAAGCAAGGATACTCGTCCGGGTATTCCTTCAAGCAAATTGGTTGGGGTGACCTGAAAACCTTTTATGAGATCTGTTTCTTTAAAGTCAAGCAGACGCTCGGCGTCCACGCGGAAAGGGTTGTTGGGGTCAGCACTAAATGCTCCGCTTTCATAAAGATATAAACTGGCCAGTGCTAATCCCTCAGAGCGACTGTGTTCCTTTTCTGTGATGGCTTCTTTATAGCGCCAAAGCGGTCCTGCCCCTGCATCCAGAAAAACACTGATGATGACCAGTTCATAGAGTATTTTTCCCCATGTTGAGGGGGAGATTGGCTCAAGTTGTTTGCGCAGCTTATTAACTCGAGCAAGACCATCCATTTCAAAATGACGCCAGCGGCTGTGATATGGAATATCGAGTTCAGGGTAACGGCTGGTAATAATGTCTACGATATACGATGCTGTCGTTGTCATTTTTTCTGGATTCAGGGAAAAATGTTTTAATTGATTCTGTTTCGCCAAATTTAAAATACGATGTGACTGTGCACGGATGGTGTGAGGATCACGAAGCATATTCAGAACATTTTGTATTTGTTGCTCTTGATTATTCATGAAGGGCTCGTCCTTTGGATTTGGCCAATTCGTTGATATCAATAATTCCTTCTGGTGAGTAATATCCTGCTGCACGCTTGGCATCTATTTCTACCCGGGCATCTGGGGGAATCAGTTCATCTGGTATTTTTACCCGTTCAATGACATTAATTCCGGATTTGAGCAAGGCATCGTATTTCATATTGGACATTGAAACGAAGCGATGAATTTTAGTGATCCCCAGCCAATGAAGAATATCGGACATTAATTCCTGGAAACGCATATCCTGAACACCGGCAACGCATTCGGTTCTTTCAAAGTACTTGGCGGCAGTGTCCCCACCTTTCTGTCTTTTTCTGGCATTATAAACGAGAAATTTAGTGACTTCCCCCAGCGCTCTTCCTTCTTTGCGATTATAAACGATAAGACCGGCTCCTCCTTTTTGTGCCGATTCAATGGATAACTCAATTCCATGAACCAAATAAGGTCTGCAGGTGCATATGTCGGAGCCAAAGACATCAGAGCCATTACATTCATCATGAATACGGCAAGTTAATTCGATTTCCGGATTATGAATTGTGGTCACATCACCAAAGAAATAAGCAGTTAAGCCGCCAATCGGTGGTAAAAAAACATCCAAATCACTGCGGGTTACCAATTCAGGGAACATTCCTGCTGTTTGTTCAAAAAGAGTACGTCTTAGCAATGCTTCTGAAACCTGGAAGCGCTCTGCAATTCCAGGCAAGTACCACACTGGTTCAATCGCGGCCTTTGTTACCACAACATCCCCAGTTTCACTTAAAATTTTCCCATCAGGTTTTAATCTGCCTTTTTGCATGGCAATATGCAATTCCGGAATATTAATATGTGCTCTTGTGACTGCAATTGTTGGTCTGATGTCATATCCTGCTTTTATTTCCTCGGAAAAAACAGAAGCCACAAGATGTCCCCAGGGATCGAGAGAGACAATTTTACCTGCTTCACTCCATTGTTTATGAGGCCCTATATCAACAGGGGGCATGGTGTCGGTCAGGTCAGGAACGTGTTCGGGATCAAGCAGACCAGCGGCTACTGCCAAGGCCCTGTAAACAGAATAAGACCCTGAGTGAGTTCCAACGGCATTTCGATTTTTGATGTTGGTGAGAGAGGCAATAACAGGCCCTCTGTCTTTAGGATTTTTTTCACCCCATTTGATTTTTAATGGGGCTTGCGTATGACGTGCCGGGTGAGAAGACAAGACAATGTGTCCTTTTGATTTTTTCTTTGAATCATCTGGTGACATGATACTTAATTCCTTTTGGTTCAACAGTGCTTGAATAAATCAGTTGCTTTATTTCTTATCTCTTTATAAGCAGAGGCACACTATTATTTATAAATTATCTAACCAATCATAAACTACAGCATTCGAATAAGAAACGTTGCCTACCTGACAATGACTTCCAGCGCCCTCAAAATCACTAAATTCATAGTGTTCAGAATTGGTTATTTTGCAAAACTGTTCAAATTGTTTTCCAGGCTCTCCTCCTTCACCACTGCCTAATAATGCAAGACAAGGAATTTTAATATGATTTAATGAGTCACCTACAGTAAATGCTCTTAAATAATTGAATGTTGCCTTAAAAGTAGGTTGTCCAAATCTTCTGATTAAATGTTCTGTTTGGGCTTTGAGTTGGGCAGACATCACTTCATTGGGTATAGAGGGTAAGTCATCGATACTAAAATCTTCTGAATCAGGCATTTCACAAGGGTCCATTTTTACAAAGGAACACATATAAGCATGTAAATCCAGAATAGGGGAGTTGGCAATTAAAACCTTAATTCTTGGTTCATGACTTGCGGCACGAGTTGCGAAATAGCCGCCAAAACTAATGCCCATCAATGTCAATTTGGCCATGTTGATTTCTTGCCTGAACTCAAAATAATTAATGATTCTCTTGACCACTTGCTCAAAATCAGGCTCAAAATAAGTGTCCGGATATTTTCGAAAGACATCCATTTGGCCAGGGCCAGCGAAATGAATCACATTGTAGCCACGTTCTACCGCAGCCAAGCCACGCATGAGGAATTCTTCTTCTAGTGTCCCATCAAAGCCGCTGACTATCATGACGGTATCTCGTTTTTCTCCATCATTGGCAGGGGAGATAAAATAGCAGGGGAGATTAATGTTTTTATAAGGAATGGAATGATTTTCAAAATGGATATCCATGCTTGAGATGGCTGTGCAAAAGCAATCTGCTGAATTCAATCCCAATTTTCTGTGATGCTCTGTAGAAGGAGGGGAGTAATATTCAGCGGCACGAAAAGAATTGGAGGCTTTGAATAATTGTTCTCGACCGCTTATGATGTGGTTTTTTACCATGCGCTCCAAACCGTCTTTTTTTTGCCATTCGGCTAACCGTTCAAACTGCCTGACCCATTCTTCAGGGTCTTCATTTTTCATGGCGTTTGCAATATTTAAGCATTCGCCGACTGATGCAGCACTATAGCTGCTGGAGCCCAGTTGCCGGATTAATTGAAAATCCATTTCTGAATCAGTAAAACCCTTAACCCGAATATCGCCACGACTGATATCACTCATTTTACTTCTCCGTTATTTCCGTTTTTACAGAGTGTTATGAGCTTAATAGTAACGGTACATGCCAAGAACATCAATCTTAAATAAAAAATCCTTAAATCATGATAATGCATAAAATATGGTATAAATTTTACAAACCAAAAGATGTTAACATCGCACTATGAATTGATATGCTTTTTTAAATACGCAAAGAGTACAAATCAGAATCGACACAGTCTGATATTATCAGGCTAGAGGCCCGCTGCTGAAATGTTTTGCTTTTGATCTTTTTCAACTTGTTTTTTTGAATCCATACATTCAGTGAGCTTTTCCATCGCATGCTCTCTTTTTTCCGGATTTGGCAATTTATTATGAAGTTGTTTTAAAAGATGAAACTTTGATTTATCCACTTTAGTTTGGCTTAAGTCCATTTCACTAAAGGCAATCAGAGTCAGATTGAATTCCGTAATCAGCGAGTCAGGGACTGGTAAACAGAAATCAGAGGCCAAAATGGTGTTAATTTCTTCAGCAAACGATGTTAATTGACGGTAACATTTTTGTTCTTGTGAGTAGTAGGAAGCATGTTCATACTCTGATTTTGTAGTCTTGATAAGCTTTTCAATGACTCTATCAAATTGGTTTTTTAATATTTCCAGTTGGGATTCTGAATAATGGCTTTCAGGAGCTAAGGATTGCAGGTTATTCATCACCCTAAGCCAATATGATAAGCGAACGTAGTTGAAGGCCGCATCATTGTAATGAATTTTTTCCAATAATGATTTGAATACATCCAAATTTTCATCATCAAAAACAATCCCGGCACTCTTAAATGTATCAAGCATGGAATTAATCTCGGAATAGAATGGCTTGTTGTAATCATTCAACCAGCTATAAATATAAGGTTTCGCTTCATCTCCTACCAACTTGGCAATGGCGCAATAATGATTCCACTCATGGGGTTTCCTCTCATGGAGGGTCTCATTCGCTTTGTTTAATACAGGCCTAAAGTAATGTTTTAATTTGACATCTGGAATGCCTGCATCTTGGAGTGTCTTAAGTAGCATGTAGCTGTCGTATAAATTCAGCCTTTCATTTGTGTAGGTGTCTATCAGTTTAGAAACTATTTCCAATAAGATTGATTCAATGTTATCCCTTAGGTGATTGTCCTTATCTATTAAAGTCATTATATTGTTTAGGTTAATCATCTGATGTAAGCCTGATTGCAATTCATAGTTTCTCCCTGTGATGAAAGCACTTTGATCATTAATAACTTGTATTGCCAATTCATTCACTTTGTTGCGCAAGAATTGTATTTCTCCCTCTAAACCTAATTGCTGACATAGAATAAAGGCTTGTAAAAATTGATTTTTACACAAGAAATTCCTTTCCTTAGTGCTGCAATGTTGAATATCAAGCGTCGTTGTTTTTTCTCTTAATGAGGTTGAGGCAATATCTGATAATTTGTAAGAAATGACTCCATCTGGGGAGTATATAAAGCGTAATAGATCATCCTTTATTTTATCAGAGCACAAATCTCTCAAACGAGGGCTATATTCTAGTGCTAAAAATGCTTCTTTTGAAAATGGAGATAATTGATTGTCTTGAAGTCTTTTGAAAACAGCCTCTTCATATTCTGCTATTATTTTTTCTTTAGCTTTGGCAATGGCATCAGTAATTTTCTCCCTTAATTCAACATTGTAGCTTAAATCAGCTGGTTGATTCACTTTTGCCAATATATTTCCTTTTGTTTTGTACATGCTTAAAACTTTTATGTCTTCAATACTCATGTTATAAAGAAGTTCATCGTAAAAATCATAGCTATTATCTCTACCCATATGGGACAGCGCATTTCTCATGAAATCAGAACACATCTCCACCCACATATTAACAATATTCTCATCTGTTAATTTTTCTGTATCACAAGGCGTTAACTTATTCCTTAAGCCGGAATATTCGTAAATTGGTAAAAATTGGTTAGGGCCAAAGCGTTCGAGGAATAGTGTTTCACCCCTCTCTTGTCCATAGCGTTCATAATAAGCTTTACGAGTTTCTTCATATTGTCTTGCATACTGCTTCTGTAAATAAATGGCTTGCAAGAGAGGGGACAGGGGATGGGCTGGATTGAAATCATTATAGGCAATTTCATTTCCTATGGTTGGGTCATTAGTAAAGAAAATGGCATCGTATTTGTTAATGTCATATAAAAGTTCAACGTAATTTGAGCCAAGTTGCGTTTTCTTGCCAAATAAGCCCAATTTCATTTTATGATGAAGATCATCAAGTTCCCTTTCCAGAATTTCACGAGACTCTTTGTATTCTTTTTCTTGTAAATGGGCCAGATGGTTTTTTTGACCTCGGCCGCTATCAAAATCCTCAGCTGAAATTCTCTTAATTTGGCCTATATCCGGATTGAAGATCAACATGCCTGCAGCTGGATAGACTCCACTTCCATAACCGAGTATGGAGGTTGAGCGCAGCGGGTTTTTGTATTTGAGATTGGGTGCTTCTTTTCTGCTTTTGATGTTAATATTGTCAGATCGCATGGATTTTCGCATTTCTCTTTCGGCCAATGTTTCATCTGTTAGAGTCGGTTTATTGGGCCTAAGTGTAGGCATGGCACTTGGTGTAGTAATACCACGAGCCAGAATTCTCCCCTCTCTCAATGCCGCAGCCAGATTTTCTCCAGCCATTCCTGCTGTTTCATCGAAAGGAGTAAGATTAACCAAGGTCATAGCCTGCAATTCTTCTACAGATAACAGTTTGCCATACAATGTGCTGAGTATAGGATAAGCTTCTGACTGCATATCCCTGATTATGCGGGCATGAGCTTCCTCATTTTCATAACCTGTTTTGATTTCTTCTTTTTTAGTAATGTAGGAATCACCCTGGCTATAGATAAGGCCTCTGGCTTCTACGACAAGTTCGGCCATCTCCTCTAAAGCAAGATTGTTTTTGCTGGCTATCTCCTTATAAAAATCAAGATAGGTGGCATCGTATTGATTTCTTGCCCTGATGATATCAAGACAATCGCAATCATGAATTATTTTTTGATAGATATTTTTTGCAGGAAAATGTCCTTCTTCATACTTAGCAAACTGCCAGAATAATTGACCATATTCGTCCTCAATGAGCTGAAAATAGCCATTCTCGGGACTCGGATCTTTGTTCGCAGTTGCCTCAGCTACAAATCTTGCTGTTTCTGCATCAATATGTAAAACGCGTGTCAGATAATAGTATAAAAAGATAGCACTTTCATGATCCCATAAATCTTCATCATCTCCTTCTCGGGCCGAATCATGGAATAACAAAGCGATTTGGATGAGTTTGATGTCTGTTGCTGTTAAATTTTGGGCTTCCTCGTTACCATGTCTCCTGTATAAATTGGCAAATACAGGTGCATAGTTTGCAGCTCGGGTAACATGTTGTATGCCGTGATGAAATCTTGCTATAGTCGACTCTTGGTGTGAGTCAGGATAGGAATGACGATAAATATTGTCATAAGCCCACTTCACATGATCGCCCAGATCATTTTCAAGATTTAAATCATTGTTTTCTAAAGAGTCAAAAATTGTATGTGGTATTCCTTTTGAATCGAGTAGTTGATGAATATAGGGAGGTTCCCACGTTTGTTCATCTTCGTAAGGCTCCTCATTTCCAGTAAGAATTTCTAAAGGTGATGGTTCTACAAGAGTGCTCTCTCTCATTGAGAAATCAATTGAACCCTCATCAAACATGACGTAATTAAATAATCCACGAGTTTTACCATTCTTGGATAATTCGTTAAATCGCTCTCCTAATATCCCTAAAATATCCAGGCGAGTTGTTGATGTCTCTCCTTCTTGTTGGTAATCCGGACTCTCTTTTAAAGCATTTAATTTTTCGATAACAGTTTCTATTACTTGTAAATTTTTTTGCGTCACTTTGGGTTGAAAAAAAGGGTGTTTAGCATTACGCAATCCAAAGCCTAAATACTTGGCAAGCTTGTTATCCTGTCCCCAGCTTTCCCTGCTCTGTTTTAAACTATTCAAAGTCAGAATCAAGGAATCTATTGTATTATTTCCCTCATATTTGTGGCGCTCATAAAGCTCAATATACTCGTTCATTTTATCATACCAAAAAGATACTATAGAATAAAATTGTAGCAATTTTATTAATTATTAGCCAAAAAATGACTATAAACTAATTTAAAAGCTATTTAAGGAGTTTTCCTGCTAACTAAAGTCGACTACAATTAAATTTGCCCGATTGAGTTGAGAGAACATCTTGGTTAATATGTCATTTAGTTATTTTTAATATATGCCTGAGATACTCTATAACCATGTATACTATAATTGTTTGCTTGTTTATCGCTATATTGCTACCTTATCTGGCAAAAGTTCCTGTAGCTTATGCCATGCATAAGGCGGGTGGCTATGATAATCGTTATCCCAGAGAGCAGCAAGCTCGCTTGCAAGGATTTGGCGCAAGAGCTCTGGCAGCCCATCAAAATGCTTTTGAATCTTTACTGATATTTGCAACAGCTTCTTTAACTGCTTTGGCAACTAATTCCGTGTCTTTACCGACACAATATCTAGCTATTGCCTATATTATTTCTCGTTTTTTTTACCATTTATTCTACTTGCTGAACTGGTCTTCCCTACGCTCTACTGTATGGTTTATTGGTGTAATATGCTGTCTCTCTATTTTATGGCTTAGTATTCCTTAAGTTTGGTAAGGCACATGTTTGTTCAAAATATTCATTAAGTGATGATTTAATATGTAAAAATTCATCAATTTATCATCTAATTGCTTGCAACCTCTTACTCTTTACCTTCGGCTTTGTTATCTTAAAGAAGAAGTTCCAGATTTTTTACAAGGATGTGAATATGTCTGACTTACAACAATTGCCCAAGACTATCTTGAGATTTTCCTGGCATTTTATTAAAAAAAGTCCCTGGCTTTATGCTTTGTTTTTCATAGCACCAGTGGTGATGGTGCTTGAAACGAATGTGATTCCTTACGCTTTAAAAATGATTATTGATGGGATAACAAACCATAAAGGGGGAAAAGAAAGCATATTTCAAGACATCGCACCGGCTTTGTATTTGGGTGGAGTTGCCTGGTTTGGCGTCATTCTGGTGTTGCGTTTACATAATTGGTGGCAAGCCTACCTCGTTCCTCAATTTCAAGCCAATATCCGTATGACCCTTTTCGGTTATTTAATCCAGCATTCCCATCATTTTTTTTCTAATCAATTAGCGGGAAACTTGGCTAATAAGATAAGTGATATACCTAGATCACTGGAAGCCATCCGTAAAATTGTATCGTGTAATGTAAACACTACTTTTGCGGCAATTGTAGTTTCAATCATTTTAATGTTAACCATTAATCCCTGGTTTGCATTCATTTTGCTAAGCTGGATCATAATCCAATTATTTATCAGTTTTTATTCAGCCAAAGAGATCAATAAGCTGGCGAGGGTGAATGCGGAAGATAAAAGCATTTTAAAAGGGAAGATTGTTGATTCTTTGAATAATATTAATACCGTAAAATTATTTGTCCAAAATGAGTATGAAAAAAAATACGTTTGGAAAACACAAAATAAAGAGGTTCAAAGTAATAAGCAATTGGTTCTTTTCATCAATTTTTTTCGTCTTTTAGTCGATGTTCCTGTCAGTATCATGTTAATCGCCATGATTTATTCAGTCATCAACTTCTGGCAGAGGAATTTAATCAGCACTGGTGACGTGGTTTTTATATTTGCGACTTCATTTGCCATTATGAATCAAATGTGGAGTCTCAGTAATTCGCTTTGTGATTTGTTTGTCGAAATAGGGATAGTAAAGCAGGCACTTGCCATATTATCCCAACCTATAGAAGTTCAGGATATAGCCAATGCAAAAGAGTTGAAAGTCACGCACGGTGAAATCAGGTTTGAAAATGTGACATTTCGTCATAGAGATGGTCAGGAATTATTTACCAATAAATCGTTGGTCATCCCGGCTAAACAGAAAGTTGGTCTTGTAGGCTATTCCGGGGGCGGTAAAACAACATTCATTAATTTAATTCTCCGTTATTTTGATGTAGATAGTGGAAGGATATTGATTGATAATCAAGACATTAGCGAGATCACGCAATATTCTTTAAGAAAATCAATCAGTATGATTCCTCAGGATACCAATTTATTCCATCGCACTTTATTAGAAAATATTCAATATGGTAAAGAGGATGCAGGCAAGGATGAAGTAGTCACAGCAGCTTCTTTAGCAAATTGCATGGATTTTATTCAGAATTTGCCTCAGGGTTTTAATACTATAGTAGGGGAGAGAGGGACCAAGCTATCAGGCGGTCAAAGGCAAAGAATCGCTATAGCAAGAGCGTTTTTGCATCATACTCCCATATTGATTTTAGATGAAGCCACTTCACAACTGGATTCCTTGACTGAAGAATGCATTCAAGAATCCTTGCAGCCGTTATGTGAGGGAAAAACAACCATAGTTGTGGCGCATCGTCTTTCAACCCTTCTTAATATGGATAGAATCCTGGTTTTTGACAAAGGAACAATAGTAGAAGACGGCACACATCAAGAGTTGATAGAAAACAATGGATTATACAAATCCATGTGGGATGCGCAAACCTCAGGCTTCTTGCCTGTGGAACAAGAAGACGAGGCTGAGTTATCTAAAGAATTTGATCGACCTTATTTGGCACAAGTGTAATTTAACTAAAAGCAGCGATTTTCGTTCAAGATGAACCAAATACGGCCGATCCAGGTAGGGACTGATCTCTTAACTGGAATTCCATGGCAACGCGACATACAATCAACTGAATGTCGACATTCATTTCTGAACTCGGTTTATCAAAATAATCATTAAAATAAAATACACTGGCTCTGCCTTTTAGGTCATTGCTCATGTGCCAGAGCCTGTTGCTTTTGGCGATCCCGTTATAAAACGGCGATTACGGGCAAATTTCGGGAAAAAAGGCCCAATTTTAACAATAAAGTCATAAGCCATAAGAAGAGCGCCCAAGGCAAATACGACATCTCCCGGAAAACGAAGCCATTGCCATAATAATGTGGTGTTATAGAACTCAAGACTTCTGGCATAGGATAGTCCATGTTCGTATACTGCCATTAACTGGGACCAGCCAATCGGGAAAAAATTCAAGACAATCCATAAAAAGAGCCCCGCGTTATATAGCCAGAAGGCACAAACACCCAAGCGGTCACTCCATGTCTTGTTTTCACCGGCAGCATATCTTAGGCAAAAATAGATTAACCCGAGAGCAAGAAGCCCAAATGCGCCAAATAAGGCAGTATGGGCATGATTTAAAGTCAAGAATGTTCCATGTTCATAATAATTAATCAGTGGCGCATTAAGTGTACCTCCTCCGAATACACCGGCACCAACAAAATTCCAGAATGCAGCTCCCAATATGTAAAGATAAGCGAGATTGTAGGTAAACGCTCTCTGCTTTTTAATCAGTTGTCGATGCTGAATCGCATCAATAATAAGAAGAACCAGTGGCAAGACTTCGATAAAGGAAAACATAGATCCTAGCGGAATCCAAATTTCGGGAGTCCCAGTCCAGTACCAATGATGACCAGTGCCAATTACTCCACCCAGGAAAATTAAAATGGATTCAAAATATACTGTTCTCTCTGCTGCTTTTCTGGAAACCAAACCAGTTCCCATGAGCAAGTAAGCTGTAGCGCAGGCAGCAAAAAACTCAAAGGATTGTTCA
This sequence comes from Legionella sp. PATHC032, assembly GCF_026191185.1. Lineage (NCBI taxonomy): Bacteria > Pseudomonadati > Pseudomonadota > Gammaproteobacteria > Legionellales > Legionellaceae > Legionella > Legionella sp. PATHC032. Next base: position 2,508,884 of record NZ_JAPHOV010000001.1, on the reverse strand, counting down.
ACCCATAGATGAACAACCCACCAACGCCAGAAATCCGTTATGGTGAACGATTTTTCAATACCTGTTAAGGGGATCATCCCAAAGCAATATAAAACAGCAACATTGATAGTGCTGGCCCAAAATAGGTTTTCAAGCTTGATTCGACCAGTCCAGAACTCAATGGTGGCTTTTTTTAATCCTTTCCATGTAGGCCACATACCACGGAAAACAATAAAGCTCCAAAGAAACAACCCAATGCAAAACCCGATTTGCCATAGTCTTCCTAATTGTATGTAAGACAAGCCTTGATTACCTAGCCAAAACCAGGCTTTATCAATATAACCCATAATCCCCAGGTAATTGCCAAGGATGGCACCACCCACTACAAGCAAAGTGACATAAAACAGGAAGTCAACTAAAAATCCTTGTCCTTTGGCTTCCTTACCACTAATGATGGGTGCCATAAATATGCCTGCACTTATCCATGAAAGCCCGATCCAGATAATGGGAGTTTGGATATGGACGTCTCGAAGGAAATTAAAAGGCAGCCACGTATTGACATTAATACCATAGAAACTTTCACGTTCAGCATAATAATGGGCCATGATGGCTCCTACCGCGATTTGCAGCAAAAGAAACAAAGCGGCTACAAGGAAATATTGACCTACTTTACGCTGGCTTTGAGTTAGGGGTTTGAAACCTGAAAAAATAGGTTCCATGGGGCCATGATCAACATCACTTAAATAACGATGATAAATGTAGAGAACCGCACCAAATCCCATAAACACAAAGCAAAATGAAATCCAGGTCCAATAAAATGTTCCTGATGAAGGGGTATTGCCAACGCTTGGCTCGTATGGCCAATTATTAGTGTAAGATATGTTTTGATTTGGGCGGCGAGCTATCGTTGTTAAAGAGGAATAAATAAGAAAGTTTGCAGTTTTAAGCGCAGTATCAGGATTTAAACTATAAGCTTGGGTATAACCCGCTATAAAATTATGATTCAGTAACGATCGGCTGATTTCAGCCTGCAATTGTCGTATTGAGGTGGTGAGTGCTGGTGTCAGAATGCTTGTTTTTGTATTAAGATCAAGGTGTTGCAGTGAATTCTGCATTTCTTTATTAATAACGTATTGTTCACTCTCTGTTAATTCGGAATAGGCTTTATTAAAACGAATTTTTGCCAGTTCTTCCTGGATCAATTCTCCTAAACGCACTAGATATTTTGCTGTATAGTCTTCGCCAAAATAGGAGCCCATACCATATAAGCTGCCATAGTCCATTAAGTCAGCACGTTGAAAACCTGCTTTTCCTTCCACAATGTCCTGTGATGTCATTACAGTTTCGCCTGTGGAGGCTACAAAACGGTCTGGTAAAGGAGGTACTAGTTGATAGGTTTTAACAGTTCCCCAGATGAGGATTAGAAAACAAAGAATGGCGGTAACTAGTAAAACCCATTTTAAAACATTGGTTACCGGATCAAATGGCTGATTTATTTGAGCAGGTGTTTCATTTGCAATATTATGCATCAGGCTATCCTTAGCGGGATGTTTCAACTCAGGCATTGATTATAAAGAGGATCTTTACAAGAAACAATTCATATTACCTGCGAGACTGATTCTGAGAAAACTATACCTCTACCATATACTAAGGGTTAATCATCATCGAACAATGCCCGCTTCTCAGAAAGAAGATGCGGTTCTTTTATAAGGAAAAGTAGTGCATAAGGCATAATTGATGACATAAAACAAAACACTGAAACCGAGTGACAATAACAAAGTGTTTTTTAATAGCAATAGTATTAAAAGCACCAATGTTGCGCGTAATATTTCTAAATAAAAAATACTGGTATTGCCATCTGCAACTCGGCCAAGAGTATAAAGTGTCAGTAAAATTAATGCTCCAATCAGCCAGGATGTGACAATAGCAGGATCAAAAACAAGAGATAGATAAGTGTATAAGAAAACTGCAAATGCAGTATTGGTTAGCATATAAACTGCGGGTGACTGCGCATTTTTTTTAACTGTTATTTTTTTTGAAACAGGGTAGCATTCTTGTTGCAAGCGATGAATGATCCATTCTGGAGGCATAAAGAACGCACGTAATAGATCCCACTTGCTTTTTAGCCCTTTACCGTAATGCAGAATATCTTTGACCACTTTGACATTGGCATAAAAAGGATTCCATGAATCCAGGGGTTCGGTGACTCCATAATCAGCCGGCTCCTCTTCAGGTTCAAAAGTGCCAAACAGTTTATCCCAAATAATCAGGCTTCCCGCATAATTTTTATCTATGTATTGAGGGTTTTTGCCATGATGAACTCTGTGATGAGAGGGGGCATTAAATATTTTTTCAAACCAACCCATTTTCCGGATGGATTCAGTATGAATCCAGAATTGATAGATGGTATTGATAGAAGCGACAATGACGAACATCCAGGTTGGAAAACCAATCAGGGCCAAGGGCAAATAAAACACCCAGGAAGTTAATGTTTGGAAATAACCCTGTCTTAAAGCAACAGATAAGTTAAAGTGCTCACTTTGGTGATGAACTGAGTGACCTATCCAGAAGAAACTGTTTCTATGGCTTGCTCTGTGGTACCAGTAATAGAAAAAATCAACTCCGATCCATAAAAGCAACCAGGAAAAAATCGATTGAGGATTAACGTTAAAAATAGCGTAATGCTCATATAAATAATAGTAGCCATAAATAATCAGACCCTTGATGGGGAGTGCGCCAATTTCTTCAAGAATGCCGCTGCTGAAATTATTGACCGAATCATTTAGTTGATAGACGCCGGATTTTTTATAATAGGCTACCCAAGTTTCAATTCCTATGAAGATCAGGAAAAGAGGTGAGGCAAAAACCATTAAATTTATATCCATAAATATCCTTTGAACAGTGATAGACGTTTCGCAATGGGTATTTTCTATTTTGCAGACGTTGTGGCCTATGCCTTATTTTCTAATACTTTTGTTTTGCTTGTAAATAATGATATTGTTATCAGCCTAGTTAGAAATCATTCTAAAGGATATTTGATGCATCAGGAACATCCAGGTCCAACCGATACCCCTAAAATAGATCCTTGGTTAGTTTTTGTCATATTAATGTTGATGGCTTTGATGCAAACTACAACCGATCAATATATTCCTTCTCTTCCGGCGATTACCACAGCATTGAACAGCACAGAAGCGTCGATTCAGTTAACCATTTCTATATTTATGTTGGGTTTAAGCATATCTCATATCTTTTATGGCCCCTTATCAGACAAAATAGGGCGCAAACCTCCATTAATGTTCGGTGTTGGACTAAGTATATTGGGTAGTTTATTTTGTTTTTTTGCGCCCAGCGTCAGTGTGTTAATTTTGGGTCGATTTCTGCAGGGATTTGGAATTGGGTGTTGCAATTCAGTGGGGCGATCTTTGGTCAGAGATTTGTTCACCGATCGATTGCTGGCTAAAATTGGTTCTTATGTCGGTGTTGTCAGTATTTTTATTATGGCAGCCTCACCTACTTTAGGTGGATTTATTCAAGAGAGGGCTGGGTGGAAAGCCAATTTTTTGTTCTTATTTGTTTTTGGAATCCTTGTTTGGCTTTTGGCATTTAGTATTCTTCCTGAAACGAATAAACACTTAAATCCTGAAGCTACAAAAATCAAAGTGATGGCGAAGAATTATTTCGCTTTATTATGTAGCAAGGTCTTTTTGGGATATACACTGTGTGCTTGCTTCGCTTTTGCTGGAATGGTTTCTTATCTTACGATTGCGCCATTTTTATTTCAAAATACCTTGGGATTGAGTCCTTTGGAATTTGGGCGTTTAACCTTTTTTATTGCGGGTGCCATCTGTTTTAGCGGGATTGTCAACAGTCAGCTGGTCATGCGTAAAGGAATATCCTTTATGGTTTGTACCGGTGTTTTTTTTATGATTGCCGGTGGTTTAAGCCTGTTACTTATTACGATGCTGGGTTGGTCGCAAATCTATTTTATTATGATTCCAATTACATTATTCAGTGCTGGTGCCGGATTTACATTTATTAATGCTTTTGCCGGGGCTTTTCATCCTTTTCCGCAAATGGCTGGAACAGTTGGAGCTTTATATGCCAGCATGCAGGATTTAAGTGCAGCACTGGCCAGCGGGTTTATTGCAGGAATTAAAGGGTATGGTCAATATTCTTTAGCTATGATATTACTGATTTTAGGTTTAAGTTCTTTAGTCGCATGGTATTATCTTGGATTGCAAGATGACGCTATTTCAAATTAAGGGGTATTAATGAAAATTACCGATGAAGAGTTGAAAAAAATTATTAGTAAATTATCCGGCTCCAAAGCCGATGATATTCATGATGATACAGCACTAATAGAGGATTTACATTTGGATTCTTTAAAAATAGTTGAGCTTTTGGCTATCCTCAGTGAAGAATATCAATTAGAGGTCAGTGAAGAAGACGCGATGAATTTTCATACTTATAAAGATTTGTATGATTTTACGCAAGCCTGATTGTTATCGTTTATTCCATTTTTTGTAGTGAGCTTGGGCATTTTGCTCCATGGCCGCCAATCTAAAATTGCTTATTCTTATAGATTAATTATCCGTTTGGGTTGAGGAGGCGTTTACGCTGTCTCGAAGCCTTTACCCAAAAAACCAACAAGGCTTCGAGACAGCGCTCAAGCGCTTCCTCAGCCTGAACGGATAGTAGCTCTATAAGAGTAAATAGTTTTAGCTTGACAGCTATGGGTAAAATGCCTCAACAAACAACGAAGCCAAATCAGACAACTTCCAATAAAGAACAGGCTGCAATTCCTCCTCCACCTGCTGCCACCAAAAGTACCTTTTCTCCGGATTGTATTTTGCCATCCGATCTCAGTCGATCCAAAGCGATGCCTACACTGGAGCCTGAGGTATTTCCTGTTTCCTCAACAGTTTTTATCGTTTTTTCTTCAGGAAAACCTAATTGTTTTGCTACCGACAAAACCAGATTTTTATTTCCCTGATGAGGGACAAGCCATTGGATATCAGAGATTGTCAGATTTAATTCTTTTAAAAAATCCTTGGCGCTGTCTGCCATACCATGTACCGCTTTTACAAATAAAGCGGTACTTTCCTTTATGGTAATGTAAAATTGCTCATGATCATTGCAAACCGCGGCGGGCAAACGGGAACCTCCTGCCGGGGTTGAGACGGCATCGTATACTTCACCGTCGGCAAACAACGCAGACGCTATAAAGCGAAAATCAGCTTCTTCTTTATCTTGAGAAACACAACATGCTGCTGCTCCATCACCGAATAAAACACTGGTTGCAAAATTGTTTTTATTTAAGAATTTGGAGCGAATTTCGCTGGCTATGAGCAATACCGAACCACCATTGGTCTGTGCTAAAGCAGCACTGGTATGCAAACCGACAACAAATCCGGCACAGGCAGCCCCTATATCAAAAGCCCCGGCGTTTTGCAGACCAAGTCTGTATTGTACGAGAGGGCTGCTTGGCGGGGAGGGATAATCCCCGGAGATAGTGGCCAGGATCACTTGAATCACTTTTTGTTTTTCCTTGGGTTTTTCTATAAACAATCGTTCAGCTGCCTGTACAGCCAGATCGCTACAAGCTTGATCCTCATTCACCCAATGCCGGTTTTTAATTCCAGTCGAAAACCCAATCACGGCTGGATTTTGGGTACTGTTCATCCAATTGAGAACATCTTGGTTGCTCATGACTCTCTCGGGAAGCGCAACAAAAGGGCCTTTTATATAGATGGGTTTTTCACAACGGAAAAAATTCATGACAACAATCCTTCTGAACGCATTAAAGGCAGACCACCACTGACTGTTACAACTGATCCCGTCATAAACGAGGTTTTTGACAAAAGTGGATCAATGGCTTCCGCGACTTGAGTTGGTTCACCCATAGTGCCCTGTGGAATAATTTGTATTACTTTTTCCTGATAGGCTGGATTTTTCCAAAATTGCTCTGTTCTGGAGGTTTTAATTAAGCCTACGCGTACTATATTAGACAAGATATTGTTAGCACTATAATCAACAGCCAAATTTAAGAATAATCCTTCCAGAGCAGCCTTTGCCGCACAATAAACGGGGTATCGACTGGTGCCAGCTGTCGCTGAAAGACTTGAAATGAGGACTAGTCGCCCGAATTTATTTTTTAGTAAGGCAGGTAATAAACGATGAATAAGCCAAATGTTGCCATTGAGATTGTTATCCAGGTAAGCACGCACCGCGTGATAGGGTAATGCGTGTAGTTTACGCAGCTGGGTGACCCGAGTAAACGCATTTAATATGATCCCATCGAGTGGTTCTTTTAAAATCAATTCCAAATCGTTTTCACAAGCTTGAGGGTCTGAAAAGTTATAAATGAAACCCGTTACTTCAATGTTTTGTTGGCGGTATATTGCAAGAGTTTTATTAAGACTGGTGTCATTAGAACAGGTAATGATGATTTTATCGCCTGATTCACTGCGTCGTTTTGCTATGGCTTGGGCAATATCAGAGGAGCCGCCAGTAATCAGGATATTCATTTTGCCCCCAACTCAATGAGATATTGTTCAATAGTATTGATCGATTCGTAACGCTCTTTTTCCAGTGGAATGACAGGGATTTTAATTTCAAATTCCCGTTCCAACTCAATGATTAACAAGGCCAGCATTAAACTATCCAAACCACCTTGCTCAAGTTTCGCCTGTTTGTTTTCAGGAAGACTGGTAAGCCCAATTCGTTCCAGTACTTGTTCTATTCGATTACTCAGCATTATTTTTTTCCTTCTTATCAAGGTCGTCAATATCCAAAACCAGTGCGTTCCTGTCCAGTTTCCCATGTTGATTTCTGGGCAGGGATGGCATGAGATGCACTTGAATGGGCAATTTCCTGGGTAGCAAATGTGTTTGTATTTTTTCTATTAAATATTGCTCAGAAATCGGAGAGGGCAGCGATTTTTTTTCGATACAGATAATTAATCGTGTTCCATATATCTTATCTTCCCGCGGGATAACAATGGCCTCTTTTATCACATCAATTTGGCAAATTTTTTGCTCGATTTCAGAGAGGTTAACTTTTTCTCCCCCAATATTAACAAGGCTGTCTCGTCGGCCTTTAATTGCTACTAAGCCATTGGGTAATATTTCTGCAATATCTCCTGTAGATAACCAACCATTTTGTATTTTAGTGCTGTCTTTTTCACCAAGATAACCCAGCATCATCTGAGTGCCGTTAATTAATAATTCATGTTCAGCAGACAGTTTGACCTTCCAATCGCCAACAGGGTAGCCCGCATAATTTTCTGTAAATAAAGGATCATCACTGGAATAAGTCAGTACTCTCGGAGATGCTTCGGTTAATCCGTAATTGTTATAAATGATAGCGTTAGGAAATATTTGTTTCAAATCCGCCCTGAGAGCCGTGGATAAAGGAGCACCAGCAGAAACAATCGCGTTAATTTTGGCTGCGCTGTCAGGGTATCGTTTTGCTATGGCATTAATTGCTACCCAGTGAGAGGGTACGCCACTCCACATTTGAGGGATAGTACCTTGTTCCATTAGCATTTTAATGTCAGTAAAATGAGTGATTAGTCGGGTGCTCAGGCCAAACATTAAACCAGGTAACAATTGACCCAGAAGGCCAAAGGAATAGGATAAAGGTAAAAACAACAATTGATCTTGAACTTTTTTAAATTCCAGCGCTTTAATAACAGCATGGCAGTTGGCTTTGATATTGATGCTTGATAGTTGAACTGCTTTAGCTTTTCCTGTACTTCCTGAGGTGAAGAGAATAAGTGCCATCTGAGGATGAGTCTGGATCGTTTTATTTTCATATGTTTCCAGTAATTCCCCTTTTTCATTTATCATTATGGCATTACCCAAAAGAGACAGTCGTATTTGTTTTTCTTCCTCTGAAATGGAATTGGGGAAAAGGGCGATGGGTCGATTTGTTTCCAAACAGGCTAATAGTTGAATAATAAATTCAATCCCGGGTGTTGCATGAAGGATAATGACGGTTTTTGGAAGTTTCAGGATTTGCTTTGAACAGTCTAAAACTTCATGAGTTAATTCATCAAAGGTTATTGCTCGATTATCCTGAGTAATTGCTACTTTATTCGGAACATCTGGCGCCAAAAAATGCATGATTTTATTCCTCAATTTTATTGAGTTGCCAGGTAGCAACTATTGGCAGAGTTTTATCCAAAAGATGTTTTCGACAAAAATTCCTGCGAATTTTTCCACTGGTAGTATGTGGCATTGCCTTGAGTGGAATCAGGACTATAGTGTGCACTTCCAATTGGTGGTTTTCGTAAACCAGTTCAAAAATCTCATTGAATAAATTGTCTTGGGCCGCGTCATCCATGAAGCGATTTTTTACTTCACACATCACAGTCAGTTTGTATTCATGTTCCTCCTGAATCACAAAAGCAGCACATTTCCCCAATACGTGATGGAGATGAGAATGCATCAGACTGTACTCTATGTCCTGGGGATAATGATTTTTACCATAAATAATAATTAAATCCTTAATCCGCCCAGTAACGTATAACTCATTGTCATGGAGAAAGCCCAAGTCCCCAGTTCTTAAATAGATTGGGCTATTCTCATTTTCTTTAATTTTCCCTTGGAATGCATGCTTTGTTTCTTCGGGTTGGTTCCAATAGCCATGGGCGACACTGTTGCTTTGTACCCAAATTTCACCAACCTGGTCAAAATCACATGGGGTCAAGGTGTCAGGATCTATAATTTTAACTGTTTGAATAGGATTACCACTGCTGACTAATTTGTAACTGCCCGGACTGTTATCGTCTGCAAAATGCACGCGATGATCCTGAAATTGCTCTTTGGCCAAAGTTAGCGTTTTGTATGGATTTCCTGGTGTTCCTCCGGTCACTAACAAAGTGGCCTCGGCCAGGCCATAGCATGGATAGAAGGCCTCTTTACGAAATCCAAACTCTTTAAATGCCTGATAAAAATGCTCCATGGTTTCTGCTCTCACTGGCTCAGCGCCGTTGAACGCGGTTATCCATGAACTTAAATCCAGCCCTTCTTTTTTTTCTTCCCGGATTCGTTTGACACAATAATCGTAAGCGAAATTGGGGCTGCCACTTATAGTTGCTTTGTATTTGGTAATATTCTTTAACCAGGAAAACGGGTTTTGTAAAAATGAAAAGGGAGACATCATGATTGCCTGAATTCCACCATAGATGGGTGTCAGAATGCAGCCAATCAAACCCATATCATGATGGGGGGGCAGCCAGCTGAAAATAATGGTTTCATCATTCATATGAAAAGAAGTAAAAATTTTACCCAGATTATCCAGCAAATTATGGTGGCTTACCATCACTCCCTTAGGATGCATAGTTGAGCCTGAAGTGTATTGTAGAAACGCAATGTCATTGCTCTTAATAGAAGTTGGTTGCCAACTACTGCTTTTGTTTAACTCAATGCTCTCAAGCGCAATAGCAGGAATTTTCAGGAATCTGGGATTTGTTTTTAATTCGTCTGCAGTGAATTTTTTGATATGATCCGCAATCATCAGTACTATTACCGGTTTTGAGTTGGCAACAATGCGTTGTGCTTTATCCAATAATTTTTCTTGAGCGGGTGGGTAAATTGGTACAGCAATACAGCCCGCGTAAAGACAGCCTAAAAAGGCCTGGATAAGGGGCAATCCAGGTGCAAACAATAACAAGACCCTATCACCAGGTTGTGCTCCTTCTTCTTGTAAAGTTGCGGCAATGGCTTTGGCGTGTTGATCCAGTTGCTCATAAGTCATTATCTCTTCTAACTCTTTGTTCAGAAAAGTACAGCTTTTCTTGCTAGGGCTATGTAAAGCTCTTAACCTTACAACGTCAACCAGAGACTGGCACTGCAAATATTCTTTTTTCACTATAAAATACCTTAATTGCTAAATGAGGTTTTTTGATAGTTTAGCACTTGCCCCGCATAGGACAGGCCACCACCTACACTCATCAGGAGAATTTTTCCTGATCTGTCAAACAATTTTTCCTCCACTGCCTTTGCTAATGTATAGAGAATAGATGCGCCACCTATATTGCCTATAGTATCGGCATCCCAAATTATTATTTTATTGTTTAAATGATTTTCATGAAGCACTTGGTCTATTAATTTTCGATTGACCTGATGTGGAATTATCCATGTGATCTCATTTTTTTCCTTTTCTGTTGCCAATAAGTTATCAAGCATTTGCATGTATCTGGAATAGGCTAATTCTTTCATTAAGGTTTCATCACCCACAAGATGATAACCGACTGAATCAATTTGCTCATGAGTTGGCGGAAATACCCCTTGAGTCGTAAATGCGTCGACGTATTGACCATCAGTAGAAAAAAAACTCTTTTCAATGGTAAAAGACCCCTCATTACTTTTTTCCAAAAGTAATGAGGCTGCTCCATCAGCCAAACCTATCCAGGTTTTTTCGTTTTCAGGGTCAATCACTTTGGAAAGCGTTTCAGAGCAACAAACCAAAATTTTTTGATAACCTAAAGCCATCAATGCATAGGCAAAATGCAAAGTTGATAAAGAGGTGGAGCAACCTGTTTTTAAATCGTAAGCAGGCGCATTTAATCCCAGATTTCCAAGCACGGCAGCCGCTTGGGAGCCTGTAAAGCGTTTATTGGTTGTGGAACCCAAGAGAAATGCTTCAATCTCTTCTGGCCTATAGTGCTCAATAAGCTTTTTTACTGCTTGAATGGCTAATGATTCAGAAGACAGTTCTCTTGAGTTATCAAGTGATTCCCATGGTTTGTGGCACCAGTATCGTGTATGAAAACCGAATTCTTCGCCTATTTTTTCTGCGAATTTTTCGAGAAAGCCTTGAGCTTTATCCGCAGTTCTTGGAAAATTCTTTAAAATTTCCAGGTTTGTGATAGGGCCTGATTCAGGTAAAACTCTTGATGCCCCAGTAATTTCAAATTGTATACCAGGTTGTAAAATATTCATAAAGCGTCCTTATCTTGTCTGGAGCATGTAAAGAGATGGTCATTGAAATTACACTCTTTCTATTCTACCAGATCAAGAATTTTTATCTTTTTCGTATAAAGAGCTCTAAACTTATACAATTAAGAGTAGCCTATTTTGGTAATTAAGTATTGACCAATTGCTCTAGAATTTGCGCCCTGATGCAAAAATTTAAAATATCAGATTGGAACCTCGCCTATAACATCGTTATATACCCATGATCTTTGAAAATGCTAGCATTGTTTAAAAAATGGGATCATGCAGGAGGGACATGAAAAGATTATATAGACCTCTTTACAAACCTCAATTTTTGCAATCGTAGTTAAAAAATACCAGCGATCAAATTATTACGGGATTTGTTTTCTTAGTTTGGTCTGTCTGAAAGTACTATCAACACAAAAAGTAAGTTCATAAGCGCTCTGTTTAAAATCAGGCAGTTGAAGCCCAAGTGGACATTACCCAGTAGAATAAAGGATAACTCTTTTGTCTGGATGACTGGTGTTAATGGATACATCGTTGATGCGAGATAGGTTCCTTATGAAATACCGGATCATGCTTATTGCCAGCGCATCATTGCTTATATTCCTGCTGATAAAACGTACTCTTAAAATTTAAATAAACTCTTGGAATTATAGCTTTTACAAAAAGCTCCATATCACTAGACTTATTTTCTTTAGCCGAAAATGTTTATGTTTTTACTGATTCATGATACAAAGTGAGCTCATAGTTAGCTGTAAGAATTAAAAGGATTTATTCGTGAAATTTTATCAATATGCGCTAGTTTCATCTGCATTTTTAAGTTTAGCATACAATGCTACGGCAGGGACTTTAGGCATAGCACCATCCATGGCTTTTTATGTTAATGCTGGTTTAGGAGCCGTTTTTTCCAATACTACTACTAGTCATATTTCAAATTCCAACTCGGTGTTGTATGGGCCAACTGCAATAGGCACCAGTTTATTTACTCTGCCTGATATCAATTGGCAAAATAAGTTTAAAAATGGTTATGGAATTAATCTGGCAGTCGGGAAATATTTTAGTCCCAATTGGCATGGAGACTTAGAATTTTTGTATCAAAACATACAAAGAGATACTTATGGTACTTATAGTTGGCTTGAACAAAACAGTACAACTGGAGCAATCTACGCCCAGCAGGCTAATAACCCCATTAGTAAGATAACAACAAGAGCTAACATTTATTCTTTTATGACTAATGCAAGCTATGATTTAATTAATGTGGGAAAACTACAACCCTTTTTAGGTGCTGGTTTAGGACTGGCCTGGTTAAGATCAAGTAGTACGCAAACCAATAATTCCATTAATATTAATGATCCCAATACCCCTCTAGTTGAAACAGCGCCGGCTATGCAAAATAGTCCATCTCTATATGGAACAGCCTTTGCTTGGCAGTTTAAAGCAGGTATTAATTACGCGGTGAGCGAGAAAGCAACAACAATTTTGCAGTACCGTTTATTTAAAACCACAGATTTTCAAGCAAGTCAGAGCACTATTATCACCAATCCAGGTATGACTGGGCAAACACAATTTTATGCAGGGCAGCATGACATCAAGGGATTGTTAACCCATGCGGTTGAGTTAAACCTTCGCTTTGATGTTTAAATTAAAGGCAACGGATGTGTTTCAAAAATAAAGATGGGTTAGTTAAACACTCGCGAATTTTCTATAATTTAAACTTGATAGGATAGCCTGGTAGGCTTTTTTAAATTTTTTGCGTCAGAGCGCAAGTTCCACAACGCTAGGCTTTATTATGACTATTGAACTAATTTCCAAATTAGATAGTCTGAGGTTCAAGATTTGAATATTGTAAGAGGAAAGAGACATGTCTTCCCAACATACCGATAAGACGTTAATTAAATGGATAGATAATTTAATTGATGAACAAAGCTTTTTACCAATAGGTTCTGAATATATTCCGGATAATAAAACTCATTCCCTTCCTGGCGCTGAGGTGATTACCGGATTAGCTAAGGTGCATCAAAGGCCAATAGCAATTTATGCCCATGATTCTTCAGTCAACAGGGGTTATGTTACCCGACAAGGTGCTAGAAAAATTATTCATTTAATGGATAAAGCGGAAAAATTACGCATTCCCATCGTTGCCTTTTTAGCGTCTCCTGGAGTTTCTCTCGAAGAAAATTTATTAAGTGGTGACGAATACACGCAAATTATTGCTCGAAATATTAGACTGTCAGGAATTATTCCACAATTTGCGGTGATACTTGCACCCACTCTTGGAGCGCCGGCGTATTCCGCTGTGTTAATGGATTTATTATTTTTTAACAAGCATAGAAGCTATCTTATGGTGACTAGTCCTACGGTAGTACAACAGGCTATTGGTGAAAAAGTGACTATGAGCGAACTGGGGAGCGCAACACTGCATGCAACGACAACGGGTATTGCTGATTTCGTGGATGATAGTGTAACCGCACAAATAAACCATGTGAAAACGATGCTTGGTTTTTTTCCTCTACATACCAATGAACGTCCGCCTGTACATCCTATCATGGAGCCTAATCATTCCATTCCTGATATTCCTGCAAATCCCAGAATACCATTTAATATGCTCAATTTAATTCAGGCTGTCGTGGATAATTCAAACGTTATCCAGTATAAAAGGACTTATGGACAGGCAATGATTTGTGCTTTTGTACACCTGCACGGTTTTGCAGTAGGGGTTGTCGCTAATCAAAGCATTCGTTACAGTGGAGCTATCGATTCCGATGCGGCTCAAAAAGCAGCCAAATTTATAAGAATATGTGATGCTTATTCTATACCGATTTTGACTTTCATCGATGTTCCAGGTTTTATGCCTGGTAAAAGAGAAGAGCAAAAAGGGTTATTGCAACATGGCGCAAGATTTTGTGTGGCGATGCAAACCAGAGTGCCAAGGCTAAGTGTCATCGTGCGTAAATGTTATGGAGCGGCTGCTTTTCTCATGATGCAAACCAAATCACAGAATGGAGATTTGGTTTTGGCTCTGGAAACAGCAAATCTGGGCGTTATGGGTAAGGAAACGACCAGCAAGGTGCAAGCTATGGATGGTCAACCAGCACAGGAATCATCACAGCCCCAATTGACAGAAAAATCTCAAATTGACGACTCTCTCATGGAGGCTTATTCTTTGGGCTTGATTGATGAAATTATCCAACCAGCGCAAATTCGCAGTCGCCTTGCGTCTCATTTGGAGTTTTTATATAGAAGAATGGAAATCATGCCTTTGGCAAAGCACTCTATTGTATAAGGAAAATAATGACTTCTTATGAACATTTGATACAACTGTCTGAATTTTTTGAGTCATGCCTGGGTAATCCTTTGGATGACAATTCTCCTGTTAATTTTCAACAAATTTTGCTCGCTGATGAGCAGGAAATATTGGCTTCGTCACCAATAGAATTCATTAAACAATGGGGTTATTTGGACTATGCTATACCCCAATATTTAGGGGGTAAGTTGAACTCCCTTGATGAGTTATATACTTTAACCAGGTTGTTGGCCAGGCGTGATATCACTATGGCTATTATGTTTGGATTGGCTTTCTTTGCTGCATTGCCAATATGGATAGCTGGAAGTTCCAGGCAAAAGAAATATTTAAGTGAAAGTCTTCGCCAGGGAAAAATAGGAGCTTTGGCTTTGACAGAAGAAGAGCATGGAACCGATTTGACTTCCAATAAGATGAATGCCAAACCAACTGAAGATGGCTGGGAAATTTCGGGACGAAAATGGTGTGTTAATTTTGCAACCTTGAGCGAATATGCTGTGGTGTTGTGTCGTACTAATGAGAAGGGAGGGCTATTAGGTTTTTCTTTGTTTTATATCGATAAAAAATCAGCTGAAAAGGGCATTTCTCCAACGCCCAAGCTGCCAACTCATGGGGTCAGAGGGTTAGACATCAGTGGTTTTTCTTTTGATAAAGTGAAAGTGTCAAAGGATGCATTAATAGGGAAGGAACAACGTGGTTTGGAAATAACTTATAAGGTATTCCAGATTTCGCGAACCTTATGTGCCTGTTTGGCGATAGGGGGCGCTGATACTGCTTTGAGACTGGCGTTGTCTTACAGCTTACAAAGACAACTGTATGGCAAATCAGTGTTTGAAATACCCGCAGTAAAACAGCGGCTTGGCGAATTGTTTACTCTTTTATTAATCGCGGATTGCACTGCTCAGGTTATGGTTCGCGCCTGTACGGTAATACCGGAAAAAATGAGTCTTTGGTCAGCGATTATTAAATTCCTTATTCCGCATATTGGAGAAGATATAGCAGAACAGTGTGCCATTATTCTAGGCGCCAGAGCTTATCTGAGAACCACGCAATGGGCTATTTTTCAGAAAATAAGACGCGACATTCAAGTGGTTGGCTTGTTTGATGGAAGTACTCAAGTTAATTTATCCCTTATTGCTGGTAATTTGTTGCCCCAGGCAGGCATGCGGGGTAAAAATCAGGGAGAGCATTCCGAAAAAATTGAGAAAATTTTTAATGTTCGTTTGTCTTGTCCTCCTTTTAAGGAGGATAGACTCGGTTTGTTTACTCATGAAGAAGATGATGTATTGGCTGGTATCCTGTCGTTAAACTCAATTCCAATCAATCCATTGATCACTACAATACGTCATGAAATTGAAAAATTGGATCAAGAAATCATCCGTTTACATGATGAGAAATTATTTGACCCACGCAGTTTAGCCGTTTTTCGTTTGGCAGAAAAATATTGCTGGATTTTTGCCGCCAGTTGTTGTTTGCAGTTCTGGCACTATAATCAGGAGATACTTTCTGATGATTTGCAAAATACAGATTGGCTGGATTTAGCGATGCAGTTAATTCTTAAGCGATTGAATTCAGGTTCGATGATTGATAGCTTGTTACAAGAAGCTATGAGTGAGCGTTTGTATTCTTTTTATCAGGAAAAACAGCTGTTTTCTATTATGCCAATACATATTGCGGGGTAATGAGGGATGAATTGGAAGAGATTTTTAATTGCTGCCATGACAAAGAAAAAATACCAGGTTTTTCTGAATGATACCAAGCATCCTAAAGAGGCGAGAGAACGATTATGGAATTCAGAAATTGCTCCATTGCTGGAAAAATCATCTTATTGGCAGAAACTATTAAAAGATCAATCTCCTGTAGTTCTTAATGATTTTGGAATTACAGAATATGAAGATTATCAGGAAGGACTGTTGGCAGCCCAGCATTCTACTATCCAACCTTTTAATGGTGAGGAATTGATTTTTTGGTCAGAAACTTCAGGAACATCAGGAGTTAGAAAGTTTTTCCCTATAACAGATTCATTCAAGAAACAATTTCAGCGTACAATGGCCCCGTATATTTACAGTCTAACTCAGCGATTCCCCGGCTTTTTTAAGGAAAAAATGTTGTATCTTGTCGCGGTAGATACTCATAAAACGACTCCTGCCGGTATTCCTACGGGATGGATTAGTAATTTTAATTATCGTCATTTGCCTTCCTTTATTAAAAAATTTTATGCCATGCCTGATGAGGTTTTTGCTAGCCATGAGGCTTACAATCAATGGGGTCCCATCTACGGTTTGGCTTCTGATTTAAGTGCGATATTTGCGGTGACGCCGATGGTAATTGATGCTTTTTATCAACGCTGTATTGAGGGTTTTAAAGAATATCTTCCTTATCTATTGGGGAATAAACCTCTGCCATCGCATCTTCCACCTCTCAACATGACCCGGAAACGACGAAGACATTTGCAAGCTTTAGCCAACAAGGTTGACCATCTCTCATTCAAACAACTGTGGCCATCTCTGGAAATGGCTGGATGCTGGACCTCTGGTCTTTGTGAATATCCCGCTCAGCAATTACAAAAATTGCTGGGTTCTGAGATTAAACTGGTAGACGGCACTTATTCGGCAACCGAGGGGTGGTTAACTGTTCCTGTAGAGACTAATAGCATGGGTGGAATTTTACATCCAGGTGCCCATATTGTGGAGTTTATTCCAGAGGGGGCGGCAATTGAAAAAGAGAATCTTTTACAATGTTGGGAGTTAGAAGTAGGGAAAAAATACGAAGTGTTTTTGACAACAGCTATGGGATTTATTCGCTACAGACTCAAAGATATTGTGAAATGTACCGGATATTTGAATAGTTCACCAAAGCTTGAGTTTTGTTATAAAACTCAACTCTTGAAATTGGAAACCTGCTCAATTACAGGCAGTGAATTGCAAAGTGCGGTGCTGGCAACTTCGCTCAATATAGAGCCTTATTGGTATTTTGCGCGCAATAGTGTGGGGAATCGTATTGTTTTGGTGACTGATGATGAGGCAGAGATTTCAGAGCTATCACTGAAAAAATTGCATGAACAATTAATTCATATTAGTCCTACTTATGCTCATAGTGTGGAAACTGAAGAAGTTTTACCTGTGACCCTGCTGCAATTGTCCAAGGAAAATTTATTAGCCGGCATGCATGGGCAAACCAAACCGAAATTTATCTCTCAGGAGGTTATTGCCGAGAGATGAAGCGCTTGCTGACAAATTCACTTCTTGCTGGTTGCATTAGTCTATAATCATTTAAGTGCATTTCATTTGGTTGTGGTGGGTCGCTACCAATATTGGTAGTGAACATTCTTTCCAGAGTCATTGCCCCATTGTTGATCAAATAGTATAATCACAGTATTATTTTGAGCCATATGTTTTCCAGTATGATTCCCTGTTGGTTTGTTATGTCATGATAGATGAGAAAAATTATTTCCTGGAGATAGATTTTGCCAGACAGCGTGTTATCGATTTACCTACAGGAGAATTTAAATATTATCTGTACATTCTGTTAGAGTCGATAAAATCCCAAAATGTCCCGTCCAGACACGAATTTTTAGCAGTACTGCTAAAATTGTTGGATACCTTGCATAAGCTAAAAGAATTAAAAAAAACCAATTTTTTAGATAATCAATGCCCATCAAGCCAATTGCTGAAAGAATTGGTTCTTCATTTCTCTGAATTGCAACGAGTGGCTAAGACTCATCATTTCACTGCTCAAGTGATGATTATTTTACTGCATATTGGCGGTATTATTTCGGCTTTAGCTTTAGGCGTGGTCGGTGGATTGTTAGGAGGAATACTGGGTTTTATTAACGGTTTATGTGAATACAAACCGGTTATTGGTTTTCTTGTTGGAACATTTACCGGTACAGTTCTTGGTGGACTTTTTGGTTTCAGGGCACCTAAAAAGCTATTTAAAAATGAGGTACAACGACAAATAAAATTTGGCCTTGATGGTTTAAGTGCGAGTTTGGGCAATGTCAATCAGGAATATTCCTTGCGCATGTTTAGTCGAAATAAAATGGAACCATTTTCATTTTATCTTGGCGAAGTAGAAAGTGAAATTAAGCAACTTTTCAATGATGATAGCGAGTATGAGGAATTTCTAAATCATAAGGTTGATTATGAAATTAACTCCTTTCTAGCCAGTTTTATTGGCGAATCTTTGCTTCATGGGTGTGTGGGGCACCATGCGTATATAAAAATTAAGATTAAAAATCGTGAGTATTTAATAGAGTTTACCCCTCAGCCAACCGATACCAAAGAAATTCCAGCTCAAAGCGAAACGAGAACAGTAAGTGGTAAGAAGATTGTGGAAATGCTGGCCTATCATAAAAAACTTCAGGAAACCAATGCTCCGACGGCGTCTTTCATATTAACCAAAATGAAACCAGGTGATAATGATTGTTTTAGTTACGTCAATAAGATACTTATTGGAACAAACCAACAAGGTGCTACCATCAAGCGATTTGCCAATATGGGGTTCATTGGTTCTTTATTAGGCATGGGGATAGAGGCTTTAAGCCCTTTTAAACCAGATTTTTTTCAAACTACAAATTCAGTCAGAACTAATAAGGAAAAAATGCCTGGCTATTCGGATGATTTGTCAATGAATAGTCTGTTACCTCAATTGAAACATGGATGATTAGCCAAATTATGGTAATTCAATTTGGCTAATTGATCATCCTGCATTACTTACATATAACCAATCCATTTTACACCAGCGTAAGGGCCATGTAATCCGAAATTGATATTGTCCCTATATTCAACCACAGGGGCTAAATTCACGTCGCTTCGATGAAGTGCATCAAAATAATTGACTACCATATAACCCACATCAAACGTCAAATTACCTTGTGTCATAGGATAGGTATATTTACCACCTAATTTTGCTTCTAATTCTGGCACAAGCGTTGTATAAACAGAGCGGACAGGGCGTGTTACATCGTTAAAAGGAGCATTGTTAGCATATTTGCTATCACCAACTAATAGTGCAGCAGCTCCATTGCCATAGATAGCAAAACCTTTACCGATGTCATAGGACATATCAGCATCGATACGCGGTCCTGCTCCAGAGAATGAATGCGTTGAAGTTAACGACGTAGTGCCATTTAGGAATGCAAGCTCATTGATGGCGTTTGCTATAGTTTCATCCACGCGTGTTTCATTATTGATATCCGCGTATTGAACACCCGCATGGAATCGAATATTTTTGTACTGACCAAAATCGACATGTTGTCCAAATTCAAGATTCACCGCATCAAATTCAGCGCTACCATGATATCTTTGAGTCAAACTGGCATTCGGCTGTATTGCCAATCTGCCTGGGGTAGGAGCCAGTCGTAATTTATTATCATCACGCCAGTGTATCCAGTTAACATTTAGATCATTCCCTGTACTAAAATGGTATGAGCCTTCGAGTCTAAATCCCCACTCAAAATCATTATCAAGTTCGTCGAAAATTCTTACACCACTACTGCTACCAATATTCACCGTACTAAAAGAATTATTGTTATAAAGTGCCTTCAGATAAAGAGCTTGAATTCCAACATCCCATGCTTTTGAAGGGCAAGGGACATTAACGCTTCCTGAATATTCATAAAAATACGTCTTTTTTTATGTCTCGCATGGAGAATCAGTATAATTTGAAGTTTAATGTCGGTTATGTCAAGAATAAAAAGGTTGTGTTGCAGTTTTATACAGGCGATATATGTGATGTGGTTTACACCTAATATTTTGATAAAAGATATAAAAAAACAAAATGAGAAAGCATTTTATACATTGTTGAATTTATGTCATATACTTTAAAGCGATAGCTCTTAAAATAAGGTATATATCATGGACATGAAAAAATATATTTTATCTCTTTCTCTACTGACAGTGATTAACTCTTCAGCTATCGCTACAACTCAGGAAGGTGAAGAGGCCTATAACAAAGGGTATTACGAAAAAGCATTTATTTTGCTGTCTCCTGAAGCAGATAAAGGGGATGCCAAGGCTCAATATTTGCTGGGTAAAATGTATTATAATGCCCAAGGTGTAACCTATAGTCCAGAAAAAACAGAGCAATTATTACTTGCTTCAGCCAATCAAGGCAATGTTGACGCCCAGGTATTATTAGCAGGGTTCTACTGGTACCTTAATACACCTGAGGGCTATAAAAAAGCTTTTGAATGGTACCAGAAAGCAGCTGATCAAAATAATGCAGATGGCCAATATGGTTTGGGTTATATGTATGATACTGGAACTGGTGTACCTCAGAATTCCGATACGGCTATGATATGGTATAAAAAAGCAGCAGAACAAGGCAACTCTAATGCGGCTTTGGCCATTGGGTATAATTATGATACCGGTACAGGGGTGAAAAAGGATAAGACTCAGGCTCTCAACTGGTATGCAAAAGCCGCTGACTTAGGTAATGCCAGCGCACAATATAATCTTGGTTTGATGTATGAACAAGGGGATGGTGTTCCTAAAGATTTTCAGAAGGCTGCTGAGTATTTCGAGAAAGCAGCAAATCAAGGTCATGCCAAATCACAATTGGAGTTAGGTTATTTATATGACTCTGGAAAATTAGGTAAGTCCGATCTGCAAAAGGCGGCGTTTTGGTATCAAAAAAGCGCAGACCTGGGAAATGCTAATGCGCAATTTAATTTGGCTGATATGTATTTCTATGGTGATGGAGTCGGAAAAAGCCTTGAGCAATCCGTATACTGGATGCAAAAAGCGGCTGAGCAAGGGTATGGGAAGGCTCAAAATCAATTAGGTGTCTATTACAGAGATGGTATTGGGGTTGCAGCTGATCCTGTAAAAGCTTATGCCTGGTTTACAGCGGCCAAGAATAATGGTTTTGAAAAAGCAGCGGCCAATGCCAGTGATCTTGAGAAATCTATGAATCCGGAGGATCTGAGTAAGGCTAGAACTTTGGGACAACAATATACGGATAATTACAAGGCCAAAAAATAAATACTGTTACCTGTTTTTCAAGAGCTTGTGATACTGAAATTTTTGTGAGCTATCCGGGTGTATGCGAAAGAACTCTTGCATACATCTGGCTTCGATAACCTCAAAAATAGAAAAGTATGAAATTAATTTCATCAGAATGGAGAGACCTCTTTGAATTTAAGATTCTATCTTCCAATCTTTTGTTTATTTTTGCTAGTATACCTCCTGGTTTAAATAAAACAGACTCAAAAATTGGCAAAAGAATTGTCTATTATTTTTAAGGAAATCACGGGATGACAGAGCACAAGAAAACGACAGTCAAGAATAAAAAAGCACCTGTCAAAAAAAGTCAGCTGACTGTTTCTTTATTGATTTTTATTGATTTGATTTCTATCTTGCTCAGTTTAATGCCAGGTGTGGCCGCATTTAGCTTAACCGGTTTGTTTTTGTATTATGGGTTTTCAAAAACCTGGCTTGTTTTAATTTGTTCACCGTTTGTATTAATTTTTTCTTTTATTCTTATCATGGCGCTTATCAGGATAAGCCTCCCAAAACTTAAGCCAGGTCGATATAAACGGGAATTAAATAAGACCATGATCGCCTGGTTTTGTCATTTTGCACTTTCTCGTGCAGCGAAAATCGTTGGTCTTATTCATTTATTACAATCCTTTAATGTTATTAAATATTTGTATTGGCGTGCTTTGGGAATTAAGGTGTCATTTTACGTTATGAACTCATTTGATATCGATTTTGTGGATTGCCCTCTCATTTCAATTGGTAAGGATGTCACTCTGGCCAGTCAAGTTTCTATCAGTTGTCATTCTGATGTAGGAAATTATCTTTTTTTATCGCCTGTGGTGATAGAAGATAATGTTTTTGTTGGAATGACGACTAAAATTGGCCCAGGAACAACAATTAAAAAGGGGGCCTGGATAGGTTATGGGAATGCTTTTGTTAACCAGATTATTGAGGAAAATGCAAAAATTGGCAATGTTAGGCCTATTCCTGAATAGAATGAGATGTTTTATCTCAAGCTTGGACTAATAAAAATCAGCATTTAGTGTATTGTTTTCCTGGTTATCACTTAATGAATCCAGATTGTTGCAATCAGGCTTATAACCCAGCTGATTATTTCTTTGATTAAACGGATGTTCCAGAATGAAAAAAATCGTTTACGTCTTGCTGCTTATTTCTTCACTCGCTCATGCTAATTGTGTGATCTATTTTAACGAACAACCTGTTAATAAAAAGTTATCCGATCCTTTGTATTCTCTGTTATCCAATGCTGAAATTTGCCCTCAATCCATACAGGAATTAAGAAATTCTATGAGAGTGAGAGGATTAAAAGAAGTCATAGGAATGGTCGCTAATCGAGGAAGAAATAATCCAACTGAAGGTAGTTTCAGTTTTTTTGAATCCGTGTATGGTGCATTAGCTACTGACCAATTGATTGCAAAGGGGGAGTTATTTCTGGGGTATTTTACTCGGTTAAAAGAGGGCCTAATCATTTTGGATCAAAAACCCAGGAAAGGTAAATTATTGATTGAAGCAATCAGCTGGGATACTAGAAAGGCGCTTTATAATTTTTATGAATTGCGAGGGATAGAAAATGGAGGGGTGCGTTGGTTTTATCGAGGAAACTCGAAGGATGCTTATAAAGATAACACCTGGTTATATAGAATAAATCCAGCGGGTGAAAATCATTTTGGCAGTCGTATGCGATGTTCAGCTTGCCACAACTCCGGGGGGCCGATCCTTAAGGAACAGACCCTTCCTCATAATGATTGGTGGACTAACTACCGCCCGCTTCTTTTGCTTCCCAATAAGCCCGATGGAGATGTCAGCCAATTATTGGAACAAGTCAGTGATGCCAGTTTATTTGCAAATGATGTGACAACAGGAATGCAGCATTTGCTTAATAGTAAAAAAATGCAGGCATTTCAAGGAAAACTGTCATTGCAGGAGCAGTTACGGCCTTTATTTTGTACTACCGAAATCAATCTCCAGTCCAGTACTGACTCATCAGAAACAGTGGTATCCATTCCATCAGCTTTTTGGCTGAATCCATTATTAGGCGATATTGATTTAACTATTTCAATTGAAGATTATAATCAATTATTGAAAGAGTTTAACATTCGTTTCCCAGAAATCTCTTTACAAGATGCCGATCATACCTGGCTTACACCAGTCAAGGGGGAGGCTGATCTCAACGCGATTAAGCAACTTATCCAACACAAGATAATTAGCAAGAAGTTCGCACAATCTGTGCTGATGATCGATTTTACCAATCCTTTGTTTTCATCAAAACGATGCGAATTATTAAAATTAATACCGGAATCCAGCCAAACTAATGGCAAAGAATGGACGGAACAATTTTTCGTCAACTTAAGAAACAATGAGGATCAATTTAGAGGGGCACGTGAATTAGCTGATTATATGAGTAATGGGCAATTGGATTCAAAAGAGTTAATGAAAAAAATAAAAATTTATGAATATTTTCTTAACCAGTCTATATCAACCCGATCAGGATTAAGGAAACATTTTCAACATTTGATCGAGCTACGAAAAGCTGTCTTTACTAGTGAACTATCACAAAATCCTTTAGGCCAAATTTTAGAACCAGGGTTTCGAGTGATTTTTCCTGAAAGTCAGCAGTAGACAAAAGTTCTGGTATTATTTTCTCCGTACATGACTGGTGTTTTTTTCATGTACAGAGAATTAGTTTCTATGAAGGATTTGAAACGATGAAATTGATAGCTTTTCCTCCACCAATTGTGAATTCAACCGGAATATAGGGTAGGTTACAGAGAAACAGGGTGATAATGAAAAATATTCCAGTGCCTATATTTCCCATATAAATCCATTGTTTTTCCTGGTTTTCATTCAAGAATGCGGTGATGGCGTAAGTCAAACTGAATAGTATGGCAACTAGTAAGTAAATGAACGTATTAGTATCCAGCGAGAAATCGGAAAGGATTTTATAGGCCATCATTAAAGCCAGGAGGAACAGAATGACTCGATAGACTCTTAAAGATAATTTTAACCAGGAGGGATAGTCTGATTTAATAGTTCCATCCTGAAAATAGGCATTGAAGAATATGATACCAGCTGTAGTCAGTGGAATGAGTACTATTAAGGGATTGATGTGTTCCTGACCGCTCGAAAAAGAATGAAATGCGTATAATATAAAATAAAGGATGCTTATTGCTGCCAAGAGGGGAAACAGATAATACATGATTCTAAGTAGTAAAAAACGCATGTTATGAATGATGTTGAGATTTTGTTGTCCAACACCTAAACCCATAAAAAATAAGGTTGTATTGCTGATTAATTTGAAATGATGATTATAAAAATACAAATCCCACAAATAATTATTTCCAACAGTTTTAAATACAAAAGATCCCAGTACAATCAGCAAATTGGCCAATGAGGAAAACACGAAGGCAATAAACAAAAGGGGAATGGTATTCCATACCCCAGCAAATAAACTGCTGTAACTTACCCGCCAGGTGTTGTCGTGATGGAATGCGTAATGGAAGCAATGAGCGACGTAGATAAAAAATGGGAAGCCAACAAAAAAGGTAAAGAAATGGAAATAATCTCTCATAGAGTAGTCCATTTTCAATGGAAACAAGGGTATCGATAAAAAGAAAGCGAGTAGAAAGCTGGTGCCAATCAGACGAGACAAATTGACGTTGTTATAGGTAAGGGCAAATAAAATACCAAAGATGGTGACAACACTATATATAAATGCGGTCGTGTTGTGATTGCGTGTCAGTATGTCCACTGTTACCCCTAGAAGTAATCCAATCAGGGTAAAAATATAAAGGTGTCTTTGAGCAACCATCCTGTCTTTCTCCACTAGGGGTTATATTCATGATTCAGGGTTTAGTAGAATGCCCTAATCTTTATCCAAAAATAATTCTAACTCAGTTACTTAATTGATCTAAATCGTTTATTAAAAATATTTTTTTTGCTTTGAATCTGGGCTTATGTCAGATCTAATCTCAATCATTAAGAAACTCACAAAGTAGTCTTTGAAAATGATGAGTGCCCTGTTCTTTTGTTGGAGAGAAACGCCCCATATCATAATAGCGAGATTTTATCCCTCTTTGCACAGACTCAACTACTCTTTCATCCTCTAGTTCAACCTGATCAAGTTCCCCGCCAGCGCCTTTTCCAAGTTTGGATTCATCAAGAACAAAAGATAAAAAGGAAACCCGAGTTAACTCAGGGCTGAGCGGTTTGACCACATTCACAGAACAACCCCAGGGATAAAAATTAAGCATCGTATTGGGGAATATCCAAAAGTAATAGGCAGCAACCTGTTTGCCATAATCTTGTGCTCCTTTGGGTAAATCAAAACTGATTTCTTCAGGGTTTGCCAAAGCCAATTGCAGATTACAGTAGCGGAAAAGTTCAGTGGTATAGGTGTTGCAATCGATTACTTTTCTTAGTGAGGGGTGTACAAAAGGGATATGTAACGCTTCCAGGTAATTTTCACAGTATAGAGCCCAATGCGATTTGACCACATAATCTTTGCATCTTTCTTTATCCAGGCGCATTTTTTCCATAGGGAGCCAAAATAACCTTTCTTTAATTTCTGCAAAAACTTCATGAAATGGGACAACTGGTGAGAGCGAAGCAAAAAGGAAAGGCTCAAGAATACCCGTTGAAATTTGACTTAGGTTATCATTGCTTGATGGGAAGTCTTTTGTGAGTTCAAATTCAGGCATATGAAGTAATTCCCCACAAAAATTAAACCGACGGCCATGATAAGAGCATTTTATTTTATGCGCCACGCAAGGTTCTTCGATCAGAATTTTACCTCGATGGGTACATACATTACTCAAACAACGAATAGTACCCAGTTCATCTTTTGCAAACAGTAAGGGTTCTTCAAGAAATCCAGGCAGCAAGGTAAAAGGGGTTAATTGTCTATGGGTTTTTAGTTCTTCGGTACTGATACAAAATTGCCAGGTTTTACTAAATATCTTTTCTTTTGTAATTTCGAACCATTCCGTTGATGTATAAAATTCAGAAGAGATTGTCGATGCTTTTGTAATATCAGGATCTATATAGAGATTCTTCATGAACATTTCCTTACTGTAAAGAGAAAAACCTGCAAAAAGAGAATAAAAATTTTAACCATTTCTTTGGATGAAGCGATGGTTAAGGTCTGATAAAAGGTAGTGCAAACCTTTATACCCTGTCAACTTGTTTATTTATTAACAAAGTGATTGATTAATTATCCTGATGATGTAAAAATAAACACAATTTAGGTTTTAAGGAACTATTGAATGCGATATAGCCGGTTTTTATGTTTATTAAATGGCATGTTATTATCCAGTAATGTTGCAGCGGGTTCACCCTCTGCCCCTATATTTAGTCCTTATGTTGATTTAACGATTAATACTTATTGGGATTCGCAATCACAGGATATGGAGCCAATGGATTTGATTTTCCCAGCAAAAAAATTGGGGATCAAAGCCTATCATTTGGCCTTTATTACAGACAGTGGTCAATGCCAACCTGCTTGGGGAGCCCAGCAAAATTATAGTGTGGCAAAGGGATGGGGTAAGAAACAGTTCGATACTTTATCAAGAGAGGGTGTGAAACTCACCGTTTCATTCGGTGGGGCGAGTGGTACTGATATTTCCTATCATTGTGATAAAAATCAATTAATCAATACGTTTAATCAAGTGATTAATCAATATCATGCGAATGTCCTCGATTTTGATATAGAAAATGGAACAGCCAATATTTCTAACTTGTTACAGTCTTTGAAATTATTCCAACAGGAGAATCCGGATATCTTGTTAAGTTTCACTCTTCCTGTGATGCCGGAGGGTTTAACTTCTGTTGGAAAAGAGATAATCACTTCAGCAGCTGCTCTAGGCCTTCATTTTAATGTAAACATAATGGCTATGGATTATGGACCGGCTTATAGTGGAGATATGGGGGATTATGCCATATCCGCCGCAACGAATCTCCATCAGTTTTTGCGGGAAATTTATCCGGATAAAAAACCGGAGGCTTTATGGCAGATGATTGAAGTAACGCCAATGATCGGTGTGAATGATGTGAATACAGAGCAATTTACCTTATCTAATGCAGCCCAATTAAAACAGTTTGCACAGAAAAACTCGTTGGGAGGATTATCTATGTGGTCTTTCAATCGGGATAAACCTTGTGCTGACCAATGGGCAAGTCCCATATGCAGCGGTAATAATTTGCAGAGTCATGATTATGAATTTGTGAAGTATTTTCAGTAATGGAATTAATTAAGAATTTCTTACCTCTTTTCAATAAGAAAAAATAAAAACTTGATTTTAAATTACTATGTTAAACGCAGAAGTTTGAGGTTTAAATATTAAAGGGTTTGTGTTTAGCTCTTAATTTTAGAGAAGTGTCAATGGATATGCTCAATCTTTATAGTGAATTTGATTTTGCAAAGGTAGTGCTATATCTACTAGGTTTGTCTGGATTTGGTGAAGCGGCATTTTGGTCTGACTGAATTAGTCTATTCATTTTTCGCAACAAACTCTTTCCTATTCATTATTTCATAAATTGCACGGTTTGTTGACAAAACTTCGCGGATTTTTCGAAAATCGCAACAACTTGGTTTGGCAAATGCGTTGATGATGCAATTAGCATTGTCGCTGTGATTATTATCTCTGTTATTAACTATCATTTTTTTGATTTCCATAATGGCATTGGTTATATTTACTTCTTCTGACGAGTCAATCTCTCTCACAATCTCTTTTATCTGTTTAATAATAGTTGATACTGTGCCATCTTGATTTCTCAAAAAATCATCATTTTTTAATACCCTGTAGACTGCCAAAATGTTTTCTTTCCTTTCATCGGCAGGTATCTTGACAATACTCATATGGATTTTTGCGTTATTGGATAAAGACAATTGTTTTTCATTAGCTTTAATTCTATCTTCATTTCTAGCTGTAAAGTATAGTTTTTTGTCTTTAGGCAGCACATCTTTAACCATTGCTATCTCCTGGGCGTTTTTAATTTTATTCTCATGTTTGATTGCAAAATCGAGCCTATTAGTCAACGGTAATTCATATACAACGGAAGCGAGCTCTGCCGCATTGTTAATTTTATCTTCATGCTTAATTGCAAAACTTATTTTTTCATCTTGCGGTAGTTCAATCAAAACAGAGACAAGCCCTGCGACATCCTTAATTTTATCTTCGTGTCTGTGTGCAAAATTTATTTTATTTTCTTGGGGCAAATTATTCAAAATGTTAGCAAGCCCTTGAGCATCCTTAATTTTATTTTCATGTTTAAGTACAAAATCTATTTTGTCATCCTGAAGCAAACCATATAAAAAAGATCCTAAGTCGTAGCCATTTTTAATTTTATTCTCATGTCTGCTTGCAAACTTCAGTCTTTGATAATAAGGTAACACCAATAGAGCAGACCTAATGTCGTTGGCATCGTTGATTTTATCTTCTGATCTCATTATAAATTCGAGCCGTTGCTCATCAGGTAAATTAAGTGATACTTCATAAAGTTCAGAAGCATCTCTTACTCTATCTTCACAATCGATTGCAAATTGAAACCTTTCACCTTCAGGTAAACGAAATAAAACCGATGCAAGTCCGGTAGCGTCTCCAATTTTATATTCACAAGTGGTTGCAAACTTAAGCTTTTTGTTTTCAGGTAGCTTAGTTAATACATTAGCAAGATCAAGTGCATCTCTAATTTTCTTTTTACACTGGTTTGCAAAATCTAACCTTTGATCAAGAGGTAAATTCTCCAACACAGCGTTAAGGCTTTTGCTGTCACCGATTAAATCTTTACATTTTCCTGCAAAATCCAGTTTTTTTTCTTCAGGCAGTTCCTTTAAGACATGAGCCAATGTTTGAGCATCTTTGATTTTATCTTGATGGTCAATGGCAAATTGCATTCTCTTATCTTTTTCTATCACAAAAAAAACTGAAATAAAGGGTAGTTTGTCTAATCTTCCCTCGTAAAATTGTTCGCCATAGATAGCTCGCACTGTCTCCTGGCAATTAGGAATTTTCAACAATCTTTCTAGTAGTGTTTTGTTTTCATTTTTATGGGAAGTTTTCTCACTATAAGAAATTTTATTTGATTTTAGTAACTTATCTTTAAATTCAGGGTGAGTTTCGGTAATCCTTATAATACTTTCTAAATCCCCGGATTCAAGCAATTGAATAACAAGTTCGTCTGTTATCTTGTTGCTGCCAATATTTAATCTTGCTTGTCCGTAAACATCACGCAGATTACGCATCAAAGGCAATTTTGAGTTTAATTTATTCAATTGGTTTTGATGCTTCATAATGTCAAATACAATATTTTCAGCCAGTTTGTGAATTTTATGATTAAAGTGATCTTGCATTTCCTGATTGCCGGGTTTACCCCAATGATAATCCCGCATGGTAATAGGCGCATCAGGTGGTGTCATCAAACGTGCCTGAAGAGTTTCTATATATTGTTTATCAACTCGACCTCTGGTCATTTCATTCAATAATTGCGAAATGTTAGTTGTTTCACCTCTTTCTGTTAATAGAGGATTTAAACGTCCTCCTGGAGCTGCTAAATAGGCGTACTTATCTACTAACTCTAAAGGTAAGCTCACTTGATATAAAGCTCCTTGGCCTTGGTATGGAAATTCTTTTGCCAAGGCTATTAGTTGATTTATTATGCCCACACCCACTCCCATTGATTGAATACTTGCAGACAGCATGTTCTGTAAATTAGTTTTGGTAGCCGATTCATTGTTAGTGTAATATTCAATTGTGTTGGAGCCCTCCACATTATGACTTCCAAATAAAAAAAGATTAGCGGATATTGCAGATTCCATATAACCACTATCATAATTACTAACCTTTCCACTTTCAGAAATGTCTTTAAAGTGACTGATGAATTCTTCAATAGTAAGGCATTTATGAAAAAGAGGATTATCCATACGTAAAGCACCGATACCGCTGTTTGCAGCAAGAATTTGATAAATTGCTGTGTAGACAGCGTAAGCGTAAGCAATATCGCTATTCGTGCCATGATAGAAGAATACTCTCTCGGGATGGTCTTTTTCATACTGAATCATCTCGGCAGTTTGATTAATTAGCCGCTGCTTTTCTTCTTCTGATAATCCCTTGTTATGTTTATCTAAAAACTTTTTTATATTCTCTGCAGTTGATTCTTGAACACGAAAATCATCTCCCATAACTACTTTAAGATGTAATTCGCTTTGAGAAAGAATACGTTCGCCAGTATTTGCTGGTTGATAGTCTTTTTTGATGAGTGTTTTAGGTTTTTTTGAAGAAACATGCCCTTTCTTTTTGATCTCATCGAGCACTTTTGCTTTTTTGATAGAGGTTGCTATTATCTCTGTCTCAACTTGTTCAGGAGATGCAATTGGTCGATAAGTATTTTTCTTGCTTTGCTCAGAACTATCTGGTTCCTCAGCCAAGCCTTGCGTGCTCTGTGTACGAAAATTACTATTTAATAATAGGTCATCGATCAAGGCACTGACCGGCCCCTGACGCAGCATAGCATAAAGAGGCGGAAAAATAATCACATCCTGATTGTTTATGTCTTTAACTTGAATGGTTATCTGTTCTTCTTCAACAACAGCGCTGTTTTCTTTTAATGCATTCTGTAAATTTATTAAGGGAACCCAATGAAATGACTCGTGTTCTTTATCAAGTAGCTGTGTAGTATCAACCGGATTAATGCCTTCAATAAAATACATTCGATACAAGTATTGTTCACCATTTGTGGTTTGAGTGATAATGTCGTGAAATGGGGCTTCAGCTAGCTCTCTATCGCTATAATCTAGCACCCCATTGGACTCTTCCTTTGCCTCTCTTTGTGCAGTTCTTGCAAGGGATACATCCTCGATATCACTCTTGCCACCAAAATTATCACACCAATTATGACGTGCACGTTTTGATAACAGAACAAATAATTCACCATTTTCATCTTTTTGGATATGCATGACTCCTGCTGCAGTTTTTCCTGCTATAGCCGCTTTGTCACGTTTGGCAAAACGCTGTGTTGCAAATCCATAGCGTTGAGCCAAGTTATCAAGGCGATTGGAAAAACCAGAAAGTAATTGACGTTGAACAAAAGAGGGAATTTCAAGCTGTTGGCTTACCTCCCATATAGTTTTCTCAATTGTAGAACGCTGATTTATCAAGTCATGAACCTGTCTTTTAATTTCTTCGGGACTTAAATCGCCAAACCATAGAGCCCCAGAAAGATTGATTTCATGATTACGCATCGAGTCTATTTCACTAACTTCTGCTGACATCTCTTCGCGCAAATCACCAAGGGCTCTAAATATAAAACAGGCACCTGAGTCGATTAATCTTGCTTCACCACCTTCTGTTTGAATAAAGTTATCCAACTTGGCAACATCAATATTCCCCATGAATGCATGAACTATAAAATTCCTGCGTGCTTGGGCAATAATAGCTTTCTCATCCTGGATTTGATGTGGTTTAAGCAGTTCGGCAAGTTGAACCGTTCTTTCAACATGTTCAAAATTTAATGATTTAGCTAAAACCTGGTTTACAGAACGATACGCTTGCACGTGGGCAACTGGTACTCTCAAACGCTGATAAAGTACATTCATCAACACTTCAACTTTTATTTGCACCTCACTAGAGCCAAACTTTAGAACATAAGCTTTTTGGTTACTAGTATCTCTAACTTTATACGTACTTGAGGTTCCACCGCCAAGTGATGCGCCAAGCTCAATAGATGACAAATTCTCAGGAAAGCCTTCTGGTTTGTCTGAGTCTGTTAATAATTGTGTACACGGTTTGTAATGATAATAAGTAGTTTTTATATTTAACTGAGCATCAGTAATTGCTTTATCAATTGCCTCAAGTTGACTTTTGTCATTCTCAAAAACATGTAACTTTTTAGATCGTGATGTTTTCTTTAGGTGCTCGATCAGAGTCCCTGCTTTGTCTTTGGAGTGAATTAAAACATCATAACTTAAGTCCAAATGTTTTAACTGCGCAATGGTTCTCTCGTTGTATTTTTCATCGTATGAGGTAAGCAGTATCACTGGATGTTTAGTTTCTTTTAAATACCTGAGTACTGCCGGAAGATTATTGTCAGTTAATGCTGGTGGAGTGTCACCATGCTCCAGCACTGGGTTACGCACTAGAATGTCATTAATATTCAATACTACTACATCACCTTGGGGGATATTTGCTAAAATTTCACCAATGCCTCCGTTGTTTGTTAGATTTTTGATTGCCATGTTTATAAACCTCAAGATACATTTTGTTGGATATTCTTTATAATTATAGATAAATAAGTGAAACTATATGAGTTCCCCCTATTTTTAATTCATAAAATAATCAAATAACTTTTATAAATTGAAATAAACAAAGAAAAAAATAGATTGGATGAATTATCCATGTGGTTTTTTTGTCAATACAAACCGTATATGAATGAATTAGGCGATATAATTTTCACTATGATAAATTCTATGATATTCCTTACTTAATATTTAGATAATAATAGATGAATATAATGTAGTTAAGATTTAGCGAATATTGCTCCATTTATTGTTTGGAAGAGTGCGAACTGGCAATTAGGGTTAATTATGAAGAGTAAAGAAGAACGATTTAATGAATGGCGCCAAGAAAAGGCGAAAGCAGAGCAGGCATACATTAAAACTGTTCC
This sequence comes from Legionella sp. PATHC032, assembly GCF_026191185.1. Classification (NCBI taxonomy): domain Bacteria; kingdom Pseudomonadati; phylum Pseudomonadota; class Gammaproteobacteria; order Legionellales; family Legionellaceae; genus Legionella; species Legionella sp. PATHC032. Next base: position 2,475,999 of record NZ_JAPHOV010000001.1, on the reverse strand, counting down.
ATTGGTGGAGGAATACATTAAATCATTTGATACTTTAGCTCAGCTTAGACATGATGTGGCTAATCCTGATTCTGAAAAAATTAAAAAAATGGACGCACATAAAAGGCGTACTCTGGGCGTTTTACTCTACGCCAAATTAAAATTGGATGAAGTCCTGGAAAAAATTCCAGATACTGATAGTCAGGAAAAGGATTTATTAGTTGAATTAAATAATACTGTAAGTAAAGTGTACGATAATCCCAAGTCGGATGCCAAAAACAGAGTGAAAGTTTTAATAGAAACGACAGAACACTTATTGGATATGGAAAATCATTCTGATCCACAATTGGCTAAAGAATTATGCGCCGATCTGTATGCTCTGTTATGTATTGCAAAGAGATCACTGAATAAAAATGCGATACTTGCGAGCTGGTTCATCAATGTTGATGAAATCAATCAAAAACTGGATGAATTATTAGAAAAGACAGAAGCAAAAGTCGAAAGCCTGGATACAATCCTGTCAGAGAAACCAAGTGAATCATCAGATGCTCATAAAGAAGACAAAACAATACAGGAATATTTTAATGAGCGATTCACGGAAATTTTAAGTAAAGATGAAGAGCAAATAACAAAACTGGATAAGTTAAAGGTTAGCCTCAAAGAGGTGACTGCAGGACTATCAAATATTGTGGTCTTAAGGAAAGAAAAGGTAGAAATTAGTGAAAAAATTAAAAAAATTGAAGCCTTACTGAAAGCAGTAGAAGAAAACGATAGAAAAGTAACAGGAAGACAATATTTTTTAGATTTGCTAGGCGGCCATAAAGATCACTTTAATGCTCTCATGAGTACTGACGGTGGGGAATTAAAAAAACAGTTGGCAGGGAAAATAGAACAGCTCAAGAACCCGGATTTGTATCAAACCGTTTCTTCGACCCTTTTATGGGGAGCAAGCTGGGCCACTTCTCTGGGAACAGTCATTTATCGCCAGGTAACTCCTCAAGCGGTTCAGGATACTGTTACAGCTTATGCTCCTGCAACCCTGGATAGTGAAGCAAAAACTCTTGTGAAGGAATTGGCGAGACAGCAGTTAATGGAGTTAAAAAAACAACTGGGTATGAAAGGTGATGAATTGGTTCAGGGATATAGGCAAATATCCGGTGATAGTCCCGAATTGGAAAAGCTGATAATGAATGCCACTTCAGACAATCTGGAACAAATTGCAACAGCAACAAAGGAAACAAGCAAAGTGATTGATGGATATGAGCAAATTGAGCTTAAGCTTAGGGATAATGTAGAAAAGCTTAAAGGAAATCAGATGACTAGAAGACAATTATCTGATTTTATTAAGAAAAACGACACCTGGATAGTAAAATTATCCAACTGGCTTGCGGAGAATATCCACGAAATATTTAAGTCAGATACAGCTCGGATGATTGATAAGGCTAGAAAAGCGCAACAAAAACTGGGAGAATTTGAAAGACAGTATCAAACGGAGATTGAAAGTGAAAAAGCAAAAATTGAAGATAATGATTCATTGTCCTCAGAAATGAAAATTTTTTTAAAAAATCAGTTTGAAGAAACAAAAAAAGCAGGTGGGGTGGAGCAGAAACCACAGAAAAGTCTCAGCAAGGAAACTCTGCAGAAATTATTTATAAACCTGTTGCCTGAACATGAAGAGCTCTCATCTGGGGTAACATTCAGACCGTTTAATTAATCAGGGATTAGAATAATGATATGAGCCAAGCCGTTGATCAAAGTCAAGTCATTGATCGATTAAATCGGTATCTCAAATGGCATAACATGCCAGTTAGCCTGAATGAAGAAGGAATTTGCAATGGCTTGGTTACCGTGTATGCAAAATACGTACTCGAAGGTAAAGAAAAGCGCTTTTTTGAATTGCTTGATCAGATAGTCAGAATGGAGCCAGACTCAGCAATAGAGTCGGAAGTCAATCAATTCGTCTATGATGTCGTTCTCACTTTATTCCCACATCAATTTAATAAAAAACTAAGTCAGGCTAATTCCATGTGTGCCTTGACAATAAACAATAAACCCTTGGTTTCTTCTTTTGATTTTGCAATTGCAACTCAAGATAAAAATTGGGAGGAAATCTTTAAAAATCTTGCTCTGCAAGAGGATGAGATTCTCCGTGTTTGTGGTACCGTGCATGCTGTAGCCGTCAGGAGAAAAAATAATAAATACATTGTATACGATCCTAATTACTCTTCTGGTACTAAAGAATTTTCGAATGAACACGAGTTGATTTCCGAGTTGCATTACAATGTGTTCGGCTATCATAATGGATTTTATATTAAGGGTGGTCTTTTGGGGATGATGATTAATGTCATTCGCCATCCCGAAAATAAGAAGCCAAGGGCTTTTCCTCAAATGACTCAGTTTTATGATCGTTATTTAACCGAAAATAATATTAATGACGTTGCTGTTTCATTTCATGGTGGAACATTTAATACTTTAGAGCATGCTGCAATGGTTAGTCATGCTGAGGTAATAAAAAATTTGCTTGAGAAAGGAGCAAAGGATAATGATCATCAGGCTTCTGGAAATGCTGTTATGTATAACAATATGGAAGCATTAAAAACTCTACTGGGAAAAAATAGAGAGACAGAACTCTTTCAAAGGCTATTTCATGCGGCTTTGGAGAACGGGAGAGACGAGGCATACGATACCTTATTTTCAATGAAAGGTGCTTTGCCATTTAATTCGTCTATTCAAGCCATTCGAGCTGCAGCAAAAGGGGGTAATTCTGTTCTATTAGCGAAGGTAATGAATTATTTTAAAAGAAATCATACCGGATTTTCTAATCTTGAGGATGCTATTCCTTCTGCGATTGCCAGTGGAAGTGTTCAATGTGTCAAATTACTGGTTAACCAATTAAATGAAAGTAAGAAATCTTTAGATGATAAAAAAAAGATGGAGTATTTGCTGGAGTCAATAAAGCAAAATCAATCCTACATGGTTGCTTATTTTATTAAAGATATTCCACCGGAACATTTAAAAACAATCTATATGAGTGTCTCTGCTGTTGAGAAAACAAATCTGCATATTTTGCGTCAGTTACAGAATTACGGGGTTCCATTTTCAGGTATGTCAAAGGCTGCTTTTGAGCAAAAAGAACACCGTCTTGTCGGTTTAAGACTGATACTAGGTATTTTTCTTTGTAAATTCACTGATTTTCTTAAAGAAATTTTGTTGAATGATTGCGGAATACATTGCCATCGATCGGAAGAGAATGGAGTAAAAAAATCATTTTTTGCCCTCCCAAAAGTGACGGATGCGGTTGAAAAATTACAAACTCCCAAACTTTATTGAGACACAGTACTAATGACAAACAGTACTCATAAGTTTATATTAATGAAATAAGATGGCCTGAAAGGAGCTTGGTTCATTGTGAATATCTTATTAGCAGGAGGCTCTGGATTAATAGGGCAAGAGTTAGTTCGTGGAATGGGAGAGAAGCACCATTTTACCGTACTGGGGCGTGATAAGGGCGTAATACAAAAGATTTTTACAACAAAAGCATCCTCTTTGTCCTGGGGTGAATTAAATAACCAGGACGCCAGTCGCTTTGACGTTGTAATCAATTTATGTGGTGTCAATATTGCCATTTCACGATGGACGCCAAAAATAAAAGAAGAAATAATCAGTTCAAGAGTTCAAACAACAGAAACATTGCTTCATTGGATTTTGCAGCAAAATGCCAAACCTCACTTTTATTGTGCCAATGCGGTTGGCATTTATGGCTTACAGGACAATGGTGATGCGACTGATTTGACCGAAGACACAGAAATTAATTGGGAACACCCAAAGGATTACTTGAGTGAAGTGGGAATTCGTTGGCAACAAACTTTAAAAAAGGCAGAGGAAGCGGGTCTCGCTGTGACTTCTACGCGTTTTGGGGTTGTTCTAAAAAAAGGAAAGGGTTTTTTGGGGAAGCTCTACCCCAGTTTTATTTGCGGATTAGGAAGTACTATTGCAGATGGTCGCCAGTATCTTTCCTGGATAGACAGTGAGGATTTGGTCAATGCCTATCAGTTTTTGTTAAATCATCCTGAAATTACCGGGCCTGTGAATGTGACCTCACCCAATCCCTGCATGCAACGAGAATTTGCTAAAGCTTTTGCCAAATCTCTGCATAGACCACTGCTATTGTGGACCCCTGCTTTCGTAATTCATCTTTTATTTGGTGAAATGGGTGATTGTTTAATCAATCATGGACAAAAGGTAAAACCCAAACGACTTTTGGAAGCTGGTTTTGAGTTTAAATGGCCTAGCATTGAAAAGGCATTAAAGCATCAGTATTCTGGTGCATAGCATCAGCATTTTCTAATAGATTGTATGTTTCTGAGGGGTATTTAAATACCCTGCCAGGTATTCAGTAACTTACAGGGTATTTATAGCGTATTAATTAACGAGCGCTTTTAAAGTATTGTTTTAACTTCATTGGAGAAATTTGAGAGCCATCTTTGATAGCAGCGGCAATTAAATTAGGAGTGCCTGTGTCATAACTGCAAATGATGTCTTCGTCTTGTTGATGAGGAACACCAGGAGCATTCATCATGCTTAACACTTCATTCGATGCTTCCAAAGCGCCTTCCTCGGAATCTGCTTCAATTGGAGCAATGAAAAAACCCCAAACAGAAGAGGTGCTGTAATCACTGATATTATAAGCCAGATAGTAATTCATGCCAATTTCTTCAACCATAGGCAAACCTTCCGCCTTGATTACATTGATATCCGGGCAAGCACCTTGTTGAGAAGCAAAAGCAGAACCGGCGAGAATTAAAGCGCCAAAAAAAGTCGCTAATTTAGATTGAAACATCATGTTGTTTACTCCTGAGTTGTTTTTAATTCCGCGCAAAGAGTATCATTTGCCTAGAAGATTTACAATAATGTTGTAATTTGCGATTGGAGGGTAAACGGAAAACAAACTGACCTTATTCTCAGGGGTGTTTTTATGCAATTTTTAAATGAAAAAATTCCTTTTTCTCAATCTTTGTATGAATTAAATGGAGTGAGAATTCAAAATAATAACAATTAATAGGACATGCTGTGCGAATTAGAATCTTTAGGCAGCAATTGTTTCCCAATGGCTTGCAAGAGGAGTTTTAGTTCTCTTTCATACATGGTTCTGTTATATCCACCTTCCAAGCCCCAATAGATGGTGTCAATGCAATCTTTATTCTCATTATACAAAGTGAATATGGATTCATAGAAGTAGCTTAGATCACCGTCATTAAAGCGGAATTGATGGGCAGCAGTTTTTCCCATCATCCGGCCATTAACAAATTTACCACAATACGCTGTTTCATCTTCATGAGAGTCCCACCCGGTAGGGAGATATAATGCAATTTTTTGCCCTTTTGCTTTCGCCTCCCTGATCGATTCTTTTAGTTGTTCTAAAGCAAAAAGAAGCGCAGGATGTACGCCTACTGATTTTCTGGATGTTAAGCTGAGATCCACGGCATAATAGTTTAAATTATTGTGATGCCAGACGTGGATATTCTTCCCTACATCTACGCCTTCAGAGTTGAATTCATTATTAATGTAGGCAAAATCTTGTTGCGGGTATACTCTGGAATCAAACACATCGATGTGGCAAATTGATAGATGGGAAAATGAGTGTCTTAAAATGTCACATAAACCATTGTCGCGATTAACGTCAGTTCCTATAATGACAAATTTGGGTGGTTGAGCTGAACTCAACTCAGCCTGTTTCATCAGCATGACTGTTTTATTGATAAGACAAAAACCGCTCCCCATTTGGGTGTAGGCATGATGGCTTGGCAAACCAAAAGAGAAATGAGCTTTTGCCGGATTGAATAGAGTTGTTGCGCAATCCCTGATTAAAATTTCAAAGGTTTTGGGAGTAACAACCAGATCCGCATTTAGTTGTTTAAAGCCAAAATGTTTCGCCTGAATACAATATTTAATGAGTTGATATAAATAATCTTCGGAATGAACGGCTCGTAATGCGCGTAAAATAATATCGTCTTGTGGCAGCAGATGAAAAAGTGCGTGGGCTTTTGGTGTATCCCCTTCATCTATCGCTGCAAATAAGTCTAGCCAGTAGTCTGGTAACCTGGTTTCCTGAGTTGTAATAACAGGTAAGCCCCCATATTTTTTTATAAGCGCTGACATATGTTTTATACGTAAGTATTGATCTTCTTCGCCTCCCGCCGGCATTCGGTGCATTTGCTCATTGTCTATTTCAGAGGGAATTTGGATAGCACATTCTTCACTGTATGGAGTGACAGGACTCTTGTTTTTCTCCATTTTTGCTTTCTTAAAAAATCCTTTATCCTTGGCCATATCCATTCCTAAATAACTGGGTTCATTTATTATTTTTAGAATAGGCGAGTGGGAGATTTTAATCCAGAGATTTGTTAAGTTGGTGACTATCAAGACAGAAGGTACTACTTTATAATGTAAGTAGAGATCAGGGTAGGGTGTCATTTAGTCCTGACTCATACAATTTCTCCATTATCCAATTAAGTCGAGGGTCTATGGTACAACATGACATAATCCAACTGCCTCCAAAACCTTATGGCGCTCATCTAATCACTAATGAAGTGATGCAAAAAATTACTCTGAGAGGTACTGGATTATTACATTTGTTTATTCAGCATACCTCCGCGGCACTTGCTTTAAATGAAAACGCTTCCCCTGATGTACTGATTGACCTCAACCATTTCTTTACTCAACTTGTTCCTGAACATCAGCATTATCACCATGACATAGAGGGACCAGATGATATGCCTGCTCATATTAAATCTATTTTGTGTGGCTCTTCTTTAACCATTCCATTTCAGGAAAACAAGTTGCTATTAGGTGTTTGGCAAGGTATTTATTTAATGGAATTCAGAAAGCAGGCAGGAGCAAGAACAATTGTTGCCAGTCAATTGATTTAGGATTCTAAGATTGAGCCATACTCGTGATTGAATCAATGTGAGCTATCTCCTGTATTTTCCTGTCTCTCATAAGTAAGAAAATCCTTCTGTTTTTAACTATACTTTATATTATTTTGGAACCAGGGCAGCCTCATGATGACTGATCATTACTTGTCTAAGAAAAAGATGTTCGCTGTGGCCTCTTGTTTATTTTTACCAAATCAGGTTTTGTTGGCTAATGATACTGCAGTGGGTGGGGAAGGATCTTTACCAATTCCTGTTTCTCAGCCGCACATAAAAATGGTCAGTGAGTTCATCAGGATCAGTGGAAAGAATTTAAATGAACCTCAGATGAATGGTTCCTGGCATTATAATTGTAATTTCACTTTTAAAAATACCTTAAATAAAGAAGTGACTATTTCAATGGCTTTTCCATTTCCTATAAACGACGGCAATTCAGAAATTGCCTTACCAGCAGGACAACAGACCAATGTTGGTCAAGCATTGGTTTATGATTTTCAAATTACAGTCAATGACAGGCAAGTTCCAGCACAACGCGGTAATATCGCTCCAGATCAGAATAAAGGTTTGTATTATGAGGATGCCTATTTCTGGAAAACCACATTTCCGCCGTTAGGAACAGTGAATATTCATCATGATTATTCGACAGGAGCTACTTATGATGTGATGGGGTATCATTGGGTTCGTTACGTTTTAAAAACAGGTGCGCTTTGGCAGGATGGCAGCATTGGACATACAAGGCTTGAAGTGATACCCAATACACCAACACGTTTATGCTCTGAGATAGAGCCAAAGGCAGACTACCTCAATCCTACCCCGCCAGGAATGAAAATTTCAGGCTCACGAGCGAATAGAAAATACATATGGGATTTACGGCATTTTCAACCCCAAGCAGATTTGTCACTTTGTTTATTTACGGGGATTAGCTATGTTCGTTATAAGGTGATTTACCCTTGGTTGAATTCAGATGACGCATTAAGCAAATTAGCCAGATTAAGTAATAAAGAATTACGATTCTTACGAAATACTATTTATGCGCAATATGGGCGTCCATTTCAATCACCCGATTTACAGGAATACTTTAGCAAGAAATGGTGGTATGTGCCAAATCCTGATTATTCAGACAGCATGCTCAATGAAGAAGATAAGAAATTATTGTCAATGATTAATCAGGCAAAATAAACTCAATCGCTAATAAGCTCTTTATAATGAATCCCATATGAGGCCTCTAAATTAATAAAAGCTGATTTTGACAGGTGACTATAACCACCCAGGTAATATTCTTTATGTTATTTCTTGTATTTGTTGCTGGATCGCGTGAGAAAATCATTGTTGCGATGTTATTGAGATGCATTCTTACTATAATGTCCTACTAATTCAGCCGTATCTATGATATCGCCTTTCATGGCATTCACCACATCTTGGGCAGTGGCTTCTGGGCCAAAACTAAGGTAAGTGTCCAAAGCGTAGAGTGTAAAATAGTAACGGTGTGTACCTGCGGGCGGGCAGGGACCACTGTAACCTGTCGTATTCCAGCTGTTTAACCCACTGGTTGCTCCAGCAGGAGTTGCTGTTCCTTCAGCGAGCTGTTTCACTTGAGCAGGTATATTAAATAATACCCAATGTATCCAATCACCTGCAGGGGCATCAGGATCATGTACTATTAACACATAGGATTGGGTTCCCAGATTGGGATCATGCCATATTAATGGGGGAGAATAATTTAAGCCGCTGCATGTGAATTTTTGAGGAATGACAGCATTCGATGCAAATGCCGGGCTTTCCAATGTTAATCCTGCAGGAAAACACGGTGTAACAAGTAATGCAGAGCAGAATAATGTCAAGATGAGATTTTTTAATATGACCATCATGTTCCCTGTTTCTATTATTGACTTCGCAATAAGATTATTGAGAGCCCCGGTTTTTCATAAACCCCTTTAAATTATAGATTACGATTGATACACTTGTGATTTCTTTTTCATCAGGACTTACGAAAACCCCCAATCTCTTTGTTAAAAAAAGTTTTTAATTCGGTCATTTAGTTTATCTAGACTCCCTCATTAAAAATATTTTTTGCCTCGACCTTGGGTTTTTCATAAGTCCTGTTTATATGAGAAATGTCTTGTGCTGTTGTTTAGAAAATTTTCTGACCCTATAATGAATTCCCAGTATTTTTAAAGGAATAATTTCTATGAAAGCAATAGGTTACTACCAGTCTTTACCCATTACAGATAATAACGCATTAATGGACCTGGATGTTTCTGTTCCCAAAGCAACTGGCCACGATATTTTAGTTGAAATCAAAGCCGTTGCAGTGAATCCGGTAGATACCAAGGTGCGCCGTAATGTTCAGCCGGAGTCTCAGCAACCCAAAATATTAGGTTGGGATGCTTCTGGGGTAGTCACTGAAATCGGATCGGAAGTGACTATGTTTAAACCAGGTGACGAAGTATGGTATGCCGGTGACTTAACCAGACCAGGGTCTAATTGTGAGTTTCATTTGGTTGACGAACGTATTGCGGCCAAAAAACCGAAATCATTAGGCTTTCGAGAGGCTGCAGCACTCCCATTAACCAGTTTAACTGCTTGGGAGCTTTTATTTGATAGATTGCAATTATCAGCAGAAGATAAAGGGGTTCTATTAATTACAGGAGCGGCGGGGGGCGTGGGTTCTATTTTGGTGCAACTGGCAAGGCAACTTACCCAGTTAACTATCATAGGCACAGCGGCCCGTCCTGAATCAATTCAGTGGATCATGGATAACGGGGCCCACCATGTCATTGATCACACTAAAGACATGAAAGCTCAATTGCAGAATTTACATTATTCTGAAGTGGATTATGTGATCAGTTTGACCCATACCGATCAACATGCCAAATCTTTGGTTGAGATCCTGAAACCTCAAGGGAAATTTGCTTTGATAGATGATCCTCAGGATTTGGATATTAAGCTATTTAAATTAAAGAGTATTTCTATTCACTGGGAAATGATGTATACCCGATCTATGTTTAAAACCCCGGATATGATCAAGCAACATGATATTTTAACAGAAGTGGCCAGATTGGTGGATGCCGGTAAAATCAAGACAACAATTGCTGAGTGCCTGGGGTCAATCAATGCTGAAAACTTAAGAAGAGCACATGCTTTACTGGAAAGTGGTACTTCCAGAGGAAAAATTGTTTTAAGTGGATTCTAGTCAATTTAGTTGCCTCCTTAGTTTATGCCTGCTGTACAAAGTACTTTGCAGGCATTGCTTGTGTTATCTCACCAAAAATTCGTCGAACAACTTGTATTTAAAAAATATCTTTTAATTGAAAATTGGACATGATGTTTTATCGTGTTCTATATTAATTAGTACAGGGAATAAAAATATAAGATCAATTCAATCACAAGGAAAAACTATGATTATTTATCTGCTATGGTTATTAGCAGTAACATCATTTAATTTTTCAACGTCTACGATGTCAGTGTCAAAAGCCGAGCCTCAAAGGAATCTTTTATATAGTGAAATACCGTCAATCAAGATGCCTTTGAATGAAATAAAAACAATGCTACAAAAACAGGGAACTTCTCTTCAACCTGCTGTTATTGATAAAGTGATAACGACCATTCAATGCGCTAATGCTTATCAAGTGGATAGAAATAATATATTGACTATTATTGATTATTCCATGCCTTCGAATCAAAAACGGTTGTGGGTGTTTGATTTGGGTAAGAAAGAATTATTATTTCATACTTATGTATCACACGGCATAAAATCAGGGACTCTTTTTACTGATAAATTTTCAAATAAATTTGATAGTAAAGCCAGCAGTATTGGTGTTTATAAAACAGAACAAGCCTATTATGGCCGAGAAGGATTGTCTTTACGATTAGTGGGTTTGGATACCAAGTTTAATGATAACGCCTTTAATCGTTATATTGTTATGCATGGCGGATGGTATATGGATGAACAATTCATCAAGAGATATGGGAGGCCTGGCCGTAGTTGGGGTTGCCCTGCATTACCTTTGCCAATTAAAAAGCAAGTTATTGATACTATAAAAGATAATTCTTTACTGGTTATTTATTATCCCAGCGATGAGTGGTTTAATAAGTCAAAATTTTTAAATTGCGGTAAACAGAAATCTGATCAAGTCATTTTTAACAGGCTTTCTGAGACCCAAACTCCTGTTGATGATGAAATACGGGAAGATATTTTGTTTGTGGATCTTAATAAAAATAATAGTCGTGAAGAGAATGAACCTATCATTACTATGTCAGCAGATGCTTATGAGCGTATTTTTCATTCTCAACCTCCTTTATCCCGCATGTTAAGACGTCAAATTAACAACGCAGAATACATTGCTTTGAGTAAGGAAGAGTTTAACAAACTGGTTCATCAGGGAAATAGGGAAGGTTTGGGAGAAATCCATTTTGTAATACCTGTCATTATTATGGAGCATGGGTATTATGAAACCCAAATGCAAATCGTCAATATGGGTAAGATTAAGGACGTTCAACCCAATTCTGATACGTCTCGTGTTACGCAGGAACCTGCTAAAAGCTATAGAATAGATTTTGAATCAAAACCAGCCCTCAATTTAAAAACAACAAACCGCTTTATTCGATGGTTAGGGCTATAATTTCAATTTATTACCCTGTTTAGCTACAGGGTTCAGTTTATTGACACTAGCTATGTGTAATATGAACAGCATAAGGTCCTTGGTAAAAGTCCCCTCCTTTTCCAAATAAATTATCCAGATCAAACACATTGGGCATAGAGTCATGGCCATGAACGTAATTAATGCTATAGCGTTTGTTATTAGGATTAGCGTGGCGTTCGAGGATAGAATAATCACGATTCCACAATATTTGCTTAATTGGACTTGCTGTGTTGGTCTGATTATGTTCTTCGTTAAGTTCCTTGTAATGTTTAGTGAACGTATTAGAGAGTATCCATTGTTTTATTTTGGAGTTAATTGCGTCAAGACTTTTGGTTAATTCATACAAGTTAGAGTCATTGAAAGGAACTTGCAAATCATTGGCTAATGTTGAGATTATTCCCAAATCAATGGGCGCATGAGTATAAATAGTAAGCTCATTTTTATCTTTATTATGCGTATAACCAGGAAATACTATATGTTTTAAGTAATGATATTGAATCATTTCCAAAATATCCTGTTTATCAATCAATCCCCGATCAATAAGTCTTCCCATATTCAGCATGGATTGGACTGTGGATTCGTTTTCACCTTCACCATAAGGATTATAGTTAAAAGATTGTTCAGGTCTTTCATAGGCTGTTAAGAAAAAGTTGCCGTGGTTGGATAGAATCACATCAAAAGGGACATTGGCCTGGTCGAGCTTTTTATAAATAACCAAAGTGTAATAGTCATTCATACCGCGATCACATAGATCATCTCCCAGAAAACGTATCTTGTGTTGCGTATTGATTTCAGCGGAATTGATTATGATTTGGAAAAAGGATAAATCTTTTGTTGTCAGTTCATCAGGATTTTTTTGGTAGATAGTCACAAATAACTTATAGTCCTCTTTATCCACTTTAATCACATCATTGCGAATTAAAAAATAGAGCAATTTCAATGCATTTCCATGCAAATCACCAATAGTGATTTCTACACCAGGCGGATAACTATTGATTTCCCTGGGATATTGTTTCAGGTTTGCTTGCTTGACGTACAGTTCATTGTATGGTTTTTCCTGTTCGGCGAATGATTGAGAAAAATAACAATGAATAATAAAAATGATGAAAAGTAACATGCGGTTCATGAGTGCTACATCCTGTAAAAATTTTTTATTGATCTGTGTCGATAACCGTATCTAGTAAACTAGGTATACCTTGGTTTGTTCATGAAAGCAATGGTAGACCACTTGCCTCGACCTTGGGGTTTATCGTAAGTTCTGTTAGGGTAAAGTGAAAACGTTTTGATGAGCGGAGTTTCTGCACTGCAGAAACGTTTGCAATGCAGCAATACAATGAAAGAAACAGGTTATTCAGGAGACTATAAAAGTGAAATAAGCAAAAGACAGGGCCAGAGTATAGAGTATCATCAACAAAAAACGCCATGTGAATTTAAGCGACACGGTTAACCAGACAAAAATTAAATGGGTTATTAATAAACCATAAATGATTGTCTTATTGATTGTCATATTACTTTCAGAGGCAAAAATATAATGGCTTGCAGGAAAAGCATTCATCCCTACTACTACAGTCGCCATAATGATAATCAGATACAATAAATAAAGTACAGCTGCATAGGCAAGCAAGCAAAGTTCTATTGACTTTTTTTTATCAAATTGTATTAAAATCAAAAGAATGACTACTGAAATGACCGCAATGATATTGAATTTAATATAGGGCGAGGCCAGTATGGGAAACAAAGTGATATTTTCCAAAGGCCAAAACCATTCAATGAAAATTGTTATCAGGAACAGCGGGAGAAATAACAGCCCTGTTACTAACAGTGAATTTTCTTTTTTCTTAATCCCAATAAGGTCAAAGAGCTTGTGAATGTTATGAGTCGAGTTCACCATGTTCCAGAGCCATGGTGTTACGAAAAGTAAAAAAAATGCAACAAAAAGAAACAGTAAATTGATGGGGCTTGCTAAAAATGAGAAAAAGGACTCTTGCATTATTAATTCATCATTGAATGCTGGCTTAGGTTAAGTATAGCTAATGCATGTCATAATGGTAGCTTTAATTCAGATTTTGCAGATGGTTCTTTTTATCGTATTCTATTTGCACAACGGATAACACTTCCCTATAATGCGCTTCACGCGATGAATCTAACGTCTTGTGCAGTTAATGCAAATTTAATTAATTCCGCAAATGCCTTCACGGAGATAGAATGGTTTTTTCATCTTTAATATTTCTTTTTTTATTTCTTCCGTGCCTCAACCTGACTTATCTAGTCTGTTTTAAAAGTATCAAGTGGCAAAATTTTGTTTTAATGCTCTTTAGCCTGTCCTTTTATTATTGGGGTGAGAAAGATCATATCTTTATTATGCTGGCGTGTATTTTGATAAATTACCTATGTGGCCTATTTATTGAGGACAGCAAAAAACCTGGACAACGAAAAATCTATTTGATCACCTCAGTGAGCGCATCACTGGCCATGCTCATGTATTTTAAGTACTTTAATTTTTTTCTTGATTCACTGAACAGTGTCTTTGACTTAAATGTCATGGGAATCAGTAAAATTGTGTTGCCTCTTGGAATAAGTTTTTATACTTTTCATGCCTTAAGTTATGTGGTTGATGTGTATTGGAAAAAAGTACCAGCAGAGCGTAATTTTGTTACTTTCGTATGTTACGTATCCTTTTTCCCGCAATTGGTGGCAGGACCAATCGTTCGCTATGCCGATATAAGACATTCTTTTTATCAGAGATATATCACTCGTGCAGGGGTACGTAATGGAATTCTGCGTTTTTGTTTTGGCTTGGCAAAAAAGGTGCTTATCGCTAATGAAGTGGCAAAGCTTGCTGATTATGTATTTTACTTACCTGCCAATGAGTTGACTTTTTGGGTAGCCTGGCTCGGAGCTATAGCCTATGCTTTGCAAATTTACTTTGATTTTTCCGGCTATTCAGATATGGCCATAGGTCTTGGCTTGATGTTTGGGTTTAAATACAAGGAAAATTTTAATTTTCCCTATAATGCCTTATCGATACAGGAATTTTGGCGGAAATGGCATATCTCATTATCAAGCTGGTTCCGAGATTATTTATATATACCACTCGGAGGGAGCTACAAGTCCAGATTTCGAACGCAGATGAACTTGATCATTGTATTTGGCTTGTGTGGCTTATGGCATGGCGCTAATTATACCTTTATTGTTTGGGGTTTATTTCATGGGTTTTTCCTTATTCTGGAAAGAACCCATTTTGGCTATTTGATGAAAAAATTACCTACAGTCATTCGCCATGGTTATGTACTATCTGTTGTGACAATCGGATGGGTATTTTTCAGGGAAGATAATATTCAGTCGGCGCTGGCATTCCTTAAAACGATGTGTGTTCCTGCTGAGTTCAATATCGATTCCATAGCAACATGTATTAATATTATTCTTATTTTTGCTTATATTGTGGGTATTGTGCTTGCGTTAGGATTTAACAGCAGAATAAGGGATAGTCTCATCTTAAGCAGAAATAAAAACTGGATTGTGGCATACAAACAATCGAGTAAGGTCTTGGGAATACTGCTTTTACTTGTTTCAATATTGTTATTAAGCACTAATTCCTATAACCCTTTCCTTTATTTTAGGTTTTGATGATGCGTATTTTTTCCAAGTTTTCTGACAGACTGGTCATCTTTGCTTTTTTGGTAATCATTTTTGTACCAGGGATTGGTATGTTTTTTGAAAAACAAGCGGATGAAGTAAGAGCCCTGTTAAATAGAGAGCCTCATCAACTCCCACCCATTAATATAAAAAAAATAGGTCGTACTGATTTTAAGGGTATTGAGAATTGGTTCGTTGATCATACTTTGTTCATGACTTCGTTGAGTAAATTCTGGAGTCATGTCGTATATCAGTTGGGAGCTAGCATCAAACCAGGGCAAGCCATTTTAGGGAAAGAGGATTGGCTGTTTTTGGGCAATGATTATGCGGCTTCTATCGATCAATACACAGGGAGAAATAAACCTGCCGAGGAAGAAATTCTTTTGAAATTATCTGTTTTAAAACAGATGAATCACCTGGCTAACCAAAATAACATTCCTTTTCTGGTGGTCATTGCTCCAGATAAACATGAGATTTATCCGGAATATTTGCCGGCTAATATTCATAAAAGTTCCAACAAGAACAGGCTTGAGCTTTTACAAGAGGGCATGCTCGCTCGAGGTATTGATTTTATCGATTTGAGACAAAAGGAAATAGAAGCCAAAAATACTCTTGGCAAACAGCATGGCGATCTTTATTTAAAGGGAGATAGTCACTGGAATTATGTTGGCGCTTATGTTGCTTACCAGGCGATATCAGATTACATGCGGCAAAAAGGATTACAGAGCAGAGAATTACAATTTCATTTCATACCTCGAGAAACCACCTATTCTGATCTTACCAATTTTCTTCAGTTGACGCATATCAAATCCAATAATCCTCTTCCCGATGTTTCGCATTTAAAAATTGATTTGTTTGGCAGAGACATTTATGGAAAAGAGATTAAATTGGATGCTTTCCAAGGCAACCCAAATGGTGTAATCCTTGTTGCGCCTTACGAGAATATTAATAAAGCCTTACAAAACAAACAAACCTGTTTGTTAATAGGGGACAGCTTCTCGGAGTCTCTAAGCTTTTATTTTCATAATGATTTTTATAATACAGTGCGTATTCACTCCGGGAATACTGCCTGGAATTTGTCTGATTTAATTCACAAATATCATCCTGATTTGATTGTGTATGAAAAAGTCGAGCGTGATTTGCTCTATCCTCTCGTTAATTTTCAAACGACAGCAAATCAAGTGAGTCTTGAGCTTCCTAAACAGGTTTTAGCTGTCAGGGGAGAACTCGATAAATTCAAGATTGGCCCAGATACAATCTCAGTCAATGGCTGGGCTTATATTCCCGATTTGGATGCTGGAAATGGGGAAGTGTTTTTAAAGTTGTCGATGGGAACTCAAACTTATTTATACAGTATGAATAAAATGCAAAAACAAAGTGTTAATCTTGCTTTTAAACAGGATGGTAAGCACCTTGATTTGTCAGGATTTAATGGAACTATCTCGCGTAAGGGTTTGCCTTCTGGCCTATATAAAGTATCACTCATTGTCGTAAACGGCGAGGTGATGGGCGAAACTGAGCTTCCAGGCACTTATACTTTAAGTTAGATGGCATTTGTACTGGTTCTGATTCAAAACAACAGAGTTTATATTAAATCGCTATAATATTAATGTATGAGAGTCAGTTGGTAGAATCAATGGGAAAATTTTGGTCACAAAGAGTGACGAATACAAGCAATGCACTTGATCTCGAAAAAGGGGTATTTACCTGGAGTGATCCCCAAAAAATAGCTGCTTCTTTGCTTAACTCAGCATTAAACAGCAATAGACGGAAAGGTACACCTTACCAATCAGCGATGTCTATGTTGAATTTTTACATTAATCGAGCTGGAAGCAAATTAGCTGCCGGGCAAAAAGAAATTTTAATGGAAGCTAAAAAGGAGTTGCGATTATTAGCAAAAGACAAAACCCGTTACCATTAAATAAATATTGGGAACATTTCATTCACGAGGCAGATATTGGAGTTCGTGGCATCGGACCTACTCTCCCAGATGCCTTTGAAATGGCGGCTTTGGCATTAACGAATGTAGTTGCTGATGCAACCCTAATCAAACCTTCTCTATCAATAAAAATTCATTGTGAAGCACCCAATGAAGAAATTTTATTTACCGATTGGCTAAATGCCGTGGTCTATAATATGCAAATTCATAATATGCTGTTTCGTGAGTTTCATGTAAAACTCAATCGATTCGCTTTGGATGCTGTCATTAAGGGTGAAAAGGTTGATCAAAAAAAACATCAACCAGTTGTCGAGGTCAAAGGTGCCACCTATACTGAATTAAAAGTATACCAAAATAATGATATTTGGATAGCTCAGTGTGTTGTTGATGTATAAACTCCTTAACAGGAATTGATGTGGTGTACAGTGATGGATTTAAGCCTCTTGAAAAAAATAAACGATTTTGAATGGCAAATACCTCAACATGGAACGATGTGCGTTCCAGGAGTTATTTTTGCTTCAGAACAACTGATCCTTGATATGGATATGAAGGTTTACGAACAGTTATCTAATGTTGCTACCTTGCCAGGAATTGTTTCTGCTGCTTATGCGATGCCCGATGCTCATTGGGGTTATGGTTTTCCGATTGGCGGTGTCGCTGCTTTTGATCCGGATGAAGGGGGTGTCATTTCAGCAGGAGGTGTGGGTTTTGACATTTCATGCGGGGTAAGGCTCTTATCGACCGGATTGAAGCGAGATGAATTGGAGTCCGTCAAAGCCAGCCTTGCAGATGCTTTATTTGCACATATTCCAGCGGGAGTAGGCAGTAGAAGCGGCATTCATTTAACGATAAAACAGCTCGATGATATGATGCGAGGGGGCGCGCAATGGGCAGTAAAACAAGGATATGGTGAAGCTGCTGATTTAGAGCGTATCGAGGATCGTGGTTGTGTAGAAGGAGCTATCCCTGATTTTGTTTCTGAGCAAGCTAAAAAGCGCCAGAAAAATGAAATGGGCACCTTGGGTTCAGGTAATCATTATCTGGAGGTGCAGGAAGTTAAACAAATCTACTGTTCCGATACAGCGACTGCTTTAAATTTGAATGAAGGGGATATTGTAGTGAGTATCCATTGTGGTTCCAGAGGATTAGGTCATCAAATTGGTACAGATTACCTCCGTTCCATGGTTATTGAGTCACAACATTATGGTATCAAGCTGGTAGATAGAGAGTTGGCTTGTGCTCCTATTCATTCAAAACTAGGGGAAAATTATTTAGGCGCGATGAAAGCTGGAATTAATTGTGCTTTGGCCAACAGAGAAATCATCACTCATTTTATGCGCAATGTGTTTCAGGATATTTTACCTGGAACTCAGATTGATCTTATCTATGATGTTTCTCACAATACTTGTAAAGAAGAATTTCATGAGGTAGATGGTAAGAAAAAGCGCTTGTTTGTTCATCGAAAAGGTGCAACTCGTGCCTTGGGACCAGGTCATCCACACTTACCTAAATCCGTCTCTCATATAGGCCAACCTGTGATTATTGGGGGGAGTATGGGAACAAGTTCCTATGTATTAGCAGGCGTCAAAGGTTCTGAGCAAAAATCTTTTAGCTCGGCATGTCATGGAGCAGGTCGCGCTATGAGTCGTCATCAGGCTATGAAGAAATGGAATGGGAAGGATATAGTAGATCAATTGGCTCAACAAGGGATTTTAATTCGTAGTGGGTCATACCGTGGGGTTGCTGAGGAAGCTCCCGGAGCTTATAAAGATGTTCATTCTATTGTTGATGCCGCTGAAAGGTCGGGTTTGGCAAAAAAAGTTGCTAAATTAATTCCCATCATTTGTGTTAAAGGTTAAAAATCCATTTCCATTGAGGTGAATGGAACAGCGTGTAATTGTAAGGAATTCGTAAAAAAAATGAACTCAAAACTATTTTTGATAAATTTTTAGACTAAAATTAGCCCAATAAGTACGAGGAGATATCCAGAATGAGTGCAAAACAAAAAGATCTTGAGAGATTACTTGAATTAAAGAAAAAGCAGGAAGACTTGCAAGTTTTAAATGAGAAAGATATGCAAGAAAGAATAAAACTTGAGAGAAAATATATGGAATTTTTGCAGATGACCAGCCAGCAAATGGAAGAAGAATTAAAGAAAAGAGGTCCTGTAAAAGAAGTTGATGTAAAGGGTAAGGATATTGATCCTATTATTGACGACTATAAAAAACTTTATAGTAAGGAAAGTTGGTATAAAGAACCCGAAACGAAAGACGGAAAAACTCATTTAACTTTCCCCTCTCAGGAAGCAGCAGGTAACTTCTTTAAAGATCAGGCTGGAAAAAACAGATCTTTTATTGTTATTGATGGGGCAACCAATAAAGTGCTCGCTTACTCTAATGGCGATGGAAAACTATACAATGGGAATGGTAGTGTTTATCAAGGCGGTGACTTCAAGGCGTCAAAAGAGGATTTCACCAGCTTTAAAATGCCTGAAAGAGAAGAGCCTAAAATGGGTATGCAACATTAATCTGCTTTGATTTAAATCGGATTTAGTGCCGATAATCTTTTTATGATTGTTTATTCTCTTATGTCAAATAAAAATCATGATATCTTTTTTTGATGTTAGTTGTTAAATAATATATCATTTGGCCTGAAAAAAACTTAAGTTTTATCAAATATTCCCAATTCTGGAAGCCATACCCAAATTTCTTGGGTATGGCTTGCATTGTTCATAAGAGAAAAAACATGCTAACTATTACTATTAATAGAGAAAAATTTGAGGAAATTAAAAACCAGTTAAAAGAGAAGCAATTAGTTTGCAATCGAATTGCACAATGGAAAAAAACTCCACTCTGGTTAAAAGAAATTACGCATCAGCCAGAGATTCCTCCCGATTTTTTAAATGGATTATGTGAGATTCGAGATACTATTTTATCCTTTGAGATTGATAAGAATACCCTGGGTTTGGCTGTTTTTTATAATGAACTTTATAAGCTTTTAGCCCCATCGTACAATGTATTAACGCCACTTGATACGCAGCTTATGAATAGCCATGTGCTTTTGCTCAAGCGAATTAGCGACTATGCGAGTAAGGTAGACGAGCATATAAAAAGTTTGTCAGCAAGTGAAGTAAAGCATTTGGATTACGCCGAGTTTTGGTCGCTGCTTGATGAAGTATGTTCTATTCAAGAGGATGGCAGGCGGAAACAGGCAAAGGAAAAATTTTCCCAAAGTATATTCTTACGTTTGTATCAGTACAATCCAAAAATTTACATGGATGTTTCTGCTCGTTTGGAAGAAACTGATGAGCAAAGCCATACTTTGGATTATTAAATGATTAGTTGGAGTGAGGTATTGGAAGAACCTTGCTCTCATTAACAAGCTTATTGTCTTGTGTACCATTTATTATCCGGGTTAATTTGCCTGAAATAAAATATAACAAGATAGCACAGAGTAAAGACCAAAGTCCCAATTGCTTAAATACAGTTAGAAAATCCTGATTTGTAATTAGGGGGTCTACAGATTCTGATTGCACCATGGCATTGGAGAAATACTGGGAAAAAGAGGCTGCGACCCCTGTAACCAACATCCAGGTACCCATTAAAATCCCTTGCAGTTTCGGAGGGGCTATTCTTCCAATTAATGCATAGCCAACAGGGCCAAGAAGCAGCTCAGACATTCCTTGCAGGATATGATGGCCTATGATCCAGTATACGCTGATGTACCCCTGAGAATTTGAAAAAATAATTCCAAAGATAAGACATAAAAAGGACAAGGCTAAAAACACGAAGGAACAAGAAAATTGCACAGGGACAGAAACGTGAAAACCTTTTGCTTTTAATTTATTAATAAGCATGGCTATCATTGGCGCTCCTAAAATAATGACCACGGGATTGATGTTTTTTATCCATTGAGTAGCCAATTCAAATGTAAAAAGATGTTTATCCACATTATTTTTGACAAAAAGAGTCACGCCCATTGGGCCAGTTAGATAAATCATCCAAAATAAAACCGAACTGATTGCCAAAATCAAATAAGCCATCATTTTTTTCCTGTCGGAGGAGGATTTTTGTTTTAGTCCCAGGATAAAGATGATAAAAAACATGAATAAACAGGTAATTATTACCAATCCATTACTAAAGTTTGCAAATTCAAAACATACCGACATAAAGGGAATAAGAAGCGTAATGAATGCCATTGTCAGAATATTTTTTATGAAAAACCGGTTTTGTTGATTGAGATTGGATGTTGGTGGGTGTTTATCGTCAAGGCAAGCCCAATTTTTTATAATAATCAATAAAGCAATGGAATTGGTCAGGATGCTTGCATAGAACAAATATTGATACTGGTTGGAGTAATCAAAAAAACCGCAGGCTATATAGCCTACGCAATAACCGATATTCATTCCAGCATAACTGAGAAAAAATGCGCTTTCTCTGCGATCATCCTGCGGTAAAAAACATTGAGTAAGCATGCTGTTGCTGGAAGTAACATTCAAACCTGAACCTACCATAAACAAACTTAAGCCTATATTAAGCGTGGAGGGGTGTGCTTGGGCTAAAAAGAATAACCCCATGTTTTGAATAAGAATAGTTGTAATAAATAGCAGTCTGTTACTTATAAAACGACTCCCGATGACACCGCCGATTAGTTGAAAAATATAACTAAAACTTAAAAACAGGCCCACTATGCTATTGGCTGATGAATTGGCAATTCCAAGTTGTTTGGTAATAAAAAGTGCGAGCGAAGAATATTGAACAGCGTATGAAAAAGTCGAAAATGCCTGGATTAAGCAAAGTGCAGCAACTCCGCCTGGCATTTCCCGAATTATTTTAATCATGAAACTTTTAGGCTGATTTTATAAGAATTGACTTTACCATCATTAATCATTTGTCTTCAAGAATGTAACCTGCTGTTATTATAATTAACCACAGTAGAGAATTTAGGCTGTGCCAGGATCTTTTGATCTTTTTACTGGCTTGACTTGAAAAATCAACAGATTTTGTTATAGGTCAACAATTCACTGGTTTTTTGCAGAATTTGCTACAATTAAGATTCAGGAAGAAGCCAATATTACAGGAGATACCCATGAACTCTAATGCTTATAAGGAAAATGAGGTGGCAAAAATTCGTAAGCTTATCGAAGAGTATGCCAATGCAGCACGTGATAAAGACATTGATAAAATCATGTCCTACTATGCACCAGATATTCGTTCTTTTGATGCAGTTTCACAGCTTCAGTTTAAAGGAGCTGATGATTATAGAAAACATTGGCAAACCTGTCTTTCATTCTGTCCGGGACCTTCAGTATTTGAAGTACATGAGTTGGAAACTTTGGTTGATAATAATCTGGCGGTTTCCTATTATTTGACTTATTGTGGTGGAACGAACGAAAAAGGTGAAACGCAAGGAGGGTGGATGCGAGGTACAATGGTACACTGCAAAATGAATGGGGAATGGAAAATCATGCATGAGCATTATTCTGTTCCCTTTGATATGAAAACAGGAAATACCTTATTTGATTTAAAACCATAAGATGTGATTCTATTCAGTCACTACGTAGTTAACTAAAGTATAGGGTTTATTGATATGAGTCTCAGGATATTGTCTTTAAGCGATGTAAAGCAGAGCATCACCATGCATCAGGCAATCAGTGCTTTGGAAAGCGCATTTATTCAATTGGCAAATAACACGGTGAAGTTGCCCTTGAGAACGGGTGTTACCATTGAAGAAGAAAACGGATTAATGTTGACTATGCCGGGTTATCTTGCCCAGGAGGAAAGCTTAGGCTTAAAAGTAGTATCCATTTTTCCTGAAAATTTGGCTAAAAATAAACCTACTATCACTGGTTTTATTATGCTGCTTGACGTAACGACAGGTGAAGCGAAAGTATTAATGGATGCTGCTTACCTCACTTCCTTAAGAACGGGCGCTGTTTCAGGGTTGGCAACACAATATTTTGCTCGCGATAATGCGACTCAGGTCGCGATCATTGGGTCAGGAGTTCAAGCGAAAACACAACTTGAGGCGGTTGCTGCTGTGCGAGATATACAACAGGTTTTTGTTTGGTCGCGCAATATTAAAAATGCCGAGAAATTTGCTAGAGAATTTGAAGATCAATTTGATATGACAATTTGCTCTTCTGTCGCCTTGGCAGTGAAAGATGCTGATATTATTTGTACAGCAACCAATAGTACAGAACCACTAATTCATTTTCCAGACATTTCGCCACATGTCCATATTAATGCCATAGGTTCTCATCATCCTTCAATGAAGGAAATTAGCCATGATGTTTTAAGCCAAGCAGTGGTAATTGCTGATCAGTTAGACGCTGTTTTGTCTGAATCAGGTGAAATCATTAGCGCTGTAGAGCAAAATCATTTAAAAAAGGAATCCATTATTGAAATTGGCAAATGGCTATTACAAAAGAATACTAACTATAAAGATAAGCTTACGGTGTTTAAATCCGTTGGTTTGGCAATACAGGATTTAAGTGTTGCTGAAGCAGTTTATCAAAATGCATTGAAAAATAATCTTGGTGAGCTCTTTTCTATTAGTTAGTAAGGGCAACACTTATGAGAGTGGGTATAAATGAGTCATCCTTTGAAAAAGAAAATATTTTTTTCAATTTTATATTCCTTACGTCATCTGATTGCTCTACTGGTTATGTCAGTAGGTATTTATTTAATTAAGAGAGTAACAGCAATATTGTATCTTCCTTCTGATTATTCAACGCTTCCACTTTTGTCTTTGTGCCGTGTTTTGTGGTTATCCAATGATTTTTTTTTACGTTTTATATTAGTTGTTAATTTTATTATCAAGCCATTTTTTCTCTATTTAGGAGTTTTATTTTGGTTTTATTATCTGAATAAAAAATATCGTTGATTCATGGATGCGGACTCCAAGCCTCAAGTCCGCAGCAATTCTTTGATGAAAGCATTCCACGGCAATACTGTTGTACAGCTAAAAAGAACTGATCATTGAAAATTATTGATGCCTTGATATCACTCATCAAAAAATTGAACTTCTCCTGTCTCAAGCTGATATAAACCACCAACAATTGCAATTCTTTTTTCATCAAGCAATTGATGTACGATATTACTGCGTTGTGTAATTTCATTCATGGTATGTTTTACATTCAGGCTGGTAACGCAATTCAAAAACTCTGGGCTATGAACATCGTGCTTTGCATCCAGCTTTTTGGCTTCCTGAATCACTGGGTTGATTTTATTCAGTAAGTTCGTCAGGTTGCCCAATTTTACACCATCACAGGCTCCTTTAATTGCCCCACACTGAGTATGGCCGACAACTGCAATCAGCTTGACACCTACTACCTGGCATGCAAATTCAATGCTGCCCAAGATATCATCATTTAAAATATTACCTGCAACGCGAATACTGAAAATATCGCCAAGGCCTTGGTCAAAAATCAGCTCTGCTGGAGTGCGTGAATCCATACAACTTAAAATAACAGCAAATGGAAATTGCCCTTGAGATGTTTCATTGACTTGCTGGATCAAGTTGCGATTTAACTTAAGGTTACTAACGAAACGCTTATTGCCTTCTTTTAAGAGCTCAATAGCTTTCTCTGGAGTAATTGCTTGTTGTTGTTCTTTGGTTAAAGTCCACATGATTTAAATTCCTATTAATTTAACTTGAATATTTTTAGTTTTTGAATTCAAAATGAAATTTTGAAAGACTTCTTTAATATCATGATCAATAATTTTGGATCGAGACCCATCAATAATTACCTCTGCACCTTCTGGTATATTCTTTAATTCGTTGATTATACTTCCTTTATTTAAAAAAGTTACCTCTTCCGCCAGTTTCAGACAGTATTGAGTTTTGTTTTTGCCACGGATTTTAATAATATCATGTGAATTAAGAAAGTGATGGCGCAAGATAATAAAAATAGCTACTGAAAAGCCTAAAGTAATCCCGAAAAGCAAGTCACTAAAAATAATTCCAATAATTGTAATAAGAAATGGTACAAACTGTTCCCATCCCATTTTATACATTTGTTTGAATAAAGCCGGCTTGGCTAACTTATAGCCTATAATAATCAGAATACTGGCTAATGATGCAAGTGGAATTTCATTGAGTATTTCTGGTATGCTGATGACACAAATAAAAAGTAATAAGCCATGTAAAATGGCGGACAGCTTGGATTTTGCTCCAAAAGCGACATTGGCACTACTACGCACAATAACCTGTGTAATCGGTAGTCCGCCAATCAAGCAAGAGAGTATATTTCCTACCCCCTGGGCTTTTAATTCACGGTCTGTAGACGTTACTCTCTTGTAGGGATCCAGTTTATCAACAGCTTCTACGCAGAGCAGTGTTTCCAAACTGGCGATTAGGGCAATGAGGATTGCTATTTTGTATATTTTCAAATGAGTAATTAGCGAAAAATCAGGCAGTGTTAAATAATTAAATAATTCGGATGCTTTGTTAAATTTCGGCAGTTGAACCAGTTCCGATGGATCAAGGGAAAAACTTGTTAGTCGGTGTTCATAAAACAAGTTCAAAGCAATTCCCAGGATGACCACGACAAGGGGGCCTTGTATCATTTCAAATAGTTTGTGCTTTTTTATCAGCACCTTATCCCAAAAAATCAGGGTTAAAAGAGAAACAATACTGATAAGAACAACCTCAGGGTTAATATCATCCAGAGCATCTTTAATGTCATTGATATCCAACTCACCATCCTCCATACTCATTAGGAGTGGCGTGACGTCGTGTCCTAATAAATGAGGAATTTGCTTTAAAATGATAATTATACCGATTCCGGTAAGCATGCCTTTGATTACGGAAGAGGGAAAATAGTAAGCAATAATTCCACCTCGAAGAAAACCTGCAATTAATTGCAATATTCCAGCAATCACCCCGGCTAACAAAAAAGCCTCCCAGCTGCCTAATGTTTCTACAGAAGTAATGACAATTGCTACAAGTCCTGCTGCTGGCCCGCTCACTCCAAGTGCTGAGCCGCTGATAAATCCTACGACTACTCCACCAATAACACCAGCAATAATTCCTGAAAAAAGAGGAACATGTGAAGCTAATGCTATGCCCAGACATAAAGGTAAAGCCACAAAGAAAACAACAATCGATGCTGGTAAGTCATGTTTGAGATGAACAAATAAACCGTGCTTCATAATGGCCTCATATTCAGTTATTTGCTTAAGCTCCTGTAATACTAATGTGCTTTCTAAATTGAAAGTATAGTTTATTATTGTAACAAAGTTATTAAATAGAACAGGTACAGGAGAAATCTTGCCATTATATCTAAAATCTGTGCCGGGTTTCCCATATACGCCGGCACATTTTTTTAATTGGAAATTTTTTTCTTGCTTTCCGATTCGAGGGTTTTACCTTTTTTATTGCTTTCTTGATCAGAAATACTCTTAATTGGAATGATACGTGGTTTTGCTTCCTCAGGTATTTCACGAATCAAACCAATAGACAATAGTCCATTTTTTATTTCGGCTCCTGTTACTTTCATATGATCTGCAAGTCGAAAGGTTTGTTCAAAGGCACGCGTCACAATGCCGCGGTGTAAGTATTCAGATTCCTTGGTTTCTTTTTCTTGAATGCGGCCACTAACCGTTAACTGATCATTTTGTACCATGATGTTCAGATCACTTTCCTGAAATCCTGGAACAGCCATTGTGATTGTATAACTGTCTTCTCCATGTTTCTCAATGTCATAGGCCGGATAGGCATAGGTTGAATCATCTGCATTTCGCATCGATTCAAACAAATCATTGAATCGTTCAAAACCAACGGAATGCCGTAGTAATGGGGTTAGTGATAATGAGGTAGTGTTCATAATATATCTCCTTAACTTTGAGGCCAAGATTAATATTAACCGAGCACCTTACTGGCTGCTCCACGTCCCACAATTGAAGTGTAAAACCTTGTTTAGTTGTATGTTTAAATAGGGTCGATTGATAAAATTTCAAGTAGAAAAATGACAGATTTTTATAGTCTAAAAAGAAAACTTGTGCCTAATAGCAATTCTTTCCATGGGTCGAAATTAGAATAGTAAAGTATTTGAAAAATTAACTAGTTACCTCCAAACTATTAAACAGTAGAATAAATTAAAATATTCGACAAATTTTCATGTTCGCAAGGGATTTGTAGATACAGAATAAGGAATCTTTTTTATGTCAAAGCATCTATTCTATGGTGTATTTCTTATTTTATTGGGTATGAAAGCCTATTCTCAGGATGCTGTTAGCAGCAATACTGCAATACGAACTGAAACCATTAAAAAAAAAGGCATTGCCTACCACAATGTTATTGATTGTGATTATAAAATCTCACCTGAAATTTCTCATATTGATTCAGATATCATTTTAAATTGGGCTGAATATGCGACTATTCTGTCTTTTAATCTGAATTTTGAGTCTATTGAAGCCCAATTAACTCAATTGCACTCTTGCTATACTGAAAAGGGATGGATGCAATTGCAAAATGCTTTACGCAAGTCAAATAACATAGAAACTATTAAAACAGAAAAATTAAAAGTAATGGGCCATAGAGATGGGTATGCTCAAATAATAGAAGCCTTGGATAATCGATGGAAAATTATATTGCCCTTAAAAGTTGTTTATGAAAATGATAAAAAAAGAGTGACTCATTTTCTTAATGTCTATCTGACCATAGGCTGGAAAAATAAAGATAGTTTAGGAATTATGCAAATGATAGCTATCCCACGTCTGGCACCATTAGCTGAAAAGGTGACGCCAGCGGATGAGGTAATTAAAAGTATGGGCATAATCTTGGCTGAGAGAAAAAAAGCCAGTTTAGATACTGCAAGAAAAATAACAGCTTCTTTTTTTGTGCCTTTATTTTCAAATTATGGAGAGCGTTCTCAAAGAAATCTTACCTTGAGTAACAGGGCTGCACAAAGAATGACTATTATTCAGCCAATGCCAAACCTGATGTTGTTAAATCCTGCCCAAAATCTTGTGAGAAGGCAATCATTTGATATACCTGAATCTGCAAAAATTCCATATCTTGCTTTATCTCAAGGGAGACAACTTGTTAATGATGCTGACTCTAACAAAATCACACTGAATGATTTTAGTGACAAAAGTCGAAAACCCTATCTAAACTGGTTAAACCAGATCGGTTTGCATTCCTCTAAATTATCACTGAATTCATTGATTTCTCAAATTAACCGTTTGCCTTTCTGGCGTGCTTTTTATCAATATCAGCAATCCATAAGAGATAAATCATTTAATATTGAGGCAATTAACAACCAAAAGCCAATTTTAAGTGCTCAGATAGAAGGAGAACCCCAGTTTATAGAAGTGAAAGAAAATCAATGGGGTATTAAATTACCTATAAAAGTTGTTTATCAAAAAGACAATGAGAGAATAGCTCAACGCCTTGATGTGAATTTAGCTTTAGATCAAGAGATGATAAATAACTTGATGGTTAAGAATAGGAGCGTTGATTCTAATAGGGTGTTACAATCTTTAAAATCGATTCTGGCCTCTTCCTATCTTCAGCTATCGCCTCAATTGTTCCTCGATTCTCAAAACATTCAACTCAAACAACCTGAGCAATCAAAGTCAAAAGAAAGTGTTTCTTGTCGCTATAAAATCCCTGAAGAAACTATAAAAACGGATAAAAATGTTATTTTACAATGGGCTGAGTATGCTGCAACACAATCTTTTGCTTTTGATTTTACTGCCATTGAATCTCAAATGAGCAAACTGCAATCATGTTATACAGAAAACGGATGGGTTGAGTTTAATTCCGCCATGATGAAATCAGGGAATATCGAGGCAATTAAGATGCAAAGACTCACTATGACTAGTGAAATCAATGGGGTAGCAGAGTTCCTTGAAAGCAGAGAGAACCAATGGATTATAGCATTGCCCTTAAAAGTCACTTATAAAAACGATACCACGCGCGTTTCCCAATTGCTGAATATTCAATTAACTGTGGGCAAGAAAATCAATGGTGAGTTGGGGGTTATTCAATTGATCGCTACTCTGGATCCTGCTTCTTCTCCTCCTTAGGTTTGTTTCAAATGAATATAAATATTTTTTGAACACATAATTTCTAATACTATGACTATAATGAAAACATATTGATGTAATATAAAACCATAGAAAAGACATGGTAGGGATTAATGACTTCAATCAGTGAATGGTGGATGTGGTTAGGTTTTTTAGCATTTGTGCTCATTATGCTGTTTGTTGATTTGTTTGTATTTGGAGGGAGAAAAGCACATCGTGTTTCCACACAAGAGGCTTTATCCTGGACCATATTATGGTTCACTCTGGCTATTATTTTTAACTTTCTTCTCTGGTGGTATCTTGTTGAGAATTTCACTTTCTCAATAGCCAATGAAAAAGCCCTTGAATTTTTTACGGGTTATCTAATAGAGAAATCTTTATCGTTTGATAATATTTTTGTTTTTCTTATTCTCTTTGAGTATTTTGCAATACCAGCTAAATATCAACATCGTGTTCTAATCTATGGTGTAATTGGTGCTATCGTTATGCGCCTGATTCTTATTTTGTTAGGAATATGGATAGTGAATCAATTTCATTGGATTCTTTATATTTTTGGTTTTTTCCTGATGATAACGGGAATCAAGATGTTTATTTTTGCTGATAATAAACCGGAGCTTGCAAAAAATCCTATACTGCAATGGATGCGAAACCATTTGCGAATTACAGAGGAATTACATGGTGAGCGATTTTTTCTCAAGAAAAATCAACTTGTCTATGTAACCCCTCTTTTTATGGTACTGGTTCTTATTGAAGTCAGTGATCTGATTTTTGCTGTGGATAGCATTCCAGCAATCTTTGCCATAACCAATGATCCTTTTATCGTATTTACTTCTAATATATTTGCAATCTTAGGGTTACGCGCTTTATATTTTCTGCTTGTGAATATGCACAAACGCTTTTATTTTCTCAAATATGGGCTTGCCTTTATTTTAGTATTTGTGGGCTTTAAGATGCTTATCGCACCTTGGTTCAAGATACCGATTTTCATTGCTTTAGGCATTGTTATCGCAACCCTGGTTTTTTGTATCCTATTCAGTATTTGGCATAGAAAAAATGAAGTAAGCTGATGTGGATGCTTTTCAGTGTTTCAAGGCTTTTTATGTATGAAACTTGAACAACTGCTGGATTTTGCCATAATTAAATAGTCAGGGCTTATGAAAAATCTCAAGGTCAAGGCAAAAAATGTTTTTAACAAAGAGATGGGGGTTTTTCGTAAGTCCTGATAGTACGATTCCAAGGAGGTGAATCATGAAATCTTTAAGGATGGCAGGGGCGCTTTTCCTCTTTCTATTTAGCCTTATATCAATTCATGTTTATGCTGCGCCGAATACGGGCGCAACGAATGCTGAAATGAAAGATGTTTGTCAGTTGGCAGGGGGAACTTTTACCTCAACAATCGAAGGCAATTGGGCTTGCTGTTGGGATAACTGGGGATGCTATGGATGTGTCCAGGGAGTTTGCAAGATGAAATGCCATACCCAGCGTTGTCGTAGAGCCAATGGCCAATCCGCTGTATTGCAGCCAGGTGAGGTCAAGATAAAAGGCAAATTTGGAATGGATATTGTGGTACCCAAAGTTTCAACACAGCCTTCATCATCAAACCCTAAACAAATAAAAAATAACAACACTACGATTAATCAAGCTCAGTAGTGTAGGGGGGGCCCTTAGCCTGACGGCTATGGGCCAAGACCCGACATTTTTTCTATAATTTTTCTTCTCAACTGGTTCTAATATGATCTTCTTCCATTGCTTGAATTAATTCAGCTATATTGCAATTATTATTCTCTACAAAAGTTGTAATAAACTGGCTAAGACTGCTTCCGATTTTATTTTTACATTCTATTGTTAATGGCGCATTAATGGAAATTTGATATTCACCATCCTGATTTTTGGAGAAATAAATCCAAAGCGTTCGATTTCCTATCGGCCTATCCATACATGCAAAATGATTGGGATAGCTGTAATCAATATTAGCAAAACTCATATCAGGGCGTTCTTTGGTAAAAAAGCTGGGGGTCACGCTAACAAGAACTCTTAATCTTTCCGGTTTTTGCAATGACATATCCAATTTAAATAGTTGATTTAGTCGTTGTTTCATTGAAATGTTTTTTTTGAAGGACACCAGACGACTTAAATATTTCAGGTAATAGTCAATGATAATGGAATGGAGCTTACTTTCTTTAAAGTGTTTCAGCATAAACATCTTATTTAACGCTAAAGTCAAATATTGACCAAAGGATAAGCTTGAACCTTTCAAGCCACTGTCTTTGATGAGATGAGAACATTTTTGATAGGGAGCTGTTTTTAAGAGTTGCTCTTCAATCGCATGAATACAATCAATAAATTGGCCATTCTCATTTAAAGTAAGATTTATCCTTTTGTATTCCGAGAACAAGCCCAGGGTTGATTTATATTCTCCACCCTCTCTACCACTATGAATTAATATGATCGGTATTTTATTTTGCAGGCTTAGTTTGTAAAAAACTATTTGGCATGCTGCAATCAATCCAGTACTGACATTGATATTTTTGGCTTTGTGCCAATTTATAAATTGTTCGGCATGTTGAGGATCAATAGGGTAGTGAAATAAGTGCTTTGTTTGTTTTGAGGTATCGGATAAATGATATCTATTACTGAAACTCAGCATTTTAAAGCCTTTATTATAGTGCTGCCAAAAGTCAATTTTATTTTTCAGGTTTTTTTGATAGTGGTTATTATTTTGTTTCACATAATTAAAATAAGAGCCTTTTTCTGGAGTAGATACTAACTCTTTCCCAAGAGTGAGTTTTTCATAATTGTTTCTAAATTGGCAAAAAACCATTTCACATGATGCGTCATCGACAATAATATGGGGAATTACGATGTGTAATTCATGCAAGTCATTATTAATCTTATACAAATACACTCTAATCAAGGGTTGTTTGGTGAGTGGGATAGCGCGCAATATATTGTTTTGGAATTCCTTGTTCAGAGCCTTTGTTTCATGATTCAGAGAAATATCCTGGTAAATTAATTCAAATCGTCCAACTTTATGCAATTTTTGGGTTGGTTTATCCTTATTAAAATGAATCCAGAAAACACTGTTTTGATTCACAACAAATTCAAAAGCCCGTTGGACATAATCTTTGTTGAGTTTGCCGTGTAATTGTATTTGTGTGCCGATATTAAAATGATAATCCAGTTTGTTAAGCACCCAGAATACATATTGAAAATCACATAATGCAATTTCTCTTTCTGGTGGATTTTCAGTAGGGTGGTAGTCAGAGTGATTATCAAAAACATGATCTAATTCATCAGAAATATGTCTGGCGATTTTATTAATGGTAGGAGTATTAATAAAATACTCAATCGGTAAGCTTAGCGTTTGGCATTGTAATTTGTCATAAATACGATTTCTGATATCCATGGACATCAGGGAGTCCATGCCCATTGAAAACAAATCATGGTGGATCGAAATGTGTTCGCTGTCATCCAAAGCCAGGACATCTGCCGCAATTTCACGTAAAGCTTGTGACAGTATTGAGATGCATTCTTCTTTGGAATGTTGTCGAAGAGTATTTAAAAAGGACTGATCAGGTAGTGGTTTCGCCTTAACCAGCTCAGATAATTCCGTTTGTTTCGGTGTATGTTTGAAATATACATCCCAATTCATAGGGCAGGGTGAAATTTGAGGCAATTGGCTATTCAGAAGCACATCAAGAATATCAATGTTGTCCTTATCTAATGGTAAAAAACCATAGTGCTGTAGAGTATGAGTCAAATTGGCTGCCATTCCTGTGGTATGGAAAGGTCCCCAGTTGATAGAAATTGCTGGTAAACTCTGCTGGTGCCTTAAATGGGCTAAACCATCTAAAAACCCATTAGCTGCAGCATAGTTTGCCTGCCCTCTGGCACCTAACAAGGAAGCGGATGAAGAAAACAGGACAAACCATTCTAATGGGATATTTTGGGTTAATTGATGTAAAATTAAAGCGCCATCCATCTTCGCGCTGATTACTTTTTGCATTGCTTCATCATTCAAATTGACGATGAGCCCATCTTGTATCAAACCGGCCAAATGAAATAAACCCTTCAATGGGTTTGGGCTCTGCTGTATTTCTCCAATCACCTGCTCCATTTTCTGATAATTTCCGGCATCAACCATGTAATGTTTGATTTCAATCTGATTTTGTCTGGCGTTTTCTATTAATGCCTTAATGTCATCCGGACAGTGGGTGCGGCTGGTAATGGCAATGTGTTTAGCACCTCGCTTCATGAGGTATTCCATCAAGGGTTTGGCTAATCCTCCAGTACCGCCTGTGATAAGATAAGTGGCATTGCCGTCGATTAATCTCTCTGGGTCATCGCTACTGGCCAATTGCTTTTTCTTTAACCTGGGTAGGTAAAGCAAATCTCTGACTGCTATTTGGGTGTCATGGGTATCTGTATTAAATAAATACATTAACGCTGTGGCCAAGTGACTCTTGGAGCCTAAATCAATGGCATAATTCTTATTGAGCTCATATTCATTTCTAAAGCTTTTCCAAAAAGAACAGGCCATGGTATGGTAAGGATTGACCTGATCATGGTCTTGAATGGCATAAGCATGCTCCGTAACCAGTATAAAGCGCTTGGGACGCAATCGGAATAAAGTTTGGCAGCAATGAAAAAGATCATTAAATTGTTCTTGTTCATAGAGAAATAAGATATTGCTGTTCTCAATATTTCCGCAGTCACTAATGCTTTCAACCTGATGATAATTAAGGCCATCCAATATTTTTTTAGCTTTTCCAGGGTTTTTTGTAATGACCAGGAGTTCGGGGATTTCTTGTTTAGGTATGGTTTTTAAAGAGATAGGACACCATTCTGTGTAATAAAGATGATTTAAAGCGGAGTCATAAGAAACAAAATGACTTCGTGCCACTTTTCTTAATTTAAGGCCTGTAATTTGGGCAACTAATAAACCAGATTGTTCATATAAATTCATATTAACGCAAAGATCGCTGTTATCTTGAGTATCTTGTTTAGTTAAGTGCACCCATAGGCTTCGTGGTGCTTCTTGAAAAACGGTCATACGGATGAAAGCATAGGGTATGTAGGTCACATTGTCGGCATTAAAATTTTTATTTTCGTCATTTTTAACACTGAATAACAAGATACTTTGCATGGCGCCATCAAGCAAAACAGGATGATAATAATAGTCCTGGCCTTGGCTTGCCTTAGTCAATGTGACTTTAGCCAGAACACTGTTCGCCTGAACATAGCCTTCTTGCAGGACATGAAATTCATCGCCGTAAAATAATGAGCTTTTCTGAAATTGCTCATATATGTCTGTGAGCTCCACTTTATTGCCAAAAGATGATTTTAGCATATCAATAGAGATTGATTCCCTGGCTGCTGTGGGCTTGGCATGAATTTCCATTTCGCAGAAAGTTTGCCAGTCGTTCTCTTGTTTTGCGAACAGATTGATTTTGTATTGTCCGTCCATTTTAGGTTTAACTTGTAATTGAAATTCCTGGCCTTGTTTAGGATATAAAGGACGTTCGATATTGAATTTTTCAATTTGAAAAGCGCTGCATTGAAATATGGATTTTGCTGCTGCCAAACCCGACTCAATGTAGGCTGTTGCTGGAAAAATCACTTTTTCAAAAACACGGTGCTGTTTGATATAAGCCAAATTCTCCAAATCCAGTTTCTGATGAAACAGATATTCATTTCCTGGCATGGCAAGCATTTGTCCTAAAAGCGGGTGTTGCTCGCCTTTATGGGTGGCCATGCTGTCTTTGTTTTTTTTATCTAGCCAATACTCGCTGCGGTCAAAGGTATAATTAGGTAACAGGACTTTTGTAAATTCTCCTTTGAGGGATTGATAATAGGATTTCCAATCAACTGGTTTCCCTTGCAGATAATCCATTAACAGAGAATTAAGCGCTCTGTCATTTTGTAAGTCCATTGTAATATTTTCATTGTAAGATAAGGCAAATTGCCCTGTACTGAGTAAACGGCTGGCTTCAACCGCATTCTCAGCGATTAACGCCAAACGGTAATGATAATGTTCTCGGCAAGTTGCCGCGGTAAAGCATATGTCACCAAAATGATGTTCAGTCGCCTCTAAATACTGTTGGTATCGCTGAGTTAAATTATCTAAAGCCGTTTTGGAATGGGCTGAAATAACTAGCAAATGTTTTTGAGAAGGTTTTGACGTTTTTGGCTTTTCTTCTTTAGGAAACTCCGCAAGGATAACATGTGCATTCGTACCGCTAAAACCAAACGCATTGACCGCTGCGTATTTGAGTTTTGTATTCGTATTCCAGTTTGTTTTTTCTAAAGCAAGTTGAGTCCCATCCAGTTTGATATTGGGATTTAATTTTTTAAAATTCAAGTTCTTATAAATAGTTTTCCGTTGCAGGCTGATAACGGTTTTTATAACGCCAGCCACACCTGATGCGCTTTCAAGATGTCCAATATTTGTTTTAACGGTACCCAGGTAAAGGGGATTCTCTTTGTTGCGTTGATGCCCATAGACTTTATTGATGGCATCCACCTCAATGGGATCTCCTAACGGAGTTCCTGTGCCATGAGCTTCGATATAGCTGATGTCAGTGCTCGATAATTCAGTCTGACCAAGCGCTTTTTTCATGACTTCTTCCTGGCTTTTACCATTAGGCACGGTTAATCCAGCCGTTTTACCATCGTTATTAACGGCTGAGCCTTTAATAACGGCGAGGATGTGATCGTTGTCCCGTAAGGCATCAGAGAGTCTTTTAAGGAATATTACGCCGCAACCTTCGCCCCTGACGTATCCATCAGCCTTTTCATCAAAGGTTTTGCATTGACCATCAGGCGATAATGCCTTTGCCTTGCATAAAGTTACATTGGATTCCGGCATGAGTAGAATATTTACACCGCCTGCAAGAGCGTAGTCAATTTCCTTGTTTTTTAAACTTTGGCAGGCGTAATGGACTGCAACCAACGATGAAGAGCATGCCGTGTCAACACTGATTGATGGGCCTTTAAAATCAAAAGTGTAGGCTACTCGGCCGGGGATGAGATTGAGCACATTACCTGTGATGGAGTAAGCGCTGAGCTCTGCGTTGGAAAATCCCGATTTTTCCAGTTGTGCATAATATTCATTGGGACCTACACCCGCAAATACGCCTGTTAAGCTGCCACGCAAGGATTCCGAAGGGTAGTTGGCATTTTCCAATGCTTTGTAACAACACTCGAGGAATACTCTTTGTTGAGGTTCCATTAATTTGGCTTCTCGGGGACTAATGCCAAAAAATGCGGCGTCAAAATATTTAATATTTTCGATTAATCCCAGTTTGTTGACGTAGGATTTACCTGGCGCATCCATATTTGGGTCGTAATACTGGCTATTATCCCAGCGTTCATTCGGAATGTCTTTGATACCGCTTAATCCTTCTTCCAACAGTTTTTCAAAGGCAGCGATATCGGGGGCATTAGGCAATGAACAACTCATGCCTATAATCGCTACGCCGTCATCAATCGTTTTGGGGGTTGATTTTGGACTTTGTATCTTGACCAGGTTCTTATCAAGTTCTGACTCAATGTATTTAGCCAGCTTACTGATGGATGGGTAGTTAAAACCAATGGTCACTGTCACTTTCAGGAATGGTTCCAGCTTTTTCTTTAGCTCACTTGCCAACTCAGTAATCATGAGTGAGTCAAAACCCAACTCGAAAAAGCCTTCGTCTTCGTTTAAGTCTTCATTTTCTGTCAGTTCAAGGATTCCTGTGCAAATATCAGAAACCATTGCTTTACAGGCTTTAAATCGCTCATCTTCACTGATTTCCAGATATTGATTAAGCCAGGGAGACAGATTTTTTGCCGGGTTTTGATGCTGTTGTGGTATTTTTTCAAGTTCCTCATCAAGGTGTTCATAAAAGGCTGGTAGGGGCTTGGGTGCAAAATCCAACATGAACTTGAGATATTCTGGCGATATGATAGTGGCATGTTTGAATTCATCGTTGATGAGGCTTTTAATGATTACATGGCCTTGTGCATTGCTGATTAGCGCTTGTTTTAGTCCTTCATCACGCGAGCGTTTTTGGGCCATTCCTACTTCACCCCAAGGCCCCCATTGAACAGCAGTGCCAGGTAACCCCATACGTTGTCGCTCGGCGATTAAGGCATCGAGGAAACTGTTCGTTCCACTATAAACGGATTCTTTGTTGCTTCCAAATACAGAGGAAACCGAAGAATAGACAACAAAGAAATCCAGGTTGCAATCCAGAC
Source organism: Legionella sp. PATHC032 (assembly GCF_026191185.1). Classification (NCBI taxonomy): domain Bacteria; kingdom Pseudomonadati; phylum Pseudomonadota; class Gammaproteobacteria; order Legionellales; family Legionellaceae; genus Legionella; species Legionella sp. PATHC032. The sequence goes on along the minus strand of NZ_JAPHOV010000001.1, from coordinate 2,438,597 downwards.
TTAGTTCATGCAAATACCATCCGCCTTTCACTTTGGCTGAAAATAAATAATCAACATCTTCATCCTGATGTTCAAGCAAAGGGGCTTTAATAGCAGCACCAGCGGCATGGATGATGCCTTTTAACAAACCATCGGTATTAAGCTCTGATAATAATTCTTTTAACTTATCTTGATCGGTAACATCCAGACTGACAGTTCGGATGTTAGCGCCAGGGTAATGGGATTTAATTTTATAAATGGCTTCCTTTATCCTTGGTTTATCGATATTTCTTGAGGTGAGAATTAATTCTCTTGCTCCAGAGGAAAGCAGGGATTGGGCAGTTACCAATCCCAAACCACCGCAACCACCAGTAATGAGGTAGCGTCCTTTCACTCCATGCAATAATCGCCGTCTATCTTCCAGCGGGGTCTTTTTTAAACGGGAAGCCAGCCTTTCCCCATCACGGTAAGCTACTATGTGCTCATAGCGAGTTCCATGATTATAATTGATTTCTGCTATCACTTGTTCCGGGTAATTGTCTTCTTCGACTTTATCCAGATCGATGAGAATGGTTTTGAATTGTGGCAACTCTAAAACGAGAGTCTTGCAGAAACCGATGAGCGGGCTATTGCTTATATTGACAGGGTGTTTGTCATTCGCCAGTTCAGCAATTCCATTGCTGGTAAGAACAATCAATTGCAAATCAATAGACTTGCGATTGAGTTCTTTAATTAAGTTCAGCAACTTTTTTAATGTGTTTTTTTGAAAGTCAATGTTGGCATCTATATCAGACGCTGCCGGGTATAAACCCTCAGCAAAAATGATGCCTTCCAGTTTGTCTTGAGAATGCTCTTCCTCTTCGTGGATAATTTCCAGGCCTTGATTTTTGAAACCATCAGCCAGATGCCTTGGACCAACTAAAAGCCATCTATTTCCTCGCAGCTTTCGATTATTTTTATCACATGGTTCGCTTTGCCACTGGATTTGGAAACACCAGTTCTTGGGTAGAGGCGCGTCTTTCAACTTGTTTTTGTCACCAAACCAATGTTCTATGCGTTCAAATTCGTATAAAGGCAATTTTACTTTTGCAAAATGATGACCAAGGGAATGATAAAACTCAGACCAATTGACAGGAAATCCATCCTGGTAGGCCGTTTGTAATTCGGCAAGTGTGTCTGGTTGTTGAGTCCATTCCTTTTCTTTCGTAATATGGCAAATAGTGTATTCATTGTTTTTTATAATTTTGGCCGCTTGAGCAGCATTTTTCGCTCTCATTGCCACACGATACATAAAATGAGTGCGGCAGGTTGCGGCGGTGTAGCAGATATCGGCAAATTCTTCCCAGGTATTGGATAAATAATTTTGGTAACTGGCCAGTAATAACTCCAGAGAGGTTTTACTTTTTGCTGATAAAACAAGAAGAGATTCTTCGGGAAGGGTGCGCGCTTCCTTTTGGTCTTCAGGAGCTTCCTGGATGATGGCATGGGCATTAGCCCCACTAAAACCAAAAGAACTAACCCCGGCACACCTTAGCCCTTGTTTCTTGTCCCAATCGGTTTTTTCCAGAGGGATGACTGTATTAATTAATTGAATGGCGGGGTTAAGCTTTTTGAAGTTCAGATGCTTAAATATTGTTTTGGTTTTCAGGCTTAAAACGGTTTTGATAACGCTGGCTACACCGGATGCGCTTTCCGAGTGTCCTATATTGGTTTTTACTGAACTAATATAAAGCGGGTTTTCTTTGTTGTGATGTTCACTAAAAATCTTAGTAAGCGTACTCACTTCGATAGGATCAGCTAATGGCGTGCCAGTTCCATGTGCTTCGATAAAATCAATATCACCAGGTGACAGCTTGGCTTTTGCCAACGCGCTTAGAATGACTTCTTCTTGAGCCGCGCCGTTAGGCACAGTGAAACCACCACTTTTACCGTCGCTGTTGATTGAAGTGCCTTTGATTACCGCCAGAATATTATCATTATCTTTCACAGCGTCACTTAAGCGTTTTAAAACTACCACACCACACCCTTCGCTGCGACCGTAGCCATCAGCGTCTTCACTGAAGGTTTTGCAGCGACTATCGGGCGAGAGCATTCTAGCTTTTGAAAGGGTAATGTTAGAATCAGGACTTAGTATAACGTTTACTCCACCAGCAAGAGCCATATTACAGTCACCGGATTGCAGACTAAGGCAGGCATTGTGTATGGCAGTCATAGAGGACGAGCATGCGGTATCTATTGCTTGTATTGGACCATGAAAGTCAAAAGAATAGGCTACTCGACCGGCCAGGGCATTTAAAACATTCCCTGTCGCAAAATAAATATTCAAATCTTCCAAGGTAACACCTTGATAAGCTAAAACTCTGGGATATTCATTAGTGCCTACTCCGACAAAAACTCCTGTATTGGTGTCTTTGACCGCATCAAGGGGCAAATTGGCATCTTCAAGCGCATGGTAACTGGTTTCCATAAAAACGCGCAATTGAGGCGACATGAGCTTGGCCTCACGCGGGCTGATATTGAAAAATTCCGCATCAAAATGGTTGACATGATCAATGAAGCCTAGTTGTTTGATGTATAATTTCCCTAAGGCATCGACATCCGGGTCGTAAAATTTCTCGTTATCCCAACGCTCTAAAGGGATATCGATCATGCCACTTTCGCCTTTTTCCAGCAAAGACAGGAATTCATCCACATTGGCTGCCTTGGGGAAGCGGCAACTCATGCCTACAATTGCGATAGGTTCAACATTGAGTACATTAATTGACGGTTGCCGGTAAACGACAGGCGGCATGATTATTTTTTGTAAATGTCTTGCCAGCTTATCTACGGTTAGGTAGCGTAAAGATAAGAGAGAAGGCACTTGATATCGAGGGGAAAGCATATCCTGAAGAATTTGATCCAGGGATTCCAATAAGGGTGTAGTTAGACCAAGGGTTTCCAAATCCTGATGCGGATCTATATTATCTTTCTTTAAAAGATCTTTGATTTGAGAGGTGAGCTCTGCTTTGATGGTTTCAACTTGTTGTTCCATCGGTTGTTGATATAAAGAATCCAGCCAATGATCATTCTTGACTTGTTTTCTGACTTCATGCCAGTAGGGTTTTCTGTCAAAACAGTAGAGCGGTAAATCCACTTTATTGTAAACGGTATTTTTGTTATCAGTGCTGATATTAATGCCGGATAAATAAGCTTCGTAAATGAGTTTGGCATCATTCAATACCGTTCTGGGGTTATTTTGTAGAGTGACTTTTGTTATTTCATAGTCTTTCGATTCCATTTTTTTAATGAGTTCTTTTTTATCGTTTACAATGATGGCGCAGCGAAATTTGTAATGGTCTCTACAATTGATCAAGGTATGGCATATGTCGCCCAAGGTTGAGGAAGAATTTTTCAAATAGTGTTCGTAGCGTGACATCAATTGTTTCAATGAGAGTTCACTATTGGCTGAGGCAACAAAACATTTTGGTTCATTGTCGTCTTGCTTTGACTCGTGTGATTCCAACTCAGGCGCTTCTTCCAAAATGACACTTACATTCGTGCCTGTAAAGCTGAAATTAGATACCTGGACATATCTTTTTTTATTTTTGAGTTTGAGAAAAGGAACTGTTTCAACGGGTAGAAGCGCAGGGATACTTTCGGGATCAATCAAGCTGTTCGGGTTTGAATAATGTAAATTGGGGGGAATCGCTTCATTTTGCAAAGAGCAAAGTACTTTAATTAAAGAAGCAATGCCTGATGATGAAATAGTATGGCCTATATTACTTTTCAGTGCCCCTACTATCAAGGGTTTTTGAGGAGAGTGATGCCCCTGGTGAATGCTTTGGATCGCATTAAATTCGACGGGATCACCTACTGTCGTGCCTGTTCCGTGGGTTTCAATATAATCAATGTCACCTGCAGTTAAATGGGCATGTTCCAATGCGGCTTGGTGCATGGCAATTTGGGCATTAGTACTGGGGGCTGCAAGGCCTGTTCCATCGCCATTTTGATTAATAACCATGCTTTTGATGAGTGCATAGATTTTGTTATTGTCTCGTATGGCGTCACTTAAGCGTTTAACAATAACCACTCCGCAACCTTCGCTACGAACAAAGCCGTCCGCTTTGCTGTCAAAGCTGCTGCATTGGCCTGTCGCTGACAGCATATTGGCTTTGGTTAATCCGACAAAACTTTCAGGACAGAGACTCAAATGGACGCCTCCTACAATTGCCATATCACATTGCTGGTTTCTCAATGCGGTGGCCGCTAGATAGAGTGCAGTGAACGAAGAAGAGCATGCTGTATCAACAGCCATGCTGGGTCCTTTTAAATTCAAAAAATGGCAGAGCCTGCCAGCAGCAGCACTGTTCGCTATTCCAATGGGTGTGTAGGCATTAAATTTGATATGGTCTTTATAGTTTAGTTGGCTGTATTCGTGTGTGGAAATGCCGCAATAAACTCCGCTGTTAGAGTCTTTTAAAGAGTCTAGCGGGATATTGGCATCATTTAAAGCTCGAATGGCCACTTCGAGAAAAAGGCGTTGTTGGGGATCTATTTGCTTCGCTTCGGCAGAAGATATTTTAAAATAAGCAGCATCGAATAAATGGGTGTTATCTAAAAAACCGCCTTTTTTGCTAATAATTTTATCTGCTTTTTTTCTGTCAGCACTATAGTATTCTTCAATATTCCAGCGATTTTCAGGCACATCTTTGATTGGTGTTTGCCCTTTCATCAGCATGTCATAAAAGGCACTAACATCTTCTATATCAGAATCAATCCCAGGAAATTGACAATTCATCCCAATGATGGCAATGGGTTCATTCAAAAGGTTTTTGGTTTTGTTTTTCATAGTTACGTTTACCACTTACAATGCTCCTGAAAGTGCCTGGCTACGCACAAAAATTATTTGTCTGGCAAAGAGTTATAATAAAAACAACCATAACAGAGAGAGAATTTGAGTATAAACAAATTAACCTGGAAGGTCTATTTACCTTAAGTATAGTCAGATTTTGCCAAGATTTTGTATGGGGATACCATATCCGCTCCCTCACAGTCGCGGCTCGGACTATGGTTCAAAAACTGAGCCGCGACCGTCAGGGAGCGGATAAAAATAAACCAGAATTAAAAAGCCGTCATGCATGAATATAATAATCTCTCTCCGACATGAGCTTGTTTGCCATGCATGTAAGTAAAATTATCAACAATCATGAAATCTCCTTTTTGCCAATGAAAAACACGAGTTTGACGCTGAATAATCTGGTTAATTTCTGCTATTTCTTTTGCGGAAAACGCCTGACCATTGCCGTAATGACAGATCATGGGAAGCATATCTTTCAGGATAAGATACCGGCTTGCCCAATATTTGAATGAACGCAGGTTTTTTAATTCACCATAATTCAAATTGGAATAATAATTCAAATAAGCTGATGAATTAAACCAGGCTATTTTATCAGTTAAAGGATGCTTTAATGCTCCGGGCAAATAATTTAGTATTATCAAATCAATCCCATGATTTATCCAATCCCATACTACCTGCTTTTGAGTTAAATTTTGTTCTATTTGAGTTTTGTCTTCTGTGCCAAAATAATCAACCCAACTTCGAGCACAATGGTTTCCCAGAATTTTTCTTAATACACGATATTTTACAGATTGCCCATGAAAAAATTGCTTGTATTGGACACCACATTCAAGGATCTTGTTCTGAATGCCTTGGGGCATATCTATCCATATTTCTTCAGCGTTGGCAAAGAGTGTTCCACCGCCTTCCTGAGGCGGGATGATGCAGCAAAAATAGATGTGATTGGGTGGTTTTGGTGATCGGGGTTTTTCGTGATGCAGCGGTAAGGGAATATGAGCCGGCAGGTCACTTGATGTGTAAATGTCATTCGCCAGTACAGTTCTTGGCAAATCATAATCGCTTGTCGAACATCGTGTGCCCAAAGCACATAAGTCTATTGCTTTTGAAAAGCAGTCCTCATCTTGGCAGGAGAATCCTCTAAATACTATTGCCCCATACTGATTGAGTTTTTTGATTACCTCCTCATGATACTCAGAAATAAAATGTAACAGAGGGTTGGGACTTGCTTTTAAATTATCCTGAGTTGCAATGACCATAGGTATGTTTATGCCGGGAGCCATATTAAATTTTAAATGCACAGTCTTGCCTCCTGACGCTTTGGGTTATTTGATAGCCTCTAAAAATATGGGTCGAGTTTCATAATATAATTGGCCACCATATCTCCTTTCACAAATAGTTTGAAATGCTTTTAACATGTCTTCAACAAGAGCTTCAGCCCTTTCAGAAGGAATCCTTTTTATAAAAGGCATGGTTAGAAGTAAATTTTTATAATAATCAATGTGTGGCAAATGCACACGGCAAGTTTTCAAATCAAGTTTAACTCGCTTAAAAGGTAATCTGTTGAGAAGGTTAATCACGCCGTAAAAATATTGTTCATTGATTGGGGAGATGTATTGTTCTGTTAAATCCCTATACAGGTTTTGTTTGGCCAATTCTTTCCATGTTTGCAAAATACTGTGGTCGGAAAAAGAAGACATGACTACATACAATTTCCCTTCTTTTTTTAGCAGATGAAAAATATTTGGAAAAGTAATATGGATATTGGTCCAATGCAAGCACCAAAATGAGAGTGCCAAATCAAAAGATTGCGGTTGGTGAAATTCCTCAATGTTATGAACTTCAAACATAAGCCCCTTTCTCGCCCATTGTTGATTGGCGTGTTTTATCATTTGCGCAGAGCTATCAATTCCCAGAATTTGTCCATGCTTTATCTTGCTCGCCAACAAGCTGGTATAGTGCCCATCTCCACAACCAATATCTAAAATATTTCCAGACAGATCGATGTGAATTGTTTTTAGAAATTCTTCGTTGATTTCATTTTGAATATAGTTTCCAAGCACATAACGTTCAGGATCCCATATCACTTCATTCTCCAGTATCAATAATGATTGTAAGGGAAGATATACCCCATAAACCAGCGATTACAAATATCTTTGCTATGGTTGAAATCTATTCTCACATATTATGCAGGATGTGTCTTGTTTTTACGATGATACTGCCCTCGCAGGCGAGATTATGCTGTAATCCTATCATGCACAGATGCATCAATTTAACAGTTTCTCTATTTATCAGGCGCTTACAATCCTTTATTTGGTTTTGCGCGAACAAAAAAAAAACAGCTATTGTCTGGTAAGCAAATTAATCTTAATTCTTAATTTTCCCTTGCTGATTTTAAGCCTGAAACCATGATGTCTTCTTTATGAACAAAATGTTTGATTAATTGTTCTGCTTGCTCGCTTGTTAAAGGTTTAGTTAATACGCCATCCATAAAATAATCCTCAACATCGTATTTCACCACATCAGCCTGGTATGAAGTTAATGCAATAATTGGTACATGATAATTGGTGTTTTGTTCCTTTTGGCGAATTTTTTTTGCTACCAAATAACCAGAGGTGTCTTCGAGACCAATATCCATAAAGACCATATCGTATTTCCCTGGGTCGAAAAGGTTTAACGCTTTATCTCCAGTGTCTGCGATATCAACCTGGCATTGCAGTTCCTTAAGCAATGCTTCTTCAACTTTTTGAGCAACGAAATTATCTTCCACCATTAATATTTTGGGTTCTTCTATTCGTTTGGCTTGAGGAAGTTTTGTATTATTTTTTGTAGTTATTTTGTTTAATTGCTCTTCCATTTTTTTATACTTGGTGATGTCAGATAGTACAACTACCAAACCACACACTTTATTGTTTTTATCAAATAATGGTACGCGACGACATCGGTAATAACTTACTTCCTTATCTTTGTTAGGTACAGGGCCTTCTTCTACATCCCATTGTGGTTCTCCTGAAAAGAGCACTTTCATGTCATCCAGCTTGAATGCCTCGATGTTTTTTTCCGGCCATCCAGTGTATTTGGCCATTTGTTCATAAGGAGTTCCTTTTAAATCTTTTATTTTTTTTAAACCCAGTAATTTGATGAAATTTTGATTACAACCCTTCAATAAACAATCTTTATCTACCCAATAGATTATTTCTGGAACGCAATTTAGTATACCTATGTATTCCTGATGGATACTGAGAGTTTCCTCAATGAATTCTTTACTCATTTGTTCAGCCATTTACTGCTTCCTCCCGAAGGTTAGACCGAATCCGATTTAGTGTTATTTAGATTAATTATAGCAAAGTTAATTAATATATATTTTTAATATTCAAATTGATCAAAAATAATGTACCGAGGTTTTTTCGGGGTGATTTTAATTAGTGATTAACCTTGATGCTTCTTATGAAGAGCAATGCTTTAGCCATTCATGAATATTTTTTTGGGTATCTGCGACAACCTTTATAAATTGTTGGTAAAGAGGTTCAAGAAGCTTGGTGTATCCCATTTTTTGATAGCGCTCTAAATATTGACAGGCATATTTCATACGTACAGCACCGCAATTCGCTGCGCCTCCCTTCATTTTATGAGCGATCTTTTCAACCGTTTCCCAATCTTTTATATGAAATGCCTTTTCAATCGATTCAACATCTTTTTGGGTTTCTTCACCTATCATAAGTGGCAATATTTCACGAACCAATTTGAGACTACCCATGATGGAAACAGCATTGTGAATATCGAGTAAAGGATAAGCATCCAAGTTAAAAAAATTACTTTCGCTTTCTGGCAAATCTGACTCTATTATTTGCTCTGATGATTTTGTTTTTTGAGAAGAAAATAAAGCTGGATTTTTATTTTTTGATGGTATGAATCGATTCAGTATATATTGTAAAAGCTGCCGACTGATTGGTTTGTTGAATACGTCATTCATACCTGATTTCAAGCATATTTCTTTGGATTTTTCTTTGACATGAGCGGTTAACCCTATTATTGGTGTCGGTTGCTTTGATTTAGATAATTCCCATTCCCTAATTAACTTTGCTACCACATGCCCTTCAATGTCTGGGAGCCCAATATCTGTGATTATCAGATCAAATTCATTGGTTTTAGCAAGCCGTATCGCTTCTTTACCTTTTGCTACAGAAACAAAACGGCATTTTTCCTGAGTTGCCAAGCTTTCTATTGTACGTCGGGCGACCAGATTATCTTCCAGAATGAGAATATTAGGTGAGCTATGCAAAAACTCATTTTTTGAGTGTTTATCTAAAATTTTTTCTTTTTTAGATATAGGAGTTATATTTTTTTTTTCAGGTTTATAATGATTCTTTGCTACTTCATTTTCTTTTCCAATTTGAATAGGAAGTTCAAAATAAAAGGTAGTTCCTACTCCTGGTTCACTGTTTACCTGTATTTCTCCGCCTAGCAGGTTTACATAGGATTGAACAATATGTAAACCAACGCCATGACCTTTATATTTTCCTATGCTGGAAGGGATAATCCGATGAAATCTGTCAAATATTTTCGTTTGTTGATTTTCAGGGATACCAATGCCAGTATCAGATATTGCAAAATAAATTAATCCTGCCTGATTATTTAGTTCAAGTAATTTCACATCAACTGCGATATAACCAGACTCGGTAAATTTAATGGCATTACCTAAAAGATTGAGAATAATTCTATGAAGTTTTATGCGGTCGGTTTTTATTAATCGAGGAATTGCTTTATCAATATTAACGATCAAATCAAGTTGTTTCAGTTTAATGGATGGCATTTCAAGATGAACTAATTCTGTAATGCATTCGTTGATGTCAAAGCTTGTTATTTTTAATTCATCTTCTTTGACATTACCCAGGGATACGATGTCAAGTATACTATCTAGTAAACTCAACAATTGTTGGCTGCAATCAAAAATCCACTCCGCATATTGTACTTGTACAGGATCACTCGCTTGCTCTTTCATAAGTTCAGCCATACCGACAACACCGCTCAGAGGAGTTCTGAGATCATGACTCATATTGGCTATGAACTCAGTTTTTACCGTATTTGCTGCCTCAGCAGTTTCTTTGGCTTTATTTAGTTCCAACTCCATTTTTTTTCTATCGGTAATGTTGACGGATACCCCAAGCATACCTATAATTTTCCCTTCCAGGTCACGAAGAGGCACTTTATTTGACAAATAAATCTCTTCGGTTCCGTCAGGGTAATAGAATGGTTCTTCAAGACTTAACGAGATACCTTTATCCATAACGGCTTTATCTGCTTTTTTATAGTAAGATGTTGATTTCTCGTGGTATAAATCCTCATAGGTTTTACCAACAATATCGTATCTTGAGTTGAGATTTAATAATTTAACCATATTATTGCTACATCCCATGTACACATGATCTTTATTCATCCAGTAAACACTTACTGGAATTTGTGCAATAATATTTTCCATATAACGATAAATAGCATTTACATAATCTGAAGTATTTTTATTTTTATTATTTATTTGTTCCGTTAGAAATTGACTTGTGATGTCTATAGGGTTGGTGCCATCTGTGTTTGTTTTGAGATTGCTATTCAATGCGGGTTTATTGGTTTGATTTTTAATAGTCCCTATAGCAATATATTGAATTCCATTTATAGGCTTTTTTAAACATAATGAATCCCATAAAACTATTTTTTTTCTAATACATGTCTTTAAATTTCTGTCAAAAGGATGTTCAAGTGATTTTAAATCCTGATCAGAACATAAAACTGAAAAAGGTTTTCCAATAATTGAATTCTTTGTAATTTTGAATATTTTCTTGGCGGAAGCGTTGAGTTCTAAAATAATAAAATCTGAGGAAAGATAAAATATTGGTTCTTCAACGGTATTGATGAGGAGCAATGTCAGATCCGTTTTTTTAGGCATAGAGAGTGACCTAATTCAATTTCATTCATATGGATTTTATTTATTCCATTTAAATGATAGGTCAAGGAGAGAGAAGAAACAAATCAATCAACTATCTCTACAGTTTTCATGTTCCTGGTTTAAAGCTGATCGATAAATGAATCCTTCAGTGTATCATTAAATTGGTAAGACTTAATATCCTTCTCACTTAAGCTATCATTGAGCTTACTGGCCAGGATCTTGATATTCGGTTCATAAAACATGCTTTCATGATCACCAGGAATTAAGTGAAGTTCAATCGGTTGACTCGTATAATTTTCCCACCAATTTAAAGTCGCATTATATTGAAACATTTCTGTCAGTATTTTGGCCTTAAATAAAATAAATTTGGATTTAATAATTGGCATTTTATATTGAGTCAACATGTTTTCTCTATGCCATTGCAGTTCTAATAAAAACTTGGAATTATTCACGTTATTTTCAACATATTTCTTAAGAATTCTTGAGTTTTGTTCTTTCATAACTTCTTGAAAATAAGCTTCATTGTTTTGTAGGGAGGGGTAAAATGCCCAACCATCAAGGGAGATAATAGAAATCACTACTTCTCCTTTTTCCTCTAATTGTTTCGCCATTTCAATAGCGACAGTACAACCAAATGATGCGCCACCAAGTATGTATGGGCCATTTGGTTGAATAGCCTGAATTGAATTGACATATGCACTTGCCATTTCTTCCAAGTTGCTAAATATCAATTCATTTCTATCAAGCCCAGGATCCTGTATTCCATACAATGGTCTTTCTTTATCAAAATATTGTCCAAGAAGTTTGTACCAAAAAACACTTCCACCAATTGGATGTACTAAAAACAGAGGTGTTTTTTCTCCTTCTGTTTTAAGAGGGATGATATTATTTTCAGAAGACTGATTTTTTATACAATCAGTCTTCTTATGGCTTTTGCTCTCTATTTCTTTAGCTAAAAAAGATATTGTGGGAAAATCAAATAATGTTCTAACGCTTAATGTCAGTGAAAATTGTTCCTGGATGTGTGATATTATGTTCATTGCTGATAGAGAATTACCACCAAGTTCGAAAAAATCATCGTAAATTCCCAAGTTATCTGTTTTTAAAACAGAACACCAGATATTTTGTAATACTTGTTCGGTAGGATTATTGGGGGAAGCATAATTAGTACCTGAACGTAATCGTTTGGATGGAATTGGTAACATTTTTCTATCTATTTTACCGCTTGGTGTGCTAAAAAATTTGTCAACTACATAAAATCGAGCCGGGATCATGTATTCGGGAAGGTCCTGTTTTAATATAGTCCGAATATCTACAGCGGATATTTGAGAATTTTTTTCCAAAACCAAATAAGCTGATAAGGACATGGAGTCGTCCTGGTTTTTTTCCGGTTTTACAATGCATTGATGGATTGAAGGGATTTTTTCCAAATAAGATTCAATTTCATTGATTTCTATCCTGTATCCTCTAATTTTTACCTGATTATCACATCGGCCATGATATTCCAGAATTCCGTTGGAATCCCATTTGACGAGATCTCCTGTTCTGTATAACCGATCATTTTTATTGTTGCTGAATGGGTTGGATAGAAATTTCTGTGTGGTAAATTCAGGGTTGTTTAAATAACCACGCGCTACACCATCCCCAGAAATATAGAGTTCCCCCATTATCCCGACAGGAACAGGCTGCATTTTTGTGTCTAATACATACACCTTTGTGTTCAGTATGGGTTTGCCTATACGGCTGACATCTCCTTTTGTATCTCCTGCGGTACACGTATAGGCAGTTGTATCAATGGTTACTTCGGTTGGGCCATAAAGATTATGTAGTTTTGCATCTGAGAAGTTGTGTTTAAAAAAAGCATTAATTGTTTCTGATAACAGGGCTTCACCACCACAAAATACATGCATGAGTGATTTACAGAAACCAAATTCTTCGTTAGATACTAATTCTTTTAACATAGAAGGGACGATCTGCAATACGCTGACTTGATTTTCTCTGATTAGACGTATCATTTGATTGGGGCTGGTATGTGCATCATTTGGAGCGACAACCAATTTACCACCGACCAAAAGCGGCATAAAAAACTCCCAAACAGAGGCATCGAACGAGAAAGGGGTTTTCTGCAAAAATACATCCTTACCTTTAAAAGCGTATTCTTTCTTCATCCACAGCATGTGATTGCAAATAGAACGATGAGATATTGCTACACCTTTAGGTTTTCCTGTAGTCCCAGAAGTATAAATAATGTAGGCTAAGTCTGATGGTTTATTAATTGTTTGAAGATTTTCAGAAGATAGACTTTTTAAGTTTAAAAAGGAATTTATCTCAATACTTTGACCAGTGAATCCATGCGGTTTCTTCTTTATGAATTCTTGATCCGTTATCAGCAGGTTAGTTTTACTATCCATTAACATGTATGAAATTCGTTCATCAGGATAATTAGGATCTAATGGGAGGTAAGCCCCTCCAGACTTTAAAATGCCTAAAATACATATAACCATTTCCAAGCTGCGATTTAAAGAAATCCCTACAAAGTGATCTTGTTTTACACCTTGAGATCTTAAATAGTGTGCTAATTGATTGGCTTTTCGGTTAAGCTCTTCATAAGTTATTGATTTGTCTTCAAAGACAGCAGCTATTTCGTCGGGTGTTTTGCAAACTTGCTCTTCAAAATACTGGTGAATCGGTTTTTCATAATCATAATCACAGTGAGTGTTATTCCAGACTACCAATAAATCATTTTTTTCTTTTTTACTGATTATTGAAAGTTCGAATATCTTTTTATCAGGATTGCTTGCTATATCTTCCAATAAAGTCAGCAAATGCTCATTCATATTTTCAAAAAAAGCATAAGATTCTGAATGGGATCTATAATTTGTTTTATTATCAACATAAAACCAGGAACAATCTTCTGCAATACAGAAGTTCAACTTTTTATTGCTGACACAAGATGTCACTGCTTTTGAGTCAGTAAAGGTGATACTGACTTCAACATGACTGAAAGCGTTATGTAGTTCAGGGTAACGTATGAAAATATCTCTAGTGTAAGTGTTATTTTCATATAACTTGCCTTGTTCTTTTGAGACAAATATCAATGCCTCCATAAATGTCATAGTGCTATCAAATTGCGTTGTTAAAGGCGCATAGTCTGATAAAAGCTTATTTAAATCAGGATCATTACTATCCAATTGTGAATTAATGAATTCAATTGAGATGTTACTGTAATTATTTAATCTATATAGATAAATCAAGAGGGCAGTTAATAAAATATTCTTTATTTGCCAATACTCAGTGGATAGCTTTTTCAATTTTGCGAGTAACTCACCAGGTAGTTGTGTTGCTGTTTTTCTCTCGTGAAGGGGACATGCTGGTGCATCGAGTTGGGACAGTGGAGATAAAAATGAATTCTTTTCTTGAGCGCATTTTAAAAACTCATTGACCCAAAACTTCTCCGTTTTAGGCTTTTTAGCGGAACAAATGGATAGCTTTTCAAAAAACGCAGGTTCAATTGTGTCAAGTTGTGAGTTGCGAGTTATTTTAAATAAGCTGACTAAGTGTTCTATTGGGCATTTTCTTCCCTCAAGATCAGTAAGTTCTAGTATCAATATATCTGATGTTCCGGTAGCTATTTGTAAGCACCCATTCGAGTTATTCACAACGGTGCCCGGTTGTATTCCTGAGGATATATTTAATCTTTCATAAGACTTTACGACAAAAATTTCCTTATTAATCATTATTTTGGGTACTTCTAATTGATTGGTGTAATTTCCAAATGTTAAAGCCCTGCATAGCCGATCAATATTTTCTGAAGATTCTTCCCATGAAATAAATCCAAAATTTGCTGGCTTATTTTTTAGGCCATAGTAAGAACGGCATGACAAATCTTGTTTAACCGGAGTCGTAGTATGAGCTGAAAGTTCTTCAATAAGTTCGCGAAAGGAGTAGATCCCTTGTTCATAACATTTTAGATTTAAACTAAACGCTGTGTCCTGATCATCTATTGGAAAAGTTGGTTGTTTTAGAATATCACCCGCATCGATCACTTCATTCATAATGTGCCAACTAATACCATGCTGGGTCTCGCCATTAAGAATCGCCCACGAAGTGGCATATAATCCTGCATACTTGGGTAATGGGGAGTTGTGATAATTTATAGCGTAATAACGAGGGAGTCTTAAAATTTTTTGAGGAATGATTTCACTATTCACTATGCTAAACAGAAAATCAAATTCTTCGTCCATCTGATTTTTTTCAAATTCCTTGATATTCTTGAGATAAGAAATGGAATTGGCAGTACACCATTTTTTTATTGTGTCTGATGGAGAGATTATGCCAAGTAATTTATGGCCTCCTGCTAACAGGATATCTGCACATTGAAGAGTTATGTTAGCCTCACCGATAATATAGCAACTAAATGTCTTGCTTTTAACCATAGTGCTCCATGCTGTCAGGCTGGATAGATTAATAAAAGCCACATTTTAATTTAAATGATCTTTTTTAGTCAAGTTTGGCTAAATTTTTACTCAGAACATCATATAAAAGAATGTTGTAGTTTATTTATGGAAATCAGAAAACAATGTTTTTTCAGGAGCTGCAGTTATTTTGCCCAAATCTGAAAAATAAAAGATTGCCTAGAAGAGTAGACGGTAAAATATATGAAGTATCTCATAGCCAATATTTAGTTAAGACTTGGTCAGTTTCCTTTTATACTTGCTCAAGCGACTAATCAAAACATAAAATAAAGGCGTAAACACCAAACCAAAAAAAGTCACTCCCAACATGCCACTGAATACAGCGACACCGAGCGCGCGGCGCATTTCAGCGCCTGCCCCTGTTGCGATAATCAAAGGAAAAACACCGAGAATAAATGCAAATGACGTCATCAAAATTGGGCGAAGACGAAGTTTTGCCGCCTGAATGGCAGCTTTCCAGAGATTATAACCCCGGTTTTCAAGTTGTCTTGCAAATTCCACAATCAGTATGGCATTTTTCGAAGCAAGCCCAATCAGCACCAGAAAACCAATCTGGGTCATAATATTATTTTCCATTCCGAGAATTTTAACTCCCAGCATGGAAGAAAAGAGACACATCGGTACAATTAATATGACAGCTAAAGGTAAAGACCAGCTTTCATATTGAGCGGCAAGGACAAGGAAAATGAAAATAACACCCAGAGTAAAGGCCATCACTGCAGTATTACCCACCATTTTCTGTTGATAGGCTATTTCCGTCCACTCATAACCAATCCCATCTGGAAGATTGTTCTGAGCTAGTTTTTCCATAGTCGCCAACGCTTCGTCAGAACTGTACCCGGGAGAAACATCTCCTTGCAAATCAATAGCGGGATACAGATTGAAACGAGGCATACGCGAGGGAGCAACAGTATTTTCTATTTGCGCAACCGAGCCTATAGGAACCATGTCTCCGTTGTTGCTTTTGACTTTGATTCGCAAAATATCGTCTTCAGTGTGGCGATATTCTGAATCAGCTTGCGCAATAACACGGAAAGTACGTCCCAGATAATTGAATTCATTAATAAAAACGGAGCCAAGGTAAACTTCCAGTGCCTCTACGACATTGGCGTAAGGCACGTTAAGCCGTTCCACCTTTTCTCTGTCAAGTTTCAAGTGGAGTCGTGGTGTTGAATTTTCAAAAAAAGTAAATACTGATGTGGTGGCTTTTTCCTGATTCGCTGCATTAACCATAGTTGCTGCAGCTTCCATTAATACATCAAGACCTCGACCGCCTCTGTCTTGAAGCATCATTTTAAAACCACCCGCATTTCCAATACCTCGGACTGGTGGAGGAGGAATAACCACGATGAGGGCTTCTTTGATTGTGCTTAACTCCTGTCTTAGGTGCTTAAGAATGTCGTTATAATTTATCCCCATACGTTGTCTCTCTTCAAATGACAGTAGAGGAGTAAAAATTGCCCCGGCATTCGATGAATTAGTAAATGTGGCACCAGAAAAGCCTGTAAAACTAACGGTATGGGCAATACCAGGAATTGCCAATATTTTTTTGACCGCTTTGTTGATGACAGCATCAGTACGGCTCAGAGAGGCTCCGGGTGGTAATTGAACCGCAACGATAAAATAGCCTTGGTCTTGTCTTGGGATAAAGCCGCGCGGAACGTAAACAAAAAGAAGTAATGTGATGGAAATAAAAATACCATAAGCAATAATCATCAAAACCGTTTTACGTGTGAGGGTAGCAACCAATTTCCCATATTGCCGGGAAAATCCTTCCATTAGTCGGTTAAATCCATGCAAAAATCCATAGATTGGTTTTTTCCACCAGGCTAAACCTTCTTGTTTCATAGTTTCGCGATGAGCGCGAAGCAATAATACCGCCATGGTTGGGGTCAGGGTTAATGAGACAAAAACAGAAATGGCAGTCGCGACTGCAAGCGTTGTACCGAATTGTTGATAAAAACGCCCGGAAATTCCTTCCAGAAAAACAGTAGGTAAAAACACGGCAATCAATACCAAACCCATGGCGACCAATGCTGATCCTACTTCTGTCATGGTTTTTCTGGCGGCATCGCGGGGATTCATGCCCGCCTGGATATTGCGCTCCATATTTTCAACAACGACAATAGCATCATCAACCACAATACCTATAGCAAGAACAAGCCCAAACAAGGTCAAGTAATTCAACGAAAATCCAATAGCCTGCATTACAGCAAAAGTTCCTATCAATGATACAGGAATAGCTACTACTGGAATGACAGAGGCTCTCCAGGTCTGTAGAAAAATCAAAATGACAAGTACAACAAGGGCAATCGCCTCATAAATGGTATGAAATACAGCATCAATCGATTGTTTAACAAAGAGAGTAGGATTATAGACAATGTCATAGGTAATCCCGGGTGGAAAATCCTTGGCAATTGTTTTCATGGTTGTAATGATTTCTTGCGCGGTGGCTAATGCATTGGTACCCGGGCGTTGATAAATAGGTAATGCAACAGCAGGGTATTTGTCTAAATAACCTTTCGTCAGATAATTTTGTGTACCTAACTCGACGCGACCAATGTCTTTCAGGCGAACAATACGCCCGCCTTCGCCTGATTTGACAATAATATTCTCAAACTCCTCTTTTTTAACCAGGCGTCCTTTGGTTTCAATATGGTACTCGAAGCCGTATTGGTTTTTCTGGGGTTGCAAATTAAGCTTACCGCTGGCGACTTGCACGTTTTGAGCACGAACAGCCGCTAAAACATCATTCGCGGTTAAATTAAAAGTATTCATTAAATCGGGATTGAGCCAAATGCGCATGGCGTATTCACTGGCTCCAAATACAAGTACATTGCCTACGCCTTCGATGCGTCTGATTTTATCTCGTATATGCAAAATAGCGTAATTGCCGATATAGGTTTGATCATATTGGCCGTTAGGGGAGTACAGATTAACTACCAACATCAAATCAGGCGAGTTTTTATTAGTAGTGATCCCTAAGCGGCGGACTTCTTCCGGTAATTTGGGTTCCACAACAGCTACTCTGTTTTGCACCAGTACCTGTGCCTGATCCAGATCTGTTCCAAGCTTAAAGGTAATAGTCAGACGCATTTGTCCGTCGTCAGTGGATTGGGAATCCATATACAACATGTTTTCCACCCCGTTAACTTCCTGTTCAATTGGTGTTGCAACAGTTTCAGCTACTGTTTTTGCATTGGCTCCAGGATAAGAGGCGTATACCTGAATCGTAGGCGGAACCACTTGCGGGTATTGTTCTATTGGTAAGTTGAAATAGGACAATACCCCCACCATAACGATGATAATGGAGATTACTGTTGCAAATACTGGCCTATCAATAAAGAAAAGAGCAATTTTCATCCAGAAAATCCTTTTTGCATTGGCTACACTATAAAACCTTGTATGCTTTATGCAGTATTAAAATTCTATCGAATGAACATGATTCCAATAGACAACTGGTTTAATTTTCCATCACCTCAATCATCACAGGCTTCACTTCCTGGTTTGGGCCATGAATACGTTGAATTCCATGAATGACAACTTTTTCATCCCCTTTCAATCCACTTCGGATAATGTAAAACCCACTTTCGCGCAGTGGCCCTAATTCCACATATACTCGCTTCACTTTATTTTCATTATCAACCACATACACAAATTTACGGGCTTGGTCCGTATTGATTGCTTTATCGGGGAGTAAAATTGCTTCATATTCCCCACTTCCAACTAATTTTACGCGCGCAAACAGGCCAGGATAAATGACGTTATCAGGATTAGGCACAAGTGCTCTGGCAAGAATGGTTCCTGTGCCTGAGTCAATCACATTATCTAAAAAATCTATTACCCCTTGATGAAGATAATCCTTTTCATCAGGTAATTTAATTAAGACAGGAGTGGGTTCTTTCTCAGAACTAAGTCTTTTTCCTGCTCGTTCAAGACGGATATATTTAAGCAAATCATTTTGACTGGTTTCAAAATAAAAATAAATGGGATCAACAGAAACTACTTTAGTCAAGACTGTGTCGTTCATGCGGATTAAATTACCTACGCTCACAAAATCGCGACTTATTTTGCCACTGATGGGGGCTTTGATTTCAGTAAATTCCAGATTCAATTTTGCTTCCTGCACTCTGGTTTCAGCAACTTGTACGTCTTGAAATCGTTGATCTATCACTTCAGCTGAAATAAATTTCTCTTTTTGAAGTTTTATGGCACGTTCATATTGTGCTTTGGCTAATGCGTATTGAGCTTCTGCTCTTGCCAGAGCATATTTGAAGGGGCGTTGATCAATAACGAATAAAACGTCTCCTTTTTTTACCATTTGGCCATCTTTGAACTTGATCGCCTCAAGATATCCAGTGACCCGGGCACGAACATCGACTTCCTCTACTGCTTGAAATCGTCCAGTGTATTCATCCCATTCTACAATTTTCTTTTTTACTGGAAGCGCGACATCAACTTCCGCCAAAATTTGCCCTGCTGGCTTACTGGATTCTGAACTACAGGAAATGAGGGCGGGAATAAGAATGATTGCCAATAATTGCATGACCAATGCCAGTATTTTTTTCATTGTTATCTATCCCTGATATCCAATTCATTGGTAAGTTATGATCCAGTGAATAAGCTTAGTTTAGCTTATAAAGACGGATTATGCGTAATGCTGTGATTATTATATCTTGCATTTGGAGATCATCCGGGCCAAGCAAAATACCAACGCGTTTTTGTTATACTGACACGTATCGAACGGCCTTTATTTTTTTACGCAAAGTGACTATTATCCATCATTTTGTTCGTAAGGATATGTGCAATGCTTGGTTTTGTTTCAGATTTATTAACTGCAGCGGTTAGTTCTTTAGATGAATTATTACAAGATACTCCAGCGCATCAAATCATATTAGGTACAGCCGCTCTTTATTTTCTTTATAATCAATACCATGACCCATGGATTTCCAGATGGTATCGTAGCCGTAATAACGCCAGTATGAAGCAGCGCATTATTGATAGCGCTTACGCCTTGGCAAAAAATTTACCTGGTGTGAATCAGATCATTGAGAAAGAGCTCAATAAAGAACTTGCTTCAACAAGAGAAAAATTGAGAATTCAGCGTTCCGGTATGACCCTCAGAGATGAAATACCGGAGGAAGGGCTTTCTCCCGAAGATATTTTGAGCGCATTTGATGTGGATGTAAAAAAATGTCATTTTGATTTCTTATCCATAACCAATGACAGTCCTGAGAGGGCGTTTCTTGTTGGAAGAGGAGATGGTAAAGACTCAGGAGCTTTATACGCTATTCACCCCAAGGAACTTACTGAACTTCTTAAAGAAGTTTATGGGGCAACCGCTCTCACTAATCCTTTGCACGATAAATGGCCTCGAATTAACGCAATGCAAGCGGAGGTGATTCGTTGGTGTCAAAATCTGTTTCATGGTTCAAAAGAAGGTTATGGATTATTAACTCATGGGGGGACGACCAGCATTATTGAGGCGATGGCCGCTTATGTCATTCATGCAAGAGCAAAAGGGATTGACTATCCGGAAATTGTCGTACCTGAAACTGCGCATGCTGCATTTAAAAAAGCAGCCGAATTAACGGGAGCAATATTAATTACAGTGCCTGTTGACAAAAAAACGGGTGCGGTAAATCCCAATGTCATGAGTTCCTATATTTCCCGAAACACTGCTGTAATCGTTGGATCGGCTCCCTCTTTTATGAATGGAATTCATGATCCTGTCTCTGAGTTAGGTCAATTGGCAAAGAAAAAAAATGTTCCTTTTCATGTGGATGCCTGTTTGGGTGGATTTTTAACGGCTTTTTTAGATACTTCATCAGAACCTATGGATTTTAGAGTACCTGGAGTGACTTCCATTTCAGCCGATTTGCATAAATATGGGTGTTGTCCTAAAGGCACCTCTGTTTGTCTTTTTAGTGAGGATTCGCCTGCTTTGTCGGTTTATGCCGCATTAAACTGGTCAGGTGGATTGTATGCTACGCCAGGAATTCTCGATGGTTCAACCAGTGGCGCTCGGGTTGCGGAAGTCTATGCTACTTTGTCTTACTATGGGAAAAATAAATATCAGGAAATCGCCAAAAGCATTATTACATTACGCAATGCTATTCAAAAAGAATTGACGGAATTACTGGAGGAAGGTAAGGGATTGACCAGTGAAGACATTTATATTTATGGTAACCCTCAATGGTCCATCCTGGGTTTTAGAAGTAACACTTGCAATGCTCATTTCATTGCCGATGAATTGGAGAAGAGGGGGTGGAAGCTTAATTTGCTCCAAAATCCGGATGGTTTTCATTTATGCCTGACTCATGTGCACACTTTGGTAAAAGGTTTCGAAAATCAATTTATCAATGATTTGAGAGAGGCGGTGATTGATGTTAAAAATTATCCCCCTGAAAAGAAACCAAGCGGCAATGTCAAAGTGTATGGTGCTGTTGGTATGATGCCGATTGAGCTTCAGCGAGAAATTTGTAAACAATATCAAAAAGCCCGTCTTGATTACACTTCTGCCAGTAAAGGGAGTTTGAGGATATTTACAAATGTGCCTGCAGAAGAAGATGAAGGACTTAGAAATAGAAAAACAGGGGAATATAAAGTGTAAACCTTACTCTGAACTATTTTTACTGTAAAAATTACGCGCATTCCTGTACAGAATTTTTTCTGTCAGCTCCTTATCAAATAGATCCTGGATTATTTGAATGTCACTATCCAGAAAAGGGCGGGGGGCACGCGTGGAGGGTAAATCAGTACCAAATAACAAGGCGTCTGGATTAATTTGAGCGATGGTTCGTAGTGCATTTTTAACATCAAAATCGACTCTCCCAAAACCTGAGGCTTTTATTTTGATGCCATGTTCCACCAGATGGAGTAATTCAGAAAACCCTGATTGTGATAATCCTAAATGATCAATACTGACAGCAGGTAATTCCAATAACAGATTAGTCAAATCGCCAAGCTCCTTTGAGTCAACATAAATCTCTATATGCCATCCAGCTATCTCATAAATGCGGTGAGCAAAATATTTTAACCGATGGATGTTTTCTGAGCCGCCACGCTGGACATTGAAGCGGACTGCACGAATACCTTTTTGATTTAATTGAATAATTTCTTCATCACTTACAGTCGCAGGTAATTGAGTAACTCCTACAAAATCGGGGCCTAAAATAGACAGAGCAGCTAGAAGATAACTTTGGTCAAAGGCTTGGAATGAGCCTGAAACAACGGCTCCTCCGCAAATATTCAGGGGCTTTGCCCGTTGGAGGTAATCTTCGACAGTAAATTCGGGAGGAAGATAGGATTGATTAGTTATTAGAGGAAAACGATAATCAATAATATGAAAATGAGCATCAAATAGTTTCAGCATTTTTGAGTTAACTTATTTTGAGATTAAAATCATACTATCATACAAAGATTTTATTCTGGTATGGAGGATTGGTTCATTAAAACCCGGGTAAAAAATATAAAAATGTTCTCTGATAAGGTTTCTGATTGCAAGGACTTGATATCCTGACTTTTGGGTTAGTTGACAGATAGAATACTTGTTGCTATTAAATTGTATGTTTAAGTTGTTTTTTATTGTGGGCCGTTAGCTCAGTTGGTAGAGCAGGAGACTCTTAATCTCAGGGTCATAGGTTCGAATCCTATACGGCCCAATCAATTTTTAATCGCCCAATCCTCACAAACTAAAATATGTTTTATTAATTCGTGTTATTGCTAATGAGTTCGATTATAGTAATGTCATTCTTTCTCATATGATGTAAACAATGCACCAAGAGTTATTAAAGTATTTAGAAATGTATCACCCGCAAATTGCGCCATTTATGCATCTTCAGATTAATGAATGGGGCAAAGACAGACCCCTGCAAGGGGTGAAAATACTGCATCATGTGCCTTTGGTTCCCAATACACTGCTAAAAATTGCAGCTCTTGTTGCTGCAAAAGCTGAAGTGACCGTAACCAATCCAGCCTCTTTTTGTAAGGCACACCCTGATGCGATTACTTGTCTTCATAATTCTGGAATTGCTTATGTTGAAAATCTTGACCTTTTAAGAGATGAAACGTTCGATGTTTATATGGATTGTGGCGGGCAGCTTCATCAGCGTCTCGGAAGACCTTTGACGGGAGCTATAGAGTTAACAGGTTCAGGGGATCAGTATTATCGTAGTCTGAAAACACTTGATTTTCCGGTTATAAGCATTGATCACACAATGACGAAACAATTGGAGACCGTATTTGGTTGTGCTGAAAGTTCTCACCAAGCGATTCAAAAACTCACAGGCGTCGATCCCACAAACAAGAATTGGTTAATCTTTGGATTTGGTAAAATAGGGCGAGGGCTCGCTTATTTTTGTGTAGAACATCGAGTACCGGTTACTGTAGTGGACAGTTCGGCCCACCAATGTGATTTAGCTTCCAGGCTTGGTATAGACGCTATTCTACCCGAGGATCATGATAAGCTTGAAAAAGCAGTGGCTAAAGCAGATATTATTTTAACTGCAACTGGTGGTAAAAATATTATGAGCAAATATCCCAGAGCCTGGTTTGATGGCAAAATCCTGGGGAATTTAGGGCTTCATGATGAGTTTGGCCCCAATTTCAACGCTCAGGATGTATTATACAATAAAAAACCTATTAATTTTTGCTTATATGATCCTACTTCAATGATTTTTATAGACCCTGAGTTTTATTTACATAATCTGGGATGTTTATTGCTTTTACAGGGAAATTTTTCTCGGGGCATGCATGACATCCCGGAAGATATCGATTCCTCTATTATTAGAGATTGGTGCCAGTATCATAAATACTCCGAAAAAAATATTCGACGTTGGTTTCTGACTTCCCGGGATTTTTCTCTTAAAATAAACTAATGTAATCAGTTGGAATAAGACGGTTTACAGGTACTTTAATTAGTCTCTTTAATTGAAAATTACTTTTTCAGGACCTCTGAATATCAATAAGATGTGAGGAGTTATTTAGAAGTTCTGTTTTTCAAAATAGTCCTTGTGTTTGATTTTCTTCATCAAAAAATTTCACAAAGAAGGTTTTGGAAAGCTTGGGATTAGCTTGATTGATTCGTGTAAATTCAGCCGTATATCCGCATTTTCTGTAAAATTCCGGTGCTTGAAAGGCGCTGGTACATAAATTGATATTATTAAATCCTTGCCCTTTAAAATGATTCTCAAGAGTTTGCAGTAATTTTTTGCCATATCCTTTACCACGATATGCTTTATCTACCCATATGTCATCGATGTATATTTCCGCAAAAGCAGTAAAGGCATTAATAACGCCACAAGTCACCCCTTCTTCAGATAGTACTATCGAAAAACGCTTGTAGTTCACATCAATACCATGAGTTCTTTCATAGGCTATCAGATCTTTTGTCATCTTTTTTTCCAGAGATTTGGGGATATTATCCACGAAATCTATTGTAATAGGTTTTTTTGGAATGGAATGACCAGATTTGTTCTGCTTTTGTGTATTAAAACTTAAAATAATGCGTTGGGTTTGATGGATATCATAATTCACTGTCCTTATCTGTTCTTTGTACCGTTCAAGGGTATAGGTCATTACTGCCTGGCGCCAAAACGATAAAGCCGGTATGTTTTCCGGAATGACCGATATTTCCCATTCACCTGGATGAGTGCGCCATAGTTGATGAGCTACTGATTGGCCAATGCCTTTCCCTTGGAATTTAGCCAGGATGAAAAACTCCCCCATACTCCAATCAACAGCTTGGATTCCGAATTTATTTAATAAAGCAAAACCGGCCAGTTCATTGTTGATTTGAATAAGGAAGGCTTTTCGTTCGGGGTCGGTAAAATAAATTTTGAAATCATAACTTTCATAAAGTCCATCTGGTGGGCATGCCCATTCTTCCGAAATAAAACCGCAATAACGTGACATATCATAAACATAAAATCGCGCCATATTTTGAATAACTGGATAGTCACCAAGTGTTGCCTCAATTAACTTGGGCTGTAATAAATTATCAGTGCTCATGAATATTTATTCTCGAGAGATTTTCTTAATTATTTGGATAAGGTATCAAAATGTTCTGTGGTTTTATAGAGTGATTGTTGTTAATCGCATAATTAATCAGCTATTTTGGTAGGCTGTCTGGAATAACTAAAAGAATTCCATGAATGTATGAATTCATGCTCAAGAAATGTTTCATTTCAAAGTGATTAAATTATTCACTCATATCTTGACATTGCTTTTGATAATTATAGGTTTCTCAATGATATTTTTAACGAGGATGTCTCCATTGCCCCTCAGCAATACCCCTATAGATTACATAAGTCGATAGAATTAAAAAGATATGATAGACATCATTATCATAGCGATATTCCACAGGAATTTCATGGCCAGCAATGTAATTTTGAATATGCCTTGTGACTATCCATATCACGTTTGATATAACGACCATGACAAAGCCAATCCTGACTTTTGCTTGCGAATAATAAGCCGCAATCAAATATACAAGGATGACAGGAAAGGCAATGTAGGTGTAATTTCCATCGTGGGTCAGGAAAAGATAAGTAAATACGATGGATAGAAATACTACTATAACTCTGCACATATCGGGCATTTGCATTGATTGGACAAGCAAATAATTAAGCATGATAACAAGCAAACTAATCGCAATCCAGGCTGGCGGTAAATGCGAATGAGAAGGGTAGTAATGGACATAAACTCCCAATACCTTCAGAACAAGGATATTTAAGAAAAAAAACACAATCAAAAGTGAAAAAGTATGATCTTTTTTTAAGTAGTGGATGCAGGCACCAATTAAGTACAATAACAGGAAAAGCGCATGGGCGGCATTAGAGATGGCGTTTGTTGTCGTTGCGTCCCATACCATTCTGTATCTCCTTTTTAAAAAATACAGCTATCAGGGGTCGATGTCCCGATGTTTGTTCATTTGCTAATAGTAATTGTAGCTTGTAGCAGCTTGGGTTGTGTGATATCACTCACTTAAAAGCCATACTACAAGCTATGATTGGTTATTACTCCAATTGCTTACGTTCGTTTTAGACAAAAAATACGAAGACGATGCTCATCGGGATCAACACCAACAAATGTGTATCCAAAATCCATTTGTGTGGGAGGTTGAATAATAGAAATTTCTTTATCAGACCATTGCTTGTGTATCTCATCGACCATTTCATTACTGTTAACCTGAAAGGACAGCTCCATACCTCCTCCTGTTTGGTAGGCTTGAGGCTCAATATCTTCTTTAGCCCATAATCCAAGACGAAGCCCTGTTTTCAGGACAAACATAGAGAATGTTGGTGAAGATTCGGTAGGTTGAGTGTCTAACAGATTCTTATAAAATTCTTCACTTTTTGCCGGGTTTTTCACGTAAAATAAAACCAGATTAGGATCACTGAACATGTTATTTTCCTTATTTTTTATTAATCATTGCAAGTATAAACAGGGTTTATGACAGATTGTGTCAGTAGTGTTTTAAGTACCCAATATTGACCTTCTTGAGAGTAAAAACACACTAAACCAAGTTTTGGTGTTATTATGAGAACAAAATTTAGTTTATCCGGGCTCAGAAATTTTGATGAGTTTATTTTATGAACAGCCGTATTGAATCTTTCCATAAAATAGAACGGCATTTTTTTTCACTGATTAGTACGACGCTTTTATCATTGGAGGGTTTGCAAGCTTGTAGCAGTGGAGTGCCAACTTCTACTTTAAATCCTGTGTTTTATTCAGGTAAATCGCATTTACTTGGGACAGAGATTTATCAATGCAAACGCTTTTATGAGTCTCATTCAGTACCTTGGGCGCTGATGGTTCCTGACTATTTATCTGATACAAAAACAGATAATGTACTTGCTCAATCAGGATTTTTATCTATTGATCAAGGAGTTGCCATGTACTTGTCAATTCTTGATCTTGGAATGCCCGGGCTTGAATCTGACTTGTTAATAAAGCGCATGGATAATGAGATGCAGACTTGGATTTTACCTACTGTCCCTGCATTTGAATCAACTGAAGAGATTGCACAGATTTACAGAGTAAGACATCAGGAGGCTATTGAGAAGTCTTCTGATATTTATCATTTTTCCGGGTTTGTTCAAGAGCAAATTGTCTGCTCATTAACGCTGACTGTTATGGGAGACAGCGCACGGATTGATGACGTAGCTACTTTTCCCAAACATCAGAAAAAAGGGTATGCAACACAATTGATTTTATCAGTACTTCAGATTTTGAAAGACACCAATATTTCCTGGTGTTTTTTAGAAGCATCCGCAGATGGTTTGAATATTTATAAAAAGATTGGTTTTCGTGAACTGTTCAAAAATCTTTATTATGAAGAGCAATACCAATATGAGCAAAACTGAGAGACTTTTTCATCTGTTACAAATTTTGCGGCGTTATCGTTATCCGCTTAGTGGACGATTTCTTGCTAACGAACTTGGTGTAAGTACTCGTACCATCTATCGAGATATTGCTGCTTTACAGGCTCAAGGTGCTGACATTGAGGGGGAACCAGGATTAGGTTATGTATTAAAGCCAGGCTTTATGTTACCGCCTTTGATGTTTAATGAAGAGGAAATTGAGGCTCTTGTTTTAGGCTCCAGATGGGTAGTTAAAAAAACGGATACTCACTTGCAAAAGGCTGCCCATAATGCTTTGGCTAAAATTGCTTCTGTGCTTCCTGCCGATTTGCGCCAGCAATTGGAGCTATCCAGTCTATTGATAGGGCCTGGCGAAGTGATTTCAGGAGAAGATGAATCCCTGGCCTTAGTCAGAAAGGCAATACGAAAAGAACTGAAATTGTTTATTCAATACCATGACTTAAAAGGACATGTTTCAACGCGTACGATTTGGCCAATTGGACTTGGGTATTTTGATCAGGTAAGAATTTTGATTGCCTGGTGCGAATTAAAAAAGGATTTTCGTCATTTTAGAGCCGATAGAATTGTAGATGTTCAAAACCTGGGAGTCTGCTATGCAAGGCGACGCTCGGTGTTACTTCATGATTGGCGAAAGCAAAATAATATCCCGGGCTGATGACAACAGGATGTTTCTTGCGCGGCAGCTTGAACAGGTAAAAGGTAATACCGGGAATCAAATATTATTTTCTTCCCGGATAATACCTCTTCTTATGCGCATTAGGTGGGGAGTTCTCTCTATCCCTGAATGAGAGAACCTTGTATTTTCTATATGGTTTTACATCAAATTTTGAATGGCAATGGCTGCGACACCGACAGCAATTGCTCCCAATGTTTCTCGATTTGGTAAATATTCTTTAAAGAAACCATAATAATGATTTAAATTTGAAGAGAAGTCACTGCCATTAGTTTCATGTTTGATTTCTGATAGCATTTTTGTAACGGAAGGTTCTTTTTGTTCAGCAGCAATGTCCTTTTGTAGTTTTTCTTGCAGTTTTTGTTCTAACCTCTGTTCCAGTTTTTGTTCTAACTGTTTCAATTGGTATTCGTTAATTTGCTTTTGATTTTTATCGCATTCAATGTGTGTTTCTTCCAGTTGCTTTTTTAATTCTGCCCGATAAGCATCTGCGTTGTCGAAGGGATGAAATTCTTGCTTCAGCTCACTTTCAGCTTTAATGACCTGTTCATAGCTGGTTTTTAAATTTTTGATAAGCGAATCATTAGAAAACCAGGACATGATCCAGTTGAAGAATTTTGTAAAAAACCATTTGTTATTCCATTCATTGTTTAATTTATGGTGGTTTTGCGACAGGAGATGATAGTCTGCAAGTTTCTTTGAAAGAGCATCTATTTTGATAATTAATTGATTTCTTTTATTTCTTGAATCTTCAAGGGATTTTTCAAGTTTTGCTAGCTCATCAGACGGCTTGAATTCTTTTGATTCGTTAAGCTGTTTTAACTCGATTGGTTCACTCTTTGCGGTTTTCTCAGAACGAAACATCTTGAATAATCTTGTTGTATATTCTTTTGCTGACTCGTCATTTTTCTTTATGAATTCAGATTCATTAAAGTCAATATTTTGACTTTGGCAATATTGTCTAATTTCTCTCAACATTGCTTCGGCTTGAGCACGGGTTGAAATTTTCTTTTCATTAACACCATGGATTACCTTTGATCTTAAAAAACTAATAGATCCTTGATACTCCACATTTTCATAGTTATTAAGATGTTGATAGTAGACAATAGCAAAAATCAGGGTTTCACCATTTGTTATTTTGGGTAAGCAAAACTGATATTTTTTTTCTGGAGTATTAAATGGGACTTGATACCCAAACAATTTGGCTTTTTCGTGCAATCGATCTCCTACCTGCTGGATTTGATTAATCCACATTTGCTCAATTGTCAAGCCAATCTCAATCATAAGGTTCGCGATGGCTATTTGGCTGGAGTATTCTTTGTTGTCTACAGATGGACTAAGGTGATCAATGCAATCTTTAAATTGTTGCCAATAAGTTGTTATTGAAATCATATCAATCATTATTTAAGAAAAAAGAGTCATAAATTTACACCGGTCTTTTAAAAAAAGCTATTATTTAGTCGTGATTATCAAGTAGAAAATTTTTAAAGAGAGAGAAAGCGGAAGAGATAGTTGGTATTCGGGAAAAAAACTACTCTAAAATTGTTTACCAAAAGTAATACCAAAGACCAGCTCTTTTTCGCCACCTTCAATAAAATCAAGGTCTATATTCGGGGTGATTTCTATATCCGGAGGAAAATGTATGATATATCCAATCCCCAACCGACCAACCATTCGGCTGGGTTCATCTTTTTCATATCTAATTCCAGGGCCTATGCCAAAAGTTAGGTTCCTGAATACGTTTAATGTTCCAAGGCCTATCAATTCCACTTGATTATTATGTTCCACATTGACGGGGGTATGCTCAATAACCGCACTAAACCCAAAAGGCATGGAAAGGACTCGGTGGTACTCCAGGCCATAGGTAAAAGCCTCATCGTTTTGAGCATGATTTCCACCCACAAAAACGCCAAGGAGATTTTTGTTTTTTTCCCTCACGTGTGGCTTATTTGACAAGTCAGGCGCAGAGTTTGCCCACTGTATCGAGCAAAGGCATGAAACTCCTAAAATGGTAGTTATTATTTTTTTTCTATTGACCAAGATGGGCTCTCAAAACAGGTTGATCTATTTCTTTATTTAATCTCAAAATGGCTAATATTTAAAGAACATTTGAATCGATATATTATATAAAAGTCTTGATTAACAATAGGATGTTGATGATGTGGTTGGCAAAAATATTTTGAGGCATCTTCATCAATTTTTTTCTACCTTAATTGTTGATTATTAAGTAAACTGATGATTTTGAATGGTAAACTGGGGATCTATTTTATAAGGAGATTGGTATGTATCTTTCAAGATGTATTTCGCATGGCGCTATTGCAGGAATTATAGCAGGGATTGTTTTTACCTTTTTTTTAGTTATGGGGGGCATGCTTGAAACATTGGGAAGTATGATTAATATGCCAACAAAAGGAGGGGGTCTTTTGGTGCATGCTGCAATGAGCATTGGCAGTGGGATCGCATTTGCCCTGGTTCTCGACTGGTTGATGCACTCCTGGCTCTCAGCCATTCTCCTTGGATTATTGTTCGGTTTTGCAATGTGGGTCGGCGGCCCAATGACCGTGTTACCCTATTTCGCTTCAGGGGTGCCTTTGTTTGCCAAATGGACTATGGAAGGAATTAGACAAAACATACCCCCATTGGTTGGGCATCTTGTGTATGGGTTGATATTGGGTGTTACTTATTATGCTTTCAAGCGCAGGAATAAGTGACTGCATTTTTCATGCGTAACAAATTGATTTTATTAAAGATATAATGACATCAAAAGATGGTGATTGTTTTTTATGGCAATCGCCACCTCAATTTAGCAAAAAGAATTGCATACATCACAATCAAGTGTAGTTTATTTTTCTCAATTAAATCAGCAAAAATGGTCAAATATTTTCAGTAAGAAAGCAATATTCTTATTCTGTAAATCAAGTTAATAATCGGAAACAAGAAAGTGAAATATCAACAAAAATTGGAGAATATGATTGATTTCATTGGAAAGCATCTCGATGAAGAGCTTTCTCTCGAAAGCTTAAGTGAAATTTTTTGTATATCAAAATTTCACTTTCATCGCTTATTTACTGCATTTACCGGTTTGTCTTTGCAGCAGTATATTAAATGGCTACGCTTAAAACGCGCTGCTCATCAGCTTGTTGTCGAGAAAGACCAGTCCGTCATTAACATTGCAATCAATGCGGGTTTTGAATCCCATGAAGCGTTTTCCAGGGCTTTTAAGAAAGCTTGTGGATTTAGCCCAAGTCAGTTTAGGCAAGGTTTTGGGAGGTCATATTGGGAGCAGCCACCGTATTGTTTGCCTAGACAAGGTAGAATTGATATGAAAGTAGATATTAAAAGTATTGATAAGATACGATTAGCTGTAATTGAGCACAAAGGTGATCCTAAATTGTTAGGTGAAAGCATTAACAAGTTAGTGTCCTGGGCAAAATCTCAATCGATTAATCTTAAACCACGACCCGGAGAAGCGTTTGCTCTGGCTTATGATGACCCTAAAATAACACCACCATCTGAATTTCGTATCGATCTTGGCATCAAGATCCCCGAAAATTTGAAACTGGATGGTGTGATTGAAAAGTTTCTGCCATCAGGCCGTTATGCAGTAACAGTACACAAAGGTTCTCGTAATAATATTGGTGATGTGGTTTATTATCTTTATCGAGATTGGTTACCTAATACCTCAGAACAATTAGGAGATTTACCCTGTATCTTCTGTTATTACAATTTTGATCATGAAGTAGCTGAAACGGAACTTTTAACGGAATGTTGGCTTTTGTTAAAATAATCCGCTTTATACGCCAGTCGGAATAGCTGGTAACAATAGGCCGGGCATAACCTGCGTCTTTTTAAGTTGTAGTTCTAAATAACTTGTCAAACAACCTATGTGCCTCAGCTTGTCTATGAGGCATTCATAACACATTTTGTAGATGCTACTGACAAGCAGTGGTATGCAGAAAATCCGTCCTTTAAAACTCAAGTAACTATACATTAAATCCAGTTACTCAATTTATCTTCAAAAGAGTCTTGGTTTTTCAGAGGGTTTAGTGTTGGTTGTTGACTGATTGGCATTCACTTGATCCAGAGCTTGCGCCGCCCGAAAAAATCTCTGGATGGCAGTTGCTGCCAGGTGTTTACTTTCCATCAAAACAGCATTTAATCCCTCTCCCCATGAACCATCTTGTATAATTTGAAACGCAGTAGAGTTTCCAAACTCATTTTGGCAATCTTCTATCATTTTTTGATAATCCTGTTCATTTGTATAAAGTCGTTTAACAGAACGGGATAACATAAGGGAGGCTGAATAATAGGAGCGAAGGTAGTCTGCTTCCTCCGGGTTTTCTTTAATGGCATCTTGCAATGATTTCACCTGGTAAGTTTCATGCATGACTGTCAATGCTTCATTGAATACAGGAGAGTGCTTGCTTCCATAAAGTGCGGAAACAACAAAACGGTGCTTGGCAAATTCTTCGCCATAACTTGCTTTAGGTTGTGATAAGAAAGGAGTGTTTTCAGTGACTGTAGGTAATTTTTCTATAGGAACGATATCAGTATCAAAATAATACCCGCCATCATTAAAAATTTTAACTTTGCGAACGATATTCGATAAAGTGGCATAGGCTTTTTCCTGGAGAGCACGCTCCGCTTCTTTCAGCAAAAACTTTTGTCGTACATCTGTCAGGTCAAAACATTGTTTCCAGTGAATAGTATTTATTCCTGAAAGCTGGATAGAAGAAGAATGTTCATCAGTGATGAAATTGATTTGATAATCTGGGTTTAAATTATGCCATTTTTTTAAATGCTGTAAATATTTGTAGGGAAGGCGTTGTGGTCCTACCCAAATAATATTAATTTCTTTAGACATATTGTATTGACCTACAATTAGAAAAAATGGCTTTTATAACAATATATTCAGAATGTCAACAAAATAAACAATTGATATGGATGAGGTGATTTCATTTGCCTGAAAAATAAAGGATTAATTTTTCAATAGGATATCTTTAGGTTTGTGCTTGATTAAGAATCAATATGGCCCAATCTGAAATCGCATATCAAACGTGGTTTTGTACAAGTTCTTTAATTCTTTGAAATTTCTTTTTATATTCTTCGGAAGGAGATATTTTTAAAGATTTTAATATATCTTCAATGAATTGAATTACCATTGAGCGTTCTTCTTGTGATTTTAGTAAGTGAGGTATTGTATTAAAAGCAAGTTCGGGATCATGCTCTATCATTATGGTTTGTGAATGGATAATTTGTTTGAATCCATTTCTATCCAAATGTTTAAGCGCATTGCATTCGCGTAGTTTTTGTATGATATCAGGTAAGTTAGCGCCAATAATATAGCCCTGAACTTTCACTAATAATAGTAATATGCGCAAAATGGCTTCTGGTACGCCTCCATCACTAATATGAGCAATAATCGACTGAGTTATTTTTTCTTGATTATCTTTTTCAGGAGAATGAACAATCATATCCCTTCTGGGATCAAATGGAGCTAATAATTGAATGTAGCCATAAACAGCATAAAACATTATCTCCACACAACTATCGCGAGATGAGCTGAGGAAATCCCATAGTGAGTTTATGAGCTTTGAAAAATTTAATTGCTGAGTTAAAAAGGGATTATTTTCAGAAATTTTAATGCGATTTTGACGAACAAAGGGTGATATCCATGATACTGGGTGCACTAAAGGGTTTATATCACTCAGTAAATACTGGTTCTGTCTTAGCGGGTGTAATTTTCGAATCAGTTCTGCTGTGTATTCGTTACTCATATTGCGGATTATCGGAGCCATAAACAAGTCATAACTCATAGCATTGTATTCGGATACCATACGAACAAGGTTGAATATCGCTATATTGTTCTCCTGCCCTTTCCTGATATCGTTGATAGAACGCTCTTCAATATAAGCAATGTAATGAGGGGGAGATTTGGGGGTTTCCTTTATTTCTTGCAATTTTAATTCATATAAGCCCGGAGCCAAATGCTCTATGTAATTTAATAAATCAATAATCTGATTATGTTCTTTTTTAGCTACTTCACTTGAGACGAAAATTCCTAAATGGCCAACACTTTTATGAATGAGATAAACAATGACCTGCCCATCTAATTTGATTTCCAGAGTATTTGAATAAAGATCAGAGATCCAATTTAGGGCTTGTTGGGGTGGTGTAATGTTGTCACCTTCTGAGCAGAAAATAATAACAGGCACATTAATGTTTCTTAAATCCAGGTTATTACCTGATTGACCTAAGGGGATTTTGCCATGAACCAGTTTGTTACCAATAAACAAATTATCAACTATCCCCCTCATTTCGTTTACATTCAAAAGAGAAAAGCCTCCCCACCATCGTTCAAAATTTAAAAATCGGGTTTCTTCTTTATCAACATTGGCAAAGAGATTGTAATATTTGCTCCAGTAAGTCACTTTGGGATTGGCAGTTTCAAAGTTCATCACCAGGTTGGCTCCGTCAAATTTGCCATTACCTAAATCACCAGCCATTTGGGCGATCCAGCTTCCACCCAAAATTCCTCCAATGTAACGCATGGGATTTTTTCCATTTTTTCCACCCCAATAGGAAAGAGGAGCGCCGTTGACTACAGCAACACCTGCTACATCTTGGTTAGCAGCCATAAGCGTTAAAATAGCCCATCCTCCCTGACAATTACCAATTAAGCAAGGTTTAGGGCTTTGAGGGTGACGCAAGGCTACTTCGCTTAAAAATTTTTCGTGGGCAGCCGTGACATCAACCAGAGTTTGATTGGGTTCAGGAGTGGGAAAAAAGATAATAACGTAAACAGGGTGTCCTGCTCTTAAGGCAAGTCCTACTTGCGATTCATCTTTAAAACCACTGATTCCTGCACCATGACCAGCCCGAGGATCTACAATTACATAAGGTCTTTTTGCAGGATCAATCTGAATGCCTTCAGAGGGAATTATTTCAACCAATGCATAATTGACTGGTCTCTCAAAATGTCTACCATCCATGAGCATATTATAAGAAAAAATGAGAACAGGAGGTTGTCCCTCTTGTTCATGCTTGAGATATTGATTGCCACGTTTACGCATGATGTCCCAAAACAGAATGCTTCTCTGCATGAAGTCGACGGTATATTCAATGGCATCATTTAGTATATTGGGATAAGGGTAAACCTGTTGCGGATTTAAGTTGATTAAAGATTGTGTTACCTTATTTGTTTGTTCAAGGCTTTTATCAATTGATTGCAACCAAAGAGAAGTCATGGATTGGGAATATTCAAAAATGTTATGAAATTGTTCTTGAATTTTGGGCAGTTCAGCAAACATCTTTATCTCCTGTGACTTCTCAGTTAGGGTACTTTACTTCCATTCGCGTTTATTTTTTAGCCTTTTTTAACACGTTTTGGTTTATTGGCCAGGGCTAATAGGAGGTATTGCATATCAATCATGTCAATCCATTTGCTAATCACTTTTAAATCATTATAGACAGTTATTGTCAAAACAGTAAATGTACTTTTCTTCATTGAAAATCGATGGCTATGCCTCATATTTTTATCAATTTTGCTTTTGGACTTAACAGACAAAAATTTGTTTACGCTAACTATGATGTGGGTTGGTTGGATTTGATTTTATTAGGAAATTTCCAGGGATTATTTCATTCTCTGTTTAGCCGTTGACGGCAATATGGGGATCTGTAATAGTTTCATAGGATTGTATTTTTTGAGTCAGTTTCAAGCAATTCACTGTTCTCAGCTAATCAATCCCTGGATTTTGCCTGGTTATCCATGCAGATGTTTTTAATCAATCTTCTTAAGGATAAAATAATGAGATATGCAGTTACCTATTGTGCAATGGATCATGAGTTTAGTGGTAATCCTTTTTGGCATAGTTGCATTTTATTATCTCAATGGGATGACAATGGAAAGATTGAGGTAGTTGATAATTGGGGTTTTTATGGGGTCCCATCTACTGTTCGTGATACGTGGTTAAGTAAACTGAAAATCAAGTTGGGTCTGGATGTTGATTTGAAGGGTAATCATGGCATGTTAAGGCATGAGGAACTGCGTTATTTAGATGTCGGCTATGGTTTACATGGGGTTACTTTTGAGTTAACCAGGGAAAAATTTGATTTATTGCAGTTGAAATGCAAAACAATGTTGGAAGAACAGAAACAAGCAGTTAAGGAAGTTGTTGAACCACAGGGGATTGCTGGCAAACAAAAATACCGTATTTATGAGCATGAAGATTACTCCCCGTTAATTTTTGCTTTGGAGAAAATCAAGGCAAAACAAAAAGGCCATCAGCCAAGATTGAAACCATTTGAGTTAAATTTGTCATTTACCCTGTGGGGACCCGCTTTAAATCAATCCTATACCTGTAAATCACTGATGGTTGATTTATTAAAAGGCATATTAACTCAAGAGCAAATTGCTCGAATTACTGAAGAGGGTAAACATCCTACCGTACCAAGATACAGTGGTAAATTGGAAAGAATTTATTTGCATAGCAGTGGACCATTACGTGAACATAAAAAATCTTCTGGTGCGGTTGTACATTATCGTGATTTGCAAGACGAGGGAGTTAAATTGCATTGGACATTACCTCCACAAGAAATTGAAGCGTTGTCTGGAGATACGATCCAATTACTGGAAATAAGTGAAGAATATTGTGATGAGGTAAAACAAGCGATAAGCAAGCTGCAAAAATTGGAGTGGTTATTTATTGATGCCAAATTACCAGAGAAATATAAGCCTTATCAAGAGGATTTGATTGCTCGTATTCGGCAATGTTATGAGGCATTCGCTCAGGTTGAACCTAAAAAGGCCAAGTCAACAACTACAGGCTGGATGGGATTTGCTTTTTCATTGCTCTCTTTGCCAAGAGATATTGATGAAAAGTGCCTTTTGCAGAAATTAAATAATGCTAAATATCTGATTAACAGTCTGTACATGGCTATTGTTGATCATTGGAAAATTTATGATGATTGGCCATCTGAAACTAAAACTGACTCTACTGACTATAATCCTCTTGAAGCTTTGGCTGCTTATTTATGTAAAGATGATAAGAAGAAACTTTGTAAGATTATTGGACGAAATTATCTGGAACCTTCCTCAGAAGAGGAGCTTGATGAGATTGAAGAAAGCGAGTGGGCGAAGTCAGAGTTAAGCGGTGCTTCAGCCAGCCCCATGTAAAAAGCCTGACTGATAATCATCTTTTTAAAGTAGCAAGTGCGGATTACCGCACTGGATCATATCTGCATTTGCATACTTATCGTAACCATTGTGTTATTTGAGGGGGCTGGCTTAACGGGGCTTTCTCTTCTATAGGACGAATTCCCTCTAATCTCTTTGTTAAAAAAAGTGTTTAATTCAGTGATTTAGTTTATCTAAATTTTCCTCATTAAAAACATTTTTTACCTTGACCTTGGGTTTTTTCGTAAGTCCTGTTCTATTCTCATATTAATAGTACTCTTAAATGAATATTATGGGATGAACGCTTTAACATCATGGATAAAGGCATGGTCACAGAAATTTTTCCCCAATCAGAAAAAAAATGAGAATAAAGTGGAAGAGGCTGATTTAACTCAAGAAAAAAAGGTGAAACCTAATGCCGATTTTTATGAAAATTATTTTTCTCTTGTAGCCGCTGGTACCAGACTTAAATTGGTCGAAGCCATGTTTGGTGTCAATTTATTTTCTTTATTTGAAAACAAGACATGGGTTTTGGAAAAAGATATTATAGAAAAATTGCAATTAATGCCAATAAGAGCCAGGAAATGGTTGCATCTTCTTAGTTCGGAGCATTTTCTTGTAAAAGTTAAGATTAATGGGCAGCAAGCTTATCAATTACCAGACGAATTCATTCAGTTAATACACAGTGAAGAATTCCCCGCCATGGAAATGTTTTTTAAGACCTGGCTTGTTAGTGCAGAAGAGAATCTTACCGATGTATTACGTTTTGGAAAAGTCAAGACGAGTGTTTCCTGGCCTCCGAAAACTCGGGAAGAAGTGGAGTGGCTTGAGGATTGGATGACTAGAACCGCTGACCAGCCTACCTATTGTTTATTACAAACCATCAATTTTAAAAAGATCAATAAATTTTTGGATGTGGGTGGTGGTGATGGAACTATGGCCTGTACTTTTGTTAAAAAATATCCACATTTAAAAGCGACAGTCTACAATTTGCCGATGTCTGCACAGATGGCAAGAAAAAATATTGAATCGAGGAAACTAAACCATAGGGTGCATGTGATTGAGGGGGATTTTATTGAGGAAGATGCCTTTCCGGTAGGGTTTGATCTTATTTTATTTACAAGAGTTCTGTTTGATTGGGATGAGCAGGTATGTAGAAAATTATTAAGAATGGCTTATCAGGCCTTACCAAAGAATGGATTAGTCGGTATTTGTGAGTTTTATAAAGAGGATAATAACGAAAGTTGCCTTGCTTCGGAATATCGTTATATTTTTCATGATGATTTTGGTGTCAATGTAATGAAAAGAGCATCAGAATATCAGAATATGTTAGAAAAAATTGGTTTTACCATTGTCCAACCGCATAACGTAAAGGGCAGTCATTTTTATTATTGTTCTTTGATATTGGCTCAAAAGTAAAAACTCTTATCTGTATTTTTGTAAAGCTTCAATTTATTTTACAGTGTAATAATTTCCAATAGCCAAAAAGATTGACTTTTTGAGTTTCCAGCAATTTAAATTCTTTATAATTTAAAATAGAATGGATAGAAAAATTCGAGTTAAACCCTACAAAATTATCAATATGCGACAGTTTTTTTTCAAGGAAACGCAGGATAGGTTTTTCAGAGGCAAAATGATTCACAAATATTATTTCACCTGATGGTTTACAAACACGCGAGATTTCTTTTAGAAAAGCATCAATATCAGGGACAACAGAAGCAACATACATGGCAACAACAAAATCAAAATGGTTATCTGGAAATTCCAAATTAGCGGCATCCATAATTTTTAATTCAATATGGGCTGATAATTTTTTCTTAACGATACGTTTTTCAGCCTTTTCTAACATTTTTTCTGAAATATCAATTCCAGTTATGTTCAAATCGGGACGGTAAAAGGGTAAAGATAATCCTGTGCCAACCCCAAGCTCCAAAACAGAAGCATTCGGACCAGCATTTTTATTCACTTTATTAGCGCATAGAGAGCGGCCTTGATGAAATATAGATCCAAAAAGGACATCATAAAAAGAAGAATAAATATTATAAACTTTTTTTACTGAAGAGAGCGACATAACCAATACTCCATGTGGAAAGACAAAACGAAAAATAACAACTCTTTGCTTTTAGAAATTATTAATTCGTACATTATTAATGAAAAAGTTCACTCCTGTTGAAATTGTGCCAATTTCATCTCAAAGTTATCTTTAGTTATACCTAAGCCAACAATGCGCAATGATCTAAAGGATGAAGATATGACTTAAATAAGTCAATGATCTCATGTAAAAAATTTGAATTTGCAAAGTCAGAGTGACTCTTTTAAGAGCGATATAGCTACCAGGGAGAAGAATCAATGTCTAAATTAAAATGTATGCGAACTAATCGAAATCTTGTTCCCAGTAGATGGATATATTCTCTTTTAGTTTAAATCCAGAACAAAAAGCCGGGCCTTATTGGCCCGACATCAGGAATTTATATTGTTATGATAAAAGCAAATTAAAATTTCATGGCTTTTTTATCAGTTTCATCAACGTCAATCACTACAAATTTCAAATGCTCAGGTTCTCTACCTATCTTGGTGGAGATGTCATCGATTGCTTTCGCTCTATCCTCCAGTTTGTCTGGAGAGGTTGTTTTAGATTCCAAATCGGTTAAGAGCATGTATAACTCCATTGCATTGTCTGCAGATATTCCCAATCCTTCTTGCAGTTCAGAAGGTCTTTTCCTTGCCAAATTAGAGATTAGCTGATCCGTATCAATCTTGTCATTAAATAATTCAGTCCTGAATCGTGCAAGCGATTGCTGTTTAGTCCTGATTTCAAGCCGTTCATCTGTGGTTAAACCTACTTTGTTGGTAAGGCCCCAGATTAGATTGCCGACCACTCTCCCTATTCCAGCTTCTCTGTCCAGCCGATCCAATTCTCGTAATCTTGCATTTCTTGTTTTATCCAGATCGTCATGGTTAGCTTGACATAACTCACGTAATTGAGTGATCAAGACTTCACTCTTGAGTTGCAGTTGTACCATTTGAGGATAGGCTTTTTGTTTTGCAACCAGCAAATCATTGAGTTTGGGTATATCCTCCCTTAGCTTTTCTGATGTCTTTGACTTATCCAATGTTTTTTCGAGTTTTGCGAGTAACTCAAAATTCTCTTGTACTTCCTTTTCCTGTCCGTGAAAATTTTTAGCTTCCATTTGACTGATAGAAACCCGAATGGTATTTATCAAAGACGAAACCAGGGATTGATTAACACGCTGTAAGTTGCCGCTTAATTTATCCAAATCAGACAGGTCCAGCGGATCTTTCGATGAACCGTGTTTTTTGATTCGCTCATTACGCAACATTTCAATATCAGCGGTTCTGTCAAGAAATTTTTCTATCTTTGTTTTCAATTCAGACTGATTTTTGGGTTTGTCATTTTCAAGCGCGGACACTTGTTTGGTTACTTCAAGCAAATAAGCATCAGCTAATTTGGTATTCATGACCTCTATTTGGTTTTCCAGTTTTTCAATATCTGAAAAATTAACTTTATCAGTTCCACTGTGCATCCGTATTTTTTCATTACGTAATACGGTTACTTCTTGTTTCAGATTGCTCAAGTTAGATATGCCTTTCTTGACAGCATCAAGATTGGGTAATTTCCCTGTTTCAAGTTCAGTAATTTTCTTCGATGTGTTTCCTATCAGGGCATCATAGCGTTCTCTTACTTTCTTTTCATCTGTTACTACCGGAGTAACAACGGCACGTTGCAATGATTCCAGTTCTTGCCTGGTGTTCTGGATTTGTTCTCTTAGCTCTCTTCTAATGGTACCCATCTCTTTTTCAGATGGGATTTTTTTGAGTGCATCCAATGCGCCAGCGATATTTTGCTTTTCCAGCGCGTCCTGGCATTGAGTCAATGCGTCAAGCACTACTTTATTTGCAACCATTTGTTTAAGGGTATCCATCTGTCTTTTGGCCTGCCTTGCTTCTTCAAAATTGAAGGCTGACCATTGTCCGTCGGGTGGAAATGCCGCTAAGGCCTTATTTAAAGCGACCGCATCACTCTCCATGAATCCATTAAGACAATTTTCCAAAACAGGGCCGACGGTATTTTTTAGAAAATTTTTGTAACCAGTAGATAAATGTGAATATTGCACTGCTTCTACTTCGTTTTGTAAATTGAAAATTCTCTCAAGGTCCGGTGCTCCCTGTGTTTTTTCAATAGAGCTTTTGACTTCGGCTAACTTGGCAGTTTGCATTCTTAAAAATGGTTCAACCGCATAGCCGCCTTCATGTCGTGGTATAAAGTCTGGGCTTTTTACGGCAACGAAGGTAAAGACATATCGATTCTCTCCTTTTTTTGTTTTCCCATCAAGGGTCACTTTGACTGGAACCAGGGCAACATCTTCTGGCAAATAAACGGAGAATTCACTTTCAGTGCCCGCCCCATGGCGTCCTACTTGCTTGGGATGCAGCAAACCATCCGGGTCAAGCATTTCAAAGATGACATTAGAATCCCAGGTTTCTGTTACAAGATTAATATTTGTAGTCGTACTGGCATTAGTTCTGCTGGATATTTTACTTAAATCATTTAACTTGATTTGTTTAAAGGCTTCAGCAGAAAGATCAGTAAACAGCGTATTTTCTGTATTAGCAATGATGGCATTCGCTTGATCAATTAACCCTTTGGTAAATTCTTCTGAAAAACTTAGACCACGAAACAGTCTATTTGGAGCAGGGGCGCGTGACGTGTCCACTAATGCCTTACTCGTCAAAGGCGTCATTAGAGTAGTAATCAGCACTTCCTTGAAAGTGGATCCTTTATCCCGGTTTTGCGCAATGGCATTAACTCGGCTAAAGTACCAGGCGTCATTTTGCATGAGGAAAATTAAATCGTGTTTCTTTTGGGTGATGTTGCCACTATTGTTATTAATTCTTTGGTCATTAATCCAATATTCTCCAATCTTCACCGGAACGGCTTCTGTATTGGTAGAATGAAACTCGGTGTCTTTCTCATGTCGCATTAAAGTATCGATGTTTCCCATGTCGGTGTCATTAAGCAGTGAGCCTACAACAGCCATTTCACATTTGGCTAACAAATCGCGGAAGAATTTTTCTTCCAGTTTTTGGCCATTGATGAGCACATGATCATCATGGATGCAATCTGGATTGGCCAAGATTTGCTTAATGATGCGGGCAGCCACAATTTCATCCACATTCGGTTGTCTTCTCTCTTTATCAGAACTGGATTGAAAGCCATTTTTAATGGCATCCGTTTGTAGTTTTGAACGGGATTTTTGGATAGCCCCCAGGCATTTTGCCGGGTCTTGCTCACATTCTCTTGCAAATCTTGTTGGTAGATAATAAGAAGTCCCTTCCAAACGTGTTTTATAACCAGGATAGGTTTGCTGCACATCAGGGAAAGCGTAATATTCCTTTATGGTTAGGAATCGTTCATTATCTTTCAGTTGATAGTTGCGACCTACAGGTTTTGGTAAGTCTTTTGTAGATTTTGGTTCCTTACCCTCTACAATAACGTATTTCTCGCCATTGTAGGGATTTTCATAAGGTCCGCCTCTGCTGGGGTCATCGATTGCTTCAGGGTTTACTAGAGGAACAACGGCGCCAGTAGCAAAGAAAAAATCTCTATGAGCTTTAAGAACGGCCTCGGCTCCTTTCGAACCGACGGTATCCTTAAGTTGATTGTAGATGCTCTCCAATGCGACTTCGGCAGGCGCTTTAACTCTCATTAAATCAACCATATGCCCTTGATGTATAAGGATATGTGCTGGAGTAGCCTTCCAATCATGATCTTTATCGAGAATAATTGCGGCGTAGAAATCGACTTCTTTTTGATCTTTAAAGATTTTACCAATGAGCTGGTTGTCTTCAACGTATTTTCTGAAAGCTTGCTCGCTTTTCTCATGATATTCCGCATAGAAGTTTCTCTTGTGGAATTCATCATATCCTGAGCGTTCGTCGTCTCTTCCTACCACAAAAAAGGCTTGTGCGATGAGAATTTTTTTCATTTCTTCTGGTGTTACATCAGCCAAAGTCTGGCCATTTTTTGCTTTACCTAAAGTTTCTCCTCTCAGTTGTGCTTTACGAGCCTCTTCTATCATTACTTCGGCACAAGCCATTGTGCGTACGGTATGGGCAAGGCCATGATTTATCCTGCTCTGCTCGTCTGGAGGTATGCGTCCTTCTTTTGGATCCTTTGGATTTTTTAATGGACCAGGATATTCTTTGTTTAAATACTCTTTATGCACATAGTTTATGGTTTCGAGAACATCATCATCGCTCTCTAATAACTTACTGTCTAAAGAATACTTGGGAGCTACTTGTGGTGCAGTAGGTTTCGTAGGGGTTTCTTTAAGAGAGGTGTCTTTGCCAGGAAGAATCAGGGTAGGAGTTTCTATCTTTAAATCTTTTTCCGTAGCTTCCCTTAATGCTTTTGCATCAAATTGCTCGTCACCGTGAGGAAATTCATCAGCAACAGCTCGTAACCATCCGGTAATTTTTCGATAACCGTCATGATCAAGTTCATTGCGCATTTCGTCGGTAATGGTTTGGCCCAGATTCAACAAAGTAGGGGGATTATGTTGATTTAATGCCTGCTGTGCTCTTAAACCGACAGAGGCAACCCAATAGCCGCATAATCCCCTATTTAAATTAGAACCATTAGGAATAACAGAAAGGGTAGATCCCATGGGTAATTGTGCTGCTAAAATATTTTGATAACCTTCACCCGAAGCTTTACCCAGTGGGTCAAAGAGATAGTATTGGTTACCGGGCCCTTTGATTAACATGATCCAGTGTCCGGAGTCTCTGTGTGGTCCTACCCCAGT
Organism: Legionella sp. PATHC032; assembly: GCF_026191185.1. Taxonomy (NCBI): domain Bacteria; kingdom Pseudomonadati; phylum Pseudomonadota; class Gammaproteobacteria; order Legionellales; family Legionellaceae; genus Legionella; species Legionella sp. PATHC032. The sequence goes on along the minus strand of NZ_JAPHOV010000001.1, from coordinate 2,394,310 downwards.
TAACACAGGCATGAAACCTTGGTTGTTCAGGGCTACTGCATCAATGGTTGGCACTCCATTGTAAATACTACCGCTGGTAATATCCCCGTATCCCATGCGTGCAAAAATAGCATGCATACCTTCTTGAGTTAGTTCTACACCTTCGACATATTTAGGCATTATGGTTTCTCCCAAACTGATATTCTAAAATGTGCAAACAGGCACATCTTTGTATATAAATATTTCAAATTGTATGTTTATTATAGAAGTGTAGTATTAAGAAAGTATTAAATGTTAAAAAAAAATCCATTTTGTAAATTTAATACTTGAAAAATACTGGGGGGTCTTTCTCTTGTATAAAGAACAGAGTAGTAAAATAAGGGATTGAAGGGATGAGTTTGAGCGGAAATGAGAAAATGAAAATATAATGTCTTTCTTTTCTCATCTGCTAGTACTTATGATCATTCACTGAATCATTTCACCATCGAATAAACGCTTAAAAATAACCACTTTCTCGACGATAGGTATCACGCTCATCTTCATCTACTGTGTAAGTCGATTCGAGTTTTACTGGTTCACTACCTATTTTAGTTGAAATTTCATCAATTAACTGTGTATTTTCTTCAATTTCGACTTTCGAAGTCATTTTACTGGTTAGTTTACTTAATAGTCCGTGTAACTCTTCGGCATTCTCTTTTGATATGCCCAGGCCTTCCTCCAGTTCCAATGGTTTTTTCTTTGCTAAAAAGGCAATAACTTGATTCGTATCGTATTGGTCATTATTCAATTCCGTTTTAAATCTTGCCAGTGCATGTTCCTTCATTTTTATCTGCATTCTCTCAATTCCTACTGTATCTGTAGTAACGCCTAATTTATTAGTAACAGACCATAATCCGCCCAACAATCCTCCTTCCTGATTATCAAGTGAATGAAGCTTGGCCCTTCTTGCTTCAGCTAAATTGCCGTGATGAATTTTACAGATATCACGTAATTGGGTAATCAATGCTTCACTCCTGGATTGCAAATCGAGCATTCCAGAATGGGCTTTTTCCTGTTTATCGACTAGAGAATTTCTACAGGCACTAATGTCTTCTTTTTGTTTCATACTTTTAACAGAACTATCCAATGTTTTTTCAAGTTGTGTTAAAAGACCAAGACATGCTTTTACGTAAGGTCCTCCTTCCTCAAAGTTGGCTCGGTCGTTGATTCTTGTCAGAGCATCTTTGGTAGATCTTAGTATTGTATCGGTCAGGTTTTGATTGAAGGTTTGTAGTTGCCCTTTTAAACCGTCTAAATCGGACATATCCAAAGGTTCAGGGGATTCACCATGATTTTTGATTCTTTCATTACGAATAAATTCCAGGGTTTCCAGGTAACTGTTAAGCTTGGATGTCATTGATTTTATATCTTCAAAGGTTAACTTCCTGGGTATTTTTACTAACGCTGTAATATCTCTGGTTGTTTTCTCCAGGAGTGCTGTCAGTAATTTGGGTTGAGCGTTTTGTACTCGTTTTTCCAAGGCTTCTATATCAGAGAATTCTACTACTTTTTCTTTATCATCATGTATCCGGGATTTCTCACTGCGCAGGAATTTTAATGCTTCTTTCATGTTATTTAAATCGGACATAGCCTTTATATAGCTGTCAGGATTTAAAGGTTTGAGCTTTTCAAAGTCACCGACTTTTTGTGTCGTTCCATATAGAAGAAATTGATAGTGTTCTCTCGCTTTTTTTGCGGAAACAAGTTCTGGCGAGGCTGGCTTGCTACCCATTTTGGTTGATATTTCATCAATTAATCTTGCGTTTTCCTGTAATTTATCTATCGGAGTAGCTTTTGCGTCTAGTTGCTTTAACAGTCCATGCAATTGCTCAGCATTCTCTTTTGTTATGCCCAAACTTTCTTCCAATTCGGATGGTTTTTTCTTTGCCAGAAATTGAATGAGTTGATTTATATCACTCTTGTCATTGTTTAACTCAGTTTTAAATCTCACAAGTTCTTTTTCCTGTTTTGTCTCAGCTTGACTTATCGCTGTCGTTGTCTTACTAAAGAAACCGTCTAGTATTCCTCCGGTCTTGTTCAATTGCTGTTGCAGTTCTTCTCTCGTTTTGTCTAAATTGTCATGGTGAATATTGCATAGATTGCGTAATTGTGTGATCAGCGCTTCACTCTTGTATTGCAATTGCAGCATTTCTGGATAGGCTTTTTCCTGTTTATCCGTTAAGGAGTTTTTATAGGTGTTAAAATCTTCTTTTTGTTTCATTGCTTTTACTGAACTATCCAGTGTTTTTTCAAGCTCAGCAAAATGATCAAGACATCGTTTTATGTAAGGTGCTTTTTCTTCGAGTGTAGCTGGATCCTTGATGTTATCCAGAGATTTTTTGGCTTCATTTAATAAAATTTGAGCTAAAATCTGACTAACGCCTTGCAGTTGGTTTTTGAGCTTATCCAGGTCAGACATATCCAGAAGCTCAGTGGAATCACCATGCTTCTTGATTCTTTCATTACGAATAAATTCCAAAGTTTCCAGGTAACCATTAATCTTGGATGTCATTGATTTGACATCATCAAAACTAATTGACTTAGGTATTTTTTCAAGTTCTTGAATACCTTTTGTTGCTTCCTCTACAAGTGTAGGGTATAACTTGGGTTGAGTGTCTTGTAATCGCTTTTCCAAAGCTTCAATGTCAGAAAAATCCACTGCCTTTTCTTTATCAGTATGCATGCGAATTTTTTCATTACGCAGAAGGTTCAATTCTTGTTGTATGTTATTTAAATCGGCAATGGCTTTGTTATAACTGTCAAGATTGGCCGGTTTGATTTTCTCAAAGTCGGTGACTCGTTTTGTCACGTCTGTGACAAGTGCTTCATACCGTACTTTCATTTTCTCAGCATCTTGCACAACTGGAGTAGTGGTTGCACGTTGCAGGGACTCAAGATTTCCGGTCAGCTCTTGCTTGACACCCGTGATTTGCCCTCTTAACTCTTGTCCTATTCCCTTGGCCTTAACTATTTCCTTTTCTGTGGGCAGTTTATTGAGCGCTTGCAATGCCTCTGTGGCATTTTGTTTATCCAGTGCTTCATTGCATTCCGTGAGGGCTGGGATAATCTGGCTTTGCAGCATGATTCTCTTTTCAATCTGTTGCTTTAATACATCGATTTGAGCTTTGGCTCTAACCGCTTCTCCTGATTTAAAAGCAGACCATTGCTTATCAGTAGGGAATTTTGCCAAGGCTTTTTGCATCATCTCCATATCGTTTGTTCTAAGAGCAATATGGCATTCCTGTAAGACAGGGATGACGTGTTGGTTAAGAAAATCTCTGCGTTCAGGTGATATTTTATTGTCACTGGTTTCCAGAGAAAGACGATGAGAGATTCTATCAAAAACCCCTTCTCTAAGAGGTAATTTGGCTTGTCTTACCATCTCTGTTCTTAGATTTTTTAGTTGTTCATCGATGTTATAGGTGCCTTTGTCCTTTTCAATGGCATCCAATGCCTGAGTGACTTTCTCTTTTTGCATTTTCATGAAGGGCTCAACCGCATAGCCGCTTTCATGTCGTGGTATAAAGTCAGGGCTTTTTACGGCAACCAAGCTAATCACGTTAGGATTGCCTTTATTCACTGCTATAGGTATCAAGGCAACGTCATCAGGTAGATAGACGGAGTATTCATTCTCACCACCTACACCAATTCCACCAACTCGTTTCGCATTTAGTAAACCATCCGGATCTTCAATGTCTAATCTTATGTTGTTTTCATTATCCACCCCATTGGTAAAAAATGTTCCGGCATTTTCATCGATCGTGGTGCTGGAACATGTTCTTGCCAGTAAATGAGAGAATTGATTGATTTTTATTTGTTGGTATGTTTTAGCTGAAGGATCAGAAAATAATCGAATGGTAGTATTCGCGATAATCGCTTCAGATTGATTTAATATGTTCTGAGTGATGTCTGGTGGTAAATTCATCAGACCTTTATGAATTTTTGTTGGATGTGTTTGTGATATTTTTTTACCAAATTCAGGCTCTTGAATATCTGACAAAGCTTTAAAGGTAGAGGGTATCATCAGGGCTGAAATCAAAACCTCTTTGAATGAAGAGCCAGTATCTCGTCCTTGAGCGACAGCATTAAGCCTCCTATAGTACCAGGAACCATCTTGCATCATATGTATGAGGGCCATCTTGATAGAATGTTCAGGGGTTTTTCTGATATTTTGCTCATCCACTCGATAGTTTTCTGACCATTCTTTACCAATGGCGCGACGCGATACAGGTTCTTCTCCTGTCTCGTGAAATTCTGTATTCTTTTCATGCTCCATCAGTTTATCGATATTTGATATATCCTTATCATTTAATAATGATCCTACTATTGCCATGTCGCATTTAGCCAACAAATCACGGAAAAATTGTTCTTCCAGTTTTTGGCCATTAATGAGCACATGATCGTCTTGAATGGAGTCAGGATTAGCCAGTATTTCTCTAATGATGCCAGCCGCAGCTATCTCATCGACATTAGGTTCTCTCCTCGTTATTTTTTCACTCGGTTGAACAGCACCCTTTATGGGGTCAATTTTTGCTTTATGATGAGTTTTTTCTAATTGTTTTAAACAATGTTCGACGTTGGTTTCACAAAGCCCCCTGTTTTTTGAACTGAGCGCTTCTTGAGCTTCCATCACTGATAATTTGGCATATGGATTTTCTAATGTTGTACTGTGGCCTGGGTAATTTCTTCTTACGTCAGGTAATTTATAATAATCATCAACAGTCATGAAGCGTTGCCCAGGCTTCAGTTCATATTTGTTTTTATCAACTCGCTTTAACTCACCTTCTGTCGCTTTAGAGTCTTTTGGAATAGGAAGTCTTACTGGTTGATCATTTTCCATTAAATAACGGTCAGTTGAATAAGGTATTTCGTATTCCTCTTTACTATGAGGATCGTTTCCTTGAATCATTTCTCCAGTGGCTCTAAAGAATTCTCTTTGTATCGCAAAAACTGCTTCAGCTCCCTTCTGGCCTACTTTCTCAGCAAGTATTTTATAAAAGCTTTCCAAGGCTGGTTCAGGGGGGACTTTACATCTTGTTAAATCTACCATGTGACATTGGTTAACTAACATGTGCTCAGGAGTGGCTCCCCACATGTTTTTTCCATCCACAGTTTTTACATCTTCAACTATGTTGGCATAATGCTCTACTTCTTTATCATCCTTGAAAACATCTGGTATTAATGTAGATTTGTTTTCCGTAACAAACTTCATAAAAGCTTCGCGGCTTAGCTTATGGTAATGCTTATAATTTTCAGAATCTGATTCCTCTCCCAGACGTCCAGCTACAAAAAAGGATTGAGCAATCATTATCTTTTTTAAATCATTGGCGGTCACATCAGCTAGTGTACGCCCATCTGGAAAAACTCGTAACTTTTCTCCTCTTAATACAGCCTTGCGGGCTTCTTCAACAATCACTTCGGCATAAGCCATTGTACGTAAGGTATGCGCAAGACCATGGTTTCCTCTGTTTACTCTGATACCACCAGGATAGGACGGTTCAGATTCCATGCGTCCTTTTTCATAGGGTTGACTTAAATAATTCTTGTTAGCGAACTCAATAGCCTGTCGGACTGTTGGATCTGTATACAATGAAAATCCTTGCATATCCGGTAGAGATTTACTTGTTATTCCAGTAGGTTTTACTGATGTCTCTTTAGAGGTGTTATCTTTCACCGGAGGAAACACGGAAGGTATATCAATATGTAAATCTTTTTCAGTAGCTTGTCTTAATGCTTTCGCATCAGGTTGAGGATCACTTGCTGGAAATTTATCAGCGACAGCCCTTAACCAGCCGGTAATTTTCAGATAACCATTGTCGGTTAATTCATCCTTCATTGCATCCGTGGTGATTTGACCCAAGGTTTCTAAATTAGGAGGATTATCCTTGTTAAGTTCAGAACGTGCTTTTAGTCCAACAGAAGCTACCCAATATCCGCAGAGTCCCCTGTTTAATCCGGGGTCATTGGGGATAACAGAAAGGGTAGAGCCCTCAGGCAATTGAGTGGTTAAAATATCTTGGTAGCCTTCACCTGAAATTTTACCCATTGGATCAAAGAGATGGTATTGGTTGCCTGAGCCTTTGATTAACATGATCCAGTGACCGGAGTCTCTCTTAGGCCCCACCCCTGTTAACACAGGCATAAAACCTTGTTTATCGAGAGCTTCTTTATCAATAGTAGGTACTCCATTATAAATAGTACCGCTTTTAATCTCGGAATGTCCCATCCGTGCAAAAATAGCATGCATGCCTTCTTGAGTTAACTCTACTCCTTCTACATATTTAGGCATTTTACTTTCTCCCAAACGGATCTTTATACTTACAAATACTGGCTCTAATAAGATGAGAGTATTCTTATGTTGAGAATATTCTTATGTTTTATTTCATTATAGGACTACAGTATTAAGAAAGTATTAAGTGTTTAAAAGGGAGGCAACATGTTGAGTTGATAGCTGGAACAGAAGTGGGTGGTTTTCTCTTATTTCTCTTATTTCTCTTATTTCTCTTAAAGTACAAGTCAGAAAATGCAGAAGTCTATCCTGTCTTATAGACCTCTCCATGGGAATGGCATGGTTTCAAAGAGTCAGGTGCAGGTTGTTCGTCTTATCGCAAACGTTTATCAGTAGTACTTTCGGATTCCGGTTTTTCAGAATCGATATCCGATTTTTCTGATAAGTTTTTACGCGCTTCCCGCCAGAATCGTTGAATGGTTATTGCGGCATTAGTTTTGGCGACTGCTTGAAAACGCGAATCATAGGAGTCAGTTGGTACAGAGGGATGCTTAAGTTTGGCCTCTTCGTAGTAGGACAAAACCAATCTTTTCTGAAAATGGCATCCTGGTCTTGCAAGGTCAAGAAGTTTGGCAACTGCTTCAAAGCAGGAATTGGCATCAGTTTTGATCTCACCTGAAAGTATTTTTTCGACTTGTTGTAATTGTTTAAAAAATTCTTTATCAAGTTGCATGGTTCCTTCCATCAGTGTCACAGTGGCATAGAGCAGTTTTTCAAGTTCTCTTAATGGGCTTTCCCTGTTATATCCACCCAAATCCTGATGAACACCATCGACAGACAATCCAACACCAGAGACTAGTTTATCAGTGAATTCATATTCTGGTTCACCAGAATAAAGACTGTATTGTTCCATTTCAATTGCATCTTCATCCAATTTGGAATAATCAGGCGTCATCCAGAATTGTGTTTGTCTGAAATGTTTTTCAATATTAGCGCGCTGTTTTAGTAGTGTTAGTGCTCGCGATTGGGGTATCCCAGTCATGATATGAATGGCCTCTGCACAACTTGAAAACATGACGTTTGCCAATTCTCGCCATACGGCTTCTTTCTTAGGTTTATCTTTCGTGTCTCGAGTGACTTTATCCCCGTAGCTGCCAAGTGTTAACTGAATAACCAGCAAATACTCTGCTATGGTATTGAGATACAAATAATTACCAAATAATCGGCGCTTGCCGGTGAATAAAGAGTTGGCTGTGCCAGATGACTTGTCAAAGAAGGTTGGGTGGTAACCTCCTGTGAGCAGTTCGGAAAAGTAATGTTTTGTGAAATCAGATGAAGTGAACAGGCTTGTTATAGGCATACTGTCTCCCAAATCAGCCAGACCACTGCTGCGCAAATTGACATATTCCACGGCTTTTTGCCATTTATCAATGCGCCCTAATTGGAACTGTAAAACATTCAAGAGTTGAACCAATGCCTGGTATCTTCCTTTGTCTTCGCGTTCGTCTTCATCAAAATGAGTATGGAAGATGTCAGCCAATTGGGGAAACACAATACCTTCACGTAATAGAACAAAGAGATCGTGTACATTTGTTTTAACAGAAGTTGTCAGCTGCTCCAAGTCCTGATGTTCATCATGCAAGTAAGTGAAATAAGAGAGGGGGGCTTTGTAAACATACACTTCAAGGTCTTTGGAGTCGTCTATTAAGGCTTTAAAACGCTCAAAATTTGATGATTCCTTACTTATTTCCAAAATCTCTGATTTTTTAACGGAGTATTGTCCCAAAGGTTGTGGTAATTCGCTGTGTAAATCCAAACGACGTTGATGCTTAAGCAAATAATCTGCCATTTGAAATTCTTCTTCTAATGTGGATTTAGGCTCGCCTTTTTTTTGTACCTTGACCGCAACAACATCATTAGGGGGATTGCTAAACAGTAAAGTTCTGCCCTGGATACGTAATAATTGACTGCCAGACATAGGATAACGAAAAGACAAATCAATAGGTCCTTTTGCCTTTTTATAATGATGATCTGATGAAAGAGTTACTTCTTTAGGTTCTGTTCGTAACAAGAGATTATCGGTCAGAGTGGAATGATAAAAACTTGTAGTTAATCGTTCACGAAACATGGGATTAAAGCTGGAGTCCTTATCATAGGAATGAGCGAGCCATGCTGTATAAATTGAGTTAGGGAAGAGAAAGACAGAGGAATCCCTAAATTTTTGTACGAAGGCGCTTTGGTTTTTGGTTAATGGTTCCTTATGATGCTCATGAATTAATGCCAGCATGAAATTGGAATGAGCGCGATTATTTTTTAAATAATGTATGATGGGGTATTCACTTTTTTCAATGAACTCATTGATCATCTTCCATACATGCGGTTCTTTAGAGGCAAGGTAAGCGCCTAATGGTTTGGCTAAAACCAGTATCTGATTTTTTTTAATTCCATCAGTTTCTGAGTTGGCAAGCGATCTTAGAAAGAGATAGTGAGAAGCAAGTTGTTGTGATGGAAAAGAGTTTGTCTTGTTGTTTTTGATGAATTGATCAATGGAATCGAGATAAATCTGGACTAATTCATTTCTGGTGGCTTCAAAAGGAATTTCTTTTAATGGAATAGAATGCCCACTTAATACCTTCACAGGCGGTGGCAGAGAGGAGTCATGAGTGCTTGTTTCACCTCGCCGGGCAAAATAATATTGTTTCACGTGGCTATCCATTATTGTTTCTTTAGGACTCTTTTGTTTAGTAGTGCCTGTAGTCGTTTCGGTTTTTGTCTGGTGCTTTTTTTGTTGGTCAGGAGCGATTGTTTCTGGTTTGACAGAACCCATCAGTTGGGTAGGAACAACCGTTTTGGTTTTGATTGAACTCTCTTCCTGGGTGGTGTCAGTGGTTTTGATTTTTGCTGAAATATCGGTAGCTTCCACCGCAGTCTCAGGTGGATTATCTTCAGATTGATCAATGCCAAAAAAATCAAGTACTTTCTTTATAAAACCAAACATACTGCGTCCTCATGACTTCGAAAATTATTGAATAAGCTGCCTTATTACCTCTGTCATAGTTGTGCTTTTTTTTCCAAAACCTCTGTATTTTCATCGTCTCTTTTTTGATTTGAAGGACAACACCAAAACACATGTTTAAGGAGAGATACCAGGAAAAACTCTTTTGTTTTGGGAGGCTCTTCTCTCTTAGTGATTTGCTGGGGCAAAGCGATTACTTCCTCGACATCATAGTCTTCCTTTTCTTTTTCTTTAACCTGGTGATACCAATCGGGTGTTTCTATTTTGACTAAAGCATCATAACAGCCATCCACCGAAAATCCAGCCCGGGCAGTTTTTTGAGCATCGGCTTCCTGACCTTCTACTTCAAGAGGTCCTACTATCTCAAGTGCTCTGTCGACTCTATCAGACTCAATGCCCAAATGAGACCATTCCGATGAACTGATATAAGGGACAGCCTCGCCAGTGGCTGCAAAAAGGCTGCGTGCATAATGCATAATATCTAAACCGTTTTTGCGTCCAAATAACTGAATCAAGGTTGGTACGATACCTGAAACACCGCGTGAATGACCTATAAATACTTCTACGGGGCTTTTACAGCGCATTAAATCGATCATGTGCGATAAGTGGATGAGATAGCCTTCAGCAGTCTCATCAAATCGATCACCTATTCGGTCTTCGATGCATCGAGAATAAAGAGTAATTTCTTTTTCTGAAAAGAGATGAGTCAAATGCTTACGAGCATATGCTTCGAATTGTTTAGCGCCATACAGATGATAACGGTGATAAGCATCACCATAGGATGCCTCGCTTTCGCGTCCAGCCACAAAGAATAATTGCGCGATATTAAGCTTTTTAAGGTCTTGCACACTCAGATCAGCGATAGTGCGTCCGTCAGCACATCGATGAGGGTGTGGTTGTCTTTTGGCTGCTTCATACATTAATTGGCTATAAAAAACAGTGCGCATGGTATGAGCTAAACCATGAATGGGGCGATGAAGTTTCTGATCTTCTATCGTGATGAATCGCTGTAAATTATGCCCTGTACCTGTAGCACGAGTGGCATAAGGGGTTTTATGATTGTATTCCCATTCCGGGCCTACCTCAGTGTAGGGTTTGGATAATCTTTCCTGATAAACATATTCTGCTACTTTTAACACGTCTGGATCTAAAATTATGGGCACAATAACCACCTTTTGATTAAATTAAAACATAGCATTCTTTAATGCTACAACACGATTAATTATCATTCAATATAGAAGTTTATCATTCCTTAAAATAAAAAGCTGGGGGCTTGATGGGTAAACAAATAACATGATGTTTTGTCTTCTCATCTGCCACAGCTTTGCGCTATTCATTAAATCATTGAACAAGAACTTCAAAAATACTCCTTAGAAACGATACCCCATATCATCGCTTTCTTCCTCAACTATTGTGATGGTATGATCTTGTTTTATTGGCTCCTTACCTATTTTAGTTGAGATTTCATCGATTAGCTTTTCAACTTCCTGGAGTTTATCGGTTGATGCCGTTTTAATCTCCAATTGTTTTAGGAGTACATGCAATTGTTCGGCATTCTCTTTTGATATTCCTAAAGCTTCTTGCAATTCAGACGGACTTCCTTTTGCTAAAAAGGCAATGACTTGATCCGTATTAAGCTTGTCATTAGTAAGTTCTGTCTTAAACGCTCTAAGAGTTTGCTCCTTCATTCTAATCTGCATTTTTTCAATGTTCACAGTGTCTGTAGTAATACCTATAGTATTGGTTACAGTCCATAAACCACCCAAAAGTCCCCCTCCCTGACTATCCAGTTGTTGAAGTCTCACTCTTCTTGCTTCAGCTAAATTATCATGGTGAATTTTACAGATATCGCGTAATTGCATAATCAATGCTTCACTCTTGTATTGTAATTGCAGCATTTCTGGATAAGCTTTTTCTTGCTTATCAATTAAAGCGTTTTTATAGGTACTAAAATCTTCTTTCTGTTTCCTTCCCTTGTCTGAATCATCCAGTGTCTTTTCAAGTTCTGCTAAATGATCAAAACATTGTTTGATGTATGGGGCTTCCTCTTCAAAAGTGGCTGGATCTTTAATTTTGTCTAGAGAACTTTTAGCAGTACGTAATAGGATATCAGCCATGCTTTGATTATAAGTTTGCAGTTGACCTTTTAATCCATCCAAATCGGACATATCCAGAGGATCGGTAGATCCAGCATGCTTCTTGATCCTATCATTACGAATCAACTCCAAGGTTTCCAGGTAACCATTCAGTTTGGATGTCATTGATTTGATGTCATTAAAGGTAATCTTTTCCGGTATTTTTGTTAATTTTGCAATATCTTTGGACGTTTGCTCTAAAAGTTGAGTTGGCAATTTGGATTGAACATCTTGTAATCTCTTATCCAATGCTTCAATGTCAGAAAAATCAACGGCCTTTTCTTTATCAGTATGCATGCGAATTTTTTCATTACGCAGAAGGTTCAATTCTTGTTGTATGTTATTTAAATCGGCAATGGCTTTGTTATAACTGTCAAGATTGGCCGGGTTGATTTTCTCAAAGTCGGTGACTCGTTTTGTCACGTCTGTGACAAGTGCTTCATACCGTACTTTCATTTTCTCAGCATCTTGCACAACTGGAGTAGTGGTTGCACGTTGCAGCGGTTCAAGATTTCCGGTCAGCTCTTGCTTGACACTTGAGATTTGCCCTATTAATTCTTGCCCTATCCCCTTGACCTTACCTATTTCCTTTTCTGTGGGCAGTTTATTGAGCGCTTGCAATGCCTCTGTGGCATTTTGTTTATCCAGTGCTTCACTGCATTCCGTGAGGGCTGGGATAATCTGGCTTTGCAGCATGATTCTCTTTTCAATCTGTTGCTTTAATACATCGATTTGAGCTTTGGCTCTAACCGCTTCTCCTGATTTAAAAGCAGACCATTGCTTATCAGTAGGGAATTTTGCCAAGGCTTTTTGCATCATCTCCATATCGTTTGTTCTAAGAGCAATATGGCATTCCTGTAAGACAGGGATGACGTGTTGGTTAAGAAAATCTCTGCGTTCAGGTGATATTTTATTGTCACTGGTTTCCAGAGAAAGACGATGAGAGATTCTATCAAAAACTCCTTCTCTAAGAGGTAATTTGGCTTGTCTTACCATCTCTGTTCTTAGATTTTTTAGTTGTTCATCGATGTTATAGGTGCCTTTGTCCTTTTCAATGGCATCCAATGCCTGAGTGACTTTCTCTTTTTGCATTTTCATGAAGGGCTCAACCGAATAGCCGCTTTCATGTCGTGGTATAAAGTCAGGGCTTTTTACGGCAACCAGTGTAAAGATATACCGATCTTCTCCAGTGTCTGTTTTTCCTTCAAGAGTTACCTTGGTTGGTACTAAAGCAACATCTTCCGGTAAATAAACGGAAAATTCATCTTCAGACCCAGCCATATGAGTTCCTACTTGCTTGGGATGCAGCAAACCATCGGGGTCAAGCATTTCAAAGATGACATTGGAGCCCCAGATATCTGTTAAAAGCTTCATGTTTTTGGTTGTACTGGCACAGGTTCTGCCCGACATTTGGCTGAAATCATTTAACTTGATTTGTTTGAAGGCTTCAGCAGAAAGATCAGTAAACAGCGTATTTTCTGTATTGGCAATAATGTTATTGGCTTGATTGATTAATTTATTGGTAAATTCTTGTGGCAGATTTAATCCACGATACAGTTTTTTCGGAGCTGGGACGTGAGATGTATCCATTAATGACTTATTAGTCAATGGCGTCATTAAGGTGGTAAAGAGCACCTCTTTGAAATTGGATCCTTTATCCCGATTTTGTGCGATGGCGTTGACTCGGCTAAAGTACCATGCGTCATTTTGCATGAGGAAAATTAAATCATGCTTCATTTGAGTGACATCACCACCTTTGGTTCTTATTCTATTTTCCCAAGCGTCTCCAATTTTCACTGGAACTGCTTTGGGGTCGGTAGAGTGAAACTCGGTATTTTTCTCGTGTCGCATTAGAGTATCGATATTCTTGATGTCGGTGTCATTGAGCAGTGAACCTACAACAGCCATATCGCATTTCGCCAGCAAGTCACGGAAGAATTTTTCTTCCAGTTTTTGGCCATTGATGAGCACATGATCATCATGTATGCAATCTGGATTGGCCATGATTTGCTGAATGATGCGGGCAGCCGCAATTTCATCCACATTCGGTTGTCTTCTCTCTTTATCAGAACTGGGTTGCAAGCCATTTTTAATGGCATCTGTTTGTAGTTTTGAACGAACTTTTTGGATAGCCCCCATACATTTTGCCGGATCTCGCTCACATTCTCCTGCAAATGGTGTTGGTAAATAATAAGAGGTTCCTTCCAAACGTGTTTTATAGCCAGGATAGGTTTGCTGCACATCAGGAAAAGCGTAATATTCTTTTATGGTTAGGAATCGTTCATTATCTTTCAGTTGATAGTTGCGACCTACAGGTTTTGGTAAGTCTTTTGTAGATTTTGGTTCCTTACCCTCTACAATAACGTATTTCTCGCCATTAAAGGGATTTTCATAAGGTCCGCCTCTGCTGGGGTCATCGATTGCTTCAGGGTTTACTAGAGGAACAACGGCGCCAGTGGCAAAGAAAAAATCTCGATGGGCTTTAAGAACGGCCTCGGCTCCTTTCGAACCGACGGTACCCTTAAGTGTATTGTAGGTGCGTTCCAATGCGACTTCGGCAGGCGCTTTAACTCGCATTAAATCAACCATATGCCCTTGATTTATGAGGATATGTGCTGGAGTAGCATTCCAATCATGATCTTTATCGAGAATAATTGCGGCGTAGAAATCGACTTCTTTTTGATCTTTAAAGATTTTACCAATGAGCTGGTTGTCTTCAACGTATTTTCTGAAAGCTTGCTCGCTTTTCTCATGATATTCCGCATAGAAGTTTCTCTTGTGGAATTCATCATATCCTGAGCGTTCGTCGTCTCTTCCTACCACAAAAAAGGCTTGTGCGATGAGAATTTTTTTCATTTCTTCTGGTGTTACATCAGCCAGAGTCTGGCCATTTTTTGCTTTACCTAAAGTTTCTCCTCTCAGTTGTGCTTTACGAGCCTCTTCTATCATCACCTCGGCACAAGCCATTGTGCGTACGGTATGGGCAAGGCCATGATTTATCCTGCTCTGCTCGTCTGGGGGGATGCGTCCTTTTTGGGGATCCTTTGGATCTTTTAATGGGCCAGGATATTCTTTGTTTAAATACTCTTTATGCACATAGTTTATGGTTTCAAGAACATCATCGTCGCTCTCTAATAATTTACTGTCTAAGGAATGTTTGGGAGCTACTTGTGGTGCAGTAGGTTTTGTAGAGACTTCCTTTGGAGCCGTGTCTTTCACTGGAGGAACAGGAGAGGGAATCTCTATGTGTAAATCTTTTGCCGTATTTTCTCTTAATGCTTTCGCATCAGGTTGGGGAGCACCTTCTGGAAATTTATCAGCGACAGCTTTTAGCCAGCCGGTAATTTTCGGATAACCATTATCGGTTAATTCATCCTTCATTGCATCCGTTGTGATTTGACCCAGGGTTTCTAAATTGGGAGGATTATCCTTATTGAGTTCGGAACGTGCCTTTAATCCAACAGAGGCGACCCAATAGCCGCAGAGTCCCTTGTTTAATCCGGGGGCATTGGGAATAACAGAAAGGGTAGAAGCTATGGGTAATTGGGCTAATAAAGTATTTTTATAGCCTTCGCCTGATGTTTTACCCAGTGGGTCAAAGAGAAAGTATTGATTACCGGGCCCTTTGATTAACATGATCCAGTGACCAGAATCTCTTCTGGGACCTACCCCAGTTAAAACGGGCATGAAGCCTTGCCTGTTCAGGGCTTCTGTGTCAATAGTCGGTACTCCATTATAAATGCTACCGCTGGTGATATCGCCATGTCCCATACGTGCAAAAATAGCATGCATACCTTCTTGAGTTAATTCAACCCCTTCTACATATTTAGGCATTTTACTTTCTCCCAAACTGATGTTTGTACATGCAAATACTGATTGTAATGGATACGAATATTCACACTTTGTATACTTATTATAGGATAATAGTTTTAAGGAAATATTAAGTGTTTAAAATTAGACTCTTGTTTTTTCTGATTTGGGAATTAAAAGACAAGTAAAGACTTGCTATTTTAAAAACAATTCGGGAGGAATTGATACGATGATATAAGAGTTTAATGTTTTAATAGTTATAAATTTTCTTAGGATTATATTAGCAGATTAATAGCAGATTAAACGTGGTATATGGTTACTTTATGCTTGTATGAAACCTTCTGATTGGTGTGTCCAGTAGTTATAATAGGCTCCTCTTTTTTCCAATAATTCGGTATGTGATCCATTCTCGATGATCCTGCCATCTTCTAAAACAATAATTCTATCCATTGCTTTGAGCGTTGATAAACGATGTGCGATGACCAGAGCGGTTTTATCTGTTAATAAATTTTGTAAGCCATCTTGAATTGCCTGTTCAGTCCTGGAGTCTAAGGCCGATGTTGCTTCATCAAGTAACAAGACAGGCGCATTTTTGAGAATAGCTCGAGCAAATGCAATACGCTGTCTTTGTCCTCCTGATAATTTTACACCTTGCTCGCCAATAATAGTGTCATACTGTTGTGGCAGTTCAGAGATAAACTCATGGCAGTGTGCTTTCTTTGCAGCTAAAATCACATCTGATTTATTAAAATTATTGCAACCGTAGGTGATATTATCGTAAATGCTACGATGAAAAAGTGTTAAATGTTGTGGTACTATTGCAATCTGTGAACAAAGTGATTTTTTAGTGTAATTATTTATAGGTAAGCTATCTATTGTAATCACACCTTTTTCTACATTGTACAATCGCATCAATAACTTAAATAATGTTGTTTTACCAGCGCCTGAACTACCAACAATTCCAATTTTCTGCTTTGCTGGAATTGTCAAATTAAAATTTAGAAAAATTGGTTTTTGATTGGGATAGGCAAATGAAATGTTATTAAATTGAATCTCACCTTTATTAATTTGATGTATTTGAGTATTGGCTTTATCTGCTATTACATGTTGATCTTCCAACAAGCTCAGCCCTTCATTTAAACGCCCGGCATTATTAACGAAATCGAGAAAGCATTTCCCAAGGCTACTTGTGAGGCCTGCAATAGCAGTGACTGACGTCATAACAAAAACGATATCTCCCATACTGACATAACCGTAATCATACCCGACCACTGACCCTATCAAAAAGAAAGCGACAAGGATATTCATAGCAATGTGTTGTACCAGCATGACTTTGCTCATGTGACGCTGCAAATTACGATCATTTTGAACCATATCCTGAATGTCTTTATCCAGACTATCAAGTTCAAAAGCCATTTCAGCATTGTAGATTACTGTGTGGATATTATTGACCACATCGACTACTTTGCCGTTGACTTTACTATTGGAATTTGCAAGGAGCATCGCTTTATTATTACCAATTTTGGCGGAATGGTATGAATAAATAATCAGTGTGGCTCCCCAGATCCAGAGAACCATTCCAAAATATGGAACGACTAAAGACAATAATATGCCGGTCAGGATAATTGCTAAAGATTGTGGATAAATAATCGTAAACAAATTAAAAATAAGTGGTTCTATGCTAGAGCTGGCATTGGTAATTTTATTTGTTAGATACCCGGAGTGCTTGTCTTCAAAATAACCAATGGATTGATTGCCCAAATGATTAAATAGTTGTTTAATCAGATTAGCCTTTTTTTCAGGAATACTGATTAGTGAAAACAAACCATGAACGTAATATCCCAAGCTTCGCAAAACATGAATTGAAACATAAAGAATTAATGAGGTTAAGACTAAGCTAAAGATGTCAACATGTTTAGGATTTTGAAATTTTATTTCATCTATGATTTGCCCAAGTAAGTAGGACATATAAGGTAGGGTAAATGCCCAAAAAAGGCCAAATAAAATAAAAAATGTTGTACTCCAGCGATGTTCTGCCATATATGAGAATAAAATTTTTGAGAAGATTGGTGGTTTATTGCGGCCGGATAAACTACGATTGTTTGGAGCTACAGGCATAGCATTTCCTTCATATTTTAAAATTTCTTCCGCCTCATCTGTTAGAGTGACCTCAATTTGTTTACCAAAAACCAGTAAATAAACATCGATATCTCAATAGTATTTATCTTTAATTCCAGGCAGATTTGTTCAATTAAGGTGGAATTTTATTGTTTTTTACATCACGCAAATAATCTACCACATTATCAAATTCTTTCTGATTAAATGGGTAACCAAAATAACTTGAAACTTTTGCCGCTAGCTCATTGAATAGTTCACACATTTTGAATAATGAAGCCCACATGTTCTTATAATCAGCATCAACATAGGTTTTGAGAAATTCTTGCCAGAGTTTTGGTTCAAGGTAGTTTTCAATATATTTTCCATAACTTCCCATTGGTTGACTAAAATTGGTTTGGATTCCTATATGCCATATGAGCATTTTAATTAACTCTTCTTTTACTATCTGCTCTGAAACGTGTTTTGCGTAGGGAAGTTGTTTTCTCCATAGCCCCTTGGCAGCGTAAGTGCTTACCCATAGGAATTCATTACAACAGTTAGCAAAATCTTTTTCTGTAGGGGGGCTTGGCAAGTAATCTTCATCAGTAGGTTCGACAAAGGGTACAATCAAACTGTCTTTATCAAGCAATAAAATACTTTGACTGTCTCTGGGCATAGTTTCCAGTTGATTGATATGTAACAAGGTTAAATCAATTCTGTTCCAATCCTTAAATTGCATCAGATAAGTATATTTACCTTTAAATTTTGGCCATTGCCCATCCATTTCATCAGGTGTTTGCATGATAAGTAATTCACCAAATTGATTAATCCAGTTTTTATCGTGAACAAATGACTCTACCTCTGTTACCAGATACACAATATCATAATCCTGAAAAATATCTTTTTTCGCTGAAGGGCTCGCTCGAGAGCCATTCATAATCACAATTTTAATTCGCTCATCGTCATCAGCTACTTTGATGATGAGGTCAAGCATTGTTTTTTCATCACGTCGATTTTTCATATTTCTGGATTATGTGCCTTTTAAATTTTAAAATAGCTACTCAGGGCTTACTGTTATGGTTTCTGATTTATTATAGTCTCGCTGAGGGTATCCTGGATAGCTTCTTTCCATTCCAGATTGCACTCAACTGTATTATGAACTGTTCTTGCCTGCCTTGTTGTAATAGATGCTCTGTTTTGTTTGGTAGAACTGCTTTTCTTAAAAAAAAATTGGGAATTTTCTGCGGTGTTTAAGTTTGAAAGAGATTCAGTTTGTGAAGATTGTTTATTTGAGTTGACCAGCTTGGTATATCTTTGATAATTTAATATTCGAAAATTAAAAGCGACTTTAGTGTTTATCTTTGTTATTTCCACAAATTTTTCATAGGTATCAATTAAATCCAGACCAAACTGCGTATGTGTCATACTATCAGCAACAACAGGATTAATCTTGGAGAGTTCTAATAGCTTTTCATAGGAATTAACCAACATAACTCCTGATGAAGTCCCTGTGATATACTCTGCAATTGGAGGATTAATTTTTGATTTTTCCAATAATTCTTCATAAGACTTCACAGTATCGAACTTCGTAGAAGCATTGTTTTTTAAAAAATTATTTTTTAATGTTTCAATTAAATCCATAACATAAGATGGCATTATCATTTGACTCCTTGTACTTAAAGTAATTTTTAGTGGAATAAGAACGAATCTTTGGAGGCCAGATTCTATGTACTTAATTTAACATGACAAAATAATTAGAAAGACTTTTGGATGTGAATTAATTTTCGAATCATTTTTCTATGAATGTATTTAGCCAATAATACATTTTTGGCCAATGATATGGCCAACATGAATGACGAATTAATATACCGGCACACTCCTAATTTAAATTAGGAGTAGTCGGGGGCTTTTTGATGAGTGAAGACTAGCTCTGTTTCTCTTGCTGTTTCTTTAATCAGCTTCCTGATTTCGCTTTTTGAAATGTTTTGGTCCAAGGCATCAAGTGCTTTATGTGGATCAAGCCATAGACGCGTAACAAAATCAGGAAGTGGAGAGTGTTCAGCAAATGAGGTAGCATTAATATCCATCTCTGAAAGTTGTTGAATACTTTTCAGTTTGGTATGGCTTTCATCATCAGTTTTCAGCCATTCGTTTATAATTTTTTCGAGAGAGTCTTGCAATAATCTCATTACATTTTTTTTCTGGTAGTCTTTAAAAAAAGTTCCAGCTCCTTTTTCGCGACTCATCATAAATTAAACTCCTTTGTTATTTCCAAACATCAATTAGTATAATTTTAGAACAATTTGCAATTTATTGATCTTTATTCTTTCATTAATTAGCTTCGCCTGTTTTTATAACTCTCTGTATCTGTAATTTCCTGTTCTTTCTTATCGACATTTCTCCAGAATAATGAGAGATTCAACTCAGGTTTTATTTCTAATAAGCTTTCCAGATGTTCAGTCATTGCTGCTTTTGCTCTATTTCTATAGTTCTCTACTTTATCTGATGGATTCTCTCCAGGATGGGTATCAATAAATTCTTGTGTTTCTTGTAAATTCTTTAATGCCAATTCGGGATTAATTTCGGTTATTTTGAACTTTACTCGTAATGGTTGTCTTTTTTCATTAAGATGAGCGCAAAAAAACATTTCCCGGCCACGCTTTGAAAAAAATTCAGCATAAATATCCGAGCGTTCTTTTGTATTTGTCGTTTTTCCCAGTACAGATAATTTTTCAATGTACTTGTCGATGCCAATTCGTGACAGATATTCGTCTTTATCACTGACAAACCAATCCTGTAAAGTGTGTGAACCAAAATAAGCTTGATAAGGATAGAATTGACATGATGATTTACCCAAGGTTTGAGGGATATATATTGTAAAAGAATGCGACCCGATCCAAAAATCAAATCTCGCCTTTTGTTCGTTAAAGATATCGACGATCTCATTTATTGCAAAATCTTCAGGTTTTTCCGGTTCTTCAAGAATAAAAGGGTCACAAAGACTATATTCGGGAGAGTCTCCAATTGCCTTAAATAACATATTACATTTGTTTTTACTTAGTTCAAGGTCAAAAAGATTCCCCATTCTGTCAAGAAAGTATAATTTATTTTCTAATAAATAAATTTTATTTCTTACAGCAGTTTCCGGGTTGAAATTTTCACTTTTTATTTTGGCCAATACAATAGGAGGGTCTTCTCTATCAATTTCAAATCGTATCAATAGACTCGTATTGAATGGATCAATATTTTCCAAGATATTTTTTAGATTGTCCCCATTCGCTGACAATTCTGTATACTTGGTAAAGTGGAATTTTTCCGCTTCAATTTTTCCTAAAAGCAAGTCACAGACATCATTACTGGCTTGCCCACAACTCTGAGTAGGCTCGGTCATCATATGACATACCTTTGAAACTTCATTTACAATTTGTTGCTTAATGTTCCCGGTTTTATTAATGCAAGGGAAAGATCTTTCTGCCTGCATTTGCCCTAATACTTCAGCAGGAACACCTGTCATCATGACGCCATAGCTTTGGTACATACTTTTCAATTTTTTGTGGACCATCAAACCTGGTGATTCCAATTTTATTTTTGCCATGTTTGTGCTATATGAAAAACAAAGTGTCCTATTATAGGACAATTTTATTCAATTATAAATAGTCAAATAATCAGGGTATTTCGGTAACACATACTTAGTAAGGCAGCTGGCAAGTCTATCAAGCCACTTTGATTTATTATTTATTACGCAGAACTAACCCATATTGTTCATCCCAGGCTTTTTGTGCTGTGTCTGATTCCCGTTTGATTTCGGCTAATTGTTCTGAGGGTAATGTTTTAAAAAATTCCACTAATTTTTCTCGTTCCTTTCCAGAGAGATTATCTGCCTCTTTTGCAAGTAGCTTTAGGTTTTCATTTGTTATGGTGGATGAGATCATTTTATCTATTCTACTTGTTGTCTCTAAGGGTTTCCTAAAGAAGGATTGCAGGTTTTCCTCTTTATAGGGAGCTACTAATTCTTTTTTGTGAGTTGGCCCTACTAGTAGTCGTTCCTCCAGTTGTTTAGTCATTGCTTCTTGCGCTTTTACTTTATAAAGCTCACATTGAGCTTTTTCATTCTCACCAGGATAATTGATATCAATGAATTCTTGTACTTCTTGTAAGTTTTGTAATGCTATTTTCGGATTGACTTCAGTTACTTTAAATTTGACTCGTAATGGCGAGAATTTTTCATTCATCCCAGTACAAAAAACGTGTTCCTTTCCTGGAGGAGAAAATAGTTCTCCATAAATACTGGAACGCACTTTGCTGTCAGTTGTTGTGCTTAATAATGCCAATTTTTCGATATAACCATCGATACCCAAGCGTGATAATTTTTCATCTTTATCACCTGAAAACCATTGTTGCAAAGTATGACTGCTCCAATAAGCTTGGTAAGGATACAATGTCCGTGTGTCTTCGCTGCCTGATTCAGGAACAAACAGGGTAAAAGAATGAGTTGATGTCCAACAATCTATGTTTTTCATTTTAGCTGTAACTATCTCACCCATTTCAAAAATGGCTGCTTCCTCTTGACTTTCCTCTGGCTCTAAAAAAGAATCATAAAGAATATAGTCTTGGCAAAAAGGAGTGGTAATGGCATTAAATAGTCTTTTACATGTGTCTGATGTTTGCCCAAGATCAATGATTTTTCCAAATATATCAAGATACAAAAGCTGATCTTCCAAGAGATAAATTTTATTTTTTTCAGCGGTCTTGGGGTTAAACTCTTCTCTTTTTATTTTTTGATATTTCTGAGGAGAATTAAACCGATCCATTTCAACTCTAACCAGTAAATTTTTATTAGGCAGAGAACTTTTCAAATTGGCGCCATCCTCAGATAAGATTTGGTAGCTTGATTTTTCGAATTCGCTTGCTCCATCTTTTCCTAAAAGCAAATCACAGACTTCATTGCTTGCTTTTCCGCAGCTGTTTGTGGGTTGAGTCATTTCGGATTTTCGAACCACTTCAGCAATGTTTTCTTTAACATTACCCATTTTTCTTACAGATCCAATAGATATTTCTGCCTCATTTTGCCCTAATATTTCGGCAGGAATACCCGTTATCATTGTTCCATAACTCTTAACCATATGTTTGATTTTTTCATGCACATGCAAACCCGTTTTTTCAAGTTTAGAGGTAGTCATATTCATCTCACTACTAAATACCCTATATTTAATTGTAGATTAAAATAAAATTTGTACAGTTTGATTTTTATATATCAATTCAAATGCGATTTCTGATGGGGATGGATGAAACAGACAAACCATTTTATTAAAGGGGAGAATGTTGAAATTTTCGAAATTGATAAACAGACCGATCTAATTTGATCAATTTTCTTTTTAAGAAGAAAGTTATTATCCTGAAAATTTAATTATTTCCTGCTGCGCAAAGGTATTCTGACACTAACTGAAGTATTAGCATTTGCAGCGATGAACTTGATGAGCTATACATAGGCTATAGAAAGAGTACTCTTATATGCATTTTGTTTTATCCAGCGGGGCTTTCAAGAAAATGGTAGAGAGCCTTGCGTATTGACCTGTGAAATACTTGACTCTCTGCATGAATTCAATCGGTATAAGATAGTATAATATGAATAATAGATTGGCATTTAGAGTGGTTGATATTCATTTTTCCGTTTTCTAGACATCAACCACTATGTTAAATCCTCCATAAATCATGCGTTTGCCATCAAAAGGCATAGGGTTAATGTCTGGTTTTAAACGAGGATCTTCCATGACTTTTTTCATCCCTGTGTCACGAACTTGTTTCGAGGGCCAAAGGATCCAGGAAAAAACAACCGTTTCATCTTCTTTGCACTGGACAGCCATAGGAAAAGAAGTGATTTTGCCTTCAGGTACATCATCTCCCCAGCATTCCACCAGTCGCAAAGCGCCGTGTTCTTTGAATATTACGCCAGCCTTTGTTGCGTGTTCAACGTATTTCTCTTTGTTAGCTTTTGGTACTGCAGCGACAAATCCATCAACATAATGCATAAAAACCTCCATTTATTTTATGAAATAACAAATTATAACTATGGCACTGCTCGTTCCATTTTTCCAATATTTGGTTGATGATAAGTACGTAAATCGATAGAACAATTACTTAAGAAAACTTCCTGTGAGAGTAACATTGAGTCCATATATGTTGCTCTTTCTGAAAGAGATTCATCTTCTTGTTAGTGATTGCAAGCAACTACCGCAATCAGGTTTTCCTAATTAGTAAGGTCTCAAATCCTCGATTATAATTAGAAGTAGGGTTAATTGGCTATTCATAGCCAGCCTCGCGAAGACTTGCGTCATGCATTATAGCCAATAGGCCTTACATAGAGGAAGGAGAATACTCTGTGCGAAGGGAAAATACCAAGTCAAATATTGATTTTAAATCCATATTTGATTCCTTGCCGGATTTATATCTTATATTGGACAGGGATTTTAATATCATTGAAGTAAGCGCTGCCTATTTACAGGCTACAATGGTAAGCCGCAAACAAATTTTAGGAAAAAATGTTTTCAATGCTTTTCCTGATAATCCCAACGATCCAAAAGCAACCGGCGTTAAAAATCTCTATGCTTCGTTTCAAAGGGTTCTAAAAAACAAATCGGCAGATACAATGGCCATACAAAAATATGATATTCAGAGACCCATAGAACGAGGAGGGGGATTTGAAGAACGTTATTGGAGCCCTATTAATACTCCGGTTTTAGGGCCTGATCAGGAAGTGGAATATATTATCCATCGTGTGGAGGATGTTACAGAATTTATCCATTTAAAAAAAACTGGATCAGAGCAACTGAAGTTAATGGAAGAACTGCGCACGAAAGCAGGAGAAATGGAGGTTGAAATCTATTTGCGTGCCCAGGAAATTCAGGAAGCAAACAAGCGGTTGGAAGAGGCCAATAAAAATCTGGCTAGACTTGATCAAATCAAAACCCAATTTTTTGCTAACGTCAGTCATGAGCTTCGTACCCCATTAATGCTGATATTAGGCCCTTTGGAAATGTTACTGGCTGAAAAATCGCTTCCCTCATCTGTTCGGAATACATTGAGACGCATAGAAAATAACGCTCAAATCTTACTGAAACATGTCAATGACTTACTAAATATCTCAAAGCTGGATGCTGGCAAAATGATTCTTCATTATGCCAATATTGATTTGGCAAAATTAATTCGACAGACAATTGCATTGTTTGAGGCTCAGATTCCTGAACGCAAGCTTGCATTTTCAGTCGATTTGCCCAATGAATTGCAAGCACAAATGGACCCTGACAAAATCCAGCATATTTTAATCAATATTTTATCAAATGCTGTAAAATTTACACCGCAAAATGCGAAAGTATGGATTAGATTAGAGCAAATCAATCCTGAAACGTGCAGGCTTCAGATAGAAGATAATGGGCAGGGTATTCCTCCCGATCTTTGCGAAACTATATTCGAGCGTTTTTTTCAGGTTGAGGAACCTACAACTCGGACGGTAGGGGGAACGGGGTTGGGTTTATCGATTGCAAAAGATTTCGTTGAATTACATGGGGGCTCAATTTTTGCTGGGAATGCTCGAAATGGTGGTGCCATTTTTACCATTGAGTTGCCACTAAAAGCGCCTCAAAATGTAAAGGTTTCTTCTTCCTATAGCCAGCTATTATTAGGGGAAAAAGAAATAAGCACGAGTCTTGCTGAATTCAGAAATAAAATAAAACCAATCAAGGAGGCAGCTGAAGATGATTATTACGATAGACCACTTATCTTGGTAGTAGAAGACAATCAGGAGATGAATCATTTTATTTGTAAAATATTGAACTCTATTTATCGTACTGAAAGTGCTTTTGATGGCCGAGAGGGTTTGCAAAAATCGATCGCTTTACATCCAGATCTAATCGTGAGTGATATTATGATGCCTCATATGAGTGGTGTCGAGATGTTACATGCTATTAGACACCACCCTCTACTATTGAAAACTCCAATTATTATTTTAACTGCCAAATCAGACGATGAATTATGTGCTCGTATGCTGGAAGAAGGAGCCCAGGATTATGTGATAAAACCATTCTCGGCCAAGGAATTTAAAGCCAGAGTTGCTAATTTGATTTTGGTGAAGAAAGCTGAAGATGAACTGGATCAATTTGTCTATCACGCATCACATGACTTAAAAGCACCATTACCTGCTATGGACCATTTGATTTCATGGATTGAAGAGGATCTGGGCGAAATGCTTTCCGAACAATCTAAAAAATATTTACTGCTCTTGCGTCAACGTGCTTCACGAATGTCAAAGTTGCTCGATGGATTGCTTAAATACGCTCAATCAGGATATGTTTTTGATAAGGTTCGTAAAATTCACACTGATAGATTGATTACCGATATCATAAGGAAATTGAATCCCCCTCAAACTATCACGTTTCAACTCGAAGATACGTTGCCAGTATTGAATACTTGCGAGCTCCCTTTGAGAGAGGTCTTTACGGCGCTCCTCGATAACAGCATCAGGCATCATCACCGCAAAGATGGACATATCATCATTGGTACAAAAGAAAAGGATCGGTTTTATGAGTTTTTTGTAGCTGATGATGGGCCTGGAATAGAGAAAAAATATCAAGACCGAATTTTTCAATTGTTTCAGACCTTACAACCCAGGGACAAACTTGAAACAAGTGGAGTAGGTCTAAGTATTGCTAAGAAAATAGTCGAGTTTCAAGGAGGTAAAATTTCTGTGGAATCAGAAAAAAACAAAGGCTGCGTCTTTCGCTTTTTATGGCCAAAAGATAAGGAGATTGGCGATGCGTGCTAAGAATGATGAGTGTACCCATGTTTTATTGGTTGATGATGATGAGGTCGATTTAATGTCTGTTCAAAGAGCGCTGACAAAATTGAGTATTCCAATTTGTTTTCATATAGCTCGTGATGGTGTTGAAGCTCTTGAACAACTCTATGGAAATATCAAAGCGACTAAACCTAAAATCATCGTCCTTGATATCATGATGCCAAAAATGAATGGTATAGAATTTCTCAGAGAATTGCGTTCGCATATTCACTATAACTCTATTAAGGTTGTTATCTTCACGACATCAAGTAACATGCGGGATAAGCAGGCAACAACAGGTTTGGATATAGCAGGATATTTTGTAAAGGACTCTCAATTTAATGAGTTTGTTTATTGCTGCAAACACTTGCTGGAAAAAAAATCACATTTATCATAGACCAAACGCGATCTGTTTGATTTAAAAGCTTTAGCATACAAAGCACCTGTTCTGTGTTGTTTTTTCTTCTTGCATTTCCTTAATTAAGGCGCGTATTTGTTTTTTCTCCTTATCCTTGAAGGCTGGATTGGCCAGTTGTTTTTTAAGAAGAGAGATAGGTGAATCACCATAGTTATCTTTAAAATTTGGATCAAAAGTGTATTTTCTCCAGAGGTAATTGGCAGTTTGATAAGCTCTTCCTTCGATAGCTGCTAGTAAAGGCGTTCTATTTAAGTGGTAGCTATTGGTTTTGCTTGGATCGATTCCTTTTTTTAGAATCTTTTTGACCTCTTCCAGGTTATTGCTTCTTGCCGCTACCATAAGATTTCCCCATAGCTCTTGTTTTATACGTTGTTGTCTGAGTTGATTCAGTTCCAGATGTTTATCATTAGCCAGGCGATTAAAAAATTGACATGTCTGAGCTACGCGACCCAGGGTGTTCGCTTTTAAGAAACTCAATGTATTGATAATTGTTTCTTCAGGAAGAGCAGAAAAAAAGCTTTTTTTCATAGGAGTAAATAGTGATGGTTAAAAGTTCCATAATTTTACATTATGATTATTAATTGAATATTAAGTCATTGCTTCATTGTTTTGCTAAGCAGGATTTCATGAAAGATGAACAGAAGCAGAAAAGGCAAGTACAAGATAGGTTTGTATCAGATTGATGTCATTTTAGGCTATTTTTATACAAAATGCCCTATAATCAAGTTAGTGTGAGTTTTTAAGATATGAAGGCGTGTTATTATGATTTTGAATATTACAGCAACGCAATTTCCGGATTTGACGCTTAATGCTATTGAATCCTGTCAAAATATCTATCGAAGTATTGATTTTAATTTTGGGGAAGATGCGGACATGGCGATTAGCAAAGCCAGTTTGGAGAAATTTGTCAATCAATTTAAGAGTATCCATAGCACTCATGATAAGCCAATTGAAGGGATTATTACTTTGGGAAAGATGAAAAATGTCTCTTCTGATACGATTAAATTGCTTCTTACCACAGAAGATTTCGTTCAAATGCTTGATCAAAAAAGTTTCTTAAAATTAATAGTAACTTCCAATGAAATCGCAAATTTTGTATTAGATCATCCTAAACTAAGAGCAAAACTTGATGGTATTGAACCTTTGGTAGATGCACAAAAATTTGAAAACTCTTGTACTGCAAGAGCAATAATGAGAATACTATTTGAAAGAGGGCTTATTGAACCCAGCAGTTATACGCCTTGCAAAGAATTGGAAATATACAAAGAAATTTGGTTAGAACCCGGAAAAGTGGCATCGCCTGAAAAGATTGCATCCTATTTTTGCAAGTATAACTTGAATGTCATCGGTGTTGAAATTAGAGAGCTATCAAAGGCTGTACGCAATAAATATTCAAAAGATATGGTTATTACTTCACTCTATTCCCTTTTTAAGAAAGAAGTACCAATGAGAAAAAAAGTGACATTGGCTACCTTAAGTGAGGCAGATTTTCCTGAAGGGATAACCACTCTTATCATTATAAAAGCCGGGGTACTCCATACCTTATTAGGCAAGAAACATCATGGGCAATTTGAAGTAACCGATCCCTGGTTTGGTGATAAAAAAATATATAGTGGATTCATGGACTTTCTTGAAAAAGAGAGAAAAAATCTGGGGGTATTCTTTGAAATTTCTCAAGGATCTCAAGAAATTGTTAGACCGTAATTGTTATCAATGTTTGCCAAAACCAAATGGCCACATTATTCCATGCAGGCAATGAAAAGCCTTGGTGCGAGCATCAATAACAAGAGATTGATTTTTAATGCCCTGTTTCAGATTTATCTGATGTGGGCTCTGGATAAGGATTATATAAGAAGCAGTCAATATCCAGAGTCCGTTTGGGCTGAGGAGATGCGTAAGCATCGTCTCGAAGCCTTGGTACGACACATTAAATTCCATATAAGGCTTCGAGACGGCATAAATGCCTCCTCAACCCGAACGATTCAATACAACGACCGCTCTTATCCATAACTCACGCCAGATAAATCCAAAGCGGGGCAGTGAAAATCAATCTCTTGTTATTGATGCTCGCGGGCATAAAGCTGGATAAAGCTTGCTGATTAATTTCTCCCTGCCATCACGCCTCCATCGATATTCATAATCTCCCCTGTGATCCAGCTTGCTTTTTCTGACAAAAGAAATTCGATTGCATCAGCGATATCTGTTGCCTTACCGATTCTGCCAATAGGATGAAATTTATTAAAATCCTGTAACGACTCCTCGATTCTCTCTTCATCAATAAATGACTTATAGATAGGAGTGGCTACCACTGCTGGAGCTACGGCATTTACTCTTATGTTGTGCTCAGCAAGCTCCATGGCTAAATGTTGGGTTAGGGAATGAAGTCCGGCTTTCTGCATGGAATAGGCAGAAGAGGGGGTTGCTTTAACTGCTTGATTTGCCCACATCGAACCAATATTGACTATACTACCCCCTCCGTTTTTTTTCATGTTTTTTGCTACGGCCTGGGTGATAAAAAAGAACGCCTTGTTAAGATCTACCTGACGATCGTAATCTTTTTCCTCATGCTCTAAAAAAGAAATGGGTTTGAAATAACCAGCAGCATTTACAAGATATTTTACTCTTCGAGTTTCATCATTCATGCTACTAATAAATTGAAATACTTGTTCTTTGTCATAAAGATTAAGAACCAAAGTGTCTACTTTTGTCCCTAGTCTTTGTACTTCTGCTGCCGCATTTTCAAGCTTTTGTTTATCTTTTCCTGTAATTAACAGGTCCACATTTTTACTTGAAAGCTTTTTTGCCGTTTCAAGGCCCATACCACTAGAACCGCCAATAATAATAGCTAAATTTTGATTGAACATGGATTCTCCTGATTCATTAAAACACTGTCCAATCCAGTATGAAAGATCTACAATATTAAAAAAAGTAAGCACTTTTCAGTTCACTAGGTACTTTATGGTACAAATTATTGAAATGGATGAAAAAAAATTAATACAAAAAAAAGCTCCCATTAAGACAGCATCAATGGTAGAAGCTATCTATGGTTGTAAGTGGTCCTTGACCATCTATTCTCTTTTACGAAATGGAATTAATCGACCAGGAGAAATGGTGCGAAGCGTTGAAGGACTTTCAACAAAAGTTTTAAATCAATGCTTGCGGAAGAATATTGAATTTGGGATTCTCGGCAGAAATACCTTTCATGAGATACCTCCCAGAGTTGAATATTTTGTGACTCCTTTTGGAGAAAAATTTTTAAAAATTCTGGATCAAATAGAGGAGCTGAACGAGCAAATCAGGGATTATCAACAACCTGAATTTCATAATGCTGATAATTAAGGTTTTTTGCAAAAGACATATTACCAATCGACTGCTAGTGAATTATGGCTCAAAATATTCAGCGCGGTAATGGGACATCGCTAGTCAGTATCGTTATTAACATCAGAAAATATTTGCAATAGGTATACAAGTTATGTCCAGGAACAATCCGATTGCCCTTTTAACAACATGGATTTCTGAGGAATTGAAAAAAGGAGCGCCCAATCCACAGCATGCCATATTATCTACGGCAGGCAAGAACTCTATTCCCCATGGGCGTGTTATCGCCATTCGCGAAATCAACGAGCAAGGCTTATTATTTTTTACCCAACGAGGAACCAGAAAAGTTGTCGAAATGACCCATAACCCTATGGTATCTCTCACTTTTTGGTTTGAGTTATTTGAAAGAGAAGTCATGATAGACGGTTCAGCCAAGGCATTGTCGGAAAACGAGAATAAAGCATACTGGGATTCCTATCCACCTTTTGCACAAATTAGATTTCATAGTTATGCGCCTACTTCATCACAAGTGATATCCAGCAAGCGACTAATTGAAAATAAAAGAAAAATATTGAGTTTCCAGTTTCAAGATAAGTCATTGCCTATGAGTGAATATTATTGTGGTTTCAGAATAATTCCCACCCGCATGGTTTTTTATACTTATAGAACTGATGAATTGTCCGATGTCATAGAATATTGTTTTATAAAAAACAATTGGGAGAAAAATCTGTTGTCTCCTTAATATCAATTAGTCTAAGCCTCATGATTGACGCAACAATATTTTTTTATGATATCCAATACCCATTGCAGCGGTTTATGATTCGATAATCGTTTGTGATAGTAAAAATTAACTAAAAATTTCTTTTTAGGGAAAGGGAAAGGGTGTAGCTCAATTTGATACCTGTCTTTGAACGCAACAGCTAAGATTTTCGGTATAGTTGTGATGAAATGCGTATGGTAAACCACCTCTAATGCGCCAATGATATTGGGCACTATCACTTTGATGTTTCTTTGATGATATGCTTGTAAGGCTTTGTAGAGTATATTTTCATTTCCCATATAACTAAATTGTATGTCAACGTGTTCAGCTTGCAAGTACATATCTTGAGTTAATTCTTGATTTGCCAGAGGATGAGATTTATGCATGACGCACACTGCTTCCTCTTCAAACAATAATTCTCTGATAATGTTATTCCCTGTTTCAACAAAGCCCGGCGCTATTGCAAAGTCTAATTCAGACATTAACAAATATTCCAGACTCAAGTACTCTGACATTGAAGAAATCTTTAATACAAATTTCGGAGCATGTTTAGCCAAATGGGCACATAATTTTGGTAGAATAAAATATTCACCAGTTCCTACTGAAGCAGTCTTTAAAAATAAACTGTCGTTTCCCGGATCGAAAGTATCTTCTTCAAAAATATCATTGGAGTAATTTAAAAATTTTTTAATCTTGGGAGCCAGATCAAGCACTTTTTGTGTTGGTTGAAGCCCGTGAGGTTTCCTAATGAACAAAGGATCATCGAATATATCTCTCAATTGTTTTAATATATGACTCATTGCAGTCTGGCTCATGAATGATTTCTCGGCGGCTTTGGATACGGAGAGTTCATTTAACAAAGTATCAAGATGCAATAACAAATTGAGATTAATTTTTCTGAGATCCATTTTTAATTAAATCCAAATTAATTTTTTTATTTTTATATTCCTATTCAAGGTGATTGAATAAGCCCAAAAACTACATTTTGGAATTTACCAGCCATATTTTTTCTTTATTAATAGAATTATAGTTAAGGAAACCGTTTGTTAGAAATAAACAGTTTTATGAACGGGAATTGTTAACAGCGCTATTGATATTTATAAAATAAAAATAGTTGGTTATAACATGTGGCGAATCATCAGTAATTTATTGAAAAATAATAGATATAACTAAGTTTAATAAAACATATCAAAACAATTAATTGTATTAATATCTTCCAATATGTTCAAATATAAGGAGTGAGTTGGCTTATAGGAGAGCATTATGGTTTATCACATAAATTTGGCGGAACAACTTTTACCTCAAGATAAAGAAATTTTAACGCAGTTAATTAAGCAATATTTATTGTCTGGTTCCAGTCAGTCCGCATTGTTTGCTAAACGTTGTTACACGTTAAACGATGAAGATGGAAATGAAATAGAGTTCCTCTTAAGTCATAATATTTACAAAAATCAACGTCATGATGGTATTACTGAGTTTTTAATTTTAAATGGTCCAAAGATAGGAAGCGGAACTAAAGGCGTAGTGATACAGAGTAATCATGCTATGTACTTATGGAATGAAGAATTGGTAATTTTTCCTAAAGAGAATGTACTGAAGGTTTTATATCAGAACTTTAGCAATGCCGAGGAGCTAATAAAACAGGAATCTGTCAATTATTCGATTTTATCAGGCAATTCAACTGCAGAATTAGTCAATTTTCAAGGAGGTAACCAAGGTTTTTTTATGCAAAAGGAAGAAGGATATGCCTTGGAAGAACTTCTTGAGGATATAGACTCACTTCAAAAATTGACATTTTCAGACAAAATGGAGTTAGCCATTTCATTTTTAACGGATTTGGAAAATCTGCATAACAAACGCTTTGTCCACGGCGATTTAACTTTCAAAAATATTTTATATAATGAAAGGAGTAAGCAATTAAAAATCATTGATGCCGGAGAAATGAAAGCAATAGATGAACGCTTTTTGGCACAGGAAATTTTAATTGCCAGGGATATGGTATCTCTCTTGTTTACAACGAATGAAGCAAATCAATTTAAAGCATCAAGCTATTGGTCTGATGAACCCACAGTCCGGCGAATAGTTAACCCAAACCCAGTCGAAGCAAAGTTAAATACAATTTTGAGCAGTGAATATCGTTGTGTTTCAGATTTAAAGTTAGCCATTGAAAGGAATTACAATGAATATCTCAATAATTCGAATCCAGTTTTAAAAAGAAAAGTTGAACTAGAAAGCGAAGCTTCGGATTTACAAGCATACAAAAATCAAATGAGCAAAAAACAGTTGTTGGGAGAAATTCAAGGATTTAAAGAAAATTATTGGAATATGAAAGATTTGTTGACTTTGACAAATCGACATCATCTTAGGGTATTTTTGGAGTATTTAGATAATATCTGCTCCGCATTTAAAGATGATAAAACCAATGAAGAATCGGTCAAAGCGGCCTATGATTTTCTAAACGCACAAATCAATAAATTATTCGAGGATAATTCAAAAAACTCAAAACCAAGTTTTGAAAGTTTCTCAGAAGATGTTCAGCGATTTTTAATTCATATTGATACCTATTTAATGAAAAATCCCTCTGCTTGCTCTAATTCCATAGCTTCCACCATTCAGTTATTGAAACAGTTGGATAATAAAAGGAGTTTTAATCCGGAGCAATCTTTTAAGGATTTTTGTTCATACAAAGAAATTATGATTCAACTGTTATTAAAACCATTTGAAACACCAGTGGCTGAAATAACTACTGCACCTGCTACAGGATCTGATTTAATTGAAAAGCAATCTGGTATCAAAACAAGACTTGGACAAATGAGATCATCTGCAAATAAAGATGCGCAACCTGTAATTAGCCCTTCATTGATGAGAGGTCCCAGCTAAAACTTGCATCAGGAGAATGTAACTGTATTATTTTACTGCTCTTGTGTAATTGGATTGGCTGGGAGATACTAACAGGACTTACGAAAAATCCCAATCTCTTTGTTAAAAAAGATTTTTAATTCGGTCATTTAGTTTATCTAAACTCCCTTATTAAAAACATTTTTTGTCTCGACCTTGGGTTTTTTCGTAAGTCCTGACTAAATCATACAACAATAAAAAGAAGGTATTAATTGATGACTTACTTTCGAATAAAACACAATCGACTACTCTGGATGCCTGCATTCGCAGCAGATTATTTTTTCAATTCCATGTTTGCTGAAGATAGATAGATTTTTTGAGCTATCATTTATGGAATATCACCATGTTTGGCGGTTTTCTTATGGAGTAGTTCTGCTACTGCTGTATGCCTCTCTGGCAACGGCGGGGAAAGCGTTGACTCTTAAAGAAGTAACCCACATTGCTTTAGCAAACAACAAGGATTTAAAAGCTGCCCGATACAATGTATCTATCGCAAAAGCTCGCTTGCTACAAGCAGGCTTTTGGCCCAATCCAAGCTTGAATGTTTCAAATAATGACGATCGTTTATTCACTGATGAAGGGGAGTATTCGCGTAGTGCTGGCTTTAGCCAGGCATTCCCCATTTCAGGACGTATTGCAAAACAAAAAACAGTGGCTCGTCTGGATGTGTTAAAAGCTGTTGCAGAAATCAGGGAGGCCGAGCGTCAACTCAGTGCCAAAGTGGCTAGTGCCTTTTATACAGCAGTGATTACAGAGCGTCGCATACAGCAGGTCAATTACTTATTACGGATTAACAAGGAGTTAGTTGATGTTATCCATAATCGTTATCATGCTGCAGAAATTTCAAAACTGGATGAAAATGCGGCCCGCATTGAGTATTTGCGAATTGTTCAAGAAAAACATCTTTTGCACAGTCTTCGTATTAGCCAATATGCCACACTGAATCAATTAATGGGACGCGAAGCTAATTCATCTTTATCGCTTAAGATGGATTTTGCTGCTGAAAGGAAACTCCCAGCATTAGATGCTCTTAAAACACAGGCACTTAAAAATCGCCCTGACCGCCAATCTATTGCATTATCAATTGAGCGTGCCAACGCTGATCGTCGTTTGGCAAAAGCTGAACGGTTTGCTGACTGGACAGTGGGACTTGGTATTCAGCAGGATAAAATTGTGGTGGAAGAAGGCCCTCCCCAACCAGCTGATCGTACTTTGGGTGTCACGCTTTCTGTTCCTCTTCCTCTATTAAACCGTAATCAAGGGCGAATTTTAGAAGCAAGTCACACAGGTACTCAGGCAATGATGTCCTTACGTGCCCTCAATTTAAGTATCGCAACCGAGATAGCCAGTAACTATGAGCAACTCAAAGCCTTGCGTAAGAGCCTTGAGGAAACACAACGTGTTTCTCTTCAATTGACTGTCGAGAATGTAAAACTGGCTCGTGATTCTTATGAAAATGGGCAAATTTCTTTTTTAAATGTGTTACAAGTTCAAAAACAACAAAACGATTTGCAAACCACATATCTCAATACTTTAGAAAAATTTTTACAAGTCTATGTCGCTTTATGTACGGCTATAGGTCCTGGCAAAACGGATGGGTTTTGCTCCTATTTAGAGTATCAACGGAATGGTGATAGCAAATGAGATTGCAATTTAAAATCAGAATGATGATCTTGACCGGTTTTTTTCTCGGCTTGGTTTCCTCTATGCAAGTGAGTTTTGCACATGGAGGAAACATAGAAGTGAATGAAGGAGGAACCAAGGACCCAGTCCATTTGACCTTGGAGCAAGCCAGAATGCTTGACATCAAAGTAGTTCAGGTAACTCATCGTCCCATGGCGCAATTGTTGGGTTTAAATGGTCAGATTCAATTATTACCTGATGCTCAAGCCGATGTCAGCATCCGGATTAGTGGTAGTGTGACAGCAATCGATGTGGATTTAGGAGATAGTGTCAAGGCTGGGCAGCGCTTGGCTACAGTGCAATCAAGATTAGTAGGAAATCCTCCACCAAGTGTTGCAGTCAATGCTCCAATTGCAGGCATCATTGATGCCAGGAATATCAATTTAGGACAGGCTGTTGAGCCAAATACAGTTCTTTTTCATATCAGTAATCGCGATAAATTATTAGTCGTAGCTCAAGTGTATGAAGAAGATTTGGGTAAAGTGAAAGTAGGGCAAGAAGTGAATATTCACGCTTTAAGTTATCCCAGGCAGACATTTCCAGGCCAGGTCACTTTAATTGAGCCCAATCTTGATCCATTGACCCGTACAGTCAATGTACGAATTACTTTAGACAATAGGGAGGGGATCCTAAAACCTGGAATGTTTGTGCGGGCTAATGTGATTTTAACTCATAATAAGGCAGCACTCGTTGTGCCGAATACTGCCCTTTTACAAGCAGATAACGAGCAATTTGTTTTTGTGCAAAATGGTGATACCTACAAACGAGTAGATGTTAAAGTCGGCGCTGTCGAAGATGATTTCTCAGAAATTACCGACGGTTTGGTTTCTGGTGATCTTGTTGTCACTCAGGGTAATCGCGAGCTTTATACACTTTGGTTGAGTGGGGGGCAAATACAGCAATCAGGGCAAGAGGAGCATCATTAAATGTTTACTCGCCTCATCGCCTGGTCTTTACATAATCGTCCCTTAATTTTGGCGTTAACGATTATTCTTTGTTTGCTAGGTAGCTACACGTTAAAACAAATGCCAGTCGATGTTTTTCCCGAGTTTGCCCCACCTCAAGTTGTAGTTCAAACTCAGGCACCAGGCATGGCAACCCAGGATGTAGAAACACTGGTCACTTATCTCTTGGAAAGTGCTATCAATGGGACACCGGGGGTAGCTAGTGTTCGCTCAAAAACCTCCGTTGGATTATCAACAATTACTGTGGTATTTGATGATAAAACAGACATCTATCTCAATCGTCAACTGGTGAATGAGCGGATTCAACAAGTAGCCAACCGCCTTCCTCCAGGCGTCTCCTCGCCTGTGATGCTGCCAGTCACCTCGGCAGTAGGATGGTTGCTTAAATATGCTTTGGTGAGCCGCACTGCAAGCCCTGAAACCTTGCGCACGATTTCCGATTGGACTATTCGTCCACGCCTGTTGGCTTTGGGAGGAGTCGCTTCAGTAGTTTCTCTGGGCGGAGAAGTAAAGCAATATCAAGTACAGCTTGATCCTAAGCGCATGCTGGCTTATGGCATTACAGTCGAAGAAGTTCGTCAAGCCCTGGCAACAGGAAATCAAAATGTACCTGGTGCGTTTGTTCATCAGGCGGGTACAGAATTTGTTGTAAGTACCATTGGACGCATTAAGACTTTGGACGATATAAAAAAAACACTGATTGTAGTCCGCAAGGGAGTTCCTATTACTGTTAATAACGTAGCCGCAGTCGCTTTTGGGGGTGAAATCAAGCGAGGCGATGCTTCTTTCAATGCAGAAAACGCTGTCATTGGTACTGTTTCCAAAATTTATGGAGCTGATACATTAACTACAACACGTAAAGTGGAGCAGGCTTTAGCCGATATAAAAAAATCCTTACCGGCAGGTGTTGAATTAAATACAGAAGTATTTCGTCAAGCCAATTTCATTGAGTCAGCCATTCACAACCTAAGCAGGGCTCTTATTGAAGGAGCTGTTATTGTGATTGCGGTGCTCTTTCTATTTTTGATGAATTGGCGAGCTTCATTTATTACCTTTCTCTCTATGCCCGTTTCTTTTATCGCAGGTATTTTGGTCCTTCATTATTTTGGTTTTGGTATTAACTCCATGACTTTGGGTGGAATGGCGATTGCCATTGGTGAAGTGGTGGATGATGGGATTATTACTGTAGAAAATGTAGTACATCGCTTAAGACTTAATCGTTTGGCAGAAAAGCCTTTGCCTACGATTGAAATTGTTTTTGATGCGGTTTTGGAAATTCGCAGTTCAGTAGTTTATGCGACCATCATAATTAGCCTGGTGTTTTTACCTATTTTCTTTTTGTCAGGAATTCCCGAGCGGATTTTTAGCCCATTAGCCATTGCCTATATTGCCTCCGTAGTAGGCTCTCTTGTCGTTTCTATCACTATGGTACCAGCCCTATGTTACCTCCTTTTGGTGCGAAAAACTGAAAAGAATCAGGATGCTAAAGTGGCTGTGCATGCTTTATCCGAAGACGAACGTTATCATCACACACAAGAGGAAACGGCTCAGCAGACGCAAACGGAAACGCGGTTTGTGATTTGGTTAAAAAAGCATTTTTTAACCGGTTTAAATTGGTCTTTGGCTCATTGTAAAACAGTTTTAGCCATATCAATTGCAGCGTTCGTTTTTGCTTTGAGTTTACTTCCTTTTTTTGGAACCTCTTTCTTGCCTGAGTTTCATGAGGGTAACTTTATTATTGTGATGAGTACTCTTCCTGGAACTTCATTGGATGAATCCATGCGTTTGGGTAAGCAAGTCAGTAAGACGTTATTGAAATATCCGCAAGTGATTTCCATAGCCCAACGAGCGGGTCGAAGTGAATTGGATGAAGATGCTTTACCACCGAATATCAGTGAATTCGATGTACACCTGAATTTTGGTAAAGACAAAACCATGTCTCCTGATGAATTGTTGCGACGTATTCGAGCTGATTTGGCGAATATTCCCGGAGCGCTATTTAATGTGGGGCAATTTATTGCCCATCGCATGGATGAAGTGTTGTCAGGAGTTAGAGCACAAGTTGCTGTGAAACTTTTTGGCGATAATCTTGCTACCCTTAATGAATTGGGCGAATCGGTAGAATCCATTTTAAAAACCATACCAGGAGTAGTGGATATCAATAAAGAGCAACAAATCAATGTACCGCAGTTGGTCATTAAAATTGATCGGGAGAAAGCGGCTGGTTACGGAGTCAACATTGGTCAAATTTCCGAGGATGTTCAAGTGCTTCTCAATGGAGTGACGGTATCCAGTATTCTTGAAGGCCAGAGAACGTTTGATTTGTATTTGCGTATGGGTGAAACAGAGCGAGATAATGTTAAAGCTATCCAAAATATGCTGATTGATGCTCATGGAGCAGCCAACAATCAAGAAACGAAAATTCCTTTACGTGCAGTAGCCGATATTCAGTTAGAGCCTCAACCTTTTGCAATTAATCGAGAAAATGTGCAACGTGTTCTGGTTATCGGTTTTAATGTACAAGGGAGAGATTTGGGTAGTGTGATTCAAGAGGTGCAGCACCAGGTTAAGGAAAAAGTTTCATTACCTGCTGGTTATTTTATTCAATATGGCGGCCAGTTTGAAAGTCAACAACAAGCATCTCGTGTGATTGTTCTTTTTGGTGCATTGGCAATTTTTATCATGTTAGTACTTCTTCATAAGGCTTTCGGCACATTTTGGGAAGCCCTGTTGGTTATGTTCAACTTACCCTTGGCATTGATTGGTGGAGTTGTTTCTTTATTCCTAGCCAGTGGTGACATGAGTGTAGCCGCCATGATTGGTTTTATTACTCTGTTTGGAATTGCGGCACGTAATGGGATTATTTTAGTGAGTCACTATAATCAATTGCGCTCTCTTGGACGAGGACGTGAACAAGTGCTTATCCAGGGAACTCTTGATCGCCTGGTACCCGTATTAATGACAGCAGCGACAGCAGCTCTGGCTTTAATACCCCTATTGTGGGGGTCTCCTGCTGGAAAAGAACTTCAACGTCCTTTAGCGCAAG
This sequence comes from Legionella sp. PATHC032, assembly GCF_026191185.1. Lineage (NCBI taxonomy): Bacteria > Pseudomonadati > Pseudomonadota > Gammaproteobacteria > Legionellales > Legionellaceae > Legionella > Legionella sp. PATHC032. Next base: position 2,355,087 of record NZ_JAPHOV010000001.1, on the reverse strand, counting down.
TGTTATTAGGCGGACTGTTAACTTCGACGGTTTTAAATATGTTTGTCGTGCCTACGGTTTATAATGCTTTTGAAATTTGGCACGAAAAGAGAAAACAATTGAAAGAAGGCTCTTAAGCAGAGCCATGATGAATCGAATAATGGCCTGGATGCTTGCATGGACATGTATTTGCAATGGCTATGCGGATTTTATTCAATTATCCGATCTTAATTTTATCGGGGCTATCTTGTAACTCTTTTTATCATGCAAAACGAGCAAGGCAACACTGGCTGATAAAAGTATATAGAATATTGGTGCGGTGGCTAATTTGAATGAATATTGCAAATAATTGGCAACCAATGGCGCTGTTCCTCCAAAAATAGCCATGCTTATTCCCCATGCAATAGAAACACCGCTGTATCGAATCTGAGTTGGAAAAAAATCATTCAATAGTTTAAAAATTGGTGTACCGACCAGCGCATTGCATAGTGCATAAGGAATTTGTGATAAGAGAATTAATGCAAAAGAGTTGGTTTGAGGAGCCAGGTAAGCTATAGGAGCTGCAATAAAATACCCCCATAAACCAATTTTTATAATATGTCTTTCGTCAGTTCTATCCACGTACATTCCTGTTAAAACAATGAATAGGACAACTAATCCTTGTCCTAAGGTAACAACGAATTTAGTTTGAGCATCTGATAAAGTGGTGTATTTTGCCAAATGAGATGCATAATAAACATTCATAATGTATATATAAATACCCAGTGCAGCTACTAATAATACTGATTTAATTAATTGTTTTTTATAATCTTCAAATAAAATTTTCAGTGGATTTGATGATTTTACTTTACTTATTGTGAGGTAGGGCGGTGACTCACTCAAATTTTTACGAAAATACATCGCACAAAAACAGGATAAGGTTCCTAACAGGAAAGGGATACGCCATGCCCACTCTGGCATGTGAGGTAAATAAATTAAAGTAGACATCAATCCGCCAAACATCATGCCCAATGCTGAAGCAAAACCGGTCCAGCTACCGGCCTGGCATGGTTTTTCTGAATCGTGTTCAATCAGATAGATAGCGCTGCCATTAAATTCACCTGATACGGCAAAGCCTTGTATGCAACGAAAGATGAGCAAGAGAATTGGAGCCAAGATACCAATACTGTTGTAAGAAGGAAGACAACCAATGAGCAGAGAAGATAAGCCCATCAGCATAATAGAAGATTGCAAGGCAACTCGACGCCCCATCTTGTCTCCAATATATCCAAAAAAGAGGGCTCCTAAGGGACGAAAAAAATAACTGAGAGCGAAAACAGAAAAGGTTGCTATCAAACCCAGATGATTTCCCAATTTTGGGAAAAACAATGCGGAGATAATGTTTGCGATATAGGCGTAATAAGTAAATTCAGCCCATTCCAGAAAAGTTCCGGCAGTTGCGACAACAACCCGTTTTTTCTTATTTTCCATAAAATAAATCAATAGACTATTAAAGTGATGAAGAGGGATTTTACCTTAAATTGACCTCATTATTCTATGCAATTGTATGATGTAACAAATTCTTGGGGTTACGACATGTCACATTTTGCTTCTAACAATTAAGTATTTTTGTACTATATTAATACAATAGATTAATACAGTAGGGTTCAAATTGAGGTTTTGAATTTGTCAATTTATCTCAGTGAGCGCTGAATGCAAAAGGCCAAAGAAAAGATTCAAAATATAAATGAAATAATATTTTCAGATCGCGTAATGTTACTAAATAAAAATTTGTTATTGAGCATTCCTGCAAATTTTTTATGTGCATTAATTATTTTTATTGGTTTGGATAAAACAATAGATGAAGAAATTCTCTCTGTATGGTTTATGGCTGGAGCAACAACTTTTGTTCTCCATGGAAGTTTATTTTTCTTTAATTCTTATCGTCCCTTACCATCCAAATACCTTTTAAAATGGTTAATAAGCATTACTGCTATTTATGGTACTCTTTGGGGAATAGCAGGTTCATTTCTTATTCCTCAGAATGATCTGTTAAATCAAATGATTGTCATTATTATAATTATTGGAGTCGCATCAGGTGGATTACATATTCTTCAGCCCAGTTTTTTAGCAAGTCTATTATTTTTTTCATTAACCCTTATCCCTCTAAGTATCTGGCTTTTCCAGCAAAATACACTTAACTATTGGTTTCTTGGAATTGCATTGCTGATTTACTTTTGTTTTGTATCCATTATGTCCTGGATGGGATATGGGCTTCTTAATAAGAATTTTAAATTACGTTATGAGAATTTGGATTTAATTGATAAATTGTATGCAATTAACGCTGATTTGGAGGAAAGCGAGCTACGTTTTCGTTCTGCATTTAATTCTGCTGCTATTGGTATGGCTATAGTTTCTTTGGAGGGGATGTGGTTAAAGGTTAATCAATCGCTTTGTCAGATTGTAGGATACTCAGAAGAAGAATTATTGGAAACTAATTTTCAATCGATCACTTATCCAGAGGATTTAGAGCTCGATTTGGGCTATGTGAGGCAATTATTAGAGGGGGATATAAGATTCTACCATATGGAAAAACGCTATATTCATAAAAATGGTAGTATCATTTGGATTTTACTTAGTGCTTCTTTAATCCGAGATCCCGAGAATAAACCACTCTATTTTATCTCGCAAATTCAAAACATTGATGCTCAAAAACGAGCAGAGCAAGAACTTCAACACATCGCATATCATGACACTTTAACTGGTTTGGGAAATAGAAAACTATTAGAGTTATCATTTGACCAGGCATTAGCTCATGCGAAACGTCACCAAACGCAAATTGCTATTATGTTTATGGATTTGGATTATTTTAAAAATGTGAATGACAAATTGGGGCATGATATTGGGGATCTTTTATTAATTGAGATTGGAAAAAGATTACAAACGATTTTAAGATCTACTGATCTAATTGTCAGGCATGGTGGCGATGAATTCATCATCGCGCTTACCGAATTATCCAATGTAAATCAAGTTATAGAAATAGCAAATAAAATTCTAATTGCTATAAGTAAGCCTATAACAATCAAACGTTATGGTATTTCAATTACAGGCAGTATTGGTATAAGTATCTATCCATATGATGGTTATGATTCAGACACATTAATTAGAAAAGCGGATGAAGCATTATATAGGGTGAAAATAGGGGGAAAAAATAATTTTCAATTGTTCAATACTGTGTTACATAAGTAAGACGCTCTACTTGATATGATGCATTCGAAGGAATTAATCCCCTGACACCTCGATTGGATGTCTTTTAATTGTGTCTATAATATAAAGACAATCAACTACCCGATTTCCTAAAATGAATACTCATAATGCGGTATTGAATTGCTTTTTAAAATTAGGGTATTCCGATGTTCAGGGAGTATGTCATGGGATTTCCATCCGCTGGCTGGAGGCTTGCCTTTTGGGTGAAGAGCATGTATTTCATGAACGGATTAAACATATTGAGCGGATTGTTTCTTCAGGCCAAGATATAGTTAAGCTTATGGAAGCGGCTAAAGAAAAAAAGGGCAAAAATTTATCAACAGAAGATGAAGAATTATTGGATATCCTGGCTTTTTTTGAAAGCCTGGATTTGTATCATGCGCCGTATCGCCATACGGAACTATTTGGGCTTTCATCTGATAGCAACCAAAAGAATATTGCATTTCATTCTGATCTGGCAGCATCAGATAAAATCAACGCGTTAGGAGGTTTAACCCAGGTATATTCTCAAGCACTCATTCCTAATGAGGCAGAATTAAGGCATTATTTGGATGAATTAGGTTTCATCATGCAAGCGGGTTCTGGCTCAAGCAAAGATGTTTTAGGAGTGATTTTAAGTTCTTTCAACCATACTCTGGCGGTGACTTATAAACCCGGTGATGGTTGGGGGTTTATGGATATTAATCAATATCCCCCCAAAGTGTATAAAGTTGAAGAGACAGGACGACTCGCTAAAATGATAATAAAGGGTTTGAATTCAGTCCCACCATCTCCATATCTTGCTTTGGATGCATCAATTTACACCACAACCAGAAATCCACAAGTGTATTCATTAACCACACAATTGGGTCAATTTAAATCCAGTCATGTAATGACCAAAAAAATAGCATCCCGGGAACAAAATGGGATGGGTTTAGCCTGGATTGCAGCACGAATAGGGGATGTTGCTCTTATCTCGGAGCTTGCGAGGCATCAAGTTAATTTGAATAAAGCAGATAAGGATGGCTTTACGCCAGCTCATTTAGCTGTCCAACATGGTGATGTTGCTCTTATCTCGGAGCTTGGGAGGCATCAGGTTGATTTCAATAAAGCGGCTAAACATGGCGTTACACCAGTCCATATAGCTGCCCAACAGGGTGATGTTGCTGTCATTGTTGAACTTGCAAGACATGGGGTTGATTTCAATAAAGCCAATGAAAGTGGTGCTACACCAGCCCATTTAGCAGCTCAAAATGGACATATTGCTGTTATTACTGAACTTGCAAAGCATGGGGTTGACTTCAATAAAGCTAATGAAAATGGTGCTACTCCAGCTCATTTCGCAGCTCGAAATGGGCATATAGCCGTCATTGCTGAGCTTGCAAAGCATGGGGTTAATTTAAATAAAACAAACAGAAGTGGTGATACACCAGCCCATTTAGCAGCTCAAAAAGGTCATGCCGCTGTTATTACCGAGCTTGCTAAAAATAATGTTAATGTACATCAACAAAATGAACATGGTTCTACACTGGTCCATATAGCAGCTCAAAACGGTCATACTACGGTCATTGCGGAGCTTGCGAAATATCAAGTTGATTTCAATAAAACAGATGTAAATGGCTCTACCCCTGCGCATTTGGCAGCCAGAAATGGTCATGTTACTGTCATTGCTGAGCTTGCGAAGCATCAAGCTAATCTTAATAAAGCAGACAAAGATGGGTTTACACCAGCTCACATCGCAGCATTAACTGGTCAATCGGTGGTTCTTGATGCATTGATAAAATCAGGTACCGATTTAAGTCCTTCTTTAATTTCACTCACTGATTGGAAAAGCAAAGCCTACTTGAAAAAAAATGCTGTTGCTCGAATGAATTCATTTCTGAATTATCATAAAGACAAACAAGAGGCGTTGCTTTCTCCCAAGGACTTGGCTGTAATTATGGGGGAAGAAAATGAGATTCAACGTTTCCTGGACAATGTGATTGAGCCTCATTTGAGATATGCCGGCAGGGCTGATATGGCAGAAAAAAACAAAGAAAATGAGCCCTTACCGAAGGACGTGATTGCATGCCTGAACCAGCTAATCGATTTAAAACGGCAGAATGAAATAATGGAGTCATATCTTGCAGAAACTGAAACATTGCTCAACGCAATAAAAGAAAATGAACAGCGCATCATAGACCGAAAGTATTATATTGATTTTATTGATGAGCATAAGGAATCCTATACCAATGTCATGTGGCATATATCCAGTCCTGAAAAAGAAGAGTTATTTCAAAATGAAGCCCAACTTCGTCACTCAGGAATGTCATCTACGGTGCTTTATGGTATGAGTTGGGCGACTTCATTATTTTCCACTTGCTACCGTTTTTTGACTCCCAAGCTCCAACAAGAATATCTTGACTCCTTAATGCCTCAGACTTTAGACAGCCAAAGCAAAGCTTTGTTTAAAAAGCTCTTACAAGAGCATAAGGACAACCTGAAAAAAGAGATGCTCAGGATCGAACAATCCATCGCTAATACCAATAAAAAATTATTTCCTCAGTCTGAAGAGATACTCCCTCTTTTCAATACGCTGTCGTCAAAAGACCTTCAACTCTTACCGATATACGAATTTCGTATTGTGCACAGTGTGCGTTCTGATGACAGGCATACACCAAAAGAACACGCTGATACGCAGAACTTTATGCATCAAAAATCAACGATGAGTATCTTGAAAATTCCGGCAACAGAACGTGAAGCAAATATTTACGCAGTATTTCAATTGTTAGAGTGTCCTTTAATGTGCAATGAGGATGGCTCAATTCCCAGGATTTTAAAAGAAATAAAAGCGATTATAAAAGAGGTAGATCCACAAGAGGAGCAATCAATTAGTGACGCGCTTCATCTCATTCGTAATGCAATAAAAGATGTAGACCGACAAGAGAGACCTTTAGTTGCTGAAGTGTTAAAGGTATTTGATGATGCAGGTAGCCTTAATTTTAGACAAATCCGTAACTCTTTAGAAGCTCTACCTGGTTTAAATGAATTTTCTTTATCATTAAGACAGTCATTATCAGGGCATTCTACATAGGATATATAGGCAATATCAAATTTCCTCTGAAATTTAAATAATTAAAACCTTAGCTCCAGGATTAGCTTTTACCCAATTGGCCACATACTCGATATAGTTATTTTTGCCAACAGCAATACATCCACGTGTGGAGCCTGGTAAGTTGTTTAACCAACCAAACAAACTGGATGTCTGAGCTGGTCCATGGATCCCTACATCCCTGCCTGAATATCCAGCAGCTAATTGCTTTTTAGTTGGATAGAGAATTGGAATAAAAACTTTGAATTGATTGGATTTTCTTGGATGAGCTAACCCATATAAACCAATTGGAGTTTTATTATCACCAGCATGTTTTTTACCAACGCCCTTATACCCGAGCGCTACCTTAAAGGTTTTAATGACAGTACCGTTTTTACAGATATTTAAAGTGCGCTTTTTAGTATGTACATTGATTCCGTTTGATAAAGGACAAGTCGCAGTACTTGCAAATAAAGCGACAGGAAAAAAAATAGAGATAATTAAAAGAATTGCTCTTATTTTCATATAAACAGGCTAATATTGTTGAAGTTGGGCAATAATTATCCCACAATATTGCCTTTATTCATAGGGTTGACAGGCTAAATTTTACGCAAATGTCTGTGGCGTGAAAGCCTTTTTGAGAAAACCCCAATTTTCAGGGCGAGCGCCAAGGTAATCTTCCTCAGAAACCTTGGGTCGAAGTCAAGTATTTTAGCCATTACAAGCTTTAAAACAAAGATCTTGTCATGTGTTAGCATTGGATAATACGTGCTAATACCGGCTGATACAGTCTGATTATATAAAAATTATTGAATCAATTGATACAGAAAAGCTAGTTTATCACAGATGAGGTGGGGATTAAGAATAATCTCGTTGTTTACTATGATCTGCCTAAGAAAATTGGAACAATTTTAAAACAAATCTGAGAAAGTGTATCAAAAAAACTTGAAGGATTTATGGACGCTATTACCTATGCATTTTAGGCCTGGCGATAGAAAAGAACAAATAATTCACCAAGTATATGGTATTTCGAGACAATATTTTTTTAATATCAGATAGTACTATACAGATAGTACTATACTCAAGATAGTAATTAATAAAGGATTTTATTATATCAGGAGTTACCCCAGATGATGAATGAGTCATCAACCGAGAAGAAGAATGAGCTCAGCTTATCATTTGCAGCTTTGGGGGTTGTTTTTGGGGATATAGGAACAAGCCCTCTTTATGCATTTGGCCAAGTAATAAAGTATTTTCCAATCAATGACTATAATATTTATGGTATTTTGTCGCTCATTTTTTGGTCGCTGATCATTATAATTAGTATTAAGTATCTGGTAATCGTTTTTCGTGCGGATAATGATGGCGAAGGCGGCATTATAGCTTTAGCAGGGTTGATAAGGCAGAAAATAAAAAAGCCAGGAGGATGGCTTTTATTTATTACGCTTGTTGGCATAGGGCTTATCATTGGTGATGGAATATTAACTCCAGCGATATCTATTTTAAGTGCTGTCGAAGGTCTGGAATCATTGTCTCCAGATTTGGCCAAGTATGTTCTACCAGTGACATTAATTATTTTATTTTTCCTTTTTAAGATGCAGAGCATAGGTACAGGAAAAATTGGTGTTTATTTCGCTCCTGTCATGCTTGTTTGGTTTATTACAATTGGAGTTTTGGGTGCTTTGCAAATTATACAGAATCCCAAAGTACTAATGGCAATAAATCCTTATTACGCAGTTAATTTTTTTCTGATACACCAATACTTGGCTCTTTTCATATTGGGTGGGGTATTTTTAGTCATGACTGGCGGCGAAGCATTATTCGCTGATTTAGGGCATTTTGGTAAAAAGGCTATTCGGCTAGGATGGTTTTCTGTGGCGTTACCCGCTTTACTTTTATGCTATTTTGGCCAGGGGGCGCTTGTATTGATGCATACAGAAGATATCAAATATCCCTTTTTTAGTTTATCGCCAGATTGGTTTCTCCCTATGATGATTATTTTGGCTACGATTGCAACCATTATTGCATCACAGGCAATTATTTCGGCGGCATTTTCAATTTTAAAACAGGCATCACTGCTTAATTTGGTTCCACGCCTTAAGATTATTTATACGTCCAAATTTGAGAAAGGCCAAGTCTATTTACCGCTTATCAATTTTATTTTAGCCATAGGTACCTGTTCGCTTGTTATAGTTTTTCAATCATCGTCAAATCTTGCAGATGCATACGGCATTGCTGTTAATTTAGATATGCTTATCACAACTGTTTTAGTTGGGATTATTGCTTATCGTTGTTGGAGTTGGCATGCGCTCAAAGTTATGGTTTTCCCACTGATATTGGTTATTGAACTTGCATTTTTTGCAGGAAATATACCCAAGTTGTTAACTGGAGGTTGGATTCCTATTTTAATTGCATTTCTTGGATTTATAGTGATGTATACTTGGCACTGTGGCTTTGAGAAATTACGTGAATTACATCATAGAGATGCTCTGATGGATGCGTTTATCATTGATGAATTAAATCAAAATAAAATTTCAAGACAAGCTGGAATGGGCTTATATATTATTGACCCGTATGATTGCGATGGTGAAAGCCTTCTGCATCATCTTAGGCTTAACCGTATTTTTTTTGAGAATATGGTTTTTGTAAGTGTCAAAATTGAAAATAAACCCTATATTCCTATTCAAAATAAATTTGAACTTATAAAAAAGGCTGAAGGGTTTTATTTAATCTTTATTCATTATGGGTTTATGGAAGATATTAATTTACCTGATACTTTAGAAGAAATGTTTAAAAGGATATGTTTACCGTTTGAAATTGGTAAGAATAAGTTAATCTATTTTATTGAGATTGTTTTTGTTGAAATGACCAGACAAAGGCTAAAACATATGTACCTGTGGCAAAAGCGCCTTTTTTCTATCATGATACGTAATGCTGTGCCGGATATACAGTTTTATCAATTACCTTACAATAAAACTATTGCAATAGGTACTTATTACCAATTTTGAATCCAATCAAAGAAGGGGGATTGGGTTTATTAGAGGTTAAGGATAGTGAAATGAGCAAAGACGATTTACATAACTGTGTGTTATTTAAGGGAATAGATGAGAAGTACGTTGATGAATTTTTGGAAAATTGTGAGGAAGTTGAACTTCCAAAAGGTGCATTTCTTTTTCATCAAAATGAAATTGGTGACTCGATGTATATTGTCGAACAAGGTGAGTTACAAATTATACTGGAGCACAACTCGACAGGCTCGGCTCTTCTTGAGGAACAAGTGATTGGAGTATTTAAAAATGGAGCATTGTTCGGGGAATTATGTGTATTTGGTCAACTAAAACGAGCTGCATCAATCCGTGCCCTGGTAGATTGTCGATTATTAAAAATCGAAGGAGAAGATTTCAGGATTCGTATCTACTCAAAAGATTTGGACGCATTATTAATTTGTTATAATATCGCAAAACTATTAAGCCAGCGCTTTATTAATCTTTTAAGCTTGAGTTATTCGCTAAATGTGTAATTTGAATAGTCTATTCGATTAAATATAGATCAGTATATTTTAAACTTAACATAAAAGCGCAATTGCTCAATAGTTGATGCAAGTTTTTGCCACAGAAGAAAATTAATTATTTTGTTTTAAATTAAATTTAATGTGTGCTATTTATTATCAGTAAATAAGGATTTTTCTTAATTTCAAACTCCATAAAACCGCAGATTTTTTAATATTTTAATTTGCAAGTACTAATTTTTTTCACGTGTCACGATGGTACGGTTTAAATCCCTACGAACTAACAGAAAACCAAAAAAACATCCTCCTATTTTTTGTGTACATGGTTATAGAAGTAGCCAATCAGTTTGGCTTCCACTAGCAAAATACTTTCAAAAAATGAATTACCCCGGAGCAATTATTACCCTTGATGTTCCGTCGGAGGCTGAGCTAATATTTTCTTTCGCTGCTAATACGCCCAATAAAAACCGAGAAGTTATGGATCCCATAAGTGAGGTTGCTCTAGTGGAGCTCATATTAACTCACAAATTGAGCTCTACCCCAACAAAGAGGCGAATATTATCTGTTTGATAAAGTGCTCCCGTAATTGGGAGAGATCCAGTACTTGATTTTAAATGGCGCGCTCGGAGGGACTCGAACCCCCGACACCTTGGTTCGAAGCCTAATACTCTAGTTTTAAATTCGTTATAAATCAATACCTTGTGAAGCGTCAAATTCACTAGGAACTTCCTAAAACTGCCTATTACGGCGTAGTGCCTCTAAAGTTGAGACACGTTTTAGCCAGAGAAAAAAATTAACCTATTTGTTTTAAATAAACCCAAATGGGGATTTTTGAATATTTCATTTACAAGGTGCTAATTTTTTCTATTGCACTCAAAACAATATTTCTAGAGCGTTCAAGCCGAGCGGTTGCTTTTATTGCTTCTAACCATTTAGGATCTTCGATGAGCTTTTTAAAGTATCCTGAAATAAATTGGACAACATCTTTCGGTGAGTTCATTATTTCTACTAATAATTCAGGTCTGCCATTGATAACATTGATGATATCTTCCAAATCTTTACAATCCCAATAATCATTATTCTTATAGGCTCTATCAGTGAATGCCTCAAGCTTTGTGGCAATGAAATAGACTGCGTTGAGTATTTTAATTTTTTTGTCTTTAATTTGAATCTCAAGTGCATTGTCAAAACCAGCCTGATACCAATTTGAATTGATTTCTTGTAAAGTACTATCGGTATACATGATATGAATTATAAAATCATCTAACATATATCTGCAATTGACATTCCCATCCGGCTTAAAACCTAAGCTTTCCAGTTTTTTCTGTAAAGAGTAATGGGCAACAATATCGGTTCTTCCTAAATCCAGAGCGACATCAATATCATAGGTTGGTCGTACATCATCTTCTATTAAATCAGTTATCAATAGCCCAACGATTCTACCACCAACATAAACAACTTGTTCGTTTAGTTCTTTTAAAAGAGTCGCTGCTTTATAAAGTGCTTCATTATTTTGTTTAACTCTTACTGATTCCATACAAAATGTTCCAATAGTTCTTTTGCAATTTTATTTTCTCGTTTCCCACCTAATCGGATCAGATCAAGTGCACTAATAATGGCATAAAAATTCTCATCTGGGCTCCTATCCAAAGCATTAGGTAAGGTTTTATATATGGGGGTTAAGCCCAGTCCTTTTGTATCACCATTAATGTAAGGCCACACATAGGACTCTTCGCTCATGATTAATTTTTTAAAATAAGGAGAGCTATAGGCTGCTGGCATGCCTCGTGTAGCTATATTAATTTCCGCTGGAAAATGATACTTCACACTATGCACAAAAAATTCCATAAGCTCGTGCTTATGCAATTCAATGCTATCATTCGCATAACGCGTTAAAAGCTTCGTAATCTCTAGTCTTTTAATACTTTTGGTCACTTCAGATTGGCTGATATAAAGCTCATGAGCGATGCTTTTAAACTCAATTTTTTCTTTAGTATTATTTTTTAAAAGCAATTTAATGAGAATAGCTATGTCTTGCCCTTTAAGCATGAAAAGCTCCAGTCTATTTTTATAGGATTATAGCATGGGGGTTTCCAATTTCCAAATTGGAAACTGGAAATTATGGTAAATCAAATGGTATCACAGAAGGGTTCCATCACAAAATGAAGTTTTGTTGCTGGCAAACAAGTTGTTCTATTTAATCTGATTACATTTACTAAAATTAAGAGTTCATTTTGCTGTACTTTCAATTTTCAGTAGCATGTTTTCACAAATATCCTTATGGAAACTTGAATAAAACGTTTTTTAAATCCAGTTTTCATTTGCAGTAAAGGCAATGGTTAGCCAACGTTGTGGCGTATCTTCTCCAATAGCCAACGCGATTTCATTACGAATTTTATCCAGAGTTTCAATGCTTGAAATTGGGTAATCCATAGGTACTACTATATGTATTTCAATAAATTGTGCCCGTCCTATTTTTGCAACGTAGCTTGTATAAGTCTTGAAATCATGCTGTTTAATAAGCTCATCTAAAAATTCTCTTATACTTTCATCAAGACCCACAGGAGCCATGCGAAATATGTCTCGCATGGCATCACGGACTGCGGGCATAGGCACAAAAATCAGAAATGCAGTAAGAATTGCTAAAATAAGGGGGTCAATGTAAGGGGTAAAATATCCATAGGCCCCGCCATGCAACAAGGCTGCGATGCCAAATGCCAATAGGAGAGAAGTGGAAATCAAAGCAGACATTAACCAACTTTGAATGTCTAGTCGCAAGAATTCGGACTTAATTTTGCGGTTTGTTTTAACTAAATAAAAATACATGCCTGTTGATAAAAAAAACACCAAAAGTGCAAACACAAATGCCCAATCAAAATTGAGTTCATGTCCACCAGACATCAAACTGCCAATCGCGTTTACCAGTGCATAAGTACAAAGAAGTATTAGGATACTGCCATTCAAAACAAGAACCATAGGTTCAATATGCCAGTAACCATATTGAAATCTCCGATTCCCCTTACTTGTTAAAAGACGGGCAACAAAAAAAGCAAGGATCGATATAACGGTATCCACCATATTAAACATACCGTCAAAGACGATAGCCAATGAACCGGACAATAGCCCAAATAAAATACCTACCACGGCTAAGAGAAAGGTAACAGCGATTGATATTTTAAGTGCTCTTCGTTCATGAAGTCCCTTTTGTATTATCATTTGAGTGATATCCTGATTTTAACAATGCTTTATCTACTTATACTATTGCTTCAACAGCCACTAATAAATCCATAGGCTTGTATTATTAGGCCTTTTACATAATAACTGCTTATTTTTTCAATTGTTGCAGTAAGTTTTTCGCATGGTTTAGAAAAATCAATTTATTTTACGTACATTAACTTTGCGTCCCTTTAATTTTCCACTTTGTAAATATTGGTAGGCTTTATCTGCTTGGCTGTGGTGAATTGCAACATAGGAGTACATAGCGGTGATGTTAATTTTGCCAATTGTGTTGCCTGCTAATCCTGCATCTTTGGTTAATGCCCCAAGGATGTCACCAGGGCGAATTTTATCTTTTTTACCGGAAGCAATACAGAGTGTAATCATTTCTGGCACTAAGCGAGCAGCGTTGTGTTTTTCTAATTCATTAATGTTTCCCCAATGAATGGGGAGCGGGTAGTTATCTTCAATGGCGCAAATTCGTTGTGCATCTGCAGGCGTTACAATGCTTAAGGCAATGCCTTTGCTCCCAGCTCGTCCTGTTCGACCAATACGATGAATATGGACGTCGTGATCAAAAGCGAGATCAAAATTAATCACTGCGGAAAGTTCTTTTATATCAAGTCCTCGTGCTGCAACATCAGTGGCGACAAGAATAGAACAACTTTGGTTGGCAAAACGCAAGACAGCAAGATCACGCTCGATTTGTTCCATATCACCATTTAAAGCGATGGCACTGAAGCCTTCATTGATGAGCTGGTCTGTGACTTCTATTGTTTGTTGCTTGGTATTACAGAAGATTAACACTGAAACGGGCCGATAGTGCAACAGTAATGATTTTAATAAGGGAAATTTCTGGGCATGTCTCGAGACTTCATAAAAATGTTGTTCAATATCAATTTCTTCAGGAGGGGTTACCACATGAACTTCTTTCGGGTCCTTCATAAATTGTTTTGAAAGCCGTTTGATTTCTTCAGGATAAGTCGCAGAAAAAAGCAGGGTTTGTCGTTGTTTGGGACAAACCGAAATAATGTTTTTAATGTCATCAAAAAAACCCATATCCAGCATTCTGTCTGCCTCATCCAAAACTAAAGCTTTTACCTGAGATAAGTCTAAAGAGGCGTTTTTTAAATGCTTAAGTATTCTCCCCGGTGTTCCTACAATAATATGAGCTCCATGCCGTAATGAATCAAGCTGAGGCTGCATTGGTATACCACCAGATAAATTAATAATTTTGACATTAGGCATCAAACAGGCTAATCGACGGATAGCTTGGCTTACTTGTTCCGCGAGCTCACGGGTAGGGCAGAGAACCAAGGCTTGTACTGCAAAAAAAGAAATTCTTAAATTATTTAATAAACACAAAGCAAAAGCAGCGGTCTTTCCACTCCCTGTTTTTGCTTGAGCTATCATATCTTCATTTCTAAGAATTATGGGCAGGCTTTGCATTTGGATAGGGGTCATATTTTCATAATTTGAAGAAGCAAGACTTTTTATTAATTCTTGACGAAGGGGGAATTGAGAGAATGATAGGTGTTGGTGATTGTGTTCTGATTGAATCATGGAAAGTGCTTATTGTTATAATAGGTGAATAGCTTAGCACTTCTTAGTGCAATTTTAAATCAATTTATTTTGGTCAAGCTTAATCTGATGCTTGCATTTGTCTTTTCTAATTGAATCCGTGTAGATCAAAATAACATTAAAATCATCTCAAAGACATCAACAGAGAGTGATTTTAATGTTTCTATCAGATGTATCATTCTACAAAGAGATATAAGTAAAAATAATATTAGTTACTTAAATTAAAGGGGTGTTATATTTTGTGCTTGAAGACCTTTTGCTCCTTGCGTCACAATGAATTGTACTCGCTGACCTTCAGTGAGGGTTTTAAAGCCAGAACTTGAAATTTCTTTAAAGTGAGCAAATACATCCGGGCCGCCTTCTTGCTCAATAAAACCAAATCCTTTGAGCTCGTTAAACCATTTAACGACTCCATTTACTGTTTTAGACATAAGTATCCTTAAGTATTTATTATAGTGCCTGTATAGGCGAATTTAGCCGGAAACCGGTCAAGAATTAAAAACTACCGAACGAGGGATTAAATGAATAAAACGACGATTTGGAAAGTATAAAAATAGACATTTTCTAGCTAAGATCAGAATACTATTCTTTAAGACTATAAGTCAATCTTTCCTCGCTGAAAATCCAGCTATTGAAGCCATTTATCACTTCCAACAACAGCTTCATGAGCTATTAATGAATAAAACTCTAACTAAAGTACGATGCCGTAAAATCATTCCTCTCTTCTTAAAATCGTAAGATGAAACTGATTCAACGGCATGCTTATGGGTTTAGAAATTTTGAAAATTACAGGTTAAGGGTTAAAGTTTTGTGTTCTTGATTAGTGCCCCCGGATTTGGGGAAGAGCCATTAAATGGCGCGCTCGGAGGGACTCGAACCCCCGACACCTTGGTTCGAAGCCTGATACTCAATAATAGAAAACATTATAAATCAACAACTTACGATGCATCAAATCATCGAATTACTGCCTAGAACTGCCACAAATACACTACAAACGGTCACTGTTACGGCACGATTTCGTCACTGTTGTGTCAGGCAGCGCTAGGCAGTCCCAATCAATATTTCCCTGTGCGACATACAGCCACATTAGAGTCCTATTGTTGATTATTAGTATTTTGATTAGACTGACTCTGAATGGTATAATCTCTTATTACCTGAGTTAATAAAAATACAAAACGCGTATTTGAATTTGAGAGTGGTTGCGCTATAATATAATTAACCATGCCCGTCACGCCTCTCAATGATGCGCACCACGACGGGTTATTTTTTTATGGCTGAAAAGAGTTATACGAAACCTGCACTTACTGTTAGTCAACAGCTGGAGTTTTTATTTTCTCAGGGTTTGCAGATTGAGGATCAAAAACTAGCTATTCGTGCATTGGAAACAGTAAGTTATTATCGCTTATCATCCTATCTTTTGCCTTTTAAGCAATCCCACAATGCAAAGAACCCTCGCCAGTTTAAAGAAAACGCTACATTTGAACAAGTTTGGCAGCTTTATCAATTTGACAGAGAGCTAAGGTTACTTGTTGCTGATGCAATTGAAAAAATAGAGGTGGCATTTCGAGCGGCATTAACCAATGTGACAAGTATCCGATTTAATCCTTTTTGGTATGTAGAACGAAATTATTTTAAGGCTAAAGCTGGTGCAAATAGAGAAAGAGATTTTTTTGATGATTATCTAAAAACAATTAAAACGATTAGTACCAATAAGCAGGAACTATTTATTCAACATTATCATAAGAATTATGATAAACCATATTTTCCACCAATTTGGATGATGGTTGAGGCACTCTCCTTTGGTGTCTGTTCTAAGATGTTTAATAATATCCAGTCGAAAGATGTGCGTAATGAGATTGCTTCTTTTTTAGGTCAGCATACAACTGTAATTGAATCTTGGATAAAAAGTTTAACCTATACAAGGAACCTCTGTGCTCATCATTCAAGATTATGGAATAGATGGCTTGTTATTCCTCCGCTAATACCTAAGAATGCGCCTATTAAAACCCATATTGATGGTAACTATCGTTTTCAATTAATCGCTTTTATCATAGATCAATTATTAGAAACAATTGCACCTGAATCTAATTGGAAAATAAAGCTCTTTGAGCTATTTGAAAGAAATGAGCAGTTTTCAGGAATTGAAATGGGATTTATAAATAATTGGCGGGATGATCCAATATGGCATTGTTGAATAAATCAAAATTAGGCAACATTTCACCTAACCGAATTGGTTTTACTTCACTTTCACAGAGACTGGCATACCCAGTGAAGTGATTCGTTTAAAGCACGCGTAGCAATCCCACATTCTGTTTTTTGCTGAGGTAATTCCCTTGCTTTCATGGCTGTCCCCATGACTTTTTTGTAACGCAAAATAGCTAACTCTATATGGCTGCGCAAACCATAATTGTTTTTCTTTTGCCATACCATATCCCCCTCGTCCTGCAAAAGGCGAATATGATCGTCGCGCTGAGTGTTCGCTTTCCAGCTAATCACTGCAACTGATGGAGGAGGAATGACGATCTTTGCATCAGGCTGTTTCGTCAGTATAGCCTTATTAAAAGCAAAGCTTATTAAAAGCAAAGCTTGCTTCTTTAATTGCTTTTCCAGGAGAATTATGAAATTCAGCATTATCTACAATAAAGCTCTCGTCTGTTCCTTGAAATCGACCCGCTTGAATCCATGCATCTGGAAATATTTTGGCTCTGTCCTTACCAAATAATATTAACCCTGAACTGTAGGTACTTTTTTGCCTTGATAATCCATTAAGATAACGACCGTTTCTAGATCTTTCTTATCGATCTTCCTAATTTTTTCGAATTGCTCTAAAGCAGCTCTGAAGTCTATCGCTTCGGAGTTCAATGCAGTTAAGGGTTGCTCATCAAAAGTTTGATTGCTGACTATGCGATTTAACTCTTTAATCATTTCTGTGTCAGCTTTTCTATTTGTGGTTCCAGCACGAATATATACTCCTTCTTCTGGTCCTGATTTTTTTATAATAATGATGTCTAGTCTAGCTTGGAAAGACACGAACAATTAAAAGATAAATATCCCGCCATAGAATAGTATCTATTTCGGGAAAAATGTGTGGGGCAATTGATCGCTAATAAGAATGGCAACTTTTTCTCTGATGTTTTTTGTTCTAAAATAAAAACGTAGATACCAAAAAGCTTGTCCATTGAGTCAATTGGTATTTCGAGATCTCTGGATCTTCCAGTTCAACCGCTGTAAATCGACGTTCTATAAAGTCAAGAATAAAAACTTGAGGATTGAATCTTAGGGTGGTTTGTATTTGGGGCAAAATATAATTTGGATTTTCTATTAAGGAGGTGGTTTTTAAGCCACCCCTTAGAATAATTTATGATGCAGTACGTCCTTTATGGGTATCAACGACAGGGAAGTCGATGTCCGTCTTGAATGCTTCGTTGAAGTAGTTAGTGAAAGTGTTCATCGCTACATGCGCTAAAATTTCAACCATTTCTTCATCACTAAATCCAGCTTCACGGACAGTCTTGATGTCGAACTCACTCACCCCACCACGACGTTCAATCAGTTGAGTAGCAAAATTGAGAGCCACTTGTGTTTTCTTATCAGACGATTTTCCTGAGAGGTTTTCTTTAAGTTCATCTTTATTAATCCCTGCTTTTTCTCCAAGATAGGTATGAGCGGATGCGCAGTAGTTACAGCCATTATAACCTGCTGAGACCAATGCGATTTGTTCGCGTAGTTTAGGGTTAAGAGCACCTTTGCTAAGAGAGGTCATAATCCCAATGTAGGCTTCCAGTGCCGCTGGTGAGTTGGCAAGTGTGCTGAATAGATTTAATTCAGTGCCCATAGCTTTTTTTGTGCCTTCGAGTAGCTCTTTAGCTTTGCCTTGTGCGTTAGCGATAGAGATTTTTTTAATACGTTGCATGATACCTCTCCTTATTTTTGGATAGATTGGAATACGACAGTATCCTCTTGCCCTTTATATTTGTAGCAGACCATATAACTTACGTCAAGGAAATTGACAGTTGTTCGGAATTCTGTTGTTCGGAATTCTGACTATACTTAAGAATAGAGCATTAATCAGTGAGAAACCACCATGAAGAGTATTATCAAAGGTTTGTTATTTTTTTTCATGAGTGTTGCCTCTTTGACAGCCTATGCAGAACAAGCCTATAAACGACCTTCAGATGCTGTCATCAAACAAAAATTATCAACAATTCAATATAATGTTACTCAACAACAGGGTACAGAATCCCCGTTTAATAATGCTTATTGGAATAATGAAGAGCAAGGTATTTATGTTGATGTTGTTACCGGTGAACCATTATTTATTTCGCTCGATAAATATGACTCTAAGACTGGCTGGCCGAGTTTTACCAAACCGCTAGAACCTGGAAACATAATATATAAAGATGATAGCAGCATGTTTACTAGTCGGACTGAAGTGATTTCCAAACATGGAAAATCACATTTGGGGCATGTTTTTGGTGACGGCCCTCCGCCCACCAATAAACGTTTTTGCATGAATTCTGCGGCGCTGGAATTTATTCCAGTCAAGGATCTGCAGAAAAGAGGTTATGGTAAGTATTTGCCACTATTCAAAAATGCAGGAAAATAACGTGAAGTAATATGCCATGTTTATGGCTCACAACAAGATTTGCCTTTGATAAACAGAGCTTAGGCAGTTGAGTGGTTTTGCCTGGTTTTTGCAATTTATCAATTAATCAGCTACCTTTAAGCTGGATAATATTATCAACAGGGAGCTTAAACCTGACATGAAGTTTTATCTTCATCCATCTTGTCATTTATTATCAATGCATTGGAACAGTTTTGACCTCATTAAAGCATCAAGAGATGGTTACAAGCATCCTCCTCGTCCTAAAAAAATGGCTCATTCACAATCTTTAGTCATTTGGCGCCGCCAACTTCAAATAAGATATTATCTAATGGATAAGTTAGAGCAAAATATGTTAAGCCAATCCAAAACAAGGCTTCTTTCATAGAAATTTGTGAACAATTAAGCTATGAAATGAAGGATGAGAAAGCGGCAAGCTATTTGGTAAAAAAATTGTATGTTTGGCTTGAGGAACAATTGTTTGTCCATCAATTGAATCCTTTTGTCTAAAACACTATTATGCCTCGTTTCTAGTCATTCATTAAAATCATTGGTTTTTTCTATCTGTATTTCTTTTTCTTAATGGAGGTAATAAGTAAATTATTTGCTCTAAAAGTAAAAAAGGACCATACTCAATCGGACAGCACAGAGAATTTATTTCGTGCTCCTACAAGGAAGGATACATGGACAACTCCTCAAAACCACCAGGCAAGCGCTCCATAAAAGCTGAAATGATTTAATTCAACTATTGATGCTTTTCTAATAATGGTCGCCAGGCTGCCTAAATGTGTGTAATTAAAAGTAGCATTGGATGGTTTATTATAAACAAGAGCCGCAATTTTTTTGGCAACAAAAGCGCCGCTTTGTTATGCGGCAGGTGCAAGTCCAGGGAAAGATTTTCCGTACCACTTCAATGTAAAAAGATTTAAATATGGTTAACAATTTTATAAGGATAGCAGCGATGAAAAAAATTAAATCATTGTATATACCGCAATTAATATTTATTTTTATGATGCCAGTTCTTGCCTGGGCTTCAGATATTTCCTACAGTTTGGTGGGTATTCAGGGGTATGATCCTGTGTCTTATTTTCAACAAGGTGGGCCTGTACGTGGTAGCGGAAACTACACGGGATATTATGAAGGTGTGAGTTATATTTTTTCTAATCAAGAGAACAAAAAAACATTTCTTGCAAATCCTGAAAAATATCTTCCCGCTTATGGAGGATATTGCGCGTATGGCGTATCCGTTGGGAGCAAAATAGTGAGTGATCCTTTAGCTTGGAGAATTGTGGATGGAACACTCTATCTAAATTTAAACAGCAAAACACAAGATGTTTGGGCAAAAAATATACCTGGCAACATAAAGAAGGCAAATATTAATTGGCCAAAAATTAAAGGCATCGACCCTAAAGACTTATAATAAGTTGCACTGTTTTAATATAATTCTCCTTCCCACTTAGTTTGCATCCGGATTTGTTTTGCGGTTCGAATTAAGAAGTTTGGAAGGGGAAATGATGTAATGAGTATGTATTCATTAAGTAAAGATTCGGGAAATTGTGGTGATTAATACAGACTCTATAGCCTTTAAACAGACTACCGTCAGCGGTAAGCCAGTAATCGTGGCTGGGAAAGCCTTGACATCTTTTAATATTCACCTAAACTTTTCATTAAAACGTTGAGCTTAATATATCGATAATATCATGTTCATTAGCTGAAGAAGGAATATGAAAGAAAAAAAAAGGAGTAAAACAAGTAAATACCTAAGTAATTTAGTTTTAATTCTTGCTCTCTCCATGATGGTTAGCTCAGCTGTGATTTCATATTTCTTTATCAGACAAAATGAGCTGCTTATATCTTCTTTGAAAATGCAAGCGCAGAACAAACAAATTCTCATTAAAGATGTATGGAACAATATAGTAAAAAAAGAAACCAGAGCTGATATCGCGATACTTCTGTCTGTTTTACCTGTAAAAGATGAGGTCGAAGTTCAGGCCATTAAAAAAGACTATTTGAGAGACTTTTCTGAGTTAACAGGAACATCAAGTACAGCGGATATTGTCAAAGAGGTTAAAAAGGAAATTGAGCGTTATGGTGAATATATTGATAATTTATATCTTGATCAAGTGACTATTCAAAATAAAGCAACTGCAATCGAAGGTAGTAATAAATTGTATTCTGAAATAGCGTTTTTTCTACAAATATTTAGCGTTGTATTGATTATTTTAAGGAAGGATTTTACAGAATAATAATAGTCTCAACGATGGATCTTAATCCCAAGTTACTCCTTAACACGAAAGTTTATAAACTTGTTTAACCTTGACAGCGAATTGATCGGTGCTATATTTAAAAGATAACATATCGGATAGTCCTGAAATAATATGATTGTTTTCCAATACCATGTTATGTAACTGTTATATTAATCAAGGGGCATTAAAATGATAAAAAACGGAATTTTTACAGCAGTTGCAGCAGCGATAACTTTAACAACTAGTGTTGCATTTGCTGAAGGTGAAATGGAGAAATGTAGCGTTGTTAAAGATGGCAAGGGATTAATTAAGGAAAACAAAGCAGATTGCAAAGGTTCTTCCCACTCCTGTGCTGGACAAAATAAAGCAGGTGATTCTGAATCGTGGATCTTAGTACCAAAAGGTCAATGTGATAAAATAAATGCGGGTGATTTTAGCGCTGTTGGGCAAGACATTAAAGATAAAATCGAAGTTTCAAATTAATCGATTCGTATATTATGACTTTGAACCCGCTAATAGGTATTGGACTTCGGTACCCTCATTACACACAAGTTCTAGAGGAGCGACCTTCGATTGGCTGGTTTGAAGTTCATAGCGAAAATTTCTTCTCCAACGGCGGAAATGAGATAAAAGCTCTTTTAAATATTTCCGAATATTATCCGATAAGCCTTCATGGTGTTGGGCTATCTTTGGGTTCATCCGATGGTATCTCCAAAGTCCATTTGGATCGCCTATCGAATCTTGTTCATCAGGTGCAGCCTAAATTTGTTTCTGAGCATCTTTCATGGGGACATGTTGGTGGCATACACATGCCTGATTTACTTCCAGTGCCTTATACAGAAGAAAGTTTTAACACCTTTAAGCGCAGTATATCGATAGCACAGGATTTTTTAAAACGAGAAATTCTTATTGAGAACCCATCTTCCTATATAGAATATAAGTCATCCAGGCTCCATGAATCCTATTTTTTGGTGGAGCTTTGCAATCAAACAGGTGCCAAGATTCTGCTCGATGTGAATAACCTATTCATCTCATCCTGGAATCACGGATGGAATACCAAAGAGTACATTGATTCTATTCCATTTAATTTAGTAAAAGAAATTCATATTGCTGGTCATTCCATAAAAGAATTGTCAAACGATAGTACTCTGCGTATAGATACTCACAATAATTATGTGTGTGATGAGGTGTGGGCTCTATACGATTATACTGTTCAAAGATTTGGCCCTATACCAACTTTACTTGAATGGGATGCAGACATCCCTTCTCTCAATGTTTTAATTGAGGAAGCTTCAAAATGCGAGTCATACCTCTCGTCTTACAAAGTCAATAGGGGGGTAGCAAATGCATGAATTACTTAAATTACAAGAGTCCTTTTATCGAAATATCTTTAAAAAAGACGTTGATTTAAGTTTTATAAGCTCGGATTTCTCCCAAGAACGGCTAGATGTTTATCGTCAGACTATTTTTGAAAATATGATCAATGCTTTGAGGATTACTTATCCAGGCGTTTGGAAATTAATCGGCAATGAGTGTGCCAATAGTGTTGCCTATACTTATTGCAAAAAGGATAAGTACTTACCAAAGACAGGCTGGCTTGATGATTTTGGTGGAGATTTCCCTGACTTTCTTTCCACATTACAGCAACTGTCTGAGTTGCCCTATTTAAGTGATTATGCCCACTATGAATGGCTCAAACATTTGGCGTATGGGGCTGTAGACTCTAAGTCCATTTCCCCTCAAGATTTAATGACCATCCCCGAAGAGGAAATAGATCATATCAAACTGAATTTTTGTCCTTCAGTTTGTATTTTTCAGTCCAAATACCCGTTGTTTGATATTCATGATACCATTGAGAATTGTAGTTCAAAAGCAATTACCCTTAAGACAGAAGCAGCTTATGGTGTTATTGGCTGTAAGGAAAACGAAATACATACCTATTGGATTGCCGAAGATCAGTGGCATTTCATAAAGAAATTATTTGAAGGTGCAAAGCTTTTAGAGAGCGTCCAGTATGCACAAACAATCAATCAAAATTTTGACTTAACTTCAGCAGTTGCTTTTGTGTTACAGGAGCAGCTGGTCGACAATATCATTAAAACCGGAGGCAATAATGCTCAATAATTCGGTAGAAACTTCTATAAATAAGCCGTTCATTTCTAAAATTATTCAAATTTATCTATCAGTTACAAAGGTTTTGGAGAAAATTGCCCTTCCTGTGCTTGTTTTATTCATGCGCTTATGGATGGCTAAAATCTTCTGGTATTCTGGCATGACTAAAATATCAAACTGGCAGTCGACCGTCTTCTTGTTTAGGGAAGAATATAAAGTTCCTTTTGTGCCTCCAGAAATTACTGCTTGTCTTGCAACCTCTTTTGAGCTCGCTTGCCCTGTACTTCTTATCTTTGGGTTTGCAACAAGACTTGCAACATTGCCTTTACTGGCTATGACCGCTGTCATTCAGTTTACCTATCTCGATTTAATAGACCATCGTTACTGGGCTATGCTGCTTGCTTTGATTTTATTTTATGGCCCGGGTTCACTATCTCTTGACCACTTAATTTCTAAGAAATTTGGATTATTGGCATCTTCGCGTGGCGATGTTGCCTAAATCAAATTTGGTGTGCATAATGCTTCTGAGTATAATAAGTCCAGCGATCTCAATAATTCTTTTTCTAATAGATTGCCCGCTCAGAAAAAGTAAATACTTTGAACAGATTTATGCAGGGTAAAAAAATAATTGTTTTATCACCCGAGTTTAAAAAGTATTAAACTAATGTTCAACACCGCAAGGAAAAAAGTGCAGAAAACGTCAGAACCATTCCCCGCACACGAAATTTGAAATGCTTTTTATTATAAATAAAAGCATAAGCATGAAGAATTCTTCCCAGAATAAAATATAAGGCCAAGATGAATAGAATTACCCAATGGGCTTGATTTGCTTCAGTGCAAAGCATCAATATCAATGCAACCCGTATTTAGGCGAACGCTTACGTATATCTGCCTGTATTTAAAACTTATATGGGACACGACTCTTTTCACGAAAGGGCCTATTACCTTCGTATGACGATCGATGTGTTTCCCGATATAAAGTTGAAAATGGAGACTAGGTACCCAGGAATAATCCCTGATTTGCAAGGCGATAACGATGAAACCAACTGATTTTGCAGAATATTTTACTGAATTTCTTACTGTTTATTTACCCAAACAAAAAAATGTAAGCAAGAACACCATTTACTCTTACAGAGACACATTGAAAATAGAAAAATATTTTCAGTCCAACAACTACCACTAATTTAAGAGAAAAATGATTACTATGAATAAAGATAATTATAATTGGATTGACTTGAGCCATTTTTATAGGCAAGTTTATAGAAACAATTCACGAGCCTTTTAAACTAATGTCTGAGATCAATTACAGTACAGTACAATATTACTTAGTACTCATTCTTATTTTTATTTATTTGTCATTGTTTGTTTTAGAGAAAAAGTGGCCTTTAAGAAAAGCAACTCGCCCATTATTGCCGCGATTAGCAATTAATTTCACCTTTACCCTCTTGGTTTATGTCATCGCAAGTCTGTTTATTAGCCCCTTAGCAAAAGCCACCGTCCTTTTCACCTTTAGCCATGATTTCGGCCTTCTATCTATGCTTCCCTTTAATCAATGGGTAGTGTTTATACTTGGGTTTTTGTTAATGGATTTAAGCTTTTACTACTGGCATGCTCTAAATCATAAACTTCCGTTGTTGTGGCGATTCCATGTCGTGCATCACGCTGATCCTGACTTAGATGTTTCAACCGCCATGCGTTTTCATTGTGTGGAAATTATGTATTCGAGTCTCTTTAGGTTGGTGCAATTAGGGTTGATTGGAGTGAGTCCCTTACTCTTTTTTTGCTATGAATTTTTTTTTCAAGCACATACTTTTTTTCAACACAGCAATATCAAATTGCCTTTTCGCTTTGAACGGCTAATTAATAAAATTATCGTTACTCCAAGAATGCATGGCATTCATCATTCCAATTATCTCAATGAAACCAATAGTAATTATGGGGTTGTATTTTCATTTTGGGATAGGTTGCATCAAACAATCAAATTAGATATTCCCCAACAAGCTATAATAATTGGTGTACCTGGGTATTCCAAGCCATCAGATAATAGTCTTATACGGTTACTTTTGATGCCAATTAAAGCTCAACGCCACTATTGGCAAATAAAAAAGGATTTTCATTTTAGTCGAAAGTCAAAAACTTCTGATAAGAAAGTAAGAACGTTATGTGAATAATGAAAAGGGCATCATCTTATGAAAATTAGTGCAATAAAAACTTGGCTGCCCTTATTAATTATAATAGTTTTATTAGGTCTTTTTTTGGGTTTAGGCTTAAATAAATACGTAAGTTTTGCCAGTTTACGAGACAATCATGAATGGCTTATAGCCATAACAAAATCACATTTTTATCTGGTCTCTTTCGTTTTTATAATAATTTATACAGTGGCTGTAGCACTCTCTATCCCAGGTGCTATCTTTTTGACTTTAATAGGCGGCTTCTTATTTGGAATACTTTGGGGAACTTTTTTGGTGGTTCTAAGTGCCACTTTAGGTGCAACGATTCTTTTTTTTGCAGTCCAATCGTCCTTAGGCGAAGTGTTTTCCAAGCGTGCTTCAGGTTGGGTTAAGCGGATGCGTTCTGGGTTTAAAGACAATGCATTTTCTTATTTGCTCACCTTGCGACTTATCCCATTATTTCCTTTCTGGGTGATTAATATCGTTTCTGCCGTATTGGGTGTGAGCGCTTCTACTTTTATCATAGCCACTTTTATAGGAATTATTCCTGGCTCTATTGTCTATGTGTCTGTTGGTAATGGATTGGGCGAACTATTTGCAGCAAGCCTTCAGCCTAATCTGGGGATTATTTTTGAACCCAAATTTATTCTACCTTTATTAGGATTAGCCGCTCTTTCTTTGATTCCTGTTTTTTACAAAAAAAAGGGTAAACAGGGTACTGAAAAAATGAAAGATAAAGATTTATTTTGTGATTTGGCCATTATTGGCGGGGGTTCTGCAGGCTTAAGTATCGCTGCAGGTTGCTCTCAATTGGGATTACAAGTGGTATTGGTTGAACCAAACAAAATGGGAGGTGATTGTTTAAATTACGGTTGTATCCCTTCTAAAACGCTATTGAACACTGCCAAAATCTTTTATCAAACCAAACATTCGACTGTTTTAGGTATTCAGGCAAAATCGGTGAAAATTGATTTTTTGCAAGTGATGCAGCAGGTGCATAATGTGATAGCGTGTATTGCAAAAAATGATTCGGTGGAACGTTTTACCTCTCTAGGTGTTCAGGTTATTCAAGAAGCAGGGCATTTTATAGGGCCAAAACAGTTTAAATTAAAAAGGAAAATTATTCGGGCCAAACATTTTGTGATTGCTACAGGCTCATCTCCAGCCATCCCTCCTATCCAGAACTTAAACAAGGTCTCTTATTTAACTAATGAAACCATCTTTAACCTAAAAGTACAACCTGAGCATTTGATTGTTATCGGCGGAGGTCCTATAGGCTGTGAATTAGCTCAGGCTTTCGCAATGCTTGGGTCTAAAGTCACTATTTTAGAAGCCTTTACTATTCTTCCTAAGGATGATGCCGATTGCGTGGCTATTATTCGAAGTCAACTTGAGTCGATGCAGATAGCACTTTATGAGCAAATTAAAATTAACAAAATAGAAGAGAGTGCTGATAAGACCATTAGTGTTCATTTGGAAAACCAGGACAACCCAATTACTATCACAGGCTCGCATTTGTTGGTATCAACAGGTCGTGTGGCTAATGTGGACGGGCTCGGTTTGGAAAAAGCAGGCGTTCAATACACCACCAGAGGGATAAACACGAATGCCAGACTTCAAACCACTAATAAAAAAATCTATGCCATAGGCGATGTGACAGGGCCTTATCAATTTACGCACATGGCTAGTTATCAAGCGGGTATTGCATTGAGAAATATTGCTTTTAAATGGCCTGCAAAAGTAGATTACAAAGCGGTGCCTTGGGTGACTTATACTGAGCCCGAATTAGCCCACGTGGGCCTATTGGCGAGTGAGGCCTTAAAAGATCCTACATTAAAAATCACAGAATTTGCCTTCGCCGAGGTGGACAGAGCCCAAGCGGAAAATAAGGTAAATGGCAAAATAAAAATCATAACCGGTAAAAAAGCTAAAATTTTGGGTGTGAGCATAGTGGGCGCTCATGCGGGTGAATTAATTTTACCTTGGGTTATAGCCGTTAAAGAACGGAAAAGTTTGCGAACTTTTACCGATGCGATTGCAGCGTACCCCACTTTTAGTGAAATTAGTAAGCGAGTTGCGGGAGAGTATTATAAGCCGTTTATATTTTCTTCTAAAATTCGAACTTTCGTTCGTTGGCTAAATAAATTAGGATAAATCTATGATAGAACAACACCTTAGGCCACTGTATCAACGCCTTTGTGTCAATCCAATTACTCCTGTGTTGATAGAGCGAGTGACCCCAAATCAAGTCACCTTCTTTTCTGGCGTATTGGGTCTTTTAGTGATACCCGCACTGTGGCTAAATCTACCCTATCTGGCCATTAGTTTACTATTACTGTCTGGATATTGTGATACCCTCGATGGTACTATTGCTCGTCTAACTAACCATAGCTCTGACTGGGGTAGTGTATTGGATATTATGACTGATCGCGTGGTTGAGGTGGGTGTTGTGTTTGCCTTATGGGCTATTAATCCAAATGAGCGGGGTCTTGGGTCTTTGTTAATGATGGCGAGTATACTACTTTGTATCACGAGTTTTCTTGTTGTGGGTATTTTTAAGACTAATGATTCAGAAAAAAGTTTTCATTACAGCCCAGGATTAATAGAAAGAGCTGAAGCCTTTGTTTTTTTTATAGCCATGATGCTTTGGCCAAACCACTTCCTAAGTTTAGCAATGATCTTTTCTTTGTTAGTGATAGGGACAGCGATGCACAGGCTTTATGAATTTCATAAGCAATCTATTTAAAAAGAGTTAAATACTCTTCATAGCCTTCTTTGCTCATTTGATCTTTTGGGATAAATCGCAATGCCGCCGAATTCATGCAATATCGTTCACCGGTGGGTTTTGGGCCGTCATTAAATACATGCCCTAAATGAGATTGCGCATTTTTAGAAAGCACTTCAGTTTGCACAAAAAACAAATAGTGTCTCGCGGGTTTTAAAATAACATTTGCGGTATTTATGGGTTTTGTAAAACTAGGCCAACCGGTTCCTGAGTCGTATTTATCCAGAGAACTAAACAGAGGCTCTCCTGAAACTATGTCCACATAAATTCCGGCTTGTTCATTATTCCAATAGGGATTATCAAAAGGTTTTTCTGTAGCAGCCTTTTGAGTCACTTGGTATTGTAGAGGCGTAAGCTGTTTTAGTTTTTCGGATTTGTTAAATTCAGGCGTGTAAGCCAGGGCAGTATTTAGCATAAATACGCTTACAATAAAACTAACTAGACTTTTCATCCCATAACTCCTTGATACGAGCATCACGACCACAATTGTAACGGTAATATTTGTAACGAATTGGATTTTTTTGATAATAATCTTGATGATATTCTTCTGCAGGATAAAACGTTGTAGAGGGAATTACCTCTGTATATACCTTAGGAAATCGTTTTTTTATTTCATCAATACTAGCTAAAGCTGCCTTTTTTTGATCGTCATTTAAATAGAAAATGACGCTGCGATATTGCTTACCAACATCGCAAAATTGCTGGTTTTGTACTGTTGGGTCGATATGACGCCAATAAAAATCTAGTAATTCTTGATAGGTCACTTTATCGCTATCAAAGACAACACGCACAACCTCTACATAAGCAGTTTTACCCGATGAGACCAATGCATAACCAGGCCTAGGCTCAGTACCACCATCATAGCCTGAAATAGTCTCTAAAACCCCAGGAACTTTATCAAAATCGGCTTCAACACACCAAAAACAACCACCAGCAAAGATGGCTTCGGATGGTTTAGCAAAAAGTGGTTGGGATAGAAGAGCTATCAAAATAAAGAGGTAGCGCATACCTAACCTTGGAAGACAGTTTGTATTTTAAGTGTAGCAGAAAATTACTTTAAGGTTTTAGCTCAAATACTCATGTTACCCACGATCAATTTTAAGCAGCCATATTTTTAAGCCCCTGCCAGGCAATTTGGTTCGCTCTAACAATTAGTTTGTACTTAATGGCAAAGTGATTTAATTGGGTTTTTATCTTCAGCATTTCGAGCTTGCAGTAAGCAATAATAGACGCATAAATATGATTGCACTGTGTTATGACGATTCGAGCTGGGGACTTGGTTAAGCTTGCATTTTGCTTAATTGACTTGTGATACTCTTCAATCCGCCAGGGTACACTTCATAAAGACGTTCGGCACTACTTTGCATGTCATTTGAAACAAGATAGAGAATTCCTGTTGAGCCATTTTCGTTTTTGAAAACCTTTTTCAGGAGCCTCACGGGGAGGTCTAGGCCTTTAAGCCAGTATATCCTCTTCAAGTTCTAATGCTCTTACTTGTTGGTACCGCCCGTTTTTGGCATCGTTTTCAGATAAGGCTAATGTTAGGTTAGACTTGATTCCAATGATAAACGACTTTTGAAGGTCTTTATGGATGTGAACCATATTGGCCTTCGAGCCAAACCAGTTGTCAGCTAGCACATAATCAAACATCACCTTATTGGTAATAGCCTGTGCAATCAAGCTTTGAAATAATTGATTCTTGTTCACTGATGATTTTCTTCTGGTTTGTCTGGTTTTAATATCACAATAAGCGATATCTTTTTTAATCACCTTATATCCTATGGATACACTGAAGTCAGCGTAACGAACCATGCAATACAAGATGTTTATCCCTTTGAGTACAGCCCCTTTAGCATGAGAGTAATACCAGCAATTCACTTCATTCTCATCAGAGTAGGGCTTCTCTTCGATGGAATCATCAAGTATCAATACTCCTCCTACTGTTTCTTGTGACCTAACTGGCTTTTTGACATAGTGCCAAAGTGATTTTGAACCAAAATGTTCAAAACGAAGAAATCGTGTTACTTTGTTATGAGCAAATGCTCCATCAACCAAATCAGATAACCCGGTAGCAGTCGCATATTTGTTTTGGAAAATTAAATAATCACAATAAAGATCAAGCATATCCATTGAATTCACTCCCTAAAATTAAGGGCAAAATTCTAATGCTTTTTATTCAAACTGCAAGTTCACGTGCGTAACATGAGTGGTTTATAAAAAATCTCAGAACTATCCGTTAACATTTCACTGGTAAATCGAATTAATTAGGTTAAATGTATTAGTATCTCCCTGTATACCTCACAACACACACAATAACGCCGATAATTATAGCGTCAGTTACTTTATCAATTTTTATATTCCCCCAATTATCATTTTCGGCCCGCAATTCAAATGGATTAAATTCTTTTGATAAGGTTAGTTGTTTATATCTACGCACGATAACCTCATTTTCTTCGTTAAGCTGTGCTGCAACTAAACTTCCTGGATGCAGTTCAGAATTGGGATCAATAATCAAAATATCATTAACTCTTAATTCAGGGTGCATACTCTCATCTTTCATTTTTAGAGCAAATGCATTTTCTCCAAGACGAGTACTAAGCTCAGAAGAAATCGGTATAAAGCTTATTTCATCTGAATTATGTTCGTTCCTAACCCTTTGAATGAATCCTTTAGGATCGCAGGCTTGTTGATGATCGAGCAGTGGAACCAATGACCCTAATCCTGGAATTTTTTTTGGACGTTTCTCATCGGTTAGGCACATCAAATAAGCAGGTGAAATATCTAGTGCTCTAGCAAGTTGTTTTATTTCTTCAGGCCCTGGAGTTCTATCACCTCGCTCCCAATTGCTAATTCTTGATTGTTTAAGATCATCAGTTAACTCCTCAAGGGCCTTTCTAGTTAATCCTTTTGCTATCCGTTCTTCTTGAATTCTTTGACCAATTTTTTCTTTTATATTCATATTAACCAACCCAATTAATCCCATATTGTGAAAATATATATTGACAATGCACCAAATAGTGGTAAATTAAAATAATTATTTACACGAATCGTACGACTCAAGTAGTAGTTAATAGTAAATATACCATATAAAAAAAATAATAACGAATTTGTACACGGATTGAGAGTGAATAGTGGATTTTTTAATTAATGACAAAGAACTTGCTGCTTTATGTGGGATGCCACACCTTCAGCAACTGGCTTACCTAAGAGGGATAAGGCCATATATGGATGTCAAAACAGGATTAGTCGGCATAAAGCGCGGAATCAGCTATCAATCGATAGCAGAGCAACTTTATATTGAGCCGCATCAAGGCATTAAAAGCGGGAGCTATTCACGCATGCAAATACGCCGTGCCTTATCTGCTTTGGGGCGAGCAGGGCTTATTACACCACAATCCGAAGGTTTAAAATTAATTTTAAGATGCGAATTAGCTACAATGGGTTATTCCGTCCAAAATAAACTAGACCTAAACCAGACACAGCAACTAGACCCAGCTAAAAATCAGCAACGCCTTATAAATACTGGCTTATCAAAGACAGACCCACTAAAAGCCGGCATAGATAAATCTCCAAAAGCCGACACACCTCTAAAAGAAGATAATTATTATATTTTTTTATTATCACAATTCGAAAAATTTTGGGATTTGTACCCGCTAAAAAAATCAAAGCAAAAAGCATGGGAAGCATTTCAAGCGCTTAATCTCACACCTGAGTTGCCAATACAAATTTATTCGGCTTTACAACAACAAATCCAGTTTTATCAACAACAGCATAGCCAAGGCCAATGGGTTGCTGCTTGGAAATATCCTGCCAATTGGTTAGCACAACATTGTTGGGAAGATGAAATTCAAAGTGATACGTGTCAGGAGACAAATAATGCAGTCCATGAAACAAATTATAAGAAACAACCCATTAGAGACAGCTTCTGGGAGTCATGTAAATCAGGCATTGAAGAAGAAACCGATGACAACATCATCGACCTTAGCGCCTACCGAGGAAGGTCGCAAGCGCATTGATCGATTATTTTTGAGGTTTGCAGCTATGTACGGACAGGTTTGGCGTAGTCAATTTAAAAGCGATGAGTTTTTAGTTTTTGTTAAAGGTGAATGGCAACAAGGACTATTTACCTATGCGGATAACATTCTTGATATGGCAATTGATTTATGTCGAAAAAATAAGGAACTACCGCCAACCTTACCCCAATTTATTGATTTTTGTAAAAATTGTTCCAAGAGAAGTTCATTTTTTGTACCTGATGCAGCTCCCAAAAACAATAACCCTGAAGTGGCTAAAACCCAATTACTGAAAATGAAACACATTTTAAATATGAAAGTTAACTAAAAAGGAGAAGAAGATGTTGAGTTTAACTAGAAGAGTCGGTGAAAGCATTGTTATTGGAGAAGATATATTTATCACAGTTCTATGTTGTAAAGGGAATCAGGTACGCATTGGGTTTAATGCACCCAATTCAGTAGCCATCCACCGTTATGAAATTTATCAAAAAATTCAATCTGAAAAGCACGATGGTTTGGCTGATCCAACAAAGAAATTTTGCCCATCAATGCAGCAATCAATCCTCAATCACCATTAAAAAGGAGGGATAACATGTCTTTATTAAATCAGTTCAGAAGTAACGTGTTAAGCAGTATTAATGCTCACATTGGAAAGATTTTCATACTTATTTGCTTGCTAATAATGGCTCAAGGAACCTTTGCAGCGGATGCTTTATCCGCTGCAGAAGAAGTAGTTAAGGATACCTACAATGGTTCGATAAAAACCTATCTTTATGTCGGAGAAGCTGTAGCGGCTGTTGTTACCTTGATGTTTACTCGAAATATTAAAACGCTTGGCGGCGTTGGGGCGATGGCTATTTTTCTAAATGTCGTTGCAATGCTAGCAGGGGTTTAAGATGGAAGATCCGAGAAAATACAAAACACCCCAATATCTTAATGAGCCTTATCGATTGATTATTTTTACACTCGATGAGGTCATGGTAGGAGCACTAACTCTCTACGTATTTGGGGCTGTTTGTGGTTTTTTTGTTACCTCATTGATTCTAACCTGTGCGTTTCTATTTCTTATGAAACGCATGAAGGGTAATGAAGGTCCCTATTTTTATATCCACCTTTTTTATTGGTTCTTTTCTCTATCACCTAAGTTACGGGCAACACCACCGTCATGGATTAGAGCGTTTTTGGGGTAACAGATGAAAATAGAACAAAAAAAATCAGAATTAATGAAGGAAAAAAAGATTAGGGTTTTATTCATAGGTATTAGTAGTGTGCTGCTAGCTATGACATTCATGCAATCAATTACCATTGTGGTCTTATTGCATTATGCTCATAGCAAACATGAAACCCATTTCATCCCACCTAAAATATCTCAAGAATTTACACTTTCTGGAACAGGTGTTTCGGAAGGTTATTTAAGAGACATGACCAATTTCTTAACGCAACTTCGTTTTAATATCACTTCAAGTTCAGCCACTTACCAATTTAATGCGCTCTTAGGCTATGTAGCTCCCTCACTGTATGGGGACATCAGGGCGCAATTGGTTAAGGAAGTCGAACAAATTAATCACGAACATTTATCCAGCGTGTTTTATCCATCGACCTTTGAAATTGATATCAAACACTTGAGCGTAAAAGTAATGGGACAGATGAAGCGTTTTGTTGGCGCGGATTTGATGTCTGATGTACGGGAGACTTTTTTGATTAGGTATTCCTATGAGTATGGCCTGTTGAAACTAACGAATCTTGAGAAGGTGTAATCATGAAACAAATGGCAATGATATTCAGCTTAGGCTTATTAATAGCAACAGCAGAAGGTGCTCAAATAAAAACAGTCAGAAATTATGAAGATATTTTCATTAATGCCTCAATTAAAGAACCCAATAATCTTATGTTAGAGGATGATCGCATTCAGCAAATAAAAGCACCTGGCAACACCCTGGTTGATGCATGCAATGGGAAGGCGAATTGCAAATTAATTGATGATACGACGGGTATTCTTACTTTTTTGCCATCGCCTCTATACCACACACGAGCTTTTACTATCAATTTGCTGACTGAAAAAGGTCTTTTTTACAACGTGCGTGTAGAACCAAAGCCCATTGCGTCACAAACAATCGTTTTTAAATCCTACAGAAATCCTGTAATTCGTGCCCGCGCTCCACATACATCAAGTTATGAAAAGGTGATGGTTGGTTTTTTACGAGCGCTTGTTAATGGGTATTTGCCAGAAGGTTTTACCCAAACAATACCCAAAAATCCTTCAGTCTATAAAGCACAAAAAACACAACTAAAACGCTTATTGACAGTTAATGGCAATCGTATGCGGGGTGAAATTTTTGAGTTAAAAAACGTAACCAACCAGCCTATTGATGCCAAGGAATCCTGGTTTAATTGGCCTGGAACCAAAGGGGTGGCGCTTGCTAAAACCCATTTAGCGCCGTTTGAAACTACTCGATTGTACAGGATTAGCTAACATGTCTATTCAACTTAAAAAACAACAACAGATCTTTTTAGGGATTGTTATCGGCGTTATAGTGTTGGTGATTGCGTGCTTTGCCTTATTGGGAAACAAGACAGTTAAATCCAGAGAGGTTGATAAACCCGCTTATAAAAAACACAGCTTAGCCAGCCCGATATCTACTGCCACTAATGAATCCCATTGGATTGAGAAAACACAAAATGCCTGGCGAGCTGAGCTTGCAAAATCAGAGCTCTTTGATAAAAACCTCAAGGCATTAGGTGATGAAAAAGACAAGCAAAGCAAGCTCATTACCTCGCAAAAAGATGAACTATCTGAAATGAAATCCACACTTTCTGAATTAAAGCATCAAATAGTTAAGCTACAAATGGAGCGTACTACCCCAATAGATGGGACATTAAAAAACAATGAGCCTCAAAATGGGTTGTTACCCCGAGCAGATGAAGCGGCAGCGAGCAACTCCATGGAGATGGATTCGGGATTTATTCAATACACAGCCAAGTTAAATAAAAAATCCAAGCCACGAATCAAAACACCCAATAATTATGTCTTCTCCAACACCTTTGCTAAAGCAGTTGTTTTACAAGGTGCAGATGCATCTGCGGGAGTTTTAAGCCAAGCAAATCCCGACATTATGATATTTCAAATTGTCGATGATGGAGTGATGCCGAATAAATACAGGGCACCACTTAAAGGCTGTATGGTAAGTGCTTCTGTAATTGGCGATATTTCCAGTGAGCGAGGAAAGTTTCGTACCGA
The DNA here is from genome assembly GCF_026191185.1 of Legionella sp. PATHC032. NCBI lineage: Bacteria > Pseudomonadati > Pseudomonadota > Gammaproteobacteria > Legionellales > Legionellaceae > Legionella > Legionella sp. PATHC032. The sequence continues at coordinate 2,319,340 of NZ_JAPHOV010000001.1, read as the reverse complement.
ACGATTAAGTTGCATTCATTCCAATGGCACCAATATCGACATCCAGGTTACAGGCATCATTTCAGATTCTAAAAACGGAATTCGTGGGCGTGCGGTATGGCGTGATGAACCGATGGTGAAAAAAGCTTTTTGGGGGAACTTCTGGGAAAGCATGGGCAATATTGGCCAGCAATATTCCACTGATTACAGCACCTCGCCTCTAGGAAGTGTATCAACCATTCAAGCAGGAAAAATTCCTCTCGCGGCTGTTTCTAGTGGCGGATCGGGCGCTGCAAAAATGTATGCGCAATACAACATCAAGCGTGCTGAAATGTACCACCCGATTATTCAATTGCCTCCAATCGTTACAGTAGATGTAACTTTTCTTAAGGGTTTTTGGCTTGATGGGGGAACGGACACTAATGCCCCTGAACAACCAGAAGAAAGCCAAAATTCCAAAGTAGCTTTTGAAGCCCCTGCCGAGTCTGAGACTGCTGAAGAAAAAGCTGCCAACCAATTTTTCTATAAAAACCACTCTTTCTAAGGATATATAGATCATGAAAATTTTAACTACTTTATTACTGTTGCCCTGTGTTGTTTTGACCGGTTGCGCCAAATTGAATGAGGACTTTGATTGCCCAGCTCCCAATGGAGGAACGTGCAAACGTATGGATCAGGTTTATGACATGGTGAATGGTAAGGGCAAATCCCTGGCTGTAACCCCCAGCCGAAATCCTTTGGTGATGGATGGGCGACCTGGTCAGCCTGTGCGTTATGGAGAAGGGGTGATGCCTCTTTGGATAGCACCTTATGAAGACACTGATGGCAATTATCATCAAGCCAATCGAGTGTACAGCGTTGTTAAGGAAGGACAGTGGATGCAGCAGTCACAATTGGCTTTAAAATAAGGGGAGCCATTATGTTGTCAACTATAAAAAAAGCGCGTCTTGCAGTTAAAAAAACAAGCACTATTTTAAGTCATGCAACAGGCTCGCTATTGGAAACATTGCGAGAAGAGCTTGGCATGACTGATGCGCATCATAAAAAGCAAATCGAAGCGCTGTTGGATACTTATTGCTTAGCACCTTATTTACCTGACGAGGTTTACGATTCAGAAGCTGATATTTATCCTTACAAACAGGCATCTCATATGATGTTTGAATGCTCGACACTGATTGGTGCCAGTGAAGAAACAGTGACTATTCTCACCAGTATATTAACGGATATTTTGCCACCGGAAAGTTGTTTTCATGCTTTGTTTTGGGCATCGCCTAAAATTGGCCACATGATTGATGAAATGGAACATCAACGCAATCAAGGCAGTGAGGTTTTAAAAGCCCTGGCACACCGACGAGCTGAATTTTACCGCAAAGGGGTGTACAGCTCATTAACTAAAGAAAGCAATTTTGTCTTGCGTGATTTTCGTTTATTTTTATGTATTTCAATTCCGCGCAAATCCATAGAAGACGATCGCTTGTTGCTTGGTAGTTTGCGCGAAGACATCAGCAACAATCTAAAGTCAGTCAATATTATTTGTAAAGAACTGTCTATTGAAGAAGTGATTAGCTTAAAGCGGGAGTGGCTCTTTCCAACCGACAGCTTGTATGAAGAAAAAACCAATTACGATACCAATACTGAAATTCGTTTTCAACTGACTGACATTGAAGCGAGTATGCGGGTTAAATCCAATCAAATAGAGATTGAGCGAGAAGAAGATACGAGGGTGATTAAATGCTTGTCCGTTAGGCAATATCCTAAATCCCCTGTGCAATGGCAACTGGGTGATTTATTTGGAAAAATGTTTAATACCTCTTTGCAAATAAGTTGTCCCTTTCTTTTTAGTTTTGCAATACGAATTAAAGATAAAGACAAGGTGATGGCGGCATTAGATGCCAAGTATGCTGATGAAGGGCAAAATGCCAAACAACCTTTTATTGCCAAATGGGTCAAAAATTTTAACAAAAAATACGCAGAAATTGAGGAGTTAAGAGAGCGGCTCAGTGGCGATGATTCTTTGGTTGATTCCTATTATAACGTTTTATTGTTTACAACACCTGCCAATGTCCGTCGCGATGTACGACGTGCCAAGGATGTATTTCGTGGTAACCAATTTGATTTACGCACGCCAACAGGTTTGCAGTTACAAACACTTCTAGCCTCCATGCCCTTTGCACCTGCTGAAGGTATGTTTGATGATTACAAATCATTTGGACGGGTAAGACCTTTAACCAGTTTTAATACGGTTAACTTATTACCTATCCAGGGGGAATGGAAAGGGGCAGGACGATTTGCTCAGGTCTATCCACAAAGACGAGGGCAATTTACCGCTATTTATTTTTTTGACAACGTAGTCAGAAACTATAATGTCGCTATTGTAGCTCCTCCTGGAAAAGGAAAATCCTTTTTAATGAATGACTACATTCAAAGTCTGTTATCCCAGGGGGGCTTTGTTTATATCATTGATGTGGGCGGTTCATACGCTAAATCTTGTGAGATGTTGAACGGACAGCTTATTGATTTTAATCATGACACTGAAATTAGCCTAAACCTCTTTTCTACAATTGATGCACAAGCCAAAAATGATACTGCATTTAAAGACGTTCACAATCAGCTAATACAACTTGTAGGTATGATGGCAAGACCATCAGGTAACGTCAGTGATGAAGAACGAAGTCATATTGAGAAAGCCATTGAGGCGATGTGGCGACAACATCACAATGCTACAACTATTACTCTTATTGCTCATCACTTAGAAAGTAGTAACGATCCTATTTCTCAAAATATTGGGCGCCTGTTGTATAGCTATACTAAAAACGGTCGTTATGGCAGTTATTTTGAACCGCCTTGTTCGCTCGATTTTAAAAGAAATTTAGTCATTTTAGAGTTGGGTGGTCTTGATGGAAATAAGGATTTGCAGCGCATTGTATTGAAAATCTTAATGTATCAAATCACCAATGCGATGTATTACACGCCAAAGCACATTCCCAAAAGCTGCTTGATTGATGAATCCTACGAATTACTTTCAGACAATGGTACGGGTGGCAGTGCTAACTTTGTTAACGAGGGCTATAGGCGTGCGCCTAAATACGGTGGTAATTTTATTACAGTGACTCATGGCTTAGATGATTATGAAAACAATCCAACTGCCAAAATGTGTTACGACAACGCCTATTATAAAATCTTTTTAGGTGCCTCCAAAAGTACGATTGACACTTTAAAAACGAGTAATCAGTTGGATGCTTATGGCGAGCGTTTAATCCGAAGCCTTAAAATAACTAATGAATACTCTGAGTTTTTAATGATGTGTGAAGAGAATTCAACAGTGCATCGTTTGATTGTCGATCCATTTTCACGCGTCTTAAACACTACACGTGGTCCTGAAGTCGAGGCCTTGAAACGATTAATGGCAACAGGTTTGCCATTGGCTGATGCCATTTCCAAAGTTGCCCTGGAGGTGTATGGCTATGTTTAAGACAACTCAAGTATCTCTTTTGACCGCACTCATCACCAGTATCTTAGTTAATGGGATTTTTTTTAGTGCTTTGAGGCGGCCAGATATTGCAACCATTGATATCTTGTCAATCACCTCCCAATTTATCAAAGAGGAAGCGCAAAAAAATCATTCCAACCTTGAGAAAGAAGCAGAAATTAAAGCATTTTCGCATCGTTTGGAATCAGCGTTACAAGACTTGTCCCATTCCAAATCGTTGGTGTTATTACCAAGAGAAGCGGTCATTAAAGGCAGCACTGATTATACAGCCACCCTCATGACGATGATCAAATTGGAGCATAAATCGTGAAAAAGCTTCTGTTGATTATTTGCATGCTCTATCTCCCTTTTGCAGAGGCTAAAGACTATGGTGTCTTTGGCAAAACCTTTGAAATTGCTGAAATAGATTTTTTAGAGTACATCCAGCAAAAAATGAAGGGGATGCAGGTTAATGGGGAATGGAAGACCGTACAATCTGAGTTTAAAAAACGGGTAAAAGAACATGTGGCACGCCCAACACCTATTCGTTTGCCGAGAGCAGAAGACAATAGAACGTGGTTTTTTAATCCATCACTTGCTGTGCCTTACGATGTGAAGGACAGTCACGGCCAAGTGATTGTTAAACAAGGCACTGTAATTAACCCCCTGGATAGAGTGGGCTTGAGTAGCACTCTCCTGTTTTTTGACGGGGATGATGAGGCACAGGTTGCATGGGTTACCCAGGAATTAACGCAGCACCAAAAAGTAAAATTAATCCTCACCTCAGGCTCTGTAAAGGAAGTTGCGAATCAATTAAAGCAAGCTATTTATTTTGATTTAAATGGATTTTTGGTTGCCAAATTTCAAATAAAGTATTTGCCGGCGCGGGTTTTTCAAGCAGGGAAGCGGTTGCAAATTAATGAGGTGACTGTATGAAAGCCTTTTTTATTCTTATTGCTTTTTTAGCTTCTGGGTTGACCCAAGCAGGATCTTGTCATGGTCGTTTTGTAAATCCCATTACTGATGTCTGTTGGTCGTGTTTGTTCCCGTTCAGTTTAGGGCAAGCTAATCTCGTTTCCTCCAATCATTTGCCAGACACTAAAAATCCCAAACTGCCTGTTTGTGAATGCCCAGGAAATCCTATACCGAGATTGGGATTAACAATGGGTTATTGGGAGCCTGTTAACTTAGTGGATGTAACCAGAACCCCATTTTGCTTAGTTAATTTAGGGGGAATTTCTTTAAATTTTGGCAAGTATTACCGCAAAGGTGCGGTGGAAACAGATAGTAATTTATCCAATCAATCATTTTACCACGTGCACTGGTACAAGTTCCCATTGATGTATTGGTTGAATGTGTTAACTGATGGGATTTGTGTTGAAAAAGGAGACTTTGACATTGCTTATCCGAGTGAATTGGATGTGATGTGGAATGACGATGAGCTGGGTTTCGTCATTAATCCTGAGGCGGTATTGTTTGGTAGTTTACCCGCACAAGCGGCTTGCGCTGCTGATTCAAGTACCGCTTTATTGGGCAGTGCCATTGACAAACTCTTTTGGTGCGCAGGAGCTCAGGGAAGCATGTACCCTTTAACGGGGCATGTGCAAGAACATGTTGGCGGGGTTCAGGCATCAGTCTTACTGTCTGAGCGTATGAATTTTAAACTGCACCGCCAGGGACTATTGGAAGACACAGTAGGACTTGACGATTCGACAAGCAGCGCAAAATCCATTTGTCATACTCATTATTCCCCTATTTTGCCCAAATCACGTTACCGCTATCAAATGGTCAATCCTTTACCGACTACTAATGCCTGTTATCCCCTTGGGCGTGCTACGACCCTATGGGAGGCAGGGCACGAATATCCGTTTAAGGGCGAGGATTTTGGGTATCTGATCTGGCGCAAACGCAATTGTTGCGCCTTTTAACGATTAGGAGATGTGATGAAAACAATACGAATGAACACTTCTTTCTTGGTTGCATTATTTTTGTTGTCATTTCCTGCACTTGCAGAAGATGAAGCCTATATTGCGTCTATTGAGGCGAATACAAAAAATCGCGCCAATGCTTTTACAAATGAAATAAAGCAAATCAGTAAGTCTCTTGAGACTTCAGAAAAATCGGGTCAAATTGCAGAATTTACCGGCGAGATGCATCAAGTCATAAAAACACAGGAGCCCATTGTAACCCACTTAAAAAAAGTCAGTCAGGTACTCGTGTTCTTATCGTTTTCAATGCCAGAAAAAAGTCTAAAAGCCTGGCTTTTACAATGTAAAAAAAGTGGAGCAACACCTGTGATTCGGGGACTAATTCATAATTCGTTTAAAGAAACGATGACGGCTATTCAAACGCTCAGTAAAAAAACAGGAATTGGGATGCAGCTTGATCCTATTCTTTTTAAAACCTTTGATATCGCTATGGTTCCTGCAGTGGTTTATGTGAAAGACACCCCTGCTTGTCCTGCCAATATGGATTGCAAACCGGTGAGTTACGACAGTCTTTATGGTGATGTATCGCTGGACTATGCTTTGGAAAAAATGAGGGGAGATGAGCAGTCAGAAGACCCCGTGTTGGATCAAATGATTCTTCGGTTAAGAGGGGAATTAATCTAATGAAAGGCTTCGTTTTAGTTTTTTTAATCCTTTGTTCACAGGTTTTTGCACTTGATTTGAATCAGGCGTATCAAGAAGGCGTTCAGACCGGAACAAGCCATACCAATCAATCCATTGATTTATTAAAAGCACTGGATCTGAGCCAGTTTCCTGGCTATCAAGCCAATCTGCCGCAAGAACATTATTATAGTGGCGTCACGCAGGCAAGCACAGGTCTTGAAGCCGATTCGCAAACTGCCGTGGCTCAGAATGATGCAGGAAAGGCAGTAGGCGAAAGTTTTAATCATCGCCCCTTGTATCAAGTAAATCCTGCCTCGGAATCAATGCAAAAGTTAAATCAAATCGCGGAAAATGGAGATGCGATTATGCATGGTCAAAATACCGATAAAACCACCTGCTCTTTAAAACCCAAAGAATGCCATTACTCATGGCAGGAAAAAACATGCCTGTCTAGCAAGGTATTAGGTGTATTGCATTGTGCAAGACACTTAAGGTTAGATGTTTCCCCCTACAAAACAGAAAGTTACAGTCTATACCTGCGAAAAGGAGGTATGAGGAATACCCCTTTTAAAGTCTCAGTTAATCTGGCACAAGCGGATACCTGCCAACAAGGCAAAACTCCTTGCTATACGATTTATAAGGATTTAGCACCAGCACCAGCGATTCTATTGCCTGCCAATTGCGCCATGGTGAAGGTCAGTTTCCTTGATGAAAAGAAATTAGTGGTTGTTGAGCAAACAGCTACATGCGCCAATCCCACCCTATCATTGTCTGTTGGCAATTGTCGATTCGGTCGCTGCACAGTGCCCTATGTTCACTCCGTTTCGATGACGGTAGAAATTTATGAAAGCAAAGAGTATTGGGACGACCAATGCCAACATTTGCAAAACAAAGAAAAAGAGGGGTTGTGTCATATTACTGAGCCTCTAACATGCACTGAGCCCAATCAAACACGGATTATTGGCGATGTTCCATTGACCCGCCCTTGCTGGAAAGAGAGAGCATCCTACACCTGTGGTGGTAGTCAGGAGCAAAATACGTGCGATAACCTAGTTAATCAAGGATGTGAGCAGACTGCTTCAACTTGTGTGAAAGAAGAAGCAGGACTTTGCACAACCCATCAGCAAACGTATCAATGCCCGATAAACCAATGTACTGACAACCAACTGTTGTGTGGCGAGGATGCTTTTTGTTTGGATGGTAATTGCGCGAAACATGAACTAACCCCAGCCAATGAAGACGATTTTAAAAAAGCAATGTCCACCTTATCCGCCGCCTCGGATGCCTCAAAAGACTTTGATGGCAATGCCAATTTTATTTTCAAAGGTCAATTGCTTGAATGTTCAACAACAATGCTCCATTTTAAAAATTGTTGCAGTGATAAGGGGTGGGGTCTGGATCTTGAGCTGGCACAGTGTAGTGATGCTGAGAAAAAACTGGGAAAAGCTCGAGAAAACAAACTGGTAGTACCTACGGGTGAATATTGTTTTAAACGCAAAAAACTCCCTATTGGCTCGGTCTGTGTCGATCATCACCAGACTTACTGTGTCTTCCAATCTAAATTAGCCCGTATGGTTCAAGTACAAGGAAGACGTGATCAGTTACATATTGGTTTTGGCCAAAATAAATATTCAAATTGCTCGGGTATTACGCCTGAGCAATTGCAATTAATTCACTTCGAAGCCATTGATTTTTCAGAATTTTATGAGGAGGTAAAAAATAAACAAAAACAACCGGATTACCAACAGACTGCCAATGGAATAAGCCAGCGCCTTAATCAATTTTACAATCAAGGAGACATCAATGGCTAGATGGTTTTTTGTTTTGTTGGTTAGCGTGAGTCCTTTTTTGTACGCCGAGCAGCCTTATCTTAATGAGCATGAGGAAGGTTGGTATTGGCATAAGGATCCCAAAGAGGAAGTCAAGAATAAACCACAAACCGAGTCAGTGGCACCTTCACATGTAAGTAAACCTGCCGATCCTGATAAAACATGGAAATTGATTGGTAATAGAGTGCAACAGGCTCGCGCACAAGCTATTTTAAATCCAACTCCTGAAAATATTGCTCGTGCAAGACGATTACAACGATTGATTGTGGCACAGGCTAATCTGTTTTCTGAGAAATGGATGCTCGATCTGCTAATAAACCCCGATCAGGATGAAAGTCTTATTAATCCGAGCAGTAGTGCAGCACGTGATATCTACAACCAGCAAAACAGCATGCAAAAGGAAAAGGCGATTACTCAAATTAGTCAAACATCTGGTTTGTTGTATTTCTATGAAGGTGGTGAACCATTTAGCGAGCGCATGGCCCAAGTAGTGAGTGATTTTGCGAACAGTTATCACATGACTGTTATTCCAATTGCCATGACCAATCGCATCTCCCCGATGTTACCTAACTCACGAGTTGATTCCGGTCAGGCAACTCAGATGGGTGTTAAACACATTCCTGCGGTTTTTGCTCTTAATCCAGTATCTAAAAAAACCATGCCAGTTGCTTATGGCTTAGTCAGCCAGTCGGAATTGAAGGAAAACATTTTAATGGCAAGCAACGCTTTTCAATCGGGAGATTACAATGCGCAATAAATTAGCTATTTTTCTAATATTAGGAACGTTATTTTCATCAAGCCTATACGCCGATATTGATAATGCACCGCTTCATGCCCTTGCCAAACATCAAGGATTTTTCTTTTTTTTCAGTTCGAGTTGTCCTCATTGTCAACGCTTTGCACCCACGCTCAAACGCTTGAGTCAACACTATGGCTTTAGCGTAGTTGCTATTTCTGTTGATGGAGGCTTTTTACCATCCTTTCCTGATGCGGTGATGAATGAAGGACAAACGAAGGTATTTCAAGTCAGTGTTTATCCTTCTCTTTTTTTGATTAACCCAAAGAGCCAAGTGGCGAGTCTTGTTACTGAAGGCACTATTGATGAAGGCGAACTAACCAATCGGTTACTAAAAATTAGCCAGATACATGACAAAGAGGTGCCTTTATGAAAAAAATTCTTCTGTCTTGTGGGTTAATCGGTGCACTTGGCATCGGACAAGTGTACAGCAAATCAATAGGTGAGGATTTAACTGGTTATTTTAAAGCTCTTAATATGGGCGCGAATGTAACAGAGCCGCATGCTTACCAAGCGCAGCGTGCTGGTTTTTATACTGGCGGTAATTTATACGCTAGAAGCAGCGTACGTAATCTGCAAATCATGCGTTTGAGCTGGCCTAAAGTGTCCGCAGGCTGTGGCGGCATAGATGCCACGTTAGGTGGGTTTTCTCACATCAAAGGTAAAGAATTTGTCGATTTTACCAAGAATATATTGAACAACTCACAAGGTCTTGCCTTCCAATTGGCCCTAGAGCAAGCAACTCCTCTTTTAGGTAATGTGGCAACCAAATTACAAAACGTGGCTACCTGGGTGAACCAAACCAATATCAGCTCGTGCGCAACCGCGGAAAGTGCCGTACTGGGTTTAGCCCCACGCACCCGTATTGCACAACAACATGCCTGCCAATCCATCGGTCAATCCAAAAATCTCTTTTCAGACTGGGCCGAGGCACGACAAGGCTGTGGTAAAGGCTCCAGTAATTATGATTACGACAGAGTGATTAATGAAAACAGCAGCAATGAGCAGGTAGTTGATAATACCAATGTGGCGTGGAATGCGTTAAAGAAAAACGGCTTATTTGCAGATGATATCGAATTAGCTCAACTCATGATGACCTTATCAGGCACCTTAATTCTGACTCGCGATGCAGAAGGGGTGCATGTCCAACGCCTGTCTTCCTTAGTAAGTAATAACAATTTAATCAGCGCTCTTTTACGCGGTGGCGAGGTAAAAATCTATCAATGTGATGAAAAGGTCAAATGCTTACAACCCACCTTAACCAGTAAAAACATTGATATCAGTCATGGTCTTGAATCAAAAGTTCGTGATCTGATTTTGGATATGGCAAGCAAGATTAAAGACAATGTGGAGCAAAGTGAGGCCGCTAAAGGATTAATTGAGTCCACACAATATCCGGTGATGAAAATGGTCAGCGTTCAAATGGCCTTTATGAAGGACAGTGCAGTGATTGACACTACACGTTACTCAGAAGCCATTGCCATCGATATTTTATTTCAATATTTGAATGAAAACCTGCAACTCGTTAAACAAGCAGCAGGAGCTCTGCAATATCCAGAAGCAATAATGAAAGAGTTTCAAACTGATCTCACCCAGGCTCGTCGCGACTTGGTTCAAATGGAAGGTAGCGCGCATCAGCGAATGAGCATGGCGATGCAGATGATTCAAGAAACTCAAACCATCGAGCAAATGCTTGTAGGCGAATTTTCATCAGAGCTCACTCAGTCTTTGAGTTGGGCTAATCAAATGAGGTGAGTGAAATGGCTGTTACGATGCAAATTTATACGATTACCGGTGGTGAGTTACTTAAGGCGTTTTATAACGCCACCGCAGCTATGTTTCACTATGATGGAATACTTGGGATTTTTAGAACAGCACTGATTATTGGTGGGGTTTGGACTGTTGGCCAATTTATTGTAAAACGTGATGTGCGCAGTATGTTCTTCTTTATTTTAAAATATGCTTTTGTTATTTCATTTATTCTAACACCTACCTGCAATTTGCAAATCCACGATAGAACTGATCCTCTGCGACCAGATTTAACGGTTGATAACGTGCCCTTAGTTTTGGGTGTTGTAGGAGGATTAAGCAGTCAGCTAAGTGATAAAATAACCCGGCTTTTTGAATTCTTCTTTCATTCACCTAACGATATGGATTACAGCCAAACAGGCATGATCATGGGTGCGAAGCTCTTTTTATCAGCAAGTAATATAAAAATAACCGATCCGTTGTTTAATGCAAACATGCAAAAGTTCATGCAGCAATGCGTGTTCTATGATGTGATGTATGGACGATATGGCTTAAAAGACATTAATCAAGCAAGAGATATTTGGGAATTGGTTAAATCCAATGCCTCTGTTGCTCGTGGGTTTATTTACGATGGTTCATTTAAATCGTGTATGGAAGCCGCTAGTTTATTAGACAGTGCCTGGAGTGGCGTGATTGAAGATGCCAAATCTAAGTATGCAGGTTTTGCTTTTGGCAATCATTCAGATGCCCTAGCTAATTTCGAAAAATACTTACCTCAAGCTTATAATCATTTAACCGCCATGTCAGGTGATGCCGCAGCACTTATTCGGCAAAATATGATGGCCAACGCCATTCGCGATGGCGTGTTTTCTATGGGCGCACGTGTGAATTCAAAAGCGGCCATAGACAGTTTTTCAGCCAGTCGAGCACAGGATAAAATACCCGCGGCACTCAGCAACATTGGACTAATGTCCGCCTATTGGTTGCCCATGTTGCAAAGTCTTTTATTTTGCATTGTTATAGGGTGTTTTATTTTTGTCTTGTTTTTTTTCCCCTTTCCCTCCGGCATTTCTTTTTTTCAATTTTACGCAACACTGTATGTCTGGCTTGCCCTATGGGCACCGATGTTTACTGTTATTAACTACATCATGACTATTTTGGCGCAGTTTTCATTGTCCTTTGTGTCAACAGGGGCGACTACTTTGGCCTACCAAACAGGCATGAATCAAGTCTATGAAAATATGGCTGCCTTGGGAGGCTACTTAGTCTTGGCGACAACCACATTGAGTTATATGTTAATCAGTCGACACGTGGGTAGTTTTGTATCACTCACGCAACAACCAACAGGTATTGTTCAAAATGCCGCCTCCTCTGCGGCAGAAGAAGCACAAATGGGAAATTACAGCTACGGAAATACCAGTTTTGCTAATCATAATGGGTTTAATAGCAGTTCTTTTCATAACGATCAAAACGCCAGAATATCATTGGGTGGTATTGAAACAAGCCTTGATAGTGGTTCAATTGCGCGAATATCGCGTGATGGCAGTGAAACACTGACGATGGCAACTGCGACCTCGCATACCCCGCTTAATATTCAATTAGGAGAAAGCACGCGATCTGCATTTTCTGAATTATCCGACAGTGCTAAAAGTGCTGGGTTCAATAAATCAATTGCTTCATCAGAGCACTATGCGGCATCACTCAGAAGCCTGGCAGAGCTTGGTGAAACGCAATCACATGGGGAACAAAGTGGGCAGGGACACCAAATATCCACTTCAGCAGGCTTTAATGCGGCGGCATCAAAAATATCCAATCTCATTGATACCTTTGCTCACGATCATAATATTTCTCGGGATGACGCGACTAAAGTTTTAAGTGCTGCCAGTATTAATTTAGGAGGATCGTTTGGTTTTGGAACCGGTTCTGCAGTACCTGGGGCAAAGGGTAATATTGAGATTGGGGGAAATGTGCGTCATGAACGGGACAAATCAGAATCCCATCAAGACGCACGCTTGATGAATGAAGCGCGGCGCTTTAGTGAGGAACACCATTTTACAGATGTGGTGAATGAGGCAAGACAAGCCACCAAGGACGATCATTTCCGCACTTCTGATGATTTTAGTGGACGCTTGGCTAATAACTTTTCAGCAGGCTTTGATAAATCTATGCAGTATCGAGATGAAGCTGTGGCGAGTTTTTCCGAATCAGAGAGTTATCACCGACAAGCAACTACTTCCAGCGAACAAACAGCATCTATTAATCTTGATGCTCAAACAGGATTTATTGATTGGTTATCACATCATCGTGCACCTAATAGTCAGGGCACTATTGGGTTGCAACAGGCAGAATGGCTAATTCGTCACGATCCTGAATTAGCTCAGTCTTATGCAAGACAATTTGTTGGTGAAAAAACCGCGCAATCAATCAGCCAATTTCAAAAAAATCATCCTATTAACGAAAGTCAAGTGCACCAAAAAAATGAAGGATTTAAAAGTCGTATTGCAGGTAGTGCGGGGGTTGATCATGCCCTTGGGGATTATACCAATACGTTCAATGACCGAGCAAAGAACATCAATGCAGGAAGCGTCAATAAAGATTCGGTTAGTGCAGTTGATAAGGATTTTGCACGCGCCAAGTCAGAGATGTCCAAGAATGTTGAGGGCATAGTGCAAGACGGGTCGCAAGTCATGCAGGATGTCATCGTTGCCCAGGCAAACAAGGACGTAAAATGATGCTTACCAGGATCGGGTTCCATAAGGGTTTCCAGAGGTATCCATACCACTGCTTCCTGACATCGGCCGACCTGAGCTTGGGTTTATGCTCACAGAAGAGCCGTAGTGGTTTGAACGATGGTAATTGGGCGACTCATGTGAGGAAAACGGCTGGTTTAGTGATGAACCACCGTAGGATCCAAAAGAAAATGCAAAGCCTAGATCTGAGAGCATCAAATCAAAGCCAAAAGAGGCACCAAGCCCAAAAGCCGCTAAAGGTGACACAAGGAATAAGAGCCAATCGGTGCAGTAAAAAAATAAGGAGTCTTTGTTACTTGGGAAATCACCAAAACAAAGAAATAGTAACACCACAATTAAAAGAACAAGAGAACCGATTCCCATTGATGCCAAACGCAGTTTTTTTCTTTGTTCAGGGGACAATTCATCAAGTGAGCTTATCATCACTTGCCCTTTATAGTTCTTCTCCATTGGATTTTCTCCTTTTTATTCATTGTAGCCTGATTTTCACTTTTTTTATATCGATTCGGAGTCAATGATGGCGGTAAATCCTACAAAATTATTTATTCGCGGCGGTCAAATCTTTTTGCACAATGTCCGCATGTTCACACAGGTAGGTAAGAAAGTAAGCCTTGCTATGCTGATAGTTTTTTTTATTTTCTCAGTCATCGCTTTTTATTTTAATACCAGTGCGTATCAACGTTATATTGGCCAGCAATGGGTTAAAGCCCAGGCAATGACTTTAATACAGAGCAAAGCCAAGCAAGTGGTTCGCATGCCAACGGGTGAATCTTATCCAGTGTATTCAGCGCAAATTGTAAAAGCTCCCATGGTCATCGGCATTGTTAATCAATTAAAACAAGCTCTACTTAAGAGCATGATAGAGGCACTATTTGCCTCTGTCATGATGTTAATTGTCATGGTTAAGTGGTTGCAAAAAAGAGGGGAAAATCAAAGTAAAGCTAAGATCATTCGCGGCAGTGAGTTAGTTGATGAAAACACGTTACAAAAGTGCATCAAAAAGACAAGCAGGATTTCTCCTTATCGGATTGGTGGTGTATCTCTGCCCTTTGGTTCTGAAACCCAGCATATACAAATAGTCGGAACCACCGGATCTGGTAAAACTGTTGCTATTCGTGATCTATTGACGACAATACAAGCTAGGGGTGAGCGCGCGATTATTTATGATAAAGGAGGAACTTATTTATCCCGTTTTTATCGTGAACATCAAGATGTAATTTTAAATCCCTTAGATACGAGAGGCCATTCCTGGAATGTCTGGGCAGAATGCGAAGACAAAGCAGATCTTGAAGCACTTGCTGAGGCCATCATGCCGATGCCCATCAATAACACCATGGATCCCTTTTGGATTAAAGCCGCGCGTATGATTTTCGTCTCGACTGCCAATGAGCTAAAAAATGATCCTAAACGCTCCAATCTGATGTTATTGCAATATTTGCTCACAGCAGACTTAGGTCGAATTCATCATTTACTGCGTCATACTGAATCAGAATCTCTGGTATCCGATAAAGTACAAAAGACTGCTTTAAATGTGAAAACCGTAATGGCTACTTATTTAAAATCCTTACTGTATTTGAAAGATGATGGGGACATCTTTTCGATTCGCGACTGGATTTTGAATGAGCAGAATAATTCCTGTTTGTTTGTCAGTTCTGATGGGCGCAAACACCCAACCATCAGACCACTAATTTCGGCCTGGATTAATACTGCTACCAAAGAACTCTTAAGTTTAGCGCCTGATGATAACCGCCGTGTTTGGTTTATTTTGGATGAGCTGGCTACCTTGCATGCCTTACCTTTTTTAGCCGCAGTTAAATCAGAAAGTCGCAAATTTGGTGGTTGCTTCTTATTAGGTCATCACGGTGCATCCCAGTTGCGTACCATTTATGGTAACGATGGTGCCGCGTCCCTTTCAAATCTGTGTTCGACTCGATTGTTCCTACGCTTACCCGAACATACTGATGCGGAGCACGCCTCCCGCAATATTGGTACATACGAAATTGAAGAGGTGAATGAGTCCATCAGTTATGGGGCAAACACCATGCGTGATGGGATTTCAGTTTCTCGTCAAACTAAAGAAAAACAATTGGTTTTACCAACCCAAATTCAGGTAATCAATGATCTACAAGGATATTTGCGCGTCAAAGGGGAATTTCCTGCGGCAAAAATAAAGCTTAATTACGTTGATTATCCTCTCATTCATGAAGAATTTATTGCACGAGACATTGATCCTGATCCACTTCGTCAAAAAGTAGAGCAATTGGTGGACACCTACAGCGATCCCATCCTTGCCGCATCCCATGATGATGCTTTAGAGGCTGCAACTTCAACAAAAAAAGATATCACAAAACCAATTGCAAGAGAAAAAAAGCTTGAGGAAGAAAAAGAGCTTGTTGAGTTTTTATAAGAACAAATTGGGGGGTAAGCATGTTAAGTCTTCAGCCATTAGACAGTGCCGATGGAGCCGCAGCCTACTATCTAGATGTCGTCAATTATTATGAAAACGATTCTAAAAGTGTTCGTTGGTTAGGAGATGGAGCGAAAATTCTTGGGATCCACGGGCAAGCAGTAGAAAAAGAACAGATGATTGCCCTTCTGAAAGGCATATTACCTGATGGTACTCAACTCGGTCGAATCGATAAGGATGGTATTCATCATCGCCCCGGTTTTGATATGACCCTTACTGCCCCAAAGTCTTTTTCAATTTTACTTGAAAGTGGTGCTGATCCAAGGCTTGGAGAGGTGTTTGATAAGGCCGTAGAATGGTTCGTTGAAGAAATGGAAAAGGAGTTTGCACAAGCCAGGCAACTTGTTGACGGCAAAATTGAATATATTGATACCAGAAATTTAGTCATTGCAGCATTTCGTCAACCAAGCTCTCGTGCCAATGATCCTAATTCACATACGCACCTTGTAGTTCAAAATATGACCCACTGCCCAGATGGGAAGTGGCGCTCGCTTGCCAGTGACATGGATGGTCAAAAAGGCGTGGTTGAACAAATCATGAAGCACCATATCTATGGCGGGCTTAAATTTCGTAACAAATTAGCGAATTTAACCAAAGAACTTGGCTATCAGCTGGCATCTGATGGTGATGGTTTGTGGGAAATCCAGGGTGCACCTGAGCAGGTATTAACTCATTTTTCAAAAAGAAGGGAATCCATCGAAGCATTACTTGACGAAAAAGGCTGGAGTGGTGCTAAAGCATCCTCGATTGCGGCTCAAAAAACAAAATTGGATAAAGAAATCATTGATTATGAGAAATGGAAAGAAGACATCATCAAAGAATGCCAGGAAATGGGCTTTGATCCACATCAACTAGTGGCTTCATCGTATAAGCCTCAGAAAAATCTCTTTCAAACTTTAAAGGAAAACATTGTTGAGCGCTTTTATGGTAAGGATAACATCGAAATGACTCATGCCAGAGAGTCTGTGTATGTGGCCATTGAATCAATCAGTCAACAGCATGCGGTGTTTGAGGAAAGGGAACTTAAAAAAGAAGCGCTAAAATATGTAATCGCCAGCAATAAGATAATCGATGAAACCTTAATTAATAAAGCCATTGATGAAAACATTGCAAATCAAAACCTGTATACGGCAAGACACCCCTTCACACAAAAGCCTTTATTGACAACGCCCTGGCAACTAACACTTGAGAGCGAGGCCATCCAGCGTATTGAAAATGGTAAAGGTGCTGTTTCTGCTATTTGTTCGAAACAAAAAGTCAGTGAGTTTATAAAAGCAAAAGAACAGGAGATGGCATTTGCTTTATCCCCTTCACAGAAAAAAGCTATGACAACCTTCCTAACCTCAACAGACCGATTTATTGCCATTCAAGGGTATGCAGGAACTGGTAAAACCACGATGCTACGTTTGACTCGTGAATTAGCATCTCTTCAGGGCTATGAAATTCGTGGTATTACCGCAGGCTCGGCAGCCGCCAATGAACTGCGCCATAAAGGAGGGTTAAATGCTTCTACCTTTGCAAGAGAGTTAGGGAGATTGCAAAATCAGAAACAGGACTTAAGTAAAACCATATTTGTGGTGGACGAAGCCTCTATGTTATCTAATCCACAAGGACATAAAATCATCAAACTGGCAGAACAGTTTAATACCCAGTTAAAGATCATTGGCGATAAAGCCCAGCTTCCTTCCCCATCCAGCGGGAAATTATTCTCTGTCATTCAAGATTATGGGATTAAAACCGTTGCCATGACGGATAATCTTCGCCAGAAAGACTCAGAATTAAGGGAATCAGCAATTCATGCTGGTAGAGGTGAAATCTATGATGCCGTTGATAAGTTAACTCATGTGGAAACGCTTGATACTTATTTAAAACGGGTTGATTATATTTCAAGTAAATGGTTGTCATTAACACCAGAAGAACGCCAAAACACACTATGCTTTGCCCCAACGCACAGAAATCGCCAGGATATAACTCAGATTTTACGAAACGCTTTAATTCAAGAAGGGACACTAACCGGACAAGAGCATCT
Source organism: Legionella sp. PATHC032 (assembly GCF_026191185.1). Taxonomy (NCBI): domain Bacteria; kingdom Pseudomonadati; phylum Pseudomonadota; class Gammaproteobacteria; order Legionellales; family Legionellaceae; genus Legionella; species Legionella sp. PATHC032. The sequence goes on along the minus strand of NZ_JAPHOV010000001.1, from coordinate 2,301,660 downwards.
GCAACCCATATTAAAAGAACGCAATTTAACTGGAATTAAGCTCAGAAATGCAGCTTATTATAGTCAAAACGATATCATTCGTTTTAATCATACTATTCAGCGGTATAACATCAAAGCAGGAGATTATTTAACTGTTGGGCAGGTCACTAACAAAAACAAGCATAATAATACACTGATTCTTAAGCATGAAAATGGTCAAGCCATAAAATTTAAATTGTCCTCACTACCTGAATTTAGAACTGAAAACAAAGATTTGGAACGGCCTGTTGAAGTATATCGGCGAGAACAATTGAGTCTAATGGCCGGTGATCAAATTCAATGGAAACGTAATTCTGAACACAATGGTATTCGCAACTCTGAATTGGCAACCATCAGACAAATCAACAATGAGGGAATAACAATCATAACGGAAGACAATCAAACCCTACACTTACCTCACGGAGCAAAAGAACTACGACATCTTGATCATGGCTATGTACTCACGACCTATGCTACCCAGGGAAAAGATAAAAAAAGAGGTCTTGGCCTTATTGAAAGCCAAAACCGATTTGCATCAACCATCCAAAACTATTACGTGGAAACAACCCGTGGTATTTGGGAAATGATAGTAGTCACGGACGATAAAGATCATCTGGTTAAAGCCATTACCACCAATAACAGTGACAAGTACTCCTCAATGGATATGGTTGATTCAGATACTCTGAAAGCTCATGAAGCACGTTTTAAAGAGCACAAAAACAGCATAGTCTTACAAAATGCCATTGAAAAAAAATTATCGAAAGAACAGGACTGGAAGGGCTTGGAACAGACAGTAGAAACCTATGTTCAATGCAAACAACAAGGGGAAGATCGAAAAGCGGCAAAATTAGCATTTGCCATTGTGAATGATCCCAAATTGTATCGCCTTGCCAAAGAACGCTTGGGTTTTGGTGTTAGTACCTATCGGCGTGAAGCCCTGCGTTTCCAAACCTCGAAGTTATTACATTCACTACCCAAATCAGAAAGGCAGGATTTTTCTACTGTCAGGCAGTACGTGTTTTTAAACCAACAAATCCTTAAACGAAGTCAGCATATCAATGCCCAATCGTTGGATAATGGAATTTCAAATCAGAATAAACAAGCTCTGCAACAACAGTCCGCTAAACGCAATGCAGTAGCTTTTGTAATTAGTAGGGATCTGGAGCGTTATAAACCTTATTTGCAGCATTTTTCCATCGGAGAACTAAACCGAATTGGATTGCCACAGCATGAATATGGCAAGGAATTTAAAAAAGCACAGATGCGCCTGGAATCACTTGGCAAGCAGGCAACAAGGGACTTAATACGTACCAATATTTCGCTTTATTTAAACGCACAAGGCGAAGAGAAAGAAAGGCTTGCAGTCCAAATTAAAAGAGAATCCAAGTTATCACATTCTTTTGTTTTAACCCATGCAAAAGAATTGAATCAAAAGCCTGAATCATTATGGCAATCCATACATAAAGATGCGCGTTTGCATAGCGATAAATTGTTTCGAAATGGATTAAGTGCTGAGGGAAGATTGGCGTTCGATAACATCAAAGCCTATAAAGCATTACAGCTTGAGCTTAGAGAAAATTGGTCAGCAAGTTTAAAAGAAGCGGGAAACAGTGAAGGGAAGAGTAGTAATCCAAAATCTATTGAGTTACTCACCCGCCGCAATGAGTTAGCTCACGAATTGATGCAAAACAAAGCCATGCCTGAAATAGCCTCTTATTTCAAGCTGGATTTGGCAAAGTTAGCAGTACAAACAGAAAAACAGCAGTATCGGGAAAACATCAAGCAATTTACGGCAAGTAAGTCTAATTTCAAAACACGTCTTGCAGTAATTAATGAGATTAAAAATGATATCACTGGCCATTATCCCTTTATTAAAGAAGCAAATATTGAATCTAAAACCCTTAGTAAATATCTACGAGTTACCGACAGAAAGGAACGATTATCTAATATTTCTTCACCTGAGAAAAAAGACTATCAATGTTTCCTGACTTACAAAAAAGCCAGTATGCAAACTTACAGGCTTTGGCAGCAGGCGCACCTTAATAAAGCTGATGGCAATGTACAAAATAACAAGCTGATATCAGCAGCAATCAGTCAGTCATCAAAACGTGATGCATTGGCTCATCAATTAAAAGGCTCAAAGTACCTTGATTCAATTTTATCCTATGAAAAAGGCAACAAAGAAAAGCTGTTAGCCCAGGCTAGCAACCACCAAATAAAATTGCGTGAAATTAAGGAGCTAAATGAAGTCGTACACACACTATCAATGCAGTTCCCTAGCGTCACAAACTCTAATTCTGCAAAAGAAATATCAGCCTGGAAAAAGAACTGGTTATCTCTTTCCAGTCATATGAAGCAAATTGAAAAGGGCAGCGGTTATCAATTAGCTTTGCAAGAATATCCATTGAATGTGTCATCTGTAAATACAATTAATAAGGAATTAGAAAATAACTACGATTTTAAGCCAGAAACGATCACCCAAAAATCATTGCAATCAACCAATCCGGTCTTACAAAAAATCCAACAATCTGCACAATTTTTGGATGCCAGAATTATTAATGAAGCTCTGATGGCCGACCCAGAAACTACCTATAAAACAATCTGGGGTGAGCCAAAAACACAAAACTCCAGAGAGTTACGTTATTCTGGTGGCTTAATTGTAAGCTTGAAAGGCAAGGACAAAGGCTTATGGCATGATTTCAGTGACGGAATAGGAGGCGCGCCGATTCAAGCGATTATTGCTAGAGATAAGCTGTCCTTTAAAGAAGCACTCTCTCAAGCTGCGTCCATGGTAGGCATAAATCAATTAGAAAACCTTTCCATATTCATAAAAGCCCCCATTTCCAGTAAAAATGAATTACAAAAATTAAATGACCTTGAAAAGAAGAACAAAGTAATTTCTGCAAAAAGTATCTGGGATGGTTCTATTCTTGCAAAGGGAACATTGGCCGAAAAATATTTAAAACAACATCGGGGCATAGAATCCATTGATAAAATGGATATACGTTTCTGGCCCACTGGATCTCAATGGAAAAACTGCAATGAACAAGGATTATTGGAAGATAAAGTTAATAAAATCCCAGCATTAATCATTGCTGCAAGAAATGAAAAAAATGAACTAACAGGCGTTCAACGAATTTATCTGGACAAGCAAACAGCCAGTAAAAATAAATTCATGGACAACCCAAAGCTATCCAAAGGAATCATAGACGGCAGTTGTGGCGTTATTCAAAAAGGAATGCAAGGATCCCGCCTTTATATCGCCGAAGGTTTTGAAACAGGTGCTTCCATCGCTCTCGCGGACAGCAAAGCCACAGTTTTATGCTCCTTTGGCGTTTCAAACATGAAGAACTTAAGCCCAATCATCAAAAAATTCCATTCAAAAGAAGTTGTTATTGCAGGAGATAATGATGGAGAGTTCGCTAAATCACAACAAGCCATCGAAAAAACAATTAATGCCTTTAAACAAGATAACTTAAGTGCCAGAGCAGTATTTCCCGATGGGTTGCAGGGAAAAGCAAAAACAGACTGGAACGATATTCATTTAAGCAAAGGGATTGCAGAAATCCAAAAGCAACTAATGAGAAAGGATATAGGAGCCATTTCCTCAATCGTTGATAAGCCAATTGAACTACCAAAAACAATTGCCGATTTTGTACAAATAAAGTCCATGAAGTTAAGCGGCAGCCAAATCATTTCCATTAGAGACAATGCTGCAACCATTGACAATAAAAGAGACTTAAATCAATTAGTCGCAGCTTACAACAAAAGTCAACAAGCATTAGAAAAATCTGGCTCCTTCACTCCTGAAAAAACACTGCCCACAAAAACAAGGAGTGAAATAGAAATGGATCGTTAGATACACCAACCATAGCATAGCGTATGCTCACACTGAAAATATCTGCCATTGATACTAAATCAGGTGTTCATATTATTTTTCTGTTTTAAACACATAATCTTAGAGAACCCCCAAAGGATATTGGGACAATCAAGGGACATAACCACTTCGGTAATTCAGTGCCTCAGACTCAAAAAATACCCGTTTGAACTATAATTAAACACATCGGGTCTTATTTATAGAGGGCAAAGGATGGCCAAACTAAATCCAATTTCGTTTGAAGAAGCATTAGAGAATTCAACCAACAAAAATAGATCCATATTGTTGGGTAATGGCTTCAGTATTAGTTTATGTGAAAATTTTGATTATAAATATCTATACAAACAAGCACAAAAGTTAGCAGATGAAGGGGAGATATCCATAAGTAAGAGCATCAAAAATCTATTTGATGACATCAATACCTGCGATTTTGAGAAAGTGTTGGACCATTTAAATATAACTATAGAAACCATAAAACATTATCCTAAAGCGGAATTACTCAACAGAACTCTCAATAAGGATAAGGATAATCTAATTGCCGCTTTCTACAATACAATAAACTCTGTTCATCCCAAATTCCAAAGCGACATTTCTCCTGGTACTTTCATAGCATGTTTAAAAATATTATCAAACTTTAACAAAATATTTACTACAAACTATGATCTTTTACTGTATTGGATAATTATGAATAGGACTAATCAACATTTAGACCTGTTCAATTTACATGATTTTGACTTTTCATCATTACCACATGACGATGGATTTACGCGTGATATGAATACCAATGATTTTCCAAAATGGAATAATAATCTTTCAAGGGGTCCGCAAGATGTTTTTTACTTACATGGAAGCTTATTCATTATTAATGCTATAGAAAATTTTATTAAGATTAATAACGATAGCAAAGACGGGCGCATTTTAGAACAGATAGATAAATGGTTGAAGGATGACCAGCAACCATTAATTGTTTTAGAGGGTAATTATAAAGATAAGGCTAAAAAAATTTATAGACACTCATACCTTCGATGTTGTCTAAATGCTTTATCTACTTTAAAGGGTGATCTATTTTTAATCGGCTTTTCAATAAACGATGAAACGGACAAACACATCATTGAAAGCATTCAAGAATCTGTGATTGAAAGGGTTTATGTTGGGTACTATAAAGAATTAGATAAAGATTTTGAAAAAAGAATAAAACAATTATCGTATACAAATGACCCAAGCAGAGAAAGAGAACTATTTATTTTCAATACAAATGAAGCAATACAATGGAAAGCTATTAAGCTAGTTACTAAAGGTAAATAGTTATCTACAACTGTCCCATATGTGTCCCATAATCCGGATGGTGATTTTGAAAACAACCTATAACCATTGGTATACCTGGTGCCGCTGCGCGGAATCGAACCGCGAACCTTTTGAATATTAATCAGAAGAATTGAGTTCATATATATATGATAAAACTCAATATTTGAGTTTGTATTATATATTCAGGGGCAATTATGGGGTACTGCATTTTTGTCTGTAAGCAAAAACAAACTTATTTGTTTGATTTTTTGCCTCATTATTTTACTTTTAGCGAATCGAAATGGGTGGCGCAAATGCCTTTAGTAGAGTTTACCTACTAGGAGGTGACCGCCAGTAAGACCGAACATAAATGGGATCGCTGTATAGCTTTCTCCAATGTTGCCTTACAAAAACGGTTTTTTTGCTATGTAGCATCAAGTACTCCTTCAGTTACTTCCCTAGTAAATCCTAGGTTTTGAGCTTTATTGCCCTGTTCCAATAGCAATTTTCTCAAAGTGAAATAACATAAGGCGGAGCGCCACTGTTTAATTATAGAGCATAAATGAGTCCTAATTTTCTAAACTAGGCTAAAATTAGATAAAAAGGATAAATAATGATAAAAAATAGTGAAAAGGAATCAATAATCCGCATTAGACCATTTTTAAAATGGGCCGGCGGTAAGTTCCAGATAATAAATAAAATTCGTGCGAGCCTACCTAAAGGGGCTCGTTTGATTGAACCGTTTGTAGGTTCAGGAGCAGTTTTTTTAAATACGAACTATAACAAGTTTATACTCGCTGATATTAATGCTGATCTAATTAACTTGTTTGAACATTTGAAGTTTGAAAAGCATGATTTTATCCATTTTTGTAAGCAATTTTTTACTGCTGAATTTAATAAAAAATCAACCTTCCTATCATTGCGTACAGAATTTAATTCAACTACAGATAGCCACTTGAAGGCTGCACTATTTATTTATCTCAATCGTCATGCTTTTAATGGCCTCATGAGGTACAACAGTTCTGGCATGTTTAACACGGCTTTTGGGGATTATAAAAAACCTTATTTTCCAGAAAATGAAATGTTGGTTTTTATTCAAAAAGCGGAAAAAGCAGAATTTAAATGTGCTGATTATAGCGTAATTATGGGAGAAGCTATTAAAGGAGATGTAGTTTATTGCGACCCCCCATATGTTCCATTATCTGCATCAGCCAATTTTACAAAATATCATTCCACAGCTTTTGGACAAGAAGACCAGAGACGATTAGTTGAGTTAGCTAAAGAACTGGCTGCGAAGGGGATTCCTGTAATTTTATCTAATCATGATACGGCTTTTACTCAGAATTTATATCAAGGATCAAGCATTATCAGTTTTGAGGTGCAACGGAATATCAGTTGTAACGGGAGCACAAGGGGACGAGCACGTGAAATGCTTGCCCTATTTAATTAGGGGTGTTGCCATGAAGCAGGGTGGTTCATATGCAAATAGTAGCGGAAAGGTTCTTGAGGGATTAGTAGAGTTCGCTCTAACAAAAAAGGGCTTTACTGTAACTCGTTATAAGGATTGGAAATTAAACCCTTCGAATTTTGGCGAAGAGCTATTATTAAAAAATGTGCCATATGAAGGAATTTATAAACATGCCAGTACCACCGAGTTTGTCTTAATATCTAAGGCATATAACTTAAATACAAGAATTGAATGTAAATGGCAACAAGTTTCTGGGAGTGCTGATGAAAAACTACCTTATTTGTTTTTGAATTGTTCTGAAAAAATGTTTGAGCCCCATATTATTATTTTACTTGACGGGGGTGGTTCAAAGACTGGAGCAGTAAATTGGCTACGTGAGGAGTGTGATAAATTTAATTTAAGCCAGTCAAATGCTTCAAAACGGCAAATAGACTTAATGGATATGACCGATTTTGTTAAATGGGTTAATACAGTTTTTAAATAGAGATGAGAATATTGAATAAGAGAGTTTCCATGCAATATCAGCCAATTATGAAGCAAATAAGAGCGGCCATCTCCAAAAATGATGCTGATCAATTATTGAATATTACTTCAGCAGATTGGGTAATGGTTTATTTATATACAGATCATATTTTCCTAAACTCATTTACCGTTGAGCAAGAAAATTTTGATTTATATGATTCAGATGAGATTTTGTCCTTAGATTTTCCTTTAAAAGAGTCTTCGATTTCTTGCTTCAAGCATAGCGAAGATGATGGTTATAGTAGTTCAATGGAAGTTTCACACGAGTTTGGTTTAGATAATAGCTTAATGTGGCCACTTTTCTTCAGTCGTGCAAACTATAAAGATGGGAAATTAATTACCCAATATGAATTATTACAACATTTTGTTCATGCTAATGGTTTGTATTTGGATAATGAAAAGGGTACTTTCAATTTAATAAACGAGGATGGTGATGTAGAACCAAGGGCATTAATAATAGTTGAGCAGAATTTTAATTTAATACTTTTTGAAAGAAAAGCATTAGATTATTACTTGGGTTATGCAAATCATTTTTTAGTACGTTTTTTTGAGTTAAAAGAATTAGAGAGTCCTCTGCAATGGAGTATTAGTAGTTTACAAACTTCAAGAATCAAACGAAGAATTTATGAATATGAAGATATACCACGGTTTAAAGGTGCAGAGGTAATCCAAACAGTCTATTCAATTGAGCAGATTGAAAAAGGCGATCCTAAGAAATACGAGAATTTTATTATTACTGATTTTAAAAATAGTAAAATAGTCGAATGGTCTTGTGCTCCAGAAATGCTTGATAATTACTATAAAGATACTGGTAAACCTTTTCAGACAAGCCCAGCATTTTTTAATCCAGAAGTATTGTCTAAATATAAAAATAATCATGAGAAATATGAGGTCAGAGATCGGGGAATTCATTGCTATGGAAGTTGGAGTTTGAAGTCTTACTCAATAAATGATGAAGGACAGGTGCACGCTTATATTTATTGTTTAGGGCAATTACCCCATAAAGAACAGCTTCATTGGAAGCAGTATAATGAAGAGCCAAAAGCGGGGATTTCAAAAGTCGCTTATAACACGGATTTTTTAGCTGAATTCGATGAAGAAGAAAGTTCTCTTAGAGCGATAAAACAAAAATTAGCCAATTTTCCTCCTTATTCTTTAGATAAGGAAAAATTTGTATTATGGGCTCCTAAAGGGGGTGATATTGATATGCTATTAAAGCAGATTCACCCAGTTATTACTGATATCAAAAAAGAGTATTTAGATTATTTGTTGAATTTGACTATTTTAGTTATTGATGGATTACAGGAAAAGGTCATTCGTAGATTAGTAAATGCTGAAGAGAATAAGAGGAGCCTTGAGTGTTTGGAGATACTTTTGAAAAACTGGGGTTCTCCAAATGCAGATAAGATAATGAAAGCACTAAGGTGCTTGCAAGCTAAAAGAAGTAAATATGCTGGCCATGGTGGTGGTAAAATTGATTTTGATATTAAAGAGGATTCTTTGGCAATTACTTATGAAATTAATGAGGCTATACACTTGTTAAGTGAGGAAATTGATAAAAATAGCAGGTAAAGGAATTTATTTTAAATGCCCCATGTTATTGGGATGAGTTGCTATTTGTTATTTCTGAGTGCCCCATCAGTGCCCCTCAGACCGTTTCAGTTTTTACTACTCGTAACTACTTGATTTTATTGGTGGGCCCACTAGGACTTGAACCTAGGACCAACGGATTATGAGGAGTATGTTAAAAGTCTAAGGGCAAGATAAAGCTATAGTGATTCCTGTTGAATACCTTTTAATTTATTAAATTTGTTTAAGGTATCTTTGGTTATTTGAACGATTTTATCATCATCAAAATTAAATTTATCAACGGCAATTTCTTTGATGATGCCATTAATTTGAATAATGAGTTTTTGGCAATACTCTTCAATGTTTGTAGTCTTCTGCTCATCTTTATTATCAGACTTACTGTTCATCACCATCAGTCCAATTTCAACAAGCCGTGTTGTCGTATAAGAGAGTGAATCATTCTCCTTACCGGCTATTTTAATTATTTGTTTATGAAGATTGTCAGGTAAGGTCACGGTGATTCTAGCCATAATATAACCTCTTTTTCGATTGTGTTGGATGTCTGGCTGATGCATCCATGCACGCCACCCCTAATTACAATTAGATCATATTAGGCTATATATTTCAACTGGTTACGAGTGTCAGTATGCAGATCTGCATCAGATAAATCTGACAAAATATTTAAAAGTGATGCACATTTGCATACTGGTTTTTGATTGCTATTTAGCAAATATTTAGTGTTTCGTAGCCGATTCTTGCAAATATGATTTTATATTGAATAAATACAATGAGTTACACACACAGCAACCAGTTGCGAAAGGTGTGGTGCGACAAGATAAGTCGCTGTTTTGAGTTGTTAATCGGAAGGAATTTCGAAAACCATTTGTATCGTCAGATGAACCTACGGGAGTTAATAAAGCCTCCCTGACAATGTAGTGAAACTACAGCTGAAGGGCTGATAGTGAGATGTTAACATCCGAAAGGAAGTAAATCTACCTGATAGCCAAAATCGGGATAGCTACTAGGTAGCTGGTATGGTGAACATAAGTGAATCTGTGATAAAGGTCGTAACTCGCAACAAGCGCAATTGGCTGAATCGCTTGAACCAAAAGGTACGAAAGGTAGCTGGGGAAATCACACGAACCCCACACGATTACGAAACTTTCCGGCCGAGAGCAGACACCTAACCCGGCATTACTTGAACAGCGGAACTTGGAAACCCTATATTTCTCTTCGTAAGAAGACAGTAGCCTGCAAAGGCTGCCTATGGAAGTGTAGGCTTGGGATATCGGAAAAAGCGAAGGCCAATTTGTAATGAGTTGGATACGGGTTTCAATGTCACCCGGTCTGAAAAGAAGCCCACGTCCGATTGGTCTTTCATTGCGAAAGAATTTGCAGAATTTGTAGAAGTGAGGAAAGCAAATGACGGATAATTTATTATCTGGTGCGCCTGACGCATTCATCTTAAATACAAAGTGGGATCAGCTCGACTGGCCTAGTATTGAGAAAAATGTATACAGACTTCAAGTGCGTATCGCAAAGGCAGTGAGTAATAAACAGCACGGAAAAGTGAAGTCATTGCAATGGCTGCTGGTTAATTCCATCAGCGCAAAACTTCTTGCAGTGAGACGAGTAACGACAGCAAAAGGAAGCAAGACGCCTGGTATTGATGGTGTTGTTTGGACAACATCAGAAGAAAAATGCGAGGCGGTGCGCAACCTAAAAGCAAGAGGGTATAAGGCAACTCCGCTTCGAAGGATTTACATCCCGAAGAAGAATGGAAAAGAGCGTCCACTAAGCATACCCACTTTGAAAGATCGGGCAATGCAAGCACTCTATTTGTTAGCATTAGAACCCGTTGGAGAGACTACAGCTGATCTAAATTCCTATGGATTTAGACCAAAGCGAAGTACTCATGACGCGATATACCAGTGCTATGCAACCTTGGCACGGAAAAATTGCGCTCAATGGATTTTAGAAGGCGACATTAAGGCCTGTTTTGATGAAATTGATCATGGATGGCTCAAAAGTAATATCATAATAGATCAACGAGTGCTAACACAGTGGTTGCAGGCAGGCTACATGGAAAAGAATCAATTATTTGAAACAGCACGAGGTACTCCGCAAGGTGGTCCAGCCTCACCACTGCTCGCAAATATGGTTCTAGACGGACTTGAGAGGGAAATTCACTCCGGCTGTGGGCAAGGCAATAAAATAAATTATATTCGTTTTGCCGATGATTTCATCGTAACTGCAAACAGTCCTGATATCCTCAAAGAAAAAGTGATGCCGATAATTTCAAACTTTCTTGCACAACGAGGTCTTTCATTGTCACAGGAAAAAACCAAAATTGTGCATATCGAGGAAGGCTTTGATTTTCTCGGATTTAATGTCAGGAAATATAAGGGTAAGTTCTTAACTACGCCCTCAAAAGACAGCATTAAATCCGTACAAATGAAAATCAAAGAGACCGTCAAGAAAGGATATGGTTGGAAAGGCTCGGAGCTTATCTCAGCGCTGAATCCTATCATAAAAGGATGGGCTAACTATCATCGAAAAGTCGTCTCAAAAGCAACATTTTCCGAACTGGATAATTACATATATCAAGAAACATTCCGTTGGACGATGAGGAAGTTTAGTGGTCATAATCGCTATAAAGCAATGGATCGTTATTTTCGAAATCGTAGCCTTACAAGGCGCTGGATTTTTAGTGACGTGGTTAAGGCCAAGGACGGTACGAAGAAGTATGTTTGTATTAACAAAATGATGGATATAAAAATACAACGACACGTCAAAATTAGGTCGAGCGCCAACCCCTATCTACCCGAGTATGTTAAATACTTTGAAGATAGAAAAAAATGGGCTAAAGACTGCTCCTTTGTTCAACGAATAAAGGACAAACAATTGAATGTTATTGGTAGCGAATACCTGCTGGGTGAATAGCTTCAGAAAGGCTTGAGCGTAGTGCGGTGAAAGTCGCATGCTGCGTTCTTAGGCTTACTATTACCCATAACTAAGAAAGAGCAAGATTCCAACCTTCCGCAAGGTCGACTAATCTTTTCCATCCTCTCCACAATGTTATAGGACCAGGTTCCCCATCGTTTTTACGGGCTAAAAAGCCGCCTAGCTGAGCTATCCATTTCACGGCTTCTTTTATTGTGGGTGGTGTTTCAGGATAGTGTTTTGTATGATGTATTTTGGTATACAAGACGTTCCATTCCTCATTAGCCAATAAGAACGAACAAGGAAGATCGGGGCTTTCTCTAGCAACTAGTGTGATAAAAAAAATTCGCCATGCAATGACACTCATTATTGTAAGAAAGCGAACTAATCTATCGGCTGCACCGAGCCTGCATTCTTCAACTTTAAAACCAGATTTTAAGATTTTGTGAAAAATTTCTATCCTCCATCTTAAGCAATACCATTGTATTTTTTCTACTGCCTCTTCAAAATTATTAATGTCTATGTTGGTCAACAACATCCAATTCATAGGCTCTTCGCCCAGAGGAGGAGATTGTTCTATGACATACACTGCATTTAGTTTTAAATCAGGGAGTGTTCTGGTTTTACGTTTCACGTTATTTTTAGGAGGGTTCATCACAAAATGATCAAACCTTACTTCTAATGTTGCTGTTCTTTTAGGCTTATTATCTCGAGCAGGAATAGTGACTTGAATTTCCCCCCGACAAGGCGAACCACTCACCAAATCCCATAATTTTTCACCACTTTTTTTAGAGTAAATTGATGTCTTATTTACTGTTCTATCTTGACGTGCCCTCACTACAAAAGGACATTGATTTGTCGATGCTACTTCAAATAAATCATAAATATCTGCCTCTCTATCACAAACAGTAACCACCTTAGCATTTTTTAAATCCGGATAATTATTAGAGTGTTCGAGAGACTCGATCCAACGCATACTTTCTTTTTCCTCTATAGGAAGAGCGATATTATGACTTCTTTTTTTCAACTCCTTTACTGTCTCATCTAAAAGCGGTCTAGAACTAATTTTTTGATCCAGTAATCCTATAGGCAGGCCTTCTGTAGTTACTGCAAATGTGGTATGCATTACCAATCCATGAGTTTGAAAATTAGTTGTTTTAGAGCGAACTCTAGCTGCTATAATTCCTAATCCTTCAGTCTTTTTATGATTTTTATAAGAAATATAACTCGTATCCTGGATGGCTAAAATAGTTGGATAGTTCTTGGCTCTTTCAATAGTTTTAGTGATATGACTATCAAGGATTTTTCTTTCCGATACAGCATCATTTTGAAAAAATCTATAAGCTGCTTTACTTTGATGCCAATCGTCACATGCTCGATTTATTGAACATTCAGGGGAGTTGGCAAAGCTATCTGCTATTTTTAGAAGTCTTTTACTTAATCGTTTATCACCAAAATTAACTATTCCGAACTCACTCTCTGCCCATCCAGAAGATGAGTTATTTTGATTCCCTTTTATCATTTGCTCTCATTATCAGTCAAAATACTGCCCTTATTTATAACAGAGAGTTAAATTAAAGAAAAAGTTTTTCTTATAATTTATAGACTTATGGGTAATAGTAAGGTTCTTAGGGGACGGGATCGGGGCAACTCGATCCTGTTACCCGACCTGTCTTCTTTTTATAGGTTGATTTTATTCATTAATTTTGTACGGAAATTTATGCGAGCATGAAAATATTTTATCAAGCGCAGGACAATTGCGCGTTTGTGATTTTATGCTGAATCTACATTTCGGCTACCCAATTTACAAGTCATGCTCACCCAGCGTTAACCTACTCTGCTCTTTGCTTGTTTCCAGATAGACATCAACTCATCAAAAGTTTGTCCTTCCAAATTAATGAGTTTCATTTCATGAGCAATCATTTTGACAGCGCGGAGCCGCCGCTCAAATTTTTCCACGGTTTGTTGCAGTGTATCTTTGAGATCTAATTTACAAAATACACACAGTGAAAACACGGCATGCAATAGGTCACCTATTTCTTCCTGCAAAGCAGATGAGTTATCATTAATTCCTGCTTTTAAATGCTCATCGACTTCAATACACTCACTTTGGATTTGAGTCATAATCTGATCGGTCGTTTCCCACTGAAAACCAAATTCAGTAGCTTCATTTTCTAATGCTGCAATTTTTTCTAATAGATTCATTAATTATTTCCACGTTATTCTTGTCTACCACGTAAATATAAAACTTTTGTGTTCGATCCAGGATTGACTCGTTCTTCCGTTTCAAAAATCTCCGGTTTTCCCTTAACCAAATCACTCAGCTTTTTGAAACCATAAAGCCTGGAATCAAAGTCTGGTTTTAACTTAGTTAAATAGCCACCAAATGTTCCTATGTATGCCCAACCAGTATCATCGTATGAGTTATTTAATGCTTCTAGAATAAATTCTTTTGGAAATTCTTGTGCTGAGGGTTCATTAGCTTTTGCTTGTTTAACAGGCTGCTTTCTCTTTTTTGACTGGCTAATTAATTGATCAGGTGGTGCTACAGGGCGTAGTACTTCAGTGAAAATAAATTTATTGCAGGCATTACGAAATGCCTCTGGTGTTTTTTTTTCTCCAAATCCAAAAACTTGCAACCCTTCTTCACGAATACGGTTAGCAAGACTTGTAAAATCACTATCACTTGACACGATACAAAAACCACCAAAACGATGCGTATAAAGTAGATCCATAGCATCAATAATAAGTGCACTATCTGTTGCATTTTTTCCAGAAGTAAAAGCAAACTGCTGTACTGGTTTTATAGCGTATTTATGCAATACCTTTTTCCATTGTGCGCTAGATGGTAAGGTGAAATCGCCATAAATTCTCCTTACGATAGCATCTCCATAACCAGCAATCTCAGTTAAAAGACCATCAATAATAACTGCTCGAGCATTATCAGCATCAATAAGTACAGCTAATTTTAACGCGGCTTCATCTGTTGTAATTTTTGTCATGCTAATTGACCTGTTTTATAAATTATTTATTTTTGGAACGATAAAATTTACACTCAACACCATGACCAAGTTCATCTTTATAATATTCCATACCACACTTCTCCATTACTCGATGTGATGCACTATGTTTGAGTGGCGCAAAAGCAATAATATAATCAGAATTGATATTTATTTTACTCCATTCAAGAAGTGCCTCTAGTGCTTCAGATGCATAACCCATACCCCAAAATTTTCTTACAATAAGGTATCCAACTTCAATTTCCCCTGTTTCAATTGGCCCAAATCCACATCGTCCAATGAATTCATGAGTCACCTTATTGAATATAACAAAACCAGGCAATCCTTTATCTCCATAAAGGTTCATAATCTGTTTTATTCTTCGCTTAGTCTGCTCGCGATCTTGTGTTCCATCAGGAAAGAATTTTCTAACTTCTCGGTCTGCATGAAGCTGAGCAACTTGATCTAAGTCCTCATCCTTAATTAAACGCAAAAGCATCCTTGGTGTTTCAATTTTAATGGTCATATTGGTTCACTTATAATCCTATATTTTCTATATATTGAATTTCTTCTTGTGTAAGCTCAAAGTCATATATGTTTAAATCATTATCCATGTGTTGTTGATTTGTAGTGCCGGTTAAAGGCAATATCCCCACTTGGTTTGCAAAGCGAAATATAATTTGCGGGATGGTTTTATCATATTTTACAGCAAGTGATTGCATGTGAGGGTTTAATAAATACCGCTGATTCGCAGTGAGCAAAGAAAATCCTTGATAGATAATCTTGTTTTTTTGACTAAATGTCCTAACGTCTTGATCCCATTGTGTTATGGCGAAACATCTATTTTGTATAAACGACGGCTTTATAGAGACTTTTCTATATAGTTCTTCAACTTGTACCATATTAACGTTAGAAATGCCGAGAAACTTTACCTTTCTACTACACACCAGCTCTTCCATGGCCTGCCAAATTTCTAAATCTGCATCGATTATTCCATGAGATAGTGAAGGGCCATGAAGTATATAGGCGTCAATGTAGTCTGTCTGTAAATGTTCTAGTGAGCTTGCAAAGGATTGCTTGACCTGGTTGGTCAATGAATCAAATTCATCATAAGGTTTTCTATGATCTTGGCCATGTACAGAGGTAAATTTTGTTTGTAGAAATAAATCACTGCGTGTTTTTTGACTAGTTGTTAAAAATTGATCAATTGCATCACCCACGGCTTCTTCAAAATAATGCCTACGTTGATTGGCAGTATCAATCCCTCGAAATCCTGAGTTGAGTGCCTGGAGCACCAAACGTTTTGTGTCATCTTCTTTCCATGCTGTACCATATAAAATAGGGGGAGTGGTTGATGTGTCGTTTTGTTTTATATTCATAATGCCGCCTCCATTGGTGTCACAGCATAACCAAGCATTATCCTCCTCAAAATATAGAGGTATTTTTCGGAGGATAATGAGCTAAGGAACAAAGCCATTAATAGACCCTGTGTCAATTTTATTTTGACTTTGAGCTTTCCACAATTGAGCATAGGCACCATTTTGATTTAGTAGTTCATTGTGGGTACCTTGCTCAATAATCACACCTTTAGCGAGTACCAGAATATTATCTGCATGCGTTACTGTAGAAAGTCTATGTGCAATAATAAGTGTTGTTGTGTTGATCGATATCTGTTTGAGACAGGTCTGAATGTCTTTCTCTGTTTTCATATCCAGTGAAGATGTTGCTTCATCAAAAATAAAAATTTTAGGTTTTTTAAGCAGCATTCTAGCGATGGCCACTCGCTGTTTTTCGCCACCAGACAATTTTAATCCGCGCTCACCAACTCTGGTTTCTAACCCATCAGGCAGTTTTGCCACGAACCTGTCAAGATGTACTGCTTGTATTGCATCCGCCAATTCATCATGAGTGACATGCGGATTTCCATATATCAGGTTATTTCTTAAGGTATCATTGAATAAAGCAGTTTCCTGAGGAACAATACCGAGTATTGCTCTGAGTGATGCATGTTGGATATTGCTAATATTTTGCCCATCAATCTGAATACTCCCCGAATTCAAATCGTAAAGCCGAAAGATTAATCTTGCGAGAGTGGATTTGCCGGATCCTGAGGATCCAACGATTGCAGTAGTGGTACCGGGTTCAACTATAAAGCTAACGTCATCAAGAATTTTTCGATGTTCATTATAAGTAAAATGGACGTGATCAAATTGGATTTTTCCTTCTTTGTACTTAAGTGTTCTGGCATTGGGTTGGTCTTGAATATCGATAGGAATTTTCAGCAACTGAATCGCGGTTTGAAAACGAGCTAAATCATCTCGGGTAACACGAATTCGATAGCCTAGCATGGATAATGGCAGCATGAACATGAATAAATAGCCATGGACCAGTACAAAATCTCCGACATTCATGCTCCCTGCAATGACTCGGCTGCCAGCAAGTAAGAGCATAATAATAACACACATACCGACAATGACATTTTGCATAAGATGAATTTTTGCATCGGCATTTAATGCTCGAGTATCTGCACAGGCCTTTTCTTGTAATTTTTGAGCAGCTGTATTGATTTCATCCTGTTGGGTATTAAAATATTTCACGGTATCCGCATGCAACAGGCTTTCCACCAGATAGGCGTTTGCAGATGCATCTTCATTGTTTTGCTTCATTCTGCATTTTACAATCCATTGAGCGGTGTAATAGCTTAGCAAGATATAAGAAACCAGCATCAACAATAGAACCAATCCAAAAAAAAGATCATAAAAATAGCTCAAAAAAATCATAGCAAAAATTATTTCTATAAGAACCGGCAATATCATCACAATAGGTCGACCAATAAGATCAACAGCAGACGAGTGTGAACGTTCTATGATTGTAAGAATTTCGCCTGATTTACGTTCTCTATGAAATTTTGTGGAAAGCGCTTGTACGTGATCAAAAAGTTCTAAACAAAATTTTCTCGCCCCTTCTAATTCTACAGGAAAAGCTATTACTTGACTGAGGGTGATACAAGCTTTGGATGCACCCCAAACCGATGCATAAGTCAGAATGATGACTAAAGGGGTGCTGTTTAAAAATAGGGCATGTCCAGAGAGTGCATTAATGGCTTCTTTTAAAAAAATGGGGACACACAAATTTAGTGCAATGGAAATCAATATAAATAAGAGAGCCAAGACAACGTGAATTTTTCCTCTTAGGCTGTTCTTTGTCCAAACGCAAGGCCAAAGATAGTAGATAGTTTCTTTAATGCTGGGTAAACTTTCATTCATCATGATGCACTCTTTTGCTGCTGGCTATTCCACATGGAGTAATATAATCCCTTTTTCTCGATTAATTCTTGATGCGTTCCAGCTTCTACGATTTCTCCGTCTTGTAAAACAAGAATGTTGTCAGCATGAATAATCGTACTCAAACGATGTGCAATGACTATACTGGTGGTATGTTTTGTAACTTCCTCAATATTTTCCTGGATATTTTTTTCAGTCTGCGTGTCGAGCGATGCGGTTGCTTCATCAAATAACAAAATACTCGGGTTGCGTAATAAACATCTTGCTATTCCAATCCTCTGGCGTTCTCCTCCTGATAATTTAAAACCCCCTTCACCGATGTTGGTTTCAATTCCTTTGGGGAGGTTTTTTACCATCTCTTCCAAGTGCGCCAGTTGGATTACGTTATTGATTTCACGCTCGGAGATATTTAGAGCACCGTAGCAGAGATTAAACCTCAACGTATTGTTGAAGAGTAGAACTTCTTGTGGAACAATTCCGATTTGTTGGCGTAATGAATGCTTGCTCACAGCAGTAATATCCTGGTCATCTATGAGTATTTGTCCCTGAGTGACTTCAAATAATCCCAGCAATAATCGTGCAATCGTTGATTTACCCGATCCGCTGGGTCCCACAATAGCTGTCATCTTTGCGGGTGGAACTTCGAAGCTTACATTTTTTAAAATGGGGTGTTCTGGTTGGTAACCGAAAGTGACGTTTTTAAAGTGAACATGCGGGCCGGTAATGAATAAAGGTTTTGCATCAGGATGGTCTTGTTCAACTTCATCGGTTTGATCTAATAAATAGGCTGAATATTCTATTTTGGATAAATCATTTTTGGTATCTCGCCAACGCACACTAGCTTCGCTTAAAGGTTCAAATAACTGTAATAAATAGCCATTAATCAGGACAAAGTCACCAATTTTTAACTGTCCAATTAAAATTTGGTACCCTACTTTATAGGACAAAAAGGCAAGACCCCCCGCAATAATGAGTGTTTGTATCACCAAAAATGTACCGTTTCCACTAAATAATGCTGTATTTGCATGAACGCTTTCTTGTAAAAATTGGTCTATTTTTTTATGTTCTACGGTTTGACTGTTGTAGTATTTTACAGTTTCTGTGTTGAGTAGGCTGTCGGTAATTGCGGAACTTACATTTAATTCAGCAATGCTACAATTTTTTTGCAGGACTGTGGATTTTTTTTGAGTGAGTCCATTAAAAACAAGATAGATTCCCAAAATAATAATTAGATAGAGGCCATAGCTTAAGCCATAGAAGTGCCAAATGATTAAAAAAGCGAAGAGAATTTCTAAAAAAACAGGCACAATCCGAAACAATATGTTCGAGATAAGCATCGCGATTGCAAGCTGTGCGCGACTGATAGCGCTGGTTATTTTTCCGGTTTCCTTATCCAGATGAAATTTGTAATTTAAAGCATGAAGGTGTGCAAAGACATGAGTACTATAATCCGCAATTGTTGTACTTATGTTTACAAAAGAAAGCATCTCGCGAATTTTTTCACTGCATCTTGCCAGCATCCAGAGTAATCCATAACAGCAGATCAGCGAGATAATCATCATGCTCGATGTCCTTATCGTACCGGATAATGCAGTTACTATATCTTTAAAAAAAATGGGTACAATTAAATTTAAGGCGAGTGTTGTGAAAACCAAAAATAATGAAAATATGACCCGAAACTTTTTTTTAAAATTATTTTTCGGCCAAAAAAATGGAAAAAAATGGGATATTATCTGTAAACTCGTCAAATAGAGTCCTTATTGATTATTATCATATGATTGAGGAGGATAACATTAAATAATTTAGGAAGTAAAAAAACCGTAGACATTGAGGCAAGCGCAAAATAATTTGTGTTCAAAAAAACATACATTTGTGGAATAATATGAGTCAATCCGTAATGATATTCTATGCACGGACATGTTATTTGAAATAAAAGATTTCTTGATAATGATTGATTTTTGATAGGATAATGATTTAAATTTTTATAAAATAAATAGTGCAAAATTTTGATTGCCAAATTTTGGAGGGACTATGGAATTATTAGATGCAGTTGAGGCATTGGTGAAAAATCCACTCCTTGATACAGTGGCTTTAGAGGATTGGGTTTTAAGTAAAAGCTTGGTTGAATCATATAAAAACTCAGATACACATAAGATCAGGGAGTTAATCACTGATAAAAAGAATTTTTCGGATATGAGCCATGTGATCCCGTATCCGGATATGAGCCATGTTTTTCCAGTGACCAAATAAGGATTTAAGTGAAAGTTGTAGCGTTAGTTGGTACTGGAATTAAAACAATAGCTCATATTACAGAAGAAGCAAAAGGATATATTTCTACTTGTGATAAGGTAATCTACTTAGTTAATGAACCCTTGCTAGAGCGCTATATTCGTAAATTAGCGAAATCATCAGAGTCACTGGATGAAATATACTTTAACTCTAAATCAAGAGAAAGTGCTTATAATAATATTGCACAATATATTTATAGCGCGATAGAAGATGTACGATCATTATGTGTTGTTATATATGGTCATCCATGTGTGTTTGCTACTCCTGGCTTGCTCGCTTTGTCTATGCTTGATGATAGCATTAAAACAGTGGTGTGCCCTGGTATTTCAACTCAAGATTGTTTATATGCCGATCTTAGGTTTGATCCCGCATCTGGAGGTATCCAATCCTTTGATGCTACGGAATATCTTCTATATGATAAAGTAGTAGATCCTTCTTCTCATGTAGTAATTTACCAGATTGGTATGGTTGGAAATCTGGGTTTACCAACAAATAAAATCAATTTTGAGGCTCTTAATTTTATTAAAAAAAAATTAATCGAACTCTATAAAAAAGAAAAAAAAGCGGTTATTTACGAAGCCGCTCTTTATCCTGGTACTCATCCAAAGATATCTGAATTTGATTTAGAGCAACTTGATAGGCAAGAGTTAACAACACTGTCTACTTTGTATATTCCTCCCGATAAAATACAACGAATGCCGAGTTCTGATGCATTAAGGTTATTAAATCAAGTGGCATAGTTTAGTGGATGTATCTAATTTTTATTTAATGTGAGGGATTACAATGAGCTCAACAGTCAGCTCTTCTAAAGTAGGGTTCTCTTTTAGTGATTTACCAGTCACTTGTAAATTATTATTGGCTCTTTCTTTTATAGAGGCTATTGGAGGCGGCCTATCTTACCATATTGCGTATTTTTTTAGTGTAAGCACCAATTTTAATAAATTAAATATAGGCTTCTTAGGCTTTTCAATGGGGATTGGAGCTATTTTGGGCAGTATATGTGGTGGATACGTTACGGGAAAAGCACAAGCAAAGGGTATAATTGGGGCAAGTTTCTTACTCATGGGCGTCGCATTTGTTATTCTAGCAAAAGTGAGTTCTTTTCATTTATCTGTTGTCTTTGTATTGTTAATGGGATTTGGGATCAACTTGTTCATCACTTGCAGTAACTCATCTTTCTTGCAGATTTCAAAAAATACCAATCACAGTTTAACGATTGCCCAATCCTATAAAAATGCACTGGAAAATACTGGTGGTATTGTGGCAATGGTTTTGATAATGCTTTTAGCGCAAAATCATTTTAAATTAGCAATGACTTTGGTCGGCGTTACTTTGATATTGTTTTCAATAGTTATTTTTCTAAAATTAGAAATCAGTAATCAGGATGTGGCCGCAAAACCCAGTAATAAAGAAGAAATTGAGTCAGTCTATAGCTCGCTTATTCCAATGTTATTTTCAGTATTTTGCATCGGTTTAACTTATGGGATACAAAAAACAGTACTAGGCATTCACTTAAACGAAACAATAGGAAATTCTTTAATCATTGGATTTTTTTTCGCAACTGATCCCATTTTAATCGCATTATTTCAAGTAAAATTATCAAAAAGGATTGAGCGATTCAATAAACATATAGTTGCTTGTATCGGCTGTATTTTATTAGGGGTGTCAACGTTTGCTATGGGCCTGTCTTCTACAATACAAGGAATGTTTTGTTCGCTTTTAGTATTTACTCTTGGTGAAATGTTGTTTATGGCGTACTCCGTTGCATTATGTCATCAATATGGAAGCTCTAACCACAGTGGCCTAGGTATAGGGGCGTGGCGCAGCGCATATGCATTAGGCATGATGATTGGCCCTCTCATATCAGGAGTAGCAATGTATTATTTCAATGCCCAAAGTGCTTGGACAATATCTTCTTTGCTTTGTTTCATGAGTGCCTTCTTAGTATTTAATTCTAAAAGAGCACAGCGATTAGAAGCTGTTTATTGAGATGCATCCTTTAAAAAAAGGCGCATCTTGACAAAAAGTGTCATTGCTTAAATGATGCACTCCAGAATCATTTTTTAATAAATGATGAATGTCCGAAAGCCAATTTTTTTTATTCTCAAACCCATGGTAATAAACAAATTGAGCTTTTTTGGCTTTTTCTTCAAGAATTGTACCAGCCCATTCTTCATGATTAGAGGAAAATAGTTCTTTATATTTATTTGTAACGATTTTCATATTTTCAAGCTCAGAAATTAGAGTCGCTCTTTTTCTGGACAACCCTTGATATGGTCGAAAAATAGGATGTTGAAGCGAAAAATATACTGGATTTTTTTCAACATGTTTTTTAGGTATTAATATAGACGGTTCTGTTTTTAGCTTATAAATGTCTTTTAAAACGTAGCCTATCCATGATGCAGGCAAGAACTCATCGGTATTGGTAAACGAAAACCCATATTTTTCACCTATGAGAATTTCAAAGATATATTTAGCGGTATCTTGAATAAAAAAATCTCGTTCTAAATTTGACTTATCAAAAGCAACCCTAAAAATATGTTGATAATAGTCCCCATAGTAGGTGTAAGCATAATAATGTAGATAATACTTAAAGAAATATTTATTAATATTGATCCACTCAGGATTATTAACAATGTTATCTATCCATTTTTCAGAGAAGTAAACAATAGAGGCCCTCCATTTACTTTCAGCAGGGCAAGATTGGTAAATTCGTTTAAAAAATTCACTGTGATCATGGTATGAATTGGGGATGGTGCAATCAATTCCAGATCGAATAAGACGATTATGGCTTCTTTTGCATCCAATATTTTGTATTACAAGAGTGGTTTGTGCCCCAGCTTTTACAGACAGTATGCCATTAGGCAAGTATCGTTTAAGTGGTTTTATCTGGGTTACATGTCCAATGTTAAAAAAATCCCCTTTCTTATCTATGTAAACAGGATGCGTTTCATTTTCTGAATCACCTCTTAAGTACCATTCAAAGCACTTATCTAATACAAGACCTAATGGACAACTGTGAAATCCATAAAAGAGGTCTTTAGTAATTGGTTCTTGAGATGAAAAATTATTAAGAGTTTGAAGCTTTCCTTGGTGCGGAATATAAAAGGTTTCAGAATCACCAATTAAATCACCATATCCAAAGTTAAAAACATATAGTGGGAAATCTTTTCCTGGCGCAATTTCATCAACTAAGAAAAAAAACTCAGGATTAGAGCGTTTTACTTCCTCTCTAATTTCATCCCAACAAACTCTAGTAAAATTCCTACAAAATTCCATATTAGTCTTTTTGTTAATTAATTTGCTTTTTATTTTGAATTAAAATGCGTATTTGCCAAAGATTTTAGTGATATAAATGACAAACATATTATGCTCTAATCAAATCAAGCTTGTCAAATAAGTAAAGTACGTTGTTGTTGTCGTAATAAGGATTTTAATCATGAAGATTGTAAGTGAACAGGTTATTAATGGAGAGCGTATTGCGACTCAGGTTATTGATACAATCTTAAGCAGTACAGAACACAATCTTGTTACATTATCCGATATATTTGGGATATCTTTAAATAAGCTTGTTCTGAAAAAGGGGTTTTCAAATGATGAGATCTTAATGATTGTAAAGATAGGAAATTCTTTATTCATTAATTAATAAAATACTTTAGCCCCATTCTTTACCCAACCTATTATTTGAAACATTGATGCTGATTCAAATCGAATTTGTGGCCAGTCCGGATTGATAGGTGAGCATATAAACGTATTGTCTTCTGAGCTTATTTTTCTAAATAAGTTCTCTTCTGTAGCGTTAATATGAATCAGTACTAAATCGCAGTGGTTCTGTTTTTCTTTACAGAAAGTAACTAGGTCACCTGCATTATAAATAGGAGACATACTTTTATCGTGCACAATAAAAGCAAAATCATCATGCGTTATGTTGTCTTGAATTGATGAAGGTATTGGGAGGTAACCTTCAATTTTAGATGAGGCATTGATTATAGGGATCGTTTGGAAGGGATGATCCTTCATAGGTTTGTGGTCAATATCTAAAAATAATAACCATGTTGGAGAAACACCCAATGCACTACCGAGTATTTCTGCATCTTTAAACCTGGGCGTTCTTGTTCCTCGTTCCCAATTACTAATTCGTTGCGCTGAAAAACCAGTGACTTCAGCCAACTGCACTGCAGTGAATTTTTTGTTTTTTCGCGACTCTTTAATTCTTAACCCTATTTTTAATTTTATATCCATATAAATACCTTGCAAAATAAACATAATTGTTTATTATAAACGTTATCGTTTATATTTGTGTGTATTGTTTACCTAGCGTTTATTATACACATAAGTTGAATGAACAGTAACAAATAAACAAACCGATTTAGATAAAAAAATATGTTTAGGCGTTTTCTGTAGCTATCTACAGAATAAGTTGAAAAGGAGTATTCGTTGTGGAAAATAACTTTAGGCTACAAATCTGTAAGAACATCATTAATTATCTATTAGAGTCAACTAACTATACTCTAAAAGACATTGCTGCTTTACTAAATTGCTCAATAAGACAATTACGTTCTATTTATTTCGATGAGTTAATGCCAACTAATCTATATTGCGAACGGGATCTTGTGAGGCTTTATCATTTAATTCTTGAACTCAATACTAATAAATATGTGCACCAGGGTTATAAATGGGGTTGCTTATGAATACTTTTAATATTGAAGAGGCTTCAAAGTTTCTAGGCGCCCACAGGGAAACTATCCGACGAATGGCTGCATCAGGTGAACTACCTGGAGTAAAGATAGGGCGAGGTTGGCGTTTTATAGAACAAGATCTTGCGATGTATATGCGAAACAAGTACTCTACTTGCGATGCATCGTGGGGTGTCGATATAGGAGATAATAAATGGCACTCACGAAAAAAAATGGGTTTTGGTGGATCGACGTCACCTTCGGTGACAAGCGTATACGCAGAAGCACTAGGACTAAAGTAAAACAACAAGCGCAACAATTCCATGATAATTTTCTACAAGATCTATGGAGTAACAAGCATACCAAATTACCCCAACAGAAATCGTGGGTAGATGCTGTTGTGCGATGGTTAGAGGAATCAGCGCATAAACGAAGTTTAGTTACGGATAAATTTCATTTGGCCTTTCTGGACCCTTATCTTGGCCAGAAAACGTTAGATGAAATTAACGCCGAATTAATTGAATTTATTGCGCAAGAAAAAGAGCGGACTAATGTTACTCCAACGACGGTCAACCGAATGTTGGAAATTATACGTGCTATTTTAAACAAAGCTCATAAGGAATGGCAGTGGATAAACACCATGCCATTATTCAGAATGAGAAAAGTTGAAAATAAACGTATACGTTGGTTGAGTAGGGGACAGGCTAATAAATTGATTCAGGAGCTACCAAATCATTTGAAAGATATGGCAGCTTTTACTTTGGCAACTGGTTTACGCCAATCTAATGTTACTCAATTGCAGTGGAGTGAAGTGGATTTAATTAGAAAACATGCACTCATTCACCCTGATCAATCTAAAACAAAGAAGGCTATCCCTGTTCCTTTAAACTCTCAGGCAATTGTCATTATAGAAAAACAAGTGGGCTTACATCCCACATTTGTATTTACCTATTTTGGTAAGCCTGTTACGCGATGTAATAATCATGCTTGGCAAAAAGCGTTGATTCGGGCAGGAATCAAAGATTTTCGCTGGCATGACTTGCGTCACACTTGGGCAAGTTGGCATGTGCAAAATGGTACCTCATTGCAAGAATTACAGCAATTAGGTGGATGGTCAGAATATGAAATGGTGTTACGTTACGCGCATCTTTCAAGTGACCATTTAAAGGTGGCAGCGGAAAGAATTACAAAAAATTCTGGCACGTTTTCGTCACTGTAACTTGGTTTTTACGGCACGTTTCGATCCAGGCAACCGTTAACTACCTGATTTTAAAGGGTTTAAATGGTGCGCTCGGAGGGACTCGAACCCCCGACACCTTGGTTCGAAGCCTGATGCTCTAGTTTTAAATTCGTTATAAATCAATACCTTGTGAAGCGTCAAATTCACCAGGAACTGCCTAAAACTGCCTATTACAGCGTAGTGCCGCCACAGTTGAGACACGTTTTGGTCACAGAAAAAAATTAGTCATTTTGTCATAAATTAACTTCAATGTGTTATTTTTTTATTAGGGTAAAAGGATTTTCTTAATGCAAAACTTGAACAACACAATTTCTGGTTTCCAAATTGGAAATTATAGTACAACCCCATTTCTATGGAGCAAGAATTGATAAGCTCCTTGAGGACTATGGTCAAAGGTCAATATTGACAAAAAACAGCTTGGGTAGTTTAATATTAATAATATAGTTAAACTATAAGTATATTTATGTCATCAAAAATAAACTGGCTTCTGAATAATATTGCCTCAGGTGAAATCTTGCTCCAGTCTTGGTTATCAAGCCATGGAATTACTCCACAATTAGCAAGAAAATATTGTCAAAGCCAATGGTTGGTAAAATTGGGGGTAGGGGTTTATTATCGTGCAGGGCGTAAACCTAGATGGCAAAATGCAGTTTATTGTCTTCAGAATCAGAGTCGGTACATGATTCATCTTGCTGGTTTAACCAGTTTGGCTCAGCAGGGCAAATCGCATTACCTACAGTTTGCACCAGACTCTATTTGGATAAACGTTCAAGCAAAAACGATTTTACCAAAGTGGTTTAAAAATTTTCCAGAATTAGTTATTTCTGATGAACTAATACCAAATTGGGAAATCATTAAAACATCCAAGTTAAATGCTCAGGATGAGAATGACTTAACTACTATAGAAGTAGATGGGATTAAGTTAAAAGCAAGTAATCAAGAGTTAGCCGCATTCGAGGTGCTGGAGGCTGTACCTTCCACTTTGTCATTTGAGCATGCAGCAGAGCTTTTTCAAGGATTGGTAAACTTAAGTCCACGAAAAGTAGAACATATTTTAAAAAGAAGCGGATCTATTCAAACGAACCGACTTTTTTTATTTTTGGGTCATTTCTATAAACATCCATGGGCTGAACGGGTGAATGAGTCCTTAATTAATCTTGGTGCAGGTAAGCGTCAAATAGTCCCTGATGGAAAATTAGAAAAACAATATCAAATCACCGTTCCAGAACAATTTATAAGTAGCGATTAAAATATGAATAAACAGTCACCATATTATAAACAGGTTTTGTTGCTCATTCGTTTAATTCCACTCGTCGAAAAGGAAACTTGTTTTGCTTTAAAGGGAGGTACTGCCATTAATTTATTTGTGCGAGATTTCCCGAGGTTATCTGTGGATATAGATCTAGCGTATTTACCCCTCGAGCCACGTGAGATTGCTTTAGCCAATGTGCGTAATGCATTAGCGGGTATTGCGGCAAATATTAATAAAATTCCAGATTTGAATGCAGTTTTGCAAGATAACAAACCAGATGAAATGCGAATTATTGTTGAAGATCATTCTTCTCTAAATAGGGGGACCCAAATCAAGATAGAAGTTTCACCTGTTGCGCGTGGAACTCTTTTGCCGCCAGTTGAGCTTGATGTTGTTGCTTCGGTGGAAAATGAGTTTGGTTTTGCGTCAATGAAAGTCGTTTCTTTGCCTGATCTCTATGGTGGTAAATTATGCGCTGCTTTAGATCGCCAGCATCCTAGAGATCTTTTTGATGTTAAGGTTTTGTTAGAAAATCAAAAGATTGACCGAGAGCTTTTTAATGGGTTTCTTACTTATCTTTTAAGTCACAAAAGGCCTATTTCAGAAATAATGAATCCACGATGGAAAGATATAACTCAAGTTTTTGAACGTGAATTTAAAGGAATGACTGCTGAACCAGTTACCCTGGAAGAGCTAACAGCAATACCAGGAAAAATGATTCAGGGTCTTAAAGATAATTTTACTCAGCAGGATTATGATTTTTTAGTCTCTTTTAAAAGGGGCGAGCCTGAGTGGTCTCTTGCATGTAGCGATCAGATTCAATATCTCCCAGCAGTACAATGGAAGCTTTTAAATATTCGCAAAATGCCCAAACAAAAACTCATGGATTCAGTTAGCTTGCTACAAAGAACGATGGGACATTGGCTTAATTAGTATTATTTGGTTTATATTTTTATGTACAATTAAACTATAGGTGTAAGTATATTAATAAATGTAAACTAATTACTTTTTTAAAGTTATTATGTGTAGGGTGCGGGACTTTCGATGAGACTTCATAATGAGTATTTAAATTTGAAGCATATGTTGCCATGCTTCAATGATCATAACCATGGCCAATGTATCTAATTCGCAATATCTCAATAAGGCATTTCTAAGTTCTTCTCGCTCAGAATCACTCATATTTGTAAACTGTAATTTTGCATAAGCTATTGTTGCGGCACCACCTTCTTTTAAGTCTTCGCTATCGAATAAAAGTGGAGCATCTTCATCAGAGATATCTTTATTAATTGGTGGTAGCAAGTGGTAGGGATCTTTTATTCGATTATTTTCTTTGACTATCCAGCATTGATTTATAAAGTTATGGCTTTGAATTCCACTTACAGTACCATAAATTGGTTGGTTATATTTTTCTTGAAGGAACTCTGAGCGATTTAAAATCGCAGGGAATACTTGTTTAATTGAATTAGAACCATTAGTTAGAGGATCATAATAAAAACGTTTAACTAATTCCAAAATATCAACCATACAACGCGGTCCTTCCCATTTTACCTTGCTATCAGATGGTGACTTTGTGATGGAGCGTATAAAGGAGCATAAATCTTCTTTATCATTAGGAGGTTCAATCATTTGTTCTAGTCGTTCAAGAATAGAATTAAGATAGGTGTTTTCATGGTTACTATATCTAAATATTGTTCCATCATCATTTTCTAATTCCTTTTTTAGATAACGCACAAATTCGATGCTTGGATCAACTCCAGGCTCAGAATTAAGATACTGGCCAACATGGGCAACTTGACCGTTTTCATTGAGTGTATGATGTGAGAATTGAAAGGCGATACCTTGATAAGGATGAGAACCCTTATTAAAAGGAATTGGCAGCATAGCTGTTTCAAAGTCTATAAAGTGAAGGGGATATCGCCAAGAATCAATTTCAGTCTTTAGGTTTTCTTTATCAATCCAGACACTATTGTCTTGAGTTTTAATTTTTTCTATCTGCAGCCATTGCCTTTCTGTTCTAGAAATACCTGACTTATCCGATTCGTTTATTTTGAAAGCCGTTTCGTTAATATCTTTTAGCTTAATTAGCCCTTGCTGAAAATATTTCGGTTTATCTCGGCAATCCCATAAATCGAGAATTGTAGGGTCATTAAAATCTGCTTCTTTGTACCCTAGTGATTCACGCCAACATTCTTTAAAACCAGATAGGAATTTGTCTGATTCATTTGTATTAAATTGGCAATCACCACATTCGCTTTTTGCTTTAGGGGGAAACCTCTGCCCACTAAAATATATTTTGCTGAAATTGTGAAACTGGTCTTTTACCGTTTGTTCTTCGTCATTTTTTTCTTGCCAAAATAATTCGATATGATGGTCAACATTTATTTCTCTTAGGATTTTTATCGATAAATCTTCTTCTGTTATTGGTGATGTTAATGTGACAATAGCCTTACCTTTGCTATCTTTTTGAACCAGAAACTTTTGATTTAAGCCATCAGTTGGACAGATAGCATCTTTATCGACAAGCATTAAATAACTACTTATGGTGAAGGAGGGGTAGAGTTGCTCCAGAACCCATTTTTGAAAAGCGATATCAGCAATATATGGCTGCCATTTTTTAGTTGCCATCTTAGATTCATCTTTTTTACTAATTGATTTTGCTTTAACTTCAATTATTTTGATATGCCCTGGTCTTTTTTGCAGGATATCAGCACGCAGAAAATAGTTTTGATATTGAAAGGAGGCCTCAAATACAGTTATTGAATCCCTTTGAATTAACTCTTGAGTTTTGTTGAGTGCCTCCGTTGTACTTGAGCTCTTAATTGATATGCCATCTGGAAAATAACATCTAGCCAATGCTTCTACTTGAGCGCCGCCTTCAGCCAATGCTTTCAGAAAAGAGTCTTCATCCAGTATATTTGTATATTCATCAGGTCGATCATAATACCAGAGCTTAGTTGGACATTCTAAAGCCATTTTGAACTTTGATTTAGTAAGTAGCGTTGCCATCCCTGTCTCTACTAGTATTGGTTTAAATATTCATGTCATTAAGTTTAGTTGATAAAAATAAGAAGCCCCAATCTGGGGCAATAGATAGATTTATGAATTCTTTTGCGATGAAACCTATTTACAAAATAGCAAGAGAACTATACAAGAGGCAGCAAACAATGTGGCTGAAGATACCAATGCAAATCGACTGAATTTCTGTGTCTTTTGTGTAAAGGAGTGGGCCTCAATCAATGAATCCGAGATCAGTTTCTTCATAGCTTGAACCGATTCTTTAGTAGATTCGTGCAGCAATCTGGTTATAGCTTCTTTACTACTAGCTAATGCCGCATTGAGAACCTTTTCAGCTTTTTCTTTGGCATCATCTTTCCATTGTGAGGAAATGCCTTCCATTTCCTCTCGGAACTGTACCAGCAAATCCTGTTGGGCTTTCCGATTATCCTCAATCAGTTGTGCATTCATAGTCTGAAGCATGAGGATTGGATCGTCTTTACCCAAAAGCACACCATGTTTGACAGTGATGTCTTGAATGATTTTATCCAGTTTTTCTGACATTAGATCACCCTGGCGCCATCCAGCTGTCCGAACAGTTGATCGCGAACGATTTTTAAGCGTTGGCGGGTCATAATGCTTTTTTCTGGCGTACCCAAAACTTCATCGAAAGTCAATTTCTGTTGAAGCATCTCGGTTAGATCCCGGCCATAGGTTTCTTTTTTCAGATCGGGGATATGAATTAAGGCTGATATTCTGTCTTTGTTATCTCGATAGGCTTTTAGTTGTTCAAATGCTTTGCCTTCATGTTCAATGGCTCCCCAATAGGGATTGAGCCAGACAACAAACTGTGCTTCATTTGCAAACTGGTCAATCAGCTGTGCAAAACCATTAATAGTATCGAATAAGGCCTGGCCACCAGTGATGACCGTATGAATCACCATTTCATGACCTAATTCCTGTAACAATGCGGGAACTTGGTTGCTAATGAGGTAATGAGATAGCGGGACAAAAGAACTGGCTCCGTTGTCAATGACTACATCATTAGTTGTTGAGGCAATTTTTTCGATGAGAGCATCAAAAAGACGGGGGTTAATTTCATCACCGCTCATGACTTGAATATGATCGACGTTGAGGGCTTTAAAGCCATGGAAGGTTGAATTGATAGGGTCGGTGTCAATGCACAGCGGGGGCTGGCCTTTGTGCTGTTTGTATTGTGCAGTTGTTGCTGAAATAAATGATTTGCCGACACCGCCTTTTCCCTGCAGTGTGATATGTATTTTTGCCATTACAAGAGTTCCTCCAAGTTGGGTTTGGGATTAAAAGTAAAGCCCCGAATTTCGGTTTTTGTCTTACTTTTAGCCTGTTCATCTTCCTTGGTGTTTTCCTGCATAGATGGCTTTTTTTCTGCAGCAATCAAACGTGCTACATAGCCACAAAAAGTTTTATATGAAAATGAGATTTTGCCTTCCTCAACTAAGGTTTCCCAGACAAGCTTTATAGACCAGCCGTCAGCTAGTGCTGAAGCGATATCATTTTTTAAAGCAAGAAATGCGGCTTTATTTACAGATTTAGCAGAGGCTTTTCTTACCATTTGCTTTGCTGCGATTCGTTCGCTAAGGGAGTTTTCCATCTCATACCATCAACTTATTATTGTTCTCTTTCTGATAGTACAAACTATTTTGTTGCTGTGCAATTAGTTAAGTTATTTTCTTTCCTTTTAGCGTAATTAATCATCATCTTAAACACACAAATATGTAATTTATCGTAATAATTGGTAATTATTAGAAATTAATTTGGTTTTAAAACAAATAGCCTTGAAATTACATAAAATTACCTGATAGTATGCTATTAGATGAACTTAAAACGCAGGGCAAGATAGGTGAAGTTAGCTAACCAGCAAGCTGGCTACCAAACCTCACAAGTCTTATTCGCACCTTCGGTGCTCAACGAAAAACCAGTGTTTTGAGATCAACTTAATACCCAAAGGATTGCATAACCACTTAATTAAGAGGTCGGCATCCTTATGGACGATAAGCTTAAAACACCCACCAGAAAAAATGGGCGTCATCTTCGCGTTCCTGTTTTGCCTTCAGAAGAAATTCAGATTAAATCAAACGCAGCAACAGCTGGGCTTTCAATTGCCGAGTATTTAAGAAGAATTAGTCTCGGTTATCAAATTCAAAGTAGTGTTGATAAGGATTATGTACTGGAGCTAGCCAAAATTAATGGAGACTTAGGACGACTTGCTGGACTTCTAAAACTATGGTTGACTCAAGATAAACGTGTTGCGCATTTTGACCTCCACACAGTCAAAACATTATTAAATCGTATTCAAGCCACCCAGGATGCCATGTTGGAAGTGGTGAAAAAACTATGATTATCCGCCATATCCCTATGAAGAAAACTAGACTTAGTAGTTTTTCGGGTCTTGTTCAATACCTGTGTAATCAACAAAACAAACAGGAGCGAGTGGGTAAAGTCAGATTATCAAACTGTAATAGCCTCGATCCTATATGGGCTGTTCAGGAGGTATTAGCGACACAAGCTAAAAACCAAAGAGCCACCGGGGATAAAACCTACCATATGCTTATTTCTTTCGCTCCAGGAGAAAATCCTTCCCCTCAAGTTTTACGGGAAATTGAAGATAGAGTCGCATTGTCGATTGGATTTAAAGAACACCAAAGAATCTCAGTTGTTCATCATGACACAGACAATCTTCATATTCATGTTGCGATTAATAAAATTCATCCTCAAGCCTTTAATATGATTGAACCTTACAGGGCATATAAGATCTTTGCGCAAGCTGCATCCCAGCTCGAAATTGAATTAGGTCTTCAAATAACTAATCATCAAACTCGGAAAAACCGTTCGGAAAATCTTGCAGATGATATGGAGCACCATTCAGGTATTGAAAGCTTAATTAACTGGATGAAGCGTCATTGTAAAGAAAAAATAGAGGCAGCTAGAAGCTGGAAGGAGATTCATAGTATTTTGGCAGAACATGGGTTGATGATACGTGTTAAAGCCAACGGTTTTGTTTTCTGCAATCCGCAAGGGATGACTGTTAAAGCTAGCTCTATTTCCAGAACCTTTTCTAAAAAAAATCTCGAATCCAAGCTAGGTCCTTTCGTACCATCCTACTCAGAGGGCGATGCACCTGAGTCTAATATTTACCGTTATGAACCATTAAATAAAAAGATACTTGGCTCTGCGCTCTATGCCACATATAAGCATGAAAAATCACACAATAAACACATTATTTCAGACAAACTTAAAAATTTGCGGGAGGCTAGAGCCAAACTAATTGAAAAGGCTAAAAAGCGAGGTCGAATTAAAAGAGCGACTTTAAAATTAATGAACCTTTCTAAAGTACAGAAAAAATTTCTATATAGTCACATCAACAAAACATTACTTAATGAGATTGATAGCATAAGAAAAAATTACGCCAAAGAACGAAGCAGGTTATTAGATTCCCACCAGAACAAAACCTGGGCTGATTGGTTGAAACAAAAAGCACAAGAGGGCGATCAGGAGGCCTTAGTGGCAATGCGTTATCGTAATCGTAAAAATAATTATGATTACACCATTTCAGGTAAAGACTTAGTTTCTACTATTTTCAATTTTAGACAAATCGACTCTGTTACCAAAGAAGGCACTGAGATTTATAAGAAAGATATGAGTGTTATTAGGGATAATGGAAAGGAAATTTTCATTTCTAAAGGTGGTTCTATTTCGGCTCTTAAAAGAGCGTTGGAGATGGCGCGGCAGCGTTATGGTGACTGCATTTGTGTGAACGGGTCTCCACTATTTAAAAAGATTATTTTGCAAATTGTCATTCAATACCAAATGCCGATCACTTTTGCTGATTTGGATTTGGAAAATCAACGTCAAAAACTAAACTTTGAGCAGGAGAAATCTCATGAGCAATCAAGATCAAGTGGACAAAACCATCGAGGAAGAACTCCAGGAAGCTATGAGACTATTGGAGCAGCCAATGAAAATAGAAAGAAGCGAGGCACAAAGCCCAACACTTTCAGCATTAGACAAGGCTCGCCAGCCAAAGATCACAACGGCTTGCGAAACTTGTCCCAATGCGATCTGGTTCAGTTCACCGGAGGAGGTCAAGTGCTATTGCCGGATAATGCACATGATTACCTGGAGCGGAAAAGATTCAAACTTAATAACCATGTGCGACGGAAAATTTTTGGAATAAATGAGAAAAGGAAAAATCGTAAAAATAAATAAATTGGGGTTAATTTATCATCTATCCTATAGTTATTAGATGGGGTAATTAAGAAAAACCACACTGACATTAGGAATAACCAGTATTCTAAGTAATTTAAGGAAAGCTATGGATGATAATAAATTAATTTTGGATGCGGCTAATAGCTATGGTTTTAATTTGGAATTCCGAGCAAAAAAGATACTGGAAGAAAAGAGTTTTTCTGTTTTAATGAATCAGTTAATAAAGAATGGGGATGAATTTGTAGAGATCGATATTAAAGCAGCGCAATATCAAGGTAGGGAATGGCTAATCGAATGTAAAGGGGCTGCCAATTCATCATATCTAATCTTGATTAAAGAAGATAATAGCAATGATCCCAAATTGTATAATACAAGGCGACATGTTATTAAAGATTCTAACTATCGGGTTGCCCAATTCAAACCAGACGAAAATCAGTGTTTTTTCACGTTTACCGGTGATTTTTTTAATAAAACAGGTAATCAACTAAAAAAAGCATCTAAGAATGACTTTGAAAATAATTTTTTTAAGGCTCAAAATCAAATTTTGTCAGCTATAAAGGCCATATCAATAACAGATGTAGATAAAAATAAATCAAGAGACTTCCCCATCATAATCCCCGTTATTATTACAAATGCAAAGTTATGGGTTATTGATTACAATAATTCTGCGGCCCCAGAAGTTAGCCAATATAAATGGGCTTTACATAAAATACCAACTAAAAATAATTTATGTATTGCTCCCAAAAATGAAAGAAAATTTGACTCAATTTCAATACTGGTATTAAATATTGAACATCTGGAAGAATTCCTGAGCACTTATTCATTTTGTGAAGACGGAGAAATATCAGTTGGTAATGGTTTCATTTGTAATAGATAAAGGTTCAAACCTGACAGCCTGACCTTTACCTATCATGTTGAAACTAGGAAATATGAATCACGTTACTATTCTTTGACCATCGCATACGATTATAGCGTTTAGCAATTTGTTCAACTGTTGGCTTTATCTGACGTATCACTCCTTCGAAACCCAATTTGCTATGATTTGCCAAGTCATTAAAATCACTGAATTGTTTAGGGTTTGATGACTGCTCACTTGATGCGAAGGTTGGTAGAACAATAAAACCATTAACAGCCTCGGCAGCTTCGCTGGCTTTTTCTTTACCGGGGTTGATACCCTTCGATAATTCCAAATACTTGTCATCATCCGCTGCCAGGATGATTGGTTTATGTGGATATTTTTTATTCAATTCTTTAGCTACTGCTTTAAGGTTCCCTGAATCAAAGGCAGAAACGACAGCCGGTAGCTCACATGCTTCTTTTATTGTTGCAGCAGTAGCATAACCTTCGGCAATTATAATTACAGGTGCATTAGCAAGCTTTTCCAAACTACCCAACACATGAAAACAGCCTTCCTTTTTTGAGTCTTTTGCAAATCTTTTAGTACCATCCTCAGAAATATATTGGACAGTCCAAATAGTGCCTTCGCAATCTGTTGCTGGAATACAGGTTAGTTTTTTTTCTTCATCGGTATAAACTCCAGAATGAACCTGAATACCTTTCGATTTCATATAAGGTGTGGGTTCAACAACCTCTGTCATCATAGATAATTTTTGTTGGAGTCTTAACGCAGTACTTTTTTGTTTGACTTCAAGCTCACGTTGGCGAGTTTGTTGATGTTCAAGAGCTCCTGCTTTAAGCGCTGCCTTTTGTTCACCAGTTAAAATGTAGCCCTTACATTTCCAGTTAAGCTCCGCACCAGTTCGGTTGTTTTTAATATATCCTGCTGGAATACCATCTAAATGAGCTACATAAAATCCTGCTTTTTCACCGTTTTTGTCGCCCTCCGTTGGAATGCGATGAGGTTTACCATCCATAATTGGATGCCCACCTGCAACAATAGCACCAAGGCTTATCAATGCCGCTTTAAATTCATCCTCGGGTATAAGCGCTTTTTCCTGAGTTAATACCTGATGTTCAGGAAGCCAGGCTTTGATTTTCTCAACAGGAACACCAGGGTTTGCATACCAACACTTTTGCACTTTATCCCAAACGATACCTGGCGTTCCATCAGGGAGTTTTCCAATTGTGGATTTGGCAATCTCTTTTTGTTTGAAGGGGATGCTTAACCAGACTTTTTCAGAAGTTATGTTGTCAGTTGCCATATAGACTTCCTCTTTTAGTTTATCATCCTTGATCTCAATAAGTTCTGACAGTTGAAGGTTTTGGGTTTGCTCTAAAGCACACAGATGATTCACTATTTTCTCTGCATCTGCGGATGCTCTGAATATTTCTAAGGGCTCATCTTCCAAAACCCGTATCCATGATTTGATATATGCTGTGTGTTGAGAAGGGTCATGGCCTATACCCAGTTCGGCACCTAACAGCATACTTGCGATTTCTGCTCTTAATTCTTCTTTGGCATAGGCATCTGAACCAAAGGGATGGCCTAAATCTCTATCCAACCTTGAGGGATGACCGCTCCAATGACCTAGTTCATGTAGGGCAGTAGCATAGTAGTTGGCCGCAGATTTAAATTGCTCTTTAGGGGGAAGATGAATGCTATCAGTCGATAATCTGTAAAAAGCTCTGTCTGCTTCTGAGTGAAAAATGTTAGCGCCAGAGTTATGTAGCAGTTTTTCAGCTCTTTCAATTAAGGACCAATCTGGCTCTTTTGCAATGAGTTCTGGCATATTATCAATTTGCGAGGCATGAAATACCGTTGCATAAAACACTTTGGGTCGTTCAAGATTCACCTGCACTTTTAATGGATTACCCTGTTCATCAAGAACAGGTTTACCAGTATCATCATGTTTGGTTTGTTCCTCATGAAATTTCCAATATTGGATTGTGGTGCCTTTTTCTCCCTTGCGAACTTGTGCATCCATACTTTGTGCTTGTTTGTAGGTTAACCAACGATTGTCATTACTTTGATTCACCATCAAATACAATGCATTAATTCCTCGATAACGCTTCCCGGTGACTGGATTATATGGAATTTGACCATTGCCAACACCTGGCTCCCATGGTTTTAACCAGGGAGCGGTTCCTGCTTTTAGGCTTTCAATAATTTGATTAGCAACGACTTCATGGTAAGGCATTTTAGTCATAAATAGCCTCCATCGCATCTTTTTCATTGAGTGCATCTTCTACAAATGCTCCCATGCTGTCCGCTTCTATCGGACTGACTTCAAGAAGAAATCCAGGGATTACTAAATCCTCAAATTTTTCTGCAATCACATCCATTAATTCGGTTTCATGATTCATGTGGTTCTCTCCCGTTTATTAATTACCCATATGGGTGTGATCATTCCTTTGATTTGTCCTGCGTGAACAAGACCATAATATCGACCATCAAATGACCATTCGCTTTGACTGGTCATAGTCATCACTTCATCTTTTTGGAGTTGGTAATTCATTACTTGCCATTGAGGTAAGGCGCGCTTCATCCCATCCTGTATTTTTGGTTTTGAATAGGGGGTTAGTATGTGATTAACAAATACCCCTTTATTGGTCACAGAGAGGATATCGCCAGAAACAGCCACCACTTTTTTCATTAAGTAACCATATCCATCACAGTAAAGACCATGGTCTATATAACCTCTATCCCTCGCTAACCTAAACGATTCCCTGTCATCAGGACAAAAAATCACATAAGAATTTTTGATTGGGGCTTTGCTGTCGATGCGATATAAGCCTATAGGAATGGATTCAGTTAGATTTATCCTAAAACCCATGCCATGAAATAGTGCGCCTACAACAATAAGGCTTATCAAGAACATAGAGATGATGCCTGACAGTTTTTTCATAACCTGATGACCTCATCGTCACTTAAACGAGTACGTAAAATATCTGAGTGAACAGGAGCCTCAACTGATGCTCTTGCCATGAAGATCGGATCTTTAAAGTAAAGGGGTTGTTTACCATAAATAGCAGGGAAGCCTGCTGCATATACGACCATATCCCCAGCTTCAACTATCAAACCATTAGCA
This sequence comes from Legionella sp. PATHC032, assembly GCF_026191185.1. Taxonomy (NCBI): domain Bacteria; kingdom Pseudomonadati; phylum Pseudomonadota; class Gammaproteobacteria; order Legionellales; family Legionellaceae; genus Legionella; species Legionella sp. PATHC032. Next base: position 2,263,008 of record NZ_JAPHOV010000001.1, on the reverse strand, counting down.
TCTTTTTTAGGTCCTGGCATACGCAGACACTCATCAACGGTTAAGAGTGGTCTAGATATTTCCTGAACGGTTTTTGATATTTGATTTAAGAACGTAGAAAAGCGTTTTCCACTGGTGGTGATGTGTTCTTTAACAATAGTTGTTTGACCTGTCAGCTTGGAAAGATGTTCTGCGGTTTCAACTCTGTTGGGTGGATAAGCATTTTGGATATGACAATTTGAAGTGATGGTTTCATCGGGGCCATAACCTCGCTCACGGCTTTTAAGCTGATTAATGTCCTGACAAATTAAGTAAAACTTTAAACCATAGCCGGCAACAAAAGCCAATGACTCTTGCAGTATGTCGAGTTTTCCAAGACTTGGAAATTCATCAATCATGCAAAGCAATCGATGCTTATACGTTTTTTTAGCACTTACATAAGATAATCCTCGGTCATCGGATACACGCTCAAATTCCATTCTGTCGGCCAATAGTCTCACTATCATATTAATCATGACTCTAACCAGAGGCTGAAGCCTTGCCTTGTCATTGGGTTGAGTAACGATATAGAGGCTCACAGGACATTCATGGTTCATTAAATCGCGGATGCAAAAATCTGAGGCAGAGACGTTATGCGCAACCACTGGATCACGATATAGTGCAAGATAAGATTTTAAAGTAGATAATACAGAACCAGCTTCTTCTTCGGGCCTATCAATCATGTCACGAGCAGACGCTGATATAACAGGATGGGTTTTACCCTCAACATGCGGGTATTGGGTCATTTCAATGAGCAGGTCAGCAATATTAATATTGGGATCAACCAGCATGCGGTCAATGTTGGGAAATGTGGCTGGTTCTCCTTGGGTTTTCAATTTATAAATCGCATGCAGGATAAAACCAACTAGAAGGGCTTGAGAGGTCTTTTGCCAGTGGGTTTCCAATCCCTTACCATCGGGATCAACTACAAGCGTTGCCAAATTTTGTACGTCACCTACCTCTGATTCTGTACCCACTCTGATTTCATCCAGAGGGTTCCAGCGTGCGCTTCCTTTTAACGTTGCAGGTTCAAATCGAATAACCTTGTTGGTAGCATGTTTTTGTCGCCATCCAGCGGTCATTGCCCAAAGCTCGCCTTTTAAATCGGTAATCACACAGGAGTGTTTCCACGATAGAAGGGTTGGAATCACAAGGCCAACACCTTTCCCTGAGCGCGTTGGTGCATACGTTAAAACATGCTCAGGCCCATTATGGCGCAGATAATGAATTGCTCCTTTGTCATTTTCAAACGCACCAACATAAACTCCTTCCTCATGTCCAATAAGGCTTGCACTGTTTAAGTCTTCCCAATTAGCCCACCTGGCTGAACCATGGAGGTAATCACTCACATTGTTCTTTTTAAAATACTTGGAAGCCAACACGATGATCATTAAAAAGAGACAACCCATCATAACGATGAGACCAAAGGCAGCATTAAAAGAATCTGGGTAATAGGGTTGATACTTAATAGCCCAGATAAAAATCTGCCAAGGCATATAAATAGGTGCGAATGTCCCTCCAAGGGCATCAGAATAATGAAATTGATGCGCGAAAAACTGAGTTCCAATGTGCATGCTGATTAAGAAAGAACAAATCACTAACAAGATTAACGTTCTATTTATCTTGCCGTGATTTTTTTCTCTGACTTGAGGACCTATGGCTTTATTAGGTTTGTTTTGGCTCATTGGCTCTCTCCAGATGCCTTTTGGTTCACAAATTGACTAATCTCATCGGATGCCTCAAATCCTGAACTAAGACTACCTGAGGGTGTGCCCATGGATAAAATATTTTTTGCGTTAGATTCTTGCGATTCGCAAACGGATGTATCTACCTTGTTCTGAATTGCTTCGGCAATTTTTCCACCCGTTGTGTCAGCGATTTTTTCAGCAACTGCTTCTTTAATCGAGTTCGCTTTCTCACGAGCTACATCCATAGTGCCTGAGGCTAAATGTGAACCAAAAGAGCCTGCAAATTTCGCAGCACTTCCCATCGCTTCAGCTAAGCCACCGGTTTTAGAGCTTTTATCCATCCCAGACAGTGCATTGGTGTCACCTGAGTTGGTTGATTGACTGGCTGCTTTAAACGCAGCATTAAGTGCAGATAATCCACCACCGCTTTGAGCAAGTACGCTACCTGCGGCACCCGCCATGGCTACACCTGCAATTCCTGCGGCTCCCATTGCACCACCAAGACCTAGTCCACCGCCACCACCAGAACCGCCTCCTGACACAATACCAGCTAAAGCAGGTGGAATTTTATCTATAAGAACCAGCAACAGCACGGCAACAACTAGCATGACAAACATTTCTTTGAGCATGATGTTTTCAGACATCGCTGCATAATATTGATCTACAAAGGATTTACCGATACCAATAATCAAAATCATGGCAAAAGCTTGTAATGCAATACCCAATACGGTTTTGTAGTAGTTAATCGCAATATCCTGTGTCCAACGGCCACCGCCAAACCCTAATAAAACAATTCCGCCATAAGTTAAGATCCAAGCAGTGATTAAGATAATGAGCATGTTAATACTGACTAAAGCCAGAATAATCAGAATTACCCCTGCAACGAGCAATCCTACTGTAGTTGCTGCGGGGGACCAGATAGATGAGCTGTCTATGGCTTTTGAGACAATATCAAACCCAACATCCACAATATCAGAAGGGGAGACATGTTCATTAATTCCAGAAGCCTTGGCTGCAAGTTGCCGCATGGAGTCTATGATTGCTTTTGCAATGGCAGGTCCATTGTCTAAAATCCAATAGAAAAAACCGACAACTACAAAAAACCGTACTGTTTCAGCTAAGAATTCTTGAATGTCTGCTTTACGCAATGCCATTAAGCCGTATGTCCACACCATACTAATTGAGGCCAAGGACCAGAAAAGATACCTGGCATAACTCAACATGGTTTTGCTCCATAGTGCGGATGTGCTGGCAAAACGCTGTAAAATATTATCCAGTAAATCACGACTATCCATGCCATGCCCTTTGGCATGGCAGCACGCAGAAAACCCAAATAAACCAAACGCAATGACATAGGGGAATATTTTTTTATTCATAGCATTACCACTTCTTACCAGAGCTTTTGGAGTAACTACCCCCTCGGAAACACGCATCACCAATAGCCTGCAGTTCTTCTTGAGTTCGACCTTCTCTTGGGCTGCTACAGGTAAGGGAGGCCAAGTGCTCAGCTTTTTTCTGAGCTTTGGATTCAGCACTGTCGCAACCTGATAAAACACAAGCAACAACCATAATTGATAAACATAAGATCTTCATTTACCTCTCCTTTTTATGATGGATTACCACTTTTTTCCTGAACTTTTATGGTATGCGCCTGATCTGAAATGCTCATCCCCAGCAGTCTGTATCGCCTCTTTGTTGGCACTCGCTGCATCTTTGACCGCCTGAGCGTTCTGCTGCGCTAATAACACACCTCGGATTTGAAGCAATTGATGAGATTGATTGCTGGCTAATTGGGAAGCGGCTTGAAGAGCCTGTTTTTGGCCTGCAGCATTTTGTGCTTGAGATTGCAAAGTACGCAGCTTTGCAGAATCATTTTTTAGACTCTGTTGTTGTTTATCAATCCCTTTGAGCATGGCATCATTGGAGCGCTTTTCAGCAACGGAAGCTGCTAATCTGCTTTGTTTGATTTTTTTAAGTTCTTCAGCAGAACATTGGCCGTTGCCATTAAAACAAGGAGTCTTTTGGTAGTATTCCTGGCTTTGGAATCGGTCAAGGTAGCCTTGGAGGCTGCCAGCCTCCTGCTTGTAATAATCAATGGTATCAGTCGATTCAAGCAAATTATTGATAACCGAGTTGGCATTATCCCATTCAAAGGAAGTCAGTGATTTGGTGTTTTCTAGCATGTTTTGATATTGGTCCATCTGATTCTTATATTGATCGACTTGGGTTTTATACTCACTTATCTGAGTTGCAATCATTTTTCCATTTTGAATCCAGTTTGCAACGTCAAACACAGGTGCCCCACTTGCGAATACTGGCAAAACAAAGCAATAAATAATCATGGATTTAAATTTCATTATGTTCTCCTTCATTGATAAGCAAATTGCTTATAGGGCTGTTTAAACGTTAAGTCCTTCACCACGATGATATTGAAACGATAACCTGGGCGAACATTGATAGTGGGGGACACATTCAGGTTTTTTGAAACCAGTTGCGAAGTGACCTCACCCAACTGTTGCCCCAAAGCCTGACTCATGACGCTGCCAGCTGTGGGCTGGGCGTAACCGAATTGGTTAGATTGATTCGTATTTTGGCTATAGGTAATGCCAGCAATAATGCCTGACATTAAAAGTGCTGAACCATAAATTCGTGCATAATGATGATCTACCTGATCACGAAATCCGGCATATCCAGCACTATCAGCGCCAGGCATAGAGCCAATATCCAGAGCCTTACTATCTGGAAAAACCAAGCGTTGCCATGCCACTAATACAGAGTTCTGACCAAAAGGGACATCACTGGAATAAAGTCCCAATATCTTGGTTCCTTGAGGTATCAAAAGATATTTTCCGGTAGCGGTGTCATATACGTTTTGTGATACTTGAGCGATGATTTGACCTGGTAATTCTGAAGAAATACCACTAATCATTACCCCTGGAATCACACTGCCAGCTCTTAGTTCGTATCGACTGTTTGGATTTTGCAGCGTTGAATTTAAATGCCAGCGCATTTCATTTTCCTCACCACCTAATGTTTGTGGCATTGGTTTGGCCTGTCTTCCTTGTAATAATGCGAGCTGCTCTTTAAATGCTAATGAAGGGTCGATGTTTAATGCCATCTCATTGCTATTCATGGACGTTTTGGTGGTGTCGCGATTATTCAATCGTGGGTTATCGACCATTACGGATGTCTTAGCTTTGACAGCCTCTTCAAATTCTTGAGTTTTTTCCTGACGAATACGCTCGATTTCAGCTTCAGATACATCTTGTGTCAGCGTGTCTTCTTTATGTGGAAGTTGCTCAGGAATGGGCAAAGGGGTTGTTTCACTGTTAGCTATCGTGAGACTCTGGGGCGAAATTACTGCTGATTTATGGTTTCCTACCACGTCATTGGCAAGGCTCATGGTATTTTTCTTAGGGTTTTTAACCTTTACTATTTCTGGTGGCTGGTTTTGCGCATTAGCTCGTTTATTGGCAACCAATGCGATGAGCACCACAAAAAGAGTTAAAATACCAATTGTAATTATGAGTGGCACATTATTCACTCGTTTTACACCTGTTGTTTGAAGCTTTTGGGGTGAATTGTCTGGTGACAAATAATCATTATTTTGATTCATAGCTCTTACTCCTTATGAGTCCATGTGCTTGCAGGGATGATATTTTCATGCCTTTTTGCATACACACGGCTCAATGTTTGTATTCCCACAAAAAGGCTTACTCGATAGCTTTGAGGTTTAAGTTCATCAAGCACGTAGAAAAAATTAGCTTTATTCCCAGGGCATTGATTTTCATTGATGCCATAACCCTTTTTTCTCAAGTTTTGAATAAGACTTAAGCCAAAGCCATCTGTTACTCTTTGACCAATACAAAATGTATTTTGAGCAGGTGGATATACTCGCGTTAATTGAGTAGCTGCATCTGCTGCCAGATAAGCATCTTTGCCTTGAGACATTTGAGTGAAATTGCCATAACGCATGCTGGCACAGCTTGATAACAAGACAGCAGCCAATAAAACACTTAATTTTTTCATCTTCAGCACCTTGTAATCGTAATTTTTTCTTGAGAGGAACCGCTGCCGATAACTAAGATGGCTTTATCAAAAACCCCATCTACGATGTAACGACAACCCTGAAGACGATAATTGACCATGACGGACTCCGATTTTTTAAATAGCCCTAGACTTCTTAAAACCAGCAGCGCAGGCGCTTCACTTTGAGCCATGGTTCTTGGCATCTCAATAATCGTTTTGACACCATTGTTATAAACTCTAACTGGCTTAAATCGGGCATTGCCTTGAATTCGATAATTGAAGTTAAGATCGCCTAGATATTCATTGGTTTCTGGTAAGGTATCTACTTTTCTTCTTTCAGCCTGAATGCGTTGTAGTAACTGCCATTTTGCTTTGGCTTCATCAGGATAAGTAAACGAAATGTAAGGCATAAATTCGGTTCTATCTGACTTTAATCTAAAGTGATATGTTCTTCTGTCTGTGGTGACTACCAAAGAAGAATCAAGCCCTACATCTTTAGGTTTTATTAGCAGATGGATTTGTTGCATAGCTCCAGATCCTGTGAGAGATGGTTCAACAACAAAGCGTGGATCACCAACGTTCATGTCGTTAAACTGCTCACCTGGTTGAAGGGCAATATCACACACTTGTAAAGGGGCACAAACTACCCTGATTTGCCCTGATCCATAAATAAAACTGACTGAACCATCGCTTGATGCAAAGGGTATACTTGTTTTTTCTCCTTGTTGTGTGCGCTCTGCAATATCTAAACCTTGTTTTTCTTGACTCGATAGCTTGGGGACAGTATCTGAAAAATAATGCTCAGCCAGAATCGTGTTATCCAATGCAAAACTTGTGAGCGGTGTTAATAAACAAAATAGCTGCATTATTCTTTTCATTGCTGTTCTCCATGCTTTAATTCGTATGACCAGTTAAAATCACGCACATAAATCAGGTGGGGATTTTTTAAAATGGACTCACTGGTGGCATCGTTGATTTCATTCTCTTGATACAGAGTAATCATCGCTTTCATCATGCGAGGCTTTTCTTTAAGTGAGCCATCACGATTTCTCACTGTTTCAATCCAGTCGACTTGCCAGGTCTCATTTGACTCTTGAAGTACTGAACGAATGTCTATGCTCACAATCTCAAAAGCTGCTCTTTCAAAGGGATTAGATTGTTGTTTGTCGCTGTAGAATTCTTGAACCTTGGCAAGGGCTGCATCATTGGTATTTAAATAGGAATACACTTGAAACACTGCCTTCTTTTGTAGTTCTACATCAAGGCTTACCATGCGTATGTTTTCAATAAAATGAGCAGCTGCAGCGCGATAATCATCGATGCTTGCCTCACCAACGCTATCAGCACGAGTAACCGATAAGGTATTGCCATTGGCATCTTGTTGAAACACCAAAGGGATAAATTTAGACTGACTACCTATTACAATAAGTCCACCAACTGCCGCCAATGCGATTAAGAGGCTACTTAAACCAACCAACTGCCAAACTTGGAGTGATTTCATCAGTCCTGCGGTATGAACATTCCATGCTCGTCTCGCATTGAGATAAGGATTATTCGTTATACTTTTTTTCATGCTGCTTCTCCGTATTGATTCATGCGAATACCTTTTTCTAAAAGCCATTGAGAGACCCACGCATCCCCATGCTTAAACTCCAGTTGTTTCATTCTCGCTATGGAGTCAGGATCAGTAGCTCCAACAAACGCCAAGGCATAAGGTCCAAGCGCTAATTGATAAAGACGCTGGCCTTTTTCACTGACATAGTAGTAATCACGCTTGGGTTGGGCTGCTGCGATGATGTCAATCTGACGCGGATTTAAGCCCATACGCTCATAAATGGTTTGTGTTTCAGGATCTCTTGCATACAGATTTGGTAAAAAGATTTTGGTAGCGGTTGATTCAACAATAATATCTAGGATTCCAGAGTTGGCTGCATGTGATAAATGTTGGGTTGCCATAAACACCACACAGTTTTTCTTAGCCATGGAATCAAGCCATTCAGCAATCTTGTTTTTAAACACAGGGTGAGCCAGCATTAGCCATGCTTCATCAAGCAAGATTAGGGTAGGGCGACCATCTAACGAGGTTTCAATACGCCTAAAGAGATAGAGCAATACAGGTAAAGCAAATTTCTCACCTAAACACATTAAATGCTCAATTTCGAATGTCATAAAAGAGGACAAGCCTAAACCATCACTTTCAGCATCTACTAAATGGCCCATCAATCCATCAATGGTGTATTGCTTTAATGTCTCTCTAATCGGCTCATCCTGAATAGTCATGACAAATTCAGATACGGTTTTAGAACCACTTTGGTGCATGCTTAAAATGGCATGGCCGATTTCATTGCGCTGAACTGGTGTGGTATTCAAACCATTCAAAGCTAAAATCGTATCAATCCACTCCATAGCCCAAGCTCTATCAGCTTTAGTTTCTAAGAACTGTAAGGGTGCAAAGGCAAGACGAGAGTCTTTATCAGCAATGGTGAAATGTTCCCCACCTGTGGCCTTACATGTTGGATACATGGACATGCCTTTATCAAAAGAATAAATACGTGCATCTTTGTATCGACGCCAGGACAATGCCAGTAAACCCAGGTGAGTTGATTTACCAGAACGAGTGGGGCCAAACATAATGCCATGGCCTAAATCTCTCACATGAAGATTCAACCGAAATGGTGCGTTACCACTTGTGACGCAATGCATCAACGGAGGTGAATGGAGTGAGAACAGTGGGCATGGTGCTTTATTCTCACCAGTCCAAATGCTGGATGTTGGTAACAAGTCCGCTAGGTTCATGGTATTTATCAGCGGTCGTCTGATGTTTTCAACACCATGGCCTGGCAAGCTGCCCATATAGGCATCCATGGTATTAATGGTTTCTGTACGTGCGCTAAACCCTAACGCATTGATATTCTTTTCGATGAATAGGGCTGCTTTTTCAACGTTCGCTCTATCTTCGTCCATTAACACCACAACCGATGTATAGTAACCTTGGCCTACCATTCCGGAATTGGTTTCGGCAATAGCTGCTTGCGCATCATTAACCATGCCGAGCGCGTCTTCATCAACGACACCCGAGTTGGTATTAAACATTTGGTCAAAAAAGCCTCTGACCTTTTGTTTCCATTTTTTACGGAATTTAGTGAAATGAGCTACAGCCTCATGGGGATCCATGAATATGAAGCGAGAGTTCCAGCGATATTCCACAGGCAGTTGAGTCAACAGTGTTAAAATACCTGGGTAAGACTCCATGGGGAATCCTTCAATAGCAACACATTGAATGAACTTTCGGCCAATTTTAGGTGTAATCCCTGGAGTTAATTCTTGACCGCCTATTAAAGCATCCATATAAATTGGATTTTTGGGCAGATTCACAGGGTGATTAATCCCAGTGACACAATATTGAATGTGTCTTAAAAAGTTATCCTGAGTGACTTTGTTATTTTCATTGATGACTAGTTCTGAGCCTAACCTTTCAAGGTGAAGTGCAGCACTCATACGTGACTCAAAGTTTCTGCACGATTGCTTGAAGGTTTCAATCAGTTGATGGGTTTTCGCTTTATGGTTTAATTTTTCCCCTGAATCATCAAACATCAATTCAACAAAACGTTTTTGCGCCAATACAGGTGGATACCAGGTTAATGTGATAATAAAATAACCTTCATACAATGCCCCTATACCTTCAAAGTACTGTCTTCTTTCTTCATCAACAGCTTTTGATATCGGATCCGGAAAGTATGAAGCACTCTGCTCACTGTAACCTGGAGCAGCACGTCTTATGGCATCGACATGAATCATCCAGCCATTACCCAATGAGGACATTGCCTGATTGATTCGAAAAGCCATCATTTCACGGGCTTCATCTGTAGTGTTGGCTATGTCTTCACCTTGATACACCCAGGCTGCCATAAAAGAGCCATTTTTACCTACAATCACACCATCATCGACTACTGCTGCGTAATTCAGTAAATCAACCAGTCCCGCTGTATGACTTCGATGTCTCCTGACATGGTGCTTACGGCTTTTCATTTGAGCTGCGCTAAACAATGTACCTAACAACAAAAGCCCAGTAATACTGATTAAAAAGGTAATGAATCCAATCATAGATAACCCCCTTTATTATTACGAAAAGGGGTAGAACGTGCTGGATAATAAGCCTGATAGCCTCTTTGTCTCAGATAAACTGCCCTCATATAAGGATCAGCTTTTGCCATAAGCCTTAGACCTTTTAAAGATAAAAACCAAAGGGCAAAACCAAAAATAGCGGCAAGCCAATCCTGGGCTGCGAATACTAAGATTGCTGAGAGTAAGCCTGAAAACATAACCAGTTCGCGGTCACCACCCATGAAAAGGCTTGGGCGGTTACCACATCTGCGTATAGGAATGGTACGGAGGCTCATAGCTGCGACTCCATAGCACTCGTTAAAACTGAGGGTTTAGCAATTTCAGCTCCCTTGCCTGTAATCGCTGTCATGGTATTTTGTGCTGCAACCAAGAATGAAAGCACCAACACAATAAAGAGAAGGGTCCGCAAAAAACCATTCATTTCACCACCAAAAATCAGCGTGGCTCCTGCACCAACTAAACCAATAATCGCAGCAGTAAAGGCAAATGGGCCTGTGATGGATTTTTGTATTTTGGTTAGATAGGAGTCAAAAGGTAATCCTCCACCAGCACTTGATGCACATGCAGGATCTGTTATAAACAAAAGTAATAAAACAATCGCTCCCATCATCCATATACTTCGATAATTTATATTGACTGCTTGGTTCATACCTATTCTCCTTAAATCAGTTTTTCGATGTTGTAATGACCGTTTTCATAGCCTTTGACCGATATGATTTCTTCAACTCGGCGCCCTTGCGGAGTTCTTGCGATATGCACCACACAATGAACTGTTTCACCAATTAAAGGTTCAATTTCAGCAGGGGCGGAGGGATTACGGGTAATCAGTGATTTCAAACGATGAAGTCCTGCAATACAGTTATTAGCATGTAACGTTGCAGCACCACCCTCATGACCAGTATTCCAGGCATCGAGTAAATCCAATGCTTCACTGCCCCGAACTTCTCCAACAAGGATTCGATCTGGCCGCATCCTTAGAGTGGTTTTTAAAAGCTGGGTCATATTGACATCAAGAGTGGTGTGATATTGAACGCAATTCTCAGCGGCGCATTGAATTTCACCCGTATCCTCAATAATGAAGACACGCTCAGCTGGCGAACTACGAACCATTTCATTGATAATGGCGTTCACTAAAGTAGTTTTACCAGAGCCTGTACCGCCAATGACTAGAATGTTTCGATGTGCAATAACGGCTTTTTTAATCACAGCACATTGTGCTTCTTTCATAATTCCCGATTTTACATAGTCATCCAGTGTAAAAACTGAAATGGCTTTTTTACGAATCGCAAAGGTTGGTTTTGAGACCACTGGCGGCAGCTGTCCTGCAAAACGTGAACCATCCAGTGGCAGCTCACCTTCCAGTATCGGATTAAAACGGGTTACTTCCTTACCATGAAAGCCCGCAACAGTTTTAATGATGGATTCAGCGCGTGCGTCAGTGATACTACCTATGCAACGCATGGTTTCGCCTAGGCGTTCCTGCCAAAGTTTGCCATCTGCATTGAGCATGATTTCAACGGTTTTAGGATCACTTAGCGCCTGCTCAATCATGCCACCCAAGTCACGCCTTAGCTTTTCACGGGCGCGGTCTTTAACCGTTATCCCTTGTTCTTCTTGTGCTTTCATACTAATAATCCTCGATTACTTATGTTTTTAAGCTGACTTCAAGCCATGTTTGAATTTGCTAATTAAACGGTCAATAATGCTTTCCTTATTGGAAGGAGAGTCGCTGAACCATTGATCTTTTTGGCGTTCTCGATAAATACGTCTTTGAATTTCATCACGGTGAACAGGGATTGATTGAGGGGCATCGAAAGCAAGGCGAACTTCACCGTCACGATAACCCACTACAGTGCAGTAAACTTCCTCACTGATAACAACTGATTCCCCAACTTTTCTTGTTAAAACCAACATAATGCGTCTCCTTCTGTTATTTAAATAAATAGGCCCTGCATTGCCTGATATTCTCTTCAACCACTTCTTTGCGGGCTGGTTGATATTTTTCTGATGCGACATAAAAAGCATTTCGTCTTTTGATATCACGGCAAAAGCCAATCATTTGCGGCAGTGTTGGAGGCATTTCGCAATGATCGCGGCAATCAATAATGACCTGATTCAAAATCTCATCACTAAATTGATTTAAGCCCTCCAACCACTCCTTCTTGGCAAACTCCAAAAATCCATCACTTTTAAACTGACTGCGCCATAGATGTCCGTAGAAGACCGCAAAACGAGTAAACAGATTCTCAATACTTTTTTTTCTACTGTCGGTAGCATTGCAGGTTGACGACGTTTGATTGCTGGTATTCGTCTTCACCGGTGATTTTTGCATCTCCTGTTTCTGGGTTCCAGAATGGATCAATGGCTCTGCTTTTAGTATTTGTGCCGCACTTCTCATTCCTTTTCTCCTGAGTTAATTCGATTTTGACTTCATCTTCCCAGCATTTTTGAGACAACCAGTTGGCTGGAAATTTCCATGCTGGAACCCATTCCCCAAGTGCTTCTTTTGCTGTACGGGCTTTGATTTGTTGAGCAAGGGCTTGCAACATGCATTGCAGCAAAGGCTCATCTGGATTGATTTGTTTGAAAATTTCAAAGGCACGTTCACGTGACTTTTTCTCGGGGTACATATGCCAGAAATGGTCGAAGTAGCGTAATAAATAAATATAATTATTTTCTTTTATTTGAGGTGTGTCGGCTTTTAGGATTTTATCTGTGTCGGCTTTTCTCTCTGTATCCTCAGAAACCCTTGTATTTACAGGGAATACAGCATGCGGTTTTGTGTCGGCTTGCTGTGTCGGGTTTGTGTCGGGTTTATTTTGGACACAATAACTGATATCCGCTAAAAGACATTTTAAAATAAGATGTTTATCGAAAGACTGAATAGCAATTAGCCCTGATCTTTCAAGCCCTTTAATGGCTCGACGAATTTGCTGACGGCTAGGACTTCCTGACTCTTTAATGCCTTGATGAGGTTCAATATAAAGTACCTCAGCCAGCGATTGGTAACTAATCCGTCGCTTAATCCCTACTATGAAAGTATTGCGATCCATGTAAGGTCGAATCCCTCTTAAGTAGGTAATTTGTTGGATATATGAAAGCCCACAGAGCGCATCCAATTCCTTGTCATTCACTGTAAAGTACATAAATAATCCGTTATTCCTTAACTAAAGATCTTAGCGCCCAATGAAACTTGTGATAACATTTTGAGAAATTAAGATAAAAAACAGCTCTTATTGAGTATATTTACTCGAAATGAGTAGTTAATAAATCTCAAAATAACACATATTGAGCTATAGTCAATAGATAAATGAATTAATTTATTAACCAAACACCGTGGAATGGATATGAACATCAAAGAGAAAATTGGCCAAAGAATTATGAATGAACGAAAGGCTAAGGGATTAACGAGAAAAGCATTGGCTGAATTGACAGGCGAATTGAAAACCTCACGCATTAATAATTATGAACGAGGGGACCGTACGCCTGGTCCAACTGAAATTAAATTGCTGGCCGATGCCCTGGAAGTCTCAGCCTCTTATTTGATGTGTTTAACTGATAATCGTGAAGGGAAGATGACAAAATCCCTTGGCATGGGCGCATTGATTCCTGTCTTAGATTACAAACAAGCAGCTGATCCTGTTACTTATATTCAGAAAATAAAAGATGATATCGATAGCAAAGTTGAGTTTGTACCGGTCAGTAAAGCTGTTGGTGAAAAAATTGGAAAAAATGCTTTTGCTTTACAGGTTAGGGATGAAAGTATGATGCCTGAATTTAGAGTTGATGATGTGATTATTGTTGATCCTGATACATGCCCTAAGCCAGGAGATTTTGTGATTGCATTGGTTGAAGGTGAAAATGAAGTGATAGTTCGGAAATATAGACAATTGTCCCTTTCCAAGAAGGAGCAAGAGTTCGAGTTGGTTGCACTTAATAATGATTGGGCTGATTTACGCGTTGATGCTAGCACATTTAAAGTGCTGATTGTTGGTAGTGGGATAAGCTTATGTCGGGAACTAAGAGATTAAATTTGCTGTTTTTACTATAAAACTCTTGGAAGTATTTGAGACTGTCCGAAAAAACTCAAGAAAACCAGCCTACTGGTTGTCATGGAATCACCAGGTGGGATAATCAGCATGTATACTTACAACTTTCATCTCTTAATTTATTATTGGGTTACTAGAATTCCAAACGGCACGAAGAGTGTTTTTCCATTGATTTGTACTTGGGCAAACATTTTAATAAAACCAGCTTTATCGGGCTCAATATGAAATTGCAATTCAGGTCCACCTCTTTCAGAGCCATTTGTTGGTTCTTTACCCATTGGATGGACATGGGTTACTGTTTTAAAGTCTTCATTAAAACCAACGATATGTGCATAAGCACCCATAATCGGCTCTAGGGTATGAACAGGCTTTCCATTAGCATCGACAATATCAATTTTGCCCATGATGGGTTGACCTACGTGTAATGGTGTTTTATCAAAAGTTAATTTGAATTTGTAACCATCAACGGTACTTTCAAAGAATGGTTGTCTAACCATTCGATCTTCAATTCTCTTTATGATTTTTGGAGAGGGAAAATCGGCAACAACGTATTCTTGGTTTTTGGTATTCGCAGGTATTAGATCAGCCCATGCTCGATAGGAGGCATTTTTCAGGGTAGGCTGCCATTCAAATTGATAAACGCCGGGTATTTTTGTCTCTATTGGATGAACATGGCTGTAGTCAACGAGGTGGTCATCAATAATCAACAAATGAATTTTCTGAGTATGGGCCTCAATGAGATTGCCTAAGGTGATGGGTTTATTGTTTTTAGTATCGCTTAACTTAATCAATACTAATTTTTTATTTTCTTTATCCATGACTTCTTGAATTGATAATTGCATGGTAGGACGAGCCTCTGATTGTGAAGACTCTAACGAGACATGGGTCATTGTGTGATGGTGGGAATTCTCAGCAAAAGCAATAGGATGATATAAATTGATTGATGATAAGCTCATTAAGGTGATGGTCAATTTTTTCATAAAACTTGGGTCTCCAAAACAATCATGGATGTATTAGTATCATTGTTTATAATGATTTTGTTTGTTATTGATTCAAATCAGTAAGTACAATGATATCATGGTTTGATTCATAGGCCATCAACAGCCCCCATCTGCTTTGATTTATTGTGTGAAACCGTCTATATTGTAGTCATATTTCCTTTTAAAATCATGGGGAAAGACCTTCATGAAGCAACGTCATTGGATAATTTTAGCTTGTTGTTTAGCACTTGCTGCGTGCATGAATAATGGTACCTCGACTAAAAATACAGAGAGTTTAGATAGTCATGTGGCTCAAGGCCATGTTGGGCATGGTGGCGGTGGTGGTCGCTAACCCTATAGTTTTTGGATTGTAATACAACGGAAAGCCATCAGTGATGCTGTAATTAATATGAGGTTACTTTAGGAAGAATTAAGGTCATTTGAAAATACTGGCTGAGCGGATTCAAAGGATGAATTACAATGGCAGAACAATGGCATGAAAAAACGATTCAGGATATCGCATCCCAGTTTAAAATAGACCTGACTGTAGGTTTAAGCGAAGCATATGCCACAGAACGATTAAAAGAAGTGGGGCCAAATTTGCTGAGTCAAAAGAAAAAAACATCAGCACTCATTATCTTCTTTCAGCAATTTAGCAATATAGTCATCTGGGTGCTTTTAGGTGCTGTTATCGTTTCTTTTTTACTCGGCGAAAAAGCCGATGCCATTGCCATTTTTGCCATTGTTATTTTAAATGCCATTATTGGTTTCGCTCTAGAATATCGAGCCGATCGCGCTATGGCAGCACTCCAGGAAATGGCCGCACCAAAGGCGACTGTTTTGCGCGATGGCCATGCCAAAATGATTGCTGCCTCGGATATCGTCCCAGGAGATGTTATCCTTTTTGAAAGTGGTGATTTAATCGCTGCCGATGCCCGTCTTTTTAAGTTGTCAGCACTCAAGGTCAATGAAGCACCGCTCACGGGTGAATCCATGCCAGTAGGTAAAAACCTGGACCTTTGCACTCAAGAAACCCCATTAGCCGACCGTAAAAACATGGTGTTTATGGGAACGGCCATTGCCGATGGTACGGGACGCGCACTGGTTGTAGCAACCGGCATGCAAACTGAAATGGGTCGTATTGCCCAGCTGCTTGGTGAAGCATCTCGTGATAAAACCCCTTTGCAAAAAAAACTCAATCAAGTGGGATCTCGTTTATTATGGGTTTGCTTTTTCATTGTTATGGCTATTTTTGGCTTAGGCCTCCTGCGTAATATTCCTATCTTCAATCTGTTTATGAGTTCAGTTAGTCTTGCTGTTGCTGCGATTCCTGAGGGTTTACCTGCTGTGGTCACAGTGGCTTTAGCACTGGGTGTACAACGTATGGTGCGGCGTGCTGTGTTGGTAAGACGATTATCGGCAGTAGAAACACTTGGCTATTTACAAGTCATTTGCACTGATAAAACAGGAACTTTAACTGTGGGTGAGATGACAGCACGTAAATTTGTGACAGCAAGCGATGTATATAGTATTTATGGAGAGGGCTATAATCTCACAGGAAAATTTTCACTTCAAGGCCAGGAGATTAATGTTTCAGAAGACAAGTTATTGCAGGCCTCATTACAGGCTATGGTAGCCTGCAATAATGCTGAATTTCGACAACAAAATGGGCAAATGACAATAGCAGGGGATCCGACTGAGGTAGCTCTTTTGGTTGCAGCAGCTAAAGGAGGTTTTTGGCGAAGTGAACTGCAAATTTCTAATCCTCGCATTAAGGAGCTGCCTTTTAGTTCCGAACGCAAACGAATGACAGTGGTTTGTCAATATGATAATGATGAGCTCATGGTTTACGTAAAAGGGGCTCCAGAAATTGTTTTAGAACGCTGCACTCATATTTTAACAAAAACTGGTATTAAAAAATTAACGCTGAATGATAAAGCGCGTATGAGACAATCCTGTGAATTCATGGCTAGTGAAGCATTAAGGATTTTGGCATTCGCACAACGCCCATTGGATACTTCATGGCTGGATAAAGAAGTTGATGAGATTGAAAGCAATTTCGTTTTTTTAGGTTTGGTTGGTCTGCAAGATCCACCGCATGCCAGTGCAAGAGAATCTGTTTCCCGCTGTAAAAAGGCGGGTATCAAACTGGTGATGATTACAGGAGACCATCCTGTTACAGCGAGAGCCATTGCTCAAGAACTTGGGATATTAAGCGAAGGTGATCAACTCCTTACTGGCAATGAACTTGAAAACATGTCAGAGGAAGAATTTAACTATTGCGTCAAAGACATTGTGGTCTATGCTCGTGTGACTGCGGAGCATAAATTAAAAATCGTACGTGCTTGGAAAAAACAAAACAGAGTAGTTGCGATGACAGGTGATGGTGTGAATGATGCGCCTGCTCTAAAAGAAGCTTCTATTGGTATTGCGATGGGAAAAACAGGAGCTTCTGTTACCAAGGAAGCTTCTGACATTATTGTCATGGATAATAACTTCACATCAATTGTAGCAGGGATTGAAGAAGGTCGAACGATTTACGATAATATTATCAAAACACTCATTTATTTGTTAGCAGGTAACAGTGCTGAATTGCTGGTTGTTTTTGTAGCGCTTTTAATCGGATGGCCCTTGCCTTTACTCCCTATTCAATTACTGTGGATTAACTTAGTGACTGACGGTTTACCAGCCATTGGTTTAGCAACTGATAGGTCAGAGCCAGGAATTTTGAATTGCCCACCCAGAACCATTCAAAAATCCATGATAGATAGAGCGTTTCTCAAACGAGTGAGTTTTATTGGTTGTGTAACAGCTTTAGTAACTTTAACTGTTTTTGCTTATGAATATTTAGCTTATAAGGATTTAACTCAAGCGCAAGATGCTGCGTTTTCCATATTAGTGACAGCAAGACTTTTGATAGCATTTGGAGCTCGTAGTGATACTAAGACTATCTTTCAGCTCGGCTTTTTCTCTAATCTGCATTTATTTATAATTATTAGCATTAGTTTTTCACTACAGGTCTTGATTCATCATATTCCCGTACTGCGAGATTTGTTTGGCATTGGGCAAATCTCATTTACCCAATGTATTTCCTGGATCTTGATAGGCACGTTGCCTTTGTTAGTAATTGAAGCTCAAAAATGGCTAAGGAAAGCACCTGGTGAGACATTTTAGTATTAGAAAAATTATTTGGATTGTTCTCCTGAGTTTCTGCTTTACGGAGTCATTCATTTATGCAAAGCCCAATCCTGGTTTATCGCAGTTAATTCAGGAAGCTAAGCAAAACAATCCCCAAATTCGGGCGGTACGCGACCGCCTGCTTGCTGCAATTCACGTGATTCCTCAA
Source organism: Legionella sp. PATHC032 (assembly GCF_026191185.1). Classification (NCBI taxonomy): domain Bacteria; kingdom Pseudomonadati; phylum Pseudomonadota; class Gammaproteobacteria; order Legionellales; family Legionellaceae; genus Legionella; species Legionella sp. PATHC032. The sequence goes on along the minus strand of NZ_JAPHOV010000001.1, from coordinate 2,244,773 downwards.
GCGAAAGCCCTTCCTGACCCGAAATTGAACGCGGGTTATATCAATATGTCCGAGAACATTCCTATGGATGTCGATCCAAGACGTGAACAAATGTTGGGTGGCCAACAGGAAATTCCCTTTCCTGGCAAGCTTGTTGTGCGAGGAAGAATAGCAACGCTTGAGGCCAAACGGGCAGAAGCGGAGTATCAAGCCACTTGTTTTGCTGTCATTGCTGAACTAAAACGGCTCTATTATGACCTTTACTTTGTCAATAAATCCATCGAGATTGTGCAAAGAAATCAGGAGCTTCTCCATGAAATGGAGCAAAGTGCCGAAGCGACGTACAGTGTGGGGAAAACGCCCCAACAAGACATTTATCGCGCCCAAACGGAAGTTTCTCGTCTAGAGATGCGTTTGGTCATCTTAAAGCAACAACGCCAATCCCTGCAAGCCGATATCAACCGTCTTTTGAATCGTTCCTTAGAAAGGGTGGTCAGTACTCCAACAACACTCCCTGTCACACCAATGGGGCACAATTTGGAGTATTTTTATTCGCTCGTGAAACAGCGAGCGCCTCAATTAATCATGCAGCAGCGTAACGTGCAAAAAGGACGACAAGCCATCAAGTTAAGTAAAATGGAGTATTTCCCCGATGTTGAAATTGAGGGGGGACGACTTCATGATACGGGAATGCATACCAAAGGTTATCAAGTGTTGTTAAAAGCAACCGTTCCCCTTTATTTCATGCAAAAACAAAATAATGCCGTACGGGAATCACTTGCTCGTTACAACGCCGATATGGAAGACTTGCAGACGACTTATCGCACACTTTCTTTTCAAGTAAAAAATGCCTATTTATTAGCAGAGCGCTCGGCAAAGCTTATTCATCTGATTCAACATACCATTATTCCGCAAGCCACTTTAACGTTTACTTCTTCTCAAGCTAATTACGGGGTTGGCAAAGTGGATTTTTTAACCATGCTAAATAATTTGTTGACCCTGCAAGAAAACGAATTGGAGTGGCACGGTGAACTCGCTGAGCATGAGAAAGCGATTGCACAAATCGAAGAAAGCACAGGGACGTACTTATGAATCAGAAGGTGATGAGAAGGGGTGTGTTCGTTTTGAGTTTACTGGCTTTGTTGCAGTTAACCCAGGCACAAAATGCAACGGATACACATAGCAAGATGGACATGAAACAATCCACGCAAAAAAATGAGATTGTGATTGATCCAGTCCGCTTACAAGCCATTGGCATTACCTCAGAGCCGGTACGCCGTCAAAACATTGAAAAAACAATTCGCACGGTAGGAAGGGTTGAAGCCGATGAGCGGCGCGTTGCCCACATTCATGTGCGTTTTGATGGTTGGATAGAACAATTATTCATCAATTTCACCGGCGAAAAAGTACAAAAAGGACAAGCCCTTTTTACAGTATATAGCCCGGAGTTGGTGGCCACCCAACAAGAATACTTACTTGCCTTAAACGCTCAAAAAATCTTAAGCAAAAATACCACCTCCAGTGCCGCCCGTGGTGCCCAAGGGGCCTTTCAAGCGGCTCATCAGCGGTTGCTGTTGTGGGGGATTTCTGAAAAGGAAATAGAGCAATTAAAGCGTACTGGCAAAATTACTCGAACGATGACCATTGACTCACCCATCCAAGGTACGGTTCTTAAAAAAATGGCGCTTATCGGCATGCGTATTGAGCCAGGAGATGAATTGTATACGATTGCTGATTTATCACGCTTGTGGGTTTTAGGGGATATTTATGAATACGAGTTGCCCTATATTAAACTAGGACAAACTGCCGACCTGACGCTTACCTATTTGCCCAATGAATTATTTAAAGCCAAGCTTGATTTTATTTATCCGACCATTGATATGAAAACGCGAACGGCCAAGGTGCGTTTCGAAGTAGACAATACAAAAGAACAATTAAAGCCTGGCATGTACGTTAATCTGGAACTCAAAATCCCTTTGGGTGAACGTCTTGTGGTTCCTAAAAATGCGGTTTTGCTCACGGGTGAGCGAGCGGTGGTCTTTATTTATCATGGCAATGGCAAAATTGAGTGGCGAGACGTCACTCTTGGAGTGCGGGCCGGTGATTTGCTTGAGATAGTAAAAGGGGTTAAGGAGGGAGATAAGATTATTACCTCTGCCAATTTCCTCATTGATTCGGAGAGCCAGTTGAAAGCAGCCATGGGAGGCATGCAGCATAAATAATAAGAGATGAATTGCTTATGAGTGTTATCTCGTAAGGCTCTTCCTTTGAAGAACAGGGATGATGTATGAGATTCCTATGAAATAAAGGGATTTTATGGTTGAACGGATTATTGAATTTTGTGCGCGCAATCGCTTTATTGTGTTGCTCTTTGTGCTTGGGCTTTCTTTCATGGGTTATATGGCTCTTAAGAATACCCGCATGGATGCATTACCTGATATTTCAGACACGCAGGTGATTGTGTACACCACCTGGATGGGACGCTCTCCTGATTTAATGGAAGACCAAGTCACTTACCCTATTGTGACAGCACTGCTGTCGGCACCGAAAGTGGTTGCGGTACGGGGATTTTCTGATTTTGGCTTTTCTTATGTTTACATCATTTTTGAGGACGGTACTGATATTTATTGGGCGCGTTCTCGTGTTTTGGAGTACATGAGTCAACTGGCAGGAAAGTTGCCCGAAGGGGTGACACCGCAATTAGGCCCTGATGCAACCCCTGTAGGTTGGATTTATCAATACGCCTTGGTGGATGAGAATGGGAAACATAATCTGGCTGAGTTACGCACGTTTCAAGATTGGTATTTACGCTATTGGTTAAGAGCAGTTCCTGGGGTGTCTGAAGTAGCCAGTGTGGGTGGGTTTGTCAGGCAGTATCAAGTCAATTTGGATCCCGTCAAAGTTCTTGCCTACAACCTGTCGGTTCCTGACATCATCGAAAAAATTCGCATGAGCAATAACGACACCGGTGGAAGGGTGGTTGAATTTTCAGGCGTGGAATATATGATTCGTGGCCGAGGATACATTAAGTCTACCGAGGACATTGAAAAAATTGCCATAGGCACTAATGCCAATGGGACACCGATTTTGCTGCGTGATGTGGCGACCGTGCAGCTTGGCTCGGACATGCGCCGAGGGGTCGTCGATTTAAATGGCCAAGGAGAAGCAGTGGGCGGCATTGTCATCATGCGCTTTGGTGAGGATGTGTTGCAAGTGATTGGTCGCATTAAAGAGAAATTAAAAGAATTGGCCACTGCCATCCCCGAAGGAATAAAAATGGTTCCTGTGTATGATCGCAGTAATCTCATTCGAGAAGCCATCTCCACGGCCAATTGGAATTTGATTGAAGAACTGGTGGTGGTTGGGTTACTCATCATCGTATTTTTAGGTCATTTTCGTTCCGCATTAATCCCCATTATTACCTTGCCGCTTGCGATTTTGATTTCTTTTATTCCCATTTATTTCTTGCATATTGGGCTTAATATCATGTCCATTGGTGGGATTATTGTGGCGGTTGGCGACATGGTGGATGCTGCCATCATCATGGTCGATAATGCCCATAAACGCTTAGCCGATTGGGAGGCAAAAGGAAGTCCAGGCGATCGTACCCAAGTGTTAATCGATTCGGCCAAGGAAGTAGGTCCTGCGATTTTCTCATCACTTCTTGTGATTGCCATCTCGTTCATGCCCGTTTTTACTCTAGAAGCCCAAGAGGGACGGATGTTTTCACCTTTGGCTTATACTAAAAACTTGGCGATTTTCATGAGTGCCCTGTTGGCCATCACCCTAATTCCTGTACTATTGCCTCTTTTGGTGCGTGGTCGAATCATTCCTGAACAAAAACATCCCATTACCCGCTTGATGCAAGCAATGTACGCACCCGTGTTAACGCTCGCTTTAAGCTATCGAAAGGTTGTCGTGGGCGTTGCCATAGTGGTGGCATTAGCCACAATCCCTCTCTACAAACTCATTGGCGCTGAGTTTATGCCACCTCTTTATGAAGGCACGATTTTGTACATGCCAGTGACTTTGCCAGGTATTTCAGTGACTCAAGCAACGGCTTTGCTGCAGGAAATGGATAAGAAATTAAAAGCCTTTCCAGAAGTAGCCCATGTGTTTGGAAAGACAGGACGAGCGGAAACCTCTACCGACCCCTCGCCATTTAGCATGATGGAAGTGATTGTTGAATTAAAGCCCAAGGAATTTTGGCGTAAAGGAATGACTTATGAAGGCTTGGTGGCTGAAATGGATAAAGCCTTGCAATTTCCCGGGGTGAGCAATGCCTGGACCATGCCTATTAAAGCACGCAATGACATGCTCACCACGGGGATTCGAACGGCCGTTGGGATTAAAATTTTTGGTCCCGACATTAAAAAAATTGAAGCCATTGGCAAAGAAATTGAAATGGTGGCTAAAGAAGTGAAAGGGACCAGTAATGTCTATGCAGAGAGAGTCGCTGGAGGTTATTTTCTTGATTTTCAAATCAATAGGGACCAGCTGGCACGTTACGGTTTAACCATTATGGACGTGAATCGCATTATTGAGTCGGCCGTGGGTGGTGAAAACATTACTACCACGATTGAAGGGCGTGAGCGTTATCCGGTGAATGTGCGCTATTTGCGGGAGCTACGTGACGACCCAGATAAGCTCAATCGTATTTTAGTTAAAACACCAAGTGGAGCTGAAGTACCTATTGCACAATTAGTTACTTTAACATTTCGTTCGGGACCTGCCATGGTCCGCGATGAAAATGCCATGTTGGCAGGTTATGTGTTTATTGATATCAGTGGTCGGGATATTGGTGGCTACGTGGAGGAGCTAAAACAAGCAGTCAAGGCCAAAGTCAAATTGCCTCCAGGCTACACCCTGGCGTGGTCAGGTCAATACGAATTCATGCAACGGGTTTATGAGCGACTTAAAATTTTCGTACCACTCACCTTAGTCATTATTTTTGTTTTATTTTATTTTACCTTTCGTACCATCACGGAGACTTTGATGGTGATGCTCGGTGTTCCTTTTGCTTTATTTGGCGGCTTTTTGCTGCTTTATGTTTTGGGATACAACATGAGTATTGCCGTTTGGGTGGGAATGATTGCTTTAGCCGGTGTGGCCGCCGAAACCAGTGCGGTGATGCTGGCATACCTTGATTCGGATTACAATGAGCAAAAAGAGAAAGGGTTGCTTAAAACCCTGCCGGATTTAATTCAAATGGTACACCTTTGTGCCATATCCCGTATCCGCCCCATGGTGATGGCAGGTCTTGCGAACATCATTGGGTTATTGCCGGTGATGTGGGCCACGGGCATTGGAGCGGATGTCATGAAAAGGCTTGCAGCACCTATGGTGGGTGGTGTTTTTTCCGCCCTTTTACTGACTCTCATTGTCATTCCCGTGGTTTATGTGATGTGGCGTTGGCAAGTGGAATTGAAACAACAAGGAAGTCTGACGGAGGCAAAATGAAATTAACCTTTTTAGGGGCAACAGAGACCGTTACCGGATCAAAATATCTTTTGACGGTAGATTCTAAAAAAATTCTTATTGATTGCGGGCTTTTTCAGGGCTATAAAGAATTGCGCTTGCGTAACTGGGCTCCCTTGCCAGTCAATCCACGCGACATTGATGCAGTCATCATCACTCATGCTCATATTGACCATACGGGTTATCTTCCCTTGCTCATTAAAAATGGATTTCAAGGCAAAATTTATGCAACAACGGGCACCAAAGCGCTGTGTTCTATTTTATTACCGGATAGTGGTCATCTCCAGGAGGAAGAAGCACGATTGGCTAACAAATATGGATTCTCCAAGCATAGGCCTGCTCTTCCACTGTATACTGAGCAGGAAGCTCGAGTTGCCTTAAATTATTTTGAGACCATTGATTTTGATACGCCACATTCATTATTTAATGTGTTGAGTTTTGAATTTCATCGTGCCGGCCACATCGTGGGGGCTGCCATGGTCAAAATAAAAACAAAAAAAGGTTCCATGGTGTTTACCGGGGACCTTGGCCGGCCTCATGATCCCGTCATGAAAGCCCCAAGCGTGATTCAAGAAACCGATTATTTGGTGATGGAATCCACTTACGGAGACCGGCTGCATGATGCCACCGATCCCTTGCCACAAATCGGTGAGGTGATTAATCGCACCATCAAACGAGGAGGCTCTGTTATTATTCCGGCCTTTGCGGTGGGACGGGCTCAAAGTCTTTTATATTTTATTTATGAATTAAAACGCAAAGGGGAAATTCCTAAAGAGATTCCAGTATTTTTAGACAGTCCCATGGCGATTAATGCAACCAAACTACTCTGTACTTATAAAGAGGATCATCACTTAAATGAGGAACAATGTCGTGGATTATGCAATGTGGCCACTTACATTAATACGCCTGAGGAGTCCAAAGAGATTGACAGGCATAAAATGCCACAAATCATCATAGCCGCCAGTGGCATGGCTCAAGGCGGTCGTATTTTACATCATTTGAAAGCCTTTGCGCCTGATCCTAAAAACACACTTCTTTTTACTGGCTTTCAGGCAGGAGGTACTCGTGGTGCCAGGATGGTTAATGGGGAGCGGGAGGTTAAAATTCATGGTGGTTTGGTTCCCATACGCGCTCAGGTGGTGGTTATGAGCAGTACCTCTGCTCATGCCGATTATCTCGAGATGTTAGAGTGGCTAAAGCATTTTACTCATCCGCCTAAGAAGGTCTTTATCACGCATGGTGAACTCCACAGCGCTCAATCATTAAAAGAGAAAATTGAAAGCCAATTAGGTTTTCCTTGTACGATTCCTTCTTATCTGCAAGAGGAGGATTTGTCGTGATCCAGAAGGAACATCATAGGTTGCGTTTAAAGTACCTAGGAATTAAAACATATCATGAAGCCATTATCTACATGCGAGAAGATTGCCATGTTTGTCATTCGGAGGGATTTGAGGTTCAAACGCGCATCCAAGTGACCTTGGGCCAGCGCTCGATTATTGCCACGCTCAATGTCGTGACCTCAGAGCTTTTAAGGCCTGGTGAAGCGAGCTTATCCAATTTTGCGTGGGATTTTCTCAATGCCAAAGAAGGGGATGACATTCAACTGTCACATCCTAAGCCACTGGAATCATTAAGTTATGTGCATACGAAGATTTATGGTAATGAACTCTCTTTTAAACAAATCAAGGCCATCGTGGATGACGTTTTAAGTGGCCGTCTTTCTGATTTGCAAATTTCAGCTTTTTTAGCGGCCAGCGCCGCGGAACGTTTAAGCAATATTGAAATCGTGAAACTTACAAAAGCCATGATTGACAGTGGCGATCGCTTATCCTGGTCTTCCCCTTTGATTGTAGACAAGCATTGTGTTGGTGGTTTACCAGGAAATCGCACCACCCTTGTTGTGGTTCCCATTGTAGCGGCTTTCGGGTTGACCATCCCCAAAACCTCTTCACGGGCTATCACTTCTCCTGCGGGAACTGCAGATACGATGGAAACTTTAGCGCCGGTGTCACTTAGCCCAGAGGCTATGTGTCAAGTGGTTGATAAGGAAAACGGATGCATTGTTTGGGGAGGGGCTGTGAGCTTAAGCCCTGCCGATGATGTGCTTATTCGGGTGGAGCGTGCTCTTGAGTTAGATAGTGAAGGACAATTGGTCGCCTCAATCCTTTCTAAAAAAATTGCCACAGGAGCAACCCATGCGGTTATTGATATTCCAGTGGGACCTACCGCCAAAGTCAGGAATAAGTCCAGGGCTTTACTTCTTAAGCAATCCCTTGAAGAAGTAGGAAAACAGTTAGGTCTTGTGGTCCATACCTTAATTACTGATGGCGCACAACCGATAGGAAATGGTATTGGCCCGGCTTTAGAAGCACGCGATGTGTTGGCGGTATTACAAGGTTTGCCTCATGCCCCAAAGGATTTGCGTGAAAAATCATTAACTCTTGCAGGAGCAGTACTGGAATTTTCATCAACAGTACCACCAGGCTCAGGTCAATCGATAGCCAAACAATTATTAGATAGCGGAGAAGCGTTTAAAAAATTTCAGGCTATTTGTGAGGCACAAGGAGGGATGAGGGAATTGACGGTGGCACGTTTTACTCACCCTATGGTTGCTGAGAAAGCAGGTAAAGTATCTCTCATTGACAATCGAATGCTCGCAAAAATTGCTAAACTTGCAGGGGCCCCTAAGTCTAAATCAGCAGGGGTTGATTTGCATGTTCATGTTGGTGACCAAGTTGAAAAAGGGCAGCCTTTGTTCACCATCCACTCAGAGTCTTCAGGGGAACTGACTTATGCTCGCGATTTTATTCGCGATAAACAAAATACCATTGTTCTAGGAGAGAAGCCTTGAAGCCCATTTTATTTTCATTATTTGATGCTTCAGGAATCAGTAGACGCTTAAAAGAAGCGCTTCAAGTGGAGGTGGGTGATGTCACGTTGCATTGTTTTCCAGATACAGAGTGGTACGTAAAAATTAATTCAGCAGTTAAAAATCGCAGCCTCATTGTAGTGGATAGCTTAAACCAACCCGATGGAAAAATACTGCCTTTGCTGTTTTTTGCTAAAACAGCAAAAGAATTAGGAGCTAAAAAAATCGGCTTGATTGCCCCTTATCTTCCCTATTTACGTCAAGATAAACGTTTTCATCAGGGGGAAGGGATTACCTCGCGTTATTTTGCTGAATTACTCTCTACTTCATTTGATTGGCTCATGACCATCGACCCCCATTTGCATCGTTATCACTCTTTGGATGAAATCTATTCAATACCTACTTTTGTCTTGCATGTTACAGCCAATATTGCCACATGGATTAAGAATCATGTGAATAAGCCTGTGATTATTGGTCCTGATATGGAAAGTCAGCAGTGGGTTGCCGACATTGCTGAAAAAGGCCATTTCCCTTATGTGATTTTGGAAAAAATTCGACGTGGAGATAAAGAGGTTTCTATTTCTGTGCCAACTATCCCTGACCTTGAATCGTCTACTCCCGTATTAGTCGATGACATCATCTCCACCGCCAGAACCATGGTGGAGACGGTGACACATTTACAAAAGGCAGGGGCTCAGTCCGTGATTTGCATTGGGGTGCATGCGCTTTTTGCAGAAGAGGCTTATTCTTTATTATCGGGGATGGATGGTGTGCAAATCATCACGTGCAACACCATCCGTCATATCACCAATGCGATTGACGTGAGTGAAGTGATTGCAACCACTTTAGAAAAATACAAACTCGCCAAAGTGTTAAAAAAATAGGGATGAAAAAATGGTTTTATTGACGAAGGAGCGCCAAATGTCACTTTTTAAAATAATCAGGGTTATCGGAATGGTCATTGGCTTTTCGGCCATTTTCTTTTTGAGCTCTTGTAATCATGCTGTGAAACAGAGTTCGCAAGAGACGGATGGGGGCTATGGAGGGCACAGTGCGGGTGGACATGGCAGTCATGGTGGCGTTGGGCATTAAATAATTAAAATAGGTGACTCATGAAACAAAATCCTCATCAAGGACATCCTAATTCGGGTAAAGAGCATGCTTCTTGTCATCAGGAGCATAAGACCCCCAAGCCTCCTGTGCCTTCCTCCAAAAGGGAAGGTTCAATTGTTTATACGTGCCCCATGCATCCAGAAATTCGCCAGTCTGCTCCTGGTAATTGCCCTCTTTGTGGTATGGCTCTAGAGCCGGAAACAGTGATGGTTTCGGAAGCTGCGAGCCCTGAGTATCTTGATATGAGACGTCGATTTTGGATTGCGTTGATTTTGACGGTGCCTATCGTGATATTGGAGATGGGTGGGCATGGTTTGCAGCATTTTATTTCTGGCGATGTGTCCAGTTGGATTCAATTACTTCTTGCCACACCGGTGGTGTTATGGGGCGGCTGGCCTTTTTTCAAGCGTGGTTGGCAATCTCTAAAAACACACCAATTAAATATGTTTACTTTGATTGCTATGGGCATTGGTGTGGCATGGGCTTACAGTGTGGTAGCTGTCCTTTGGCCAGGGGTATTTCCCCAAGCGTTTCGAAATCAGGAAGGGGTAGTCGCTGTGTATTTTGAAGCGGCAGCAGTGATTACAACGCTCGTCTTATTAGGACAAGTGTTAGAACTCAAAGCGCGCGAGCAAACGGGTAGCGCCATTCGTGCTTTGTTGAAATTGGCTCCTGAACGTGCTCATCTTATTAAAGAAGATGGCCGTGAAGAAGAAGTATCGCTCGACAAGGTTCAGGTTGGAGATAAATTACGAGTTCGTCCTGGTGAAAAAATACCAGTGGATGGGGAAGTACTGGAAGGACGAAGTTTTGTCGATGAGTCTATGGTGACAGGCGAACCTATTCCGGTGACTAAAGAAACAGGAGCCAAAGTCATTGGGGCGACGATTAACCAGACGGGGAGTTTTGTAATGAGCGCGTTGCATGTGGGCAGTGATACGATGCTTGCTCGTATTGTCCAAATGGTGAGTGAAGCCCAAAGAAGCCGTGCTCCTATCCAGCGATTAGCGGATACTGTTTCAGGATGGTTTGTTCCCGCAGTGATTTTGGTTGCCCTATTGTCTTTTATTCTATGGGCCTTGCTAGGTCCACAGCCGTCATTAAGCTATGGTTTAATTGCTGCCGTATCAGTACTTATTATTGCCTGTCCTTGTGCTCTTGGTTTGGCAACACCCATGTCCATCATGGTAGGGGTTGGAAAAGGAGCCCAAAATGGGGTTTTAATTAAAAATGCCGAAAGCTTGGAGCGCATGGAAAAGGTCAATACGTTAGTGGTTGATAAAACAGGTACCCTAACGGAAGGGCGCCCTAAATTGACCCGCATTGTGACTGACGGTGAGTTTGATGAAGAGGTTATTTTAGGGTTTGCGGCTACTCTTGAGCATCAAAGTGAGCATCCTCTGGGTCATGCTATCGTAACGGCTGCGAAAGAAAAGGAGTTGTCCTTTGGCTCAGTTGAAGACTTTGAAGCACCTACCGGCAAGGGAGTCCTAGGGAAGGTCAATGGTCATCGCATTGCCATTGGCAACCTGAAATTAATGCAGGATCACGGAAGTGACGACGCTTCCCTTCTTGAAAAAGCAGATGAGCTTCGCGCTCAAGGTGCCTCAGTCATGTTCATAGCAGTGGATGGCAAAACAGCAGCTCTTTTGGTGGTAGAAGACCCTATTAAATCGACTACTCCAGAAACCATTCACGAGCTGCAGCAAAGTGGTATCGACATTGTGATGCTCACCGGAGACAGCAAAAAAACAGCAGAAGCGGTAGCGGGTCAATTGGGCATAAAAAAAGTGGTGGCTGAAATTATGCCGGAGGATAAGAGCCGTATTGTAGGTGAATTAAAAGAAAAAGGTCTCATTGTGGCTATGGCAGGGGATGGGGTCAATGATGCCCCAGCACTTGCAAAAGCGGACATTGGTATTGCCATGGGTACTGGGACCGATGTGGCCATTGAAAGTGCTGGCATTACCTTACTGCATGGGAATTTGCGTGGTATTGCCAAGGCACGTCGTTTGTCAGAAAGTACAATGAGTAATATACGTCAAAATCTCTTCTTCGCATTTATTTACAACATGCTGGGTGTTCCGTTGGCAGCTGGTATTTTGTATCCACTGACAGGCTTACTTTTAAGTCCTATCATTGCGGCACTTGCTATGGCGCTTTCTTCCGTGTCAGTTATTGTTAATGCGCTTAGGTTGCGGCGGTTAATATTATGAAAAAAAAAACTATTGATGAAAGAAAAGAAAAAAAAGTAGATCTATACTAAGGGGAGTAGTTGGTTGTTTGTAAGGCAACATCATGGTTATTCCAGTTTTTATGATACTACTTGGCATCGGTTTTCTCATTAATGGAGCTTATTTGATTAATAAGCTGCTTCAACAAACAAATCATTATCGCCGGCAGTATTTAGTTTATCTTGCTTTTATCGGCGTTTTTATTTTGAGTTATTCGGCCAGCATTGTTTATGGTCTTTTGGTGGATCCTCATTGTCTTAATTATTTTTACGCCACTGTGTTTTTACTGGGTGCCACCTATATTGATTCATCGTGTCATCTCATGACCAAGACGATGCAAAAAATGGAATTGATGGATGACTTTAAAAATCGCTATGAAACGTTACGCCATCATGCGACTTATGATTCGCTGACTGGGTGTAATAACCGGGAATATCTTTTTGAGATGTTGAATACGCGTTTCCAACAAATACAACTCCATGGCGGTGAAGTCGTTGTTCTCTTTATCGATTTAGATCGATTTAAGGCAGTGAATGATCGCTTTGGTCACGATACGGGGGATACTGTTTTACAAACCTTTGGCCAATTCCTAAGACAGCGTTTACGAAAAGATGATGTGGTAGCACGTTATGGCGGAGATGAATTTATTGTATTGATGGAAAATACTTCTTTAAGTGAGGCTAAGAAGATTGCTGAAAATCTGGTGACTGCTGCTACCCAGTCCCTTAATGGAGAACTATTGGATACATTGGATTTAGGCTGTTCTATTGGCATTACTCAAATGAGCCGTCACTCGGTCTCAGTGAATGCCGCTATTAAAGAAGCGGATTTGGCCTGTTATGCAGCCAAGCAAAGAAAAATAAATGGTGCTGTTTGTGTCTACAGTCCAATGCTTGCGACAACAAGCAATCACATGGTTTCTTGTATCAAGCAAATGACCGAATAGAAAATTAATATGCACCAAGCAATCATCTTACAACAGTAGCCTGCTTGTGCGATAATGAGCCACTGTTCTATGCTGGATATCGTTTCAGTCTTTATTGTTACCCGTCTTGTTTAATCCTATGGGATAGTAGATACTGAAATAAAGAATAATAAAAAAAGGTATTGATTCATGACTCACTCTTTAATGAAGAGCGCACTGCTATTCATCGTTCCTGCTGTTCTTATGGGTTGTTCTTACAATGCCAAACTCACGCCAGAAGGCGAAAAAGTGATCCTTCTTAAGGCAGAAAAACGCTTAAAAACATGCACTTTTTTAGGGGAAGTCAGAGCGTACGATCGCAATGGCATGAGCCAATCCTATCAATCCCATGAACATTTGATTCAGGATGAGCTGAATATCCTAAGAAACAAAGCCGCCCTTTTAGGGGCAAATACTCTTTTCGTTAACGAACATCAGCAAACTTATGAAGGCAATCCCAAAAATGATTTGGTTGCGGACCATTGGATGGTGGGGAGAGCCTACCAATGCAAGACAAAGCAATAGTCATTTTTAAGTCTTACGGTTATGGAAAACAATAGGGTTTGGCTTTTTTCTTGTTGGGTGGTGCTTTTGTGGCTGTATTCTTCTTTAGCTAATGCATTGACTCTTCAAGAAATAACCCAAATTGCTTTGGCGAATAACAAGGATTTAAAAGCAGCTCGCTATAATGTGGCGATTGCAAAGGCCCGTTTAATCCAAGCGGGCCTTTGGCCTAATCCAAGTCTTAATCTCTCCAATAACGACGATCGCTTATTTAATGATGAAGGGGAATATTCACGCAGTGCAGGTTTTAGTCAAGCCTTCCCCATTTCTGGACGTATTGCAAAACAAAAAACCGTTGCACGCCTTGATGTACTGAAAGCCATGGCCGAAATTGGGGAAGCAGAGCGCCAACTCAGTGCCAAAGTAGCGAATGCCTTTTATGCAGCGGTGATTACGGAACGTCGCCTGCAACAATTGAATTATTTATTAAAAATCAATAAAGAATTAGTTAATGTCATCCATAACCGCTATAATGCGGCGGAGATTTCCAAGCTGGATGAGAATGCAGCACGCATAGAGTACCTGCGTATTGCCCAAGAAAAGCATCTACAGCATAGTCTTCGCATCAGTCAAAATGCCACCCTTAATCAATTAATGGGGCGACAAGCAGATACTCCTTTATCACTTAAGGGCGATTTAGCAACAGGACGACAACTCCCGAAATTAGCCCTCCTAAAAACATGGGCGCTTAACCATCGTCCTGACCGCCAAGCCATTGTCTTATCGATGAGTCGTGCCAATGCCGACCACCGCTTGGCAAAAGCTGAGCGTTTTGCTGATTGGACGGTAGGGCTTGGTGTCCAACAAGATAAAATTGTGGTGGAAGAGGGGTCACCTCAACCTGCCGACCGCACCTTAGGTGTGACACTTTCGGTACCCCTTCCTCTTTTAAATCGTAATCAGGGGCGAATTTTAGAAGCCAGTCATACGGCAACTCAAGCGATGATGGCGTTAAGCGCCTTGAATTTAAGTATTGAAACGGAAATAGCGAGTAATTACGGACAGCTGAAAGCGCTTAAAATGAGTCTTAGAGAAACCGAAACGGTTTCTCTTAAGTTAGGGGTTGAAAACATAAAACTGGCACAAGATTCTTATGAAAACGGGCAAATTTCGCTTTTGAACGTCTTGCAAGTGCAAAAGCAACAAAATGATTTGCAAATGACCTATCTCGCAACGAGAGAAAAATATTTACAAGTGTATGTGGCTTTGTGTACAGCCCTTGGCCCTGGGAATACCCAAGGATTTTGTCCTTACTTAGCTTATCAAAGGAATGGTGATAGTCAACATGTTACGACAACGAAATAGAAGGCTTGCCTTCATCAGTATTTTTTTAAGTTTATTTCTTTCTATGCAAGGGTGTTTTGCCCATGGCGAAGAAATTGAAGTGAGTGAAGGAGGGGCCAAAGGCCCAGTGCATTTAACACCGCAGCAAACCAAAATGTTGGGGATTAAAGTGGCAGAAGCCACCAATCGTCCTATGGAGCAAATGTTGGGTTTGAATGGCCAAATTCAACTTTTACCTGATGCGCAAGCAGATGTCAGTATTCGGATTAGTGGCAGTGTCACCGCCATTGATGTGAATTTAGGCGATATAGTCAAGGCAGGACAGCGCTTAGCTACAGTCCAATCAAGATTAGTGGGCAATCCACCACCGAGTGTTGCGGTCACAGCGCCGATTGCAGGCCTCATTGATGCCAGGAATATCAATTTAGGTCAAGCGGTTGAGCCCAATACCGTTCTTTTTCACATCAGCAATCGTGATAAATTATTCGTGATTGCTCAAGTGTATGAAGAAGATTTAGGCAAGATTAAGGTCGGGCAAGCAGTGAATATTCATGCCCTAAGTTACCCCAGGCAAATCTTTAAAGGCCAAATGACTTTAATCGAACCGAATCTTGACTCGTTAACTCGTACAGTGAATGTCAGAATTACCTTAGACAATAAGGAGGGGCTTCTCAAACCGGGTATGTTTGTACGTGCTAACGTTATTTTAGCTTATAATGAGGCAGCACTGGCTGTGCCTAGTGCGGCTTTGTTGCAAGCGGATAATGAGACCTTTGTTTTTGTGCAAAACGACGACACCTACGATCGCGTCGTGGTGAAAGTGGGTGCGGTGGATGATGAGCATTCAGAAATTACCGATGGCTTAGTTCCTGGCGACCTGGTCGTAACTCAAGGCAACCGTGAGCTTTATACCTTATGGTTAAGTGGGGGCAGTAAACCAAAAGCAGGCCAAGAGGAGCCTCATTAAATGTTTACTTATCTCATCGCCTGGTCCTTACGAAATCGTCCCTTAATTTTAGCTTTGACCATTATCCTCTGCTTGCTAGGCGGCTATACCTTGCAGCAAATGCCAGTGGATGTGTTTCCCGAATTTGCCCCGCCTCAAGTGGTCGTGCAAACGCAAGTGCCTGGCATGGCTACTCAAGATGTGGAAACCCTGGTGACTTATCTCTTGGAAAGTGCCATCAATGGAACACCTGGGGTGGCTAGTGTCCGCTCAAAAACTTCGGTGGGATTATCGACGATTACGGTGGTATTCGATGACAAAACGGACATTTATCGCAATCGTCAATTGGTGAACGAGCGTCTTCAGCAAGCAGTCAATCGCCTTCCTCCAGGGGCTAATGCACCAGTGATGCTGCCTGTGACTTCGGCGGTGGGATGGCTTGTTAAATACGCGCTTATTAGCCGCACCGCAAGCCCTGAAGCGTTGCGTACGATTTCCGACTGGACCATTCGTCCTCGCATCTTGGCTTTAGGTGGGGTGGCTGCGGTGGTTTCCGTTGGTGGAGAAGTCAAGCAATATCAGGTGCTGCTTGACTCACAACGCATGGTGGCTTATGGCATCACCATTGAAGAGGTACGCCAAGCCTTAACGTCCGCGAATCAAAACGTTCCTGGTGCTTTTGTGCATCAGGCGGGTACGGAGTTTGTGGTGAGTACCATGGGTCGCATCAAAACACTGGATGACATTAAAAAAACATTGATTGTGGTTCGTAATGGAGTTCCTATTACCATTAACAATGTAGCAACTGTCGCTTTCGGTGGTGAAATCAAACGGGGCGATGCGTCTTATAATGCAAAAAATGCAGTCATTGGCACGATTTCCAAAATCTATGGAGCGGATACCTTAACCACCACCTATAAGGTCGAACAAGCATTAGAGGAGATCAAACGCTCTTTGCCAGCAGGGGTGGAATTAGTAACTGAAGTATTTCGCCAAGCCAATTTTATTGAATCGGCGATTCACAACTTGACTAGAGCCTTGATTGAAGGAGCCATCATCGTCATTGCGGTGTTGTTTTTGTTTTTAATGAATTGGCGGGCTTCCTTTATTACGTTTCTTTCCATGCCGGTTTCTTTCATAGTGGGCCTCTTGGTTCTTCACTATTTTGGTTTTGGTATTAATTCGATGACTTTAGGAGGGATGGCGATTGCCATTGGTGAAGTGGTGGACGATGGTATTATCACCGTTGAAAACGTGGTGCATCGCCTACGATTAAATCGCTTGGCCAAGAAGTCCTTGCCCGCCATTGAAATTGTTTTTGATGCGGTTTTGGAAATTCGAAGCTCGGTCGTTTATGCGACCATTATCATTAGCCTCGTATTTTTGCCCATTTTCTTTTTATCAGGAATTTCTGAGCGAATTTTTAGTCCTTTGGCGATTGCTTACATTGCGTCAGTGATGGGCTCTCTTGTGGTTTCTATTACCACGGTGCCTGCTCTTTGTTATCTTCTTTTAGTGGGAAAAACGGAAAAAAAACAAGATACTCAAGTCGTGATGCATGCTTTGCCTCAAGAGGCGCGTTATCATTTGACCGAAGAAGAAATCGCCCAACATGCTCAAGCGGAAACTCGTTTTGTGATGTGGTTAAAAAAACATTTTTTAACAGGTTTAAATTGGTCGTTGGCGCATTGTAAAACGGTTGTAACTATGGCTATAGGCGCCTTTCTTTTCGCTTTAGCCTTACTTCCTTTTTTTGGAACTTCGTTTTTGCCCGAATTTCATGAAGGCAATTTTATTATCGCGATGAGCACCCTTCCAGGGACTTCCCTGGATGAAACCATGCGCTTAGGACAACAAGTGAGCAAAACTTTGTTGAAGTATCCGCAAGTCGTTTCCATTGCCCAACGGGCAGGGCGTAGTGAGTTGGATGAAGACGCCATGCCACCCAATGCCAGTGAATTTGATGTGAGACTTGATTTTGACAAAGACAAAACCATGTCACCGGATGAATTGTTGCGACGTATTCGAGCAGATTTGGCGAACATTCCGGGTGCTGTGTTTAATGTCGGGCAATTTATTGCCCATCGTATGGATGAAGTGCTCTCAGGAGTCAGAGCGCAAGTGGCGGTGAAGCTATTTGGCGATAATCTGGCCACCCTTAACGAATTAGGTCAATCGGTTGAAGCCATTTTAAAAACCGTTCCAGGGGTGGTGGATGTGAACAAAGAGCAACAAATCAAGGTGGCGCAGTTGGTCATTACCATTGACCGAGAGAAAGCGGCCCGTTATGGGGTTAATGTGGGGCAGATTTCAGAAGATGTGCAAGTTCTTCTTAATGGGGTGACGGTATCGAGTGTTCTCGAAGGCCAACGAACGTTTGATTTGTATGTACGCATGGGTGAAGAAGGGCGAGACAGCATGAAAGCCATTCAAAACATGCTGATTGATGCGCATGGTTTGGCGAATCAGGAAACCAAAATTCCTTTGCGTGCGGTGGCGGATATTCAGTTAGAGCCTCAACCTTTTGCAATTAATCGGGAAAACGTACAGCGCGTCTTGGTGATTGCGTTTAATGTGCAAGGGCGGGATTTAGGCAGTGTGATTCAAGAAGTTCAGCAACGGATTAAGGAAAAAGTGTCGTTGCCAAGTGGCTATTTCATTCAATATGGCGGACAGTTTGAAAGTCAACAACAGGCCTCTCGCGTGATAATTCTGTTTGGCGCGTTGGCCATTTTCATCATGTTGATTCTTCTTCATAAAGCGTTTGGCACCTTCCGTGAAGCATTATTGGTCATGTTTAATTTGCCGCTCGCTTTGATTGGTGGCGTGGTTTCTTTGTTTCTAGCAAGTGGGGATATGAGTGTGGCCGCCATGATTGGGTTTATCACTTTATTTGGCATTGCGGCACGTAATGGGATTATTTTAGTAAGCCATTACAATCAGTTGCGTACCCAAGGACAACCACGGGAACAGGTAGTCATTCAAGGCACTCTTGACCGTTTGGTGCCTGTGCTCATGACCGCAGCAACGGCAGCGCTTGGCTTAATTCCTCTGTTGTGGGGCTCGCCTTCTGGGAAAGAATTGGAGCGTCCTTTGGCACAAGTATTGCTTGGAGGATTGTTTACCTCCACGTTTTTAAATATGTTTGTGGTGCCCACAGTGTATAACACGATGGAAACTTGGCGTGAAAAGAGACAGTATGCAAAGGCAAACTCTCAAGGAGAATCATAATGAATCAAATAACGAAGTCTTTTAATAAAAAAGCACTAGGTTTGTTTAACCTGCTTGTTGTTTTGCTTTTTTTATTGTCACCTGCGTATGCTGCTGCTAATCATGAAGAGGAAGCTCAGTCTATCCCAACTACCATTCCTGCCATTTGGGAGGCCATTAACCAACATACTGCAGCCATTAATAAAGCGTTGGCTGACAATCAGCTGGATACCATTCACCAACATGCATTTGCGATTCGAGACTTAGTCAAAGCACTGCCCGATTTAAGCAAGAATTTGTCTGAAGAACAACTCAAAAATCTGAAGCAAAACGTGGGGTATACCGAGCAACTGGCAAAGCGCCTTGATAAAACGGGTGATGCCAATGATAAAGAAGGTACGCAAGCCAACTGGCAAAAATTGCAAAAAGTGCTGGCACAAATTCGAGCCAATTACTCTCTTTCAGGATCCTAGACTACTTCTTGATTCACAGCCAATCAACTTGCCTGATGGTAAGCTCTGCCTTTCTGTTTTGGAATAAAACATAACACCACACAACAAAAAGGCCATCTGATTCATTAATAATAATCACAGAAGGCAATTGATTTAATGCCCACTATGATGCCCATCCCACCAAATCCAATGTCCTTTCCACTTTATCCATCCAGGATGTCCTCCGTGAGGAGCTTTGTGATGTCCGCCATGATGATAGTTATTTGCGGCTAAAACGACGTTACCTTGAGGGTTTACTGGAGCATTAGGAATAAACGCAAAAACAACAGGAGCTTTATGTAAGTATAAGTCAGGATGTAGACTTGCTCAGTTATTGAGCAGTACTTCGAGTTGTACACTATTCCGAGTTACCTCAAAAGATTTGACTGAATACACCAAAGAGACATTAAGAAAAGGGATCTCGTTCTGATGCGTATCTATTTTGATAAATAGAGTCATTGATTTTTAAATGACCCTATTCATGCCAATTTTTATATCTTAATTTAATGGGGGAATAAACACTTTAATTTTATAAGGATTTGCTATGAATATTGTAACAGTATTAAGGAACACCATTCTTTTAATAGCACTTTTTTATTCTTTTCTTTAGTGTCTCAGCATGCACGTCTTTGACTCCAACAACTAAAAAAACTCAAAATAATGGCAAAAATCAGAGCAGTGGTCTAAAGCATAAAAATCCTTCTATTGGGCGTGTTTGGGCCAGTCATACTCGAAGGCATTAGTACCACCTTCGTATCCAGTAAACAATAACGAGAGTTCCTAGTTTTTTACATTCCTATTTAAGTAAGTAAAATTAAGGCAATAAAAGCGAAATTGGTGGTAAGTCATCGAGATTACAGTCACGTGATTCACTCTCCCCTAAGATTCTGCAAGTGCTGTTGAGCCGCTGGGTACCCCTGCTCAGCAGCTTTTTGAAGCCACTTTAGTGCTTCATCATGATTTTGAGGAACCCCCTGGCCATCATGATAAATTGCAGCAAGCGCGTATTGAGCTTGAGGTAACCCTTGATTGGCAGCAAGATGAAACCATTTCATTGCTTCAATATTATTTTGTTTCATACCTTTCCCTACAAGAAAACCGATAGCGATATTATACTGAGCGATAGGATCTCCTTGCTTAGCAGCCAGATAAAACCATCTCATTGCCTCAAAATCATTTTGCTGAGTATGATTACCTTCTACATACATTGCACTGAGAGTACGCTGAGACGCAAGATCGCCATGTTCACCTGCTTTACGAAACCATATTATTGCCTCACCATCATTTTGTTTTACACCCTTGCCAGTTAAATATAAGATACCCAGAGTACGTTCCGCATCTGGAAATCCTTGTTCAGCTGCTTTGTGGATCCATTTAACAGCTTCCCCATCATTATGTGAAATGCCAATGCCTTCTATGTAGAGTACACCAAGATTAAATTCAGCGACGGGATCATTTTTTTCAGCTGCTTTTCGAAACCATTTCATGGCCTTGCTATGATTTTGAGCAACACCTGTGCCGGTTGTGTACGTTAAACCAAGGTTGCGTTGAGCCATGGTATCACCCTGCTCTGCTGCCTTTTGAAACCACTTTACTGCCTCAGAGTAATTTTGGGGTACCTTTTTGCCAATCATATAATCTATCCCGCGGTTATTCCAATCTGCGGGATTTTTGTGTTGAACAACATAATTGTCCACATATTCTTTAATCGTATTAATGATTCCAGAATAAATGCTCACACCAACGATAATTCCGGCTAAAGGGAATGCTAACAGACGTAATCGCATACAATACTGTTCCTTGTTAACAGCGACAAATGGAAACCTATCTTATTATTGAATCAATAAAAATTCAAAACAAAATACTTAATTTTATTGGGGATTCCCTGCAAATAAATTGCTAAGGCTCAAGGAACTAGAAACACTCCCTGGCCAAAGAAATCCACAAGAGGTGATCATTTAGTCGTTTAACTCATGAAAAGATACCCCCTAGACAGAAGGGATGGGTTAGATTTTGTGCTATCATTTATTATATCTTATTGATTATAGTGCTAAATGCCAAGGATGTCGGCCATGAATGGACTAGAAAAACAATGTTGTCCCAAGGAAGTTTTATTGACTCAGCGGGAAGAATTGTCAGTTGGTACGGATTCATGTTGTGTTCCTACTGATGCAAGCACCTCGGATAATTTTTTTCCGTTCTTTAATCAGCTAATTCAAGCCAACCTGGCAAAATGGACAATGGGAATAAGTCCTGCCGCAATAGGTTCGTCCTATTCCACTTGGCTTTGGCAATTAATCCAATCCCCAGGAAATTTATGGGAACTGGCTTTTTACCCTATTTTTCATGCCAATGATTGTATTAATAATATTGTTTGTGTTGACCGTGCTGCTGGGGGTAAAGACGTGCGGTTTAAAAAAGACAGTTGGCAACCCATGCCATGGCGTTTGTTCGCAGAAGGATTTTTGCAGGTGGAGGATTGGTGGCGACGTGCTACAACGAATGTACCAGGGTTACCTCGTCCGGTGGAGCGCACGGTTTCATTTTGGGCACGCCAATGGCTTGATGCCCTATCCCCTTCCAATTTTGTCTGGTCGAACCCTGATTTATTCAACGAAGCCATACGCACGGGTGGGCTTAACCTTATTCAAGGCAGCCAAATTGCATTGGATGACTGGCTAGAAAAACTAACCGGCACACCACCAACAGGCTCCGAACACTTTATCCCAGGCCAACAGGTGGCCATTACGCCAGGACGAGTCGTGTTTCAGAATCACTTAATTGAACTCATTCAATATGAGTCGCAAACCAAGACAGTATACAAAGAGCCGATACTGATACTGCCGGCTTGGATTATGAAATATTATATACTGGATTTGTCCCCACATAACTCTTTAGTGAAGTGGCTCGTCAAGCAGGGACACACGGTATTTATAATCTCCTGGCGCAACCCCGATAAAGAGGACCGTGATTTGGGGATGGATGATTATTATCGTCTTGGTGCTATGGCGGCGATTGATGCGGTCTCCACCATTCTACCAGAGGCCAAAATCAATCTGATGGGCTATTGTTTAGGCGGCACCTTGGCTCTAATTACGGCGTCCGTGATGGGAAGAGACAAGGATGAACGTTTAAATAGCCTTACGCTGTTGGCAGCCCAAGGGGATTTTACCGAGGCTGGCGAATTAATGCTCTTTGTGACGGAAAGCCAAGTGGACTTTCTGAAAAGCATGATGCGGGAACAAGGGTATCTGGACACGAAGCAAATGGCGGGTTCTTTCCAGATGTTGCGTGCTTATGACTTAATCTGGTCCAAGATGATTCAAGATTACATGCATGGCATGCGGCGTGGAATGATTGATTTAACCGCTTGGAATGCCGATGCCACTCGAATGCCTTATAAAATGCACAGCGAATACTTAGAAAAACTCTTTTTAAAGAATGATTTTGCTGAAGGTCGTTATACGGTGGAAGGAAAACCGGTGGCCGCCGAAAATATTCAGCTGCCTGTTTTTGCTGTGAGCACTGAAAAAGACCACGTAGCTCCCTGGCAGTCAGTGTATAAAATCCACTTGATGACGGATAGTGATGTGACCTTCGTCCTCACGGGTGGCGGCCATAATGCGGGTATTGTGAGTGAACCGGGACATCCAGGACGTTCTTACCGTATTCATGAACATAAAGAGGGCGAGGCTTACTTAAACCCCGCAAATTGGCTAACCGTTGCAGAAAAGCGAGAGGGTTCCTGGTGGCGCGGTTGGCATGAGTGGCTGGTGCTGCAATCCACCAAGAAACGCATTCCTCCACCGGTTATAGATACGTCACTACCAGCAGCCCCCGGTACTTACGTGCATCAGAAATAGAAGGGAAGAAGGATGGAGCAGGAATTTCTTGAGAATGTGACCTTTAATGAACTTGAAGTGGGCCGTCAGGCTAGCTTAAGTAAAACACTCACTCAAGACGACATCAATTTGTTTGCTGCCATGTCGGGCGATGTGAATCCCGCTCATGTGGATTCCGTGTTTGCCAAGAGTACTATTTTTCATGGGATTGTTGGGCATGGTATGTGGTCTGGCTCATTGATTTCCGCACTTCTTGGCACCGTTTTACCTGGGCCAGGTACGATTTATCTTGAACAGGATATCCAATTTAAAAAGCCAGTGCGTTTAGGCGATACCATCACCATTACCCTCATGGTTAAGGATAAGCACACCAATAAACCCATTGTGATTTTTGGTTGCAAGGGTATCAATCAGCGTGGAGAAACCGTGATTGAGGGATTAGCAACCGTCCTTGCACCAACAGAAAAAATGCGAGTGGCGCGTGCCCACCTTCCGCCTATTGAAATTTATAACCACGATCGCTTTGAAGCCATTATTAAGACGTGTCGCTGTATGGCTGCTGTCCGTACGGCAATCGTGCATCCTGTAACGAGCAACGTCATGGAAGCGGTGAACGATGCGATGAAGGCAGGACTCATTACTCCTATATTGGTGGGACCTTTGGCTAAAATGAGGGCTGCAGCTCGTGATGCCCATATTGATTTATCCCAATGGGAAACGATGGATACCGAACATAGCGATGCTGCCGCCAATAAAGCTGCTGATTTGGCCGCTGCAGGCGAGATTGATGCCATCATGAAAGGCTCATTAAGCACCCATGAATTGATGGCAGCGATTGTGCTTTCGACATCCGGTTTACGCACCCAACACCGAGTCAGCCACGCCTATGTCATGGATGTACCTTCTTACCATAAGCCACTGATTGTTACCGATGCAGCGATTAATATCGCCCCAAGTGCGAGTGACAAAGCCGACATTTGTCAGAATGCCATTCACCTTTGGCGAGTATTGTATGGTGAGAACAAGAAGCCCAAAGTAGCACTATTGGCAGCTATCGAAACCGTCAATCCCAAGATGCAAGCCACAGTTGATGCGTCGATTTTATGTAAAATGGCTGACCGAGGTCAGATAACCCATGGTATCCTTGATGGTCCCTTGGCCTTTGATAACGCAATTAACAAAGAGGCAGCCAAAGAAAAAGGAATTGTTTCACTGGTTGCTGGGGATGCTGATATTCTTTTGGTGCCTGAAATCGAATCCGGTAATATTTTAGCCAAGCAACTCACCTTTTTAGGGCATGCGGATGCTGCTGGCATTGTTTTAGGGGCTCGTGTGCCCATCATTTTGGTAAGTCGTGCTGATTCACTACGCACCCGGCTTTTTTCCTGTGCTCTGGCGGTTAAAATGGCCGCAGCGCGAAAGGAAGGACGAATTAAATGACGAACATCAAAGCCTCGTGCCTTCTTGTGATTAATGTGGGCTCCTCCAGTATCAAATTTCAGCTTTTTTCAAGACAACCCAATCCAAAGATTTTAGCTTATGGAAAAGTAGTCGATATTGGGTGTAAGCCTTCATTTACAGTCACCGATGACCTCAAAATTCTAGAAGAGAGCGAGAATGAAAAAGCACGATTTGCATTAAAGTATTTCTGCCTCAAAATGGCCCAATTCATGGGTATGATGGCAATGGCACTAGGTGAAGTTGATGCGATTGTTTTTACCGGTGGTACAGGTGAGAATTCAGCGTTTGTGCGTGATGGTATTTTACGTCAATTGGAGTTTCTGAAACTCGTATTGTTGCTGCCAATGAAGAACGGATGATGGCAGTGCATGCCATGTCACTTCTTGAGCACCAAACAGGAGTTGGAAGCTTATGAAGAATAAAAAAGGACTGATTATTGGTATTGCTAATGAACACTCAATTGCCTGGGGTTGTGCCAAAGTATTGTATGAGGCCAATTGCGAATTAGCCATCACGTATCAGAATGAGAAAGCCAAGAGTTATGTTCAGTCTCTAGCAGAACAGGTTTCAGCATCCATTTTCATGCCCCTTGATGTGACGGATAAAGCCCAATTCGATGCATTATTCCAAAGGATAAAGGAGAGCTGGAGTCATCTTGATTTTGTCATTCATGCCATTGCTTTTGCGCCAAAAGCGGATTTACAAGGTCGGGTTGTCGATTGCTCCAAAGAGGGATTTATGGTGGCCATGGATGTTTCTTGTCATTCTCTTATCCGATTGGCAAAAGCGGCTGAGCCACTCATGGTCAATGGAGGAAGTATCATGACCATGAGTTATTATGGTGCAGAAAAAGTCGTTAAAAATTACAATCTCATGGGGCCAGTTAAGGCCGCTTTAGAAACTTCAGTTCGTTATCTTGCTATGGAACTTGGGAGTAAAAAGATTAGGGTCAATGCCATTTCTCCGGGGCCAATCAGTACGCGCGCGGCATCAGGGTTGGCCGATTTTGATAAACTGATGGAGAAGGCAGCCAATGAGGCACCCCTTCATCAGCTGGTGACCATAGAGGCTATAGGTGAGATGGCGGCGTTTTTGGTGTCTGATAAAGCCGTTTCTATTACGGGGCAAATTCTCTATGTGGATGCCGGTTATAATATCAAAGGCTAACAAGCTTCTTGATGATTACATGTATTGCCCTATTTTTGCATAACACACTACTTAATAAAATCCGTTTTTAATTGAAAGCATCTGGTTTTTTACATTGAATTGGTATCGGTTTTGTTTTATGGATTTCAAGAATTAGGTATTTATAGAGAAAGAAGCATTTACTCATAATTAAAGGCATCAAAACAGTGGTTTAAGTATGGATTAAATCCAGTTAGAATGTCAAATCATGGTGTGAACAGATTATCTTGGTTATCTTAATTCAAGGAAAAAGGAATGGGGCTTTTTTTAAGGTTGGTTTCACTGGTTTTACTGAGCTTGTCATTCAGTACAAAAGCCAATACAACCTTCACATTCAAACAAGCCTTGGCTATGGCTTATCGCAATAACCCTGAATTGCAAGCTGAAATAGATAAAGCGCAAGCCATGAGAGGTGCTTTTATTCAAAGCGGACTTTATCCTAACCCCCAACTTAATTTAACAGCAGAAAATTTTGGTGGTTCTGGTGTCTATTCCAGTTATGAATCAGCAGAAACCACGGCTTCTGTGACACAACCTATTCCTTTAGGGCATCGTCTTCAGTATTTGCAAAAAGCAACCTATGCGGATTATTTGACTTCTCTTGCGAGTATTAAAGTGCAAAAAACGGTGCTTTATATGGCAGTTGGTAACGCGTACGTGGATGCTTTATATGCAGAACAATGGCATAAGGTAACCAAAAAATTAACCAAACTTAATCAAGACATTGTAGTCGCCATTGAACGCCGGGTTAAAGCGGGTGCTGGTGCGGAGTTGGATTTGCGATTAGCCCAAGTGCGCTTGGGTGAGGCTCGAATTCAGGAAAGCAAAGCATCACGTGATGCTTTGCTACAACGAGCAAGGCTCGCCCGTCTATTAGGTTATGGGTTAAGAATTGATAAGCCTTTGGTGGATAAAGGATTGCCTGGTCTTACTCTGGATTGGTCCGAATTAATAAAAAAACTACCGCAAAGCCCGCAGCTTGTGCAAATGCAATTGCAATTACAAGCCAGGCGAGCCACGATTACTGCCGTTAAAAAATCCGTTTGGCCTGATTTAAATATTCAATTGGGTGGTCGCCATTTTTCTGATGATGGCAGTAATGCTGCGGTGATGTCTGCTTTTGCAGAAGTACCTGTTTATAATCGCAATCAAGGGAAAATCATGACGGCTGAAGCGCAATATACTCAAGCGGCTCATGAGTTTCAAAGCACGCGTCTTGAGGTGCGTCAAAATGTCTATGCGGTTTTTTTACAAGCCCAACAAAGTCAATACGAAGCCAATTTAGTCACGGATTCCTTATTGCCCTCCGCGCGTAAGTCCATCCAATTGGCTCAAGAGGGTTATCAAATGGGTCGTTATACTTATGTGGAACTTTATACGGCATTAAGTACCTTGTATGAGGAAGAGCGTCATTATCAGCAGGCTCATGCCGATTATCATAAATCTTTAATTCAGATGACAGGGCTTTTAGGATTAGAGCCCATTAAGGAGAGTCAATGAAATTTCAAAGGCCATTCATTCCTTATTTTCTATCGCTGATTCTTTTATTGAGCTTTAGTTCGTTTTCCTTAAGAGCTGAAAACAACCACTCTGAAGAAAGCGAACATCAAAAGACTATGGAAAAAGGTCCACAAGGTGGACGTTTGTTTAAAGAGGGAAATACGGCATTGGAACTTTTAATTTTTGAAAGGGGTATGCCTCCTCGTTTTCGTGCTTACTTGTATCAAAACGGAAAAATGATCTCTCCTGATAAAGCCCATTTAACAGTTGAACTCACTCGGTTTAATGATAAAAAAGAGGTTATTACCTTCATTCCAGTTGAGAATTTTTTACAAAGCAACCAGGTGATTCGAGAACCTCATTCGTTTGATGTTACCATTCAATTAACCTTGCAGGAAAAGCGTTACAATTGGCATTATGCCAGCTACGAGGGGCGAGTTAAAATAGTAGCTGAGGTTTTAAAGGCGGCTGATATTCAAATGGCCACCGCTCAAAGTCAAACCATTAAGACTCAATTAAAAGTGGTAGGCAAGATTGCTCCTAATCGCGATACGTTGGCTCCAATTTATCCGCGCTATTCAGGTATTATTCAGTCCATGACTAAAAATTTAGGTGATGAAGTGATGAAAGGAGAAGTGTTAGTCACTATTGAAAGTAATGAAAGCTTACAAAACTATACCATTACTGCGCCTATTACTGGGACTATCGTACAAAAATATGCGACCAATGGAGAGCTTGCTCAAAACACCAAGCCCATTTATGAAGTGGCTAATTTGGCTACGGTGTGGGCGGATTTTACATTGTATCGCAAGGAAGCGCCCCTTGTGAAACAAGGTATGGAAGTCACTGTGACAGGGGATGAGGGCAAACCAAAATCCATCAGTACTATTTCTTATATTTCACCCTTGGGTGTTGAGGATAGCCAAACCACTTTGGCGCGTGCCGTACTTTCTAATGACAGGCGTCTTTGGTTGCCAGGGATGTATGTGAATGGGGCTATTACTATTAAAGAAAAAACAGTGCCGGTTGCTGTTCTTCTTTCTGCCATACAACGAATGGATGGAAAAGAAGTAGTGTTTGTACAGCAAGGGGATTATTTTGAGGCAACACCCGTTATTTTGGGTGAAAAAGACAGTCAATGGGCAGAAGTGGTGTCTGGGCTTGATGTAGAACAACGTTATGTCAGTAAAAACAGTTTTTTTATGAAAGCAGAGCTTGGAAAAGAAGGTGCAAGCCATGAGCACTAAGGATTAAAGATGCTTGAAAAAATCATTCGCTTTTCCCTGAAACATCGCTGGTTTGTGTTGTTATTCACGCTTGTCATTGCCATTCTTGGTGTGTATAACTTCCAGCGCCTTCCTATTGACGCGGTTCCTGATATTACCAACGTGCAGGTGCAAATTAATACCCAAGCCTCCGGTTACTCCCCTTTTGAGGTGGAGCAGCGCATCACGTTTCCTATTGAACTGGCTATGAGTGGGTTACCTAGTCTGGATTATACTCGTTCCTTATCGCGTTACGGGTTATCGCAAGTCACCGTGGTGTTTAAGGACGGTACCAATATTTATTTTGCCAGGCAATTGATTAATGAGCGTTTACAAGAGGTCAAGGACAAATTGCCTCCTGGGGTGGAAACCACCTTAGGACCCATTTCAACTGGTCTTGGTGAGATTTTTATGTACACAGTCACCAACAAACCGAATGTACCCATAAGCCAGCATTATAATCCTACGGAGTTGCGCACCATTCAGGACTGGATTATTAAACCACAACTTCGCAATGTGGAGGGGGTTGCTGAAGTCAACACCATAGGGGGTTATGAGAAACAATTCCATATTACTCCAGATCCATCCAAGTTGGTTCGCTACCGTTTAAGTTTAAACGATGTGGTGGAAGCCTTAGAGCGCAATAACGCCAATGTCGGTGCGGGTTATATTGAAACCAATGGCGAGCAGAATTTAATCCGTGTGCCAGGACAAGTCCAAAATATGGCTGATATTGAAAACATTGTCATTGCTAGTTTTGAGGGCACGCCAGTTCGTATTCGTGATGTCGCTGAAGTGGCTTTAGGCAAGGAGTTACGAACTGGGGCTGCGACTGAAAACAGTAAAGAAGTAGTTTTAGGTACGGTTTTTATGTTAATGGGAGAAAACAGTCGTACGGTTTCTGAGCGCGTGGCGGCCAAAATGAAGGACATTAACAAGACTCTTCCTGAAGGCGTTGAAGCGATCACTGTATATAACCGAACAACGCTCGTGAATGCGACGATTAATACCGTGAAGAATAATTTGTTGGAAGGTGCCTTATTAGTTTGTGTGATTTTATTTTTGTTTTTAGGAAATATCCGTGCCGCACTCATTACCGCGATGGTTATTCCTTTATCCATGTTGCTGACCATTACTGGCATGGTGGAGAATCAAATCAGTGCCAATTTAATGAGTTTAGGGGCACTTGATTTTGGTTTGATTGTGGATGGGGCGGTCATTATTGTTGAAAACTGCATCAAACACTTGGCTGAACAGCAGCATGCGCTCCATCGAGTTTTAAACCTTGAAGAGCGTTTAAAGGTGATTTCGTATGCGACTACGGAAGTCATCAGGCCCAGTATCTTTGGGGTGTTTATTATTACCGTCGTTTATTTGCCGATTTTGACGTTAACTGGTGTGGAAGGCAAAATGTTTTTGCCCATGGCTCAAACGGTCATTATCGCACTTTTAGCCTCCATGTTGTTTGCTTTAACCTTTGTGCCTGCAGCGGTTGCGATTTTTTTACGAGGACATCTTCAGGAAAAAGAAAACTGGTTGGTGCATTATCTGTCTTTAGGGTATGCCAAAGTGCTACGACGTTGTTTTCATGCGCGACGAGTAGTTATTAGTGCTGCCGTGGCATTGGTTGTTGTTAGCTTAGGGATTGCCTTTCATTTAGGCGGAGAATTTATCCCAAGCCTTGATGAAGGGGACATTGCCATGCACGCCATGCGCATTCCAGGCACCAGTTTGACGCAAGCGATTACTATGCAGGATTTAGTGGAGAAACGCATCCGGCAATTTTCTGAGGTCAAGAATGTTTTTGCAAAGCTGGGAACTGCCGAAGTGGCAACCGATCCCATGCCGCCTAATGTGGCTGACACCTTTATCATATTAAAATCAAGGAAGAAGTGGACTAACCCGAAAAAAACCAAACCAGGGTTAGTGCAGGAGATTGAGAGTGCTGTCCAACAAATTCCAGGGAATAACTATGAGTTTACCCAGCCCATTCAAATGCGCTTTAATGAATTAATTTCCGGGGTTCGTAGTGATGTAGCGGTCAAGGTGTTTGGTGATGACATGGATACTTTGCTGAAAACAGCAGAAGCGATTAGTGCGCAACTAAAACAGGTACCTGGCGCTGCCGATGTGAAGGTCGAGCAAGTCAGTGGTTTACCTCTCTTGACGGTAGAAATTAATCGTGATGTGCTGGCCCGTTATGGCTTGCAAATTGGTACCGTTCAAGAGGCGGTAGTGATAGCCACAGGCGGGAAAAAAGGTGGTGAGCTTTTTGAAGGAGATAAGCGCTTTGATATCGTGGTACGTCTACCAGAATCCTTACGTTCCGATCCGAATGTATTGCGGCAAATTTTTATTCCTTTGCCTCTGTCTAAAGATGGTGAGCAGCATTTTATCCCGTTAAGTGAAGTGGCTTCTCTTATTCGCAGCGAAAGCCCCAATCAAATCAGTCGTGAAAATGGAAAGCGTCGTGTGGTGGTTACTGCGAATGTCAGAAACCGTGATTTAAGTTCGTTTGTGAGTGAAGCAAAAAAGCGCATTGATGGCCAGGTCAAACTACCGAGCGGTTATTGGATTACCTGGGGAGGTCAGTTTGAGCAATTGCAATCAGCATACCAACGATTGCAAATCGTTGTACCCATTACCTTGTTAGGTATTTTCCTCCTTCTGTTTATAAGTTTTGGCAAGGTCAGAGATGCTCTGTTGGTATTTACAGGCATTCCTCTGGCTTTAACGGGTGGTGTTTTTGCTTTGTGGTTAAGGGGAATTCCTTTATCTATTTCGGCAGGAGTTGGATTCATTGCCTTGTCAGGGGTGGCCGTACTCAATGGTCTTGTGATGATTACTTTTATTAATAAATTACGCGAGCAGAAAAAAGTATATTTGAAAGATGCTGTATTGCAAGGTTCACTGGCAAGACTTCGTCCTGTACTAATGACCGCTTTAGTAGCCTCTTTAGGTTTTGTACCGATGGCCTTAGCTACAGGAACGGGCTCTGAGGTGCAACGGCCTTTAGCTACCGTGGTAATTGGTGGTATTATTTCGTCCACTTTTCTGACTTTATTAGTATTGCCTGGTTTGTACTATGTGTTTCATGGGCGTCGAAAAAAAGGCCAATCTAAAAGCGAACCACAAGAACAAATAATGTAACGAGTCCTTTTGGCATGCCAACTCTGTAAAGAAAGAACTCTATCTTAGTTCTGGCAAGTAAGTCAAAGGAAGGATAGCGATTAAGGCTATCAATCCAAAAAAGGGCAGGAGAAAACCTGAGGTGGCGATGGCTCTTTTTAATTTCGAGTGTTGATTTTTAGTTGCAATCATCATTAGCATTCCTAGAAGAAACGCCAAAACTGCAATCGTAAGAGGCATGTGAGAGAAAAGGAAATTCATCAATGCTCCATTAAGTGGCTTCACATACTTAGTTTAAATGATATTTCTTTGAAAGTGCAAACTAGCCTGGAGTTCCATTTGACAAAATAGGTCGGTGCACTATATTTATAATTAAACACTTGTTTAACCGTTTAATTAACTATGTTAACAGAAGACCAAATTATCACATTAAGTGACATCTTACATTTAATGGGCGAAGCCAATCGGTTAAAGCTCCTCTTGAGGTGTCTGGAAGGTCCCAAATCCGTATCTGAGCTTGCTGAGCAATTACAGCTTTCTGTGCCTTTAACCAGCCATCATCTGAGTCTGCTCCGCTCAGCACGTCTTTTAATAGCCACTCGAGAAGGCAAACACATTTACTACAGTATTTATGACAGGCATGTGCGCTGCATCTTAGAGGACATGCTCAAACACTTTACTGAGGAAATGGAGAATTAACATGGGCTTTTTAAAAAGAATTTTTGGCAATGGCTTGAGCGATCATCATGGCGGTTACCGTAACTCTCATCATGGTCAAAGAAATGATTATCGAGAGGACTCAGCTAATCTTTCACGAGGCAAAATGAATTGCCCACGATGTCAAACTTCTCTTACTCCTGGGATGCGGTTTTGCAGTGAATGTGGCAGTAGCCTGGAAAGTGCACTATGCATTTGTGGTGCAGTGATTGCCATAGGTGCGAAATTTTGTGGCCAATGTGGGAAATCTTTATGACAACGCCTTTAAGGTTAACAACGTTTTTTGTGGCAGGACTGGATTGTCCTGCAGAAGAGCAACTGATTCGACGACAATTACAGGGCATTCCTGAAATTGAACATTTGGATTTTAATTTCATTGCTGAAGAAGTGACTATTCACCATCGTCTTTCTTCCATAGATTTGTTGCAACAACGTATTGCAGCATTAGGAATGAGTGTGCGTTCTAAAAGCGGCATCCATCCAGCAAAAGAAGGAGGGAGGTCTCTTTCTGATTCGTCTTGGCTACTCATTATTTTAGCTGGTGTTTTCGCTCTTTTTTCCGAATTGGCGGCTTATTTTTTAGGCACAGAGCAATCCACCTGGAGTATTATCCCTGCCTTATTGGCTATGGTCTTAAGTGGTTCACCTACTTTCAAAAAAGGTTGGCTTGCTTTGCGCACCAAAGCCATGAATATTAACAGTTTGATGTTGATTGCAATCAGTGGTGCTGTATTGATAGGCGAGTGGCCTGAGGCTGCGATGGTTACCGTGTTGTTTGCTTTGGCTGAGCGTATCGAGCGTTATTCGTTAGATAAAGCGCGATTAGCTATTCGAAGTTTGATGCAAATTGCTCCGGAAGTGGCTCGAGTTAAAATGGACAATGGTCAATGGCAAACCATGCCGGTAGAAGAGGTACCACTAGAGGCTGTTTTCAGGGTAAGGCCGGGTGAGCGAATTCCCTTGGATGGAGTAGTGATTTCGGGGCAAAGTACCGTCAATCAAGCGCCGATTACAGGTGAGTCCATGCCAGTAGTCAAACAAGTAGGGGATGAGGTTTTTGCAGGTAGTTTAAATGAGCATGGTGCTTTTGAGGTCCAGGTCACAAAAGCATCAGGAGATACGCTGCTTGCTAAAATTGGTAAGGCCATTGAACAAGCGCAGGCTGAACGGGCGCCAACTCAACGTTTTGTGGACCAATTTGCCAAGTATTACACACCCATCATGGTCTTGATAGCAGTTCTTATTGCACTGTTCCCTCCATTGGCATTGGGTTATCCTTTTTATGACTGGCTCTATAAGGCGTTAACTTTGCTGGTGATTGCTTGCCCTTGTGCTTTAGTCATTTCAACGCCGGTGACCGTTGTGAGTGGATTGGCTGCTGCTGCAAAACATGGACTTCTTATTAAGGGAGGGAGCTATTTAGAGACAGGTTATCGATTAAAATTAATCGCATTGGATAAAACAGGTACTTTAACAGAAGGCAAACCAATTGTGACTGATTTTATTGTTTATGATAAGAGCCAAACCAAAGAGCAACTGTTATTGTTGGCTGCAAGCCTGGATAGTCACTCCGAACATCCTGTGGCTCATGCTTTAGTGACGTATTGGCAACAAGAACAATCCAATAGTTCCTTGCTGGATGTGGAGGAATTCTTTGCTCTTCCTGGGCGAGGTGTGAAAGGACTGGTTCAGCAAGAACTTTATTACATAGGCAATCATCAATTGGCTGAAGACAATCAAGTCTGTAATTCTGCGATAGAACAAGCACTCAAACGATTAGAAGAGGAAGGAAAAACCACCGTTATCTTAAGCAACAGCTCCACTGTATTGGCTGTTTTTGCAGTCGCCGACACGCTTCGCACAACCAGCCAATGGGCGATTGCAAGGCTTCACCAACAAGGGATAAAAACAGCCATGTTAACAGGAGATAATGCGGTGACTGCTCATGCGATTGCCAAGCAAGTGGGTATTGATGAAGTGAAAGCGAATGTTTTGCCTACGGATAAACTCCAGGCCATTGATTTTCTCATAGAGCAATATAAAGCGGTAGGAATGGTTGGTGATGGAATTAATGATGCGCCTGCTTTGGCCAAAGCAACTGTTAGTTTTGCAATGGGCAAAGGAACAGATACCGCATTGGAAACAGCGGATGTGGCCTTGATGAATGACAATTTGGCGATGCTTCCTTTGTACATTGATTTAAGTCGCAACACAGCACGGATTCTTCGTCAAAACATTAGCTTATCCATTGCAATCAAAGGGATTTTTTTCTTTTTGGCACTTGCGGGCATCGCAACTCTTTGGATGGCAGTGTTTGCAGACATGGGAGCGAGTTTGATTGTGGTTGTGAATGGATTGCGATTATTGAATTCGCATCAAGGACATTCTGAAATTCAGGAAATATAGCCTAGTGATAAGAAGTTAAGTACAAGAAGGACACATAGCTATTGTTTGTATTCATTTGGTGAGATAACAATCAATGATTCAATATGTTATGATGGATTGAGCAGCTTTTTATTTGGAAACAGGAGAAGTAATGAATACTCGAGGGCTTAAGATTTTCTTTTTGATCGGAATGTTTTGTTTAGGATATGGATTGACTGCATGCACTAAGACAACGACTTCTAAAGAAGTGCATCCTGAGAGTGGGTATGAAGGGGGCTTTGGTGGCGATGGGGAGCATAGGCATCCAAATCAATAATCAATAACGCAACAGGGTAAGCATGGAAATGAAGGCATGGATTATAGGTGCTCTGTGGGTGTTGATTATTGTTTCATGATTTATTTTCGAAAAAAGAAGAAAACGACACGTTTTTACATGATTTTAATTATTTCCCTTGCTATATTGGCTATTTTTTTACATGGCGCGTCATTTCAATTACATTAATTTGATATTCTTATATGGGATATGTAGTGGTCATTGATTTGAGTACAAGTAGTAAGTATGGCGCATTACTTTTGATGTCTTCTTGCCCCTGTATCGACTATTCTTCGCATATTGCCAAAGTCAATGATAATTCTTTATTCAGGTTACAGTAATAACTCAATCATGTTTTTATACTGGAATAACCATTAGATCTTTAGTGTACGTTTTTGTCCCCTGGGCTTCAAACTCCCTCTTAAAGGTCTATAATGTTTTAGAAATTGAAGATGAGTGAATCAAAACAACAGAATGATAAAAATCAAAGGAAAGACCATGGCCATTAGGTATCTTAATTTTAATTCGCGTATCAACAAATTATTATCCAAAGTAATACTACTTTTTTTAATCTCAATATCGCATACCATGGCAAGTGAACAACCTGCATCAAAGGTGACTATTCCTGCGACAGTACCAGAACTATTACAAGAGATGGATGAGTATAGTCTTGCCATTTACAAAGATCTTGAAATGAATCGGTTAAGTGAGGTGCGTCAACATGCCTTTGTTATTCTTGATTTAATCAATGCCTTACCGGGATTAAGTCAGGATTTATCCCCAAAACAATTAAAAAACATACAAAGTCACATCGATGCTATCAGTCACTTGATCCCCGACCTGATTAAGAGCAGCAATGCTAACGATAAAAAAACTACCCAACGCCATTTGGACAAATTGCAAAAACTTTTGAATCAGCTTCATACTTATTATTTGAAACAAAAAACGGAGCATTTTAATTAGTTTTCAATTTATTGACTCGGTGAGTTTTTTTGATCAAGAATTTTGGGTGCTTGCAATCTTTTTTCTTATTGAGCTTAGCAAGGCATGAAATAGGGAGGTTATAATTTAAAATAGGGTTTTATCCAAACAATGAGGATTTGATGAACAATTCTTTCCGCTTTCTTGTTGTAGAGGCCTCATTTGCTGCTCGAATTGTTATTCGAAGTCAATTAATGCAGCTTGGGCAACTGGTTGATCTGGCTACTACCGCAGAGGAGATGTTCGATAAAATAGCAGTTAAAACGTATGATACTCTTTTAATTGATAATCACTTGTACAACTCACTGGGTGATTATGATTTGATTGCGTTTATAAAAAACAACAACCCCATAGTATTGCTTCTATTATTGTTATCACTTCCCAACAACCGCCTATTGGGAATAAAGTCAATACCACACTAAAAAATTTATGTCATTTTTATAAACCTTTTAGTGAGGGCAATGCGCTAAAAATTATCAATTATGTCAAGAGCACATTAAATTAAAAGAAATCAGGTATAAGTCAACCTATGATGTGATTCATGGTATGGATTAATGATATTGTTTTTCTTGTTGCCTGATTAAATCATTCTATTGATTGTTTTTTAAATCGCCTAACCACTTGATGACTTATTTTATCCGTAATTTCTCCATGGATTTCCCCATAAGTTTTCTCCGCATAGGCTAAAATCCACACATATAATTGCTCCAGGTTTTCACCGGATTGACGGGCAATTTCCTCAGTGCCACAATAAATTTTCGCCGTATAATGCTCACTCATTGATTGACCCTGCACTAGAACCTATTAACTCCCTTTCTTTTAATTGTATTACTTATTGACCAACAATGATTAAAATAAGCCAATATTTTCTATATTGATTCGATGATTCATTCATCTGTCAAACCGATAAAAAAGTGTTAAACTATAGACTCTTATCAGGAGGGACAACCGATATGGCAGACAAAGTACGTGGAAAAGTAAAATGGTTCAATAAAGCCAAAGGATTTGGCTTTATTGAAAGTAATGGCAAAGATTATTTTGTTCACTTCAGTGCCATTCAAGGCAATGGCTTTAAAAACCTTCCTGATGGAGCACGCGTTTTATTTAAAGTAGGTCAAGGATAAAAAGGCCCACACGCCGAGGAAGTCGAAATCGTTTAAAGTCAATGAATTCTTATCAAAAAAACTCATAACCATACAAACTATAGGAGTCATTTATGGAACGAATGACAGCGGTTGTAACAGGAGGTACGGGCGGAATAGGTACGGCCATATGCCAACATCTGGCCGCCGATTATCAAGTCATTGCTTGTTATTTTAAAAATGGGCAACATGAGGAAGCAAAACGGTGGCAAGCTACTCAAAAAGAAGCGGGTTTTGATGTTGATATCCTTTATGCGGATACCACACATTTTGCTGATTGTGAAAAGTTCACGGAATTGGTCATGGAGCGCTATGGACGTATCGACGTCTTGGTGAATAATGCTGGTATTACTTGTGATACGACTCTCAAAAAAATGACACTTGAGCAATGGCAGCAGGTTGTTGATGCGAACTTAACCAGCGTGTTTAATATGACGCGTAATGTGTTACCGGCCATGCTGGATAAAGGTTATGGGCGAATTATTAGCATTTCATCAATTAATGGTCGCAAGGGCCAGTTCGGACAGTGCAATTACGCGGCGACCAAAGCCGGTTTATTTGGATTTAGTAAAAGTCTGGCATTGGAAGTAGCTAATAAGGGAATTACTGTGAATACTATCTCCCCAGGCTACATCGAAACCCCTATGCTTTCTGCCATGAGAGAAGATGTATTAAAGTCTATTATTGCCAA
Source organism: Legionella sp. PATHC032 (assembly GCF_026191185.1). Taxonomy (NCBI): domain Bacteria; kingdom Pseudomonadati; phylum Pseudomonadota; class Gammaproteobacteria; order Legionellales; family Legionellaceae; genus Legionella; species Legionella sp. PATHC032. The sequence continues at coordinate 2,207,030 of NZ_JAPHOV010000001.1, read as the reverse complement.
CATTCCCATAGGGCGTTTAGGTAAGCCTCAAGAAATTGCAAAGGCTGTGGCTTTCTTAGCATCTTCTGAATCAGGATTTATTACAGGCGCTAATCTGGATATTAATGGTGGGCAATATATGTAGGTAAAGCAGATGAGAGGACTTGGCGCGCAAAATAAATACCTGACTACCAATGAGTGCACACTTTTCCAAGTCTCAAAGTAGGATTTCCTGCACTTTTTGTTATTTCTTGTATACTGTTCAACGATGACTTGATTGGTTGGAGTGGATTATTTTCTATCATTTTAGATTCCATAGGTGGGGCTATATTTTGTTTGAAGCTTATCAAAGATTAAAACACGACCCCTGAAATTTAGATCATTTTTGCAATACGAAAACTAGATCACACCGGCTAAAAAGGTTTAAGGCCTGCTTGTGCTAACCAATTTATCATGATTAATTAATTTGTAAGTATCATTATGGACATAGTGTATCAATCTTGATTTATTTGATGGGTGGATCTGTCCATCAAGGTATCTAAGACCATAGAACAGATCTTGATTGGCAGAAATTAAAAGCGTTAATGCCCAATCAGCATGGTGAAATAATGAAATAAGTTGCGTGCCTTCGCAGATCCTAAAAACTCTTTTCCCGCCAATACCTGGCTAAGCACCAGTGGGCTGGCTTTAAGTATTTGGGCTAGTTGTTTACAGTCCAACTCACTGTAGGACAGAATGTAATCAATCAGATATTTCTGAGTATCTTTTTTTAATTGAAACTTAACATCAATTACAGGTTCTGCAACCTCGATAAAACATTCCATGTAACAACCTCACTTTCATATTATTACGGCATAGTCCATTCGAAAAACAGTAAACCATAGCTGTAATATCGATAAAATTAGTTTTTTTACATGGAAAATATCAGAGGTAAAATGCAATTTTGATTTATTTGATATCAATTATTATTGTTTGATGCCCTTTTTTATGCGGCTGTTATAGTCTCCGATAACCCTGAATCTGTTTTCTGCTCAATAACAGGCTTGATTCTTTTCGCAATCAAGTAAAGGAAAACAGCGCCCAATAGTGCCCAGATACCTAGCTGATTAAACACATGCTGGTAATCACCATTGGATAGCAATGGATTTGTGGACTCCTCTTTAGTCATGGCATTAGAAAAATAATGTGATAACGATGCTGATACGCCTGAGACCATCATCCAAGTGCCCATAAGCACGCCTTGTAATTGCGGTGGGGAAATTCTGCCGATCATGGCGTAGCCTACTGGTCCTATGAGTAACTCCGCAATTGCTTGAGTAGTAAAATGGAGCATCACCCAATAAACACTAACATAGCCATGCTTATTGGCAGAGAGTATACTGCTGGATAACAAAAAGAAGGAGCCTGCTAGTATCAGAAAGGCCCAGATAAATTGTTTGGTTACTGATACATTGTATCCTTTTGCCTGCAGCCGCGTTAATACTATTGATAATAATGGGGCGCCTATAATGATTACGATGGCATTGATATTCAAAATCCATTGGGTCGCCATTTCATAATGGAAGAGGTGTTTATCGACATTGTTTTTAATGAACAGAGTTACGCCCATAGGGCCTGTGAAGTAGATCATCCAGAATAGAATTGATGTTACTGTCAGGATTAGAAAAGTCATAATCTTTTGCTTATCCAAAGTCGATTTTTGTTGGTAGCCAAGGTATAAAATGACAAAAAGCATAATAACGCTGAGGCCTACTACAACCCCATTACTGAACTGGGCTTTATGAAAACAAAGTAAGGTGAATGGGATAAGAGCTAATATAATTCCCCAGCCAAAAGATTTTTTTAAATTCAGGGAAGCTTTATTTGTAACTTTAATTAAAGGAGTATCGCGATCATTCAAGTTCGACCAATAACCCCACATAAGCAAAAGAGTGATTACGTTTGGAATTATGCTGGCATAGAGTAGTGTTTGATATTGATTGGAGTAATCAAAAAAGCCGCTTATGATATAGCCAGCGCAGAAGCCTACATTCATATAGGAGTAGCTCAAGAAAAAGGCTTTATCTCTGCGGTTATCATCCGGTGCAAAGCGTTGTGTCAGTATGCTGTTGTATGCAGTAGTGTTTAAGCCACATCCTACCAGAAATAAACTCAGTCCAAGATAAAGCAACGACTTAACTGAAAGCGCCAAAAGTAAAATACCAATCGTTTGTATGGTTGTGGTAATCAAAAATAAGGCTCGGTTACTTAGATATCGTCCACCAACCACTCCACCGAGTAAATGCAGAACATAGTTAAATGCGAGAAATAAACCAACAATGCTATTTGAAAGAGCATTAGACAACCCTAATTGTTTAGTGAGAAACAGAGATAATGAGGAATACAGAATTGCATAAGAGAAGGTTGAAAATGCCTGTATTAAATACAGGGGCATGATTCCTTTTGGCATTTTTTCTGGTGACAACATATTTTTTCCCTAAAACTATTTGGAAGGTGACTCTACCATTAAAAATGGATAAACTTAATCCCTTTCTACAATTATCCTGATTTTCAAGGGATGATAATTGATATTCAATTGTTGTATGGGTGTTTAGGAATGAACAAAATTAGTAGAGTTTCATGGGATGAAATCAAGTATCAAGTAAAGCAAGTTAACGAATCCATATATCATGTCATTGAAGAAATTAAACCGGGCAATACAATCCCTTTCTTTATAGCTCGATTTAAATTTGGTGAACATTTTGGCATTAAAAATCATGCCTATCTGCCGACAAGCAGCGGTCAAATGGAAAAGATTGACAGCAAGCACACAGATAATGAATTATTCAATCATCTTGGGTATGGTAAAAATAGTCTACCCTTGGGCTTAATATTGGATAAGTTTTGCGAGTGGCATTATTTTGGTGAAGATGAACGCATCTTTCCAGACTGTGTTCAGGGACCTGGTGCAATTTTTAATATGCAGGTTATTTTTGACGAGGATCAGACTGTAGATAATAATGTGCTGTCTGTTTCTTCTGGTGCACTTTCATCTTTTTTATTGCCGAATATTGGTTGTAAAAGGAAGCATGCGAGAATTCAGAAATATTTTAATGTCGCTGCTCCGGCACCTAAATCACCTTATGAGCATTATCTAGTATTTAAAGAGATATTGAAGGATAAAAATACTATTGATAACTGGTATAGCGAGATTCTTTATTTTTCTGAGCAGTTTATCAATGAAGTTAAACATAATGATAAATGGCTTAAACTGAAATTATATTTCTCGGAGTCGTTAAGAAAAAAACTGACTCAAAATACCTATGATGCTTCTTGTAACGATTTATTTCTCAGCGCCAAGAGTATTAATCGTTTCAGACCTACACCATTCATCATGGATACAGCAAAATACATTTTTAATATTTGTATGGGATCGGGTATTGGTGTGAAGCCAGCAATTGATGAGCAATACTTCCCAGTTAAAACAATTCAGAAAATTTATAATGAATGTTATGACTTAGAATACACAGCGACAGTAATGGTGCCGTCAGCTTTGAATGGTCAGTCTGATAGTGTTTACTATCCCTTACAGTGTCCTTTTGCCAAGATTAATACATTTAAAACCAATCAAAGCAATAGCGCTTATAGTGAACTGGAAATGCTAAAAAATGTGCTGCTGGCTTATCAGTCGGAGTTTACCGCAGATAATAGTTCCGCTTTTGGAAGTCTGCTTTACCATGTAAGTAAACAAACGGAATTTTCTTTTTACCATTATAAATCTTCTAGTAATAAGAACATTAATAGTTCTGAAGAATTAGAAGGTACTGATAACAGATTTGCTTTTTCCTATTGTAGCGATAAAACGCAATTTGCCAGCGATGCGAAGTTATTTAGAGGTTGCGTTAGATTAAGCAAACAATAAGGCTATATAGATGAGAATATTAGAAACAGAACGATTATTTCTGCGGACTTTTCAAGAAAATGATGTGGAATCCTTAATTGCCATTAGCCAAGACCAAAAAGTAATGCAGTTTTTTCCAGCCATACCTACGCGAGAAGAAACTATTGCATTCATAGATAGAATCATCTCTCATCAAGAAGAAAAGAATTTCTCGCTATATGCTGTTGAAATTAAAAATACCGGTGAGATGATAGGTTTTGTCGGTTTATTTACTGCAACATTTCAAGCTCATTTTACTCCTGCGATTGAAATTGGTTGGCGTTTATCTTCAAAACACTGGAACCAAGGCTATGCAACAGAGGCCGCCAAAGCAGTCCTTGATTATGCTTTTAGGAAACTAGATTTGGATGAAGTTGTCTCATTTACATCCGAATTAAATAAGCCGTCTATTCGAGTAATGCAAAAGATCGGATTATATACCAATTCAGAAGATAATTTTGATAACCCTAAAGTAACCTCAGGTAGCCCTTTAATGGGGCATGTGTTGTATAGATTAAAACGATCAGAGTATTTATCAACTCAAGGCTAAATCATCAATTTTCAAATCGAGTAATTTCAGGTACTTTTTGCTAATTGCCTTTTTTTCGATCGGCGGAATATATACTGTTGTTATTGAAGAAATAGCTGATAGCTCGAGATTACGAAGTTGTATCCATTCTATTCGGGGAGGGTAAGTAGGAAGGGAGGGCGCCTCATAAAGACAAATGGAGTAATCTGCTGGATAGTAGCCACTTAGATAATCTTTTAAAATTGATAGACTGCTAGTTTTTTTTCCATCAGTTCTACCAAAATTTGCTACCTGACAAAGTATTAAATGCGCGTGAATATCAATGCACCGTTCAAATAATACCAGCTCTGTGGCTTCAATTGAAAAACATCCCTGATCGCCTGGATCAATTTCTAGATCACTAAACAAGCAGTCTTGGGAGGATACTGCAGGTAAAATAATTGCTTCGCCATTATCCTGTTTAATTTGTCTAACGGCATTAAGTGCAGAGTCTGCAAAAACGGTAGGGTGGCCGTAAAATACAACGCATAAAATGGAAACCTTTTTATATTCTTCAATGATATGAGTTGTTAGTGCCTGATACGCTTCAATTCGTTTTTCGCTACTAAAGTAGATAGAATCCAACGATTCAGAATTTTTCGTTTCTCGTTGAATCCATTGTTTTAGGTTATCTTCATTAATGAGGTAGAGTACCTTATCGGCACTTTGAATAACCCGTTTAGTTTCTTCGGTCAGATGAGAAATCGACTTTATTCCCGACCCTACTACTATAAGTTTATGCATTAACTCGCTTTATATTAACTATCTTATTGCTATCAGGCTGATACTGTCTTTGTATCGAGACTATTTTATTAGAGTGAGCCTGCCTCTGTGTATTTTGATTAGTGTTTAACAATAAATTTTTGTGGCTTATCAAATACTCATTTCCTACAGCGGCTTCAAGTTCTTCCATTAAACTCATTTGATGTACCTTTTATTAAACTTTGATAGCCATTGTACAAATAAAATTCTTATAGGTATAGCCAAAAAAAGTATTTGCACTGATATGCTCATTATGATGTAATAAATACTCGAAACGAGTATTTTGATGTAAGTATTACAGGAGTTGAGATGATCAAATATTTTATTGAGCAGAAGTTATTTATTATAAAGGTTAGGCTATATTCACAAACCCAGTGCGTTAAATTTCTATCACATAATTTTAGAAATCGATCTAAATTAAAGTGCCAACATCAGACATCTGATTTTACTCAAAAGCTATCCATTAATTACTTTTATCAAGCGTAAGGATTGCCTTATGAAAACAATGAATATTTTGCAGGCCTCACAATTTTTAGGTGTACATAAAGAAAGCCTTAGGCGCATGGCTGCGAATGGCCAGCTACCAGGCGTCAAAATTGGCCGAAGATGGATATTTATAGAACAAGATCTTGTGATGCATATTAGAAACAAGTACTCTACTTGCGACGCTTCGCAGGGTGCTTATGTTAGGAGTAATAAAGAATGGCACTCTACAAAAGAGATGGAGTTTGGTGGCTTGATATCAGGCACCAAGGAAAAAGAGTACGCAAAAGTACTGGGACTGAAATAAGAGAAGATGCGCTGCGGTTACATGATCAACTGAAGCATGAATTGTGGCAAACCGATAAAATTAAGTCATTGCCGAATAGAACCTGGATGGATGCGGTATTGAGGTGGATTGATGAATCGTCTCATAAGCGTAGTCTGGAAACAGATAAATACCATCTGGCATGGTTAGATTCCTTTTTAAGAGCAAAAAAACTTTCTGATATTGACAGAGATTTAATTGAGTTTATTGCTAAGAAGAAGGAAGCAGAGCATGTTTCCTTAACCACTGTTAATAGGGTTTTGGAATTGGTTCGTGCAATTTTAAATCGCGCTCATAAAGAGTGGGGTTGGCTTGATAAGACTCCTATTATTAGGATGCGAAAAATTGAGAATAAACGCATCCGTTGGTTAACGAAGGAAGAAGCTAATTTGCTTTTGAAAGAATTACCTCCTCATTTAGAGGCAATGGCTTCTTTCACATTAGCAACAGGTCTTAGAGAGTCTAATGTAACGCAATTGAAATGGAGCGAAATAAATTTAGATAAAAAGCATGCGCTCATACATGCTGATGAATCTAAATCCAAGCGCCCCATACCAGTACCGTTAAACAAACAAGCAATCTCAATTTTAAAAGCACAGCAGGGAAGGAATTCAACGTATGTATTTACATACAATGGAAATCCGGTAACTCGTTGTAATAACCACGCTTGGCAAAAGGCATTAATACGTGCAGGTATTAATGATTTTCGTTGGCATGATTTACGCCATACTTGGGCAAGTTGGCATGTGCAAAATGGTACACCTTTACATGAGCTACAACAACTCGGTGGGTGGTCTAATTATGAAATGGTGTTGCGGTATGCACACCTTTCAAGTGCACATCTCAGAGCTGCGGCTGAACGTGTTTAGACACGTTTTGGTCACAGTAACTTGGTTTTTTGGACACAAACTAGAGCTAAGTGCTTGATTTTAAATGGCGCGCTCGGAGGGACTCGAACCCCCGACACCTTGGTTCGAAGCCAAGTACTCTATCCAGCTGAGCTACGAGCGCAATGGGGTGTGGATGATCATTTTATATTTCTGGTCTGTCTGATACAGGAGGGAGACCAGAATGGTGGGCCGTATAGGATTCGAACCTATGACACAGAGGTTAAAAGCCTCCTGCTCTACCACCTGAGCTAACGGCCCTTTCAGGGTATAACCAGCAAAATACAATAGTTGATGGTATAAGTTTATTAAAAACTGGTGGGCCGTATAGGATTCGAACCTATGACACAGAGGTTAAAAGCCTCCTGCTCTACCACCTGAGCTAACGGCCCTGAAGAGGCTGAAATCATACCGGATTAGAGCAGAATTTCAAGTCTTTTTAGAGATTATTTTTGTTTAACAAACAAGATGTGTTATTTATATGCTTTTTTCAAGCAAGATATTATTGTTCCTGGTAGTTAGATTATTTTCTGTAGCTAAAATTGACCAGTTTTGATCTTGAACTTTATCTTTGAGGGATTGTAAGTCTCTTTTATCGGCAAGAATTAATAATGTATCAGCTCCCAAAGCGCCACAGCCCTTTATTGCCAAGACTTCTGGATAAGATTTTATAGACTGGATAAGAGCTAGACTATGTTGATTCACCAGATTTAATTCTGACAGTTTTTGAGCATATAAGTTAATACATTGGATTAAATGATGGCTATGAGCTAAATCAAAAGCCTCTTTTGCTTTGACAACCAAGGAAGCCAGGTAATCTATTTGAGAAGGTAGGGTGGCTTCTTTAAGATGATGATGTGTTGCCAGTTTGTTGCCTGTGTGAATGATCAAGAACGATAAATCTTTAAATGGCCATGGGAAAGAATCAACCTGATTTTTTTGTTTATTAATGTAAACACAACCTTGCTGTGACTGAGCAATCACATCATAACCACTTGGCCTTAATCCAAAACCTGACCAGGACGATTGATAATAGGCCTCAAGCATATGGTTTAGTTGAGGGGGAATCTTTTGCAGTAAACAAGTTGCCAAATAACAGGCTAAAAATTGAGCACTGGATGCTCCCAGGCCACCTTGGCCTTGATAAGGATCTTGCCAGGATAGGCCAAAGGGAGGATACCAATTTTTTTGCCACCATAATCCAGCAGGTGACTCTGAATGAATTCCTTCTAATTTTGCATTGTCGGTTAATGTAAGAGTAAAATAAGGACTCGTCGTTAAGAGGATAGCCGGTTCTCCCGCAATGGCAGCGTATTCTCCTAATAAAAATGTTTTAGCGGGAATTTGCCATTTCATACTGCAACAGGGGCTTGTCGGATTTCAGCTAATAAGTCATAAGCGTTATTCAAGCTGACTCGTTTGTTTAAGTTAAGCCATTCTTGCAATTTTTCTTTTAGCACGGGCATTTCATTTTCATTGGCCCCTGCAACTAATAGCAAATTATCAATATGCAATTTCATATGCCCTTGAATGATTCCATCAGTGCATAAAGCTTTGAGTGCGCCAAGATTTTGCACTAGCCCAACTGCTGCAATAACTTGTGAGAGTTGATTGGCAGAAGTGATATCCATCATGCGTAAACACATTTTAGCCGTGGGGTGTAAAGAGGTTACGCCTCCAACAGTACCTACTATGATAGGAGCAGTTAATTCTCCTGTGAGTATTTCATTTTGATACCGCCAACGAGTGATCGCTTTGTATTGTCCAGAACGTGCCGCATAGGCGTGTATCCCAGCTTCCACAGCCCGCCAATCATTACCTGTAGCAATTAAAACCGGATCAATTCCATTCATAACCCCTTTATTATGGGTAGCAGCACGATAGGGGTCTATTTCTGCAAAGAGTGAGGCCTCTTGCAATTTTTGGCCGAGGATTGGGTCAATATTACGAATAATGACTTGAGCGGTCGTTAATTTTTGATCGTTTAAGTTGGATAAAATACACATGGTGACTTCTTCACCAGTTATTTGCTCTATGGGTTGTTTTAAATATTCAAGTACTTGATTGATGATATTGGCACCCATAGCGTCGCAGCTGTTCATCGCCAAATGAATTACTGCCATATCTTGCCCATCTTCTCTCTTTAAATGACGTACTAGCAAATCGGTAACACCGCCGCCTCGTTTGACCATATTGGCGGCAACGTCTTTATTCGCTATTTCTATAAAATATTGACGATTTTTATTAAAGAGATCAGAGAATCTTTGAAAATCCTTTACCTTTGCCAGTTGAATTTGTCCAAGAATACTTTCTCCATGAATCCATGTATTGATTTCACCATGTTGCCTAATCCATTTTGCTGATTTGGAGAGAGCGGCAATAATAGAGGTTTCCTCAACTGCCAAGGGTATTACATAATCACGTCCATCAATATTAAAATTAGTAGCCACACCCAATGGAAGCTGAAAATATCCAATCACATTTTCAATCAACTTGTCGGCCAGATTTAAATCTTTAATACCACCTTGTTTAAGAAATATTATGTCTTCATGAGTCAAGGCCCCTAAAGCACATAATCTTTGAAAGCGCTCTTCACGTGATAATTTTGAGAATCCTCGAAATAATTCACCAGCATTAGCAGCTATGGACATGCCTTCTCCTTTAAATCATCAAGAACCAGGCTGCCAGTACAAAACATAGCAGTTTTCAATTCATATTCAATTGTATCCATTTGGGTAAGTACTTGCCCGGTTGAATCCAAAGCCGCTTCAAGCATGGGTTTCGCGAAGCCGACTGTGGTAGCACCCAGCGCAAACAGTTTTGCGGCATCCAGACCATTTCTTACGCCGCCAGAACCCCAAATTTCGAAGGAAGGATTGAGGCTTATGGCATTATGAATGCTTTGCAAGGTATCAATTCCCCAATTTCGGAAAGTATCTGCAGTTCGGTGCCTTATCGGATCTTTGTTTGCCCGATGTCCTTCAATTCGCCCCCAATGCGTACCTCCCACACCACTGACATCAACAGCGGCAATACCTATATTATTTAACCGGAGCAGTGTACTTTTTGAAAAGCCACAACCAGTTTCTTTTATTATAACTGGAGAGGTAATCTTTTTGACTAATGCTTCCAATGCTGCCCAACACCCTTGAAAATTAGTTGTTCCTTCCGGTTGAATACACTCCTGTAATGGATTGCAATGAATAATTAATGCTTCAGCGTGTAAAGTATCAATTAAACGCTGGATTGCAGAAATTGGGGTGTCAATCAACTGAGCGATTCCCAGGTTACTGAACAGGCTGACCACAGGGAAATCACGACGGAGTGGTTCCCACTCAAACGCAGCTTGTTTGTCGGTTAATTCTCTTCGCTGTGAACCAACGCCCATTGCCCATTTTGTCATTGAGCAAGCTTCCATCAATCGATGGTTAATTTCTATAGCATTGGAATGGCCGGCTGTCATTGAACTGATAATAAATGGTTTTTCAACCGGTTTTTTAAACCGGGTGCTTTGTATGGAAATATCTTTAAAATCAAGATCAGGTAAGGCTTCATGTACCAAAGAAAAATGATCAAAGGGATTTAACTCGCTGCTTTGATTAGCTGGCATTAAGGCTAGTTCTATGTGATCGCGCTTACGCTGTTCAAATTGGCTGTATTCGTTTTGCATGCCTAAATTTACTTTTGAAAAATAGCATCAATTTTAGCATGAAATCATCAAATAGACTATTGTGTTTTTATTCTGCATAGTGTTTTAATTAGAAGCTTAATTTGGCTATGGGTTAACTAATATTCTTTCGTTTATTCGCTATTTTGATAATAAATTTAAGGTAATTATCATGAAATCTAAATTACAATACTATTTTTCTACAAACGAGAATGACGACGAATCATATATTGAAGAAGATGAGGGTGATGAATTCACACCAAATGGTGTACCATCACATGGGTGGACTGCATGGACCAGATTTTTTTGTCATCAAAACACGTCTCCAAAATATGTTGTTAAGCAACCTAAACCAGATAAAGTCCGTGCCTTGTCAGATCTTAGAGATCAAAAACTTAATAATGAATATAATAAAAGACGTTATCAGCATGAATTGGACGTGTGGAATTTGGTTCATCCAGGTAACAAAGCCTACTTATTTACAGATAACGGCATTCGATTGGTTCTCCCTTATTTACCTGGTAAAACTCTATTTTCTTTTATTAGCAGGGAAGAAGATCAGTTGACTTGGTGTCAACTAACACATGCAGTATTTTCTGAGTTTAAGCGTTTTACTGAACTTGGATTGAAGCACTGCGATGTTAAATATGATAATTTTTTGATAGAAAGAAAGCAAGATGGTACCTTTAGAGCCTATATAATTGATCTCGATTCAGTAGGCAAGCTTAATCCTAATGATCATGATTATGATTGGAATATTGTCCTTGCATTTCTATTTGACGACACTGGCCTAAAAAGTCCCGATGTTTGTCCACCTGGTTATATTGCTTTGAAATCAATTGATACCCCTGTAGAAAATGAATTTGAAGCACGCTCAAAACTGGATGGAATAAAAAAAGAACTATCCCAAAAAAAACCTACTTTGATAAGAATCAAGAGTTGTTTGCAAAATGAGTTGTATTATTATTTTGTTTACGGATGTTTGTATAATGGGCAATGGGGGTTTACTAAACTCGATGAGAATATCATTAGTTCAGTGAATCTATCTAATTTTTCTGGATCGTTAACTGATCGCTCGGCCGCTTGTGTTATTGGCAATCATATTAAATCAAAACAAGGTCACATTAGTTACAGACTTGACCTTTATATCAATTGCTTGAATGAGAAAATAACTGAACTTACTTTACTCAAATCTCAAAATGGACCTAATAAGCATAACCTCCAATTATAAATGGATCCTGTTGCTATCATGTCAATATTACAGCTTGCATCTTTGTCCATATTACAGTAAACCTATCATCGTAGGTCAACAGTAGACTATTGCTTACCAGCGGTAATAGTAATAAGGTCTGTAGTAAGGTCGATAATAAGGTCTGTAATAAGGATATCCCCAACGATAGTAATATGGCCTGTAATAGTATCCGCGATAGTAATATGGACCCCAATATCGATAGCGTACCCAGTAAGCAACTTGAGTCGGATTGGCTTTATTAATTATCGGATTGATGTCTCTGTTAACCGCTTTTGCATTGGCAGGAGTGACTAAAATCAAAGCAACAATCAAAAGGGTAAAAGCTAGCGCCAGTTTTAGTAAAGAGGTCCCTTTAAAGATAAAACTTTCCATTATTTTACTCCTTAAAGCGTATTCTACTTAAGTATAGACTACAGGGGATTTTTTGATTATTTTTTGAGCAAAATGATTGCTGGAAATGAGTATAAATTTTATTGAGGCAGTAAGTGATTTATTATGGCTAATGATTAAAAAAATGCCCGAGCCTTTTGGCTGCAGCACGTTCCTCAAGGCTCTCCATCTTATTGCGTTCCAAGGTTGTTTTAAATAGTCGCTGCGATTCGGGATGAAAATTCATATTGCGAATTACATGTTCTGGTTTAAGCAAGGTATCGGGTAATTGATAACTGAATTGATTCTTTTTATGCAATTGTTGATAAAGAGAGTTACTTAAGCCTAAGCCATGTTGTAGTGCTTGGTAGAAACGGGATATGGGCCCCTGTAACGCGGCAATATGGTCATAAACTATGCCTGGTTGTGGAGCTCCCCCAATGTTTTCAAGAGCCAGCTTTAATTCATCAAGTTTTGCCATAAATAATTTTTGCTTATTCAAAACCTTAACCAGGGTATCTATCGGTTTGCATTGCCTGGCCTGTTGAAGTGATTTCTTTTTGTCCTGAGACTCTTTAAGTTGCTTTTGGGCAATAACACGTAACAACGAATCTACCAAATGATTAAGCATCGACAGAATTTGTTTTAATTCATCTGTTCCCAGAGCAAAGGCCAATCGCTCAATATTGAATTCAAAAGAATGCTTGGCTTCTATCCCTAATAACTGAAGCAGGTATTGTTGTAAATTACCTAACTGGCTTAAGGCATTTTGTGTATCCAGCCTGTATTGCAAAACCAAAATGAGAGATTTGAGTGAGTCTAACTCATCAGAGTCGAATTCTTCCGGCAGTTCTTTTTTCTGTTGTAAAGATTCCAGGAGCCGATTAGATTGAATAAGTTCTGTTTCCGCTTGCTTGATGAGGTTAGTCTGGATTTCAATTAATGTTTCATTCATGAAGATAACCTGATGATAAAAGAGCACTGCCTATATTATTATGATACCATGAATCGTAATGTTTTGCGGTCTTGTGGTATTTTGTATTATTCTAGGAAAATTCAATAAAAGAAATAACTATGGAACAGACTAGCGCACAAATTGTTTTCGAGCAAAAGAATGCAACATACCAGTGTTGTGGTTCCTGGTCTGTTTTATCACTTGATGGATTACCTAAAAAATTTGGCGAAAGCCCATTGCCTGATTCGCAAAAAATAACTATAAACGGTGAAAAAATAAGTGCCTTTGATAGTGCCGGGGCTTTGGCATTAAAGAAATGCGTAGATGAGCTTAAAAAAAGAAATAACCAGGTTGAATTAATCAATTTTTCCGACAGCCAACAGCAAATGCTGGAACTCATAGAATCCAAACAGGAGATTCTTTCCTACCAATTACCTGTTGTTTCTAAAGAGGGCATACTTTATCAGATTGGTAAGGAGTCAGAAAATAAATTGCATCAGGTTGATGGGTTGATTATTTTGATTGGAGATTTAAGCACAAGGCTTTTCGAAGCGTTTGCTTATTGGCGGCGATTTCATTTACCCAGTATTGTTTCTGTTATTGATTCTGCCGGGCTAAAAGCATTGCCTATCATTGGCTTGTTGTCTTTTTTGATAGGAGTCGTTTTAGCTTATCAAATGGGTTTACAATTAGAAACTTATGGTGCCAATATTTTTATTGCTTATTTATCTGGCATGGCAATTTTTCGGGAATTTGGCCCTTTAATTACAGCAATTATTGTAGCGGGGAGAACCAGTTCATCATTCACAGCTCAAATCGGCAGTATGAAGATTAATGAAGAAGTAGATGCGATCTTGACCATGGGGCTTTCTCCTACTGAATTATTAGTCTTACCAAAAGTATTGGGTTTATTAATAGTGTTTCCTTTGTTAATTTTTTGGGCAGATATCTTTAGCATTTGGGGGGCAATGATCATGTCCAAAAATATGTTAAACATCGGTTTCGAAGATTTTTTAACTCGCTTGAGAGATTCCGTAGGACTTAACCAAATGATGCTGGGTTTATATAAAGCTCCTGCCTTCTCAATATTAATTGCTTTAGTGGGTTGTTTTCAGGGGTTTAGAGTAGAATCAAGTGCTGATAGTATAGGAAGCCAAACAACCAAAAGTGTTGTGCAAGCTTTATTCTTAATTATTATTGCTGACGCTGCTTTCTCCATAGCTTATAGCTGGATGGGTTTATAAATGAGCGAACCAGTCATTGAAATCAAGGGAATGAAAAATTGCCTTGGCGGTCAATGGGTGCACACCGATATTAATCTCACCGTAGAGAGAGGAGAAATCCTGGCTATTATAGGTGGCTCTGGAAGTGGCAAAACCACTATATTACGCAGTTTGCTGATGTTATTGAAACCTTCTGCGGGTAGTATTAAAGTATTCGGTGAAGAAATTTATAATCTTGATGCGGAGCAAGCTTTTAAGCTTAGGCGCCGATGGGGTATGTTATTTCAACACAGTGCTTTATTTTCAGCCATGACCGTTCTCGAGAATGTGATGTTCCCAATGAGAGAATTCACTACTTTAGATCAGGATTTTATGAAAGAACTGGCACTTTTAAAAATAACTTTGGTAGGCTTATCTAAGGAAGCGGCTGTGAAATATCCTTCCGAGTTAAGCGGGGGGATGCAGAGAAGAGCTGCTGCGGCAAGAGCTATTGCAATGGATCCAGAGTTATTATTTCTGGATGAGCCTACAACAGGTTTGGATCCCAGGGGAGCCAGACTTTTTGATGATTTGGTTGTTTTTTTAAGAGATGCGTTAAATTTGACAATAGTTATGGTGAGTCATGATATAGAGTCTTTGAAAAGAACAACGGATCGAGTGGCATTTGTAGGTGATGGGAAGATTCTTAGTGTTGAACCCATTAATGAATTGATGAAAAATAAAAACCCGCTAATTGCTGAATACTTTAGCAAATTCTAAGAAATACTATAACAGAGGGGACAATTTACTTGGAATCTAAAACCAACTACACCATAGTAGGCCTCATTGTACTTATTCTGACAGCCGGTCTATTATCCGCGGGTTTATGGCTCTCAGTCGGATTTAACCAGAAAGAGTATACTTCCTATACTGTGTATCTCAAGGAGTCTGTTTCTGGCCTCAGTGTCGAATCGCCTGTTAAATTTAATGGGGTTCAGGTTGGTTATGTCAAGGAAATTAAACTCAATAAAAATGATCCCAGGCAAGTGGAATTATTGTTAAATATCGAAAAGAGTACGCCAATAACAACCAGTACTTCTGCAACCTTAATTACACAAGGTATTACAGGCGTCACTTATGTTGGGTTATCTGCTGGTTCATCCGATTTGACTCCTTTACGAAAAATGCCGGGAGAGCCCTATCCTGTAATTCCCTCCAAACCGTCTCTTCTGAATCAGTTGGATGCTGTTTTAAAAGAGGTTGCTGAGAATGTAGGTGCGGTGAGTGAAAAGGCACAACTTATCTTTAATGAAGAAAACGCTGACAATGTGAGAAAATCATTGGCTAATATAGAACGTATTACAGAAATAATTGCCGACAATGGTCAATCAATCAATAGTTCTTTAAGTAATTTTGACGTATTTGTAGCTAATATGGCGAAGGCAAGCAAACAATTCCCTCAGTTGATAAAAGATTTAAAAACAGGTATTTCAAAATTCAAATCTTTGGCTGACAATATGAGTGCTGCGGGTAAGGATGTTTCAAAAACGATGATAGCGGGTAAGAATACTATCGATCAAATTTCCCAACAGGCCATACCTCCAGCAGTAATTTTATTGCGACGCTTGAATGCCATTTCTGCGAACCTTGAAAAGGTCAGTAATGAAATGAGACAAAACCCTTCTGTGATTATTCGAGGTACGAAAGCACCTAAACTTGGGCCAGGGGAATAAAATATGAAAGTTCTCAGTAGTGTTTGTTTTATACTAGGAATATTAACACTGATGAGTTGTTCACCTGTTAAAGTCCCAGTGACCAACGAATATCAATTAACAGCATACAGTACCAAGCAATTGACCAGGAAACCCAGGCCCATCACAATGCAAGTTACATTGCCTGAAGCGGTAGCAGGATATCAGACCGAAGAAATGCTTTACATGAAGAAACCTTTTAAATTGGAGCCATTTGTAAAAAACGCGTGGACTTCACCTCCCGCAGATATGCTTTTTCCTTTATTAGTACAAAGTCTACAGAGTTCCGGGTATTTTTATGCCGTCACATCGAGTCCTTATAGTGAAGAAGCAGATTATCGATTAGATACTCAACTATTGAAGTTAGAGCAAAATTTTATCAAGAAACCTAGTGTTCTTGAATTTTCTGCAAAAATAGTACTAACCCATATTAGTGATAATCAAATTATAGGCTCGCGAATTGTTAGCCTGCAAATACCCTGTTCACAAGATACTCCTTATGGCGGAGTTATTGCCGCGAACCAGGCTACATTTCGATTTACTGCAACGGCAACAGACTTTGTTGTATCGCATATTAAACGTGATTAGGAATAGCCAAAAAATAAAAAGAATTGTACAATGGCTCTCCATGATTATCATGTGTAATTTCTAAAATAATAAGAAGAGTTTAAGGAGATTGTGGAATGAAAGCCGGATCGTTTTATAAACTGGGACTGCTTGTAGCAAGCGCTGTATTGGTTGCAGCCTGTTCTAAAACCCCAGGCAGTGCGGATGGTGGTGCTGCTGTAGGTGATGGTGATGCTACTGCTCAAGGTTTGGGGCAAATGACTCACTTTGCTGGACAAGAGCCTGGTGAATCTTATACAACGCAGGCACCGCATAATCAATTGTATTTGTTTGCATATGATGACAGCACTTTGGCATCAAAATATTTACCTTCAGTGAACGCGCAGGCAGAATATTTAAAGACTCACCCAGGTGCTCGAGTGATGATAGCAGGACATACTGATGAGCGTGGTAGTCGTGAATATAACGTTGCTCTTGGTGAGCGTCGTGCTGATACTGTAGCTGAAATTTTGCGTATGGCAGGTGTTAGCAGACAACAAATTCGTGTAGTTAGCTATGGCAAAGAGCGCCCAGCTAATTATGGCCATGATGAAGCGTCGCATGCGCAGAATCGACGCGTAGAGTTTATTTATGAGGCAACAAGATGATTAATTGCAAAAAATCCATTATCACCGTATGTTTTGTACTGATGCTTCCTTTCGCCCTATGGGCGGAAGCGCCAGTAATAGATGATAGTGAAAATTTTGCAATGATTGATAGGCAAGAGGAGCATGATGCTCCTCTTGTCAATCCCAAGTACGATGAACCTCAAATTGAGAATGCCGAGTTGGATGGGCTTCAAAACGATAATTATGCAACCGATACTTCTCAACCTTATGATGAACCCGCACTTGTCAAAGACGATCAAAAAAGTATCAACGACAGTGCAAAGTTAATTGATAAAATTCAGCAACTTCAAAAGGAAATACAAGAGTTACGTGGCCAGCTTGAAGTACAGGCGCACGATTTAAAATTATTACAGCAGCAGCAAGTAGCTTTCTACAAGGATTTGGATTCTCGACTATCCAATTCTTCAACTTCGGCAAAAACTATTCAAAATGATAAACCAGCAACAGATATTTCATTAGGATCTAGTTCTCCAGCAACTTTAAAAGCGACTTCTCCTCAAATCAAAGCAGGATCATCTAATAATAGTAAACCACAGCCTGTTATTGCTGTTTCCAGGGCTAATCCTGCAGATGAACAGATAAGCTACCTGGCTGCCTACGAGTTAGTTAAAAACAAACGCTATGATGAAGCGATTAAGTCTATGCAGACTTTTGTGCAAAAATATCCCAGAGGTGGTTATACTGCCAATGCAGAATATTGGTTAGGTGAATTATATCTCGTTAAAAAAGATTATTCTAAAGCAATAGAACATTTTGAGATTGTTTTGCAGCAATATCCTTCATCCAGCAAGGCTGCTGCCAGTTTGTTAAAATCTGGTTATGCTTATGCTGGGAAAGGTGACAAACAAGAAGCCAAAAAGCGTTTTCAACAAGTCGTTAAAACATATCCTGATACGCCAACAGCACAACTAGCCAGCTCTAAATTGGAAGCAATTAATGCTTTATGAAACGATTTAATGAACAATTAAGAATTACGGAGATTTTTCATTCATTGCAAGGAGAATCAGTAACAGTAGGCTTACCTACTGTATTTGTTCGTCTGACTGGTTGTCCATTGCGATGTCAGTATTGTGATACGGCTTATGCTTTTTCAGGAGGTGAAGTCGTTGAAATAGATGATATTTTGAATAAAGTCGCTTCCTATCAATGCCAACATGTTTGTGTTACTGGTGGTGAACCACTAGCTCAACCTGGCTGTATCCCTTTATTAAGTAAACTTTGTGATGCGGGGTACTTTGTTTCTTTGGAAACCAGTGGCGCCAGAGATATAGCCTGTGTAGATCAACGAGTTATGATCATCATGGACTTAAAAACTCCCGATTCCAGGGAGGCTGATAAAAACTTGCTGTCCAATTTGAATTTTCTGAAACCCACTGATCAGATTAAGTTTGTATTATGCAGCCGAAATGATTATGAATGGGCGTGTAGTATACTAAGTGAATATCAGTTAGCTGAACGGGCACAACTCTTATTTTCTCCAAGTTGGAATCAGCTAAATCCTACTGATCTTGCAAATTGGATAATTCAGGATAAATTACCAGTTCGTTTTCAACTACAATTACATAAGATTTTATGGAATGATGCACCTGGTCATTGACCTCAAGGAGACTAACTATGCATTGGTTTGCTCAGGCACCAGCTAATATTGCTTTGATCAAATATATGGGTAAAAAAGATGAAGATTCCAATTTACCTGATAATTCTTCTCTATCTTACACCTTGAGTAATTTATTAAGTTCTGTGAAATTAGAGAAATTACCAACTAAAAAAGACATTTGGGAGCCGCTTGGTATTCCTGGAGCACCAGAATTCAACCTGTCAGCTGAGGCGCAAAAACGCTTTATTGATCATTTAATACGATTGAAAGAGTATTTTGGATATATTGGTGGATTTTTAATTCAATCCAGTAATAATTTCCCTCATAGTAGTGGTTTAGCGAGCTCTGCTTCCAGTTTTGCTGCCTTAACAAAGTGTGCGTCAATTGCATTAAGTGAACTTACTCAAAAACCTTTGCCTTCTATTGATGAGCAAGCACAATTGAGTCGATTAGGTTCGGGGTCGTCTTGTCGTTCTTTTTATGCGCCATGGGCGTTATGGACGGGAGATAAAGTCTCTGCAATTGATTTGCCTTATAAAGATTTATTACACCAAGTCATAGTAATTAGCAGCCAGGAAAAAGAAATACCGTCCAGGGTGGCGCATAAGCTGGTTAAAACAAGTCCTTTTTATGAAACGCGAAGTGAAAGGGCCGAGGCAAATTTGAAATTATTACTGAACGCTTTTGAAAATAAAGATTGGACGAGTATATACCAAATTTGCTGGCATGAATTTCTCGACATGCATCAATTATTTAAAACCTGTGAAAAACCATTTTCTTACATAACAGATAATACCTTACATATATTGAATGTTATTGAAAAATTTTGGAACGAGAAAGGCGATGGCCCTGTAGTGACTATGGATGCCGGTCCTAATGTTCATTTGCTTTATAGATCAGATCAAATAGATCTCGCACGACAATTTAAATCGGATTATTTGGTAGGAAACTATGATGTTTTATGATTTTGAAACCACCACTTTTGGCAAGTGGATTTTAGCAGGTGAGCATGCAGTAGTAAGAGGACATGAAGCTTTAGTATTTCCTATTAAAGAGCGGCAATTAACTTTGAAATATAACCCTTCCTCTCCGTCCTTGAGCGCAGAATTTAAAGGCAGTAATGGTTCTGATATGCATTTATTATTTTGGAGTGTATTAGAGCGCGGTATGCATTTATTAGGGCGTTCACTGAATGAATTAGGTGGTCATTTTTATTTGGAAACCAATATTCCTGTTGGAGTCGGCATGGGTGCTTCGGCGGCGCTTTGTGTTGCAATGAGTCGGTGGTATTGCACGCAGAAAATGATACAAGATAATCAATGCAGTGAATTCGCCAAACAATTAGAACATCTGTTTCATGGTAAAAGCAGCGGTTTGGATGTAGCTGGTGTAGCCTCAGATACCGGAGTATATTTTAAGTCCGGGCTTTGTACTCCAGTAAAACAAACCATTTATCCCTATTGGTATTTATCCTCTTGCAATCAAATTGGCATTACTTCTCATTGTATACAGCAAGTTGAATATTTATGGGATAAAAATCCAGAGCTTGCTCACCAAGTGGATAGGCAAATGGTAGAGGCTGTTCAGGAAGCAAAAGCTGTTTTGGAAGAGGGGGGAGGCAATGCTTTAAATCGTTTGGCAAAAGCGATAAATAAAGCGGCAGATTGTTTTTTACAATGGGGTTTGGTTAGTGAAAGCTTACAACAACATATGAATCATTTGTTTGCTGATGGTGCAATTGCTGTTAAGCCAACTGGTTCAGGTGGTGGAGGGTTTGTATTAAGCCTTTGGGATAAAATTCCTTCATCGCATATAGAGTTGATTCCGGTCTAGCCTCTTTTGAAGCCTAATCGACAAATTGATAATAGACTTCATTCTGCTTAATCATGCCAAGTTCATATCGAGCTTGTTCTTCAAGGGCTTGATCCCCACTTTTTAACTCTTTGATATCTGCTTCCAAAGCTTTATTTCTGGCAGCTAATTTATCGTTTTGATTTTTATGAGCCTCCAGTTTTTTTTCGAGTTTAATCCATTGGATGATATTTCCATCACCTAGCCATAGCTTATGTTGTAAAGCAACTAAAGCAATAATTAAGACAATGAATATGGGGCGCATAGAATTTTCTATTGAAGAATGTATCTAATGACTATTGTAGTATCTTATTACCACGAGGAGCAATATGTGTTCAGGCTATATAGTATTAAATTTTTTATCGAACTGATTTTAAATTGTATTTTATCTATATTATCCTTGATTTAAATTTGGGCTGATGCCGAGTTCTATTCAACACTCAACACCCTCCCCCAACTTAAACATAAATAATGCTGAAAGCTTGAACTCACCTTTTTAGTATGTTTTTTCCAGCATAGGGTAAAGACGCCAATTCATTTATCCTCAATAGCTGATTATATTTCGCAGTCCTGTCTGTACGACACAAAGATCCGGTTTTAATTTGACCACAACCACTGGCAACTGCAAGATCAGCAATGAAGGTATCTTCTGTTTCTCCTGAACGATGGGACATTATACACCGGTATCCATTTTCATATGCGAGCTTTATAGCCTGCCTGGTTTCACTTAAAGTACCTATTTGATTGACTTTAATTAATATGGCGTTAGCAACTCCTTGAGCAATACCTTCTAGTAGAATTTGGGGATTAGTAACAAATAAATCATCTCCGACGAGCTGAATTTTATTTCCCAAATGAGTGGTTAATTGCTTCCATCCTGACCAGTCTTTTTCATCCAGGCCATCTTCAATACTGACTATGGGATAACTAGAAATGAGATTTGCATAGTATTCTATGAGTTGATAGGCATCAAATTTTTGATTTTCAGAATGCATATGATAAAAACCCTCATTAAAAAGCTCGGAAGCCGCAACATCCAGGGCAAATACAATGTCTTCTCCCAATCGAAAGCCTGCCTTTTCAGTTGCTTCGCTAAGGAGATCCAGCGCCTGACGATTAGATTGAATATTAGGTGCAAAACCACCTTCATCACCAACAGAAGTATTTAATCCTTGCTTTTTTAACACAGATTTCAGTACATGAAAGATTTCAGTTCCCATTTGTAATGCTATTGGAAAATCAGGGGCGCCAATTGGCATGATCATAAATTCCTGAATATCCACATTATTATCAGCATGAGCACCTCCATTGAGAATATTCATCATAGGAACGGGCATGATCATCATCTCGCTCTGATTAAGTGCCATATGCAATGGCTGATTAAGAGATAATGCTCTTGCTCTGGCACATGCCAGAGAAGTAGCTAACATAGCATTAGCTCCCAGATGAGATTTGTTTTCTGTATTATCTAATTGGCATAAAATGCGGTCCAAATTCTCCTGATCCTCAACTGTCAATCCTTGTAATGCCTGATTTATCTCGTTATTAACGTGTTTAACTGCTTTTTGTACGCCCTTGCCAGCGTATCGCTTTGGATCATTGTCTCTAAGTTCACATGCTTCCCGGCTTCCTGTTGAGGCTCCTGAGGGAACGCTTGCTCTTCCTATAACACCTGTTTTTAGTATAACGTCTGCCTCAATGGTAGGATTACCGCGAGAATCTAATATTTCACGTGCCTGAATTTTATGTATGTGCATGGTCTTTCCTAATCTTTCTTATATTTATTAATTTAAATACATACCACTTTAAGGTTTATAAGCGCTTTAACTAATGGCATTAGTGGCAAACCAAGAATAGCATCCTCGCTTCCTTGTACTTCCTTAAATAACCACTTCCCTAGACCTTCATATTGATAAGCACCGCAACTCTGATAAGGTTTTTCCGCTTGTAAATAAGCTTCAATTGTTTTTTCACTTAGATGATGTAGTGTCAGAGTAGCCGTTTCATGGTATTGCCAAAGTATTTTGCTCTCTTTAACAATACACAGGCAAGCAATTTGTTGATGTTGCTTCCCGCTTAATTCTCGCAAATGTCTTACAGCTGTGTGATGATTCAGTGGTTTGTTAAATACTTTTTTATCAGCGACACATAATTGATCTGCGGCAATGATATAATGCTCTGGGTAATGTTGGCTTACATCCAACGCTTTAATTTTAGCCAGGGTAATCCCTAACTCAATGAGTTCGTCAGAGTTATGCCTTGTTTTAATTTCCTCTTCGTTACAATTCGATGGTACTACAAGAAAATCCAGACCCAGAGAGTTCATGAGTTTAAGTCTTATGGTCGAAGAGGAGGCAAGAATAATCGGTTTTTGTTGTAAAAATTTAGACATAGATGGCCACCGATGCCATGAGCAAAAAGCCTATGATTACAAAGCTGAAGTCACTTAAATTACAGCAACGCTCCACCATGACGCAGCGCTCCAAACCATGCAAGGTTCCCAAATAGAGAAAAGTACCGGCGGATGCCGCAATCAATATAGGGTCAAATAAAGAGTTAGTTTCCACGCCATGGCCAAAATACCAACCAAAGTAAATGCCCAAAGGTGTCATAAGACTAAAAAAGAAAAAGAACACCATACTTTTTCGGGTGCTCATGGAACTTTTGTTTAATTGAATAGCAATGGCCAAACTTTCTGCCCACTTATGTGTGATGATCGCTAAAAAAAGCATAATGACCATGGAGTTGTATTGGGTAAAACCTAAAGCAGCTCCCAGCATAAGTGAATGAACAGAAAGCATTGCCCAGGCAAGTATCGCGAAAGCAGGATGTTCTGCATCATGATGGTGGTATAGTTCTTTTCCTAAATGTTCAAACCACAAGAAAATAAGGAATACTACTCCGGTAATAATAAACGCAAAGGGATAGTTATACCCCATCTCTTTAAATAAGGCGTTTGATTCAGGTAGCATGTGAAGAAGTGCTGCGCCCAGAAAAACGCCTGTGGCCAAAGTTTCACCTATGGGAAAATCAATGTGTTTATCGTCTTTAATTCGCTTTTTGAATGGGTACCAGCCTGCAATGAGAATGACTATATATATTGAAACAGCAAAAATTATTTTTAAACTGGTTGCGGACAACATGAAGTCTTCCTACTTTAAAATGCGTATATATTATCCTGAAATGACTAATCGAATCTACAGGGCACAGAAGTATTAAACTGTTAAAATATAGCAATTCTTTTATGCCTTCCGGGTATTAGTTTGATGGATGATGCATCGCTTCATGCAAGCCAAAGAGACGCACCTCCTCTATATCGATTTGTGATTTCAGGGTTGAGACTACTCGATTATGCAATTTTTTCCATTGATTAAAATCATTTGAACAAAAAATATCCAAACTCATTTTTCCATTTAAATAATGTATATTCCAAAATAAAACCTGCGGAAAATCATAGCAAATGTCATTAAAGAATTTTTCCTGGAGTATTGCCCTGTTTGGTAAATGCAAGGATGGACATGAAATTTCATCGTCTTCAGGGTCAACATGGACAATCACATCTTTGACGCAATCAATTTTTTTTACCAGAGTATGATGCACATGTTGGGCAATGTAGTGCCCTTCGGAAACGGATATTTTGGGTGAAACCAGTATATGGACATCAATGAGCACATCACTACCCATAAACCGGCTTCTCAGTTGGTGAATACGCTTTACTCCGTCGATGCTTTGTATAACTCGTTCAATTTGAGAAAATAATTCTGCATCAACCGCAGTGTCTACCAATTCCTTGACACTGTTCCAGCCATAGCTCCACCCCATTTTTATAATCATCAAGCTTACGATGACGGCGGCAATAGCATCGAGATAAACAAGCCCTGCCAAGCTGCCGATTAATCCAATCAGCACCACTATGGATGAAGCGGCATCTGATCGATGATGCCATGCATTCGCAGTGATTAATTGGGAGCTAATCTTCTTTCCTACATGGCGGGTATAGTGAAATAAAGCTTCGTTTGCGATGATTGAGAAGCAAACTATTGGAATCGATAACCAGTTTGGCATGGTATGGTCTGATTTAAGCAATTCATCAAGTGCATCCCAGGCAATACCACAGCCTGCCAGAATTAGTAAAAGGGAAAGCAATAAAGTTGCTGCCGTTTCGATTCTTTGATGGCCATATGGATGAGAGTCATCGGCGCTGACGCTTCCATATTTTGAAGCAAATACAACCATCACATCAGTAATTAAATCTGAAATGGAGTGGACCCCATCCGCAATGAGAGCATGAGAATGATATAAAAAACCACCAATCATTTTGACAACACCGAGTAAGGCATTAATAAAAGCACCGATAAGGGTAACTTTTTTAGCTTGCCAATACCTGTCATGGGGGTACATTGCTGTTCCTTTTTCAATCACAAAAATAATTTGGATTTTTGTAAATAAAAATTAGAGGATAAACTATAGCATGTTATAGTGTGAGTTCCTATTTATCTTGGGTTATCAATTATTAGAACTCAGTCGACAATAGGAAAAATCAAGTACCCAGGATCAAGCATTCCAGCTTTAAATTCAATAAATAACTAAAGTGTCTTTAAAATATTCAAAATTATTGTTTGTCAATTAATCTAATTGTAATACATATAAACAAACCTATTTTAATCAATCAGATAGTTATTTGAATTTACAGCGATTGAATATTTAATTTTTATTTTGAAGCATTTAGGAATCAAACATGAGTGCTAATGAAAATGTTTTAATGCAAGAGTTAAAAGAAGTTCTGAAAATGAAAATTCATCCCCAACCACTTTTAACAAAAGAAGAACAACATCAAATCGTTGTATACTTAGCGGAAATAAAAGAGTTCTATAACTTAAATTCTATCTTTGATTTTTTTGGGGTAGAAAATTGTGGTGCGCAACATGGGCGATTATTCTTTCATGACTCAGAAAAGAATTCATCGAGGGATTTGACTAAACTCTTCAAATTAAATAAGGCATTGTTAAATGATCTAAATGAGAAAATTGAGCGGGTTACTATCGAATACAGCAAAGAAAATTATGATTATATCTGGAACCAGATCATCTTCTCTATTTAAAACTGCTGGAACATAATCAGCATTGGCAGAATTTTTGGGAAAAAGAGTCACAACTTCTGGATGAAGCCAAATTGCATAAAGCGAAACAACTTGTCTGTGGCGCGATATGTTTTAAACTATTTTCTCTGTTCTCGGCCAATTCCATAGAAAAGATGAGCCATCCTACTGTTAAAACCTTTATTAAATTGTCTAATTGTATCGATTTTGAAGATATTCGAAAAGAAATGCATAATCGATTGCGTAGTGAAATTTTAGAGGATATTAAAATTGCAACTGTGGCAAAAAAGAATTCCAAACTGACATATAATTCATTATATGCCAAAGCAAACCGGGATGCTCATTTCTACGCTTTGAACTCAGAGGAGAAGGCTTTAACTATAATTGCAGGAGTTGCAGATGCCTGTTTGGGAAATAATATCTATTTTAAATTATTAATGGAAAGTATTGTGAAAGCAAAGAAACAATTTCCTGTTGAGGATTTTAATGCAAAAATCCGAGTGATACTTGATGAATTACAAGTTAAAAATAAGATCCCTCAAAAGTATGAAAAAAATTTCAGGAGTTTTATGAAACTCAAGATAATAAAAAAGCATTGAAAAAAATTTTGTCATTACCTCAGATTTCTTCAGTAGGTTTGACTTTTTATCACTCTAAAAAAAGAGAGGATTTTTCTAATGAAAATTCAAGCTCTTATCCTCATAGACCTTAGTTTAATGAATGATATTAATACTGATGCTGCGGAGTTGTTTATGCATAAACTTTGGGAGTTTTGAAAAATACTAATTTTAGTACCATTAGTTTTGGGTTTCATAGGCTTAAAACCTATACAACAATGAAAAAAAATATTTGTTGATTTCACCTGGAAGCAAATTGGAAAGTTCTGAATCAGTTAGAAAATAGACTGATTTTACAAGGTGTTTTGCATTCTGTTCACAGGATTATCCACAGATTTTGTGGATAAATATATTTGAGTGAATTAAATTAAAAAAGCCAGATAACCTTTGCATGAAAAGGGCTATAGAAATTTCAATAGCAAAATTAGAAAGAGTTTTGTGCAATTAATTTTTAAAGTTATCCACAGGGATAAGAGGAAATGAATTTTATTTCTGGCTCACTCATGTTAGCAAAGAAAAAAATAAAAAACAGTCTTGACTTCAATAATTTTAATTATTTTTTAACTTTGCAAAAATTGTTCAAAATCGCCTAGCCATCGTTGTGTAATTTGTCTGGCGATTGTTGGTTTTTCCATCACCAGTTGTTTTGCAATTGGGTGTAAAATAGTGAAGAGGGTTTTATCGCGTTGTAAGTTAGCTATTTTAAATTGTCTAAAGCCAGTCTGTCTGGTCCCTAATATTTCTCCTGAGCCCCTTAACTCCAAATCCTTTTCGGAGATCAGAAAACCGTCTGTTGTTGAACGCATGATCTTTAGACGTTCAGCACCTTGATGTGATAGGGGGGATTGATAAAGTAAAAGGCAGTGAGATTGATTATTACCTCTGCCGACGCGTCCTCGTAACTGATGTAACTGCGACAAACCAAGTCTCTCTGCATTTTCAATGATCATTAAACTGGCATTAGGAACATCAACACCTACTTCTATAACGGTAGTTGCTACCAATAAATCAAGCTCGCCTTGTTTAAAAGCCGCCATAGTAGCCTCTTTTTCAAGTGTTTTCATCCTCCCATGAACAAGACCTACACGTGCGAAAGGGAGCTGTTCTTGTAGTTTTTTTGAGGTATCTGTTGCTGTCATGCATTGCAACTTTTCAGACTCTTCTATAAGAGTGCATACCCAGTAAGCTTGTTTGCCGTTGGCGATTGCTGCTTGCAAACGTTCAATAATGAGTTCACGCTTATCCTGGTTCAACACAGCTGTTGTAATTGGCATACGGCCAGGTGGTAGTTCATCGATGACCGATATATCCAAATGGGCGAAATGAGACATTGACAGGGTCCTTGGAATAGGGGTGGCTGTCATTAATAATTGATGAGGGATTAATTGGTTTAATTGCCCTTTTTGTTGTAGAAGGAGCCGTTGTTCTACTCCAAATCGGTGTTGTTCGTCAATAATGGCCAAACCCAAATGAGCAAACTCCACTTGCTCCTGAAATAAGGCATGAGTTCCAACGATGAGCTGACAGCTATTGTCCTGTAGGGCTGCAAGCGCATTTTTTCGTTCTGTGGTTTTCATTTTACTACTCAGTCTTAATACATTAACACCGATAGGTTTTAACCATTTACTGAGATTATTAGTGTGTTGTTCGCTTAATAAATCGGTTGGTGCCATAAAGGCAACCTGGAATCCTTGTGAGATGGCTTGAAGGGCGGCTAGCGCTGCGATAATGGTTTTACCTGCCCCAACGTCACCCTGTAACAAGCGAAGCATGGGTTTGCTTTGAGCTAAATCATGGCTGATTTCTTTAAAAACTCTTTGTTGTGCTTTTGTAAGAGTGAAGGGCAATGATTCGATAAAGCGTGTATGGATAGCCTTATCAAGAGGTATAGAAGGAGCTTGAAGCTTGCTACGCGATTGTCTCGCAAATTGCATGCTGAGTTGTTGTGCCAGCAATTCATCAAATATTAACCGCTTGAGGGCAGGATGTTCGCCTGTTTCCAGGTTAGAAAGGGAGATGTCCGGCGGAGGGTTATGCAGTAATTTAATAGATTCGCCCAGATCATAAAAATTGTTTTCCTGTAATTGTTTTTCACTCATCCATTCCAATTGATGAAGTTCATGTTCACATTGTTCCAAGGCTATTTTAACTAACTGTCTTAATCGGGTTTGAGTTAAGCCTTGAGTTGTTGGATAAATTGGCGTAAGTGTTTCTTCCACGTGGAAGTCTGATTCCTGGTCAAGTAATTGATACTCAGGGTGAATCATCTCCAAATGGTTGTTAAATCCGCGTACTTCGCCAAAAGCTCGAATCATGGTGCTGTTATTCAAAGACTGAACTTGCTGCTTATTGAAATGAAAAAAGCGAAGCTTAACTACTCCTGTTTTATCTTCTACATAACAATTTAACATCATCCTTTTGCCGTATTTAATTTCAGTTTTGCATACATGGCCTGCGATAACACACCATTCATTAGAGCGCAAATCCTGAATTGGTGTTATCCTGGTTCTGTCTTGATATTTATAAGGCAAGTGGAAAAGCAGGTCTTGTATGGTGAAAATCCTGTATTTAGCGAGTTTTGCTGCAATGGTTGGGCCAACACCAGTTAAATATTCACAAGAGTTACTCAGCACGGTATTATTTAAGATTAAAAATTTAATAATAACAGGAAAATATATTCGTTGCGACTTGAGTTATCATTCTGGCAATTTTGCCCAAATCATTACCAAGTTACTTGTTGCTTGCGAGTATCTATTCGTCAGAGATGGAGTGCAATTGGATGAATCGTATTATAACGTTTACGGCGGCTTTGATACTGGTTTGGATAACAGGTTATTTATTAATCGCAGGAAGAGGATTATTAATTCCAATTGTTATATCCATTTTTGTTTGGCACCTGTTGAATACCATTAATAGTGGTGTACAGAAAATTCCTTTCATCGGCACACATCTCCCGTCCTGGATAAGCATGATTTTATCTTTGTTTGTTGTTGTTTGCCTGGTAATGATTCTTATTAACATCATTACCAATAATGTCAGTGATGTAATTGCCGCATCTCCCAGGTATCAGGAAAATTTACTGCATATATTTAACAATCTGGATCAACGATTTCATGTTAAGGGTATTTTCGATTTCGACAGTTTAATTCAAGGATTAAGTATTCAGAGTATGCTTGTTAATATTTATGGAGTTTTTACGACTATAACCAGTTCCGCTGTGCTGATTTCATTATATGTTGTGTTTCTATTTGTTGAGCAGCATTATTTCACTCAAAAGATGGATGCTTTTTTTCCACAGGAAGAGCACAGGAAACTGGTTAAAAACATTATCTCGCATATTACAAAAGACACTCAAACTTATCTGGGTATCAAAACTTTGTTGAGCTTGCTCACTGCCACGTTGAGTTGGTTTATTATGAAATGGGTTGGTTTGGATTTTGCCGAGTTTTGGGCATTATTAATTTTCTTTTTAAATTACATCCCCAATATAGGAGCTATTGTAGCAACTGCTTTTCCGGCAGCACTTGCCTTGATTCAATTTGAAAGCTGGTGGCCGTTTTTGGAAGTGACTTCCGGAATAGTAGCTATACAGTTTTTCGTAGGCAATTTTTTAGAGCCTCGTCTGTTAGGTAAATCATTAAACTTAAGTCCCTTAGTGATATTGTTTGCTTTGGCTCTATGGGGTGCCATTTGGGGGGTACTAGGCATGTTTCTGTCTGTGCCTATCACGGTAATGATGATGATTATTTTTGCGCACTTTGATGTGACAAGACCCATAGCCATTCTGCTTTCTCAAGATGGTTATATTCATAAGTCCTATGAATCTCTTGAAAATTAATGAGCTATTGATATTTCTGTTGTTGTAGTGATGATCTCCTGGATTGAGAGCCTTTCCATATGGTATGAAAAAGAGCATAATAGCGGTATTTTTGACGGATAAATGAGAAGTATGAAAGCTATAATCGAATATCTTTTGAAACAAGCATTAATTAATCTGCAACAATCAGGCGAAATGCCAATTGATTTGGATATTGAAATAAAAGTTGAGAATGCTAAAGATCCTGCCCATGGTGATTATGCGACTAATTTGGCCTTGGTATTAGCCAAACCATGCCGACAGTCACCTAAAATATTAGCCGAGCGACTGGTTGCAGCAATCCCTTCGGATCCGTCTGTAGAGAAAATTGAGATAGCAGGGGCAGGATTTATTAATTTTTTTATGCGTAGTACGGCACGTTCACTCATTATTTCTGAAGTTTTGAACAAAGGTAATGAGTTTGGCCGAGGTAATTTAGGACAGAGTCAGAAAGTATTGATTGAATTTGTTTCTGCTAATCCCACTGGCCCTTTGCATGTAGGTCATGGAAGAGGAGCTGCTTTCGGAGCAACTTTGGGGAATGTTTTAAAGGCTGCTGGGTATGATGTGACTTTGGAATATTATGTCAATGATGCTGGCAGGCAAATGAATATCCTTGCTGTTAGTGTGTGGTTGCGCTACCTGGAGTTGGCAGGTGAGCCTGTTGTGTTTCCAACGAATGGCTATAAAGGTCAATATGTTTATGAGATTGCACAAGTGATGTGGTCCGAGCAGGCTAATCGATTGGTATATCCATGGACTTCGGTAGTAGACAATTTACCTGCTGATGAACCCGAGGGTGGAGATAAGGAAATTTATATCGATGCGATCATTGCGCGGGCGCAAACCTTGCTGGGCAAAGAAGGGTTTGCAAATTTTCATCAACACGCTTTGAAAACAGTATTGGACGATATAAAAGACGATTTGCAGGCGTTTGGTGTAAATTTTGACAATTGGTTTTCTGAACAATCGTTATTTGAGGACGGCTCTATTGAAAAGGGCATTCAAGCCTTGAAAGACAGAAATCATACTTATGAGAGAGAAGGCGCCTTATGGTTTAGGGCAACTGATTTTGGTGATGAAAAAGATAGAGTATTAGTCCGCGCAAATGGACAAACGACTTATTTTGCTTCTGATGTTGCTTATCATTGGAATAAATACGATAGAGGTTTTGATCGGGTCATTGATATTTTTGGTGCTGATCATCATGGCTATGTCACAAGAATTAAAACAGCAGTTAAGGCATTAGGGCATGATGAAAGTGCACTGGATGTTATTTTGGTTCAGTTCGCTATTCTTTATCGAGGCGGTGACAGGGTGCAAATGTCTACTCGTAGCGGTTCATTTGTCACTTTGAGAGAATTAAGAGAAGAAGTAGGAAATGATGCTGCCCGTTATTTTTATGTGGCCAGAAAGCCTGAACAACACATGGATTTTGATCTGGATTTGGCAAAATCCGAATCCAGTGACAATCCTGTTTATTATATTCAATACGCACATGCCCGTATCTGCAGTGTATTGAGGCAGTTAAAAGAAAGGGGATTGAAGTGGGATAAGGATATGGGGCTTAAAAATCTTGATTTATTGGAGCAACAACATGAGACCACATTAATTTCTCTGATTGCTCGATATCCTGAAGTGATCCAATCTGCTGCCGCTTCTTGCGAGCCGCATCAGCTTGCTTACTATTTAAGGGAACTAGCCAATGGATTACACAGTTATTATAATGCGATCCAGCTATTATGCGAGCAAGAACAATTACGATGTGCTCGTTTGTGTTTGCTGGAGTCGGTGCGACAGGTTTTAAATAATGGTTTGGCTATATTAGGTGTATCAGCTCCTGAGAGTATGTAATGGCAAAAGATTATGGAAATAGGCGTACTTCACGTCGCAACAAAGGACCACACCAGTTTTTGGTCATTATTATGACTTTTTTGTTTGGATATTTAACAGCTTCTTTTCTTGATGTACAAACGATAAGTCAATGGGTGAATACTCAGGTTTTAGCTCAACATGATGCTGAAAAAGCGCCAACTAAAGTGGCGCAAGAACATAAACAAGTGCCTCCTAAACCTAAATTTGAGTTTTATACATTATTAACGAATGAAAGAGGGTCGGCACCTCAGGCAGCTAGTCAGCAAAATACAGACAATCATGCGGCAGACAAGTCATCAACTCCAACACAAAAGAATACTAGCACTGTCACTGCTGCTGTCAATACCACAGTGAAATCAACGATAGCTAATTCAACACCACAAACCTCAGTGAAGGTGGCAGAGGCAAAACCAACAACTCCACAACAACTTAATAAAGGAGCTTATTTGGTTCAAGTTGCTTCTTTTAAAGCACGCCAGGATGCAGAACAAATGAAGGGGATGTTAATCCTTAAAGGCTTTGATGTCAGTGTGGTTCCAGTCACTCAAGCACAGGGAAATTGGTTCCGGGTAGTGGTAGGTCCCTATCCAAATAAGGCGTTGGCTCAAAAAGCACAAATAAACCTTGCCAAAACAGAGCATCTGAACGGTATGGTGCGAAGCGTTGGAGGATGAGTGTTACTCATTTAATCATGGAAGGTTGCTGTTTATAGATTATCTGTTAACAACTACTTGAATACCCGCAGCGTTTTTTACAGCGTGGGGTTTGGTAACAGCGACTGAAACTTTGTTAACCGGATACTTTTGCTTGATTAAATCGGCAATTTGTTCCGCTACCGTTTCAATTAATTGAAATGAAGTTGATTCTACAAATTGGGTTACTGTTAGGCACAGATCAGCGTAATCCAGTGTATTAGACAAATTATCCCTGCAATCTTTAAAGTCAAAGGGAATGGATATGTCAATTAATAATCGTTGATTAATACGTTGCTCCCACCCATAAACACCAATTTTTGTTTCGACACTGAGAGCTGTAATATTTAAAGTATCCATTTGATATCCATTAATAATTTATCAGTACTTACGGAAATCCCCAATCTCTTTGTTAAAAAGAGTTTTTAGCTCGGTCATTTAGTATATCTAAATTCTCTCATTAAAAACATTTTTTTCCTTGGCCTTGGGGTTTTTCGTACGTCCCGTTTATGTAGTTAAGTATCGATTGCTATTTATACCACTGTATTGATTAGCTTAACATGATACTATAAACACTTTTTATTGTGATAGTGATTAAATGATGTTTGATTTGAACCAATCCCTTTTTCTTCGAGCCTTGAGACGACAACCTGTGGAGAGAACTCCAATATGGATTATGCGCCAGGCTGGGCGTTATTTGCCTGAATATAGAAAAGTAAGAGAACAGGCTGGTGATTTTTTAAATCTTTGTAAGAATCCGGAACTTGCTTGTGAGGTGACCTTGCAGCCCTTGCGTCGCTATGCTTTGGATGCCGCTATTTTATTTTCAGATATTTTAACGATACCCGATGCCATGGGGCTAGGGCTTTATTTTGCTGAAGGGGAAGGACCTTGTTTCACAAATCCTCTGCAAGATGTCAAAGCAATCCATGCGCTGAAAATTCCTTCAATTCCTGAATCTTTATCCTATGTCTTTGATGCTGCGCGCTTAATCCGCCAGAAAATGCCCAAAGAATTACCTTTGATTGGATTCTCAGGTAGTCCATGGACTTTAGCATGTTACATGGTAGAAGGCGGGAGCAGTAGAGATTTTAAACGAATTTTAAATTTGATATACACTAAAAAAGAGGCTGCTCATCTGTTATTGAATAAACTCGCTATCTCTGTCACTGCTTATTTAATTGAACAAATAAAGGCAGGGGTTAATGCGGTTATGATCTTTGATACCTGGGGGGGAGTTTTAACTCCACAAAATTATAAGGATTTTTCTTTGGCATACATGTATCAAATTGTTCAGCAATTAAAAAAGGAATACCCCGAGATCCCTGTAATTTTATTTACCAAGAATGGTGGACAATGGTTAGAATGGATGGTTGAGACAGGTTGTGACGCATTAGGAGTTGACTGGACGTGTGAGTTGACTTCTGCCCGTCAAAGAGTAGGCGGAAAGGTTGCTTTACAAGGAAATCTGGATCCTGCTGTTTTACGAACTACAAAAGATTGTATACGCAGAGAAGTAAGCAGTGTATTGGCATCCTATGGACATGGAACAGGGCATATCTTTAATTTGGGGCATGGCATTACTCCAGACGTACCTCCTGACAATGTTGCAATAATGATTGAGGCTGTGCATGAAATAAGTCCCCAATATCATGTTTAATGCGCTCAATGCAATTTATTGCTTAAAGTAGTGACATGGCTCAAAAAAAGAAAATCAGCTCCTAAGAGTGATTTTTTGCTTCATTCAAGAGAAATTAAATTTCAGAATCATATTAAGTCTCATTTCTGAATTGATGGCTGAGCTGGATGGCCATTTCCAGCGATTGTTCATAGTTTAATCTTGGATCAACCAGGCTGTGATAGGCTGTTTTAAGGTCATGAGGAGCTAAGCCACGAGCCCCTCCGATACATTCTGTTACATTGTCGCCGGTTAACTCAAAATGGACGCCTCCCAGATAACTGCCCATGTTGCGATGAATTTCCAGAGCTTGTTTTAATTCAGATAAGATATTGTCAAAATGACGTGTTTTAGTGCCATCCTCTGTTGTTTCAGTATTGCCATGCATAGGGTCACATGACCACGTGACTGGAATTTTGCTTTTCCTTACTGTGTCAATAAGTGGAGGTAACAACCGGTCTATAAGTTTGGCTCCCAAGCGAGTATAAAGTAAAATTCGTCCTTCTTCTTTTTGCGGATTGGCGATGCTTAACACTTCCGATAACCATTCAGGTGTAGCTGCTGGGCCTATCTTAATGCCTATGGGGTTTTGTACTCCCCTTAGAAATTCAAGATGCGCACTGTCAATTTGTGCAGTGCGCATTCCAATCCAGGGTAAATGAGTTGAAAGATTGTACCATTTTCCATCTTTTAACTGTCTTGTTAAGGCTTGCTCATAATGTAAATGCAATGCCTCATGAGAGGTGTAAAAATCGACTTTACTTATACTGCTCGAACGTATTCCATCTATGGCTTTCAAAAAATCCAGAGCGTCTTCAATAGAATCTACAATATGTTGGTATTCATTTTTCTGAGGGGAGTGTTCAACAAAACCTAAATCCCAGCGTTGAGGGTGATGCAGGTCAGCAAAACCACCGTCCAACAGAGCTCGGATAAAATTTAAAGTCATCGCAGAACAACTGTATGCCTGGAGTAATAATTTAGGATTAGGCTCTCTGGCAGCGGCAGTAAACTCTGGTGAGTTAACGATATCTCCTCTATAACTGGGTAAGGTAACTCCATTTATGGTTTCGTAATCTGAAGAACGTGGTTTCGCATATTGTCCGGCTATTCTACCGATACGAATAATCGGTTTGCGTAATCCATATAATAAGATTAGGCTCATTTGAAGAATGATTTTTAATTTGTTACTTATGACTTCTGAACGACAGTCATTAAAAGATTCAGCGCAATCACCACCTTGCAGAATAA
This sequence comes from Legionella sp. PATHC032, assembly GCF_026191185.1. Lineage (NCBI taxonomy): Bacteria > Pseudomonadati > Pseudomonadota > Gammaproteobacteria > Legionellales > Legionellaceae > Legionella > Legionella sp. PATHC032. The sequence goes on along the minus strand of NZ_JAPHOV010000001.1, from coordinate 2,171,161 downwards.
AAGCATCACCTCGGCCAGCCTGGGCAATTTCATTTTTTAAATGTTTGATTTCACCGCTGGTAACCAATGGGGGTAGCAAACTTAACTGTTCTACTACTTTATTTAATTGCTCTTGATCAGCGTATGAAGCTGCCTGCAAATACGAATATTTCTGCCATGTAGTTGGCGACCATTCTTGCATAATCTACCCAAGTAATTTTTGTTTTGGTTGTCGTTTAGACTTAATTTAACTCAAAGGATTGTTAATTATCCTGATTCTTTTACCTAAATGAGAATTAAGACAGATTTTTTAGCTACCTAAGTATGGAATAAATGGACAATTACTGCAAGCCATGATTTGAAAAGTTTCAATGAGTTAATGACTTGAATTTTAAATCAGGATTTAAAATCTTAATAGGGGCTTGAAAATTCCAAATGCAATCCCCATTTGTAGGGATTGAGTTAGTCAGGAGCGATTTTGATGAGTAAACAAAATAAAAAAGACTGGAAAAAGTTTAAAGACGAGCATAAAGAAGAACATAAGGTTGAGAATGAGATTCTGGAAGAAGAAACTGATGAAGAATCACAACATCAAGAACCTGCGTTAGGGCATCCTAGCTATACTGCCTTGGAAGAGCAATTGACACTGGCGGAACAAAAAGCTCATGAAAATTGGGAAAAATCTGTACGTGCCCTTGCTGAATTGGAGAACGTTCGTCGTCGTATGGAACGAGAAGTTGCCAATGCTCATAAATATGGTGTAGAAAAACTGATTTCAGCTTTATTGCCAGTAGTTGACAGTCTTGAGCAAGCATTGCAATTAGCGGACAAGAACAGCGATCCGGCTATGCATGAAGGGCTTGAGTTAACTATGAAACTCTTTATTGATGCATTACAAAAATTTGATGTGGAACAAATTGATCCTCTAGGACAGGTATTTGACCCTCAACAACATGAGGCAATGTCAATGCAACCTGCCCCAGGAGCTCCTCCCAATTCTGTAATTACGGTATTCCAAAAAGGATACAAATTGAGTGATCGGGTAATTCGACCAGCTCGAGTTATAGTTTCAACTAAATAATCAGATGTCTCGGGTGAGGTGTTTTTTTAAACAAATTTTTAGTTGCAATATATTCAGCTTTTTTTGGAGTGATGGCTTGAAATCATCATGACACACCCCATATGTGGAATATTGCATGAGAAAATATTAATTTGGAGCAAAATAGAATGGCTAAAATTATAGGTATAGACCTGGGGACTACGAACTCTTGTGTTGCTGTCATGGAAGGTGACAAACCGAAGGTAATTGAAAATAGTGAAGGTCACAGAACAACTCCTTCTATCGTAGCGTTTACTGATGATAATGAAATATTGGTTGGTCAATCAGCCAAGCGTCAATCAGTGACCAACCCAGAGAAAACACTGTTTGCGATCAAACGATTAATAGGGCGTCGATTTGATGATCCTATCGTGCAAAAAGATATTAAGATGGTTCCCTACAAAATTATCAAGGCAGACAATGGGGATGCCTGGGTTAGAGTCAAAGATCAAGATAAGGCACCACCACAAATTTCGGCTGAAGTGTTAAGAAAAATGAAGAAAACAGCAGAAGATTATTTGGGTGAAGAAGTAAAAGAAGCAGTAATTACTGTACCTGCCTATTTCAACGATTCGCAACGCCAGGCAACCAAAGATGCTGGTCGTATTGCTGGTTTGGAAGTAAAACGAATTATTAATGAGCCGACCGCTGCTGCTCTGGCTTATGGTATGGATAAAAAACGCGGTGATTCTGTTATCGCGGTATATGATTTAGGTGGGGGTACCTTTGACATTTCAATTATCGAAATTGCCGAAGTGGATGGAGAACACCAATTTGAAGTACTCGCGACCAATGGTGATACCTTCCTTGGTGGAGAAGATTTTGATTTGGCTTTAATTGAATATTTAGCTTCTGAGTTCAAGAAAGATACTGGTATTGATTTGCATAATGATCCTCTGGCTCTGCAGCGCTTGAAAGAAGCTGCTGAGAAAGCAAAAATTGAATTATCGTCTGCACAACAAACTGATGTCAATTTGCCTTACATTACTGCAGATGCTTCTGGGCCAAAACACTTAAATATCAAGTTGACCCGAGCAAAACTGGAATCCTTAGTGGAAAAACTGGTTGAGAGAACTATTGAGCCATGCAAAATAGCTTTAAAAGACGCTGGACTTACTGTATCTCAAATCAATGAAGTTATTTTAGTTGGTGGTCAAACTCGTATGCCACTGGTACAAAAAACTGTTGAGGAATTCTTTGGCAAAGAACCTCGTAAGGACGTAAACCCTGATGAAGCTGTAGCAGTAGGTGCTGCGATTCAAGCAGCAGTATTGTCTGGTGAGGTTAAAGATATTCTTTTACTCGACGTTACTCCGCTGTCTCTTGGTATAGAAACAATGGGTGGTGTAATGACCAAACTCATTGAAAAAAATACGACTATTCCTACAAAGGCGACTCAAGTATTTTCAACAGCCGATGATAATCAAACAGCAGTGACTGTGCATGTATTGCAAGGTGAAAGAGAACAGGCTTCAGCAAACAAATCATTGGGACGGTTTGATTTGCGTGATATTCCTCCTGCTCCTCGTGGCGTTCCTCAAATTGAAGTAACTTTTGATATTGATGCCAATGGTATCTTGAATGTTTCTGCCAAAGACAAGGCAACTGGCAAGGCACAATCCATTGTCATCAAAGCTTCCAGTGGTTTAAGTGAAGAAGAAGTTGCTGCTATGGTGAAAGATGCCCAAGCGCATGCCGAAGAAGATAAGAAATTCAAGGAAATGGCAGAACTTCGTAATCAGGCAGATAGTTTGATTCATAGTTGTGAAAAATCCATGAAAGATTTGTCTGATGATTTGTCTGAGGACGAGAAAAAAGGCATTGAAACAGCAATCTCTGAACTGAAAGAGGCAGTGCAAGGAACTGACAAAGCTCGTATTGAAGACAAGCTGAAAGTATTGACTGATGCTTCCGCAAAAATGGCTGAACGTATTTATGCGAAAAAATCGTCTGAAGGTCAGGCGGCTCAGGGGCAAACACAATCTCAGGAATCTACAAAGCCCACAGAAGAGGGAGTTGTTGATGCTGAGTTTGAAGAAGTTAAAGAAGAGGATAAAAAGTAATTTAATGTTACTCTCGCTCTCTGATTTAAGAGGGCGGAAGAAGAGTTCATCAAGTTATAATAAATAAATTTTGGGTCGGGGCGATATTATCGTCCCGTTTGTCTATTGAATAGCACTTAAATTATTTTAGAGTCTTCATACGACTGAGCTCATTATAATTAAGTGGTTGTTATAAATTGTGAGCGGTTATGGAACAGCGGGATTATTATGAACTTTTAGAAGTAAGTCGAAATGCGAGTGATGCGGAGATTAAAAAAGCATATCGCAGGCTGGCAATGAAATATCATCCCGATCGGAATCCAGGTGATGCCTCTGCCGAAGAAAAATTTAAAGAAATTCAAAAAGCCTATAATATCTTATCCGATAAGCAAAAACGGGCTGCGTATGATCAATTTGGCCATGCTGGTGTGGATCCGTCAATGGGTGGCGGCCCAGGTGGTTTTGGCGGATTTGGAGGATTTGGTGACGTTTTTGAAGATATTTTTGAGAATATTTTTTCAGGGGGACGTGGACATGGGCGTCAATCGCGTGGACAAAGAGGCGCTGATTTGCAATTTAATGTGCAATTGACTCTTGAAGAAGCGGCTATTGGAAAAGAAGTTGAAATTACTGTTCCACGGCATGGTACCTGTACTGTTTGTGAGGGCTCGGGGGCTAAAAAAGGCACTAGTCCAAAAACTTGTGAAACTTGCCAAGGTATGGGGCAGGTCAGAATTCAACAAGGTTTTTTTTCCATACAACAAACCTGTCCCACTTGTCATGGTGAGGGAAAAATAATTTCTGATCCCTGTGTCAGTTGCCATGGTCAAGGACGAGTGAGAGAAAGTAAAAAAATAAATGTCAAAATCCCGGCTGGAGTTGATACTGGTGATCGGGTTCGGTTAAGCGGAGAAGGTGAGGCCGGAGTACATGGTGGTGGTTCAGGCGATTTATATGTTCAAATTAGTTTGAAAAAGCATGCTATTTTTGAACGTCATGAAAATGATTTGCATTGTGAAGTACCTATTAGTTTTGCAACCGCGGCGTTAGGAGGCTCAATTGAGGTGCCCACTTTGGAAGGCCGCGTCACCTTAAAAATCCCGGCAGAAACTCAAACAGGCAAAGTATTTCGATTGAGAAGTAAAGGGATGAAATCTGTCAGAGGATATGGACAAGGTGACTTGCTATGCAAAGTAGTTGTAGAAACACCAGTTAATTTATCCCGTGAGCAAAAAGAACTGTTAAATAAGCTACAGGATTCGTTAGAGAATGCCAAGGGAACGCACTCACCTAAAACAAGCTCCTGGTTTGCCGGTGTGAAAAAATTTTTCGAAGACATGAAATTTTGACTTAATTAAGTTACAATTGGAAGATTTGTCGTTTTCAGCATGGATTGCTTATTTTACGCTGGATAAGCATACTTTGAACATAATTGAGTATATTCATGATTAATAAATCAGCAATTTTAGCTTTAGCTGATGGCACTGTTTATGAGGGCCTGTCAGTAGGGGCCACTGGTGATTCTGTTGGTGAGTTGGTTTTTAACACGTCAATGACTGGCTATCAGGAAATGCTTACTGACCCGTCGTACGCCAGACAAATAATTACCTTAACTACTGCTCATGTGGGAAATACAGGTTGTAACATGGAAGATATGGAGTCCACAAAAGTATGGGCAGCCGGGTTGGTTATGAGAAACTGCACTGCTATTCCAAGTAACTACAGATCTGAACAATCCTTCCCTGACTGGCTAAGTAAAAATGGAGTCGTTGCCATTTCTGGTATTGATACGCGCGCGCTTACTTTGAAATTGCGTGAGAAGGGTTCTATCGGAGCATGTATTAGCACTAATGTGGAGAAACCTGAAATTGCTGTGGCAAAGGCTAAATCGTTTGCCGGGCTTCAGGGTGCAGATTTAGCTTTAGAGGTTACAAGACAAACGACAGAGCGTTGGCATGAAGGCCAGGGAATATGGAGTCTAAGCAAACAGCCTCAACAGTTTCATGTCGTTGCCTATGATTTTGGTGTGAAACATAATATTTTACGTATCTTACATGATAAGGGATGCCATATTACTATAGTTCCTGCTAAAACTTCAGCAGAAGAAGTTTTAGCAATGAATCCTAATGGTGTTTTTTTATCTAATGGGCCAGGTGATCCCCAAGCATGTGATTATGCTATCAGAGCAACTCAAGTATTTTTAGACAATAATATTCCGTTATTTGGTATATGCCTTGGATTTCAGATTTTAGCTTTGGCATGTGGTGGTGTTACTAAAAAAATGAAATTTGGTCATCATGGTTCCAATCATCCTGTAGTTGAAACAACTGGTAAAAAACGTGTTTTTATAACAAGTCAAAATCATGGTTTTGCTGTGGATGAGGATTCATTGCCTAATTGCCTGGAAGTAACGCATCGTTCATTATTTGATAACAGTTTACAGGGAATAAGACACAAAACAAAACCGGCATTTGGTTTTCAAGGTCATCCAGAGGCAAGCCCTGGACCACATGATATAGATATTTTATTTAATGAATTTGTAAATCTGATGAAGTAAGTTTTTAGCTTAAAAATTATTATTTTGGTAAGGGTGGCTTGTTTTAAGCCTGCTTAAAATGTTTGTAATGCTCCTAAAAGCTATCCATGATTATTAAAGGTTAGTAAAATGACATGGATTCACCAAAACAATGACTCTAAATTGTTTGGTTTTAAGCAGAGATAGGATTAGGGATACTATAAATAGAAAATACAGAGGGTATGTAATGAATGAAGTCCATGTTTTTACCTCAGAATCTGTTTCCGAGGGTCATCCTGATAAGATAGCTGATCAAATTTCAGATGCCATTTTAGATGCTATTTTAGCCCAAGATCCCAAAGCACGAGTAGCTTGTGAGGTATTGGTTAAAACCGGTATGGTTTTGGTTGGTGGGGAAATTACAACGAAGGCTTGGGTTGATGTTGAAGAGATAACTCGTCATGTTATCAAGGACATCGGCTATAATAGTTCTCAGATGGGTTTTGATTGGGAATCTTGTGCTGTGCTTTCAGCGATTGGCAAGCAATCACCAGACATAGCTCAAGGAGTAGATAATCAGCAAACTAAAATTCTCGGTGCCGGCGATCAGGGGCTTATGTTTGGTTATGCAAGCCGTGAAACAGATGTATTTATGCCTGCTCCTATTGCCTATGCGCATCGTTTGATGGAAAAGTTAGCTAATGCTCGTAAATCAGGCCAATTACCTTGGTTAAGACCTGATGCAAAATGTCAACTTACTTTGAAATATGAACAGGGGATGCCAGTTGAAGTGGATACTGTTGTTTTTTCTACGCAGCATTCACCTGATATTGAGCATAAAGATTTGGTTGAAGCGATCCGCGAAGAAATTATTAAACCAGTTCTTCCTGCTGCATGGCTCAATGATAAGACCCGATATTTCATCAATCCAACAGGACGCTTCGTAATTGGTGGTCCTTTGGGCGATTGTGGCTTAACCGGCCGTAAGATCATTGTAGATACTTATGGTGGTATGGCAAGGCATGGTGGTGGCTGTTTTTCAGGTAAAGATCCTTCGAAAGTAGATCGCTCCGCAGCGTATGCTGCAAGACATGTTGCCAAGAACATTGTGGCGGCTGGTTTGGCAGATAAATGCGAATTACAGATTTCCTATGCTATTGGTGTTGCTGAACCTACGTCTATTTTTGTTGAGACTTTTGGTACCGGGCGACTAAAAAACAGTGAAATAATTGATTTGATTCATACGCATTTTGATTTAACACCACAAGGTATTATTGATCAACACGATTTGCTTCGTCCTATTTATAGACAGACGGCAACTTATGGGCACTATGGCAGGGAGCATTTTCCATGGGAGCGATTAAATAAAGTAGCTGAATTAAGCAAGGCATTATAATTTTTTAAGGATACTCTAATGGAACTGGTAAAAGAAGGAGCACAAAAAATCAATACATTACAAGATTATAAAGTAGCAGATATTTCATTAGCGGAATGGGGGCGAAAAGAAATAGCAATAGCCGAAACCGAAATGCCGGGTTTAATGGCTTTACGCGAGGAGTTTTCTGCAAGAAAACCACTTCATGGCGCTCGTATTGCAGGTTGTCTGCATATGACAATTCAAACTGCAGTATTGATTGAGACCCTAGTTGCATTGGGTGCTGAAGTACGCTGGTCTTCCTGCAATATTTTTTCTACTCAGGATCATGCGGCTTCAGCTATTGCCGCAAAAGGAATTCCCGTGTTTGCCTGGAAGGGTGAAACAGAAGAAGAATATTGGTGGTGTGTTGAGCAAACTTTAAGTGGCCCTAATGGTTGGATACCTAATTTATTATTAGATGACGGAGGGGATCTAACACAAGTCGTTCACCAAAAATATCCCGCATTACTGCCTTCAATTAAGGGTGTATCTGAGGAAACCACTACCGGTGTAGCCAGGTTGTACGAAATGGCAAAACATGGTCACTTAAAAATTCCAGCCATTAATGTTAATAATGCAGTGACCAAATCCAAATTTGATAATTTGTATGGATGTCGGGAATCCCTGCTCGATGGGTTAAAACGTGCAACAGATGTTATGATAGCTGGTAAGGTTGCTTTGATTCTAGGCTATGGTGATGTGGGCAAAGGTTGCGCACAGGCCTTGCGAGGACAGGGAGCAACAGTACTTGTCGCAGAAATTGATCCTATTTGTGCACTTCAAGCGGCTATGGAAGGCTACAGAGTGGTTACTCTTGACGATGTTGCTGAACAGGTGGATATCGTAGTTACAGCTACTGGTAATTACCATGTTGTTACTCATGATCATATGAAACGTATGCGTAATCAGGCGATATTGTGCAACATAGGCCATTTTGATTCGGAAATTGATATTCAAAGCTTAAAACAGTATCAATGGGAAAATATCAAACCTCAGGTTGATCATGTGATTTTTCCTGATGGAAAGCGTATTATTATCCTGGCTGAAGGACGTTTAGTGAATTTAGGCTGTGCTACAGGACATCCCAGCTTTGTCATGTCTGCTTCCTTTACCAATCAGGTATTGGCGCAGATTGAGCTGTTCCAAAATTCTAGCCAATATCAGAATCAAGTCTATGTACTTCCAAAAGTTTTGGATGAAAAAGTAGCTCGTTTGCATTTGGGGCGTATTGGCGCAAAATTAACCCAATTAAGTAATGAACAGGCTGATTATATCGGTGTAGATAAAAATGGACCTTATAAGCCGGATCATTATCGTTATTAAACTAATTTTATTCAAGATTTAGTCAGACAACTAAATCTTGAATTTTTCTCCTCATCATTGGATCTTATCCTCTAATATAGATTAGAATTAATTCATTTCTCTCTTAAAAAAGAAAAGCTTGTTGATGGATCTGGTTATAGCAGCAAATTACCTTTCTACTCTGGAAAAATGTCTTGAACAATTTGGGATTAACCATTTTTTAGAAAAAATTGGATTTGATCTGATAAGAGTACATGATCCTGATGCCTACTTAACTCAGGATGAATTTAACCATGTTATTGTGGAAGCTTATAAATTAAGCCAGTGCCCGGAATTGGGCTTGGTTTTTGGTCAAAATTTATCTATAGTCAATCATGGTTTTCTTGGGTATGCAGCAATGAGCAGTCCAACATTTGGTACTGCTATACAGACTGTGCTTAGTTACCTTAATACACGAACCAGTTTTTTGTCTCTGGAGTTACATCAGTTTAATAATGAAAACCATGCTTACATCAAGATATTATCTCACACAAAAGAAATGGTTTTATCACGTTTTATAACTGAATTGGCAATTACGCATCTTATTAAAATGAGAAATTTTTTGATTAGTTGTAATGACCCATTGCTCAAGATCGAGTTAAATTATAATGAACCTCCTTATGCAAAATATTATCAAGCAATTTTTCAGACTAAAATTGTTTTTAATACAGAGAACACTCGTGTTTGGTTTAAAGCGGAGGAATTGAATTATCCCATTCATTTTGCTGACGATGTGAGCTATCAGCTGGCAAAAAAGCAATTACAAGAACTTGAAAAAAAAATGTCGTTAAAAGAGGATATGGCGAGCAAGATTAAATCTATTTTAATCAATCAGAATTTGAATCATGTCAACATGAATGAGATAGCCAGTAGATTATGCATGACTTCTCGCACTCTAAGACGTCATTTGCAGCGGTTGCATGTGACTTATCAAGAGTTGCTTGATGAGGTAAGAGAACAAAAGGCGAAGACATTTTTGCTCAATAATAATATTTCCATGACCGAGATCAGTTTTTTATTGGGTTTTCAAGATACATCCAATTTTTCAAAAGCATTCAAACGATGGACTGGAATCACTCCCACAGAATATAGGGAAAAACATGAAATCCAATGATTGTTGTATTTTAATTTAATCTTAGGACTCTTGATTCTTGAGTTGATATTTATTCTCCTGCATACTGAGGTGGTTTTATTTTTAAAAATTGGTCAAGGCTACGGATTGACTTTAAAAAGGAGATTGAAGTATGGGTTTGAAATCAGGAATATTGGGATTAAGTCTTTTATCGCTTGCTTGTGGCAGTTTTGCTACGACTGAAACTGAAACAATCAGAGTTATAATTAAATATAAGCAGCAACCAGCCGCCATTTCCTCACTAAAATCACAAGTCTTTAAATCTGTCCAAATACCTGTTAAAGAAATGAAGCCTATGGCTAACGGCGCTTATTCGCTTGTTTTTGATGCATCCAATTCCGCTGCTATTAAGGCTAAAGAAGAGGATGTTATAGCCAATGTTTTGGAGCGTTTGCGCAAAAATCCCAATGTACTTTATGCAGTTAAAGACAGAATAGGACATTTTAAGCCTCTTCCTGATCCAGTAATAAACCGGGAATTAAGTCAATTACTATCCCATGAGAGTCAATGGGATGAGTTCGAAAGGCCAGCAGGAATTCGTCTGGAATCCAAGCCCGGTTTAAGAGACGGCGCATGGGCATATACCACAGGAAAGTCCAGGAAGCCGGTAGTTGTTGCGGTTTTAGATACTGGGATTGCATTGAATGACAGTTTGGTGAATAACCTTGTAAAAGATAATGAAGGTAATGTATTTGGCTGGAATTTTGCCGGGAATAATAATGATTTATCCGATGAAACCAGGTCATACCATGGCACCCATGTTGCCGGCACCATTGCTGGTTATGGTGATGTCATGAACGGAGTTGGTGAAGATTTAAAAATTCTGACTGTCAAAATTCCTGCTGAGAATGGTATGTTTTATGAAAGTGCTGTGGTGAATAGTATTTATTGGGCTGTCGGAGGTGATGTTCCAGGGGTTCCTAAAAATATACATCCAGCCAAGGTATTAAATATGAGTTTTGGTGTCGATTTAGAGCCCGGCAAAGAAATTGATTATTGTGACGAGGCTTTACAAGAGGCCTTGTTCTTTGCTCGTAAAAAAGGGGCTGTAGTCGCAGTTGCTGCTGGAAATGATAATGTTTGGGAACACTATAATGCTCCGGCTGTGTGTAATGGAACGATCAAGGTTGCCTCTACTGGACCAGAAGGTTTGCGCTCTTATTTTTCAAATTATGGACCCAGTATAACCCTTGCAGCACCAGGTGGTGATAAGCGTTATGGCACTTCAGGGGGTATTTTATCTACTGTAAACCCGGGAGGTGGATACAATTCATCAGGTTTTGATTTTTATCAAGGGACGAGCATGGCTTCGCCTCATGTTGCTGGGGTAGCTGGTTTAATTTTTGCTATCAGTAATAAGGCTTTAAAACCTGAACAAGTAGAACAGATATTATATGTTACTACGCATGAGTTTGGGCAAAGTAATGATGCCAATAAATCTTGTGTCGGCAAAAAACCTTGTGGGCATGGGATATTGGATGCGGATAATGCTGTGCAGGTGGCATTAAATGGTTATGACGTATTATTCTCAGCTCCTAAAATGACCGATCTGGCAATGCATGACTGTGGCGAGAGTAGGTTAAAACCTGGTAAAAATATCATTAATGACAATAAAGCGACCTGGATTCAAACGAAATCAAGCTGTGAAACTGATCTAAACTATCAGAATCCACATATTGAAAAAGCCAAGGATGGGAAGATTTATGCTTATTATGGTTCGGTAAGCTATGAATTGGATCAATCAGCTTATAAGGAATGTCGTGTCGTTGGATATGATGGCGTAGGTTGTTATTTATAATATCAAATGAAACTCGACTCTCAGTTGTAAGGAGTTTTTGATGAGGGGAGCATTCATAACCAATTTACTGGTCACTTATTGAATCCTTCTCTCATCAAATTAAAATCCCTGAATTCTCTTGTGTATTAAATTTTTAACAAAGATATCAGAATATTTACTCAAGCCAATTATTTAATATGTCAACAATTTTTTTGGCTTGTTCAGTACTCGAAATATTGAATTTGGATTTTTGCCAATATTGATTATTACGTTTCTGATAACGCCTTATAGAGTATTTTACAGGGCCGTAGTCATTTTTTGTGTTATCCCAATCCTGGTATTTAAACATAATAGTAGTCCATGCTCCTTTGGATAAGATTTGTTTATCGAGTTCCCTGGTTGTTTCCACTCCATTTTCGTTAAAAGCAATTGTTATATCATCTATGGTTTCAGCCATTTGTTATACTTCCTCAATTATTTCCGATGGATTGTAATTTGCCGTCGACAAAAGTCAAGGAAAAGGCTGGTTGATATGGGTCTGGCTTATAAATCCAGATTTGTGGTTTTGTCTCTGTGGGAACCACTTGGTTAATGTAAGTATTATTGACCAGGTTTGGACTGCCGCAAGCCCCATACACTTTAGTGGCGGGATCTCCGACTTGAATACTTGCATTGCCACATAAAGAAAAGGCGTTAGTATTGCCTCCATTTACTCGAATATCCTGGACTTTATTATTGAGAATATCGACTTCCAATTGCACGCCACTGCTGCCTGTGGGAATATTCCACACGCCATAAAAAGCGGTACCTTCCGGTACATTTAATGATCCTGAATACAGGCCATCGGAGTTACCCAAATTGTTATAAATAAGTTGCTGCACAGGGATTTTTTGCAAAATCGGTTGATTGGACTCTTGTTTACTCAGCGGTTGCCCGCATGCAGCAATGACTTGCTCCATACTCATACCAATATTGATATAACCATGATTCTGTGGGCAATACAAAGACTGCGCGCTCATTAAACGGAATGGCATAAATAGCAATAATAAACTCATAAGTAGTATCGATTTCATAGCTTTTTCCATTAATCCGTATCAACTAATAGTATAGTTCTGTTTGTTTATTTTTGCTTTTATAATAACTTCCAGGGCAAAGAAGCGCTTAGAAACAAGGTAATAATTTTTAATATCACCATGATAATAAATGGTGAGAAATCAAAACCTGAAATGTCTGGGACTATAAGTCTGCCTAGCCGTAAAATTGGTGTTGTTATTACGCGCAAGAAATCAGCAAGCGGATGTTGCCATTTGGGATTGACATAACTCATTATCACTCGAATCAGAACAGCAAAGAATAATATTTCGCAAGGCTGAATTATTAAATCAACAAGTATGTAAAGGAAAATAAAGAGAAATGGAATAATTGCATGATACATCAGTAAACTCAGTGAAACTATTTTAAATAATTCCACTATAATTAAAGCTCCAAACGCTATCCAATCGTATTTTTGTCCTGGTTGCAGTGGTTTCCTTATAATCCATTGTAAGGGTTTCACTAGAGGATTGGTAATGGTATGAATTAATTGGGCGAATGGATTAATAGCACTTATACGAAAAAATCGTATGGCAATTCTAAGCCACAAACTGAAAATAACGATAGTAAATAATAAAGATAATAAAAAATACCCTACAGCAGTTAAACCAGCCATTGTTTTACCTCTTTAGATTGTATTCACCTATAAAGCCAGGAAATTTATTCAAATGGTTTAGAAATGAATTGCTTAAGCAGTTTATTGACCTTCTATCATAACGCGAGCAAACGTTGTTCCACAATGCTTGTTTGCTTGAATAGCTCAAGAATTAATACTAACAAGATGCCCTCGAATCTCCTCGTTAAAAAATATTTTTAATTCAGTTAGTTAGTTTATCTTAGTTTCCTCGTTAATAACATTTTTTGCCTTAATCTTGGGGCTTTTGTAAGTCTTGACTGAGATTAAAACAAAAGAAGTCGATAGAGGGCTTCTTGCGGCAGAATTTTTCTTAACTCAAAAGAGTTATTCAATTTTTCCTAATTCATGGGCTTTCTGTTTCGCAGCTTTCATAGCAGAATAAATGAGCTCATCCAAATCTCCATGCAGGATTTCCAGGGCTGCGGCTGTTGTTCCTCCCGGAGAAGTTACTTTTTCTCTCAGTTCAGCCAAACTCAACTGGCTATGTTGAGCTAGTTGAAGCGATCCTGCAAATGTCTGTATGGCAAAGTGTTTGGCAACCGTTTCTTCCAGGCCCAATTGGATCCCTGCATTAATCATCGCTTCAAGAAACAAAAATACGTAAGCAGGACCACTGCCAGAAAGAGCTGTCAGGGTGTTCATATCCTCTTCATTTTTAACCCAATCAGTAATCCCTATACTTGAAAATAATTCTTCTGCCCATTTTTTTTGTCTCGCGCTTACAAATTCATTTGCTATCATTGATGTTGCTGCAAATCCAACTATGGCCGGGGTATTAGGCATAGTTCTTACGACCGCTTGTCCTTTTTTACAATATTTGGCAAACCAGGTCAGGGGCAATCCGGCTGCCACTGAGATTAGAAGGCAATCTGATGAAATAAAGGGGTTTATCTCATTGACTACCTCAAGCATTTGTGTGGGTTTCACTGCCAATATAATGATGTCTGCGTTTTTAGCCACTTCCTTATTATCGTAATGAGTGCGAATATTTTCTTTGCTAATACCCGCCGATAAGGAAGGTGAGGCAGCAGATAAAGAATATTTATTTTGTTTTTGTAAGTTGCGGGCAATTGCTTTCGCCATATTCCCATAGCCAATAAAACTGATATTCATAATAATTTACCTTTTCGTTCGCCAAAAATTGCTCGTCCAATTCGAACTATGGTCGAACCTGCTTTAATTGCCGGAACTAAATCATCACTCATACCCATTGATAAAGTATCCATTTTTAAATGAAGTGTCTTATTGATGGATTCCTTGAGTTGATTGAGTTTAAGGAATAAATCGTACTGTGTTTGCATGTTGTTTTTCTGAGGAGGGATTGTCATCAGTCCCCTTAGTTGCAAATTAGGCAATTGCTTTACTTCGAGAGCAAGGTCGATGGCATGTTCTGGAGGAATGCCTGATTTTGTAGTTTCTCCAGCCAAATTAATTTGTAAACAGACATTGAGCGGTGGTAGTTGCTCAGATCTGAACTGGTTAAGAAGTTTGGCTGTTTTATTTCGGTCAATGCTGTGGACCCAATTAAAATATTTCGCTATTCCTTTGGTTTTATTACTTTGAATAGGCCCTATAAAATGCCAACAGATGGGCAGATCTTTTAATGCCAATATTTTTTCCTGGGCCTCTTGAAAATAGTTTTCTCCAAAGTGTCTTATTCCTTGTTGGAATGCCTCTCTGATTAATTCGGGGCTTTGTGCTTTACTAACAGCTAATAATAAGACACTGTTCGGTTGCCTGTTATTGGATAATTCTGTCTGGCTTATGAGTTCTCTTACTTTTTTTATGTTCTGACTAATACTCATATTAATCCTGGTTAATCAAAGATGAGACTTTTTAGTTATAAAAGCAAATATCAATTATGCATGAAGTGTAATGGTACTACAAAAAGATATCCATGATTGCTGGCAATCATTTCATGAGTTAATCTACAATATATAATGAAAAAATTGGCAGGGATTATAGAGTATGGATATCGCAGAATTGTTGGCATTTTCAGTTAAAAACAAGTCATCAGATTTGCATATTTCAGCTGGCATGCCTCCTATGATTCGTGTTGATGGTGATTTACGCAAAATCAATCTGCCTCCATTAGAGCATAAAGACGTCATTAAGATTATTTATGACATAATGAATGACAGGCAAAGAAAAGAATATGAAGAATTTTATGAAACAGATTTTTCCTTTGAAATAGCCAATCTGGCACGGTTCAGGGTTAATGCTTTCAATCAATCGCGCGGTGCCGCTGCTGTTTTCAGAACTATTCCTTCTGAAATTCTTAGCATGGAAGATTTAGGATTACCCCCAATTTTTAAAGAAATGGCCAGTTTTTCCAGGGGTCTGGTTCTAGTTACTGGCCCAACTGGATCAGGAAAAAGTACCACGCTTGCAGCAGTCATCGATTATATTAATTCAAGTCGTTATGAGCATATTTTGACAGTTGAAGATCCCATTGAGTTTGTTCATCAAAGCAAAAAATGTCTGGTCAATCAACGCGAAGTACACAAAGACACATTGAGCTTTAATGCTGCTTTGAGATCAGCGTTACGTGAAGATCCGGATATTATATTAGTGGGTGAATTACGTGATCTGGAAACTATACGCTTGGCAATGACTGCAGCAGAAACCGGGCATTTGGTTTTTGGAACATTGCATACCAATTCTGCAACAAAAACAATAAACAGGATAATTGATGTATTTCCCGCTGAAGAAAAATCGATGGTACGCTCCATGCTTTCTGAATCATTACAAGCTGTCGTTGCTCAAAGTTTATTAAAAAAGAATAAAGGTGGTCGGGTTGCAGCGCTTGAAATTATGATGTGTACCGGGGCTATTCGTAATTTAATTCGTGAGGATAAGATAGCGCAAATGTATTCGTCAATTCAAACTGGTCAAGCCAAAGGAATGCAAACATTGGATCAACATTTGACTGAATTGGTTAATAAAAATATTATTTCGAAACACACCGCTCATGAGGCTGCCCTGAACAAGTCATTATTTTAAATACACAGGGCTTGCGAAAAACCCCAAGGTCGAGACAAAAAATGTTTTTAATGAGGAAGTTTATATAAACTAAATGACTAAATTTAAAACATTATTTAACAAAGAGATTAGGGGCGCAAGTCCAGATAGATTTCAATACGGTATTCGTATTTACAGGAATTGAGCCCAGGCAAGTTCCAGAACTCCCCAAAAAACTTTGAAGATAGCAATGCCAATAACTGCAATGAGATCTCTTCAGTTAGCTTAAAGCCCCCCTGCAGAGATCCTTTGTTCGGGTTCGAAGTGTTAGTTTTATACAGCTGGCGACTGTTTATGCCGGGCTATTGCTCTCAAGCATTTTTTTGGATTTCAATCAATTGAGGAATACCAATTTCAGCCAATGACAACATGCTGTTCAGTTGATCTCGGTTAAAGGAGTTATCTTCAGCGGTGCCTTGAACTTCAATAAAATGCCCTTGTTCATTCATAATCACATTCATATCTGTTTCAGCAAGAACATCTTCTGCATAATCCAAATCCAGCACGGGTTGACCCCTGTAAATACCTACAGATACGGCAGCTACATAATTAAAAGCCGGCATCTTCTTTATTTTTTCACGTTGAACCATCCAGTGAATCGCATCTCGCATAGCCACACAACTGCCAGTTATAGCTGCTGTTCTGGTTCCTCCATCCGCTTGAATAACATCACAATCAAGAGTAATAGTATTTTCGCCCAATACCTTTAAATCGATACATGCTCTCAATGAACGCCCTATGAGACGTTGAATTTCCAATGTTCTGCCACCTTGCTTACCTTTACTGGCTTCCCTTTCAGTACGACTATGAGTTGCACGTGGGAGCATGCCATATTCAGCTGTTATCCATCCTTGATTTTTACCTTTTAAAAACCGGGGTACTCCTTCGATGATTGATGCGTTACAAATCACTTTTGTTTGACCAAATTCGACTAATACAGAGCCTTCGGCATAATTGGTAAAATTACGTGTTATTGTAACGGGACGAAGTTGATCATGTTCACGATTACTAGGGCGCATTAGAGATACTCCTCTGTAAAATGCACAAGTATAACTCTTTAATACTGGAGTTGCACTCTAAATACATGCGGGGCTTTATATATTGTTAAGATTAATTGATGGGCAATCCCTGTGCAATTCTTTTAATTTCAGGTATATTCGCGCAAGGTTAAAAAGTAGGTATCTTTTATGATTCATAGTATGACGGCTTTTTCTCGAATGCAAAAGCAGTTTGATTTAGGTGATTTTTGTTGGGAAATCAGGTCTGTTAATCATCGCTATCTCGATGTCTCATTTCGTTTGCCCGAGTCGTTTCGATTTCTTGAAACGGAGTTAAGATCCTTGCTTCGGGATAAAATACATCGAGGTAAACTGGAGTGCCATCTAAAGTACAAGGACACAAGTTGTGATAATCGGTCTATGCTTATAAATATAGGTACGATTAATGCATTACTTGATTTAAGCAGTAAATTATCTGCCTCTCATCATCTGGCCAATGACATGACTGTCAGTCAAGTGCTTTCATGGCCAGGTGTTGTGGAGGCTAATCCGATGGATATGGAGGAATTGTCTCAAATTGCTTTGGAGTTATTTCAGAAAAGTATCGATAAATTGTGTGAAGTCAGAGCTGTAGAAGGCAGGTCATTAAAGGCATATGTTGAAGACCGGTTGCAGGCTTTGCGCCAAGAGGTTATGAAATCCAAAAGCATTGTGGTTTCAATGAGTGCCAAGACTAAAGATAAATTACTCACGCGTGTGCATGAGCTGCAAATGGACGTTCCAGAGGCGCGTGTAGAGCAAGAAATTGCTTTACTATTAGCCAAACTTGATGTGAGTGAAGAGCTGGACAGGTTAGAAACCCATATAGCGGAAGTGAGCCGTACTTTGAATGCAGAAAAGGTGACGGGTAGAAGACTGGATTTTTTAATGCAAGAATTAAATAGAGAGGCGAATACCCTAAGCTCAAAATCGGATTCAGCAGAGCTAACCTTATGTGCTGTTGAAATGAAAGTATTAATTGAGCAGATGCGTGAACAAATTCAGAATTTTGAGTAAATGTTATGGTTAGTGATAATTCAGGAAATTTATACATTGTTGCAGCACCCTCTGGAGGAGGAAAAACGAGTTTGGTGAAAAAACTCATTGAAATGGTGAGTGAGATTGAAGTTTCGGTTTCTCATACGACCAGACCTATGAGGCCAGGAGAAAAAGAAGGGGTAGATTATTTCTTCATTGATGAGGAACAATTTATTTCAATGGTGAATGAAGGTGCATTTATTGAACATGCCAAAGTATTTAACCATTGGTATGGTACCTCCGTTGCTCAAATTAACAAACGATTACAATTTGGAATTGACATCGTTCTCGATATTGATTGGCAAGGGGCTGAGCAAATTAGACACGCTTATCCGGACGCAGTGAGTGTTTTTATCATTCCTCCTTCTTTGGATGCATTAAAAGAACGCTTGATGAACAGGCGACAAGATAAAGATAATGTAATTACTGAGAGAATGACGAAAGCACAGGATGAACTTGGTCATTATCCTGAATTTGATTATCTGATTGTTAATGATGATTTTGAAAAGGCAGCAATGGAATTACGGTCGATAGTAATTGCCAATAGGCTTCGAATTGAAAAACAGGTAAATAAACAAGCCAAATTGCTTTCCTTCCTCTTGTCATCGCAGTAAAATAAAAGATTTGGGCTAGTATTTGTTCTAATAACCTAGAGGTGGATTTTATGGCACGAGTAACAGTTGAAGATTGTTTAGAACATGTTAAAAACCGGTTTGAGTTGGTTATGGTTGCTACTAAACGAGCAAGGCAAATTGCGGTTCGAGGCGATCAACCTATGGTTGAGTGGGAAAATGATAAACCTACCGTAGTTGCGCTTAGGGAGATTGCGGAAGGTTATGTTACAGCGGATATTTTGGATGAAGATTAAAATTAGTTATTGACTTTGCCTTGGGAATATTAGTCATTCTAAAATATACCTCTTGTTAATCAAGTTATGGTATTTAAGCAAAGCAAAGGGAACAAGGGCGAGGCATAAAACCGTATTTTGAGTAACGTGAGGTATAAATAGCCATGTTGGATACTAGGGAGTACTGCGTGAGCTACTTTAAAGAGCTCGATGAAGAGCTTAAATGCTACCTTGAGCAGGCGCAAATAGAGAAATGTTATCAAGCTTATTTGGTGGCTGAAAAAGCACATCATGGCCAAATGCGTCGTTCAGGTGAGCCTTATATTACGCACCCTGTAGCAGCAGCCCTTATTCTGGCAAGAATGAGACTGGACTATCAAACTATCATGGCTACTCTGCTTCATGATGTTGTCGAAGATACTTCCATAAGTAAAGAAGAACTGGTCAATCAATTTGGTGAAGAAGTTACTGCCCTTGTTGATGGCGTCACCAAATTGACCAAAATTAAATTTGAATCAAAGGCTGAAGCTCAAGCGGAAAATTTTCGCAAGATGGTTTTGGCTATGGTTAAGGACATTCGCGTTATTATTGTTAAGTTGGCTGATCGCTTACATAACATGCGCACTTTAGGATCAATGCCCGCAGCCAAGCGCAGGCGAATTGCAATTGAAACTCTCGAGATTTATGCTCCTATTGCTAATCGTTTGGGTATGCATTCTATTTATATTGGTCTTGAAGATTTAGGGTTTCAAGCTTTATATCCTATGCGTTATAGGGCAATTAAATCTGCTGTTGAAAAATCTCGGGGTAATCGAAGAGAATTGACACAGACCATAGAGAAAGATTTGCAACACGCCTTATCGCAATTGAACATTCCTTATGAACAAGTATTTGGCAGGCAAAAGCATTTATATAGTATTTATAGAAAAATGAAGCAAAAGAAAGCATCCTTTACAGAAATTACGGATGTGTTCGCATTTCGCATCATTACAGAAGACATTGACTCCTGTTATAGAATTTTGGGAGCTTTACACTGTACTTATAAGCCTGTACCCCAACGCTTTAAAGACTATATCGGAATTCCCAAGGCCAATGGCTATCAATCATTGCATACCACTTTGTTTGGGCCTTTTGGTGTGCCTCTTGAGGTTCAAATACGAACGAGAGAAATGGATAAAGTAGCTGATAATGGAGTAGCAGCGCACTGGATCTATAAATCTTCTGGATTGGAAGTGAACGAAGCCCAGCTTCGTGCCAGAGAGTGGGTTCAAAGTTTGTTAGAAATGCAAAGGAGCACAGGTAGTTCTCTTGAGTTTATCGAAAACGTTAAAATAGATTTATTTCCTGATGAAGTATACGTTTTTACTCCCAAAGGGCACATTATGGAGTTGCCGAAAGGAGCTACTCCAGTGGATTTTGCTTACACGGTACACTCTGGGGTAGGGAATAGTTGTGTTGCAGCGAAAGTTAACAGGCGTTTGGTACCTTTAAGTATTCCTTTATCAAATGGTCAAACCGTAGAGATTATAACTGCGCCGGGAGCACACCCCAACCCGGCTTGGTTGAATTTTGTTGTGACTGGAAAGGCAAGATCAAATATTCGTCATTTTTTGAAAAGCCAACAGCACGCTGAGTCTATTGTTTTAGGAAAACGATTATTGGAGCAATCCCTGGCAGAATTATCCAGTGATTACGCAAAAGTACCTCCGGAAACATTGCAGGCATTGCTCAGCGATTTACACTATAAAACAGTTGATGATTTATTGTATGCCATAGGAATAGGAAATCAGATGGCAATGGTTATCGCCAAACGGTTGGTGGTTTCACAAGACGCCAATGAATCGGATAAAGGCAACAAAAAACCTTTGGCAATTAAAGGTACAGAAGGGATGGTTGTACATTTTGGCGAGTGTTGCCAACCAATACCTGGAGATAATATAGTTGGTAAATTTCAACAAGGCAGAGGCATTATTGTTCATGCCTGTGATTGCACTACACTAAAAACAACTCGTAGTAATCCGGAACAGTTTATTGCTTTGCGTTGGGATGAGCAGGTCCAGGGTGAATATTGGGTTGATATTACTGTAGATGTAGCAAACGAAAGAGGTGTATTGGCTGCTTTAGCAACTGCTATTTCAGAAGCAGACTCTAATATAGGAAATATTAATGTGGATCCCAGAGATGGTCGTCATAATGCTGTCACTTTTTCCATCAGTGTTCGCGACAGAACCCATTTAGCTCGAGTCATGCGTCGATTAAGGGCAAATAAAGTAGTTATGCGGTTATATCGAAAAAAACAAGGGGAGAATTAATGCAACCAATCAATACTAAATTAGCGCCAGAAGCGATAGGTACATACAGTCAAGCGATAAGAAGTGGCCAGATGGTTTTTCTTTCAGGACAGATTCCACTTGATCCTGAAACAATGAAGATTTGTAGCGATGATATTAAATTACAAATCACTCAAGTCCTGGAAAATTTATCGGCTGTATGTGAAGCGGCTGGTGGTAGCTTAGCCAATATTGTCAAATTAAACGTATATCTCACTGATTTAAGTCATTTTCCCTTAATTAATGAAGCGATGAGTCGATATTTTTTAGAACCTTATCCTGCAAGAGCGGCAATCGAGGTCTCCGCATTACCAAAGGGTGCCAAGGTTGAAATGGATGGAATTCTGGTTTTACCTGCGCCTGTATAACCATGAGTGATGATCAATACGCTCGCACAGGGCGTCTGATGTTCTTATTTGTTTGGATTATATTTTTTATAGGGATGTTTTTATTCTTTTACTATTACGATAAGCCAGAAAGTGCCATTTTTGTAGCTAGTCGTACTGAGTATGTATTAAGCGCGGATAGTGAAGGACATTATTGGATAAAAGGTAAGATTAATGAATATCCGGTAGAGTTTTTGGTGGATACTGGCGCTACTTTAGTAGCAATACCCCAAAGCCTGGCTAAGGATTTAAAAATTACCGGGCGATATCCTATTACCATAGAAACTGCTAATGGCAAGGTAACTGGATTTTTAACTCGTTTGCAACATTTGTCATTTGGAGAGTTCCATTTACAGAATGTCAAAGCGGTCATAATCCCGGAAAATGATGATAATACGGTGTTGCTAGGAATGAATGTCTTATCACAATTTCACATGGTTCAGCAGAACAAGCGTTTAATATTAAAAAGACAGTGAACTGAAAAGATGTTCTCAATAAAATGAGATCAAACAGATTTATTTAAATAGAGAGTTTCGATGAGTATAGTTTCCCTTAATAATGCCTCCTTCATCTTGGCTGGCAATTGTATTCTGGATTGTGCGGATTTACAGATTCAGCCACAGGATAGAATTGCTCTTGTTGGACGCAATGGGGCTGGAAAATCAACATTACTGAAAATACTACAAGGGGAGTTGGTGCTTGATAGTGGGCAAATTCAACGCTCATCCGGTTTGCGTATTTCTGGTTTAGTCCAGGATGTCCCAGGTGCTGAGGAAGAGTCCGTGTACCATTTTCTTGTTAAAAGTTTAGGTGAAACAGGGGAAGTATTGTCCCAGTTTCATGAGTTTACAAAACAAGGAGATATGGACAAATTGGCCAATTGTCAACAGCGAATGGACAATTTAAATGCATGGCATTTATTACCTGAAATTGAAACGATGGCGAGTCGATTGGGAATAGATATTCATGATAAGATGCCTAACCTCTCAGGCGGTATGAAACGACGAGTATTATTAGGCGCAGCACTTCTTGCCAAACCTGATTTATTGTTACTGGATGAGCCAACCAACCACTTGGATGTCGAAGCAATTGAATGGCTGGAGAATTATTTAAAATCATTTTCTGGTGCTGTGATGGTGGTAACTCATGACAGGGAGTTCTTAAGCCAGATAGCAACAAGGATCCTTGAAATTGATCGTGGGAAATTGTATCTCCACCAGTGTAATTATGAAACTTACCTTGACAGGCGAGAGTCGATAAGGCTTAGCGAACAAAAACAAAATGATTTGTTTGACAAACGGCTTGCAGAAGAAGAGGCCTGGATACGTACAGGTATCAAGGCAAGACGTACACGTAACGAGGGCAGAGTCAGAGCTTTAAAGGCAATGAGAGAACAGTACAAAGCACGTCGTAATCAGTTAGGAACAGTGAAATCCTTAAGTTTGGATGTAACCCGTTCTGGTGCTCTTGCAGTAGAAGCAAACAAAGTGAGTTATGCAATAAATAATAAACCTATTATAAAAGATTTTTCCTTATTGATGACAAGAGGAGATAAGCTTGGAATTATCGGCCCCAATGGTTGTGGTAAAACTACCTTAGTTCGATTACTGCTGGGAGAAATTCAACCTAATTCAGGAACTATAAAATTAGGGACAGGGCTTCAGGTGGCCTATTTTGATCAGTTACGCCGACATTTGCTTGAAGATCAAACAGTCATGTTTAATGTGGGGGAAGGGGCCGATTATGTAACAATTAATGGTAAGCAAAAACATGTTGCCAGTTATTTAAAAGAGTTTTTATTTTCCGCTGATCGATTCAATCAGCCAGTATCTTCCTTATCTGGAGGAGAAAGAAATAGATTACTACTGGCGAAACTTTTTGCCAAACCAGTTAATTTACTCGTAATGGATGAACCAACCAATGATTTGGATATAGAAACTCTGGAACTTCTTGAAGCAGTATTAGTTGATTATCCAGGTACTTTAATACTAATCAGTCATGATAGAGCGTTTATTAACCAAGTAGTAACCAGTGTATTGGTTTATGAAGGAAATGGTCAGTTTAATGAATTTGTTGGTGGTTATGACGATTATAAAAAACATCAATTGACACGACGCGAACAGCAAACGAAATCTCCAGTTTCAAAACGCAGCAGTTCAGAGAAAACGAAAAATTTATCTTTTAATGAACAACGAGAGTTATCGAAGTTGCCACAACAGATTGAAGCCGTAGAGAAAAAAATTGAAGAATTGCATTCGCAAATGGCCTTACCCGAATTTTATCAGCAAGATGCCAAGATTATTTCAGAAATAACTCAGCTGTTAGCCAAGGAAGAAGCATTGTTAAATCAATATTTTGCTCGTTGGGAAGAGTTAGAAGAGAAAAAATAAAAAAGTAATTAGGGTCTGTCGACAATTCATTTTATAATATAATTTAAAACACCAGTGTGTCACGGCGTGTCCTCAGCACCTGTAGAGCAAATTGCCAACAGACCTTAGTTAATGCATAAGTATAGTTAAAAACACAGGGAAAGATCATACCAATTTGATTTGATTATGAGTCGAGATACTTTATAAATTTAAGCATAATCTTGTCATTGTATAATCAAAATATAATTTTCCCTGGTTAAAAATAGTGAAAATTGTCTTTTATAAGATTAAAAAATAGGATTTAAAATGCTTTTAACCTTAGCTTTGGTTATTTTATTTGCAACAATTATGGTTTTCTTCTCCCAAGAATTCATTAGAACCTTTAAAAAAATTTTTGCAATCAGAGGAGCTAAGTTACTCATTCCTTTAGGCATCGCTTCCTGGCTAATTTATAATTTTGATTATTTATTTATATGGGTAATTTATTATATTCGTGAAGTATTACAAGCCGTGTTATCTTTTCTGACTCGGATTATGCCTTTTAAGCCATATTCAACATCGATAGCACTCATTATACTACTCACTACTGTTTCAGTGGGACCTGTATTATTACTGGACTTGATCTATCGAAAACGAACTTACAAGGGTTATGCTTATCCCTATTTAACAAGCACCCTGATTTTAATTTTCTGCACTGTAATATTGCTTGTAGTGTCTTAAACAGATAAAAAGCCAGATGGTGTGACATTCTCGTAAAGTGAATAAGCTCCCAATAATTGATTTTAAGACTAATGTTTGGTGTATAATTGCACCAATTTGTTTTTAGGTTGTTCTATGAATAAGCAAGATTTTTATTTTGATTTGCCTCCCGAATTAATAGCCCAATATCCACTGGCGAATAGAAGTGATTCACGGCTTTTAATTTATAATCGACAAACAGAAGAATATGGCCATTATCAATTCCGCGAAATCGCAGACTTTTTACAGCCAGGGGACTTATTGGTAATGAATGACAGTAAAGTGATACCAGCTCGCTTATATGGTCACAAAGCCACTGGCGGTAAGGTTGAACTGTTAGTAGAGAGGATAACTGGCAATTTTACTTTCTTGGCTCATATAAAAGCGAGCAAATCATTAAAATCAAACGATATAATTTATCTCGATGCCGGGAAGCAACTTGAAGTATTACAGAGGCAGGATGATTTATTTCTTTGTAAGGCGATCGAGAATATTTTAGATCTTTTAAATGATCTTGGACATATTCCGTTACCACCTTATATTGCCAGAGAAGACGAGTCGCTGGATAAGGAGAGATATCAAACTGTCTATGCCAAATGCGCTGGGTCTGTTGCAGCGCCTACAGCAGGATTACATTTTGATGATGCTGTTTTATCCAGTATCCGAGCGCGTGGAGTTAAAATTGCTTATGTCACTCTCCATGTAGGGGCAGGAACATTCAGGCCAGTTCGCTGTGAACGTATTCAGGATCATAAAATGCATAGTGAGTGGTTTACGGTTAGTCCTGATCTGTGTGCTGCCGTGACTGCTGCCAAATCTATGGGAAATAGAGTAATTGCTGTTGGGACTACTGCATTACGCAGCCTTGAAAGCGCTGCTATGGGAGGAGAGTTAATTCCATGTAGTCGTGATACCGATATTTTCATTTATCCCGGCTATCAGTTTAAAGTTTGTGATGGATTGATAACTAATTTTCATTTACCTGAATCAACTCTTGTGATGTTGGTGTCAGCTTTTATAGGACACCAAGAGTGTATGGCTCTTTACCAAGAAGCAATCGATAAAAGGTATCGTTTTTTTAGTTATGGAGATGCCAGTTTATTGTTATAAAGTGCTCTGAGATATAATGATGGGGGCTACCTTAGAGGATAGTGGATGTTGAGTACAAATCAAAATTTTGTTCCTGTTTTAAATACTGAAGCAGGGCTATGTCTTACTGCGGCCAATTGGCAAGAGATTAACATTACAATTGCATCTTGTTATTTGGATTTATTGTTATTAAAGCCAGGATATTCATTGTTAAGCAAGGTAACGGATTTTGCCAAGTATCTGGCCTGGCCAGGTCATCTAATTATCAATGCGAGCCGCCTTGTATCAGATAAGAACGGGATGGTGATATTGATTTCGCCTTATGACGGAAGCCGAATCAAATTAACTAACTCAGAGTTAGTGCATTTGATTTTGCATATTAAGCCTGCCGCAGTGCTTTTACCTGAAACGATTATGAATGGTTTTTCCGGTCTATGGGACCAATGGGATAATACTATAGTACCGTTTTTGTCAGCTGTACAACTTGAAACCTTGAATGTGCCTGGAAAACATGGTGTATATTTCAATTTGAGTGAAGCAAAATATAATGATAATTTCCTGAATCAATTGCAAAAATGGTCTGAGTTTCCTCTTTATGTTTCTGGCCCTGTCGGTGCTGATTTAATTGAGGATTTAAACAGGACGAAATCGATTTTAATAGAATCTGATGAGCCCGCAAAAAAGGCCATGCAGGGTATTGTGTATAGCCGCGAAGGAAATGTTGATCTTACGGATGAAAGCCAGGCTATGAATTTTCAACTGATTGATGCGAGTTGTTCATGTCCTACCTGTTCAGAACAGTTGACAAGAGCCTATCTGCATCATTTGTTAGCCAATACTCCCTTGTTATGCCAAAGATTCTTGATTCAACATAATGCGTATTACGTTCAAGGTAATTAACTATTCATTTACCTTCGAGTAAATTCGCTATATGATGTCACGCTGGTAATCCATACAATAGTTCTCTTGTATCATTTGCGTAAAAATCTACAGATTATACAAGAGTTTTTAGAACTATCTTTTGAAATTGGTTTATCGACCATCTTCAAAAGAAAACCAGGAAATTAATACCCGATTTGAGGAGATTTTATGAGTTTTTTTATTAGTGATGCATTAGCTGCAGCAGGAAATGCGCCAGCTGCTCAAACTGATGGAACTTTTTCACTGATTATGATCGTTGCGATTTTTGTCTTGTTTTATTTTATGATAATAAGACCGCAAAGCAAAAGAGCGAAAGAACACAGAGAATTGATAAATCGCTTAAAAAAAGGGGATGAAATAGTAACGTCTGGAGGGATTTTGGCAAAAGTTGTGAGCCTGGATGATCAATACATCAAAGTAAGCCCGGCAGAAGGTATAGAAATTAATTTGCAAAAAGGCGCTGTTACTGCAGTATTACCAAAAGGCACTATCAAATCACTTTAAGTTAGGCATAGGGAATCAGAAATGCAAAATAAATATCCTCTATGGAAAAATCTAATGCTGATAGTGATTGCAGTCATTGGATTTGTTTACGCTATACCGAATTTGTATACGGAAAATCCCGTCGTTCAAATTTCTGCAAGTACAGATGAAGATACAGAGACAATAAAAAATCAGGTAGAGTCCATTTTAAAAAATGCCAATGTGGATTATAAATCTCTGGTTGTTGAAAAGGATGGAGTAGAGGTTGTGTTTTCTTCTACTGATTCTCAATTATTGGCTCGCGATATCATTAAGAATAGCCTGGGTTCTGATTACACAGTGGCTTTGAATTTAGCGCCTTCAACACCAGATTGGCTTGAAGCAATTCATGCTGACCCTATGAAACAAGGTTTGGACTTAAGGGGCGGCGTTCATTTTCTTCTTGAAGTGGATGTCGAGAGTGTTATAAGTCGGCGTTATGAAGGAATAATGAAAAATATTGGCCAAGAGCTACGTGAATCAGGTATTCGTTATTCAGGTATACGCTATTTATCAGATAAAGGGATTGAATTGCGTTTCAGAGATTCGGAGTCAATGGAAAATGCTTTAGTTGAGTTAAGACAAAAAATATCTGATGTGGTTTTTGTTAAAACTAAAACACAAAATTCAATTTTAGGCGCCATTTCTCCAGCAGAATTAAATTCCATAAGACAAAATACTATTGAGCAAACAATGAGTATTTTGAGAAATCGTGTGAACGAGCTCGGAGTTGGTGAAGCTGTTGTACAACAACAAGGGGCTACTCGTGTCGCTGTTGATTTACCAGGGATTCAAGACGCTGCCAGAGCAAAACAAATACTTGGTGGTACTGCTACTTTGGAATTTCATTTGGTTGATCAGGAAAATGACCCTTTCATTGCAAAGCAAACCGGAGTAGTTCCTGTCAATGATAAGTTATATATGATGGATGGCCATCCTATCTTATTGAAGAGACAGGTCGTTTTAAGCGGTGACTCTATTACTTCAGCGGTGTCCAGTTTTGATCAACAAACGGCTTCTCCATCTGTTCAAATTCAATTGGGTGGTGGGGGAGAGAGCTTGTTTACCAAGGTTACGCGTGAAAATATTGGTAAGCGCATGGCAATTGTTTTTGTGGAAACCAAAACGACTACACAAACAATTAATGGTGAGGAAAAACGGATAACGAAGAAAGAAGAGCGAGTTATTAGTGCACCAGTGATTCAAAATGCTTTGGGCAGTAATTTTCAGATTACTGGACTGACTGACAGTAAAGAAGCAAGTAATCTGGCTTTATTATTGAGAGCGGGCGCTTTACCCGCTGCAATCTATCCTGTTGAAGAGCGTACTGTTGGCCCAACCTTAGGAAAGGAAAATATTCGCCGAGGACTTATTTCCCTGGAAGTTGGTATGGGGTTAATTTTGGTGTTAATGCTCGTGTATTATCATTTTTTCGGTTTAATTGCTGATATTGCATTGATGCTGAATTTAGTTTTTCTTTGCGCATTGTTATCCATAATTGATGCGACTCTGACTTTACCGGGAATTGCGGGGATTGTCTTGACTGTAGGTATGGCTGTTGATGCCAATGTCTTGATTTATGAGCGGATTAGAGAAGAGTTGCGTAATGGGTTGTCTCCTCAAGCTGCAATTCATGCGGGATATGAGCGAGCGTTTTCAACTATATTGGATGCCAACGTGACTACTTTAATTGTGGCTATCATTTTATTTGCGGTGGGCACAGGACCGGTGCGCGGATTTGCGGTTGTCCTTTCTTTAGGTTTGTTAACTTCGATGTTAACTGGTATTACTTACACCAGAGCTATTGTGAATTGGTATTATGGTGGGCGTAATGTCAAAAAACTATCTATAGGTATATAAGGCGAGGCTCAGATGGAATTTTTTAATCCAAATTCAAAAATAGATTTTATGGGCGCGCGCCGTTGGACTGCGTTGTTTTCTATATTGATTTTTGTAGTATCTATTGGCGCATTGATGATTAATGGTTTGAAATGGGGATTGGATTTTACTGGTGGAACGCAAATTGAAATCAGCTACTCCAAAGCCGCTGATTTACCTTTAATCAGAGAAAACCTGAATAAAGCAGGTTTTAAAGAAGCTCAAGTGGTTAGTTATGGTACGTCAAAAGATGTACTTATCAGCATTGCACCCAGAGCGGATAAACAGCAGAGCATGCTGGTAGATCAGGTTATGGAAGTATTGCCTGGAGCAGTAAAACAAAGAGTGGATTTTGTTGGTCCGCAAGTTGGACAAGAGTTGGCAACGAAAGGGGCTCTTGCGATTATTGTGTCTTTATTAGCAACGATGATTTATATCGCTATGCGGTTTGAATATAAGCTTGCTGTAAGTTCAGCAGTGGCATTGATTCACGATCCGGTATTGATTCTGGGTGTTTTTGCTTTGTTCGGAATTGAATTTGATCTGAAGGCTCTTGCTGGGTTGTTAGCTGTTATTGGTTATTCCCTGAATGATACCATTGTTGTTTTTGATCGTGTTCGAGAGAATTTTGTAAAAATTCGCCGGACAAGCCCAATAGATATTATGAATATTTCAATCAATCAAACTCTCTCCAGAACAATCATGACATCCGTGCTGACGCTGTTTGTTGTGGTTGCGCTTTTTGTATATGGGGGTGAAGCGATATATGGATTTTCATTGGCATTGATTATAGGAATAGTAATAGGCACTTATTCTTCAATTTATGTTGCAGGTGCTTTAGCAGTAGCGATGGGTTTGGATAACAAGGATTTTCTACCCAGTCACCGCAGAGAGGTGGATGATAGGCCTTGAGGTAGGTGTCTTATTATCATCCGCTTACTGACGGTCGCGGCTCCGATTATCGCTTACTCCGAACCTCGTCGGATTGGACAAAACCGAGCCGCGACCGTCAGGAAGCGGATAGCGGATGATAAACAATTACAAAATTTTGTTAAAACTTATCTTCTTAAAAAAAGCCAATATTTTTTTATTCAACCAGTAACCTATCTATTTTTGCTGCACAAATAAAATCATTGTGAGTTAAACCATTAAGTGCATGCGTCATAAAGTGAACACGGCAATAATTGTAACCAATCTCTAAATCAGGGTGGTGATTTTCAATATTAGCTATCCAGGCAATCGCATTGACAAAAGCCATAGTTTCATAAAAATTTTTAAATGAAAAAGCGCGCTTGATAACTCGGTTGTTCTCTGTTACTTCCCATTTTGAGTTTAATTGAGGTAGTAAATTTTTGATTTGCTCGGAGTTGAGCGCAGCGCCTATTCCCTCGCAAGATTCACAATGCTTACTACTTAAGTCACTAGTCATTTTGATTCCTTAATTTTATTTTTAATTTAAAAAGAAGTTACAAATAAAAGCTTTTCAGTGCTGTTAGAAACCTGGAATTTTGTTCTTTGGTACCAATAGTAACCCTGATGAAATGATTCATCTTATAAGCGTGCAGAGGCCTTACTATTATGCCATTATCCAATAGGTAATTATAAAGAGTCATACTATCCTCTTTGCAATCAAAAGTAAGGAAATTACAGGAGGAGGGTAAGTGTTTTATATTTAATTCGTTAAAGCCTGCCTGTAGCTGCGACATCCCTTCATTGTTCATTTTGAGGCTTGATTGGATGAATTCATCATCATCAATGGCGGCATAGGCTGCGGCAAGAGCAACTTGATTGACTATAAATGGTAATTGTACTCGTTTTAAAATATTAATAATGGATGGATTGGCAATAGCATAACCTAAACGCAGACCTGCCATACCATAGATTTTTGAAAACGTACGAGTAACAACCAAATTAGGGTGTTCTTCAAGCCAATCCAAACTATTGATAGTTAATTGGCTGGCAGCAAATTCATAATAGGCTTCATCTAAAACCAGCAAAGTGCTTTTTGGAATTTGTTCCAATAAATATTTAATTTCTTCTTGCTGGATCAGTACTCCAGTTGGGTTATTGGGGTTCGCTATAAAAATAATTCCTGTCTGTTGATTGCAGGCATTAAGGATATCATTAATATTAACTTCCCAGTTGCTACCAATAGGTACACTATTTACTGGTATTTGCAGTGAGTTAGCTTGAATGGCATAAGTGCTAAAAGCGTAGTCATGAGTCAGGATATGCCTGTCAGTATGAAGAGCGAAACAATTTAACAAGATATTAAACAGGTAATCGGATCCATTACTTAAAAACAATTGCTCGGGTTTTATTTTTAAGTAACTTGCAAGTTTTGACATTAAAGGATGGTTCCAGGGCGATGGGTATGTTGCTATGTAATGCGAGGACATATTCTGTATGACAGAAAGGGCTAATGGGCTGCATCCCAATGGATTTTCATTGCTAGCCAGTTTGATAATATCAGTTATTCCTTTTTCTTTTGCTAATTCTTCGATGGATTTACCTGGTACATAAGGAATCAAAGAACGTATTCCTGCATGCGGTAATTGTTGAAAATCAATAGACATAACTCTATTCCTAGACAGAAAAATGTTTTTATATTACCTAAGCATGTGCCAGCTGTCACGAATGAATTTGTTTTTTGGAATTTATTAAAACTGCATATTGAATTTTTTTTAGCGGGAAGTTATCCTTCATGTGCAGTCCAACCTCAGGAAGAGATTTATTATGAGCAAGCAAAAGGGTTTCACCCTAATGGAAGTACTCATGTCATTAATGCTAATGACGACGGTAGTCCTGATGTTAGTGGGACAAGAGTTGAAAACCAGAGATTTGATCAATCATCTTATCTGGCGAATTCAAGGTTCCCAATTTTTAGATCAAGTAGATGAAGCCTTATATATTAGTGAGAATAGATTACCTCTGCCACCTTCAAATTATCATTTTGACATCAGGCAATCTCAAAAGAAAATCATTTTGAATGTTACGTGGTTTAAAAAAAGCCAGTCAATTATTCGCTCCTATGATCTGGATGCTAATTGAAATGAGAAGACAAACAGGATTTAGTTTATCTGAGATGTTAATTAGTCTTTTCCTGGCAAGTATTATAACGATTACTCTTATTCAGTTTTATATAAGAAGCAAACCTCAATATCTAAAGGCACAAAAACTTTTAGAAATTAATTTTGATTTGCTTTGGATCAGCGATCTACTAAGCGACAGTATTAGAAAAGCTGGATTTACTCCGTGCTTAAGTGCCGAGAAATTAAAAACTTATGATTCTCGACATGCAGAGAGAAAAATAATTAATTTTCAAATCGAAAATTTGCCACAAGCTCAGCTTCGTATTAATAGAATGAGTGATGTTTATACGGAAGTGTTGAATTTTATGAGCCCAACACAAATAGTGATTCAAGAACCAGTAATCTCAAACATAAAACATCCATTAATTATTTCTGATTGCAGGCATGCCGAGGTACATACAGTTTCAAAAATAGATAAACTCAACAATGGATACCAGATTACTTTAAAAAAACCATTGAAGTTCCAGTACGATAAAATTGCTTACCTGGGAGAGTGGCTGGAAGAAGTATGGTTTGCTAAACAAAATGAAAAGGGTGAAAAGACATTACATTACAAATTGTTTCAAACAGAAGAATTAAGCCCATTAATTCATAAGTTTTATGTTGCCAGACGTATTGTCAAACAGAGGCCAGTATTGGATTTGACAATTGGTAGCGATGAGGAAAAATTCCGTAAGTTCAGTGTATCGGTACGAAACTTATGAAAAAAACCAATTCCGGTTTCATTCTTTTAATGACGCTTTGTATTACTTTTTTGATGAGCTTATTGGTTTTGGCAAGTCTGCAACAGGTGTTATTGCACTATAAAGCACTCAATACGCAGGAGACATTTCATCAAAATTTTTATCAGTTGGAGCATTGGATGATGCGACTGGCTCGTTCGCCATCTTTGTATGCGGGGAAGGATTGTTATAAACAAAAGGATTATGGTGCCAATAAAATAGTAAACGAATTGGTAAACAACAAAGGATGTTTGTTGATATTAGATAGAAAAAAATACAGATATTTTATTGAGGACCTGAACGAATTTTCTTGTTTGGTTCTGGATAAGCATGGGCAAAAACATGCTTCTCACCATTTTAGATTTACTGTATTACAATACGAAAAGTATAGGGAATTTTCCATCATGCAATTAAGGTTTATCAAATCGGGTGGCAACTTGTTCTCTTGTCCAGAGGAGGAATTACAGGTTAAGGAAGGTGTGATTAGCTGGAGATACTTGCCAGATTATAAAAATTTTAAAACATTAACTGGTTGAAATTATAGAAAAAAAACTATTATAACTGGATGTTTTTTATAGTAAGATGGACTAATAACAACAATTTTTAGTTGCATTTTTCTCCATCACGTGTAAAAATTGACCTCCTATGAAATCGAAACTAATTTATCTGACAGTAGCTTTGGCTGCAATTATCTTAAGTGCAGCAGCATGGTGGTGGTTGAAATCTCCCAAGCCAACTTTCAGGCAGGTAAGCTTTAAGCATTTACCTGGATGGGAGAATGCCCAACTTAAAAAATCGTTGGAAACCTTTCAAACATCTTGCCGAGCCTTTCTAAAGCAAAATCCTGAACGTGTTGTTGGTACAGAACAAATTGATTTACAGGCAAAGGATTGGCATCCGGCCTGTCATGCTGCTTTAAAAATAAATCCTGTTGATGAAAAATCGGCAAAATTATTTTTTGAGAAGTGGTTTGCTCCTGTGGAGTTCTATGATGATAAACCAGTGAAAGGTTTATTTACGGGCTATTATATGCCTTTAATCAAAGGCAGTTATACCAAATCAAAGGAATTTAGTGTTCCTATTTATGAATTGCCCAGTAATTTGGTGACTGTTGACTTGGGTTTATTTCTTCCTAATTTAAAAAATAAGAAAATTATTGGACGAATTGCAGGTAATAAAGTTGTACCATTTTATACTCGAGAGGAAATTAACAAAGGAGCAATTAAAGACACAGCACGTGTTTTGGTGTGGATCCATAGCCCTGTAGACAGGTTGTTTTTAGAAATTCAGGGCTCAGGAATCATCGAGCTTGAAGATGGCAAACGAATTTTTATAGGCTATGATGGTCAAAATGGCGCCCCCTATACTGCGATTGCGGGTGTATTAATAAAAAAAGGTATTATGACCAAGCATAATGCCTCCATGCAAAGGATTAAAAAGTATCTGGAAGCGCATCCCAAACAAATGGATAAAATAATCAATCAAAATAAATCATTTGTTTTTTTCCGTAAGTTGTCGTTAGAAGCTGCTTTAGGCTCACAGGGTGTAGCATTAACACCGGGTTATTCTCTTGCTATTGATAAACAATGGATACCAATGGGTGCACCTCTGTGGTTAAACACTACAAGACCAGATATTAAAAATCCTGACGTCAATAAACCTATGCAACGTTTGATGATAGCTCAGGATACTGGTGGAGCTATTCGTGGTAAAGTAAGAGGTGATGTATTTTGGGGAGGTGGTGACAAAGCCACTTTGATTGCCGGCCACATGAAGAACGAGGGTCACTATTGGCTTCTTTTACCGGCCCATGCGTTATCGCGATTGGCGCAGTTGAAGTAGGTGTGTAAGTCCTGTCTTTTCAATTTTTATTTGGCCATTGGAATTCACCAGTCTTGTGATAATGAATCCCAATAGCAGTGTAAATCACATATTTCAAGGAATAACTTTATATTCTTTAAGATTGAGGCTCAGTAATTTCTTTCTTTTCGGTCTCCGATTTCAACGCTTCAGTTGATGATGAATCGTTAATTGGAGTAGCTGTATTTCCCTTTAAAGCTTCTTGCAGGGTAATGAATTTATATCCATTGCTTCGATACATTTCAATAATATCAGCCAAACACAAACTGTTAATCAGATTCGCATGGATGAGTAAAATATGTTTAACAGGTTGTCCTTCTATTTTCTTGGCTTTTTTTTCTGCTCTTAGGGTCTGTTGCCAGATAAAAGCAAGATAGCGTTTTTTGAATTGTGCTAATCGTTGCGGTCTTTGTCTATAGGGTATTCTGTAAAATTGTGCATTGAATTCATAATCCTTGCTGTCTATGGTGACAGGAGCAATCGTGTATTGATGGGCAGCCAGCCATTCATGCACTTTTTGTTTCTTTTCTCCACTGCCTTCAGCAAGATAAGGATAACGGAAATATTTTGGCTCAGTCATAACAGGAGATAGAACGGTATCCGCTTTTTCGATATCAGCAATATAATTTTCCGCAGTCATTGAATTTAAACTACGATGCTTATAGGTATGATTGCCAATTGAAAAACCTTGATTACGAAAAATTTCCAGAAGTTCCCACTCATTTTTCGCTATGGCTCCACCTATTGCAAAACCCGTGGCAGGAACCTGATTTTCAACCAAAGTGTTCACTATGGCCATAAATCTTTCCTGGGTGCGCTTCAGATTCCCTGGAGTACTTGTCCCAGAGCCTACAAAAGGCAAATC
Organism: Legionella sp. PATHC032; assembly: GCF_026191185.1. Classification (NCBI taxonomy): domain Bacteria; kingdom Pseudomonadati; phylum Pseudomonadota; class Gammaproteobacteria; order Legionellales; family Legionellaceae; genus Legionella; species Legionella sp. PATHC032. The sequence continues at coordinate 2,135,415 of NZ_JAPHOV010000001.1, read as the reverse complement.
GTCAATAGTAATGGCGATTTCATGTTCTTCAGCAAAGCAGTGGTGGTTCAATATGAAAAATAATGATACTACACCGAGTAAGCGTTTTAACATATTTTCCCCTCTTTTCAATTTGGAAAATCTCTTATTATTTTAGGCATTTAATTTAACTATAGACGATAAATTAAATTTCCACCTGCTTGGAAATAAGTAGGTATTTTGAGAGGGTTTAGGTACAATAAATACTTCGATTTTTCGGCTATTGGATAATTTATTAAATTGATAAATAGAGAATTACCTAAATTAACCTGAGTTATGGATAAGGATTATACAAGGAGCAGTCGATATCCAGGGTCCGTTTGGGCTGAGGAGATGCGTAAGCCTCGTCTCGAAGCCTAAGCATGAAACATTAAATTCCATACAAGGCTTCGAGACGGCATAAATGCCTCCTCAGCCGGAACGATTCAAGAAAACGGCTGATCTTATCCATAAGTCACGTTAAATTGGGGCTGATCATGTCAAATAATAAGGCAAGGCTGTGGATATAATCTGAGAAATTGAAAGGATAATGTCTTACTCGGAATTTTGCTAAACAGGAGTTGATAATGGCAAAAGAAAAATATGAATCAGAAAATTCACCATCACATTCAGAAGAACATGGCACTTTAGGTCCAGATGTCTATGAAAATGCAAGAAAGCTGAATATTCAATTGGCAACAAGAGGGCCTGCCATACTGTATGCATTAGGCAAAGCCAGTGAGCAAGTAACTAATGGTAATGTTGTAACCGCGGTTGGTGGAATGGTGGTTGGTGCGATAGGTTTTTTTGGTAATCGTTTTTATCGAAACAAGGGTGATGATTCCGCTTATACTTATATGGGACAAATCGTTGGTGCTGTGCAATTTACTGCAGGATTCACCTTATTAGCATTACAGGCATTTGAGACCTTTACAGATACTGGAGAAACAACTCCCTTACTCAATGTGGTTAAACTAAGTGGGGTGGCGTTAACATTAACCGAGAGCGCTTTAATTTTAATCAATTCGTATTTGTATGGGGATGGTTCAGCTAAAACAACACCTATATCAAGCCCTAAAATTGATTGAATATAATAAAAAGGCTAACAGGGTTGAGATACAAGACAGCTCAAATCAATTGCTTTGATTTTAAAAAATAAGGGACTATTTATGACTTATTCTTTTTCAAAACCAGTGTCCTGGATATTTTTGTTTACTGCTGTTATATATTTAGTCAGTGTTTCGTTTATACAATATCCTGTTACTACTGTTTTAAAACCTATTCCCATAGCCTGTTTAATCTTTGGGGTATTTAGAACTTCTCTTCTCTTATCGGCTAAAGTTTTCCTGATCTTGGCACTTGTATTTTCCTTTGCCGGGGATGTGGTATTAACTTTACCTATTTCATTGCAGTTGGAATTAGGTATCGGTTGCTTCTTGTTAGCGCATTGTTTTTATATCACTTTATTTTTAAAATCATTTCAATTCAATAAATTATATTTTTTTTACTATCTTCCTATTCTTCTATTGATGGGGTTTGTGGCATTTTTCATGATTCCATATCTTGGGGACTTATTAATTCCAGTAATGATTTATTTCTGCATCTTGATGCTTATGGTATTTAGCGCTTTCCAGGTAAAAAACGAAACTTTAACTATTGGAAGTGGGGCTTTGTTCTTTTTAATTTCCGATTTAACTTTGGCTCTTAATTTGTTTATTTATACCCATGCTGATGTAAGGGTTTTTGTTATGTTTACCTATTATGTAGCTCAATTCCTATTAACGTTTGGTCTGGTCAGAATATATAAAGAAGGGTTTTAGTGATTTATTCTTCTAAAATTCTGAATGCTCAGTAATATACAGAGCATAGAGAGTTAAATACTTTTTTTACTCTTGTAGTTTTTATTAAAGGAATTACGCTTGAATTACATTAACCAACTTACTTACTAAATAAAATAATTGTTTTAAAGAATTAAACTGGAAAATTAATTTCCAATTTGTTGTTTGTAATTTATAATTAGGACATTTTTTATCCTTTAATATTTGGAGTATTAGTGGCTTACACAAAATTTTTTGCTATCAATCCGTATGACAAAAAAAGTATGAGTATTTACCAATCAGTCAAGAAAGAGTTTGAGAAAGATTTAGAGCATATCGAGTCATCTTATAGCGAACTACTCAAAAATAAAGATTTCGATCCGCTACTGCTAGTAGAAATGAAAAAACTGGAGAGCAGGTTAAAGTATGTCCTTTTTAATTGGTTCTTCTTATTCAAAAAGGATAAGCAAGGTTTGAACAAAGAAATTTGTCAGTTCAAAGTAGATATATTGAGATTAAAAACAAAATTTATGATAAGCCATGTCCTGTTGAATCCTGATAAATACAACCTTGAGCACTACAGACTGGTGGTTAAGCATTTACATAATCAACTGGAAGTTCTCAATGATAGGATAGGTCTGATTAAAGGTATTGAAATTGATATTTACAGTGACTTACCCAGTGAGATGTATGAATGGTTTGAGCAAATGTATTTTCTATTAAACAATCGATATGATGAGTTTAAAGAGGAGTTTTCTATAGACGATGTATGGGAAGATTGGAGCTATGACAATAGCAGTAGCGGAGATGATGAGGAGCATGATGAGCCTGTTATTTCCTTTAATAATACGATTCCTTAATGAACTAATCTGCCATGATCCGACTTAATAGGAGTTGTTTAGTAGGGCAGTGCTTCTGAAATAAGTGTAAGCCAATTTGTATTTGTTTATTACTTTTTATGAGTATCTTCATAGTTTCTCTCATAAATTATAGAGGTCAAATCGCCAAAAAATCTAAAATGATCTAAGTATTTATACAGCAATATACAGTATGGTCGCTTTACTTAAATTAAAGAGCGCTAAAATACCCATGATAATGAATGTTGTTGCAACCGAAAAAAAGCGAAATTTGAATTGTTTTTTTGCTTCTTTCTTGATTAAACCATAAGCATGTCCCAAGCGTGCAATAATCAGAGAAAACATTAAAATAATTAATAATAAAGGGGGTATCTGGAGTAAAATAGATATTCCCATAAGAATTAAAGTAAATGGAACATATTCAGCGAAGTTGGCATGCGCGCGAAAACGAGCAATAAATGCTTTATCATTATTGGTTAAATACGGCACATGAAATTTACGACGTTGGATAATAACCAGATAACTTAAATAAAGATAAAGAAAGAATAAAATGCTGCTGCCCCAAGCATAGATCAAATAGCGAATATCCATTTCTTATCCTGTTAGTGGTAAATTGGCATTACACCATCATAACATAGCAAATGCGCGTTGCATTACAATTACTAAGTAAACATAATTAAAGTATCTGTTTATGTATCAATCTGATATTTAATTTGGACAAAGCCACCTGGATAGCTATTGGTTGACAAGTGTTTAAGTTTAATATCATTCTCAAGAAAACCAAACAAAGGGCGGCCAGAACCAATCAAAACAGGTATCAGAGTGATGGTTATCTCATCAATCAGATTGTTTTGAAGAAATCTCTGGATAGTAATACCCCCATCAAGGTATACGTGTTGAATGCCATGTTGAGCCAATTCACTAACTAATTCTGAAGGACTCTGGTTAGAAATTGAAATGGTATGCCGCAAATGTTCAGGTATCTGTATGGGTTTTGAGCTCATTACTATAACTGGTATGGATCCATATGGCCATTCATCAAATGTTATAACTTTTTCATACGAATAACGACCCATAATTATCGTATCTATGGTGGCAATAAATGATCGATATCCACAATCCTCTCCCGGGGAGGCGAGAGAATTTGCCTCCATAAGCCAATCAATTGAGCCATCCTTTCTTGCAATATAACCGTCGAGACTTGTTGCAATAAATACTGAAATTTTAGGTTTCATTACAAGCTTTTTTATCTGTTATCTCAAATGAGTCTACACTTTAATAAATTAGCTAATGAATTAAAAGAGTGATATGAAAATTTTTCTTGTTCAACATGGTGACAGTTTGGATAAAGATATTGATCCTGAAAGATCTTTGAGTGATCGGGGTCAGAAAGATATTCAATTGTTAAGCAATTTCCTTTCCCTACTTAAAATCGAAGTATCCTGTGTATACCATAGTGGAAAATTAAGAGCGCAACAAACAGCAGAGAGTTTATCTGGTCATATTTCCAGCAAAAATGGCGTTGAATCCAGGGCTGGTCTCGATCCACTTGATGATGTCATACCATTGGTAAAAGAGATTAATCAATTAAAACAAAACATAATGTTTGTAGGGCATTTGCCATTTATGAACAAGCTGGTCAGCCAACTTGTTGTGGAAGACGAACATCAAATTTTGGTTTCATTTGAACCTGGCAGTCTTGTTTGCCTCGATAAAGCAGACGGGCTTCATTGGTGTATTGCCTGGATGATTCGTCCTGAGTTATTAAGAAAATAAAAAGCGCTGTTCTTACTTCATTCTTCTCCGCCTGTTATTTGCGCATAATGTACATCAGAGGTAATTCTAATTAGTTATAAAATAAAACAACCTCTCTTTTTTTACCACCAAAATATATGTCTAATATGTAGACATTTTGTGTTGTTTTTTTAATATTTCCTTAAGCTAAATATGTCAAAATTTTCACTTCATTTAAGTGAGGTAAACTGGTATGGGCAAGACATCAACTCCAGAAATTAATCAATTGAATAAATATATTATTGATAAAAGGAGCATTAAATTAGCCAATGATTTATGGAAAAGAAGCATACCTTTAAAAGATACTCCTGCTGAACGTTATATTGTAGGAACTCGAAAAATCCCGGCAGGCGTGGCTGAACAATTACAGTTAAGAAGCTTAAAAGGTCCTATTGGTATTCCGGAGTTTGATAAAAATAAACCCTACAAAGATTATGTGCTTGTCCCTGTTTGTAATCTGGATGATGAACTTGTTGGCCTGCAGATAATACAAATTGACCCTGATGGAAACAAAGCGACAAATCCTGAAAACTCAGATTTTTATTGTAAAAAATATTTAGGGCCAACCAAGCCTCTACGGGAAGGTAAAGCAGCTGTTATTAATCAAACAGATAACGTCAATGTTGTTTTTATTGCCGAAGGAGTTGAAACAGCAGCCAGTGTGGCGAGTTTGGATGAGATCAGAAATAATTATTCGGTATTGGCATCCATGGGTGTGTCTGAACTACCTACTACCTTGGCCTATGTTAAAACTCATTATCCACCTGGGGCAACCGTTGTTTTACTAAAGGATCATGACGATCCTGTGGGTAATCCTCTCGCTACTTTAGAGTTTGTAAAGGCTTGCCAAGCATTCATGGATGCCGGTTATCGTGTCATTGTCAAAGAACCTCCAACCGTCAATGAGGATTGGAATGACGTTTTAGCCAAAGGCGGAGTAAGCGAATTGGGACGACAGCTCAATCTTCATGTCCCGATTCTGTGCTTACCGGATACTCCTGCCAGAAATAGCAAGGTAACACCTTATTTCAAAGCCTTGTATGCTGATCTCTTAAATAATGAAAAATTGGCAGAAGAGCAAGCTGTTTGTGGTCTTTTGGATAAAGTAATTGGGCAATTGATTGATAAATTGAATAAAACTCAATCGAGTGATGATTTGCACAAGACCATTAAAGAGATTGATGAAGTGGTAAGAGCGACAGGAGTAGTTCGTACACTTTTATCTGAACCTGACAACAACATACCTAAAATTCCCTGTCAATTGAGAGGGCTTCGCAGAGCACTAAAAGAACTAAAATTGCTTGAAGATAGCCGTCGTGATAGTTTACGGGATGATGAGGATATTGATTTTTCAACTGATCCACAAACCAATAATAACGGTGATTTATATAAAGCTTATGCTTATGTTATGAGTCGTTGTCATAAGCACCTTCAATCTTTAAAAGCAGGTGATGTTTTTAATTTGGAAAAACACAGCCAAATTCTAGGATTCTACGAAAGGAGGCTGAACGCTATTGATAATGAAATCAAAAGAATTCCGAAGATAATTTCTGAGTTTAGCAGTAATGGTGAGATTAGCAGTGATGATGAGATCATAATTAAGCAACTGAAAAATAAACTAAAAAGTTTGAAACTGGAAAGAAAACTCTACGCCCAGGAATTCCATGATATTAAACAACAACTGCGTCTTCTGAGAAGTGCATATCAGAAAGGAAAGACTCCTTATGCGAACTACTATGAACAATTTGTCGAAGATGCGAATTCTATCATGATGAAAGGGTCGGTTAAGCCAAAAGACATCGGACAAGGCTTATCCAAGGCATGGTCTAACAAAAAGCAGGAATTACAAGAGTACTATAAAAAACGAATTGAAGCAGCCAGACAGCATTTTGTCAGCGAAAGAAAAAAAGCAATTCCTCCCATGATTCACTATCTTGAGGGATTAAGAGTGATTGTGAAGGATAAAAATCAAGAAATAGATAAAAAAGCCTTACTCCCCGAATCTCGTGATTATCAAGAGCGATATTTACGCGCTATGGACGAGTTGGGCCAATCTGATGGAATGGATAAACTATTACAAGGCTGGTTGAATAATCTTGAACATTTCAAAACAGTGTCCCCATTAATTTATTATCCTCCTAAAGAGAGTGAAACCGTGGAAGGGGTAGATTTGATTGATTATGATTCTGATGGTGAGGAAACCTTGGAGAATTTGCGCAAGGAAATCTTTGATGATGAGGAGAATTTATTAGAGTCTCCAATGAATAATCGTGAGAAAGGAAAGGAAAAACAGGAAGGAAAAAAAGGTGATTCTGATCCGCAGGTGGGTGTTGACACGCAGGTTTTGAGTGGTCCAAGTCACCTTGCTGAGGGTTTGATGCAATCTGTTCAACCTTCTAGCCTGAAAACCAGCGATCCGCGGTTGTATTTGACTATCAAGGATTTTTCCGAGCGGTTGGCAGTGAGTCTGTACAAATCCTTTGAGGTTATTTCTCCAGAAAGTGGTGAAAGACAGGAATTTGATGGTCTTGCTTTAAGGAAAAAAGGACTAACTATTATTGAGCGTAAAACCAATGATGGTACAGGTCCAGGGTTGTTTCAACGCAATTTTTGTCAGCAAAAAATTGCTTCCAAGCATGATTTTGTCTTGAAAAATGTTATAGCAGAATTGAAAGCCCAATCTCACCCCGAAAAATTTATTGATATTGATGTGCCGAAACCTTTGGATTGGTACAGTGAGAATTTTACTCCGGAAATGCAAGAGCACTTGGTTAATGCTGCTAAATCAATGGTTGTTAAAGCATTACAAAACTTGTCTTTTGAGTTCAATGTCAACAGGCCTCAAGCCTACTCAGCAACAGATTACCGCGGATTGTTCTTTAATCGCGGTTTAATCCCGGGTGGCGTTTCACTGCGTTTTTCACAGGTTGGCAAAGGAAATGAAGAGGTGGCTCATCAGCATTTGGACAAAATTTTAAAAGAAAGAACAGCTGAACGAGAAAGAAGGATTTTCTCTATGAGAGGCCAATAAAAACTCATTGAATCAATAATTCAGATTATTCATCTTTCATAATGGCTACTTATTGCCCAAATTGAAAAAAAGAGCTCTTTTTACTATTGGATTTTTTACTCCAAATTTCAGTTAATCCAGGAGGTTGTCTATACTTTTTGATAGTAAGAAATAAATCTCAGGATATGAATTGAATAGCATTCCTCATCTGATTTTAGGAGATATTATCACTCCTACACAAACAGGGCAGAGTCTTCTTATCAAGAAAGGTTATGTCTTGATCGATGGCGACAGCATTATAGAAGTAGGAGAGCAGGCTCATTTCAATCAAGAAATATCCTATACGGTGTCAAATTATCCTGATCATTTAATCCTTCCTGGTTTAATTGATACCCACAGCCATATTTCCCAATACGTTATTAGTGGATCTGGTGATTTACCATTGATGGATTGGTTAAACACTTTGGTTTTTCCAGCAGAAACCGCTTTCTCAAGTAACCTGCAAAGATGCCAACGCTACGCTGAGCTTTATGTACATGCCTGTTTGGGTTCTGGCACAACGACTATCAATACGATGGTAACCAGCAGTCGACAAGCAACAGAAGTAGTTTGCGATGTGGCGACGCGCCTTGGTATCAGAGCGTTTATAGGCTTGGTGTTGATGGATAGAAACGCACCTGATAATTTGCTTGTCGATTGTGATCAGGCATTTAAAGATCTGACCTTTTTAAAAGATCGTTACCATGGTAAAAATAATCTACATATCACAGTGTCTCCCAGGTTTGCCGTGACTTGTTCTGCGACTATGTTGAAGCAAGCGGGTGAATTCGCCCGTGCTAACAAGCTGTTGTTGCATACTCATCTTGATAAGGATGAAGGGTTTGATGAATTGATTCAAAGCTTGTTTAACACAGCCTATGATTATTTTGATGTGTTTGAATCCACACAATGTATTGCTGATAAAACTGTATTTGCGCATGGAACTTTGTTATCACTGCAAGAGATGAAACGCATGGCAGACTATGCTGAGGAAGTTGGAATCAGTCATTGTCCTTCCAGTAATTTTTCCTTTGCTATGGGAATGGCACCTGTTTCTTTTTTTAAAGAATTGGGGATTGAAGTTGGATTGGGATCAGACAGCGGTGGAGGGGACAGTCTTTCTCTGTTTGATGAAATGCGTTCAGCGAGTTTTACCAATAAAGCATTATGGAGGCTTGATAAAAAGACAGCTTTGATTGATGCTAAAACCTGGTTATACCATGCTACTCTTGGCGGAGCGAAATTGCTGGGATTAGAGAAGCAAATTGGCAGCATTGAAGCAGGTAAAAAGGCGGATTTAATTATCCTGGATGACAGGAATAACTATCCTCTGGCAGAGCTTTCTTCTTTGTCACAAGAGTTAGCCCTTGATGAACTTCAATATCGTCTGGCAAGAGTGATTGCCAGATCCTGCGAAAACAAGTTAGTTGCTGTTTATATTGATGGAAAGAAAGTTTATCAGTAATCACCAGGCCTAATGAGATTCAAGATAAAATCAAGATGATTAATTCCCCAAAATTTTTGAATATGTTTTTAAGGTGGAAGCATCGGGTGACCGATAAACATATTTGCTTTGGGAAATTTTGGAGTCTACCAGAAATTTTGCGAAATAAATTCCGGTAGGCAGTGGTTCAATAATGGTGATATGCAAACCTTTTTCCTGTAAACCTTTTTGAATGACTTCCCGATAACCAATCAAGCGTCCTGAGCCGAAAATAAGTGTATCAGCATGCTTTTTTATCACAGCATCTGCACATTGCTCGATTAAGCCGTGGATCGTTTTGTCTGAATGATAGTCGTCATGCGGATCCAATTGCACACCTTGTATACATGCCAACCGATCGTGTAATCCATAACTACGGACCAAATTTTCCTGGATGGGTGTCAGCTCATCTGTTGTATTGATAATCGCAAAATTGTTACCCATCATGGTTGCGACATGCACCGCTGTTTCAGCAAGACTGACGACAGGAATTGTCACTGCTTCGCGAAGTGCGCGCATTGCCACATCTGCCATCATATCAATCACTATCGCATGGACCTTATCTTGCTCGGCTTTCATTGCTTTTTTTATGAGATAAGGCGCTATCAAAGCAATATCAAATTCGTGTCGTACCGCATCAACCGCAAGGTCAGCATAATCAACACTTAATTCCAGGCCAGGGTTTTCAAACGGTTTTAATATGTCCTTGTTTAAAACTTTAGTATTGTACCCAGGCAGTATTACGCGTATATGAGTCATCCTTAATCACTCCAGAAAATTAGTCCAGTAACGCCATCATGCGACGGGCATTGTTGTACACTTTTGCTATGTTACGAGCTTCGAGTTTTTCAAAAGGTATTTGTGGAAAAATACGCTGTATTAAATAATCGTATAAAGCATATTGAAATCCAAGCCGCCATTCTGTTGCATCAATCATCTGTTGCGTTGCTTCGCCAAGTTTTATGCGATGTCTCTCTATATAATTGCTTAATGATTTACTATCGAAATTTTCCGGTAAAACATAAGACAAAAACTCAACAATATCGCGTTGTGGTATATGAATAGTTGCAATTTCCCAATCATAAACCAAAACTTTCTTTGTCCCATTTTGATTACATAATGCAATATTTTTCGGTACGCAGTCATTTTGTACCAATGTTTTAGCCATCGCATCAATTTTGTTATGCCACTGCGGTATAGTTTCAATAAGATGGGTATGAAATAAATAATCTTCCTTTGCAAGGAAAGGCAAGTTTGATGTTTTCACCGCCTTTGCCAGGGCATTCCAATAAGGTATGCAGCGTTGCATTTGGTCGGTATTTAACGGATTTTTGAAGCCTTTGATCTCGACAATCGCATTCTCTTTTTTATACCAGACGGCGTGCATCGGAGCAATTGCATCAATCAATGCTTCAATAGCTGATTGATCCCATTTCGAGGTATTAAAAGGATCGAGGGATAGCCATTCTTCATCAAGGCACTCTAAAATTAATACACAAATTTCTTCATGTTCATCTAAATAGGATCCATAGCACAATGGCATAGCATATTGAAAAGCTTCAAATGAATGCTGCATATTGTAAATAGTGATTTCTTTCCTGTTTAAATTTGAAAATTCCAGTTGTGATAAATAGTCAAGGATAGGCATTTCCGTTTGAATACCGCATTTTATAAAGGCATTGGATATAACCTGGAGATAATGCTTATCGCTAATTTTAGATTTGACGATGACATGGCGGGTTTGTATTTTACCGTTTTTTTTAAAGATTATTTTATAACGTTGTACTCCTATGGGATGATCCCCCTGTTTGGGGTGTTTGACAGACCAAGCCATTTTATCACTGGCAGAAGGAGAGTATTCTGCTGACAATACTTCTAATGACAGATCAGAAAAATATTTTTTTAAGTTGTCTTCGAAAAAAAGTTCTGAAAATCCTAATCCATAGGGTGTTGTTTTAATATATTCCTTATTTAGCATTTTCACTCCCTCCATCAACCCTATTTCAATTAAGAATAGCAGCATTGAGCTTTATTGAAAATTTATTGGGGAAGAGAGTCATTTTAATCGAATACGATAAAATGATTAGGCTTGTTCATTGTCAGATAGATTTCTATCCATCAATGACCAAGCCAGGCATTTTTATAATGTTACCAATTTAAAGCTAAATAAATTCGATTTTATTTATTTCCTCTTGTGGAGGAGGAAGTTTTTTCTCGATAGTTACAATTTTGGTCTGAATCTGCTTAACAAAAGCGGCATTATTCTCACCTGAGTTTTCCTGCATTAGCTCATATGTTTCTTTCAGATCTTTCAATGCCTCATCCAGCTCCTTTCTTTGTGTCTTGACATCAAAAGCATTACTTAGTTCAACGAGGGCTGAGGCTTTTCGGAATAATAATTTGAAAAGCATGTCTTTATCTTCTGTTTTTATTTCCGCATAAGCCTTGATGCCTTCATTTGCCAGCTTTATGCATTGTCCATGCTCTTTTAACTTCAGGCAGGTTTGGCAGGCATTGGAATGCAATGTCACAAAATCCATTGTCAGTGGCAAGGCTTTTTCAAAGGATTGATACAAATGAATAGCATTAAGATAGCATTCCAAAGCACTTTCATAATTAGGTTTCTTGAAAAGCTCATTGCCTAAAAGCTTTAATTCGCTAGCAATGGCAGCAACATCTTCGATTTCCTTTACTGACTCGCAAGCGGAGCAAAGAATTTTCTTTGCTTGTTCAAGCGAAGAGCCTTTAATGTTATCCACTCTTTGCAGATAAAACTGTTCAATCAGGTTGCCATGATAGCCTACGTATCTGGCTACTTGTTGGTAGTAATTATCAAATAAGAACCCCAGCCCTTTGCTTGTAAGACGAGCGGTGTCAAATAGAAAATTGGCACGTTCAATTCCACTTTCTATGCCAATCCCTTTACGATAATCCGGTTCAATTTGGCAATCACCGCCTGCAAGAACAACAGGTAATTCTTCACCAAGATAAAATGGTTTATCGACATATTTGGGACAAACAGGGAAGTGTCCAAACGAATGAATTGTAAAATCAATATCTTCAAAACCGTATTTTAATTTGAGTAAATCTTTAAGAAATTCAATTTGTACACTCTTTTCTTTATCTTTCAAATTATCGGGTACTTCATAATAAATAAAATAATTAACACCACCTTCTTCATTTTTTGCAGAGCGTATGTCGACCACTGGAAATGAAAAATTTGGCCAATCATATTTTTGTCGTAATTTGCATAATTGTTTTGCCTGAAGCAAAGGATCTATTTCGTCAGGGAGGCGTAGTTTCATTGCTTCTTCAGTACTTAATGACATGTAGCAAGAAAAATGATTGGTATGTGGGTTTTTACCCAATGTCTTGATTTCAAATACTTCTTTTCCCAGCAAGCGATTGGTTTCTTTGAGAACCATACGATTAGAGCCAGAGCAATCAATGACCATGTCGCATTTGACTGTACGGGTGTTTTCCTTATCATCTTTATACGAAACCAAATCGTTACTTAGCCCGGAAAATGTCCCTTTTTTAAATGTTACACCCTTACTTTCGCAATATTTGTATAGTGATTTTTCAAAGTCTCTGATATACATGGCCTCACTCGGGATTCCTTTGCCGGACGGCATACTGATTGAGAATTGGGAGCTTATCGATTTGATTGCTTCATTGGATACTATCCTTTCTCGATTGTAATTGCCTGCCCTAGGGTCAATAACTACAATATTTATAGGTAATCCCGTACTTTCTTTTATCTGTGCAAGTCTTGCAGCCCAATATAAGCCTATTGGCCCAGCCCCAACAATGACAAAATCTTTCATTTGATATCCTCACTCAAGGGTTATATTGAGTAATTATAATGTAAGAATATTAATCAAACCTTAAGAGAATAATTTGATTGCTTTGTGTGCATTTCTTTGGGCTATTTTATTTTATAAATGATGCTGTCTGTTTGAAATCGAGATTGTTCATTCAGACTATTTGCAACCCCCAGATAGCGTTGGTTATTAACTGAAAAAACGGCTGCATCAACACCTCCTGATGTGGTAATGTTTTGAATCACCTGAAATTTACCATTTATCCATTGATACAGTTGGGATGACAACTTCGTTTTCGGCTTCATTCTTGAACCAGTAATAAAATTGATTCGCAACAGATAATGTTTACTGTGGCTGTAAAAATAGACAAAATTTCGTCCTCCCAAGCCATCCAAGTGTTGATATTCCACAAATTCGTTCCCTGCCCACTGATAAATAATAGAAGGATGCAGGAGATTCGCATAAGCCAGGTAAAATTTTCCATCTATAGTAAAATGTGAAAATGCACGCCCACCAGTTTTTGAAAAGCTCTGAAATAAAACAAATTTTTTTCCATCCCAACGATAAATACGAGATGCTTGGGCATGATCAGTGAGTGCCAGGTAATTTGATCCGTTTATAGTAAAAAAGTCCCATCCATAAGCCCATTTGGTAGGGAATGATTGATAAGGAATAAATTTTTTACCGTTCCATTCATAAACAATGGAGTCCGTATTGGTTGTTATTTTGTTGTCGGGAAAAACCAATCCATCAGCAAATGCCAAAAAGTGTCTTTCTCCAATGGAAAAAGCATGAATACCTTTGGAGGCATAAGTAAAAAATTGCTGAATGGGATAAAAACGTCTCCCATTCCAACGATATAATTTAGTATAACTATGCTTGTTATTTGCAGTTTTTGGTTTTGAATAGATTGAGGAGGTAGCGAGATAAGCTTGATCCTTTATTCTAAAAAATGCGGTGCCTTCATTACCATGCCCCTGGATTTTTTGATATAAATGGAACTTACCATTAACCCACTTAAAAATAAGTACATCAACTTTGGCATTGCCGCCGTTGATATTAGCAGGAGTATCAGACTCATCTTTTGACAACTGAGGTATAGCAAGGTATTGCGCACCATCGAGTGTGAAAGGTGTTATATCTCTTGCTCCCGATGTTTTTAGATATTGATAGGGAACAAGTACCGTTTTGGATTGCCCTGAAACAGGAAATATAAGCAATAATATAGCGCTTATGAGTAATTTTTTTACCATCTCTGAATTACAGGATTATTGTTCGGATAGGTGGATATGCTTTCTGGGAAACCAGTTGTAATACCCGGGATGCTGATTTTATTGTAATTCCAGTTTTTTTCGGCAAGTTCACCAGCCATCCAAAACCCAACAGTATTGGACAACATTTCAGTTGGTTCTGCCAATGAAAACTTTAAGCGCATTAGAAAATCCTCGATTTTAGGTTGTTTGGAATAAGTATAATCACCGGGAATAGCTGGTCTGTCAGGTAAGAAGATGCTCGTAATGTTAGTGAATACTTCGTTGGCAATTATTGTACGGTTATGTCTTGTTCCCCATACCGTATTATTATAATAGTTGTAATCTGCTTGTGTTAACTCTTGTGTGCCTAACGATGATTTAACTGCGGCATAAGGCGTGATATAAATTCTATCTGTAGCTAATGTATTATTGGATAGTGCTTGAACAAATGGGACCAACCAATTGCTGCCTTTGCTTACCCCAGCTGAAACATTAGATCCTGCGACAAAACGAATAATTACCTTGGCATGAGGCCAATCTATTTTTAATTGGCTTATTTTACTCTGGAGCTGATCCATGCTTTGCAAAGCGGTTAACATAAAAGTGCCGATCATGACGTTATTATAAGGGATAGGGTACGTTTTATTGCCGTTAAGAAAGTCATTTTGTAAAGAGGACATATCAAACGATAGTTTTTCGTTCAATACATCACTCATGTAATTGCCTGCCATAGAACAGGCATAATCAATCATATTATGGATTGTAGTGAGATGAGGCTTCCAGGCTGGCGCATTGATTTGCTCCAGCCAGTTATTAGGTGTTAGCGTATTGATTGCTCTTACAGACTGGATATCTTTAAGTAAATTTTCCATTTGTGATTTCCAGCTTTTATCGCCATTTTCTTTAATTTTTGCCAGATACATCAGGGCTGGACCAATATGTGATATCGCAGTCATCTCAGTGAATCCTGAATTTGGTGCAGTACGCATCAATTGCTTTAGCTCAAGCTGACGGTCACTATTATAAATATACAGTGTGGAATTGATGAACAGGATTAATTGGCCTTCATTTTGTTGCGCTAAGCTGCTGTTTTTTTTCATTTCTGACTGGAATAAGGTTTGGGAAATATTGATTTTACCTTTGGGATATCCAGGAGTTTCATCTCCAGTGAAATCAAAATATAAATCCCAAAAGGCTTGAGGTGTGACATAAGTGTTATTGGAGGTGTTACTGTCCGTATTATTGTTAATCGAAGCCGATAAACCTTGATTTTTTGCATTATTGGTGTGAGCAAAAACAATAGGATGAAAAGGCGATGCAAATAATATTATGAGGGAGAAAATGCGGGTCATTAAGGTTTTCATGATTCAATCCTTGGTGGTTTGGGCAGCGTTCCTATCAAATTAAAGCCACAAATTTACTGGAAAATTATATTGATAATTGTTACGGAAATCCATCGACGCTCATGGGTTAGGATCAGCAAAATCGGTTTATAGTTATTCTTTATTTCTTAATCGCTTTCGTTTGGTTCTGGCTATTCTTAACGGGCATGTACTATGAGTTTTATTCTCATGATGCTCATCTGGGCTTAATATCAATCTGTATAAAATGTATTCATATCCGGGTTGGAGAATTGATATGAAGACAGAAAATTTATTACAGGCTGGTCAAGAAGCTCAAATTGACAAAAAAATCCATTTTATATGGGTTGGTCACATCATGCCTCAAAAAAATATCGAAGTTGTCTCTGAATGGGCTGAAAAGAACCCAGGCTATGAAACGATTGTTTGGGTAGATAAAAAAATCGCTCCTGCCAAAGAACTTGAGCTGTTTATTAAAGACATGAAATCCAAAGGCATCACGGTAAAAGACATTAATGAGGAGGGTGTCTGCCGGGATAGCATACGTCATGAACTCGATCAGGAATCTCCTAATTATGGGATGGCGAGTGATATGTTGCGATTAAACATCTTGGCTGCAGAGGGAGGGATTTATCTGGATTCAGATATCTTATGTTCCACGCCTTTCCCTGATGAAATTCACGCGCCTTTTGGCTTTTTATTGTCTCCCTGGTCTCAGGGAGCAAATAATGCCCTTTGCAATGACATCATTTTAGGTAGCAAAGGAAATCAAATAATCCAGCAATTAGCAGATGCGATTGAGCAATCTTATATTGCGAGAGATTCTTTTGAGCTCACTCATGAATATGCATCAATGAAGGAAACAAAAGGGGAGAGAGTTGTTAAAACATTAGGTGTAACTGGCCCAGGATTTTTGTTTCATCAGTTAAAAAAAATGGGAATTTTGAATGACAAAAGTGAACTTAGTGCGGTTCATTGGGAATTACAAGATCAAAGGTATTTAATCGATGGGAGTGTGGAGGCGCCAGACTATTTTTATGTACCACAGAACAATAAAAATGACGCCAGTTGGGTTCCCAGTATCAAAAGGCCGGGGATAGAAAACATGAGTTTTCAAGAAAGACTTGAAAATGCAGTCCAACTGATAGCCTTTGATATTCAAAAGACTGGTTTATTTAATTTGGATCATTATGCCAATGAATTAAAAGTAAAACAAAACAGCTGGTGTATTGCGGCAGAAACACCCTCTGAGTTAAAACCGGATTCCTATTTGTTGATTAGACCCAGGGACAAAACTGGGGAATGGGCTCTATATTATGTTGATGAGGATAAAAAATTAAATCCTGTGACATTACCAGTTATTAAAGGGGCTATTAAACTTTCAGAACTCTCAGATCCCCTCAGAAAATTTCATAAAGTATTAAGCCAGGTTTCTGACCCTGTAAATCCAACGGCTCAAGAATTAAAGCAAATTGGAAGGGCCTTGATGGATCTTGAGCCCAGACAAAATGAATGGCAATGCAAAAACAAATGGCCTGGTGTTGAGGAGATTGCCCAGGAGCTTTGGCAAAGAGTTACTTCAAATGACACGTTAAGAGCACAAATTAAACGATGTTCCACTCAACTTAAATCATTAAAACCAAGAGTAGCTGAGTTAGGTTTAACAAGAGCCTCTGGAGCGGAAACAGAAGTTGAAGCGCATGAGTCTACTGTTAAAGAACAAGAAGTTATCTTGCAGAACACTGTTGTAGAGGAAGGCACTCAAGAAAAGAATTCTGCCCAATTAGTGTCAGAAAACTCATTTGACGAGAAGATAAAAACTGCTCATGATTTAATTGATGAGATTATTCAGGATGTGATTCAGCTGGATGGAAAATTAGGCCTATTAGGTGGAAATACACGCCAGCTGGAAAATGGCAAGGTTATTAATATACCTAATGGCGCTGCTATGATATTTGATGATTATAAAAAATATAAGCAAGGAGAGTTAACGGCTGAAAGTGCGTTAGAATCTATGATAAAAATCGCAAAACTGTCTAATAAACTTAATCGGCATACTTTTTTTAATCAAAGGCAACCAGAAACCGGGCAATTCTATAAAAAAGTGGCTGCAATTGATTTACAAACAACCATTGCAGCGGGATACGATAACAATCATGGTTTAAGAATATAATTTTTATATAAATAGTAAATTGGTTTTGACTTAATCTGATTGCCACTGGTTAATTACTCTGTAAAGATGATTAACCCTCATTTTGCAAGATATGAAGAAATGCTCTCATCCAGGGGGCATTTCCCAGCCATGTGGCTCCGGTAACTAATTTACCATCTACCACAACACCATCCATTCCTGTGTCGATAAAATGTCCTCCTGCTTTTCGAACATCCGGTTCACAAAAACCGACGGTCGTACATTTTTTATCTTCAAGTATTCCAGCTTCCGCAAGAATTTGTATGCCGTGACAAATGCAGGCAATGGGTTTGTTTGTGTCATGAAAATGCCTGATTATAGCTAAAATATCTTTATTTAAACGTTGATATTCTGCAGCTCTTCCACCTGGAATGATTAAAGCAAAATAATCTTTTAAAGTGATTTTGGAAAAATCCGCTGTAATGGGGAATAGGTGTCCTAATTTCTCGGTGTAAGATTGAAGATTTGGTTTATCCAAATCGTGTACAGCGGTCTGAATAAAATCCCCTTTATTTTTGCCGGGGGAAATACTATCAATGGGGTAATTGTTCATGAGCATTGCTTGATAGGGAAAATAAACTTCCAAATCTTCGTTAAAGTCTCCTACAATCATAAGAATTTTTTTTGGAGTCGTCATGATACATTCCATGTTTACAAATTGAATTCATTAAGTATGGTGGCGATTAATTAACTTTGTCCAGAAACAATCGTGTAAATAATCGTAAGTCAGTGGATGATTGGTTTTATTCTCACAGAGAAATAACAAAAAACAAAGCAGAAATAACGGGCTTTTGAACATTCATTTTTCTCTGTAGAAATAAATTAAACCTCATAGCAAATGACATGGCGAGAATTTACTACTTTTCATTAAATTATTTATAACGTTCTTGTCTGATCGCGGTGGAAAGAACAGGGCTGGATTGGTCATCAGGGATAATTTTTTTGCGATTTTTTGTGGGGGAAGTCCCAGTTCACCGTCTGAATTACATCCACATAAAGCAATAATCGGCTGATTTTTCATGTTCCGCCCACAAATGACGGTATAAAATGTACCTGCTTCAACATAATCAATTGTAATTAGGTCCTTGGGAATTGAAATGGGAGTCAAGCAGACTCGGTTTTGTCCATCGCCTGTACCCAGTTGTCCATAATTATTATAACCGCATGTGGCAACCATAGGTTTGTTATTTATGTCTTTTCCAGCAATGACGGTATGTTTGGCTCCGGCGGCAACCATTTCTACTGATTTCATATTTTCTGGAAGTTTGATGGGGGTTAATGTGTTTTTATTTTCTTTATCCCCACTTCCCAACTGGCCATCAGAGTTATAACCGCAGCTTGCAACGATAGGGAATCCATTTTTATCAAGTCCAATGGCAATGGTGTGAAAAAAGCCGGTTTCAATTACATGAAGTGTAAATATTTCAGGAGGAAGCTTTATCAGGGTAGGTGTATCTCTGTTTTCCCAATCGCCTGTGCCTAATTGCCCATCGTAATTTTTTCCAAAAGTGGCAATTTGCGGCCTATTGTATTGATCATAGCCTTTAATCACAGTATGCCATATTCCTGAATGTATTTGTTTTACTGTTTTCATGGTGCAAGGCAATGATATGGGTGATTGGTAGTTCCTTTCCACAATCACTGTTTCCAATCGGTCATTGCCATTTATTTTGTGCGATTCAAGACACAATTGCCCTGTTGTATTGCGGGACAAAATAAAAACAGAGTTAAAAATATAGCTCTCTTCATTCCCTGCAGATACCAGAGAAATGTTATTGTCGCGTAATGGAAGGGGAATCAGTTGGTTGTGACTGGTTTCTTGTTTTGCATAATCCTGATTGATTTTATTTATTGCCACTATAATCTGATCATGTTTATCACGACCAACAACCACGGTGTGTTTGTACGTTGATTGAATGGATTCAATAAAAGAGATGTTCTCTGGCAGAGAGATGGGCATTAAGATTGGGTTTATGTTATCGCTATCCATGACACTCCAATTTCTGGTTTTAAATAATCTTTGCTTACCATTGAGGCGTGCAAACAGGAAAGTGGAACTGTATCCTGCAAATACTTTCAGAATTCCCAATGTTTTTTTTCGGTTCAATTGCTCAGATTGAGTGTGTTGAGTTTTGAAAAGTCTGCTCAAGCGATTGTTGACTTCAGACAGGCTCACAACATCTTGTGGTTGAAGATAATTGATAAGAATGTCAAGCCAGATGTCATCTGGAATCTGGTTTGCATCAGGTTTGCCACGAACATCAGACATGTCTTTATTTCATAAATGATACGTGAAAGATTGTTTCATTATAAACTATCATCTCCAGAGTGGAAAAGAATTTAACAACGGGCAGAATAAGCAAGCCTGGTTGAAGATAAATAATTTAATTAAACAAGGGGAGATGAAAAAAACCCGTATTAACATAATCTAATACGGGTTTTTTATGTATTGTTGCGTGATCTTTAATTAGATTAGCAACATGGTCTTGAATATTTGTTAGACATTACCAACATATTTTAAACCAATATAGGGGCCAGAAGCAGCAAAATCGGTCTCTATAGAAGCACCTAAGCCAACATTCCGCGCACCGGTATTATGTAAGGCATTAAAGTAATTGAACCACATGTAACCAACGTCCAGAGTCAAATCGCCTTGGGCCATTGCATAGGTATAATCTGCTCCCAGCTTCATTTCAACTTCTGGCACTATTGCATTTTTGGAACCATAAGAAAAACCACAGACAGTACAGTTATCCAGGAATTTACTTGTACCAACCAGGATTGCTACGGCTGATTTCGCATAAATACCAAACCCGTTACCAAATACATAATTCATATCAAGGCCGGTACGGGGACCAAATCCATTGAATTTGGAATTGAAGTTATCTAAAAAGAAGCCGTTTAAATGACGATTAACGTCTGTTTTGATGTAGGCATACTGAACGCCACCATGGAAGCGCATTTTTTTGTTCGCGCTAAAATCAACAAACTGTCCCAGTTCAGCATTCACAGCATCCCAGGTAATATCGTAGGCGTGCAATTGATCAACAAACGCCCAATGATCGGTGTCGGCATCCAAATGGTACCAATTAACGTTGATGTCATTGCCTGTGTTGAAGTGATAAGAACCTTCTAGTTTAAAGCCCCAATCCCACTCTAAATCAACGTCATGCCAATTTCTCCAGCCACCAACATCAGTAAAACCATTATAACCCCAATCAGCATCATAAACTGGCTGCAGATAGAGCGCGGTAATACCAACATCCCATGCTGTTCTCTCGCAAGGAACAGTTACGTTGCCTGGAGTACATACTGGTCCCATCGTACCGGCAAACAAAGCACTGCTTCCCAGAGCAAGTACAGCCGCAGTTGTTTTTTTCAAACTAAACATATCCTGTTCTCCACTGATTTATTATTGTTATTCCTTTAAACATCTAGGATTAACCAATTCTAACAGAATCAATTTGTTTCTTCATCAAATAATAGGGATAATTTTATTAAATTAAGGTTATCTAACTGATTGATTTAACCATTAAATGTAAGATTTGATCAGTATATGCTGTTGTTGATTTATACCCAAGCAATGAGTCTGCTTTTCTCTTTGATTTTGAAGTAATAGGGTGGTTAAGTACGTGACTGTTAATTTACACCAGAATTTATCGAAAGACTGCTTTCTGGGGCGCATAAAATGGCTGATAAAAGCCAGGATAGTGGGAGGGGCAGGATACCATTCGAAAAAAATCATCGACTCCTGTCATTCCAGGAAAATGCAATTCTAAAATTGGTAATATGGACATGGATCGATGTCTTTATATATACCGATATATTGAGTCAAATCTGCTGGATACTGCGGACAAAGCCGCAGTACGTCAGCGGTCAGAGAAAATGTCAACAGCCTCTAGTGTTTTGTTTTCTTCTTAATGCCGCCCAGCAGCCAATCCTTATTCACCTCAAGTTCATCGGCAATTTTTTGTATTGAGTTGGCATCAATAGCAATGACTCCATGCAACAAGGCTTCCATTTTGAATTTAGGCAAATTAAATAGTTTGGAACACACTTGCACACGCTCGGTCATTAGACATGGAACACCAAGTTCATCCAGCTCATTATTCAAGCGTTCAGTTAAGATTTTGTTAGTCATGGTATTCTCCTTCTCGTTTTATATCAGTGTAAAACACTAAAGCTTAAGGATTGATTAACAAATTAATTTTTATCAGATAATTAATTGAAAGCATGATCCCGGTCTCTAAAAATAGAAAAAATCTAACGGTGAGCGATTTGATTATTTGAAAGGGATATCAACTTGAGTAGATAAAACAGGCTCTATTCTATTGCAGACCAAAAACTGCGTCTGGTTGTTATCTATTTTCAAGCAAGTTAACAATTCCTGAAACGTTTGTGCCTTGCTCTAAAACAACATAATAAGCTTATGTGAGGCGTCTATTCTATACAAAATTAATTCAATTCATCGTGCCATCTTTTAGTCTTATTGATTTTTGCCAATTCTAATAGTTTTAATATGAATACAAAAGATCAAATATTTACTGATTGGTTTTATTTTTATATAATGCAAGCCCTTTATTTTTCCAAAATGTGAGCTAACTAATGAAAAGACTGATTATCTGTAGTGGCAATAAATTAACAATATGTACACAAGCGATTTCTTCTGGTGATATCGTTGAGCGATATACACCTATTTTCAGTCTTACAAAAGAATCTGACAATGAGCTCACATTAGAATTGTCTGGAGTTGCTAGAGGATATTATACCATTCCTTCGGAGTTAACCTCTTCTCAGGCAAGAGCAGCGCATCTTATAACACTTCTTACTCGGGCAGAAGAATCTCAAACTACGGATATGCATAAAATACTCAAGTCTTTTGTTTCTGGAAAAGTCACGTCAGGTAGCATGTTTAATTTTGAAAACGACGGTTCATTTAAAAGAGAGCCTGAGGAAGCTTATAATTTAATAAATAAAATTTGATAAGCTGTCCAGGCCAAGGATGGCTCTATATTTTCTGATTATTGAGACTGATTTTCTTAATTTGTAACTAAATTTAGATTTGCATTGTCTTTTTTTTGTTCATCAAGGACGTCATCTTTTTAGATATGCATTAAAGTGCAGCATGAAATTTCTTCTTCTTTGTTTGACAAACAGCAAAATACTAAATAATTTTAATTCCTTATCATTTTAAGGGATGTAAAATTATGAAAGCATTATATACAACAATTGCCAAGACCCATGGCGGACGAAACGGCCGTGTAGAAACTACAGATGGACTATTAAAACTTGATTTGGCAATGCCCATAGAGCTGGGGGGAAAAGGTGGTGCCACTAATCCAGAGCAATTATTTGCCGCAGGATATGCTGCTTGCTTTGAGAGTGCCATTCGCCATGTTGCTAATGTGCAAAAAATTTCTTTAGAGGATGTTTCCATGACTTCTGAGGTCTCTTTGTATACTACTCCAGAGAAGAGTTTTAAACTTGGAGTTGCGTTACAGGCCTACATAACAGGCTTAAATCAGAATGAGGCCGAAGAATTAGTTGCCAAAGCGCATGAGGTTTGTCCATATTCCAATGCAATACGTGGTCATGTTGATGTGAAATTGAGTGTTAGTGTCAAGTGATAAATAATTTCTATCAATCAATAAGGACATCTTATGTATACACTTTATTCATTCGGCACGCCCAATGGATTTAAACCCACTATTATGTTGGAAGAGTTGACGCAGCCTTACACCATAAAACTGATTGATATTACTCAGGGTGAACAATTTAATTCTGACTTTTTAAAAATTTCACCAAACAATAAGATACCAGTTTTACATGATCAAACCAATGATCTTTATCTCATGGAAAGTGTTGCTATTTTGCAATATTTAGCTGAAAAACATAGACAGTTTTTGCCCGAAACGACAAAGGAGAAATATGCCATTATCCAATGGTGTTATTTCCAGGCAGCGCACATAGGCCCAATGTTCGGGCAATTTGGTCATTTTCATCGTTATGCTAAAGAGCGAGTACCCTATGCCATGAAGCGATATGCTGATGAATCAATGCGTCTTCTAGGGATTATGGAAAAACAACTGGCTAAAGTGCCATTCATTGGTGGATCAAATTATACTATTGCTGATATGGCTATCTGGCCCTGGATTTGGTGTTTTCAATGGATATACGGGCAAGTTATTGATGCAAAACAATTCCCTAATTTAATGGCTTGGTATCAACGAATTAATGAACGGCCTGCTATAAAAGCAACTTTGGTTGCCTACGGTCAGGCATGAATCTCCATGTTATAAATTTTATTGCGAAATTTAATTGAACCTTATAACACATAATATTTGTTTTGAGTGGCTGCACTAGTTTGTGCAGCTATACTATAGGCATTTGAATTTGACATGACTAATTCTCTACGACTGGCTGTCTACGTACCGCTGTTTGTCATCGGTATCTACAAAGTAGCCTGGATCCTTCAGAGACAAGTTGAGTGCTGTAGGCAGTTTAACAAGTCACTTAAAAATCAAATAACTATACTAGCGAGCACTCATTCCAGCAGGAAATGATGATTAATTTGAGATAGATTATGATTGCAAATAAAACTACGCTAAGAAGATATGAATTGCAAAGATAAGATTGTATTTAGAGCATCATCATGTAGAAGAGGAATAAATGAGATATGGAATTATGAAATCAATGAAATAAAATCTTCGAATTTTCCACCAGCACTGCGCGGAATAGAATCCACATAATTGAAGACAAAGTGAAAGGGGTAATTAAAAATTATACTGAGTTTTTCTCGAATTTTGTGTTCTTCCATAGAAGAGAATGACTCAGAGTGTTTTAAATTCACTTGGATTTCAGTCGGAGTTGTTTGAACAATTTGAAATTGAGAGCCAGAGAAAAGGTCCATCAGGCGTAAACCATTACTGGCAAATGTTGGCCAAAGTTTTCTACCGTCAGGCATTTGCAGCATGTTCCGTTTCCTACCCAAAATGTATTTCAACACAGGTAAATTTCGCCCACAGGAACAACCATCTCCAGGGATGGCATAATCACCTATATCGTAACGAATCAAGGGAGAGGAGAAATTATGAAGGGGGGTGATGACAACACGTCCAGGCTGATCTGGCATACATGGATTATTGTTTTCATCCAGGATCTCGACAAAAACATTTTCTGACTGTACGTGATAGTACCCGCTGACTGGGCATTCAAGTGCTATATAACCACATTCTTTTGAAGAGTAATTGTCAATTAGAGGAATACCTAGCACTTCTTTAACCAGGGCCCGAAGCTCCGGTTCTACAATTTCACTGTGAGTATGTACCTTTTGCAGATTTTCAGGTTTATTTCCATATTTGGCAAAATACAATGTAATTTCTCTTAAGGTGGAAGGATTACAATTCAAATAATGCGGATTTATGCGTTGAAGCCATTGTGCTTCTTGTTCAGGAGTACAGAGAGTAAGATGATAACAAGGTCCTGTTTCGACAATCGAGTAGGTCGCAGGACTCCAGTTTAAAAATTTTGTCCCCAATGGAGGAAGAGCCTCCTTATTTTCCGTGTAGCGGATACTGGCAAAAGATTTGTGAAATTCATCATTATGCCAAAGATGATTTCTAAGAGAGATCGCATTCCAGAAAAACTGGGTTGCCATATTGCCTTTTACGGTGACAGGCTGACCAGTGGAACCGCTGGTAGATAATAATTCCGATGGTTCATGGCCTGGTGGAACTTGCAAGGCAAAAATATTTTCTTTCGCAATTTGAAGCGTTTCTCTCTTCAGCAAAGGGAGATCTTGCCAGGCTTTATGTAAGTCTTGCCATTTTTCAAATGAGGGTAAATAGGCAAATTTTTTCTGATAATACGGAACACATTGCTTGGAAAAACTCATTAATGCCACCAGTTGTTTAAATTGATTCTTTATAATTTCTGAAGGTGGGAGTTTTTCTGTATGATTAAAATTATCCAGCTGATAATACAATTGAGCTGCCATTGGATGTGGCGCAGGCGGCCAGATAATTCCCGGAATCGCGCTGCGCATTTGTGAGGGTGTTAACTTCATTTTGCTCAACCGTAAGCTCAATTAGATTGGAATAATACTTGGAATTACAAACAACCACTGGTGAGTTTCACTCCGAAAAATAATCCTTGATTGCTGTAATTGGATCTTTGAGGCAGTATAACCACTCCCTCACCACCGACCAAGCCTGTCGAGGCACGTTCAATTGCGTCGATATAGGTTTCAGCTTGCCAACCCACTTGAAAATCGATAGTTGAAACAGCTCCATCTCCTATTAAACCAAATGGTCGTTGATAATCCAATCCAACGCGAAGCCCTAGTTTAGGCACTACGGTGTTTCGGTCAGAAAAATCTCGAGTGACACCAAAGGGATAGTGCGCAAGCAGAGAAACATCTCTTGAGCCAATCAGTAAGGCTGAATTTGCGCTTGCAAAAATATTAAAATCTCTATAAACATTATAAAAAATATCAGCTTCAATACGTGGACCAAACCCTTGGAAATTACTGAAGCTGGTGTGTCCTTGTACTGTCTGTGCTATACCATTTATGGTTAGTCTTGAATCAATTTCTGCATATTCTGCTCCAGCACCATAACGGATAAGCCAGGCATTATTAAAGTCATGCGTATGAGCAAAGACAGCCGAGACTTCATCGTAATCAAAAATGTTTTCGCTTTGTACAGATGTCCATGGTGCAAGATTAAGCCAACGAGGTTCGATAGCAATATTACCATCGCCCAACAAAAGGTCGTTATCTCTTGTATGTAATCTTTGCCATGCTATAGTGATATCGTTATTATTTGCGAATTTTACCCCGCCGTATAATCTAAAACCCCAATCATAATCCAAATAGGTATTGAGTGTTTTTGTATAGTTATCAACGAGAAAAGTTGCATAATCGAGATCATCATTACGTGGCTGAAGGTAAAGTCCGTCTGCTCCTGCAAATAGGCGATTTCCGGTGCAGCCGGTATTAACTGGTCCCATAGTGCCTGCAATAGACGATTGCGTATTACAAAATCCAATTATAAAGAGACTTAGAGTTGTTTTCCTTAAAGCAGTCATTAATATCATTCTCCTTTGATAGATGCTCTTGGTTAAGTCGGCTAATAATATAATGGATAAAAATAGATATTAAAAGTAAAAAGCTTTGCCTTGATTAAGAAAGATTTTAATTAGCTCACCATAAATTAACCTGTTGATTTATCATTTAAAAATAGTGAGTGGATACTAGAATTTAAGATTTGGAATGCACAGTTGAAAAGAGGATTGGGTATTACTTTTCCTCCCTTACTGAAATCACATTTCAAGTTTGGCTTATTCTCAAAGTCTGTAATTTTGCTCAGTCTTAACAATTCCTTAACAATCCCTTAACAATTCCTTAACATTTGTCTGCCATAATGCCCTCGATTTAAACATGAAAACAAAGCACAGGGGGTTATCACACTGTTTTGAATAGAACGAAGAAATGTAGTCCGTAGTTTCAGGGGTATGCAAATTTCTTCTGTATCATGCAGCGATTCAAATCAATAGTTTCAATAAACGAGTTCGTTAATAATATAATTACTGAGGAGTCACGAGTCATGGCGTTATCAGAAATCATTATCAATGATATAGTTCAATCTCAAACTAATGCAGTCATTAGCGAATCAAATTATCATATTCTTCGCCAATACCTACTGGAAAGAAAGCCTGTATCAAGAGTACTCAATCCAATTAATTCTCTGCTTTCTGAGCATTGCACGCAAGATAAGCAAGCAATAATAAATCACTTAACTCAACTGGCTTGTGAGTCTCAAAGAAATCATGATATTCAAGAGGCAATGAGCGATGAAAAAGAGAGAGTCAATGAAAATTCTTTGATGATTAATTACAGGAGCGAGCTGCTTGCCTTGGAAAATACATTGAAGGAACTGGATACAAAATGCTATCAACAACAACGTCAATACAATCAGGTGAGCAGGCAATTTAATGAACTTAAAGTCAATATGACCCACATTAATCAAAGCATTGATAGAATTCGTTATGAACGTCAATTGCTTGACCAGCAGCTAAACCACCCTTACTCTGATGGTAATGTTTATACTAATCCTCCAGCTACCACGCGAATTTATCCAGATCTTTCACCACCTCAGGGTCAGCATACTCGGGATAGACTCTTGCAAGAAGAAAACAGATTAATTGAGGAGCGCCAAAAGCTAATGCATCTCATTAATTCAAAAGAAACCGAAAAAAATAAAGAAGAGCAAAATTTAAATAGGCTTCATAAGGAGAAAAAAGAAGCTGAAGGGCGTTATAGTGAAGTAAAACATCAAATCGATGTTGTTTTGCCAAATAGTGAACAACAGCGTCAAATCAGAAATCAAGAGCGTCTTGCTCGAGGAGATGCCAGAGCAAGCTATGATCCACATTTATTGCAACTTTCTCATAAGAATCTTGAAGCGCTGAAATGTCAGATTGAAACTCAGATTCGTGAGCTGGATGAGCGACGAAATCAGTTAATGGGCGAAGCAACAGAAATAAGTTATAAAATCTATTTAACTCAATTGGATCAGGTTCTTCAAGAATCGGGAAAAGGGCCTCAAATTACGTTCAATGAGAATAATGCATTAAAGATGATTTTAGCCATGATGAAAAACATGGAAGAAATGGCGGAAAAAGAGAAAGACATTTCTAGCTCAATCGATAAAGAGCGGCATAATCTTCATTCATTGCAAAAAAGCCTTGTAGGATACACCAGGCAACTGGAACGGTATCTGACGTCAGATCCCCATTTGGTGAAGCAAAACAAGGCTCTTACCGAAGAAAATACGCAGTTACAACAATATATTGAATCAGCTGCCAGCTGGAGGACGAATGCATTCTATGCGTCTCTTTTCAGTATTGGGGGCAGTTTAATAAGTACCGGAATATTGAATACATTCATCATTAGTCCTATGTTTTTTGCGATTCCTGGTGCTCTTGCTGCGCTTGGTGTGGTTGCTTTTGTTATTGCTGTAGTTTCTCAATGCCAGAAATTCTTTAGTGAAGTGTATATGGAGAAAAACAATCAAAAGATTGAGAAAAATGAATTAATACTAATGAAGCAATGGAAAAAGGCTAATGAATTAAGTTTATCTACAATTCCAAGCCTGAACGCTAAAATAGAACAATCAGAGAAAGAGCTGTATGCGCTTGAGCAAAAATTACAGGATCAGCAGCACGCAATGAACCTGCTGTTGAATAAAGCGCAAAATGTTACCAGCAATTATGGAGGAAGCAGTAATTTCTTTGGTAACACGACTGGTAATGTGTTCTATTTACCTTCAGCCCCTCTACATGAGGACTCCCCGTTTTATCCTGAGATTGAAGGTGAAACAGTAAATTACGGCTACCAATAAACTAAAAAGGACTGGTCTTCAATTTGGTTTCAATTTGAAGGCCAGTATCTCCAATTGTCCAAATTCTGAATTGATATTCACACTCCTTGTTTTTGCAAAATATATTTTGATTATACTGATTTAATTTAACCATCACGATTTAAAATAAATCACTTTATTGAATTTTATGCAGTTTATGAGGGTTGGCACCAATATTATTATTGCAGCTTTATTAATGTGCTAAAATTGTACAAATAGGTGGTTGATGTTATTGCCTGAATGCTAAATTATATTACTCTTATCGAAAGGGATATCAGATGAAAACAGCCCTAATATTAATTATTTTTTTATGTTCTTTTCAAATACAGGCGGCATGCAAATGCAACTGTGACCCGACAGACAATAAGATGTGTGCCAGTCAGAATGATATGGAGCATCCTTGCCCTTCAGTTTGTGCGTCGGCAGCACCTGGTATGGCACCTATGTTTACAGCATGTCCTGTATCAAAGGTTACTGATCCAGTCACAGGAGTTACCAGGTGGGTCAATATGTGTAACTAGTAATAAATACCTGATTGATCATATGTTGGTTATCACTTTCAGATTTTGAATGTTAGGTAAAACACCTTTTTCCCATCCATTTTTAATCAAGAGTTCTGAGTGATTTTTTAAGGACAGTGCAACTTTTCCTGAAAAATGAGCTTTTTGACCAGACTCATCAGAGAACGCATCAAAAATTGCAAAGGTGTTGTCATTAAGCTGCAAAGCAAACCAGTAGGCTGTTTGCGGCTCAGTTTTATCAACAATCTCAGCGGCATTACTTAATAAAGCGGCAAGTTGCCCTGATTTGCCATCGTTGGCAGTGAACTCAATGTAATTGGCAACAGTGACTGGAACTGATTTTTCAGGTAATTTAGAGGCGAGCACTTTACTGTTTACAATATTTTTTAATACGCCATTTTCCCAGCTTCCAAGAACCAATTGTTCAGAATTGTTTTTAAGAGCAGTAGCAACTTGACCAGCAAAATGGGCTTCTCTTCCTTTCGAGTCATAAAATGCATCAAAGATCATCAAGGAATTATCATTTCCCTTAAGTGTAAACCATACTTTTGTATTAGGCTCAGTTTGTTTCACAAGCCTGCCGCCAGATTCCAAAAATTTTTCAAATTCTGAGGAGTTTGATAGTTTGCTTTTCATTGTTATCATGGTCGCTTCATTTGTCTGGTGATATTGTTTCATAGGTGTTTCTCCTTTTGCATGTATATTTATCGATGTCAAAAACAACATTACTGTTGTAAAGGCTATAATTTTTGCTTTGACTTTACTCATATAAAATTCCCCCATAAAATCTACCTACTGATAGATAGTTTTTGATGTTAAAAAAAATCACTTTATTGTTTGATCAATAAAATGCCGAACTCCTTCCAGGAACATTTCATCTCCATATAATCTTGCTAATAATAACCCGCCTTCAATCAATGAAATAATTTGTTTTGCAAGAGATAATGAGGATTCATTATCATATCCATTTGTTTCAAGAACTCCTTTAAGCCATTCGATGATAAGCTCAAAAAAATTTTTTGCCTGATTTTGAATTGAAACGGGTAATGATTGAAAATCAGAGGCAAACATACCGCCGAGGCACATTTTGTTTTCAGCGTTGTAGGTGAGTGTTAAAATGGCATCAAAGAATTTTTGAATTTTTTCCTTGGCTGATAATGACGAATTATTGCTTGTATCAGATAATACAGCAGCAATTTTCTCCGCATGCCAGGATATAACGGCAACACCAAGATCTTCTTTTGAAGGAAAATGATAATGGATGCTGGCAGTTTTAATATTGATGGCAGTTGCAATATCTTTAAAGCTAAAGGCGTTATATCCGTCTTTTTGGATCAATGCTTCCGCAACTGCTAATATCCGTTCTTTCGTATTACTTATATTCATAGGCATAAGTTTTACCTACCAATAGGTAGATTGTCAAGCATTTTTAAGTTTTTATATGAAACAGGACTTACGAAAAACTCCAAGGTCGAGGCAAAAAATGTTTTTAATGAGGGAGTTTAGATAAACTAAATGACCGAATTAAGAACTTTTTTTAACAAAGAGATTGGGGTATTTCGTAAGTCCTGTGAAATTAAAGTAGCACTTAGTTATCTAGAGGGGGTAGTTATGAACTGCTCATTCACTCACTTAGTCAGATCATTGTTGTGTTGATTTCTCGGCTCGATATCCCAGGCCATCACCCTGTAAATTAGACTTAATGACTTGCTGTTTTTTGAAAAAAAGTTTTTTGGTAAAGCTGTTAACGATTGGGGAATAGATATATCAGAAAGGCTAGCTGGTTGCTGGTGATAATCAATTCCAGATTGATCTTGAAAAAGACGAGAGGTAATATATGTACATCAATCAATAATAGAGAGCATTATGTTTTTTAAAAGATCAAATCCTCACGTAACACCGCAAGACTTACAAAAAGTAATTCAAAATTTAAATGCCCAACGTGAATTAACAGAGCGCCAATTGAAAGATGGCTCTATATCACAAAAAGCAGGGCAAGAAGAGATGCAGCGTTTATCAAGCCTGATTGGAGCATATCAGAATAATCTGATGGCAGCATTAGACGATCAACAAAACACTAATTGCCCTAAGTAGCTAATCTTTTTGAGGTATAAAAGGGCAGTCATTTTGATTCATGGCATAATCAACTCATAATCTGAATGGTCATTTACGTGTTGACAGGATTTTGAGGACGCTGTGACATTCTATGTACCAAGAAAACAGGGATGTTATTTCCTACCCTATCAATTCATCCGAATGCTCACTAGTGCATTGCTTTAAATAATATTCAGGAGTTTATTTAAGGACTTGGGAATAAAATACATTATTGACATTTATGAATAATTAACCCAGAAAGTACTTGCTTTATTCAATCTGTACAGGTATTTCTATTCAATCCAAGCCCATTCTGTATAGCAAGGGAGTATTAAATGATAAAGGACATTCTCAATACCATAGCCAGTCTTATTGAGGAAAACACAGAAGTGTTTGCAAGTGAACGTGGAAAGCAACTTTTACAGAAAGTTAAAGCCGATCTCGCGTCTTTTAAACCCATCAATTTTTATGCATTGGATGCGGCAAAACAAATAACAAGCACTCTTAAGCTAATAGAAAGCTATTGCATCGAAATGGACAGAATATTAGATGAATTAAATTATCAATTTTCAATTTCTTTAGTCAATGAAAAATTAATTAATAAAATAAAAAACATTTTAACTAACTTAAAAAACAAACAAAACAAAATCACCCAGTTACGAGAGAAAATTCCAGAGGGTATGCTTGATGTCAAGCGAGCATTGTATATTGCAGAAGATTCTTTTCTTAGCAAATCAGAACCAGAGGAAAAAGAACTTAGATTAAAATTTAAGTGCATTAAAAAATTTATGAGTAATCTAAATAGGGAATATCTTGATTTGATTAAAAAGGGAGGATTACTTAACGCCATTTTATTGGATACCACCTCTGTGTATTGGAACCAATTACGCGAATACTCAAAATTACTAAATCAGTGTCGCATTACTTTGCAAAAATCTCATCAGCTTACCGAAGAAGGACAATTAGCGCTTCGCTGTTTTAATAGTGCGATTCAGAAAATGCCACCAAAGAAACATATCATTAATGCGTTAAAAATATTGAACAAGCCAAATAGCAAGACTGAGGCGATTGAAAAAATAGGTTTTGTTTCACCTCATGGTAGAGAAGCGTGTATCCAATTAACTCATTGGGGAAAACAGTTTTTCTACATACCTCGTAGCGAGGAAATGTACCATTTTGATTATGATCCTAAAGAAGATTTGAATGATACTGGTGGTAACTGTTTTGGTGAGTCAATGATGTTTATTCATTTCTTATCCAAGGGAGCCATCAGATGGTTGTGCCCCGAAGCAGGGTTAATTAATTTTCAGTTAGATCAAACAAGAAATTTAAAGTTTAAAAAGGCAACCTTAGGCGAAGGGGAAACATTGGTATCGGATAATAGTCCCCATGATTCATTAGAATGGGAAGATATGAGGCCTGTGCTTTTGGATAATCCTTACTTTAAACCAGGCAGCCTGTGTGGCGTCATATTCTCAATGAATGATTACACGAAAGCAAAAAGAGAGTTTACAGCAGGGCATATGATAGTAGTTGCCAAGCTGGATACTAAATTGAGTCCATACAAGTACATTGTATATGAAAAAGATTTTGGTGCATTTGGATTAACTGATGATGAATCTTTGGAGTACCTAATCAGTGAACAAATATTACTACTCTATAGAGGGATGAGTTATTCAAAAGTTAAATTGATTAAATATGGTGAGGCTTCAACTGAGACCTATGATCTTTTAAATGAAATTAAGCCTCAGGCAGGTATTCCACAAAAACAGTCGATAGTTAGTGATTTTACAAATGCCTATTTTGATAATGCATTTTTTAAACTTTCTAAGGAAACTAATAAAGAGAATGTAATTGAGCAAGTTAATCAAACGGATGTGTTTGGGTTTTGCAGAAACTAAACCAAAATCTTACTGTGTGCTTTTAAGGAACGCCAAAAACCTATGAAACAAAGAGAGAGCTATGCTTAGCTCCAGAGTCAATATCTATTTTCTAATTTACGTTGATTATTTGGGTAAAAGATAAAATCGAATATTTTTGCTCAAATTTAATTCAATAATCAATGTAATTAAACAATTTACTTGCAAAGTGTTCATTTTTTGATATCATTATTACCGATAATATCTTCTCTGAGTAAGTCAGAGGACTGACATCACTTGATTCTACAGGTGTTTAGTTTAATCACTATCATTAAACGGGTATATCGTGATTTTCTGGTTTTTTGTAAACCAAGGAAATAGACGATCCCGTAATTCCTTGGTTTTGAAAACTTTATTACTAGAAATTTCAGTTAAATGTAACTGATTTGCTAAAATTTAATTCAGATCCAGGGGCAAAAATGATTAAAAAATTGTTAATTAAAGTCGAAAAATTAATTAATAATCTTCCAAAAGAGTTGAAATTATCTGAAACGATTTTATCCTCCATTAAAGAAGATATAAACAGCCTGGCAAGTCGTTTTGATGGGTCAAAAGGTTATATTAATTATTATTCTCCTAAAGTCGTACAACAAATCAATGAAAAACAAAAGTTACTTGAGAAATACCAAAATTATTTAACTGCATTACTGGCCGTTTTAATTTGTTCCAAGCAAAGCAGAGACATTAGAGACAATAAAAAACTTCAACCTGTTTCTGAGATTACCGATTTGAAAAATTTATTAAAACACAAGGATGTCGAAAAAATTATCAACGACATTACTCAGTTTGATGAAGACCAAAGAGAACTTAAGAGAATTGAACGTTTGATACAAGAAGATGAGAAGAAAGAGGATAATAAAAAAATGCATCTTGGTAAAAGATCCAAATTAGAGCTTAGGAGGGCAGAGTTTTCTAAAAGAGTTCAATTGTTCAATAATAAGTTAAAAAACATTCCACAAGCTGAGGAAATCAAAGCCGTTTTAGATTATTGTCAAAAATACATCGAGAAACACATCAACCTTAGCAAGCAATTACCAAAAGGAATGCTTGATGTTAAACGAGCATTGTCTTTATTTGACGAGATAAATTCCACCAAGACCCAAATTAGGAAGTTAAGCAAAGACAAACTGGATTCTTCAGGGCAAATAAAACTTGAAGGTTTAAAAAAGGAACTCACAAAAGCTGAATTGGCTTTGCAATTTAGTTATTCAGAGGAAGAAGATAAAACGATCAAAGACATGCTCAATGATTTGAAAAGGCTTATGAAAATGAGCATCAGAGATTATCAAAAGTTAGCTACATCTGGCGGAGAAATAAATGTTTTTTTGCATAAGACAACTGGTTTTTATTGGGAAAGCCTTTTTCTGTACAGAAATGTTTTGTGCGAAATTAATGAATATCTTAAAAAAAATAAAAAGAAACTGTCTGAACAAGGAATGCTGGTAGCTGAATGCATTTCTAAAGCCTTCAGCCAGATGCCCGAATTGGATACCATTGAAAAAGCTTTAGAAAAAGTCAAAAGAATAGATGATGATCTTAAAAGACAAGAAGAATATAACGAAAAAATCAATATAACTTCGATTAGGTTTTATAAAAAAGGTCCAGTAAAATTTGTTCAACAAGTCCTTGAACAAAACTTAAATGAGAAAATTTTTTACATACCGTATAATCCGCATAATTATGTGCTGGATCATCCTGCCCAATCTGATTTCGCCGATACCTTAGGAAATTGCTATGGCGAAACTCAGATGTTTCTCAAACAAATAAACAGTAAATCTCCTGCAATTAATAATATTTGTCCTGAGAGGGTATTAATCAATTATCAACTCGATCAATCCAGGACAATTGCTAAAAATACAAAAAAAGAAAAAATAGGGATATTTGAGGCAGATGAGAAGACAAAAGCACAAGTAACATGGGATGGAATTAAAGATATCTTAACATCAAAAGTTACCTCTACCGCTTTTGGTGATGTGTGCATGATCACTTTGACGGGAGCTCAAGTTTCTGGTCGTGAAAAATTAGTAGGTCATGGTATTGGCCTTATCAAAATGAAGAATCCTGCTCCTTATCAATATGTGGTATATGATTATGCTTTTGGTGGTGCAATGGGGTTCAGCAGTAATACTCAACTGGAGTTATTCTTTAAACAAATCCTTGAAGGAGAGGGATCCTATGTTCCTTTTAAGAAATGTTTGATTGAAAAAGTAGGGGAGGTGAGCAAAGAATGTCAGCAATTTATTAATGGTAATCCGGGAATTGCTTCTCTGGCACAAAAAAGTCTTGATAAAACATGTAAGAGAGACTTCTGGGATAAAGATCGCATCAGCTTTTTGATAAAATATCACCCCATCGGCACAGATGAAAGCACGATACTCAATTTTATAGAAAAATTACCTCTGTCTAAGGATAGAATAGAGCTATATGAACAGCTTGTTAAAGATCCTAAAATTGGTATCGGTAACCTGGTTAAGTGCATCATTCGCTCAGGT
Organism: Legionella sp. PATHC032; assembly: GCF_026191185.1. Lineage (NCBI taxonomy): Bacteria > Pseudomonadati > Pseudomonadota > Gammaproteobacteria > Legionellales > Legionellaceae > Legionella > Legionella sp. PATHC032. Next base: position 2,099,343 of record NZ_JAPHOV010000001.1, on the reverse strand, counting down.
AAGATAAATTACCTGGTAAATCTTTTGATATCCAACTTATTGACTATTGATATTACAAATAAAATAAAATTTAAGTTTAATGAACAAGTTAAAAAAGAAATAGTGGCTTTAATTAATACTGATAAGGTTGAACCAAACATAACTTGTAAACTATTCTCTAACAATCAAGCGATTGTTTTGGCAGCCTATAAAAAGGACAAAAATTCACTCCAATACGCGGATATAGATCCGGTTGTAACGCTTTTGCAAGGGAAGAATACCATAGTACCCTCTGATGCTTGCAGGGCTTTTCCTAAGGCAGAAAAAATAGTCATCGCAGCCTATAAATCTGATCCATTATCGTTGCAATTTGCCGATCTTGGTTTGGTTCAACAATTATTACGAAAAGGTTCTATTACTCTCGAGCATGCTTCTAAAGCTTTTAGAGAGAACTCGCAGTTTCATGAAGCCCATGAGGCATATCAACTTCTCAATTCTCTGAAGCTTCTGCCAAAAAATGAAAAAGAAACTGAGAAAGCCAAGAGAATCGAGTTATTAAAATCGATTGATCAAAAGCTCGAAATTACCAATTTGCGAAAAGAACTTTATCCCTTAATTTCAAATATGTGTATTCGATTACTTGATGATATTCGAATCCTTTCCCCTGAAGATAAAATAATCAAAAGCAGTAGATTGTCGAAGTTAATCAGTTCGAATCAGTGTGATATCGATATATTAAAAACACTTGAAAATAAAAAAATGGAATTAAATAAAACATCCTCTCTGGCAAAATCAAATTTTGCTTTTTTTGGAGCTATAGATAATATAGTTAATGGAGGAAATACTAATCACATCAATCCAGAGAATAAATAAAAATGTCTTTTTGGAATTGGTCGTATGGATGCGGCCAATTTGTTAAATTGAATTAGTTTCGATCTTGGGTTTTGCTACATGCCAATTTAGAATATTGTTAGAGGCATTTTATGCTCGGGTAATTATTCAAAGAGCTGTTTACCTCTAGCTAATTTTAATTACCGAAATAACTTATCAAATTAAATATATTAATCAAATCTTCTATTAATCTGAATAATATCTTTCTCAAGCAACGTGTTTTGTAAATCCCTATTGGTATAAAAAAAAACAATAATATTAAAAATTAATTTTATTGTTTTTAATTTAATCTATAATTAAAAGCATAAGTTACGTTGAATCTGGGATTATGTAATGCAAGAAAAATTTATCAATTTAGGGAAGAAGCTTAAAAAGGTAAATGAAGGTATTAAACAACATATTTCTCTGGCAGAAGAGTTCCTCTACTTGGCAAACCAATGGGAAAAAGAGAATCTTAAGATTAATGATTTATTGAAAGGAGTAGAGTTTACGGTTAATGATAAAAAAATGTCGGGTCAAGAAATTAAAGAGGAACTATCTAAGCTAATAGAAAGATATAATAATTTTCTAAAAAAAAACTTAAAAGGGGAAAGACGTGAAACATTAGAACTCAAGGAGATTCAGCAACAACTTATTAGTTTATACAATGCTGTTAATGGTATTTATACTTATTTATCCATAAATAATACAGAGTTTTTTCTCGAAGCAATCAAGTCTTGCTATAAAAAAGATCAGAGGATGGGTAGTACAATCCAGTTTGTGCTGAATATTGCGGATCATCTTTCTAAGGAGAGACTGCAATTTAATTTGAATTTAAATTCGCAATTTGCAGAAGCCTCCGAGAGTTTTCAGGAGGTAACTACCAAATTTTACAGAGAGGTTGCTACTCCTAGAATAGAATCTGCACAAAAATTGTTGGAATTGATGAATAATTTCGTAGACCAATATATATCACAAGGGGCAAGTCCAGAAGATGTAATAAAAAAACTTAAGCCATTTGAGAAATATTTTGCTATTGAAATCACGCATTATGAAGAGTTTGGGCATATTGTTTATACAACAAAATTTAATTGTAATCCAGCGCTATTTGATGTTAATCCCATCGAATTTTTAAATGAATTATTCGTGCAATTTTATAAAGACACCACTTTATCATCTCGCTCTAAAGCGGCTTTAAAACAAGTGCTTGATAAATTTGAGATTACTTATGAGGTGCCAAAGACCTGGTATGGTTATATTGGCTGGGATATCCCTATAGTAACTGATAAAAACTCAGTATTAGTGACTTATGACAAACAAGCTTATTACAAATATCATCAAGAAAGCGGCCAGAGAGAAATGGAGTTTTTTGAGACAATTGAGCGATGTTTGGATAAGTCGAAAGACATTATCATTGCGACTAAAAAGGAAAATTTAAAAGACCAAAAAGAGTTTTGTAACTTGATAGATAAGGGTATTAAGGAGTTAGAAGAAACAAAAAAGAAAAGAATTTTTCAAAAGGAGCCGCATGAACTGGTAACAAGTATTATCAATAAATCAATAAAGTTGCTGCAAGACTTGAAAAATAATATGCCACTAAGACGAGAAGATTTGGTCATGGTAATCTTAAGCGCTGAAAATGCTTTAAATGCAGCAAAATCAAAATTAAAGCCACAAGAAATCAATTTATCCGAACCGGAAAAATGCATTAAAAATTTTAAAAAGATATTAGCAATAAAACAAAAAGAAGAGCTTTGTTTTTATAAATCAGATGAAGAACAATCTATTTTCTCCAAACACATAAATTCTGAGCTTAGAGAACTTGTCGAATCTTACCAGGTTCAAAAGACAAGTGAAAAAGAGTTGGTCAGTGAGCCAGAAAAAAACAATGCGCCACAGAGAATAGAATCAAAGGAAGAGGATAAAAAAATTGATTTAAATAAGAAAATGAATTTATACCGTGTTCAAAAAATTATGAAAAATTTTGTATTTGAGTATTGCGGGTATAAGGGAGGAAAAAAAGTAAAAGAGGGGGGAGCAACGATAGAAGAACTTAAAAATAAACTCAAAGATTTTGGAGGTTATTTTGAAATAGATGGTAAAATTGGTTCAGAAGAACTCAATATCATATTCAACTATGAAAACATCAAGAATAAAAATCCACATGATTTATTTAACGAGCTCTTTAAAAAATTTACCGAAGACATAGGATACTCTGGTATGGGCTCACGATCAATCGAGGCTCTTAAAAGAGCATTAGCTAAAAATAGTATCACTTATACCGATGGATATTATGGAAAAAAAGCGACTTTAACAAGCCTATTATGGAGTAAAGAGCCACCCGTTATTACTGATGAAAAAAATATATTTAAATTATCCGATGAAAAGTATTTAAGTGAGAATAAGGAAGATATTCGCGGAAAAGGAATTACGAATATCTAGTTCTTACATACCCATATTTTGAATTTTAATTGGCTTACACGTTGGTATCACATTTACTTTTGAATGGTAATGTTTTCAATGACTACAGGTGTAATGGGTTTATCTTGTGGATCAGTGGGCATCTTGCTAATCTTATCAACAACCTCTTGCCCTGAAATGACTTGACCAAAAACATTATAGCTGCCTTGTAATTCAGGTGTTGGTGCAACGGTAATAAAAAATTGACTGCCATTTGTGTTTGGTCCAGCATTGGCCATGGCAAGTACGCCTGGTTTGTTAAAACTGGCATTAGTGTTTTCATTATCAAACGTATAGCCTGGGCCGCCGGTCCCATTTCCGAGCGGGTCGCCGCCTTGAATCATAAAGCCGGCAATCACACGATGAAAGGTTAAGCCATTATAAAACGGGCGTTTAACCATTTCGCCAGTCTTTACATCTTTAAATTCTTTTGTCCCAGTGGCCAGACCTACAAAATTTGCAACGGTATTAGGTGCTTCCTTTGTAAATAGTTCGCACGTTATGTTGCCTGCGGAGGTTTTGATTATTGCCGTTTCCGCATGTGCTGACATGATACCTGCTGTTAACAATAATCTACTGAGTAAACAAATAATTTTTTTCATATGAAACTCTCCATAGAATGGTTAAGACGAGTATAACAGTATTGTGTCGCATGAAAATGGTTTTTAAATGAAACTCAGGATTTCGTCTGCATGGGATAGGTATTTATGTGCTATAATCAAACAATATTGAGTTGTTTTGGGGGAGTTCCATGAACGATTCTGAATATGAAAGTGATTCTGAAAATGAAGACGATTCTGAAAGTGAATATGAGCTAAGTACACTGCCATCGAAAATACATTTTGTTTGGGTTGGCGGCCCTATTCGAGCTCAATATTTACGTACCATTATGGATGTTGCTGCAGTGGCACTAAAAAGCGATTTTGAGGTTAATTTATGGGTTGATAACGAAATGAATTACATTAAAACATCAACCCAGGAAGGGATAGACATACCTAACTTAAGAATAAGGAATGTTCATGAATTGGAAGAAGGGATGAGAAATGATCCCTTTTACAAAGGAGACAGGTACAAAAAATTTTGGGAATATGTCAATAGAGAACGAGTTGGTTTCAAAAATCTTGCGGCAGCCGCAGATTTTTTTCGTTTCGAAATCTTAAGACAAGAAGGCGGTTATTACTTCGATACCGATATCGTTTTTTATTTGGATGAAAACTCACAATTTGTAGCGGATGAAGTTGCTTTTGGTATAAAAGCTCATGTGGATTTGTATACAGGCTCATGGCGGGATCCACGTGGAGGACTAACTACCTATCATGTCAATACTTTAGGGGATGTCAACAATGATATTATTGCTGCAATTCCTGAGCATGAGGTGATGGAAGATGCAATCCTGAATGCCATGCAACGTCATGAAGAGTATGACTCATCTCCTTTGCCCCGAGAATCTTTTAAAAAAAGATTCGGTCCATATGGCAATCTGATGGATGCTAAACGCAGTCCTTATCAATTGGAGGGAGCAGGGGATTTAAGAAAGCATCAAACCATTGCTGCTGGTCCTGGTGCGTTGCAAGACGCACTGCGTGATTACATGCACGGTGTTGAAGTGGATGATTACAACTTACTAGTCACCTTAAAGGTTGGTGATGAAAGTTCAAAAGTAGCAAATGATAAGGATAAAAAACCGATCATGGGAATCGAAGTGGTCAGTAAGTGTGATAAAACTTGGCTGACTAAAAAAAGAAAAGCTGCGCAAAAAGCTTTTGATACTGATGCGATTGTTATAGAGCCCTCACTTTCAAAGGAATCCGGGCACGCAGTAAGTAATAGAGAGGCATACTCTGATGATGAGGAAGAGTATAGTGATGAATTAACAGAAGAAACCGGATTCCATGGTAATTTGCGTAAGGAGCAATTTATTCATGAGTTGAAAGATTACATTATCACAAAAAAAGAAGAAGCAAGGCAGGCTTTGGAAGTGAAAGAGAATGAAGAAGGCCGTGATTCTGAAGAAAAAATTCTAAGTAAGCATTTTAAAACACGTCATATAGAGATAACAAAAGGGTTCTCTGTTGAACAGAAAATTGCTGCCGTAGAGAAGCTTATTAAGTTACTCCAGGAAAAGGATGGGGCGGAACTGCTTAATGCAATTGATTACGCTGCACTTACCAGTTCTCGTCTGGGTAAGTTAGTCCAAAGATACGATGATTTGATACTTAAAGAATATGTTGTGCCTGATGAGTATGGGGAAAAACCGTACTGAATTCATTTAAATTAGTTTTGACTTAATCTGGCACCACTGCTTGAAGATTTCTTCCAGGTTTATTTCTTTTTGGGCATGAGAATATTTTCAATTTCCTCGTGTTGTTCATAATGTTCTGGCGGATTTTCCAGTTTTTTTTGTAATTTTCCCTTGTTTTCTTCTTTCTTGCCTTTTTCAGTTCTGTTTTTTATCACTTCTTTTAATACCGGAAAAATTTGATTCTCGTCGTTTTGAATATGATCCGAAAGCCATTCTGGTGATCTGGAATCTTCTTCTCCTAATTTATCGATAAGCACATCCCAGCAAGTAAATGGATGGCTAGGATTCGAGGAATCCTTGTGGCCTAATTTTTTATAAATTCGGTCACAAATCTCATTAATAGGTATGTTTTCCAGAAAATTGCTGTCTTTCTTTTGTTTCAATATGATTAAACACCATTGAATTGCATGGGTCAGTTCACCATGGGATGATGCTCTTAGGCTGCTGTCTTTTAACATAAATCCTGATGATACTAAAAACATGAAATCTTCTTTTTTTAATGGCTTATTCCCTATTGTCTGTAACATTCCCCCTTTAAAGCCTGCCTCGGTTAGTGTTTCCTGTATTAGTGTTCTTAACTGCTTTGTTGCTCCTTTTTCGCCGGGTTTTAGTCCTTTTTCCTTTAACCTCATTGTCAGTCGCTCATTTAACTCAATAAGTTGCTCATTTACAGCTTCGGTATCCATTAAGTAGTTTTCTATTTTTGTACATAGTTGTATAAAGGGCTCATCTTGTAATAATTCACCTTGAAGTGCTCTTTTTATTGGATTTTTTTCATCTTTAGAGAAAAACATATTGCCTCCACTGTGCCAATTGACTTTTTAAGTATAGATCATTTTTTAGAAACCAAAGTGACTAATTTTAGTCTCTGATGGGGTTAAATCGGACTTGTGCTGGATCAAAATAGGGTACCATTATTAAAATGGTACCACTTGAAACAGATAATTATTGAACAGCTCCTTGTAAGGAATGCAAATCTCGCTTTAGTATTTCAATAGCGATGAAATTGATTCAGTAAGCTCTTTAGGAAGCAGGCTTGGATAATCTCGAATGGAACCATGTTCTTTATTTTTCGCAACAAAAAACAGAGCTTGGCTGAGTAGTGAAGGGACGGAATTCTTAATGCCACATAATTTGAGCCATTTGGCTTCCTCTACAGGGTTTTGGCCAGCCAGGGCGTTATTTCCGTGAATATCCATAAAAGTGACTTTATTTAGATTGGGAAAAACAGTTGCAAGCAATTTGAGTTTTGTCGAGTGCTCTTGAGCGGAGCTATAGTCAATAGCAACATGGGTTATCGTGGATAAAACCGTTTTTTGCAGACTTAATTTTTCTATGACAGCAAACCAATCATTGCCCATGTTCAAGCTGGTTATAGAGGCTGGAATTTTACTAAAAATTTTGGCTAGCTCCTCTACACTTTTAGCCCCAAGCTCGTTATTTGCTAAAACGAGTGAATCCACTGTAGTTGGGATGTTGGCAAAAGCTATAGCTAGCTCTTCTCCAGTTCTTTTACCAAGGTGATTAAATCTTAAATTAAGGTTAGTCACCGAGCCTGGAATCTTGGCGAAAGCTGTTGCCAGTTCTGTGCCACTTTTATTTCCAAGCTCATTGTAGGCTAAATCAAGTGAGGTAACTGATATTGGGATTTTGGTGAAAAACTTTGCTAATTCCTCACCACTTTTATTGCCGAGGTTATTATCTCCTAATCTTAGATTATTCACGAAAGCCGGAATGTGTGCAAAAGCCATTGCCAATTCCTCGCCACTTCTGTTATCGAGATCATTGTCTTCTAAATTAAGGTCTGTCACTGAAGTTGGAATTTTGGCAAAAGCGGTTGCTAATCCCTTACCACTTTTTTTGCCCAACTCATTGCAACTTAAATTAAAGCGAGTTACTGAGGCAGGAGTGTTGGCAAAAATTATTGCCAATTTCTTTCCACTTTTTTTCCCGAGGTTATTATGGCTCAGATCGAGTTGAGTTACCGAAGTTGGAATTTTTGTAAAGGCTTTTGCCAATTCCACACTCTTTATTTGGGCAAGATCATTAAGGGCTAAATCAAGGGAAGTCACTGAGCTTGGAATCTTGGCAAAAGCCGTTGCCAACTCCTTACCCTTTTTTTTGCCCAATCCATTACTCACTAAAACAAGATTGGTTACTGAATGTGGGATTTTGGCAAAGGCAGTTGCCAGCTCCTCCCCGCTTCTCTTGTAAAGTTCGTTTTGGCTCAATATAAGCCTGGTTACTGATGTTGGAATTCTAGCGAATGCAGTTGCTAATTCCTCGCCACTTTTTTTACCAAGTTGGTTGGAACCTAAATCAAAGGTAGTCACTGAAACTGGTATTTTGCTAAAGGCTTTTGCCAAGTCTTTGCCACTCTTTTGGCCGAGGTTGTTAAATCTCAATTTAATATGGCTTATTTTGCCTGGAATCCTGGCAAAGGTTCTTTTTAATTCTTCACTGCTTCTTTCGCCAAGATGATTGTTTGATAAATCTAGGTGGGTTGCCCAGCTGGGAATCTTGGCAAAATCTTCTTTTAACTCATCCTCTGTAAATTTTGTCAGAGTAAGTTTATAAACTAGTACCATATTGTGCTCTCCTGCTTTAAACAGCCTACTAAGGCTATAAATGAATAAGAAATTCAAAAAAGATGAGGAGAGCCATTAAGGCGAATCAAATGGATATCACTAAGATAAGCATAAGTTTGCTTTTGCAAACCTCATCTTAGCGAAAACCCGTTTAATCATTAAAACTAGGACAACCAGTTCTCCTGTTATGCCATTTGGAGAAGACAATCGCCGAGCCAATAATATACCACAATGTTTGTAAATTGTTCTATAGGGTTGTTAAAATTGCTTTTTAGTTAAAATAAAATCAAATCCAGGAAGGATTTGTAATGAATTTACAGGAAAAGACTGTAATGTTGCTCCGTTTGTTATTTATAGCGAGAGCTTATTTTCACCAGAAAGAGGCATTTTTTTTAATGACAGAGAGAAAGGGGGTGGGGGAGTAAATAAACCAAATTTACGCAGGTTTTCTTCATATTCTTGCACTTTCAGATAAACTTTGCCGGTGTTTTTTTTATTTTGCACAGGATTGGTTTGAGGTTGAATTTCTGGATTAGAAGCACTTGTGCTCTGATTTTCTGAAACAGCCTTGGCGAATTTATCGTTATCAGTAAGAAGGATGCTATCTTTTGCTGATTCTTTTCCTGGTTCAGTGGAAATCATGGCGGTTTTAGGTATTTTATGTTCCATATAAGCACTGAATGCACTTTCCGCGGATTTTAATGCTTGCTGGAGGGACGCCAGCTTTTTATCAAGTACCGTTGTAATGCTCAATTGGTTTTTCAACCATCCTATTGGATTGTGGTTATGTTCAAATAGAATTTTACAGTCATACAGGATTTGGATAAGCTTCAACCTTTCTGCCAACTCTTCCTGAGGATTACTGTAATCAAAAAGATGTTGATTCAGGAGTTCGATTGCTTTGAGTTTGTCTGTGGAGAGCGCATTTTTGTAGGCTTCACTTTGTTTGAAGCGTTCCTCTTCTCTTGAGCGTAATCGGTTAGGGATACTCTCAAAATTATCTAGAAAATCAAATAGGGCAGAAGCTTTTTTTCTGTCAATCTTGTTTTTTTTCTCTTTCCAATTTTCTTGTAATGCGCGTAATGATTTTATTTCCTTAGCAATTTGTCGCTTCGCAGTTTGCCACTCATGGTGATATTTTAATGTGTCGTGTTCAAAATGGAATAAGTTTTCTTCAATCACAAATTTATGATGAGAGTTTAAAAAGATTTTTTTGAATTTATTGTAGCTTTCGCTGGTATGAGCATTTTTTCCATCGGTACCCGCAATACGTCTCATCCATTTCTCTCTTTCTGCAAATATCTGAGCCAATGGCATAAATATTTTATAGCTTAAGAGTTTGAAAATATCTTCCTGAGTTATGAATTCGGGTAAAGCTGATGCGGGTTGTTGATCGAGTGGGACTATTACATGGTCGGTAAAATCCTTATAGAATTTTTCAATGACGGTTATATCAATATCCAACGTTCTAAAATATTCTTCATTTAAGTTTAGGCTAGAGTTATTTGTTTCCCATATTTTTAACTGCAACATCAAACGGTGGTAACTCTTGCTAATTTGTTCAGATTTGTGAGCACTGGATTTATTGAATTTAAAAAGCATGGGTATCTCCAAATTAAATTTGAACAACAAAAGTGACTCGATCTTGTTATAGGTGATTATATTTTAGAAAAATTGGATGATAGCAAAAGATATATTTTTAAAATACAGTATTTCTTCTGTATTTATTTTTAGTACTTGTCAGCAATAATTGATTAATTTCTTGAGTTAATTCAAGAATAGAGAAGGGATGGATTGGATCAGGGTTTTAAGTTGAATAGTATTTTGTGAAAGATATAATCTAAAAACATTTTTTGCCAAATCTACTCTTATTACTTTAATATCTTTCATTAGGATTACCCTGCAAACAATATAAATAACAGGTGCTTCTTTGAATATTAAAGAAATCCATATCGTACAACTCACTATTCCATTAAGTCGCCCGTTTATTACAGCGGTGAGGCGTACAGAATGCGTGGAGGATGTAGTGGTATTAATAAAAACGGATTGCGGAAGGATTGGTTATGGTTCTGCAGCATCAACTCCAGCTATAACCGGAGACAACACGGAATCCATTATTACTGCCATTAAAAGCGCTTTGGGACCACATCTTATCGGACGTGATATTGCCGAATTCAATTTATTACTGCAAATGAATGATCAGGCTATAGGAGGTAACTCTTCTGCCAAGGCTGCCATTGATATCGCTTTGCACGATTTATTTGCCCAATATTGTGGTTTACCTCTTTATAGGCAGTTGGGAGGAAATACCAATTGTATCAACTCGTGTATTACGATAAGCGTCAAAGAAGTTGATGAGATGGTGAGTGATGCGGTTGATTTGATTCAGCGGGGGCACAAAACCCTGAAAATAAAATTGGGATTGGATCCAGTTGACGATATAAAACGAGTTCGCACTATTCGTCAGGTTGTGGGCAATGACGTTACTCTGCTTGTGGATGCGAATCAGGGATGGTCTTATAAGGATGCATTAAAGGTCATTGCCGCTTTCAAAAAAGAGAATTTGAATATTCCTTTGGTGGAACAACCTGTCAACGCTCGAAATCTGCCTGATTTAAAGGCTATTAACGAGCAGGTTGATTGCTCGATTATCGCTGACGAAGCGTGTTTTTCCCCAGAAGATGCATTGAATATGGCAATGATTAATGCTTGTGATGGGGTCAATATAAAGTTGATGAAATCAGGAGGCCTTGAAAAGGCTCAAGCGATTTATCACATTGCTCAGGCGGCAAAAATGCAGATAATGGTTGGATGTATGCTGGAATCTCCGATTGGAGTCGCTGCGATTGCCAGCTTTGCTTTAAGTAAGCCGGATATTTCTTATGCAGATCTCGATCCTATTTTTTTAATTCGCGACAACTATATTCTTGGTGGGGCACAAAGTGTCAATAATAAAATTATTCTTGCAGACAAACCAGGCTTAGGGATTGAAGGCATAGCGCAAGGATTGAATCGAATTGGAGTGATCCGCTAATGGCTTTCTACATTCAACTGGCCAGTTTATCCATTATTATTCTTTATGTTTTACTATTATTTCGTAACGTTGATCCGTTAATAGCAACAGCAGTTTGTGTTGGGCTAGGTTTTTTATGGAATATAAGCAGCCCCGTTGACATAGGGAATGCTATGGCTGATGCCTTAGGTTCATTTATGGCTTTAGTTGGTTTTATTATCATGTTAGGCCGAGGGTTAGGCGAGATTTTAACGCATACGCAAGTAAGTCATACTTTAGTGCACCAAATTGTTTATGGAATTGGGATTAATACTCAGCGACGCGCTAAAATTGGTATCGTACTTTCATCCTTTATTATTGTAGGTTTGCTTGGAACATTAGCGGGAGGCTTAGCCATTCTGGCTCCCAGTTTGCGTCCTATTGCTGGCTCAGTAGGCTTGTCACGTCCCAGTTTGGCAGTACTCATGCAAGCTTCAGCTGAAGAGGCTTTAATTCTGGGACCTTTTGCTCCCCCGGTTGTAACCTTGCTTGGTGTCACTGGATTAAGTTATGGGACAGTATTTCTTTACGCTTCGCTCCCAATTGCTGTAGTGACTTTAATTACCACCTGGTTTATGGCTTCACGATTACAAAAATTATACATCAATGAGCCCTGCGAAGACGAGAACAGCACTGAGCCTTTTACTCCCAATAGACAACAAAAAAGGGCTACATTAATTTTTCTGATTTCCTTTTTGTTTTGTGTTGTCTATGGCTTATTTACTCAAGCGAAAACCTCTTATGTGATCTTTGTCATGTTATTTCTGGCGCTGATTACCGGATTATCCTGTCGACTCGGTTTGAAACAAATTTTTAACCTGTTATTTGAAGGAATGCAAAAAAGCCTGCATCTTTTCTTTTTGTTTATTTTATTTGATCCTTTTATGGCACTAATCCATCAAGCAGGAGGATTTAATGCATTAACCGAATTATTAACACCATTAATTAACCTGGGAGGGAAACCGATATTGTCTATCTTGATTGGTTTTACCGGGGCTTTTGGTATGCCAGGCGCTGCAGAAGCAACCATCAAAATGCTTCACCAGCTCTTTAGCCCCTCTGTCCTCCAGATGCAATTGCCTCTTATCACTTTTGCTTTGTGCATGCTCTTTGCAACTCGCGTCACAAATTACGCTTACCCTGGCGCCAATATGTTTGCGGCAATGGGTTTTGCTGGAAGTGAGAATGTCAAAGCCATGATACAAAATGGCCTTGTAGTGACTGGCGTCCAGGTTGCATTTTTAATTGTTTATAGTTTATTCATACCCTGATGTTCCTGGTCACTGAAAGTTTATTGTTGATATATAGCCATTGTAACGGTCGTATAGCATTTTTTGTAGCATTCTAAACTGATTATTTTGGTTAAACTTCAAATAAAGAGTTAAAAATTTTTTGAACAACTGGCCGGGGGGAACCATAGGTAATGAAATGGTGTAGTATTGCAAAAGGGGTACTGCCAAGTTTAATAATTTTAAAATCATTATTTTCAGTCACCAAAATATCGATGCTATTGACTTTCATTCCAATATAATTACTAATTTTAATCAGATTTTCTGTGAGTTTTTTTGGAAAAGCATCTGTTTGATCTATCCATACTGCACCGTAAAAATCTGCAAAAGGGAGCACCAATTTTTCATTATCACCTAAAACAGATTCTAGTTTGTAGCCTGATTTTTTAAGTAGTTCTATAAGAGGCTTATCTGTAATTATTTGTGGTTTGTGGAAAAAATTATTATGTTTATCATCAAAATTGATATAAAAATTATTTTCTGCATCATCAAGTAAGACGTTTTTATAATTTGCATAAAATTGATTAAAATTATCTATTAACATTGAAATGGAAGATTGGCCATTCCCAATTAAAGCTGCGGGTTGTTTTTTAGCAACGGCAACAATTTTACTATCGACTATAAGCACTCTATATTCAAGGCCTTCGCACATTTCTTGAATTAATATTTGGTGACATTCTTTATTTAACAAATGGATTTTATCGATAAGTTCTTCGATAGAGTTAATGTTTGAATAAATGATTTCGAACTGACTTCCCTGATATGGCCTAACTGTAAGTGGGTAATTTAATCCCTGTATTTTTTGTTGAAGTGTAGATTTATTGATAGTTGTTTTATCATCTATCACAACTGTTGGTATTAAACTCTCCTTAATTGCGTCTGATAAATTATCATATAGGCTTAATTGATGAGTAGTGCTGATTTGATTATTTTGGGTTAATACATTTGGACTAATAAGGCAGTTTGATATCTTATGTGTTATGCCGTTAAAAGATACTTCTGCATCATTTAGAGAATTGCTTATTGGCTCAATGAGCATGCTCCTTTTATAAGCATATAATAAATAAAATTTTTGAGATATATTTTCCAATGCAAGAATACTTTTGTATAGGCTACTTGTTAATTTCTGTGCTTTATAAGCCATAAAAAGTTTATTAATGATTTTGGGAATTAATAAATCAGAAGTAGAGCTTCTGAAATTATCGAGTTCATATCCATTATCATACGATATTATATAGAAATTAGACTGGATATCGATAGCATATTCTAATGTCCAGCCGCCTTGAAAAAGAAATAAATCAGAAATAGTTTTAAAAGCAGAAAGTTCTTGTTCAGAAACTTTATCAAAATCCAGGCTAATGGTATCACCAGAATTAAATAGGGTGTTTTGATTGCCATCGTTTTGAACATATTCAATAATTGCAATAACCTCTCCACCGACTAATAAGGCTTTTCTCTTAACATACATATAGATATAAGGATATATACTACAATTGTATTTGATGTCTTGATACATTGTAATGATAGCCAAGCATTGTTTAGCAGTATCTACTTTCAGATAGTGAACATCGCCCGTGTTGATTTCCACTTTAAATATCACAGGAAATAAGCAGTTTTTTTCCAAATCGCTTGGTTTTAATATATCAGGACTTTTAATATTGATATTATATTGTTGCCATTCATATAGGTTATGTTTTTCAAGGAGCTTATTCTTACGCTGACATATCGGGCCGGCGATAAACAAGTTATACCCAAAGATTTGATTACTAAAGTCAAAGTACTTGGGACAATGTTTGGAATTTAAAATAATGACTTTCTTGCCTTGGAGAACCTCTTTTTCTGATTCAATCGATATGTTTAACTGCCTACAAGTAAACAAAATATCTAAATGGTTTTTTTTATTAGTAATAAATTTATTGGTTAGCGACAATGGTATAGAACTATCTAAAGATGATTCATTAGATAAACCTGCTTCATATTTATTTAATAAGCCTTGGATTATCCCTCTAGATACAATAGCGAGAGATTCTGGAACGGCATTATACATCATGGGATTATTTGCTTCTAAAATAAAGTATTCATTGTTTCTAGATACCAAGATATCAATACCTGCGGTTTCTACATGGAGATACCTGGCATAATTAATTGCGATCTGCTTAATATGAGGTGAAATATTTTGACAAAAAGACATTTTATGCCTTTTAGTGCGATCTAATCTGTTTGTAGAATAATCATTTTTATCTTTGTAGTATATTACTGCACTATTGTATTGGTAATTAACTATATAGACTCTAATGTGAAAATCATGTTCTATGTATTTTAGGATGAAGTCAAATTCGTCTTTGTTTCTTATTGTATCTATGACCTGTAAAAAAATATTCTCGTTTTCTACATAGTATTTTCCAAGAGAGTTAGAGAATTGATCTGAGCTAAATAAAACAGGAAAACCACCAATCTCATTTATTTTTTTTAAGAGTTGAGGATTATTATTGGATTTAATGCTTACATACGGTATTTGATAAGCTTTCAACATGCTTGATTCACTAAGTATAGCATTTCTACCTAGGGTGTAATGGATTAGCCAACATTTTTCAGACAAAAATGAAATATACGACTCAGTTTCCGTTCGATTTAGAACACTATAAAAGAGATAAAAGTTGTTTTGTAATTTAATGCTATCTTTTTTTATCTCAGTATCGAGACAAATACAGTTAATATTTAAAGCATTGGCTTCTTTTATTAAAGACTCAACTATCTCTGGGGTATTATTGCGATGCAATATAATTAATTGAATGTTATTGTCCATAATATGCAAATGTTCCCTTTCGTGTAGAGAGTTGTTAAAACAAAAAAGTATTTCAATATTTACTATGTCATTTTGAGACAAAACAGTAAATCTGGCAATTTGCAGTTTTTTCGGTAGATTTGAACAACATCTATTTGTCTACTATGATTAATCATAAGATATTTTTTTTAATCAGATTCTATCAATGAAAACAATAATGTCATTAATGGATTAAAAAAATCAGCACAGACCGAACTTAACTCAGATATAAAGGAAGGAATGTATGGATCCATTTGATATGGGCGAGGGTAATAAGGTAACGAGCGTTGAAAAAAGAGGAGAGATATATATTGTTAATGGCCACAATAATAAAAATGAACCACGCTCAATACAGATTCATCCGGATGGTACTATCAAAAACTATTTGGGAAATTCGGAGCTTGTAGGCTATGTTGAAAAACAGATGAAAGCTAATCTTGAGGCGATATTGAAGCACTTTGAAATTACATTGCCTAAACAACAACGGGAAATAGGGGTTTCCGTAGAAACACCAACAAAAGGGGTGTCTAGCGAAACACCGACACAGAAGGTTTCCGTAGAAACACCAACAAAAGGGGTGTCTAGCGAAACACCGACACAGAAGGTTTCCGTAGAAACACCAATAAAAGGGGTATCTAGCGAAACACCGATACAGAAGGTTTCCGTAGAAACACCAACAAAAGGGGTGTCTAGCGAAACACCGACACAGAAGGTTTCCGTAGAAACACCAATAAAAGGGGTATCTAGCGAAACACCGATACAAAGAGTTTCCAGTGAAACACCGACGCAAAGGGTTTCGAGTGAAACGCCAATATCTCAAAAGCAGGAACGTGAACAACCAAAGATCTCAGAAGAAAAATCACTTTCATTGATTGAGCGTTTAGCAAAAGCAGTTGAAAATTTTGCAACTAAAGTACAAAAAGCATTCGAAGCGGCTAAAGAATGGATTTTAGGTTCAGACAATCAAAATAGAAAAGGACCAAGTCAATGAATACACAACCTAATAATATGTATGCAATAAAACTAATGACACTGCTTGAAGATGTATCTCCTGTATTTGCTGAGCTAGAAAAGATACTTGCCGACTCAAAAAAATTGAAGTCTAAATATAAAAATCATCTAAATCATCTAAGCCTATATTATAAAGTTGATCGCTTAAAAGAGGAAAGCAATCCAATTACAGAGGAAATTCTGGTACAAAAAGTCGAACATATTTGTCTTGTTTTAGAGGGGATTGGAAAAATTATGACTGAAATTTCAAGTGATGAGGAAGAAAGCAAATTGTATATTCAATCAGGTGTGATGGACAAACTTCAAGAAATATCCCAAAAGCTTTCAAAGTTGATATCCTGATGTCAGGGATAGGGGGGGTATGAAGAGTTTTTTGCTCAAAATATATTGCAGGAGACTGAGTGCCAAGTGTTTACTTTATTAATTATAACTGATGGTAAAACTCATATAAGCTCCCAACCATTAGAATTAGTAGATCGTTCAATGAATTTGAATTACCAATTAATCGATTTTCATGATGATATAAATAATATTTTTCTTGATGAAAATGAGTGTTTTCTTATCTACCACACCATTAGTTCAGACAAATCAACCGATATAGCAAACAAGCTTGGCCAACAATATTTCACACTGCAATTTCCTTTTTGTGGTGAGAATATCCCGAAAGAAGTAAATAATCTCAATTTTCAAATGATTCTATATGTAATAGGCAGTAATATTAATGGCTTAACCATTCAAAAATTTACCAAATCAGATGATTTTGGAAAGCCTTATCCAAATAAGCAATTTCTTAACATGGCTATCCAGATAGGTGAAAAATGTTCAGTTATAGAAAAATTTTGCGATAAATTTATAGAGGAAAAACAAAAGCCGATACTATTAATTAATAGTAACGACTTAAATACAGGATATTATCAACAGATTAAGTGGTTTACAGAGAAGATAAATATGAAACTATCGGTCATTGGACAAACTACTATTGTTGATAGTCAGGACTATTTAATTCTAAATAATCAGAGCAATCTTCCTCAAGAAGATCAATTTAAAAAAAATCTCTATGGTCATCAAGTAAAGGCTTCTGTCAGTGACATTTCAGTCCCCAATTTGGGAATACATATGTGGCAATCTCAAAAATTCGAGAGCGTACATTTAGCGAAGGAGTTTATACAAAATGCCCCATATGGGTTTCCCCTTATGATTTCATTGGGTGGTGACAATGCAACGATAAGCCGTGTAGAAACACTTGAATCTGGTCTATCGATGCTAACTGAGTACTATGATGAACAATTCCCTATATCATTTTGCCCCCATACCTATGTTGATAAAAGGCGGAAGTTACTTCTGATTGAAAATACAATAATTGCTGTTTTGGAGAGTGAGCCTTACACAAACTGTAAGGAAACTCTATACGAAACTGTACAGTATATTCCAGGAAATGTATCTGAAATTACTGAACGTGAACAGCAAGCGATAGAATTTTTAGTGGAGAAGTTAGGATATAATGCCGGCTGGATGATTGAATATTTTATAGATGCCGAAAATGAAATATACATTATTAGTTTAAGTCATGGTTATGATCTGAGTGCTTTTATGAGCATCACATCAGAACCTATACTAATACATATAGTAAGTAAACTTCTTGAACAATACTTTAATAATAATCTTCAAACTGCTTTATTAAATAATATAAATCAGCTTAAAAACGGGCATCAGCGTTTTAACCTAATCGCCGCATACTATTTGGATATAGGTATAGAGCCAATTGATGGCAGTCTTGAAATAGCAAAGTTAACTTACTTAAACAGAAGTCATCTTGTCTCAAGGTGCGCTTTTGGAGAGAAAGCATTATCTCAAACTTTTAGAAATAAATATTCTTCAAAAAAAAAATTCCAACAAAGGGTATTGAAAAAACATCCAGAGGTAGTAATACCGACTGTTTACTTGTCAAATAAGATCAATTATACAGTAGGTACTATAGAGCGGCTCATATCAAATTGGTCATTCCCAATGGTACTAAAGCCCGATGAAGGGATCTCTTGTGATAAGTTATTTATTGATTTACGCTCACCACAAGCTATTTTAGACGCCCATCAACAGATCTTGTCAAGTCAATATAAAGGCTCACTACTTCAGCCAAAGTTAAATGGTAAGGAATACCGAGTTGTATTAGTGAATCAGAGTATTGTAGCAATTGCCAGGAAAAAGGCAGCACAACTTGTAGGAGATGGAAAATCTACTATTCGAGAATTAATTCAACAATACAACGATCGGTTTAAAAGCTATATCAATGAAGATTGTAATAATGTGGCTAATAATTTTTATATAAAATTGCAGGCTGATAAACCAGATTTTAGAACGATCCCCAATATTAAGATAGATGTTGAGTTAATCACATTTTTAGCCCACAAAGGGTTAACGCCTGAAAGTGTTTTATCAAAAAATGTCTTGCTTGAGTTGTTGCACGTCAATATTGAAGGTGCAACCTGGGAAAATGCATGGGGGAAGATAGAAGAGTGTTTTTTAGAAAAAATCAAGCAAGTACACATTGATTTTGGTTTAAAGATAAACGGGGCAGATGTATTAATAACAGATGATAATGAACTTAAAATTTTCGAATTTAATTGCTATCCTGCTATTATGTTCCATCATTTTATTTTACGAGGTAAGCCTGAGCCAGTCATACAATCGGTATATAATTATTTATTTAAAAGGCATTGATGGTAGAGATGGAGCGATACATGTCAGTTTACCCACCAACTCTTTTTTATGAGAATACTCGACAAGCGCTAAATACGAATATAATACACATATCTTCAGGATCTTGCTTATTACCAGTTCCATCTTCTTTTAGATATTTTGTAGATAATCATTATATTGAAAAACTCTCTGCCTTATTAAGTGACTATGGAGAAAGTGCCGGCCCTCTTGTTATACGCCAAAATATGGCAAGATTGGAAAACTTTCGAACGAATACAAACTACTATGATGAATCTAATGTTTTTATAACGTTAGGCACAACAGAGGCTATTGATGTTAGTTTATTGTTATTATCCCGCTCTTATCGTCGAGTATTTTGTTTTGTTCCACTTTATTATTCGGTTGGATCTTGCGCGCAATTATATCATCTGGAGCTAAATAGTTTATGTGCACTGGGTAAAAATGGGTGGGAAGTCGATATTAATCAGCTTGATAAACTTGATGCTCATAGCATTCTTTATTTAAATAGCCCCAATGCCATTTCAGGTTATCATATCTCTGGCCAAACGCTAAAACAGATATTTTCTTTAGTCAGGGAAAAAGGTTGTGTATGTATTTTTGATCAAATAATTAGAGACTTAACCTGGGAAACTGACTTTACACACCCACTCACTGTAGCGGCAGAGGCTGATATATTGGATCAAATATTCTTTTTTTATGGGCCTTCTAAAGATAAATCCATACCAGGAGCAAGAATAGGTTATTTATACTGCCCCCAACCTTTCGTAAAACAGGTTGCAACAATGTTAAATCTGCGATACTGGGCTCCGCCGTTGATGGTATCGGATCTCACACATTTAGATAGTATATTCAATTGCTTGCAGGCGGGGTTTTTAGGTTATATTGGTTTTGAAAAGGACAGGGATATTGATATTATTTCTTTATATGAGAGTTATTGTCGAGATTTGTATTCAAATATTAATATCATAAAAACAAATATGATTAAGATAGGTGCAAAACTTGCTCCTTATTTGTCATATTCTAATCAGCCATCTTCTGGCTATTCATTATTTTTTAAACTGTCTGATATTGATGGCATTGATCAGGCTGAGTTTACTAAACAACTTGAATTGGAGCATGGATTAAGAACAACATTAGGCCCTATGTTTGGTTTGACTCAGAAACAATGGGAAAAAAACTATGGATTATGGCTTAGGTTGAATGCGACATTACCCGATGCTAACCTTGAAGAAGGACTCAATAAACTTTTAGCAGTACTTGAAAGGTATCTATGAATCAAATGAATTGGCGATTTTTAGAAAACATATCTGAAGTAGTTACTTCGCCTTTTTATATATTAAATGAAACCTGTTTAGTTGATAATTATAAAAATCTATTAAGTGCTTTTAAGAAACACTATTCAAATACTTTGATTGCTTATGCATGCAAAGCCAATAATTGCCAATCAGTACTAAAAGCTCTTAGCGGTGCTGGAGCTTTAATTGAGGTTTCATCGTCATTAGAATACCAAGGTATCATCAATCTTGAGCATGATCCTGAAAAAATTATTTTTAATGGGCCATTAAAAACAGAAAATGATTGGCTTCTAATACAAAAAAATAGCAGTATAGCTAATATTGATTCAATAGATGAAATGGAGCAATTATATAGAATTGCTGGTTTGCATTCAAATAAAGACTTTAGAGTTGGGCTACGCTTAAGATTACCAACCAGTCGATTTGGTATACCAGTAGATGTTCATACATTTAATTCGTTTAAAGATTCATTGAGAAATTATCCAAATATTCAATACGTATCACTCCACGGCCATTCTAATTGCAAAACCGGGTCATTAATGCATTTTGCTAACTTAACAAAACTATTACTTAAAACAGCAGAAGAGTATTTTCCAGATACGATCCAAAGTATTAACTTAGGTGGCGGAATTTTGCATCCGGAGATTCCCGTAGGTAGCGTCAACGAGCCAATTCCTTCCTGGCATGATTATGCATTTCAAATATCGAATTTGATTAATGAAAGCCGCTGGGCTTATGAAACTCAGCCAATGCTTTATCTTGAACCAGGTGCTGGACTGGTTGCCAATGCAGTTCAAATGGTTACAAAAGTTATTAAGACCGAAAAATCAGGTAATAATTATAGAGTTACTGTTGATGCCAATGCTTTGCAGGTCAAACCAACCAGGCATAAATTCAATATGCCCTTAGAACTTGTAAAATCGCAGCAAGATGCTGAATATCATTCTGGATGCTTTACAGTTTATGGTCCTACGTGTTGGGAAGATGATATCCTATTGAGTGACGTCTCATCTGAAATTCCAAGAAAGGGGGATTATCTTATCATTAATCACGTTGGCGCTTACACTATTTCATTGATGCCTCATTTTATTATGGCAGCACCAGCAGTTATTTCCCTGGAAGATAATACATTCAAAATATTACATCCAAGACAAACTTTATTACACCCAACCAGCCATCTGTAGTAGCTCACAAATTTAATATAGCATTATCTGTTTTATGTACCATCGATTAGTTCTCAAAATAATCTATTAATCGTTATATTTTTTTTGCCATTTACTTGAAAAATAACTATGGTGAAATTTATTTTGTATCAATTGATCAATAATGTCTTGCGCCTGTTGTACGCGATTTTCATAACTGCCACTAATGATATGATATGGGCGGTTATTTGCTTCCAGCAGATTAATTGTTTGATTGAAAAATTCTTGTCTTTCAGACTGCATTTCCTCATAACGTACACAATCTTCTGTCCAAGTAATATCTGGTTTTGTTACAAGATATAAGTCGTAAGAACTTGTTAGTGCGAGATTTACAATTTCCAGAGGTGCAGGAGTTTTCATAATCCAACGATACCAAAGCGTTGTTAATAGTGGATCGGTATCAGAAAACAGGATGCGAACAGCATTCTTGCCTTGGATTGTTTCGAAGATTTGTTGTCCGTGGATAATGTGAAGAAAGTCATTATTAGTAAAATTCATTTTAGAGACATTTATTCCTCGTTCATATAATATAGGTTCTAAATATAATCTTGCATATTCTGGTACAAAAGTTGTTTCATAGTGACTTGAGAGTATTTTTGTGAGTGTGGTTTTTCCACTAGATTCAGGGCCAATAATTGCTACTTTAAGTAAAAAATCCGGTTTTACAAATGAGGCAAGGCTATCCCAATTTTCTTTAAGACTATTTCGTATTTCTGTTGCTGATATAGGATGGATTTCTCGTAATATCCCAATAGGAATATAAGTTGATCCCAAATTTTTTGCCAGCTGGAAACCATATAGTTCCCCAGCAAAAACATAATCTGTACGGTAACTAATGGTTTGATAGATGACATCTTTCCATGTTTGCCAAAAACCGGGCAAGTTAGGATCTTGCGGCATGGGTGAAAATAAACAAACGACTTCAGCATAAGGGTATTTTTTTTGTAACCAGGCAACTCTTTGTTCACCTGGAATATAATTGTCGCCAAAAGCTCCATCATTAACATTATCTACGATGATATGCAGTTTATCTACAAATTGATATGCGAAAGAGATCAGCATTTCATGCCCTTTGTGAGGCGGCATAAATTTTCCAAGTACTAATCCAGTTTTCATTTAGTTATTCTCATGTAAATGTTGAGTATTAGCTTGTTGATATTTATTCATGGCCAATTTTTCCTGACAATAAGCAATATATTTAATTAATAGATTGATATCAGCAGGAGGGCAACAAACATTGCTATTTATCAGTGATTTTTTAGTATTGGTTTGTACGATATTTATATTGGTTATCTGAAATAAATCCAGAGGATTATATTCAATATGATTCCTATCTATAAGTTGTCTGCTAACAGACATATAAGTAGCCAAATACCTTTTGTTATTTTTAAAATTTGCAACCAGTTGTTCTCTCCATTGAACTAATGGAATTGTCTTGATATTCGGGAAATGTTGCGACAGGGCTTGTTGAATCAGCGCCAATGAAAAATTGGTATCATTAATAATGTGAAAGAAACCAGATTGTTCATTTTGAGAAATATAGAGCATTGCATTTACAGCATAATCAATAGGCGTTGGGTTAAGATAATATTCCTTATTTTTTGAAATAATGGGGAAGCATTGACTCAAGATCGTTGCTTCAAGAAAATGTATCAATAGATCATTCTGGCTTGAGTGGCCATTAACACTATTGCCAGTGATTAGTCCTAAACGAAAAATATTTATTGGGATTTGTGATGAATATTGGCTAACTAAATATTCTGCTGCCCATTTTGTCTGGGCATAACCACCATAAATCTCGGCGAATTGATTTAAGTGGTTTTCCTCATAACTCTGACCAGCATTTTGATTTGTGGAGAGCAATACTGATAATGTTGATGTATAGTGTAATTTTTTTCTTTTATTGGTTAGACAAAAACGAAGTATGTTGGCGGTAGCTAGAACATTATCTGAATACAATACGTCAAATGGTGATGTCATATTTACCGCTGCGGCCAAATGAAAAACTTCATCTACTCTTTCAGTCAGTGAAAACCAGTCATTTTTATCCAAACCAAAATAGTCCTGTGATAGATCCACAGATAGAATTTCAAGGGATTCCAAATCATCATGTGAAATGAATAGCCCGTTTTTTTTCATTTGCATCATAACACGATGTTTTGCATTTGAATGAGAGGTTGATCTGACAAGACATATTATTTTAAATTTTGAAAGCAGTAAGCGGGAGAGTAGATAGGAACCAATAAAACCAGTACAACCAGTAATCAGAATTGTTTTTTCGTTTTCTATTTTGTTCTTGATATACGCTTTTTTATTTATCCGACAAATAAATTGGTCAATTACATGTTTTTCTTTATCAGCTATTGATATTAATTGTTTTCCTTTCATTACAAAAACATCTGCAGGATTATCATGATTTTTTAATAACCATTGACTTAATAATCGGATAGTTGAAAGTTTTTCGATTGCACCTAATGGAAGTTTAATATTATGCTTTTCGCATTTAGTGATCATTTCTATAGCTGTTAATGAATCTCCCCCTAAATCATTAAAAAAATGGCTGTCCAGGCTTGGGAGTTTTTTTAACTTTAATGTTGACTTCCATATAAATTGAAGTGTCTTTTCTGTCGCGTTTAGTTTTTCGCTATTATCCTTTTCTACTAATTGACAATAATCGTTTTCCATCTTTTTCAAATACCTAAGATGAGCATCAGGATCAATCTTGCCATTTGCATTAGTAAACAGTTGAGTAAGCTGATAGCATTTAGAAGGAATCATCCAATCGGGTAATGAGTCTTTTAACTGATTAAGAATTGAATCGGATTCTATTGACTGTTTGCATTCAATAAATGCTATTAATTGTGTTGTTTTACTTCCTCTTTTAAATGGAATAACCAGGCTATTGGTTACCTTGGTAATTTTTTTTAATGCCTGTTCAATTTCCTCCAGACAAACCAGTTGTCCTCGTATTTTAAGTTGTCTATCTTTTCTCCCCAGAATAGCAATTTGATTATTTTTATATCTCCTAACAAGATCACCCGTTTTAAAATAGCGTTTTCCTTGTATAAAAATAAATTTTCTATCAGTTAGCTCTGGATCATCCATATATCCTACTGCAAGGCCTGGTGAAGAAATCAGCAATTCTCCTGCCGCCTCGCCTTTTAGTGGATTTAAGTCATCATCAATGATCAAATATTCATTAGGTGAAATGGGATCACCTATGTAGGCTTGATCCGAATTTGGTGAACATATTGCCATGCTGGTACAGATGGTTGCTTCAGTAGGTCCATAAACATTGATGAGTTTACAACGGCTACTAAAGGCTTTAATTGTCTTAATGGGGCAAGTTTCTCCACCAATTATTAATGTTTTAACTGACGAGGGAAGTGTTTTGGGATCAAGTCTAGCCAACAATGAGGGGGGAATATCCAAGTGGGTAATTTGTTTTTTTGCAATGGTTTCATAAATTCTACTGGCTAATAATAAACTTTTGTTAGATGAAATAACCAGGCATGCACCTGATAACAGAGTTGTACCAATATCAGAGATTGATGCATCAAATTGCGGCGATAATAAAAAAAGAGTTCTGCTTGTCGCATTTAAATCGAATAATTGAATTTGTTGTTCCAGGACATTAACCAGGCTAGTATGAGGTACCATAACCCCCTTGGGTTTTCCAGTGCTGCCTGAGGTGAAAAATATTGAGGCTAATTTTTCAGTATATGTTCTAATTGTAGAATGAATAAGCTGAATTCCATCGGTATTTATCAATGCGTTGGGTTTGGCAATATCCAAAATGTGTTGACGCCTAAGCTCAGGGAGCTCTGGTATGATAGGAAGCAATACACAATCCATTCTCCATAAAGCTAGTAAAGTAATAATATACTCAATGGACTTATCTAAAGTGACTGCCGCAATGAAGCCGGGAATAATTCCTGACTCTTTAAGTTTAATGATATGGTTGTTTACAGCTTGGTTTAATTCGTTGTAAGTGATGGTCAAGTTATCCCCATATTCAATCGCAGTATGATTAGGATACTTTGATGAAATAGTGTGAAACTTTTGACTAAATATATTCATAATTTGAATATTCTGTATTGAAGACAAACGGATAATATGAGTTAGTATTAGCAGCTTTTGCTATACCTGTCAAAGAACATTCTCTGCTACAAAATTGCATAAGAACCAATAGTGTGCTATTCGTAAATATATATCAATTTGTGCATAGGAATTGTGATGCTTGCTGTGCGTAAAGAAGAAAAAGGACTATGTTTTCGGAAGATCCCAGAACCTCAACTGTTATCCAGCACAGATGTCATTATTAAAGTAAAGATAGCAGGTCTATGCCGTACAGATCAATACGCTGCACAAGGTAAATTAAAATTAAAATTACCAATCACATTGGGACATGAGTTCTCAGGTATAATAGAGGCAAAAGGTTCTGATGTTAGAAGATTTGAAATAGGTGATAGAGTATCTTGCTTCCCTATTATAAGAGGCTCTAATGGTAAAAATTTATTCATGGGGGTAGATTATGATGGAGCCTTTGCCGAGTATGTCCGTGTTACAGCAGAACAAGTTTATCCAATCCCTGATTCCCTATCATTTAGGCACGGAGCATACTTAGAACCTGTAGCAGCCAGTTTAGCGCCTCTCACTCTCGCTTTGGATAAATCGGCAGTAGGTGGAATATGGGGTAATAATCGTATAGCTATGCTTACGTTAAGAATATTAGAATGTTTAGGCTATCGTAATATTATTGTTATTGATTCTGATAATGTGGCACCTTTGAATAACTATTTTGACTATCTTATTGAAACAGACTTAACTAATGAGTCGATAGGCGCAATGGTTCGTACCTTGAAACCCAAAGGCAAACTAATTTTAAAAAGCCGGCCTTCTAATAACATATCATTTCCTGTGAGGCAGATCGTACAAAAGGAAATTCAATTATTAGGTGCTCATTATGGTGAGTTTAAAACAGCTATCGATTTATTGGCTAATAAACACTTATATGTGGATGATTTGTTTGGTGATAATTTTCCTTTATCTCATGCAATAATTTTGCTTTCTGAAATATCAGCACCCGGAGAATCCAAAAAAATATTCTTTACTGTTAACGATTAAACTTTAAATGCTTGGGACAAATAGTGAAAAATACCTGGTATGAAAATTTCTTTGATGACATTTATGTTGATTATCAAGTCGAGAGGACGAACATAAAAGAAATTTGTGACTATTTACTCAATCAATTTGAAGTGGAACCAGGGGCATTAATATTTGAACAATGTTGCGGAATAGCTGATATTTCGCGAGCACTGGCACAAAGGGGATATCAAATAATTGGCATTGATCTTTCTACAGATTGTATAGAGCGGGCTTGTCAACTTGCTAAACCCGTTTCATCATACTGTTCGTATCGACGAGCTGATGCTTTACAGTTTATTACCAACCAGCCTGTTGATGCTGCTTTTAATTGGTATACAAGTTTTGGCTATACAGACAACGATCATATTAATTGTCAAATGATTAAAAATGCTTATGCATCTCTCAAAGACGGTGGTGTCTATGTCCTCGATTATACTAATCCAGCTTATATATTACAAAATTTCAATCCTTATTTAGAGGTTAAATTAAAAGGCAGACCTGGGAAAATTGTTAAAGAAGTAGAGATTGATATGGAAAGAGGTATGATTGTAACGTATTGGCATTATGATTTTCCAGATTTGGGTGATTCTAAAATTACCAAGTTTGGTGAGTCTAAAATTTATTTTCCCTCTATGCTTAAAGAGATGTTTTTACAAACCGGATTTACTGATATTAAACTGCACGGCAGTATAAATGGCGAAGGAGTAACCAAAGATAGCCCACGAAATATTATTGTTGGAAGAAAATAAAAGACTTTTTAGGAAAATTTAAAGATTTTGTAAGAACTTTTAACTAATACAAATTTAAATTTTGAGCTCTTATGTTAATTTAAAACGTTTCATTAACAAATAACTGGTTATAATTAACATGACAACGGGTTCTGCAGCAACTTTTTGGTTGAAATCCATATTCTTAATCGACTCAAAATAATTTTTAACTTTAGGTTGTGATAGATAAGGTAATGATTGGAAAGCTAGGTCGTTGACACAATCTAAAATAAAATCAATTCCTTTGGGGGTCATTAAAAAAAGTGGAGGTGCTAGCAGTGGTTGTTTTTTTCGATAGAGCGTACTGGGAGGGATAAATTTTTTTACAGCCTGTCTTAAGGCATATTTTTCTAACCCATGTCTGAAATTGTATTCGGCGGGCATGGAGCTAACTAAATCAAATAATTTATGATCAAGAAATGGTACTCGACCTTCAACCCCATGAGCCATTTCGGTTCCATCACCAAGTGTACGCAATATATACCCAGCTAAGGCAAACTTACTCCAAAGATAGGTTGATTTTTGTAAAGGTGTAAAATTAGCAATGGGATTTATGATTTCATTTGAAAAAATTTGATTGAGTATACTTGTCATCCTATCCTGTTTGTTCATGAGGGCACTAATCTTCATCCCAATTGATGCTTTTGCCCTAACAAATGTAGGAATCATACCAATTTTATTTTGAATAATACTCAGATCAATATCTTGTTCATCGCTAAAATGAATCCCTCTGGTAATCGTATTAATGGTTTCTTTTTTAAAATTCTCTGGATCAAAGTCACAAGCCAAATGATTATAACCGTAAAACAACTCATCTGATCCTTCACCAGATAAAACTATTTCAAAGCCTTGCTGTTTGATTTTCTGATTAAGAATATATTTTGCACTCAGATGATTATTTATAGCGGTGCCTTCTGAGTAGAATATTGCGTCTTCGAGAACACTCAACATATGTTCAACAGTAATACTTACAACCTGGATATCGACACCTATGTGATCAGCTACTGCTTTTGCCTGTTCTGTTTCATCATAGAGTGGATTATCAAAAGATAATGTAAAACAAGGTAAAGTATTTCCTACATACTGATTTGCTAATGAGGCAATTGCAGAAGAATCTAAACCTCCACTAAGATGACAACATATTTTCTTTTCACCACTTCGTAGTCTTTGCTGAATTGAGTCTTTTAATTCATTTAAAATTAAGGAGGTATAATCCTCAAATGAAGGTCTTTCCATTTGGTTGTTATGGTAGTTGATATCCCAGTAGGTGTGTTTAATCAATTTGTAGCCATCATAAACAAGTAATTTACCGGGCTCTAGCTGTTTGATACCTGAAAACAATGTTTGATCTGCAGATAGATATTGAAAACTAAAACTTTGTTCAAGAGATTGGAGGTCCCACTTGATTGCGACACCAGCCGCGAATATGGCTTTAGCTTCAGAGGCGCAGTAGAAAACTCCATCTTTAAGATAATAACACATTGGTTTTATCCCAAACCTGTCTCTAGCAATAATTATTTTATTTGCAATCATGTCATAGATGATGATGGCAAACTCACCACGAAGGTAATTCACAAAGTCTAAACCATATGCATGATAAAGATGTAGAACTAATTCACTGTCTGAATTGGTCTTAAAATTATAGCCTAAAGAGATAAGGTGAGTTTTAAGTGGTGTATAATCGTACAACTCCCCATTAACAGATATGACAATCTTATTGTCAACCATCGGTTGGTCACCGTTGATTTTATCATTAATACTGAGCCTATGATGGCCAAGTGCAACGCGACCTGTTTTTGACTGCCATATTTTATATCCATCTGGTCCACGGTGAGCCAAGGCCTTTGTTGCTTGTACGATTTGTTCAGGGTCAATAGCTTTATGACTGAATATCCCTATTACTCCACACATTCATATTTTCTCATTTAACCAGTTATTAGTAGTTTAGTTATTTTAGTGGCATGGTTCAAATTAAGGTTTTGTAATTAGAAATTGGCTTCGCTTGAAGTGCACAAAATTAATCGAACTGGTTTTTAATTAATCAATTTTAATCTATTAAAGCCTGAAGTTGGTACAGAAAAGTGTTTAAAAATTTCTGCCAAAGCTAAATTGAGCAAGTCAAATTTGTATTTAATATGTTTTATTCTATTATCTATCATGGGAGTTTTTGAGTTTGCTTTAAGCTCACAGTTCTTTTCAAAATGAAAACTCTTTTTTTTTCAATAGGATGTATCAGCTCAAGTCAAATTTAATTCAACTTAGATAACAAGGAGTTAGTTACATGAAATATATATTTCTTTTTATAGGCTTAATTGTTGCCGGTATCAATCCAGTTTTAGCAAGCGTGCTTCCCAGTTCAAAAGATGCTCAGCTTTGTACCAATGCTTATAATAAACTTTGGCATATTTTTGACAGTGTGAAGGCTGATCATCGTGGTGATCCAGCAGCCCAAGCGGCTATATTCAATGTAGAATTTCCCAAAGTACTTGCCGAAGATTTTTCTTTAACCATTAATAACTTACCTGTTGAGCCCAATAGTTCTGAAACAATTACTGTGAATGTGCAAGGACTTCCTCAAGTGATTTCCGTGGCTGCAGAGCAAATTACGTCATGGGGACAACACCATATCGCTGGTCCTTTCAGTTTTAAACTCCTCTCTGAATCAGTACCATACAAAACACGAGTTTATCTTATGACAACCAGAGATATCGATTACACAAACTCTCCGGAAAACAATGGTTGCGCCGCCTTCCTGGCTCAAAAAAATATGGTTTGCACTGTTAAAAATACTGGACCTACGACTAGAAAAGCGATGCTTAACAGTATGAACTCTCATGTTGTAACGACTTATGTTATGTCTCCTCCAAATTGTAGTCTATGGATAGCTCCTCCGGTTGAAGATTTTCCTACCGAAGCATAGTTTACTGCAATGAAATGAGTTCTCTGCCTTATAAGTCACTTATTCAATTCCCCCAAACTGCTAGTGAATCTAGTGTTTTGGGGTATTCAATAGGATAAGAAAGGTGCCGACAAAAGCAGGTTTTAACACTCTTGCAGACCCTGATGCCGCTTGCTTTTTATTGAATCGATGCGACTACGTCACAGCATTTGCTTGTTATTCAGGATGTCATTAGATTTTTTGGATTACAGTAGATGGATTCAAAAAAAAACATGTTGATCAAATTTGACTCCTTATGTATCCTTGGCTCATTTTAATGTGCTGTTTGATATTATGAAACCCAATTTGTTTTATTTTGTATTGACGCAAATTTTAGCTGAATCTCCAAATTTTAAATTATTAGATGAGATTTCACCTGTCCATGATATCACCTTAAAGGATAAGAAGTATTATCGTTTAGAATTGCCCTTGACTAATATTGCTGCAGAAGGTTTAAGACTTCATGATGCGCATATTAGTCTTTATGAGAAGATAGATCCTCATAATCCAACTTTGGGACATTCGCATTTTACTGCGATTTTCCATGATCCAAATGGTCAAACATATCGAATGCATTTGTTTTTGAATCGTTTCGATGCTCTGGCATGTCCTGCTACCTGGGAGTTATTGGATGATGATGAGCGCTATGTAAAAGTTTCTCCACCAGAAAATCTGGATTATTTCATTCATTCTGTATGGCAACTAGGCTTGCCTTGTTTGCAACTGTTGCGAAAAAAACAAAAGGAAATAGAGGCTAAATTGCTTGTTGATTACCACAGATTAAACGAAGAAACGTCTTTACTCAGCAGAGATTTGGATAAAAATAGACCGATTTATCTAGAAAAGCTTAATGAATTAATTAAGACAGTTAAATCATTGAGTCAAATTTCTGAAAATAACCATTGGTCCAGAGAAGCTCTGTATTTGATGAAAACACACAAGTACTTATCCTCTATGCCAGAACCAACTTTTGAATCAATCGAAATGAGTGATGAAGCTCAAAACAAAGATGGTCAAGGCGAAGTCGCTGCTTTACCCTCAAAACAAACGTCTGAGCATCCCAAAATTAGTAGAGACAATATCGGGCTTGCGCAATGTACCTTATTTTCCAAATCAGCCAAAGCCAAACAGTCTGAGGTTGTTAAAATGGAGCGCGACATTAACAAGATAAAAGAATTGTTTGCTCAAGTATTAAAAACAGAAGATAAAAAAATTAAAGCAGTACTTTTAATTGATCTGCATTGGAAAATAAAAGATATTAATTTAGAAACGGAAGAGTTACTGACAAAAGAGCAAATAAGAATCCTAAATGACATCGAAGGCCGTGCAAATAAAGAAGCCAAATCGCTCCTGGAAAGAGCTTTGTTTGCTGAAGAGTTTGAATACGCTCAAACCCTGTCTCCCTATTATCATTTGATTAATAATGATATGTTGGTTCTTGCTCTTACCCAGAGAAAAGCTGATCTTTTAAGCTTTTTAGTGACTAAAGTAGGTTTGCCTATCAATAGTTATCCAATTAAAGCGAAAGCGCAAACGTATTCTAATGCCGTTGAATATTGCTTCTCAGAACACAGTGAGTCGCTGGTGGATTGCTTTAGCCTGTTAATAAGAAACGGAGCTAGTTTGATGCAACCTTTTGGCTTACATAAATTACCTCTTGCTCATCTTCTTTTGTCTGAAATCCCCAAGCATCCCTTGTATGCCGCTTTAGAACAAAACAAAAGCTTAACTCTCAGTAACAAACAATTTTATGCTCATTTAATTAATGCCTTAAAATCACGCTTGTTATCTGGTGATATTGAAGGCGAACAGAAAAAAGCCCTGGAAGAATCCATTGTTCGATACGAGCACTTAAAGGCTAATGTAAAAAACTCCTCTTCACTTCTGAGCCCTCAAAATCAGGCACTGGCTGATGAAATTAGCGATATTGCTAAAAAACTATTGTCTGACGCTGTGGCTGAAGCAATTGAGAATGATGAGGAAATATCAAGAGAAAAGGCCTCGGCTGATAAGGAATATAAAGAGTTAGTTCGTAAAATGAAGGTTTTTTATCATAAAACCGGAAAGAATTTTGCTTTTCAGTCCTTAATTAATTCAGCGAATCAGGAATTGAAGAAAGAATTATTAGAAATTGACTTTAATATCGACATTAGCTTTATCGAGCTTAAAAAATCCATATTGGAAAATTTAAGCAACGAAAGATTAATGCTCAGTTATTGTAGTGAGTTAATAGACGTTCAGACAACAATCATACAAATATCGCAAGGAGCCGGGAGAAAGAATAAAAACTTAAAAAAACTCAACGCGCGACATGCTGAGCTGATCGAACTGCTCACAGATTTAAGCCAAAATACACCTCAATCTATGATAAAAGAAGCAAATGAATTTCAAGATTCTTTTAGTCAGCTTCAAGAATTATTGAATGGCTTGAATCAATTGGAAGGCTCTTTTAGCTTACTGGCTGGGATATTAAATCAATTCAGTGAGGGCTCTACATCCGAATCAGAATCTTTTGATATTAAGCTATAGGAGAATTGGCATACCAGTGCTCTGAAAATTGCATACAACAATCCTGCTTTTGTTTTGATAACAAGATTATTTTCACGAAGCGTGTTGTCTTAGCAAGTGTCGTCTTTGGCTGGATTTATGTGCTCAAGTGACGCATTTTTTTTATTAAAATCAATAAAATAGATGGAGCGATCAGTAAAGTGTTCTTGATCAAAAACACGCCAGGTAATGCTACACTTTTTCTGATTCGTTTCAATCACATAATAGCTGTTTAAATTATCTTTGCTACGTGAACACAGTAATGAGCCGGCATGCAGCGCCAAGCAGGAGTAGCCATTATTTTTAGCTATTAAACTTAAATGAGCATAGTGTAGATGACCAGTACAGACCAAATGAATGGTGCTTTGCTTTAAAAAACTTAAAAGCGTTTCTGCATTCGTTAATGGCTTATGTAATCCCTCCATATAATCAAAATTGTGATGAAAAAAGAGCAAGTTTAATTTTTCATCATCCGGTTTAAAATATCTTTTAATCCTGTTCAATGTTTCATGAGATAGTTTTCCATCCTTTAATTGCAAGGGATTGACACTATTAACTCCCAAAATTCGTACAAAATCGTTTTCAAAGGTGGTGGTTATATCTGGATTAATGTAACGTTTGTAATGGCGAAAAGGGGATATAAAACGCGCTAGAAAATTATAAAGAGGAATATCATGATTACCTGGAACAGTAAGTGCTTTAACTGGCAATTGATTTATAAATGAGCAAAACTCCCGGTATTGATACGAGAGCCCACGTTGAGTCAGGTCTCCTGAAATAAGAATGATGTCTGGTTTATTGAGGGAGATTTCCCGAAGAAATGTATTTAAAACCTTAGGTTGATGCATGCCAAAATGCAAATCAGAAATATGGATAATTTTCATGTTTTTTTAGTCAGTATTTTCAGTGATTTAGGTAAAATTTTATAATAAAGAGGGGGAGTTATAGCCAGTGTATCTCCATCTAAAGAGATGCTAATTTTATTTTTATGAAGAACATCGACCTCCAGAGGTAATCGTGTCTGCATTATTTCAAAATGATCCTTATCCATTAAGAAATCAATGAAAAATTTGAATAAATGCAATTTGCTGCGTTTGTAATAGTAAATACCCAACAGCTCTTTTTGAAAACTTTCCCGAGTGAATTTGAGAGGAAATTCATAGGTATAGCAATTGTTGCTCACCATAAAAAAAGAAGTACGTATTGATATATCAAGTTCCTTATTTTTTATTATTAAAGCATAAGAGGGGTGGTATAACAAAGCCTGGATAAAGCTGGGAATATAGGTAAGCCATTTATTATAAAAATTTGTATAATAATCACGATTTTTTGCCAATTTGGAATAAAAGCCGACTGAAGAATTATTAATAAAGATATGGCCATTGACTTCTGCTACGTCAATCGTGGTCGTGATTTTTTCCTGGATTGCTGTAATTAATTCCTCAGTTGTTGACGGTAAATTTAGCTCTTTGGAAAAATGATTCATAGTTCCTAAAGGAAGCACGCCAAGAACAACAGAAGTATTGGTACACCATTGCGCAGCACTCCGAACAGTACCGTCTCCACCCCCGATTAATAGCAAAGGGTATTTGGAGCAACAATGCTGAATATTGTTTTCCAATTGTTGAGGGTCTGCTTCGTATAATTGATAATCAATGTCATGCGCTCTGAGTTCGGATAAATAATCTTCCATTCGGTGTGCATTTTTAGCTCGATTATTGATAATAACCGCAATGTCTGTCATGAAGCTCCCCAATGTCCTGGTTACTTAAAGTTTAGGTTACATTCAAAAATTATAGTAAGACAGCATGGGATCCCGTCAGACATTTTAATTTTGTTAACTTGTGTAGGCATGAAAGACAGATTTTTTTGAGAGTTCAATTAGTTAAATAAAATAAAAGTCTACACTTCTATTTTATAGGGACATTAAAGTTAATTAAGGATAATAACGTGAATTTTGATAAATTATATCAGCATAAGGTATGTACTGCGGAAGATGCAGTTAGCCTGATTCCCCAAACGGCAGTGATTTCAATGGGGATGAGAGTGGCAACTCCCCCTGCTTTATGTCAAGCCTTATCCCAACGAGCAAAAGCAGGTGATTTAAAAGAAGTAAAAGTTTATTATCTTCGGTGTGGCGATGTTGCTTTGCGGACTATTTTTCAAGAAGATGTACTTCATATTATCAAGCCTTATTCATCCATGATGTCTAAAGGAGAGGTTTTGCTGGCCCAGCGCGGTTATGAAAAAGGTAAAAAATATATAAATTTTGTACCAATTAGCTTTAGTCGGTATCCTGAAACTATTAAATCAATTACAAGACTGGACGCATTTATTGTTACCATTGCGCCAATGGATCAATATGGTTTTTTCAATTTTGGTACGAATGGTGATTATGCAATTGAACTGGCGCGTTATGCTGATCGACTGATTGTTGAGGTTAACGAGAACATGCCCAGAACAGCTGGTTCTACTTTAGTACATGTCAGTGAAGTAGATGCCATTGTTGAAAATACAACTTCTTTAATTGAAGAACCTTCAAAGCCAGTAAGCGAATTAGATAATCAAATTGGTCAATATATTGCTTCTTTAATACCTGATGGTGCAACCATTCAAATGGGAATAGGCGGGGTGCCAAATGCCGTATGCGAGCAATTAATCAGCCATAAAAATCTTGGTATTCATACTGAAGTTATGACAGCAGGGATGATCGATTTAATTAAGCAAGGTGTCGTTACGAATACCCATAAAACATTGAACCCGTATGTGAATGTGTTTACATTTGCTATTGGTGACAGGCCGCTTTATGATTTCATTAATAATAATCTATCCATGGTGTGTCTGCCTGTTTCCTATGTTAATGAACCCACGATTATTGGCAAGAATCACATGATGACTTCGATTAATGCCTTTATTGAAATTGATTTTAGTGGGCAAGTGAATGCTGAATTTATCGGCCATCAGTTCTCAGGCGTAGGAGGGCAGCTTGATTTTATTCGTGGTGTGCATTATTCACCAGGTGGAAAAACCATTATTGCAAGTAGTTCGACAGCAAAAAATGGTACAGTGTCAAGAATTGTACCTAGATTGGCTACTGTTGCTACTGATACACGTCTAGATATTGATTATGTAGTTACTGAATATGGGGTAGCCCAATTAAAAGGACGCTCTACGACTGAAAGAACACATCAGTTGATTAAACTTGCTCATCCTGCGTTTCGTGATGAATTAATACATCAAGCCAAACAACAGGGTTTTATTTAAGGATAATTACCATGGACTTATCAACCTCTCCAGCCATTTTATTTACTCCTGCCAATAAGCCTGAGCTTTTTGATAAGGCTTTAGCGACTGGGGCTGACAGTCTTATTTTAGAACTTGAAGATGCGGTCCCTCCAGAGGAGAAAGAGCAGGCGAGGTGTAATGTTTTGCATTTTTTATCAAGCAAAAATTTTGCTAATGTGCCCATTATCATTCGTATTAATCATATCACAAGTGACTATGGGTTTTCTGACTTACTGGCCTTGAAGCAATCTAATGTTTCTTTTGATGCCATTTTATATCCTAAGGCTGAAAGTCCAGATGAATTAAAGCTTATTTACGACATTCTTCATCTTGAAGCTAAAAAAATTAAATTATTTGCCTTAATTGAAACAGGAAAAGGGATGAGCCAACTGAGGTCAATTGTTACTAATTCTCCTGTTTCCGGCATTTTCTTTGGTGCTGCTGATTTTGCAGCCGATCTTGCGTGTCATTTGAGTTGGGATTCTCTGTTATTTGCTCGCGCGCAGATTATACAAGCAGCCAGCTTGACTAAAATAGCTGCTATCGATTCGCCATTTTTTGATTTTTCTGATGAGGAAGGGCTTATTGATGAAACTATCAAAGTAAAAGAACTTGGATTTAAGGGAAAAATGGCTATTCATCCTAAACAAATAGCGCCTATAAAACAAAGTTTTGCTCCTACTGCTGAGCAGATCGATAGAGCAAAAAATATTGTGGCTTGCTTCGAACAAGCGAAAGGAAAAGCCTGCCAGTATAATGGAAAAATGATTGACACTCCTGTTTACAAGCATGCGCAGCAGGTACTTAAATTGGCAGAGAATATAAAAGGAAAAAGTCATGAATAATCAAAGTTATGTATCAGTTGGAAATAATCGTATAAGAGAGGATTTTGGTTTTTACTTTGAGGATTTCACTATTGGTCAAATCATAGAGCACCGACCAGGTCGAACAATTACGCAAAATGACAATATCTGGTTTACTTTGTTGACTATGAATACCGCTCAGTTGCATTTTGATTCTCATTATGCAGAACAAACAGAATGGAAAAAACCTATAGTGGACAGTACTTTTACCTTGGCTATTATAACAGGCATGACGGTTAATACTATTTCTAAAAAAGTTGTAGCGAATCTTGAATGGGATAAAGTTAAATTATTAAAGCCAGTTTTTGAGGGTGATACCATTTATGCTGAAACTGAAATTAAAGCCAAACGTGAATCAAAATCAAGACCCACTCAAGGTGTTATCACTGTAGAAACAAGAGGTATGAATCAGCATAAAGAAGTGTTTATGTCTTTTGAGCGTACGGTGTTGGTTTATAAACGGGGTGGTGCTCCTGATTATTCTATTTAAATTGATTCGTAGGAAATCAGCAAATACTGCAAATACACGACTTCCGAGAGTGGCTGAACAATAATCAATTTGTCTTATAAAAAACAAGCCCATTCTTCAAACTATCGATGTCATTTCACCCTGATTTGTGGAGTATGATGACCATGAAACCAAATGACTTGTCCGTAGTCTAATTTGATTAGAATTTTAGTTGTCCACCTTTTTCTTTTTGCATTTCAGCGTCTGGATCTTTGGGAACACTCTCCTTAAGTGCCAGATTTCTCTCAATTGTAATGAGTTTTTTCTGGTCATCATAAGCTTTTATTAAATCTCCTAACTCATAATCATAGGTCGCTTTAATATTTTTTACTGGCGATGAAAAACCAGCCGCTACCTTTGCTGCCAAATCGATTGACTCTTTGGTTTGTCCTGGTTGTATTATTACTCTCGGTTGCTCTCCAAATAGCCATTTTGAGAATATATTTGGAGTATAAACCTGGATAGTAGCTTGTGCGGATGTTTGCTTATCCGTTAACGTTATTGTTCCCTTATATCCAGTGAAATAACTTAACCACGATTTTGGCTGATCTACAGTTGCTTGAACATGATCACCTATTCCTGGGAAAATGTTATTGATGTTTACATCCGTTGAATGCAAGAATGAATCCAGCTTTTTAAAAGTGGAGTCTTTATTGAGAGTGGTTGAAACAAGTTCATATCCCGGGCTGGTTTTAACGAAATTCAACTCAAAGGGCTTTGCTTTAATTTCACTATATATTTTCTCTAAAAATTGGACATCAAAATCTCCACCATTATTAGTCCCTCTCAGATTTCTTTTAAGTCCATCCAGAGTCATTTTATTTTTCTCAGGTATACTTGGGTTATGCAAATCAGTATTAAGCATTATGGTTTGAAATGCTAAAACATAGGCAGCATCCGCATTGGAAACTACATCAGGATTTTGCTTGGAATAGGCTTCACTAAAGCTTTGAACTAACCGGTCAATTTTTTGAGCTTCTCCAGGTAATTTAAATGCTTTTAAAAAGGTTCTTAAACCTTCGACAAAACTCTGTCCATTGAAGTCCATATCACTGGTAAAAGCTTTTAATACCTGTTGATTTTCTGCCTCTGGACCACTCAAATAATCGCCAACTGCCTCTAAATCCAAATTTTTTCTTTGTTGATGAAAGAACTCGGCAATCTCTTCATTGGGAGAAATTTTATATTGTTCACATATTTCTTTTATTTTGTTTATCCCATTTTTTGGCTTGGCATTGAATGCCTCAATAATCTCTCTTTGGGCTTTTTCAATTTCTGGATGCATAATCTGCTCCTTTAGTCTGATGAACCGCTGGATTCCTTTTAATTGCGGTCAGCAATGATCTTATTATAGTCTAATTGAGCTAAAACAAATTAATGATCAAAAAATACTACCTCCTTGCAAGAAAGGATAATCTACAATTTTGATGTGTATTTTCCTGCCATTTCATTCTGCATGTATTAAGATGCCAAATACCAGTTTTAACAGCTCCACTGAAAATCCCACTCATTACAAAAACGTCGCAGAGTGCTGTATAAGTTCTATACTAATTAATATAGAATCAGATTGAAGATAAATGGCTATGGAAGACGAGTCCAAAGTCAAAAAGGGGTTAAAAGAAGAAAAAGAGCAACTTAATCAAAAGTGGCTTGAGAATTTATTGGATAACCCACGCTGGGGGCCGTCCGTGGTTAAGTTGGCCATGGCAAGAAAAAAAGAAAATCGGAATCAACGTGGTGAGGCATTTAATTGTTTTGTGCTGAGTAGACCACAAAATGCATTTGAGGAAGATGAATACCGGAAGTTCCTGGATAAGTTAAAAAATAACATTAAAGATTTTAGCGGAACGACCCGATTTCAAGTCGCTCTTTTTACTGCGGACAACCACCATTGGACAGCGTTTGATTTTTTTATCGTAGATGGAAAACTCCATGTTTTTTGTTTAGATGCCGCTAATGATAGTGCAGGAGATGCCGCGCTTGATGAAATCATGAGCCGATTTCCTGATTGCGATGCTTACCGGTTAGAGCCTGATAGAGATCCAAAAGCGAAGGATTCAAAACATTTTCGTTTGATTCAAACTGACCGGGAAAATTGCTCACGAATGACCATTGAACATATTTTGCTGTTGTCAAAAAAGAAATTTTTATTTCATGAACATTTTGTCAACTACAAACTGGTTAATGGGGTGAAGCTGATTAACCCTGACACATTATTCAGGCAATCTCCAGATCTGTATCGCATGACTCAAATCGATTCTATTCTGGACAGCCTTATGATTACATCACCAAAAGAGGCGCAACGATTAGTCAGTAAGAAAGGTTTGAATGCAGAGCAGTATAGGGACTTGCGTGGACATACATCAGGTAAACAATCCAAATCATCAAAAAATACAACCATCGATTACAAGAGACAGAATGTGGAGAAAAATCTTTTAACTTTTTTAGCCGAGAGTGAGAAGAAGCATTTAGAAAATATTCTCGAGAACTCAGAAAAACAATGGTCTGAGTTTTTAGAGATGTCTCAGACAGAACGTATACAATTTTTATTGGGCAATATCAGAGAGAAACCATTTAAAGAAATTGTTGAGAACATTCTAAGTAAAGGCATAAAAGACAGGATGGAATATAAAAAATACATTGAAAGCGATGTGATTAGAAAAAGCTCTTTTACTCTGTTCAGAGGGATTGATAAGCATTTTGAAATCAAGAAAATCAAAACAGAAATTCATGAACTGGAAAAGGTTTTGAAAATAGTAAATCAATTATCTAATGGCATAAGTGCTGATGAAGTATTATTACATTTACAAAAACAAAAATTACCTCTTGCGGTAAAAGGAGAAATGGAGAGTGCAAGAGAAATTTATACGACAGTAGACAGGGAAAAATCCAATCTCCAGTCTCATAAAATAAACTAGTTTCAGATTATGTGTTTTGATTCTTAAAAACCGATTAAGGTATTGATGTGGTGTAGAAATATATTCAGTGAGATGTTCTTGGTTAGAAAAAAGTATGTATCAGATTAAGTCAAAATTGACACATATAATAATTCACATGGAGCTATGTGCGAATCCGCGCTGACTTGTTCTTTCACATGTCTCTATCGGAGTGCGACAAGTAAATAAATAGAATTAACATTTGACACATAAGGTTTTAATTGTTAAATTTGGGCAAATTAAGATCATAATGAGAATTAAATTCCATTAATATAGTTCATCCACTTAGCTATGGGAAATCTAGCCATGAAACTAGAACTAAATTTTTTGCAAAAACCAACAATGGAAATAATCGCTGAACTACAAAAACTAAAAGATTCCGGAATTACCCATCTTGATTTGAGTGGGAATGAGTTTGATAAAAGGACGGGTACTGAATTGGCTGCAATATTGAGTGCCCTCAAAAATTCTGGAGTTACTCATCTTGATTTAAGTTTAAATAATTTGGATAAAAAGACAGCAACAGATTTGGTTGTTATGCTGAGCGCTCTTAAAGGTTCTGGAATCACCCATCTTGATCTAAGCGGGAATGACTTTGGAGAAAAATCTGGGGCTGAATTGGTTGAAATTCTGAATGCAATCAAAGGTTCTGGAGTCACATCACTTAGTTTGGCTGAGAATGACCTTGGGATGAAGACGGAATCGGAGTTGTTCGATATACTGAGTACTCTCAAGGATTCTGGCGTTACTCATCTTGATTTGTATGGCAATAAACTTGGTGAAAGGAAGGGGCCTGAGTTATCAATTATGTTGAGTGCTCTTAAAGACTCTGGGATCACCTATCTTGATTTGAGTTGGAATAACTTTGGAAAAATGGCAAAAACCGATCTGTTTGTTATGTTGAAAGCAGTGAATCATACAGGAATTACTCATCTTAATTTAAGCCACAATTTCCTTGGCACTAAAAGCGGGAAAGAGTTAGCTGAATTATTTAAGCAAATCGAGGGTAAATTAACCATTAATATTGCGGAAAATAAGTTGGAAAAGTGCGGTTGCAGTGCCAAAGAGTTTGCTCGATTACTATTTGATACTAGTCATCATTATGTTTTGGGAAGCAGTGAATATGACAAAGCGGTATCAGAAGAGTTTAATCGACTTAAGAAGCAGCACTTAGGAGCTTTGTTATTTGCTGGCAAAAAACTGGCAGAGAAAAAAGAAAGCTTTTTCTATTATGAGGGGGGGAGACGTGATGTAATGTCATTAATCTCTGCCAAGATGTCCTCAACTGAATTAGTTTTGACTTAATTTGACACAACTACATCCCGTAAGACTCCAGCAAGTTGCTGTTATAAATTAAGTCAAACTTTTGGGTTTTGACATGGTTAAATAGGCGTTCTGTAAAAAATCATCTAAAAATTGATGTTGTGCAGGTAAGCCATCATATAGCTTGACCAGGTTTGATGTTATTTTTTCAAATTTCTCGATATCCTTTTTATCAATTTTCTGGCCTTTGGAAGCTAATTTTTCTTCTATGTGTTCTTGGTTTTTTCCCCAAAAATCGTTATATTTTTGATATATCAAGTTTGCTTTTTTTGTCAAATTAGCGATCTCATCAGCCAGGTTTTGGAGAATTTTTATATTCGACTTTAAATGTTTACATATGTCTTTATCTAAATATTCTTCCTCTGTTTCGTCAAGCCAATTTTTGAATGATTGCATTCTGTGAAAATGAGTCTGACATTGCTTTAATGCATCATTTGCTGCATTCCATTCTGATTCAAGATTTATATCGTTCTTGTTTTTAGTCTTTTTTCGTTTTGAATATAAGCTATTCAAATTATTTTGGGCTCTTTCCAGATCATATTCAGCGAATCGCAGAGCGTCAGTGATGTTTTTATACAATTCACCGTCTTTTGCGAAATGGCCTTTATTCGCTTCTAAAATTGCTACAAGAAATTTGATATCCCGACTTAAATACTTTGTTAAAACAGCAGGTGTATGAAGTTCTTCATCATATGAAGAAGCAATATTCTGGTTAACAGGGTTATTATCGTATTTTTCTAAAATTGCTATGAAAGATGTAGCAGTATATTTTTCACGTTTAAAAAACATTTCAAGATCCTCAGGCTAATTATATTTCTAATTATTATTATTTTAATCAAATGATCTTAATAATTTCTTAACGTTTAGCTCGAATTTGCGACATGGAAGATTATTTCATTGAAATAGATGAGCGCGTTACATACGATGTAAGTTATATGTCGTCAGGGATATGAGTTTTGTATTTTTCGCAAACAATTTGGTAACTTCAGTCTCTCTATGTTTTATCCTTCCTTGCTTTTGGGCAAACAATAGAGCTAGTTGTTCATGAAACAGAGATCACAAAAAGTACACTTAAGTCTCACTAAGGAGTGTATAGTGAAAATACAGTGGCTAAAGTTGGAGAGAGGAGACCAGGTATTAAACCAGGGTAGTTTACAGAGTGGTTTCATATGAATTGGGCTTTCATAAATTCGACGTGCTGATAGCTATTAAAAAAGCCTGTAGTTAAGAGCCCATTATTTCAACTCCATCCCAGAGTTTAGAAATGACAATAAAATGCTTGCCTTTCTTTAAAGACAACGATTGATTAGACTCGGCTCTGTGATATAAGCAGCCGATTCGGCCAACCTTCCTTGAAAATTGTACCCCAATCGTTTAATAATCCGTGTTCGAAATGAGCAGTCATTGGAGGATAGGACTAGTGCCAGTTCCTGAAATATCATTACTTAATCATCTCTCAGGCTATATTGGCTGGAAGGATTTAAACCTACACTATTTAGGCGCAAACAAAGCGTTGCTGGAATTGAAAGGATTTCGTGATATAGAAGAGCTTGCAGGTCAAACAGACGAGGACCTGTCACCTTGGGCTACTGAAGAGAATAAAATGTTCCAGCAGCAAGATTTGAGCGTATTAAATGGCGAAAAAATAGCAACAGTGCATTTCGATTCAAGAACTAGTGAAGTTTTCCTGTTGGAAAAATGTCCTTTAACAGACCAGGAGAATAAGGTGACGGGATTGATTTATTATTGCCATCCTTATCCCAAGAATGAAGTGTATAGAGCTTTAAAGGATTTTGATGATAACAGGCAGTTAAGTAGCCATCATTACACGCTGAATGATAATAAAAATATCTATGGATTAACAGACCGTGAGCATGAATGTGTGTTTTTATTAATAAGGGGGAAATCCGCAAAAGAAATAGGTGCTTTGCTTTCTCTATCCAAACGGACTATAGAGTCGTACATAGAAAATATTAAGAATAAAATGGATTGCGGAATAAGGCTGAAATACTGGTAAAAGCAGTGTTAAATGGTTATCACAATTACT
This sequence comes from Legionella sp. PATHC032, assembly GCF_026191185.1. Taxonomy (NCBI): domain Bacteria; kingdom Pseudomonadati; phylum Pseudomonadota; class Gammaproteobacteria; order Legionellales; family Legionellaceae; genus Legionella; species Legionella sp. PATHC032. The sequence goes on along the minus strand of NZ_JAPHOV010000001.1, from coordinate 2,055,391 downwards.
TTCCTGCAAGACTACAGCAAGCGGCTATTGTAAGGTCACTTTAATCATTATGATGCTGATCTTCTACCGTATAAATACGGTGATTGAAGCAAGGTTGAATACTGTATTATTTTACAAACTTACCTGAATCATTTGAAAGGAAACTCTCATGCGCCGTTTATTGATTACCATGTTTATTGTTTTATTATCTAATGCGGGATGTTGTGCGCCTGTTTTTGAAATTCTTCCTCTTGGAGTTTATGGTGGTTTGAAAGATGGAAATTTATCAGCTTATTTAATAAAGGCTATCGAAAGTAAAAATTATACGGCTCTTGATGGGGGCACTTTGGTGCATGGGCTTGAAGTCGCAGTCGATAGACAATCCCTGCCTAATAAAAAGGTTGACGATTTGCTGCAAAAACATATTCCAGCCTACCTTATTTCTCATGCCCATCTTGATCATGTTATGGGGCTTGTGATGGCGCAACCCGAATTGCGAGAAAAGCAAACCATTATGGCACGTGAAGAAACAATGCAGGCATTGCAGAAAAATATTTTTAATTGGTCTGTCTGGGGAAATTTTGGAGATAGCGGGGAAACTCCTCATTTGAATTTTCAGCATTATCAAACTATGCCATTACTCCAATGGGTTGCTATTCCTGATACTAAGCTACACGTTAAAGTGTTCCCTTTAAGTCATGGTGGAATGGCATCAAGCGCATTTTTAATCCGTTATGGGACTGAGTACATCCTCTATTTTGGTGATACTGGTGCTGATCACATTGAAAAATCAACAAGCCTGGAGAATATTTGGAAAGAAATTGCGCCACTCATAAGAAATAAACAGCTTCATGCCATCATGCTGGAGTGTTCATTTTTAAATTCACAACCGGATGACAAATTATTTGGTCATTTAAAACCAAACCTATTTATGTTGGAGTTGCGAAAATTAGCATCGATTGTTGATCCTTCAGATTTAAGAAACTCACTACAAGGCTTACCTGTTGTTGTTACGCACATCAAACCCAGGTTAGTTGACTTTTCAAACTCTAATGAAGATACAGAAAAACAGGTTATAAACGAATTGTCTCAGGAAAATGATATTGGCATAGAATTAATTAAACCGGAGCAAGGTATAGTCCTAAGTTTATAATCGATGAAATGTCATGACAGCTGCAAACAGGGCCAAATCATTTTTGGTCGCTTCATGACTAAAAATGCCTTGATGTCTACAACTTATTAGAGCTTGATTGAAAGTAATTCACTTTCAATCAAGCTCTAGTATATCTCCTAACAAATTTCCAGATCAAAGTGTGAGCACTTTAAATTGTTTTCATACTAACGTACATTTATTGTATTAATAGCGAATTTCCTCAAAAATCCACCTGAATTGCTTAATGTTTTTTAAATTATTGACTGTCATAATTAATTAGGCTTTTTGGAGTATTCCTTATGGCCAATAAAATTATTACTGAAAATATAGATATTTATCAGCATCCTAAAGAACCTAAAGACAATTTAGGTTCCATTACTATTGGTGATTTACATGGAAACACGGTTAAAGTTCTTCATTTTTTATTACAGCACAACGTAGTTAGATTTAAAAACCAGCAGAATAGAGAACAGCTATTTCAAGATTTTGTTGATCTTTACGAAAAAAGCGACGAAGTTGCAAAGAATTTTTTTGATAGGAGAGGTCCTGAGAATCGTATTAAGATATTCGCTGAGCAGTTGAAGAATGCTGAGGCAAGGATACAAGAACTAGAATTCAAGTTAAATGATTTAACTTAAAATTCTGTGAGCATCTTTATATCCAGCTTCAATACGCCTTTGTATCGATTTACGGGAAAAATCAAAAGAGGCGGTTGTATTTTCAGCGTCTGAGCTTTCTATATAAATTATATCTTGAATATATTTGTAATTAAGCAGTCGTTTATAGCCTGGGAGTTGTCTTATAAAGCTATTTTCTGGAACTATCTTTTCAATTTCCTGTATTGTTTCAACATACTCATTAATTTTTTCAGTTAATTCGGTATTAAAACGGATTTTATTGGAAAAAATGATTTCAAATACTCTATCAAAAACCTCAGGTATATTCGTCGGTATTTTTCCCTGACTGGGGAAAAGATTAATCACAATAATTTGCTTTTCAATGTTTGGATTAGGATTGAGTTTTTCCAGAACCGGAGATAACGGAGTATTTGAAAATAAACCACCGTCCCAATAATGGGTATTCCCAATGAGTGTCATGGGAAAGCCGGGAGGCAAACTGCCGCTGGCCAATACATGCAATGGGGTAATTTCTGTACGGTTATTACCCTGATTCTCAAAAACGCTGCTTTTACCTGTTGCAACATTTGTTGCTGTGAGAATTAAATGGATTGGGCTGTTATTCAGTTTTTCAAAATCAATGTATTTTAACAATAATTGCTGTAGAGGCGTTGTGTTATAAAAACTGGTCCAATAAGGCATTGACCAATAATCAGTGCGCAAATGATAAAATGCCGCATTACCAAAAAGTGAGAGAAAAGATTCCGTATTGTCGGGGAATATCTGGGCAGAAAAAACCGTCAGTTCCTCCCAGATTGCTTCCAGAGTCTGGATAGGATCGTCTTTCGCCCCAATCAGTGCCGCTGCATTGATAGCCCCAATAGAAACGCCTGAAATAATGTTCGGCGAAAAATTGGCTGAGGCATAGAGGTATTTTAATACACCTAGCTCATAAGCTCCCAGTGCTCCGCCTCCCTGAAGTACAATAGCCGTTTGCTTCATGGATGTCCTTATCATTCCACTCTGTATCAGCAAGTATAGCAGGTAACTATAATGAAAATGATGTCGAGTCATTGTCCTTTGATGCGTTTCCTTTCTAAGTATTTGTTAAGCATTTTGACTTTCCTGGAAAAAATATTATTATGAATAATTCCATTACCCATATCTGAATAAGTCTATTCTTATAAAACAGGAAGATTTGATGGAAGTTGAACGCATTAAAAATGAAGTAAAACTATTTTTACTCAATTCTTTTCGAATTAAGGATATTGGTTATTCGGATAATATTTTTGACACAGGTGCAATGCACTCTTTATTTTTCATTCAATTATTAGTTTTTATAGAGAAGAAATATAAAATTGATCTGGAGGTCGGTGAATTTGATCCGAACCAGTTAACCAGCATTGATGCCATCGCTTACTTTATTTCCAGTAAACTATAATGGTAATAGGCCAAGAACCTTTATACAGGATTTGGAACAAACGGCCAAATTTGAGCTTTTACTTATAATCCAATACGAATGACTGTAATAAGCTTTGGTGGACAAACGGCATGAAACAAAAAAAACTAACTCTTCTTGGTGCGGGAACAATGGGTTCAGGTATCGCACAGCTTTTTGCGCAATGCGGATTTCATGTCACTTTAATTGATAATCTCCAATCTCAATTGGATAAAGCAAAGACCACTATAGCTAAAAATTTGCACTATCTGGTATTAACTCAAAATTTATCATCGACACAGTCTATTGAAACTATACTGGCATCAATTGCCTTTACAACACAATTAGATGAGCTCAATCAATCGGAATATATTATAGAAAGTATCACTGAGAATTGGGAGCTGAAAAAAGCACTGTATCAGGTATTAAATGAACAATGCAGTTCCGCCTGTATTTTTGGAGTAAACACGTCTTCTATACCTATTACTAAAATAGCATCACTTGTAGAGCATCCTCAACGCGTTATAGGGGTTCATTTTATGAACCCAGCGCCGATAATGCCTATGGTTGAGGTGATTAAGGGATATCATACTGACGAATCGACAATAGAAAAAACCAGAACCTTACTTGAACAAGCCCATAAAAAAATGATCGTCGTTAAGGACTCCGTTGGTTTTGTGAGTAACCGTGCCATGATGATTTTTATTAACGAAGCCATCTTTATGGTACAGGAAAACATCGCATCAATCGAAGACATCGATGTTTTATTTAAACAATGCTTTGGGCATAAAATGGGGCCGCTGCATACTGCTGATTTAATTGGGTTGGATACGGTTCTTTATTCTTTAGAAACAATCTATTCAGAGCTGAACGATCCAAAGTATCGACCATGCTGGTTATTAAGAAATATGGTGGATGCAGGGCTTCTTGGACAAAAAACAAAAAAAGGATTTTATCAATATGAGTAGAATTGCAAACAGGCACTAAGGAGAGGAATTTTGCCCAATTATCAGCCTCGACAAGTGAAACAACAACAGTTCTTTAATCAATTCATAGAAAATTGGCTTCACCCTCATGCAAAAAAATTTGATAAAGAACAAAATATTCCGCGGGATTTTTTTTATACCTTAGCCCAAAATGGCTTTTTGGGCGCTTGCATTCCTAAACAATTTGGTGGGCAGGAATGGGATGAATTGACCATTGGTATCATGCATGAATCCTTTGCTAAAGAGCTTTGTTCTTTGGCAAATATTTTAACAGTATTAGGAATGGTCAGTAAGTCACTTTTACAGTTTGGTTCGAAAGCGCAGAAGCAAATCTGGTTACCCCGAATTGCCTCAGGAGAAACTTTAGCCGCATTGGCTTTAACAGAATCTAATATAGGCAGTGATTTGGAACATGTTGAAACTCAGTTATTGGATGCAGGTGATGAATTCATTCTAAAAGGCAGTAAAAAATACATTACCTTAGGGCAAATAGCGGATTTGTTTTTGGTTTTGGCAAATTGCCAGGGGCAACCTACTGCAGTTTTAGTTGAAAAAGACACGCCAGGCTTAATGATTTCACCCATGTCTAACTTTTTAGGATTACGTTCTAATATGTTGGCAGAGATTTTTTTTGATAATTGCCGAATTCCTAAAACAAATCTGCTGGGTAGTATTGGTATCGGTTTTACCTATGTTATCCAAACTGCTTTAGATGAAGGACGTTATACAACAGCGTATGGATGTGTTGGTTTAGGGCAAGCCTGCCTGGATGCGTCTCGTAGCTATACACAGGAAAGAAAGCAATTCGATCGCAGGTTAGACGAACATCAGCTCATTCAAAAAATGATAACTGAAATGGTGGTGCAGGTTAAAGCCGCTCGGGAATTGTGTTTTTATGCCGGAGAACTTAGGCAAGAAAAAAATCCAGCATACATTGCTGAAACATTGATAGCAAAATACGCGGCTTCAAAAATGGTCGTTTTTGTATCTAACCATGCACTGCAACTGTTTGGCGCAGCTGGTTTTGATGAAACCTATCCTGTTGAGCGATATTACAGAGATGCCAAGGTAATGGAAATCATTGAAGGAACTTCACAAATGCATGAGATATTGATTTCGAAGCTTTGCATCAATAAATAGAGGGTATTATTAAGCAATGAGATCTTCTAAACAGTACACAACAATTTGCTCCTTATTTGAAGAGAAGGTAAAGCAATATCCGGAAAATACAGCGGTTTATCTGGAAGATCGTCAAATTTCGTATGATGCCTTTAATAAACAAGTCAACCAATATGCACGGTATCTGCAAAGAAAAGGGCTGCCATTAAATGGAATTGTAGGCATTCAACTCACGCGTTCTTTTGAAATGCTGGTGGCAATTTTTGCGGTATTAAAGGCAGGAGGCGCTTATTTACCGATAGATCCCGTGGCTCCGGTCTTAAGAAATCAAATCATCCTTGAAGACAGCCAGATCAAATTTCTAATTGTTAGTGATAATTCATTATTGCCCCAAAAAGCGGGGTTGCAAGTATTAAGCATTCATGCCAGTGTGAGCGATGAAGATTGCCATAATTTAAACCTGCCTCGAGAAAAACAGGATTTAGCGTATGTGATGTATACTTCAGGCACTACTGGCAAGCCGAAAGGAGTCCTGATTTCACATCAAGCTTTGCTTAATCGTATTTTATGGATGCAAAACACATTTCCCTTGCAAGCTCATGATGTAGTATTTCATAAAACACACATTTGTTTTGACATCTCTGTCTGGGAAACCTCTTGGTGGTCTATTGCGGGCGCCGGAGTAATACTTTTGCCACCAGGAAAAGAACATGACATCAAGCTGTTTATTCAAATGATTGAGCAATACCAAATCAATGTCATTCATTTTGTACCCTCCGTATTACGAATATTTTTAAGTTACATCGAACAAGATTTTTCGATAAATCGCTTAAGCTCTTTAAAGTACGTATTTTCAAGTGGAGAGGCGCTGGATGCCAAAAGTGTTAATCTATTCAATAAGTTATTTCAAGATCAGGAAGGATTATTAGTTAATTTATATGGCCCCACAGAGGCCACAATAGATGTTTCCTATTTTATTTGTGAAAAACAGAAATATTATCGCACTGTGCCAATTGGAAAGCCTATCCAAAATACTCAATTTTTTGTATTAGATGAGCAGCTAAACTCAAGCGGTTTCGAACCTGGAGAGCTATATATTTCCGGAGTTGGATTGGCTCAGGGTTATTTAAATAATCCAGTGTTGACTCAGGCATCGTTTATAGACAATCCCTACTTGCCTGGAGAAAAAATGTATCGTACCGGAGATATAGTGCGTTGGAATGAAAATCATGAATTATTATTTTTAGGCCGCAAGGATGATCAGGTAAAAGTACATGGCATACGTATTGAATTAGGGGAAATACAACATCATTTACTAGAACATCCCAACATCCAGGATGCCGTCGTTGTCTGTGAGAAAGTAGAGGGTCTTGATCATAGAATGGTCGTGTTCCTAATTGCTAATAATAATCAAACAAAGATGGGGAGTGCAGAACTTAAATCGTTTTTAAAAACCAGGCTTCCAGACTATATGGTACCAGAGCATTATCTATGGTTAAGTGCATTTCCAATAAAAGAAAATGGAAAAATAGACAAAGAGAAACTAATGACTTTCATTTAGCTTCGGCAACATCTGAGAAATAAAAATAATTGAGGAAAATGACTTATACTTAATTAAAAGCCGGTTGCAGGAATAATGTAGACTATGTTTCTTGCTATGAACCCTTCCTATGTCGTCTGGTTAGAGTTTATTACATGTTGAGTGCGGCCAAAGAAATGGAGCCATAAATTATGAATGCCAATAACCATTCCAACAAAATTGCTATTGTAGGTATGGCTGTAAAATTTCCGGGAGCCAATGATCTCGATGAGTATTGGGATTTATTGAGATTTGGCAAAGAAGCGGTCAGTAAATTTTCCGCAGAGCAATTACAGCGCTCGGGTATTGCAGAGCAATTAATTACAAATCCCAATTACAAGCCCTACAGAGGGATATTAGATGATTTGGAATCGTTTGATATCCCTCCGTTTGAAAATACTGGCAAAAATTTTGAATTGTTGGGTACTCAAGGCAAAGTGATGTCCCATTTAACTTTTCGTGCTTTAAGCACTATGAGAAGTCAGGAAAATCACTCAAATAGTTACATCAAAAATACGGCTGTTTATATTGGCGCAAATAATCAACCAGCCGCGCATTTCCTGGGAGCAGCCTACTACCAGGCGATTGATACTCAAAAAGCGATAGAAAGGTATTATTCCAAAGTCATCGCGCCTTATATTTCCTATCAATTTGGATTTCAAGGAAGCTCCATTGATTTATATACCGCTTGCTCATCTTCTTTAACCGCGGTCATCCAAAGCTGTAGAGAGTTAAACAGTCATCAATGTGATATGGCAATTGCAGGTGCGTGTTTAATCGATTTACCACAGGAAGTTGGGTATCTTTATGAAGAGAACGGCTTGTTTTCCTCTGACGGCCATTGCCATTCTTTTGATGCTGCAGCATGTGGCACTTTATACTCAAATGGCGCTGGGTTGGTTGTTTTAAAGCGGCTTGAAGATGCTATTGCAGATAATGATCTAATTCATGCTGTGATTATCGGAGCGGCCATGAATAATGATGGTAATTCTTCAAAAGAAGGATTTATGGCACCAGGGGTTCATGGCCAATATACTTGCTTGCAGTCTGCTTGGCGAAATGCAGAGGTTGAGCCAGGTGATCTGGATTATATTGCAGCTCATGGATCCTCAACCAAACTGGGTGACGCAACAGAAATATATGCCCTGAAAAAAGCATTCAAAGACGTTAAAAAGACACACAGGTGCCCAATAAGTTCAGTAATAAGTAACCTGGGTCATACAGGCATCGTGTCCGGTATGGCTTCAATCATCAAAACAGTACTTATGCTCAAAAATAAGGCTATTGTTCCTTCAATTAATTTTGAAACTCCTAATCCAGATTTTATGTTGGAAGACTCTCCTATATACATTGCCACTGAATTTCAAGATTTCCCTACAGTAAAAAAACACTATTTGGCTGGTGTTTCCAGCTATGGCGCAGGAGGCAGTAACACGCACCTGGTTTTACGTAGCTATGATGAAAATTAGGGTTCTGTTGATATTTCGTTTTTATTCCTGTTAAAAGTTAACCTGCTGCGGTTTGCTTGTTAATAGCCACATACAATTTAAGCAGCAAGGAACATGTCATTTTGGGTTACGTTCGGCCTGAGGAGTGGCAAAAGCCACGTCTCGAAGGCCATCCCTTACAGGCTTCGAGACGTGCAGACGGGAATTGAGCTAAACAGATCTTGGTATCTAAATTGTTTGAGATTTCCTCATCGACAAACAAGAGTAAATCAAGGGGGCGGTTAACAGTACTTTCAGCTTGGTGTTTTACTATAGAGAAAATTATTCCTGTCACTATGATTTGTCAGTCGAATTCAATGGTATAAAACGATTCAGCTTACCCGAATACAAATATTTAATTTCAGGTACCTCAGTGATATTTATTTGGGCATCCATCAAACCAACCTTGCTTAATCGTAAGCGTATATTCTTTTGCAATTGGCTCTTGTTTATAAAACCGGTGGTTACAACCCTGATATTAGCCCCATCGATTGTTTGTTCGACCTGGTATTCCTGAATATTTTTTTCTGGTAAAAGTGCTCCCAAGAAAAGCGAATGATGTACAAAAATATTACCAGGATAATTAAAATCACATCCAGGCCGACCTTTAGGAGTTTGTATAAGCTGATGCTGGATGCCGCAATCGCAGGTTTTATTTAAAAATAATATTTCATCCGAATTTTCATAGCGGATTAATGGCAAAGTGTAATTATATAAGTTAGTTATATACATTTTGGAAACCATGATTCCTTTGCCAACAGGGCGATTTTTTTCATCCAGAGGTTCAATAATGCATTGATCATCATTCAAATGCATCTCATCCACATTCGCTCGGCAATTTAGCCCAACCATCCCTTCAGTACAACCAAATACATTAAAAATATCCACTTTAGGCCAGGTTTCTTTGATTAAAGTCAGGGTCTGCTCGAAAAGTGGCTCTCCTCCGACAAAAAGAATTTTGGGCTCAATTTTTATTTGTCCTTTTTGTACTAGTTGACATACTTTATGAATATAGGAAGGGCCAGCAGATAAAATATCGGGTTGAATTTGATTCAGACGTGTAATCACTATGTTTAATGGGGTTACTGCCATAGGCAGAAAATACATATTTTCATCACGTCGCCCAAAGGTTTTTGCCAAAGAGTAGGCAGCAATTGCCGTGTTTGTTACAAACAGGCTGACAATTCTTGAGTTTGTATTTAGCTTTGCGGTTACTATTTGCGTGCGTTCATAATTGTATAGTGGGTAGCGGATAAATGCCGTGTGAAATGTAATCCATTCATCCCAATCATAAATAAATACGCCTCGTTTCCCGCTACTTCCTCCAGTTGACACGACTTGATAGCGGGAGAATAAATATAACGTATCAATGCTATCATTTTTTTTACTCAGATGTTTTTCAACCAGGTTTAATGAAAGCTTGGGATCGGTGACAATTGCATCCCAATTTTCCATTAAAATGGTTTTATTTATAGTAGGGAGTTCGCCTAATCGTTCTCTGGTAAAGTTCTCTATGTTGATTTTTGCCAGTGTTTTTTTATACCAGGGGGACTTTGATTTTGCGTGAAGTAATATTGCTCTCAGTCTTTTGTTGATAAGATCTTCGAGTATTTCTTTGGAATAATAGATGGCTTCTTGATTTTTTTGAAACTGTTTCTCGTAGTCTTGAATATGCTGCCATATCAGTTGATCTGGAGTTGCTGAATTATAATTCCTCTCATAGATTCGGTTGACCAAGTGGTTGATTTCTTTTATTAAGAGGTGATAAAAAGACATATTACTCCTTTTTCCCGGGGGCTATCCTGACACTATAAGTTATGAGCTATGAGCGAGCCCATATAAAGGGGTGATACTGCCTAAAAGGGATTTTAATCAAGCGATAGCCTGGACTAATTTTTGATTGGCAGTCATCAGGAAGATTAAAATACCTAAGAAAATTATAGCTTAAAACTTGCCTGTATATTTTATTATAAAGGTAGCGCAGACATGAATTATTTTCAGCGTAAGTCAATTACTTATCGAATTGCAATGGGTTCTCGTCAAGCTTAGAAATTATTAAGGTTCAAGTTGATGCCATCCGGAGATGAGTTGGATGATTGAGTAGGGATTCTTGGGGAGAATCAGGTGGATTTTCATTGCATGACTGAGGGCAGTGCCTATACTATTTAATATAACTATTCATCAAAGATGATGCGGTAATTTTTGTAATATAGGTGAAACATAGGGAACCACTTATAGAATCAGGAAGAACCTACACTCTGAAAGTCTGATAGTACACCTCAGGATTGTGAGTGAGAAATTTTATGGCCTATCATCAAATTAGCTATGCTTTTTTGAATCACCAAAAATTACCTCTAGTTATTCAGCCTCAAGCTAAATTAGAAGGTAATGTTCATGTTTTAAAGCAATTTCTTAAAGAAGAAAATACCTTGTTTAAGGAAAAACTCCTCAAATATGGCGCCATTATCTTGCGAGGGTTTCATGTTCATACGGCTGAGCAATTTTTAGAAGTGATCCAGTCAAGCAATTTGGGGCCAAATTATTCTTATGATTTTTGCCCAATTCCTCGAACACGTATTACAGATAATATTTATACCTCGATAAATATTCATCCAAGCTTTAATCTTGCTTTACATAATGAAAAATCATATGACCAGGATTTTCCCAGCCACATTTTTTTTAACTGTATTCATGCTCCGGAAACAGGTGGAGCTACTGTATTGGCTGATGGAAACAAGGTATGGTTTTCCTTACCAACGTTTTTGCAAAAAAAATTGCAGTCTAAAGGGATATTATATCGAAGGCATTATTACGGTACCGGAATACAATACAAAATGATTCGTTCAATAGGTAAAAACTCTGGATGCCTGACATGGATGGAACGATTCCAAACGGATGACAAAAATAAAGTGGAAGTGATGCTTAAGCAAATGGGGACGCAATTTCAATGGATTCAGGGAAATGGGCTAATCACCGAACAGTTGCTTCCTGCGTGCCGGAATCATCCAATCAGCGGAAAATTAGTCTGGTTTAATCAAAGTAACCATGCTAACCATTATTATAATGGAACCAGCGATTACATCAAAAGCAAGATCACTAGTTCTTTTATTCGTTTTATCTTGTTACACAATTACTTTCATCCTTATACTGCTTTTTATGGTGATGGCGAACCTTTATCGAAACAAGAAGCAGATTGTATCAACTCTGCAATACAAAAAAATACAGTATCAACAGCCTGGCAGCCAGGGGATGTGATGATAGTTGATAACTATTCCTGCTTGCATGGGAAAACACCCCATACAGGAAATCGCTTGATCCTGGTTGGATTGACAAAATATTTTGATTAAAGGGACAAAAATCAATGCCTGATGACATTTCACGAAAACGATTTAGTATTGGAGACTTGTATTTTATTAATGAATTTGAAGTCAGTGGTTTGATTTATGAGATTTTCCATCAGAAGAGTTATTTGTCGGATTTTCTTACTTTAAGTGCCGGGGCAGTTGTTTTTGATGTCGGGGCGAATATTGGTGTTTTTTCCTTATTTGCTTTAAAACAATGTCATTATGATACTGAAATATATAGCTTTGAGCCTATCCCTGCTACTTTTAAGTGTTTAAAAAAGAATTTGGCGAGGTTTAAGCATAACGTGCATGTTTACAATGCCGGGATAGGAAATGTTCCAAAAGATTGTAGTATAGATTTTACCCTCTTTGGGGAAAGCTCCGTTACTGCCACTTACAAACCAACGGATAAAATCATCTCCAATTATCAACCATTGTTAAACTATGAAACATTGTTAAAGCTTTCTTCTTTTCAAAACAAGCCGCTTTATTATCAATTAAAATATTTACCTTTTTTGCGGAATTATCTCATTAAAAAAAACTATAAACATCAGACCTTAGAAACCAAAGTCAGATGCCACCTCACTTCATTAGGGCGTTTTATTGAAAAAAACCAGATCACTCGCATTGATTTACTAAAAATTGATGTGGAAGGTGCAGAGCTTGATGTAATAAACAGCATCAAACCAGAGCAGTTTTCGTTTATTAAACAATTGAGCATCGAAGTTCATGATATTGATAACCGGGTTGAAAAACTCGTCTCCTATTTACAAAAGCAAGGTTATATTACTTATGTTGACAGAAACCCAATTTTTGCAGAGTTGGGCTTTAATCATCATATGATCTATGCCAAATTGCCTGAACCGGTAATTGTTGCACAAAGTGAAGAGCCAAATAATCCTGAGAATTATATTGAAGCACGTCAGTATTTTTATGGACTCCTTGCAGGCGGGGTGAGAATGAAACTGCTGGAGTCTATGTTTGACCTTGACTTGTTTCGTTTATTCGATGGCAAACCTTATTTATTGGAAAATGACATTATGAAAACGCTTGAACTGAAACCTGTTCGAGCAAAAAAATGGTTACATTTACTTTGTTGTGAAAATTTTTTAAAAAAAATCACGGTTGGTTCACAGGTCGGGTATCAATTGGCAAAAAGCCAATTGATGTTAGGGGATGGATATTGGGGATTTAAACAATATTATGATTTTTATTGGCAGAGGATGGCAAACGAAAAATTAAGTAATATATTGCGTTTTACTGATCCAAAGTTCAATGTTTCCTGGCCACCGAAAAATGCGGAGGAAGCCAGTTTCCTTGAAACATGGATGACAAAAACAGCAACACCACTTATACAAACTTTATTGGCTTGTCTTGATTTAAATCAATATCGCTCCGTGTTGGATGTTGGGGGCGGTGATGGCACTATTGCTTGTGCACTGGCTCAGGCCTATCCGCATTTAAAAATTACCGTTTACAATTTACCTGAATCAGCAAAAATAGCCCAAAAAAACATAGATGCAATGGGATTACAGAAGCGCATTAGTGTATTTGCGGGTGATTTTATTAACGAAGAACAGTTTCCTAAAGGATTTGATTTGATTTTATTCGTGCGTGTTTTGTGGGACTGGGATAATTCCAGAAAAAGGAAATTATTGAATATGGCTTATCATGCTTTAAAAAAGAAAGGCCATGTTGCTATTTGTGAAGGTTTTAAAGAACGTTGTTATGATCTTTGTCTGACTTGGGAATACAGCTATATTTTTGCGGATGGATTTGATGCAGAAGTTTTTAAAACAACAGATGAGTACAAAATCATGCTGCAGCAAATAGGCTTTACTCCTATTCCCGTCAAATTCATTTCCCCCTCTGATCCAGTGCCTGGAACGGTAGTATTGGCAGAAAAATAATTTTCATCGATTATATGGATTGGCTTAGACTCATTTAACACAACCAAGAGCCTAAGGTTTCCATAACTTTGAAAATTATAAAACGCGGGGTTAAAGTGTTTTGTTGTTCATAGAAGAATGCTCTCTTAATTAGGGAAGGCCTGGGTTATTTAATGTGACAGATGATAGGCGTGAAGAGGTCATTGAGGAGGTCGATTAAAAAGTGCATATTATATAAAATCCTATTTCAATAGGATTTTAATGATTTATTATTGTATTTTTGGAGTTAATCCTACTATAATAGGATTAATTAATAAATTAAATCGAAATCTCATATTAAGTCTACTATAGTAGGATTATATGGCTAAGCAAATAAAAAAATTAAAGACTCCTAATCTTCAACAGCCATTAACTGCGGAATTATTAGGGGACGTCATTAAAGCACGTCGTACCCAAAGCGATTTGCGGTTAGAAGATGCGGCTGCTTTATGTGGTGTTGCCAAAGAAACCTTTATGAAAATCGAGCACGGGCAATCGAACTGTCAATTGGCAAGTGTATTACAAATTTGTTCTGGTTTAGGAATAAGTCTTTACATAAAACCTTGGATGGATAATGGTGAGGATGAAAATGACTGGAGATAAGCCAGTCCTGGATGTTTATCTCGGAGAACGTCAAATAGCCAATATCACGCTTATCGAGGATCAGCTGTATTGGAGTTATCATGACAGTTGGCAACAGACAGGATACGCAATTTCTCCACACCTGCCTTTGCATGAAGCTATTCCACCATTAAATGTGCAACGATTTCTGCGAAATTTATTACCTGAAGGAAATCCCTTAGAAGTACTGGTTAATATTTTTCATCTAAGTAAATACAATACATTTGGACTTATACAAGCTTTAGGGTTGGATACACCTGGGTCATTAGTGATATTACCATCAAATCAAGCAACTCCTGATCATGCTAATTTTCGCCTAATAACTGATGAAGAATTAGAAGAGCGTTTAAATCATCGTGATCCCTATGATTTGATCGTTTGGGATGGCAAGCCACGTCTTTCGGTTGCTGGTGTACAAGATAAAATTAATGTGGTGTTAAATAAAGAAGGGCAACTTGGTTTTGGAGAAGGTAGCTTGTGTTCTACCCATATTCTTAAATTTGAAACACAAAAACTATCTTATTTGGTTTTAAATGAATTCCTTAGTATGTGGCTCGCTAAACGCTGTGGATTGAATGTGGCTGATGCCCAGATGAAGCGTTTTGGTCAGCATCCTGCTTTATTAGTGGAGCGTTTTGACAGGAAATGGGTTACCACTAATGTGGTGAGGCGTCATTTAATAGACGGGTGTCAGGCATTGAATTTACCCCCTGAATATAAATATGAGCAAAATTTTGGAAATAACAGGGATGTGGCTCATATTAGAGATGGAGTCAGTTTGCCCAAGCTGTTTGATTTTGCCAATCAATGTATCAATCCTGCCAAAACCAAGCAACAAATACTCGACTGGGTTTTATTTAATGTTTTGATATTTAATTGTGACGCTCACGGTAAAAATATCAGTTTTTTTGTTGGAGTTAACGGTATATCACTGGCGCCATTTTATGATTTGGTTAATATAAAAATGTATCCTGAATTTGAGCATGCTCTGGCGATGGCATTAGGGGATGAATTTGATGGGGATAATATTAATGCTTATCAGTTGGCTGATTTTGCAGATACATGTCAGCTGCCAAGGTCGTTAGTAGTTAACCATTTAAAATATTTGATTGGTAAATTAACAACTGCTTTGCAAGAAGAAACCCAACTTAATTTGATTGATAACGAAGAAGATTATTTAAAGAAATATCAGGAAATTATCATGAAGAGATGTGAGCATTTGTTAAAGCAGAGCGGCCAAATTACTTCAATAAAGCTCTAACGTCTCGATTCTCTCTGATTTATTGTAGCAAGTGAAGTCTGCGCCAAGGCAAGACCTCCGTTTGCTAATTACTTTAGATATTCAAGCAGGAAAGGGGAAAAAATGAAAAAAACCCCCAAGATTAAATAAAGTAAAAACTGATCCTGGATGAGCATTTGGTCTTTTTTTCTTGGACAAAGCATATAAAATGCAACAAAAAGAAAAAGCACACCAATTGATATGCTTAAAATTTGAACCAATAAAAATACAGACATAAATTGTGGGGAGGTGGTCTGGGCAATGTGCTCTTCTACCGGGACAATTTTGGCAGCATATGAATTCATTTTTTTAGCTTAAGTGAGGATATTTTTATAATCCTGGCTGTAAAAAAACTACCCCCATTTTTTGTGGTGTCCGTTTTAAAGGCAAGAGCTAACTCTTTCCCGCTTTTAGATGTAAAAGGCATCTTTGTCATCAAATTTGCGCATTGTTTGATATCGATAGGCATAGAGACCTCCTAGCTGGTCTTGGGTTTGTGTCTTACACTGGGATTTTATAGCACAATTCAGTTGGTAAAAATAAACCATATGGTTGATTATTGGTCATTTTTGGTGGATTATCAAATGTTCTGTATAAATTTCTGTATATTTGCTCAGGCTTTCAAAATACCCTTTATCGATGGGTCTTATATTTTTCCTTTTTTATTGTAGGATGTATAAAAGAACTTAACCTATTTTGTTAAGAATATCATAGACATATAAGTCGGTTTTGACGCATAAGCCAATATTGTAACAAGAACATAGAATAGGTTTTCCTACACCATCATAAAATGGGTTGAATAGAACCACGTTATTCTTTATTGAACTATAAAATGACAGGATATTTAAGCGCATTTGTTATGTAATGTTGGTATCACTCTAGTTTTTTTGATGTCATGGTTTTTTTTACAGGGGCTTCACTTGATTCACTGTATTCATAGTCAGAAAAAAGATCCTCATCCTCCAGTGCAGTTTCCACAATCCCTTCAGTAAAGGCAATATCCATTCGTTTATGTGTCCACTCTTCATGAGTATAACTCGTGTACTTGCCAAGCTTTTTATTAGAGGATGGGCAACTGTCAGTAGAAGTTCTTACCCCGGCTTTTTTCAAACTGTTCTCGATTTCAATAATGATGTCTATCCATTTTGACGCATCAAATTCCTTGTTAGGGTTACAATAAAGCACTACTTCTCGACCTATCATCTTTTTATCTGCAGAGTTTTGTACGCGATTTGCTTGGCCTTGAGACATGACTTTAAACACGCCTAGATTCATGCGAGTAGCAAGTTCTGCAATAATTGGAAAAGCCTTCGGTAGATCATCTTTATGTATTGACAAATTGAATTTCCAGTCCAATTCATTATTTCGTACCACAGGGGGCTTGCAACGCTCGTATTCTATCCAACGGGTATTTTTTGGATCTTGAACATGAAACATCTTGAGCTTAAAATTGAGATTATCGTGATTTTCATTTGCATAGGGTCTAGAATCCCCATAGTCACTTACCTCTTCTGGTTCTTTGTAATAATAGTCAGTGATAATGTCTTTAAGAGTTTTGGATTTAAAAAAAGAGTGCGTTTTTTCGATGACTCGCGTGAGGGCGATCTGCATTTTGCTTTGAATGGATTGATTGTTCTGGTGGCTCTTTGTTAAAAATTCTTTTTCAGCTTCATCAAGTTTCCTAATCACATCTTGTACTGGTTGAGAGATTGGGTAATCCTTTTTCATCACATCTAAAGAATCGAGAAAATATATCTTCCATTCATTCCAATGCTTTGCCGCCAACATTTTGTCTTTGGACAAAAGCTTGGATAAATACTGCAGGTAGATTTCTCTTACCTCCATAATATTATAGATTTTAACCTTTTCTTTATTTGAATAAGGAGCGCATTCAGCGAGTAAGCTAATCTGATTTAACGCAGGTCGCCTGAAAAACGATGAAACTTCTTTAACAGTTTCATTGCCTAAAGAAAACTGCTCTTCTGGATTATACCCAGTACATTTAATTTCTTTTTTGGCTATTTCTATAATTTTTTGCAATCGTTGTTGGTCAAGAACAATTTCTTTAAGTTGCGGTGTGTTTTTTTTATGGTAAAAATAAAATTTTCCATCATCGGTAAAAATATAAGCATTAGAAACAGAAGGTAATGAACTGATTGACTTCAATAAAGCATCGGGTTCAATTCCTGATGCGGCTTTTATTAATGAGGTTGAATGCTCATGAAAAACGCATGATCGAATTGCTCCATTCATAAAATCCAGTATTTTTGTGGTTATGAATAACGATGAATCAGAGCCGTTCCCGTATTCCTTCTCAAAGACAGCCAACTCTTTAGACACTTTGGAGGCATCCAGGATAGTGGTTTTTGTAAAGAACTCCATGATTGGGTTCTTAATTTTCAAATCTTCATAATAATTATTTTGATGGTAATATTCAATCACAAAATCTTTAGGAAAGCATTCTTTAAAGACACTTTGAAGAGACTCTGTGCCAACTATAGATAATTCCCTGCAAGCGCTTTCCAGTTGATAGCCCAGTAATGAGTTACTATCTTCCCTGTTTTGAAAATATTTTTCATAATCTTCTCGTGGTTTTAATGACAAAAGGCGAAGATACTCATTTCTCAATAATAATAGAGACTTTAAATAGTAAGGCTGCATATTTTTGAGATCATCACTCGATGAGAATCGACGAATCTTCTTTTCCTCGGCAATCACAAAAAAGAGTTTCTCAATGTATGCGAGTTTCTCATCCAGGCTCATTGATTTATTGTCAGTAATTTCTTTTTTGAAATCAGGCACCTCGCCGTTGTTTATAGAGGCCAGGAGTGGTAGGTTTTTGAGGAATTCCAGGTAAGCTTCTTGCTCTATGGTTTTGATTGAGTGAGTTACCCTTTGAAAAATGTTTTTCCTTCGCCGATCGATGTATTTGGTTGATTCTGCTTTGTTCGGCTCAAAATGATATTTTTCCTTATGTAAGCTGCAAAAAGTAGCTGGGTCGAGATCGAAGTCCTTTGATTGCTTAAGAGATGCTTCCATGGCATGATATGATTGGTTCATCGCTATTATTTTGGTTGGCATATCAGCCAGTTTAATCCAACCAATTTTATCCATGGCATCAAGCTTTACAACTCTTTCTTGTATGAGGCTAACTGGAATTTTTACTTCTTTGGTATGTTTGGGCTCTTGGTCTTCTTCATATTGCTCTGGTAAATAATCAAAAACATGCTCGTATTTACCTAACTCACTGAGAGCTGACATCGTGAAAATGGAGCAATTATACTGGTCTTTTTGGAGTTGAGACCGGCAGGATTTAAGCTCAAATTTTAATCCCAAACTGCTCAGGTCCTTATACAATAAGTCAAGCGCTTCATAGTGTTTAAAGTCACCAGCAGACTCAAAACAAAAAATTTTATATACTCCATTGCTGTCTTTTTCCACATCAAATCCAATGGCATGATTTTCATTGAAATGATAATACACATATTGCTTGCGCTCGCCCTTTTTTAAGTTCTTGATATTTTTAGCTAGTTTTCTCACAGTTGATTGAGAAGCATAGTTCGCACAGCTCACTGCAACGAAATTTTGAGAACGGCCTAATGCATTCAGGCGACGGTTTTTAGCGTTTAACAAAGGTAAAACATCATTACTTTTTACTGGAGAGGAGCCCAAAGTCATACGTTTAAAGGATTCTGCTATCTCATGTAATCTTAAGTAATCTTTTGTTGAAAAATCAGAAGCAACATACTTGTCTAGTTTTACTTTGATTTGTTGTTCTTTAAGATAGTTCAGCAAAATGGAATTTACTTTATTAATCAAATCTGTTGAGAGATTTCCGATTTCTACTGCGTCTGATTTGATAACTTTTTTTAACTGATATTTAACAAATGAATTGAAATGCAATCAGTAAGCAAGCTTTTCTACATCGTTGTTTTTGATTAATTTGACAAGCTCTATATTTTGCTGGTCTTTAATGTCACCAAAAATGGTTTTTTTATTGTTGCATGCAATGATTAATTTCGCCATATCAAGAGAATATTTCACTTTGGATAATCTCTGAGAAGTTAAGGTTGATTCTTCTTTACCTGAGGCCATAGTTTTTTCCCTCCGTTAAGAGCCTGTATCAAACTATGATCGCTCAATACAAGGTATGTTTATTCTATTATTATAGAACAGAATGGGTGGCTGTGTATTTTATGCCAAAATAGAATAAAAATAATTCATAAAGAAATTATTACATAACCCTCTGAAATCATCCATGCACATGGCAATATTATCCATAAAGTGAGAATGTTTTGATAAGCTATCTTTTAAGAATAGACATACGAAATTTTAATTCCCTCACAAGTTGCTATAAATTTTTTCTAAAATATCATATTTTATCCAAAATGAACAATCATTATGATTGAATGAGAACAATGATTTTCGAGGAAAGTGAACAGTGGTTCTGATTGATTGCCTTATCCTTAAAGGAATATTTCAGCAAGTATTATGGTGCATAAGATATTCAGGATAAGATACCTGGGTGGATACGAATTCTATAGCGCGTTCGGATTGGTAATTTCTTGACTCAATTTATTTGGATTTGGTGCAACACATATTACGGGTTTAGCGTTTTCCTCATAAAAGTTGCCAGTGACAAAACCAGTACCTAATTTCACCGCGGTCATCTTGTATTTATATAAATCAACGCCTAATAAACTTCCAACTGGTGGTTCAGCAGAGAAGTATGCTCGTTGTTCTTTTTCATTCAATATAGGCACGGCAATAGTAGTAATTACATACTTTCCCGACTTGTGAGTGTATGTTCTAATTGGATTGTCTTCACTATTATTGTCAGAACGAACCCAATCATCAGTCTCATGTAATTGTTTTATGCTGGGAATAGGTTTCTTGAACCCAGGATCTATATGTATGAAGTATACTAATTCATTATCATTATCTCCTAAATTTAGGTGTTCTATAGGAAACTGTTGTTTCTTCAACGAATTGCCATTAGTGTCATGTTGGGCTTGCAAACAACTTCCCACAGTAATAACTACATGAGCATTGTTATTTTGAGCTGTCTGTATGGCAGTATTTAAGCCGTTTTGAGCTTGTTCCATTTTGATTATATTTGCTTCTACTAACATAGGTTTGATAGATACCCTAACTTTAATCACTGCTGATTCGTTAAGGCCATAATCTTCTCGTAGTTTAAGCTTTTGGTTATATTCGCTAATGCCTATATTCTTTTTAGCAGAGCTAATATCTATGTGAATTGATTCTAAATCGCTAATTTGTATCTGAAGCTTTTCTGCTACCTTTTGCCTCACTTGAGCTAAAGTCAAATCTTCCTCATTCGGAACTTCAATACAATGAATTGAATCTTCTATCCGAATTGAAATAGGCATAAAACCACCTTTTTGATCGTACATTTATATTATAGAGCATACCTATCAATTTCAGCAAAAAATACATTAACTACTGATGAGGAAATATTATGCTGCAAAGTTAAAAACAGCCTGTAAAGACCTGAAGTATACGCTCTCTTGGAAATCGTATCATCCAAAAGTAATACTCCTCTAGTAAGCTGTTTTTTGCGGCGAATATCTCCCTTATATTAAGTATTGATCCTTAGCATACAGTAAAAATCTCTAATCTCATCGCAATCCTCTCTGATTTATTGTAGCAAGCGTAAGTCAGGCCAAGGACTGACTTACGCTTGTTAATTACCTAAGATATTCAAGCAGGAAAGGGGAAAAAATGAAAAAAAGCCCCAAGATTAAATAAAGTAAAAACTGATCCTGGATGAGCATTTGGTCTTTTTTTCTTGGACAAAGCATATAAAATGCAACAAAAAGAAAGACCACACCAATTGATATGCTTAAAATTTGAACTAATAAAAATACAGACATAAATTGTGGGGAGGTAGTCTGGGCAATGTGCTCTTCTACCGGGGTAATTTTAGCAGCATATAAATTCATTTTTTAGCTTAAGTGAGGATATTTTTATAATCCTCACTCCATTTAAGCAAGATTTCAAGTACAAGAGATCAATGTTTGGAAAGAGATTTCTTTCCAAACTCGCTGATGTTAATAAATTGGTGGTGTTGTGATCAGGTATGGGGCAATACAGCAGTAAGGTATACATAATGTATCATTGCTAATGCAATTCATGGTGTTAATTTTTATACATAGAAAGTCCATTAGGCAAAAGCTTAATCAAGCAGCGGGTCAAAATAAATAGTAAAAATAGTTCGAGTCAAGACTGTTTTTTTATTTTTTATTTGTATAAGATTGACAGGTCAAAACTATTTTTACTTATCCCTTGTCTGTGGATATCTTATTTTACCAAATAACGAGTGATTAATCGTAAACGTTCACGCCCCTTGTAAAGGGGCGTCTAAGTTTTGATGAGTTACACCCCACCTTTGAAGAGCATCCATAATAAATACCAAGACATCTTTTTGTTGTTGTTTACAAGTCGCAACCACAGAAAAAATTCGCTCAATAAAACGACTGCCTCGTTCTGATTGAGTTCTAAAAGTGAGTTTTTTAGAAATAACCAGCGGCCTTAGTTGACGTTCAGCATGGTTATTCGTTGGAGGTACATTAGGTATGGCTCTACCCCAACAAAGGGGGCATTTTAATCAAGTTAGTATAGACTAACTCTTTGATTTGACGGTCAAAAGGAAGATTAAAATGCCCAAGAAAGATTGTATCCTAAATTTACCGGGATATTCTATTAAAAAGGTGAGTGGGGAGAACCCGGTTTTTATCGAAGTCACTTATCGTTGTGTTGTTCGCTGTGTTCATTGTGGAAATAAGAAGTTACGTAAAAAAGACAGTTTCATAAGGCGAATACGCCATGAGTCGATTGGATTGCGTCGCAGTTACTTGTGTATTAAGGCTCATAAGTATTATTGTTCTGCTTGTGGTCGCTATTTTAATCAACGTTTTCCTGGGATAGGTAAATATCAAAGAGCCAGCGAGAGTTTGCGTAAACAGGTGTTTCACTATCATAGCAAAGGAGTCAGTCAAAAAGATTTGGCGCGCGACTTAAAGCTGGGTAAATCGACGGTAGAGCGCTGGTATCATTACGGTTATGAGCTTCGTTCCAAGAAGATAGCTACACGTTCTTGTCCTAGAATACTAGGCCTGGATGAGCATTCCTTTAATAGGAAAGTGGGTTATGCCACAACCTTTTGTGACTTGGCCAAACATAAAATATTTGATGTAGTTGAGGGGCGCTCAGAAAAGGACTTAGAGAGCTATCTTAATACCTTGGAAGGAAAAGAGAAAGTACAGGTAGTCTGTATTGACTTAAGCTCGAGTTACCGCAAGTTGATCAGGCGTTACTTTCCCAATGCCATGATTGTTGCCGATCGCTTTCATGTGATTCGTTTATTGAATCAATTCTGTTTGCAGACTTATCAGCAGATTGATCCCGAAATGAAGTATCAGCGAGGCCTCTTGGCCGCATTGAGAACTAATCCTAATAATCTCACGGTAAAGCGACTCAATAGACGAGAACGTTATTTGCAACAGCAGCCTGTCATTGCTGCAATATATTACTTTAAACAGCGATTACATCGGCTTCTCATGCGAAAACATCGTACCGCAAAACAGTGTACGCGTTTAATACCTCTCTTTCTTAAACTGGTTGCCAGTCTGAAGGAAAGCCCTTTTGAATCACTCAAAACGTTAGGTAAAACATTATATCAATGGCGGGAAGAAGTGGTTAGAATGTGGCGGTTTACTAAAAACAACGGCATTACTGAAGGCTTTCATCGTAAGATGAAACTGATTCAACGGCGTGCTTATGGGTTTAGAAATTTTGAAAATTACAGGTTAAGGGTTAAAGTTTTGTGTTCTTGATTATTGCCCCCGGATTTGGGGAAGAGCCGAAAGACCCCACTTAACTCAGGACCTAAAGCAGATTTTTGTTGGGCAATTAGACTATTTAATAGAACAAGTTGATTGCTGCTCATCCATAAAGCCTTTACGAAAACATGTCTACATTGCGTCTACATAGAAAATTTGAATTTTTTGGATTTTAACGTAACTCATTGATTCTAATGGTGGCCAGAGGCAGAATCGAACTGCCGACACGAGGATTTTCAGTCCTCTGCTCTACCGACTGAGCTATCTGGCCACTCAAGGCTTGCTATTAAACTCCGAGATGGACTTTGAGTCAAGTGTTGATTAGGTTTTTTTTGAAAATAATTTTTTTTGGTAGGCTATGGCGATTTCTGCACCTAGTAAAGCGTTGCTTTTGATAAGCTCAATATTAGCTTCCAGGCTCTTGCCCGCAGTTAACTCAGCGATACGTTTTAACAAGAAGGGCGTCAATGATTTTCCACTCATGTGTTTGGCCTCTTTATGAGCCTGTTTAATATATGGAGATATTTCCTCATCTGATAATTCGGCTGATTCCGGGATAGGGTTTGCTATGACTATTCCGTTTTTCATGTGCAATTTCTGTTGAAATGACATGAGATTCGCAACTTCTTCAACAGAATCCAAGCGTTGTGGAACTGGTATTCCACTTGATCTGCTGTAAAAAGCAGGGAATTCATCAGTGGCATAACCTATGACTGGTACCCCAAATGTTTCAAGAACTTCCAATGTTTTTGGTAAGTCGAGAATCGATTTTGCGCCAGAACAAACTACGGTAACTGGTGTATTGGATAGTTCTATAAGATCAGCTGAAATATCAAAACTCATCGTCACGTCTTGATGAACGCCGCCTATACCACCTGTGACAAATAGGGGGAGCTTAGCCATATGGGCACAAAACATGGTTGCTGCTACCGTCGTGCTGGCAGTCATTTTACGAGATAATACAAAGGAAATGTCTCTGCGAGAGGCTTTTATCACTTCTTTTTGAAGTGCGAGGTGCTCCATAAACTCTTGAGTTAAACCAATACGGATTTTCCCTTGATACATCGCTATAGTAGCCGGAATAGCCCCTTGTCTTCGAATAATATTTTCAACTTCTATTGCCGTAGTTAAATTATCAGGATAGGGCATTCCATGAGAGATGATGGTCGACTCAAGAGCAACAATTGGTTTTTTATCATTAATAGCATCCAGTACTTCTTCGTTAACTTCCAACAAGTCATGAAACATAAATTAATCCTTTATTTTATTTCTTTATAGCCAGAGGGTTTTTCTGAACCTTCGCCAAAAAAATATTTTTGCATTTCTTCTTTCAAAAACTCACGTGCCTTGGCTTCGATCAAATTCAGGCGGTATTCATTGATTAACATGGTTTGATGGGAAAGCCACATATTCCATGCTTGCTTTGATACTTCATTAAAAATTTTCTCACCCAACTCACCAGGGAAGGGTTTTTTTTCCAGGCCCTCTGCTTCTTGCTTTAGTTTACAGCAAAATACTGTTCTGCTCATGGATATAACCTCTTTATTTTGATATGAAGGCTCATTATCCTAGAAAAAACAGTTCCAATCTATATAATCTCCATCTTAATCAGCGCGGCCTTTTATTTGAGCTTGTAAAATATGTTGTGAAAGTAACTGCTCTTGCTCAGTAGTCAAATTACAGAAAGCCACCGCTGTTCGGTAATGTGTCTCACTTTGATATTGACTATAAACCACTACAGCATCAACAATAATGGGTATCATTTTGGGTTTTGTATACAGAATGATTTTTATATTGGTTTTTACTTTAATCTGCTCCGTTGTCTTAAATGCCATGCCACCCAGGCTGATGTTGACTTTACGCAGTTGAACTTTACTTGCCATTAACATTTGTCGAGATAAATAGTCAATTTTGGCATTTAAAAGATTAAGATAATGCGCCAAAGCAGGTTCTTTCACCGCCATTGCCTGAGTTAGCTCGGCCAGCTCATAATCAATGCCTTGAAAATATTGCGCTGCTTCCATGTATTTTTGCCCATTCTCACCCAATAGTTGATTGGTGATTTCCATATCAGAACAAAATTCACCCGGTGCAAGAATTCGATAATCAAAATAGATATGATCATCGATACGAAAATGTTGACGCCTTTCATGTACTGGCATAGTCACTCCATTATTCTAAGTTTAAACATACCCCTTTTCATTTGCTGCATCACAGAAAGTTTTAAAAGAAATCTATTAAACTGTTACTGTCATTCCATTTCTAATTATTTCCTCTTTAGTAACAGCCTGATGCAATTCCATAGTAGCTATTGATTCTGTATCTGGTTTCTCACAGTCAAGCTGTAGGCCATTTTCAAGATTGGCTATCCCATCCGTATCCGCTAATTCAGACTGTGAATGCACTTGCCCGCCTAATTGAACGATTAAAGGAACGACAGGCGATTTTAGATGATTTATAATTCGCTGGGCCTCGATTGATAATGCTCCGCTTGCTTTTTGTGCTTCTTTATAATTCGTTGCCAGGGCTTCTTTTTTGATACAGTCGGCTAAAAAAATTATAAATTGAGGGTCAGTCACTTTATTTTGGACAATAGCTTCTCTCACAACCTTGTTGAAGTCCGATACTCTATCCAGTTTAAGAGCTGCGGCAAAGGCTTTACTAATATCATGGGGCATTACTTCTGGGTTAATTAATTTTTGGAGTCGTTGTTGCATATCAAAATAGAATTTTTTAAGAATGTGCATACCCAGTCCTTTGTCATTTGCCATTTCTATCAGTGCTTTGATTTTCGCTTCAGTTTGGGTAAGACATTCTATTTTGTTATGAAAGCTTACCTGTTCATTATTCATAATGGCGCGGTATTCTGCAATAGCATTTAAAATTTTGGTTCTATTACCTATTCGATAAGCCATTTTTATAATACAGAGGTCTTTATCGTCTAAATAATTAGTATTAAGAGACAATTCAGGGGAATACTCAGGATGCAACATATTTTCCTTAAGGCTATCCAGATGGGCTTTGCTAATTGTTATCACTTTAGGCGATGTTATAGTCAGAGAGTCTCCGCCTCCATGGCGTTTGATAAAATCAACCATTTCTTCTGGAATATTGGATTTAAAGGTGATTTGTATTTTCCCATTTTGTAAATCATTAATTGTTTGTACTGGATTGGCTTGTCGTGTCGTCCATGGATTTTTATAAGGTCTTCCATCATCAGAGTAGAGAACCGGGTTGTGCAACAATTTCTCCAGAATTAGACATTGTCGGATGACATCGAAGCCAACGATTCCTGTCGTTTGAGGTAGCACTTCAGCTATTTTATTGATGCGAATTATAATTTGGCTTTTTATTTGTTCAGCGTCTTTTTCCAAAATGTCAACATCATTTAATTCTTCTGTTAATCGTACGCGTTCATCTTTTGCAAGTTCTCCTTGTAATAGTCTTTTAATGGTTTGGGTACGATTATGATGTAGCCAGGAAATATGATCACAGTATTGGGTAATAATGCGTTTTAACTCTTTCAGTTGCATGATACTGGCGTATTTGGTCATTATCGAAGAATCCTCTATTAAGGTTCTATTTCTCCCTTGCCCATGACGGGTGTGCTTCATAATGAACTGATTGGGTTGTAGACTAATTCGTGAATCAAGGATAAATTTGCCAGTGTCCGTAATGACCTGATCAAAAATATAGAGGCTACTATAGTTTCTTAATGCTTTGTTTTTACAATATCCACCTATGGCATCCGTATCACAACATAAATAAAGTAAGGCCAGAGCATTACCGAAATCCTTGATGTAAAGATCTGCCTGGACTCCTTCACCTAACGGCTTAATTGTAGAGTAGTGAGTGTAAATTTGACCGCTTAATCCCATGCCTGCTTTAAAACTTTTACCTGAAGAAAATTCATTCAACAGATTGATGCTGTCAAAAGGAATAAACAAGGCGGGACGACCATTATAGCTTACTGTTGTTGAAGAAGTAGTATCCAAACCCATTAATCTCGAGATATTAAGAGCCATGGCTTCACGTTGTACTTCTTTTATATCTCCATACTTGGGTAATTTGAGTATGCCTTGTGTATCAAGTTTATAATATTGTTCTCTTGACTCACTATAACTAACCAAATCAAGCTCCTTTTGAGCGCAGAGATGTCCCAATTGCTCTTTCACTTTGGCAAGTGTTATTAAAGATATTTTCTCAGTAACTCCTTCAATAGTCTCTGCAAGAGTGCAATAACTCAGGCTAGAACCATTGTCCTGGGGAATATTGAGTCTCTGGAGTTGATTAATTTTATTTAAATCTGTCAGTAAATTAAGTTTTTTTTGTAAAACAGTTATTTGAGTGCTATTGCCGGTCAAAGCATCCAGTTTTTCCTTAATCGAAGAGATTTGGTTGTTCACCTGGATAATATTGGCTGGATTAAAAGAACTGGTTTCTGGAAAAGTTTGGGTTATTGCATACAATTTGGCTCTGCTTTCTGTAATCAGCCTGTCAAACTCTTCATCTTCTTCTATGGATAAGATGACTACCCGAGTATAATAGTTGTCTCTTGGCAGTGCCTCAATCGTTCTCGTATTTAGCCAATATTGCAAACCAAATTGAGCTTTGCGTTCACTAGTACTGATTAAAGCAGGGGGAGAGCCGGGGGAATATGTTGCGGAATAGTTAAGTATATCCACATATTGTTTCCATTGCTTTTCATCAGATTCCAATGTTGCGAAATCAAACAAACCATTGTTATGTATAGAAATATAATCTAATAGCTTATCCAGCCCGACATAGGCCGTTAGATCTTGATCATTGAGATTGACGTCCTCTGGCGTGATACTTTTTTCTTTTAAATAACGTTTTAGAATCCTTATCTTTTGGCCAACGTCCATTGCCTATTTCCTTATAGTATCAATTAGACTTATTTCCATATTTATAAAAATGCTTTTCCTATTCAATGTTTTCCTTTAAATTTTTAGTTATTCTTATTATTTCCCAGTCAAAAATAAGTCATTATTTTGACTCTGATTTTTGTGTACGCTTTTCTATAAATATAGACAGAGTTTTATGCTGTTGTTAAAAATTCTGTATAATTTTTTACCTTTAAGGGAAAATGGAGTTTCAAACCCATGATGACATTTATTAAATCAGCTGCCTTGGATATTCAGGGCAGCCACAAAGAGTTTTAACAGGCGAGTCTCTGTCTATTATTGTAGATTCGGTTTTGGCGGCTCCCAAGCTATTTCGGATAATCTGGGTCTTTGTTCTTTGGTTTTCTGCCTATGGCTGCCATCTCCTCTGAAAAGGGTTGACCTAACACTATCTATCCTGCAGACATTTTTTTTCTTCATTGGGGGCGTTTCATCAACAGCAGGAGAGGCATTTTCTTGTGCCTTTGGTTTAGATTTTTTTGCTTCATCAAAGAAGTGTACAGAATGCTTTGTTTTGGGAGCATCATCTTTTGTCTTCTTTTTGGGAGGAGGTTCATCAATCTCAGGAGTGGAGATTTTTCCTTCAGGGCTACTTATCTTGGCTGGATTAGTTTGTTTTACTCCATCATTGTCTTTCTTCTGAGGTTTCGCTTCAGTAGGGTTTGGTTCGTCCGCAATTATAATTGTTCCTGCTGCGTTGCCTGCATTTAAATGTATTTCACTTTCGCTGTCAGAGGGTTCACTAGTAGTATTTTTTTCTGATGAATCACTATTACTATGCGAGAGTATTTCTTGAAGATTGGCGAAGATAAAACACTCCAGATGCTCACCCTCTTTTTCACCAATGCTCTCAAAATCCTTGGAGGGTAAAAATTCAAGCTGCGGGAAGTGCATTTGGAATTCTTCTCCTTTTAAATCAACAGGAATCTTGACTGAGGGATTTTCCATTTCTCTTTTTTCTCTTTCCTTTTCGATATAACCAAGAAGAAAATCAGCTGTTTGACTGTCTTTGGAGGTAAACATATTTTTGATTTCTTCATTGGGTAAAAATAAGAGTTGCGAAAAATAAGTCTGAAATTCTTTACCCTTTGCATGTTCTGGTATTTTCAAAGAGGATATTTCTGTGACGTTATCGACCCGGAAGTATCCAAAAGTTAACCAATGCAGTGCTTTTCTATACCAAGGAGCTTGTTTCCAATCCTGGTTCAATAATTCTTCATCAATCAATAAAGGCAGTTGATGAGTAAAATAGTTTTTTGAAGATTCATCAAAACATTGAATCGCTAATTGTTTCGCCAGTTCTGTTAATTGGGGTACCTCAGGCTGTCTTTCAAAGAGTTTCATAAAAATGAGACTGGCTTTCTTTAAAAGTCCTTCCCTATTTGATTGAGGATTTAATAGCTGCCTGATTTCATCAACATCTTTTTCAATCGCTGATTCAATCAAACCAGACAGTTTCTGAAAATAAGGTTTTGACACGTTGTTAAAACATCGAATTGCCAATTTTTCGGCTAGACGGGTTAATCGAGTCTCCTTGGGATCATATTTCGATAGTTTAGTGAAAACAGGATTAGCTTGTTTCAGAAGCGCTTCACCTTTTAAATCACTGTTCAATACTTTATTAAGAGCATCAATATCTTCTGCAATCCCTAACTGGGAAGAGGGGAAAACTTCTTCCACTTTCTGGTAAAAGGCATCAGGCGGTAAGTTTTTGAAGTTAAGCAAGCTCTGGAATTGTTTAATGGTCATTCGCTTATCGGGATCGAGGCGTGTTAATTCCTGAACCAGAAGGGAAAGATTGATGATTTGTCTGGATGGTGTTTTGAAATGTGACACGGCGCTGTGATCCGGATTTCTAAAATCATCTGGCAATTTATCTAATTGAGTTAAAATCAGGAATTGTTTTAAAGCCATTCCCAGTTGATAGGCCATGAATTGAGGCATGTTCATGCGTTTCCACAAGGCGTTGCGATTATAGCCTACAGGCTCGCCTTCTTTGTTAAATAGTAGACATTTTAAAAATTCATCGGGAGCAAATAAAGGGCTGGTGAGAATGTCACTGGCTAAAGGATTATCACTCGTGGTGAACGTTTTCCTATCACTGACCAGTACTCTGTTATTGTGAACCAGAAAATTATTTAACTTAATGTCAGGATGATAGTTATGAGTCTCTATTAACTTTAGACAAAAATCGGTTAGCTGGACAAAGTAATACCCAATTCGCGGAGCGATATTTTTGGGGCTACCATCTTTTAACTGTTTGGCGATTTCTTCCAGATTATTTTGATTGGCGAATTGGCTGAGGATAACAGGTTTGTAAACAGTAGAACCATCTTCCGCTTTAAATCGCATCATAAAAACAGAGTAATCTTCAATAAAATATTTTGAGACTCCATAGGAATGAAGTTCTTGCTCCTTTCCTAGCTCATGCCTGTCTTCTACACGAAATACAAAAGGAGCTTCCCATCCGCTCATTGTGAATTTGAAGTTAAAATTATTCACATGATTGCCAAGTTCTTTGGTTTTGTAGGAAGGTATAACTGGCAAATTGTCTATAGGTTCTCCCTTTATTGCTTTTATTTTTGGAGCGACAAGCTTAAGGATTTCTGTTTGTCTTTCTACAATTTCTTTTGTTTTTTTATCATTTAGGGCTAATTCATTCAGGAGAAAATTAATTTCAATATAGCGAGCTGCGCATTTTTCAAATTCTACTTCCTTTAAAAGTTTGTCACGCTCTTGCATGAGCTGGTAGATGTTTACTTCGGAGCTGTTAATTTCAGGTTTATTTTTTATTTCTTCAGCAATGGCTTTGGCAAATTGCATTCCTTTTAGAAAAAAAGATGCGTTTGGATTAATTGAAAATTTAGTTAACTCCTTTAACCAACCACCTTCTTCAGCATCGTTTATCCAATCGAACAACTCATCATCTAGCTCAGTTCTGTTCAGTAAATAATTGATTTTTTGCAAATAAAATAACTTTTGAAGCTTGTCATCTTCAGATGCATTATTGTAAGCAATCACTAAGGGCGTTATATCTTTAAAAGATTTAGGCGGTAAATTCAAAGGCATGAAGTACTCCGAGGTATCTAAAATTACACGGCTGTGTATTAAACTATTGAACAAAGTAGATTTAAATTGAGCAAATTTAACATCTTTATACCGAGACTTCAAGTACATTTTATGATCAGTAAGAATGTATCTGATATCGTTGGTTTTGGATTTATGATTTCAGGTTAGTTCTATGTAATGTATGGGGTCCAAAGGATATAAAAATATCATGCTCCTCTATCATCAGGAGGGTATTTTATGCTTTAATAAGAGTCATTTCTTAAAGATACATTTTTAAGGTTTGCTATGACTTTTGTAGTAACGGAAAGTTGTATACGATGCAAGTATACCGATTGTGTAGAAGTATGCCCTGTGGATTGTTTTTATGAGGGGCCCAATTTCCTGGTTATTCACCCCGATGAATGCATTGATTGTGCCCTTTGTGAACCTGAATGTCCAGTTAATGCTATCGTTTCAGAAGATGATTTAACAGACGAACAACAACAATTCAAAGAGTTAAATGCCGAGTTATCCAAAACCTGGCCTAATATTACTGCTAAAAAGGATGCTCCCTCTGATGCCAAGGATTGGGAAGAAGTAAAGGATAAACTTCAATATTTGCAAAAAGAGTGGAAGAAATAACCACCTTCGCTGAAGATTGTCGGCGAATTCTCAGTGAGAAGGGAAGATTATCCACCGCAATTCCTGGCTTTGTGTCAAGGGCGCCACAAGCCGATATGGCAGTGGCCATAGCCAATGCTATTGTTGAGCGATCGATTTTGGTAGCAGAGGCAGGAACGGGAACAGGTAAGACCTTTGCTTATTTGTTACCTTGCTTGTTAAGTGGTAAGAAGGCGCTTATCTCCACAGCAACCAAAACGCTACAGGATCAACTGTTTCAAAAAGATTTACCAACCTTGATCAGAGCTTTGGGTTTATCAGTACGAATTCAGAATTTAAAAGGTCGTTCCAATTATATTTGTCAATATCGCGTTGAGAAGCATGCTGAAGAAGGGCAGTTTCAAAGCCCTCAATGTGCTCATGAAATACTACATGTCAGAGATAAATTGTCTCAAATGACAGAAGGTGTTCGTTCTGAATTGCCTGAAATTAATGAAGACTCCCCGGTATGGCATTATGTCACATCCACTACTGACAACTGTCTTGGTGCAGAGTGTCCTAATCATGAAACCTGTTTTTTGGTGAAAGCTCGCAAACGGGCGATGGAAGCAGATATTGTTGTCATCAATCACCATCTTTTTTTTGCTGATTCCCAGTTAAAAAAAGATGGTTTTAGTGAACTGTTACCTGGTGTTGATGTCGTAGTGTTTGATGAGGCTCATCAGCTTGCAGACATCGCCTCGAATTTCAATGGGGAACGCTTGGGAACACGTCAATTTAGAGACTTGGTGGATGACATGCTTAATGAGTGGCCAATACTGGATTTAGCCAATCAACCTTTAAAGTCCATAAGTCATAAAACAGACAAACTGGTGGACCAATTACTAAATGCTTTACCGGCTCGAGAGGAACGAGTCAGTTGGGAGTTGGTTAAGCGAAATAAAGAGTTTATGACGGCGTGGGATACCTGGTTATCTTTAAAAGATGAGTTGATTCAATGCCTGGAATCAAAGGATACCGCTGATATTCCCGGGTTAAAAAGATGCAAAGAACGCCTTTTGGATTTAGAAACCATCTTGCTTTCCTTTACTGAGGAAAATAATAATAAAATTCGTTGGTTGGAACGTTTTAAACACACTCTCGTTTTTCATGCCACCCCGTATGACGTTGCTGAATCATTTAGTCAATTATTAAAACACCAGTCATGTGCCTATATTTTTACATCGGCTACGCTTACTATGGCATCGGCTTTTGATAGTTTTTGTAAACCTTTGGGATTAGATAAAGTACAGACTTTGTTATTATCGAGTCCATTTGATTATCAACAACAGGCTCTGCTTTATTTGCCTCGGGGAATACCTGATCCTAAAGATACTCATTATTATGAAACTTTGCTGGAAAAGGCTTTACCTGTTATAGAGGCTTGCGGAGGCCGCTGCTTTTTCCTGTTTACCAGTCATAAAGCAGTAAAATTAGTTGCTCAAATGCTGAGCAATACTTTAAAATATCCACTTTTGATTCAAGGTGAGGAAGCAAAGCCTATTCTCCTGTCTCGATTCAGGCAATTGGGTAATGCGGTGCTTTTAGGTACTTCTACTTTTTGGGAAGGTGTTGATGTCAAAGGAGAGGCACTCTCTTGTGTTATTATAGATAAATTACCCTTTGCTAATCCCGTCGACCCCGTAATTCGTGGCCGAATGGCTTATTTAAAGAAAAAAGGGCTTTCAGGTTTTGATGAATTGTCGTTGCCAAATGCTGTCATTGCATTAAAACAAGGAGTAGGGCGCTTGATTCGTGACATCACCGATAAAGGCTTGTTAATGATAGCGGATCCCCGTTTGACTGGTAGAGAATATGGCCGAACCATTTTGGCCAGTTTACCTAGTCTTCCGAAAACCCGAGATGAAAAAAAAGTACTGCATTTTATTAAAGAGTTGGCTTTAAATGATGAAACTGTTAGCGATTGATACCTCAACTGAACTGGCCAGTGCTGCCATCCTCGTAGGTGACGAAATCATAAGCAAGGAGCAGGATAGTCAAAAAATCCATGCTCAATTGATTTTACCTATGATTGATGAGTTGATAGCCCAAGCGGAATTGCGTCTTAATCAATTGGATGGAATCATTTTTGGATGTGGTCCTGGAAGTTTTACAGGATTAAGAATCGCTTGTAGCATTGCAAAAGGATTGGCTTATGCCAATGATCTGCCTCTTGTTCCCGTGAGTAGTTTAGCCGCAATTGCCTGGAGAGCCCGGGAAATAAAAGAGGATTTCAATCAACCTGTATTGTCTGTTTTGGATGCTCGTATGCATGAAATGTATTGGAGTTGCTTTTTGGAGCAGCAATTCTTGGCTCAGGACAGAATTAATGCAGTAAAAGATATTCAGTTGCCAGCCAATCAATCCTTTATTTTGGCTGGAGTTGGGATTGATTTGTACTGGATGGATTTTCCAGAGCAGATCAAGTCACAAATTAGTGAAGTATTAAATGTTTTTCCGACAGCGTCTGCTATGATACGCTTGGCACAGAAAGCTGATATCAAGGCAGTTTCTGTGGCACAGGCACAACCAGTGTATGTGCGTAATCAGGTTACTCAAGGAGATTCGCGTGGATAAAAAATTATTGGAAATATTGGTTTGTCCTTTATGTAAAGGAAAATTGCTGTTTAAAAAACAGGAATTGATCTGCAAATTTGATAGGCTGGCATTTCCTGTTCGTGATGATATTCCCGTTATGCTAGAACAAGAAGCGCGTTTGATTCCCCTGGAAGAGAAAGATAAATTATGAGTCCTAACTTTCATGTGATTATACCAGCCAGGTATCACTCCAGTCGTTTTCCAGGTAAATTACTTCAAGAAATTAATGGTATTACCGTGATTGAGCGAGTTTACAGGCAAGCGCTTCTGGCTGAACCAAAGTCAGTGATTATTGCCACTGATCATGAAGAGATAGCCAATTGTGCTACCCAATTTGGTGCTCAGGTTGTCATGACCTTGTCCACGCATCAATCTGGAACTGATCGAATTGCAGAGGTTGTTGCAAAGGGGAGTTTTGCTCCTGATGATGTGATTGTCAACGTGCAAGGCGATGAGCCATTTATCCACCCCAAATTAATTCAACAAGTCGCTTACTCTTTAACTCAGACAAACGCACCTGTGTCTACTTTGTGTTGGCCTGTTAGTAGCCTTGAAATATTAAATAACTCTAATGTGGTTAAGGTGGTACGCACTCGGGATAATCACGCTCTGTATTTTTCAAGAAGTGCTATTCCTTTTCACAGAGATGATAAAAGTGCTTATTCCAATACCTTCAGGCATATTGGCTTGTATGCTTATCGTGCTGCCTTTTTACTGGAGTTCGTAAGCTGGCCACCCTGTACCTTGGAACAAATAGAGTGTTTGGAACAATTGCGCATCCTGTGGTCAGGTTGCTCTATCCGGGTTGATGAGGCATGTGAAGAACCTTTACAGGATATTAATACAAAAGAAGATTTGATTTTGGCCAAACAATATTTTCTTGATGTTTCCAATGTATAACTTATTTGCATAACTCATTGTAGTTTATGGTTTTTTCTATGAGGAAATGGTTTTTATCCACTCCGTATGGTCGCTGCTCAATTTTTATCATAATAGAGTGGCAATCTTAACTCTTTTTCAGCACATCGAAATGATATCTTTTTGTCAGGACTTACGAAAAACCCCAATCTCTTTGTTAAAAAAAGTTTTCGGTCATTTAGTTTATCCAACCTCCCTAATTAAAAACATGTTTTGCCTTGATCTTGGGGCTTTTTGTAAGCTTATTTGTAATATTTTTGAAAAATTAATGATTATACTGTTCAAATATTGTGGTTTTGTGGTTAAATAATGAGCTTTTAACCAACTTAACAATAACTTTATAGTTATTTTAATGAGGAAAAGCGCATGAAACTATTTAAGTATAGCAGTTGGATTTTACTGTTTGCATTCACGCTAAATGCAAATGCCTATTATACCAGTCAGGGTGGTATCTATGACAAAAGTGGGAACAGGTTGACCATCAATGGAGTATCCTGGTCAGGATTTCAGGACACCAATGTGTTTCAGGGATTACAGAGTAATCCTTTCTATAATATCACCATGCCTCAATCCAAACCTCGAAACGGATTGATGGATTTATTGATTCATCCCTGGAATATGGCGGATTCCGGTGTAAACAGCAGCACAGCGGTACAATTCAAGACCGTACGTTTGCCTATACAACCAGGGGTTCTTTATGATGACAGTGGGGAAGTTGATCTAAACAAATGGCTTTCTGACAAAACACAACCTGAGGTCGGTAATGGTCTTTTTTGCAAAAACTGGCAGTCTAATAGCCAATCATGTGAAAAAGCAGTGAGTCCGAAGCAGGCCTTCTGGACGGTACTTGTTGAAATGAAAAAACATAATATCAATGTGATGATTGATTTTCACCATCGCTATGGTTATGGTGATGGAATGAGGGATGGGACTGTTTATAGCATGGCTCAATATGAGAAGGATTTGGTTTTACTTGCTCAGGAAATTAAACAGCGCGGGTTGGATAATGTCATTGGCATTGATGTTTTTAATGAACCTTATCAATTGAGCTGGTTTAAAGCCAGAAATGGTCAGGTTTCATGGATTAAAGTGATAGGCACCGCTGCCAAGGCA
Source organism: Legionella sp. PATHC032 (assembly GCF_026191185.1). NCBI lineage: Bacteria > Pseudomonadati > Pseudomonadota > Gammaproteobacteria > Legionellales > Legionellaceae > Legionella > Legionella sp. PATHC032. Next base: position 2,018,734 of record NZ_JAPHOV010000001.1, on the reverse strand, counting down.
GTGCATCAGGTCAATCCTGATTTGTTGCTTTTTGTTGAAGGACCTGGAGGCGGAAATGATGATATGGACAATCCTACAATTTGTGTGCCAAAAGCCAATATTAAAGAGGATTCTGGCTATGCACACTGGCGTGATCCAGGGCAGTGTGGTCATGATCAAGAGGTTGTAGCATTCAAAGGGAATTGGGGTGAAGATTTTAAACCCCTTCTGAATAAGGATTTAGCTAAACAAAACATAGCGCAATTTGATGTACAAAAATTCAGTAATGAATTGCAACTGGCGGTTCCAGATATTGACACAGAAACCCTCAGTTGGCTGTTGGGTGATGATAATATGGGTAATAATGGCCATCTGGTTTTCTCACCCCATGTTTACCCAAAAGAAGTGGCTGGTTGGGAAACAGCCCCTGGTGATGCAAGTAATCTGCGTTTTGATTGGAGTTGGGGTTTCCTGTACAAGGCTGGGTATCCCATTGTTTTAGGAGAAGCTTCCTGGAAGTCCTTTGAAGGAAAAAACTTTTTTACCCAAGCATTGATGCCTTATCTTACCCAAAGCGGCATCGGGACCAATAACTTATACTTCTGGGCGATAGGGTATCTGGGGGATACGGTTAGTGCCATTAATCCGAATACTGGCGAATTAAATCTCGATGTACAACAAACATTGAAACCCTATTTTAATTAAATCCATCTCTGATAACCCAGTACTGTACTGATCTTCGACGTCTCGTGGCTTGTCCACAGGATCTAGGAGATCTCCGCTAAAACACTAGTCCCCCTGGACAAGCCACGGGGTACAACCATCCTATCGATGATTTAAACAGGTGCATCAAGCGCTTTGGATTTGGTAATGTATCGTTTACGCAAATAGATCAAGGCGGCAGGTAGCAGCATTAGGAAGATTCCTAATGAAAAGACCATACGGTAATGGGTTGTCCCTCCGATATTAATGCTTTCCGTTGGAGGAATAAAACCTACCCATAAAGTGACAGTACAACCTATTAATCCTAGCAGGCATGTCAGGTAATAACCGGGTTTGCCTCCCGGGATAGCAAAAGGTCTTTGCATGTCTGAGAATTTATTCTTCAAATGCCAAGCTGCAATAAACATCATCACATACATCATCATATACAGCTCTGTACTAAGAGCAGTGAACAACCAATAAATCGCATTCACTGTAGGAAATAAGAGAAAGCCACTGCATAATAAAGTCACCAGAATGGCTTGCAGTATCAAAATTTTTCCTGGCATGCCATGTTTATTTACATGACATAGCGAAGCAGGCAGAAAATCATGTTTTGCTGCCATCAGTAGACCTTTGGCTGGAGAAATAATCCAGTTGATCATGCTGCCTAAGGTACCCAGCAATAACAATAGTATCAATACAGGCATTAGCCAATTCAAATCATAAACTTGTAAGAAATTGCTAAATGCCCTCATAACCCCATCTACCAGACTGATTTTGTCTTTAGGCAGGATGAAAGCGATCGCCAGTGAACCTAAAATCATGGTGAACAGAATGAGAATGACAGAAAAAAACATCGCTTTGGGAAAGTTTTTCTGCGGGTTATTGACATTGCGCACGTGAACTGCGGCAAGCTCCATACCGAGGAAAGAAGTCATAATCGCTGTCAGCGAAACCCAGGATTGCGTGTTTTTCCATTGTGGCAGTAAATTGGAGAGGCTCAGATCAATGGCAATAGGATGGCCATGGATTAACCAAATAAAAGCCAGAAGAATGATAAATCCCATAGGCACTATCATTCCAACTATTGCACAGAAGCTGGCAAAGGCAGCAGAAGCGCGTAATCCCGATAAGCCTATCAAGGTTAGCGACCAAAAAATAATCAGAATGACGCTGATAAGATAGTATTTGTTTTGTGCCAGTTCTGGATTAATTAAATAAGAGATTGTTCCTGCTATGAAGGACAAAATAGTCGGGTACCATACCAGGGTGTTTATCCATTGCAGCCAAATGGCAAAAAAGGCAACATTTTCACCGAAGGCGTGCTTAACCCAACTGTATATGCCACCTTCCTCCTCCGACCAGGTTGAGGAAAGTTCAGCGGCGACTAAAGCAACCGGGATCAAAAAGATAATCGCTGAAAAAATAAAGAAAAAAATCAAAGTGGAACCAAAGAGTGCGGTACCTGGCAAATTTCTAATGCTGTCAATCGCTCCGGTAATGAGCAGCACTAAAGCAAGAACGGATATTTTTTCAGAGGACCATGATTTCATTGATTTTTCTATTTGATAAAAAGATAGACATTATAAAATAAATCAAGCTTGGAGGTGAACTTTTTTCATTAAAATTATTTGTTTTTATAGCCATCTCTACAACCAGGGGATTTGAGTACCGATTGCTGCTGAGTTGTCCATTCATCGGCAGTATATAAATGCATGCTTAATGCATGAAGCCCCAAAGTAAACTCTTCTTTAAGAAGTTGATTAACTAATTTATGACGATTAATGCGAGTCAGATCATTAAAATGATTTGAAACGGCTACGATTTTAAAATGTGTTTCAGCGCCTTGAGGAACGTGATGGTTCATGGACTCGTCTTCAACGCTTAAAAAGAGAGGAGATAATGTGCAGATTAATTTTTCTTCTATGCGGTGTTTGCGTGACATGGTTTGCTCAGCTGTATTTTACAAAACAGGGAGTATATCCATTTGGAGCATAGTTGTCACATCATTTAAACACAATTGTCAAAATGTGACAAAATTTGTCATTTTATTATTATTTAATAACAAATGGTTTGTTTTGTGAAATGTTTTGGCTATTCACTTCACTGAATTTTTAGGACAAAAAACGGTATTTTTTACATGAAATGATTATTTAACATATAGAATAATATAGGTTTAGAAGATTGGCTGGTAGTTGGCATTATGCTTGCATTATACTAATGGATAGTTAACTATGGAGATGGTCATGAGACAAAAGGGTTTTACATTAATTGAATTGATGATAGTCGTAGCGATTATCGGCATTTTGGCAGCAATCGCTATACCAGCCTATCAAGATTACACAATAAGGGCACGTGTTACTGAAGGTCTGACTTTAGCAGATTCTGCAAAACTTGCCGTATCTGAAACGGCTATTACAAACAATGCGTTACCAGCTACTCAGGCTGCAACGGGCTACGTATCTCCAGCTGCTACGCCCAATGTTCAATCAATTGCTATTGGTGCTAACGGTGTGATTACCATTACGTATACTGCTGCTTCAGGTGGAGGTACAATTCTTATGACGCCTACCTTACAGCCTAATGGAGATGTTACCTGGGATTGTACGGGTGGTACTTTATTGGCTAAATATCGACCTGCCAGTTGCAGACCATAACAGGCTAAATTAACTATAAAAACCGCCTTTCAATGGCGGTTTTTTATTTGGTCAAGATCTATGAGTTATTTCCCTGACATAAATGTTTTGATCAAAAAGCATATTGCGCCATCTAGAAAGTAGAAGGGTTTTTAAATCATAAAATTGGCATTAAATTTGCGTGATATCAGTTAGATGCGATGCCAGGTGGCGTTATGAGAAACAAAGGATTTACTTTAATCGAGCTGATGATCGTTGCTGCTATCCTTGGGATTCTGGTTGCCATCGCTATTCCAGCCTACCAAGACTATACCATCAGAGCACGGGTGGTTGAAGGATTGGAAATGGCTTCAGCCGCAAAATTAGCTGTTGTTGAAACAAGCCTTATTCATAACACTTTACCAGTAAATCAGGTGATTACAGGGTATACCAGTCCAGACCCAACAGTTAATGTAGCCTCCATTGTCATTGGTAATCAAGGCATTATTACCATTACCTACACAGCAAACGCAGGTAATGGTACTATTACAATGGTTCCTACTATAGACGCTACGGGCAGAATACTCACTTGGGATTGCACTGGTGGCACCCTGATTAGTAAATACCGTCCAGCCTACTGTCGCCCTTAATCTTGATTGATTTTTTTATCTACTAACTGGTTTTTTAGTCGGACATAATCCGGTAATCCATTTTTGTAATTGGGATAAGCTTCACCTTGAATCAAAGGAGACAGGTAACGTTTGCATGCGTCTGTGATTCCCATTCCATCTTCGGCTATATACTCTGATGGCATAGCCTTTTCCTGGTTGGCTACCTCAGCCAGAGGCACTTGACCTATGGACCATTGATAGGGTTCGTCTTGTTCACGAATGACAATAGGCATAATCGCGTTATACCCTTTAATGGCATATTCCACCGCAGCCTTACCTAAAGCATAAGCTTGATCCAGATCAACTTGTGAGGCTATGTGTCTGGCTGCACGTTGCAGATAATCTGCAACTGCCCAATGGTATTTAAAGCCCAGTTCCGATTTAATTAATTGGGCGATGACTGGTGCAACACCACCTAATTGAGCATGTCCGAATGCATCACGTAATCCGGCTTCGCTGAGGAATTTTCCTTCCTGATTGCGGATACCTTCTGAAACAACAATCACACAATATCCATAAACATTCACACAGTCTTTTACTTTTTTTAGAAAACGAGTTGGTTCAAAAGGAACCTCGGGTAATAAAATAATGTGTGGCGGTTCGCATGGATTTTGCCCTGCCAGTCCACTTGCTGCGGCAATCCAGCCCGCATGTCTTCCCATCACTTCAAGAATAAACACTTTCGTGGATGAAGCTGCCATGGACGCGACATCAAAACCCGCTTCCTTGGTTGAAATGGCAACGTATTTCGCGACTGATCCAAACCCCGGGCAATTGTCTGTAAAAGGCAGATCATTATCTACTGTTTTGGGGATACCTATGCAAGTGATAGGATAGCCCATGGTTTCCCCTAGTTGGGACACTTTATGGGCAGTATCTTGTGAATCCCCACCGCCATTGTAAAAAAAATAGCCTATATTGTGTGCCTTGAAGACAGCGATCAAGCGTTGATATTCTTCCCCATTGTCTTTTAATTTGTAGCGGCAGGAGCCAAAAGCACCGGAAGGGGTTTGCATTAACTTGGCGATGTCTTCTTCTCTTTCTAATGAAGTATCGATTAACTCTTCATTTAACGCACCGATAATGCCATTTTTTGCGGCGTAAACTTTACCAATTTGCTCTGGAAAGAGTTTGGCGGTTTGGATGACCCCACAAGCAGATGCATTAATAACAGCGGTCACACCACCAGACTGGGCGTAGATTGCATTTTTAACTGACATTTTTTCTCCATAACTAGAATGATTTGATTAGGTTGATACAGATTCTTATTTTGGTTTTCATACAAGAGAATTTTTTATGGCCTTATTTCATCAAATGTTATTGTAAATACTGATTTTCATATTCACTAATCACCGCATCAATACTTTGTATTAAATCGGTAAAGGTTTCAGTTAAATTGTCAGCATTAGCTGTTCGTCTTGCAAGCTTCTCTAACTGAGATACTCTCTTTTGTAAAGTAGGTACACCACAAAAACAACAGGCACCATGTAATTTATGAGCCAAATCGGCCAGGCCTTTTACGTTTTTTTGATGCATCAACTGAATAAATTCTTCACGATTCTTATATAATTCTTCAATAAATTTGGCCAGGAACTCTTCAGCAAGCGCTTGATTCCCTGAAACTTTCTGAACACATAATTGCCAATCAATCGCAGCATGTTTGGTTTTATCAACGATGCGAAGAATTTGGATTAACAATTGCTTTTCATCTATAGGCTTTTGAAAACAAAAGTCAACCCCAGATTTTTTCATATCGATGGAGCTCAGGTCACTGCTACTGGCAGTAATGAGTACAATAGGGGAGTGTTTATTCAGTAAGGATTTTTGACGTATCATTTTGGCTGCTTCCAAACCATTAAGTTTTGGCATTTGCAGATCCAGTAAAATCATGTCAAATTTTTTATCTTCACAAGCAGTAACAGCCATTTCACCATCATCAACTGTTGTTATATTGGCATTATTATTTAATAAGGATGTTAATAGCATTTTATTGACTGGGTTGTCTTCTGCAATCAGTATCTCTGGATGAAGAAAGCGAAGTTGTTCGCGTAAAGTATCCAGTTCCTGGTTATTATTTTTCTCGGCCTGGTTTTCATTGGCTATCGATTCGATGAGATCTTGAAGTTTTTGAATGCTGACAGGTTTATAAAGAAATCCCCTGGCACCTAGTGCCGCAAAATCATTGATAGGCCATTTGGAAATTAATACGAAAGGAATCTGTTTATGTTTGGCAATTAGCTCGGCTACTTGTCGTTCACACCCTTGATTGACGTTAATAAAGGCGATTCTGCAATCTTTATGTTTTGTTAATGTTCGGGAAAGTTTATTAAATGAATCAACGCGTATAGCCTCTATACCCCAAAAACCCAAGCCATTCCCTATTGCTTCCAAATGGAGGGGATTATCGTCAAAGCATATGATTTTTAAATGGGCAAAACGATGAGTTTGATTTTTTTCAATCTCATAAGCGATTAGTTTTTCAACTTTAATGCGCGCGCTAAAAGTAGAGCCTTTGTTGATTTCACTGGTTAGACTAATACGTCCATGCATTTCTTCACATAGTTTTTTACATATAACCAAGCCTAATCCTGATCCGCCGTAACGGCGTGTAATGCTGGTGTCTGCCTGATTGAAGGCGGTAAACAGTTTCGTTTGATCCTCTGGTGAAATACCTATTCCCGTATCAGTAATGGCAAACAACAAGGTGTAATCTTTATCTGTCTCTTGTTCGATTTTAGTGCGTATAAGAACGTATCCATGGTCGGTAAATTTTACTGCATTGGTTACCAGATTACTGATTATTTGTTTGATTCTTAAAGGGTCTCCTAATACCATTTTGGGCACATTGATGTCTGTAATCGGGATTAAATCAATTCCTTTTTTATGTGCATTGGGACTTGCCAGAGATAAAACCTCATCAATGCAGCCTCTTATGTCTATGGGGATGCAATCCAGGTTTAATTTCCCCGCATCAATTTTGGAAAAATCCAAAATATCATTGATGATACTTAACAAATCCTGCGCGGATGATTTGATTGTTTTAACGTAGTCCAGTTGTAAAGGATCCAGCTTGCTTTCCAATAAAACATTGGTAAAACCAATCACTCCATTCATTGGGGTGCGTATTTCATGACTCATGTTGGCAATAAATTCTGATTTTTGCCGGCTTTTTTCTTCAGTTTTTTTCTTCTCCAGTGATAGCTCAATGTTTTTTTCTTCCAGAAGTTCGAGACTTTGTTGCAGATCTGCGGTAGCGATTTCAATATGGTGATTCAAATCACGAACGGTATTTAAATATTGTCGTTGCAAATGAGCGCAACCTTTTTCAATTATTCCTAATTCTCCGGGGCTTGAAACACGAATTTCAGTTTCAAATTCGTTACTTAAAATTTGCTTCATACTTCGACGCAACCGGGCAATAGGCATGTAAATTCGTTTAGACAAGAAGTAATGAATTGTTAAACCCATGAGTAAACCGAACAGAGTGATAAAAATGGTAACAATAAGCATTTGATAGCGTTTTATAAGTAACGATTGCGTATCAATATCAATGGATAGCCAGCCTAATATATCGTCGGCTTGGAATATTTTAGGCATAGAAGGCTCTTTGAATTCTGTACTCGAGTACAAATTGAATTTTGGGATAGTAATCGGTGCTATAAAATTAATAGTGAAAGGATTGATTTGCCTACTTTCAATGTAGTCACCTGTATAGTCAGGAGGATTGAAGGGTTTGTGAATAGAATGTTTTCCACCACGATAGGCAATTAATCGACCATCGGCATTATAAAATGCCAAAGCCTTTACTTCCGGATTAATGGTTGAGGCATTGATTAAGCCCTGTAATGTACGATAATCATTGCGAAGCATAGCATACTGGGCGGCTGGTAGTAATTGCCTGATGTAGGCTTCACCTAGCCTGGACATATGCTGCTTTAGGTCTTTACCAAATAGACCGTTATAAAAAAAAGCAAAAAGCAAGGCGACTAAAAAGGCAGGAATAAGCGTGGTGATTCTTAGCTGATACTTAATACCAATACTTTTCAACATAGCTCCTTTTAGTCTTAATTCAGCGGTTGAATCTTTGCGTTCATGGTAAACTCGGCTATTATAGCTTGATTATTTTATTCCTTACAATGGAAGATATTATGACTGTTAGAACCCGATTTGCCCCAAGCCCTACAGGTTTTTTACACGTTGGTGGGGTAAGGACTGCTTTATTTTCATGGCTGTATGCAAAACATCATAACGGGCAATTTATACTGCGTATAGAAGATACGGACAGAGAGCGTTCGACTCAAGAGTCGGTACAAGCTATTTTAGACGGTATGGCTTGGTTAGGGCTTAACTTCGATGAAGGCCCTTATTATCAGACTGAACGATACGCTCGTTATCAGCAAGTAGCGCAGCAACTTTTGGAAGAAGGGAAGGCCTATCGCTGTCAATGCAGTAAGGAGAGATTGGAAGCATTAAGAGAGGCTCAATTAGCAGCCAAGGAAAAGCCACGCTATGATGGGCATTGCAGAAACCAAAATCTTCCTGATAGCGGAGCTGCTTATGTTGTTCGCTTTAAAAATCCCGATGCGGGTATAGTATCTTTCCATGATGAGGTTTATGGCGACATTCATATCGATAATAACGAACTGGATGATTTGATTTTAGTTCGTTCTGATGGGCATCCTACCTATAATTTTGCTGTAGTTATCGATGATTGGGATATGAAAATAACTCATGTCATTCGTGGGGATGATCATATCAATAATACTCCGAGGCAAATTAATTTATTCAAGGCATTGAATGCTCCGGTACCTGTTTTTGCCCATTTGCCCATGATCTTGGGTGAAGATGGTAAACGACTGTCAAAGCGACATGGCGCAGTAAGTGTCCTGCAGTTCAAGGAGCTGGGTATTTTACCTCATGCTCTATTGAATTATTTGGTTCGTTTGGGATGGTCTCATGGTGATCAGGAAATTTTTAGCGTAGAAGAAATGATAGCCAGCTTTGACTTAAAAAATGTCAGCCGAGGCGTCTCAAGTTTCAACTATGATAAGTTGTATTGGTTGAATCAGCATTATCAAAAAAGTGACTCCCCAGAATCAGTTGCCAGGGCTTTGCGCTGGCATTTTGAGCAGGCAGGAATGGATTTAAATAAAGGTCCCGATTTGAAGGATTTGGTCGCAGTTCAGGCAGAGAGATGTAAGTCATTAGCAGAAATGTGTCAGATTAGTCAGTATTTTTATACAGATAGTATTGAATATAATGAAGATGCCGTTAAAAAATACTTGCGGCCAGTTGTTCTGGAGCCTTTAATGGTATTGCATGAGCGTTTAAAGTCACTTAACGAATGGAAAAATGACAAAATTCAAGAATGCATCAATGATGTGAGCCTGCAATTTGATTTGAATTTAGGTAAAATAGCTCAACCATTACGTGTTGCGGTAACCGGATCCGGAACATCTCCTTCCATTGATATGACTTTGACTTTGTTAGGTAAAGACAAATCAATCAAACGACTTGAAGATGCTTTGGAGAAAATACGTACCAGAGCCAATGCTATTTAGGATCTAGACATCTATTGATTCTGAGCAGAAGACAAGACGATTTCTATTATAGAGACCTATTCATATTCTCAGTGAGCAGTGAGGACTACAATGCAGCTGGGCTGCATTGCTCTTGGTTGAAGAGAATGTGTGAATAGGCGTGTCTTATATCCAACAGGATATCTGCTGTTTTTTATTTTATGGATCTAATTGTTTCTATCAGGTTACAATGCCCAATTTTCTACTGTACTTGATGTATTTTTCGCCATGAAAATAATAAATAACTTAACAGGTCTCCTGTTTGTCCTCTGTTTTGCTTTTTTACCTTACCCTATCAGCGCAGCTGAATCTTCTGCTGTACCTCATCATAAAATTCAAAAGGAAATGAACAAATATTTCAGGGTTTATCACAATAGAGAAAAATTTACTGCCATTGCTGTCTCAGTGTTTATTCCCCAAGAGAAAAATAAGGATATATTAGATATTGCTACGTTTGTCAGAGGAACTATGGGATATCCTCCGCTTTCTCAGGAAATTACCCCTTTGAATTTGTTTGACATCGGAAGTATTACCAAATCCTTTGCTGCATTGATTTTGCTTCAACTGCAGACTGAAGGCAAATTATCACTGGATGATCCCTTGGGTAAATGGCTACCTCAATACAAAGAATGGAAAGATGTGACATTAAGACAATTATTGAATATGACCAGTGGTATTCCCAATTATTCTGAAGATCCTGAATTTGCAAAAAAAATGGAAGAAAATTTGGCAGCCATCTGGAGCGATGAGGAGTTGTTAGGTTATGCCCATCCTGAAAAACCTTTAGAAACTGATAGAGAAAACAGGTATGAATATTCCAATTCCAATTATATTCTTGCTGGAATGGTTATTGAAAAGGTGACGCAAGATACTTTTGAGAATCAGTTAAAACAAAGGATTATCAATCCGAACAATGGATTAAACAATTCATTTTATCCTGCAGGGCCACATGGTTCAGAAGTCGAAAAATCAATCAGGGATAGGAGGGTCCATGGTTATTTTTACGATGAGGATAATCAAAAATTAATCGATACAATAACCAATGATTTATCCTGGGCTGGTGCAGCAGGTGCTATTGTTGCAAATACGGAAGACGTTGGTCGTTGGGTGCAGCTTTTATATCATGGTTTGCTTATAGAACCTGATTTCAGAGACGAGATTTTATCCCAATTGAAGTCAGTGGTTTCAATAAAAACAGGGTTGCCTATCCCTACAGTTACAGAAGAGGATCCTAGTGGTTTTGGATTGGGTGTTGGTTATTATTATGATAAAAATTCCAGGCAGCGTTTTTGGACTTACCAGGGCAGCACCCTTGGTTACAGGGTGATGTATTTGTGGAATCCTTGTAATAATGTAACGGTTGTTGTGGCTTTGAATGGGAAAGGTGGTTCTGGCAATGCTAAATCAAAAATGGGTAACCATATCCATGAACTGTGCTTGAAGATAGACAATGTCATCGCTAAAAATTATCCATACTTGCGATGCGCAAGCTAATTTATTATTTATCATTATTGGGTATTGAGGACTGAATCATATGGCAATCTGTATTAATAAAGAAACAGATCATTTTTTTATTTCGATAGGCAAAGTTAATCAACATTCATTTATTATGTTAGGCGTGTATGATGATTTTCAGGTACCTCATCTACTGTGCAGAGTAGGGAAGATTTTTGATTTACCAAATCAAAGCAAGGGTATTAAAAGATGTATGAGCATTTATAGTGCTTTAGGTGGTGCAATTTTTGCGAGTAGCAAGGCAAAGATAGAAGACGAAGGAATTTCAAGAAAACGTAAAGGTTCTGTACCTATTTCTTATCAAGCTTATGATATTAATTATAATCAGTATTGCGAATTTGTTCATTATCTTGAGTCTATTCAAACTGAGAATAATCAATTTGAATGTTTTAAACCATTTGTTCAAAATGGAAACGTTGTCTATTTTTCACAAACCAGTTCACGTGTTTTCCCAACTGGTTCTCATTGGAAGGAACTTAATGGGGAAATTCATGAAATAAGTACAGGTAATACCTGTCGGCATTCAGCAATAAAATTAATTGAGGCGGTTACAAAAACACCTGTTTCTTCATCAATATCCTCTTGTTTCTTTATAAACCTGCCATATAAAACTCAATTGGATTATGGTAAGCCGAGCCAAAACATTCCCTTTTATGTTTTACCTCCGCCTCCACCTCCTATCCATCCCGGGTTTAATAAAGAAAAACGTCTAATAGCCATGAAACTCTATCAGAGAATAGAGCAGTTGCCTGTGCTTGAGCCTAATTCGCCAATGACCAAGCGAAAATTCAACGGCTTAAAAAATTTATATTTGCAAATCATTGGTTCACATAAAAATCAGTCAATTGATGAATTACTGCTTGGTATTCATCAGTGGAAAGAAAAAAATCGAGCTGATTTACAGACATTAAGACGAACATATTTTTGGGATTCTTTCATTGTCAGGGAATCGGCCACTATGAAGTTAATCAATGAAATTGAAGAAGATCTCAAATACGCCAAATGCCCATATTAAATATTGTTATGATAAGAGCCGGTTAAGAGGTCTAATTTGTCAAGATATGATTTTTTTATATTTCAGGTTTTTTGCTGCATTTTATGCTAACTTAACTATTGTTATTTCAATATCATCAAAGGAGTGACCATGAAATTATATTATTGCAGAGGAGCTTGTTCATTAGTAGTTCGTATTATACTCAATGAGTTAGGATTAAATTTCCAGGATGAAGAGGTCGATTTAAAAGTCAAAAAAACAGCAGGTGGCGATGACTTCTTCAAAATTAATCCTAAAGGAGCGGTTCCAACCCTGGTTCTTGATAATGGCGATGTCCTTACTGAAAATCAGGTTATTCTGCAGTATTTGACAGATACTACCCCAGGACAAAAATTGTTAGCTGCTGTTGGGGAAAGTAAAAGATATCATACCCTGGAGTGGTTAAATTATATTTCTACAGAGCTTCATAAGTCACTTGGAATGTTTTTTAATCCTACTGTTTCAGAGGAATTAAAATCCAAAATCTTGACTCCTTTGGTCATGACTCGTTTTGCTTATACCAATACCCGTTTGGCAAAAGGATCTTATTTAATGGGAAATGAATTTAGTTTACCTGATGCGTATTTGTTTGTTATGGTGAGCTGGGCAAAATATTTCAAACTGGATTTATCTCGGTATGAGCATTTGGCAAAATTTATGGATCTTATGCAAGCTCGCCCTTCAGTTGCCAAGTCATTACAGCAAGAAAAGTTATAGTGCGGGTTGCGGCTATTAATTCATTTCAATTAAATTTGCTTTTTCTACATAGTATTTTTTTAAAAGGATAAGCAAGTTATATTTTATCTAATGTCTTTAAGTATGGGGTTTAGTTGTCTGGTTAGACAGCCCCATCTTTTTGGGCAAAATAAACTCTTTGGGTTTAAATTATTGGCAATGATCTTTGTTATTGTGCTAAAATTTCCACTTTTAATTGATAGTAATTTACAGTTATTTGATTTTTAAATGACTCGTTTAACAATCTGCGAGCCACTGATTGCACAGGACATCCAACACCCCCATCACTTTTGGGATGTTGTTGGCAAGCCGAGATTCGTAGAGAATCAGTCATTTAAAATTCCGTCATTTTAATTGTCTTGAACTCATAGTTGGAAATAAGTTATTCAGGGGTTTTTATGGTGAAGGAGTATACAAGCTTTAAAGGTGGTTTGAATTTAAACTTTATTGAGAACGCTGCGTTTGAATCTAAAAGAGACTTGCCCCCTGAAGAGCAAAGGGCCATTGTTATTCGTAACACTTTGCGATTGTTAATGATGGGCTGGAATACTTCGTGGACAGAATTATTTTCCTGGGAAACCTTCAAAGCTATTTATGTGCAAAGAGATCCGGTATTGCTGAAAGAGTTTCGGTTAGCCTTTCAGAAGGGTTTTGATGCATTATTTACCCAATTAAGTGGCAAGCAATTTAATTCGCAACAAAATGAACAAATACAACTTTACCTAAGTAACTGTCTTGGCTATTTGCCTTTATTTGATTTAAATCCTTACGAATCAATTAAAATTCCCCAGAGAATGAATGATCAATGGGTTATGGTTGACTATTACATCAAACCTATAGAACTTACAAACCATCGTGGAAAGAACGATCTGTTTTTGCGGGATAATGATAGGGTTTTTGCTTATGGACTTGAGCCAATAGATAATCCAAATGCACAGTCTCACTTAATCTTTATGGGAACCACTTATCCTGCTGGTCAAGGCTTCATTTCCCAATTGAATACTGATTTGAAAGGATTTGAAACGGTTGGTTATTCTTTATATAAGAATGGAAGAGACAGAATTAAGGACTGGATTTTAAATCAAAACGGTAAAATCCATGTATGTGGTATAAGCCTTGGAGGTTCTTTAAGTCTGCTTTTGGCTATTGATATGGGAAAATATCTTTCCAGGGTGGATGCCTTAAATCCCGCAGGACTTCATGATTCTGATAATAAAGTGAAGTATGATAAATGGGATAAAATCAAAAAGAAACCTTTGGTAGTTGTTCAGCAACAGGGTAACGACCCGGTATCCTTTTTTGGAGTTTGGAAAAAGGAGTGGAATATTCTGCATGTCAAACCTCCAAAAGATAAGCAAGGCCCCAATCTTTTTTGTGATCATTTTCTGAATTATGCCGGATTTGCTGAAACAGTATTTACCTATGTTTCTGCGGAGCAACAAAATGCCAAAAGGAAGGCAAGGAATTTCTGGCTTTATTCTTTAGGGAGAGGTGTTCTTTATTATTTTGGCCTGGCTCCTTATACTTACTTAATCAGGCCTGTAATACATTCTATTGCAGAACAATGGCCGTTAATCGTATTCGGTATCATTCCTTTATTGGCTATTGGCACTCTTATTGGATTGAGTGCTACAGGAATTATTCCCGCCATGGTTTCAATAGGTACTCTTGCTGTTTTTGCAATATCCAGTGGAATTTTTTACTTGTCTTTTGGCTTAAGTAATAATGGGGAAGACAAAAACATTTGGGCTGGGATGTTTGATTTCATTTTAAAGGGTAACGAGAAGGTACCAGACGAGAATGAGATAAAACTGGCCAAACTTCATCATCCTTCTACACCCAGAAATCCTGAAATGGATATCTATAAGAATGAAACCACGATGGATTTAACCTATAAGAAAATTAATACCTACTATCAGGTAACTCGTTGTCTACTGAAGCAGAAAGAATTTCTTCCTCTTAAGGATAAACCCGAGAAACGTTTTGGTGGGCTATCTAAAAAAGAAGCCTTATTAGCAAGCATGAATTCTGCTTCTCATGACGAAGTCATTTCTCTTCAGATACCTAAGGCAAAAGCTGTGCATATCAAACACTCTTTAACTTTGGTAGCCCAAATAGGTTTGGAAAATGAAAGAGAATTAAAATCTGCTTTGGAAAAAGAGTATAATCAATATCAGATAGGGAAGCATCAAAGGTTTCTCTAGAGAGAAAGAGCTCTAATCATTCGTATTTTACTTAAGTTTTATATAAAATAGCCCAATTGCCATTAATATCATTTCGTAACGATCCGTGCATCACGTAGAAGATCTAATTAATATTTTTAATTATTGTTTTGAGAAAGACTATAATACTCGTCTGGTGAAAGGAGGAGATGAGCCCATTTATCTTCCTGCAGATAACCAGAGGTCTTATCATGCACTATTTTTCGCACATGGATTTTTTAGCAGCGCCTTACATGAATGTGCTCATTGGCTTATTGCTGGAGAAGAAAGAAGAAAGCTGGTTGATTTTGGCTATTGGTATGCTCCTGACGGACGTAACCAGGAACAGCAAACTTTATTTCAGCAGGTGGAGGTGAAGCCACAAGCTTTGGAGTGGATTCTTTCTAAGGCTGCCGGGCATAAATTTCGGGTAAGTATTGATAATTTAAATGGAACTGAAGTGGATACAGAAGCCTTTAAACAGGCAATCTATAATCAGGTGTTTCATTATTGTACCCAGGGGTTACCACAGCGTGCACTACATTTTCGTAATGCTTTATGTGCTTTTTACCGTCAACCTTCTCCCCTGAGAATTGATGATTTTTCAATTGATGAATTGTAATGCTTCAAGCGCGGTGAAGCACGACTCCAATTGTCCAATCGAGATTTTGTTCTGGCGGAATATAATGGATGGTTTGATTGGGGTTAATGCCATAACCATCAACCATTAATGCGTAGTAATAAGAGGATAAAAGACAATATTGGTAGAGGTACTCATCGTCAGGATACTGGCCATTAAGTATATCCCATTGCTGATGGCAAATTTGGTTGTCCCCTTGTTGCAGCAAACTTTGATTAGTAAGTTCGCTGTTTTCAAAATGAAATAATTGGCTGCTGGCAAGATTGGAAATACCACCAATACTGTACCATTCATTCACGGGATTTAAAGCAAGCAAAGGTTGTATTTGTTGATTTACCTTATGGACACTATTCATTAATGAGGTTACTTCTTCCTTGCACGATGGAGCATTGCCCTGTCCTGACTCCCCGTCTGGCAAAGGATAGTCGTTTGCAAAGCAAGAGGGGGAGTTAAGGAATTGATGTGACATTTCTGTTTGGCCTAACCCCAGGAAACTGTGAACATACAGATTGATATTCTGTCCATAGATATTGAGTTCTACCTGGTTATGTTTGCTAATCTCGGCATTTTTAGGCATTGGAAAGACAATTTGAACGGAAGCACCGCCCATATCCATGACACCAACTGATTTATTTTGGACTGATTTTAATGTATCAAGTTTATAATTTACAGCAAGCCAGTCAAACAATGCTTCGTCGTTCCCAGTGATGGTTTTTGCCTCGACCAACTGCCATTGCGATTGTTGTCTAAACCAGTAGTCCAATTCATCATAGTATTTTTTTTGTTGTGATTGGGGTAGTAGTCGCATACCAGCTGTTGCGTAAAAGTAAACAGGTATATTATGAATTGGTGCATCAGCCAATAGCATTGTCAGGTAGGCATCAATTGTTACGGAATTAGGCTGAATGCTGGCGAATCCAGGTTTGATTTTTTTATTCCAAATTTCCTCAATATGAATTGGAGTATTGGTGTCATCCGTATCATAGGAGTAGATATGTAGCCTGGAACCAGTACTTCCGGCATCAATGACAGCTATACAAGAGTGTTTTTCACAGGGGTTAGTGTCAGCAATAGTGTTTGGCGTCAAAATTACTAGGCAAGAAAGAAAAATCAAAACTCGAAACATTAGTTGATATAGAGCCAAAATTGAAGTTTTCGAATGGTACATTGTGTATATTTTGTTGTCAATAGAGTGTGTTTAAATAAACTGTACAAAACATTGTGGGATATTGGTTTGTCGAATGATGAATAGTCGCTGTTTTATGGTTTAAAAATTAACAATTTGATTTAAATTTAAATTATTGATTTTCAAAATAGAATAAAAGTAGTAAAATAATACTTTTTATTTGTTAGATCATACCTCTTATTTCGAGTAACTCAATCATGAACTCCCAAGAACAACGTGGATCCTTTTATGCTATTTTATCCGGATTTCTTTACGGATTTATTGGTTATTTTGGGATTAGTGCTATCCATGGTGATTTATCAGCAAGCAATATGTTGTTTTGGCGATTTCTTATTTCCAGTATTTTTATTTTGATTGTTTTGATTCCTCAATTAAAAAATATCAATGATACCTATAAATCCATGTTTACCGCTTTTTTAAGTGGTGTCCTCTATTATGGTTTATCGACATTACTGTACTTTTATGCTTCCCTCTATATAGGCTCTGGATTATCGATGGTGATATTTTTTACTTATCCAGTGATTATTATGGTGTTCAATTATTTTTTCTATAGCCAAACAATACCAAAGATATACTATTTGGCCATATCTGTTATCCTGATAGGAATGGCGTTGTTAATTGATGTAAATGAAATCGCATTTGATTTATGGGGTATATTTCTGGGCTTAGCTTCAGCTTTTTTTTATGCGTGTTATATAGTTTCAAGTAAAAACAATGAAATTTCTCCAAATGTCTCAACCCTGATGGTATGTTTAGGCTGTATGACAACCAGTTTGATTGTAGCTTGCCTCGACCAGACCTTTAAAGTCCCAACATCATTCCCTGTTTGGCTGAATTTATTAGGCATAGGCCTTGTTGCAACGGTTATACCGATTTTGTTAATGCTACACAGCTTGAAGTACATCAGTTCGGAAAAGGCATCTATCTTATCCGTTTTAGAACCTGTTTTTGTGGTGATCTTTGGCGTAGTGCTGCTCGGTGAGGAACTCAAGCCTTGGCATGCGTTGGGTATCGTCTTGGTTTTGGCAGGCGCTTTGATTACCTTGTTTAGTCATAGAATTAATTTAAATCAATGGCTAAGCGCAATATACAAGTCCTGATAATAAAGATGCAGCATTTCTTTTGTGATTTATTGATGAGTGGCAAGCCAATCTTCAATTCTTTGGTGAACAGTCAGATCCAATAGAGCTGGTGCGTGTCCTGCATTTTCTACTTCATAAACTTCAGTTAAAGCATGAGTTTTTTTCATTTGTGTGATTATCTCCGAAGTCAAGATATCAGAATTCACACCATGAATAACTAAAACTGGACACTTAATCTGCTTCCAAATTGACCACAGATTAATGTCATAAAAAATTCCTTCCAGTGCTTTATGGGGATGACGAAAAAATTCTGAAATGATTTGTAAAATTGATTTTGATTTTTTTATTGCCGGATCCATTTTGGTGACATAAAGATTAGGGCCTCGTTGTTCTACACTGTTTTTAGTGAAAATATCCCACTGCTTCTCATTTGTAATTCCAAAATCAGCATAACTGGCTTTGAAATGTTGCTTGGCTTCCTCCAGGCTTTTAAAATCAGGGTCTTTACCTGCATATTTAGCAATTCTTCTCAACCCATGAATAGGTATTTGAGGCCCTATGTCATTGAGAACAAGTTTATTGATCGGAGAATTGGGCATTGCAGCTAAAATCATGCCAATGATGCCGCCCATTGATGTCCCAATCCAATCGATTTGATGAGCATTTGTTCTTGCCATAAGGGCTGTCATATCTTTTACATACTGGGTAAAATTATAATGGCGGGGATTTTTAAACCAGCAACTATCACCTCGACCCGCAATATCCGGGCAGAATACATGATGTCCCTTGGAGCTAAGATAATTGGCTAATTCATCGAAATCCCTGGAATTGCGAGTATACCCATGCACACAAATAACTGTAGGTAACTCCGGTTCAAAGATACCCCATTCAGTATAAGCAATATGGTGAAACCCTTCTTCCGAGATGGCAAGCAAGCTGTTTTTTTTCATATTTCAGACTATTGGCTTTTATAATTGTAAATCAATACCAAATACCAGAATAATTTTGTACACCACAACATCCAGTATTATAGCTGCAACATGAATTGCTGGCACCGCAGCATCCGCTTCCACAGCCACTTAATAATACAGCAGCAGAAATAACAACTAAGGCCAATATTATTTTTTTCATTGCCTATCCTTGTTTTGTCCATGTATATTAAATATACTATATGAATTTAAAATTATCCAATTGATTGTATTTGTTGGTGTTTTTTGGTGCTAAATATTCTGTTCAGGGGATAGGGCTGTGCTGGATTGCTTTAGGCAGGATATACTGTTAACTCCAGATTTGAGTTTCTGCGAGTTGAATTCGATTATTTTGAGCTGAATATTGTTTGAAAGGCACTATCTGCCTTTCAAAAATTAATCCATACTATTCAATTATTCGATGTAACAGACAAATTAACCTAAGATGCCGATACATTGATTATTATTATTAACCAAAGTCACCTTACTGTCTTGCTTTAAAGTCATAGAACCACAAGAGATATCTTCTCCAAAAATGGAATCTTTCTTATATCCAAATTGATATTCTTTATTTTTAGGTCCTTTTCCTGAATAGGAATTGCCCAAACCTCCATATTGGCTTCCATTGACCGAGTAACCTATAGCAATGGCATTTTTTTCCTTGGTAGTTACTGTAATATCAATAGTATCGGAGGCAAAAATTTTGAAACAAATTAGAGATAACAATACAGTACTTAAATTTTTTCTGTAAAATTGCCACATCTTTTATCCTATATATTCATTTATTAATATTTATAAACTAAATCACTGATCATGAGAAGTTTGTAACCATTGTAATTTCCATAACTCATAGAGGAAGAGTTGATTACTCTTGTTGTTTAAATAAGGTTTTAACTCTTTTACAGATAGGAATCGATTATTGGCAATAAGGCTGAGTAAGTTTGTTGAAACCCCATAGCTGTCCCATTCTTTCCCATTGACATAAAAATGGCATTTGGATTCTTTGTCAGACATGATATATGCAAAACGACATGAGGCATCTCTAACTATTTCCTGATGATTAGTCAGTTCTTTTATAAACTCGTCCAAACTGAGTAATTCATCTTCCTCTAAAGGAAGAGCTAAATGTTGTTCTGCTGACTGATCAAGGCTTGTAGCAAAACAACCGAACCAGGATTTCATGATGTTATCATTTTCCATGAGTTGCCTTAGCAATTGTCTTGCATTGTCCCATGCTTTAGGTGTTATTTCCGATGTGTTTTTAAGAGTGGACCAATCCGGGTCTTGATAGAGAGATTTGAATAACCTATGTTCAGATAAATAATCACCCAGACTATCCCATAATTCTTGTCCTTGGTAACTTCTATAGCCAAAAGAGTAAGTCATACACTCCTCAGATTGAGCGATACCATAATGTCCTATATGGGGGGGTAAATAGAGCATGTCGCCTTCTTCCAGAATGAATTGCTCTTCGACCTCAAATTCTTTCATGATTCGTAGTTCAAGACCTTTTATAAAATTGTTGGTATGACATTTTTTTGAGGTTAATGACCATAGCCGCCTACCTTTAGCCTGATACAAGAAAACATCATAATTATCGTAGTGCGGACCAACGCTTCCATGTAGAGTGGCATAGCTAATCATCACGTCATCAACTCGCCATTGAGGAATAAAATTGAAATGATCAAGTAACTCATAGACCTCTGGAACAATACGGTCTACTCCTTGTACTAATAGTGTCCAATGAGTTTTAGGCAAGTCAATTAAATCAGATTCTTTAAATGGACCTCTTTTTAAATTCCATTGTGGGGAATGCTCGGGGGTTTCATAGACCAGGCGACTTTCTATTTCTTCCTCAAGAGCAAGTCCTGCCAACTCATCCGGTGTAACTGGATTAATAAAATCAGGTAAGGCTTGACGAATGACTATTGGTTTTTTTTGCCAATATTCTTTTAAAAAGGTTTGGACAGTAATTTTTTGAAAGTGAACCATTATTGAAAATCATATTTTGATAAATGTTGTCTATTTAAGCATTTTGAGACTGAATAATGCAACCAGTAAATCAAACAGGACTGTCACAAAATGCTTGAGTATGGACAAAAATAAAGTGGTTTGTTTCTTATTTTGTTTAACTTTAGTAATGCAAAGACCTATATGGGTTGATTATGGATTATTATTTTGCAAAATACGCTCTAATTCTCCTTTTGCCTGGCGTGAGAAATTGATGAGGCTGGCTTCTTCCTCAAAAAAGTCAAAAGATTTAATCAATGTCTCTTCATCATGCTTTTGGAAAGCATTGGCTTTTTTCTCAATTTCTTCAGGTTTATAACCAAGAAATTTTAAAATTTCCTTGGTCATGGTTAACGAAGAGTCAAATAACTCTCTTTTGAAATAATGAACTCCTGCTTTATGTAACTCATAGGCGTGTCGTCTATTTCTTGCTCGAGCAAAAATTTTCAATTGAGGAAATTCTTCTTTAGCTAATTTCACAATTTCCAAATTGGTGTCCGGATTCCCAACAGTGACTATGAGCAACTGAGCATGGGCTGCTCCTGCGCTTTTTAACAGATCCAGGCGATTCGCATCACCAAAATATCCGGAGTAGCCAAATTTTCTTAATAATTCGACTTGTTCTGGATTTTTTTCCAAAACGGTTACCTTGATGTTTTCACCACTAAGAAATCGACCTATTATCTGACCAAAACGACCGTAACCCGCGATAATAATGCTATTTTTTTCATGGATAGAGTCGTATTCACGTTCTGGTAATTTGCTTATTAATTTCGGCATCATAAAACGATGATACAAAAGCATTAAAAAAGG
This sequence comes from Legionella sp. PATHC032, assembly GCF_026191185.1. Taxonomy (NCBI): domain Bacteria; kingdom Pseudomonadati; phylum Pseudomonadota; class Gammaproteobacteria; order Legionellales; family Legionellaceae; genus Legionella; species Legionella sp. PATHC032. The sequence continues at coordinate 1,997,002 of NZ_JAPHOV010000001.1, read as the reverse complement.
TGTAGCCAACATGGACAGAGCGACTACCAGGGTAAAAAAACTGCTTATTTCCGGGCTGATTACTTTTAATGTACTTGAGTATTGAAATAGAACAAAGGCAAATTCTCCACCTTGTGATAAACCCAGTGCGAATCCGAGCGCCTGGATTTTAGTGAGTTGAAATATCTTGCCGAGTGTAAAGAGAATCAATGCCTTAATAGTAATCAAACCAAGTACAATAGGGATGATTACAGTCATTTGATTGAAGAGTAGATTGAAATTAATACCCATTCCGACTGAGATGAAAAATAATCCAAGAAGCAGTCCTTTGAAAGGTTGAATATCAGCTTCTACAGTTCGTTTATATTGAGAGTTAGCTAAAACCATCCCCGCGATAAAAGCCCCCAAAGCAGGAGATACTCCGATCGTTTCCATTAATAAGGTAATTCCAACAACCAGCGATAGGGAAAATGCTGTAAATACTTCACGGATATTGGTTTTTGCAATGATTAAGAACAAGTATCTGGATAAGTAGTGGCCCGCCAAAATAACACTACCGATAATGCCAGCGACGACAACAGCATGAAGCCACTTGGGTAGTTCGGCAATAGAGGTAGCTGTATGAGGGTTAATAGCTACATTAATTCCATGATGGTTGCCTAATAAAGGCAAAATCACCAATATCGGTATGACTGCAATATCCTGGAATAAAAGAACAGCAAAAGAAGTTTCACCTTCTGCTGTTTTCAAAAGATTTTTCTCCTGGAGCATTTGCAAGACTAAAGCGGTTGAGGATAGGGCAAGCGCCATACTGACCGCTACACTGGCTCGCCAATTGTACCCCATCATTACAGCTGCGGAAGAAAGGGCGATTGTTGTTAGTAATACTTGTAAGCCACCTAAGCCAACTATTAATTTTCTCAGCTTCCAGAGCATGATTGGTTCTAATTCCAAACCAATCAAGAATAACATCATGACTACTCCAAATTCTGCAAAGTGCATAATTTGATCGGCATTGCCAATTAGTTTAAGTCCAAAAGGGCCAATGAGCATTCCTACAGTAAGATAACCAATCACAGAACCAAGTCTAAATCGGCTTGCTAGTGGAACCATGATGCTTGCAGCAGCAAGGAAAATGAAAATATTGAGGAGTACGTGACCGTTCATCTGTTACCTTGAGGTTAATTCATTTTTCATGACAGTTTTTAAATTTTTTACCGCTTCCACATGGGCATGGGCTGTTGCGGCCTATTTTTTGCTTGTTTTGTTTATTTGATAACTGTTTATCTACCCCATCCACATAAAACCAAAGAGAACCATCCTTTTGAAACTCACTTAATTCATGAATATTTTTCAACTGATTTCCGTCAAGAAATGTTGCTATAAACTCAACAAATCCTTTATCCGGGCTCTCCAAATAGCTTTGAATGATTTTCAAACCCAGCCAGGAGACATTTTGAGCCCACTCTTTCGCTTCTGATTCGTTGAAAGCAATTAGTGGTTTGTCCTTCATGGTGTGTTTAATATAATCGATTTTTGCAAGAGAATACGCGGTATATCTCGAACGCATTAATTGTTCTGGTGTTTCAGGAGCTTTCTTGCTTTCCAGATAAATCCCACAACATTGCTCATATTTATTTTGTGAACCACAGGGGCAAAGAGTCATTTAATTACCTGTAAAAACTGGTTTATGGGTAAATTTACGATTAGTTATATTAACGAATCCTGGATTATATTCTATATGGCATTCCATTATTTCTAAACAATTTTGTTACATTAGATTTTTTTTATAAAAACAGGAGCAAAGTGTGATTCATTATTAATCCACACAGCAATTTTAAAATGGGTAATGAAAAGAAATAAGCAAGTGCTATCAGAGTAAATTAGATTATAAGTGATTGGTTGTGTTTTATTTAACACTATACCTGATCTTATTGGAAAGGATTACCTCGGCTCTCATATTCTTGCGATTTATAATTTTCCGGCACTCTATCCGTTAGAGCCTGGCTTGCCTTATCTAAGGTATCGTAGATAAGTCCTTGAATAATTTCCTTTATAGGTACTGATTTGCATTTTTCTAATTCTGAAATCTGTATAGTTAATTTTTCGATTTCTCTTTCGCCAAATAGAGAATGAATCGGAGTATTTTTTCTTATCTTAAACAGGCGTTGAATTTCATGCTCAATTTTATCTAATTCCTCTTTATAGGCACCATACATCGCTTTTTCCATGCGATTGATAATTGATTCTATTGGCTCCGAATAATGCGTGACCAGGGTAACAAAAATTTTTGATAGAGATTCAATTTCTTCATAATAGAGTGTGTGATTCCCTCGTTTTAGAAGATTCATCGCATTGATGCAGTACCCAGGTAATAAAGCAAAACACTCTTCTTTGGAAATAAGTGGTATTTTTCTAGTAAACTTCTTAGGCATAGTGAACTTCCTTTTCATCATATTACAATATAAGTATAGCATCCTGATGGTATATTTTGGTTAAAGTGACCAATTTTGGCACAATAATTCCAGCTAATTACTAACAATCATACTTTATATTTAATGTAATAGTTCTTGGTTAACTGGCACATACCCATAGAGCCGGAAACAGCAAGCATGATAGGGATAAGAAAGATAAAATTAATCCGGGTGAATTCGAAAATAAGGATAATTGCAGTTAAAGGCATCTTTTGTGCCGCAGCAAGAAAAGCCGTGGCACCAATAAGGGCGAAGGCATGTATGGGAGCGGGTGGGAAATACAAGTTCCAGACACCACCAAGAACAGCTCCGAGCAAGGCACCATTAGCCAGTGATGGCGTTAATAAGCCTCCTTGTGCCCCAACACGTAAGCTTGACCAAACGAATACATTCCGCAACAGAAATAGTAAAATGCTTAAACCAATTCCTACTGCTTGATCAAACTCCATTTGTGCCGGGCTTTTGCCGTTACCTAGTAAGGAAGGAAAATAAACTGCAAATACACCAATGAGTGAAAAATTAATTAAACAAGCCAATATCATTTGCCAGTTATGCATGGCTTTGCTGCGTTGTACTGTAGCAATTTGAATAAACCAAAAGGCAAAAAAGCCTAACACAGGACTGGCAAGAATAGACCAAATAATTAAAGGCGCAGTTAATGAAAATTCGGGTAGTTGATAAATCGATTCATTTCCCAAGCCCCACCAAGACACCAGAACTGCTATAGCAGAAGAAGATAATGCAGGAAGCAAGACAGTCCAGTTGGAAGTGCATAGCAGCACTTCCAAAACAAAAACAGCACCTCCTAAAGGCACATTATAAACTGCCGCAAGTCCTGCGCCTGCTCCACATGCCAACATGATTTTGCTTTCCTCAGGAGTTAATCCTGCTTTGCTAGATAACCAGAAAGCAAAGACAGAACTTACCTCACGGGGAGCTACTTCTCGTCCAAGAGGCGAACCCAAGGCAATCGTTATAATTTGTAGAAAAGCATGAATGAAGGTACTGAGAACAGGCATGGGTTTACCTGATTTTATTGCTGAGGCAATACTGACTAATGGTTTACCAAAGCGATAAAGTGCCCACCATCCCGCGCCAGCTATTAAGCCACAAAGGAATAGTATGCTTATTCTCCGATCAGCAGAAGATGCTCTAACTCCCTCCAGAAAAGTTTCATTACTCATTATATGAAGGGGACTGTATCCATAGGCAATATGTTGAAGGTAGTGCAATAACATGGCCAGGCACATCCCTAAAAAACCGGAACCGACTCCTACGAAAACAGTAACCAGAGCCAGACTTGCTTTGGAGCTTTGAAATAGTTGGTTATCGGATGAGGTTAACTCCATTCCCTTGGTTCCTTTTAAGGTAACTTGTCATCAATTTGCATATAAATGTAAGAATTTATTATTTCTGTATGCAGATTTTTTTGCAAGTGAAACAGGTTAATAAATGTATCTGTAATAACAAAATTTAAAAAAGTATCCATTGGCTGTTTGTGATCTTGACAACACATTGCCTAAAAAGTTAACATTAAACATTCTTTTAATTTCCTGTTTTTTTATGAATATAAACCGACAATTAATAAGCAGAAAGTCTTGCTTCCAAAACAGCAACAGGCTGCCTGTTGGATTGTCGCATGTTGCTTTAAATTCTTTCACCTCAATTGTCGTCGTCGTGGTGGTGGTCAGCTTTACCCTTTCCTCTGCTCTGAGACGGCTTCTCTCCTGACTTATCTGCCCCGCCTCAGGGCGATAATGGCAGCAGATAAGACCCAGCAGTTATTGAAATTTTATCACTAACCTGAAGCGAATAAGTTAGGAGTTATTGTGAACACATTGTCATTTAAGCACCCTTTGCTAGCTAAAACGTACCTTTGGATTATATGGACCATAGCGGCCTGTTTTTTCTTTTATAAATATTTGATTCAGGTTTCCCCCAGTGTGATGACAGCTGATTTGATGAAGGCATTCCAGGTTAATGCGGCCGGCCTTGGGAATTTGTCAGCTTTTTATTTTTATTCCTATTTATTCATGCAGATTCCTGTGGGTGTAATGTTAGACAGGTACAGTCCACGATTGCTGACAACCTTTGCCATTTTTGTCTGCAGTATCAGTACTTATATTTTTTCTCAAACCAATACTTTATGGCTGGCTTGCTTAAGTCGAGCATTGATGGGTGCAGGGGCTGCTTTTGCTGCCGTATCTTGTTTTAAGTTAGCTGCTGTATGGTTTTCTCCAAAACGATTTGCTTTAGTATCAGGAATGTTTATGACAGCAGCCATGTTAGGTGCTGTGGGAGGGCAGATGCCTTTGGCATTTTTGGTTCAACATGAAGGTTGGCGCAAGGCACTTGAATTGGTCAGTGTAATGGGAATTATCTTGGGGGTCGTGTATTTTCTCGTTTTAAGAGATAAGCCTGCACAAACTCAGCCTATATCAAATAGGAAGGAACCCATTATTCAATTGTTAAAACGTATTATTGTTAACCGACAGGCATGGGCTTTGTCATTATATAGCGGATTAGCTTTTGCTCCTGTTTCGGTTTTTGGTGGATTATGGGGAGTTCCTTTTTTGGAAAAGGCTTATCTCTTGTCTCGTACTGATGCGGCTCTTGCGATTTCATTTATTTTTGTCGGTTTTGCGGCAGGCGCGCCATTTTGGGGATGGTTTTCTGATTTTATCAGACGTAGAAAGCCTGTTTTGTTTACAGGAACATGTTCAGCTTTATTATGCTTATTGATTGTTATTTATAGCTCAAACCAAAATTTACTTACTTTAATTATTCTTTTATTTCTCTTTGGGTTTGGAGCAAGTGGATTTTTTACCAGCTTTGCAATGATCAGGGAATTATTTCCTTTGGTACTTGTGGCTACAGTGCTTGGTATTATGAATACGTTTAATTCAGTGTTTGAGGCTTTGTTTGAACCATTAGTTGGTGCTTTGCTGGATTGGACATGGGAGGGGACCGTAGTGGATGGTATTCATCAATTTACTTTGCATGGGTACTATTTTTCTCTTTTATTGTTGCCTATGTCTTTAATTTTAGCCTTATTGACCTTGTTATTGATTGATGAAACCTATTGTCGAACCAAGGAAGAGGTGGAGTAAACCTCCTCTTTATTGGTTGCAGGTTATTTTTTGAGGCAGGAAGCCATAAGGACCTTTTACGTTAGGATTAAAAATTACAACACATCCTTTTGTTTTTTGAGGCAATTGTTGTGTTAGCTCAATTCCTGTCTGATTGTAATGGCACACAATATAAATGGTATCATGGGGAGAAAACTTCCATTCTGCTTTTTTCTTATTGATACGGTTGGGTTTTAAGCTGGCTTGAGCTTTGGGATGGCCAGAATAGAAAGACACATTACCCAGATAATTGTTTTTAATTCCGCTTAGGGTTTCCCAGCCATCAGGAGATGTCTGTATACGTTCAAGCGTGTTGATTTCTTTAGGGCATTGAGGGATATAGGTTTTTGCTTGTAAAAAAGCAGAAAATCCCATTAATGCCAGGCCAATTATTTTGTTCCAATTGCACACGGAAGACCCCCCATTGAGTAAACAGGTATCATATCATTAAATGATGAAAATGATTATCTGGTTGCCTTCATATTGATTCTTGCAAGTAAAGTGAGCTCTGGATCATTTTTTAATAATTCAAAAATTCTGTATAAATTTAAAGGCAGCAAAACTGAATGCAAAATAAATATAGGATGTAAATGATAACCCAAGCCATAAGTAATGAATGCAATATTACTACAAATGGCTATGAGTCTTAATGTCAGAATTTTTTTGACATAAAATGTTGCAAAGACTAAAGAAGAAGCTACATATCCAACCAAATCAATCATTGATTCCATTTTAACCTCCACTTCCAAATCCCTTTAATTCAACATAACACTGACTAGAGGAGATTAGCAAGTTTTTTAATCAATTCTTATGGTTTTCTTAAGTGTTGAAATGTATAATCGATGATCTTTGAGTTAAATATATTACCAAACAGGAATTTTTTGTTTATATTTGGAGACAATATGCCAGTTACTTCGTTAAAAAAATTTTTAAAAGATATTGGAAAGGAAAATAAAAAGAAGCATCAGGTAAAACTTGTTTTAAATACATCTCAGGATATTCAATTATTTTTAAATGCTATGCGAGATTCAAGAAATCAGGGAGTTTCATCCTTATCTGAACTTGATCTAAGCGGCACTCACTTTACTTCTCAAGAGTTGAGAGATTTCGTCTGCGTTCTTAATGATATACCTGGAATTAAATGTTTACGTTTAGATTTCTGTGGTCTTAAGGATAGTGACACAGTGGAGCTTTCCAAATTAACTTACATCAAAGAATTATCATTGAAGAGTAACCACTTAAAGAACCGCCCCATGTTTAATTCTATGCTCGAAGCGTTGTATTTGGATTATAATACGGAGCTCAGTGCAAGTTATGCGTTATTTAGTTTAAGTCGAAATGCTGCCGCTTTAAAAAAATTATCCTTACGTAATTGCGGTGTTACTGATACCAATTTAGAGTATTTGACTCGACCTGAGTCCAGGTTAAAAAATCTGACCCACTTTAATTTGCGAAGAAATAATATCACTCACCTTGGCGTGGAAAGTATTGCTCATCTTCAATCGTTGACTACTATTGATTTAAGTCAAAATACTGGAATTGGTGATGAGGGCGTGTTCAGGCTTGCGCCTTTAAAACAGCTCAGAACTCTGTATTTAGATAATTGTGGACTGGGGATAGAGGGGATTAAGGCGGTTGCCAAAATGAATTTATATACTGTGGATTTGAGTTTCAATCCCGGGTTAAAAAAAGAATGGAAATTGGATGAGTTGAAACCTAATCACACCATTCGAACATTATTATTAACATTTTGCAGCTTAAATGATAATCATGCCAAACTGATTGTTTCAAAATTTCCAGCCGCTACCAATTTAAATGTTGCAAATAATAATATGACCAGAGTCGGGGTAAAGACTTTATTGAGTAACCCGATTATAGAGAGTTTGGATGTCAGTACACAATCGCTTTATGCAAAACCGACAGGAGTTTCTGGCACTGGTATTTTATCTCCTCGAATAATGATGAGGAAAAAGGAAATAAAACAACAGGAAAAAGAAAAAGTACAGGATTTGCTAGATACTATTTGTAATACGATCACTTTAAAGAGTATTAATCTGGAACATACAGGCCTAACTCCCGGGATGTTATTAAGTTTAATTCCAGCTGAAACGGATCACAGACGGTATCTTAAGAAAATTAACGGCATTTCATGTAAAGAGCTTAAACCAAAATTAGAGCAACAAATTGCTTGGAGAAAAACTGAAAAGGAAAGTACTCCTCCTGTCATAACGGAAGTAGACGACTCCAAACCAGGTGATTTAATGATTAAGTCTGCCAATAGTTCTGCGACAGAGGTGCAAACAAGGGAGGATCATTTGAAAGACAGTCCCGATGAAAAAATAAAATCTCTGGAATTAGAGAATCAAAAATTAAGGGATGAACTTGCAGCAGCTCGTAAAAGAATTTTTGAATTGGAAAAACAGTTTTCAGCAGGATCCAAGTCAAGTAAAAAACCAACTATACCCAAATTGGCAATACCTGTTATGTTTCAAGATTTTACGAAAACAACAACAAATCAAATGAGTATCAATACCGATAATTCCATATCATCAGTACCTAAATAGCACAATTGTTGTAAGGGCAATTCAATACGACTAACATCAAAGGTGATGTTAGTCATGTCGAGGTTTACTTTTTTGTGCCAAAAATATGAGTTACGTGACCAATAATGGTTTCAACGGCATTTCGACAGGCTGGTGTTTCAGAGAGATCATTGAGCATCAGGAAGTCATGAATTGTGCCCAGATGACGAATGGCTGTGACTGTCACACCTGCTGCGATGAGCTTGTGAGCATAGGCTTCACCTTCATCACGTAAAACATCACATTCACCAGTAATGACCAGTGCTGGTGGTAATCCTTTAAGTTGCTCAATGGAAGCTTGTAGAGGGCTTGCTGTAATTTCCTTCCTTTTTTCTTTATTAGGCAAATATTTGTCCCAAAACCACTCCATTGCCTTTTTGGTTAACCAGGGGCCTTCAGCAAATTCTTTATAGGAAGCATTATCAAAATTGGCATCAGTCACTGGATAAACGAGTACTTGATAATCAATTTTGGGACCACCACGTTCTTTAGCAAGAAGAGTCATGACGCTGGTCATATTACCGCCAACACTGTCACCTGCAGCAACAAATCGTGAAGTATCCAGATTAAATTGTTTGCCGTGTTCTGCTATATATTTCATGGCAGCGTAAGATTCTTCTATTTGTGTCGGGTACTGAGCTTCCGGAGCTAAAGTGTATTTAACAAACACGACCGCGGCATGAGTACCCACTGCTATTTCTCGTACGAGACGGCCATGAGTTTGATAATCGCCAAAAACCCAGCCAGCACCATGAAAAAACATGATGACTGGTAATTTTTCTTTTGCGCCTTTAGGACGAACAATGCGAATATCAACTTTCCCGCTAGGTCCTACTGGCAAAGTTTTGTCTTCAACATCGACATCAGGTTTCTCGGTGGGCAAGGCTTGTAGTTGATCAAATATAACTCTTCCTTCAGCAACCGGGATGTCATAAATTGGTTTCCCACCTGCATTTTGTATTTTTTCAACAAATGACCAAGTTTTTGGTTCTATTTTTTTGCTTAAATCCATTTTGATTTTCCTTAATTTATAAATAGGGATGACTTCTTATGTATAGTATATTTAATTGAAAAATCAAGGAAAATTGAATTCGTTTGTGGATAGCAATAATTGGTAGATGGTGTTTGGGATTGTATTTACAATAAATTAAGTTTTGTTTTGGCATCGATCAAATTAATTTGCAAAAATATTAAATCAATCCAATGATATAAATTAGGTGAAATTAATTTATGAGTAAATTATGCTCCGATTCTTTGAGAAAGATTTGCAATATTCAGGAGGAAATATTTCCGACGATTCTTATTTAATGACAAAAATAATTGAAACAGCCATTTCCTCTGCTGATAAGGGAACTGTCTCTGCAGAAAAAATGCTTGGCGTGGTGAATCCAAATCAGATAGAAATAGTATCGGGTAGTGAGAATGCATATCGTTTAATTATTGATAAAATTAAAGAGGCTAAAAAACAAATACTTATTCAAGCTTTTGTATGGGAACCAAGCACTCAGGTTATCAAAGATATCCGAAACGCACTTTGCGAAATTAAGCATGAACTAGAAGTATTTCTTCTGGTCGATCAGTTGGATCGCTTGGCTCAAGTTTTTTATCATGGCGAAATATTTCCTAAAAAGCCAAAACATGATCCCGCCAGTTTAGGTTTAGATAATTTACCTCAGAATATTACATTGCATATAGGTACTCATGTGCATAATTCCATTGCGTCCAACCATAATAAAGCCATCTGGATTGATGGGGATGTCATTTTAACAGGGGCTAATTTTCAGCAGGAAAATTATGGTCCTAATGGGTTTCATGATGCTGCCATGTTTATTCCTGGAGGCGCAGCAGAAGCGGTTTTTTACGATTTTAAAGTCATGTGGGATAAGCGTACCAATAAATCTGATGCTCCGGAAATTTCTCCCATATATATAGAGCAGGAGTCAACAAAGTCCTATGGAAATTCTTGTTCTATACTCTATGTGACAAATACTATTAGACAGAAATTGGCAGCACTCCCTTTTTATAGGGAGCCTTTACCAGAAGACCCTTTGAATAATGCTTACATGGCTGCAATTAAATATGCCAAACATACTATCCGAATTGCTGTTCCTAATTTAAATGCCCCTGAAATCATCCATGCCCTTGCGGACTTTATTAATAATAGAAATGGCCATGTCTTTCTATTGATGGGGAAAGGATTCAATGATTCCCGTGAGAGGTTCTATGGTGGAACAAATCAGAGTTCGATTGAATATTTTAGTTCACTGCTTGATGAAGATAAGCGAGACAACTTGCAAATTCGTTGGTTTCATCGGGTAAATAATGAAGAAATTTCTATGAAGAGAGAGGTTATCCATATGAAATTTATGGCAATTGATGATGAGGTTGTTATTTACGGTTCATCGAATCTTGATTTGCTAAGTTTACATAATAGCCATGAAACAAATATTGTAATTGATAGCGCTGATTTTGCACAACGAGCAATAGAACAATTATATCTACCTGTCTTTGAAACGGGTATACCAGTATTGATATCCCCTAAAAAAACCTGTTTTGTTTGTTCTTGATTTTATGATGTTTTGATCAAGCCATGATTAATTTTAATTCTGATACATGAGTTCGGTATAAAAAATAATTCCATTTTTATCCAAACTCATGCAAATTATCGTCAATTAGAATAAATTTTATACGCATAAGTGTTGTAAAAGCTCAAGTTCACACAGGCCAGGCTATATAAATACAATCAGACTAATTTTTATTATTGGTTAGCTTTTTGCAATGCTTGCTGCTGTACTTGTTTAATCTGATCCTGTAGGGTTGTTTGTACTTGCTTAATCTGATCTTGAGTTTGAGAATTGATTGTTTGAATTTGTTCTTGTAATTGAGATTGAACTTGTTTAATTTGACTTTGTAATTGGGTGTTTAAAGCATCCAGTTGTTGCTGTTGTTTAGTTTGCATTTCCTGTAATTGAGATTGAATCTGAGCATTTAATTGCTGAATCTGTTCAGCCGGTGTGCCGGTCAATTGTGCTGGGGTTTCATCAGCATAAGTTAGGTTAAACAAAGATGTCAACATCAAAGAAGACAGTACATAAAATATCGCTTTTTTCATTTTTTATCTCCATTTATTGAAAAAGTCCAAATTATCCAATTTATTTTGTTTTAATAAGAATGCTAATTTAACTATAGCAGAATCAGAGTCAAAACTGATTTGTCTGAGATATAATGAAATGAAGTAGCTGATATTTACAATAGATGGAAAAATTATGGCCAAGGAATTTTGTATGCGCTGTTATATTTCAGGAAGAGTTCAGGGTGTATGGTATCGCGCCTCTGCCAAAAAAATGGCTGAACAATTGATGGTAAGTGGATGGGCTCGGAATTTAGCGGATGGTCGCGTTGAGGTCTTTGCTTGTGGAAAAGAAGATCAGTTAGAAGAGTTTTATAATTGGTTGCAACAAGGGCCGCTTAATGCAAGGGTTGATGTTTGTACACGTGAGAATTTACCTTGGGAAGATTATATAAGTTTTGATGTATTATAAAAAAGTCCCATAGCAATAATATTTTTACGTTCTTCCCAATTACCATAAGCTATACTCAATAAAGATGGTAAAGCGTATGGCATTAAAAAGACGGCATGTTAATAGTGTGGTGGGGGTTATTATATCCTTATTGGCAGCAATAACTCATCCACTCTTTGCAGAAGATACTCTTCCCCCGCTTGCTATAGATAAATCAGAGTTAGGAAAGGGAAAGGATGCCGTTGATAGTGGTTGGCTTCCTGATATCATTGGCTTACCTAATGAAGAGCAAGTTGAAAGCCTTACCAGACATGTTGCTGAGGTAATGACAGAAGAGGAAGACACGAATTGTAATGCAATAGACTACAATCTCAGAATGCTTGTTTTTCAAAATTTTGTAATTTATCAGCATATGGCGAATGCACAACACCATTATTTCAAAGAAAAAATGGTACTAAAATATGCTCACGTTCTTGCCATGATTCTAAAAGAAAGTAGCGGTGACCCAACTAATGTGACTGATATGAATGGTCGCTCAATATCTACAAGCAGACTTGGCACTAATTTGCTACGATGGAGCAAGCTATTAAAACTGACCATGCAAAATGGAATTAAATTGAATTATCAAACCAATTTTGGACTGACACAGCTCTCTGCTGACAGGTTGTTTGTTGCCTTTAAATTGGCTCAAGGGGGGAGTCATAACAAAGATTTTCTTGAGGGGAAATACGGTGATGCAACCCCTAACAAAGTAGATTTGAATTCTGCCATTGCCATTCGCAGGTTAATTTGGGTTTATCAGGGTTTTGCTCAAGGGCGATTAACACAAAACGATGAATGTATTCATGAGGAGGATATCTATAAACCTGAGTTTCATGAAAGGTACCAAACTGGCTTAAAAATGGCTCTTTTGTACTGTGGCACCAAATTTATGTATCGTGTTGATGATCAAGATGTTTGGGCTAATCAAAATTCAGCCTTTGAAATGGCTATGGCCTCTATTGCTTATTGCAAGCTGGGTAATTCAAAAACAGGATATGGCAGGGATGAAATGGATGAACGGTGTTTTGCAAAATGGGTAACTTTATGTCCAGCTTTAAATGTGAATATAGCACTCCTTACGCCGCTTAGTTATTTTCAAACCAGAAAAATTAAACCAATGTGTATCGCTACGTTTAATCGTTTGCTTAATAAAGACCCCAAAAATCCATAGCCTTGGTCTTATCGCATTGAGCATTTAAAATCCTACCGTTACTTGCCAGTTACCTGTTAATCTAATTAATGGGTTTTGATGGCTAGAACACCTAAGTGGAGGGAAACTTGCTCTGAATCTTGTAAAAAGCTAATGTGCATTGATATGTTACATTTTCCACTGCTAATCACAGTTTTGGCTTTGAATGCAATTTCCGTCAGAATCACATTGCTGGACTGTCTGGCAGTTATACCCCGTATTGTTTATTATATATGTTGGCGTAGCATATACTGGAGCAACCCAGCCATAGCCCGGATGATAATTACCAACGTTTATAACATTATGATTGTAATAATCTGGATGATACCATCCTATATCGCCTACATTTGTGTGAATTCCACCGACGAAATGAGCTCCAGAACAAACCATAGAGGCAAATAAACCAATGATGAGGATAAGTGCGCGAGAAATGGGAAAATTCCATTTGGGTGTGCTCATAATCATCTCCTTTTGAAAGAATTATTCCACCATGCCAATATTGTATAAGTATAGTTCTTTTATTGTTCTCTGTGGGTTTGTGTTGCGTAAGGCAAAAAAATTAACTGATTTAATATAAATTGATTATAGGCAATGATTCTGAAGTAGTTCATTAATAGAGCGATTATGCTTTCTAAGAATTGCTTTAGCTTGAATCTGGCTATGCCCAACGTTAGTTGATGATTTCTTTTAAAATAAATTTCGTTGAGTCTGATTGGCTTTTGGATGACTTTACGTTATAGGCAATCGATGTGCTATAGCACATCGATTTAAAAACCTCTAACCTGCGAGAGCTTGAGTTTGGATTGTATTTTCTTCTGATGAAACGGGTGTTGGAGGTTGTTTTTCCTCGGTTGCCATAATGCCTAATTTACCAAGTACTTGTGCATTACTATATGGAGTGGGCTTACGTGAATGTTGGAGTTGTTCCAACCGTTTAACTACCTCTTCTTGACGTTCCAATAGTTCCTGATAACGTTTGTTACTGAAGTTCAATTCTTCTTTAACGAGGCACAGTTCACGCTCAGCTTCGCATATACGTTGAGCAACATCATTAAAACTTTGTTCTTTATTAGACAGAAAATCGTTCAATTTATTTTGAAATGATTCCCGATGGTTGTGATCTGCAATAGCGGTTTGAGACAATTTTTCTACAGTATCTTTTAATACTTGGGTAACAGACTCAGCCTTTTCAATTTCTACTGCCATTTCCTTTTTAACTTGATCTAACTCAGAAATTTTTTCAGATAATTCAATTTCATTTTTTGCAATTTCTTCTCTTATTCTGTTTAATTCTTCCTGGTTTATCTGTAATAATTCTGCTTGAACTTGTACTTTTCCATCCAGTGTTTCAGATGTTTTTCCCAATTCTTCTCTGACTTTACGTAAAGTTTGTTCGGTTTTTTGTAATTGTTCTGCTTGTTTTGTTAATCGCATAATTTGATCACTCAGTTGAGTAACGTTGAGGTTTAATCTATCATTTTCTTCATGAAAATATTCAATTTGTTCAGCAATTTGCTTGCGGAGAGGCTCAAAAGATTCGATAACTTTCCCCAAGTTATCTGCCAAACCTATCATTTCTTCTTTTAGGCGATCAGTAATATGTTCTTCTTTCTGGACATGATTTTCAAGAAGCAGGGCACTACCAACATAAGTCACTAGAGTCAGGGCACTGATCACTATAAGAGAGGCCACTTGAATTGCAATTCCAAGTGTTAAGGTGGGAACAATCAATACTATTCCAAGAGTAATTTTTAACCATAACTGCATTTCTCCCCAGTAGGCAGCAACACGGCCAAAAAAACTGCGATTTTTTGCCAAGGAATCTATAACTGTCGCAATATGTTTTTTGATTTGATCAAAATTTTCCTGGGTGGTTTCCAATACTTTCAGTTTTTTTACTAATATTTCCGTGTTTTCTTCAGGGAGGGGTCTGTCGTTGGGGTTATCCTCTTCTATTTCATCAACGGATAGATTGGTTTTTGGAGTATCTGTCATGATTCATATTCCTTTATTTCCATTTTGACTACATTCAACCCGAAAGAGCTTGTAATCCACTTCTTTCTGGTTCAATCCCATGAGTTCCCTGAACAGGTCAAACATTCATGATTCTATCGAATAATTTTAAGCCAGTCATTATTTTTTTAGAGCTGCACTCTGTACATGACAGGATTTTTTGTCATATAAAGAGTGAGTGGCATCAGACAAGGGGACGATTCAATTTTCAGGTTTTCTAATTAGAACGCTTGCCTATGCTGTTCTTTTTATTTTTATTGCTGTGTTCAGCGGTGCTCATTTACTGCCTGTAAACTCCGCCCCTCAAAACGTTTGTGCCTTGCCCTAAAGCAAAAATAATCAGCTAATACCAGAGCTCTATTCAACCAGGAGGTTGGGGGTTTTTCCTGACGGGCTGATCCATCAACCGATTGGTTAATGCAATGGCTAGGGCCGAAACAATTAAAGTTAAATGAATCACAACCTGCCACATAATGGAATAATTGCTAAGTTTTGCAGGGTCTATAAAAGTTCTTAACAGATGAATCGAGGAGATACCTATCAGTGAAAGAGCCAGTTTGATTTTCATAGCTCCTGCATCAAAATGGTCAAGCCATTCAGGTTGATCAGGGTGGGAATCCAATTGTAAATGGGATACAAAGGTTTCATAGCCGCCCATAACTACCATAATCAGAAGGTTCGCGATCATGACGACGTCAATAAGGTCCAATACTCCAAGCATGATATGGGTGTCATCCAGACCTTTAAGATGAAAAATGAGTTCGAATAATTCAATGATGAAGCGATACACATATCCGGCCAGTATCAAGATCAGTCCAAGATACAAGGGAAGTTGAAGCCATCTTCCCATAAAAATTAGATTACTAATGCCAAGTTTGATTCGATTCATTTGCCAATTCACTACAAAATAAAACTCATAGACAGAATGGCTTTATGATAAGCTTTCCTGAACGTTTTGTTAATACTTTTAATATTCATATTATATATAATATGATCATACCTGAGTCGTACTTAAATGTTATACTCTGCGGACAATTAACAAAAAGCTATTTGCTATCGACATGATTATTGATCATACTAACTTATTGATTAATAAAAAATAATTTTCTATAGTTAAGGATAATTGATGAAATATTTACACACGATGGTCAGGGTTTCGAATTTAGAACAATCACTCGATTTTTATTGTAATAAATTGGGATTGGTAGAAGTAAAACGTACTGAAAATGCCAAAGGCCGTTTTACCTTGGTATTTTTAACTGCTCCTGACGATATGGAACAAGTTAAAACTTCTTATGGCCCAATGTTAGAGTTGACTTATAACTGGGATCCAGAAGACTATACAGAGGGAAGAAATTTTGGTCATTTGGCATATCATGTGGATGATATCTATAAACTCTGCCAACATTTACAGGAATGTGGTGTAGTAATTAATAGGCCGCCAAGAGATGGTCATATGGCTTTTATTCGATCTCCTGATAATATTTCTATAGAATTATTGCAAAAGGGGGAGCCTTTGCCAAAGCAGGAACCTTGGTCATCAGCACCCAATATTGGACATTGGTAACCTGAAAATTGCATTCTGGTAGTGAGCAATTGAAATAATTTAATCATACTAAAATAGTATTTTTAGTATTTTGGGCCGAATGGCGATGTTGAATCAATCGATGCAAATTTTAAAATCACTATCAGATGGTATGGGAACTGCAGGGGGGGTAGCATGGACTACATTTGGCCTGGTATTTGGTTCTTTTGGACTCACTGTTGGTAACTCGGCACTGACTGTCTCATTGGGTGTCATTTCCGCCTGTTTATTCTTATTAGTCGCAATACCTGTCACTTATTGGTCTTATTGCAACTCTTATGAAGAAAATGATGAATTAAGACATGCTATTAAAGGACAAGAAAATCAAATCGTTCATTATTTGACGGAATACTTATTGGCTACCAAACAGGAGTGTTTGCTTAAAAACCCCCAAAAATATCGTCATGATTATGATAAGTCTGTGTTGGTCGAAGAGCTTAAAAATCGATTATTAAAAAATAGGTCAAAACAGCCTGTTTCGTCTTCGACAGCAGTATTTCTAAACTGTCTATTTGATGATAATCATCAAAGCTCTATTGTGGGCAAGTTAACGGATATTAACACCATGGATCATTCGGTACTTAAAAAGGAATTATTGATTCTTTATCGTGATCATGTTTTTTTAAAGTATGAAGAGCTTTCCCTATTTGCCAAATTAAAAACTGGATTTATTGCATTTTGTGCCGGATTTGGCTCACTGGCGGGTTGTTCCTGTGGTTCATTGGGTTTGCTTACAGCCCTTGGGATTTTTCCCGGTTTTGCTGCAGTTCCTTTGGTTGGGTGGACAATTATCGGTATCGCTTGTGTTTTTGGTTTGCTGATGTCTGGAATGAGTCTTAATACTTCAATCCAAAGGAGTAAAGAAAAACAGTTATTTGTTCAAAGTGAAACAATCCATCATGATTTAAAAAATTTGGCGATGTTGAAAACTATATCTGTTAAGGCCGAGTTAAAAGCACAAACCAAATATCAAATCAGAGGCAAAGAAGAATTAACAGAGAAATTAACAATGCCCAAGCTGCTGAAACGTTCTTCTTCATTTAATAGTTATTTTTATAGAAACCATCCCTTATGGAACATTTCACACAACTCTCCAGAGGCTTCAAAATATAGCTTTGAAAACTTTAGTTCTCCTTTTTTACTTTAGCAAAAAGAATTGATTATACGTTAATTACTTGCATTGATTAATCTTTTGAAGACGAGATACGCACCATTAGTCTATCCAAAACCTACAACATTTGTACTATAGCTGTATTGAATTTTATTTTCGGTATGAATGCTCATATTTTGAGTATCATATTTTTCAAAAAGAGTATGGGCTTCCTGAAATCCTTTATGTATTGTGTGGACAAAGCGGTTAGCAAGATCCAATCCTAACTCTTTATATCCATATCTATTCAAACCGAGTACGGCAAAATGTTGCAAAGGAGCCCATCCGAAAGGGGCATCCCACTGTGTACTCCCTGAATATAACAACTGGTTAACAATCCCCCTCTGGCTAATAGAATGGGGAGGTTATTAGCAAGGGATTGAGCTAGGTCTTTGGATGCAATACCTGCCCACAAGGGATAGAAAGTAGTTGCATAAATATAGGGTCTCAGTTGTTTTGTTTTAAAGTTATAATCAAAATAATAACCGGCCTTATCATCCCAAAGATAATGGTTTATAAGTGTTGCTCGGGCTTCGGCTTTTTGAGTCCAAATAGTGGTATTTTCTTTATTACCAAGAATTTTATAAATTATGCCCAGATCATTTTCCATTTGATAAATTAATACATTCAAATCGACTGGTGCGTAGTCCAGAATGCCCGCACTGAAAGGGCCAAATTTGGCAGTAATGTCAAAACCAGACTCTCTGACTGTTCGGTCAGCAATATAAAATAGTTCCGTTAACTGGTTTGATGCTTTACTATAAAAAAGGGACTTATCATAATCATTGATGTCATGGGTTTTAAAATAATTTAAAACTTTTTCATAATATACTGTTGATTCCTCTGGAGGCTTTCCCTGGCCACCAGCATAATAACGAGACAAACCAAGTTCGGGGATTAGGTGTGGAGGAGTCGTCCAGTAAGTATGAAGTTTTTTGATGGCTGGTAAAGTCGATTCAAGCCATTTTCTATCTTGGGTTTTGTCATAATAAGCTAAAATCATTGCTGTGAGTAAAGGGGGTTGTGAACGTTCGAGGTAGTAGTAGGTTCTGTTTGCATTTAGGATAGTCCCTTAATGGTCAATTTCATAGATGAGATTATCAATCATGTGTCGAGCCATTGTCAGACGATTATGCTCTATTAGGCCCAATTCTATAAAATAACTATCCCAGCCATACATTTCATTAAATCTTCCCCCTACAATATAGGGATGAGGCAAATACAGCAAACCATGCTGTTTTATTGTTGAAATGTCCCGGGGAAGGTATTTAAAAATGGCTTTCTTTTTTTTCCATTCGGGCCAATTTTGAGTGACTGTGTTTTTATTTTATTGAGATTTTCTTCTTGCGGTAAGTAGATAATCGATTGAGTATGGGGTAATTTTTCATCAGAGCCAGACAAGAGACTGGCATTGTCTCTGGTTAGTGTATTCCAGGTCTGCTCTATGTATTGATTAATCTCTTGCATGTTCGATTGAGACTCCATCGGTGGATGGGTAAAGCCAAGATTAAAGCTGGAGAAGAAAATAATAAAGACTAAGAAACTTCGCATCCATATCCCTGTTATTTTTTAATTAAAAAATATTTACCTTGCCTGGTTTAAACCGAATTTAAAGTATGAGTTCTATTACAACCTTTGTTTTCGGGCTGGCCAAATATTTTTTGGATTAAACTCTCATGGGCAAAAATTTTCGCTGTAATAATATTTCACTAATATTCATTTTTATTGATAAAAATGGTACAGCGATTTGGATTTATCCATGATTTTGATGCAAAAAAAGGTTGTCTTGTAAAAGACTTCCATTAAATATGGAAAAACCACTTGACAGCAATAAGGCGTCTAATTAAACTGCAAGCCTTATTTTGGGGTTATAGCTCAGCTGGGAGAGCGCTTGCATGGCATGCAAGAGGTCGGCGGTTCGATCCCGCCTAGCTCCACCATCAACATCGTTGTATGTTGATGGTTAAAAAATACTAGGTCCCCATCGTCTAGAGGCCTAGGACATCGCCCTTTCACGGCGGTAACGGGGGTTCGAATCCCCCTGGGGACGCCATTATTTGGTATTTAAATAATGTTGTAGTGTTTTGAGGTAAGAGATCCAGGTCCCCATCGTCTAGAGGCCTAGGACATCGCCCTTTCACGGCGGTAACGGGGGTTCGAATCCCCCTGGGGACGCCATTATTTGTCATAAAGCCAATGACTATTATTTTAAAGTCATTTCTGCTATCTAAAGTCTTTCAAAAATTGTTCTTGTATTAAATCCAAATAATCTCTCATGCATTCGATAAGCGTACTCATCAGTCATGTTTGCTAAATAATCACAAACGACTCTATAGGCAGCCACCTCGTCTGGAGCTTGAGAAAATAACACTCGATTTTTATTATCGAGCAAACTGGCTGGATTGGAACTAATGGCATCAAATAACCGAAGTACGACCGTTTGACCACCGTATTCAAAAGTACGTGCTTCTTGAGAATCAATGACATTATTATAGATACATTGCATTAAATAGTTGAGGAGGGCATGGGCTTCGGGAATCAGTGTAATATTATGTTTTAGTAAGCTGTTTTCAAATTCTTCATTGATTACAATGACTTGAGTCGACGTAATAAAATAATTGACCATTTCTCCGATAGCTTGTTTTCTTAAACAGATTTCTGGAGAAAATAATGAATTAAGCAAACGTTCCATATGTATTGAGAGAGTTGTTTCTCCGATTAATTGCCTGAACTCAGAGGTATCAAGATGTGAACGGTTAATTAATCTTAAGTGAATTGCATCTTCAAGATCATGAACTCCATAGGCAATATCGTCTGCAGTGTCCATAATAGAGCAATCAAAATTATGAAAGGCTGCTTTACCTGTTTGAGTACCATTGGGCTTTACAGAGAGGGATTGAAATAATTCTCTATCATTATCTGATAAAGGCGATAATAACCAATCGACCTCTGGCTGCTCGCAATCAAAATAAGCTTTAGGTGGTAGCCAATCGTTGATTTTAATTGTTTTGTGAATCGATTCATGAATAGGAGGTTGTTTGGGAGCCACCACATGAGAGCGTTTTACGGGGTATTTTAAAATACCTAACAGGGCGCGACGAGTAAGATCCAGGCCAAACCCACCGTAACTATTTTCAACTTTTGTCAGTAAGCGTAGAGTTTGCCCATTACCTTCAAATCCTCCATAATCTCGCATCATATAATTCAGTGCAACTTCTCCTCCATGTCCAAAGGGAGGATGGCCAATGTCATGAAGCAAACAAATAACACTGATGAGATCATCATTTGGCAAAAGGTTGGACAATAACAATTGGTGTTCCTGATGGGTCATCAAATTACGAACAATACTTCTACCGATGGAGTCTACTTCCAGCGAGTGTGTTAAGCGGGTTCTATGAAAATCACCTTCATCTGTTCCAAGAATTTGTGTTTTTCTTTGGAGTCTTCTAAATGCCGGACAGTGTATTACTCGTGTCCTATCTCGCTCATAGGGATCTCTATGATCTTGAGAGCCTCTTTGATTAGTTTGACCAGAACGTCTATGAGTCCACATATCTTTTGCCCTTATTCTACAAACTAATTACTTTATTCTATACCATGTTGGGAAACAATATAGTCTTTGCGTAATCCCTGGAAAATCATACGATTGCTTGTAATAGCTTTCAGTTTTTGTATGCAGAGCAAGAGGAATTTATTCGTACGCTGGTATCAATAACCCCAGTAATGGGTTTTCTATTCGCAATTTGCAAGTAATTTAATTGCCGACAATTTGAGTGGTTGAATGGCATAAGCAGCTAAAGCTGCAACAAAATGAGTCATAGCATTGATAATAGAACGATGGCGAGTATGCCATACTTGATAGCAATGCTTTAAGTGACCTATAACTGTTTCAATATTTCCTCTCTGATTCAGTAATTGCTTTTCATAATTAGAGATATCAAGCTTGTCTTTCATATTTTTACGTTTTCTAGTGATTAGTTTTAAACTACTGTTAATAAGTTCTTCAAATATTTTTTTACCGATATAGCCCTTATCGCCAAAAGCAAGACCCTTAAGCGACTTTAATAAAGGCACAGCTTCCTGGTTATCACTTTTATTACCTCTGGTGATTTTAAATGCCAGTAATTCACCTTGATTATTGGCTACAATATGCAATTTTAGACCCAAAAACCAACCAACAGAAGTCTTGCCGTATTCAGCAACACAATCAAATGTCTTATGTCTTTTGGAGCGTTTTATATAGCAAACTGGTAGACAACTTGAGTCAATATAATAGATCCCTGTTTGATTTCCGGCTTTTAGTTGGGTAAAAATTGTCAATGGAAAAATAGCTCGATTGAGCAAACTCACAAAGCGTCCATAGCTTGGCAAATTAGGAAAACAGCTCTTATGATAGAAGCCTATGAAGCCCGTGTAAAAATTTTTAAAATCCCTTTGAAACATAACTAAAATAGTCATAATTTCACTAATCGACATGCTGCAAGCTGGTCCACGGTTACTTTTTGTAGGCCCTGATAGCATGTAATGCTGACAATGCTTATCTAACTCATTGCAGAAATCATCTATTTCACAGAAAATAGTTACAAGCTGGTGCATATCCATATCACAATTTCCTTTGGTCGGGAAAAAATTGCGATACTACGATGTTCCAGCTACTTTTGCTATTTCAAAATGGGATAACTCTTTGAGCAAAAATTAATTTTAAATCTTAATGCCCAGTACTGGTTTACGTTAAATATATAAAGTAAAGTCACAACATATGAGCATATTATTAGAAACCTCAAGACTGTTAATTAAAACACCCATCTTAGATGATCTTGAGTATTGGTATCTCCTGCATTCTGATGAACATGTTATGGAATATATGGGTGGAGTCCAAAGCAAGTCAGTAATTCAGGAATGGCTTCAAAGTGATATTTTGCATTACATCAAACATCATTTCACTATGGGTTCTGTTTTCGAGAAAAACAATAATGAATTCATTGGTCGTGCTGGGCTTGTTTATCTTGATCACAATGATAATCAACCGGATAT
The DNA here is from genome assembly GCF_026191185.1 of Legionella sp. PATHC032. Lineage (NCBI taxonomy): Bacteria > Pseudomonadati > Pseudomonadota > Gammaproteobacteria > Legionellales > Legionellaceae > Legionella > Legionella sp. PATHC032. The sequence goes on along the minus strand of NZ_JAPHOV010000001.1, from coordinate 1,974,305 downwards.
CGAAATTGGATATGTTTTACATAAAAAATACTGGGGTCAGGGGTATGGAGTTGAATTAGTGAAGGCATTAATTGATTGGGGATTTGCTCATTTAGCTGTTGATAAATTAGTTGTTATTACTCGCCCGGAAAATACAAAGTCAAAGCGTTTATTAGAAAAATGTGGCTTTCATTATGTAAGAATCATTGTCTTTGGTAATCTGGATTTTCTATTGTATGAAGTGCATAAATAACGTTTTCAAATTAGCCCAAGAAAAAAAATATTTGCAGAGATAGGAAGTCGACAAATGATAGTCCAAGTCATCCTTGCATAGAAAAACCCATTACTGGGGTTCAATAGAAATCCAATAACTCAGAATGCACTCATTGCACATTTTCCTAAAGTTTTCCTGATTTTTGTAGATAACAACAAATAAGAATAAAAGTAAAAGTTAAAATCAGGGGGTGTTATGATGAGAATTGGCATCAGGTACATCATTCTAGGTATCGGCGTAATAAATATTTCTTCTTGTATGGTTTATGAGGATACGTACACTACCCGCTATCAAATTTATACCTATGATTATGGACAGTCATATCCTCAAGCAGATTATCATGGTCGTGATTACAATTATGGTTCTCAATCTGGTCAAAGTGTGGTGGTGCCTGATTCTTATCATGTTGGTGAATATCATTCTCCTGTATCATTTAAGGACAGAGACAGAAGCTGGGTAAATAGTCAAAACCCTCAAGGCTATACTATTCAGATTGCTGATGACGAAAAGGCTTCTTATGTGGCCCAAAAACTCTACAAAGCACCTAAAAATGATAGAATGGCTCAAGTGAAATATTATCAAAATGGTAAAACCCATTATAAGGGTTTATATGGTACCTATGATAGTCAGGAAGCAGCTCTAAAAGCATTGGAATCATTACCGCCTGAAATTAAACAGGGTGCTGGAATTAAAAATTGGGGGAGTATTCAAGGAAATTTGAATGAATAGATTTTCATGAGAAACAATGTGTATTTTAAGAAAATATATCTGATCTCCTGTATCCTGCTGCTCTAAGTCAGGGCTTATAGTTTTGACTGGGGAAAAGTAGTGTTTCTAATTTGTAGAGAGTATGATCATTAGTCGGGTGACTCCCGGTGTTGATGTTTTCTCCACATCAAATTGTTTGATATTGATAGAATAGGCTTCATTGATTTTTGCCAACCATTGTACAAAGTTTTGAAAAGGGACTGCATCAAAGGTTAATTGAATATCTCCTGATCCTGTTTGTTGCAATTGATAGGGGAATTTCAGTGTTTTGTTATTTTTAAGTTGGGAAGAAAGAATCGTTAGCAATTGGCTGTTGTCTACAGATTCTTTTCTTTTGCCAGAACGTTTTTGCATCCTTACTTGCTTCATCCATTCGAATGTTTCAGTTTTTTCAATTAATTGAGTGGATTTTTGATTTACCTGGTTGCTTAGAGGAGCATAAAGTAATAAATAGTAACCATAAATAAAAAGTGATACACCAGCCATTATGACCATCCACTTTTCTCGATCATTCAGTGAATTTAAATAGGTTTTCACGTTAACTCCAGAGTTGCAACAACTTGTTGATCTTTCGTTGAAGCTTGCGTTTGCTTCACTTTGAGTTGTGATTGTTTTAGTTTATTTTCAATTTTTTGTAAGCTTTCAAAATCAGAACTTACTAAGGTGACTGATATTATTTTATTTTGATATCTGAGCTGCTCCACTGTTATTCCACTATCCTTCATGGCTTTGGACAATTGGTTTAATATAAACCAAAATCGAGTGTGATTTTCTGTGGTATTGCCTCCAAGAAGCTGACTGATTCGAAATTTTGGGCTGATAATTTGCTTGGCATCCGGGAAAAACTCACGATAAATGACTGCGATTTGCCGATCAATTTCATCTATCTGTTTATTGAGCGCGTGCAAAGAAAGCCAATTAACGAAGAGAATAGAGATTAACCAGATTCCGCATAATCCACCAACCAATTGATATCCTTTTTTAATCCAATCGGTTGTTTTTCCATGCTGCATTTCACCTTGACAAAGGTTGAGTGGTTTTGATTTTATCAATCTTTTACTAATCCAAGTGTATGAGTGCTCTTCATTTTGGCTTGCTGGAGAGGGGGGAACTATTTTGCTGTCTTGGAATAGGTGAGTGAGATTTTGTGGATGATTTTTCAGGTAAGTTTGAGCCAAATCACCTGAGAGGACGCCTTTAAAATCCTCATTATTGATCAACAGCTCAGATTCAGTAACGATCAATTCCTGAGATGCAAGTGCAAACCAGTCAAGAGTTATTGCATCAAACTTTATCCTGTGCTCATCAAAAACTTGAATTAACTTTCTCATTCGCTGTTTATCAATCACAACAACAAGATATTCATTATTCTGATAATGAAATTTATCAAAAGCAAAATGAAGTTCTTCGACCGGTTGAGTTACTTTATCCTCAAGTGCGTAGGGTATTGCAATTCTGGCTTTTCTTTCAGGTAACCAGGGGATTGTAAGAGCGAGAAGTATTGCTCTGGTAGAGGTTTCTACAATAATCGTACTGGATTCTATTTGTAAATCTTGTATTTGCGAGAAATTACGAAATTCAGGGGGAGCGATTAACTCACCCGTATCAGATATTTTCAGGCATACACAACCATTATCATCAAGATGTTTGCTAAAAATAAAACACTTATCCATGAGTCAAACTCTGTATTGTTATGGCTGTCAATTTTTCAGTATATACCAGTAATTATTATTATTTCCAGCTGACCTTAAACATAAGCTCTGTGCCTTTTAGTGGCGTTAGTATACCAGTGTTGCTTCAATTGCTGCGATAACAAATAGACCGCCAGAGCATATTGAGGGCTCGAATTATAGCGGGTAATTACAAAAAAATTAGGATAGGCAATCCAGTATTCCTTTCCCTTGCGTGTAACTAACTCTATGACTCCCGCACGAGGAGGATGATTTTGTGAGGCTGTTATTGGTTTTACTCCATAACTTAAAAGCTGTGAGTATCGGTAATTTGCTGTTTTAGGGTTCATATAAAGTTTTTTGTATCGCCATCCGGAGATTTTGGCCGGTTGAGCAATACCTTGATTTAATTTCCAACCATGTTTATGCAAATAATTGGCGATGCTGGCGATAGAGTCATCATTGTCATTAACCAAGTCCCGTCGACCATTGTTGTTAAAGTCGACTGCGTAATAACGATAACTGCTTGGCATAAACTGAGGTTTTCCGATAGCCCCTGCATAAGAGCCTTTGTATTGCGTCGGAGATACGTGCTGCTCTCGACACAGAAGGAAAAATTCCTTTAACTCTTTAGAAAAGAATGCAGATCGTTTGGGGTAGTTAAAAGCCAGTGTAGCCAGAGTATCCAAGACTCTGTATTCACCCTGGCGTTCACCATATGAGGTTTCAACCCCTAAAATAGCGATAATGATCTCCGGGGACACCCCATATCTTCTCTGAACTTTTTCCAATGTTTTTTGATTTTCTGCCCAAAATTGTATTCCGTTTTTTAATCTTTTCGGAGTAAGAAATAGTTCTCGATAGACATCCCAACTTTTCTTTTCATATGGTTTTTCCATAGATTCGATGACTTGGGGTTGAAGTTTGACTTGGTTCATCACCGCAGTTAACTGATTACGATTAAAGTGATAATCTTTTACCATCATGTTAATAAACGATTGTACATCTTTTCGTTTTGTAAATGCTGTGTCGGAATAGGTAGAGAAAGATAAAAGAAAGAGTGTAATAAAACCTAGCCAGATGGTTTGTCGCATCATGTACCCTGTATCGTTGCAAAGCTCAAATTTTAGTAAAAATAAAGGTTCATAGCAAATTTTTGACCTTTGTTTATCTTAAATGCAGCGCATGAAATCGATAAACCAAGATTCAATTTTCTTTTTCTTAATGATATAAAAATGACTGAATTTGCTTTGCCTACTTTCTGCACGTGAACATTTAAGATAGACTTATGCTATTTGCAAGAAGGTTAGAAGAGTTGAAAGATTTAAACCGAATTCGAAATTTTTCAATAATTGCCCATATTGATCATGGTAAGTCCACATTGGCTGATCGATTTATCCAAATTTGTGGCGGATTGACTGAGCGTGAAATGAGCTCGCAAGTTCTTGATTCTATGGATATCGAACGTGAACGAGGTATTACCATCAAGGCGCAATGTGTTTCTTTGAATTATACAGCCAAAGATGGTAAGACCTATTTATTGAATTTTATCGATACGCCCGGACATGTTGATTTTAGTTACGAAGTATCTCGTTCTCTTGCTGCTTGTGAAGGTGCTATTCTAGTAGTTGATGCGGCACAGGGAGTAGAAGCACAAACTTTAGCAGTTTGCTATACAGCAATTGATCAGTCTCTTACCGTATTGCCAGTGCTGAACAAGATTGATTTACCGCAGGCAGAACCTGAACGAGTTATTTCAGAGATCGAGGATATTATTGGTCTTGATGCCCAGGATGCGATTAGAGTCAGTGCTAAAAGTGGCTTGGGTGTTAATGATGTTTTAGAAGCATTAGTTGCAAATATTCCCCCTCCGAAAGGCGATGTGCATGCCCCATTACAGGCACTTATTATTGATTCCTGGTTTGATAGCTATTTGGGAGTTGTCTCACTGGTACGTATTGTGAATGGTGCAATACGAAAAGGGGATAAAATGCGGGTGATGTCCACAGGCAGAGCTTATGAAGTGGATCAAGTTGGTATTTTTACCCCCAAACGGACTAAACTGGATGCTTTATATGCCGGTGAAGTAGGTTATGTCGTTGCCGGTATCAAAGAAATTCAAGGCGCACCAGTTGGTGATACTTTAACTTTGGATAGAAATCCAGCCGATAAAGTTCTTCCAGGGTTTCAACGTGTTAAGCCTCAAGTTTATGCCGGTTTGTTTCCAGTCAGCTCGGATGATTTTGAAGCATTTAGAGAGGCGTTGGCTAAATTAAGTTTAAATGATGCGTCACTATTTTACGAGCCGGAATCTTCGGAGGCTTTGGGATTTGGTTTTCGTTGCGGATTTTTAGGCATGCTGCATATGGAAATCATTCAGGAGCGATTGGAAAGAGAATATAACCTTGATTTGATTTCTACGGCACCTACTGTTGTTTATCAGATTGTAACTCAGAAAGGGGAAACTTTATTAATTGATAACCCTTCACATTTGCCCCCGACTCCTCAAATAAAGGAGATGTATGAGCCAATCGTCAGAGCAAATATTTTAGTGCCTCAAGATTATTTGGGACCTATTATTACTTTATGTGTTGAAAGACGGGGTGTTCAAGTCAGCATGACCTACAGTGGCCGTCATGTTTCTGTCGTTTATGATATACCCATGAGTGAAGTGGTGTCTGATTTCTTTGACAGATTAAAATCAGTGAGCCGAGGTTATGCTTCTTTGGATTATAACTTCCAAAGATTCCAGATTGCTGATTTGGTCAAGATGGATATATTAATAAATAGTGAACGTGTTGATGCTCTTGCTGTGATTGTTCATAGAGATTCCGCTCATAGTCGCGGAAAATTAATCGCGGAAAAGATGCAACAGCTTATTCCAAGACAGATGTTTGATGTGGCTATCCAGGCTGCTATAGGAAGCCATATTATTGCCAGACAAACAGTGAAAGCATTGCGTAAAAACGTTACAGCGAAGTGTTATGGTGGAGATGTGACGCGTAAGCGGAAGTTGCTGGAAAAACAAAAAGCGGGTAAGAAAAGAATGAAACAAGTGGGGCATGTAGAAATACCTCAAGAAGCCTTTATGGCTGTGTTTCAAACAGATAAAAAAAAGTAGAACGCTCGTTAACTAATGATGTTGTGTTGACCTGTTCATTAGCATCCAGACATAAGTCAAATCATGATTAAATTGTCTTTTGCTTAAAATTGGGGATATTGAGTTTATGAATTTTGCTTTAATATTAGTCATATTATCAGCTGTATCTGGATTGATTGCTTTATTAGATTGGTTAATTTGGTCTAAAAATCGTCAGCCAGAACAAAATCCAGGTCGGATTATTGAGTATTCTCGTTCATTTTTTCCTGTATTTTTTATTGTTTTGCTATTGCGCTCTTTTTTAATTGAACCTTTCCGTATTCCATCGGGCTCACTTGAGCCTACTTTGCTGGTTGGTGATTTTGTAGCAGTTAATAAATTTGCCTATGGACTGAGACTTCCTGTATGGGAGAAAAAAGTAATACCAATTGCTAATCCCAAAACTGGGGAAATCGCAGTTTTTCGTTGGCCACCTGAACCATCTTATGACTATATTAAAAGAGTTATTGGAGTGCCTGGTGATAAAATTTCATATCATGATAAAAAACTAACTATTAATGGCAAAGAGGTAAAACAGACCTTTGTTGAATATACTACCGATGAAAGTTCTGGCAAAGCTGTAACAAAGTATAAAGAAGATTTAAATGGTGTGGTTCACGACATATTTATCAGACCCGATGCACCGTCTGTTGATTTTGATATAGTTGTTCCTGATGGAAATTATTTTATGATGGGGGATAATCGGGATGATAGCGCCGATAGCCGATTCTGGGGATTTGTACCTGATAGTTATTTGAGAGGAAAAGCTTTCCTGGTCTGGATGAGTTGGAATGGGAAGACAGATAACGTACGCTGGTCAAGGATAGGCCGGTTAATTCATTGAGGTAATAAGTCATGAGAAAACAACAGGGAATGACATTGATTGGCATGCTGTTTACTGCTGTTGTGGTGGTAATGGCTGGGATATTTGTCATGCGAATAGCGCCAGTCTATATTCAACATTACTCCATTTTGCATTCAGTCAAATCATTAAATTCAACGTCAGCTTCTTCTTTGTCTGGGGATCCCTTGACTGACGTTGCAACTTTAAGGGAAAGTGTAACTAAGCGATTAGATATCAATGGGATAGACGACTTAAAACCAGGAGAATTGGTTATTACTCCTTCAGGTCCCAATAAATTCAAAATCAAGTTAAAATATCGAGTCATCAAGCCTCTGATTTATAATATGAGCATATTATTTAATTTTGAAGATAATTTTGAGGTAATAGCTGGTAGTGAAAATTAATTTAGAAAGATTGTGCAGGCGTTTAAATTATCATTTTAGTAACATGGCCTATTTGAAGCAGGCTTTGACTCATTGCAGTGCTGGTAGTGATAATTATGAGCGTTTCGAATTTCTTGGGGATTCGATATTAAGTTTTGTTATTGCCAATGAATTATTTAGCCGTTTTCCACTTCACAGCGAAGGACAATTAAGTCGCTTACGCTCTTTTCTTGTTAAAGGTGAAATGTTAGCGGAAATAGCCAGAGAAATAGATTTGGGTGATTATCTTTTTCTTGGGCAAGGTGAGTTAAGGAGTGGTGGATTTCGGCGCACATCTATATTAGCAGATGCACTTGAGGCTATATTGGCAGCTATTTATTTGGATGGAGGAATGACCGCTGCCAAGCAGATTATTTTAAGGCTTTATAATTCACGACTGGATGACCTGGATTTAAATCATTGTTTAAAGGACGCAAAAACACAATTACAGGAGTTTTTGCAAGCATCAAAATTCGCTTTACCTGAATACGTCTTAACAAAGGTTGAGGGGGATGAGCACGCTCAAACCTTCCATGTAACATGCACAATTGAAGGAGTGAGTCAGGTAGCATATGGCACGGGTCCTAATAGAAGAAAAGCAGAACAGTTGGCAGCAAAAGCTATGCTGGAACAGTTGCAAGGTTAAATAATATTGATCAACAGACTCTCTTAATGCTCTTAGGAACCCTATCGCTGTTTTACTCCAGGTTTTCCAGGGCATGGCATACTTCTAACCATTCTTCTTCTGTCTTCATTAAATAGGAATGGGCTATCTCTCGCTCTCTTAACAGATTATCCAATTTTCCTTTCTGTTTTGTGTCTTCATATAAAGAAGACTCAGCCAACTGCTTATCAAGATGCTGCAGTTGCTTCTGATGCTGTTCAATGAGTTGTTCCAATTTTTTTAATTTGTTTTGATAGCTCTTTCTTTCTTTATAGTCATTTGAAGAAGCAGATAATTTAGATTCTTTTTCTGAATTTCTGGTTTGCAGCCAGAGATAATAATCATCAAGATCCCCTTCAAATGGCTGTATTTTTCCTTGATAAATGAGATAGAAGTTATCAACACTTGATTTTAGCAAATGACGATCATGCGAAATCAAAATTAAAGCACCCTCATAAGTTTGCAGTGCTAATTCAATTGCTGCCCTCATTCCAAGATCCAAATGGTTTGTTGGCTCATCCAGTAAAAGAAGATTGGGCTTTAACCAAACCAGTCTCGCTAATGCCAAGCGAGCTTTTTCGCCACCTGAAAAGTGGTGAATGGGTTGTACCGCCATATCCCCTCTGAAATTAAATCCACCTAAAAAATCCCGTATGGTTTGTTCTCTTGTCTCTGGAGTGAGGGTTTGCAGAGTTTCTACCGGGCTTAACTTACAATCCAGTTGCTCAAGTTGATGCTGAGCATAGTATCCAATTTGCAAGTGTGGGGAGCGATGGATGTCACCATTGAATACGGGTAAATCGGTTGTAAGTGTTTTAATTAAGGTTGATTTTCCTTCACCGTTAGGTCCCAGAAGAGCAATTCTATCTCCTGGATTAAGAGACAGTTTGATTTTTTTCAAAACAGGAGAGTGAGCAGTATAGCCTGCATCAACCTGATTGCATTGAATTAAGGGATTTCCTGCGCGAGGGCAGGGGAAAAAATCAAAAGAAAAAGGAGAATCGGCCTGGGCTGCCGCAATTATTTCCATTTTTTCTATGGCTTTAATTCGACTTTGCGCTTGCTTGGCTTTGGTCGCTTTCGCTTTAAAGCGGGTTACAAAAGCCATCATATGTCTTATTTTGTGTTGTTGCTTTTCATGCATCGCTTGTTGCAATGCTAATTGCTGTGCATGCGTTTTTTCAAAACTGCTGTAGTTTCCTGTGTAGAGTGTAAGATTTCGATTTTCTATATGTAAGATATGAGTAACGAATGCATCAAGAAATTCCCTGTCGTGTGAAATAAGAATAATAGTACTTGGACTTTGTTTCAAATAGCGCTCCAGCCAGAAAATGGCCTCCATATCTAAATGGTTAGTAGGCTCATCCAGCAGAAGCAGATCAGCTGGTTTCATTAAGCAGCGCGCAAGATTCAAGCGCATTCTCCAACCGCCAGAGAAGCTGTTAACCGGTTCTTGTTGCTGATTTCCATTAAATCCCAGGCCAGACATAATAACAGCTGCTTGCGCTGGTTTACTGTAACCACCAGTATGAGAAAGTTCTTCATGACATTGCAAGACTTCTGCATCATCGCCTTTTCTTTCAGCTTCTGAAAGACGCTTTAGCAGTTTAATATATTGCTGATCACCTGCAAGAACAAAATCCAATGCTTTTTCATTGCTATCAGGTATTTGTTGAGATAAATGGCTGATACTAAGTTGTGGATTAATTAGATACTCGCCAGTATCGGGAGTCAATTGACCTAAAAGAAAATCAAATAATGACGATTTCCCACAACCGTTATGACCAATAAGGCCAATTTTTTGTTTTTCATAAAGACTGACATTGACCTTATCGAGTAAAATTTTATCTCCTCTTGATAAGGTAATTTGACGCAATGTAAGCATGTTAGACCGCAAAGCTTGAATTAATCTGGCATTTTATCATAAATCATCCGCAGCTTCCTATTGATCATATATAGGTAGTCGGTGCGAGAGCATACTAATTTGAATCGGTTATGAGCTGTTATACTTTATAAATTTGAGCATATTATTGCCATTCTTATGCAGGTAGGAGTCTATATTCTGTAGTAAATTCTGTCGTATTTTGCAGGATAGATTTCCGCTTGTGTGGTAATTAATCAAATTATGCATTATAAACAAAATATGATTTTGCCCTGATAGGTGAGTCAAGTATTTGCAATCTCTTACAATCTGATTTTCTTAAAAAAATTATTCGCTGGGTTGAATTATTTTTTTTCGAGCCGATTCATAACGCGCTTGTTTTTCTATATCAATATACCTGTCCGTTGTAGCACTTGAACTGTGTCCAGCGTCATCGCGTACATGCTCTCTGGGCCTGATTTTTACGTCTTCTGATATTCCAGTATGCCTCAGCCAATGCACAGTGGCAGCGGATAGATTATCCGCCTCCTCTAATAAACCATTGATTCGAAGTTGCTCCTCTGCCAAGTCAAAACAATGCTGAACAATACGTCTTATAGGGGCTGTATCACTCATTGGGCCATGACCTCTCAGTTTAGGGAGTAAAGGTGAATTATCTGCTGGCGATGGAAGCGGAGTAAGTCCAAGAAATACACGCCAACGGCTAAGGCTTTCCAACATGGCATCACTTACTGCAATTTGTCGCTCCTTATTTCCTTTTCCCACGGTTGTAAACCACCAATGACCATTACTGTCTTTGGCAAAATCATTCATACTGGGTACCCATCTGTCACTCGCAGCAAGTTCTGAGATACGAAGGTACATGCCAAATAACAGACTTAAAATAAAACGTGTGCGCTCATGTTTTTCAGGGGAATCCTCAGCTAAAGTTTCAGCTGCTCGCAGGACAGCTTCCCATTGCACCAGGCTTAATCGTCTAACAGGCGCATTGTGTTGTCTTTTGCGAATAAATTTGCTTTTTTGCCTAATGAGTACGACTGGATTGGAAACCAGATATTCTTCAGCAATTAGAAAATTGAAGAGGGTACTTAAAATGGCGAATATTTCTTGCACGGCTCCCTGGGATAACTTGAATTCATCTATTGATGCGATATGACCATTTTTTCTGGATACTTTACTTAGTGTGACTACAAAAGGCCGCCATTCTCCATTAGGTATCCGGTTGCCATTTTTTTCGATAAACCGCGGGACTTTTTTTAGACCAATCCAGGTTTTAGGAGGGTTTTGACAGAAATGGATGTATTGTTCAATATCATCACGTCTTAAAGAATCAATTGTAGAGTTTTTGACAAGCCATGACCATTGTAATAAACGTTCTGTTTCTCTTCTGTAACTGTTGAATGTGCCTTCGCTTCCTATGTAGCTCTTTAAAAAATTTAAGCAATAAGTGAAATCATTATGAAATCGAGCATCAGGTAATATCACATTTTCATGATTTTTATGGATGTGATTGAGATTATCAAACAAGGGTAATAGTTTTGTTTTCATAGTCATAACTTATCTGCTGATAATTCATTATGCTAACCTAATTGCTGATTTAAGTCATGAGGTTATATAGTACATAAGTAACTATCAGTAATAACACTGAGACAGACAGATAAGTGTTTGCAAAGGGCAATAAATTGACTAAAAGTTTGGAATAAATCCAGATTGGAATTCAGACTAATTAATAAATAAAAATTATATGCTAAAGGATATTGACCTTCGTGATAGCTCCTAGTATTATCTGCGCTCTGTCCTTGGGACGGGTATCGGGGTGTAGCGCAGTCTGGTAGCGCGCCTGCTTTGGGAGCAGGATGTCGGGGGTTCAAATCCCTCCTCCCCGACCATTTAAGCGCCCGTAGCTCATCTGGATAGAGCATCGGCCTTCTAAGCCGAGGGTAGCAGGTTCGAATCCTGCCGGGCGCGCCAGCCGCCTTGCTTTTGCAGTATTATAGCTGGAACAGGGCTTACAAAACCCTCCATAGTTGCATGATTTTTAATGAAACCTTATTTTGTACAAATAGCTATATTGAAAATTATGAATTTTTAATCTGGGGAGTTTCGTAAGTCCTGTTAAGAGTAATTTTGGTGAGCGTAGCTCAGTTGGTAGAGCCCCGGGTTGTGATCCCGGTTGTCGTGGGTTCGAGTCCCATCGTTCACCCCATTTGTAACAAATATAATTTTGAGTCTACCGCTAAAGATTCCATCTGAGTCTTTACAAGACTGAATTACTGATTGATAATCCAACCTGATTGCGAAAGTGGCGGAATTGGTAGACGCACTGGATTTAGGTTCCAGCGGGGCGACCCGTGAGAGTTCGAGTCTCTCCTTTCGCACCATTTCATGATAACTTCCGAGAGGTGAATTAATGCAAGTTTCTGTTGAGACCCTAAAAGGTTTGGAGCGTAAGGTTACAGTTTCTGTACCTACAGAGAAAGTTGAGGAAGAAGTGAGCTTGCGTCTCAGAAATCTTGCTCGCAAAGTGAAAATAGATGGTTTTCGTCCCGGTAAAGTCCCGTTTAATGTTGTAAAAAACCGTTTCTCTGATAGCGTGCGTGAAGAAGTTGCCCGGGAAATGGTGCAATCTACCTTATATGAAGCCTTACAAAAAAATGAACTGGTACCAGCAGGTTATCCTCATGTTGAGCCTTTAGAAATTGAGCCTGGTAAGGATTTTAAATACACCGCTGTATTTGAGGTTATGCCCGTTTTTGAAATTGTCGAACTAAATCAGGCTCCAGTTGAATTAATTCGATCTGAAGTCACTGATAAAGATGTTGACAACATGATTGAAAAATTACGAGAGCAAAATAAAGAATGGCATGAAGTAGCCCATGCAGTCAAAAAAGATGATAAGGTTGTTATTGATTTTCAAGGATTTTTGGATGATAAGCCATTCCAAGGCGGTAGTGCTGAGGGATATGAGCTTGTAATTGGCTCCGGTTCGATGATTCCCGGATTTGAAGATGGGATTATTGGTGGGGAAATTGATAAACCTTTCGATATAAAAGTTAATTTTCCTGAAGATTATGGCCATAAAGATTTGGCTGGGAAGGAAGCAACATTCAAGATCACTATCAAGAAGGTTATGGAAGGCAAGCTGCCCGCTTTGGATGATGCATTTGCGGAGAAATTCAATATAAAAGAAGGTGGTATTGAGTCTCTTAAAAAGGATATCAGAGAAAACATGGCGCGTGAATTGGAGCGTCGCGTCAACATGATGAACCGGGAGAAACTGTTTGATTCATTAATGTCTGTGAATAATGTTGAGCTGCCAATTGCTTTGATAGATAAAGAAATTGAGCATTTAAAACATGACATGTATCACCGTTTGTTTGGTCACGAACATAAAGATGATGAAAAAATTCCTGATTTTCCAAGGGAGCTATTTGAAGAACAAGCCAAGCGACGTGTGCATTTAGGTTTACTTTTTGCTGAGTATGTCAAAAAACATGAAATTGTTGCAGACAATGACAAAGTAAATGCTATGATTGATAAATTTGCCAGTGCTTATGAAAGTCCCGATGAGCTTCGCGCGTGGTATCAAAGCAGCAAAGAACATATGGCTGAAGTTGAGGCATTAGTTATGGAAGATATGGTTGCTGATAAAATAGCAGAAGATGCGAAACTTAAATATAAAAATATGGATTATGATTCAGTGATGAATCCCAAAAAGGGCACTGAGAAAAAAGGAGAGTAAGCATGCCAGGCTATTCAGATAATATTATCCGTAATGCAAGCGGATTAATACCAATGGTAATTGAGCAAACCTCAAGAGGTGAGCGTTCCTATGATATTTATTCAAGATTATTAAAAGAAAGAATTATTTTTCTCTTGGGTGAAGTAGAAGATCATATGGCTAACCTGGTTGTGGCTCAGTTGTTGTTTCTGGAATCTGAAAATCCAGAGAAAGATATATCTTTATATATTAATTCCCCTGGTGGAGTCGTTACTGCAGGCCTTGCTATTTACGACACCATGCAATTTATTAAGCCAGACGTAAGTACTTTATGCATAGGTCAGGCAGCAAGCGCTGCTGCCTTGCTCCTCTGTGCTGGTGCTGAAGGCAAACGATTCTGCTTGCCTAACTCAAGAGTTATGATACATCAGCCTCTAGGTGGTTATAGAGGTCAAGCAACAGATATAGAAATTCATGCTCGAGAAACATTGGCAGTGAGAGAGCGTTTGAATAATATTATGGCTAAACACACTAAAAAAACACCTGATCAAATCATGCGTGATACAGAAAGAGATAACTTTATGAGCGCCACTCAGGCTATGGAGTACGGTTTAATTGATAAAGTTCTCTATGACAGACAAGTTGCGGGACATTCTACAGACTTATAGCTTGGCTAGATACTCCTGGTTTATCTGAGTATAATGTAAGTTGGTTTGATAGTAATGTGGTGGCGCAATATTATCTGATTGTCTAAAATTTTACATGTAATTACTATTAAATAGTAATAGCTGTAAGAAGGGGTTTGGTTATGAGTAAATCCGGTAACGGAAATGGAGATAAGGTCTTATATTGCTCTTTTTGTGGTAAGAGTCAACATGAGGTAAAAAAATTAATTGCTGGACCTTCTGTATTTGTATGTGATGAATGTGTAGAGCTTTGTAATGATATTATTCGAGAAGAAACACATGAAACTCACGAAGAAGCAGAGACACGTCTACCGACGCCAAAAGAAATATCTAATTTTCTAGATGAATATGTAATAGGTCAACAGCATGCCAAAAAGGTTTTATCGGTTGCAGTATATAATCACTATAAGAGATTACAGCACAAAAGTGAGGATGGCGTTGAACTTGGTAAAAGTAATATTCTACTTATAGGACCTACTGGCAGTGGTAAGACTCTTTTAGCTCAAACTTTAGCGCGAATACTTAATGTTCCTTTTGCCATGGCTGATGCCACTACCCTTACTGAAGCTGGATATGTTGGTGAAGACGTTGAAAATATCATTCAGAAGTTATTACAGAAGTGTGACTATGATGTAGATAAGGCACAGCAAGGTATTGTCTATATCGATGAAATCGATAAGATTTCACGCAAATCAGATAACCCATCTATTACCAGAGATGTTTCAGGAGAAGGCGTTCAACAAGCTTTACTGAAATTAATCGAAGGTACTATTGCATCTGTTCCACCGCAAGGTGGGCGAAAGCATCCACAGCAAGAATTTTTGCAGGTAGATACATCGAATATTTTATTTATCTGTGGCGGCGCTTTTGCGGGTTTGGACAAAGTAATTCGTGAACGCAGCGATAAATCAAGTATAGGTTTTTCTGCTCAATTAAAAAGCAAGAAAAACAGTAGTGATGAAGTTTCAAAAGTTTTAGGTCAATTGGAGTCAGATGATTTAATTAAATATGGATTAATTCCTGAGTTTGTAGGTCGATTGCCTGTTGTCACCACTTTACAGGAACTTGATGAAACGGCATTGATAGATATATTAACAAGGCCGAAGAATGCTTTAACAAAGCAATTTCAATCACTTTTCAAAATGGAAGGTTCGGAACTTGAGTTTAGAGAGGAAGCTTTGATTGCTATCGCCAAAAAAGCGCTCGAAAGAAAAATGGGCGCAAGAGGTTTGCGATCAATACTTGAAAATATTCTTTTAGACACCATGTATGACTTACCTTCCTTGGAAGGAGTGAATAAGGTCGTTATTGATGAGAGTGTAGTGAATGGACTATCTAAACCGATTCTCATTTATGAACAGGATGAGAAAAAAAGTGTGTCTGGTAGTAAAGATTAGGTAATATGTTGATTTCTGTAATAATTTAAATATTGCAGAAATCATTTTACGTTTCATTCACAAATAGATTTAAAGCTGTTTTTGTAGCTTAAAATAACTAACTTTAGTCATCTTAATAGCAATCGACTAACTCTCACATTACGAATTGTTCACCAGCACCAATATCTGTATACTCGTAAGAATAGTATAAGAAACTATAACCAAGAAATTTTCCTTTGAATAAGGGTCATTATGTCTAATGAAAATGAAATAATATCAAATGAGACTGTGAAATCTTCTGCTTTGCCTGTATTACCATTGAGGGACGTAGTCGTCTACCCGCATATGGTTATACCTCTCTTTGTGGGGCGTGGAAAGTCAATTAAAGCTCTTGAAGCAGCGATGCTTGATAATAAACAAATTTTTTTAGTCGCCCAGCGTAAGTCGGCTCATGATGATCCTGGCCCAGAAGATATCTATCAAGTGGGAACTGTATCCAGTGTTTTGCAATTGTTAAAGTTACCTGACGGAACTGTGAAAGTTCTTGTTGAAGGTGAACAGCGTGCACGAGTCAAGGAGTATATTCAGGATAAAGGTTACCTTGAAGCCACACTTGAATACATTGAGGAAGTGGGCTCAACAATACAAGAACAAGAAATTGCAATTCTAATGAGATCTTTGATGTCGCAATTTGAACAATATATAAAGCTTAATAAGAAAATTCCCCCGGAGGTCTTATCACCATTAGCAGGCATAGAAGAGCCAGGTCGCTTGGCTGATACTATTGCCGCGCATTTAACACTTAAAGTAGATGATAAGCAAGAGTTGCTTGAAACTATGGATGTAGGAACTCGGCTTGAGAAATTAATGGCAGCGATTGAAAATGAAATTGATTTGTTACATGTGGAAAAACGTGTAAGAGGTCGAGTCAAACGACAAATGGAAAAAAGCCAGAGAGAATACTATCTAAACGAACAAATCAAGGCTATTCAGAAAGAATTAGGGGAGATGGGTGAGGAAGGTAATGAGATTGAACAATTAGAAAATTCAATCAAAAAGGCCGGAATGCCGAAAGAAGCCAAAGAGAAAGCCCTAGCAGAGTTACATAAGTTAAAAATGATGTCCCCAATGTCTGCTGAAGCAACTGTTATTCGTAACTATCTTGATTGGATGCTAATGGTTCCATGGAAGAAGCGAACCAAAATTCAGTTTGATTTATTGAAAGCAGAAAAATTACTCGATAAGGAACATCATGGTCTGGAACAGGTTAAAGAACGTATCATCGAATATCTGGCAGTACAACAACGTGTAAAAAGATTGAAAGGACCGATCTTGTGTTTAGTAGGTCCTCCTGGGGTAGGTAAAACTTCTCTTGGACAATCTATTGCAAATGCTACCGGAAGAACTTTCATACGCATTGCTTTAGGTGGGGTAAGAGATGAAGCAGAGATTCGTGGTCATCGAAGAACTTATATAGGCTCCATGCCAGGTAAAATTATCCAAAAATTATGCAAGGCAGGAGTTAAAAATCCGCTTATTATGCTGGATGAAGTAGATAAGATGGCAATGGATTTTCGCGGTGATCCAGCATCAGCATTACTGGAAGTATTAGATCCTGAACAGAACCATACATTTAGTGATCATTACCTGGAAGTTGATTATGACCTAAGTGATGTTATGTTTATTGCGACAGCAAATTCGCTTGAAATTCCAGCCCCGTTATTAGACAGAATGGAAGTGATTCGTTTACCCGGATACACTGAAGACGAAAAAGTCAGTATTGCTGAAAAATATTTGGTTCCCAAGCAAATGCTGTTAAATGGTTTAACCAGTGAAGAAATCCATATTAGCGAGGGAGCTATCAGAGATATCATTCGTTATTATACACGAGAAGCCGGTGTACGTAATCTCGAAAGGGATATAGCGAGTATATGCAGAAAAGTTGTTAAGGAAATACTCTCAAGCAAAAAGGGCAAAAAAGGAAAAACAATCAATATATCCGTTAGTAATATTACTAAGTATTTAGGCGTTAAAAAGTATCGTTATGGATTGGCTGAACAATACGATCAGATTGGTCAAGTCACTGGTTTAGCCTGGACAAGTGTTGGAGGAGAACTTCTGACTATAGAGGCATCCATAATGCCAGGTAAGGGTAAAGTGACTCATACTGGTCAACTAGGTGAGGTAATGCAAGAGTCCATACATGCTGCTATGACAGTAGTCAGAAGCCGTGCTAAAGCTTTTGGTTTGCCAGATGATTTTTATGAGAAACATGATTTTCATGTTCATGTCCCGGAAGGGGCAACACCCAAAGATGGTCCAAGTGCTGGTATAGGAATGTGCACAGTTCTGGTTTCCATAGTAACTCAAATACCGGTTAAGGCAGATGTAGCTATGACAGGTGAAATTACTCTGCGTGGGCAAGTTTTGCCGATTGGAGGATTAAAAGAGAAATTGCTGGCTGCACATCGTGGTGGAATCAAACATGTCCTTATCCCTGAGGAGAATGTAAAGGACCTTGAGGAAATCCCTGATAATGTGTTACGCAAGCTGACAATTCATCCTGTTAACACCATTGAACAGGTTTTGGAGCTGGCTTTGCAACGCAATCCATGGGTAGAGGAGCCAACAAATATACAACCTGGTACTATATTGAATAAAAGATCAAAAAAAATTAAAAATAATGATTTACACGCTCATTAATACAGAGTATATTTCTCTACGTGGCCCGCTGGTGGCGGGCTCTGCAAGGATGTACGAACTTGACTGGAGCAGTTGAATCTGTTTAAATCAGCTCCGGAATATGGATGATTAACTGTAAAGGGGAAAAGATGAATAAGAGTGAATTAGTTGATGCTATAGCAAGCGGTTCAGGTTTGACCAAAGCTGACGCAAGCAGAGTTCTTGAAACTTTTATGGCTACAGTAACTGATGTCTTAAAGAAAGGCGATCAAGTTGTAATACCTGGTTTTGGTTCTTTTTCAACAGGTAATCGTTCAGCACGTACTGGCAGAAACCCACAGACTGGAAAAACAATCCAAATTAAAGCGTCAAGGGTTGCCAAGTTTAAAGCAGGTAAAAACCTGAAAGAAGCGGTACAACAAGCTTAAGTTTTCAGGGTGCTTAGCTCAGCTGGGAGAGCATCGCCCTTACAAGGCGAGGGTCGTAGGTTCGATCCCTACAGCACCCACCAAGAAATGGAGTGGTAGTTCAGTTGGTCAGAATACCGGCCTGTCACGCCGGGGGTCGCGGGTTCGAGCCCCGTCCACTCCGCCAGATAAACGCGCTGAAAGGCGCGTTTTTTTTATCAGCTTATGGTAGAATCGTTTTTCATCAAGCATTGTTAATATCAAAATGGATCTCGGGACATGTTGCAGAAGTTAAATGAACACATTCAGGGTGTAGTAGCGTGGTTAGTTATTATATTAATTGCTATTACCTTTACACTTTTTGGTGTTGATTATTATTTTCAATCTCGACAAATATCCGATGCAAAGGTAATAGTTAATGATAAACCAATTACCATGCAAGCGTTTGAAACGAACTACAGACGCACTCGAGCTCAGCAAGATTTACCCCAAATGACTGCTGCAGATGAAAAAAATCTGCAAAATCAAGTACTGAATCAAATGATAACGAATGAGGTGAGCATTCAGGCAGCACGGAAATATGGGTTTGAGGTTAGTCCAGAACAAGCTAATGCAGCAATAGTGCAAATTCCTCAATTCCAGGAGGATGGACATTTTTCGGCACAACGCTATCAACAAGCTTTGAGTGGAGCTTTATTTACTCCTGAAACTTTTCAAAATGAAGTAAGACAGGGTATGTTGCTTAATCAGCAACGTTTTGCATTTATGGGAACATCATTTGCTTTATCGGATGAAATAAAACGATTTGTTAGATTATACATGCAGACCAGAGACTATGATTATTTGACAGTACCATCCGACCGTTTTGAACAACAGGCAAAGATTTCAGATGATGATATTAAAAGATATTATGATCAGCACCATAAAAAATTCATGACTTCTGAGCAAGTTATACTGGATTATGTGCTTTTGTCTATGCATGATATCAAATCACAAATTAAGATTTCACCTGAAGAAATTAAAAATTATTACGAAGAAAACAAAAGTAATTACTTAACTCCTGCTCAATGGCAGGTTGCTCATATTTTATTTGCAGTTCCGGAAAATGCTACCAAGGAAGAGCAAGACTCAATTAAGCAAAAGGCTGATGAGGTGTATAGTGATTTAAAAAAACATCCAGAGCAATTTGATAAATATGTTGTTTCTAAATCTGATGACAAGTTATCTATAGCCAATAAGGGCATTCTTCCCTGGATTACAGGAGGGCAAAATGAATACGACAGAGTACTCTCCAATTTAACTAAACCAGGACAAATTTCTACACCAGTGCAAACAAAATATGGTTATGAAATTTTTAAGCTGGTTGCTTATAAGCCAGTTACAACTAAATCTTTGCAAGAGGTTGAACCTATTATTAAGGATCAATTATTAAATGATATGGCTCAAGCCAAGTATGCTCAAGCTTTGGAGCAATTAACAGATTTAAGTTATCAAACACCTGATTCACTTGATCCCGTTTTGGATACTTTAAAGCTGAAAATTCAACATACCGAGCCTTTTTCTCGCGATGGCGGCAAGCAATCGATTACCAAAAATAAACAGGTTATCCATGCTGCGTTTAGCACTGATGTTCTGGAACTAGGAAATAACAGCGAGCCTATACAGCTTGATAATGATTCTGTAGTCGTTTTACGAGTGAAGAAACATATACCTTCTAGAGAACAAACCTTGGGCGAAGTCCAAGATCGGATTAGAAAAATACTAGCAAAACAATATGGGGATGCCAAAGCAAAAGAAATTGGTAGCAGTTTGCTTCATCCGGTTGAAGATAAGCAACAGCAGGAATTAATCACCAGTAATCAATTCGAGTGGCATTCTGTTGAAAAGGCTTCCAGAGACAGCGACAAAGCTAATTCCTTAATCAATGATTTGGCATTTAATTTATTACGCCCAGAAAGCCGTGATGGAGTGATTTTAGACAATGGTGACTATGTCGTTGTCAAATTAAAACGAATTAATGATGGAAAATTAAGTTCTTTGGATCAAGAACAAAGAGACAGTTTAATCCAGCAAATTGAAGCCAGTTATGGAATGATGGATTATGACTTGTATGTTAATAATTTGCTTCATCGTGCGAAAATAGTAAGGAAATAGAGAGTAGCGAGCGGTTACTTTTTAAGAAAATAAGGAAGCTTTTAGATTACAGTGCTTGCTCTATTTACAGTTATATTTATTGTTTTAGACATGATTGAAATGCCATGAAATACTTTATCGACGTATGTCATGTATAGAGGCAAGTCTTTATCTGATCGCTTATGTCTGATTGGACTTTCATTGTTAGAACAATACAATACGATCTCTTATTGGATGTACAAATTTATATTCACTAGCTTGATCAGGCGTTATTAGCAGAAAAACATTCCTAATATTACATTGCCAAAATAAACAATCTTGATAAAAATCATCAAGGCTTAAGTTCTCATTAAGGCAGAAGGCTCCTTAACATTATTCATGATTTCGTCCATTGCAAGGTTCTCAGATAAAGCGGCACGAATTTTTTGAAAATCACAGCAGCTGCTTTTAGCAAACCCATTGAGGACATTACGCGCATTGTCGCTAATATTATCTTCACTACCATGAGCTATTTTGGTTTTAATTTCGAGAATGGCGCCGGCTATCTCTTCTTCATTTTCAGGATCCAGTTTTCCTACAATTTCCCGCATTTCTTTGATAATGTTTGGTACTGATCCGTCTTTGTTTTTCATTAAATTATCGTCACTTAATACTCTATAGACAGCTAAAATATTTGCTTCTCTTTCATTTGCAGGAATTTTTATGATATTGATTCTGACCTTTGCTTTATTGGGCAGGGCTGGTTTGTCGGGTTTTGCTTCAAGCAAGTCAACAATGTCATTCTTGCCTTGTCTTTTAGCCTCAGAGATAGGAGATATCCCATCAACTTCGAGGTTTGGGTTAGCACCGGATTGTACTAAGGCTTGAACAGCTTGGGGATAGTGGCCACTCATGATCACTTCTAAAAGAGGTGAAGAACTACTCCACTCATCATAAACAATTTCGTTGATTTTATTTGTATCAAACTCAATATTTTTATACATAAAATGGAGTTCTTCTGGTGATAAGTGAGTATGGATATCTAGTAATTTTTTTGCAAAATGCATGGGGTTGACAGGTTTGTTTTCTTTGACCTCTTGATAAAAACGTCTGGCTTCTGCTTGTTCTAGCGTTATATATGTTCCAGGAGGTTTTCCTTTGTGATCATAAGCAGAAAAGTTAATAGAAAACCGCTCTTTTGGTTCATTGGATCCACTGAAGTTATCAAACAAACAACAACGAATTTCTCTGGCGGCCGCCTCAATGCCTTCTCTCTGACTCAAATCAAATTCTTTGATTATATCAGGTTTAGTTTCATCCTTATTCGCGGAAGGGCGATTTGAGTCATAAATATAGAGTTTTCCATCTTGATATATTGCCGATATAGCATGGCCTGGTACTTCGCCTATGGTATTAAGGCCAAATCCTTTTCCTTCATTTTCCGGTTTTGCCAATTGTTGCAAAAAATAGCTTAGCCCTTCTAAAGACATATGAGAATTGGAGCGACTCTCCTGTTGATAATTCGTTTCTCCCCATACTTTTTCCCACATAAATTGACGAACCAAAACCTCTGATTTTTCTGTACCCAGAAAAGATTTCATACTATCATAATCCATGTGATAGGACCGAGTCAGCTGAATAGCATATTCAAATTTTTTAACTAACTCTTCATTCAGTGAAGCTTCTGTTTTATCCCAAGCAATAATATCTTTAAATATTTCATAATATAGTTCTTCTTTGCCATCGAGCCTGCATTGTAACCAAATGGATGCCAAACCATTACAATGTCCGCTTTTTAAGTCTTCAATAACTGGTGCAACAGGATCAGGGGCATGACCTCCATTTGATGTGACAAGGTCTTTAATTTGCTCATTACTGAGATCTAATAATTTAGCCTCATCCTGATTTTTAATGGCGTTTATTTTTTTTTCAAAAACATCGAAATCATTAATTTTTACTTGTTCATACTTCCCATCAGGCTTAACATAATACAGCTCCTGAGTATCGCTTTTTTTGATATATATATAACTGTTTTTGTATTGTGCAGGATATTCAGGTAACTCGGACATCAAATGGAGATTGCAGCCCTTAGATAGATCTTTATTGAGTTGATAATGCAAATATTGCTGAAATTGATTTAAAATGTAAGATTGCGTCCAACTCGGTCCTAATTTCGATTTGACTAAATCCTTAAATACCTGTTTTGTTTCAGGTAAATCAAGCATACATTGATAGGGTGTTTTTCCTTGATTGTTTTGGACTCCAAAACTGGCCTCACGCCCAGTTTCATATGACATTATAGAACCCATTATCTCCCTGTTGGCTTGCATTATTGCATGATGCATAATGGTATTCCCATCCATGTCTACTTGCTCAAAAATATTATATTTTGATTGTCGTGCATGTCTTAAAAGCATTCTGAGTTGCGCAATGTTTTCTTCTTTAATGGCCTCAACCAATTTTTCAAAGGTCTGCATTTCATCTAAGTGCTCAATCCCCATTCCTTATATCTCCTGACTCAGATACATGTAAATTTAATTATAGATAAAAATTTAAACAACAGCTTTTTGAATGATATATTTATACTAATCTATTTAATATTCATTTGCTGGTAGTGTTAGATAGCTACTATTTTAATGCATTGACAAAAATCTTGGTTGTGATCGTAAAATGAACATATCGGTATTGATTTATTGTGTCAGGTTTATAAAAATGATTGGATTTTTCGAGAACTATACCCTGTTTTTAATATGAAGATTAGCTACTCAATTTGAATTAGCTCAATGAATTGGGAGAACCTGAATTAAAAAAACGTTCTACTCAATACAAAAACAATATATCAAATATGTTTTTCTTTTTATATTCAGGATGGTAATTTTCATGGTAATAAATAGTTGGTGTTGAGCTTAGTTATTTTCTCAGCACCAAATCCATCAAATTTGTTGAAAAACTCATATAATCTAAAAGTAGGGAATGTTTATCTATCCCAGTTCACTCATCGCAGAGACTGCATGATAACCTGCATCAACATGCACCACTTCACCAGTAATCCCGGATGCCAGATCAGAACATAAAAAGGCAGCAGTATTTCCTACTTCATCGGCAGTAACATTTCTTTGTAATGGTGTAATGTTTGCGTAGGCAGCATGAATTTTACGAAAATCTTTAATTCCAGCAGCAGCTAGGGTTTTAATTGGTCCAGCTGATATAGCATTAATTCTTAACCCTCTAGATCCTAAACTGGCTGCCAGATAGCGAACAGAAGCTTCTAAACTTGCCTTCGCAACCCCCATGACATTATAGTTTGGTACGGCTTTTTCTGCCCCATAATAACTTAAGGTTAAAATTGAACCCTGAGTGTCAAGCATCATAGGTAGTGCTGCTTGAGACAAACCTATGAGGCTATAGGCACTAATATCATGAGCAATTCTAAATCCCTCTCTATTTGCGCACTCCACAAAATCACCACTGATTTGATCTGCCGGAGCATAAGCTACAGAATGAACCAGGATATCTAATTTATTCCAGTGATTACGTAAACTATCAAATACGGTTTTTATTTCTTCATCACTTGCTACATCACAAGGAAAAGCTAGAGTTGAATTAAATTCCGATGCCATCGTTTCAACACGTGACTGTAATTTTTCGTTTTGGTAAGTAAAAGCCAGCTCAGCTCCTTGACTGTGGAATGCTTTAGCAATGCCATATGCAATTGAACGGTTACTTGCCAAGCCAACAATGAGTGCTTTTTTTCCAGTTAAAAATCCCACAATAGTATCTCCTCCCATTATTTTTGATTTAGCAGGGCGAAGCGAGTGTTACTTCGATCCTGGACTAAAACCACAATATCTATTAGGTTGCTTTAAATCAGCCCAATAAATTATCAACTGCCTCTTGTATGAGACGCTAATAATTCCCGCATTTTAGCTTGAATCATCTCTATAGCGATTCTGTTTTCACCACCTCTAGGCACTATTATATCAGCGTAGCGGCTTGATGGTTCAATAAA
This sequence comes from Legionella sp. PATHC032, assembly GCF_026191185.1. NCBI lineage: Bacteria > Pseudomonadati > Pseudomonadota > Gammaproteobacteria > Legionellales > Legionellaceae > Legionella > Legionella sp. PATHC032. The sequence continues at coordinate 1,949,670 of NZ_JAPHOV010000001.1, read as the reverse complement.
TTGCATGTACATAGGACGTACTGTAGTCTCATATTGATGAATAACCGATTCAAACGATCGATGCCTTTCTACTACATCTCGTTTTAAACGTCGTGTTAAACAGACATCAAGAGGAGTAGACATGAATATACGTATATCCATAATTTCACGGAGAGCTTTATCACTGAAAAGTAGTATTCCTTCGAGTACAATAATGGCATGTTCGCCCACTGCTCTGGTTTCAGGTAAACGCAGATGTTTGGAATGAGAATAAATTGGAATTTGTACTGTATTTCCAACTCTCAGCTGACGAAGATGCTCATATAGAAGAGCGTGATCAAATGAGTCAGGGTGATCGTAATTTATTTTTTCTCTCTCTGCAAAAGGTAGGTGTCCATTGTCTTTATAGTAAGCATCTTCAGAGATAACGACAACCTGCTCGGAGCCCAATTCACTCACTATAGTATTTGCTAATAAACTTTTTCCAGATGCTGATGGGCCGGAAATCCCAATTATAATCGCTTGCTTTGTCATAATGTTTTCATTAAAAATTTTGTACGAATAGTAAAGTTTTTTCAGTTGGAATTCAATCATTCTCTCCAGTCTTATGAAAAGCGTTTAACACTTCAATTAACGGCTGGCCCACAGCCGCAGCAGGCGGTTTAATCAATAATAGGGAAGATAATGTTGAGGCAATATCCGTTGTGAATACTTGTCGAAATATACGTTTGGGTTTTAGGTCAGGGTGTGCAAATAATAGTGGTACGTAAGTATCATATTGCCACGGGCTGCCATGAGCGACTCGATCTTCACTTTTTGCACCGTGGCTTTGATATGGAGGTTGTACAATATAAACATCACCTGCACGGTAAGTATAAGACATGCGGTCAACCTTTTCGCTTAACCAATCTTTTTCAATATCGCGTATAGGTAATGGGTAGGCTTTGAATATCCCTGGAAGATGACTGATTTCTTCTGCTATGTAGAGACTGACTTCCGCAATATCCAGATTTTTCTCTTTGATAATTTGGTGATCAAGGTAGATGAAAGGAGGATTGATTGACATTAATGTTTGTGCGGGGAGAGCAAAGTGTTTGAGTAATAAATTCTTGATGTGCTCTCCTGTCGCTTCTATATTGATAGGTTTTATCTCAGGTATTTTATGTGTTTTAAGGAATGCAGGGCCGTCGCTGACACCATGATCGGCGGTGAGTATAATTAACGTATTGTTAAGACCAACTTCTGTATCAATGGTTTTAAAGAGTTGGCTTAGGGTGTCATCAAGGGCGATCAAATTGTCTTCTGCTTCCAGGCTGTTAGGTCCAAATTGATGGCCAATGGCATCTACAGCAGAAAAACTGATTGCAAGATAATCTGTTTGACCTGCTGTTTTTCCCAGTTTTTCATTTACCAGCAGTTGTTTGGCAAAATCAGCAGTTAATTCATCTGCCTTGGGGGTCCTGGAAAGCGATTTGAAATATTCCTCAGATGGAGGATTGGTTACATGATGAGGAAATGTTTGGCCAAAGCTACCATAGTTATGACGAAATGGAAGATTATTTGCATTCTGATAGAAGGATTTAGGATGAGAAAGCTTCCAGTCATAAGCTTTGGGCTGATAGTTTTTATTCCAGTTTTCTACCCATAATGGATAACTGGAATAATAGTAATTGCTTGTAACAAATCCTCCATTCGTTTTATCAAACCAGAACGCTTTGCCTGCATGACCAGCTAGAGTGATGGCTGCTCTGTCTTTTAATGACACACCAAATGCTTTGCCTTTTTTTGCTAAAATGATTTCGTCGCTTAGTGTGGACGGCTTTATGTTACGGGGTGAGCGTCCTGAAATTTCGGTATGGGTGTGTGAAGTAGGTAAAATTTTGGCCTGTAAATCCTCCATACAATACTTTAGTTTTTTTGTTTTTCTATCATACCAATCATTATCAACTATGCCGTGTAAAGAGGGGTAGCTTCCTGTTGCAATAGTGCTATGACCTGCACAGGTCGTTGTGTTGGCATGGGGATGATGTGCATTATGGTAATCCAGTCCATGAGCAAGTAAATAATTGAAACCAGAAGGTCCAAACTGTTTGTGATGACGATAAATTAAATCTCCTCGTAACTGGTCAACAACTATTTGTAAAATTAATTTAGGTTGGCCAGAGTCGGCATAGCCAATTAAGGAATTGAGTAAAAGAAGAATACTGCAGCTTATTTTTTTCATTTTGATGACCATTGCATATTATTGCGAATTGATGCGTAAATTAAATCAAATGTTTTATAAAAACAATAAATGGCTTATTTAAATTTGTTCAGGACTTACGAGAAACCCCAATCTCTTTGTTAAAAAATGTTTTTAATTCGGTTATTTAGTCTATCTAAACTCTCTCATTAAAAACATTTTTTGCCTCGACCTTGGGGTTTATCGTAAGTCCTGTTGTTGTAATTTATATTGGCTTCTAACTAATTGAGGAAAAAATGTCCTGATTTAATTAGCCTATGCGTGTTGCTCAATCAACGATCACAATCCTTAAAAATACTATCCAGGAGAGCATTCATTTGATGAATCAATAAGAGAATTGCAAATTTTTCATTAAAATCAATAGATTGAAAATTAATTAGATAGTAAAAAGAAAAAGCATGACGTAAAGAGAGAATTGGTTTAAACTGGCCTACGGTGAAAGCATTTCACTAGTCCTGTTCATGGAGTATAAGGAGAAAATAAGATGTCATTTGAATTGGTCGCATATGAAAAATTAAAAGGAAGTATCAGGGAAAGTATCATTACTTTAATCAAGTCCCATAATGAGAAGGCCAAAATTATTGAGGACAAATTAGAGGATTCAGTAAAAGAAGTTTCAAGAGAAAGACAACCACAAGTCCTTGTTTTGCTAAAAACTATCGAACTGCTGGATAGTTCATCCAAAGAACCAGAAGATAAGGCGCGCGTATTAAATGCATTGGCCTATTACATTCGTGATCAGATTGCTGCAACTTATAAATACACCTCTCCCGACAACAGTGATTTTTATAAATCTCTTACCATATCGCTTGATTTGAATAAGGATAATAATCCTAATCGGGAAGATTTGGCTGATATGTACAGTGCTTTGGAAAAATTCCTTCGTTCCCATGTTTATAAAAATTCTGATCCAAGAAAAGGGTATTTGGATAAACAATCTTTCGCAATCAAGCATTATTCCGTTGTTGATGATATTCTTGAATTATCTGATAGAGTGCATAAATTAAGACGTGAGATTATTATTGCTGCTCGTGATTTGCATTTACTGCAGCAAAAACCAAAGAGCTCTCAGGGAGGTCTTTTTAGTGTTCCATCAGGAAAAGAAAAAGCCACTGATACTCAGGAAACTCTGACTAATCGCATTTAAGAAACTTATTATCTTCTATTCTCACCTCTTCACTCAGGAAGGGGTGTAGGATTCCTGTTTTACCGGGTAACCACTCATTGCCCAAGCCATAATTCCACCATCCACAGAATAGACTTCGTGATATCCCAAATCCATTAAGCATTGGGCTGCATACAGTGATCTGACGCCGCTTCGGCAATGTAAATAGATGGTTTGCTCTTTATTGGGTATTTGGGTTTGTATTTCAATGGAGAGCCGATCTTTAGGAATATGAAGCGCTCCTGGGATATGCATAACTTCCCATTCATCCAGCTCACGTACATCAATCAAACTCAAATTGGTTTGATTGTCCATTTGGCGTTTTAATCCATGAACGTCTATTGTTTTGATTTTATGCTTTGTCATAACGAATTTCTCTCACAGTGGGTCTGGTTAAGGTGGAATGATGAAGAAGCCAGTATATGGTTGCTGTTATGACTCCTCCAATTAGAGTCGCAAATGCCCAGGTAGGGGCGGATACTAAAACCGGTTTTTGGCCTAGCCTGGATAGACTACCAGCGTCTCGAGCCACTGCTCCGGCAAAGATAAAATGTAAAAGACCATTAATTAACATAATTAAATAGAAAAAGGTTTGGATTTGTGTGCTAAATTGTTTTGCTAATTCATTGAGCATGAATCAGACTCCTTGAGTTTGTCTCGACTGTCTCCATGATAACAGAAAAATGGCGGAAACCACTAAAGCTATTGCCATGCTCTGTATAGATGAAGGCTTCTCATCGAAAGCCAAGTACCCCCAAAACAAACCTGTTATTGCAACGACTCCACCAGTTAAACTATAAAAAACAGGTCCTGCCATACGAATGAGAATAAAGAAAAGCAAATATCCTAAACTGGATAAAATTATCTCAAGGATAACGATTTGTTTCACGAGGGTAAACGGGGCTGAGAGAGAATAAAAGGCATGTTGCTTGAGGACAACAGGAGCAAGCAGAAGAGAGGCTGCCAGTAACATTCCATTAGCTGCTTGCAGAGCATTAATTTCTTTTGGTTGTTTGGCTCCTATATAAATTGAACAAAAAGCAAAGCCAAGAGGGCTAAGCATAGCCAATATTGTCCAGCTTGAGTAAAGTCCTGCGGAGTTTATTCCTATAATTGCAAGTATGCCAGACATACCAAGTAACAAGGCAAAAAATCGCCACCCATCGGGTTTTTCCTGGTTTGCTAAAAGAGCTAAAGGGTAAACCAGTAAAGGAACGGTATTAACTAATACTGCCAATACGCCAGCAGGAATATGGCTGGCAATAAAATACATGTTGGTATTAGGAATTGCGATACCTATCAATCCACATATAAAAAAATAAGGCCAGTAAACGGGGTGTAGCAAGAGAGTTTGTTTTGTAAAGAGGCTAACCAAAGTTAATAATAGAGCCGGCCCTAATGATTGCCAAAAAGCATAGCCTAGTGGGTTAACTCCATTAGTCATTGCAAATTTGGCGAGAGTATACCCTGATCCCCAGATGAATCCTAAAAAAATTAAAAGAAGGGCTGATTTTATGGTTTTTAAATGGAGCATAAAAGATATGTTAAATAGTATAATTTTGAGTAATTATGCCATATTTAAGTGGGAAATAACGATATACTTGTGAGGACTTTAAATTTTGCCAAATGAAACAATTTTTTAGGCCCTGCAAACTCTGAATTGCTATTTTATGATTTCAGTTCATTTTATACTAAATAATCCTGGTCTAAAGCATAAAGAATCGATGGTGGAATAAGTAATGGTTCTATTTATGGGACGCAATTGTGAAATAAGGCTATTATTATGAATGGTTCTCTTTTCCGTAGGTATTGTCATCACAAAAACATTGGTAATGGTTTTTAAGAATTATAAATACTTTCATTTTATGAATAACCTAGGTAACATCGATTCATTTTAAAGTTTAGGGAGTATGAATGGATAAGCATGAAATCCCCGTTCCACATTTGACTACTGCTCATACTGGTCCTTTGCATCATGTGGAAAAAATAATTTTAAATAAGCTTGCTGAAATAGAATCCTGGTTCAGAAAAAAATGGCAGGAAACACCTGCGCCTTTAACTTCATCTGTTGATTTGCGGCATGCCGGGTTTAAATTGGCTCCTGTCGATACCAATTTATTTCCAGCCGGTTTTAACAATTTGAATCCGGAGTTTCTTCCTTTGTGTATACAGGCCGCTCAATCTGCCTTGATAGAGTACATTCCTGATTGCACTAAAATTTTGCTCCTTCCAGAAAGCCATACTCGAAATAAGTATTATTTACAGAGCTTGAATGTATTAAAAACAATTTTTGTAAAAGCCGGTTTTATAGTTCGAATAGGCAGTTTAGATCCAGACATTAAAGAACCTACAGAAATAATACTTGAACAAGGTGAAACTTTATTAATTGAACCATTAGAAAGACAAGGTGACAAGGTAGGACTGGATAATTTCAGTCCTTGTCTTTTATTATTAAATAATGATTTGTCTTCAGGTGTTCCGGAAATATTGCAGAGTGTGCAACAGCGAATTAGGCCAACAGCCAAGTTAGGATGGGCTTCTCGATTAAAATCGAGTCACTTTCAATTTTTTGAAGAAGTAGCTATTGAATTTTCTGATTTAGTGGGCATTGATCCGTGGTTAATTAATCCCTATTTTAGCGCTATAGAGGGAGTCGATTTTATGGCCCAGGAAGGGATTGAAACTTTAGCGCAAGAAGTGGATAAGATTTTATCGTTAATAAATGATAAATACACTACTTACGGAATAGAAAATAAACCGTTTGCAGTAGTAAAGGCAGATAATGGCACCTATGGCATGAGCGTTATGATGGTTCATAATGGAGATGAAATTCGACAGTTAAATAGAAAGCAACGTACCAGAATGTCTACCAGCAAAGGGAGCAGGAAGGTAGACAGAGTCATTATTCAGGAGGGAGTTTATACTTTTGAAACCATGCCTGATGGTTCTGTTGCCGAACCTGTAGTTTATATGATTGGTCAATTTGTTGTTGGTGGATTTTATCGTGTTCATAAAGGCAGAGGAATTGATGAGAACCTCAATGCTCCAGGAATGCATTTTGAGCCCCTGGCTTTCGCGCAGGCTTGTAATATGCCATGTGATGATTTAGAGGTAGTTGACTGCCCAAATCGTTTTTATGTTTATGGGGTTATAGCTCGCTTGGCTGCATTGGCTGCCGCGCGAGAAATCGCCGCAATTGGAGGCGAATGATGAAGCTTGCAGTGCTTATGGATCCATTGGATAAAATAAAACCCTATAAAGACTCTACAGTGGCCATGATTAAAAGCGCTCAGGGATTGGGGTGGTCTTGTGTCTATTTCACTCAAAATGAATTATATTGCAGTGATGGGAGAGCTTATGCACGAGCCCATGAAATTCACATTGAAGATATACAGAGTTTAAACTGGTTTAAAACCAGAGATTTGGGTAATAAACCATTAAGAGATTTTGATGTTATTTTGATGCGTAAGGATCCACCGTTTGATATGGAGTATATTTATGCAACTTACGCTTTGGATTTGGCTGAACAAGAAGGGGTATTAGTTGCAAATAAACCGCAAAGTTTACGTGATGCGAATGAGAAATTTTTTACATTAAATTTTCCCCATTGCTGTCCTCCTACTTTAGTATCCAGAGATAATCAGCAACTAAAAGAGTTCTGGCAAATTCATCAACAAGTTATTTTTAAACCCCTTGAAGGGATGGGAGGTAATTCCGTTTTTTATGTTGATAAGGAAGGTAAAAATTTGTCAGTCATTTTGGAGGTATTAACCAAAGGACAGACAAAAAGTATTATGGCTCAACGTTATATCCCGGATATTACGGTAAGTGGAGACAAACGTATTTTGTTAATCAATGGCGAACCTGTTCCCTTTGCCCTAGCCCGCATTCCTGCGAAAGGGGATCTGCGGGGAAATTTGGCTGCAGGAGCTAAAGGAGAAGTGGTTGCTATTACTGAAAGAGACAAATGGATATGTGAACAAATAGCCCCAGTTCTGAGAGAAAGAGGGCTATATTTTGTGGGTATCGACGTGATAGGTGATTATCTAACAGAGATTAATGTGACCAGTCCAACTTGCATTCAGGAAATTAGCGCTGAAACAGGTTTGGATATCGCAGGTGAATACATGGGTTGTCTTGAAAAGTTGCATGCTTCTTTACCAAGATAAAAAAACAGTCATTATTTCGATTTCGAAGTTCAGAGATTAAAGAGGGTTGTGCTTTGCATCTGGTTCAGCATCAACCCTTATCACGACCTGGTTAATCTCAATTAAACATTTTATTCATCAACATAGTCAGAGCCTAATTGGTTATTTGATGCGCTTGATTCTTGCATTGCAGTTTTATTGGCTTTTGTATCTTCAAGGAAGGATAAGCCTGTGTCTTGCTCAGTGCCTGCGATAAGGTAATTCCTATGTTGCAGGTAAGCGTCTCTGATGAATGTGTATTTGTCTAACGCCTCATTCAGTAAAGGCTCAGTGTCAAATAATTGTGTTCGTAAATCAATATAGCGTAATCCAATTAAACCATAAGCCAAACCGGCATCATCAATATAAACATACGGGCTCCAGAGTGCAAACTGAAACAGCCATCCTGCTCCGTCGCGAAGAGTACTGGGGCCTAAAAAAGGTATTACAAGATAAGGAGATTTTTTATCTCCCCATTTGGCGAGTGTTAGACCCAGATCATTATAATGTGGCGGCAAACCAAATTTTTCCGCTACATCAAACAGACCACCAACTCCTATAGTTGAGTTAATGAAGAGTCGCCAGCTGTCTTTGATTACCCATTTTCCTTCGGCTTGCAGTATATCGCTGGCTATAGTAGGGAACAGATCCAGATTATTGAATGCATTATTGACCCCTTTTCTTACAACTCTGGGGACGACTGCCTTATATAATTTTGCTGGTGGTCTTAATACAGTAGCATCAAATGCCATATTAAAGTTATGTACTTTACGATTAAAGGGCTCAAATGGATCTATTGGGTTTGTTCCTTTACTTGTGCAGCTTGTTAAAATAAAGCATACTACCACACCAGCAAACATTAAGATTAGTCGCATAATTTTTCTATTTATTAGATACTTAAAACGATGTTACACCAGTTTTTGGTTCTTGCAAACAAAAGCTTGATGTTGACAATAGACCTTTTAATTTACTTGCTTGCAATTGAAATATCCATGCTTCTTATGGGTTTCCCTAAATCTAAATGATGAATTTTTGTATTTCACTTAAAAACATGTATTTAATGCAGCAAAAGCAAATTAAAATTGCAACAAAAAAGTAACAGGGCCATCATTGCATAAATAAACTTGCATGTTGGCTCCAAAACAACCGCTTTGCGTATTGGGGTGTAGTTTTTGAGCAAGAGTTAATAAATTATTAAAAAGTTCACGCCCGAGTTCAGGAGAAGCTGCATGTGAAAAACTTGGGCGCAATCCTTTTTGAGTATCTGCCATTAGAGTAAATTGCGGTACTAATAGCATACCACCGTTTACATCCTTTAAACTCAAGTTCATTTTGCCATTTGGGTCTTCGAAAATACGATAATTAATGCATTTATCTAGCATACGGTTGATATTCTCCAAGGAATCCTTAGGTTCGAAACCACAAAGTATCAACAAGCCCTGGTTTATTTTACCAACTGTTTGACCCTCAGTATCAACCCTGGCTTCCTTTACTCTTTGTAATACAGTTAACATGCATCGAGACCCTGCTTTGAGATATCCTTACTGGCATAAATAAGTGCATCAATAATTCCTGATTCTCTATCAGAATGGCCGGCATCTCTGACTATTCTTAAATTAGACGCGGGTATAGCTTGATGAAGCTCCCATGCACTAGATAATGGGCTTACCAAGTCAAAACGACCATGAACAATATAGGTAGGAATATGCCTTATTTTATGGGCATTAGCTAAAACCTGATTTTCTTCAATAAAATAATGATTAATAATGTAATAGGATTCCAGTGTAGCCAATGCTAATGCGAAATGTGGGTCGCTATACTGATCAATAACATATAAATGGGGCTGCAAACTACTGCATCTGGCTTGCCAAAGAGCCCAGTTTTTCGCAGCAGCCATTCGGGCTAGCTCATTTGAACCTTGTAGACATTCAGCATAATACTTGGGAATATTTTCAAGTTTATTTGCAGGGACTGAGTTGATAAATTCTTCCCAATAATCAGGATAAACCAGACTGGCCCCATGCTTATAAAACCAATTGATATCTTTTTGTCGACCTAAAAAGATTTGGTGGAGTAGTAATGCTTTAACCTGTTGAGGGAATTTTTGCGCATACAATAATGCCAATAGAGAACCCCATCCACCCCCAAATAATACAAATTCTCTCAAGCCCAGGAAATCTCTAATGGAATCGATATCTTCCATTAAAAGCTGCGTGTTATTTTCACTAATTTCCAAATGTGGAGTTGAGCGTCCGCAACCTCGTTGGTCAAAAAGAATAATGCGATATCTTTGAGGATCAAAAAAACGTCTTAGATGCGGGTCAGCTTCTCCACCTGGGCCGTGATGCAATACAATAACAGGTATGCCTTCAGGATTTCCGGTTTCTTCCAAATAAAGTGTATGCAGTTTACTAACCTTCAATTCGTGTTGTGTGTAAGGTTTAATTGCTGGGTAGAGGGTATGCATTTTAGTCCTTTATGATAACGTCATTGTATTATAATAATATCTAGTAGCCACTTTAAAAGAACAGTATTTTGCGCTCTGATTGATCAGAAAGCAATACTTGCATGGGGTTTCTCGATATATATCCAGGAGAATTTTTTAGATTTTTTACCGCATTGATTATATCTTTGCTTTAGCAAATAAATTGAAGATAATACTTGCACTTTTTCTGTTGGAAATATTCTATGACCATAGCAGCACTTCTCAAGGAATTAAACGAAAAGCAACGTGAAGCTGTAACCTCACCGTTAGGTAATATGCTGGTTTTAGCCGGTGCAGGCAGTGGCAAAACAAAAGTATTGGTGAGTCGTATTGCCTGGTTAATTGAAGAACAGCATCTCTCCCCCCACTCTATATTGGCAGTAACATTTACAAATAAAGCTGCTGGTGAGATGAGATCGAGACTTAACACTATGTTGTCTACACCAACTTTGGGTTTGTGGGTTGGTACTTTTCATGGGTTGTGTCATCGTTTATTACGCCGCCACTACAAAGAGGCTAATCTTCCAGAACAGTTTCATATTCTAGATTCGGAAGACCAGGCAAGAGTTATCAAGCGAGTCATTCTCTCACTTAATCTTGATCCTGAGCAATGGCAAATCAAACAAGTCCAAGCATTTATTAATAGTAAAAAGGATGAAGGCTTGCGCCCACAACATATTAGCGCACTGCATTACGGTCCGACCAAAACTTTGGTTTCAATCTATAAAGCGTATGAAGAGGTTTGCCAAACCTCTGGGGTAATAGATTTCGCCGAACTATTATTACGAACCCATGAATTGTTACGAGATAATGAAGATATTCTTGCCCATTACCGCGAACGCTTTCAAGCTATTTTAGTTGATGAATTTCAGGATACCAATACGATTCAATATGCATGGATACGCTTGCTTGCTGGTGATCATACAGCGGTATTGGCTGTAGGAGATGATGATCAATCAATTTATGGTTGGCGTGGAGCCAGAGTGGAAAATATTCAGCAGTTCGTGCATGACTTTAAAGATACCCACATCATAAGACTCGAACAAAACTACAGGTCGACTGCAATGATATTAAATGCAGCAAATGCATTGATTCTTAACAATAGTACTCGCATGGGTAAAGAATTATGGACTTCGGGTAGTGAGGGAGAAAAAATTCTTGTGTACAGTGCCTTCAATGAATTGGATGAAGCACGTTTTATTACTGAACGAATTGGCATGGAATTGAGTCAGGGCGCCAGTGCCGATGAGATTGCAGTGTTATATCGATCGAATGCCCAATCTCGAGTTTTAGAGGAAGCTTTGTTACGTGCGGGTATTGCTTACAGGATATATGGAGGAGTTCGTTTCTTTGATAGGGCAGAGATTAAAGATACTTTGGCTTACTTACGATTGTTAGTTAATCCAAATGACGATACTGCTTTTGAAAGAGTGGTTAATTTCCCTACCAGGGGAATAGGAGAAAAAACATTGGATGAGGTTCGTCAGTATGCCAGATCAGTACAGTGTTCGCTATGGGATGCTTCCAAAGGCATATTGCAATCGACAGAACTAGGACAACGGGCAAGCTTGGCATTAGCAAAATTTATTGACTTGATTGAAAAACTACAGCTTCTGACCGCAAATAAGGAATTGGATGAACAGATTTCTGATGTAATACAGCATAGTGGTTTATACGCTCATTTTAGCAAAATCAAGGGTGATAAATCAGAATCACGTGTGGATAACCTGCAAGAACTGATTAATGCTGCTAAACAATTTCGATATGAGTATGATGAAGAGGATGAGTTACCTCTGGCCAATTCATTTCTTGCTCATGCTTCATTAGAATCAGGAGAATTGCAGGCTGATGAACATGAACGATCTGTTCACCTAATGACCTTACATGCAGCCAAAGGGCTTGAGTTTCCCATTGTGTTTTTGGTTGGTATGGAAGAAGGAATATTTCCAGGCAGGCAATCCATCGAAGAGCCTGGTCGTTTGGAGGAAGAGCGTCGATTGTGTTATGTCGGCATGACTCGTGCTATGCGTAAATTAGTTTTATCCTACGCTGAGGTCCGAAGACAATATGGTCGTGAAGAGTATCACAGATCATCGAGATTTTTGCGTGAAATTCCCCAACAATTTCTTGATGAAGTTCGAGTTAAATCACGTCCTCAATGGCCTGGAACTACAAAAAGCAAATTGTCAGTGACTGACGAGGCGTCAGGCATTACAATTGGGCAAAATGTGCAGCATGCCAAGTTTGGACAGGGTGTCGTTCTTGCTATTGAGGGCAGCGGAGCTCATACACGAGTTCAAGTAAAATTTAGTGAACATGGTGTAAAATGGTTAGTTTTGGCCTATGCTAATTTGACTGAATGCCTGTAGGTATTGCATTTAATTTTTATAAAATTCCTGAGGTACCCTGATTTACAGTTTGTTGTTGTAATATTGAATTTTTTTTTCATGAATGCTAGGGTGCGTTAGGCAACAGAAATTTGTTATACTTTGCTGTTTTAAGCAGATGAATTAATGATAAAGTTATCTGCGAGATGTAATTTGCGTCATTGATTAATTATAAGTAAGGGGAATTGCGTGAAATTTACAAGTTTATTAACAGCTGGAGCACTAGCTACCACATTAATATCACCTGCAACTATGGCGGCTGATACGGCTAGTGCTTCTTTATCAGATGCCCAAAAAAAAGAAATTGAAAAAGTTATTCATGATTATCTGATTAATAATCCGGAAGTTTTATTGGAAGCTTCACAAGCTTTACAACAAAAACAACAACAAAATATGCAACAGCAAGCTCAAGCCGCAATTCAGGACAATGCTGAACAAGTTTTTCAAGGCAAATTGACTACTGTTGGTAATCCTAAAGGGAATGTAACACTGGTTGAGTTTTTTGATTATCAATGCATTCATTGCAAAAAAATGGCGTCTACTATTGAAAATCTGGTTAAAAAAGACAGTGGATTACGAGTTATATACAAAGAGTTTCCAATCTTTGGCAAGACTTCTGATCTGGCTTCCAGAGTTGCACTTGCAGCTGGCATGCAAGGGAAATATCAGGATATGCATAATGCTTTGATTAAGATAGACAAACGTTTGGATGAAAAAACAGTTATGGATGCAGCCAAATCCATAGGCCTGGATATGCAAAAACTGAAAAAAGATATGGATAGTCAGGAAGTGACTGATATCCTGGATGCGAATCGCCAACTGGCTGAAAAACTGCATTTGATGGGGACGCCTGCCTTTATAATTGGTTCAACACCAGATGGTCAATTTAAAAAGGGCAGTGAAATATCATTTATACCCGGCGCTACAAGTGAGCAATCACTACGTGAGTTAATTAAAAAGGCAGCTGGCAATTAAGTATTGATTAAATACTTGGATTAAATTCATATATCCCGGTTGTACTCAGCCGGGATAGTATTTTAGTGTTGTGGCGTTGAGTTCGATCAGCTACGACACCCAACAATCCAATAATTTATTGGACTGAATAATTAATTCTCTAAATAAAAGATAGGTTTCATGGGATATATCCTAGATAAAAGGATTAAAAACCAACCTATATTAAAGATCATATTTGTTATTTTTTGAGATTTTCATGACTAAACCTACTACCTTTCAGGAAATTATACTAACCTTACAAAAATATTGGGCAGATTTTGGTTGTGTTATTTTGCAGCCCTTGGATCTGGAGGTTGGCGCAGGTACTTTTCATCCAGCTACTTTTTTAAGAGCGATTGGACCTGAGCCATGGTCAGCAGCTTATGTTCAACCATCCAGAAGACCGACGGATGGTCGTTATGGAGAAAATCCAAACCGGGTTCAGCATTATTATCAATTTCAGGTTGTATTAAAACCGTCGCCACTGGATATACAAGACAGATATTTAGATTCATTACGTGCACTTGGAGTAGACCCTTTATTGGATGACATCCGTTTTGTCGAAGACAATTGGGAATCACCAACTCTGGGCGCATGGGGTTTAGGTTGGGAGGTTTGGCAAAATGGAATGGAAGTGTCTCAGTTTACTTATTTTCAACAAGTGGGTGGACTTGTATGTAAACCAATCACCGGTGAATTAACCTATGGTCTGGAACGTATTGCAATGTTTGTTTTAGGGGTGGATAATTTATTTGATTTGCCATGGTGTAAAACTGCTCATGGCATGGTTACGTATAGGGATGTATTTCATCAAAATGAAGTAGAAATGTCAGCTTATAACTTTGAGCAAGCCAATGTCGAAGAATTATTTAAGCAATTTGATTATTATGAAGGAGAGGCACAAAAGTTGATAGCTTTGCAATTACCTCTTCCTGCTTACGAAATGGTAATAAAAGCTTCTCACACTTTTAATTTACTGGACGCACGTAAAGCAATTTCTGTGACAGAGCGGCAAAGGTATATTTTACGTGTCAGACATCTATCAAGAGCGGTAGCTCAAGCTTACTATCAAGCGCGCGAAGCGCTAGGTTTCCCTATGCAAAAGGTGTGTAATGGTCAATGATTTTATTTTTGAATTAGGATGTGAGGAACTGCCTTCAGGCGCTGTTTGGTCTTTGGCAAATGAGTTTTCTACCCAATTGTTAGCGGCATTAGATAAGGCGCAATTAAGTTATGGTGAAGTAAAAAGATTCGCCACACCAAGACGTCTGGCTATTGTTATTCATGACTTACAAACTGAACAGGAAAGCCAAAAAGTAATGCGACGCGGCCCTGCTGCAATAGCAGCATACGATAGCGAAGGTAACCCGACTCCTGCCTTATCAGGATTTGCAAAATCATGTGGTGTCACTGTAGATGCGCTTACCAAGATTCAAACTGATAAAGGTGAATGGATTGTTTTTGAAACACAGAGTGAGGGTACTAAAACAAAAGATCTCTTACCTGTATTGGTTAGCCAGTCTTTAGAGTCTTTACCTATTACTAAACCCATGAGATGGGGAGAAGGGGACGACGAATTTGCAAGACCCGTTCATTGGGCTGTGATGCTTTATGGAAATGAGACGCTTGAGCATAAAATTTTAGGCGTTACAAGTGGCTGTCAAAGCAGGGGGCATCGTTTTCATCATCCGCAGGAAATAAGAATAAATTCAGCTGCAAGCTATGAAGATCAGATGAAAGATGCTTTTGTAATTGCTAATTTCGCCACTCGGCGGCAAACTATTATCCATCAGGTACAAGAATTAGCGGCACCTTTAGATGCTTCAGTGGTTATGCCTGAAGAATTGGTTGATGAAGTAACCTCCATAGTTGAATGGCCTCAAGCACTCATTGCAAGCTTTGAACAGGAGTTTTTAGAGGTTCCAACTGAAGCTCTAATTGCTTCCATGCAATCTCATCAGAAGTGTTTTGCATTAAAAAATAAGCATGGTGAGCTGCTACCTTATTTTATTACTGTATCTAACATTGCAAGCTCTAATCCAAAACAAGTCGTTTTAGGAAATGAGAAGGTAATGAGAGCAAGATTGAGTGATGCTGCCTTTTTCTTTAAACAAGATAAAAAACAGCCGTTAAGTGCACATATACCTTCTACCGAGCAGGTTATTTTTCAAGTAAAGCTTGGAAGTATGTATGATAAGGTACAAAGAATAAAGGCAATGATGGGTTATTTAAGTCAGTCTCTTAATTTATCCTCTCACCTGGCTGAGCGAGCTAGTTTATTAAGTAAGTGTGATTTGATGACAGGGATGGTTAGTGAGTTTCCTGAATTACAAGGGATTATGGGGTATTACTATGCTCTTAATGATGGCGAGGAAGCGGTTGTTGCCGCGGCTTTAAATGAGCAATACATGCCTCGATTTGCTGGTGATGATTTACCCTCAACCGATTTGGGTAAAGCACTTTCCCTGGCAGATCGTATAGATACTCTGGTTGGTATTTTTGCAATTGGCCAAAAACCAACCGGGGTAAAGGATCCTTTTAAATTAAGACGCCACGCTTTGGCTGTAGTTCGTTTACTCATTTCAATATCAGCGCCGCTTAATTTATCAACTTTAATCAAAGAAGCCTTAGCTAATTATGGTGAGCGACTCACTCAAGATAAGAATTTAATGTCTGAATTAAAACCATTTATTCTTGAGAGACTTCAATCTTATTATCAAAATCAAGGTATCAGCGCTGATTTGGTTCATGCTGTTCGTGCTCGTCAGGATGATTGGTTATACGATTTAGATAAACGTATATTCGCTTTAAAGTCATTTATTACCATGCCAGAGGCGGCGTCATTATCAGCTGCTTGCAAGCGTGTAGGCAATATCTTAGCTCAGGCAGCTTATGTTGATAAAAGGGTTGATATTAAGGAAGAGCTTATAGAGGAAGGTGCTGAAAAGGCTTTATTTGAGCATCTTAATAAAATTACTAAAACAGCAGAGGCTTTATATATTGCCGGAGATTACCCAGCATTACTTAAGCTCCTGGCTAGTCTTAAAGAACCGGTAGACGCTTTTTTTGATCATGTGATGGTTATGGTTGAAGAAGAGTCATTGAAACAAAACAGGCTTGCGCTCCTGCAGCGATTACAAGAGTTATTGCAGGGAGTAGCTGACATTTCAATGTTGTAACTCTTATGAGTCAAATTATATTGCTTGATAGAGATGGAGTAATTAACACTGACTCAATCAATTATATCAAGAACGTTGATGAGTTTATTATTATACCTGATAGCATTACTGCAATAGTTCGCTTAAATGCCGCTGGATATAAAATCGGTGTTGCAACCAATCAATCTGGGGTTTCAAGAGGACTGTACTCAGAGGATGATTTATCTGCTATTCATCATAAGTTGAAAGAAGTAGTTGCAGAGGCTGGGGGGAAAATTGACGCCATAGAGTATTGTATTCATTTGCCTGAAGACAAATGTTTTTGTCGAAAACCTCAGCCAGGAATGTTAATAGCTTTAGCGAAAAAGTTGAATTGTTCTCTGGATGGTGTGTCTTTCGTTGGAGATAGAATTTCAGATGTACAAGCAGCATTGGCTGTTGGTGCAAGGCCTATCATTGTACTTTCTAGTATGACTGACCTGTCTGAGTTGGTAGAATATCCTGAAGTGCCGATTTATAATTCCCTGCTACAGTATGTCAATCAATTATTATTATAAGAATGAATAGAATAACAGCAGTTGGCTATGAAAATAACGAACTCAAAGAAAAAGCACAATTGTTAGCTGATCGATTGAATTTACAGTTAGATCGAAATGCTGACACCTGTCTTTTTGTTACTTCTGAAAAACTAACTTTAAAAATTCGAAATTTTTCTCTTATGTTTGCTGATTTCAGCAGTATGACCTGGAGTAAAAGAAAAGAAGAGGGCAAAAAACAGGGTTTGATCAAAGCTTGCAAGCCAACTAAAGGTATTAGAATTTTGGATGCTACAGCAGGTTGGGGAAAAGATGCTGCTATTTTGGCATCTTTTGGCTCCGATGTGGTTATGCTGGAACGTCATCCAGTTATGGCCGCACTGCTTGCTGATGCACTATCTCGTAGAAACGAATCAGAGATTCAAAAAATGTCTTTGTCTTTGATTGAAAGCGATGCTATTTCATTCCTGCATAGTGTGCAAGAAAAGGATTATCCCGATATTATTTACATTGATCCCATGCACCCAGAACGAAGTAAATCGGCTTTGGTTAAGAAAGAGATGCAAGTTTTGCAGCAATTAATTGGAGTGGATAATGATGCAATGGAATTAATCAAGCTGTCTTTATCTCATGTTAAGTCAAGAGTTGTAGTCAAGTGGCCGCAAAAAATAAAACCATTACTGCCGCCAGATGCCTCAATTGATGGTAAGACTGTACGGTTTGACATTTATATGCCCAAATTTTCTACCAACTAACCAAACTCTTCCAGTTCTTCTCTTAACCGCTTTTCTTCCAACAGATCTTCTATTTTTCTACGCCTTTCCAATTTTGTTGAAGGGCTTGCCTCTGTTATAACAGGTTCAGTATCACTAAAATCATCCATTTCATTGTCAAATTCATCAAAGCGACGAGTACTCATAGCTTTCTCCTTAGCTAACCCGTTGAATTCCATATCTATTCTCGATGATACTAAAATACCTGGAATAGTTACACAGGCACTTTATTTTTAAATGACTTCTCAAGCAGCAGTCCGTAGAGAATCAGTCATTTAAAATTCAAGTGTTCATGATGGATAAAATATCAGAAATTGATGATTTGAGGTAGTGGAATTTTTTGAGCAAATTTTCAGAGAAGATAAATAATTAGTTGAATTTGGATTAAACAATCCAAATTCAACATATAAGTCAATTATTGGTTGGTCATGCCATGTCGTTGTTCATCAACAGGCTGAGTTTGGACTCGTTCCTCTTGTTGCTGTTTCGCTCGTAATGCGGCAATTTCCTGTTTGACTACGACTGTGTTCACTGGGCCGGTTGAAGTTTTGGGAGCTTTTATGTCCTCGTAATCTTTCGAGATTTTTGAAGCTTTTGACATAATATCCTGGTAAGTTTCTTGGTTTTCTTTAAACAATTCCTCGGCCTTCATAGGTTTGCCATTAACATTAATTGTGATCTTGTCTGGAGGAAAACCTGATTCAATACAGGCGGCAAAAGCTTGTCGGCCTCTTTCCATCGCTACTTTTTCACTATTTGGAAAATTACAATTCATTTCAATAGAATCATAGCCTGAGGCTTTTATAGCTTGAGCAAGCAGCATTAAGTCTGTTTTGACATTTTGCCTTGGATCCTGATAATAGAGTGGATTTATCATCGGCATGTGGATTGTAAAGCTGCCATCCGGTTGTTGATGAATCTCTCTTCCTGTAATACTTTTAATGACAGGGATATCCTTGAGTTTGATTCCATTGAGATCAATTTTGTTTTCTGATAAACCTACTTGAACTGTTGTAGATTCAGGAGGAAGCCCTTTTCTTTCACGCTCTTTGGCATATAACTTTTCAAGCGTTTGACGCATTTCCTTGTTGTTTTCATACAGATTTGCAAGAAACAGATACTCTGTAGATTCACTTGCAGAGGCTTTATGCAGTTGAGTTAATGATTCACTTGTGGATTTATCAAATTCACCCAATTGCTTTTTGTGAGTTTCTTCCAATTCCTTTACCAGGCCTTCTGTAACTTTCTTAACCTCGTCATTATCCTTAAGCCCCAAGGCTTTTTTAAAGTCGGATACGTAATTACCACTTTGTCCTTCTTTCTGGGGATCCAATTTTTCTTTCAACATCTGGATTTCGTGCGCTTGCTGTTCCAATATCGCTTTACGGGCATCATCGGTCAGTTCTTTCATTGTGCCCACAAGATCCTGAGCTCGGAATTTGCTTGGGATTAATTTGATAAGCTCTTTAAATGTTGAGGTAGATTCTGTGAAGTTCTTTTGTGCTGTTTTAAACTTTTCGGTTGGTGCCAGGACTGTTTTACTTAAGACATCCCGGATGTTGTCTCCTTCGGTATTATTGGCATCCTTCAGTTTATCATGAAATAGCAAGCCCCCGGGTAGGCTGGTTTTCGGAAAAGCACGGAAATCATCTACTCTGGAGCTGACAAGCTTATCGAATGCATCAGAACTAAAGCTTGAGCTTTCCGGCAAACCGATGTGATCTCTGTATTCTCTTTCTAGCCTTTTGAATTCTTCAGAAGTGTATTTTTTTGTACGGCTCTCTGATTTTAAATGTTTACCAATTAAAGGGATAGAATTATAAAAAGCCATATCAAATACCTCAATAAGGTTATCTAGATAAAGTATAACAGTTTTTTATTAAGTAAAAATTAAGCTAATTTATTAATAATTACCAGGCCGGTATTGCATCTTCTCCAAACAATTTTTTTGCTTTTTCTTTCACTTCTTCTGAATTTAATGCCTTCACAAATAATTCCAGTTGAGGCCTTTTTTCTGTGTCACGGCGTATCACAATGATGTTGGCATAAGGTGAATCCTTACCTTCAGTAAACAAGGCATCTTTTGATGGGCTTAATCCGGCAGGCAAGGCAAACGTAGTGTTGATGACTGCGGCGTCAACATCAGGGAGCACCCTGGGTAATTGAGCGGCGTCTATCTCTTTGAATTTGAATTGCTTGGGATTGCTTTCGATGTCTTGAATACCGCTATTCGTTGTATTTTTAAGAGTAATCAGATGAGCTTTCTCCAATAATAAGAAGGCGCGCATCTCATTACTAGGGTCATTTGGCACGGCAATTATTCCATTTTCAGGTAATTCACTGAGTGTTTTATATTTTTTTGAGTAAATACCCATTGGATAAACGAAGGTTCTGCCGATTGCCTGCAAATCATAACCATGGGACAAGATAGCAGCTTTTAGATAGGGTAAATGTTGGTAAACATTAGCATCCAGGCTGCCATCCTGTAGAGCTTCATTGGGTAAATTATAATCATTAAATTCAACAATTTTTATGTTCAGCCCATACTCTTTTTCAGCAACCTGTTTTGCTGTTTCAATAAGTTCAGTTTCAGGGCCTGCAATTGTACCTATAACCAGAGTATTGGGGGCTGGCTTACTGCTGCAAGCTACCAGGCTAATGATTAAAACCAAACAACTTAAAATTCTCATTGAACCTCCCGATTAATAATGTATACAACGTTTAGCTAAGTAGTCTCCAATCATTTGTATCAGTTGGACCAAAATGATTAATACAATCACAGTAGCTATCATAATGCCAGCATTAAAACGTTGATAGCCATAATTAATCGCTAAGGTACCTAATCCTCCTGCACCCACTGCTCCTGCCATAGCTGAGTAATTAATCAGAGTGATTGCTGTTACTGTAATAGAATGAATTAATCCTGATTGTGCCTCAGGTAATATGATATGTAAAATAATTTGGCGTGTGTTAGCTCCCATCGAATACCCGGTTTCTATAAGCCCAAGGGGTAGCGATTGGAGAACATTATCAACCAGCCTTGCAAAAAAAGGAGTCGCTCCAACCGTCAATGGGACAATTGCTGCATTGATCCCTATGCTGGTACCAACAATTAGCCTGGTGAATGGAATAATAGCAACAAGTAAAATAATAAAAGGGATGGAGCGGAAAATATTAATCAGCGCAGACAACATTTTATTCAATTTGACGTTTGGCTTTATCCGAGATGATGAGTACATCAATATGCCTAATGGCAATCCAAGGAGCACTGCAAAAAGAGTACTAAAAAACACCATATACAGTGTTTCTCCGGTTGCGCTAAGTAAATCATAAACCATCTGGTAGGACATAGCCTAAAACCTCCACAGTAATACCAGCTTGTTCGCAACGATTGATAAATGCTTCAAGCAATAAAGGATTCGCTGTTAATTCAACAACCAAAACACCACAGGTCACGCCGTCGAAACGATCGATGTTTGCCAGAAGAATATTGATGTCCATGTTCAATTCTCTACTGGTTTGGCTAATAAACGGTACCGTTGCTTCCTCGCCCTGGAAAAATAATCTCACGAGAGGCTTTTCAGTAGCATAGTCTGCCAGTCTACGGGTAAGGCAGGTTGGTAGTTCGGGGCTAATTTGTGCATAAAGCATTTTGCGAGCGAGGCTCTCTGGCTTATTGAAAATATTAGATAAAGCAGTAGTTTCAATAATCTTGCCATCGACCATGACAGACAGTCTTTGACAGATTCGTTTTACGACATCCATTTCGTGGGTAATTAAGACAATAGTAATTCCATACAATTCATTGATTTTTTTTAGTAGCGATAATATGGAGTCAGTAGTTTCAGGATCAAGGGCTGAAGTGGCTTCATCGCAAAGTAGAATTTTGGGGGAGCAACTCAGCGCTCGGGCAATTGCCACTCTTTGTTTTTGCCCACCACTAAGTTGCGAGGGGAAAGAATCTTTTTTATCTGTTAACTCGACAACGGGGAGCAGTTCTTCAATTTTCTGTTTGATCGACTCTTCGTTTATACCCTGGATCCTCATTGGAAGGGCTATATTATCAAAAACAGTTTTTGAATTTAACAAATTAAAATGCTGGAAGATCATGGCAATTTTATGGCGTGCCGAGTCTAACTTTTTTCTGGAAAGGCTCATCAAATTCTGTCCATCAATAATGACTTCACCTTCGTCAGGTTTTTCCAATAAATTGATGCAACGTAATAATGTTGATTTTCCTGCCCCGCTTTTCCCTATAACTCCAAAAATTTCACCTTCCTGAATAAATAAATTAATATCATTTAAGGCGAGTTTGCCAGAGAAAGATTTTTTTAGCCCACATAATTCAATCATTACTATAACCTGGGATTATCGCTTGCGGGGCATAAAGTGGGGATTAGGAAGCAACCGCTTTAGCCGTATTTTCAAAAGATGTCTGAAGTACTGGAAAACATTAATTCTTAATAAAAAGCAATAATTGCATTTTACCTCGATTTTAGAGTTTTCATGATCTTAAACAGAGGAATAAATCTTTTGAGCGTCCGCAAGCTGTGTTTCAAATCGACGCTATGTGCAAGTATACACAAACTGGATTCATAAACAAAGAAAAATATTAATTTCACTGAGTTATCTTGATTTGTTTTTCATGATTATTGGCTGGACTGTGGATAACATAACAAGAGGCGATACGCATTCACCAGATAAGCGGCGTGATTCGGTCTGAAAATAATTATTTTGGTTTAGGATTGACAAGATAAATTCTTATTGGCAACCTTAAGCCGGTTTTAATACAAGGAACATTACTCATGAAAAAGATGTTTTTAGCAGTTTTTACGCTGTGTTCTTTTACAGCGCAGGCAGCAGTAGAATTAGAAACTTTTCAAAATGTAGTCGATGCCATAGCAGAAGGAAAGCGAATCACTTTTGTAATTAACTTAAAAAAATGCACCTCAGAAATGCCATTGAATTCCGCAATAGTATCAGTTACTCCGAATGCTGTGATGGTAGTTGGTGATAACCGTGTTACAGCCTCAGATAGACATTTTAGTCTTGATGATCCTATGGCTCGTGGTACACCTATGTTTGATTACAGCAAATTCAATTTAGACTCAGAGGGTGACGCCTCAATTAAAACCACTGTGCTCAACGCAAGTAGTTATGAGCGATTAGGTAGTTATCAAATGAATTGCAAATTAGGAGATGGTTTTAAAGTATTTGGTTAAACCAGTTTTCCTCGTGTTATGAGGATTATTAAAGTTCTTCTTAATTCAAATAATAGATATTAAAATTAAAGGGCAACTCTTGCAGCTGCCCTCTCTACAGATACGAGATGATTTTTAATGTGGATTGGAGCTGAAAATGGTGATTTTCATGCTATTTTAACTTTTCAATTCTTCCCTGTCTTTAAAATATTCTAATGCTTGTGGGTTTGCCAAAGACTGTAAATTACTTACTTGTTGGCCATGAACGACTTGCCTAACAGCGAGCTCCACTATTTTTCCGCTAAGGGTTTTGGGAATGTCTGGAACTTCCAGTATTTTTGCTGGTACATGTCGAGGTGACGCATTTTTTCTAATGGTTGTTTTAATGAGATTGATTAATTCGTCGTCCAGCTTTTTTCCCTCACGCAATTTAACGAATAACACAACTCGTACATCATCCTGCCAATCTTGGCCAATCACTATGCTATCAACAACATCATCTATTTTTTCAACTTGTCTGTAAATTTCAGCTGTTCCTATGCGCACTCCTCCCGGATTTAATATTGCATCAGAACGACCATGGATAATTAATCCATTATGAGCAGTTATTTCAGCAAAATCGCCATGTGCCCATACCCCGGGGAAGCGTTCAAAATAAGCATGTGTATATGCTTTTTTATCCTTATCATTCCAAAAACAGACTGGCATGGAAGGGAAGGGTTTGGTACAAACCAACTCACCACGTTTTTGTTTGATTGAATGACCTTCTTCATCGTACACCGCAACTTCCATACCCAATCCAATGCATTGTAATTCACCCCGATAAACCGGGAGAAGAGGATTTCCCAATGCAAAGCAAGAAATGATATCCGTTCCTCCTGAAATAGAGCTTAATTGCAGATCTTTTTTAATATGTTCATAGACGAAATCATAGTTTTTAGGTAGAAGTGGGGAGCCAGTAGACAAGACGCAGCGTAACTCAGATAATTGAAATTCACTTTTTGGTTTTACCCCGGCTTTTTCTATAGCAGATATGAATTTGGCACTGGTTCCAAATACTGTGACTTTTTCTTCATCTATCAGTCGAAACATTCTATTATCTGTTGGGTAGGTTGGAGAACCTTCATATAGAGTGATAGTAGCTCCCAATGCCAAAGCAGAAACAGTCCAGTTCCACATCATCCAGCCACACGTTGTATAAAAACATAAATTATCTGTGGATTTAATATCTGAATGGAGACCTAATTCTTTCAGATGCTGGATTAAAGTTCCACCTGCTCCATGCACGATACATTTAGGCTTACCCGTTGTTCCCGAAGAAAATAAAATATAAACCGGATGATCAAATGGAAGAGAGATGAAATCACATTCTTTTGCCGGTTTTATAAAATCATCCCAATACGAGGCGTAGGGTAGTTGCTCAAGATTAATTTCTTCATTAATATTCGGACAAATAACTACATGTCTTAGAGAGGTAATCGCAGCAGGAAGTTGTATAACCTTTTCTGAGCTGCTGTGTTTCTTACCTTGATATTGATGACCATCACAAATAAAGAGTACTTTAGGTTCAATTTGTCCTATCCGATCAAGCGCAGCCTGGGTACCAAAGTCAGGTGAGCAGGATGACCAAATTGCTCCTAAAGAAGTTGTTGCCAGCATGGCAATGATTGTATAGGAAGTATTAGGCATCACTGCGGCCACCCGGTCGCCAGTGGTGACACCAACTGCTTTAAGACCAGCAGCACATTGAGCTACTTTTTCGTATAACTCAGCATAGCTAATTACACTTTTGCAGTCATTTTCATCAAGGCTTATTAGAGCAGGGTGATTATCTCTGCGGGTTAATAATTTTTGAGCAAAATTGAATCGAGCTCCTGAAAACCAGCGTGCTTCAATCATTTCAGAATAATAATTCAGAATTTGGTGAGGCGGTGTATCAAAGTTCAATTTAAAGAAAAGGCAAAGAGTTTCCCAGAATGACTCAGGATGCTTTACTGACCAGGTATGTAAGTCCTGGTAATTTTCAAAAACTTGACAATGCTTTTTTGCGGCAAAATCCATAAATTGCCACATTCTTGTTTGTTCAGGGTTTTTAGGTGTCCATACTTTATCGTTCATGAAAATTTCTCTCATAGTTCTGTTTTTAATGATGGGTGTACACTGGAAAACTTCATCAGTAATTTATTTATAAGTATAGGCTAGCACAAAACTGGGTGCTTCTCTTTAAGTTTCCGATTTTTAGTACCTATCAACGCTAATAATGATGAACTTTCTAATTACATGGATTGGCTAGCATAGCATTAGCTACTTTAGATTGATTTTTTCGTCCTAATGCTTTACAAATCATATCTCCGGCAGCAACAATTTTGAATATATCTATACCTGTATCAATACCCAATCCATGCATCAGGTAAAGTACATCTTCTGTTGCAACATTGCCACTGGCTCCTCGAGCATATGGACAACCTCCAAGACCCGCAACTGAGCTGTCAAAGCGATTAACTCCATACTCCAGGGAGGCATAAATGTTTGCTACGGCTTGTCCATAAGTATCATGAAAATGCATGGCTAATTGTGTGATGGGAAGTATGGGTAGTATGGCATCAAGAAGCAACCGAGTTTGCTTGGGAGTTCCTACGCCAATAGTATCTCCTAACGAAATTTCGTGTACGCCCAGATCAAGAAGCATTTTAATGACGCTAACAACCTGACTCGGTTGTATATATCCCTCATAGGGGCAGCCTAATACACAGGAGATATAGCCTCTCACTCTAATTTGATTGGTTTTTGCTAATGCTAAAACAGGTTTAAACCGCTCTATACTTTCCTTAATAGAACAATTAATGTTACGTTGATTAAATAATTCACTGGCTGCAGTGAATACTGCGATATTTTGCACTCCCATTTCAAGAGCTTTAAGCATTCCACGTTCGTTTGGAACCAGGGCAGAGTAGTTGATGGAGGGTGCTTTATTAATAGATTGAAATACTTCTTCATTGTCAGCTAGCTGGGGAATTGCTTTTGCAGAAACAAAACTGGTAACTTCTATCTCTTTCAACCCTGTCTGACTGAGTAAATTGATTAATTCAATTTTTTTATCACTGTGGAGAAAAGATGGTTCATTTTGTAAACCATCTCTGGGACCTACTTCGATTATTGTCACATGCTGGGGATAGTCCATAAATATTCTCTTAAGCATCCGATTCGCTGAGTGCTAACAATTCTGCTCCCTCATTCACTTGAGAACCTACAGAATAAAAAATATCTGATAATATGCCATCGATTGGAGCATGAATGGTGTGTTCCATTTTCATCGCCTCAAGTACAATTAAGCTTTCACCAGCTTTTACCTGTTCACCAATATTTTTTAAAATAGCAACGACAGTGGCAGGCATTGGTGCTGTTAATTGGCCTTTATGGGCAGAAGTTTGAGCATCCAGTTTACTCCAATAGAAGCGTTCTATTGAAAGTTGACCTTTGTCAGTATAAAAGATCAAATGATGGTCCTTGTTTTCTACTCTGGCTTTTATTGATTTTTGATTGATCTCAATAATAAGCTCGCCCAAATCATATCTGGCGTGAATAACTATTTCCTTATTATCGATTTTTGCTTTAAATTTCTTATTATCTATAGGTGTAATCTGAACTTCAATCATCGTGGAGTTCAGTTGATAACGCAATACCCAATGACTTAAAAGATGCATTTGCCAGGCAAATGTCTCCTGTAATAATGGATCTGTAGTATGATTAACCATACCCAGATAATCACAACTTATAGCCAAGAATAAAGTCAATTCATTATCAGGCTTAGGCAGACTTATGTTTTCTTTCTCTAAAAAATCAGTACTTAATTTTGCATCTTTGAATTTTACATGTTGGCAAATGGCTCTTAGAAACGGTATATTTGTTTTTACCCCACCAATGTCATAGTGAGCCAGGCTGCGCTCCAACCGTTGTAATGCTTCTTCACGATTATGTCCCCAGGCAATCAGCTTGGCAATCATGGGATCATAATACCTTGTTATTTCTGAAAACAAAGTAACACCTGTATCAATACGTATACCATCACCCGAAGGCTCTTTTAAGAATTGAAGTTGACCAATGGAAGGTATAAAACCCTGATAAGGATCTTCGGCATATATACGGCACTCGATTGCATGGCCTTCAGCTTGAATTTGATTTTGCAGAAAAGGCAATGTTTCATTCGCAGCAACTTTAATTTGCCATGCGACAAGATCGAGCCCTGTAATCATTTCCGTGACAGGATGTTCTACTTGAAGTCTTGTATTCATTTCCATGAAGTAGAATTTGTCCTCACCATCTACCAAAAACTCCACTGTTCCAGCACCTCTGTAGTTGATGGAGCGAGCTACTTCACAAGCTGCTTCCGCCAGTCTTTGTCGAAGAAAAGGTGGTAAATTGGGGGCAGGGGCTTCCTCAATAATTTTTTGATGCCTACGCTGAATTGAACAATCTCTTTCAAACAAATGTACAACATTTCCATGATTGTCCGCCATGATCTGTACTTCAACATGACGAGGATTAAGAACTAATCGTTCAATTATCATAGTATCATCCGCAAAGGATGCCATAGATTCTCTTTTGGCTCCTGCCAATGCGTCATGAAATTCTTTTTCATCATGTACTGCTCGCATTCCTTTTCCACCACCGCCATTAGCGGCTTTAATCAGCACTGGAAATCCAATTTTTTTAGCTTCGCTCAGCAATTTTTCTTCAGACTGTTCAACGCCATGATAGCCCGGTGTAAGTGGGACTTTCGTTTTTTCAAGAAGTTGTTTAGCTAATTGTTTGGATGCCATTGCTTCCATCGCTTTAATGGATGGGCCAATGAAAACAATGCCTGCTTGTTCACAGGCTTTGGCAAAATCAGGATTTTCAGATAAAAAACCATAGCCAGGATGAATAGCTTGTGCTCCGCTTTCTTTTGCTGCCTGAATAATATGGTCAATATTCAGATAACTTTCTTTAGCTGGCGCCTCTCCGATATAACAGGCGCTATCGGCTAATCGCACATGAAGGCTATTTCTATCTGCCGCGGAATAAACTGCAACAGCCTGAATGCCCATAGAGTGCGCTGTTTTAATGATTCGACAGGCTATTTCGCCTCGGTTAGCAATTAATATTTTATTAAACATGTCCAGAACCTTTATTCCAGTTGGGTATTTCTTTATTGAGAAATGCTTTAAGCCCTTCCTGCCCTTCATCAGACACTCTTTTATGAGCAATCAGAGAAGCAGTGTAGCGAACTAGTTCTTCATCTATTTTTTTATTAGCAACGTACTGTGCTAGTTGTTTTGAGTTTTTAACCGCTTCTGGCGCATTGTTACTGATTTGTGAAGCGTATTGGAGAGTAAACTCCAGCAAGGTGTCATCAGGGACACAGTGCTGTACCAAATTAAGGGAGTATGCGCGTGTGGCGTCAATAACTTCAGCACTCATGAATAACATTTTCGCTGCTCGTTCACCTATTGCGCTGACTACATAGGGACTAATTACTGCTGGAATAAGACCTAACTTCACTTCAGAAAAACAAAAGCGTGCTGAAGTAGACGCAATGGCTATATCACATGCTGCAGCTAATCCAGCTCCTCCACCAAAAGCGGCACCCTGAACCATGGCGATAGTGGGTTTGGGGCTTTTACTGAGACTATACATCAAATTACCTAACACCATGCTGTCTTCCAGGTTTTCTTCTTCAGTAAAGTTAGCCATGCTTTGCATCCAGGTCAAATCAGCGCCAGCTGAAAAATGCTTTCCATTCGCTTTAAGTACTATGACGCGAACGTTAGTATCATTTATTGCGGAATCAAGTTGTGTTTTCATTTCAGCCAGCAGTTGGTTATCGAATGCATTATGTTTGCTAATCCGATTCATAGTAAGTAAGCCTACTTTATCTTGAATTTCGTATAATAAATCACTCATGCCATTGCTCCTTTCCTTTTACATGCGAAATACACCGAAGTGAGTATCTTCAATCGGAGCATTTAAGGCCGCGGATAATCCAAGTCCGAGTATTTTGCGTGTATCCTGAGGCGCGATGACTCCATCATCCCAAAGCCTGGCACTGGCATAGTAAGGATTTCCTTGAGTTTCATACTGATTTCTCATTTGAGTTTTAAACTGCTCTTCTTCTTCGAGTGACCATTCTTTGCCTTGTTTTGCATATTTCTCTCTAGTAATTTGTGCTAGAACATTCGCTGCTTGTTCCCCACCCATTACTGAGATGCGTGCATTAGGCCAGGACCAGATAAAACGAGGGGCATATGCCCGACCACACATGGCATAATTACCTGCTCCAAAACTTCCGCCAACAATGATGGTAAATTTTGGTACATTAGCATTGGCAACTGCGGTCACCATTTTGGCTCCATGTTTGGCAATACCTGACGCTTCGTATTTGGAACCAACCATAAATCCTGTAATATTTTGCAGGAATACAAGCGGTATTTTACGTTGACAGCACAGTTCTATGAAATGGCTGCCTTTTAGCGCGCTTTCACTGAAAAGTATGCCATTATTAGCAATAATCCCTATAGGATATCCATACAGGCGAGCAAAACCGCAAACCAGGGTTGTTCCAAAAAGTGCTTTGAATTCATCAAATTCTGAACCATCTACCACTCGAGCAATAATTTCTCTGATATCAAAAGGCTTTCTAGGATCAGTGGGAATGATTCCAGTAAGATCTTCGCTGTCATAAAGAGGAGGAACTGTATCTACTCTATGAATGGAGTCTGGTTTTTTACGATTTAAATTGCTAATGGCAACTCGCGCTAAATGAAGCGCGTGAGCGTCATTTTCCGCATAATGATCAGAGACTCCTGAATGACGACAGTGAACTTCGGCTCCTCCTAATTCTTCTGCGCTGATTACTTCTCCTGTTGCTGCTTTAACGAGAGGAGGTCCTCCAAGGAATATTGTTGCCTGATTCCTAACCATAATAGATTCATCGGCCATGGCGGGAACATAGGCTCCTCCTGCTGTACAAGATCCCATAACCACAGCTATTTGAGGAATATTTAATGCCGACATTTGCGCCTGATTATAAAAAACGCGGCCGAAGTGTTCTTTATCAGCAAAGACCTGATCTTGTAGGGGTAGAAAGGCACCTCCTGAATCCACCAGATAGATGCATGGAAGATGGTTTGTTAATGCAATTTCTTGTGCTCTCA
Source organism: Legionella sp. PATHC032 (assembly GCF_026191185.1). Taxonomy (NCBI): domain Bacteria; kingdom Pseudomonadati; phylum Pseudomonadota; class Gammaproteobacteria; order Legionellales; family Legionellaceae; genus Legionella; species Legionella sp. PATHC032. Next base: position 1,919,371 of record NZ_JAPHOV010000001.1, on the reverse strand, counting down.
AGTGCTTTTTTACGGTCAAAGGATAATATGTTCCACCCTTAACAGTAGCATCATTGACCACAATGACACATTCGCTTCCTGCAACTCGTCCAATTCCAGTGATTATTCCTGCAGCGGGTATTGTGTCTTCATAGACTTGGTAGGCAGCAAGTTGAGATAGCTCAAGAAAAGGACTACCTGGATCCAGCAACTGGTGTAAGCGTTCTCTCGGAAGTAATTTGCCTTGTTGTTGATGTTTAGTTCGCGCTTTTTCATCTCCACCCAGTGCGATTTGATGTATTTTTTCTCTTAAATCAGTAATCAATGCTTGCATATTCGCCTGATTATTTTTGAATTCCTGGCTGCCGGTGTTGATTTGAGTAGTTAACTTAGTCATTTTTTATCCTTACCGAATCAAAATATCACTCAAGACTATAATGGTCCATATTATCCAGACAATCGCAATAAAATGGGGCATGTCTTTTCCTTTGAGTACCCGGTAAATTAGCGCTGGGATTCCTGCAATGATTATTGGTAATAACATAAGGACTAGAATTTTCCTGATAATCAGTCCCCAACCTGTTTGGCTGAATATAGGTGTTAATTTTAAATTAACATAAGTGAAAAACATATCGATGTAAACTACGATAAGATGGGCATATTTTGCAAATACTACAATAAGAATACTTAGCAGAAGGTAAATGAGACTATGTCTTAGCATGTACATCCTTTATTATTGTTATAACCAAGTTGGTTTTGATAGGTAAAACATTATCTGGCCGCAAATAAAAATTGCAACCAGTTTTAATATAAAAAACCTGGGTAAAAATAAAATTTTTACCCAGGTTTTTTTAACTGTTAAATTAGCTCAATTGCCATAGCTGTAGCTTCACCGCCGCCTATACATAAAGAAGCTATTCCGCGCTTTTTACCCTGGTGTTTTAAAGCATGCATTAAAGTAACTAGAATTCGAGCTCCCGAAGCACCAATGGGATGTCCTAAAGCGCAAGCCCCTCCATGTATATTGACTTGTTCCGGGTTCAATTCAAGTTGAGTAATCGCAGCCATCGCCACCACTGCAAACGCTTCATTAATTTCAAAAAGATCCACATCATCTTGTCTCCAGGATGCTTTGTTCATTACCTTACGGATTGCATCAACAGGAGCGGTTGTGAACCATTGTGGAGCTTGGGAATGGCTTGCATGTGCGATGATTTTTGCCAATGGTTTTAGGCCACGTTTTTCTGCATTTGAGGCACTCATTAAAATTAGGCTGGCCGCGCCATCTGAAATAGAACTTGAATTGGCTGCTGTAACTGTACCATCAGCTTGGAATGCTGGTTTTAGCTGGGGTATTTTGGCAAGTTTGGCTGCATCAGGCCCCTCATCGACATCAACTGTGATATCTCCTTTGCGGGTAGTTAAGGTGACGGGAGCGATTTCATCCTGAAAGGCGCCACTCTCTATTGCTTTTAGCGCTCTGGTCATTGAGCGTAAGGCAAATTCGTCCTGCTGTTCTCGGCTGAAATTAAAGTGTTTTGCTGTAGTTTCAGCGAAACAACCCATTAGTTGTCCTTTATCATAGGCATCTTCTAATCCATCAAGGAACATATGATCTTTCAGTTCACCATGTCCCAATCTATATCCTGCTCGTGCCTTGGATAATAAATAGGGGGCATTGCTCATACTTTCCATACCGCTAGCCAAAACTACATTAGCTGTACCTGCTTTAATTAAATCGTGTGCAAGCATCGCAGCTTTCATGCCTGAACCACACATTTTATTAATAGTCGTGGCTCCTGCCGAATTAGGTATGCCTGCTTTAATTGCCGCTTGTCTGGCGGGGGCTTGACCAATACCTGCTTGTAATACACAACCACTGATCACCTCATCGATTTCTGCTGGAGCGATACCAGATTGAGACAACGCTGCCATATGTGCTACTGCCCCTAACTCTGGAGAGGAAAGTGCAGATAAATTGCCTAGCATAGCTCCCATTGGTGTTCTTTTTGCTGCGACTATCACGACATCATTATGTTCCATTGTCTCATTCCTTATGCTGTTTCTTTAAAAAGTTCACGACCAATTAGCATCCTTCGTATTTCAGAAGTGCCTGCCCCAATTTCATACAACTTGGCATCTCTTAATAAACGTCCCGTAGGATATTCATTAATATAACCATTTCCTCCAAGAATCTGTATTGACTGTAAAGCCATTTGTGTTGCTTTTTCTGCAGTATATAAAATAACTCCTGCAGCATCCTTACGACTAACCCTATCGCTGTCACAAGCCTTGGCAACGGCATACAAATAAGCTCTGCAAGCATTCAAGTCAGTGTACATATCAGCCAGTTTGCCTTGAATAAATTGAAACTCGCCTATCGCCTGATTGAATTGTTTGCGTTCATGGACATAGGGTAATACAACATCCATACAAGCTTGCATAATTCCAACTGGTCCGGCAGCAAGAATCGTACGTTCATAATCCAAGCCACTCATTAGTACCTTGACCCCTTGATTTACTACTCCCAGAACATTTTCAGAGGGAACTTCACATTGATCAAATACCAATTCACATGTGTTTGACCCACGCATCCCAAGCTTGTCCAGTTTTTGTGCTGTTTTAAACCCGGGCATTCCTTTTTCGATAATAAAAGCGGTAATTCCTTTGCTTCCAGCCTGCTTGTCTGTTTTAGCATAGACAACCAGAATATCGGCGTCAGGACCATTGGTTATCCACATTTTTGTGCCATCGAGAATATAATTGTCTCCAGCAGAACGAGCTTGTAATTGCATGCTGACTACATCAGACCCTGAATTGGACTCACTCATTGCCAAAGCACCAATATATTCACCGCTTATAAGTTTAGGCAAATATTTTTGTTTTTGCTCATTGTTTCCATTTAAAAATATTTGATTGACGCACAAATTAGAGTGCGCGCCATAACTTAAACCAACTGATGCGGAAGCTCTGGAAATTTCTTCCATTGCTATGGCATGTGCGAGGTAGCCCATGTTGGCACCACCATATTCTTCACTTACGGTGATGCCAAGCAATCCCATTTCTCCCAGCTTTCTCCAGAGATGATTAGGAAAAGTGTTTTTCTCATCGATTTGTGCAGCTAAAGGAGCTATTTCAGTTTGGGCAAATTGGTTGACACTGTCTCGTAACATGTCATATGTTTCGCCCAGTTGAAAGTCTAAGCCTGTGTACATGAGTGACATCCTGTTATGTTGATAAATACGCTAGACTATACCCAAATGAAGCGTACTTGTCACCTTCCTGTTTATTTCGGAGACAATCTTTTTAACCTACTGATACATTTGATATTATACAAATGTCTTATTGCGAAAAATTGAAAAAAATTGAATGATAAATATTCATTTGTTCAATCGCAAGGGGTTCTTTTCTCTCCAAACTTTTTAAATTTTTATCTCAAAAATACTTTTACTCAGGACAGTGGCTAAAATGATTCTTTACCTGGGTAAAAAAATCACCTAATCTTTAGCCAAAGTGTAATCCAAATGGATTTAGAAGAGGAGTATTTCTAATGAGAAAACTGGTATTATGGGGGCATGGAATTGACGACTATCGAGAGATGTTTGATTTACCCCAAGGAGTAAAGGATTCACGACTATTGGAATACGGTTGCGGCCCTAGTGCTGTTAATTACCAGCAAACTCAAGTGAATAAAAAAGAGGTGGTGAGCTGTGACCCTTTATTCGTATTGGATAAGGATACGCTACTTGCCAAAGCAAAAATGATTTTTGCGAATATGGCTGAAGAGGTTAGGCAGCATCAAGATCAATTTGATTTTAGCCGTAATGGTAGTTTGGATAAATTGCTTCAGGAAAGGCAAGAAGGAATGAAGCGGTTTTTTGCGGATTACGAACAAGGTAAGGCTGATGGAAGGTATCTGGGTGTTACCGATTATCATTTACCATTCGCCGATTTTACTTTTGATTTTGCTTTGAGCTCTCATTATTTTTTTGCAGATCTTGAAGATCAAACGGTTGATTTTCACCTGATTGCAATTCGTGAGTTGGCCAGAGTAGCAAAAGAAGTCAGAATTTTTCCATTGATTGATAGAGAAGGCAAAACGTCGCAATTTCTAGGGCCGGTTTTATTAGGTTTGCAACAAGAGAATTATGGAGTAGAGGTTAGGGAGGCTGCTTTTCATTTGCATAAATCAGGTAATGCAATGCTCAGAGTTTGGGCTCAACAATGTGTTGTTTAATTGAGGCTTTTTCATAAAGTAAGCGACTGGTATACAGGGAGGAAAAATGGCAGTATCAAATAAGAAAAACAGTGAGTTTATACCTTCCTTGAGAGCTCACATTATTGCTGTGTTATTGAGTATGGGATCAGCTGCAATTATCTTATGGTTGGCATCGGGGATGACATTAGCTGCTGTTATCGTTGACTCCTTTAGTTTGGGATTTTACATAGGATTTATGCTCCTTATGAGTGCCGCCCCGGCTGCGTTGACTTCACCAGTTGTTTTACCTGGTTTACTACTCGTTGTATCAGGATTGTTTCTTGGAATAGCAGCGGCAACGTTTGCACATCGGTTGAAAAATAATTTCAGCTTGGGGCAAGACAATAATGGAAATGGCCTGATCAATGAATTAACAAAAGATAAATCTGAGTTGTTGGTTAGTCATGATGATTTGCGATGTCATTCCGAATCTTTGAAGGGTGAAAACTCTATATCCCAACACAATGAGAATAATCTTCCCGTGGAAAAATCTGGTTTCATGAAATTTTGGGGTAGTTTAGGTTTGACTTCGTTTATTAGTTCAGGATCTACTGCTTTATTGGGATGGTTTGCTACAGATTTTGTTATTTCTCTTTCTATAATTCCTGTGTTTCTGCTTGGAATGACCCTTGCCATTGTTTTAGTTCCATTGTCAATTGCATTATCCGGTATTTTTGCGTTACCTGCGGTTACTACGCTTATGTTTGCATTGGGAGGCTTCGCTACAGGTGTGTTTGCTACCACTCTGGGCGCTTATTTTGTATCTGATAATCAGCAACAAGATCATCCTGTTGAGCCAATAATTAGAAATTCGATGGTGAAGCAGTATGAAGACCAGGTTTCTCATCAAAAAATTTTAAATGGATTAAAAAAAGATAAATTGAATGCTAATGTAGAAGTTACTAATTCTGATTTAAACGAACAAAAATCAAGGGCTTCAAAAATATCAAAGAGTGACAATGGTATTAAAGCAGAAAATATTAATACAACAGAGGAATACAGCTTTTGTGGTTTAAGATTCTAATTTGTTATGATTAGACGAACTGTAATAGAGATGCGGCTATAGTTTTCTCTTTTAGACAGGGAGAATAGCCTATCATCAGAATAAGTTTGGTTATGCAACAGATCTATTTGCAATCGTAATGAGGAAGTAATTTTGCTATTGGCCTTGGCAGATGCATGAAAAATTATCTGAACCAATTTTATTTCGCTTCATAGTAATCGTCAGTACGAAAATCATCACAAAAAATGTTATCATATCTTGATTATTTTTTATTAATGATTCTCCCTGCTTTAGGAGTAATTTTATGTATTCACTACTGCGCCCTTTACTTTTCAGATTGGATGCAGAAAAAGCCCATTCATTAACATTATCCTTATTACACTACCTACCTGGTTTTTGTTTTCGGAAAACGTCCGGTCAACCTATTCATGCTATGGGTCTTGTCTTCCCTCATCAAGTTGGACTAGCGGCTGGTTTAGATAAAAATGGCGAACATTTGGATGCATTGGCTAAATTGGGGTTTTCATTCATTGAATTAGGGACAGTAACACCTAAGGCACAAGCAGGTAATCCAAAACCAAGGCTTTTTCGTATCAAAGAAGCAAACGCGATTATCAACAGGATGGGGTTTAATAATTTGGGAGTTGATGTACTGGTAGAAAATGTAAAAAGTGCGAAATATAAAGGAGTATTAGGGATAAATATTGGAAAAAATAAAGAGACTAATTTAAGTCAAGCCGCAGATGACTATCTGTATTGTTTTCGTAAAGTGTATGAGCATGCCTCATACGTTACTATCAATATTTCATCTCCCAACACCCCTGATTTGCGCCAGCTACAACAAGGAGAGTATTTTGCTGAATTACTCGCCCAGTTACAAAAAGAACAGTTAAAGTTAGCAGATCAATATGGGCGTCATGTGCCTTTGGTGGTCAAAGTATCTCCAGATGAAACCGATGAAACATTAAAACAAATGACAGAAATTATTTTACAGTACGGAATCGAAGGAATTATCGCAACGAATACCACTTGCTCCCGAGAGTTGGTGAAAAACTTGCCTTATTCGGAAGAACAGGGAGGATTAAGTGGCAGGCCACTGACAGAACTATCTACTCGCTGCTTGCGTTTGTTGAAACAATACGTTGGAAATGATGTGACGTTGGTAGGAGTGGGCGGCATTGACAGTTTGGAGACTGCCAAAGACAAGATTAATGCAGGAGCTTCTTTGCTACAAGTATACAGTGGTTTGGTTTATAAGGGGCCGGAATTGATTCACGATATTGTTTCGGGTTTAAATGGTATCTGATCCTGGTGGTGAGAAAATTGATGTATATTACGAAGGAATTGACCGCTCGCATGGAAGGGTGTATCAAGCAGAGCCACATTGAGGTAACAAAGCGGTACTCGCAAGGAAAAATTCTGGAAATCAATGGTGGGGCAGCATGTTTTTCTGGTTTTGAGTCATTTCTATCCCAGGTAGTAGGCTGGGGATTTAAAACAGAGCCTAACCAATATAAAGCTGAAATCGAAGCTATAGAAAATTTTTATCAATCGATAGGCCATACTCGTGTTGATATTGAGTTATGTCCTTTTGTGGGTAATCACTTAATCAATTTCTTAAGCCAACGAGGTTACTGTATAACCGAGGTAAATAATGTTTCAGTTCTTGATTTAAAGAATTATCATCTGGTTGCTCACTCAGAGGATGATGTTTTTACTATAAGAGAAGTGAAACAACCTGAATTGGAAGAGTGGTCAAAAAGAGTAGCCATTGGATTTGGTTTTCTTGAGGCTCAAGAGCAATTTTATCAATACGCCAGTGCAAAGGGAGTTTTAGCATTTGCTGCCTATGATCAGGGTAATTTGGTTGCTGGCGCCACAATAGCAATTCATGGTGATGCCTGTGATTTGGGTGTTACCAGTACATTACCTCTTTATCGAGGCAAAGGCCTGCAGAAAAAGTTATTGTTTGCTCGTCTGAATCTTGCCAAGCAGTATGGTTTGGCATTTGCCACAGTGACAACTCAACCAGGAACAATTTCTGATTTGAACGTGCAAAAAGCTGGATTTCGTTGTGCCTATACCAGAATAAAACTGACTATGGAGTAGATAGAGGGGCTTAATGATAGAACATTGGCACTTGAGCAGAATAAGAGTTACAATTCATGACATTTGCGTACATGATTAACTTCTAAATTAATGAAAAATAACCTCCCTATTAAATCCCGTCTGTTATACAAACGCTTACTAAGCTATGTAAAACCTTTTTGGCCAGTTTTATTATTAGGGGTATTGGCAAATATCCTTTATTCGGGCATTGATGCTGGCTTTACCTATATGACCAAGCTTTTTTTGGATAAAAGCTTTATTACTATTGATCTGGATTTTGTTAAACAAATCCCGCTTATTGTTTTAATAGGTATTACGCTGCGAGGGTTAGTCAGTTCTTTAGGTAGTTATTGTATGACCTGGGTAGCTCGCTCGGTAGTTAAAGTATTAAGGCAGACCGTATTTTCTCATATTATTCACTTGCCTGCGGATTATTACGATGAAGCCACATCAGGTCAACTTCTTTCAAAAATTCTGTATGATGTTGAGCAAGTGGCGCAAGTCAGTGCGGATGCCCTAACAGATTTTATTCAAAATACATGTCTTGTAATCGGTTTACTGACCGTTATGATGGTTATTTGTTGGCAGTTGTCTTTGATGTTTTTATTAACTATTCCGTTTGTGGGAATCATTGTTAATTATACCAATAAAAGAGTAAGGCGAATTAGTCACAAAGTCCAAAAAACCATGGGTGAAGTCACAGAAATTGCCAGTGAAGCAATCGAGGGTTATCGAGTGGTTCGCATCTTTGGTGGCGAACGGTATGAAACAACAAAATTTAATAAAGCAACAGAGTATTCACGCAAAAATGATATGAAAGTCGCCATAAGCAAGGCGATTAATGTTTCAGGCGTCCAATTGGTAATCGCTATTGGGATTGCAATGATTATTATGGCCGCAATTCATTTATCTACTGTTATTACTATCAGTGCCGGTTCTTTTTTGGCAATTATTGCAGCCATGTTGCAATTAATAAAACCTATGAAAACTTTGACTACTCTTAACGCAACCATACAAAGAGGGTTAGCTGGTGCAGAAAGTGTATTCAATTTGCTTGATTTGCCTTTAGAAAGAGACAATGGCTTGATACTAAAAGAAAAAGTGCGGGGTGAAATTGAGTTTAAGCATGTATTCCATGCTTACCGACAGGGTCAAAATATTTTACATGATGTCAATTTTGTAATTGAAGCAGGAACATCTGTTGCTCTGGTTGGACATTCAGGCAGTGGTAAAACGACCATAGCCAGTTTATTACCCCGATTTTATGAATTGAGTCAAGGTATGATTACTTTAGATGGCATGCCCATTCAACAGCTTAGCCTGGAAAGTTTACGTAAGCAAATGTCTTTGGTTAGTCAAAACGTGACTCTTTTTAATGATACCTTGGCTAATAACATAGCCTATGGCCGTTTTGATGCGAGCCGAGAGCAAATTATTACTGCGGCCAAAATGGCCTATGCGGATGAGTTTATTCAACAATTACCAGATGGTTATGATACCAGGGTAGGAGAAAATGGGGTGTTATTGTCTGGTGGACAAAGACAAAGAATAGCGATAGCCAGGGCGATTTTGAAAGATGCTCCAATTTTAATACTCGATGAAGCGACTTCAGCTCTGGATAGTGAATCAGAGCATTATATTCAGGCGGCTTTAGAGCAAGTGATGAAAGGCAGAACTACTTTAATCATTGCGCATCGATTGTCGACAATTAAGCATGCTCACAAGATTATCGTATTGCAACATGGTCGTATTGTTGAACAAGGCAGTCATCAAGAATTACTTGATAGGGATGGTCATTACGCTCAGTTGTATAAAGTGCAACAATTTGGCAGGATTAACGAGGAAGTGGTAGCTTAATGTCATTTTTTGTAAATAGGATATGGTATGGTAATCATTTTTTACAATGGATACTGATTCCGTTTTCCTGGTTATACAGAATTGTTATACGAACCAGACGATGGTATTTACAGCGTTTCTGCCAACAGCTGTACCCAATACCAATTATTGTAGTGGGAAACCTGACTGTTGGAGGAGCTGGCAAGACGCCTCTAGTGATTGAAATTGCTAAAAAAGTACAACAAAAAGGATTAAAGGTAGGGATTGTAAGTCGCGGTTACAAAGCAGCAATAAAACATTTTCCGTATGAAGTAAAATTAAATGACTCAGCTGAATTAGTAGGCGACGAGCCGCTCATGATGGCAAGAAGAATTAATTGTCCAGTGGTTATTGCACCAAAGCGTAATGAAGCAGTAAGGTACCTGTTAGACAAGCACTCGGTAGAAATTATTATCAGTGATGATGGCTTGCAACATTATAAAATGGGGCGGTCAATTGAAATTGCGGTAATAGACGGGATACGAAAACTGGGCAATGGTTTTTGTCTACCTGCTGGGCCATTAAGAGAACCTGATTCACGACTAAAACAAGTTGATTTTGTTATTATTAATCAAGGGGTTGTGGAAGGTGCTTATTCTATGGAATTAATTCCTAAAAACATAGTTCGATTGTCAACTCAGGAAGAAGTCAGTAACGATTCGTTTACTTCTGAAGTAGCTGCTGTAGCCGGAATTGGTAATCCGCAACGATTCTATTCTACTTTAAGTCAATTAGGTATAAAATTTAGTCCATATTCTTATCCTGATCATTATCAATTTAAACCTCATGATTTAAATGATATCGATCTACCAGTTATAATGACAGAAAAGGATGCTGTAAAATGTAATTCATTTAGTTCAGATAAATTATATTATTTACCCGTTGAAGCAAAGTTGAATGATTCCTTTTGGGAAGCATTTTGGTCACACCAACAATTACAAGGTTATTATTAATATGATGCCAAAACGAATTTGGTTATTGCTATTATCCATGTTTTTATTTTTAAGTGGCAGCGTTTTTGCTGTGGAAGAGCCAGAAGAAGATAAAGTAGTTCAAACGACAGAACCAACGGTTGGGAGTTGGGTATTTACCGGTATGGTCACAAATGAGAGTGGCGATCGATATGGCTATTTTTTTCAGATACAAAGGCAAGGTGACGATTTTTATGCTAAAACCGCATTAATTGACGGTCAAACAAACCAGTTAATCCTGTTTTATGAAGCCAGCGAAAAAATCAATAACTCCACTCAGTTGAACTGGCAGGTTGGACGTTCATTTTTACGCTACAATCCGATCAATGACAGTTGGATTTTTGGAGTGAAAGTCGAAAATGAAAAGGGATTTAATTTTAAAGTAGATATGTTAAAACAGGATAATAAGGATGTAGAAACACAAGTATTAAGACCTGGCGTGGAGTTGCAAGCAGTACAGACCAGCCGGTTAAATGGACACGTGCAAACAGGTGCGGGTAATAAAGAACAGTTTGTAACAGGCAATAAAGCATGGTTCAGCAAATTATGGTTTAGTAAGGATCAAAATTCCCCTCATGATATAAGCACTATTTTTTGCAGACTGAGTAATGATAATGGCTTTTATTCTGCAAATCTCAAGGAATCCGATGCAACAGGAGCTGCAGTAGCAGGTTGGCGAGATCCTTCAGGAAATAATGTCAAAATGTCCCAATTTGTTTCCATTAAAACCCTAACCGACAATCAATGTTTGCTTAGCGTGGGTTTGCCCAGGTTAAAATTAAAATTAGTAAATACCATAAAACAAGAGGATGATTTTCCTCTAACGGTTGCAGGCTTTTCTGAAGAAAATCCAAAAGGATTTTGCTTTATATCCAAGCAGACTTTTAAGCAAATTAAGGAATCAGCGGTACAAGCGGTTACTAACTTGGGATAGACTGATTAGATTTTTCTGGCAGAAGGCAAGTAAACAAACTTGCCAATACCATAGCAAAAGGAATAATCAATAGAGCCAGTTGGTAGTCAGTCAAGCTGTATTGGCTTTTTTGGTTACCCAGTACATCTAAAAAAAATCCAACCAGTGGTTGAAGTAGAGGAGCTGAGAGCATTGCTAATGTATTGGTGAAGCCGGTACAAGTGGATAAGAATTCAGGTGGAGCCAATTCATTAGAAATGGAATAAGCTAACATATAAGCGCCACAGGTTAGCCCCATAGAAAACATTAAGAACCCTATTAATAGCTTACTTTGAGTTGGTAAATATAAAACAAGTATTAATAAGAACGCAGTGGATAGACAAGAAGCATGAATCAACGGTTTTCGTCTATTAAGATGTACCGAAATTTGGCCCAATAAAGGACAGCTTAAACCAGCACCGAGTAAGATCATTGAAGTTAGTATACTGGCTGTTTTGATAGTGCAATCCAGTTTTAATTGTAAAAAAGGAACAGCCCACATGGCGCCAAAGACAGTAATTACCGAGAATTCCAGACAAACAAAAAGGCCATTAAACCAGGCTAATTTATTTTTTAGAATGGGGATAATTTGTTGTTTATATTGATGGGGAAAAGTAACGATTGGCTTGCTATTGGGGATATATAACCAGCACAAGCTGGCGATCAAGAACCCAAGGATTCCTGCTATGTTAATAAAATAACGCCATCCAAAATGGCTGATCACAGAACCCATGCCAATCATTCCTAATACTGTAACAGTAAATCCCAAGGTTTCTGATAGGCCTATCATAAAAGCGTATTGTCTTAAGGGGAAATGTTGGCGTAACAAATGGCTTAAGCCAATAAACGCAAAGGCTGAGCCAGCGCCAATAATTAACCGCCCAAGGAAAAGAGTAGGGAGATTATGTCCTGAGGCAAATAAAAAACATCCGATGGCGCAAAGAGCTGCATTGATTGATAATAAATATCGGGCATTGTAGCGATCAAAAAGAATTCCGACAGGAATTTGAAAAGAAGTATAGACATAATAAAAAGCACTACTTAAAAGTCCTGCGCTGAGTGCGGAAATATGTTCTTCATGCATGATTGCGCCTACAATGATCCCTGACGATAGCTGCAAGAAGAATTGAAATAATAAAAAAAATACTCCCACCAACCAAATGGTGATTTTTGATTTCTTAATTGCTGATAAATTGTTCAAAGTAGTTGGTATTATGTTGAAATTGATGGAATATATAGCATTGTTATGTTTGTGTAAATTTATAATCTGCAATACCTTTTATTTCTTGATGAATAATATTTGCTATTACAATGGAATCAATAATCCTACCTATATTTCATAAAGTTTGAAAAAATGATTTTTATACTGCAGATTTATAATCTGTGTCAAAATAAATTTTTTATTATTGAGAAATTATGAATTTAAGAGATTTGCATTATTTTGTCATCTTGGCTGACGTGAAACATTTTGGTGAAGCCGCTAAACGGTGTTTTGTAAGTCAGCCGACGTTGAGTATGCAAATAAAAAAGCTGGAAGAAGAGTTAGGAGTTGTGTTATTTGAACGCACCAACAAACAGGTTTTACTGACTGATCAAGGCTCCAAATTATTGGATCGAGCTAGAGAAATATTAATTTTGATTGATGAAATGAAAGAACTTGCTCGTCAGTCAGAAGATCCTTTTTCAGGTGAATTACGTTTGGGGGTTATACCTACTGTATCACCTTATATGTTGCCTTTGGTAATGCCTGAAATTAAAAATAAGTATCCTCGCCTGAAAATTTGGTTAATAGAGGAGCAGACTCACAGATTAATTACTAAATTGGAACAAGGAGAACTGGATGCTGCTGTCATGGCACTTCCAATAGATCAACGTTTTTCATGTCAAATTTTATATGAGGAAAAGTTCTATTTTGCTTGCTCAAACACCCATCCTTTGGCACAAGCCCAATCAGTTAATATCAATGAATTAAAAAATCAGCCTATTCTGTTGCTAGAAGAAGGGCATTGCTTGAGGGAGCAAGCAATGGCTGTATGTCAATCCGCGAAAACTGAGGATATTGCAGATTTTACAGCGACCAGCTTGGAGACATTGAGATTAATGGTACAAGCTGGAATGGGTGTAACTTTACTGCCCACCTTGGCTACACTAACCGCCTCACCTAGTCATTTAAAATGTATTCCTTTTTTAGAGCCGGCACCCTCTCGTACCTTGGGGTTATTTTGGCGAGCGGGAACACCACGACAAATTTGTTTTAATGCAATTGCTGAATTAATAACAAAAATTGTTCAATCTAGGTTAGCATAGAAATCATTATAAAAATTATACATAAGTTCCGGCTTACCTGGCTGATACTTAATTAAACAATTCTGTGAATTTTAACTAGTATTCCTAACTGAGGATGATCAAGGTAATAAATTGTGCTTCCTTTTAAACGTTGCTTTTGGGAAACAGTAAACGAAGCCTCCTGATTACCGGGAGACAAACATTGCAGATCAGCATCAAATAGATAGTAATTACTTTGACGTACTTTGAGAGTACCTTGAATTTGCCAACCATTATGGCTAATTTGAGGTAGAGCAACCAAACTGTTACTTTTCGCTGGTTGTCTCCAGGAGTAATGACCCAGGATTTGAAATTGGGATTTACGACTTAAAAGATAATGTTGATCACTTAATTTTGATTGCGATCGCGGTAGAAGAGTATAAGGCATATGTTTTTTATTATTATCCGAATGCAGTTGAATAGCATTTGGGCTGACAGGAATTAGGGGAACAGGTGAATCTGGTTTCATGCCTTTAACACTGCTTTGCGGTTGTGCAAAAAGTATTAAATCAATTTGGTAACTAGATTTGGCTATCGAAAGTCCCGAACAGAATACACCGATTGTTATTATTAATAATCTAATCATGACACTTTTATTTTTGTTTGTATGATCTTGGTTATCTTTGAGGTAGCAAACTCAATTTTTATATATTATATACTCATCTGAAGATAATAATACATAGCAGAAAAGCCATTACTTCTATTCAACAACTATCTTTGGAAATCTGTCAGCATAGTTTATGGGTTTTTTGCTTAGCTCAATTGCAGTTCGCATCGCTGTTTTAATAAAGGTGTCGGTTAATTGATTTGATGAATGTATTGCAGTAGGAACCCCCTCATCGCAATGTTTACGTACATGACTGTCCAGAGGCAGTTGACCCAATAATGTGCATTGATAAGCGTCACATAGGGCAGCAGCACCACCTCTACCAAAGATTGCTTCTTGATGACCACATTGGCTACAAATGTGGGTGGACATATTTTCTATTATTCCAAGCACGTCAATGCCTGTTCTCGAAAACATAGTTATTGCTTTTTGTGCATCTAAAGTTGCGACATTTTGAGGTGTAGTAACTACTATGGCAGAGGTCAAGGGAATTTTTTGTACCAAAGTAAGTTGAATATCGCCAGTACCAGGCGGTAGATCAATGAATAAATAATCCAATTCATTCCAAAGAGTGATGTCTAACATTTGGATTAAAGACTTGGCGAGCATAGGCCCTCTCCAAATTAACGCCTGGTTTGTATCGGTCAAGTAGCCAATGGACATGGCCTGCATGCCATGGGCTTCAACCGGTATATAGCAATTATCTTTTACCTGTACAGGTTTTGTTTCACCAAGCATCAATGGTATGCTCGGTCCGTAAATATCTGCATCTAAAATGCCTACTCGAGCACCCAGTTTTGCCAATGCTGCTGCAAGATTTACGGTGACAGTAGATTTTCCGACCCCTCCTTTACCTGAGGCCACAGCGATAGTATTTTTTACTCCTCGAAGGGCTTTGCCTGCCAACTGAGTTTTATGTGCTTTTATGAATTGTTGAATAGAAATAGTAACTTGGTAATTGGGGAATTCGTTTTGAACTATTTTCTGTACTGTTGGTTTATAACTTGTTTCTAACAAAGAGGTAGGATATCCGGCAGTTAAGACAATATGAATAGCCTGGCCACTAGTTGTTATTTTGTGCTGTAGATTCATTTCTTTTCCAGTAAGATCAAGCAAAGGATCCTTTAATGAACCAATTAACTTAATTACAGTATCTTCAATAGTCATTTTTTAGCCTGGTGTGAAAATAAATAGGTAATGATAACTTAGGTCTCGGCTAATCACTAGTATCATTACTATTCGCTTTTACTGAGTTGAGTGTTTCTGCCTGAGAGAAAATGTATTTATGGCATAGTTTTTCTGATGAGTAAGGCGAATAGCATAAGATGATGTCATTTGATTTTATGGGGAAAATGCATAGCCACTATGTTTTTAAGCGCTCATTTCATACTGCCAATCAATCCAATGCCCATTTGCAAGATAATACAATCCGCACCGAATTGGAAATTTTGTGTAATCTGACAGATAGCGCCCATACTCATTTAATTGTTGGCGATGTTGTTGTAAGGTGTTTATATCTTCTTTCCCGGTTTTAAAATCAATGATCCATTGTGTGCCATTTTCAATGAAGGTGCGATCGATAATACGGGTAACCAATTTATTTTCATGCTCAACCAGAAGCTCATATTCATTTTGTTCATTTTCATGTTTGGATAAAATCCAGAGGCCAATTTCATTTTGATACATTTGAGAAATTTGGCTTTTTATCATTGATAGAGCGGTTTGTTGGGCTTGCTGATTGAATCCTGATTTTTTAAGTTCATTATGCACCAAGTTCCATGGCACATGATTAATTGTTTGGGGATGGCGATCACAAATCCATTGTAATAGTTGATGGGATACAATGCCTATTAGCCGAGGAATACCAGAAGATATTTCTGGGCATGTACTCTCTTGAGATTGAATTGAGCAGGCAGTGTCCTTTTGATAATACTCTATAGGCAGTTTGACTAATTTCGGCAGAGAGAACTCTTGTTCTTCCTGTTGAATTTCATCAGGATCTGCGATGAACTCCTGGTGTTTTAATAACTGTCGAAAGGAAGATTTATAGGATTTAACAGAATGATCAAGCAAATATAATCTTGATTTTGCCCGGGTAACAGCAACATAAAGTAATCTTTGCGCTTCATAGGCGGATTTTTCTTCATCCAATTGATCCAGATAATCATACAAAGGGCAATTATCCTGGTTTGCACTTTTTATGGGTGATACCAGTAACAGGTTTCCATGGTGCTGGGTAGGCAGGTTAAGCCAGCGCAACATGGGAGAATCACCACGACTTGCTTGTGCCCCAAGGCCAGGGAGAATGACCGTATCGAATTCTAATCCTTTGGATTTATGAATGGTCATGATTTGCAAGCGAGAAGGAGCTGTTTGTTGGGCATACAATTTATTGAATTCATTTAAAAATTCGTTCATGTCAGGAATTCGAGCTTCTTTTTCATACTGGTCTAATAACATCCATAATTGCTCCAGATCATTTAACTGGGTTTTATCAAGAATCTTTTCTACATGCAGATTTTTTAAGGTATCCGCTATCCAGTCAGAGAGACGACTATGTGAACGACATAACAAAGCTTGGCTCATGACTTGAATGAAAAAATTGGTGCGGCTCCGGCCTTCTTCACTTATATCCTGAATTTTATCTAAATGGAGCAAATTGTGATAAATTGATTTTCTTGAATTATATTGGGCTATGCAGTGGATGTCGGATAATCCTAATCCAACATAAGGGCTGTGGAGCACCGATAACCAGGACAATCGATTTCCTGGAAAAAGCAGGGCATGAGCAAGCGACCAGACGTCACGTAAGTGGACTAAATTAGCTAGTAAATCGATATCGGTTCCCTGATAAGGGATATTATTTTGGCGAAGCAGGTTAATGATTTCAGGCAGTTGTGATCTTGTCCGCACTAAAACTGCGATGGTTTGCTCAGGGTTGCTGTTTAATTCATTATTAATTATTTCAATTAAATGCCTCGCTTCGTGTTCACAATTTTTAAATTGCATTGCTTGAATAGTGCTTGATTCATTCTTTTCGATGACATGAACAGAAGGATGGAAAGATACTGCTCCTGATTCGATATCAACTTGTTGAGAAAAGATTTTACTGAAATGATGGTTTACCCAATTAACTATTATTTCTGTCGATCGGAAATTACATCTTAGTTCCAATGATTTGAGTCGAACTGGCCCTATGCCATGTTCTTTGGCTTGAAAAAACAATCCAACTTCAGCTTGTCTGAAACGGTAGATAGATTGCATAGGATCGCCTACAAGGAATAAAGTTTTTCCCTCTCCAGGTACCCATCCTTGAACTAACCTGGTCAGTAATTCAAATTGCGTAATGGATGTATCTTGAAATTCATCTACTAATAAATGATGAATTGAATGATCTAAATAGAGTGCCAAATCAGTTGGATTATCCAAATCACCCAAAGCGGCTAAGGCTTGTTGAGATATGGCAGTGAAATCAACTTCGTTATGTTCACCAAATGAAACTTGTAAATGTCCAACCAATAATGGTAGTAACAAAAAGAGCGCTTGCAAAACGTCCCATTGCTCTTTGTCGTATTCAGGAGTTGGTAATTGATTGACTTTAAGGAGTGCATCCAGGAAATCAGGACAATCTTTGAGTCTGGCAAGCAAGTCTGAACTGGATGTTTTTATTCTGGTATATTCATTTGAAGTACAGTCTTTTTTAAATAAACCCACATGATGATCGAATGTTTTGCGCAGTTGATTATCATTAGTTAAAAGTAACTTGCCTAAAGCCCCGGCAATTTGTTGATCGCATTTTTGAAACTCATACCATTCTCTTAATATAAATCGTGGGGAATCCGGTTTGTTTTCTATAGTAGCTACTTCACGTGACAAAAGCACTAGCTCCTGAGCCAGATCTGATGGCAGGCTATTCCTTAGGTGAGAGAGTTCATGCTGTTCAATAAGGCGTAAAGCTTGTTCAAAAGTGGATTTTTCTTGTTCACGCGCTAGAAAAAGCGTAGGCAACCATTGATCTCGTTGGCTAAGTAGTGCCTGGAATAATTGAATTAAACGTTCCTGTTTATTATCAACATGAAGGAGCAAGATTTTAATTGCTTCCTGATACTCTGGTGTAGCAATAGCATACTGGATACAACAACGAGCAGCTCTAATATAATGAGAATCAGGTGTCTCAGAAATATCTGAATAAGCCACTTGTTTTTCCAACAGAGGAATTGCCCGGTTAATGCTTTGGCATAATGAATCGATGGTTATGATCTTTAGGCGATTGGGTTGCTCAAGTAAATCCCAGTGATATTGCTCACTCCTTTGTAAAGCCTGTTTTGCAAAATTCAAAGTACTTTGTTGATGGGCACTGACAGCGGGTTGATTTGACGCGGCCATATGTAATGCCTGAACGATTCGTTCTCGCATTTCGCTTGCCGCTTTGCGGGTAAAAGTCAAGGCGATAATTTGCTCAGGAGACCGAACAGTACTTAATAAGCGTAAAAAACGCTGGGTCAGAATCTCTGTTTTTCCTGACCCGGCAGGAGCCTGGACTATAAATGATTCGGTAGGATCTGTCGCCTGGCTCCTTTGTGCACTATCGATTAGCGGCATGCCATTATTCCAGAACTATTTCCTGAGCAGGCGGTCTTAAATTGTAATGTGAACTCATACAGTGACCATAGGCACCAGTGTTTGCAATTAATATCACATCGCCTTCTTTGGTAACCGGTAACAACCGATCGTAACCCAATGTATCTCCCGATTCACAGATTGGGCCAACTATATGGGCGAATCCGGCTTTTTCTTCATGCAGACGAGTCAAGTTTACAATTTCATGATAGGCTCCATATAAGGAAGGCCTGATCAATGAGTTCATTCCTGTTTCAATACCAATAAATTTTACTTTCCCTTTCTCTTTACATTGAGTGACTTTGGCAAGAATGACACCACTTTCAGCTACAAAGAAACGCCCTGGTTCAAGCCAGATGGCTAATTCTGGATATTGAGATTTTACTGCCATTAATTGTGCGTCAAGCGTTGCAAAATCAATAGGATGTTGGCCTGGTTTTTCTACAATACCCAGACCACCACCTAAATTAATTGAACGTACTTCAGTAAATTCATCGGTTAGGGAGGCGAGCATCACTGCAGTTTGTTGCCATAAGTCCGTTGAAAGTATGCCACTACCAGAATGAGCATGTAAGCCTATGACCTTAATGTGGTTGGCTTTGGTAAGCGATAGAATCTGACCTATGTCATTTTGTGTTATACCAAACTTTGATTCATTTCCACCTGTAGAAACGTGTTTATGATGACCAGCTCCGGTGCCAGGATCAATGCGAATGATTACTTCACGGTTTTTAAACAATTCAGACCAGTTTTCCAAGGGATACAAGCTATCAATGGTCACATAGCAGCCTATTTGCAGAGCAAATTCATACTCGGATTTAGGAGCAAAATTGGGTGTAAATAAAATTCTTTCTTTTTTAATATTAGGGAACAGTTTTAATACCAACTCTAATTCCTGAATAGAAACGCATTCAAAACCTATCCCTTCTTTTTCCAGAGTTTTTAAAATGGAAGGGAATGGATTCGCTTTAATGGCGTAAAACAAGTTATCAATTGACTCCAAAGCAGATAATTGTCTTGCACGAGTTGCTTGGGTGGGGCTATGGTAAACATAACAAGGGGAATGTATTGCACTGGTTGTCAGCAAGCGGTCTCTTTCAATTTCCCACCAAGGTGTTGGGCGAACGTTGGGTTTGCCAAATTCTTCATGCCAGCTTTTGGAGTAATAAAAGATTTGAGGATTACTTTCGATTAGCAGATGATGCAATCTTTGACATAATTTATCGGCATGTGATTCGTCAACAACAAAGGTCAAATTAAGGTCATTCGATGCCAGAGACATCAGGTATACTTGTTTTGCCTCAAACACTTCCAATGCTGGACCAAGATGAGGTAGTACAGTTCGGATGTGATGCCCTACCAAACTGACTGCGCTACAGGGTTCTATCAACTTGGCTCGCCCAAATTGGTTTAAGTCGTCCAGCAAGGCATTGATTGCTGGCCTATCATGTATTTTGGCATTAACATCCAAGGATAGGGTGACATTGAATTCAGAAGAAGAAAGCAAATCAACTGAAAACCCGTGTTTTTTAAAGGCGGCGAATACATCAGCCAGAAATCCTACTTGTTGCCACATATTCAAAGTGTCTATAGAAATTAGTAATATGCTGTGCTTAACCTGGATGGATTTTATTAAAGGTGCTGATTCATCAATGTCTTTGGTAATCAATGTTCCTGAATGTTCTGGCAGGTGAGTGTATTTGACTACCATGGGGATATTGGCTTTACGAACAGGCGGTATGCAATTGGGGTGTAAAACTTTGGCTCCCATTGAGGCAATTTCCTGAGCTTCATCATAATTTAATTGCTTTAATAATCGGGCATGGGGGAGTTGATGTGGGTTAGCGGTATAAATGCCAGGAACATCAGTCCATATTTCACAAGAAGCGGCTTGTAGTTTGCCTGCAAGTAGTGCTGCTGAAGTATCAGAACCTCCTCGACCAAGCAAAACGGTTTCACCATGAGAATTGGCAGCAAAAAAACCTTGGGTAATAATGGCTTGAGCCCCACTGGAGAGAAATTTTTCTACCAATGCCGGGTCATATTCACTCTCACAACGGGCAGAGAGATAATTCATTGTTTCTCCACCAAGGGTCGGTATGCTTGTTAACAATTCTCTGGCATCATACCATTTCACTTTAATCCCTTGCTTTTCAAGAAAGGCATGGCCTAGGCGGGTCATCATCAACTCACCCAAACTTAAAATTTGCGCATGTGTTTTTGCAGGTGCTTGTTTCAGTAAGGATATCCCAGTTAACCATTGCTGTAATTGGTGTAAATCTGTTGTAATTAATTCATGGTTTACTTCTAATTGTTCTGCCAGATTCAGGTGACTGCTTTGAATGTCATTGAAAAGGCTATGATGCTCGTCAAGAAGGGCTGCTTCTATGGCTTTTTCAAGTTTGTTGGAAATTTGAGTTAAAGCAGAACAGACTATAACTGGTTGAACACCCGTACTCAGATGTTTTTTTGTAATTGCAGCAATATTATTCCAAGTGGCTCGGGTTGAAACACTAGTGCCGCCAAATTTGATGACTACTTGTTGCATGATTAGTATTCCGCTCAAAATTAATACACCTTAGCATGGACTAAAGTATTTATACAAGTAGATTAAGTCTCAATTTATAAAAGATTTTTTTCAAGACAACCCAAGTCACTAGTTGGGTCTACAAAGCGTGGGTTAGGAAAGATGAGTCAGAATAAAAAGTTATCATATGCTTTTGATTTTACCATAATTAACCCGATCAACCCATTATGACTAAAACTTTTATAACAATTTAAGAAAATAGGAAATAATTTTTTTTAACCGTTTTAAATCATTATAAATTCATTTATTATCATTTTTATTACCATGAATTGGGATGTAATTAAACGAAAGGAGTGTGGAGTGAAAATTAGGCACAAACCCCTAAGAACGCTAGTGAGTACTGCTGTCCTCGGAGCTCTAGCTACTGGTACATTAAACGCAGGTGGATTTTCTTTGTATACTGAAGGAGCTGGGTATACTACAGGTAACTTTGCTGCCGGTGTTGCTGCTGAGGCAGCGGATGCTTCTACTGGTTGGTACAACCCAGCAGGTTTGGTATTAATCCGTGATCAGCAAGCTGTATTTGCAGGTGTTGGTGTATTCCCGACTGCCAAACTAAGCGGAGTAAGTACTTATTCAACGATTAATCCGCCTCCTGCGCCTTCTTTTATTTATTCTGAAGTTTTCAATAATATCAACGGGGCTGAGGATGCTTTTGTGCCTTCGTTTCATTATGCCTTGCCACTGGGTGAAAATGCTACGTTTGGGTTAAGCGTGGTATCACCATTTGGATTGGCAACAGATTGGGGTCCCGATTCTCCAGTGCGTTATCAAGCCACTTTTACTGAGTTAATTACCACCAATATCTCACCTGAAATTGGGGGTAGATTAACAGAGCACGTTGCTTTAGGTGCTGGTTTGGATTTGCAATATGCCCGGGTTAAATACAATCGTATACTTGGCGCACCTAATATAATGAATGCTTTGGATCTTAATCCCATGTTAGCCGACTCACTGACTTACAATAAAGGACACTCTTTTGGAGTAGGTTTTCATGTAGGCGTTCTGGGTATGTTTAACGATAATCATACTCGTCTTGGAGTAAACTATCAGTCAGAGATGAGACATGAATTCTATGGCTATAGCCGGTTGACAGGACCATTGGCAATTCCGGGCAATATATTTGCACCTACATTTCCACAACTGGGCGTATTTCAAAGCGATGATTTATTCAGCAATGCAATTGATTTGCCGGATATTGTAACTATTAGTGCTTATCATGATGTGAATGACAAATTTGCCTTGTTAGGCTCTTTAGTTTACACAGCATGGAGCAGCTTTAAAACGGTACAACTTACTAACGTAGCTGCCCCAAGATTAGCTGCAAATGGAGGTGTTTCGCAAGTCAAGGCGATAAGCATATCACCGCAGAATTATACTGATACTTTGCGGGTGGCGATCGGTGCCAATTACCATGTTAATGACAAATTAATGCTCCGTGTGGGTGGAGGGTATGATCCAACGCCTACGAATGATATTGACAGAGACGTGCGTTTACCGGATACAGATCGTTGGGCTTTATCTGCTGGCGCTCATTATCAGGCAACTAATAACATCGGTGTCGATATTGGATATACCCATTTATTTACTTCAAGTGATCCAGTGATTAACAGAACCGATGCGTTAACGGCAACAACAAGTTATAACGTTATAGCATCTGGAACTGCAGGTGCAAATTTAGTAGGTGTGCAAGCAACTTGGACTATCGATAAAGAACCTCCAGCACCGACTAAATAAAACCTTCTCTTGACCTTGTTAGAAGCCACGTGATATGCGTGGCTTTTTTATTGTGTCTTAGTCAGAACTTACAACCCCAAAATCTAAAAATGTTTAAGCTCTGGCATTAAAAGCATTTCCTGCATTGATTTTGTGTTTTTTGTAAGCATCTGTGTTAGTTGTATATGCGTCGATATAAATAACGTTTAGGTGAGCGTGGGCTGAGATAATTAATTTTAATTAAGATGAACATATTTATTTGCATTGTATTGATTATGTAGGTTGCATTAGCATTCAACCTACATAACATATTCAAAACAAATGGAGAAAATTAACTAATTTTTAGTAATTTCAGCTTCTCCAGGTCCTATTGCTCTCAGCGTATAGCCTTTAGCTGATAAAGTTTTCGGAGTAATGTCACCAGTATTCAGATCCAGGGTAACGTATCCGATATCAATTGGGTTGGCCGTATTAGTTGCCATTTTTATTAAAGCAGGGCATTGGCCATTAGTAGTATGTCCATAGCAAGCCAATTTCACTAAATTCCAATACACTTGATTGGTAGAGTAAGCCGCTGTTGGGTAAAGCGAAGGGATGCTGCCTGCTATGTAGGCATTGGATTCTTCACCAGTTCTATTATGGGTTGTTAAATAGGCTGGAGCTGCAAAAGTTGTTGCGGCACCTAGACTAATTGCCAAGGCTGATAAACCTTTAAGCATTAAGTTCATTGATTTCTCCTTCTAGATTGTAGTTGATTGGGCAAAACCAATCCCATTTACTATATGGGATTTGTGATATACGAGGCAAGTCTTTCTCTTTACATAGTCGTTTTATAGTTCTTGATTTGGTTGATTTGACTCATAATTAAATACAATTTTGTGAGTTTAATAACTTAGCCATATCTTTAGCAAAATAAGTAATAATAAAATCAGCACCAGCACGTTTGATGGCAATGAGGCTTTCAATCATTGCCTGTTCTTCATTGATTAGATTATTTTTTGCTGCATTTTTTATCATCGAATATTCACCGCTTACTTGATAGGCACAAAGTGGTACTTCAGAAAAATGTTGTTTGAGTTTATAAATAATATCAAGATAAAAACCAGCTGGTTTAACCATTATCATATCAGCACCTTCTTCCAAGTCTAGCCGAGTTTCTCTTACAGACTCCTCACTATTTGCCGGATCCATTTGATACGCTTTCCTATCGCCAAACTGAGGGGCTCCTTGTGCGGCCTCTCTAAAAGGCCCATAAAGGCATGAGCAATATTTGGCACTGTAACTTAAAATAGGGACTTCATGAAATGATGCATTATCCAGTGCTTGGCGTATAGCCAGAACCATTCCGTCTGTCATGCCACTGGGGGCAACCCAGTCAGCACCTGCTTCAGCATGACTTACTGCTTGTTTTCCTAACAACTCTAAAGTGGCAGCAATATTAATTTGAGTGCCATTCAGAACCCCGCAATGACCATGATCGGTGTATTCGCAAAAGCAAAGATCAGTGATAACTAACATTTCACTATTAACAGATTTTATTTTTTTAATAGCCTGTTGAATGATTCCATTGCTATTGAATGATTCACTGCCACAAGAATCCTTATGCTTAGGGATACCGAATAGGATGACCGCAGGGATACCTGATTTTGATAAAATTTCGATTTCTTCAGGGATGCAATTGAGGCCAAGTTGAAATTGGCCTGGCATAGCGCTGATTTTCTTTGGTTCAGTTAAATATTCACTAATAAACAATGGAGCAATCAGTTGTTGGCTATGTAACCTCGTCTCTCTTATCAAAGCTCTTGACATGGTGTTTTTTCTTAAACGAGATAATCTCAAAGGCAAATTATATTCATTCATTTATTACATCCTTAGACAATATGGATTAAGGTTTTATTTGTCAGGTTTTGTTTTTTTTGGCGATGACGTGCTTTTAGTATATAGAATATCAACGCCGTTACCCGAATCACTACTACTAACCTGGATACTTAAAAATTTATTTAATATGTATTTTAAGGTTAATACGTTGGGATCGGTTTGAGATAAACCGACGTTATAACTTAAATAAATTCGATCTGAAAGAGATTTTCCAACCACAACGCCGGTTGACTCACTAACTTTATTGGTTTGCTGATTAAAATTGGCTGTCGTTTGTACGTTAAAATCGAATCCTAATTTTTGTTTTAATTGCTCCAGCAGTTGGGTTCCATTAGTTCCCGTACCTAAATTCATCGAGGAAATAGCTGTTAAAAGTAATTGGCCCTTTGCTTTATCTGCTTGGTTGGCTGGACGACCTGTTACAATAAAGGACAGAATATCTGCTTGAGAAAGTGTTGGAGAGTTAGAGAATAATTGAATTTTAGGTGATTGTAATCGTCCAGTCACTTCAACTCCAACATTAAAATTGTTACCAACATTGAGGTTATTGTAATTATCAAAATTAAACAGTTCAGAAGATCCTGATACATTTCCAAATGAATTGGATATATTCTTCGATGCTTTTAAATTAATTCCTGGATTATCAATTCTACCGCCTGTAAAAATTAATTGCCCTTGCTCAATAGATAAATCCTGGCCATAGGCCTTATATTCTCCCTTTTTGACCGTTAATTCACCATTTGCCGTTATGGGTCCTTGTGAAAATTGATTGATTGTAACCATACCCGCCAAATAAGCATGTAATCCCTTAAAGGTCAGCTCAACTTCTTCTCCCATTTCAACTCGTATTGACATATTAGTATTAAATAAGGGGGCTAGAGGTTGGGTATTCTTATTTGTAAATACAATATCATCAGTAGCCACAAGACTATTGGTAAATGTTTGTGGTTTTATATGAGCATTAGGAATTTGGATGGTTCCAGTGATTTGACATAGTGATGGAGTAAAGCGCACATTTAACTGTGGAGATATATTAACCTGAAATTCCTTAGTGTTAGCAATCGGAAAATTAGAACCTTCTATTGAAACAGTGCCACCAAGCTCTTTATTGAAACTACCTTGTCCTTTTAATATTAGTTTTTTTTCAGATGAATGAATGGAGCCTGTTGCTTCCCATCCCTCTTTTTTGCTAAAAACACTTAATCCCATATCAGTGATATTGAGACCTAAATTAGGGATGTTGACTGAGCCTTTGTTTAAAGTGAATTTACTTTCAATTCTTGGTTTATTTAAAGTGCCCTTTGCATGAATGGAGGCGAGAAGTTGTCCTTTGGGATTCTTTAAATAAGGACTGGCATTTTGCAAAAAATCCAGAGAGTTAAAAAGAACGGATAGTTCAGTATCGATTGGTTGCTGTGCTATATTTTTATAGACATTAAACTCCGGGAATTTAAAATTAAAATTCAATTTCTTATCTGAGTCCAAAGAAAGAACTCCTTGCCCACGGAATTGTTTTTTGGAAAGATAGCCTTTAATACTGCCACCTGTAAATTGTATTGACGGCATCAAATTGTTTTCTGTCATTTGATAATGACCCGGAGCAATCGTGATCAGAAAGTCAGCATGATTGTCATTTTGAGTTTCCATTTTCAAAGAAAATTTTGTATATAAACCATCAAGCTTTGATGAGAAATCTAATGGTTGAAAGAATGTAGCATTGATCTTCCATTGCCAAGGCAGCTTGCCCTTAATGGAAGCGTTCATTTGCCAATTTTTTAATTGATCTATGCTAAGTCTGGATTTTAAGTCGATAGTGAAATTTGGAATTGTTCCCAATACTTCAATCCTTCCTTGTGGGCTTCTTAAGTCGTGATCTTTGTTATCTCGCCAATGCAAGTCTTGCCATTTTATGACTTGTTTTACTTGTTTCAATTCTTGAAGATTACCATGGATTGTTATTTTTCCAGGTCCCTCAAATTCTCCTCCCCATTGCATTTGATGCAGGTTGCCGCCGATGTTTAAACTCCCTGATAAGCTATTGCTATCTGTAGAATGAGGGTTTAAACGAATTTTTCCTGAAAATGCATGAGGAAATGAGCTACTAATTTCTAATTGGCCAGTAATTGATTGATTCGAATAATTAAATTGGAGTGTATCTAATTTAAGTAATTGTTGGTTTAAATAACCACTTAATTTGACTTTTTTTAGTGTCAGTACGGGGGCTTTCTGATTTATTGCAATCATTTCAGCACTCATGCTATCAACAGGCAATTTTTTATGAAGCAATGACTTGAAATGCCAGTTAACTGCCAGGTTAAAAATTTTTATCTTAGTGTTTTGATCTTGATATTCCATTTCACCAATAGAAAACTGGTCAAGTAATCGTCCTTTAAGATGATGGATTTTAAGAGTGCCAGGAAGATAAAAATTAGTTAGTTTAATTACTGCATATAACCCCGGTGTAGTTGAAATCAAAAAGATAATGACGCTAATCAGGCAAATTGTTGTTATTAAACAGTAGTAAAATATTTTTCTTATAAATTTTAATATCATCATAAATCTGGTCCCATGCTGATAACCAATCTTGGATTGTGTCCTATTCTCTCCATCTGATGATTGACTGCCTGAGCTAATCCTACTTTAATTGGTCCAATGGGGGAAACCCACATTAGTCCGCCTCCAATATCGTATTGAGTGTTTTTTATGGATGGATTGTAAACATCCCCAGCATCGTAAAACCCAACAAGATACCAGTTTTTTTTGAATTCTTTTTGAATTTCAAAGCCACCATAAGTAATAATTTTGCCTGGTCCAATAGAGTTAAAACTATAGGCTTTAAGATTGTCAGTTCCTCCCAAGAGTAATGCCAGAGAAAGTGGTAATTCATTAATATCATTGATTGCTGTGATCCCTTGAATGGTATGTCCATACAGACGCAAATGCAGTGAATCCAATGTAAGTGCAGCCTTGGCATCCAGTGAAAGTTGTCCAAAATTCAGATGGGAGAGGACAGCCTTATTCGTCCCAAGCGCATTAAAAGTAATATTATACCCAGATGGCGAAAACAAGAGATTTTTAGTTTGACTTAAAGTGATATTGGCTTTGGGATAGAGCAAAAATTGATCCGTATTAGATTGTTGTGAATAATGAAAACTTTCATACAGAGCATTAAGTGAAAGGGCTCTTTGAAATTGCTTCACATTATGCAATTGGCTCAAGGATAAGAGAGTAGCATTACTGTAGCCTGCATTATAGTTTAAATTTGAAAAATTACCGGTCAAGGCATATTGATCGGTAACAGGGTTTTTTCCAGGGATTACGTATTGGGCTTGTAAGGCATTTTGCCTGAAAGAGCCTTGAGCTACAGCATTAAACTTATGTCCTTGGTGATTGACTGGAATCACATGAAGAGCTGCTTTTCCACGTACTCCTGTATCTGTTCCATAGCCAAGACCAAAGGAATAGGAATATTTAGGTACGGGTTGCAAATGAACAATGACGGGTACTGTTTGTGCGTCGGTAATTTGGGGCTTTACCAACACAGAACTAAAATAGCCACTGTTCGATAAATAATCATTCAATTTCAACACTTGATCTGTGGCATAAGGTTGTCCAGGATGAAATGGTACGAAACGGTGTAATAGTTGGGGAGAGATATAGGTTGGGTCAAATTGTACCTGACCAAAATAATATTGGGGCCCTGTATCAAAAATTAGGGTGATTTGAGCCGATTTTTTGCGTTCATCTATCAATATTTCAGCTTTTTTAAATACACCGTGTAAATATCCCATATTTTCTGCGCTATTGATAATATTTTGTTTTGCTTTTTCGTATTGCTCTGAAAACAGTGGATCGCCAATATGAAGCGGTAACTCTTTTAGAGTTTTTCGTAATAATGGATTTTGTGCACCCTCACCTGTCAGCTCGGCTTTAATGGAGGCAATACGAATTTGAGACCCAGGTTGAATTTTTATTATAATTTTATTGTTGAAGTTATTAATGCTGATTTCCGCTTTGAAATATCCAAAAGGTTGAATTGCTTTATTAATTTGGTCTTGAAGTTCCGTTGGGGTAAACTGGCTCAAAGGTTTAATTTGTCCCAATTCATCCAAACGAGTTTCTACATTAGCAAGAACTTTTCCTTTTATCCCATAAATCTCAAAGCGGGCTGCTTTTTTGTCCTGAGCAAACAATGGAAAACACAAAATGCTTAGTATGATAAAATATGTAAACCTATTCATGTAACAACTATATCAGTTTATGCCCTCGACACACTCCAAGTGTTTTAACTTATAAATTAAATCCAATGCTTCTTTGGCAGTTAATTTGTCTGGATCAATTTTTTTTAATTCAGTTAAAATTGGAGAGGCTGGAGGCTTTGTTATTTGAGTTTGGACCAGGATAGATTGAGTATCTTGTATCTGATTCAGATGTTCATGCGCCAGCTTTAGCACTTCTTTAGGTATACCAGCCAATTCTGCGACTTCTAATCCGTAACTTCGATTCGCACAACCTTCTTCAACACGATACAAGAAAACAATTTGTCCTGTATTTATGGAAGCCTGCAAATGCACGTTGCGAATACAAGAGAATTGTTTGGGTAATTCGGTCAATTCCAGGTAATGGGTAGAAAACAAAGTATAGGCTTTAATTTTAGATGCAAGGAAAGCACAGCTTGCATAAGCTAATGCCATTCCATCATAGGTACTAGTGCCTCGGCCAATTTCATCGATTAATACGAGACTTTGGTTAGTCGCTTGCCTTAATATTTGAGCTGTCTCAGTCATTTCCACCATAAAAGTTGAACGTCCTGAGGATAAATCATCACTGGCTCCAATGCGAGTAAAGATTCGGTCTAATGGGCCTAATATAGCTTCATCAGCAGGTACAAAACTTCCAGCATGTGCCAGCAGCACGATTAAGGCTGTTTGCCTCATGAAGGTTGATTTGCCGCCCATGTTGGGACCAGTGATTAGTAACATATTCTGATTGGGTTTAAGTTCTAAATCGTTAGCAATAAATCGTTCTTGTAGTAATGGCTCAATGACAGGATGTCGTCCTGCTTTTATCATAATGCCCAATTCAGGAACGAGATTCGGGCAATTCCAATTCAAACTTTGTGCTCTTTCAGCAAAAGTGACTAATACGTCCAATTGAGCCAGAGATTTTGCAAGATCCGATAATTCAGGTATGTATTGCTGAATTTCTTCAAGTAAATTGTCATATAGCCATTTTTCGCGAGTCAATGCTTTGGATTGAGCTGAAAGCACCTTATCTTCGAATAACTTTAGCTCGGGAGTAATATAACGTTCGACATTTTTTAAAGTTTGCTTTCTGTGAAAATGAGGCGGAGCATTTTCAGCTTGTGCTTTTGATAGTTCAATATAAAATCCATGAACGCTATTGTAACCTAGTTTTAGAGTAGATAATCCCGTGCGATCTTTTTCTTCCTGTTCAAGTTTTACTAGTGTTTCATGAGCATTGTTGCTTAAATTACGCAATTCATCCAGTTCTTCATCAAATCCTGGAGCAATGACTCCTCCATCCCTTATTAGCATTGGCGGGTTATCTATAATGGCTGTTTCAAGCAGTTGCTGCAGCAGTGGGAGAGGGCTTATTTCTCTCTTGATTTCATTGATTAACAAGGTATTGTTTTCTTGTAATTCTTCATGGATTGCTGGAAGCAGTGTCAGAGTTTGCAATAAGGAAACCAAATCACGTGGGCGCGCTGATTTTAAAGCAATACGTGATACAATTCGCTCCACATCAGCGCATTGTTTAATAAGCTGATGAAGTGAAACGTCTTGTTGAAGAAAAATAATTTCTTTAATGGCTTGTTGTCTTGTTTGAATGATTGCATGTTGTTTTAATGGTTTTCCCAGCCAACGCTTGAGTAAACGGCTTCCCATGGCACAAGCTGTTTTATCTAGTATGGAAAGCAAACAGTGTTCACTACCACCTTGTATATTTTCAAAAAGCTCCAAATGCCTTTGAGTCGATGCGTCCAGTTGCAGGTAATCCTCGGATTGTTCAAGAGTAAGTGTTGTAAGATGTGGTAATGACTGTTTTTGAGTGGTTTTTAAATAAGCTAATAAAGCGCCTGCAGCAATCAAGGCAGTGGGGTAATTTTGTTCACCAAAGGCCGAGAGATCTGTCACTGAGAATTGTTCACATAATAAATTATGTGCGTTATTTGCATCAAATTCCCATCCTGGTCTTAATTTAACAGCAAAGTTAGAACAAAATGAAGGAAGTGGTGCGGATTCCTTGAAGAGGATCTCTGCTGGTTGCAGGCGCACTAATTCTGCATTTAATTGATGTTCTTCTGTTAATTCCTGCAAATGAAAACGACCGCCACCTAAATCAACCCACGCAATACCAATTTTTTGTTTTTGGTTGTGTATGGCCAACAAAACATTATCTTTTCTGGCATCTAATAATGCTTCGTCAGTTACTGTACCCGGGGTAATAATTCGTGTGACTTGTCTTTCTACAGGTCCTTTGCTGGTAGCTGGGTCTCCAATTTGTTCACAGATGGCTACGGATTCTCCTTTCTTTAACAATCGTGCCAAATAGTTTTCCACTGCATGATAGGGAACGCCGGCCATGGGAATAGGTTTGTCAGCAGATTGTCCTCTATGAGTCAGAGTTAAATCCAAAAGTTGCGACGCCCGTTTGGCATCATCAAAAAACAATTCATAAAAATCACCCATGCGATAAAATAAGAGCATGTCCGGATAGTCTGATTTAATGCGCAAATATTGCTGCATCATTGGTGTGTGAGAGCTAGCCATAGTGATTGAGCCGATTGAAATTGCCCCAATTTTAACAAAAGTGTTGTATGAAGTCAGTAAGGCATGTCGTTGGTATTGGTTTTATGGATATAATAAAATCAATATGATCAAAAAGAGTATTAAATATAACCCTGATGTGTCTAAAAAATAAGTATGATTTTTAAAATTCGCAAATTACTATGAGTTTGCCAAAATGATTACTAAGACATGGTTTATGCCATTTAATTTAACATACTGCAGCAAAATATAAATTTTATTTTTTAAGTTCAGAAGATAAGTTCTTCACTTAATAAGAATATTTGCTAGAATTAACGTGATATTACAAAAAATAAATAGGGAGAGTGATTATGAATCGTTTAGCTATGATTGCTGCTGCTAGTTGCCTGGCATTATTTTTAACTGGATGCGGTGAGGGCTCGAAGCCTGCAGATACAAAGACTGATCAGCAGCAGCAACAACAACCAACTGATCAGCAACAACAAGGTGGTGAAAATACTGGAAATAACCAAGCCCAACCTTCTACTGAAGGGCAAGGCCAATAAGATTAATTTCAGTATTATTTATTTAAATTATCAAGAAAACCCCATAGATGTTTTATGGGGTTTTTTATAGGTGAAAGGTATGAGTCATTTCTCGATACTGGTTGAAGAAATAGCTATCTATTTAAAAAAAGCCAAATGGCAATTAGTTACTGCGGAATCTTGTACGGGAGGTTTAATTGCTACTTGCCTTACTGAAATACCTGGAAGCTCAAATTGGTTTGATCGTGGTTTTGTTACTTATAGCAATTTAGCTAAAGAAGAAATGCTTTCTGTTGCTCACGAGCTAATACAAATCTATGGGGCAGTCAGTGAAGAAGTGGCTTTGGCTATGGCTGTTGGTGCATTACAACATAGCATAGGTAATATCGCTGTATCAGTTACCGGTATTGCAGGTCCAGAAGGAGGCAGTATTGAAAAACCAGTAGGTACTGTATGCTTTGCCTGGGCAGTCCGTCATCAATTTCAACAAACATCAAGACAGCAATTCAGTGGAAGTCGGCAAGAAATACGTTTGTCTTCCTGTCAATATGCTTTAAATGGAGTTCTTTCAACTCTTAAAAAACTCTGTGGCTAACCGAATAGCTTTTTAAAAACATAGATTAATAAAATATCAATAGTTTGTATTATTTCAACTCTATTATTTAGTCCCAAATTCTTGTTTTTACCATTCAGCCAATAAAAATTACAATAAATCTCTTGCATAAACAGTGTCTTTTGTTTTATAGCTGTAACGCAAATATTTCGTAGAGTGGATTTATACAATGAAAATCTACGAACCCTCGAAAATGCGTTTCTTGTTTTAAACTGAATAACTAAAGTTGCACAAGAAGTATAATAATTTATTTGATTTAAAAAATAGGAAAAAATATGAGTCAATATACAAGGTTGTTTGAGTTTTTATGTGGTCTGATTGATATCCAGATTGAAAAATATGTTGAGCTCGCAAAACTTAAAGTAGGTGAAGATGCGATAATAAACGCCGCTCTCATATACGAAGAGGTGAATGAATTATTAGGATTCGCGGAGAAGTTATTAAAGGAAATAGAAACCAATTCAAAATCTGACTCAATGGATATGACCATTTTTGATCATGTTTTTGAGCAAGTAAAATTTTATGTGGAGCAAGAATATCTGAGATCCTATGCAGAATGGTTGCTTATTGAAAATAACTCTAAAGACACAGTCTATAATAGAACAAAAGAGCAATTACTCAGGCTTTCAGAAATTAAGAGTTTTAGTGATAAAGGTTTTTCACAGCCAAGCACTGAAATTCAACAGCAATGTCAACATGATAGTGTTCAGATAGTGTATTCCATTTTAAATTTGGCAAGAGAGGTAAGAAAAAATCCGGATATGGTGTTTGATGATAGCATCCCTCATAACAAGCTCAATGTATTAAGAAAAAATGCAACGACAAGATATGTTGAATTCGGAAATGAAATAGACAAATTGCATCAGCATAGTGAAGAGTTTTTGCAACAGTCAGGCTTTGGGGTTTTCGACGCTGAATTAACCTATGAGTCGGCACTCTCAAAGGCAAAAGACCATGATATTAAGTTAAATACCTTGCTTGGTCGTTATAAAGAAAATAAAGAAACTACTTCTGCTCCTCCTCAGTCTCTTTCTTTGGACAACAAGGTGGATGAGGAAAATATTACGACAGAAAAAAAACCTTCAACTGAAGTGTCTGATAAAAAGAACTCCTTCTTTTCAACAAGCAATTTATTATTTTTCGGTGGTGTTGTTTTAGCCGCTGTTATTTTTGTTCCCAGATTACTTACTCATCTCAAGGTCAATAAATTATGACACAGCATTATGAGTAACTGATATTTTTGTTATTTTGATTGTAAAACCTTGGTTTTTGTGTCGGATTGTCTGTATATTTTTTATATTGCCCCGTTACCAAGCTAAAAATCAAGGTTTGAAGCTCAAACTGACAATACTTTGATTTTTGGATAAGTGATCATGTCCTACAGCTTATAAATAAAAGGGCTAGAATTGATTGTTGTATGCTGCTTTTATTTAGTAATACACAACGATTACTGTTTGCTGCTCGCCCATATCTGTGTGATAATTTTGTTCTTGCACACATTATAATCTGGAATAAATTATGGAAGAGAATAAACAAAAAGCACTATCAGCAGCGCTTTCGCAAATTGAACGTCAATTTGGCAAAGGATCCGTAATGCGCATGGGAGATAGCACGGTATCTCGGGATATCGAAGCAATCTCTACTGGTTCATTAGGTCTTGATATTGCCTTAGGGATAGGCGGTTTGCCAAAAGGCCGTATTGTTGAAATTTATGGCCCTGAGTCTTCAGGTAAAACCACACTCACTCTTCAAGTGATCGCTGAATGTCAAAAAATGGGTGGTACAGCAGCATTTATCGATGCGGAACACGCTCTGGATCCAAGCTATGCTCAGAAACTTGGTGTGAAGGTGGATGAGCTGTTGGTTTCTCAGCCGGATACAGGCGAGCAAGCTCTGGAAATTACTGATATGCTAGTGCGTTCAGCAGCAGTTGATGTAGTCATAATTGACTCAGTTGCTGCCTTGACTCCCAAAGCAGAAATTGAGGGAGAAATGGGAGATTCCCATGTTGGTTTACAGGCAAGGCTGATGTCGCAAGCTCTACGTAAATTGACTGCTAATATTAAACGTTCAAACACACTGGTTATTTTTATTAACCAAATACGCATGAAAATTGGTGTGATGTTTGGTAGCCCTGAAACTACTACAGGGGGTAATGCTTTGAAGTTTTATGCTTCGGTTCGTTTGGATATTCGTCGTATTGGCTCAATTAAAAAGGGTGAAGAAATATTAGGCAGTGAAACCCGGGTTAAAGTAGTTAAAAATAAGGTAGCTCCACCGTTTAAAATGACAGAGTTTGATATTTTATATAACGAAGGTATATCCCGTGAGAGTGAAATTATTAATCTGGGTGTTCAATTGAATTTAATTGAGAAATCAGGCGCCTGGTACAGCTACAAACAGGAAAAAATCGGGCAGGGTAAAGAAAATGTCAGATTATATTTGAAAGAAAATCCCCAAGTCGCTGCAGAGCTTGAACAACAAATCCGTACTGAACTGTTGGAAAAAAAATTGTCTGTGTTGGCTAGTTCATCAGAAGATCTTTTTGAGACTATAGATGACTAAAGCATTCGATAGCGCTTTGCGCCTGTTAAGCAGGCGCGAATATAGCGCTATGGAGTTATGTGATAAACTGAAACAAAAAGGATTTAATCTCAATGATGTTCAAAATGCTTTGAATGAATGTCAACGTCTTGGGTATCAGAGCGATGAACGTTATGTAGAAAGTTATATCAGAGCTCGAATTCATCAAGGCTATGGCCCTTTAAAGATCATACAGGAACTAAAAAACAAGGGTGTAGACCCTGAACTCATTCAAAGTGTTCTACAGGAAGAAAGAGATAATTGGGTTGATTATGCTTTGCGGGCATGGGAGAAAAAATTTAAGAGACAGGATGATTTCTCTTATAGTGAAATGCAAAAACAGCAGCGCTTTTTGCTGTATCGAGGGTTTGATAGGGATGTTATTTCAAAGGTATTTAAAGAGGTTAAATCTTCTTACTTAATTTAACTGGTAAATATTAAAAAATGAAAAGTTCTGAAATTAGACAAGCATTCCTTAATTATTTTGTTCAACGCGGTCATCAATTAGTAGCTTCTAGTTCATTGATCCCTTCAAATGACCCAACTTTGTTATTTACCAATGCAGGTATGGTGCAATTCAAAGATCTTTTTTTAGGTCTTGAAACCCGTCCTTACCAGCGTGCTGTTTCAGCGCAGCGCTGTGTGCGCGCGGGTGGTAAACATAATGATTTGGAAAATGTTGGTTATACGGCCAGACACCATACATTTTTTGAAATGTTGGGTAATTTTAGTTTTGGTGATTATTTTAAACGCGAAGCGATTCAATATGCTTGGGAATTTCTGACAGAAGTTTTACACATACCGACAGAACGACTTTGGGTTACGGTTTATAAAGAAGATTTGGAAGCAGAAGATATTTGGTTAAAGGAAATGAAGGTATCTCCTGAGCGGTTTTCTCGATGTGGAGAAAAAGATAATTTCTGGTCAATGGGGGATACAGGGCCATGTGGTCCATGTACGGAAATTTTTTATGATCATGGTCCTGAAGTGGCAGGCGGACCTCCAGGCAGTCCAGATGAAGACGGAGATCGTTATATAGAAATATGGAATCTGGTATTCATGCAATTTAACAGGGATCGAGAGGGATGCTTGCACCCTTTGCCAAAGCCCTCTGTTGATACTGGCATGGGATTGGAAAGATTAGCTGCGGTTATTCAAGGTGTTCATAGTAATTATGAAATTGATAGTTTTCAGTATTTGATCAAAGCAATAGCACAATTGGGCTACGGCATTGATTTAAATCATACTTCCTTAAAAGTGATTGCAGATCATATTCGTTCCTGCTCTTTTTTGATAGTTGATGGGGTTTTGCCTAGTAATGAAGGCAGAGGATATGTATTAAGAAGAATTATCCGCAGAGCAGTCAGACATGGAAATAAATTAGGTTTGTCCAGCCCATTTTTTTCCAAACTTGTCCAGTCTTTAATTGATGTTATGGGGGATGCTTACCCCGAATTAATCAATTCAAAAGCGCATATAGAAAAGATCTTGCAACAAGAAGAAAATCAGTTTATCCGTACTTTGGAGCAAGGATTGCGTTTATTGCAAGATCATATTAAAAATTTGCAAGGCCAGGAGCTATCAGGGGAAGTAGCATTCAAGTTGTATGATACTTATGGTTTCCCTATCGATTTGACAGCAGATATCATTCGTGAACAAGGTTTGTATATTGATATGGAAGCCTTTAATCAATTGATGCAGCAACAAAGAGAGCAGTCTCAGGCTGCCAGCCAGTTTACTACCGATTATCACGCCGTGTCTCAATTGGATCATCAGTCTGAGTTTCATGGGTATGAAAAAGAATCTATGGAAGCGAAGATTATTGGATTGCTTCAAGAAGGTAATGAAGTGAAATCTCTTAATAAGGGAGCAAAAGGGGCTGTAATTCTTGATCATACCCCATTTTATGCTGAAAGTGGCGGCCAGGTAGGAGATAAAGGATTGCTCATAGGAAAGGAATTTTCTTTTCAAGTGGATGATACACAAAAAGTAGGGCAAGCCGTCGTACATTATGGAGAAGTAATCAAAGGCGAGCTCACTTTAGATTTATCAATTCATGCGCAAGTAGATAATATCAGACGTGATGCAATTCGTTTGAATCATACTGCAACTCATTTGTTACATGCTGCTTTAAAACAAATTGTAGGACAACATGTTCAACAGCGAGGATCTTTGGTGGATGCTGAACGGGCACGTTTTGACTTTTCTCATTTTGAGCCATTGACTCCTCAACAAATCCAGCAAATTGAAGAGGTAGTTAATGCACAGATTCGAGCAAATAATGAAGTAATAACTCAAGTAATGGACATTGAGTCAGCCAAGCAAAGTGGTGCTGTTGCTTTGTTTGGGGAAAAATACTCCGATTCGGTACGGGTATTATCCATGGGCGACTTTTCCAAGGAGCTTTGCGGAGGAACTCATGCACGACGGACTGGTGATATAGGTCTTTTCAAAATCGTAGCAGAATATGGCATTGCCAGCGGTATCAGGCGAATTGAGATGGTTACGGGTCGTTATGCATTGGCTTGGGTTAATGAACAATTAGGATTTATGAATAATCTGGCAGCTACCCTTAAAACAACACCTAATAATCTACAGGAAAAAGTTTCTCAATTATTGCTTGATAATAAAAATCAAGAAAAAATGATTGCAAAACTTTTAAGTGAAAAAGCACAAAAATCTGGAGCAGATATTCTGGGTGAGGTGGAGCAGATTAGGGGTATTAATTTATTGATTAAGCAGTTAGAGGGGATGGATAGTCAAACCATGCGCCATACTATGGATCAATTGAAATCAAGAATTGATTCAGCGGTGATAATATTATTTACTGCTGAACAGAATAAAATGAATGTCATTGCCGGGGTGAGTAAGAATATTATTGGTAAAGCACCAAGTGCTGCTCAATTAGTAAGGCATCTTTGCGGTAAAGGAGGCGGTCGAGATGATATGGCTCAAGGTGGAGGAGTTGTTCCTGAAGATTTGAACAGTAAGATCAGGGAAATAAAGGACATGATTGAAAATTTTTAATATTTCCAGATTATTCTTATCGACTACTGAAAAACAAATTGTTTATGGATTTGCTATAATATAGACACTGGTTCACTAATGAGCACTATTATGAATGACTTGCTTAATTTAATCGCAGTGATAGTGGTTTTTGGTGTAGGCCTATGGCTAATTAATGTTTTTATACCTATGCCTGGGGCTATTAAAAGTCTGTTAAATATTTTAGTGTTAATCATTTTAATCATTTATATTTTGCAATTTTTTGGAGTAATAAAAACAATATTACCAATGATTAAAATTTTAAAGTGATTTTTGCTCCCTCAAATTAATCAGGAACGGCCTATTTTAATAGGCCGTTTTGTATTAGACAATCAAGATTGTATCCTAGAACATAAAGTTCATCTCAAGTAAAAATTTGAGATGAACTTAATCGAAAAGACCTTAATGTGGCTCGAAAAATTCAGATTTGTATTTCATTAAGAATAATTGATTTAATTTTGATCCCATGATATTTTGTTCAAAATTCAACCGGAGAATTTGTCATGCCACCACCATATAGTACTCATGTGATTGTCAATGTATTTCGCTGTGTTGCCCAATTAGTATCACAAAACCCAGAGCTATTAGACAGACCAGGAGTATTTCGACTGGCTGGATCAAGAGAAGAATCAGAAAAATTGCTTGATCAAATCATTGATGAGAATTTTAATGTGGAGAATTTGGCGGATTATATCGTAGAAGATGACCAGATAAATAATTTACATCTGAATAATGTGTTGGGAATGTTGCCTTTAGTTCTTAAAGAAAGTGTATTGTTGAAAACCGGAGATCCATTGCTCAAGCATTTTACAACAGAATTAAAAAATCTATTGGGTTCTGAAAAGAGTGATGTTGAAAATACTGACGTAATAGTACAGTTGCTGGATAACTTTATTGATTCTTTATTGCTTTCAAAAATACTTGACCATCAACGGGTTGGAGAAATTCTTTATCATTATTGTTACTTAATGCATACAGCAGGATGCTTTCATGAAACCAATCTAATGACATGGGAAAATCTTGCTATTATTATGGCTCCGCATTTCACCAACGAGTTTGGTTTATACACTGCAGAAGATTTGTTGGGATTAATACAATTTACTAATCAGTTGAAACCCATCCTGGAGTGTTTTATTGCGTATCCTGATAACGGAATTCCTTTTAAAGAAAGGCATGCTGACAAGTTAGAGCACTTGGCTAATACTCGACATACTATCATTGAAAAATTAACACACATGGGAAGTGAATCCAGAAGAATAGTTGTGGCTCCTATGAAGAGTTTGATGCTACAAGCATCTATGTTGAGAGCTCAGATTGATGCTGTGGAAACTCAATTGAAGGACTCCTCTCTTAAAAAGAAGAATAAAAAGGAATTAAATAGACAGCTTGAGGGATTAACCGAAGAATTAGAAAAACTGAATATAGAAATTTCTGAATTAACAAGCAAAATTAAAAAAATGAATCATGGTCATGCGAAGATAAAAGAAGAAATTAGAGTAATATCGCGCTCTGAGGATGCTGTAAGTACTCATGCTACCCAAAAGTCCGA
Organism: Legionella sp. PATHC032; assembly: GCF_026191185.1. Classification (NCBI taxonomy): domain Bacteria; kingdom Pseudomonadati; phylum Pseudomonadota; class Gammaproteobacteria; order Legionellales; family Legionellaceae; genus Legionella; species Legionella sp. PATHC032. Next base: position 1,879,386 of record NZ_JAPHOV010000001.1, on the reverse strand, counting down.
TGCATCATCAAGGAGCAATAGCTCAGTTAGAGTTCAGTTAGGAATTTTTGGTAACAATCGTTCTTCATCTGCTTATTTGATACCGGAGAAGGAAGAAGGTGAAGGTGTTGAAAATGATTACAGTAGCTTGGATAGTGCAAAGCTGACTTAAATCGGTAATTTTTAACGGGTATCTCTTGGGCTAAGTCTAGCCTGAGAGATTTCTTGAAACAGGGGTTGGGGTTCTGCAGATGTTGTGACAAGGCTATAAAGAGGTTCTCTAATTAGCAATAGAAAAAGAACTTAATTCACTCGAGGTATTAACCCAATTGACCAAATTATCAATAAAAATACGGATCAATCGTTCATCTGTACGTTTCTTAAGAAAATGACAATAAAAATCAATGCTGGGAGCATAATCAGATAGTTGGAGTGGATTTAAATTAGGATTCAATAAGCGTTCATTAATTATACTCCAGGCCATACCCTGTTCGACAAGAGCAATGTTATTATAAATTATATTGGCTTCAGCTCTTATTTTGAGTGTCAACTTTTGTTTTTCGGCTTCTTTGTCAATAATTTGGCGTATTGTAAAGTTTTTTTCCATAAATACCGCATCAAATTCAACTAATTCAGTAAAGGATAGCTTTTCTTTAATTTGTGCCAGAGGATGTGATATTCCGACAACAGGGATAAGTTTTTCTCTCCATAAAGGTACAGATTTAATTTCAGCAGAATTATTTATGAACGGGGATATAATCAGATCATAAGCCCCTTCACTTAAACCAAGAGCTACATCTTTGTCAGCAATCAGTTTCGTGTTAATAAAATAGTTCAAATCCAAGGAACTCATATGGATAATCAGAGGAGGAATAATGGTCTGTGCAATGTATACTGTGGTACCAATATTAAGCAGTAATTGAGGCTTTTTTTTATCTTTACCGGTATTGTTAATTAACTCATCGCTCAGATAAACCATTTGTCGAACATAAGGCAATAATTGTTTTCCTTTTTCAGTGAGCTCAGTTCTTAATCCTGAAGAAATAAAAAGTTGAGTATTCCATTCCGATTCAAGTTTTTTAATTCTTTTACTTAAAGCAGGCTGAGTAATATGTAATTTTTTGGCAGCTAAAGAGATAGAGTGGAGCTCCACGACTGCAAGAAAAGATTGCAAATCGGCAATATTCATTATTTTGATACCAATCCTGATATGACTTAAATTAATACTAGGATAGTTTTTATCATTCTACAAAAGCCTATAATTGAGGTTATAACTGATAAAAACGAATCATTGCAATAATATTACTTATATTTTTCCCATTCTTTTATAAATGAAAAAAGGGAGCTTTGTAATAATACCCATGATTACTTTCCAGAAAGCAGGATAGTAAAAAAATCTTTTTTTATGATTTATTTTTTCCCAGCATACCTTTGCACAGTCATGAGGTTGTGCCGCGTAAAAAATTCCTGATAGTCCATAAGTTTGTCTTGTATCAATGTATCCAAGGCGAGCGATTAAGATATTTTGGCCTGAAGTTGCTTTTTGTTGCACGCCTTCGAGAAATAGTTCAATTGCTGCTTTACTGGCACCATAAAGACTATTTTTGGCGCGGCCTCGGCAGGCAGCAACAGAACTTAAATAAACGATATGATGTTTTTCTTGTTTGGATTGTAAATAGGCATTAATCAAGATCGCCGTAGATGAGATATTGGTATCAATTAAATGTTTAATCGATTGGAGATTCAAATGGTCATTGTCGGTAAAATCACAATGGGCAATAAATAAATCTAATTCTCTTTCTCCAGTTTCTAAAATGGCAAGCAATTGCTCATTAGGCTCGGATAAATTCATAGTTATCTCGTCACAAGGGATTTTATATCGCAATTGAATGTCTTTTGAGATCAAGGCTAGTTGTTCGGGATTACGTGCAACCAAACATAAATGGTTACCGGCTTGCGCAGCAAGATGTGCGAATTGTTCGGCGATAACTGAAGTAGCTCCTAAAACAATCCATTTTCTCTGCATCATTTTATGATTCCTAAACGTATTGCAAGATCTGAACGCATGGGGCATCGATATTTTGTAAGTATTTGAGCAAATTTCGATTGATTTTCGTACATTGAAAAGTATTGTTCTGGATTTAGTAATAAATCCTTAGCCAAATAAATACACCCATTATTTTCTACCATGAATTGATTCATCGCGCTTATCGCTTTTTTAGCATGGGGATTATTAATAAAATCAATAGCCAGAGTAAATCCAGGTCGACAAAAGGAAAGCAAACCTAATCCAGGTTGTGTGAATAATTTGAGGACACTGAGGGTTGGAGTAGCATTATGAGCCCTAATAATTTCTACTATGTGGTTAATAATTTGTATTGCCTTATCTTTATCAAATACGGCTTGAAACTGGATGAGTCCTCCGGGTCCATAAAGTCGGTTCCAATGTGATATTTTATCCAGAGGGTTGTTGTATTGGGTGAGACTCATCATTGCATTTTCTTTTTGTCTTAAGTAAAAATATTGATTAAATAATTTTATATTCCATTTTTTGATAAGTCCAAATGGTAATTTAGGCAGACTATAGATTTTAAATTTTTTATCGGGAAAGGTTAGAGATTCACAATAATTTGCTGTTGATAAAATGGCTCGGGGTTCTGAGTATAATAAATCTAACCAGGCTACTTGATAATCTTGTTGCAGACCATAAGCCGTCATTTCTGCAATTAATTCTTGGATAGATGCAAATGGTTTATTTTTTATTGCCAGGTGGCGTGGTGCTTTTTTAAGACGAATGGCAACTCGCGTAATAATGCCTGTTAAACCTAAACCTGCTATAGTTGCGAAAAATAAATCACTATTTTTTTCGTGGCTACAATGCATGATTTTATCGCCTATCAATAAATCAAACCAAGAAATATGATGGCCAAAACTTCCCGCAGAATGGTTATTTTTACCATGAACATCATGGGCTATTCCACCTGCTACAGTGGCAAATGCCGTGCCTGGCAGGACAGGGGGAATAAATTCATCATGAAGTAAAAACAGATCCTTAAATGGTGTTCCACCCTGACATACCACAATGCCAGTTTCGGCATCAAAATCGATGAAATGATTAAAGCGACTAGTATCAATGACCAGACCATCTTGATTTAGACAGCCATCACTGTAACTCAATCCCGCACCTCTAGTTAGCATGTTTTTAGGCTGATTTTGTGCAACATAGTGAATAAGTTCTTTCTCTGTGTCTGGCCGTATACAACAGGATTCACTATAAATCGCGCGGGTAAAATTAGTTAATAAGATTTTTTTGCTGCGCATATCAGAATTTTTTTAAATAGATAGTTGAGTGAGTGTCGCATGATTTTTTTATTATGGAAACAGGAACAAAGGCAATAGGCTGTCTATAATTAAATCAAATGTTAATGGAAGGTATTCTAATGAACAAAATATTCAATCTTGTCATCATAGCCTGCTTTTTATTCTTTTCCCTGATAGGATTTGCTGAGGATATTCCCAGCCTGGATCAAGATACTGATAAATTAAATATGGAAGAATGTGTTGGGGAAAATTATCAGCAATGCCTGGACGATATTTGTTTAACCTCTGATGAAATAGATTGTAATTCCAATTGCCAAAGTTTAGCTGAAGATAAATGTGAGCAACAAGCAGTAGACTAAATGGAAGATTTTCTAAACAGTTATTTTTTTGAAGCGGCTACACTCCCTCAAGGCATACTAAAAAGATTGTATAAAGACAAAACAAGTATTTATTTATCAATCAGGGCTTACTCCTCTCCCAATCTCTTTGTTAAAAAATATTTTTAATTAGTCGCTTAGTTTATCTAAACTCGCTCATCAAAAACATTTTTTGCCTCGACCTTGAGGGATATAAGTCCTGCAATATAAACCTTGAGATTTTGTATGTCAAAACATTGTCAGAGTCGAATTGAATGAGTTAATTAAGGTTTGATTATTGATTTATCTATTTGATTTATTGATATATTTCTTGAGTGGCATGGGCTTTGCATGGACATAACCATTCTATGGTCGTTACTGAATTGATTGAGCTAATTTTAAATTAATCAACACTTCAATTTTAGAATGATTTTGAAAATCTGGTTAAGATGCGAATGGATTACTTATGACTGAGAAAGATGTGTTATCACAAGAAGAGATCGATGCATTACTGGATTCAGTGGATGAGTCAATTGATGATGAAACGAATGATGAGGAATTGAACTCAGAGGATCGGCCAGCGCGTAAAAAATCAGAAGATACTACCAGTCAGGGATTAAATTCCACTTTTGATTCTGACAAAAAAGTGACAGAAGAGGGAGTCAAAACACTTAACTTTACCGGACAAGAACGTATTGTTAAAGGACAGCTTCCGGTATTAGACAAAATTTATGACAGGGCAGTTCGTCTGTTTGCAGCAGATATTTATCATTTAACGGCTAGAGATTTTGAAATTAAACAAGATCCGCTTCTTATTACAAAGCATAAGGAATTTATGAGGAGTTTACCTAATCCTAGCTTGATAAGCATCTATAAATTCAAACCTCTTCGTGGCAAAGGAATTATTTTGTTTGATAGTACCTTTGTGTATGACCTGGTCGATTATTATTTTGGCGGAAATAGCCAGTTTGGTGCTCAAAAAGATAAAACAGATTTTACTGCTACTGAACTTCGTGTTATGGAAGTCGTAACTAAAAAATTGGTAGCTAATTTAATACATGCCTGGGAACCAATCATTCAACTTGATGTAACAAAATTCAATGACGAAACAAATCCCCAATTAGTGAATATCGCTGAGCCAGAAGAAATGTTGCTTGTGGCGCGGTTCGTCTTAAATTTTGGTAAGGAAACAGGGGCTTTTTATTTTATATTACCTTACTCCATGCTTGAACCTATCAAACAGCAATTGGAGTTGGGGGCATCAAGACCTGATGATGAAATTGATCCTAACTGGATTAATTCTCTGAAAGAAGAACTCATGGACGTTGAATTGACAGTAAGTGCATCAATGGCGGAAACAGTCAGTACTCTGGGTCAAGTAATGGCTTGGAAAGTTGGAGATTTTGTGCCTTTGGAAATAAATGAAGAAGTAACCTTGGACATAGAAGGGACACCCAGCTTTACTGCAACATTAGGCAGTGCAAATGAAAAACGAGCTTTGAAAATAATTAAAATAATACGTTATTAGGGGACAAGGATGAGTCAAGTGAACGAAACCAGTACGGAACAATTAAATCAAGGAAATCCACTGAATCCAGATCCTGGCAATGAGAAATTGGAGTTAATTTTAGATATCCCTGTCTCAGTGACAGTCGAGATTGGTCGCACCAAAATGACTATTCGTAATTTACTTCAACTAAATCAGGGAGGCATCGTAGCGCTTGATCGGCTAGCTGGAGATCCACTTGATGTGCTAGTCAATGGTACTTTAGTTGCGCATGGTGAAGTTGTAGTGGTTAACGATAAATTTGGTGTCAGACTCACTGATATTGTTAGCAAGGCTGAACGAATAAAACGCCTCAAATGAAAAATAAAGTACTCCATTTGACATTTTTGAGCCTTACACTAATCAGTACAGTCGTTTGGTCATCTTCTTTAAGTTCAAACGCGATCAGCCGAGGTGAACTGATACGAATTATTTCAGGGCTCTTATTTGTTTTATTCATTATTATTTGTTTATCTTGGATAGTGAAGCGTATGCATAAAGTAAGTATTACTTCATCTAAAGGATTTCAAACTGTAGCAAGTATGATTTTAGGCCCCAAAGAAAGAGTTGTATTGCTGAAAATTGGAGACAGGTATTTATTAGTAGGCGTGGCTTCCTCTTCTATTAATCTCATATGTGATTTTGGTAATCAACTTCCCGAGGGGCTTGATGCTGATCATAAATCTTCTTTTGCCGATGTTCTGAAGTCAGCGATAGGAAAATCATAAATGAAAATTAAAAGTTGGTTACTGATTCTTATATTATTTTTCTTATTACCTGTTACAGGCCACACAGACCCTTTATCCTTTCCTATTGTCACAATGCAACCCGGAGTTAATGGCTCGCAGTCTTATAGTATCAATCTGCAAATTCTAATTTTTATGACTTTATTGACTGTTTTGCCAGGATTGCTGATGGCGATGACGTCATTTACAAGGATAATTATTGTTCTGTCAATTTTACGTCAGGCAATAGGGATGGCCCAGACGCCTACCAATCAAATATTAATAGGTATTGCTCTATTTATGACTTATTTTGTTATGTCACCTGTATTCAACAAAATTAATGAAACGGCAATACAACCCTATATGAGTGAAAGGATTGATTTTTCTCTGGCATTATCCAATGCGCAAAAGCCGCTTCGTCAGTTTATGCTGAATCAAACGAGAAAAAATGATTTATCTTTATTTGAAAAATTTGCTCATAATGTACCAAAGACTTTAGATGAGATTCCTATGAGTATTCTCATCCCGGCTTTCATTACTAGCGAGTTAAAAACAGCATTTCAGATAGGCTTTATTCTATTTTTACCCTTTTTAATTATTGATCTTGTTGTATCCAGCGTTTTGATGGCTATGGGTATGATGATGCTTTCACCATTGATTATTTCATTGCCTTTTAAAATCATGTTGTTTGTGATGGTCGATGGATGGACCTTGGTTTTGGGTTCACTTGCGTCAAGTTTTGCCCTTGCCTAGGAGGCTATATGACCCCTGAATCAGTCGTTTCGTTGTTTAGTGATAGTGTTTATATCATTTTGTTATTACTGGCGGTGTTGATATTACCGGGATTAATTGTTGGACTAATCATATCGATGTTTCAGGCTGCGACTCAAATTAATGAGACAAGTTTAAGTTTTATACCCAAGTTATTTGTTACCTTTATAGTTCTAGTTTTAGCAGGGCCTTGGTTATTAAAAACATTGATCAATTATACAGATACTTTGATAAGCAATATTCCTTATTTGATTGGATAAAAAAATGAATCTCGATTATCACGCTATTATTCGCTTAATGAGCCAATTCATTTGGCCTATGGTGCGCATTAGTGGTTTGATGCTTACAGTGCCAGTTTTATCTTCAGCACTATTACCGGCACGAATTAAAATTCTCTTTGTTCTTGCTTTAAGCTGTGTTTGTTTTTCCTATGTGCCTCACAACTTGTCTTTCGATAATTTTAATGGTCTTTATCTTGTTTATCTTGTAGAGGAATTATTGTTAGGTTTGTTAATGGGATTTGTATTGCAAATAGTATTTCAAGTATTCATTCTTGGTGGACAAATTATATCCATGCAGGCAGGTTTGGGATTTGCTGTGATGGTTGATCCAACCAGCAATGCCAGTGTTCCTTTAGTCAGTCAATTGTATTTAATGCTGACTACACTAATATTTTTAGCAATGAATGGCCATTTAGCTGTTCTCGAAACTCTAATAGAGAGTTTCAGAATAATGCCAATTAGTAAATCTTCTCTGGATCCATCAATCGTCTGGAGTGTGATTACGTTTTCAGGATGGATGTTTAAAGAAGCGGTATTGATTTCAATTCCTGCGATTTTATCTTTGCTTATTGTAAGCTTGTCTTTTGGAATTATGGCTCGGGTTGCTCCGCAATTAAATCTTTTCTCTTTAGGTTTTCCAATTACATTATTGATGGGCTTTGTCATCATAAAAGTAGGTTTGCCGGCTGTTGGGACAGAAATGGTAGAGAGCATTAAACATGGAATCCAGTTTATTACAGGAATATTGCGCTGATGGCTGATGAAGAACAATCACAAGAAAAAACGGAACAACCCTCTTCCAAGCGATTAAAAGAATCACGAAAAAAAGGGCAGGTTGCACGTTCAAAGGATTTTAATGCGACGGTAATTTTATTATTTACAGGACTTGGTTTCTTTATTTTTGGGAAGCAATTATCACTGCAAATTGCCACTATAATGCAACGGGCGTTTGATTTCGATCGAGAAATTCTTGCTACCGGGAATAATTCGTTGAACAGTTTGTTTCAGTTAGCAAAAGCCGGGATTTGGTCGGTTGTTCCTCTGTTGGCTGTTATTCTTATTTTATCTTTGCTAGCGCCATTACTTATAGGGGGATGGGTTTTTAGCGGGCAGTCCATACAGCCAAAATTTTCACGATTAAACGTACTTAAAGGGTTTAAGCGTATGATTTCTCTCAAAGGATTTGTTGAGATGCTTAAGGCTTTTTTAAAATTCGTCCTAGTGGCAAGCGCATCCATTTTAGTGCTTAGATCTCAAGTTCCATTATTGCTTGAATTGGGGAACGCGCCATTAGAAACTGCAATCACTAGTGGAGTAATGATCCTTTTAAAGTCTTTTGTGCTGATCTCTGCAAGTCTGATCTTAATTGCGGCAATAGATGTTCCATTCCAATTATATGAACATAGTAAATCGATTAAGATGACCAAGCAGGAATTAAAAGATGAATACAAAGAGACGGAAGGTAAACCTGAAGTAAAAAGCGCTATACGTCGTGCACAGCAGGAGGTTGCAAGACGACGGATGATGAGTGAAATACCTAAAGCTGATGTCATATTGACTAATCCTACGCACTATGCAGTCGCTCTTAGTTACCAAAAGAAAGGAAAAAAGGCTCCAGTGGTGATTGCCAAAGGCAAAAACCTGGTTGCTTTTCAGATATCCAAGGTTGCTAAAGAGCATAAGATCCCGATTATTTCAGTTCCTGCATTAGCTCGAGCTATTTATTTTTCAACCAAACTGAATGCAGAAATTCCTAGAGGATTGTATGTTGCAGTGGCTCAGGTGTTGGCTTATATTTTTCAACTACGTGACAAGCAACGCTATGATTATAAACCTGAAATTTTACAAAATGTACCCATTCCACCTGAACTGGCTCGTGAAGCAGAGGAGGAGATAGAATGAACAATCCGATGAATTACGTAGAATATTGGATGCGCCAAGGGTTTGGTACTCCATTAATACTGATTGTCATGATCAGCATGATGATGTTACCTCTACCTCCTTTCCTGCTGGATATATTTTTTACTTTTAATATCGCTCTTTCTTTGGTTGTTTTGTTAGCAGTTATTTATAGTGAAAGACCCTTGGATTTTGCAGTGTTTCCCACAGTGATACTTGTGGCAACTTTGTTAAGATTAGCTCTCAATGTAGCTTCTACACGAGTAGTCTTACTCAATGGTCATAATGGTACAGATGCTGCTGGTCAGGTCATAAAATCTTTTGGTGAAGTAGTGATTGGAGGTAATTACACAGTAGGTATAGTGGTATTTATTATCCTCGTCGTTATTAACTTTGTTGTAGTCACTAAAGGCGCAGGACGAGTATCTGAAGTAAGTGCGCGATTTACTTTGGATGCTTTACCTGGAAAGCAAATGGCTATAGATGCCGATCTCAATGCAGGTCTAATCAATCAGGAACAGGCAATCAAGCGTCGAACAGAAGTAGCTCAGGAAGCTGATTTTTACGGTTCAATGGATGGTGCCAGTAAATTCGTTCGAGGGGATGCCATAGCTGGAATTTTGGTTTTGATCATTAATATCGTAGGTGGATTAATAATAGGTGTTTTTCAATACAATATGAACTTAAACGACGCAGTTCATAATTATATTTTATTGACAGTCGGGGATGGTTTGGTCGCTCAAGTTCCCTCACTCTTATTGTCAACTGCAGCAGCAATCATTGTAACCAGAGTTTCTAGTGCCCAAAATATGGGGCAGGCAGTTATTTCACAAGTATTTGCAAAACCAAGATCACTCGTCATTGCAGCAGCTATTATTGGTCTGATAGGCATAATTCCTGGTATGCCCCATGTTGCATTTATTTTACTGTCAGCAGGGTTAACCGGAATGGCTTATTTATTTATCAAGCAGGAAAAGGTTAAGCGCGAGGAGCAGGATAAAGAGCAAAATGAGTTCTCGCAAGTCAGTGATTCTAAAGTGAGTGAATTATCATGGGATGATGTTAATCCAGTAGATGTAATTGGTTTGGAAGTAGGTTACCGATTAATCCCTATGGTCGATAATGCTCAGGGAGGAATATTACTTTCACGAATTAAAGGCGTCCGAAAAAAAATATCGCAAGAATTAGGGTTCTTAATTCCTTCCGTTCATGTTCGTGACAACCTGGATTTAAAGCCTAATCACTACAGATTAAGTTTGGCAGGGGTGATTATGGGTGAATCAATGATTCATCCTGATAAATGGTTAGCAATAAATCCCGGACAGGTATTTGGTGATTTAGAGGGAGTTCCAACAAGAGATCCTGCTTTTGGAATGGATGCTGTATGGATTAATGAAAATCAAAAGGAGAAAGCACACACTTTAGGTTATACAGTAGTTGATGCATCAACCGTAGTTGCTACTCATTTGAGTCTAATCCTGGAACAAAACAGTCAGCAATTACTTGGTTATGAAGAGACCCAGCAACTATTGGATAAATTAGCCATAAGTTCCCCCAAACTGGTTAAAGAGCTTGTGCCTGATGGGCTTTCTTTAGGTATGGTTAGCAAAGTGTTGCAGGGATTATTATCAGAGCATATTCCATTAACAGACATACGCACTATAGTCGAAACTTTGGCGGAATATGCGTCAAAATCAAAAGATACGGAATATTTGATTAGTCAAGTTAGAATTGCCTTATCACGCTTGATAACTCAAAAAATCAGTGGATTAAACGAAGAATTGCCGATTATTACATTAAAACCAGAGTTGGAACAATTGTTGCACAATACTGTACAAAGCGGCGGCCATGGAGGAATTAGCTTTGAGCCAGGAATGGCAGATAAAATCCAACATGCACTGATCCAGTTCGCTGCGCAACAGCAGGCAAAACAGGAAAGTTCAGTTTTGGTAGTGCAACCAAGCATACGAACGGTTTTGGCACGATTTGTGCGTACTATATCCAGTGAATTTCATGTTTTGTCTTATCAGGAAATACCTGATAACAAACAAATAAGAATAATTGGAACTATAGGTTAGTTTTAAAAGTTGCATAGGTGTTTTGAAGGCAGGAGGCATTATGAAATTAAAACGCTTTGTCGCTGCAGATACTCGCAGTGCCATGCAGCAAATAAAGGCTACTTTTGGCCCTGATGCCGTTATTTTGTCAAGTCATAACATAAAAGATGGTGTTGAAATAGTGGCTGCTATTGATTTTGATGAAACAGTAATATCAACTCAAGCTGCTGTAGCCATAGCAGAACCCCCAAGCCGAACAGAACAATATCCTGTACAAACGCCATTAGACGATATGCGGCAAGAAATTTTGACGCTGAGAGGTATGCTCGAAGCACAGCTGCGTGGAAATGTTGGTATTCATGAGCCTTTACATACGGTCATGCTGCAAAAACTCTTATATTTAGGTGTTAGTCCCAATACGGCGACAATTTGGGCCCGCTCAGTAAAGCCCGATTTGAATCAACAAAGAGCCTGGCAATTCATTTTGTCACAAGTGACAGAACAATTGCCAATTCGTGATTCAAATAGAATAGAAGAAGGTGGTATCTACGCGTTTGTTGGCCCAACTGGAGTTGGTAAAACGACAACCTTAGCCAAAATTGCAGCACGCTTTGCTTTACGCTTTGGTGCTGATAAGTTGGGTTTGGTTACTATGGATACCTACCGAATAGCGGCACAGGAACAACTAGTCCTCTATGGGAAAATTTTGGGAGTTAAGGTCAGTATCGCTCAGGATGAAGTCTCTTTGGCAAGAGTATTGCGTCAATTAAATGACAAAAAATTAATTTTGATTGATACAGCCGGTATGAATCCTGCTGATGAACGTGTATCCAAACAAATGAGTGTTTTAAGTAATTATCTGCGATCCATTGAAAAAGTTTTGGTATTACCAGCTACCAGCCATTACCAGGTATTAATCGATGCGATTAAGCGTTACCAGGCAAATCATGTGGATCAGTGCATTATTACGAAATTGGATGAGTCTCTTGCGGTAGGTGGAGCCATAAGTGCTGTTATTGAATCAAATTTAGCCCTGGGCTATTTAACCGATGGACAACGAGTTCCAGAGGATATCAAAATTGCTACACGTCACCAGCTTGTTGAGTTATTTGCGCAACAAGAACTTCAGTTATTTCAGGAGGAAAGGGACATCAGCAAATTAAATCCGAATGTTAGGAGAACGAATTATGTCGAAACTTAGCAAAGGTATTAAAGATCAGGCTTCTGGTCTTAGAAATTTGTCCCGAAAGAAACCTGTTAAAGTCATCGCTGTTTCAGCAGGTAAAGGAGGTGTGGGTAAAAGTAATATCTCGGTCAATTTAGCCATAGCGTTATCTCAACTAAATTATAGCGTTATGCTTCTGGATGCTGATTTAGGACTGGCGAATGTAGATATTATGTTGGGATTGCATACCAAATACAATTTATCTCATGTTCTTCAGGGCATATGTCATTTAAGTGATATTATTTTACATGGCCCTGCTGGTGTCAGAGTTATTCCTGCTGCTTCCGGAACAGAGTTTATGACGCAATTGAGCCCAGCGGAGCATGCAGGAATTATTGATTCATTTAATGAACTAACTGATGATTTGGACTATATGATTATCGACACTGCTGCGGGAATTTCCGAGACTGTGTTGAGTTTCACTCGTTCATCGCAAGAGTTGATTGTTGTTGTCTGTGATGAACCTACTTCTTTGACAGATGCTTATGCACTAATTAAAGTGATGAGTAAACGTTATGAGTGGACGCATTTCCACGTTCTGGCTAATATGGTTAGAAATATGAAGGATGGTCGTGACTTATTTAATAAGCTGTTTCGTGTCTCAGGGCAGTTTCTGGATGTGCAGTTAGATTATTTGGGGGCGATTCCTTTTGATGAAAACATTCATAAATCAGTAAAAAAACAAAATCCTATTTTAATCGCTTATCCTGACTCACCCGCTGCTCAAGCCTTGCGAGAATTAGCTGAAACGGTGAGTAATTGGTCATTTAAACCGTCTTTAGGTGGAAACACCAGTTTCTTTTTGGAGCGTTTGGTTGCGGGACAATTTTAAATTATTCGCTATACTTAAAATTAGCTGTACTCTGTTTGTTTTAGATTTACCAAATTACTAATAATTATAATCTGCTGTTATGGTAAGGAGAGTATCGTGGATGCTTTGGCTGCATACAGCAAAGTAAATCAACAAACCCAGGAAGCGCTGGTAAAAACACATGCCACATTGGTAAAACGCATTGCACATCATCTGCTCGGGCGATTACCGCAGAGTGTACAACTGGATGACTTGATACAATCAGGAATGCTTGGCTTGCTTGAAGCAGCAAGGCATTATGATTCATCCAAGGGGGCGTCCTTTGAAACTTATGCAGGAATACGTATCAGGGGACATATGCTTGACGAAGTAAGACGTAACGATTGGGTGCCGCGTTCTGTTTATCGCAATTCCAGAATGATTTCTGATGCTGTGCGCATATTGGAGCATAAGTTTGGGCGTGAGGCTAAGGATAATGAAATTGCTGAAGAGTTGGGTGTGTCACTAAATGATTATCATGACATGTTACAAGATTCTATTAGCAGTCATTTATATGGTTTTGACGATTTGGGAGTAACTGATGATATCTTATGTGACGATGAAGCGAATGGCTCAACTGAACCGCATAGGAATGTTATGCGTAGTGATATGATGAATCGATTAACTCAAGTGATTGATAGCCTCCCTCGTAAAGAGAGGTTGGTGCTTTCTTTGTATTATGAACAGGATTTGAATTTGAAAGAAATCGGGGAAATACTGGAGGTTAGTGAGTCACGAATTTCACAGATTCTAAGTCAAGCAACGCATCGCATTAGATCAAGATTACCGGAATAAAAAATAAGTATGGATACTTTGACATTAATAGGATTGTTGACAGGTTTTCTCGCTATTATCTTAGGCCAAATGTTTGAGGGGGGAGATTTAAATTCCTTACTTAATTTTCCGGCTTTACTGATTGTTATGGGTGGAACATTAGGAGCTGTTATGGTGCAAACTCCTTTAGCCACTTTTAAAAGAGCATTTAGAATATTACCCTGGGTCGTGAAGCCTCCTAACCATAATTTTGAAGAATGCAGAGCCACTCTCATAGAATTATCTAGAAAAGCTCGTCAACTTGGTCTTCTTTCTTTAGAAGATCGTTTGGATGTTGAAACCAATCCTTTAATTCATAAGGGTTTGGAACTGCTGGTCACTGGAGTAGACAAGCTTACTTTACGACAAGTTTTAGAATCGGAAATAGATCGAACGGAACATCAGGATTTACGTGCCGCGCATGTTTTTGAAAGTATGGGCGGGTATAGCCCCACTATAGGAATTCTAGGCGCTGTGTTGGGTTTGATTCAAGTCATGAGGAATCTTGCTGATCCCAGTCAATTAGGTTTAGGGATTGCGGTTGCTTTTGTTGCAACCATTTATGGTGTTGGCTTGGCGAATCTGTTTTTTTTACCTGTTGCTAATAAATTAAAAAGTTGTATTTCTCATAGAGTACACTTTGATGAAATGGTTGTTGAAGGCCTGGTCGCTATGGCGAGTGGCGAGAGTCCCAATATGCTGCAGTTAAAATTAAACAACTATGGGCAACACAAGCAAGATGAAATCAAAACAAAAGAAAGTTGAAGAGCATCAGGATAATCATCGATGGGTTGTATCTTACGCTGATTTTATTACGTTATTGTTTGCTTTTTTTGTTGTCATGTATGCTATTTCTTCAGTTAATGTTTCAAAATATAAATCTCTTTCAGAGGGGATGAAGTCTGCTTTTAATCAAAAAGATCAAAATAAGGCGACTCAATCAACAGATACTCTAAAAGATGGCCCTGAAGAAAAGAAGACAAAGGGATCGTTTAAAGATGGTTTGGATGATCTGAATAAATCTCTTTCTGAACTGGAAGATGGTGATTTCAAATTAAACCGACAAGAGGGATGGGTTGAGATAGATATAAAGGCAGGTTCATTATTTGATTCTGGAAGCGCTGATCTTAAACCGGAAGCGTTAATCAAACTAATGAAGTTGGCGGAGAAAATTAAGGATCTTCATTTTCCAGTGGTTGTTGAGGGATATACTGATAACGTGCCTATTGAAACGCCCCAATACCCTTCCAATTGGGAATTATCAGCCGCAAGAGCGGCTACTGTTGGTCGAATTCTAAATGGTTTTGGAATTGCCAACCATCGTATTCTGGTTACTGGATATGGTGATCAATATCCAATAACTGATAATGACACAGAAGTTGGAAGAAGCCAGAATCGAAGAGTTAATATTCTGATTACTAAAAATAGAAAAGTGGACAGAATTCTCAATCCTGATTTAAGCAGGGTACATTTTACTGTTATAAGTAATACAAACCCAGTAGAATTTAATAAAAAAGATATTGAAATTAAGGATAAAAAATGACACATATCTTTCTGTATTTAAATGCGATAATTTTTTTACTCTTGGGTAACTATTTATTCAATCAACGAAAAAATATTAGTAAATTACAGGATAAAATAGATTCTTTGGAAAAATTGGCTACCCAAGTAGTAAAAGATCATCCCATGTTGATCAATGCAGATTTATTATTTGCGAAACAACTTAATGAAATTAATCAGCAATTAATTAGTATTGAGACTCAATTACAAGAATTGGAAAACATAAGACATAACGATGGCAGTTATCAACACGCCTTGAGAATCCTGGAAATGGGCGGTACTCGTGAGGAAATTGTCAGTAGTTGTCATTTATCAAATGCTGAAGCAGAATTATTAATAAATCTTCAGGCTTATAGAACTGCATTAAAACATCAGAATTAATGTAGATAGAATCTTACTTTCGCTGTAAAATCTCCTATTTATTTTTAAAAGAGACACTGATGCTGGAAGTGAATCAAATTAATTCAAGTTTAAACGATCTTAATGAGCGCATAGAATCGCTTAGGGGGTATCTTTGACTTCGAAGGTAAAAGTGAGCGTTTGGAAGAAGTAATTCGTGAATTAGAATCATCTAATGTGTGGGACAATCCGGAACAAGCCCAGGCATTGGGACGTGAAAGAACTCAGCTGGAAACTATAGTCCACTCTTTAAGCCAATTAAGTCAATCGATCAGTGATCAGAGGGAACTGTTTGAATTGGCTCGAGAAGAAAATGATGAGCAAACCATTAATGACATTGGTGAGGAATTAAAGTCCATTGAACAACAAGTTGCCAGTTTGGAATTTAGAAGAATGTTTTCTGGCAAAATGGATCACGCCAATGCGTATCTTGATATTCAAGCTGGTTCCGGTGGTACTGAGGCGCAAGATTGGGCTGAAATGTTATTACGAATGTATTTACGTTGGGGAGAACATCACGGATTTACCACCGAATTGATAGAATGCTCTCCTGGCGAAGTGGCAGGAATTAAAAGTGCAACCATTCATTTTGCAGGTGAATACGCGTTTGGTTGGTTAAGAACCGAAACAGGTGTGCATCGTTTAGTGAGAAAGTCGCCATTTGATTCTGGTAACAGAAGGCACACTTCATTTGCAGCTGTTTTTGTTTCTCCTGAAATTGACGATGACATCGAAATTGAAATCAATCCAGCTGATTTGCGGATAGACACATACAGAGCTTCCGGGGCTGGCGGTCAGCATGTTAACCGTACTGATTCTGCAGTAAGGATTACGCATATCCCTAGTGGGATAGTAGTTCAGTGTCAGAATGATCGAAGTCAGCATAAAAATAAAGACCAGGCGTTCAAGCAATTGAGAGCGAAGCTTTATGAATTGGAAATGCAAAAGAAAAATGCAGAACAGCAAGCATTGGAGGCCAGCAAGTCTGATATTGGTTGGGGATCACAAATTCGTTCTTACGTATTAGACCAATCTCGAATAAAAGATTTGCGCACCGGTGTTGAAACCAGTAATACTCAGGCAGTATTGGATGGTTCATTAGATCAATTTATTGAAGCCAGTTTAAAGGCGGGAGTAGGGCAAGCATGAGTGAAGAACATTTACATTTAGATGAAAGTGAAGTTTATCATATTCGCAAGCAAAAATTAGCAGAATTGCGTACAGGCGGGTTTAATTTCCCGAACAAGTTTCGTCGCGAACATTTAGCTAATGCTTTGCTAAAGCAATATTCCGAAACTGAGAAAGAAACATTAGAACAAAAGCATGTGAAAGTTTCTGTTGCAGGCCGCATCGTTCTGAGAAGAATTATGGGTAAAGCCAGTTTTTTTCATATTCAGGATGTATCAGGTCGGGTGCAGGTTTATCTTCGTTCAAATGATCTTCCTGAAGTGTATGAACAGTTTAAACATTGGGATTTAGGCGATATTGTTGGTGTGCAGGGTGAGTTGTTTAAAACAAACACGGGTGAACTGACTATTAATGCAGAACATGTTGAGTTGCTAACAAAATCTTTAAGACCTCTTCCCGATAAATTTCATGGTTTGGCTGATCAGGAATTAAAATATCGTAAACGTTATGTTGACTTGATTGCAAATGAAGACAGTCGAACAACTTTTTTAATACGTTCACATTTGATTAAAGCCTTTAGAGAGTTCATGGATGATAATCATTTTCTCGAAGTAGAAACACCCATGATGCATCCAATTCCTGGAGGTGCTTTGGCTCGACCTTTCGTAACCCATCATAATACACTGGATATGACCATGTATTTGAGAATAGCCCCCGAATTGTACTTAAAACGCTTGGTTGTTGGTGGTTTTGAGCGAGTATATGAAATTAATAGAAATTTTCGTAACGAAGGGATTTCTACTCGCCATAATCCAGAATTCACGATGCTGGAGTTTTATCAGGCTTATGCCGATTACAATGATTTGATGAATTTCACTGAACAACTCTTTCATTATCTGTGTGATAAAGTCTTGGGTACTCGACAAATAGAATATCAAGGTCAGATCATTGATTTTAATAAATCTTTTGAAAGGTTGAGCGTAAAAGAAGCGATATTAAAATATCATCCTGATATCAAGACGCAGCAGCTGGAAACTGTTGAGGGATGTAGAACACTTCTTAATGATTTGGGTTTGCCTTATAAAGAAACTGATGGATTAGGTAAACTACAAATTATTGTTTTTGAGGAGACAGTGGAGCACCAATTATTTCAGCCCACCTTTATTACTGAATACCCTACAGAAATATCACCTTTAGCCAGACGTTCTGATACAAATCCGGAAGTCACTGATCGTTTTGAATTTTTTATTGCTGGCCGTGAGATTGCAAATGGATTTTCTGAGTTAAACGATGCTGAGGATCAGGCGGAGCGTTTTCGAAAGCAAGTTGAAGAAAAGGATGCAGGTGATTTGGAGGCAATGCATTTTGATAGTGATTATATTGAAGCATTGGAATATGGCTTGCCGCCCACCGCTGGTGAGGGCATTGGAATCGATCGCTTGGTGATGTTATTTACTAATTCGCAATCAATCAGAGATGTTATTTTATTTCCACATTTGAGACAGTAAATTTTAGTGATTCTTAGACAGCAATGGTTTTTTAGAACCATTGCTATGTCAAGCAAAGTATAAAATACACTCAGCTTAGATATAATTACCCATGTCTATGGAAATTACCAGTAGTACTATGGACGTGAACATTATTACCATGGGTATGTACTGGATTAGAATGAGTATGTACAGTTCCTGAGTGATGAGTATGATAGGTACCGCCAGTGTTGTAAACAGGATGCGTATGGAAAGTTGGGTTATAACCTGTAGACCAGACACTACTCCAAGGTCTGTAAGCTGGTGTGCTTGATACGGTGTATACACTACGGCTACTGCCACAGCACAGTAATAATGGAAGGAAACAGATGCCTGCTGCAGCCAGTAATGCTCCTCCTACAAATAATAATGGTGATAGAGCGGCACCTGTTGCTGCAACACCAAAACCCACCGCAGTTGTAGCAGTTGCTTTGACTACTAAAGCAGTTACTATTGCTGCTGTAGCAAGTGCTGCTGTAGCCGCTGCCATGCATTTTAATAGAAAGCTGTAATTTGTATTGTCTTCTTTTTTGTGTATTTTAGACTGCATAACTTACCTCATCTTGATTTTCAGTTAATAGAATGCATTTTTTCTGGATGTGTTGTATGTTTTAGCGATGTTGTTATTATTTTGTTGGCATAGCATTATTTCTATGCGTTTGGGATTTTACCTGATCATACCGAAATGTCACCATAAATTTGGATTTGGAAGTTGATTTGTTCTAAATTAATTCAAAAATGATGGAAACATATATAAAATTATCCAATTTGGTTAAGTTAATGACCGAGTTAGGCCATTTATTACAAAGTGAGAGATTTCTCTAAATTGCATGAGACCTTATTACATAACCTATGTCTTTCATTGTATTGCTACGGTGCAAACGTTTCTGCGGTGCTTAATTCACTGCATGTAAACCCCGTTTCTCAAAACGTTTGCGCCTTGTCCTAAAGAAAAATAGTCAGGAAATCTATTACAGAACTCCCTTACTTTGTTCGAGATAACATAATTAAACTCTATTCATCATCCCAGCTTAAAGTGCCACCGGCCTGATATTCAATAACACGCGTTTCAAAAAAGTTTTTCTCTTTTTTGAGATCCAGCATTTCACTCATCCAGGGGAATGGGTTTTCAGCACCTGGATATTGATCTGGAAGACCTATTTGGTTTAAGCGACGATTTGCAATAAAGTGCAAATATTCTTCAAACATCTCGGCATTCATTCCGAGAATTCCATGAGGCATAGTGTCTCTGGCATATTGGTATTCGAGCTCAACACCTTCCCTGATCAGTTGAATCATTTCATTCTTAAATTCAGGTGTCCATAAATGGGGATTTTCGATTTTGATTTGATTAATCACATCAATACCGAAATTCATATGCATGGATTCATCGCGTAGTATATATTGGAACTGTTCTGATGTTCCTACCATTTTGTTACGGCGTCCCATGGACAGGATTTGAGTAAATCCGACATAAAAGAAAATACCTTCAAACACGACATAAAAAGCAATGAGATCGCGTAGCAGGCGTTGATCATTTTCTGGAGTCCCTGTATGGAAGGTTTCATCACCTAAACTTTGAGTAAATGGTAGTGCCCAAACTGCTTTTCTGGATACAGACGGTATTTCTCTATACATATTAAATACTTCAGCCTCATCGAGCCCCAAACTCTCTATAATGTATTGATAAGCATGAGTGTGTAACGCTTCTTCAAAAGCTTGCCTTAGAAGATATTGTCGACACTCAGGATTAGTAATATGTCTGTAAACAGCAAGAACCAGATTATTCGCAACGAGTGAATCAGCGGTTGAGAAAAATCCCAAATTACGTTTAATGATTAAGCGCTCATCTTCGGTAAGACCATAAGGGTCCTTCCATAAGGCAACATCGGCACTCATGCTGATTTCATTGGGCATCCAATGATTGGCACAAGCTGTCAAGTATTTATCCCAAGCCCATTTGTATTTGAAGGGCACCAATTGATTTAAGTCAGCACGACAATTAATGATTTGCTTATCATCGACATGAATACGTGCCGCCCCCATTTCTAAAGTTTCGAGCCCTGTCGCGCCCATAATAGGAGTTACGACAATTTCTTGAGTATCATTGTAGTTCATAAATTTCTCCTGATTATTGGCAAGCCTCGCAGTCTGGATCAGTAATAGAACAGGCCTTTGGTTCGGTATCTATTAATTTGACTGCGTTAAGTGCTCCGTCGGTAACAGTGGATTTTTCAGCATTACTTGCGCCTAGACTACGTAAGTAGTAAGTGGTTTTTAATCCACGAATCCAAGCATGCATATAAAGCTGATCCAGTTTTTTACCAGAAGGTTGGGCCATATAGATATTCAAGGATTGGGCTTGATCTATCCATTTTTGACGGCGCGACGCGGCTTCAACCAACCACATAGGGTCAATTTCAAAGGAAGTGGCATAACGTCTTTTCAGTTCATCTGGAATTCGACTGATAGGCTGTACACTGCCATTAAAATATTTTAGATCATTAACCATGACTTCATCCCAAAGGTTCAGCGCTTTTAAATCCGAGACCAAATAAGGATTCACTACGGTAAATTCACCCGACAAATTGGATTTGACGTAAAGGTTCTGATAAGTTGGTTCAATAGATTGTGATACACCACAGATGTTAGATATTGTGGCTGTAGGTGCAATAGCCATAACATTTGAGTTACGCATACCTTGTGTGCGAACTTTAACTCGTAATGGTTCCCAATCCAGTTTTTGTGATCGGTCTTGCTCCAGATATTTATTACGGGATTGTTGCAAGAGGTTAATTGAATCGACAGGTAATATGCCTTTGCTCCATAGAGAACCCTCATAGGTTGAGTAGCTACCTCGTTCTTTAGCAAGGTCGCAAGAGGCATCGATTGCATAGTAGCTGATGAGTTCCATGGAAGAGTCAGCAAACTCAATGGCTTCTTTGGATGCGTAATCCATTTTTAATTCGTATAGCGCATCCTGAAAGCCCATGATACCTAGACCGATCGGTCGATGTTGCAAGTTGGAATGACGAGCTTGGGGTACAGAGTAATAATTAATATCAATAACATTGTCCAACATACGGACAGCTGTTGAGATTGTACGCTTGAGTTTTTGTTCATCCAGTTTACCATTTTTAATATGTGCTGGAAGATTGATACTGCCTAAATTGCATACAGCAATTTCTTCTTCAGAAGTATTTAGAGTAATCTCAGTGCATAAATTAGAGCTGTGTATTACCCCAACATGTTGTTGTGGTGATCGTAAATTGCAGGGGTCTTTGAATGTTAGCCATGGATGACCAGTTTCAAAAAGCATGGAAAGCATTCTACGCCATAGTTTGACAGCTGAAATGGTTTTTGTATTTCTAATAATACCTTGTCGGGCTTTTTCTTCATATTCAACATAGAGAGCTTCAAACGCTTTACCATATTGATCATGTAAATCGGGTACTTCATCAGGTGAAAATAAAGTCCAATTGCCATCTTCACGCACACGCTTCATAAACAAATCAGGTACCCAGAGGGCGGTATTCATGTCGTGAGTACGGCGGCGATCATCCCCGGTATTTTTTCTTAACTCCAGAAATTCCTCTACATCTCTGTGCCAGCACTCCAGGTAAGCGCAGACAGCTCCCTTGCGTTTACCACCCTGATTCACCGCTACAGCAGTGGCATCAGCAACATTCAGGAAAGGAACTACGCCTTGAGATTTACCGTTGGTTCCCTTGATATGAGCGCCCATAGCTCGTACTGGAGTCCAGTCATTACCTAGTCCTCCAGCATATTTGGAGAGAAGGGCATTGTCTTTTATAGCACTATAAATACCATCCAAATGATCGGGTACTGTTGTTAAATAGCAACTGGATAACTGCGGCCTTACTGTTCCTGAGTTAAATAAGGTTGGAGTGGAAGACATATAATCAAACGAAGAGAGTAACTGATAAAACTCTATGGCTTTCTCTTCTTTATGTTGTTCGCGAAGAGCAAGTCCCATGGCTACTCGCATGAAAAAAGCCTGGGGAAGTTCATATCTTACTCCGCGCTCATGAATAAAATAACGATCATATAAAGTTTGTAAACTCAAATAGGTGAACTTCATATCTCGTTCGGGAAGAAGGGCTTGACTAAGCTTATCCAAGTCGAAGTCAGTCATCTTGGGGTCAAGCATACCTTGGGCAATCCCTTGCTCTATGTAGGATTTGAAATAAACTGGATAAATTTGAGCCATTTCATCAAATGTAGCTTCTGATTTGATGTTGAGTTTGGTCAGTGCTTCAGAACGTAAACTGTCTAGTAACAAACGCGCGCTGACATAAGTGTAATTAGGTTCTTTTTCAACCAATGCACGCGCTGACATAATCAAGGCTTTATGAACGTCCTCATATTTGGCTTGGTTATAAAGATTACGTAAGGCATCTTTAATAACAGGTTCTGCTTTGACGTTGCTGAGGTCACGACATGATTCTTTGACGATAGTATTGACTCTATCCATATCTAATGGCTGTACTTCTCCATTAGGCATAGTTATTAATAAATGCTTACTGTCTTTTGGTTTTTGTTTCGATTCTGATTCGCGTGCTTTGCGGCGTTCTTCTCTATATAAAACATAAGAGCGAGCTACTTTATAATGTCCGCTGCGCATAAGAGCAAGTTCAACTTGATCCTGAATCTCTTCAATATGAATAGCCCCACCACTAGGCAAACGACGTTTAAATACCTGGGTGATTTGTCTGGTTAGCTCTTCGATTTGCTGGTGAATTCGATCAGAAGTTGGAGCTGTACCACCTTCGTCGGCAATAAAGGCTTTGGTAATAGCAATTTTGATTTTAGTATCATCATAAACGACTACCTTGCCATTTCGTTTTATCGTTTTAAGCGTGCCTGGGACATTAGCAGTCAATTCCAGTTGATTTGTTAGCGGTATATCCTTTACCGGCTCAAGAATTTCGGACATTTTTCCTCCACGAAATATATTTTGGCAATTCATTGTTTCAGTAAATCCAACATGTTTTACGAACTTGTTTAAGGCGATCCTGGTTTCGTTGAAACTATGATTTGCTCCTGTTTTTACGACAGTCAAGAGAAGCTTTTATTTACTGTTACCATAATTATAGCAAAAAACCCAATATATAGGGTGTTTTAGGGGTTTTTATAACAAGATAATGTGTTTTTTTGCTTTGGTCAATAGGATAATCTGGGATTATTCTGTGGATAAGTTGTGGGTTAAAACACTCTGCGAGGGTTAAATTTATGAGAAATAATATTTAATAAGCCAATTATAGGCAGCATGAATAGAAATAAAATTTTTTCTACTATTTTAAACGCAATTTTATAGATTCCTGTTGATAATGCATAACGACGGCTAAATTTCTCAAAAAAAGGCCACTTATAAATTTTAAAACCGGATTCTTCTTTATATCCCAAAAAAAAATTGCCAGTAAAATATCCGTAATATTGGAAAAATTTTTTAGGATAAAAAACATACGTAGCGGCGGATGACGCATCAAGATATTCTGTGTAATGCCAACAATTTCTAGGCATGAACAACATATCGCCTTTCTCAAGTAGAACTTGATATCCTTCAGCCTGCTTCAGTCTGGGGTATTGTTGAATTAAAACATCCAGGGGCAGAGTGAAGTCAATCAAAGAATCCCCGATAAAGGGGAGTTTGTAAAGGTTATCACTTTGTTTTCTGGTAAACAGCAAGACTTGTTTCTTCCCGCTCAAACATAAATGAAGATTGCAACAATGTTCTCGGTCAAAATGCATTTCTGAAATAGCCCCTTGGCCTCCAAAAAAATAAGCCACTTTTTTTGTTTCTCTAAAATACCTTGGTCTAAAAGGAATTTTTTGCCAAAGTGGCACATGCTTTTCTATCTCCCTAGAGCGTTCCCTAGACAAAATTTGTCCAAAAATACGAATTGGTTTGTTGTTTTTTATTTGCTTGATGACTTCAGCAAAATTACCGGCCTGAAAATCAACACATCGCTTGTTTTCAAAGGTACAATAAGTGGTTTTGGCCTGGGTGAGCTGTTCAAAATAATCCAGTGAAAATTGGTTGGTAAAATCAGGTATTTTAATTAAGATGGGTTCTTTAGATTCATACAAGATATGCTTAAGGATTTCCTCCTCACCATAATTGTAGATGATTGTTCTGATTTTTTTTAATTTCATCAAATTACCTGTTGAATAGAGTAATTTATAAATATTTTTTATTCCAATAATTTATATTATATCATTAAAAAATCATGACTTGATTGTGATTTATGTCTACGAATGATATAGAGAATTCGGGATTATGGATCTGGCAAAAATGAAGGCTGAATTTGAAAAGGGGCTTCTTCAGGTTGCTTGGGTTGCATGA
Source organism: Legionella sp. PATHC032 (assembly GCF_026191185.1). Taxonomy (NCBI): domain Bacteria; kingdom Pseudomonadati; phylum Pseudomonadota; class Gammaproteobacteria; order Legionellales; family Legionellaceae; genus Legionella; species Legionella sp. PATHC032. Next base: position 1,854,583 of record NZ_JAPHOV010000001.1, on the reverse strand, counting down.
ATTAAATTCTATAAGGAGTTTGAATCCAATCAATTATAAGTGGCTTGCCTTAGATGATACTAAATTTTCTTAACTATGATCGCATCACTGACATTAGAGAAACCATGTACATTGAGTTGGAAGCTATCAATCTTGGCATATAATTGACTTGAGCTTCCGCCATCCAAATTGATTGCGTCACTACAGGATAATGGAGGAGCTCTCATAATTTGAGCTAATTGTCTGGTTGACATGGCGGCATTTGTTGTAACTAATATAATCACTTTGCCTTCGTCGGTGATCCCTAAAGCTGTTCTGTCAGCAACCCCGGCTTTAAGAGAAGGAATGTTTCCCCTGATTAATAATCTGGGTCCGCTTTGAATAGCAAAATCAATGTTACTGTCATAATGAAAATTGCGTATGTTAGTAATACGAGGCTTATTATCCTTAACATAAAAAATGCCCCACCAGCTAATGCGTTTTAAGGGATTTTCCTGTTTTTTGTTGTTAATCCTAAGCCCTAGAGGATTGAATTCATGATCAAAAAAACCGCCATTTATACTGAGTAAAGCTTTGCTGTGTTCGGCAAATTGATCAACGGATGCATTTTTTTGAGCAAGGTTTTTGGCTGTCACTAGTGCTATCTGATTTTTATTAAGATCGATACGAAATACATGAATGTGAGACCACGGATTTAACAAGCCACCTTCGAGATCTTGATATTCAATACCTGGAGTAAGTTCTTGCCAATGACTGGCAGAACAGGAAGTAAAAGGAATTACAATGGCAATTGCTAAAATAAGCAAGTACCATAAATTCAATCTGTTTGCAGGATAAACATTGGTTTGCGAAGACATGTTATTGTATCCTTATGTACATCATTCAACACCACGGAATCTCATATGCAAATTAAACCGCAAAATAACAATAGTGAAGTATATAAGTCAACAACAGATTTAAGTCGAGTGATAAAAGATGTTTTAGAACTTGCCAAAAAAGAAGGCGCTACCGATGCAGCAGTAGCTGTAAATTATGATCGAGGTTTTTCAGTCGATGTACGAATGGGGGAAGTGGAGACAGTCGCTTTTAGCGAAGATAAAGGGGTTGGCTTAACCGTATACATAGGTCAACGCAAAGGAGGAGCAAGTAGTACAGATACATCTCCTGAAGCATTACAATCTTTGGTTAAGGCTGCTTGTGAGATAGCGAAGGTTAGTGCTGAAGATCCTTGCTTTGGACTAGCTGATAAAGAATTAATGACAAAGAATTATCCAGATCTTGATTTGTATCATTCTTGGGATATTACCCCGCAACAAGCTATAGATTTGGCATTAAAATGCGAATCACATGCCTTATCTTTAGATAAACGGATTACCAATTCAGATGGTGTTAATGTTTCTTCCTATGAATCACATCACGGTTATGCCAATACACATGGTGGAGAAGGGTTTATTCATAGTACTCGACATAGTATAAGCTGCTCGGTAATTGCCAAAGAAGGTGATGAAATGCAAAGAGACTATGACTATACGACTGCCAGAAATGCAGAGAATTTAGTCTCAACCGATTTGATAGCAGCTAAAGCTGTTGAAAGGGCATTAAGTCGTCTGGGATCAAAACAAATTAAAACACAAATGACTCCAGTTATTTTTTCTTCAAGAGTTTCCAGTGGATTATTGGGTAGCTTTGTGAGCGCTATCAGTGGTTCGAATTTATATAGAAAGAATTCCTTTTTAATTGATTCCATTGGACAACAATTGTTTCCTGAGTTTGTTCATATTTACGAGCAGCCACATTTAAAAAGTGCTTTGGGGAGCGCCCCTTTTGATGGAGAAGGGGTGCCTACGAGGCCCAATGTATTAGTTGAAAAGGGACGTTTGCTTCAATATGTTCTTGGCAGTTATTCGGCGCGAAAAATGGGTTTAAAGACAACAGCAAACAGTGATGGCGTTCATAATTTAACCATTGATCCTACTTGCGGGGATCTTGCCGACCTTTTGAAAATGATGCAGAAAGGTTTGCTGGTTACAGAATTAATGGGGCAGGGGGTGAATGGTATTACAGGAGATTATTCACGTGGAGCAAGCGGATACTGGGTTGAAGATGGGGTCATACAATATCCGGTTGATCAAATTACTATTGCAGGAAATCTTAAAGAAATGTACCGGATGATATTGGCAGTAGGTGGTGATATTAATCCCAATATTTCCATGCGCTGCGGCTCTATTTTAATAGAAAATATGATGGTTGCCGGGAAATAAAATGCTAAACCATAGAGGTTAATCGCTTGTTCTGTAATCTTGGTGATAGGTTCCAGGCAGATTTTTAGCGATATAACTAAAAACTTACCCTGGCTGCTTGCAGCCAGCTTTTTCTAAATTCCAGCAGATTTTCTTTAATGAAAACAGAGAACAGCTATAGAAATTGAACGAAACGTATTTAGCCTTTATCGCGAAAAATGATACGACCTTTAGAAAGATCGTAAGGAGTTAGTTCCACCTTAACCTTATCTCCAGTCAGAATTCTAATGTAATTTTTTCTCATCCGACCTGAAATATGAGCCGTAACGATATGTCCATTTTCCAACTCAACGCGAAACATGGTGTTGGGTAGTGTATCTATGACAGTACCAGCCATTTCAATGTGATCTTCTTTTGCCATATGTCTCTCAAATGATGTATCAAATTTTTAAAAGTGAAATAGTGCACTAAATTGCGGAAAATGGCAATCCAGTCTTGCAATTACATTTTTAAAGATATAGCCTAAGGCTCATTATTGAGAGATATTCAATTATTTTACCAGGCTGTATCCTGCCTCTAGCCATCCTTGTAATCCAGTCTCCAGAGAAGATACATTAGTATATCCCATTTTTTGTAAATTATCGGCTACCAAAGCACAGCGATACCCCCCGCTGCAATAAACTACAATACTGCTTTGACTGTCTGTGATAATTTTTTCAATGTCACGCTCAATAATCCCTTTACTTAAATGAATTGCATTCGGGATTTTACCCGTTTCCCACTCTTCTGCTTCACGAACATCTATTATAGTTAACTTTTCATTGTTATCGATTTTACTCTTTAAAATTTGAGGACTTATTTCATTTATACGTGTTTTAGCTTCTGCTACCAGTTTTAAAAAACCTTGCGAATGTTGCTTCATGCTTATTCTCACTCTGTTTTGTTTTCAAATGATAAAGGGGTATCGATAAAAAAATTTAATTAATAGACCAATTTCCTTTTTTGTCAGGGTATTTTAAAGTTTCCTGTAACATATGAAGAAATTCTTTTCGACTTATTATTTTTGCGCCAAGGCTCATTAAATGTAAGGTTGGTAACTGGCAATCAATAAAATCAAAATTCCATGATTGCATAATACTACATAAAAAGTGTAAGGCAATTTTAGAGGCATCTGTAATCGTATGGAACATGGATTCACCAAAAAAAGCATGCCCAAGGCTGATTCCATAGAGCCCGCCAACAAGCTTGGAGCCATCCCATATTTCGAAGGAATGCGCATATCCCATTTCATGCAATTGGGTATATGTCTCAATCATTTCATTAGTGATCCAGGTTTTATCAGTTCTGTCTGAACAAGTTGCACAGTATGAAATGACTCGTTGAAAAGCAGTATCAATAGTCATTTTAAAAGGTTTTTTTAGAGTTTTTTTTAAACTTCTGGAAATTTTAAATTCGTCAGGTATTAAGATCAGGCGTGGATTAGGTGACCACCAAAGAACAGGGTTACCGGGTTCATACCAAGGGAAAATTCCTTGAGAGTAGGCTTGCAAAACTCGCTGAGCGGTCAAGCCCCCCCCAATTGCTAATAAACCCTGTTTATCACTAGTTTCCGGATCAGGGAAAGTGTAGTTGCTATCGTAAGCCAATTTTATATTGAATCCAGGTATTTTTCAGCATCCAGGGCTGCCATGCACCCAAACCCTGCCGATGTAATGGCTTGTCTATAAACATGATCAGCAACGTCACCACAAGCAAATACTCCAGGAACAGAAGTGCTTGTTGCCATTCCATCAAGTCCTGATTTAATCAAGATGTAACCGTCTTTCATAGCCAGTTGATCTTGAAATATTGCAGTATTTGGTGTGTGTCCGATGGCTATAAAAATACCATCCATTGCCAGTTGAGTTCTTTCATCCGTTTTAAGGTTACGAATTATGGCTCCGGTGACTTTTTTTCCATCACCAACCACTTCATCAAGGGTTGAGTTCCATATTATCTTGATGTTACCTGAGTGTGCTTTCTCAAAGAGTTTATCCTGCAGAATTTTTTCTGCCCGTAAACTGTCTCTTCTGTGAATCAGAGTAACTGAAGATGCCAAATTTGATAAATAAAGTGCCTCTTCAACGGCGGTATTACCCCCTCCAATAACGCAAACAGTTTTATTGCGATAAAAAAATCCATCGCAGGTAGCACATGCTGAGACACCTCGTCCCTGGTAGGCAGTTTCTGAGGGTAACCCTAAATAACGAGCAGAGGCGCCTGTCGCAATAATCAACGCATCGCAGGTGTAAGTAGTACTATCCCCCTGAAGTGTAAAGGGAGCTTGCGCTAAATTAGCTTTGACAATATGATCGAATATGACCTGAGTATCAAAGCGTTCCGCGTGCTTTTGCATACGCTCCATTAGAGCGGGGCCTTGTAATCCTTCAATATCTCCGGGCCAGTTGTCTACATCAGTCGTGGTTGTTAATTGTCCACCAGGCTGCATTCCGGTGATTAAAACGGGATTCAGATTGGCTCTTGCGGCATAGACTGCAGCAGTGTAACCTGCAGGGCCTGAACCGAGTATGATTAAGCGATGGTGATTGCTTATGCTCATTGTCTCCGCCTTCCTTATTTTTTGTGTTAAGATGGCAAATATTATGACAAAAATAAAAACATTAAAATACCTATGGCAAAACAACATTTGGGAAAACAGGCTGGAATCCCTAAAAAATCCATGCCAAGCTTTATAATAAAACGCTTGTGTGAAGGGAGTTTTATATTGATTTTGACAGGAGCTCTTTTTGTTCTCTTGTCTTTATTTACTTATTCAACCAATGATCCAGGTTGGTCTCATGCCTCCCGTTCTGGCATGTCTGTTTCAAACTCTGGAGGACAAGTCGGTGCGTATATTGCGGATGCGCTTTATTTTGCATTTGGATATTTTGCTTTTTTATTACCAATAGCGTTTGTTTACATTGCTTGGGCCATCTTGAAAGATTTTCGCTCTTTTAAAGCACTGGACAAAATGGTTCTGTTACTAAGAACTGTTGGTTTTATCCTCATGGTTTCTGGCGGCTGTGGTTTATTGAGTATAAATCACCGCTTTGAATCAGTAGATGCCATTCACAGCTCAGGAGGTATTATCGGACAAACAGTTGGAAATGGTTGGTACCAAATGCTTAACTTAGAAGGAGCTACTTTACTTTTATTAGCAATGTTTCTTGTGGGAACAACCTGGCTGACCGGATTATCCTGGATAAAGGCAATTGAGTTAATTGGATATTATACAATAAATCTTTTCACATTTTTGGATAAATTCATCAGAAAAGGAACGCAGTTTGCTACTGAAAATCTTAACAAAGAGCAGTTAGAAAAACCATTGCTCAAAACTGAACAACTCCCCAAACCTGAAAATGAAAAAAAGAAGACTGTTCCTAAATTATTCCAGGACAAGAAAGATAAAGAGCATCAAAAGTCAACACCCATTTTAATTGCAAGTGAAGAAAAACCTGAAATTATCAAATCTATCAATGAATTCAAGGAAATTCGTCCTCCTAAAACAATAACCCCTGGAACTCTTCCCAGTCTAACGTTATTAGATAAAGGTCAACCAGGGAAGCCGATGGGAGGTTATACACATGAGGAATTGGAAAGTCTTTCAAGGGATGTAGAACAACACTTACTTGATTTCGGTATTCAAGCGGATGTTGTAGCCGTTCATCCAGGGCCAGTGGTAACCCGATTTGAATTGCAATTAGCAGCAGGGGTCAAAGTGAGCAAACTGACTGCTTTGGCAAAGGATTTGGCTCGTTCATTATCAGTTATTTCTGTTCGAGTTGTAGAGGTTATTCCCGGTAAAACAGTAGTGGGCCTTGAATTACCCAATCATTCACGTCAAGTGGTCAGGTTATCTGATGTTTTATCTGCTGACGTATATCAACAAGCCCACTCTCCCTTATCTTTAGCCTTGGGAGTTGATATTGGGGGGCATCCTATGGTGGTTGATTTGGCAAAAATGCCTCATCTACTAGTTGCAGGAACAACTGGTTCTGGTAAATCAGTTGGCATTAATGCCATGATTTTAAGTATTCTTTTTAAAGCAAGTCCAGAACAAGTCCGTTTAATTATGGTCGATCCAAAAATGCTGGAATTGTCAGTTTATGATGGGATTCCACATTTACTTACTCCTGTTGTTACTGACATGAAGGAGGCAGCGAGTGCGCTTCGTTGGTGTGTTGAAGAAATGGAAAGGCGTTACAGGTTAATGGCCGCGTTGGGTGTTAGGAATTTGGCAGGGTATAACACTAAAATTACGGAAGCGGCGGCTAGCGGCCAACCATTGTTAAATCCATTATGGAAACCTGTTGATTCTATGGATGAAACAGCACCAGAGTTGCAGGCATTACCTTATGTAGTCGTTGTAATTGATGAGCTTGCTGACATGATGATGGTTGTTGGCAAGAAAGTGGAGCAATTGATTGCTCGTATTGCACAAAAGGCAAGAGCGGCAGGAATCCATATGGTTCTTGCGACACAAAGACCTTCGGTGGATGTATTGACTGGATTAATTAAATCAAATATTCCAACAAGAATATCATTCCAGGTATCTTCAAAAATTGATTCACGCACTATACTTGACCAGCAGGGAGCTGAACAATTGCTCGGTCATGGTGATATGTTATATCTGGCGCCTGGGAGTGGGGCTCCTTTACGTGTGCATGGTGCTTTTGTCGATGATAAGGAGGTTCATCGTATCGCTGATGACTGGCGGTCAAGGGGAGAGCCTGATTATATTGATGATATTCTTAAAATGGGAAATGAAAGTGTGGACGGCGCTTTCGATGAGGACAGTGGAGGGCAATCCGTAGAAGACGATGATCCTCTTTATGATCAGGCGGTAGAATTTGTAATTCAGACACGTAAGGCTAGTATTTCTGCTGTGCAGAGAAGATTAAAAATCGGTTATAATCGTGCTGCCAGAATGATAGAGGAAATGGAGAGGACAGGAATAGTAGGTCCATTGGATGGTGGTTATCGTGACGTATTAGTAACATCAGTGACTGAGGACTGAATATGAATAAATTGTTTCTCATTTTATTGCTCGCTTTTTCGAATGGTGTGTTTAGCCAAACCTCTGCTGAAGTACTGCAGAGTAAATTAAATGCTATACAAACTATGACCGCAAATTTTAGTCAAATTGTAAAAGCAAAGAATCGTGAGGTATCACGTTCTTCAGGCTCCATGGCACTACAACGTCCAGGGCGATTTCGCTGGGAAACAAAAGATCCACTGGAACAGTTAATTGTCGCAGATGGTCAAAAAATGTGGATTTATGATGTGGACCTTGAGCAAGTTACAGTGAAAAATCAGGAAAAAGGGTTAGGAGGTACTGCTGCGTTGTTTTTGAGTGGTTATGATGAAACCCTGACTCATGATTTCGATGTGAGTGAAAAGCAAAAAGGAAAATTGACTATTTTTGATTTGAAATCCAAATCCGCAAAAGAAAATTTTCAAAGGATTAAGTTAATTTTCAGTCAAAGCACTTTGATTGGTCTGGAGTTATATGATCAGTTAGGTCAAATTACTAATGTTAAATTAGTGCAAATTAAGTCAAATCCCAAATTGTCTGGCAAATTGTTCCAATTCAAGCCTCCTAAAGGTGTAGATGTGGTAAAACAATAATTTCAATGTTGATTTATGAGCCTATTTAATAAAGAACCTGATCCACCATTGGCCGAAAGTTTAAGGCCTCAGCATATCGATGAGGTCATCGGTCAAAGTCATTTGCTTGGAGAGGGTAAACCCTTAAGACTTTGTTTTATGGGCTCCAAATTGCATTCTATGATCTTATGGGGACCACCTGGAGTCGGCAAGACTACTATAGCAAGATTAACTGCACAGGCTTTTGATTGTGAATGGATAGCATTATCAGCTGTATTTTCGGGAGTTAAGGATATTCGAGCTTCGATTGAGAAAGCGCAGGAATATTTAATTCATGATAAACGGACTATCTTGTTTATTGATGAAATTCATAGATTCAATAAAGCCCAGCAAGATGCCCTATTACCTTATACAGAATCAGGCTTAATTACTTTCATTGGGGCAACTACAGAAAACCCGTCTTTTGAAGTTAATTCAGCGTTATTATCACGGGCACAAGTTTATGTTTTAAAACCTTTATCAGAACAGGAGTTAAAACTCTTATTCCTTAGAGCTCACCAAAGAGCTTTATCTTCTCTGCAATTTACAGAGGAAGCCATTGATTTTTTAATTTCTTGTGCTGATGGAGATGCCAGGCGATTACTCAATTTACTTGAGCAAACAAAAGCAGCCTGCCTAACAATTAAAACAGTAGCTGTTGATGTAGAGCTTTTGCATAATGTGATAGTACAAAGTGGTCGACGTTTTGATAAAGGTGGAGAAGCATTTTACGATCAGATTTCTGCTTTACATAAGTCGGTACGAGGTTCTAATCCTGATGCGGCATTATATTGGTTATGTCGAATGCTGGATGGTGGGGTGGATCCATATTATTTAGCCCGACGTATTATTAGAATGTCATGGGAAGACATTGGCTTAGCAGATCCAAAAGCAATTCAAATTGCTAATGATGCTGCTGCAACTTATGAGAGGCTTGGCTCACCCGAGGGGGAACTTGCTTTAGCACAAGCTGTAATTTATTTGTCTGTTGCGGCCAAGAGTAATGCAGGATATGTGGCATTTAATCAAGCTATGGAATTTGTAAAAAGAGACAAGTCCAGAGAAGTACCAATTTACTTGAGAAATGCTCCTACTCAATTGATGAAAAAACTGGGTTATGGTCATGAATATCGATATGCGCATGATGAACCACATGGCTATGCTGCTGGTGAATGTTATTTACCTGAAGGAATGCCAGAGATTAATTGGTATAATCCAGTACAAAGAGGTTTGGAAACTAAAATTGCAGAAAAACTCGCTTTTCTGCGCCAATTAGACAAAGATGTGAAAAAGAAAGTTTGATTTATTCACTATTTAAATCAGTTTAGGTTTGCTACCCAATTTATCCCGAAGAACAAGTTTAATTGACATTGATATCCAGTGAAGTATAAAGAATATGTCAAAATTCTGACTGTAGGAAGCATGGATGATTCTTTAAAATCTCCCTGACCCCATTTACAATGATTTAAAAATTACAAATTGTTTATAGTTTTAAATATGTTCAAAAAAATCTGGTTATCAATTAGTTAATTGATTGATTTTAAATATATTTTAATCTTGGCCTGAACTTTGCTAGAGACATTTTATAATAATAATTAAAATGAATGACATGCATTATTCAAATTATCAAACTTGTGCAGTCAAACCTCAGATAGAATTATCTGAATGGGATATTCTATCCAGTTTGCCTACCGCCTTGGTAATTTTGAATGCTCAAGGCAAAGTGGTGTGGTTAAATCCTTCAGCTGAAGCGATGCTTGGTTATGGATTAATTGGTTCATTATGGTTAGATGTGATTCAAAAAGCATTTGTTCCAAGAGCTGATGATGGGCATGAGGTGTCTCTAGCTGATGGAAGGCGTGTGCACGTAGCCATTTCTTCTTTAGAGAGTTTACCCGGTATATTGATTACTTTGTCTGATATTACTGCAAGCAGAGATTATGAAGAAGCCAAAGAAAATGAAAAACGATTGGTTTCTATTGGGACAATGACTGCACAATTAGCTCATCAGATTAGAACCCCTTTATCTTCTGCTATATTGTATACTGAGCATTTAAATAATCTCCCGAATTTGGATCATCGCATTAAAAACTGGATTCACAGATTGCAAGAGTGCCATGCCAGTATAGAACAACAAATTCAGGATTTATTATTATTTGCCAGGGGAACTTCTATAGAACCAAAATATGTGGATATGGAGTTTTGGTGCTCTCAATTAATGCAAAGAGCTCAGCCATATATCGAGTCTTATGCAGCTGTATTACACGTAAATAACCATCTTATTGCTCGTGAATCCTCAATACATGGAGAGTCTTTAATTGGAGCAATTTTGAATCTGATAATCAACGCGCTACAGTCTGAAGCATCCCAAATTGATTTAACACTTGCATCTATGGATGATTCAGGTATACAAATATCAGTAGAGGATAATGGAAACGGAATGTCTGAAGAAGTCAGGACACAAGCATTTTCGCCATTCTATACAACAAAGGCACAAGGTACCGGTCTTGGATTAGCAGTAGTTTTTGCTGTAGTAAAAGCGCATGGTGGTCGAGTGACTCTTGAGTCGGCTGAAGGGATAGGAACACAGGTAACTATTTATTTACCTTGCCTGAACAGAAACGTAGGATAACTTTATCAAACAAAGGATTTTCTATGAGCCATGTTTTAATAGTTGAAGATGATTCAGTATTAAGAGAAGCGTTGGCTGAGACTATGACTATCTCAGGCCATACCTATATCACTGCTAAAGACGGTAAAGAGGCGTTAGCACTTCTTGAATTACATAATCCAAGTGTCGTACTCACCGACATAAGAATGGATAAATTAGATGGAAATCAGTTATTAAATGAAATACAAAAAAAGAGGCCAGGATTGCCGGTTATTCTAATGACAGCTTATGGCTCTGTAGAAGATGCTGTTACCGCGATTCGCAATGGCGCTGTTGATTATTTGCAAAAGCCCTTCAGTGCACAAGTCTTAATTGAAAAAATAAAGCAGTATATAAAAACTGATTTAGGTGAAGATGATAATGATCCGATTGCACGGGATCCTAAAAGCCAGGCCTTAATGACGATGGCTTTGAGAGTTGCCCAATCTGATGTGGGTGTTATGATTAGTGGAGAAAGTGGTACTGGAAAAGAAGTGCTCGCACATTTTATACATGATCATTCTTATCGAAGCAAGCAACCTTTTATTGCGATTAATTGTGCTGCAATTCCTGAGCAAATGCTAGAAGCCACCCTGTTTGGTTATGAAAAAGGTGCTTTTACGGGGGCATACAAATCTACCCCTGGAAAATTTGAGCAAGCCCAGGGCGGGACTTTACTTTTAGATGAAGTGAGTGAAATGTCCTTAGGTTTACAGGCAAAATTACTTAGAGTTTTACAGGAAAAAGAAGTAGAAAGGATTGGTTCAAACAAAATAATAAATCTTGATGTACGCATTATTGCGACGACAAATAGGCAATTAAAGGAAGAAGTTAAGGCAGGGCGTTTTAGAGAAGATCTTTACTATCGATTGAATGTTTTTCCTCTGCAATGGCACCCATTAAGAGAGAGAACAAGTGATATTATTCCATTAGCGAATTATTTAATCCGTAAGCATTGTCAGCATAAGCAACCAATAGTCCCAGTCATCAGCCCAGATGCGCAAAAAGCAATGTTGTCCTATTCATGGCCAGGGAATGCACGAGAGCTGGACAATGTTATACAAAGGGCTCTGGTGTTACAGACTCAAGGTATCATTGAAGAAGAGCATTTACAGATAACAAATTCACCTGCCATCGCTTCGGAAGCGAAGACAAAGAGTAAGAGTAAAAATTTACAGATGCATGAATATGAGTTAATAGAAAAAACATTATTAGAAAATGAAGGAAACAGACAAAAAGTTGCTGCGTTATTGGGAGTTAGCGAAAGAACTTTGCGCTATAAACTCGCAAAAATGCGTGAGGAAGGATACGTGGTTTAACAGGGGCTAAGAAAATGAGCGATATTAATACAGTAAATTTAATGAATCAAATGAAGACTCTGGCTGCCCAGGCTGAGGGCATAAAATTGGATTCTGGTTTAAATCACGTTTCTTTCAGTTCGGTTTTTCAACAGGCATTGAATCAAGTCAGTGAATTATCACAAACAGCAGATAGTTTAAAGACCCGCTTTGAAATGGGCGATCCTAATGTGTCCTTGGGAGAAGTAATGATAGCAAGCCAAAAATCCAATTTAGGGTTTGAGGCGACATTAAGAGTTAGAAACAAATTGGTACAAGCTTACCAGGATATTATGAATATGCCAGTTTAGCGCAATGTTTAGGGTAGTAGAACTTTTTCAACAGGTAAACATTATCAAACTCAGTAACAGGTGTTTATGGGGTTCTTTAATGTCATAATGAGTTTGCAAATGTTCTCAATAGAGTTTTAAAGCTCAGAGTGAAGTATTCTGAAAAAAGGATAAAAATTACAGGAGTAAATCATGGCATTGGCTGATAATGCTTCAGTGGCAGCTACAAAATTTGCAAGCTTATCTATACCACGCCAAATTGGAGTGTTGTTTGGATTGGCAGCCAGTATTGCAATAGGAGTGGCAGTGGTTCTATGGTCTCGTGATCCAAGCTATGTTCCTTTATATAGTCAGATCAATGCGCAAGACTCATCAGAGATTCTGACTATTTTAGAGCGCAATGGTATTGATTTTAAAATTGACAAGAATAATGGATTGTTGATGGTGCCTGCTGATGAGTTGCAAAGCGCGCGTTTGAAATTAGCTGCACAAGGGTTGCCTCGCGATACTGCTATTGGTCATGATCTTTTGGGTAGCGGCGGTGGAGTTTTTAATACCAGCCAGTTTATGGAAAACGCCCGATATAAGCAAGCTCTTGAGGCCGAATTAGCGCGTACGATTAGTAAATTTAATAATATTAAATCGGCTAGAGTGCACTTGGCAATTCCGAGAGAGTCAGCTTTTGTAAGAGACTCACAAGAGCCTAGTGCTTCTGTATTCATTGATGTTTATTCAGGATTTGAAATAAAAAAACATACTATAGCAGCGATTGTCAATTTAGTAGCATCAAGTATTCCGAATTTAAGCGCAGGAAGAGTAACAGTAGTTGATCAAGACGGGCAATTGCTAAATGAAGGTAGCGGATATAATCTCTTTTCGGAGACTGAGCGTTTTCTTGATTACAGACAAAACCTGGAACATCAATACGCTCAAAAAATTCAGGATATCTTAACGCCAATATTGGGATATGGCCGCGTCAGGGCCAAAGTATCTGCAGATATTGATTTTACCAGTTATGAGCAAACTCAAGAGTTGTTCAACCCAGAGCTCTCTGCTTTACGCAGTGAACAAACTATGCAAGAGAGTCGTAATGCGTCAAATGAAGCAAGCGGGGTTCCTGGGACATTATCAAATACTCCTCAACCAAATGGTTCTCTTGGGCAAAAAAATAATCCTCAACAAAAATCTACACCAAATAACTCGCCACAGCAAACCTCGTCAGATCAAATGCAGGCAAAGGATGTTCGCATGCAAACCACTAAAAATTTCGAATTGGATAAAACAATAAGTCATACTAAAAATCAACCGGGAACAATAAAACGCTTGTCTGTTGCGGTATTGGTAGATAATAGACCTGTAATGAATGATAAAACCAAGAAACTGGAGAAGAAACCGCTAACTAAAGAAGAAATTGAACAGATAAAGTTATTGGTCTCTGATGCTATAGGATTAAATGTCAAGAGAGGAGATAGCTTGAATGTGATCAACAGTAGTTTTGTAAAGCCAGATCCTATAGAAGCAATTCCAGAAGAACATTTTTGGCAAAAAGACAGTTTTTGGTCTGTGATTAAGCAGATTGGCGGGGCTCTTTTTATCTTGGCAATCCTATTTGGTGTATTAAGGCCTATGTTAAAAACTTTGGCAAGCAATAAAGACATGGACCAAGCTTCTAATAATCAGGATTCAGGCGACTTTACATTGGATGGGAAGATATCATTTAAGGATGTTCAGGATTATGAAACCCAGCTAAGTTTACTTCGTCAAGTGGTTGATAAAGAACCCAAACGCGTCGCACAAGTAGTGAAATCATGGGTTGATCGGGGGTAATTATGGACGGAATAGAGCGAGCAGCTATTTTATTGTTAAGTATGGGTGAAAAAAACGCTTCAGAAGTATTAAAGCATTTAGAACCCAGGCAAGTACAAAAAGTTGGTATGGCTATGTCAACGATGAATAGCGTGAGCAAGGCGAAAATGCAGAATGTTCTCATTGACTTTATCAGTGCAATTGAAGATCAAACCAGCTTAACTGTAGATACAGAGCATTATCTCAGAACCGTTCTCATAGAAGCTTTGGGTGAAGAAAAAGCAAATCCGTTTATTGATAGAATATTGGTATCAAACAAAGACAGTGGTTTGAATAAATTGAAATGGTTGGATGGACGTTTGATAGCCGAAGTGATTCGTAATGAACATCCCCAAATCATAGCCACTATATTAATTCATCTGGATAGTGAGCAATCCGCTGAAGTAGTTAGTTACTTTAGTGCAGAAAAAAGAGCGGAAGTGTTATTACGAATGTGTAATATTGATACAGTTAAACCTGAAGCAATTTCTGAGCTCGGTCATGTAATTGAAAAGCAGCTAAGCGGTCAAACCACAGGTAAATCATCTTCTGTCGGTGGAATTAAAACCGTAGCGGATGTGATTAATTTTTTGGATGGCGCCATGGAAGAAGAAGTACTGGAGAGAATTAAGGATTGGGATGAGGAGTTAAGCGAAAAAATAAGAGATAAGATGTTTGTTTTTGAAAATATCAAAGACATGGATGATAGAAGTGTACAAACTTTATTGCGAGAGGTTACATCTGATCAATTAAAACTAGCGTTGAAGGGTACTACTGAAACAACGAAAGAAAAAATCTATTCGAATATGTCGAAGCGAGCTGCTGATCTCCTCAGAGATGATATTGAGGTGCAAGGACCTGTAAGAGTTAGTGATGTGGAGCGGGCTCAGCGAGATATTTTAGCCATAGCAAGGAATTTGGCTGAAGATGGCAAGATTAGCCTCGGAGCAAAGGGGGGGGACGAATTAATCTAGTTACTCGTCTTAGGATGTGTTTAAGACATTTTATGGATATAGTAAAAATCATTAAGCAATAGTTCGCACCAAAATTGTATTTTATTTGTCCCAAATGGTGATTTTTGGTATGATTTGAGCCCGAGATAAGGTTAGATAACTATGTCAAATGAATTTGAGCCATATAGCAAAGAGGTAAAAAAAATTGAATTTACTACTTGGAAGTATCAGACTTCCAAAGATACTGAACCTTCACAGTCTGATGAAGAAGAATTGATTAATGAATTGGAAGCAGTGAAGCAGGAAGCTTTTCAAAAAGGTTATGCAGATGGGTTTCAACAGGCACAACAAGAAATTAATACAATTAAAGCAGAGCTGTCCAAGTGGTTGGAGTTAATCCAAAAACCAGTTCAAATTTTAGATGAGCAATTGACGCAGGAAATCATTCAAACCATCATCTGGTTAAGCCAACATTGTGTTGCTGTTGAGCTTTCTGTTAATCCAGATAAGCTAAATGATTTATTGAATAAAATAAAAGGTGAGTTACCTTCTTTAAGTGGCAAGAAGTCTATAAGCATGCACCCTGATGATGTGCGATGGATTAAAGAAGTATTTTCTGAAAGCAATATCCCTGGTCTTCATGAATTGTTAGTGGCTGATCCAGCATTAAATCGCGGAGATTTTTATTTACAAGGTGAACACAGCGAGTTGGATGGTCGAATTCAAACCCGTTTTACTACCTTATTCAATGAATACATTAATAAAGAGAATATAATCCAAATGGGCGTTTCTCAGGAATAGTGATGGCTATTTATCAAACACAACTCCATAAAATTTTGTCAGGGACAAGGAAGAAACATCATTCCGGATTGTTACATTGTGGTAGAATCAGCAGAGCGATAGGTTTAACTATAGAAGCAAAAGGATTTAATCAACCCATAGGAGCGCGCTGCCTGGTTAAAATCAATGATGAACATTCTGTTCAGGCAGAAGTTGTTGGTTTTAACAATGAAAGTGTTTATTTAATGTCTATAGGAGATATACAAGGAATAGCTCCAGGAATGAAAATTATTCCTACCGGACGAATTGCTCAAGTGAGTGTCGGTCATCAACTATTAGGAAGAATATTAAATGGTTCCGGAATGTTTATAGATGATGGACCTCCTAACGAAATGGTTGAGGCTTATCCATTGATAGGACAAGTGATCAATCCTTTAAAAAGAGCCCCTATTGAAGTCCCATTGGATGTTGGGATTCGTGCCATTAATGGCTTATTAACAGTTGGTCGTGGACAACGGATAGGTTTGTTCGCTGGAAGTGGAGTAGGCAAATCAGTTTTGCTTGGGATGATGACCCGTTTTACTGAAGCTGATGTTGTTGTGGTTGGATTAATTGGAGAACGTGGGCGCGAGGTAAAAGAATTTATTGAGTGCAACTTGGGTATAGAAGGTTTGAAGCGGGCGGTTGTAGTTGCCGCTCCAGCGGATGAAAGCCCTTTGATGCGTTTGCATGGAGCAAAGGTTGCAACAAGTATTGCTGAGTATTTTCGAGATCAAGGTAAACATGTTCTCTTGCTGATCGATTCTTTAACCCGTTTTGCCCAGGCACAAAGGGAAATTGCTTTATCGATTGGTGAGGCCCCTGCTACAAAAGGATATCCGCCATCGGTATTTGCCAAGTTGCCTAAATTGGTTGAAAGAGCTGGAAATGGGACTTCGGGGAGTGGTTCAATTACAGCATTTTATACTGTCTTGACCGAGGGAGATGATTTGCAAGATCCCATAGCAGATGCGGCACGAGCTATTTTGGATGGTCATGTTGTATTAAGCAGAGCGCTTGCTGAACAAGGGCAATATCCTGCAATAGATCTTGAGGCTTCTATTAGCCGAGTTATGCAGGGTATTGTCTCTGAACAACATATGAAAGATATGTTGCTGTTTAAAAAATATTTGTCTGTTTATGAAAAAAACAAGGATTTAATTTTATTAGGAGCGTATGCAAAAGGAAGTGATCCCTTGGTGGATAAGGCAATCTTAGCAGTGAATAAACTCAAGGATTACCTGGTGCAAGGAATGAATGAACAAGTGAGCTATGATGAGAGTTTAATATCGTTAGCCAAACTGGTTTCAACTTTGGTAGGGAATGACCAATGAGTGAGAGATTAGATCGTTTGATTCAGTTATTAAAAGTTAAACAGGAAGCGACCCAACAGGCTTATATAGAGCTGATGAAAGCAAAAGAGCAATTTAATCAGAATAAAGCAAGGCACGAACAATTAGTTGGTTACAGACGAGATTATTTACAGCAATTGGAAGTATTAGGACAGCAAGGTAGTTGCGTAGGGCCTTTACGTAACCGAATTAATTTTATTAATCATTTGGATACTGCTTTGGTACAATTAAATTCCTATTTGAGTCAACTTGCAAAAAGCAGAATGAAGGCCGACTTAAATTATAAGCAAGCCAAAACCTCAGAAGAAGGGATAAATAAGTTAATTGAACGAGTAAAAAAAGCTGAACTGAAGCAATTACAGCGTATTGAGCAAAAGGAAACGGATGAATATGCACAAAAGCAATGGTATAGTAGTTTAAAACATGACCGATAATAACCTTTTGGCAAATAAATTTTTAAAAAAAATTTGGATGGTATTAGCTGTCCTGATAATTTTCGCAGCTGTTTTTTCCAGTATATTTCGTGCTCTTACTCCCTGGGCTAAACAATATAAAGGGGAGGTAGAGCAGCATTTGACTTCACTTTTGGGTCAACCAGTTACTGTTCAAACTATGGAAACAGGGTGGTATTGGTTTGAACCAGTAGTTAAATTAAAACATATAAGAATTCACGATGGCCATAATAAGTCAATTTATTTGGATAAGCTAATTGTCGGTGTTAATTTATTTAAATCCCTCTGGAATTGGCGCATTCAACCTGGCGTACTTTATATCGATGACATGCATTTGATTTTTCGTGAAAAAGATGGGCATTGGCGTATTGAGGGAATTTCAAGTAATGCAATGAAAGATGCTGATATTACACCCGAAAAAACTCGGGAAATATTAGATTGGCTTGCTCAGCAGGAAAAATTAATTGTACGGCATGTTTCCGCTCACTTACATTTTAATGACGGGTCATTAATTCCTGTGAACGGATTAAACTTGTCGATAGTTAATAAAGGGAGAAGTTATAAGATAAAGGGAGAAGCAAAACTCGAGCAAACAAATGCAACCGTTTTCCAACTGCTAGGTAATGTACAATTCGATCCTTCTCAAATTGAAAATACCAGTGGACGCCTCTATTTTTCAGCTATTAATGTTTTACCTGCGCAATGGCAAAATTTATTGCCAAAATCCTCCATACAACTGGAGGGAGGGAAAGGAGACATCTCATTATGGGTTGATTTGGAGAAAGGGAATATTGCATCAATTCAAGCACAATTGAAACTCAAACGTTTGGCATGGAAATTATTAAATAAAAAAAATAGTAAGTTGATCCAGTCATTTTATGCCAACATGGGATGGAGATTGGATAAACAAGGTTGGCAGTTCCAGGCAGACCATATGAAACTAAGAGTAGCAGGAGTTACTTGGCCAGAGAATCAATTGTCGATTCGTTTTAATAAAAATCAGAATACCTATCAAGTCTTTACAAAATCCCTTATTGTAGAATCACTATTATCTGGGGCGATTAATTGGCCGCCGGCTATTCAAAATATACTGCAGTTAAAGCCGCATGGGATCTTGAGTGATGTTCAGGTATTAATCAAAGAAAATCAAATTAATTATATTTTAACTCGATTTGATCAATTAGGATGGAGAGCGAAGGACAATATTCCTGGGGTGAGTAATTTAGCCGGCGTTTTAAATTGGCAGCCTACAGAAGGGCGCCTGGAGTTAGATTCAGAGAATTCAACTTTGCAGATCAAAGGCTACCCTACTCAAAAACTGGCGATTTTTAATGGTGCTTTTGATTGGAAAGAATTAAATGATGGGTTGCGGTTGAGTATTGAACGCTTGGTTGCAAGTCAACCCGAATTGACGATTAGTCTGGAAGGAGCTTTTGATCAGCTGACTCAAAATTCTGTAGGCAATATTCGTTTAGTGGGTAATTTTTCTGGGAAAAATTTACAGAAATGGATGCCTTATTTGCCTGCAAAACACATGAAAGCCAAGTTATTTGCTTGGTTAAATAATGATATCAAGCGTTTGGGGCAAGCAACAGGCAAGATAAGTCTTAATGGAATGGCGAAAGATTTTCCATTTGATAATGGCAATGGGGAGTTTTCTATAGTAAGCCATGTTGTCGGTGGTGATATTTTAATTACTCGAGAATGGCAATTGATTAAAGATTTGGAAGGTTATATCAAACTAAAAAATAGAAATCTTGATATTGATATCATTGATGGTGATGCCCAGGGGATTCCACTTAAACAAATGAATTTGCGTATCGATGATATTGGCAAAGATAGAGAAACTTTATTAATTCATGGAATTGTCCATGGAAAAGCACAACAAATGCTTAATTTTGTTATGAACTCTCCATTAAAGAAAAAATTATCGGCTTTAAAAATATTATTAATAAAGAGGATGCTATCACTTAATTTACGTTTGGAAATCCCTCTGTATCCAGAGAATGATGATAATCTTGCCCGAGGTGAATTAACCTTTGAAAATAATATAATCAACATCAAGCATCAGATGGGAGATTTTTCTGTAGGGGATGTTACTGGAAATTTACTGTTTAATGAAAAAGGCATCCAGGATAGTGCCTTAACTGCTTCGGCATTTGGTTATCCCCTGAATATTAAAATTCAATCGGAAAAATCGCCTCAATCATTAACTGCAATATCAATCGAAGGTGAATGCACTGTAGAATCTTTAAAGAAAAAATGGCGTTTACCTGTTTTTTCTGTACTTAAAGGAAATATTTTAGCTAAGGCATTATTAAAAATTACGGATGACCCTAATGACCTGGATAATATGAAGTTGAATTCTGACTTGATAGGCTTGACAGTTGATCTTCCACCACCTTTGGGAAAAACTTATAAAGAAAAAATCCCCTTACTGGTTAACCTGGACTTTAATCCACAAAAGACAGTTCGTTTAAGAGTTAATTACAATGGAAGATTAAGTACGGATCTTTTGATGCAAAAGCAAAAAGGCGTATTTAAGTTAAAATCAGGTCAAATACGTTTAGGTAGTGCCCAAGCCGTCAATCAGGATCATCCTGGCCTTGGTATAGCTGGTACATTAGAGGGCTTTGATTTACAAGCATGGAAAGAAGTTTTAGGTAAATTCTCTAAAGAGAATGTTAACCCCTCACTCTTGAGTTTGGTTAATATTATTGATGTAAAAATGGGTAAACTAAAATTTCTGAACCAGCAGTTTGATAACATGTCTGTGTATGCGAAAAAACGTCCTGATAATGATTGGGCTGTGAATTTAAAACAGAAAAAAATCGATGCGGATTTAACCTATCATTCAGCAACCAATTCTCTGAGTGGTTTTATCAAATACTTACATTTATCTGAAATGGGGTCTTCACTAAACAATAAAGATACTCCTTCACATGCTACTCCAGCACAAATTCCCAATTTGAATTTAAGAGTCGATAATTTTTCAATTGGAAAAATTCAAATTGGCAATATTACCCTTAAAAGTCATTCTACATCTGAACGATGGCATATTGATTATTTAAGGGTAGATTCACCTTATTATCAAGCTAATTTTGAGGGGGAGTGGCTTCAGAAAGGTACGGTTAATCAAACAAAACTACAGTCTAAAATGTATTTGAAAGATTTGGCCAAGAGTCTTGATCGTTGGGCAATTAATCCCGCGGTCGATGCCGGGAAAGGATATATAGAGTTTCATGGGGGGTGGAAAGGTACTTTATATGATTTTTCTCTGGCTAAGTTGAATGGTTCAATGTATTTACAGTTGAAAAATGGCCGAATTACTCATTTGAGCCCGGAGACTGAAGAAAAACTTGGTTTAGGGAAGTTACTAAGCATATTAAGTTTGCAAACTATTCCAAGACGGTTAAAGCTTGATTTTAGTGATCTCTCAAATGATGGCTACAGTTTTGATATATTTAAAGGCAACTTTAATGTCAATAATGGCATTATGAGTACCAATAATAGTTACATTGATGGTCCAGTAGCTTATGCTAGTATGAAAGGGGATCTGGATTTGGTAAGACGATTATATGATTTGGATTTAAACATTTCACCGCATATCACTGCCAGCTTACCTGTTGTAGCTACGATAGCTGGGGGTCCGATTGCTGGTCTTGCTGCTTGGATTGCAAATAAAATTATTAATCAAAGCATGCAGAAAATTGCGGGATATAGTTATAAAATTTCTGGCCCTTGGGATCAGCCTATTGTGCAACAGCTTAATATAGTGAAGAAATTGCCTTAACTAAAGGACGATAAGATTATTTTGCAAACTGCTATGGAGTCATTTAAGGTTCAGGGAGGCATGTAAAATATTCTGTCTTATTGAACGAGTGTTTTAGCCGAAAGAAAATAATCAAAAAAATAATTATGAATACTTTAAAGTTACTATTTTCTTATTACTGGCGTCTGAGCTTATTGAAGGAAACCCCAGAGAATTCTCCTTATTCCGTTTTCCTTCTTGTAGTAATGTGTCTTCTATTTTCTATTATAATGCTGATTCAATGGGACATCGCTGAACTTGATTTTTCCCGTGATTGGTTATTAAGTTTAATGATGGCCACCAGCCTGATTTTGTCTTTTATATTCTATACCTATGCTATTTTAAAGTTTCAAAATCTTGCGTCCAGGCTTGTGCAAACATCAACATGTCTATTGAGCGCCTATGTTATTATACATGTTTTGGCGACACCATTGTTCTTAATTGATACTTATTTGTCTGCGGAGAATCTTAAAAATCCCATTTTTTTATTTATAGGTATGATATATTTGTTCGTTACTTTGGGGCTTTCTATTTGGCAATTTGTAATTACAGCCCATATTTATAAATTTGCTTTAGGCACTACACCAGTAAAATCAGTTTTGGCTGCTTTTGGTTTAGTAGCGGTTAACATTTTAACTATTTCTTTTTGGCGATGACATGATGACACATTTACATATACTAGGAGTAAGTGGAACCTTTATGAGTGCCCTGGCTTTACTTGCCCGTGATGCAGGGTATAGAGTGACAGGAAGTGACGCCAATTGCTACCCACCTATAAGTGATTTGCTTGCTGCCAAGGGTATTTCATGGACTGAGGGCTACGATGATTCCACTTTAGCATTACAAGCTGACATGGTTATTGTCGGTAATGCTATTAAGAGGGGAATGCCGGTTCTTGAAGCAGTTATGGAGTCTGGGAAACCATACATGTCAGGCCCTCAATGGCTTGCCGAAAATATTTTATCGAAATATAGGGTGATTGCTGTAGCTGGAACTCATGGCAAAACGACCACCACTTCAATGATTGCCTGGATTTTGGATCAAGCAGGAATGAATCCAGGATTTCTTATCGGTGGTGTGTCCAGTGATTTCAATAGCAGTGCCTGCCTTGGCAAAGGGAAGTGGTTTGTCATTGAGGCAGACGAGTACGATAGTGCTTTTTTTGATAAACGTCCTAAATTTATGCATTATCGACCACATATTGCGATACTAAACAATTTGGAATTTGATCATGCCGATATTTACCCCGATTTGGCAGCTATTCAACAACAATTTCATTATTTATTAAGAACAATACCAAAAAGTGGTGTGGCTATAAAACCTCGAGATGATAAGGCTTTGAATGAAGTTCTATCGCGAGGTCAATTTTCGCGTATTGAAACACTGGCATTATCAGGGGAGGCTGAATGGGTTGCCGAGCTGATTGACGATAGTGGTTCAAAATTTAAAATATTGCATAATGGGGTAAGGGTTGCTGAGGTATCTTGGCCTTTAATTGGTCAATTTAATGTGGAAAATGGCCTGGCGGCAATTGCTGCTGCCTGGAATGCTGGGGTAAGCTCTGAGGTTGCAGCCAGGGCTTTGGAACAATTTTCTCCAGTGAAACGAAGGCTTGAAGTTCGTTCCAATCGACATGGAATAACAGTTTATGATGATTTTGCCCACCATCCAACCGCAATTACTAAAACCATTGATGCTTTAAAAAGAAGTGGGCGCCATCAGCGTATTTTTGCTGTTATGGAGTTTGCTTCCTATACCATGAGAACAGGCGTACATGCCAGAGAAATGGCTTATGCTTTAGCCCCTGTAGATGGTGCCTATGTTTTGGACCCTCAGGATTTTAATTTAAAGGACTCTGTTAGCTCCTGGACTTGTCCGTATAAAATTTGCAAAAATAATGAAGAGATCGTTAATGAGATTATTAATACAGTAAGAGAAGGTGACGCTGTATTAGTGATGAGTAATAGAGGATTTAATGGAATTCATCAACAATTAATCGATTCTATAGATAAACTTTTTATGTAACAATTAATTTTCATTCTTGTCCAGAGTCGTTTTGAGACCATATCATGGTATTAAGGAACAAGTGGAATGAGAATAGTGTTCCATTGTTCGCAGAGCCCCAACATAAAAAGATCAGCACAGTAATATATATGTCTTGAGTTTAGAATAACCTACGGAAAAATATATTTATTTTCTACGCCCAAATAAAATTGGCGATTTGAAATATTTGTTAGCAAATAGTTAAATTAATAGTTGCAATATTATGTGTAGGTTGATATAAAAATTAAAAGAGTCTTGATCATCAGAGGTGTGTTACTCGCTGCGGTTCTTGCGGGTGGGCCCTTGTGGGAGGGAAACCATGCTAGAGTTTGCCGAATTTCAGCAAAATGCATTGAAATTAACAGATCAGTTAAAGAGGCGCAGCATACCATCCTTAGGATGTTTTTGTTTTTTTTCAGTGATATTACCCAATTCAGCTGCCATTGAAGATACTCATACGATTAAATTGGTTGCTTATAGCCTGGACAGCGAGAATGATGATGACTTACTCGCTTATCTTAAGGGTGTCTCAAGATATTCTGCTGTAACCCCAAAAAATATTAACGAATTCAAAAAAAAGGTGCTGGCTGGAATTTATTTAATGATGTGGTCACATTATAGTTCTACTGTTTCGAATTTAATGAATAGCACTTTGGTTGAGCTATTTCAAAGAGATTTGCAAGTGAGTTCCCCGCAAAAAATGAGTGATACTTTATTTGATGCCAGTTTGGAGGCTTTAAGTCAATATTGTTCATTTGCCTATCAAAATCGTAATGAACGAATTTATGACAACTTAATTCGCCGTTTAGGTAAAACGGTGCAAGCAGATATTCATACCTTACGTCTTTCCAGGGAGAAACAGGAAACTTCATTCTATGATATTTATAAAGGAATTATGCGTAATTTAGGACTTAATAGCGTGTTTTAGACAGGAGACACTATGACTTTTACTCCGCCCGAGTTCAAAATATTAAGTGTAAATACTCGTAACTTAGAGGCAGTATTCTCTACCTTATTAGGCAGGTATAAAATTATTACTGATCCTCCTGTATCTGAAGTGGTATCGAGTAGTGAAATAATTAGAAATACTCTGGAAACATTATTAGCTCGAACCCATAAGGTTGTGATTTGCAAAACAGATAGAGAAACAGCCAGAGATGTTTTTAAACAATTAAGTAATGAATTGCGTGAAGTTTTAAAAGAAAATAATGAGGAAAAAAATAAGCAAGCCATTCTGTTTTTGTTAGGTGCTTTGCTTCATCGCTATTTTAGATTGATTAAGGAGTATGATACTTTTAATTCATACATTCCTGTCCCGTCATTTTTTTTTAAATACAAAGCGCCATCTGATGTAAAAGATTGTCGATTGTTTCAATCAATAAGACTCGCTTTAGGTTTACCTGAGGTGATGGAGAAAAATTATAAAATAAATGATTTGAAAATTCTTGATGTAACAACGATTGTAACTGCATTAGAAACATTTCGTGATAATATGCAATTGATTGTAGAGAAGGATGAGGTGAAAATGCCACGCTATAAAAGCTATCCTCATTTTGCAGCAGACAAGAACTTTGAAACCTATTTACAAGAAATTATTGATGAACATAAAAGACGTAACCCTGTTGTTTTAAACCAATTCAAAGCCATAAGTTTCATTCAATCTTTGGTAAAACAAATTGAAGAAGAGCAACGCCAAATCGAAGAGGCTTTGATTCATTTAGGCAAAATCCTGCCAAAAACTTGTTCCGATTTTAAAACTCTATCTTCAGAATTGATGGAAGAGCAAATAAAGGCTCAAATTGAATCGAATGTTCTACAAGAGAAAATTATAGACTTATTGTATACTGGACATATTCAGGAAAATTTTAGCACGATGGATTGTGGTTCGTTTATTGAAGCAATGAAAAATTGTAATAACAGTCTTGCAAGATATCGGGTTTTGGGTGGTTTTTGTTTGTTATTACAAAACGAGGGCGTAAAGGAGCAATTGCGGTTTTGTATTCACCAGGCTCTGGGGGTAGAAATAAATCCCAATGAGCTGACAGATAAGGATATGCTTGATGCAATTAGGCTTCTTAAAACCTATTTTGAAGCTACTCCTAAAGTTGAGCTTAATTTTGATTTTTTTGGTGGAAAAGGGCCAATGAATACATTCATTCTTCAAACGGAGTTGGCTTTAGCTAAAAAAGTTCAAGCAGTAAAAAAAGCTCAGGAAGATAATGCAGAGACTCGCACTACTTCCTTATTTGTTTGATGTGTTTAGCCAGCTTGTTCTTGAAACATTGCCTCATCATATTGGAGTCCTGGATAAGGACTCCAGTACGCTTATCTAATGATAAGCTTAATCATTGCTTGGAGAATGCCATTACTCCATCTTTATAAGACACAATAATAGTTTCACCTGATTTGAATTTTCCAGTCAACAATGATTGTGCGAGTGGATTCTCTAATTTTTGTTGAATAGTACGTTTTAGGGGGCGGGCACCATAGACCGGATCAAAACCTGCTTCAGCCAAATGGGATAAAGCATCATTTGTGACTTCAAGGGTAATATTTTGTTGTTTCAGACGATGATGTAAATAGTTGATTTGGATTGCTGCAATTTTTGCAATTTGTTCTTTTGTCAAGGAATGGAATACCACCGACTCATCAATTCTGTTGATAAATTCAGGTCTAAAATGTTGGCTGACTAAATCCATTACTGCAGCCTTAATCTGATCGTAATTAAATTTGCTGCTCATTTCCTGAATCAATTGAGATCCCAAATTCGAGGTCATAACAATAACGGTATTCCTAAAATCAACCGTACGTCCCTGACCATCTGTTAAACGGCCATCATCCATAACTTGAAGTAGAATATTAAATACATCGGTATGCGCTTTTTCTACTTCATCGAGCAAGATGACAGAATAGGGTCTGCGTCTGACTGCTTCGGTTAAATAGCCACCTTCTTCATATCCTACATAGCCAGGAGGTGCCCCGATTAAGCGCGCAACAGAGTGTTTTTCCATAAATTCAGACATATCAATACGCACCATAGCTTCTTCCGTATCAAAAAGAAAAGAAGCGAGCGCTTTACATAGTTCAGTTTTTCCTACACCGGTTGGACCCAAAAAAAGAAATGAACCAATAGGGCGATTGGGATCGGATAACCCTGCACGTGAGCGTCTTATGGCATTAGAAACAGCATCCACTGCTTCATTCTGGCCAATAAGTCTGTTATGCAAAGCTTCTTCCATTTTCAGTAATTTTTCTTTTTCTCCCTCCATCATTTTAGATACGGGGATCCCTGTCCATTTTGAAACAACTTCTGCGATCTCATCTTCGGTGACTTTATTACGTACTAACTTTGTTTCCATAGCATCGACTGAAGAGACCTGGCTTAATCTCTTTTCCAGCTCAGGTATACGTCCATATTGTAATTCAGACATACGACTTAAATCACCTGCTCTCCTGGCAGTTTCCATTTCCAGCTTGGCTTGCTCAAGTGCCTCCTTGATTTGGGTGGACCCTTGCATGGTCGCTTTTTCAGCTTTCCAAATCTCCTCTAAGTCTGAATAATTTTGCTCTAATTCATCGATACTTTTTTGTAAATCAACAAGTCTTTTTTTAGACGCTTCATCATTTTCCTTTTTCAATGCTTCACGCTCGATTTTTAGCTGAATCAAGCGTCGTTCCAGTTTATCCATACTTTCAGGTTTTGAATCGATTTCCATCCGGATTAAGCTGGCTGCTTCATCAATTAAGTCAATGGCTTTGTCGGGTAGTTGGCGGTCGCTGATGTAACGATGGGATAGGGTTGCTGCAGCAACCAAAGCAGGATCTGTAATTTCAACTCCATGATGAACTTCATATCGTTCCTTAAGTCCCCTTAATATAGCAATGGTGTCTTCCACACTGGGTTCATCGACCAGTACTTTTTGAAAGCGTCTTTCAAGGGCAGCATCTTTTTCAATATATTGTCGGTATTCGTCTAATGTGGTAGCCCCAATGCAATGCAATTCGCCGCGAGCTAATGCTGGTTTGAGCATATTCCCGGCATCCATAGCACCTTCAGCCTTGCCAGCACCGACCATAGTATGCAATTCATCAATAAATAATATGATTTGACCTTCTTGTTTTGCCAAATCATTAAGCACTCCTTTTAAACGCTCTTCAAACTCCCCGCGATATTTTGCGCCTGCAATCAAGGCACCCATATCCAGTGCCAGTAAACGTTTATTCTTTAATCCCTCAGGCACCTCACCATTGATAATTCGCTGCGCCAAGCCTTCTACTATAGCTGTTTTACCAACACCTGGTTCACCTATTAGTACAGGGTTATTTTTGGTTCTTCTTTGTAATACCTGGATGGTGCGTCGAATTTCATCATCCCGCCCAATAACTGGATCCAGTTTTCCTTGCTCGGCACGTTCAGTCAAATCCAGAGTATATTTTTCAAGGGCTTGTCGCTGTTCCTCTGCATTTGGATCATTAACAGTTTCTCCACCTCTTAACTCATCAATGGCTTTTTCAATTGCTTTGTTGTCACCTCCAGCTTGTTTGAGTATTTTAGCAAGGTTACTATCCTCACTTATCGCTGCTAATATAAAAAGCTCGCTTGAAATAAAGTTGTCCTTTCTTTGTTGCGATAATTTGTCAGTCAGGTTAAGTAGTCTATTCAAGGCGTTAGATATATGAATATCTCCTCCGGTACCTGATACTTTAGGGAGTTTATCCAGAGCTTGGTCAATTAAAGTTCTTAATAGCGGTATATTAACACCCGCTTTACTGAGAAGAGGTCTACAGCTCCCGCCTTGTTGATCGAGTAAGGCTTTCATTAAATGTTCTGGTTCTATAAATCCATTATCTCTGCCTAGAGCCAGAGATTGAGCATCTGCAAGAGCCATTTGAAACTTTGATGTTAGTTTGTCCATTCGCATAGGAACACCTTTCTAGTTATTTTAGGGTATTAATTCTAGTTTACATGCCATAAAATGGGTATTATTTACATTTTTTCAAGAGTTTTTTTATGAATAATGAGTCATCTTCTAATTCTAATTTGGATTCACAAGCTTTGCTTAATCAACTGGTAATTGACTATCTCAAAGAAAAGAAAAGACAACGTCGATGGAAATGGATTATACGAGCTATTATCCTGGCCGCATTAGTTTATTCATCTTATAAAATCGTTTCAGTTGCCAAAACCACAGAAGCATCTAAGGATAAAGAGCATATTGGCTTAATTGATATTAACGGTGAAATTGCTGATTCCACCTCCGCGAGTGCAGATAATTTCACTAGAGGAATTGAGAAGGCTTATAAAAGCAAAGGATTAAAAGCATTAATTTTACGGATAAATAGCCCTGGAGGCAGTCCCGTACAGGCGGAATATATTTATAATGTTTTAAAATATTACAAAAGTCTAAAACCTAACATTAAAACTTACGCTGTTTGTGTCGATATGTGTGCTTCTGCTGCCTATTATGTTGCTGTTGGAGCGGATGAAATCTATGCAAGTCCTGCAAGCATGGTCGGCTCAATAGGGGTTTTATATAATGGCTTTGGTTTTGTTGATGCAATGCAGAAGCTTGGTATTTCACGCAGATTACAAACTTCAGGAGTTAATAAAGCTTTTCTGGACCCCTTTTCTCCAACTACTGAATTTCAGAAAGAAAAGCTACAAACCATGCTTGATATAGTACATAAGCAATTTATTACGCGTGTCAAAGAAGGAAGGGGAAATAAATTACATATTGATGATGAAACTTTTTCCGGGTTATTTTGGACTGGTGAGCAAGCGTTGGCTAATGGTTTAATTGATGGTTATGCCAGTAGCGGGCAGTTAGCACGAGAGGTAATTAAAATTACAGATATAGTTGACTATACTTACAAGCAAAATGTCTTTGACCGCTTAACTAAAAATTTGGGCACTGCGATGGCAGATGAGTTACCAGTAATTTTAGGAATGAAGCCGGGATTAAGATAAGAGCTAACAGGAGTATTTATCCGCTTTCTTATCTGTGAGAAAGCGGATATTTGAAAGTAATTTAAAATCGATAAGCCTGACTGATCGGCTTGATAGGCTTAAATTGACAACTTATTTTAAAACGGGTGATATTGTTTGCAAAAGTGACTTAAATACCTTAGGAGTTCCTGCTACTACGTCGCCATAATTTAGAAAATCTTCCCCTCCCTGGACATCACTTATGAGTCCCCCAGCTTCTCGGACCAGTAGGGCTCCTGCAGCAATATCCCATGGGCGTAACCCAAACTCCCAGAAGCCGTCCAGGCGACCGCTTGCAACATAAGCCAAGTCGAGAGCAGCAGAACCTGTTCTTCTAACTCCAGCACATTTTCCAACCAATGCTTCAAAGGTTGGTAGATATCGCTGGGCAAGAGTTGCATCACGAAAATGAAAACCTGTACCTAACAGCGAAGCAGTGAGTTGAGTTTGCTTGGATACACGGATTCTTCTATCATTTAGCCTTGCTCCACGTCCTCTGCTTGCAGCAAAACACTCATGGCGCAGCGGATCGTAAATAACACCATGCTCCAGACGATTCTTAATTTTTAGAGCTATGGATACAGAATAAAAGGGAAAGCCATGAAGATAATTTGAGGTACCATCCAGAGGGTCAATGATCCAGACTGTATCACTATCACTTTGCTGAATACCGCTTTCCTCTGCAAGAATTCCATGCTCTGGATAGGCTTTATGTATCGCATTAATAATCACTTGCTCCGCTTTAATGTCCACTTCACTAAAATATTCATGGCTGTTTTTTGGGGTTATTTTTAAACGATCAACCTGCTCCACATAACGATTAATAATTTCACCAGCCTGTCGCGCAGCATTGACAGCAATATTTAAAAGTGGTTCCATGGATATACTCTTTAGCTATAAAATCAGCAATTCTAACACATTTTTTTTAAACAAAGAGAAGTTCAATTAATAAATCCTATGATATAGTTATCTATTGTATTTGGAATATTTTTTTATGAAGTTAAGTTCTATTCGAATCGTTTTGGTTTCAACTTCCCATCCTGGTAATATAGGCTCTACTGCAAGAGCTATGAAAACTATGGGGCTAAGCACATTGTATCTGGTTAGTCCAAAGTCATTTCCGGATCTCAAAGCAAAAGAAATGGCTGCTGGAGCTGATGATGTCCTGGATGCAGCTATTGTTACAAATACTTTGGATGAAGCTTTAATTGGATGTCAGTTGATTTTAGGGACGAGTGCAAGACCACGGGGACTGTCATTGCCTGGATTAGTTCCAGCTTCCTGTGCAGAACTGATAAATCAACAATCAGATAATACTCAAGTGGCCATTGTATTTGGTAGAGAACACTCAGGTCTTACTAATGAAGAGCTGTTAAAATGTCACTACCATATTAATATTCCAAGCAATCCTGACTACAGTTCATTAAATTTAGCTCAGGCAGTACAAATTATAGCTTATGAACTGCGTATGAAGTTATTATCACCGCGCGCTGAAGTAGCTCTGCGCAATGAAGAGCAGGCTACAGCTGATGAAATAGAGCAATTTTATGAGCATCTGAAGGAAGTTTTTATTGAAATTAAATTTTTAAAACCTTCTAATCCAAGGAGATTAATGCAAAGAGTGAGGCGGCTATTTAATAGAATTAACCTTGAAAAAATGGAAGTTAGTATTTTAAGAGGTATGCTTAGCCAAGTTCAGAAATCATTGGAGTGGGCAAGGAAAGACAATAGGAGCAATAAAATTGGCGATAAAACCGATTTATTTTGATTATATGGCAACAACACCAGTTGATCCTCGCGTTGTTGAGAAAATGATAAAATATTTAGGTCCAGAAGGGGATTTTGGTAATCCCGCATCAGCAACTCATGAGTATGGGCGAGTTGCTTCTATGGCAGTTGAGCAGGCACGTTCTCAAATTGCAGAAACTATTAACGCTTCCCCGCAAGAAATAGTGTTTACATCAGGAGCTACAGAAGCAGATAATTTGGCTATTTTAGGAGCTGCCCGGTTTTATAAAAATAAAGGAATGCATCTTATTACTATGAGCACTGAACATAAGGCCGTGCTTGACAGTTTTCATCAATTGGAAAAAGAAGGTTTTCAAGTCACTTATCTTAATCCAGAGTCAGATGGTTTGTTGGATCTTGAGAAACTGGAATCAGCTCTTAGACCAGATACTGTTCTGGTTTCTATTATGCATGTTAATAATGAAATTGGCGTCATACAAGATATTGCTTCTATTGGTGAGTTATTAAGAAATAGGGGAATAATATTTCATGTTGATGCGGCTCAAAGTGCAGGTAAATTACCAATCGATTTGAGCCAGCTTTCAGTTGATTTGATGTCGTTTTCTGCCCATAAAAATTATGGGCCTAAAGGTGTGGGGGCTCTGTATGTCAGGCATAAGCCAAGGATTCGTTTACAGGCTTTAAGTTACGGTGGCGGGCATGAAGGTGGATTGCGATCAGGAACATTACCTACCCATCAAATTGTCGGCATGGGGGAGGCTTTTGCTATTGCAGAGGCTGAAAGAATTCCCGAGCAGGCGCGTATTCTAAATTTACGCAAACAACTATGGGACGGAATACGACATTTACCTGCTATTAAACTGAATGGAAATGAGCACAGGCGTATCGCTGGAAATCTGAATGTGAGTTTTGTTGGATTAAATGGAGATTCATTGCTGTTTGCTTTAAGTGAGTTAGCCATATCAACTACTTCTGCCTGTTCTTCTGCCAGTATTCAACCATCTTATGTCTTAAGGGCAATTGGTTTGACTGATACAGAGGCGCAATCAACTATGCGTTTATCCATAGGACGCTTTACTTCTGAGGTGCAAATAAAGAAGGCAATTGATATAATTTGCACACAAGTGAGTCGGCTGCACGAATTATCGCCGTTATGATGTATAATAAAATTGTACAGGATTATTTTTTTCAGCCACAACATATTGGTAAGCTCGATTTAAATGATCCTTTTGTAATAGGTGTACAAAGTCAACCAATTAATCAACTGAATACAGTACATTTTTATATAAAATGTGACAGAGATAAACTGATATCCAAAGCCAGATATAAAACGAATGGAAATCCTTATGTTATTGCGGCAATGGAATGGATATGTTGCCAGATTGAAGGTAAGACTTTGGAATCACTTCCATTAATAGATTTTCAGATTCTAATTAATGTATTACAGATAACAAATAATCAGTATCCTGTAGCAGTCCAGGTAGAGGACATATATAAAGAAGCATTGACTTTGATGCGTAAAAAATTTGAGAGGTAAAGCAATGAGTGTAGAAATACAACAAGCGAGCAGCACGAACCCCAACATCACTTTCAGTGAATCGGCAATAAAGCACCTGGTCTCCTATCTGGAGAAAAATCCAGGAAACAAGGGGGTAAGATTGTCTGTAAAAAAGACGGGATGCTCGGGATTATCTTATGTAGTGGATTATGTAAAAGAACCTTCAGAAGGAGATATGATAGCTTTTTTATCTAAAGATTATCTGGTATGCGTTGATAAAACAAGTTATCCATTTCTTAAAAATATGAAAGTTGATTATGTGAAACAAGGTTTAAATTATAAATTCATTTTTAATAATCCCAATCAGACGGGGCAATGTGGTTGTGGAGAGAGCTTTACTGTGAGTCAATAAAATAAGCAGAAAATCCACGATGCTTCCTTAATATTATCAATAAGCGGCTGGCTTGAAGGGCAGTCGCAATATCCAGCCTCATGGTTTTATACTCTTTTTATTAGTTAAATTATTAATCCCCAAAAAATTTCTGATTATAAAAGCAGTGATTACTCCTTTCATGTTTATTAATTATTATTTCAAAAGTAAATTTTTAGAAAAATAAATGCAATTATTTTTACAAGCCTAACTAAAATGATACAATAATGACTTAATAATTCCTTAATAAATGAATATCATTAAAACAATGTTTACACTCTTTGGGATATTTGATATTATATCGGTCATGGTGTTAGAGCCAAATTAATGTGCTGGACATGATTTATGTTCATTAATTTTGTATTAGGAGATTAAAATGAGTGCAGTTATGCAACAAGTGACACAAGGTAACGATGCCTTGTCACATCAAGTGATTAGTGCAGTTAAAGGTTATTTAACAAGTGTCGGTAGTAAAGATGCTAATTTAAACTTATATCAATTGATTGTTGAGGAAGTAGAAGCCCCTTTATTCCGGACTGTTATGGAATTAACTCGATACAATCAATCAAAAGCTGCCCGAGTGCTTGGTGTAAGTCGTGGTACTTTGCGCACTAAATTAAAGCGTTATTTTGATGATGAATTCATTGGTACTCGTGACTTTTAATCCAGTTATATAGCTACTACTTTCCAAGTTCAGTTATTTTTCGCGGTATTCTAATAGAAATTCATCGTTAATTATGGCCTTTGCCTGTGCACTCTGCTAATATTGAAGTCAGAGTCGGTCAGGCAATCGCTCTTTGCTTAATAGCAAGGGGAGGAAAGTCCGGGCTCCATAGGGCAGAGTGCCAGGTAACTCCTGGGAGGTGTGAGCCTACGGAAAGTGCCACAGAAAATATACCGCCTGCTATTCCTTTTGGAGTCGTAGGTAAGGGTGAAATGGTGCGGTAAGAGCGCACCGCGCGATTGGTAACAATCGTGGCAGGGAAAACCCCGCTCGGAGCAAGACCAAATAGGAATCCATTTGACTGCAAAGTCATAACGTATGGCCCATACGGGATTCGGGTAGGTCGCTTGAGGCATGCGGTGACGCATGTCCCAGATGAATGGTTGCCCACGACAGAACCCGGCTTATCGACCGACTCTTATCCATATTCTATGTCAATGCATATCATTATATGCTTTTATTTTATATATGAAAAAAGGATAAAGTCATCATACAAAAATGACATGCCAAGCTATATAACACTTATACATTCCAGGGAAATCTCAGCTATTTCACTTTCAATTTCTTCCTCTATTGAATCAGTAGTCGCTTGATCCACTACTTGAGCCGACTCAATAAATCCCACAGCATCAGACGCCTCTTGAGCGCTATCGGCGGTATCCGTTGCATCGGCAGTGTCTGTTGCATCTGTTGTATCTGTAGCATCTGCAGATTCTGAGGAGATAGTTTCAATGGTTTCAGTATCAGAGATGCTTCCATCTGTGCCAGCTGGAGTGTTTACCTGGCCCTCAGCAGGAAAGGCACCTGCTACAACTCCCTGTGGTGTAGCAATGTAACTCCCAGGAGCATAATTATTTATATTTCCTTCTAGCAAATTTAAATAAGTTTGTTTATCAGATTTTACAAATATTTCGGCAGATGTGCCTGTAATTGCCATCGCTATCACCGGGGTTTTCAGACTTTCATTTGATTTGCCTGTGGTTTTAAACTTTATTTTTCCTTGAGATAATTCAGCTTTAATTTGAACATCAGATGGATTTGGGGAAAAGGCTAGAATTTTATATCTGGAGTTCTCACCAATATTTACCAAGGTTCCATTTTTATATTTGATGTTAATGAGTGCGCCTGCCCCCGTAACAACAGTGTCTCCTGGCTCCAATTGAGAGCCTCGAGAGAGTGAGTATTCTTTACCTTCTCTGAGTGATATGACTTTTTGTTTGGCAAATAATACTGTGGCTGCTGGTTGAGCAAACGCATTGCTTATAACAAAAATTAGACTAATATAAATCAATTTTTTCATGAGTTCTTCCTACTGGATATCACATCTCTATACCAAGATAAAATGTAGCAGTTCTTATATTGTCGCCAATTAACTGAACTGGTTGCGGAGAAATAGGGCCACTTACAGGATAGAAATAGATTGAGCAGGTACTTCCAGGTGGAACTACATCACAACCGCTTTCAATCATATCCACAAGAAACTCTAGTGAACTTGGTAGTATAGCCTCAATATTGGTTGCTGTAACAAAAGAGGAGTGGTTAGTCACATGGAGAATTCCTGGGGTACCAGGGTTAGCAAGATGAAGAAGTATGGTACAACTTGTGACTGATTGAAGTGAGCAGTTAGCAATTGAGGCATTTTGATTATTAGAAATTAATGTGATTGTGGTATTTGCCAGTTTTTCGGGATTTAGGGTTTTTTCAGCCCAAACGTCATGAATTACTGAGCAGGTCAATAAAAAATGTGCAATTATTGATAACATAAACAGCCTAATTGTTTTCATAATCCTTCCTATTGCAGTATTGAAAGTTTCTTCTTGATCTTACTTGCTTCTATGAACATACACCCCATCCCAGTCAGGCGAAGGCCGCTTTTTTTTGAAGGTCGCTATTCTTTCCAAATACATTTGGTACAAATAAATTTTAGGGTTTACATTTTTTAACTCATTGAAGATATTCTCAGCGACAAGCCAATCCTGATTGTAATAGTGAGCTAATGCCGTTTCGTATTTTTCCTGCTCCTGCAGAAGTCTTGCAGAGGCTTGTTCAACAATACCTAGAGGTTGGTAAATAGTCAATGGACTTTTACGACCTTTGACTTCCACTTTGTCTACGGTACGCCATAATATGCTATCCAGGTGAGAGCGAGTTTTGTCACTTACCAGGATATTCACTTGATAGAATTTGGTTAGACTCTCTAACCTGGATGCGAGGTTAACGGTATCGCCAAGAACAGTATAGGCTCGACGAAACTCAGAACCCATGTCACCAACGTTCATAGGCCCAGTTGCTATACCTATTCCAATATTAACTTGCGGCAGCCCATGCTCCAATAAATTGGCATTA
Source organism: Legionella sp. PATHC032 (assembly GCF_026191185.1). NCBI lineage: Bacteria > Pseudomonadati > Pseudomonadota > Gammaproteobacteria > Legionellales > Legionellaceae > Legionella > Legionella sp. PATHC032. The sequence continues at coordinate 1,818,394 of NZ_JAPHOV010000001.1, read as the reverse complement.
ATTTTGGGCAAGTGCTCAAAGCAGGAAAGAGAACACAAAACGGCGTGACTCGCATGCTCCTTGTCTTCTATTGGTGCTCCCCAGAATGCTACTATCATATCTCCAACGTATTTATCAATGGTTCCTCTATGCTCAAAAATGATTTTGGTCATTGGGGTGAAAAATGAATTTAACAACAGTTTTACACCGCCTGCACCAAGTGTTTCACTAATTGTTGTGAAGTTGCGTATGTCAGTAAACAGAACTGTCATTTCACGATTCAGCCCTTCCATGGTGTAGTGTTCGGGATGCTCTATTAATTCTTTGACGTATTCCTTTGGTACGTATTGACCAAACAATTCACTTATTCGTCTTTTTTGCCGCTTTTCAATGACATATGAATAGAAAAAATTAACAAAAGTTTGCAGGGTTGTGATGGTTAATAAAAATGCAGGGGGGATGTAATTATTGTAGAATACGAACATGACAACAGTGCTAGTCAATATTACTACGGCCGTTATCAAAAAGATTAATAATTTGCCAAATATACCAAAAAAAGAAAATATAAGTGCAAATAGCAAGCCAAAAATTACTAAATAAAGTTTGCCCTTCAATGATTCCCAGTCAAATTCTTGGGGAATTTTTTGTTCCACCAGCCCTTTTACTATATTGCCCACGATTTCAACTCCAGGAAATAATTGGGCAACTGGTGTATGGTGTAAATCAGATAAGAGTGTTATGGATGAGCCAACTAAGGCGATACTTCCAGCCAATTCCTCGGGATTGAATTGATTGTTCAATATATCGGTTGCTGAATAATAGTTTAGTGTTCCCGGCCCCCCCCAAAATGGAATAAGAATTTGACCTTTGCTATTTGTTGGGATTTGTAGCCCATCTAATTCTATACCTGATAATTGGCTGTTATATTTTTTCAGAGAAACCTTGTCAGTTAAGAGGTAATTCATTGCTATGGCCAAAGATAAACTGGGATAGAGGTTGTTTTTATAATTGGCCAGCAAAAGTGCATGTCTTACAACCCCGTCTTTGTCGGGTAAATTAGTAACAAATCCTCCAGAAGTCGCAGCTGCCGTAAATGCAGCCAAATTACTGTTGAAATTAGTAAACTGATACACTGACAGTTTATTTGCCAGGAGGGGGTTGTTGTCAGTACCTCTTAATGGTGTCGGTAAAGAGCCTTGTCTAATATCTTCACTATTATGAAAAAAAAAACCCAGTACAGCGTTCTTCTTCCCCAAAGCATTAACAAGTTTTTGATCATTATCAACTTGATTTGCAATGCTATTTAATGTGGTAACCAACTGCTTTTGATCTGCTGTCATTTTTCCAGAAAATTGACTCAGTTTTTCTATGAGAACTAAAGCATAATTCGTTTCCGCTTCTGACATGACTATATCAAAACCAACCGTGACCACACCATTCTCTTGTAATTTATTTAATAATTCAGCCATTTTATTTCTTGGCCATGGCCATCTTCCTTCTTGTTCTAATGATTTATCATCAATATCTATGATAATAACTTTAAGGTTTTCAGGTTTTGAATGCCAATTGAGATTGATTATTTGATCATAAATTCTTCCTTCAATTTGGGATATTAGTGAGCTTAGTGGGGGAGCATTAAAGAGCAAGGTTATCAATACCAAAAGGGTTATTGCCAATCCCAAGAAAAATTCAGTCCACTTTATATGATTGAGAAATTGAGCGAAATAAAGAGTTAATTTATTCACGAAAATTATCCTTTTGCTACTCTTAAAATAAAAGATGAAAGAGCATTCCCTTTATTAAACAGTATATAGTCTACCAAGGAAGGGCAGAAAGAATGTTTCTCAGCCTTGTAGATCAGATGAATGTTTGCTCCATGTTACTACATAAATAATTTTCGTGCCTCTGGTATGGAGGAACAATAAATAAATTACTATACACCTAACTAATTAAATCGGTACTCCAATCCGGCAGTCGTTTGATAACTTTCAAAAATATTTCCTGCACTGTAATATTTTTCTTCAAGCCTTAAAGTCATTTGTTTATAATTAAAAATAACACCAGCACCAAGTTTATAACCATTTTTATCCATATTGAGCTGAGGCAGAGATCCATTAATTTGTTGTGTAAGTATAGGTCTGCTATTGGTGAAATCTGCTATTTGAATCAAGCCACCATTAACAAAAGGAGTTAATGTTGAATTGAGTTTGTAACTGATTTCAGTCCCTTCCATAATATAGGTTGTTTTTGTGGTTAAAGGCGCTATGATTTGCCCGCGTTGGTTGGACTGGAAAGCTAATATATAACTACCCGAATTAATTTGGCTGTATAACATGCCCACATTGGTTCTTAGAGATATTTTTTTCCCTCGCTTTCTATAAACTGCATTGATGCTGGCAAGCCAGTTGTCATTAGTATGTTTTGAAAAAGCGATATCTGTGATGGCGCGATTTAACAAAGTTTGTGAGTTTATTCTGTTTTGACCATAACCACCCGCAATATCCACATCAAATTTTGGAGTAAATATTTTACGTATATGTCCGAATAATGTGTTGTTATGAATAGTTAGACTAGAAGGAATCAGCGTATTAGGAAACAATTGAAATTGAGAACTCACTTCAGTATCTATGTTTAAAACATAAAGGCCTGCAATGATGTTTCGTATAGGAGAAATATGATCAGCACCTATTGAGTAAAGATTGGAATGCCCATTGTATCGATTGAAATTAAGACCAGCTGTTGAATCAAAGTTAAAATCTATGTAGCTGTAGGCAAATTCAGGCGTGATTTTCTTTAAAAAGTTATTAGCGTTTTTTGAGCTCTTATTGTCATTTATATTTTGTGTTTTTGATGTTGGGCTATCAGGAATTTTAGCATAGGCTGATTGTGTGCTCATTATTATTCCTATCATTGATAACAAAAACTTTATTTTCATTATTTCAAAAATCCTTAGGGAAATGACAAATTAATTAGCTTGAAATAATACCGGGAAAAAAGTCATGTATGCAATTAATTCTAAATGAAAATTGGTGCTAATATTCTTCTATAATTGAATAATTATTATTCTTAATGCATGATACCTTCTGACAAAAAGGCAATGATAATAGCTGGTAATCAATCAATAAAACCATAAATGCTCATTGTGAATTATAAAAATATTGCATCATCCAAGATGTTTTTTTAATAATAGATTGATCTGTCCAGGGTTTGCTTTCCCTTTAGTTTGTTTCATCACTTGCCCGATAAAAAAAGCTAATAATTTGTCTTTACCGGCTTTGTATTCTGTGACTTGTTCAGGATATTGTTTGATTATTTGCTCAACTATTTCTTCCAGTGCTGAGCTGTCATTCTGTTGTTGGTAGCCTTCGCGTTCAATAATCACATCGATATCCTCTTCACCTGCGCAAAGCATACTGAAAATATTCTTGGCAATACTGAAAGAGATTTGTTTCTCATGAATTTTACTAAGGAAAGCAGCCATGGTTTTTGCTGAAATTGGTGGTGTTTCAAAGGTCAGGTTATGCTCATTAAGAAAGGCGGCATATTGGCCTTTTAACCAGTTGATAATTGTTTTATCAGAAGCTGGACAGAGGGATTTAATTTTTTTGTAATATTGATAAGTATCCGGTGATGATAATATGAAATTAATGTCTTCATCATTTAGGGACGGAGTGCTTTTTAACTCTTTATAAATTGCTTCAGGTAAATCCGGTAGGTTGTTTTTAATCTCTTCAATTTGTTTGTTTTCTATATGAATTGGTAATAAATCAGGATCTGGAAAATAACGGTAATCATTTTCATTTTCCTTGCCTCTCATCGCCTGAGTTGTGTTATTGTCAGGATTGTAAAGGCGAGTCTCCTGGATGACTGAAAGGCCACTTTCCAATATATCTTGATGTCTTGCTTGTTCATAAGCAATGGCTTTCTCAATAAAACGAAATGAGTTCAGATTCTTAAGCTCTGTTCGTGTGCCTAAAACTGAGCTGCCTTTAGGTTTTATAGACAGATTGACGTCACACCGAAAGGAGCCTTCTTGCATATTGCCATCACATATTCCTAGGAATCTCACTAATTGATGCAGCGTTTTTAAATAATTAATCGCCTCTTCAGCAGAGTACAAGCAAGGGGTTGTGACTATTTCCAATAGTGGGGTACCTGCTCTGTTGAGATCGATTCCGGTATAGTCAGTATGGGCATCGTGCATGGATTTTCCAGCATCTTCTTCTAAATGAGCGCGTGCAATATGGACTTTTTTTTCCAGGTTATTACTAAGCTGTATATTTAAATAGCCATTAGTGATAATGGGTTTTTGATATTGACTGATTTGATAACCTTTGGGTAAGTCAGGATAAAAATAATTCTTACGTTCAAAAACAGACAGATCATTAATGGTTCCATGAACTGCCAAACCAAATTGGATAGCCATTATGATAGCTTGTCCATTTAATACAGGTAGAACACCAGGCAAACCAGCATCAATAAAACTCGTTTGCGAATTAGGCATGGCGCCAAAAGCAGTAGATGCTCCTGAAAATAGTTTTGATTTGGTTTTTAATTGAGCATGTACCTCAAGACCAATGACGGTATCCCATTCCATATCTCACCCTTGCTTGTTAGGATTGGCTAAATGCCAGTTGGTATGTTGCTGATAATCATGTGCGATTGCAAGCAAGCGGCTTTCACTAAAGTGCTTGCCCATTAATTGCAAACCAATTGGTAGCTTATTTGCAAAACCAGTTGGTATAGAAACGGCTGGTAGGCCTCCGAGATTGGCTGCTACAGTAAATACATCTGCCAAATAATTTTGTATGGGATCATCTATTTTTTCACCCAGTTTAAAAGCGGTGGTAGGTGTTGTTGGTCCAAGGATAACATCTACTGAATTTAAAGTTGTAATTAATTCATCTCGAATCAAACGCCTGACTTTTTGTGCATGCAAATAATAGGCATCAAAAAAACCGGATGAGAGCACATGAGTTCCAGTTAGAATTCGACGTTTTACTTCATTACCAAAACCTTCACTTCGAGAGTTAGTGATTAATTCAATTAAGGTTGATGCGGATTTACTTCGGTGTCCAAATCTTATGCCATCATATCGCGAAAGGTTTGATGAGGCTTCTGCGCAAGCTATAACATAGTAGCATGGCACCCAAAGTGGCTGAAGCTTCAAGTCGATTTCAATTATTTCAGCCCCGAGATTCTCAAATAATTTCACAGCATCATGTATCGCATCCTGGATACCTTTTTCGACTTGAGGTTGAAAAAAGCAGGAAGGAAGTCCTATTCGGATTTTGTTTAGGGGTTTTTTAATTTCTGCTGAATAATCAGGTATAACTCTATCAACTGACGTCGAATCTCTGTTATCAAATCCGGCCATGCAGTGAAGTATTACTGCAAGATCTTCAGCTGACCTGGCAAATGGACCTGCTTGGTCAAGACTTGAGGCAAAAGCAACCATTCCGTATCGGGAGACTAATCCATAGGTGGGTTTTATCCCGCTAATCCCGCAAAAGGCTGCTGGCTGACGAATTGAGCCGCCGGTGTCAGAACCGATTGCAAAAGGAACCAGGTTTGCAGCAACGGCTGTTGCGGAACCACCTGATGATCCACCAGGCACTCTTTCTTTATCCCACGGGTTTTTTACCGGACCGAAATAACTGTTTTCATTAGAAGAACCCATGGCAAACTCATCCATATTAGTTTTTCCAATAATAATTGCGCCATTTCGTTTAAATTTTGTGACAATAGTGGCATCGTAGGGGGCTTGAAAATTAGCCAGCATTTTCGAAGCGCAAGTTGTATTTAATCGCTTTGTACAAAACAAATCTTTGAGAGCCATGGGAATTCCAGTCAGGGATTTTCCCTCTCCATTTTTTAGTACCAAATCAGCTGCTTGCGCTTCTTTTAGAGCCTGGTCTTCATCAAGGCTGATGAATGCATTCAAGTCTTTATTGCTTTGAATTTTGTTAATACAGTGTTGTGTTAATTCAACACTTGAAAATTCTCGATTATGAAGAGCCTTTGATAATTGAGCCAGTGAGTATTGTTCCATTATTATTTATCCGATGATATCACCTTGGGAACCAAATATAAGTTATCCTCAAATAATGGCGCCATGGCTTCTAATTCAGCAAGGCATTCCGCTTCGGTTATTTCATCTGGCCTTAAACGTTGATTTAGTGCCAAGGGATGAAAAAGAGGTGCTACCTGGTTTGTATCAATTGTTTTGAGCTGGTCAACAAAATCCATGATCGCACTTACTTCTTGAGTTAATTTTGCAGAATGCTCGGAATCTTCATTTAAATAAGCCAATTTTGAAATATTTTCAAGATCTTTAGCAGAGAGAGTCATGGCTATATCCAATTATAAGGGTCTTACATTATAGCGGTATTGTTCTAAAAATGAAGTATTAGTTTAATTATCTTTATAGTCTGTTGAGCCGGCTTGCGTTCTTGTTTCTTGGAATCTGTTTAAACAGGACTGCACTAATGTCCTTTTTTGAAATAAGAATTGCAGTCTATTGAAGACATGAAAAAGCAATGAGATTGAAATGTTACAAGATTCTTGCAGAACAGTGGTTTTACAGTAGAATGAATATTTGTACGAATTAAACGATAGAGAATGGTATTCATGTTACAACAATATAAAACTCACGGTGGTGTTCATGTTGAGTTTTCTCAACAAGAGTTGGATTATAGACAAGGCATAGATTTTTTACTTGAGAGTCTTGATTCTCAACGTGGAGCAGTATTTGCTTCAAGCTTTGAATATCCAGGGCGCTATACTTGTTGGGACATGGGTTTTTATAATCCCCCATTAGTTATGATCTGTAAAAATAGTACCATCTGTTTAGAGGCATTAAATCAACGGGGTGAAATATTATTATCTTTTCTCTATCCGTTATTAAAAACAACAGACTCCTGGGAGATAATTAGCCAAACAGCCTCACTGTGTCAGTTAAAAATTAAATCATCTGATAAAGTATTTAGCGAGGAAGAACGAAGTCATCAACCGTCAGTATTTAGTGTAATACGCCTCTTGCTGGATTTTTTTAAAACAGAAGAGGATTCTTATCTGGGTTTATATGGTGCTTTTGGGTTTGACCTGATTTATCAATTTGAACAGTTGGAACGGTATAAACCAAGAAATGAAACACAAAGAGATATGGTTCTCTATCTACCTGATGAAATTTATATAGTGAATCATCGTAAGGAAGAAGCTTTTGTTAGACGCTATGATTTTCAATATCAGGGCCGATCAACGCAATCTTTGTCCAGAGAAGGAAAGTATTCACCATATCAACCTATTCATAAACCGGAAAAAAACTGTGATCACGAACCAGGTGAGTATGCCGAAGTGGTCAAGAAAGCCAAAGAAAAATTTTCTTGCGGTGATTTGTTTGAAGTAGTCCCGAGTCAAACTTTCTATACACACTTTGCTGAAAAGCCTTCAACATTATTTCATCAAATGCGAGAAATAAATCCATCGCCATATGGTTTTTTTATTAATTTGGGAGATGAAGAATATCTGGTAGGCGCTTCACCTGAAATGTATGTTCGTGTCCAGGGTAATAGAGTAGAAACTTGCCCTATCTCTGGTACCATCAAACGGGGAGCGGATGCTATTGAGGATGCTCACAATATTCAAACACTGTTAGATTCAGAGAAAGAAGAATCAGAATTAACCATGTGTACCGATGTTGATAGAAATGATAAGTCAAGAATTTGTGAAGCGGGGAGTGTGAAAGTTATTGGGCGCCGCCAAATTGAAATGTATTCGCGATTAATTCATACAGTAGATCATGTTGAGGGTATTTTAAGAGATGGATTTGATGCGGTAGATGCTTTTTTAACTCATATGTGGGTTGTTACTGTGACTGGCGCGCCTAAAATTTGGGCTATGAATTTTATTGAACAACATGAGAAAGCCCCGCGTAAATGGTATGCAGGAGCTGTAGGATGGTTTGGTTTTGATGGAAATTTAAATACGGGGTTGGTCTTAAGAACAGTGCGAATAGAAAAAGGCATTGCAGAAATTAGAGTAGGTGCTACTTTACTTTATGACTCTATCCCTGAAGCGGAGGAAGAGGAAACCAGATTAAAGGCTTCCGCATTTTTAGACATGTTACAAAAGCCATGGCAAAAGGCCAAAAGGAAAATAGAGGATATCCCTCTGGTAGGGAAAAATAAAAAAGTTTTACTGATCGATCATCAAGATTCCTTTGTTCATACTTTGGCAAACTATTTAAGGCAAACTGGAGCTGATGTTACTACTGTTCGTTATGACAAGGCGATTGGCTATTTACAAAATAATCATTTTGATTTGATCGTATTATCGCCTGGCCCCGGAAAACCGATTGATTTTAAGCTTTCAGAAACAATCGATGTGATACTCTCAAAGAAAATACCAATATTTGGTGTCTGTTTGGGGTTGCAAGGTATTGTTGAGTATTTTGGAGGAGTTTTGGATGTTCTTGATTATCCTATGCATGGAAAATCTTCATTAATTAGGGTACTAAATACCAAGGGTTTGTTCTCAGGTTTAGGAGATTGTTTTAAAGCCGGAAGATACCATTCGCTCTATGCCAGATCAGAGGCTTTACCCAATGAATTATTAGTTACAGCTGTAAGTGAAGATGATGTAATCATGGCAATATCTCATGAGTATTTACCTGTGCATGCGGTTCAGTTTCATCCAGAAACAATTTTATCCTTATCGGAACAAGTGGGTTTAAAAATAATCATCAATTTGATGAACATGGTGAAGGACAATGGGTAAAAAAATACTGATTTTATATTTTGTATCAGTTCTATTAGGGATATTAACAGGAGCAATTGCCTCTTTATTCCAACTTACTATTCAACAAGTAGATCATTTGTTGGAGCTATTATTTCATATCGCAGAAAGTTATGGACTGCCTGTAGGAATCGTTTCCGCCTTGGTATCCATGATGATGTTATTTCTCGCCTGGATGATGGTGAAATACATTGCCCCAGAAGCGGCAGGAAGTGGAGTGCAAGAAATTGAAGGCACCTTGCTTCATGTGAGGCCAATATTTTGGAAGCGCCTGATACCCGTAAAATTTTTTGGGGGTGTGTTATCCATATCTGCAAAAATGGTTATGGGAAGAGAAGGGCCTACTATTCAGATGGGCGGTAATCTCGGGCAGATGCTTGGAGAGTTGTTTCGACTTACACGCCGCCGCCGAGATACTTTAATAGCGGCTGGTTCTGCAGCCGGTTTGGCTGCAGCATTTAATGCTCCTCTGGCTGGTGTACTGTTTGTCATGGAGGAAATGCGTAACCAGTTTAATTATTCATTTACCAATTTTAAAATGGTGGTTATTTGCTGTGTCATGGCAACGATTGTTTTGCATCTTATTATAGGCTCACAACCAGCTATTCAAATGGAGGTTTTTGAACTACCCACTCTCGGCTCTTTGTGGCTGTTCTTTGTTTTTGGAATATTGATGGGGTTAATTGGCTTATTATTCAATGTCACACTTATGAGAACTGTTGGGTGGCTGGATAAACAAAATCCCAAAAACAAAAAATATTATATATTAGCTGTTGGATTTTTAGTCGGTTATCTGGCCTACTCTTATCCAGCTACTGTTGGGGGCGGTTATGTTATTATCAGTGAAGCGCTGACTATGTCACCAGCATTTAGTGTATTGTGCAGTCTTATTGTAATCAGGTTTGTCATGACCATGTTATCCTATTCAAGTGGTGTACCTGGCGGTATTTTTGCACCAATGCTGGCTTTGGGAACACTATTTGGATTAGGTTTTTTCCATTTATTTCAGTGGTTGAGTATGGATTTTTCAATTGAGCCTGGTATGTTTGCAGTCGCAGGTATGGGGGCGCTTTTTGCAGCCGCAGTACGCTCACCAATTACTGGTGTGGTATTGGTTGTTGAAATGACTAAAAACTACTCTCTAATTCTTCCTCTTATGATCTCCTGTATTACTGCAACGATTGTGGTGCAATTAGCACGTAATGAGCCAATTTATACTCAATTATTAGAGCGGACTTTGAGGCTCAATGCAAAATGAGTCTAAATATCTCAAGATATATTCATAGTTCAGCCATGAGGAATAAGAATAAAGAGTAAGAAAATCTTTTGGTTTATCTATAAAAAAAAGCATTAGCTCGTTGAGCATTGCCAAGGTGGTTTCGAAAAGTCAGTGCTTGTAATATCGAGCTGATGACATATTGGTGAAAATTGGGATTACTTGCCTATGCGAATGACTATTTTCCCAAAATGAGAGCCGTCCTGCATGCGTTGCAGTGCCGTCTCTATTTGATTTAGCTCAAACTCCGAGTCAATTACTGGTTTAATTTTGTCATTTTCAAATGCATTAAACCAATGATCATGAGCCAATTTCCAAAGCCTCGATTTTTCTTTAATGCTTTGTGATCTCAGTACAAATCCAATGATTTGTAACCTTTTTTGCATAAGCAATGCCAGACTGCATTCAACTTTGCTTCCTTTAAGGCAAGCGATTTGGATTAATTTACCTTGAGGTTTCAGCAAATGTAAGTGTTTGTTAAAATAATCACCACCAACAAAGTCAATGATTAAATCGACAGAATTGTCCTCAATTAATAATTCAAAATCCTGTTCTTTGTAATGAATGACTTGATCCGCGCCCAGGGCCAGTGCTTTTTCTATTTTACTTGAATCACCGACTGTGGTTATTACTCTGGCGTTTGTTAATTTAGCCATTTGTATGGCTAATGAGGCTATCCCGCTTCCTGCGCCATGAATCAATAATGTCTGCCCTGCACTTAAGGCACCTAAATCGTACAAGGTCGCATAGACTGTGGTTAACGCTTCAGGGAGTGCTGCAGCAAGTGAAAAACTCCAATGAGAGGGAATGTGATGAGACAAAGAAGCTTCAACCGGACAGATTTCAGCATAACCTCCACTTCCTACAAGACCATAAATTTGGTCGCCCGGTTTAAACTGTTTTACCTTGGATCCACTGGCTATTACTTCTCCAGCCACCTCCAGTCCGGGAATATCCGACTCTCCTGGAGGAGGGGGGTATTTACCATATTTTTGCATCAAATCAGCCCTGTTCAATGCGGTGGCTTTAACGCGCACAAGAATTTGAGATTCATTAAAACCAGGATTTGGACCTTCGACAAGGGCTAATTCACTATGTGGTCCAGGATTATTAATTTGTATGTGATGCAAGGTGAGATCCTTTTTAAGGTAAGAATGCATAGTATGATAATTTACTATATTATATCTTTTGCAACTCGCATAATGATTTAAAATCGATATAATTTTATTTTAAACTATTGCGATGATACTTATCTTTTTTAACAACTATATGGTTAGTTAATGTCTAAATTTAATCATCAAAGTTTATTTGCCTGGCTATTTATAGTCCCTCAGCTGATTGTCACTGTTATTTTTTTTATCTGGCCCGCCTGCAGCGCTTTACTGCAATCCTTTTTTTATACTGATGCATTTGGTTTGAATAAGCACTTTGCAGGATTGACAAATTTCTTTGATTTATTTCTTGATCCCGCTTATGCAAAGGCCCTATGGGTTACTTTTATAATTGCAGGTAGTGTGACACTTATAACTATGAGTTTAGGGCTTTTAATGGCTACTTTAGTAAATTATAGAGGAAAAAGCCAAGGAATTTATAAGACTTTGTTGATATGGCCTTATGCAATAGCTCCTGCCGTAGCCGCAATACTGTGGCGATTTTTATGTCATCCAACGTTAGGATGGTTGACTCAGGCACTGGAATTTTTGGGAATTCATTTTAATTATGTCAACGATGCAAATCAGGCTTTGGTAGTTGTCATTTTAACCGCCAGCTGGCAACAGTTTAGTTACAATTTTTTATTTTATTTTGCTGCGCTTAAAGCAGTTCCTCAGACATTAATTGATGCAGCAATCATGGATGGTGCTAATGTATGGCAACGATTCTGGCAAATAATTTTCCCAATCCTGTCGCCCACTACTTTTTTTCTGTTAATAATGAACCTGATTTATGGTTTTTTTGATACATTTGGAATTATTCAAGTTATGACACACGGGGGCCCTGGCAATAGCACAACTAACTTAATCTATAAGGTGTATGAAGATGGTTTTGAGGGAATGGATTTGGGAATTTCATCAGCCCAATCTGTATTATTAATGATTATTGTAATTGCAGTTTCCTTATTACAATTTAAATACCTTGAAAAAAAGGTTCATTACGAATGAGACAATTTAAACGTTTTGGGTCGCATGGGTTAATATTATTATTTATAGGATTAATGATGGCTCCTTTGTATTTGGCTGTAGTTGCTGCAAGCAATGAAGGAACTGCCATGATGCATTCTCAGTTGTCATTGATTCCAGGAACTTCATTTTTCAAAAATATTAAAAGTGTGCTGACGGAAGGTTTGGCTGTAACAGGAGGTGAACCTATCACTTCCATGCTGTTTAATAGCTTAGTTATGGCTTTCATCATCGCAGTAGGTAAGATCATTCTGGCTTTGGGATCTGCTTTTGCATTGGTATATTTTGATTTTCCTTTTAAAAAATCTTGTTTTGCCTTGATATTTGCAACGATGATGTTGCCGGTGGAAGTAAGAATAGTGCCCACTTTTCAAGTTATTGCTTCATTTGGTCTATTGAACTCATTTTCTGGTCTAACCTTGCCACTATTAGCATCAGCAACTGGAACTTTTTTATTTCGTCAGTTTTTTAAAACCATATCTAAAGAACTGGTTGATGCTGCCAAATTAGATGGCGCAGGCCCATTAAGATTTTTTATTGATATCGTCTTGCCCTTGTCAAGAGTCCAAATTTCCGCCTTGTTTGTAATCTTGTTTGTTTACGGCTGGAATCAATATTTATGGCCTTTAGTCATCACGACAGAAACTAAAATGACGACTATTGTGATGGGAATTCGTTATTTGGCAGGTGTAGCGGATCAAGTGCCGGAATGGCACTATATTATGGCCGTTGCATTGATCGCGCTTGTCCCACCTTGTATGGTGGTTATGCTGATGCAACGTTGGTTCGAAAAGGGATTGAAATAATGGCAACACTGAATTTGATCGAGGTGTCAAAACAGGTCGGACAAACAACAATTTTGAATCGAATTAACATTGATATCAAGAAGGGCGAATTCATGGTTGTTGTTGGCCCATCCGGCTGTGGTAAATCTACTTTGTTACGATTGATAGCAGGACTTGATGTTTTAAGTTCAGGAAAAATACTTATAAATAATCAATGTGTTAATCATACAGAGGCCGCAAAAAGGGATATGGCGATGGTTTTTCAAAATTATGCCCTTTATCCTCATATGACAGTCTTTGACAATATGGCTTATGGTTTAAAGTTGAGGCGTTTCAGTAAAGCAGATATTAATAAAAGAGTGACTGAAGTAGCAAACTTATTGCATTTGACTCCTTATCTGGACAGAAAGCCGCAAGCACTGTCTGGTGGGCAAAAGCAGCGAGTAGCAATGGGCAGGGCTATTGTGCGCTCTCCTGCAGTTTATTTATTTGATGAACCATTATCTAATCTGGATGCAAAATTAAGAACTGAAATGCGACATGAAATTAAACGATTGCATCAACAATTTAATACGACCAGCTTATATGTTACTCATGATCAAACCGAAGCGATGACTATGGCTGATAGAATCTTGGTGCTTAATCATGGGGAGGTTGAGCAAATTGGAACACCACAAGAACTGTATCAAAGTCCGGCTACGCAGTTTGTAGCTGGTTTTACCGGGCACTATCCTATTAATTTTATTTCTGGCAAATACGATAAGAAAACGGATAGTATTTATACCAATATAGGTATAGTGTATTCAGCACCTAATTGGCTTCATTCAGTCGATGATAAAGCAGACCTTATTGTGGCAATTCGCCCCGAACACATTCAGCTATGTTCCAGTAAAAATCAAGATGCAGTTGAACTTCATGTAGAATTTGTTGATGATATGGGGGCTGATAAATTGATTCAGGCAAAATGTGTAAAGAATAATGAACAGATTAATTTGAGGATTTCAGCAGAGCAGGTGGTTTCAAACAGACAATTACATGTAGAGCTACCCAAATTGAAGTTGCATGTATTTGATGAGAGAACAGGAAAACGTGTGGGAGAGTGGCGTGGCTAAAGAAAAAAATAAATTAAAACCAATTGATGCTCCTATCTATAGTTATTGGCAAGCACTGTATATGTGTTTTTATTCAAAGAGACTTTTTGTTGATGTCGGAAAACATTGGCGTGGAATTGGTTTAATTTATCTATTATTGGTTATTGCTATTTGTTCAATACCGTTTTCTATAAGAATTGCTTCTGATTTTAATAAAACGTTTAATCAGCAAATCATTGAGCCTTTACTGCAACTGCCAACTGTTTATGTGCAAAATGGTAATGTTATTTTTGATAAACCAATGCCCTATTTAATCAGAAATGATAGGAATCAAGTAGTAATCATTATCGACACAACAGGGAAAGTGACTGATTTCTCAGAGGCATATCCTTACCTTAATATTCTGATTAAGAAAAATAGTATTAATTTCTTATTGCCAACACCAGAGTTGTTAGGTAGCAGTCCGGTAAATGAACAGAAAGGAGTTCCTATTGTTCAGCCATTAGATAAAGAAATGAATGTGGTATTTGATGGCAAAAAAATTATTCAGGATAATGCGATTACTGGTTTGAAATATGCTTCTCAATTGATGATATACCCAATCGTGGTTGCTATTTTATATTCGATTATGGTGACTGTATTGCTAGTCATTGCCTTTTTAGGACAAGTATTTTCCAAAATCTTTTTTTCGTTCACTATATCCTTTAAAAAATCCAGTCGACTGTTGATGGTTGCATCAACGCCAATGTTGGTAGTTTTGGTAGTCATGTTATCGCTTCATTTTATTTTTCCCGGATTTGGAGTGATTTTGTTGATATTATTGGCAGCCTATTACAGTTACGGTGTCTATGGTCTCCGAGATGAAAGCAGGAAAATGGTGCTCAAATGAGAGAGCTAATCCATTTTGCTCATGGCAATGGATTTCCATCATTATGTTACAAACAGTTATTAGAGCAGTTAGAAACTCGTTTTGACTGTTGTTTTATAGATAAAATTGGCCATAATCCTGATTATCCTGTAGGAGAAAACTGGTATAACCTGGTTGCTGAGATCATTGCGAGCATCAAACGACAAGCAGAACAGCCAGTGATTGCAGTTGGTCATTCTTTGGGAGGGGTGTTGAGCTTGCTCGCTGCGATAGAGCAGCCGAGATTATTTAAAGCGGTCATTATGCTAGACTCACCTCTCATTGGCGCTTTTAAATCAAGCATGGTCAGATTGGCTAAGGCATTAGGTATCATAGACAGAGTAACTCCAGCTTTTAGAACAAAGAAAAGGCGTGAGCATTGGCAAAACTATGAACAACTAATTTCCTATTTAAAAACCAGGGATTTATTTAAAACATTTACAGAAGAATGTTTGAATGACTATATTAAATATGGTTTAGAATATAAAGAGGATGGGTATTATTTGCGTTTTGACAGGCATATTGAATATCAAATATATAGAACAATTCCGCATGTTATTCCTCGCTATAAAGGTAAACTTATTGTTCCCGCCGCATTGATCTATGGTGACAGGAGTACTGTAGTTGATAGAATGGACATTCGATATATGAAAAATCATTTTAATGTAAAATGTTTTAAAACTATGGGTACACATTTATTTCCAATGGAGCACCCTGAAGCTGTTGGAAAGCAAGTTATAGAAGTTGTTGATGCTATAATTTGATTAGATGTCTTAACTGGTTTTCTGATTTTGTTATCCAGGAAGAAGTCTATTAAATTCTTTAATTTGGATTAGCCTATAATAAGGAGAATGTTGTGTCAGAACTCATATTAATACTAGCAACAATTGGTGTGGCTGGAATGCTATTAACCCGCCATGCATCTATATCGGTATGGGCTATTAGTTATACCATTTTTCTTGGCTTGGTTTTGCAGTTCGGCTCTCCTGGCTTATTGTCGCAAATCGTCTTATGGGCAATTGAAGCGGTATTAATTTTAGGCTCTATTAAGCCTTTAAGAAGAGAAGTACTATCGAAACATTTATTTCAAATAATCAAAAAAAAGATGCCTTCCATGTCCATTACTGAAAGAGAGGCATTGGAAGCGGGTACAGTGAGTTGGGAAGGTGATTTATTTAGTGGTAACCCTAATTTTTCTCTTTTAAGGAATTCTCCAACTGTACCATTAACTGAAGAAGAGCAGGCTTTTATAGATGGTCCCGTTAATACCCTCTGTGAAATGTTAGATGATTGGGATATTACTCATAATAGAACGGATCTTCCTCCCGAGGTTTGGCAATTTATAAAAGAGAATCGTTTTCTGGGAATGATAATTCCAAAGCAGTATGGTGGACTTGGCTTTTCCGCTACTGCTCAGATGTCAATTTTGGTAAAAATTTATGGTCGTTCTATTACTGCTGCTACAACCATTTCAGTACCGAATTCACTGGGACCTGGTGAATTACTTTTAAAGTATGGGACAGAGGAACAAAAAGATTATTATTTACCAAGATTGGCCGATGGGAGAGAGATCCCATGTTTTGCCTTGACAGGGCCTAATGCTGGTTCGGATGCGGCTTCTATCCCTGATAAAGGTGTTGTTTGTCGGCAGGAGATCAATGGTGAGCTCATATTAGGGGTTCGTTTGAATTGGGACAAACGATACATTACCTTGTGCCCAGTGGCGACAGTCATTGGTTTGGCATTTAGAATGTTTGATCCGGACAACCTGCTAGGCAAAGGAGAAGACATTGGCATTACTTGTGCGCTTATTCCTGCAACCACTCCCGGGATTATAAAGGGGCGCAGGCATTTCCCTTTAAATACAGGGTTTTTGAATGGCCCAACTCAAGGCAAAGACGTTTTTATTCCTCTTGATTATTTGATTGGCGGTGCTTCTATGGCTGGTCAAGGATGGCGAATGTTAATGGAATGCTTGAGCGCGGGTCGTGCAATCTCACTGCCATCAAGTGCCAGTGGAGGCGCACAAGCAGTCGCTTTAGCATCTGGTGCCTATGCCAGAATTCGCAAACAATTCAATCAACCAATTGGCAAGTTCGAGGGGATAGAAGAACCTCTTGCCAGAATAGCTTCTGCTGCCTATATAATTGATTCTTCTCTAACTATGGCAGCAGCGGCCATAGATCATGGAGCAAAACCTTCTGTAGCAGGGGCTATTTTAAAGTATCATACTACTGAAAGAGCGAGACAACTTGCACTGGATGGAATGGATATTCATGGTGGCAAAGGAATATGTCTTGGACCAAATAATTATATCGGAAGAGGATATCAAGGTTCTCCTATTGGTATTACGGTTGAAGGAGCCAATATTTTAACCAGGAGCTTAATTATTTTTGGACAAGGGGCGATACGTTGCCATCCTTATGTTTTCAAAGAGCTAGAAAGTGTTAGAAATAATGATTTAGTTGCGTTTGATGATTCCTTTTTTGCTCATGTGGGTTTTGTTATTACTAATTTTACAAAGTCACTTATTTTTGGATGGACTGATGCTCGTTTTAGCAAATCTCCGGCCAGTTCAGTAAAAAGGTATTATCAATTAATTCATAAGTACAGTTCCAATCTGGCTTTTTTAGCAGATTTTTCAATGATTGTTTTAGGCGGTGAGCTAAAGCGAAAAGAAAAACTATCAGCACGTTTAGGTGACATGTTGAGTTGTTTATATATGGCTTCCGCAGTTTTAAAACGATTTTATGAGGATGGGGAACCTCGTGCCGATTTACCTGTTGTTCATTGGAGTTGTCAACAGTTATTGCATGAGTGTGAAATGGCTATGCATGGAGTAATCATTAATTTTCCGGCACGCTGGGCACGATTTATTTTACCGTTTATTCTAAAACCTCTAGGCAACAGAAGACATAAGCCGGATGATAAATTAGGTCATAAGGTAGCAAGAATACTGATAGAACCTAATGAAACAAGAAACCGAATCACGAGATTGGTTTATAAGAAGCCAGGGAATAATTGCCCCTTGGGAAGGATGGAGGAAGCATTTCATAAGATTTGTGCAGTTGAAGAGTTGGAACGTAAAGTGATGAAGGCTGTTAAAGACAACATCCTTCATTCATTGACTTTTCAAGAGCAAATATTGGAAGCGCTTGCGCATCAAATATTGACTCCTGTTGAAGCGAAACAACTAGAGGAGGCTGAACAGGCCAGGCAGGATGTCATAAGGGTAGACGATTTTGCCGATGAGGAGTTGCGCCGTCCCTCGTTATTTGGTGAGAAGGCAAAACCAGGAAAAAAGATTCCAGCTAAGGATGGCATGGAAACTGAAACAGTTTAATTTACGGCTTTCCTTTCGGTAACGCTGGGTAGATTTACATGATTTAATCCTACCCAGTAGTTAGAGTAAGTCAAATAATCTCCCACATGCTTTTAGCAAATTTAGTTTTAATTAATTGAAATTTATAGAGAGAACCATTAAGAATGTATTTTTGCCCTTATGCATGTAAAGCTTGTCTGATTTTGAGGAAGTGAATGTGTATCTTAAGTAGGCAGGTAAACTACATTATTTAATAGTGTAATAGTACCTTTAAATGTAAAAAAGCTTAATAGAGTTATGAATTGCTGTCTTCCAAAGCCTTATCTGGCATTGTAATGTTTAGCTCAAGAACGGCGCTATCCTCCATACGCTCCAGATTAACACTCACTTGATCTCGACTTATATTAACGTATTTTGCTATAACTGCAAGAATTTCTTCCTGCAGTTTAGGCAAATAGTCTGGCGTATTGCGCTGAGAACGCTCATGAGAAATGATGATTTGCAAACGCTCTTTAGCAACAGATGCCGTAGAAGCTCTTCTGCGTAAGTAATTGAATATACTCATATTGTCACTTCCTCCCTGTTTTTACTGAATAAGCGACGAAATAATCCTTTTTTATCATTACTTATAAAACGCATGGGTCTTTCTTCACCCAAAAAACGAGCTATGGCATCTTGATAAGCAACACCAGCATCGCTTGATTCATCAAGAATAACTGGTGTGCCGGTATTAGAGGCTTTAAGAACCGATTTGGACTCAGGTATAACACCAATTAAAGGAATAGCTAATATTTCCTTTACATCGGTTACAGACAACATTTCACCTCGTTCTACTCGCTCAGGATCATAGCGCGTCAGTAATAAGTGTTCTTGCACAGGTGATTTATTTTCTATGGCTCTTTTTGTTTTACTGGCCAGAATTCCCAGAATTCTATCCGAGTCTCTGACTGATGACACTTCGGGGTTAGTAACAACAATGGCATGATCCGCAAAATACATCGCCATAAGTGCACCAGCTTCAATTCCAGCAGGGGAATCACAAATAATGAAATCAAAATCTTTTGCCAGTTCATTCAGAGTCTTTTCAACCCCCTCCAGCGTCAATGCGTCTTTATCACGGGTTTGTGATGCGGGCAGTATGCAAAGATTAGGGATCCTCTTATCCTTGATCAGCGCCTGGTTTAAGTTGGCTTCACCATTAATGACGTTGATGAAGTCATACACTACACGTCTTTCGCAGCCCATTATGATATCCAGGTTTCTTAACCCAATATCAAAATCAATAACAACAGTTTTATGTCCTAAGAGCGCAAGTCCAGAAGAAATCGCTGCTGATGAAGTAGTTTTTCCTACTCCGCCTTTCCCAGATGTAATTACTATTATTTTAGCCAACGCTGAACCCTTCCTATTTTTTCGATTCAACACAATATTTAACCAACAGTTTACACGTTATTCATTCATTAATTCAAGTTATCCAATGCTTAATTGTGATAAAAACTAATTAAAGGATAGTAGTGATATATTTATACAATAAATGTTTAAAATTTTTAAAGTTTGTAGTAAACTATTTGGTTATTTAATTACTGGAGTGAGATAAAATGCCTCTATCCATTGTGCAACAATCATTAACCTTTGACGATGTTTTGCTTGTCCCAGCCCACTCAACTATTTTACCTAAAGATGTTTCATTGAAAACCAAATTAACTCGCGCCATTCATCTTAATATGCCTTTAATTTCAGCTGCAATGGATACAGTGACTGAAGCGAGGTTAGCCATCGCCTTGGCACAAGAAGGTGGTTTGGGAATTATTCATAAGAATATGAGTATCACTGATCAAGCTGAAGAAGTCAGACGAGTTAAAAAATTTGAAAGTGGTATGGTGAAAGATCCTATTTCAGTAACTCCTGATTTGACAGTTAAAGAATTACTTGCAGTCATGACAAAATATAATTTTTCAGGAGTGCCAGTGGTCGATGGTAAGCATTTGGTAGGAATAGTAACCAGTCGAGATATTCGTTTTGAAACCAATATGAATTTGACTGTAGCACAAGTAATGACTCCCAAAGGGCGTTTGGTGACTGTAAGAGAAGGAGCGAGCAGAGAAGAAGTCAGAAGTTTGCTCCACAAGCACCGGATAGAAAAATTATTGGTAGTGAATGAGAATTTTGAGTTACGTGGGCTCATTACAGTAAAGGACATACAAAAAGCAAAAGACAACCCCTATGCATGTAAAGACAGTTTTGAGCAGCTAAGAGTTGGAGCTGCTGTAGGTG
The DNA here is from genome assembly GCF_026191185.1 of Legionella sp. PATHC032. Classification (NCBI taxonomy): domain Bacteria; kingdom Pseudomonadati; phylum Pseudomonadota; class Gammaproteobacteria; order Legionellales; family Legionellaceae; genus Legionella; species Legionella sp. PATHC032. Next base: position 1,797,787 of record NZ_JAPHOV010000001.1, on the reverse strand, counting down.
TTGGTGAAGGAACCGATGAACGAGTTGCAGCTCTGGTTGAATCCGGGGTTGATGTCATAGTAGTTGATACAGCACACGGACATTCTCAGGGCGTATTAAATCGCGTGAAATGGATTAAAAAGAATTATCCTGATGTACAAGTGATAGGTGGAAATATTGCAACTGCTGCTGCTGCTAGAGATTTATATGAGGCGGGTGCCGATGCTGTAAAAGTTGGAATAGGGCCGGGATCAATTTGTACCACTCGTATAGTGACTGGTGTGGGTATCCCGCAAATTAGCGCTATAGCAAACGTGGCACAAGAACTTAAAGGGATAATTCCTGTGATAGCTGACGGAGGGATACGTTTTTCTGGTGATGTTTGTAAAGCGTTGGCCGCAGGTGCTGATACTGTAATGCTTGGCAGTATGTTTGCAGGTACAGAAGAATCTCCTGGTGAAATTGAGTTATATCAGGGGCGTACGTATAAGAATTACAGAGGTATGGGGTCTATTGGAGCCATGTCATTAGCTCAGGGGTCAAGTGACCGCTATTTTCAGGATGCTTCTCTGGGTACAGAAAAACTGGTTCCTGAAGGCATTGAGGGACGAGTACCTTATAAAGGACCGGTTCAAACCATTATTCATCAATTACTAGGTGGTTTACGCTCCTGTATGGGCTATACCGGTTGTGCGACTATTGAGGAATTGCATTCTAAAACTGAGTTTGTGCAAGTGACCAATGCTGGTATGCGTGAGTCCCATGTGCATGATGTGAGTATTACCAAGCAAGCTCCCAATTATCAGGTGGATAATTAATAATGAATAATTTGAAAAAAAACCCATTATTAATATTAGATTTTGGTTCCCAATACACCCAATTAATTGCGAGACGCGTTCGAGAAATGGGGGTTTATTGCGAAATTTATCCTTATCATATTAATCATGAACAATTTAAAAAATTAAATCCTTGCGGTGTAATTTTATCAGGAGGTCCTTCTACAGTAACGCATGACGCTAATCCCAGAGCTCCTCAATGGCTATTTGAGAGCGATTTGCCACTACTAGGGATATGCTACGGGATGCAAACAATGGCTGTACAACTCGGTGGTCAAGTGCATTCATCGGCGTTAAGAGAATTTGGATATGCTGAGTTGCGTTTGCACGGCCATAGTCAATTATTAAGTAATATCGAAGATCGTAGCGCGATGGATGGTAGTGCTCTATTGGATGTATGGATGAGCCATGGAGATAAAGTCACTGAGTTACCACCAGGTTTTAAAGTGATATGTGAAACGCGTAATGCTCCAATTGCAGGCATGGCTGATGAGAGCCGTCAAATGTATGGTTTGCAATTTCATCCAGAAGTTACTCATACCTTGCAAGGTTTACGAATTTTACAGCGTTTTGTTGTAGACATTTGTAAAGCATCAACAGATTGGACTCCAGAACATATTATTGATGAGGCCATTAATAAAATCAGAGGGCAGGTAGGAACTGAAAAAGTTTTGCTGGGTTTATCTGGAGGTGTTGATTCTTCTGTTGTAGCTGCCTTGTTGCATAGAGCCATTGGAGACCAACTGGTTTGTGTTTTTGTTGATACAGGTTTGCTCAGACTTAATGAGGCAGAACAAGTGCTGAGTATGTTCGGTAAGCATATGGGAATACGCATTATCGCAGTCAATGCCGAGGATAAATTTTTAAATGTCTTGAAGGGTGTGACTTGTCCTGAGGAAAAGAGAAAAATTATTGGGCGAACATTTATTGAAGTTTTTGATGATGAAGCACAAAAACTGGCTGATATAAAGTGGCTGGCTCAGGGCACAATCTATCCCGATGTCATAGAGTCTGCAGCAACAAGTACTAATGATGCGGCTGTGGTTATTAAGTCTCATCATAATGTTGGTGGTTTACCTGATACCTTAAATCTTAAATTGCTGGAGCCCATTCGTGAACTCTTTAAGGATGAAGTCCGTCAAGTAGGTCTGGAATTAGGACTCCCGCATGATATGGTCTATCGTCATCCATTCCCTGGGCCAGGATTAGGTGTAAGAATTTTAGCCGAAGTAAAAAAAGAATACGCAGACATATTACGTAGGGCTGATGCTATTTTTATTGAAGAACTGCATAACGCTCAACTTTATCATAAAGTCAGCCAGGCATTCGCTGTTTTTCTACCAGTAAAAAGCGTTGGTGTGATGGGGGATGGACGCCGCTATGATTACGTAATTTGTTTGAGAGCTGTTGAGACAGTTGATTTTATGACAGCACATTGGTCTCAATTGCCTTGGGATTTTTTAGGGAAAGTATCTAATCGAATTATTAATGAAGTAGAGGGGGTGTCGCGGGTAACTTACGATATTTCTGGCAAACCACCTGCTACGATTGAATGGGAATGATTGATAAATTTTGGATGCAACTGGCCTATGAGCAAGCTGTTTTAGCTCATAATGAAGGAGAAGTCCCTGTTGGGGCTGTATTGGTTAGCAAAGACAATCAATTATTAGGTGTTGGCAGAAATGCCATTGAGAAAAGTCATGATCCCTCTGATCATGCTGAAATCAGGGCAATACGACAAGCCGCAAGAAATTTAAATAATCATAGATTATTAGATACAACGCTTTATGTTACTCTTGAACCCTGCGTTATGTGTGCGGGACTTTTGGTCCACGCACGTATCAAACGCTTGGTATTTGCTACCCGAGATTTTAAAGCGGGAGCAGCTGGCTCAATATTTAATGTTTTACATGCCCTAAACCATTCAGTATTAATAGACGAAGGAATTATGCAAGCTGAGTGCTCTCAATTGCTGTCTGATTTTTTCAGAAATCTTCGCCAGTAATTTATCTTTATATATTACTTAATACTTGTTTTTAGAAATTTCCAAAATTAATTTTTCTCTTAAAGTTGTTTTTTCCTCATGATTCAGGGGATAACCCGTCTGATTGGAGATGTAAAACATGTCCTCTACCCGCTCACCAGCTGTAGCAATTTTTGCATTATGTAAATGAATGTTTAGAGTAAGAAAGACACGGCTTATGGTTGCCAAAAGACCTGGTCTGTCATTGGTAATGAGAAATAGTTGAGTTTGATGATTTGTATTGTCATCAATAAAGTTAATTTGTGTTTTGACATTAAAATGAGTCAATGCTCTGGATAATCTTCTGCGAGAAATCGCGGGCAGGCGTCCTGTATCGGCCAGATGATCGCATAAACTTCTTTGGATGTCTTCAGCACGTTGTTCATTCAGAAAAGCCTGATTGTTTTCATCCAGGATAATATAAGTATCTAGATCAAATTGATTATCACAAGTAATAATCGCTGCTTCCTGGATAGTAACGTGATGATTGCTTAACACTGAAGTGGTGATAGTAAATCTCTCATCTTTATGTGGCATGTAGATGAATACTTCGGTTCCACCCTGACTGTGATGAGGCATAATTATTACCACCGGAAATTGCTTGCTGCTCAGAATTGCCTTGGTGTGTCTGGCTATCACCTCAGGAGATTCATGAAGAAAATATTTTCCCTTAAATTGGCTCCATAAATCCTGTATGACTCCAGAGGATATCCCATCTGAAATTAATATATCCATAGCGCATTGTTTACGAATGGATATTAGAGCAGCTTCATCGAGTAACTCTTGTTGTTTATGAAGTCTTGTTTTTGCTGCGTGATATAATTCTTTAAGTAATGAGTCTTTCCAGGCATTCCAAAGAGTAGGATTTGTACCGCAAATATCTGCTACCGTGAGTAAATAAAGATAATCCAAATACCTTGCATGAGGCAGAAGTTGGCAAAACTGTTCGATGGTTTTAGGGTCGTAAATATCTTTACGCTGAGCAGTTTGTGACATGAGTAAATGGTAGCGAACAAGCCAAACAATCAATTTGCTATCTTCTGCATCCATAAAGTGGCGTTGTGTAAATTGTTGTGCTTCAATTGCGCCTAATTCAGAATGATCTCCTCCTCGACCTTTGGCAATATCATGAAATAAAGCACCAAGATACAAAATTTCGGATTTCTCCAAAGTCGCAATGATTTTGGCACATAAAGGAAATTGCTTTGCATATTCGTTCTTTTTAAAGCGAGATATATTGCGGATTACAAATAAGGTATGCTGATCAACGGTATAAGCATGGAATAAATCATATTGCATTTGTCCAGTGACTGTAGCAAAACAATCAAGATAGTGTGCTAAGACACCATATCTATTCATTCTTTGTAATGCATCGTAGGGATCATTACCAGTTCTGAAAATGTTGATAAATATATTAGCAGTCTCTTTTGATTCTCTAAAACGTTTGCCCATTAAAAATAATGATTCTCTTATTAGTCTTATTGTGCTTGCCCTTACTCCTTCGATATCAGGGCGTTTAACAAGCCAATAGAATAATTTCAATATAGATTGTGGGTTTTGCTTAAATACTCGGTTATTGCGTACTTCAATGAATTGGTTTGACAGTTGAAATTCATCATCCAGACGAACAATTTTTTGTTTTTGATGATAGACTATGGTTTCATTGAACCATTGCAAGAGCATTTCATTCAGCTCTCTATTGCGTTTGATGACTTTAAAGTAGTCTTTCATAAATTGCTCTATGGCCAAGATATGAGACTGATCCTGATATCCAAAAAATTGAGCTAATTTAACCTGATAATCAAATGACAAGCGCTCTTCAGGCTTTCCTGCTAACATATGCAAAGCAAATCGAACGCGCCAAAGAAAATTCTGGCAGTATTTTAATTCTTCATACTCTTTATCAGTAATAAAGCCGTAACTGATTCCCTCTGCTAACTTTTTAATTTTAAAATGGCGTTTGCTAATGCTTAGCAAAATTTGCAGGTCTCTTAATCCACCTGGACCGTTTTTGATATTAGGCTCAAGGTTGTAAGCTGTTTCTCCATATTTTGCATAACGATTTTGCTGTTCCTGAAGTTTGGCAAAGAAGTATTGATGGCTTGGCCACATGTGCAAGGGGTGTGTTTGGTAAATTAATTCTTCCATTAAGGCACCATGCCCACACAATAAGAACATATCCATAATGGTAGAAATTACGCTTAAATCTCGGCTGGCTAAATTGGCACATGAAGAAACAGTGGTAATTTGATGGCTTACTTCCAATCCCACATCCCAACAATCCTGAATAAATTTTTGTGCGCGTTGTAACTGAATATTGCTTACTTTCTCAGTGTGCAATATTAACAAGTCAATATCCGAGTGGAGCTGAAGCTCTCTACGTCCGTAGCTTCCAAGAGCCAGGAGACAAAAATTGTCTCCAAAATGCAACTTATTTTTAATAAATAATTGTATTAAAATAGTATCAATAAATACAGCAAGTTTGCGTGTGAGAGAGGTAATATTCGCTTTTTGGCTAAAGTCCTTGCACAGCTTCTCTTTGAACTGTTTAATCGTATTCTTTATGATGCGATTATCGTTCTTCATTACGTAAAGTCAGAATTTCAACTCCTGTGTCGGTTACCAGAAGTGTATGTTCCCATTGAGCAGAAAGACTATGATCTTTAGTAACGACAGTCCAATGATCTGGCAATAATCTAGTGTGATGTTTTCCTATGTTGACCATAGGTTCTATGGTAAAAGTCATACCTGGTTCTAATCTCATCCCTGTTCCGGGAACCCCATAGTGGAGTACCTGTGGATCTTCATGAAACACACGACCAATTCCATGTCCGCAGTAATCACGCACTACTGAGCAACGATTTTTTTCTGCATGTTGCTGTATGGCATGTCCTATATCGCCTAACTGAACACCGGGTTTAACCATTTCAATCCCGATATATAAGCACTCATGGGCTATTTGCACTACATGCTTGGCCTTGACGGAAGGAGTACCTACAATAAACATTTTACTGGTATCACCATGGTATTCATTTTTTATAACAGTGACATCAATATTAATGATGTCTCCATCTTTTAATGTTTTTTTCCCTGGTATTCCATGACATACCACATGATTAATTGAGGTGCAAATTGACTTGGGAAAACCGTTATAATTTAAAGGGGCAGGAATGGCTTTTTGTACATTGACAATATAATCGTGGCAAATGGTATTTAACTCATCAGTAGTAATGCCAACTTGGACATAAGGTCCAATCATCTCAAGTACTTCCGCGGCCAATCGGCCAGCGATACGCATTTTTTCAATTTCATCAGGAGTTTTAATTGTAACGCCCATTATGGTTTATCCAAAATCATAAATGTTAGCACATGGGTAAGAGGAGCAACAATACTCTTCAATCAGCAAAAGAATAGATTTTCCAGGAAAATCTCTCATAGGATAGAGCAAAAAATAAACTAATGGGTTATAATGTCTACTCAATGATGATTTTATATTATTTTTTACAAGAGATCAGTGTTATGCCAAGAAGCAATAATGATAGCAAGCTTAAAAAGAAAAGTGCCATTCAGTCAAAATTTAAAGAGAAGCAATTGAATCATGGTAGTAAAGAGCACAAATCTAAATTTACCCAAAAAAAGGTACATAAAAAAAGAATTGGGATGTCACACCTCCCAGGTAATATTTACACACTGTTTACTCCTGTCAATGGACTGGAAAGTAATCATGAATTGATTGCTGCGAGCAAGATTATGGTTGATTTACATATTGATAACATGTCAGGCAATGATTACATTCCGTCTGCTATAGACAGAGCCGATCTCGTTATTGTTCAACCTGTCCATTTACTCAGGAAAACCGGTGGACGAGGTCTATTTGCCAGAGAAGACATTCCAAAGGGAACGTGTATTGGTATTTACACAGGAGAAGTGTATTCTGAACAAGAATTTGAACAATATCTGATGGAACATGTTGGTTCTGATAAAAGTTATGCGATGTATGTCGGGGGCCGGGTAGTCGATGCGGCAAGAAAAGGCAATTTGACTCGTTATATCAATTTTTCTGATAGTCAGGATAACGCAGAATTTGTTGAAGGTACATTGAATCGCAAGAAAGTTGTAAAAGTAATAACTACCAAAAACATCAAGGCAGGGCAACAACTATTAATTAACTACAATACTTACGAAGAGCAAGCTTCCAAGTATTATTACTTTCTTAATCCCGGTGATGGTTGGCTATCGGCACAGGAATTTTATCAAACTCACCAATCTCAATACCGATTAGAACAAATGCCTTATAATTTGGAAGGATTTGATCTTACAGTTGGGGATAGAGTGTTAACGACTCAAATAGGAAGGATAATTTTCGCTAACTATTCCCTTGAAAAAGAACAAGAATTAAATGCCTCAGATATCGATTTGCCATTTTTAAAAGTTGGGACTGACGAAAAAATATTAGATTTTGATGAAGCGGATACATTCACCCCTTTGATGGCCGCTTGTTATCTTGGACAAGTTGAAAATGTAAAATGGCTCATTGACCACAGGGCTAATATCGATCAACAGCAAAGTCATTCTGGTCATTGTCCTCTGAGCTTGACATTGAAAGGATATTCTTTAGCAAAGGATACCAAAAAATACATCGATATCATTCAGCTATTGATCAAAAATCAGGTTAATCTTTTGGTGCATGACCGATCAGACAAGACTTTTTTACATAATGCCTCATTAATCCTGAATAACCATGATTTTCAATCTGTTGTCAAATTTTTAATGGAACAAAAACCTATTGATATCAATGAATACTTTACATACATTGATGAGAGTGATTTTGATATCGTCATGCATTGCTATAATAATAAGTTATTTGATAAAGCGCTTGTTTTATTGGCCTTTTATCCGGATTATTTTAAAAGAAATTATATGAGTGATAATGAAGGTCATAATCAATTTAATATTAATGCTTTTAGAAAAGCGATAAAAGATTTTAATTCCAATGAGCTTAATATTTTATTGATTCAGTTAGAGGAGAGCGGGTTGCATTTGCCCGAAGCGTTGTTAACGCAATTAGGAATTATGGATGAAAGTGTCGCAAGTCAAAGAAAGTACTTTTGATTTGATATTTCCTGTTAACATATCTTATACCAGAAACTCCGAGCTCTCTCTGCTAACTAGTGTGATATGAGAGCTTGAGCGGTCCAAATTGAACCTTATTGGGTTTATTTGAACAATAGATAGAAAAAATACTATTTATTATTGTTACAACCAAGCAATTGACACATATCTTTACATTATGTTAATATTATGAACTTTGCTTGATGTTGTTTAGCAAAATTTCGATGTGTCTTCTCTCTAAGGATTATCTAGAGGACTGACTATTTCTAGTTTCATGAGGAAACGGGTGCATCGCTATGAAGAAGGTTTCACTTTATTCAAAGCGATGTTCTGACTCCCAAGTCTGAAATCTCTTCCTAAATGAAGTGGCAGTAATTAAGTAATCTTTTTGAGAGGAAAATAAAATGCCGGTACGTTATTCGGATTTTGACTATGATGGTTGTGTTGGTGTTACCAATCTGATAAATATCGTTGAACAAAATCCAAAGCTTGTCCAGAGAATTCGAGACACTTCAAACCACTATACCAAAGAAGTGGCGCTGATTGCTTCTAATCGGCAAAGTGATCGCGATGATAGGCGTAATGCGCGCTCCAATGGCAATAGTTCTTGTTTTGTCCAGATTCAAAAATTTTGCACCGGCTTAGGTATGGAATTTGATCCGTTTTTATTGGCTGATGCATACAACTTGGTGCCTGCAGGTACTAGTCTCCATGAGGCAACGAATCCGGCAAATGGCGGAAAAATTCAAAACGGCTGGTTACATGATAAGTCGAAAACTACGCTTGTGTATGCGCACATGCAAAGAGCTTCTTCTTTGGAGGCAAGAGAGCAGATTGATTACTTTTTTTATGATGATCGAGAAGACATTCTTGAGGGGGTGCATCAATTTTTCTCAGAGAATCCAGAGCTTATTCCATCTAATGTTACGATGCATTTGGTAAAATATGCTTGTAACCGTGAAAATATCCATACTATGGACAATTATAAAACTCCTGTTCAGGGAAAGGGGTTTGCTAATCCTGACTATGCTAAAACGATCAAAGCATTCGGTGATAAAGCGATTGAGAATGCCAGAGATATTTATGATACAGAAGGCAATGAAATTAATGCTGCAGGAGTTCATCAGGCAAAATACAATTGTAATTTTGAATTTGAAGCCAATAAGGAAATTTGTTAATAATTTTAATTCTCCTGCTGAATTAATTAAGGCTCATGCACAAGCTGTAGAGAAAATAAAGCTGGAAGCGTTTGAGTTGTATAAAACAAAAATTAACGTTAACACTACGTTGTCAAATGAACAAAAAAATTTTTTAATCAGAGCAAAAGCTCAGCAATGGGGTGTTCCTTGTAATGAAGGGCAATGGAATAATCCAATTTTTACTTTGCAGGCTATAATGGCTGAGAAATGCGATCGCTTTTTCTTATCTCAATATGAGTTTACTGCTAAAATGTTAATCACAAAATATCAAAAATCTATAGAAAGCAGGATGGATGGCAGACGTATTTGGGAACAGATTAATGCGTTCATTAAAAGTGTGAACGCATTAAAAGATCCGATGAGAAACGCCCATTCAACTCTAGAAATGTTTAAGAAAAATAATTATTCCGTTAAAGCCGTTAATGGTTTTGTGAACCAAGTCATTGGAGTAATGAATGCATTGATAGACAAGTATCCTCAATGCAGTACAACAGAAATGATAACATGTATGCGTATTATTGAATCAAATTTGCAAAAGATGATTAATTTTTTCTCTCTTGTCGATCGCCTAATTACTATCTATCGAGGTTGCACTACTGCTGGTCCAAACTTTAATAAAATTCTGACTGTTGTCAGGGAAGCTCTTGAAGAAATGAAAACGATAACAGAGAGCGGTGATAATTACTCTACCATCTTGAGTAATTTGGACAAGGTGATAACAGCAGCAAATATTCGTCTGGAAGCACTCGCTGGTCCTCAAGAATACTCAACAAAAGATTTTTACGCGAAAGAATCTTATAAAGTTGTAGGAGCCTATTTGACCATGCAAAGTGAATTCACTCAGCAATTAGATAACAAAGCCACTGCTGCATTTGCTATTTAATCTCATTAAAAAAGGTATGCATTCTGTGCATACCTTTTTATTTATGTTGGGTTTGGGCTATCTCCTGTATGTCGACGATTTTCTCGTTGTTCATTTCGTTTGGTAAGCACTTCATCCATTCTGCTTTCGGATAGTTGTACTTTTTGAAACCAAAAAGTGCCATATGAGGTTGCAAGAGTTTTATTTTTAATAAATTCTTTACCATTTACGAGACTTACAGATTCTTTTGTAAAATATTTACCATTATGATCTGGATTATACTGAAGAAAAAGTTCATCTCTATAAGGTGGTTTGTGTCTATAAATAGTAAAATCAGACAGAGTAATTTCCTTTTTTCGACCTTTGTTATACTGCAGAGCGTCTTTAACTAATGTCTGGATATTAATTCTTGGTAGTCTTCCATCAGGATCAACAAAATAGTCGTTAGTATGGTCTTCTTCTGTAATTTGCTTAAACTCCATTCCTTTAGGAATACTTAAAAAAATCATATGTCCTCTCATAACTGGGTTTGTTTTTTATTCTGCAGCAACAGTATTGCTTATTGCATAAATAGGTTGTTCTAAATTGAGACATAAGTCAATAATCTATAGCAAATGTTTTCAATTGAGTTTGTTATAGCGGCCAAGTCTATTCAATGCAAGAGCGATTCATTATATCTTTAGCGATAGGAGAAATTTGAACTATAATTTAAATGAAACATGAATCAGGATAACCATCATTCCAGGATTTGTTATGAAACACCAAACAAAGAAGAATGTGGCGCGAACCATAATATTTGCACTTTGTATCATTGCCAGTGCAGCTGCTGCAGCATGCTATGGGTTGATATACTAAGCGAATCATTATCAATTTTCATATCTTATAAGTTGGGGTAAATTGGTACCGAATTTTCTGTTATCAGTACCAATCAAAATGTTACATATTCTTTTTGTATTGTGATTTTTGTTCGTTTGTAAGCTGATTATAAATTTGATTTTTCATCATTATCCGGTTTTTTAGCATAGCTCCTGCTATTTTATTTCTTTGGCTGATTAAATTATCCAGTTTAGCTTCATCGAGTTTCTCATTGGCAATGAGTGCATTGATTTGTTCTTTGATTGCTTTAAGTTGTTTATAATTTTCTTTGATTGTTTTTTGGGCTTGTATTTTGATTGTTTTGATCTTTGTTTTTTGCTCTTGAGTCAAGTTAAGTTGGTTAAGTGCTTTTTTGTGATCATGGCAATGACAGGGTTTTGCTTGAGCGGTGTTACCTGTATTGGCAAAAACAGGTTGTACAAAGCTAAATATTAAAGCAAGAGCGGCTAAACAGATAGATTTTTTACTCATCATCGTTTCCTCTTAAATGTAACGTTAATAGGATTCTCCTGAGCACAACATTTTTAAAACTTCCATGCAGAATGCAGTATAAATCAAAATCTACAAATTAATATAGATTTATTTCCTAATTGACTTAGGCCTATTATTGTTGTCCTATATAATGTTCTGTACGTGATAGATTTTTTTGTCATATACAGAGATAACAGTGCTAATTTCATTGCTGAATTGGCACGAATATGTTATAAATACCGCGCTTTAAATACACACACGCTTCGTCACATGCGATAGGGTCCCTTGGTGGGTTTCGTATGGGAAGCGTGGAGGCTTAACCCTGGAGATATATATGAATAATGTAAGTATGCGTGAATTGCTCGAAGCAGGCGCTCATTTTGGACACAGAACACGCTTCTGGAATCCAAAAATGAGTGAGTATATTTTTGGCTCAAGAAATAAAATCCATATCATTAACCTTGAAAAAACATTACCTATGCTGAATGACGTAACGAATTACGTTAGTCGATTGGCAGCAAACAAGGCAAAAATTCTTTTTGTAGGAACCAAAAGAGCAGCTCAAGACAGCATTAGAGAACATGCAAAACGATGCGGTATGCCTTATGTCGACCACAGATGGCTAGGTGGTATGCTGACCAACTATAAAACAGTCCGTCAATCAATATTCCGTTTAAAGGAATTAAAAGAAATGAAGGAAAAAGGGTTGTTTAATGACATGATTAAGAAAGAAGCGTTAATGCTGACAAGAGAGCTTGAAAAACTGGAGCGTAGTCTTGGCGGAATTGAGAACATGGGTGGTCTGCCTGATGCGTTATTTGTGGTTGATGTTGGTTTTGAACATATTGCTGTTGAAGAAGCTCGTCGGTTAAGAATCCCGGTAATTGGTGTTGTTGATACCAATAATAGCCCTGACAACATTGATTATGTTATACCAGGAAATGATGATTCAATGCGTGCTGTGGACATTTATGTTCGCTGTGTCGCTGATGCTATTTTAGATGGTAAAAATAGCAATACGGTAGGAAGAGTATCATCTGATTCAGAGTTTGTTGAGGTCACTTCAAATTCTAAAGAAGAAGAAAAATCCGGGGAATAATTACTATTTGAATAAAGGGGGCATTAATTTAATAAGCCCCCTTTTTGCTATGTGGAGAAATCAAAATGTCAACAATTAGTGCTGCATTAGTAATGCAATTGCGTGAGCGCACAGGCGCAGGTATGATGGAATGTAAAAAATTTCTAATAGCGACTAACGGTGATATCGAACAAGCAATCATTGAAATGCGTAAAGCTGGCCAGGCAAAAGCAGATAAAAAGGCAGATAGAGTTGCAGCGGAAGGAATAATCGTTATTGCGCGTTCCTCTGATGAGCGTACGGCTGTAATGCTTGAGATTAATAGCGAAACAGACTTTGTTGCACGAGATGAGAATTTCACTAATTTTGCCAATACTGTTGCTGATGTTGCATTAACAAATCTTCCAAAGAATATAGAAGATTTATCCAGTCAGGTATTACCTTCTGGTATTACTGTTGAGCAAGCAAGACAAGAACTGGTAGCAAAAATTGGTGAAAATATAAAATTGCGCCGATTGGAAAGAATGCATTGCGATGGCGTGATTGGGTATTATTTACACGGTTCCCGTATTGGAGTAATGGTCGCATTAAAAAATGGAAGTGAAGCATTAGCTAAAGATATTGCTATGCATGTTGCTGCGAGCAAACCGATGGTGGTTAGTCGTGAGCAGGTGCCAGCTGAAGCTATTGAAAATGAAAGAGAAATATTCACTGCTCAAGCGAAAGAGAGTGGTAAGCCACAAGAGATCATTGATAAGATGATTGATGGGCGAATCAATAAGTTTATTGATGAGGTAAGCCTGTTAGGACAACCTTATGTAAAAGATCCTAACATTAAAGTGGGTCAACTTCTAAAAGAGAAAAATGCTGAAGTGCTATCCTTTGTTCGTTATGAAGTAGGTGAAGGAATAGAGAAAAAAGAGGACAATTTTGTTGAAGAAGTGATGGCTCAGGTTCGTACATGATGAATGAAAGTCAACCTACATTAAAGTACAAACGCATTCTGCTTAAATTTAGTGGTGAAGCGCTGATGGGGAAATCTCAATTTGGGATTGATCCTTCAGTTCTTGATTCATTAGCTAGAGATATAGCAGAATTGATTCATATGGGTGTGGAAGTTGGTTTGGTTTTAGGTGGTGGTAATCTGTTCAGAGGAAAAGCACTTTCTCAGGCTGGTGTTGGACGAGTTACAGGAGACCATATGGGGATGCTGGCCACTCTTATGAATGCCTTGGCGCTCCGTGATGCTTTGGAACGAATTGATCTACCCGCTCGTATTATGTCAGCTATTCCAATGCTTGGAGTAGTTGATCCTTATCATAGAAGAAAAGCAATCACTCACCTGCGCAATGGTCAGGTAGTGATTTTTGCAGCTGGAACAGGGAATCCTTTTTTTACAACAGATACCGCTGCTTGTTTGAGAGCAATTGAGATAGGCGCTGATATCGTATTAAAAGCAACAAAGGTGGATGGAGTTTATTCTGCTGACCCACTTAAAAATCCTGATGCAAAGCGTTATGATTATTTGACTTACAAAGAAGTTTTAACCAAAGGTTTGGAAGTGATGGACTCCACAGCAATTTGTTTATGCCAAGATCAGGGAATGCCTTTACAGGTCTTTGACATGGCTGCTCCTAACGCATTGAAACGAATTGTATCTGGAGAGCGAGTAGGAACTATAGTCGGAGCTAATCATGATCAATGAGATTAAGCAAGATTCAGAAAAACGTATGAAAAAGACTATTGAAGCTTTGCACACGGATATGTCAAAAATCCGCACAGGCAGGGCAAATGCCAGTCTGTTAGATCATGTAATGGTTGATTATTATGGAAGTCCTACACCATTAAGCCAAGTTGCCAATATCACTACAAGTGATCCCCGAACTATTTTAGTTACACCTTGGGAAAAGTCTATGGTTGCAGCTATAGAAAAGGCAATATTAAACTCTGATTTGGGTTTGAATCCTGCAACCGCTGGAACAGCTATTCGAGTTCCTATGCCACCTTTGACAGAGGAGCGCAGAAAGGAGTTGATTAAAGTTGTTCGCCATGAGGGAGAGCAAGGAAGAGTTTCAATTCGAAACATTAGACGAGATGCTAATAATCAATTAAAGGAACTTGTTAAGGAGAAAGCAATCTCCGAGGATGATGAACGACGTGCTGCAGAAGCGATCCAAAAACTGACGGATAGATATATTTCTGAAGTTGATGCGGTATTAGCTGAGAAAGAAAAAGATTTAATGGAAATTTAAGGACTAGATATCACACCCTATTTTATAATAGACCTATAAATCTTATTTTTAGTGCAGGAAAAAATCATACACTGATTATATAATAAAAAATTTGAGTTATTCTCGTTCAGACGGAAATTAATCTTCTAAGATACAACAAAGTTTGTTACAGAAATGGATTCCCTCTGTCCGGGAATGACAAAAATATAATCAAATTTATAAAATATCACAGGCATAATTAACTAAAACTGGTATGCTCTTGCTTAGGTTTTTAGCCTGTTTATCTCATTTTTTACCAATGCTCTTCAGCTCTAACAAATTGGCTACGATATTTCTATAGCCAAACATCAAGATAATGGTACATACAGCTTAATTAAAAAAGTAAAAAACTATTTCAATTCGCAAAATATCTCATATAATCCTAAGATTGCATTAGCGATAATGATAATTTGGGGATGTAATGAAAAGGAATGCATTGATTATAATGTTAATTTATTTAACAAGTAATATGGTTTTTGCAGATAACTTAGGAAAACATGTTTACGAAATTGCCTGTAAAAATTGCCACGCTCCTAATTTAGCCAAGGCTATAAAAGCCCCTCCGGCTTTTAATAAAAAAGCATGGAAGCTGCGAATGAAACAAGCAAAAATAGAAGCAAAAAATAATCCTTCACAATTTGAGACTCCAATGGATTATCTGCTGTACAATGTCAAGATAGGTAAAGGGTTGATGCACCATGGCGGCTTGTGTAAAGAAGCAGATGTTCCTAATACCGATTGTTCTGATGAGGCATTAATTGCAGCGATTAACTACATGAGAAAATAAGATAGAATATTTAAATACATGTCAGTTTTTGCTTCAGTTTCATTTGTACAAAAACGATTGTTTCCCTTTAATTAGCATTAATATTCAGCAACATAACCCCAATCTTTTACCCATGTGATTTTTTTTATTTCATTAGTATTCCTGACTTGTTTAATAAAAAAGTCTTTATTGTCATTTTTGGATGCAATGACAACTATATTGGCACATTTTTTTATTGGAATAATGATATTGGATGGAAATTGTTTCTTGATTAATTGAACCAGATCCCATTGTTCTTGGACATTTGCCAAATTTACCGCTAAAAATCCATCGTCAGTTAATTGCTTTCTGCAATGAATGAAAAAATCTGTAGAATGACATTCATCAGGGAAATGTGTTGCGTCATATAGATCAATAAGCAAATGTTTAAAAGTTTTTTTGTTCTCACGAATAAAATCTTGAGCGTTTTGGTGAATAATGGTGAAATTAGGGATTAAATCCGTCATGAAAAATCGTTTTGCAATTTGAATCACTTCTTCACTATTCTCTACAGCAACGATAGAATGCGTGTTTTTTTGTGCACTCAGCAAGTGAGCAATTCCTGCTCCTCCAAGTCCTAATAAACAACAATCTTTGGGAAATTTTCGCGCCATAAGTGTCAGCATTTGCAAATAATGTAAACCAGGCCTGCGAGGTATATAACGGTTAATTACAGTTTGCCATGCTTCGCTACCTAAAGTAAGCCAACGGTACAGCAAATTTTGGTAGACTTTATATCCCGAGGGTGAAATATAAATACATTTGCCGAATTTTGTTTTCCACATGGTTGGGATACTCAAGATTGAAAGGGATATATTGAGCCCAATTTCAAGATCTGAGTTAATTCATCCAATGCATCCAGACATTCATATAATAATTGCGGATCAGCTAAATCAGAGATTTGCAGTTCAGTTCGGTAATATTTTAAAACCCATTTGTCCAAAGTGTCTAACAGCTTATTATCAATTAGAATACCTTGGTGCATTGCTTTAAGTTCGTAGTCATTCAAAGGAACACGTAAGCGTAAACAGGCTGGTCCACCGCCATTACGCATGCTTTGTTTCAGATCCAGGTAATAGACCGAGTGAATAGGGTTTTGGGGATCAGAGATTAATTCATCAATACAAGTTTTTACCCTAAGGTTTGTTTGACATTCAGCAGGGGCTATTAAAATCATATTCTTCTGATCAGGTAAGGTAATCAATTGAGAATTGAAAAGATAGGTGTCAACTGCTTCACTAACGCTGATTTGTTCTTTTGAGATCTCAATTATTGCCAATGGAAAATCAGCTTTTGCTCTTAATTGATCCAAAACATAGGCTTGATTATAAAAAGCTTCTTCATGAACCAGAAAGACATGTTCATTAGCAACTGAGATGACATCATTATGAAATACACCTTGATCTATCGCCAATGGGTTTTGACAGGCAAAAATTACTCGTTCAGGCTTTAATAAATGGTTGCGAGCAATCGCTTCAGATGCTTCTTTAGTTTGCCGAGCAGGGTATTTTATTGGGCTTTGCTCGAATTGATGATTTCCCAGTATTTTTTTTCCATATACAAAAAAATTAATTCCTGGATGCGCATGACTATGACATAGGCGATTATGATTGGCTGCTCCCTCATCGCTTGTGCCCATTGATTTGGGTAATAGGGGATGATGATTAAAATAATCGGAGTTGGAAAATATAAATTCCAATAATTTTTTTGAAAAATCTGCTTCCTGGTGGCGATGCAAATTACTGATTAAATTTGCAGCAGTGAAATGTACCTTATTGTCTTCGGTATCTATGCTTGCAGAAACGGTTGCTGCATTAGCTGTCCACATACTTGATGCAGAGTAACAGGCACTAAGCAATTCGGGTGCTGTTTTATAGGCTTTATTTATTTGTTCACTGGGAGTGCCTTTAAATCCCAGTTGATACAGTAAATTCAAATTAGGTCGTTGATGTGGAGGTAGTAGACCTTGTTTTAGTCCCATGTTATAAAGTTGTCGCATTTTTTCCAAACCTTGCCTTGCCGCAGCTTGAGGATTGGAAATAGATAAAGCATTATTTGTAGAAGCTATATTACCCGCAGAGAGTCCTGCATAATGATGGGTTTGCCCAACAAGCCCATCCATATTCAATTCATAAACATTCATAATAATTATTCCAATACTAGACCTGGTAATTGTTGTGCTGGAGTTCTTAACAAGGGTTGCTCCATGCTTGCTACAGGATAAGCACAATAATCAGCAGCAAAATAGGCGCTTGGTCTATGATTTCCACTACATCCGACACCACCAAATGGAAGGCTGCTGGCTGCACCTGTAGTTGGTCTGTTCCAATTGATTAGTCCGGCACGAATATTTTGATAAAACTGTTGATAGTGATCTTTATTATCGCTTAGTAAGCCTGATGACAAACCATAACGTGTCTGGTTCGCTAATTGAATCGCCTCATCAAAGTGATTATAACGGTAAATTTGTGTGAATGGTGCAAAAATCTCTTCATCTGGCGGGTTTTTAACGCGAGTCATATCAATAATGCCAGGAGAAAGGAGTCCTGTGTACTCAACAAGAAGTGACATTGGCAGAATGATTTCACCCCCTATTTCTATAAGTTGCCTCTGCGCGTGGAGATGTTTTAATGCTTGAACATGGCTGATAACAGGCCCAATAAAAGGCTCAGGTTGACTATCAAAGGGGCCAATTCTCATTAATTTACAAGCCTTGGCAAAACGTTCTAAAAACAGATCGCCTACCTGGGAATCAGGAATTATAATTCGTCTTGCACATGTGCAGCGTTGTCCTGCAGTGATCATGGTTGAAAGCAATGTATGGTAGACTGCTGCATCAATGTCTTTCACTTCATCGATGACCAAAGGGTTATTTCCACCCATTTCCAAAGCTAAAATCACTTCGGGTTTATCACAGAATTGTTGATGTATACGAAGCCCTGTTGCATAACTCCCGGTAAAATATACGCCTTGAATGTCTTGAGACAAAAGGGTATTTCCACAATCTGCATTACCTTGCAAGCAATTGATAACCCCGGGAGGCAAGCCACTATCGTGCCAACATTGGATGATCAATTCTGCTACTGCTGGAGTATGTTCACTTGGTTTATACAATACAGTATTCCCTGCAAGCAGGGCAGGGACAATGTGCCCATTGCTTAAATGGGCGGGGAAATTAAACGCGCCTAATACTACAACAACACCATGTGGTTTAAAACGCAGGCAGGCATTGGCTTCTGCAGCTTCGGTTTGTTTTGGCCAGGTCCTTTCTTGATAAGCCTGAATTGACAAATTTACCTTGCCAATTACTGAGCTGACTTCAGTTTGAGACTCCCATAATGGCTTTCCTGTTTCCAATGAAATAAGACGTGCCAGTTGCTCACGATTTTTTTCTACCTGTTCCGCAAATACTTTAGTATAACGAACCCTTTCGTCAAAACTTGTATTAGCCCAGGATTTCAGTGTGCGATGTGCAACGAAACAGGCGTTTGCAATTTCCTCATCTGTAGCATTATTTCCTTGCCAAAGCAAAGTTCCGGAGGCGGGGTTTGTTGATTCCAGAATGATCCCATTCCCCTTTGTCCATTCTCCATTAATATACTGGCCTTTACTCTGTATGATTTGTAATTTAGACATCATTATTCCTTTGTTACAATGTTGGAGTATCTTCGGTACGTATGGGTGATATACGCAGGCTATCTCCTTGTTTTACATCAAGTAATTTTGCTGTTTCTTTGCTAATAATGCAGGTATTTTCTCGCTCATTAAAAACAGAATGGCCAATTGTTGCTCGAAAATCCATTTGGGTATTGGCGAGTAAATAGCGATTGCTGCTGCTCGCTTCATCACTGATGTTTTTAATAACCATGATCCGACTTGAAGCAATCGTTTTAATTTCTAGTAATGGTGATTCGATAGTAGGGCCGGCGTCAAAAATATCAACGTAGTTGTTATAACGAAAGCCTTCTTTTAAAAGAATATTCATGGCAGGGATTGTCGATTGATGTGGTTTGCCAATGACTGCTTGTGCCTCTGGCGAGAGGAGTTTGACATAGATAGGATTTCGGGGCATTAAATCGGCGATAAATTGTTTGTTAGTAGCTAGTGTCAGACGATCTGCCTCTACAAAAGGCATATGAAAAAAATTAGCCCCGACATTATCCCAGAATGGCGAGTTGCCTTTATCGTCAGAGATCCCGCGCATTTCGGCAATAACAATCGGGGCAAAACGATGAGGATATTGTGCCATAAATAAAAAGCGTCCTTTCGAAAGCAATAGGCCATTATTGTTTTTTCTATAATCAGGATGAAGAAATAGAGTGCATATTTCCGTGCGACCTTGATTGTCATTGACCAGACTTAATACTTCATAATCACTGCGTATATTGAGTGTATGACAGACTCTGGTTCTTTTAGAGAGTTTATAAGAATAAAAAGGTATTTCATAACCTGTGCTTGCTTCTATAGCGGAGGTGCCGACAATTTTTTTATTTTTTTGCTCTTCCAGGACAAAAAAATAATATTCACAACCTGGGTTAGTGACATTTCTTTGATAGGATTCACAAGACCATTCCAAGCGTTTTTTTAATAATTCTTTATCTTTAGGGAGAGTTGTCATCCCAACACCACTGATTTGTGCCAGTTGATGGATCGCATCCAAATCAGAGTCGCGAGCACTACGAAATAACATCATTTTATTAGATCCTCTAAACCACCCTGTGCCAAATCTATCAGAAGAAGTGCGCTAAGAGCAGCGCGCTCTGATAAGCTATCAAGTAATATATATTCATCTGAACTATGGATATTGCCTCCCCGAACACCTAGGGTATCCAGAACAGCCAAGCCATAATGAGCTAAATTATTACCGTCGCAACAACCCCCACTGTCTTTCCAGTCAATAGTTAAACCAAGCGCTTCTCCAATTTTTTGAATCCGATGAAAAAGCCGTTCTGTCCCTGAGCAGATACGCTTCACAGGTCGTCCAAAAATGCCATGCACACTTAGGGAATAATCAGGTCGTTCCAGCTGTCTGGTGATTTTATTCAATTCATTCCTTACCCAAAATTCATCTTCTGGTAGACTAATTCGGATATCCAGCTGAGCTACTGCCTTATCAGGAACAACATTCAGCGCTTCTCCACCAGCAATTTTACCTACATTGATTGTTACTCCATTTCTTTGTCCATTTAAGGCATGAACAGCAGTAACTGCTTCAGCAAGATAGCATATGGCGTTTCTCCCTTCATCAAATGCCCGGCCAGCATGAGCCGCCTTTCCTGTTGCTATCAGTGTTAATTTTCCACTGCCTTTGCGGTTTTTTGCTAAAGTACCCTTAGGTGTCATTGCTGGTTCATAAACCAGGGCGGCTTGATAGCGATGTGCCAATTCTTTGAATAATGAACTTGATGCAGGCGAGCCAATTTCCTCATCTGAATTAATTAACACATCCCAACCCATTGCTTCCGCAAATCTGGTATTTTCAAAGGCTGCTAATGCATGCAAGATGACGATTAGTCCGCCTTTCATATCTGCAACACCTGGACCATTGATTTGATTAGCATCGAGGTAGCTTAATTTTTGAAAAGGGCTGCTGGCGGAATAAACCGTATCCATATGACCGCTTAGCAGAATTCGGCGTTTTAAGTGGGGGCGTTTGCTAATGAATAAGACATCCCCACAGGATTGCGTAACCGTGCTTCCGGTCATGTCAATCACAGACAAAGATGGTAATTTTATTAATTCTGTGGTGTCAGCGATTGGTTTGAATGCTGAACACAATGCCTCAGCCATGACGGCTAATCCTGTCAAATTAGTTGTTCCAGAATTGATTTCACAAAATTGATGGAGTTGCTCCACCATAGTTGTCTGATGATTATCTATTGAATTGATTATTTCCTTATATAATTTAACCATGGCTCTTTAGTCTTACACTAAATCCCCAACAATAGCGTAATTTGAGCATTGGCGTCAATTCAGAATAGTCGTCATATGGAACTCCCATTATTGTCTGGACTTTACAATTTACTACTTTAAAACTAAACTTGAATTTTGATTCAAAATTCAAGGTTGGGGAATATATGTCTCATGGTGGTGCACGAGCAGGTGCTGGACGCCCTCGAGGACAAGGTAAATATGGAGAAGCAACCAGATCAGTTCGTATACCTGAATCTCGTATACAGGATGTGGTGAAATATCTTCAAGGAGAAAAAGAATTTCCAGCGATTCCTTTATATTCCAGTTCTGTAAGAGCTGGTTTTCCTTCTCCCGGTGATGACTATATTGAATCCATGCTGGATTTGAATGAGTACCTGATCAAGCATCCTGCATCCACATTTTTTGTACGAGCCTCTGGAGAGTCCATGCTAAACGCCGGCATTTATTCCGGTGATATTTTAATCGTTGATCGTGGCATAGAGGCTGCTCATGGAAAAATTGTAATCGTTGCTTTGAATGGCGAATTGACAGTAAAACGGTTATTCCGTCAGTATGGGCAAGTTAAGTTGCTGGCTGAAAACCCTGATTTTCCTCCCATAGATATCACAGAGGAATACGATATGGTGATTTGGGGTGTCGTCACTCATGTCATTCATACGGTATTGTGATGTTTGCGCTGGTCGATTGTAATAATTTTTATGTCTCGTGTGAGCGGTTGTTTAAACCAGCGTTAGCGAATAAACCCATTCTGGTTTTGTCTAATAATGATGGTTGTGTGATAGCGCGCTCTAATGAAGTCAAGGCTTTGGGTGTTCAAATGGGCGTGCCGTATTTTGCAGTCAAGGCCTTATGTAAACAGCATAAAGTGCATGTGTTTTCATCCAATTACTCATTGTATGCTGATATGTCACGTCGGGTTATGTCAGTTCTGGAAGACAATTGGCCAGCAATAGAGATTTACTCCATTGATGAAGCTTTCCTTGATTTGAATACCTTGCCTCAGTCTGAATATGATGAGTTTTGTCGCAAGTTACAAAAAACTATTTTGCGCCATACCGGTATCCCCGTATCCATAGGTATAGGAGCAACCAAAACTCTGGCTAAACTGGCAAATTATATTGCGAAAAAAGAGTTAAGAGTCCCCGTGTTTAACATTGAAAATCAATATCATTGGTTAGCTAAAATAGTTGTTGGTGAGGTATGGGGGATAGGGCGGCAATGGGGTAAAAAGCTAGTACAGCAGGGGATTTATACCGCTCATGATTTGGCTGGTATGGATTTGCAACTAATTAAAAAATTATTTAGTGTTGTATTGCAACGAACAGTGCTTGAGTTGCGAGGTGTTTCATGCGGTAGTTTACAGGATTTTGAGTCAAGAAAAAGTATTATATCTTCCAAATCCTTTGGTTCTATGCAAACAGAGTATTCTGCTCTTGCTCAGGCCATCAGCAGCCATTGTGCCAGAGCCTGGGAAAAATTACGACATCAAAAATTAATGGCATGCCATCTTTCCATCTTTATCAAAACCAATCGATTCCGTTTGGATTTGCCACAATATCAGCAATCCATAGGGTTTAAATTGATTAATCCAACTGATGATCTGCGATATTTGATTCGTTGTGCCAAATTGTGCCTGCGTAAAATATTTCGCTCTGGATTTCATTATCAAAAGGTAGGTGTTTATTTAGGAGATTTAATTGAAAAAAACTGTTTGCAGCTGGATCTGTTTAACCAGGTTTCAGAGAAAGAGTTAAATCAGACAGAGCGATTGATGTCGGTATTAGATGAAATCAATACGAAATATGGCCGTCATACCTTACGTTTGGCAGCAGAAGGGTATGTGAAGCCTTGGGCTATGCGGGCACAGTTACGTTCTCCCAGTTATACCACTTCCTGGTCTGAATTGCCTGTGGTCATTATTTAAAGAGAAACTTATAGGCCACTATGTCATCCGGGAAATCATATTAAGTTACCCAGATGACAGCCTGGTTTAATAACCCAGATTGGAAGTTAATGTCGAACAACAGGATAGAGGGGATCAAGAGGCGGAGCACTAGGGGTCACCATACCATTGCTTACAGAAGGATGTTGATGAACAATAACTTCCGGGTTAAAGAAAGGCATAGATGAATAGGCGTATGGCTCTACTTCGCTTGCTTGTTTTAAGGCTTGCTCGGCCAGGTTTTCCATATACTGTAATTCATCAGTTAAGCGATTTTTAATTTTTTCGTTCTCTAACAGTTCTTTTTCAAGATTGGGAATTGTTTGATTTTCCAGAGTGTAAATTTCCTTTTGGTTTGTTCCCATTTGCCGTCTATTACTTTCTATTGTTTCCTCGTTTGATTCAATAGTCGAATTATTGAAGTAAGCTTTCACAGCATAAGTGATTGCCGCAATACTTGTACCAAGTCCGGCAAGCAATAACAAGGCGGGAGGAGTAATAACCAAAGTTAGCAATACAGCTGGAGCGATAACATAGGGGATGATTCCAGCCAGGGTTAATATCAATGGAATAGAAAAGAGCAAGGACAGTCCTGCTAAGATAAAGGTAGGAAGAAGCAGTTTATTTCGAGTTTTGGTATGGGTATTATACGACTCAAGAAGTTCCCTATTCTGTTCCGCAAGGCGCTCATTTCTCCTTGTTAAATCAGGGTTGGCAAGTTGTAATGATCTCAATTTGGATTGAAGTCGTTCCAAGCTACTCGTATTTTCCCCAATAGTACGCACTGTATTATTTAATTGGTATTGAATAGACGCCGCTTTTTCTTTGTAATTCAAATGCTCTTTCATCCTTTTTACAATAGCTTTCAATGCGTCTATTTCTTGAAAAGGACGTTGCATAGTTTGCAAAGACAATTCAAGTTGCTCGACAAAGGTGGAGTAATTTAATTGTTTCGCTTTCATAAGCAAGGCGGAATGTTGTTGTGCGAGAGATTCTTTTTCTTTCTCAATATTGGATAGCAGCTTTTTTTGATTGTTAGAAGATAGGGTGTTGGCAACTCCTGCTGTTTTTTGGACATAATTAAGGCGTGCTTGAAGGCGTTTTTCTCTATCGCCTCTGCGAATTTCTCTTTCATTATTTCTGGAGTCGAGAGTTTCCAATTCTTTATTTATCTCTGAAATTCTTCTGTTAATCCTCTGAATACTCAGCTCAATATCCTGGTTACTTAAAGTGGTTTCAAGATGAGTGTGCACGTGAGTATTAGGGTTTAGCAAGGGTGCAGATATTGGTTGAGAAGGATGTTGATGAACTACCGGAGTGTCCGGATGAGTATGGACATGGGATACTGTATTGCGGATGAGCAATTCTCTTTCATATTGCTCTTTACGGACTCCCAAAATCTGGAGCTGTCTTGTCAAATGATTCCTTTGGAGGAGATCTTGGCGTAACTCTTCACCATCTCGATTTTTTTCATCGTCATCTTCTTTCATTTGTTGTTCGTAAGCGCTTTTTTCTAAACGCGTAATCACAGCTGTTTCGTCTGATTTTTTAATTTGATATAACTGCACGGCTATTTGATTATGAATCTCTGTAACGATCTTTTTATCAATTAATAAGTTCTTTAATTCAGAAAATGGATTCTCAATAGATAAGAAATTCTGGGTAAGCTTGACGAGTTCCTGTTTTACGTCATAAGTAGCAAGAGACATAGATTGCTCCCAATAATCAAGTTGTTGCATTTTAGATCATAAAGACCAATTTATCAATCTTGCTCCATTGAAATTTTATTGATAGGAAGGTAATTTAGGTTATTCCATTAACTGTTTCTTCTTTCACTTTTTCCAGGGAGTCATCAGAGTCATTTAGTGCTTCGTCGAATTTTTCTGAATGTGTCGATAATGAGGTGTCACAGGGTTGAGTATTGCTGGAATTTAAAAGTGAAGAGTTGGCATAGGATAGACACTCTACTTCTTTTGCTTTCTGGAAGGCCTGAGCAGCTTGGCGTTGCAGTTTTTGCAAAGAAAGCATTAATTGATCTCTTAAATTTTCATCTTTTTTGATTTGCATATCCAGAGTGGGTATTGTAAGCGTTTCCAATGATTTTAAATTTTGGGAATTTCGACTCATTTGACTGGAGTTTGATTCAATCGCTTGCAAATTCGATTTAATAGCTGATTCATTGGAATGCATTTTAAAACTGAAAATGATAGCCGCTATGCCAACACCAAGAGTTGATAGCAGGAGGATGGTTGGAGGTGCTGAGACCAAAATATAAAGCAGCGCAGGCGCCATGAAAAAGGGGATTACTCCGCTTATGGTTAAAATAAGAGGAATTGAAAATAGAAAAGTTAATCCAAATAAGAGTAAAGCCGGGGTACCCAAGCGATGACGTAAGTTAGCATGATGCTCTTTCATCGTGGCTAATTCCAAATTACGTGAAACTAATTCTTCATTTGCTGCTGTCAAATGAGGGTTATTGTTTTTTAAAGTTTTTAGTTTATTTTGTAGTTCTCGTAATTTTTCAATTTGGGAACTGATGGATTGCTTTTTAATATGGAGACTGGATTGTGTATTGATTGCCTCATGCTCAAATTCCAAGTGTTGCTTTATAAATTTTATAACAGACTTTAATGCATCGATTTCTTGAGAAGATAAATTGCGATTTTTTTTATTTAAAAACTTCTGAAGTTCCTCAAGAAATAATGGATAATTAATTTGATCGCCTTCCTGAATGAGATCACTACATTTTTTTTCAAGAGCGTTATGTTGTTTTTGGATACTTCGCAACAAAATGGATTGATTTTTTCCTGATAATGTACTGACAACATCCTCACCAGTGCTATTGTATCCAATTCTTGCCTGAGCGCGTTTAACCCTTTTAGTGTGATGTTGTGAGCGTACGCTGGCACGCTTTTCAATTTCGTTTAATTTTATCTTGTTGTTAATTTCCTGTTCAAAAAGTGATTGAATTTTAATTTCATGCTCATTGATAGATCTTTGTAGACGCTCAATCGATGCAGAATGGCTGGAAGACGATTTTGTCTTTTTCAAAGGAGAATCAGAATGCTGAATCACGTCGACTTTAGCTTGGCTTTCGAAGAGTCGCTCGAGTTTATAATGAAGTAATCTGAGTTCCGTTTGCTGTTCGCTGATTTGGGTTGGGATGTGGTTTAATTCACGAGTTAAAATTTCCTTTAATTTTTTATCTTTTAATGCTTCGGCATCATCCTGTTCTTTTTGAATTTTGTCCTCGGCCAGTTGAGCTTTATAAGCTTGTTGTTCAAGGTTTTTTTTTACTTCTGTTTTATCGGAGTCTCTGGATTTAAGCAGAGTGGCTGTTACAGAAGAATGAATCCAGGGAATTGGGGCTTTACTGAGAATTAAATCTTTTAAGCCAGAGAAAGACAATTCTTCATCTGCCAGAAATTGTTTTATATGCTCTGTAACTAATTCCTCTATATTGCAGTTGGCCAAAAACATAATCACTCCAGATTATCATTTTTAAATGATGTTAGAGTAATTTGAATATTCAGGCAACACACCATGATTGAGATGGCAAGAAAATTGCTGCAACCAACAAATAAGTTATTGGCAACCCCAGGTTTTATTCAGGGTAACTACTGGATGCAATGGATAAAGCAGGTTTGTTTCTTGATGTTGAAATAAGATAATTTCTCATGGTCTAAGAATAATGTTAAAGTGGTTGAAATCTTGTTTAAAAACATAGGGAATTATCAAAAAAAACCAATTTGAAAATTTATTTATCATAACGAAAAGGTAAAAATTAAGATGTATGAGAGTTTATTGGTTGGATGCCATGAGGAATGGAAAGAAATTCTGATGAAAGCATTGAATACAATGGATAGTTGTTACTTAAAACAAATACAAAAGGATAGCCATTGGCTACCTGGACTAAATCAACTGTTTTCTGCTTTTAGCCTGCCTTTGAGTCAAACACAATATATTCTTTTGGGGGAATCTCCATACCCACGCAAAATTTCCGCTAATGGGTATGCTTTTTGGGATAATTCTGTAGGTTTGTTGTGGAGCTCCACAGGGCTAAGTAAAGAAGTTAATCGAGCCACCTCACTACGCAACTGGATTAAAACGTTATTGATCGCTCGCGGCGATTTACACGAAAATACCTCGCAAGAAGCGATTTCCAGGATAGATAAATCCTGTTTAGTACAAACTGCAGAAGACTTTTTTAAGGGAATGATGAAAAAGGGAATTTTATTATTGAATGCTTCCCTGATATACAGTAAAGGTAAGGTTCCGTATCACGCGCGCCATTGGAAGCCATTTATGCAAAATTTATTTGAGCAATTGGCCATCAGGAAGCCTAATGTGCAGTTAATCTTATTTGGTAAAATTGCTGAGAAAATACCTCCAAATAAATTATTGATAGGATTGGTTTCAGAACACCCATATAATGTAAGCTTTATTACTAATCAACGCGTCATTGAATTTTTTAAACCAATGGATTTATTGTCTTATGAATCAAATTGAATCGACTATCGCTACAGAAGAAGTACACAAATTTGCCCAATTTGCAAATGATTGGTGGGATGTTAATGGCCCTCTCAGAACTTTGCATGATATCAATGGCGCTCGTTTTGAATTTCTTTCAGAACATATCAATCTGAAGGGGCTGAGAATATTGGATGTCGGTTGCGGTGGCGGGATACTCTGCGAGTCTATGGCCAAGGCAGGGGCTTATATGAGTGGATTGGATGCAGAACCAGAAGCCATTCAAGTTGCCAAAGAACATGCTCATAAAAACCAGTTGCAGATTGATTATTTTTGCAGTCCTATTGAAGAGTATGAGAATCAAAGTTTTGATGCAATAACTTGTATGGAATTATTGGAACACGTACAAAACCCTGAGTTGGTATTACAACATTGCAGGCGTTTATTAAAACCAAATGGACTATTATTTTTATCAACTATTAGTAGAACATTAAAGGCTTATCTTGGCGCTATTATTGCTGCAGAATATGTGCTTAATTTGTTACCCAGACAAACACATGATTATGATAAATTCATTAAACCCAGTGAGTTAGTCAAAATGGCACGCCTGTTCGATTTCAATCTTATTGATATGAAAGGCCTATGCTATAATCCCTTCCTTAGGAGAGCCACTCTGGTTTCTGATGTAAGTATTAATTACATTATGGTTCTACAATAAAACAAAGCCAAATGTAGCTTTTCTGCGCCTGAGTTAATAGGGCTTGAGATATTTTCGCTATTTTAACTCTTGGCTTTTTTTACTACCATACCGCTCCTGATAACGCTGATAAGCATACTTGGCCTGCTCTGGCGTAACCACATCAATTTCATTACCATAAATATCTACACGTGCTGTATTAGGTTTTTGGCAGCTTAAATAAGCTGGGGAAGCACTGTAATAACTTAATGCTTCTCGTAATGATTTTTTACTAAAAGGTGGTGTATCCAGTCGCTCATAAAAATCAATCAGATCATCAAATATTCCAATTTTGAGCGGTTTGACCTGGTTCCCTTTTTTAAAAAATGCATTAGGAAAATTTTCAATAAGCCAATCAATTACCTGAAGCTTATCTTTTTTGGTTGCATTTAGTTGTTGGTTCATAATCATACCTTGCTACATTTCATCGTAAATAAACTACCATATCTTATGACATAATCAAGCTGCATATTCCTTTAAAAGATAAAATGACGTTATTTAAGCTGTAATTGATGTAAGAAATTTCTCAATTCAATAGAAGAAATTATTGTATTTGCCTGTAAATAATTACTGCTTAAATGATTAAGTTATTGATTTTAATTGCAATAATAAAAAAATACCATTCATACATTGAAAATAGTATTGGGTAAAAGGGTGATTTAACGCCTTGCACTTCTCTCTTTCAGTTGCTAAATTTTAATCAAGACTTATAAGGATATGAGTCGTGCAAATGGATGTGCAATCAGAGGGATCTGATTTGTCAGGATGACAATAAGAACGTAAGTTCTTATACGGATGACTGCGAAAAGCCAGGGCTGAGTCCCTGGCTTACTTATTTATGCTACCAGATATCCTGAGTTAGATAAAAACTTCTTATCGGGGTAATAAGCAAAAACAACCGAACCGTTTTTAATGGTATTGATCACGGGTTTTGCTAAGGTTTGTGCTATAGCCGGACAGCCCCAGGATAAACCAGCACGGCCAGCTTTTTTGATAAAGTCAGGTTCAACATACCACGCGCCATGTATCACAACACGCCTATTGTATGCATTATCATTAAACCCTCTATCCAAACCTTGGAGATTCAAGGAATAGCCTTTGTGTCCGATGTAGGTGTTTTTGGTGATATAGGTACCTAAGCTGGATTGTTTGCTGGACTCTCTATTAGAAAAACTCCTGGCAACATTGACTCCAGAATTTTTACCATGGGCTACGTAAGTATTGTATAATAGGCGTTCGTTACGAAGATCGAATACCCACATACGTTGTTTATTGGAAGGTAAGGAATAATCAATCACGGTAAGAACGGGTTTTTTAACTGCCCCTCTCTTGCTCGCATTTTTATAGGCTGTCAAGGCAAGTTTTAAAACTTTTTTGTTTAATTGTGGGGCCTTGTGGCTAAGATGTTGCACCTGGGTGTTAATGTCTGTTCCAGGCTTGGCAAATAATGGGGTGCTGGATGTGATGTTGCTTGTTAGTAATACAGTTGAGATTAGAGTAAATAATGTATTCATACTGCTCCTTTCTTCTTGTTAAATCACCATTATTGGTTATTACAAAAGATGGTGATTATATTAACAAATAAGTTAATTGTAAATTTATAAGAGCTTAAGTTATCCATTGGGTGAAAATATTAATCATATCATGGGGTTAACTGTTGGTTGGAACAGACGTTTGGTTAAATAATAAAAATTAAGCACAAAATTAATACAATTCTTATGGTTAAACAGTGATCTTTTAGATTAAAACTAGATCAAAATAAGTAAAATTAATTCAGTTTTTATGGATTAAAAAGCACGTTTTTACTTTATCGAATAGGATTGTCGTCATATAATATGCCACAAAATGGGTGCTGATGCATTGGTTTTGTATAGCCCAACTCATTACTCGATACTATGATTTTATCCAAAATATTGCCTTTTCGTAGAGATAGGGCATGGCAAATAAGCTGGTGTAAGATATCATGATTGGATTTCTTCATCGTGAGAATAATGAATTTAATTTTTGTCGTATATGGTAAAAATTTAATACTGATTTTTTACAATTATCACTTTAGTTTTGGAGAACATTATGCTGGAAAAGCAGTCCATTCATTTACCGGAAGGATTAAGAGCAGCTATTAATAAAGCTTATCGTATGGATGAGCTTTCTTTAATTACAGAACTGAGTGAAAAAGCAGCGCTTGAACCTCAGCAAATGATCGCGATTAAAACCAGTGCTACAAAATTGGTTGAATCAGTTCGCAGCGAGAGAAGGAAAAGCACCGGAATAGATTCTTTTTTAACAGAGTATGCCTTATCAAGCGATGAGGGAATTGCCTTAATGTGTCTGGCGGAAGCGTTATTGCGCGTTCCCGATAATGCCACCATAGATAATTTGATTAAAGATAAATTGGCTGGCGGTGATTGGGGAGCCCATCGTGGACAGAGTGAATCTTTTTTTGTAAATGCCACTACTTGGGCATTAATGTTAACTGGTAAAGTTTTAACTCCTGAAAAAGCTGAAAATACACTAACCAAAGCGTTACTAAAATTGGTTAATCGAAGTAGTGAGGCTGTTGTCAGAAAAGCTGTTGATAAAGCCATGCGAATTATGAGCAAGCAATTTGTGATGGGACGTACCATTAATGAAGCCTTAGCTCGAGCGAAGAAAAAGGAAGATAGGGGATACAGATATTCTTACGATATGCTGGGTGAGGCTGCTTTAACATCTGCAGATGCCGCAAGATATTTTGAAGCCTATAAGGAAGCAATCATTTCAATTGGAGAGAAAGCGGATAAACATTCAGACGTATACAGACGCCCTGGTATTTCCATCAAACTTTCTGCCTTACACCCACGATATAGTGAATTTCAGCATGAGCGTGTCATGGCAGAATTACCTCCCAAACTATTGGCCTTGTCGCGTTTAGCAAAGGACTATGGCATTGCTTTAACAATTGATGCTGAAGAGTCAGAGCGTTTGGATCTTTCGCTTGATGTGATAGAGAAAGTGTTTAATGATGAGAGTTTACAGGGATGGAATGGGTTTGGTTTGGCCGTTCAATCCTATCAAAAAAGAGCGTTTTATGTCCTGGATTGGGTTGCTGCTCTGGCAAGAAGTAAGCAGCGGCGTATTATGGTCAGATTGATTAAAGGAGCCTATTGGGATAGCGAAATCAAAAAAACGCAAATGCAAGGTTTTTCTGAATACCCGGTTTTTACCCGTAAAGTGTTTACTGATGTGTCATTTCAGGCTTGCGCAAAAAAAATCCTGACTATGACCGATGCTATTTATCCACAATTTGCAACTCATAATGCTTATTCTGTGGCAATGATTCTGAATGTGGTAGGGGATTATAGAGATTTTGAATTTCAATGTCTGCATGGCATGGGTAATGAGCTTTATGAGCAGATTGTTCCTGCTAATTGTTATGGTATTCCATGCCGTATTTATGCACCAGTTGGTAGCCATGAGGATTTATTACCGTATTTAGTCCGACGATTACTGGAAAATGGAGCAAACTCTTCTTTTGTCAATCGCATAGTGGATGATAAGGCACCTATTAGCGAGTTGGTAGAAGATCCCGTGATTAAAGCAAAATCGTTATTTAATAAAATAAACAAAAATATACCATTGCCAGAGGATATCTTTTTACCTGTACGGAAAAACTCTAAAGGTTTTGACTTTACAAATCGACTTGAACGCGCTTTATTGCAGCAGGAACTGGCAAAAATTCAAACAAAAGAATGGCAGGCAAGTCCTATGATTTCCGGTCGGAAATTATCCAGGGACTTACTGCAAACGGTTATGTCTCCCCAGCAGCCGGCATATGCTATTGGATCTGTGCAGCAAGCAACTCTTGATGATGTTGAGGCGGCATTAAATCAAGCAAAATTGGCTTTTGAACCATGGAGTAAGAAATCGGTAGAAGAACGTGCTTCTTGTCTAAACCGATTTGCAGATTTACTACAGGCCAATATGGCAGAACTCATGGTATTAACTTGTCGGGAAGCTGGTAAAACCTGGAGTGATGGAATTGCTGAAGTAAGAGAGGCTATTGATTTTTGTCGATACTATGCCAAGAAAGCCCAAGAGCTTATGGGTAGTCCTCAACGCTTTAATGGATACACGGGGGAATTAAATGAATTAAGTTTACATCCTCGCGGGACAATATTGTGTATTAGTCCCTGGAATTTTCCCTTGGCCATATTTACGGGACAAGTCGTAGCTGGACTAGTTACAGGCAATTGTGTGATTGCTAAACCGGCTGAACAAACTCCATTAATTGCAGCCTACGCTGTGAAATTAATGCATCAAGCTGGTATTCCTGAAGGAGCAATTCAATTAATTCCAGGCGCTGGCGAGACCATAGGGGCCGCTTTAGTCGCAGATAAACGAATTAAAGCAGTTCTGTTTACAGGCTCGACTGACACGGCGAATTTGATTAATCGGACGTTAGCTACTCGAGGTGGCGAAATCATTCCTTTAATTGCAGAAACGGGCGGTCAAAATGCAATGATTGTCGATTCTTCAGCATTATTGGAACAAGTGGTGGTTGATGCTGTCACTTCGGCCTTTGGCAGTGCAGGACAGCGATGCTCAGCTCTTAGAGTATTGTATGTGCAAGAAGAAGTGTATCCAAGAACTGTAGAGCTGTTAAAAGGCGCGATGGCTGAGTTAGTGGTAGGTGATCCTCAATGGCTATCAACTGATGTAGGTCCTGTTATAGACAAGGAAGCATTATCTATATTGAAAAATCATGTCGAAAACATGAAAAAACATCATGAAATATTATATCAATGCTCCGTTAGTGATGACGTTTCATCAGGATATTTCATGCCACCAACAGCCATTGCAATTGATAATATCAGCGCTTTGGAAAAAGAAGTATTTGGGCCAATTTTGCATGTGATTCAGTTTAAGAGAAAAGATCTGGATAAGGTAATTAATCAAATCAATCAAACTGGCTATGGCTTAACACTGGGAATACATAGCCGAATTAATGAAACTGTTGAATACATTAGGCAAAGGGTTCACGCAGGGAACTGTTATGTAAATCGCAATATGATTGGAGCAGTAGTAGGCCTGCAACCGTTTGGTGGTGAAGGGTTGTCTGGCACAGGCCCCAAAGCTGGAGGTCCTAACTATTTGATTCGCCTTTGCCATGAGCGTACCTATACAGTTGATACAACTGCTGCAGGTGGTAATGCCAGTTTAATGTCTATTCCGGAAGAAGGTTAGTATTATTAATTACTCTTAAGAATAATCTTAAAAAGCCCAGCAAATTTTTTTGTGGGCTTTAATTTCTTGCTCAACTACTCTTCACTACATAATTGCTCGTCGTGCTTTTTAGCAAATAACCAGGGAATGAAAACAAATAGAATGAGACCGCCAATTAGAAAGCACTCAAAAAGAAAAACATTCTTTATAGGGATTTGTGAGGGGGGTATAAATCCGACAATCATAGCGGCTATGCAGCAGATAATCCCAATTCCAGAGATAAAAGACATTACCAGATTGCCACCAGGAATAGTATAGCCACGTGGCTGTTCGGGCTTACTGTAGCGCAATTTAATTGCTGCAGCAAACATCATGATGTACACCAACAATGCCATTTGAGCACTTAAATCGCTTAACACCCAGTACGCAGCATTAATTGAATCAAGTAAAATAAAGACTGTGCTTAATACAGTAAATATAACTCCTTGAGTGAGCAGTATTGCTACCGGCGAGCCGTATTTATTGACACGGGAAAACAGCGCAGGTAAAGAACCATCGCGTGCGGATACTAGTAATCCCTTGGTTGGGCCTATTATCCAGGCTGATACGCCACTGAGGCCTCCTAAAATAATTAATACGGCAATCACTGATGTCATCCATGGCATATTATAGGAATTAAAGAATATGGCATAAGCATCAACAAGACCTGAAACAACGCTTAAACTATCGTTTGGTACTACAATAACAATCGCCAAAGAACCTAATGATAAGGTGGATATAATTAAAAGGGCCGAATAAAAAAGGGCTTTTGGATAATCTCTTTGCGGGTTTTTTACTTCTTCAGCATGAACAGCAGACATTTCCATTCCTATCAGGCCAAATAAAACCGCTGAAAATAAAGACAGATTTCCTAATGAACTAAAATCAGGTAGCCATGTTGTGGGGTAATTGACTGCTACAGGTCTGCCTTGAAATATCCAAACTGCACCCAGAACAATAATCACTATCATAGGCAATAATGTGCCTATGGAGGCGCCGATTATGCTTACAATACTGGATAGTTTCATGCCAAAGCAATTTAAAAAAGTAAATACCCAAAACAAAGTAAGTGCTGTGCCTAATAAATAAAATTTGTTATTTCCTAAATGGGGAGCGATTAAATAGGATAAAGTGGCGGCGATAAAAGCTAACATGGTTGGATACCAAACCACATTATATATCCATTGCAGCCAAATGGTGATAAATCCTGCCCGTCTCCCGAATGCTTCTCTAACCCAGACATAAATTCCACCGGTATTAGGGTAGGCAGTAGCGAGCTCCGCAGCAACCAATGCTACCGGAATAAAAAAGGTAAGGGCTGCAAAAATATAATAAAAGACCAGAGAAAATCCAAGTTTTGCGCTGATAGGCAAGGTCCGTAAACTATCTACAGCAATGACGTTGATCATAACTAAAGAAAAAACGTTCAGAACCTTTTTCGAATGATTCATTATTTATCCTTTATGAGTGCAATAAACCCGGGTATTGAATGGGGTATAAATGGTATTATGATAAGTTAACAGAGTAAAGAAAAGTTTGGCTGTACAGTTTAATTACTGTTGAATATTTATAAGTTGTTGGGTTTCTCCTGATTATGGTATCAATTTTTATTGATATTCTAATTTCAGCTGCCTAGTGATGCAGTGTTCATGCGTCTCTAGATATTTTGTGAACCCAACACTCTAAGGGAGAAGGGCACGTAATGTGCCCAATTGTTAAGAGCTTATTTTGCGCAATACATACTGAAGTATTCCGCCATTTTTATAATATTCGAGCTCGTCAGCAGTATCAATTCTACAAAGAGTTTCTATCTTCTCAACGCCCCCATCTTGCCTTTCTATGGTTACAGGTACCATCGCGCCCGGGGTTAATTTATCAGAGATTTCAATACTGATGCGCTCACTGCCATCCAATTTTAATGTTTTACGTGTCATTCCATCTTTGAATTGCAATGGCAATATACCCATGCCAATTAAATTGGAACGATGGATGCGCTCAAAGCTTTCCGTAATCACTGCCTTAACTCCAAGCAAATTAGTGCCTTTTGCTGCCCAATCGCGAGAAGAGCCTGTTCCATATTCTTTACCAGCGATGATAACCAAGTCTTGTTGATTTTCCTGATAACGCATAGCTGCATCATAAATCGACATGGTTTCTCCGGTAGGAACATAACGAGTGACACCACCTTCTTGTCCAGGCGTCATTTCATTACGAATGCGTATATTGGCAAAAGTGCCTCGCATCATGACCTCGTGGTTACCGCGACGTGAACCATAGGAGTTAAAATCTTTCTCGTCTACCCCTTTGGATTTTAAATACAAGCCTGCTGGAGAGCTGGCTTTGATTGAACCGGCAGGTGAAATATGATCCGTTGTAATTGAATCGCCGAATAAAGCTAAAATATAAGCCTGCTTGATGGGGTTGATTGGTTCTGGTTTCAGACTTAAGTTTTCAAAAAATGGAGGGTGTTGAATGTACGTAGAATCAGGATTCCATTCATAAGTTTGTCCTGAGCTTGTTTGAATGGCTTGCCAATGAGCATCACCTTTAAATACTTCAGCATATTCTTTACGGAACATGGTACCGCTTACTTTAGCCACTTCCGCAGCAATCTCTTTATTAGATGGCCAGATATCCTTGAGATAAACATCATTTCCTTCTTTGTCTTGCCCAATGGGTTCCCTGCTTAAGTCACTGCAAGTTGTCCCACATAAAGCATAAGCGACTACCAATGGGGGAGAGGCTAGCCAGTTGGCTCTGACTTGAGGGTGAACACGCCCTTCGAAATTTCTATTACCAGATAGAACGGATGAAACAACAAGATCATGCTCTGAAACACAATGGGAAATATCATCAGGCAAAGGACCTGAATTACCTATACAAGTGGTACAACCGTAACCAACCAAATTAAAGCCTAATTGATCCAGATAAGTTTGCAGGCCGGCATGCCTTAAATAGTCTGTAACTACTTTAGAACCAGGTGCCAATGAAGATTTAACCCATGGTTTACGCTGTAATCCTTTTTCAATCGCTTTTTTTGCTACCAGCCCTGCTGCCATCAGTACACTTGGATTAGAGGTATTAGTACAGCTGGTTATCGCAGCTATGACTACATGACCATGTTTCATTTGAAAATCTTTGTTTTTAACAGCAAAGGTTTTTTCTTTTTCTTTTTCTTTTCCAACTTCAATTAAAAAATTATTGAACTCAACAGGTAATGAACTGAGATTAACTTTATCCTGGGGGCGCTTAGGACCAGCCAGAGAAGGTTCAACGCTGTCTAAATCAAGATGTAAAGAGTCAGTAAATATGGGTTCTTCATTGTCTTTGTCATACCACATACCTTGTGCTTTTGCATAAGCTTCAACAAGGGCAATGGTATGTTTGTCACGACCAGTCAATTCCAAGTACTTTATTGTTTCCTTGTCCACTGGAAAGAAGCCACAAGTTGCGCCGTACTCGGGGGCCATATTGGAAATTGTAGCTCGGTCTGCCAAAGGTAAATCATTAAGTCCAGGACCATAAAATTCAACGAATTTACCAACAACACCTTTTTTTCGTAGCATCTGAGTGACGGTAAGGACCAAATCAGTTGCAGTAATTCCTTCTTTAAGTTTACCTGATAATTTAAAACCGATTACTTCAGGGATGAGCATGGATACAGGTTGCCCCAGCATCGCTGCTTCTGCCTCTATACCACCGACTCCCCAGCCCAGGACACCTAGTCCATTAATCATAGTAGTGTGAGAGTCTGTGCCGACCAAAGTGTCTGGATAGGCATACAACTGGCCATCATTTTCACTATTCCACACAGTTTTTCCCAAATATTCCAGATTGACCTGATGACAAATTCCTGTTCCGGGTGGTACGACCTGAAAGTTAGAAAAAGCCTTTTGTCCCCAGCGTAAAAACTCATAGCGCTCTTTATTTCTTTCTATCTCGATTTTGGTATTTACTTCAAGGGAATCAGCTGAAGCGAATTTATCGACCATGACTGAATGGTCTATAACCAAATCGACCGGTGAAAGAGGAGAAATTTTGTCTGCATTTCCTCCCATTTTTACTATGGCAGTACGCATGGCAGCCAAATCTACCACTGCGGGAACACCTGTGAAGTCTTGCATTAGTACTCTTGTCGGTCTAAACGCTATTTCATGCTGGGATGTTTTATTATGGAGCCAGTCAGCAATTGCCTTGATATCTTTGGTTGTTACTGTATTGCCGTCCTCAAAACGTAATAAATTCTCAAGAAGTACTTTCAAGGAATAAGGCAGGCGATTAATTCCTTTAAAATGTTTATTTTCAGCTTCTTTCAAACTGTAGTAATTATAGGTTTTTCCATCAACTGTTAACTGGGATTTTGTTGATAGACTGTCTTGACCGACTTTCATAAAGTACTCCCAAAATCAAAATATTATTATTAATAATCTCTAGGAATAATAGCTCAATTTCAGGAAGTTTTCATTCAGTATCAATAAAATCATGCTTTAATTAACGATGCAGAGAAGTAAGATTGTTTATCAAACTCTTCAACCGGAGCATCAGGATTGATGAGTTTTGCACCTTCTACAAAAATCCTTTTTTCTTCTTCTTTTTTTCTTGTTGTATCTGGGGAGTCTGGGATTAGCAGACAAAACCCACTTGGTAACAGCAGCGTCACTGCGAGTGATACCATAATAACACCAAGGAGGGGGTTAAAAATGAATGTTGGGATTGAACTTAAAAGCAAAGCTAGGCTGACTCCAACGGTTGCTATAGCCACATGTTCTATAGTGGGATCGGGTTTAATTTTATCGTGAATAGCAACAGGATAATAAAACCCTTTATGGTAATTATGTATCGCAGAGGATGTTCGTTCAGGTTGCTTTATGCAAATGAGTAAGGTTTTCGCAAACTTTTCATACTGGATAAGTATCTGTTGCTTATTAAAAGTATTTGAAGTCTCTGATTCAAGTTCGTTTTGAAATTCGCTAACACGGATAGTCAATAAATTTAAAAAATACGCCTTTTGTTTCATTTCCACATGATTTAGCAATTGTTTTACTTGTTCAATCAAGCCATCTATAGATTCCTGAGATTTATTGTGGCTGAATAAATAGTGATACATAATAAATTTCTCTCCCTATAAAATATGTCAAAAAACTAGCATTATTTTTTTAGGGGTTATAGTAAGTATTAAGAGGTTTTACATGCATGCAATATTTTTTAACTGTCCCTTAATTATTTTTTCAGTAAGCTTGCAGATGGTATAAGTTTTGCTATATGTTAAACATAACACAGGGAGTGTGATATGCTTGATCTGAAAAACCTTATACTCAATTCATCCATCTTACCGGATACCCCTTCAACAGTTCAAAACGATCTAAAACCCGAGCAATTGATTAATGTTCATGAAGATTCTGAGAGTGACAGTGATTTATTAACTCCTGAATCTTTTATATTGCTAATGGCTGAAATGTTATCAATAAATAATACGGATACAATATATGAGTGTGAGCATCAAAATTCAGCAGATAATGATGTTTTACAAAATTTGCAATTTCATGAGGTAAAATCCGATGAGCAAATTCAAGGACACAATGAGCAAAAAAAATCATTGGATGATCAATTGCGGTATGATGTTGATTTACCTGATATTAATGAAATAACAGGCAATCAGTATGAAGGGCAGTTTGAATCAACATTAGAAAAAAATGTGGCTCTAACATGGATTAACTCTGAAAATTTCCAACCACCAATAGTTAAACTTGAAAATCAGACAGATAAGACTTACAAGATTGTGGGCTCAGAAATAACACCTATTGAATCTGGCAAGCTGAAACTGGATGTTCCAACAGCAGATTATGATGAGAATAATATTAATTCACACCAAAATGGGGCAATAAATCAACTGGAGAATGATTTATTGAAAAATCATCAATTAATTAAAGGGGGAGATTCTTTCCTGCCTTTAGAAGAGATTAAAGCGAATGCTGAGTTTGGAACTGAAGTAATAAAATCTGAAATAGAGGCAGCTAAAGTGGGTACTGCAATACCTGGTAGTTCCTTTCAAATGGACCAAAAACCTGGTTCAGATATTCAACCTCCAGTTGTTTCCAATTATTACGTACCTAAAAATTTTTTAATTCCAATTCATGTAAACCATTCACAGTGGTCAGATCAATTATCCGAACATATTGTTTGGCTTGGTCATCAGGATGTAAAAAGTGCCTTAATTAAAATTCATCCTGAAGAATTAGGGCCTTTGGAAATTAATGTAAAAGTTGTAAAGGATAATGCCTCTGTTAACATATCTACTCACAGTGTTTATGTAAAAGAAATTGTTGACCAAGCGCTCCCCAGATTAAGAGAGATGATGGCTCAGCAAGGTATAAACTTATCTGAAGTGCATATTGGAACCAATACAAATTCACGCCAAGATTCGCAGAAAAACCATCATGGTGAAATAGATCTTATCCAATCAGCAGAAGATAAAAATAAAATCACTTCATTAACTAAGCATCTACCCAAAGGACTAGTCGACTACTTTGCTTAGTTTAACAAATGAATTGTTGGTAAGGAGTTTACAACAGTGACCCATAATTATTTTCGTTCCTGTCTGACGACAAAGGACAATAAGTTTTTTTGGCAAAAACCTTTGGCATCAGAACGGTTTGACAAGTTGATTGCTGATAGAAAATTTCAAAAATCAATAGCTCACAGCAGGAAAAATCAATTAATGTATAGTTTTATAGAGTCCAAAATTGCCTCAGATTACGCATTACTGATTGATATTAAATTAAGAGAGCAATTGAAACAGTTTACTCTGGATGATTTTAATGATATTTCAGGATTTGAACGAAAAGAAAAATCGAATTCGAGACAACAAAGCTATTTCAAGCTAAGACAAGAGCTGGAGTTTTTTCTTAAAAATGACATTCAACAGCATAAATCTTGTCCTGATGCCCAATTAAATGCTTTCAGACGCTGGATAAATATATCAGATTTACTGTTAAGACATCACTGTTATGAAGGCTTTCTTTTAGTATTTGTTAATTTGCAATTAATTGCAGACAAACAGTTAATCGATGGCTTACCTGTAAGCGTAAGAACTAATTATAATCAACTCTGTCAATTAAGCTCACCAATAGGGAACCATGGTGCTTTGCGCCATTTTATGAATACACATCAGAGTGAGAGCGATTTTACTCCTTTATTTTTTACCTATCATGCCATTGGAGCCTTGGATGAATCGCTTGAATCTTTAAAGGACAAAGAAGTTCTTTTAAAAAAGCAATTAAAACATCTGAATAAAAAACTTAATCATTTAAGAAGTGAGGTCACTCCAGAAATGATTGATGTTATTTCTAAGTTATTGAAAAATAATAAACAAATACCAAAAAAGATGATGGAGCGTAGAGGACATCTGATACAGCTGATGGAAGAGGTTCGATGCACTGGAAGACAATTAAAACAAGTACAAGTTACTATGCGAAACCAACTTGAGCAACGCACTAATTTGGTAGGATTGATAGCTAAAGAACAAAAAACAACGCCAAGAATGCTCCCAGAGAGTCTCGAAAAGACCTATAGTATTATCAAGTACAGATTTAATAGGCAGTCTGTTGCCACAGTCAACCGATCTCAGCTACCAGAATCAACAGCAGACAGGGCTCCAAGTTCTTCAAGTTTGTACAAAAGTAAATTGCTTCCCCATTTTTGGAATAGACATGGGAAATCCTCTTCCAGTTACTGGGAAGAGATGTTCACACCAAGTTGTTTGAACAATAGATAAGAGGATTGTATTAACGCTACTTCATCAGTTGAATTTTTTATCATGGCTCACAGCTCTCACCAATATCTTCGTTAAAAAATGTTTTTAGTAAGGGAGCTTAGGGAAACTAACTAAATGCAATATACAAGCTCCTCTTATATGAAAGTCAGTTAAAAACAACGTTTGGCACAGCGAATGACTCGACCACTCCATCGGTCTATTAAGCAGCTTTTCTGGCAACCATAGCCAATATATTTCCATTTTGTCCAATAAGCGTTTTTGTAATATACAGGGCCGCGCCAGTAGTAGTTACCAGGGTAGCTGTGAACCCCAATGAAATAAGCAAGTTGAGTATTCCCTGAAAGATACGGAGCAGTGTTAGTATTGTTAGCATTTGCTACATTGTTAAATGATACAGTAATGAACAATAGAAAAGTTAAGTTAAGAGTAGCGAATGACCTCGGGACCTTAATACTTACCACTTTCATGATAAATTCCTTTTTCACAGATAATATTGAAATTATAGTCTAATAATATTTCAATCAGTTCTTATAGTTTTCATAGTCACTCATATTTTACTTAACATCATACAAAGTGAGTTTTTATAGCAGTAGTAATTAGATACAGAGATTAGTACGATAGATAAAAATTTGGTATAGGGCATAGCGATGAATGCAAAAGTGATTTTGATCACAGGATGTTCCAGTGGCATAGGTTTTGATGCAGTTTTTGCTTTGAAAAAAAGAGGGCATAGAGTGATTGCTTCTTGTAGAAAAACAGAGGATGTCGAAAAATTGCTAAATAAAGGAGTTGAGGCTCTCTTGTTGGATGTAAGTAACCCCATTTCAATCCAAAGTGCATTTGCGCAATTGTTAATTATGACATCGGGTCACCTGGATGTATTGATTAACAATGCAGGGTATGGCCAGGTAGGTGCTCTTGAGGATATTTCTCGGGATATTCTTCGCCAACAATTTGAAACGAATGTATTTGGTTTACAAGATTTGACCAATTTGGTTATTCCTGTTATGAGAGAACAAGGTCAAGGGCGTATAATCAATATCAGCTCTATACTTGGAGTAGTTAGCATGCCATTTCGAGGCGCTTATAATGCTTCCAAGTATGCATTGGAGGGATTAAGTGACACACTTCGACTGGAGTTGTCTGGTTCAGGTATTAATGTCATAACAATAGAACCTGGTCCTATAAACAGTCGATTTCGTGATAATGCGGTGGATTTCTCTTTACAACAAATACCAATGGAAAAAAGCTATTTCAAGAATCAATACAGAACCATGCTGAGTAATTTTAAACAGAAGAAGGCAGACTCGTTTTTCACCCAAGATACTGATGCGGTGATAAAAAAATTGGTCCATGCCGTGGAATCCAGGAAACCAAAACCCAAGTATCCAGTAACTTTTCCAGCTTATTTTTTAATTGGCTTAAAACGATTCTTTACCACCCGTTTATTAGATAGATTTATTTTATTTTTATCCAGGAAGGAGCTAAGTTAAAGCAACTTATTGATAATGTTATAAAATAGCCCTAAGTTGGTGTTGATAGTTAGCAGCTACTGTACAGAAGTCTCTTAAAAAGATACTATAACCTCTATGAAAGTTAAACACAGAGTAATTCATTACCTGATACTATGCAGCATGGTTTTGTTAATGGTAAAACCAGCAGTGTTTCATAACAATAATCAACAGATTCAGGGTAATGCTCAGTATATCCATACTATAACGGAATGCCCTCAGCGGACGGCATTGATGAATTCTTGCTTGTCCAATGCGTATTATATTATTTCTGAAGAGGAATTGTCTCTCGTTAATATCCTATCGTTGCTGACATTTATTCTTTATTTTTTAGTTG
Organism: Legionella sp. PATHC032; assembly: GCF_026191185.1. Classification (NCBI taxonomy): domain Bacteria; kingdom Pseudomonadati; phylum Pseudomonadota; class Gammaproteobacteria; order Legionellales; family Legionellaceae; genus Legionella; species Legionella sp. PATHC032. The sequence goes on along the minus strand of NZ_JAPHOV010000001.1, from coordinate 1,754,331 downwards.
TTCAATCAAAATATAAATCACCCACATCCTCAATTTTTAAACCACCTATTTCCCACTAGAGTAAATTTGTCATCTTTCTCAGTAGACTTCTTGGCGTCAAGTAAAAATGGCTGGTTATACAAGAGGTCGAGTGTAGATTACTCGTTTTTTGGTAAAAGTATCTACCTTTGCTATTTATTATTTATTGGGATATTAAAATGAGAAAATTAATTGATTCGATCAAGTTTTTATTACTGATATTTTTTACTCAGGTGGTGTGGTCATATACCCCGGGTTTTGAAAGTTCTAACCCGGATACTGTAATGCATTTTATTACAGGGAATAGTGCTTTTGTTTATTTGAGCGCTTTTTTCGGATTAGGTGTTTTGTTAGCTTTTACGCCCTGTATTCTACCTATGGTTCCTATCTTATCAGGAATTATTGTAGGACAAGATTCTATTTCTACAGGAAAGGCCTTTAAGTTATCATTGAGTTATGTGACTGGAATGGCTGTTACCTATGCTGGAGCAGGTATGCTCGCAGGGTATATGGGAAGTACAGTCCAAACTGTAATGCAACGCCCAGTAGTGATCACTTTATTCAGCATTGTATTTGTAGCCATGGCTCTTTCAATGTTCGGCTTTTTTGAATTGAAACTTCCTGCAAACCTTGGAAATCGGTTAAATAAAACCAATCAATTGGGAAAACAGAGAAGTTATCTTTCTGTAGGAATAATGGGAATTTTATCCACTTTAATTGTTTCACCTTGTGTTACCGCTCCTTTAATTGGCGTTTTAAGTTATATTGGTCAAAATGGCCAGATCATAATGGGTGGATTGATTTTATTTGTTATGGCACTGGGAATGGGTGTTCCTCTGCTTATTGTTGGTGCGGGTTATGGTACCTTACTTCCAAAAGCGGGTTCCTGGATGCTTAAAATAAAACAATTGTTTGGTTTTATCATGCTGGGAATTGCCATATGGATGCTATCCCGGATTCTCAATCAGACCATTACGCACATTTTATGGGCTGGATTACTTATTGTCGCCAGTATCAGTTTAGGCGCTTTAAAATCTCAAAACAATTGGCGTGGTTATCTGATTCAGGGATTAGGTATTCTTGCTTTGATTTCAGGAGGTATTATTTTGTACAACACAACAATACCCTCAGTAAAAGTAAAACAAGGATCTTTAGAAAATAATCCATTTATCAAGATTAATACCTTAAGCGCTCTTCAACTGCAATTGGAACAGGCTAAAAATACTAAAAAAGCAGTATTCCTTGATTTTTCAGCGGATTGGTGCAGTGATTGTCAGGAAATGGATAGTAAAGTATTCAATCAACCAGAAATTCAAAAGGCCATGTCTGATTGGATTAGCATTAAAGTGGATATCAGTAACAAGAATGCAGAGGTTGATGCTATAAAAAAAGCGTTTGGTATTTATGGAACGCCAACGATGATATTTTTTAATGCATCGGGAGAGCCAATCACGCAAATGACTTCGGTTGGTTTGATTTCGCTATCAAAAATGCTTCAATTGCTTGAGCAAGCACACCATTTGACTTGAAATAATAGACAAATTGATACGGAATTTTGCTCTTAACAATTAGGGTATGGTTAGAATCTGATGAATAAATCAAATTTGAACCGTACCCAAAATACTATAAACAATGAATTTGGTTCATTGCTCTTGGAGTTGCTTGTATTAACAATAATTTATCAACCCCGTGTTTTTAGATACATAAAAAATCAGATTTATTAAAAAATAATCAATTTATTTTTGTGAAAAAAGAAGAAAATTTTTGATTTGTTTGCTAATATCTTAATGGGTAAATAAAAAATCCATTAACTATCAAGGAAGTAATACTATGAAAAAATCAACAATGGCAGTAGCCACTCTGTTAGCTGCTTTATCAACAGCACCTATGGTTTCCGTAGCTTATGCTGATGATACTTCAACTACAACAACTTCTGGCTGTACAGGTTGTAAAGGTTGCAAGGGCTGCAACGGTTGCAAAGGTTGCAAAGGTTGTGGCGGTTGTGGTGGCTGCGGTGGTTGCAGTGGTGATTAATAAGTAATATTTTCTATAAAGAGGTAGTGCTAACTACCTCTTTTTATTACGTTTTATTTTTTAAGTAATTATGACTAGTCAATCAGATTTTAACTTACCCATATTGTCCAGCTGGTATAAAAAGAAATTTCTTGGTTATGCTTCACAAGTTCTTGAAGCCCAACAGAAAATGATATCCAGTAAAGGTAAAAATATTCTGCACTATACGCTTAGAAAAAAGCGAAAGCATGAACGTATGAGTCACTATCCGAAAGGAGACAGGATTGATCGCAGTACTGGATCGCAATATTTTTATCATTGCCATAGAGAAAATTTTGAAAGTAATGAGCATGGTCATTTTCATTGTTTTTTGCGATATAAACATATCCCCAAGCGTATTAAACCTGCTCCTTTAGAGGATTGGGACAAATACATAGATAATCCCATGACTCACCTTGTCGCAATTGGCATGAATCAGTTTGGACAACCGATACGATTATTTACTGTCAACCGTTGGGTGACTTCAGAAATTTGGTATAGTGCAGAGCATATTCCATATTTCCTGAAATCTTACAAGATGACATTAATTGACGATCCTTATTGGCAAGTATTGGATCAGTGGGTGGAGGGTATGCTTCATTTATTTTCTCCCCAGATTACCTGGTTGCACCAGGAACGAGATAGACGTATTGAGCTTCATCAACTGAACAGCCCAAATGATAACCCGTACACTAACCATGAGTTAGAAGAACTTTCTGAGATAAATATTGATTTGAAAAAACAAATTGAGTGGATAATAAGTTAAATTCCAAAATTAGAACCACAACTTAATTTATCTTAATTATTGGTTTTTCATTGCTTATACCCTGTGTAAAAATATACAATATCTACTGCTTTGGGGAGAGATTAGTGCTTTACTGATCAATCAGAGATTAATTCTATCTGGTATAGAGATTCATGCAAAATCTTACTGAAACCCTTGATTTTTCTTCTTTGAATCGCGAAGAAATTGAAAAATTACTGTGCGATTATAATTTAAATCTTTCTGTAGATGAGGCATTGACTATACAGAATGAGTTTCTTAAAAGACCCCCAACCATTTCGGAGTGCGTACTTTGGTCTATTCAAGGGTCGGAACATTGCTCTTATAAAAGCAGTCGTATTCATCTAAAGCAATTCAATACCTCCGGCCCTCACGTTATACTGGGCGCCAAGGAAGATGCAGGTATTGTGTCTGTAGCCCAAGATAAAAATGGTTATAGATATGGTGTTATTGTCAGTCATGAATCACACAATCACCCCTCTCAAATTGTTCCCTATGAAGGTGCAGCTACCGGAGTAGGTGGTAATGTCCGCGATGTCTGTTGTATGGGTGGGGAAGTTATTGCAGTAGCAGACAGTTTGCGTTTTGGGGATATCACGCGTGCACGTACTCACTGGATACAGGAGGGTGTCGTTTCAGGTATTGCAGGGTATGGCAATCCTTTGGGAATACCGAATATAGCTGGTGATGTGTACTATGATCCGGCCTACAATGAAAATTGTTTGGTTACTGTAGTCACGCTGGGGATAGTAAGAGAGGATCATATTATTCATTCTTATGCTCCACCCGACGCTGAGAATTATGTTTTTATTTTAGTTGGTAAGCCAACTGATAATAGTGGGTTTGGTGGTGCCAGTTTTGCCTCGACAGTATTAGAAGAAGATTCGCAGGAAAAGAATAAGGGAGCCGTTCAAGAACCCAATGCTTTTTTACAGAGACATCTCCTTAAAGCCAATTATTCATTATTTCAACTACTCAGAGAAAAGAATTTAATTGACAGGGTGGGCTTTAAAGATTTAGGAGCAGGTGGTGTGGCTTGCGCAAGTATTGAGTTGGCTGAAGCCGGTGGCTCTTATGGTGCCGAAATTGATTTGGACAAAGTGCCCACGGGAATGCCAGGATTAATGCCTTCAGTCATTTTGTGCTCTGAAACTCAGGAACGCTTTATGTGGGTTGTTCCTCCTGATTTAATAGATACTATTCTGAAACATTATAATGAAACCTTCGCGTTACCACAGGTTTCTGAAGGAGCCTGCGCTGCAGTAATCGGCAAAATTCGTACCGATGGATTATACGTAGTGAATTACCAGGGGCGTGAACTTGTGAGGGCTAAAGTCCCTGATGTTACGAAAGGCATTGTTTATAACAGGCCATATTCCTCTTTGCAGAAGCAAATGACAGAACCTTCTTTTCCCCAACCAGATGATTATAATCAAATTTTATTGCAGTTATTGGCTCATGAGAATGTGGCGAGTAGGCAGCCTATTTTTGAAATGTATGATAAACAAGTGCAAGGCCGTACCTTCATACAAGCAGGATGGGCTGATGCTGGAGTATTACAACCATTTAATGAAACAAAGTATCCTGAGGAAATTCGTAAAACGGGCATTGCCTTGTCTTTAGATCAAAATCCCCGCTATAACAAAATTGATGCCTATTGGGGAGCTGTTAACGCGGTTGTCGAATCGGTACGGAATATCACTGCGGTTGGAGCTACTCCAGTCGCAATAACAGATTGTTTGTGTTTTGGTAATCCAGAGAAGCCAGAACAAATGCGCGAGTTTGTTGACTCTGTGCGAGGCATTGTTGATGCCTGTGCTGCTATTCATCTTAAAGATAATCCTCAAGCGACATTGCCTGTCATTGCCGGCAATGTTTCATTGTATAATGAATCAGTGAAAGGAGCTATTCCTCCCAGCCCCATGATTAGTTGTCTGGGAACACTTCCAGATATTGATTTTGCTATTACCTTTGATTTTAAGAAAAGTGATAGTTTATTGATATTGATTGGAGAGCGTAAAGACGAATGTGGTGGTAGTGTTTATTACCAGCTTCATAATGAATTGGGCTCTCATGTTCCAAAACCGGATTTAAGTTTGTTAAATAGAGAAATCCATGCTGTTTCAGCGGCAATTCAGCATGGGTTGATTAACGCCGCCCATGATATCTCAGAGGGAGGGGTTGCTGTTGCTCTTGCTGAGATGAGTTTTAAGAACTCCATGGGGGTCGCTGTACAAATTAATGCAGAATTATCTGCTGACAAACTTTTATTTGGAGAGACAGGCGGTTTTATTCTTGAAATCGATAAACAAAATAAAGCCGCTTTTGATAAACTGGTTACTCAATATCAAGTCCCTTACATGGTTATCGGACATACTACAGAACAGCCAGTTTTACAGATGAATTCTGTTATCAGTTTGCCTGTCAAAGAAGCGAAACAGGCTTGGGAAAATGGCTTAAGAGCGAGGCTATTATAATGTCTACTGTCAATTACAAATCAGCGGGTGTCGATATTGAGGCAGGTAATGAAGCTGTCGCACGCATTAAACGTAATGTTGAAAAAACATTTTCGCCTCAAGTTCTGACAGGAATCGGTAGTTTTGGTGCAATGTATGATTTGAAGCCTTTTATGGAAAAATTCAAACACCCTGTCATGGTTCAAAGCATTGATGGCGTAGGTACGAAGACCATAGTTGCTAGGATGATGCAAAAATTTGATACAATCGGAATCGATTTGGTCAGTGCAACCACCAACGATATTATTGTGTTGGGTGCAAGGCCATTAACACTTTTAGATTATATAGCAACTGATCGCTTGAAGCCTGAATATATTGAAGAGATCATTATTGGCATGACGCAAGCTTGTCTCGAAAATAATATTTCCCTGGTTGGTGGGGAGACAGCTGAAATGCCCGATACCTATCTGAAAGGAGAGCATGATTTGGTAGGTATTATTACTGGGGTAGTGGAAAAGGATGAAGCCATATTAGGAAAAGATATTACTCCAGGAGATTTGGTACTGGCATTTCCTTCCAGCGGTTTACATACTAATGGATACTCATTAGCCAGAAAGCTCTTGTTTGAATTAGGGGGGTATACTGTAGAATCCAAAATTGCTGAGTTGGATGTCACAGTTGGTGAAGCTTTACTGTTACCTCATATCAATTATACAAATCCTGTTCTACACTTGCTAAATAAAAAAATCCCTATCAAGGGAATGGCTCATATCACTGGCGGAGGCGTTCTGGAAAATATCCCGCGAATATTACCTAATCATTGTTCCGTTGAAATAAATAAGAATTCCTGTCCGGTATTGCCGATCTTTAATGTACTAAGAGAGTTGGGAAAACTTGATGATCAGGAAATGTATCGTACTTTTAATATGGGAATAGGACTGGTAATGATGGTTTCACCTGATGCTGTTTCTGAAATTTATGCAGCACTAAAAACATTCCCCAATTTCCCTGTTTATGAAGTAGGGCAAGTCGTATCAGGAAAACCAGAAGTGAGATTATTGTGATGAAGATTGCAGTTGTTCAGTTTCCAGGCTCCAATTGCGAACGTGAAACAATGCTTGCGGTGCAAAGAGCGGGTATGACTCCAGTTGAGTTTTTGTGGAATGATTCATCAGAAAAACTGCGAGAAATGGATGGTTATATTATTGTTGGTGGTTTTTCCTATGAGGATAGATCAAGAGCAGGAATTATTGCAGCACTTGATCCGGTCATGAAAGAAATAAAATTACAGAGTGAATTGGGAAAACCTGTTCTTGGTATTTGCAATGGAGCACAGATCCTTGTTGAAACAGGTTTGGTTCCTGGTTTAAAAAATTATCAAATTGGTATGGCTCTGACTGAGAATAAGCGAATTCTGGATGGAAAAATTTTAGGGACAGGATTTTATAACAGCTGGATTCATATGCGAACTGGTGATAGGGTGAGGGAAAATGCATTCACCAGTTATTTATCAAAAGATTCTGTATTATCAATTCCTGCTGCCCATGCTGAAGGGCGTTTTGTAATGCCTATGAAATTATTGCAAGAAATTGAAGAGGAAGGTTTAAATGCGTTTCAGTATTGTGATGAACAGGGTAACAGAGATGATAATTTCCCCGTAAATCCAAATGGGTCTCTACGGAATATTGCAGCTATTATTAATAAAGCGGGTAATGTTATGGCCATAATGCCTCACCCCGAACGCACTTTTGCGGGAGATCCTATATTTCATTCAATGAAGGAGTATATTAAGGAGAAAAAACAATTCAAGCAGCAAACACTATCCTATCAACCAGAGCCAATTAAAATATTTCCTTATGACAAAAAAGACAATGCCCAAGAGTTGTTTGTCAAATTAATTATTACAGATAATGCTGCTTTGACAGTGCAAAATACGCTAAGACAGTTAGGTATACCAGTCACGGTTAATCGTATGATGTATTGGCATATCGATGCAAATTCTCCTGAAATAATTGAAAAAATAAAGCAAACAGGGGTTTTATATAATGATCGCAAAGAATATTTGATAGCTCCTGAGCAAATATTTTCATCAGAAACCAAGGCTTTTTTGGTTAAATCGAAAGACGATATGATAGGGCAACAAAAGTTGCAAATGCTGCGGGATCATTTTTCGATTGATGGTGTTAATGCCATAGACCATGGTGTTTTGTGGATATTTAGCAGTGGAAATGTTAAAATACATGAATTGGCAGAATCCATTTTAGCTACTAATATTATCTTTAACCCTAATGCTCATATCTGCTATGAATATCAATGCCCTTAGTCAAGAAGCTCTTCTTGCTGCGTTGCCTTTTTGCTTAACCGAAACCTCTTTACCTTTCGGCAAGAAGTACAAGGGGAAAGTAAGGGATACCTATGATCTTGGCGATAAGTTGATTTTGGTAACTACAGATAGACAAAGTGCTTTTGATCGATTTCTTGCTGCTGTACCTTATAAAGGGCAAGTATTGAATTTGACTTCAGTCTGGTGGTTTAAAAACACTCAATCGATTGTACCTAACCATTTAATTGCTGTACCTGATCCCAATGTGGCGATAGCCAAAAAATGCACAATTTTTCCTATTGAATTTGTTGTTCGTGGATATATCTCGGGGAGTACCAGTACTTCTTTATGGACGCAATACCAAAAAGGAGTTCGTGATTACTGTGGTACAAGGTTTCCTGATGGATTAAGAAAAAATCAAAAACTTGAGAGCCCAGTGATAACCCCTACTACTAAAGAGGCTGTCCATGACAGGCCGATTAGCCCACATGAAATTGTCGCAGAAGGCTGGATGACTCAGGAAGACTGGGATGAAGCCAGCGGTTATGCTTTAAGGTTATTTCAACATGGAATGGAAGTAGCACAGCGGCATGGTTTGATTTTGGTGGATACCAAATATGAATTTGGCCGTGATGCGGAAGGAAGAATTATTTTAGTAGATGAAATTCATACTCCAGATTCCAGCCGTTATTGGTTATTTAACAGCTATCAAGAGCGATTTGATGCGGGTAAAGAACCTGAGAATATAGATAAAGAATTTTTACGCCTGTGGTTTGTTGAGCACTGTGATCCTTATAATGATGAAGTATTACCTCAAGCACCACAGGAGTTAATTGTTACTTTAGCATCAAGATATATTCAATTATATGAAATGATTACAGGCGAATCATTTGTGTATGACAGTAATCCTGGGCCAGTCAATGACAGGATTTTGCATAATATACAACGTTGGTTAGGATAAATTTTAGCCGGGGGAAAGACTTATGTGTGGCATTGTAGGAATTTACAGTCATGAACCCGTCGCTGCTGAGCTTTATGATAGCTTGATTCATTTACAACACCGAGGACAAGATGCTTCCGGTATTTTAACCGGAGATGATCGATTTTACTTCAAACATGGACTTGGATTGATCAGAGAGTCTATTTTTTCCGAAGATATTCTTAAACTGAAGGGAAATATCGGTATTGCTCATGTACGTTATCCCACAGCTGGAGGTTATAGTGAAGCGGATGTTCAGCCTCTTTGGATAGGAAGCCCTCGCGGGATAGCTCTGGCTCATAATGGAAATTTAGTGAATTATGGGGAGTTGGTTGATGATTTATGCGGGAAACAACACAGGCATTTAAACTCTACTCTTGATTCTGAGGCCCTTTTATTACTTCTGGCAGACTACTTAGCCAAGGGGTCTTATTCTGATCATGATGAAGAACAATTCTTTCAGTTGTTATGTTCGGCAGTTCACGAAATACATCAACGAGTTCAAGGTTCCTATTCTGTTGTTAGTTTAGTCATTGGTAAAGGTCTGGTGGCATTCAGAGATCCGCATGGTATCCGCCCTTTGGTTTGGGGTGAACGAATACATGAAGATGGTAGTAAAGATTACATTTTTGCTTCAGAAACTACTCCTTTTTATGCTCTAGGTTTTGAGCCTAAGGGGGATTTATTGCCAGGTGAAGTTGCTTATGTGAATAGTCAAGGTCAATTGTACAGAAAAGTGCTTTCAGCAAAAGAATTTACCCCATGCATATTTGAATACGTGTACTTCGCCAGACCAGATGCCACATTAGACGATGTAAGCGTTTATCGAGCCAGATTACGTATGGGTCAAAACTTGGCTAAAAGTTGGAAAGAGAGGTTTCCGGATACCCTCCCTGATGTGGTGATCCCCGCTCCCTCAACAGCGAATACTGCAGCATTAGCTTTTGCAAATGAACTGGGAATACGGTACTCCGAAGGTTTATATAAAAATCCTTTTATTGGGCGTACGTTTATCATGCCTAATCAAGAATCGCGAGCAAGACAGGTTCGTTATAAGTTAACTCCTCAAAAAACAGAAATTAATAAAAAAAAGGTATTGATTGTTGATGACAGTATAGTAAGGGGAACTACATCCCGTGAAATAGTCAGAATGATACGAGAATATGGCGCATCAGAAATATATTTTGTATCAACTTGTCCACCGATTAAAAACCCTTGTTTCTATGGTATTGATATCCCATCACGTAAAAAATTGATCGCAGCCCATAAAACGGAAGAGGAAATCCGTCAATTTCTAGGGGTGGATAAATTATTATACCAAACTCAAGAAAGTCTTATAGAGGCGGTGTCTCGCAGGGGGAAATATGATATGACTAAGCCTTGTATGGCTTGTATGGATGGCAAATACATTTGTGGACAAATTACTGAAGACAAAATTAAATTATTGGAGAAAAAAAGATTAACTGAAAATGACCAAGAAACAGAGATAGGAGAGATGTCTTGATCAATATTCTTATTGTTGGTTCTGGTGCGCGTGAACATGCAATAGCTACAGCGTTGAGTAAATCAGAGAATAAGCCAAAGATTTATTGCTTTGGAACAACTCGCAATCCTGGTATCCAAAATCTCACTTCAGATTATTGGGTAGGTGATATTACTGTTCCTGAGCAAGTTAATCAGAAAGCAAGGGAGTGGGAAATTAATTTGGCTATTATTGGCCCAGAAGCTCCATTGGAACATGCTGTAGCCGATGCTTTGTGGGATTGTGGAATTCCTGTTATAGGACCCAGGAAAAATTTGGCCCAAATTGAAACCAGCAAAGCATTCGCCAGGGAGTTGATGGAAAAATATGGAATTCCAGGTTTGCCTAAATATAAAGTATTTACCAATTTAGAAGGTATAAGAGAGTTTTTATTAGAGTTAGGTGAAAATAATTACGTTGTTAAGGCGAATGGCTTAATGGCGGGCAAGGGTGTAAAAGTAGCAGGGGAACATCTGTTGTCATTTGAAGAGGCTTTGAACTATTGTGTAGAAATTTTTGATCATAATCAGTCTTTAGTCATTGAAGAAAAATTAATAGGTCAAGAGTTTTCATTTATGTGTTTTTCTGACGGTATCTCATTAGTTCCAATGCCTATTGTGCAAGATCATAAACGAGCTTATGAGCATGATGAGGGTCCTAATACCGGTGGTATGGGGAGTTATTCAGCAGCAGATCACAGCTTGCCATTTTTGTCTCCAGAAGATGTTCGTGCTGCTTTTGAAATTAATCAATCAGTAATCAATGCACTCATGACGGAAATGTCTGATAAATACATAGGAATACTGTATGGTGGATTTATGGTTACTGCACATGGAGTGTATGTGATTGAGTTTAATGCTCGCTTTGGAGATCCTGAAGCTCTTAATGTACTTAGTTTGTTGGAGTCTGATTTTGTCAAATTATGTATTGCGATGGCCAATGGCAATTTACAAAAAGAATCTGTTCACTTTTTGAATCAAGCCACAGTTTGTAAATACGCTGTCCCTGATGGTTATCCTGATAATCCATTGCGCGATGTTGAAATCGATATTTCTGCAGTCGAACCTAAAGATACTCTATATTTGGCTGCGGTGGATCTTAAGGATAGCAAGCTCTACGCTACTGGTTCGCGGACAGCCGCCTATGTCGGCATAGCGAATACTATCAGTGAGGCAGAGGAAATTGCTGAACAACAAATAAAAAATATAAAAGGGCCTCTGTTTCACAGAAAAGATATTGGCACATTACCTTTAATTAATACTCGCGTTGAAGCAATGCGTAGGTTACGTGCTTTATGATTCGTTTAGGAATATTAGGATCAACTCGTGGAACAAACATGTTGGCACTTGTTGATGCAATTAATGAGGGAACTCTTAAGGCAACGATAGACGTTGTTATTAGTAATAAACCCGGTGCTATTATTCTGGAAAGAGCCAAATTGTTGGGTTTGAATACACAATTTGTTAATCCTGAGGGATTAAACCGAATTGATTTTGATAAAAAAGTAAGTGACATACTAATCAGCCATCAGGTAGATTTGGTTGTTTTGATTGGATACATGAGAATTTTGTCGGCTGATTTTGTAAATAAATGGAATAATCGTGTGATCAATGTTCACCCCTCTTTATTGCCGGCGTTTGCAGGAAAAATGGATATGGACGTACATCAAGCTGTTCTTGATTCCGGTCTTATGGAAACAGGATGCACTATCCATTATGTAACAGAAGAAGTAGACGCTGGCCCTCTCATTTTGCAAAAAAAATGCCCTGTTTTGGAAGGAGATACCCCTCAAACGCTAAAAGCAAGAGTTCAGCAGTTGGAAGGAATTGCATTGGTAGATGCAATTAACCTGATTGCTTTGAAAGGTTTCTAACGCAAGATTACATTTTCATTCAAAGCGATATGTTCATCATTTCTATGAGAATGAATTTTTTCTTTTTCAATTGTAAAGAAAGTATTTATCGATGTTTCTTTAAACTCAAACAAATGGGTTCCTTCGAGTTTAATGCTGGTATCTGTGTGAACTCTATTGTTTGCAGCAGATTTTAAAACAGATAAATAGAGTTTTTCCCATAAGTTATTGCAAACACTTGGATTATTTTTAGAAAAATATTGGCTGCAATAGTTTTTGGCGATTAATTGAACATCTACTTTGGTTAAGGTTTCTCGTTTTTCCTGATCAAGGTTAACAACAACTATATCAATTGGTGCATTTAATTCATTACCATTTTTTCTTACTACAATGATGAGATGTGGTTTCTCAGGGAGTCGAACCAACTCACTGGAAAATCCAGGAAGGGATGCGGGCAGGTTTTTTAATAACGCATTGAGTTGTCTGATAAATACAAAATTATTCTGTAATCCAAGCCATCCATTTTCATGGGTTCTTGGTTTCGCTAAAAAATCTTGAGGTGTGAACTCTATATTTAATTCTTCAATGGCAAGCAGCCTGGCAAATTTTTCTTGCACATGATCGATACCGGCATTTATTTGGTGTTTAATATTATCAATGTGGGATACCAAAAGGCGTTTTTGCATTTCAGGAAAGCTTGATGCACTTCGGTATAGTTCCAACATCCACTTATTTTCCGCATTTTCTATGAAGAAATTATCTTCTGCCATTTTTTCTAGTATTTTGTGAGCAATAATTGGTTTCTCACTAAAAATACGATGTTCACGTTGAGGATAATAAGATTTGTCAACAGCTCCTTTTCTCTGAAATACTGTTTTTGCTGTGATGTCACATGTTTCATCACCAGATAATAAAAACCATCCGCCGCTGCCTGTAAGAGCGGATAAAGCCAGTTTTTCCAATACCAGAGTTTTAAATTCTTGCGCTGTTGCATCCTTATTATCTTCTAACTCTTTTTTGATTTGATCAACATAAGAGTAAAGCAAGGTTGTTTTCAAAGGCTCTTTGAGCTCATGTGGTTTTTCTTGCTCGGTATTAAATTTAAAGTACAATTCTTGATAAGAAGACATTAAGTCATTATAGAAAGAATCAGATGTCAGTCTTTTTTTGGCCATTTGAAATAAAATAGTCATAGCCAATGAGCGATAGTCATGATTCCCACAAAAATTAATGCAGCCTCCCTTCGTGTTTTCACGCATTGCGCCATCTTTTTGTTGGAAGACAACACTTGCTTTTAATTGCTCTTCCAATGTTATTTCATAGGGCAAGCCAGTACTAGCAAGATCAAATTCAGCATTATAAGCTTCTGTAGTGATGTGAGTTGGGCCTATGCCAGGAAGTTTTAAATAATTTACTTCATCTGCAAGCGGGCGTTTACTAAATAAAGCCTCATCAAGGATAACCGGCTTTGGTTTACCGTGTTCTGCGGCAAGGGAGTGGATATAGGCATATATTTCACGCCTTACCTCAGGATGTACATAACCTACAGCATCTACACGAACCCCATCAAAACCATACTCGATCATATAACGTCTGATATAAGGCTGCCAAAATTCCGTTATGATTTCTTTTCTTATGCTTTCATCATCGTAATTGAAGCCGCGTACGTCTTTAAAGTCTTCATGAACCCCTTTAAACCAATGAGGCTTATCCTGACACAAGGGAGAGTCAATGGCGACATGATTTAAAACCAGATCAAACATCGGGACTATTCCGAGGTTCCTTGCGTTTTGGGTGAATAACTGCAAAGCTTCTGCGTTTAATCGTTGGATTGTCTCTATGGAGTCGACAGGAGATCCTAAACTAAATAGTGGATTGAACAGCAGCGGATGACTCATGGCATACAAGCTTCTGGTGACCTCGTTTCCTGTTTTTACACCATTATTTTTATCCGTTTTAAAAAAACAGCTAATGTCGCCAGGCATTTGCATGGGGTTAATCCATAAGGCATTAAACCCCATCTGTTTTAAGACAGGCAAATAATCAATCATATCCTTAATAGAATGGAACTGAGTTGGGTACATGTCATAGCATGCAATAATGCCATTTCCTTCCATTAAAAAATGATATCCCATAGAATCTGTCACCATAGAAAATTATTAAACTATAAAACTGAGAAAAAATAGTATTGTTCAGTTACAACTCCACTTTTATCAGTCGAATCGCTTGCTATTATAGCGTCAAATAGACAAAGTAGAAGCTGCTTCATTTTCCAATTTTTCTTCTTCTGGTTTATCTTTTACTTCATGTGTGAATTCATCCAGTATCTGTTTGGCTTTTTCAGATGCTTTATCATAAATTTTATTAATTAGAGCAGAGGGTATTTTGCCTTTGACAATAGTTTCTGATATTGCTTTATCCCAAGATTCAAATTGTGTCTTGTTCCCATGAATCAGGCCTTTCCCAAAGTAGGCATTATTGATAGCGCTTATAGAATAAGGATGTTCAGCTAATTTGCGGGCAATCAAGAGCGCCTCTAATGCTTCCTGGTAAGGTAAAGAAGGGGAATTTGATAAGATGGCTAAATTTAAATAAGTTTTATAAAATAATAAATATCCTGGAGTCCAATGATATTGGCTGGCTTTTTGAGCATAGTGCAAGGTTAATAAGGAATAATCATTCAAACCCATTTTGTATTTTTCATAAGCCCAGGTTGATAATGAATTATAAGCATAAAAACAATGGTGATGAGCGCTCTTTCTAAGAAATTCCAGCTCATTATCCCCAAATGCTTTACCTTCTACTTCCCGGCGCTCAGCTGCTTGTCCGTAAAAGTAGATGCCTTTAACTAATTGGGATAAAGTGACGGGTAAGTATTCTTCAAATGAAAAATCATCTTCGTTAAAACTTTGCAGATGAGTCCGCCAAATATCATTTTGCTCTGGTTTTTCGCAAAAGTCTGTAATTGTTTTACTTAATTCGGTGTATTTGATGAGGGTAGTGAGATCGAGATTATTTAAAAGCATTTTTGCTTTGGCAAGATTGTTTTCCTTTATCAGATTTTCGATGATGTTGATTTTCTTTAATTCGCTATATGACGATTTCAGCCAATCATTATAGGAGCCACCCATAAATCCTCCGCAAAATTTTTAAGCTCAAGACACCTTGGTGATTAAAGCTCAAGCTTGGCACCAAGAAGTATTAATAATTGGTGATATAATAACGGCAATATTTTAACACAATTTGATTTATTTAAAAACTATTAATATCAAGTTAATCGATTCATTAACATTCAGAAATAAAAAAATACAAGATAACTGTCCCTATCAATTAGACCAATAGATTATTTGCTCAATTGTTTAAGCATAAGAGGAATAATCTGGATATATGTACTATATTTTATCTGAAAGGCCATCATATGAGCATATTATTATGACAGAATCAAAATTGGAGATAGTCAATAAAACAGACCGTGAAGAAAGCGTAATCCTCGATGGGAATGGGATTTTACGTTGTTATAACATGTTTCCGACTCAATTTGGAAGTATAGAGGAGATGACAGCCTATTTACCTGAACTACAGGCCATGGGATTTAATGCTGTCTGGCTAAACCCTGTACAAAAAGCAGGAGATGTTCAAGGTTTATTTAAGCGAGATAAGACGATTGGTGTCAGAGCTTATAATGAAGTCACAAGAAGTCTATATGCTATGACGGATTGTGATTTGATAAGTCCTTATTTTAACCCAGCACCCTCCAATGTTGATCCTGAGTTGAAAAAGAAACTCGATATGCAAGCAATGCAGAGGTTCACATCAGAAGCCCGAAATCATGGTTTGGTACCAATGTTTGATTTGGTTTTAAATCACGTTGCCGCCGATTCACGGCACAGAAAAGAACATCCTGAATGGTTTCAAAAGGATGTCCATCCTGATTTTAAGGATGCTATCGCGTTTGACTACAGTGACCCTCAAATCCGAGATGAAATTATTGAACAATTTTGGAAGCCTTATATTTATAAGTACATGATTGATTATGGATTTGAGGGTGTTCGCATTGATGCTGTAGGCTATTTAAACCCGGAATTACGTAAACAAATTTATGCTTATATTTATGATCTTGCGGAGCAGTTTAATAAACCTAAACCCGTTATATTGGATGAACTTCTTTTCAGTGGGAGTCAGAAGCTCACCGATGTGGTTGATGGTTTGCTGCTGCCAGAAAAAGGACCAACGCATATCACTCGCGGTACCTATTACGCACAAAGAGATGATTACGGTGGTTTACCAGGGTGGTGTAAAGAGGAGGAGGGGGTTAAGGCTCAAGTAGTATTCCTGGATAAACAAAAGAAATTGCATCCTCATGCCAAAGGTGGGTGTATTGCTTTCTCCGGTAATCACGATCACAATTCCCTAGCCATGACGATATTGGAAGAAATGGCAGAACATCGTTTGGCAGATCATCATACTTTGCACGGTGTGCAAGAAAAATTTAAGCATGAAAGAAGCTATGATTATGACGAAGCTTTAGAGTCAGTCCTTCGCTATTCTTTTGTGAAAGACATTCAAAACGAGATTCTAAGCGGCAATCAATCAACAATCAAAGAAGTAGAGACAAGGATGCGTGAAAAACTGGCTTTCTGTGCTTTAACATCAAGCGGTGGGTGGTATGCCTTGTCAGGCGATGAAACGGGTGATTTACTGGCAAAACCAGTATTCAGAAGGGTTCATGCTCTGGAGCAAACCTATTATGCACAACGCACTCATACAATCTTTGATAAAATACATCCCGACAACAAAGTAGCTATGGAAGTATTAACTGAGATGGCTATAGAGAATATCCAAAAAGAAAAAGCTGGGATCATCTATAACAATTTACAGCATGATAAACAATCGCAAGGGCGATTATTAGTTCCATATCTGGAGACTTTGCAAAATCAAATTAATTGTGGTGATGAAGTTGTTTGTAAAGCATTTCAAGAAAGACTATCCCAAAAAAATATAACGATTGGGTTTTCAGACGAAAATTTTAATCCCGCCCCCAGAACACCTCAAAATGGTTGGAATGGTCAGCATGATATGAGAAAATTTATGTTTGAAATCAATAGCATATTAAGCTCATTGCCAAGTTCCAATATGGGGTTTTGGAGTGAAGTCATCCCAATCCAGTCAAAACCAGGGTTACTTGCTGTAGTACGTAAGAATGGCCTAGGCTTAAGTTCTGATACTGATATTGCGATCGTTAATCTGGATCCGACCCAAAAGGTTGAGTTAACAAGAGATGATATTCATCAAATAGCCTGTAATTTCCAAAAACGAGTAATTCCTGAATATACTTATTACAATGACGGTAAAGATAAGCAATATAATTGGCATACAAATAATCCTGATTTTAATATGGCTTATCATACGGTGATGTCTTGCATTGAGGGCAAACGGATACATGTTGATGATTCGATTAAAACAAATTTCCCTGTGCATTCAGCAAACCCTTATGGCATGTTTAGCAAAAAACAGTCAAGCAAAATGAGCATTGCCAAGATAGCAAAAATGTCTGGAGAAGATACCACTTTAATTGAAAAGGGTACTAATGATACTGAAGGCATAACACACGATGATCAGCAAATTCACCCCACAATAACGGTAGAAAACAAAAAATAAATAAGTACTATAATAAAAGTTGTTTCAACTTGGCGACAGGGTATTATTTTGATAAATCGAACACTCTGCAATATAATTAATTACAAAGACCGTATAACAAGTAGGGAATTCTGAATACTGCTCGGCCATACTAAACGATAAGATAGTAAGTTTTGGTTAATATGAGTATTTTCTAGATCATACCTATTTCATCTAACAACTACGGGCTGTAAATCTTTTGTTGTTCTTCCTCATTTGTATTGCCAGGAGGTGGAATTAGTTTGCTGATTCTCTGTTCTAATTCTGATTGGTAGGATTCACTTGAGCTTTCGGAAATAGCAAAAGCGTTAGTTAGAAGGATTCCTCTTACAGCATTAGTAAACCAATAATCCTCTTCTTTGTTTTCTGTTATACATTTATCCAAAACCGATCGAATTTTTTCAAGGCTAGCATCGTTTTTTGATTCAAATTGATCAAGCAAGGAGTGGGTGGTGGTATTAGGTCCTGAGCCAAATTTTTTATCAAAGTATTCTTTATAAATGCTGGATGCTTGATCTTCTAAATAAGCTAAAAATAAACCTTGTAAATGTGCGCGCTGGTCTTCTAAGATTGTATCCGATTGAAATTTTAAACTAGCTCGATAAATAACACTACCATTAAGCGTAGCGCCCTTGAAGTGTTCGCTAAATACAGGTTCACGGAACTGGTTCATTTCTGTTTTATGATAGAGATCTAACATTCTTTCTCTTAAGCCTGAAAAAGGGTTATCACTAGCCATGACTAGCCTCTAATCTATAAATTGATATATATCTGAATTATAGATTATTATTATGAGAAACTTGTTATCAATTAAATTAGACATTTTGAATGTCTACCCTGATAAAAGACATAAGTCATTATGTTTTTGATATATTATCTTTTGACTACTGATAGTTCATATGACTAATAGACTAGTCTTTTCAACCAGTTCATGCTAATTATAAAGAATGTCAAGGACGACAAATATTGGATAAAATATCAACCAATATTATAAATACTCAAGGATTGCTATGAAAAAAATAGCTATTATTTTGTCATTATTTCCGTTTTTAATTTTTTGCAGCTTGGTAAACGCAACTGTCTCACAAAAACGGCTTCCAGGAGAATCTTTTCAGGACGCAGTGGAGCGTGCCATAAATAGCAAACCAAAAAATGAACTTAAGATGTTAATTGCCAGAGGCACCCCTTTTTCAAAAAAAGTCTCTTTACAGAAAATAGATTACTCCACCGTGCCGAAGGTTAGCAGTTATGACGAACTGATGACTATGTTTAATCTCATACGAGATACTCGTTTTTTATATTCACCTGATAAGCCTGATTTTCAAAGAAGAATTAGTTGGCTTTATCCTGATGATGGTTGTTTTGCCAGAGCGGCATTGTCCCGAATTAAACTGGATAGCGAACATTTTATTATTCCCGCAAAAATTTTTGCTTTTGGCGATTTGGAAATGCAAACCCCATACTCCTCTGAGGGAGCAGTAAGTTGGTGGTATCATGTGTCAACTGTTGTCAACTACATGGGTACCATTTATGTGCTCGATCCGGCTGCAAAACCAGACGGCCCAATGTTGATTGATGATTGGTACAACAAAATTGGGATAATGGATAACATGGAGGCAGTAGTTTGTAATCCTTATACCTATGATCCTTTTGATCGTTGCTTTGATGCGACTAATAAAACGGATAACAAAGCATTAAATGATCAATTGAAGTATTTGGATAAAGAGTGGGTTAGAATCGAATCATTAGGTTTTGAACCATCTGTTTTATTAGGTGATAATCCTCCATGGATAGGTCTTTTTTTTGCCCTATAAATCATGATTTTCTGTGCTTCGTTGCGGCAGGCGCTTCCAAGTGTGCTGTCCTCGCTTCGATACTCAAAATCAATGCTTTTCACAAAATATGAAGTTCAATGGATAAAAAGAGTCACTCATTAAGTTTATTAGCTGAACTTAATGATTGGAGGAAAATCTATAAATTAGCATGGAACAATAGTTCTGGAATACAAGGAGGTCATACCCATGATAAGATTTTTTATCATTTGCTCTATTTTTTTAATTTCTCATCTGGCATGCGCCAATCCGTATTGGGACCGTTATAAAGTACCCAGAGACAGTCACTATCCAAATTTAAAATTCCATCAAGTCAATCCCGATTCTTTAAAGATAGTCCGGGAAAACACAGGGATTGATGTGTTACGGATTCAAACCGATTGGATTGAGGAAACCGATTCCTATCAGATTGGTATGCTAATAATAGAACCCTCAGGAACACCAGCATTATTATCACGAAGTATCCATAAACCCCAATGGGGGAGTTATCTAGGTGTTTTGAAAAACAGAGTTGGTGGTGAAGCAGTATATTTTGATGCAATTGGTACAGGTAAGGAATATCGTAAACTGGCACGAGCTATTAATTTGCGTTTCCCCGTTCCGTCCCATGATATGGTTTTTGAACTTTATGCTGAAAATCCTCAAACAGGTTTTATGGAAAAAGTTGTAGAGAAAAACATCATTGTTAGTGAACTAACAAGAGAGAGTCGTCATTTCAATGATTTGGAAGTGAGGCAATTATTGCCTGCTGTGAAAATTCCCTCTTTAAGAGTGAATATTTATGCTGAAGGGTATGCTCAAAATGAAAAAGCGAAATTTTGGAAACGAGCCATTAAAACTGTACAGGCGTTACAAAGTCAACAGTTTCCTGGCTTAGAGTATATGGATTTTTATGGGGTATTTAATCCATCACCTAAGCGTTTGGGAGTGGCTGAAGATCTGGGTCTGCCTGTACCAGAGTTTGATTCATTTTTAGGTTTATATTATCCCTACTGGAATAATTTTGGACGTTGGTATCATATTGTTTACCCTACACGAGAGAACAAATTCCGCCAGGGATTGGCGTCAGCTCCTTACGATTATCCAATAGTCTTGGTTAATAACAGTCAATACTGGGGAGTAGGTAATTACAAATCACATACGGCAATACCTGCTGATAATTCAACCTATTTTACCTATATTCTGATACATGAATTGGGACATTTTTTGGGACTCAATGAAGAATATGAAGGAGGTGGGCGGACTGAATTGGAGTTTGCTCCGGAAATGGAGGAGCCCTGGTCACAAAACATCACTTTTCTAACTATTCCAGGCTATTCGGGATTAAAATGGAATGAGTTAGTGAATCCACAAATTTCTATTCCTACTCCTTATAGTGATTGGCATCCAACGCCACCTCAATATGGAGCATATCGAGGTGGCTATGGAGATTCACCATCTTATCAAGGCGCAAGTCACAAACCAGGCTTGAATTGTGTTATGGAGTCCCACGCATCATTTTGCGATATTTGTCAAAAAGGTATCATGGATGTAATTCGTTTTGATTTGGGGACATAAGCCTGGGGTTCCAGGTTGGAACCCCAGAAATACCCTCCTAATAATTTCTTAACAATTAGATGCTAAAATACGTCATTTATTTAAGTAGTAGGGTCCAACTTATGGGAAAGAAAGCATATATCATTGGCATGGGGCCGGCTGGCTTGGCCAGTGCACTTGCATTATTAGCTAAAGGGTATTCCGTTGAATTAATTGACTGCCGATCTGAAGATGATGTTTTTAGTCGCAAACAAGGGGTGTTCTTGCAGGATGATACCATCAGAGGTTTTTTTGCTCTAAGTCAACTGGCAAGCAAAGGGTATTCCCTGGAATTCAAAGATAACTTTATCTGTAAATTAATCCGTCCCATGGATGAATCCAGCTTGAAATTAAGTGCAGAAGATCAATTGGATTTAGCTTTCTTTGAATTAATTGAAAAAGAGCGCACTGTAATTCCTATCGCAGAGCTACAGCGTTATCAGTATAATAAGTTGAAATATATTTATGCCCAAGGTGGTTTTACTTTTCAGGACGAAGAAGATCCTTATACTGTTAAATTCAATAATGCAGAGCAGCAGCTCATTTTTCACTTGGGAGACACGCAAATTGTCAAGGTTGATGCTGAGAATCAGGAGTTAACCTTGGATAATGATGGTAGCATACAAAATCACAGTTTTGATTTGCTAGTTGACGCATCCGGAAAAACATCAAAATCATTTGCTCAGTTGTGGAATACGCAAAATCCAGAGTTCGCGATTGGTTATGAAAAGTTAGATAATCCTGATCATAATGCTTTTGGTGTGATGTATTTGACGATCAATAATCCGCCTTTGGCGATGATAGCTAATCCGGTGTTAAGTCCTATTGAGGGAACCAGCTTCATCTCTTTAGATAAGATTGCTCCGTTAAAGGCTATGGGCTGGACGCATGATTATCCACCTTTAATTTATTTGAAATATTCAAAAAGGAGTGGAGATCTTTACCTCACTGGAGAAATTCCTGAATCCATTCTCAAGGATAATAATAAAAAAGAGTTAAAACAATGGTTTGACTTGGTATTACAATTATTATTTAACAATACGAATTTTAAGACGAGCCCCCCTGCTTTAGCTTCTGTTTTTAAAACAGATATTGAAATTGCTGATAAATTCGCTTTGCTTCTTCCTAAGAGCGGTGTTTTTTGCTTGGTTGGAGATGCTTTGATGCCTGCTAATTTTTTATTAGGTTGTGGTATTAGCAATGCTTTGGATGATGCTAATCAGTTACCAGATATGATTGATAATCAATTTAGCCAAAGTGAAGCTTATCGTAATCTTCGCTATTTAGATTATAAAAATGATTGGTTGTTTTTTAAGGAGCTTATTGCTCTCAGGCTAAAGTCTTTACAGCTTGAACAGCAGTTAGATTTAAGTAAACAGGAGATGGAATTGAAACAACGAGAGTTGGAAAGTGTCCAGCAACAATATTCATTTTATTAGTCTTTGTCCTCTCTGCGACAGGGCAAAATCATACTTTGATTATATAATGCAAAACTTAAGTCATTCCCGCGCAGGAGCTGAGGAATCTATCCGCTCTTACATTATACCAAATGCTGGAAAATCAAAACGTGGTTCTCATGCTTGAAATCCAGAGGATTTAATTTTGAAGCAACTCACATGACCGTTGTCGGAATGAGTAAATATGAGGGCAATTAATAGGTGTTTTTTAGCAAGCAAAGTCAGATTTTAACTCTTGACTTTGCTTGCCAGCAATTAATCTTTTTCTCTGGACACTGTAATGACTGATGCAGAACCTCTTGCCTTCGTATTTGGGTTATACATTGCTTCTGCATAGGGTGACGGAACTATGTATTTACCAACGTTAGTTGCTTTTATTTTATAAACTAACTCTTTTGCAGTTAAATCTACCCAGCCGAAGAAGTTAACCCTGTCTTCCCGGGCATCAGCATAATCCATATTATCCGTTTTTACTGAATCTCTAACGACCTCAAATCCGCCTGGCAAGAGATCCTCAATGGCAATATTGCTCAGATAATTATTATCTAATGACCGGACTTGCAGGTGTACTTCAATTTCTTCACCCAAAGTCGCTGAATCAATGACATTGCCTTTCTCATCCCGATATTCTCTGAAAATTTCTATACCTTGTTTTAAAGGTTCTGTCGGGATTACTTTATCAAACCCTGATTGAACAAGTTGGTAAAAGAATGTTTGTTTGTCAGGATTATTAAAGCGGATTGTTTTGACTGTTTCATCAATATTTAATTTTTGATAATTATTTTGATCAGTTGGGATGTTTCTCTGCTGATTGTTTGCCAACACTTCAGTCATGGACAGCTTATCAGATAGCTCTGTTGATTCATTTTGTGGGTAAGCACCCAAAGCCAGGCTGGAAAAACCTGATAAGACTGTATTGATTTCATCGTTATTTATCGCTTGTACCAAATTCATCAGTATATTGTCGCTTACTTGAGGCAGTAAATTAGGAAAATGTTTTGCAACAAGATAGAGATATTGTGCATCTGCGATATTGCGATCATAAAAATCAGTTGTAAATGCATTATTTGTTGGTGGTTGATATTGGGCAATCAATTGATTTGCTTCATTATAACTTTTTAATAATTGATAGGTGGCTGCAATATAAACTGCTGTGATGTCTTTTAGCCAGTTTTTCGAAGTATCGTGCTGTAAATACAATTGTAAATTGGCTAAATAATTTGTAGTGACTAATTCATTACGGGTTAAAATATAGATGGCATAAGCTTGAATTCTTGCTGTGTCCGCATCCGTAGGATTGCGGCTAGCCAACTCTTTAAGATAATTAATGCCATTGTAGAACATCTCTCCAGGGACATTGAATCCTTGTGTTCTTGCTTCAGTTAAGAAATGCATGGCATAAACTGATGCAAAACTATTTCCTGAGTTGTCATTTAGACCAGGCCAATAGCTAAACCCACCATTAGACATTTGTCTTTGACTTAACATTTGAATTGTGGTGTTAATTTTTTCATGAATTGGGCCACTTTCCGAATTGAACCAGGGTAAACTGTTCATAACCAGCCAGGGCAAGGCCTTGCTTGTCAATTGCTCTGTACAACCATACGGGAAATTATCCAAATATCTTTGTAATCCAAAGATTAGAACTAATGGGCTGGTAGATATAGTAGCTTCTACCTTACGATGCTCCGGATACAATGTCTGGATAACTTCTAATGATTTTTGAGAATCTTGTGATTTGCCACTGTTAATATAGGTTGTGAAGGGATTGGCAGGCCTGACACTAAGCATGCTATCCATCTTGCTCGATTTATCTCCTGATTTGGCAGTGATAGCAATGCTAGCAGATCCCAACTGAGATTTGGCGCGCAATTTAAAATACACAGTTTGTTCATTGCCTTCGCTGATTTCCAGTGACTCTTTTGCACTACCGATTACCTCAATCTCTGGTGATGCGGTAAGTTCTACTTCAACTTGAGCGTGTTCTCCTGAATTTTTAATATTATTTGCAACGCTGGCGGATATTTCAAATTCATCTCCGGGTGCAACAAAAGTAGGTACATTGGGACTAATAATAAAATCACCACGAACTTCTGCTGAAACTTCGCGAGTTCCCACAGAGTCATTAGCAACTGCCACAGCGATTACTCGGATAGCCCCATTAAAATAATCCGGTATTTGGTAGGTTAATTGCCTATCAGTACTGTCGGTGTCAAGAATACCGGACCAGTAAACAACTGGTAAGTCAGTCTTTCTCTTAAATGGATTGAGACGAC
The DNA here is from genome assembly GCF_026191185.1 of Legionella sp. PATHC032. Classification (NCBI taxonomy): domain Bacteria; kingdom Pseudomonadati; phylum Pseudomonadota; class Gammaproteobacteria; order Legionellales; family Legionellaceae; genus Legionella; species Legionella sp. PATHC032. Next base: position 1,729,529 of record NZ_JAPHOV010000001.1, on the reverse strand, counting down.
TGGCCAAAGCCGCTTCACCTTCATCACCTCCAACAGCAGATATTTCTCTATCCTGGATAAACTTAGGCAAGATTTGATCAACCGTCTGTTGGGTTAATACTTCTAAAGCTCGTTTCTGGAAAAAGAAACTGAGCGGATCGGGTGTAGCATAATTGGCAACCTGTAATATTCCTTCATCCACTGCAAATACGATGATTTTACCGGGTTTGTCTGTGTGGTAATCAATCGTAAGAGATTCCCCAGGACGGGCTAATTCAGGTACTTTTAGTCCGATTTTTATATCGTGCTTATCATGGTTCACATTAAATGGAGCAACACTATAACTTAATGGGCTAATGAAGAGTTCAGGAGATTCCCAATCACGAATAAACGCTACATTCACATATCCATTACCCTGGAAATCAGCAGGTATGCGTATGGTTTGTACAGAATTTGTGGCTTCCGTTTTAAACCATTGCACAGCATAGACTTTATCCCTTTCAATAGTGATTAAGCCTGAGCCAGTATAAGGAGCTGTGACTTGGATTTCTATATCTTCATTGGCTTGATACTCCTCTTTATTGAGCTTGATGGATAACTCCGCATTTTTAGCGAGAGGAGCCTGGCTGGTACCAACTATGCTAAATTGCAGCTGGCTAAGAACACTATCATCTTTATCTAAGACGTTGAGGGAGTAATCACCAATAGTATTCGTTGGCAAGGGATAGCTAATGCCAGATTCTTTAATTTCGAATGGATTGGTATTGATGACTGTAGATTGAATTGTGGATTGATATTGATAAGTGCCGTCGGCTTTTTTAACCAGAGTGGTGACAGGGCGCAGGGAAATTAATTGTATCTTTAAATTTTTTACTTCTTCTTTACCTAACTGCAGATTAATTGCAATATAGTTAACATTCCTGACACTGTTCTGTTTAATAAAATGCAAATCACCATCCGCTTTATAGCCAATGAAATAGGGTAAAGGGCTGACCAACGTTTTAGTTTGTGTGGTAACACTTCTGCCACTACCAGCCTCAAAGCCTTCAGCAAAAAAGGTTAATTGATAAGTTGCTTTTTCAAAACGTTCGAGATTCAGGTTAAATTCAGTCTGTCCATTCTCGTTGGTTGTTGCTTCTGCCAGATTGTCTGTAAAAACTTTAGGTGGTTTTTTCGGGTCATATAATGGATCTGCAAAAATATAATCAGGATAGTTGTCAAATTGCACTCGTTGAGGAGTTAATAAAATTTTGCCACTTACCCTTCTATTGACAGCAGGGGCACCATACAAGTTCCAAAGTTCTACCTTGGCTTTCAGGTCGGAGGGTGAGCTCCAGCCATCAAAGGGTTTAGGTTCAAAGCTGGAAGTAATGCGCATTCTGTCTGGTTGGAATTCAGAAATACGAACACTGGTTGAGCCGAGAAGACTTTGCGGATGATTATCTTTTACCAGGTATAAATAAACCATATACTGACCAGTGGGGGAATTGGTAGTGGTAGTAAAATCAAGCTCCATGTAGCCAGTGTCATTTAATGTCACTTTTTGGTCTTTAATGGTGGTTCCCCTCGCATCTACTACAGTGACTTGTAATGGCAGACCAGAAGGTTGTGGTTCTGCAAAGGCTCGTTTTACAATCATTCCAACATGTACTGTGTCTCCAGGCCTATATATTCCTCTATCAGAAAATAAATAAGCAGTTAAGTTCTGCAAATCCTGATCATTGGTATAGATTCCTCCAATATCAAATTTTGAAAAATTTAATTGTCTGTTGTAATTATTGAATGGAATGAAAGACACATCATTATTCAGGTTTGCCAAATACACGGTTGGCTCCCTATCTTCAATAAAATCTTTCAAAGTAGGAAAATTTGCCCGTCCTTGTTCATCAGTAACACGAGATAAAATAGGCAAGCCATTTTTACCTAAAATGGTAACTGTTGCCCCTGCAACCGGGAGTCCTTGTGTAATGGAGTTAATAAATACATCATGACTCCCATCATTATTGTCTTTTACCAACATCCCCAGATCAGTAATCAATATCAGACGACTGGTCTTAACATCCAGAGCGTATTGATTGGTTACATCCCAACCTGTTGCCTGTAATAAGAACAATCCCTGTGGTCCTGAGGCATTGGCTTCGGATGCTAAATATTTACCCAGATCAAGGGATGTATATTGCTGTCTGGTTAAATCGCTGGAGTCGTACTGTTGGATTTCCGAGAAAATTTGACTGATGTTTTGTTGATTAAAGGAGGGATTAATAAAATAAGGGTTGCTGAAATCGCCTTGTGTTTGAGTAACCAGTTGATTGACATTATCAGGTAATACACGAGCAAATTCATACTTAACTGCGGGTACTCCTCGTATGAGGACTGATAGTTTTTTCTCACCACTCAGTGCCAATAGAGAGCCTTTATGCAAGAAACTGATTTCTTTGGGGTATTCTGGTACAGGCACAATAGCAGCGTAATCATTACTTAATTTAAAACCACCAAAACCTTTCATTCCTTTATCAATCTTGATGTAAAGGTATCGGGGAGTTTGTGCTTTAAATTTGAAGCTATGTAAAGTAGTGTAATTTTGCTCAGAAGGAATTACCTCTTTAGGTAATGGAGTCGACAGAGACAGAATATTATTCGTTACTTCACCCGGATTTCGCCATTCGTAATTAGATTTTTCTGGTTCCGCGGCGGTGGCAGGATAGTTTTGAGGCAGCAAATAGACGTGTATGGATTTATTAAAGTCATTTTCATCAACACCAAGACTGGTTTCAATACTAAGTACCTGCTCGGGCCTGTCTTTATCATTACGGACTATATTAGCTGATGTTGAAACTACTTTTAGAAAGTTACTTGCATCGGGTATCAACAAATTTTTGCTAATTGCCTGTCCAAGAATTGCTGAATCAGTTGAAGAGCTGACATTTTTATTCAAAGTTAAAAGTAAATAACGCGATACATCTTCTATTTTGATATTTGCTGAATGAAGATAGGCAGTTCGCTTATTATTATCATAAGTATAAGAAAAAGAAACGGATTCCGCAGTGAGATCCGCTTTTCCATTTTTAATGGTTTGGAATACAACAGAAGTATTTTTTTCAAGGCTCTTGGGGTTTACAGGATAGTTGAACTCTATGGTTGCTACAGCGTGCCTTGTTTCTGCGTTGACAGGATCCTGGTAAAATTTGAACTCGCTGATTGAGGCCTGAAAGGGTTTTGTTGTAAAGGATAAATCATAACTTTCAATATTAGCATTGGGTGCAAAGAAATTTTTTGCAAAATGAATAGTATACTTTTGTCCCGCAGGCCAATCTTCAGCGGGAATAAAAATTAATTGGCTATCGCTATTCCAACTCCATTTGCCAGCAATTTGCGGGTTCATTTCTATCCCTTCATCAATTTCTTTACCAATTAAATTAATGGGGGCAACTGATTGTGGGATAAATTCATTATTTCTAATGCCAAAATCAATAATGAGATTATTTGGAACAAGGTTTTCCTCATTAGGTGTGATATCTGGTATTGTGATGGAAGCGGTAATATAAATTGGTTTTGGCAAATTATTATACCAATAAGCACCATAAGTGCCTGCGCCTAATAGCACGATAAATAATAGAGTTGTTCCCCAAAATATTTGGGGGGAATTTTTTGATTTATGTTTTAAATAAACTAACCAGCTCGGACTACTCCATTTTATTTTACCGAATAGGGTTGAAAATATTGAACACAATACATTCATAATTAAGGAGAATGGGTTTTTGTTCATAGTGATATGGGGTCCTGGTTGGTCTAAGTTAATTTTTAAGATCTGTAATGAGGGTGCGGTAAAGCATACACCCACCGCAATAAATTATTTAATTTATAATTATTAGTCTATCCTTTGCCAATTCTAATGCATTTAAATATTAATTTGAATATAATTTAACCTTTATATCATCCCTGCTGTGGGCAATGAGAAAAGCAATAAAATATCTTAGCATAATCCTGGTCGCGCTATTTGTCAGTGGGTTTTTATTATTATTTTTTTCTCCCAAACCTTCTTTATTGGAAGAATTCAATTTTTCTAAAGCGGTTTATGATGAAAATCAACAATTATTACGATTAATTTTAAGTGAAGATGACAAATACAGGCTGTATATTCCGTTATCTCAAATACCTAAGGAGTTAATTGAAGCCACCCTTTTACAGGAAGATCAGTATTTTCGCTGGCATAAAGGAGTGAACCCTTTTTCCATGATGAAAGCCATTTGGCAAACTTATGTGGTCAAGTCTCGCAGAATTGGCGCTTCAACAATCACAATGCAGGTGGCGCGAATTCGTTTTGGAATTAACTCCAAGACAATTTCCGGAAAATTATGGCAAATTATTAGAGCATTACAAATAGAGCGTCATTATGATAAGGATAAAATTCTTGAGGCTTATTTCAATTTGGCGCCCTATGGTGGGAATATAGAAGGAGCAGGGGCAGCGAGCTTAATTTATTTTAATAAGCCTGTTAGAAAGCTTGGTTTACCAGAGGCATTAACTTTAAGCATTATCCCGCAAAATCCGGTAAAAAGAACATCAAAAAACAGTGAATTAAAGAAAATAAGAAATCGTTTATTTGTCAGATGGTTGAAGCAGCATCCAGAAGATAAGGAGAAACAATCTCTGTTTGGGCTGCCTTTAGTCATGCAAACCAATCAAAACCTACCTTTCCTTGCTCCTCATTTTGTAAACATGGTATTGAAAGAAAATCCTGGTTTATCACAAAGTATTTCAACAACTTTGGATTACAGGCTTCAATTAGTTGTGGAGCGAATTACAAGACAGTATTTGGCAAGAAAAAAAATGTTTGGTGTTCACAACGCGGCGGTATTACTTGTCGATAGTCGTACTATGAGTATTAAGGCGTTGATGGGGTCTGCTGATTTTTTTAATAACAACATAGGTGGGCAGATCAATGGTGTAGAAACCAAAAGATCACCTGGTTCTACATTAAAGCCATTTATTTATGGATTGGCACTCGATCAAGGTTTAATTCACCCCAATACGGTTTTAAAGGATGTACCACAGAGTTTTAATGGTTATAATCCGGAAAACTTTGATTATGATTTTATGGGGCCCATCAAAGCAAAAGATGCTTTGGTACTTAGTCGTAACATTCCGGCCATCGAGCTTTCCAATCAATTAACTAATCCAACATTACATAAGTTACTGGAACAGGCGCATGTAACTCAGTTGCGATCGGAATCCTATTATGGTTTGTCTCTTAATTTAGGTGGTGTTGAACTCACTATGAAAGAATTGGTTGGCTTATATGCTATGCTGATTAATGATGGAGTTTGGTATCCAGTCAATTCATTAAAAGCAGCGCTCAGAAAAGAAGGTCATCGCTTGCTTAGCGCCGAGGCAAGTTTTTTAATTTTTGATATGTTAAAAAACACTCCAGGGAAAGAGTCGAATAATAATAGCAGTTTACAATTACCAATTGCCTGGAAAACAGGCACTTCCTCGGGATACAGGGATGCCTGGACAGTTGGAATTTTGGGCCCTTATGTATTGGCGGTTTGGATAGGTAATTTTGATAATCAGGCAAATCCGGCTTTTATAGGTAAAGAAATTGCTGCGCCTTTATTTTTTGAATTGATTGATGCAATAAAACATGAAAGAGGACCAATAGCTCGAGTTGAAAAATACCCTGAACACATGCATTTGGAAAAAATAGAAGTATGCAAAGCCTCAGGTATGCTTCCTGGTCGATATTGTACGGATACAGAATGGACCTGGTTTATTCCAGGTAAATCACCCATTAAAACGGATACCATTTTTAGAGAGGTGGCAGTTAACGGTAAAACAGGACTTCGTACTTGTCACATTGATGAAAACACTCGTTTTGAAGTATATGAGTTTTGGCCTTCTGATTTATTAAGAATATTCAGGAAGGCAGGGATTCAACGTCATACCCCGCCATTTTTTGAGCCGGATTGTGCTTTGTCGGGCAATGGTGGTATCAGCCCTCAAATTACCTCGCCCCAAGCTGGGGTAAGTTATATTGTCCATGCTAATACCCAATCAAACAAGATAATCCCATTAACTGCAGTTACAGATGCTGGAATTGCACATTTATACTGGTTTATCAATGAAAGTTTTGTAGCTAAAACAAAATCAGAGCAACCTTATCTCTGGCAAGCAAAGCCTGGTAAATATGTGGTAAGGGTGGTAGATGACCGGGGTTTATCTGATGCGCGGGATATTATTATTCAGATGGTTAGTTGAATTATATTTGACTATCTATAGCTATAGGCTATCCCTTGTTCCAATCGGAGCAAGGGATTTAAAATTAAACTGAAATTGAGTTTCTTGGCTGTTCCTCTTCATTCTCTTCTTCAGATTCAGCATCAACATCAGCGTCAGACTTGTCTTCTGATGCAACTTTAGGCTCAACATAAGGATCCTTGGAAAACTCGCTGGGAGCCCAGCCAACCAAAAGAGTTCCACGGTACAGTAATTGTAATAAAAATATTGCCTTGCATAGATCAGCATCCGTATATTCTTCACACTCTGTTCCAGTAAAAAGTAAAGCAATACCAAGGCCCATTTGTGTTGCAGCTAGGCTACCTTGCAAAAAATGAATCAGTTTTTCAGAAACATGAGTATCAAATCTGAACAGGGAATAAATTGAGATTAAAGTTTGAGCAAGTTTTGTGGGAATTGATGCTGCCGGATCAAATGTTTCAAGTGTTGTGCCCAATACTTCGGACGCGGCACTAGTGCGCTGCGCGTTACGATGTCCCGTTGAAGAGGAATAAGGGGCTCGCATTGAAATGGCAGATAAACATTTTCGAAAAGACTCAAACATAATCATATCCTTATAATAATTTAATACGTGATAGCATTTGAATAAATGCGGACATTAGCAGACAAGTTATTTGGATTCCAGTTTTTTTTGATGAATGTAGCCTCAATTTACATTAAAAAATGTCCAGATGATTTGAGATTTCAACATGGGTTTTAAGATTTTTAAATTAATTTTTAGCCAAGCCAGGATTTCTAAAACGCCTGATAATTTTGGGGCGTTCAATAAATACAAGCTTACTGACATAAATAGTAGCTAGAAATTGAATACACCCCATGATGATAAACAAAACATCAAATGATGCATTCGCAAGAATTAGACCACCACATAACAAGGCGATACCAGTGTAAATGCTTGATAAGCCATTTGCCAAACCCCAGGTGAGTCCTTCATGTGTTTTATCTTCATAGCGGGCATACAGAGCATACCAGGTTGTAGTAGAGAGTCCACCTGATATTCCAAGGCCAATTTGTAATAAAGCCAGTTGTTTTTTGCTTGTTATGAAGATGTAACAAAAGGTCAATATGGTTTGGAGAGCGTACCCGGCAACCAGTAATTTTTCCTTATGAATAAAATCAGAAATATAACCCAAGCCAATCACCACAATTCCAACTGAAATTAAATACAAGGACCATACCCATGATATGTCTAAGGGAGACGAGTTGAATCTTTGGCAAAAAATACCAAAGAGAGGGCCCAACATTCCTTCTGACAAGTACCACAAATTATTTGCAAATAATAATGTACGTTCTTTTTTACCAAACATTAGTTTAACTTCAAGTTAAGTCAATCTTGTCTAACATACAAGTTTAAAAGAGATTTTCATATAGATTTTAGAAATTTAATTTTAGTTTTGATATTACAATCCGTCACTCATGGTAAGATAATAGGGATCAGTTTTTTATAAATCAATTTTAAAGAGCGCATGACTACAGTTACATTAAAACCCCAACGTCTTTTATCTCTTGATGTATTTCGTGGGATGACTATTGTATTGATGATTTTGGTTAATGGTCAGGCAGCTATCGACCCTTACCCGATTCTAGAGCATGCGGATTGGGATGGTTGCTCTTTGGCAGATTTGGTTTTCCCATTTTTCTTGTTTATCGTCGGTTTAACCAGCGTAATTAGCCTGAAAAACCAAAGGGAACAAAAATCCAATTTCTCATTATATTCTGCCATCATAGAGAGAAGTATTATTTTATTTCTTTTAGGATTGTTTTTGAATGTTTTTCCCTATCCTGTTGAATTTGATAGTATAAGAATATATGGCATTCTACAGCGAATTGCTGTTTGCTATTTAATTTCCACTTTTATTTATCTAAATACCTCAATTAGAACTCAATTTTTTATTTTTCTTGTTCTTTTATTAGGATATTGGATTATTATGACTCAGGTACCTGTCCCAAGATATGGAGCAAATCAATTAACCAAAGACGGAAGTTGGGTTTCATACTTTGACCAGTTATTTTTTTCAGCCTCCCATTTATATGAAAAAACGTATGATCCTGAGGGTTTTTTAAGCACTTTTACATCAATAGCTACTACTTTATCAGGCGTGCTGGCTGGTAGTTTACTAATCAATCCATACAGTCAACTGAAGAAATTTTATCTATTGGGAGCAGCTGGTTTGCTATTTTTGTTATTGGGTTGGTTGTGGAATATGAGTTTTCCTATCAATAAAAATTTATGGACCAGTTCCTATGTACTCTGGAGCAGTGGTCTGGCTCTGCTCATCTTTGCTTTGTGTTATTTGCTGATTGATGGATTAGATATTAAAAAATGGTCGGTTTTTTTTAAAATATTTGGCATGAATGCATTATTTGCTTTTGTATTCCATGTCATTCTTTTAAAACTACAATATGCTTTTAAAATAACAACACCTGATGGCTCTAAAATGGCATTGATATCCTATCTTAAAGATTATTTTTTTGGAGGATTCAGTAATCACAATGCGGCATTGCTGTATTCTATCTGTTTTCTTTTCCTGAATTTTCTAGTTGTTTTGATTTTATATAAACGTAATGTATTTATTCGAATATAAAGAGGTAGGTTGGGCCTCGCAGATTGCTCAGCACCAACTGTGTACATCGCCAGTGAGAAATTATAATTGAGTGTAATGTATGTTGTCCCTAATGGAGATGGACACTATAACTCGGTAAAGAAGAAAGTTCATTTTTATTCTCTTCGTGCCGACTCTTTGGGGAAATAAAAAATAATGGAGCACTTTTGCTAGTCGGATCCGTATTCAAAGTATTTGGGGCTTTTTCTTCTTTAGGATTGTCACTTGAAAACTCATTATTATTTTTCCCAAGAATTGCCTCAAGAATATTCTGATTTCGAAAATTGAAATCAATGTATTGTAGTGTTTTGTTAGAGTTCAGAGCATGTTGCAGCATAAGGTACTGTGCCAAAGTAATATCCTGGTTAAATTTTAGTTCTTTTAATTGACATCCAGGATCTTGCAATAAATCACATAGACTGTGAATTATTTCGTTAGAAGGTGTATATCGACAGGTGTTTGAAATGGATAGAGATCTTATATTTTTATTATTTTTTACCAGATCGATGATGGCTTGTAGCCCCTCACTTTCAATATAGTTATCATCCAGCACCAATGTTGCAATATGAGTATTGAAAGTTAACGATTTGGCAATTTTTATCGCGTCGTCGCCCATATAAGCATTCCTGGACAAATCCAGTTTTTTTAAATGGGGATTATTCACTAATAATTTGCATAAACCGTCCACATTAAGCCGGCTTAGATTATTGTCAATAAGTATAAGACTGTTCAGGCTGGGGCATGCACTGAGCCAGTTAAGAACATCTGGTGAATTGATTTGTCCAAGATTGGTTTTACCAAGAATCAAGGTATTCAGTGAAGTGTTGGATTTCATAATAGCACCCAGCAGCTTAAAATCATGTTCTTCGAATTGCATGTCATCAATCGCCAACATTTTTAAGACTGATGTTTGAGCTAAATATTTCAATATACTTCTGCCTGAATTAAAACCACGAAGGATTAGAAATTCGAGAGATTGATTTGGTTCTTTCGACTTAAATAGGGGTATTTGCGCCTCTTTGGTCACTGATAAGCCTAAATTTAAATAACTAAGCGGAATTTTATTGATAGATCTAGTTAGCAGGTTGATATGTTTATTGTCAAGAGGAGTTTCCATCGCTAAAAAGTCTATAGTTAACTTGTCTAGAGCTGGTTTGTTTTTTAGCATGTTAACCAATGCCTCATGGACAGGCGTTGCTATTTTTTTTAACCGATGATCATCTATAAAATCTAACCAACCAATTGGCAAGTTGTGTTTAAAGTAAAAATCGAAATTGAGAGTCGCCTCAAATGTCAGTTTTTGTAGCAGTGAATTTTTAGCAATGACCTGGCTTAAATCCTCTAGCGCTTTTGAATTTTCTTTGGTGATGGTCATTGACAAATCAAGTTCAGTAACTGGCGTGATTTTTAGATATTCAGCTAAAAATAATATGTCTTCGTAAGAGAGAGGGGCTGATAGATCCAAATCTTTGACGCTGAATGCCCCATTCTTTGTCGCATTGATACATTTGGCGAGTGATAAAGTTAACATAATTACTCCTCAAGTCCTTTTGAAAGAAAATAATGATGAACTCATCTATCTTCTACTTCGGGTACTTGAAAGTAAAGAGTTACCTGCAAATTTATCTGATTCAGTATTTACGAAAAATCTAATCTCTTCATTAAAAAAATATCTTTCCTTAATCCATGTTGTCTCTTGCTTCCAATAAATCTCTTAATGGTTTGGGAAGTATGGATCGGAGTTCTTTGGTTAGTTTGGCTTCATTTCTTTGCCAGATTATCCCCAAATAAATGATGCCAAAGCCTATAGCAGTCAAAGCGACAGGGAAAAGCATACTGAATTTAAACACCTGGAATGCCAGATGCCCTAAGTAATAAGAACATCCTAATGCACCAAAAATAACAAATACCTTCCTGTTTAAAATGACTCCTATCAGAATCATGAACAGGTTAATGCACATATAGATAAATTTGGATATTTCACTGTCAGAGGATTGGCAACTTAAACCGAACCAAAAAGCCATTACACCGAATATATACAGCCAGAAAGAATAGTCTGCTGATTGACTGGATCGAACATCCACCCAAAAGGCAATCAATACGGTAATTAAGCCAAAGTACATCGAAACCATTGCCCTTAGCTCAAAATCAAATTGACCGTTCCCTATCATGGCTGCTATATCCATGGACATATACCAAAGTGTGACTGCAATTGGCATAATCATAAAAGGGTACCGATATATCCAGGCCAAGATAATGCCAACCATCAATGTACCCAACTCCATGAAGATCCAATGCCATTTGATATAAACATGATAGTCATGATAAACAGTGTCATCTGGCCACCAGCCTATTCCTTTTTGTAAGCCATAGATTGCCAAAGGAGTAAGGCAAATGACAAAAGTAGCGCAAATGCCGGCAGGAATGATATATCCTTTCTTACTGAATTGACTGCAAAGACTTAGTCCGAGTATGGCATAACAAACTGACAAATAGAAAATACCCCAACCTCCAAACAGTTCCCATCCAAGATTCATAAACAAAGTCATTGCGCCAATCGCTATAAGTCCTCCAAAATAATAAAGGACATTGGTTAAGTTAAACCCTGGAGTTTGTTCGGGGAGGTTTTTTATGAATTCAATGAGGTTATTGGCCTGTTCCTCTGTAATTATTTTGGCCTGAACAGCCTGAGCAATCATATTCCTTGTCAATTTCATCATCATCTCCGATGAGTACTGAATTTCTGCTAAATTTCACCTGATTTTACAATAACTAATGATTAATATCTCAATTATAGCTGAGAGTATGAAACTTGTGTTTGAGTTTGCAAATCAGGATTGGTTGTTACTTTTCATGTAAGGACTTTAGATTTTGACCAAAGGGGAATTAAAGTCATTACGATCAGAAAAACTCCTCCAAACAGTGCATAAATTATTTTGGAGCTAATGGCGAGCGATGGTGGTGGGGTTAGGCTTACAATCAAGGCAACACCAGTACCTGCCAATCCGAGGTAAGCAGAAATGATTATATTTAACTTACTCATAACGAATTTTGAGGACACTATTTTGATAGCGCTGATAAAGAGCAAGAGATACATTAATAAATTGATTTGTGTGGCTGCATTCAACATGATCCAATAAGATGCATTGATTGATGGTACGATAAGAAATAAAGCGCTGATAATGGATACACAGATGGCTTGTGAGACTAATAGCCTGACAGGTGCGTTATTTTTGTTCACTTGATTGAGTTGTTTATTTAAAAATCCTTCCTTTATTGCAAATTCCAGTCCTTTTATAGGGGCAATGAGCCAGTTATTGGCAGCACCTATACAGCCTATTGCAATTAACCCATTAATAATGAAAGCAAAATATCCATAGCCTATTTTATTAAAAAATAATTGTATGAGCTGGGGAATGCTGCTGATAAAACTTAATTGCTTGGGGGGAATGATCATAGCCAATACGATCGAACCAAATAACATTGTCAGAAAGATGATAATAACTGAAATTGCAATGGCTTTAGGGAATGCGCCTTGCTCACTTTCCCCTGCATGTACTGCCGCTAGTTCAATACCGCAAAATGACAGGATAATTGCAGTCAGTGAAGTCCAGGAATACGATTCGGCTTGCGGCAGAATGGTGGTATCTGGTTTGATTTGGGTAATCCACCAGTATAATCCCATTAACAGGATAATAATAAAAGGTAGAATTAATCCCGTTATGGAGCAATAGGAGTTAAAACGACTTGAGAGATGAATTCCTTTTAAATTTATCCAGGTTAAACTCCAAATCAAAAAAATAATAATTAAAAACAGTAAACTTTTGTTTTGAATTAAATCAGGTGAGATGGTGTAGAGCAGAGTACCAGCAATAAAACTCAATAAGGTAGGATAAATTAAAACATTTTGAATACACTGAAACCAAATGGCTATGAAGGCCCAATGATTTCCTAATCCTTGTTTTACCCACCCATACACACCTTGTTCTGATTGCCTGGAGAACCAAACAGCAACAATAGCGCAAGGAAGAAGAAAGAAGAGCAAGGCTAATGCAAAGTAATGAGTCAGCTGGTTCCCGGCTAAAGCGGCTGCTGGCAGGTTTCTAATACTATCAACCGAGCAAACAGTGATTAAGGTAAGGCTTAAAACAGACAAGCGTCTTTTCATTAAAATCTCAAAGACAAGCAGCTTAAACCACCATCTATCTTTCTAAATTCACTCACATCCAATTCAATAATTGTAAATCCCAATTCAGACAAACGATGGGTTATTTTCGGATAACCCATGGGTAATAACACAGTCTCATTAATCATAATACAATTCGCCGCATAGGATTCTTCAGAACTCACTACTATTTGTTTTAAATGATTAAACGCTTGATGATTAATTAATTCTCCGCTAACCAATACATAGTCATTATTCAGGTAACTCACTCCTGTTTTAAGATGTAGAAATTTTTTTAGCTGAATCACAGAAGCGGTGTAGCTATGCTGATTAAGCAAATAAATTAACTGCTCGGCTCCTTCTTTATTAGTTCGCTCCGAGAGGCCAATAAAAAAATGATTGTCTATTCTAAGTACATCCCCAGCTTCCAGTCTGCCTGGAGGATTTATTCTAAAGATCCTGTTTTTAAAAAATGCTTGAATACTTGATTCAATTTCCTGAACTTCATCTCGCCTGGACTCTGCTCCAGGGTTTGTCAAGACAGCAAATTGTTCAGTTAATAATGCCACGTCCTCTACAAAACAGGCGTCAGGGAATTGTTCAAGGGCTGGAAGTACAGTCACTTCAAGGCCACATTTTGATAGTGCATTGGTGTAGCTTTGGTGCTGTATTAATGCAAGCTCATAATTGGGTTTCCCCAATTCGGTTGATGTAGTTAGACCATTGATCATTGTAGAAGATGGAGTCCTTACTATGGCATTTTTAAACATTCATCATGTCCTTAAATAAGTGATTTGATAAACATACAGCCAGAGATTAAACAATGAGCCTTCAAAATGCAATGATTGTTAATTTGATTCAATTGATTTGCGATAAGGATATATAGATTTCATTTAAAAAGATAAGTATTCTTGTATCATTTGATACGGATTGTTTCTATCATGACCCTTAACCAGTGTGATATTGTCTTGTTGACACAGAAGGATTTTATAGACCCGACTGATATTACTCTCTATATTCAAAATGTGCTCACCGAAGATCGACTCTTAACTGAAGCTCTGGAGCAAAAAGGATTAAAGGTTAAACGAACTCATTGGGACAATCGAGAATATAATTGGTCGGAGACTCGATATGCTTTATTTCGCGCCACTTGGGATTATTTTCATCGGTATAACGAGTTTCATCACTGGCTTAATAATTGCTCAAAAAGCATTCAGTTTATAAATCCGATTTCTATTATTCAATGGAATATTGATAAACATTATTTGAGTGATATACAGCAAAAAGGAATTAATATTCCTCCTACTTTATTTTTAAAAAAAGGGAAGTTAAGTATCTTAAGCCAGTTAATGAAGGAATCAGGATGGAAGAAAGCCATATTAAAGCCTGCAATCGCAGGTGGTGCACGCCATACTTATTTGTTTGATCAGGATTCTGCAGACCAATATCAAAATATATTTGAATCATTGATTAGCAATGAATCAATGTTATTGCAGGAGTTTCAAGAGCAGATTGTAAGTAAAGGAGAAGTATCTTTTATGGTATTTGGTGGCAAGTATAGCCATTCCATATTAAAAAAAGCAAAGTCAGGTGACTTTAGAGTACAGGATGATTTCGGTGGAACTGTGCATCCTTATGAGGCATCTCAAGAAGAAAAGGAATTTGTTGAGAATGTCATAGCTCAATGTGATGAGTTACCCGTGTATGCACGTGTTGATGTCATGTGGGATAACAACAATAAATTGTGTTTGAGTGAGTTAGAAATGATAGAACCTGAACTTTGGTTCAGGGAAAGCAGTCAAGCCGCCTCTGCTATGGCTGATGCAGTATGCGATCACATATCAGGCGTCAGCGAACATCGGTAAACGCTGAAAGACACAACAATAGTCAAAGACAGGGAAAAAATATGAAAACACGGATAGTTTCATTTTTAGTTGTTTCTATGGCAAATGTTAATCTGCAAGCCGCTTCAGAAAATCTTATTTGGGAAGCGAGTGATAACAATTTAAAAAAATACAATGTTAGTATCTTGCATGATAAAAAAGGATTTATATCAATTACTCAGAAAATGACGTCTTTAAATTATCAGTTGAGCCCTGTTGATCATGAAGGGAATCATGATTCTAATGATATTCGCTATCAAATTTATTATAGAAATATTCCTGTTTGGGGCCATGAACTGATCCTCCATAAGGCGAGCAAGTCAAAAGCTTTTCTGACTGGTGTTGATGTGTCTGAAATTGAAAAAGAAATTCATCAGACTGATGGGAAGTTCAGTGCCAGTGATATTGAAAGCCAGATAATAAAGCATAATAACAATTCGATCATTTACAAAGATATTAAAAAAATCATTTACTTGGATTCACATAAAAAAGCACATCTTGCCTACCATTTGTCGATGTACACGAATGATCCATTGCATTTTGTCTCTGCTCCCAATTATATTGTCGATGCCAATTCTGGTTTGATATTGAAAGGTTGGGATGATTTAACCCATAAGAAAATTGGCCAGGGCTTGGGTGGAAATGTATTCATCCTTCCCTATCGATCAGGCTTGTTTCAGCATGGCGATTCAATGAAGGACATTCCTTCTCTTGGCAAATTTGAGGTAACAGTCAAAGGAAAAAATTGTGTTGTGGAAAGCCCTGAGGTAAGGGTTATTAATGCTGCGCACACTGATTTGGACAAAAGATCCTTCCCGGTTCTAAGCATTGTGGAAATCTATAAAAATATACCGGCTTTTTCCTATCCCTGCAGTAAAGAATCACAATATATCAATATTAATGATGGAGACACATCACCTGCAAATTACAGTTTTTCTGCAGTCAATGATGCTATGTATTTTGCCGGGGTAACACTGGAAATGTATAAAGAGTATTATGGAGTGGAAAAACCTTTAGGTGACGATTTGCCTTTGCGAGCCTATACTCATATTAAAAATTTTGATAATGCCTTTGCGGTGCCTTCTATTAAAATAAAAGGATTGTATTTAATGCATCAACAAATTGTGATTGGCGATGGTGATACTCAATTAACAGCACCAGCGCAGAGCACTTTATCTCATGAGTTGTCTCATAATTTTACCAGATTGCATTCCAACCTGGTCTATAATGGGCAATCCGGTGGGATCAATGAAGCGTTCTCAGATATGGCATCTATTGCTATGCAGGATTACTTACGTAAAGATTTTCCATGGTATTGGGATGGTGACGATTGGTCCATAGGGCGTGAGGCAACTATCAGTGGTGAGCCAATTCGTTACATGGATTACCCAACGAAAGATGGCCATTCCATTGACCATTTTGATGATTATCATGATGATTTGGATGTTCATCTGACCAGTGGGATCTTTAACAAGGCTTTTTATCTTTTAGCTCATGAACCCAATTGGTCAGTGAAAAAAGCATTTCAAGTGATGGTGGACGCCAATATAAAATATTGGACATCAGGGACTTCATTTGAAGCAGCCGCTTGTGGGGTTATTCAAGCGGCAATTGATAGACAATATAATAAGCAGGATGTCATTAATGCTTTTAAAGAGGTTGGAGTGGTTTGTCCTGTTATAGGTCTCGTAAATTAAATACAGCAATTTACGTGACTTCGATACTGATTGCAGATAAAAAGAGATAATGATATTAATGCAACTTTCCAGTTCACAACGAATTCTTTTTTAATTTTAGGCAGTAAAAAATTCCTATTTTAAGGGGGCTGGATTATTTTTCAATAAGTTGTCTTTTATATGGATCTGAATTCGCATTAAAGGAGTCAATGATGGATGAAGTAAAGAGAATACATGCCAGACAGAAAATCGTATCTGCCAAAGACCTTGAAAAGAGATATTTCATAAAAGAGGCAATTACCGAGTATCTCAAGGCAATTGATCTATTTTTACAAATTTCCAATAAAATTCCTGAGGATATTAATGCAATAGTTAATGTACATTATGATCTGGCGACCCTGTATTTTAATAGAAGAGATTATTTAAGCGCTGGTAGACATTATGAAGCAGCAATAAATCACCTCATCGAAACTCTGTTAAATGATGACTCTTATCGACTTCTAACTGAGTTATATATTGATTTATCTGACGCGTGCTATGAGCTGATGAATCAAGCTGCTGGGGATGAGGCAATGGCTAATGCACTAAAAGCATTTGGATTGATTCAAAATAAAACATTTGAAGAACAACAAATTGGGGATCCAGTTGCTAATTTTAAACAATTTCATGTTTTTTATGAAAAAAAATTATCAACAAAGTCTTATTTAAACTCTGCTAAATTTATGAATCATGAATATCTGCTTGGCGAGGGGCAAGTTGCAAGACAACAAGAGCAAGCGTTTTTTGAGCAGTTTGAAAATGTATCCATTAGTGAAATACAACAAATTGATCGTAGTTTGGAAAATATGTTATCGCAATTGTCTTTGTCAGCAGATCCCTCAACTTCTAAACCAGTCTCCGGGGCTGAGCAAGTCGCTTTTAATCCGGTTTTTGTAAATGTAACACCTAGTGATAGCGCTTATCGTGGCATGGCAATGCAAGTTCTAAATTTAGCCAAATCTTATATACAAAATCAAAAATTTTCAGATGCAATAGCTACCTATCAACAAGCCATTAAAATTCTGAATACAATCAAATCACCCAAAGCAAGTGATCTGCAAATTGTTCAGGAGCTAACGCAACATATAAGATACTTACAAAATAAACCCAGCTCTGCGCAAGTTCAATTCTCTCCCTTATATGAAGCTCAAACACCTGTAGCTGTCACTGCTTCAGGGATGGGGTTTTTTAATTATAGACCACAAGAATCTTTTCAGGTATCGGCTCCGTTTCATACTTCTAATGAAATAGATGAGGAGTACGATGATGGAAATATGCGTCCATAATTACAGTGGCTATAATTATTCTTGCGTTCAAACGACAGATAGGCGGGATTTTAGAGTCCTTGCCTTTTCCCACTATTTTGCAAAAAATACCAAATTAACTTTAACTGATAATTTACTAATGGACAACGATACCTTTAGAAACCGCTGTATCTCGAATATAATTAATTTTTGCAACTTGTGATTGCAATGCAACAAGAATTTACGTGACATATTGTGTCGCAGTATTGTTGCACGAATTAACAACTTATTGTTATTCAAATTGGAACATTGGCTACGCGTGTCCTCTTCCCACCCAAAAATGTCTGTTTAATCAGTAAAATCTATTATTGGGGTAAAGTATTATTTTATCTTCAATAATTTACACTTTGATATTTTTCTTGCAACCTGGCCGTGATAACATCATGCACGAACAGGATTTTCATTAGGGACAGATAGTTATATGAACAAAGGAATGAATGCATTTGTATTCCTGATTGCGGTAATTGCCGGATTTGGTGGATTTTTATTCGGATTTGATTCCAGCGTCATTGCTGATGTGAAAGATCAGGTCATCGCTCAGTTGGGACTAACAGATTGGCAATGGGCACAAGTTGTCAGTAGCAGTTTACTGGGATGCATACTGGGAATACCTATAAGTGGTCTTGTCGCAGATAAATTAAGCAGGCGATCTTTATTAAAAATAGTCGCTTTGGGCTTTATTCTAGGGAGCTGTTTGTGTGCTTTGGCTCCTGGGTTAGTTTCCATATTAATTGGCCGATTTATCATTGGTATTTGTATAGGTATTGCGTCTTACATTGCTCCTTTATTTATTGCTGAAATCGCGCCACCCTATCAAAGAGGAACTTTAGTATTGATTAATGGATTAACAATTACGTTTGGCCAGGCTGTCGCCTATTTGATTGGTTATCTTCTTCATGACTATTCATTAATGAGTTGGAGATATTTATTTTGGATAGGGAGCCTGCCTGCACTCGTCTTATTTGCAGGAATGTATTTTGTCCCTCATTCACCCCGCTGGATAATGATGAAATACGGAGCTGATGCTACTTTAAAGGCCTTAAAACAAATTAGACCAGCCGGGTATAATGTTCAGCAGGAATTGGCTGAAATAAGTAGTAACATAGACAATACTGCGCTAGGTTATACCCGGATATTTAAGAAACCGATTATTTTTGTTCTATTGGTGGGTGTTGGTTTAGGCCTGTTCCAGCAATTTTCCGGAATCAATGCCTTGATGTATTATGGACCGGTTATATTTGAGTCGTTTGGTTTTTTCCCAGTAAAAAATGCAATTCTCGCCACCTTTTTTTTGGGTCTGGTCAACTTTATCTTTACAGTAGTCACTCTTTTTTATGTTGATAAATTAGGCAGAAGATTTTTGTTAATCAGTGGTACTTTGATCGCATCAATTAGCTTATATTTTGTTAGCTTCCTAGCCAGCAATTCTATACTTATCAATAAATTCTCGATTTTAGGCGGATTATCATTTTATGTAATGGGATATTGTATTAGCCTGGGCTCTCTGTTCTGGGTGTTAATATCTGAAATATATCCTTTATCGGTGCGTGGTTTGGCAATGAGTATTGCTACAGTGTTTCAATGGGGCGCTAATTTTGTAGTATCACTTTCGTTTCTTCCCATTTATCAATTATCGGGTCAAGTATTTACCTTTGCCATGTTTGCCAGCTTTTGCCTGCTGGCATGCTGGTTTATTTATTACTTTGTCCCGGAAACCACATCAGTGTCTTTGGAAAAACTGGAAGAAAATTTAAACGCTGGAAATAAAGTAAGAGATATAGGTCAGCCAGTATCGAAAAATATAAAAACAAGAAAATTTGATTTAATTATGGACTAATTATGAAAAAGAAAACATGTCGAATTGGGATAGTAGGAGCTGGAAGAATTGGTAGACTGCATGCGGAAAATATTCTGTTTCATTTGCCACAATTTGAATTAGTGGCTATAGCCGATCCTCAGATCGATAGGACTTGGGCACAGAAGTTAGGGATTGCAATCGCATCTACTCATTCAGAGGATGTGCTTTGCCACCCTGATTTAGATGCCGTTTTGATCGCCTCACCGTCTTATCTGCACCTCGAGCAAATTATCATGGCGAGTCTTCATGGTAAAGCAATTTTTTGTGAAAAACCGATTGGTTTGAATGAAGAAGAGATAGAAAAAACACTACACATAATCAAAAATAATAATACTTTATTACAACTTGGGTTCAATCGTCGATTTGACCCAAGTTTTGCCAACATTCAGAAAAGAGTACAGTTTGGTGAAATTGGTACTCCCCATATTCTTCGAATTACTTCTCGTGATCCGGCTTGTCCATCCAAAGAGTATTGCGCGACATCGGGTGGGATATTCATGGACATGTCTATTCATGATTTTGATATGGCTCGTTTTTTAATGCAATCCGAGGTTGTAGAGGTTTATGCAACAGGAGCTGTTCTAATTAATCCTGATTTTGAGCAGTTCGATGACGTAGATACAGCAATAATCCAACTACGGTTCGCTAATGGAGCATTTGGTGTTATAGATAATAGCCGTCAGGCAATCTATGGGTATGATCAAAGGGTAGAAGTATTCGGTTCAGGCGGTATGTTATTGGCTGAAAATCAGTTAGAACATACGGTATCTCTATACTCGGCTAATGCAACGGATAGCGCTAAACCTCAATATTTTTTCCTTGAGCGCTATCATCAAGCCTATCTGGCAGAACTGAATGCGTTTTATAGTGCCTGGAATGATAATCAGACAAGTCCCGTTTCAGGATTGGATGGATTGCAAGCCTTGCGCATTGCAAAAGCCGCGAAACAATCTTTAGAAGCTCGTCTCCCTGTGGTATTGAATTGAGGTTGCCATGAAACAATTTCCCGGATTTTATTTTGATGAGAACAGAGCAGTCGATTTGATTTGTATGGGACGTGTAGCGGTTGATCTCTACGCAGAGCAAATAGGATTGGATTTGAAGGATGTTGCAAGCTTTAAAAAATATTTGGGAGGGTGTGCAGGGAATATTGCTGTTGGAGCTGCCCGATTAGGCTTAAAAAGCCAGATGTTTTCCTGTGTTGGCTCAGATGAGCTGGGTAAGTTTCTTAAAGAAGAATTGGAACGTGAGGGGGTTAATATTGAGTTATTGTCTGAAACAGATAACCATTTAACTGGCCTTGTACTTTTGGGTATTAAGCCTCCATCCAATTTTCCTCTGCTTTTTTATCGAAACGATTGCGCAGATATGCAAATTAAAGCAGAACAAATTAGCTTTTCTGCTTTAAAAAATGCAAAGGCTTTATTGATAACAGGTACTGGTTTATCCACTGAGTTAATGAAAAATACCACGCTGGAAGTAGTTCATTTAGCCAGAAAAGCAGAAACGGCAATAGTTTTTGATCTCGATTATAGACCGGTTCTTTGGCGATTAACAGCGGTTGGTAATGGGGAAAGCCGTTATTGTCAGAATGAATATGTGAGTCATGTGTATCAACAAGTTTTGCCTTTATGCGATTTGATTGTCGGGACTGAAGAGGAAATATGTATTGCAGGCGGTTCGAATGATATTAAAGCCTCATTAATCAATATCAGGCAACGAACCGATGCACCAATAGTTGTTAAATTAGGAGAGAAGGGCGCCTGTGTCCATTTTGGAGCAGACAAAGGTCTATTACAAGCAAAATCTTTTCCTGTTGAAGTATTAAATGTTTTGGGAGCCGGTGATGGTTTTATGTCTGGGCTTTTAGCGGGTTTGCTGCAAGGAAAGTCATGGGAGCAAGCAGTAACCTATGCTAATGCTTGTGGTGCCTTGGTGGTGACTCGTCATGGTTGCGCTCCTGCGATTCCATACAAAGAAGAATTGGACTATTTTATTCAAGAATATGATCATGATCCTGAAATATGGAGTAGCTCCAGGATAACACAGCTGCATGAGAAGTTAAGTAAAAATCAACAGACACAGTTGCTTATTAAAAATCCATGTGGATTTGCCGATGGTTTAAATTCAATTGTAAAGATGCAAGACTCGCCTACAGAAATGAGTTTTAGTTCTCTTAAATTAAACAAGGGGCAAAGCCATCAATTTAACTCGAGTTATGAATTTGCCGCCCTCTTAATGACAGGAAAGGTTGTTTTCAAATACGGCTCTTATAACCAGGAGGTTGAGCGTACAGATTATTTTTCACAATCACCCTATGTCTTGCATTGCTCAAAAGATGAGGTCAGTTCAGTAATCGCTCTGACTGACTGTGAAATTTTATTAATGGAAACAGAAAATGAAGAATTATTTTCTCCAGTTTTATTTGATGCAGACAATATGCTTGAATTAGATAATAGGGGAGAAGGAATTCTTGAAAATACTTCGTATCGGCTTGTCAGAACGGTATTTGATAAACGAAACAGACCTGAGTCTAATTTGGTGGTTGGAGAAATTATTACGTTTCAAGGGCGATGGTCAAGTTATCCCTCACATTACCACGACCAACCTGAAATTTACCATTATAGATTTTCAGAGCCCCAAGGCTTTGCTTTTGGCGAAAATGGTAAAGAGGTCATGCGAATTGAGCACTATGATACTTACCAAATTGCCAATGGTCAGGAACATGCTCATTGCACAGCTCCGGGTTACGCGCTTTATACACTGTGGTTTATCCGGCATTTAAATAATAACGCCTATACGATACCTACCTTCACAAAAGACCATGAATGGGCAAGGACAAACAAAGCTAATTTAAGAGCATGGCAACTAAAACAGCAGTAATCCTTATCTGCAGCATGATTTGGAGAGTTCAATAAATGAAAATTAAATTAACTACGGCTCAGGCCTTATTAAGATTTTTAGCCAATCAATATGTCACACTGGACAATAAAGAATACCGTTTCATCAATGGTGTGTTTGGAATATTTGGCCATGGTAATGTAACCGGATTGGGTGAAGCATTGGAATACGATGCTCAGGGTTTAATTTATTATCAGGGACATAATGAGCAAGGAATGGCCCACGCAGCAACGGCCTATGCCAAACAAAAAAACCGGTTAGGGATCATGGCTTGTACTTCATCAATTGGTCCTGGCGCTACTAATATGATTACTGCAGCGGCGACAGCGACAACCAACAGAATTCCATTGTTATTGTTGCCAGGCGATGTATTCAGTTGCAGGCAACCCGATCCGGTTCTCCAACAACTGGAGGTTCCATATGATTACACCATATCCGTTAATGATTGCTTTAAACCAGTCAGTAAGTATTGGGACAGAATAACCAGGCCTGAACAGTTAATGACGGCGTGTATGCAGGCAATGAGAGTATTAACTGATCCAGTTGAAACAGGCGCCGTAACATTGTGTTTACCCCAAGATGTACAGTCTGAAGCTTATGAATATGAGGATTCCTTTTTTAAAAAACGCTTATGGCGTATTGAGAGAGAAAGGATTAGCGATGCCATGTTGGCAGAGGCTATTCAGCTTCTTAGAAAGGCTAAGCAACCATTAATTATTGCAGGCGGTGGTGTGCATTATTCCCTGGCTTCGGAGACTTTATCAGAGTTTGCATTAAAACATTGTATTCCTGTAGCTGAAACTCAAGCAGGCAAAAGTAGCCTGGCAGCGAAACACCCCATGAATGTTGGTGGTGTAGGAGTTACTGGATCTGAAGCGGCAAATTCTCTGGTAGCTCAGGCTGACGTTATTTTGGTTATCGGATCTCGATTACAGGATTTTACGACAGCCTCCAAATGGGCTTTTAAAAATCAGGAATGCCAAATCATTCATCTTAATGTATCGCGTCTTGATGCCATGAAAATGAATGCAATTATGCTAAAAGGAGATGCAAAAACTGGTTTGCAGCAATTGGGGGAAGGCCTTGAAGGTTATCAAACCTCTCTCTCTTACCAACAATTAATACGACATTATCAAAACGAATGGTCTCAAGAGTTGGATAAATTAACTCAGTCTTATTCTGCAGAGCAGGCGGGATTACATCAAACTACTATTTTGGGGCTACTCAATCAGTATGTGACTGAAGAAGATGTGATAATCAGTGCCGCGGGGAGTTTGCCAGGTGATTTGCATCGACTTTGGCAATCCAAAAAGGCAAAAGATTATCATTTGGAGTACGCTTATTCCTGCATGGGATATGAGGTTGCAGCTGGGCTTGGGGTACGTATTGCAAAAGAAAACCAAGAAGGAGAAGTCTACGTTTTAGTTGGCGATGGCAGTTTTGTCATGATGCATTCGGAGCTTTTAACTGCTATTCAGGAATGCAAAAAAATTACAATTCTCATTTTTGATAATCATGGGTTTCAGTGCATTAGAAATTTACAGGAGGGTAATGGTAGTATGGGCTTTGGTAATGAATTTCGTTACAGAGAGCCAACTACTAATACTTTAAATGGCGATTATCTACCCATCGATTTTTGCAAATACGCAGAAGGATTGGGAGCCACTACTTATTTTGCCAAATCCTATGAGCAATTCCGGTCAGCTTTAGACTCGGCAAAAAAACAGGAAAAAAGTACTGTTATTGTTCTGCCCATATTACCCAAGTCTATGAGTCAAGGATATAAGACCTGGTGGCGGGTGGGAGTTGCTGAGGTATCTCAATCAGAGTCAGTGAGTAAAGCTTATCAAATGATGCAAGAGCAAATTGAAACAGTTAGACAATATTAAAAAAAGGGATTGATGATGAGTATTCAACTTGGTATCGCACCAATTAATTGGTGCAATGATGACGACCCGAATTTAGGTAAAAACATTAGTTTTGAGCAATGCATTAGTGAAATGGCTTTGGCAGGCTATTCTGGCACTGAGCTGGGAAATAAATACCCGCGCGATGCAAGAACTTTAAAAGCTGCTTTGGAGCAACGAGATTTACAATTATCGAGTTCATGGTTTAGCACTTATTTTACTGAGCCTAATGCCTATGAAAAAACCATATCAAGATTTCTTGAACATTTAAGTTTTATGCGCGCATTGGGCGCATCATTTGTTAATGTTTGTGAATGTGGGCACGCTATTCAAGGCACTGATTTACCGATATTAAGCACTCATATCCCGCAATTTAATGAAGAGCAATGGAGTTTATTGATTCAAGGACTGCATACATTAGGTCGAATTGCTTACGACTTCAATATGACGATTGTTTATCATTACCATGCAGGGACTGGGGTATTTTGGGAGAAAGACATTGATTTTTTAATGACCAATACCAGTCCAAAATTGGTTTCTCTATTATTGGATACTGGCCATGCTGCTTTTTCAGGAATAGATCCGGTTAATTTGATAGATAAGTACGGTGATCGTATTTTGTATGTTCATCTGAAAGACATTCGCACCGAGGTTTTGAGACGAGTTGAAAGGGAAAAACTCAGTTTCATGGACGCTGTAAGAGCTGGGGTATTTACTGTGCCTGGTGATGGGGCAATTGATTTTATTCCTATATGGGCAGGACTTCAAAAACATCATTTTAAAGGGTGGATGATAGTGGAGGCAGAGCAGGATCCGACAAAAGCTCATCCTTTGGAGTATGCTAAAAAAGCATATGATTATTTGCATTCATTTATTCATTAAATAAGTTTACTATGTTTTTATTGTTGTTATTCTGACATTAAGTTTCAATTGACTATAATAAGGAGATTATCTATGTCATTGAAGGAGAAATTGATACAATCCACTGTTAGTGCCTTTTTAATTCTTATTGCATCGAATACTGCGATGGCTGAGGATTCGAGTACTGAGAAATGCTATGGCATAGTTAAAAAGGGCATGAATGATTGTTCAACGGCGACCTCTGATTGCGCCGGCTCTTCTACTAAAGATAACCAAAAGGATGCTTTTATTTTATTGCCTAAAGGGATTTGTGACAAAATTGTTGGCGGTTCATTGGATAAAGCTAAATCATAATTTAATCTATTTTAGGAATTGAAAATGAAAAGGAATTACAGACATTTTATTTTTGCAATATTGGCTGTTTTTGTATTTTCTACTGATATTTATGCAGAACCACAAACCTTGACTTTAGATAATCAACATACTTATGTGTTATGGAAGGTAAAGCATTTGGGCTTTTCAACTCAAGCTGGAAAATGGTATGCCAATGGCCAGCTTGTCCTTGATAAGGATAAGCCGCAGCAGAGCAAAGTGAATGTGACTATCAAGATCGATGACATCGTTACAGGTATACCTGAGCTCGATAAGCATTTGAAAGGTAAATTGTTCTTTGATACCAAACAGTTTCCTACAGCAACCTTTGTTAGTGATAAGGTGGAGATAACAGGCAAAAATAAAGCAAAAGTATATGGAATGCTTACTTTACATGGCGTTACAAAGCCTGTCATATTGGACGTAGTATTCAATAAAGCAGGAATTAATTTATTAAATGACAGAGAAACAGTTGGGTTTAGCGCTACCACTTCATTAAAACGCTCTGATTATGGAATAAAAGCTTTAATACCAGAAGTAGGGGATGATGTCGAAATAGAAATAGAAGCAGAAGCTTATCTCGATAAAAAATATGGATAATTTATGCAGATAAGGAATACTTCAACCAAATTTGGCCTGGTTACGATTTTTTTCCATTGGATTATGGCTGTTTTAATTATTGGACTATTGGGGGTTGGTTTGTATATGGTGAGAATCCCTATTAGTCTTGAGAAATTAAAATTATATGGCTGGCATAAGGAGTATGGATTTCTCGTGTTGTTCTTAGCTTTTTTTAGATTGATTTGGCGTTTGACTAATCAATTACCGGAATTGGCTATTCCCCTGTTAGAGAAAATTGCAGCTCGCAGTATGCATTGGGCATTTTATTTTTTCATGTTTGCTATGCCCATCAGTGGATGGCTAATCACCTCAGCCGCCGGATTACCCGCTTCTTTTTTTGGATTATTTGTATTGCCTAACCTTGTGTCTCCAGATGAAAGTAACAGAATTTTATTTCAATGGATTCATGAATGGTTGGGATATGCTTTAATTGCAGCCATAATCCTGCATACTGCAGCGGCATTAAAACATCATTTTATTAACAAGGATGATATATTACGGAGAATGTTATAGTGAATATCTATTTTAAATTCCCCTTTTGGGTATTGATATTTTTTATGTGCACATTTATTCACGCCAATAATCTACCGCAATGGGAAATTATACCAGCACAAAGTGAGATTACTTTTACTGGCACTCAAAATGGTGCTCCGGTTACAGGACGATTTAAGACATTTACTGGTCAAATTTTCGCAGACCCATCTAACTACAAAGCAGGATCAATTCATATTACTATTGATATGAATTCGATTGCAGCGCCTTTTGAGGACATCGTGACAACGTTAGCCTCCCCTGACTGGTTTAATGTCAAATCATTTCCTAACGCAGAATTTAAAGCAACGAAATTTAATCAATTGGATGATAAAACTTATGAGGCAGAAGGGATTCTAACTGTTCGAGATAAATCAGCCCCAGTGACTCTAAAATTTGTTGTGGAGCAAGTTTCCAGTGATCAAGTTTTAGTTGAAGGAAGTTCAACAATCAAACGCAGTACGTTTGGGGTAGGTCAAGGTGAATGGGCGAGTACTGATGAAATACAAGATGAAGTAATCGTTCGTTTTAAAATAACCGCAGCACGAAAAAAATAATTTCAAGGCTAACAGGTAATTACTAATACGTAGAGGTATGTTAAATAATTTTAATTATTTCAAACTTTAAGGAACTAACTGGCATCATGCATTGGCCAGGTTTTTTCACAAAAATATAGAGTTTTGTCCATAGGATAAGTACAATTAGTATTTTTATCGCTGATGCAAAATAGAGACATGTCATAGAAGGTAATGGATATATTTTCACTTTAGTAAAAGGATTTATTCGTGTATTTATGTTTTCCTGTTCAATCCATATTGTTGTTTTTACTTTTCAGTTTTACTCCTTTATTTGTTTTAGCAGCTGAAAAAACACCGCTAAACCTTTTTCTAAGACCCAATACGTATTTAGGTTTTTCAGTGATTAGAGACACAGCCTATTACAATTTTAAAAGGAATGAAACCAGTCAAGAGCTCAATTTTACTGACTTTGACCATTTTGACTGGAATGGAACGGGAGTTGGGGGAGAAATTTATTTAGGCTATGAAAAGTTTTTCCTGACACATTATTATCTTGGTTTAGAGGGCTTTTTTAATCGTAGTTCCAACGAAGGAAAAATCTACTTTTTTGATGCTAATGAACTTTATTCAAGAATATTAAAGGGTTCATTCAAACAAAAATGGCAGACCGGTCTGGCTATACACCCTGGTTATTATTTGCCTTCTGTGGGAGTCGTATATGGACGGGTAGGCTGGATTATCAGTGATATTAATCTAGGCGGAAGTATCACTCAGAGTGGCCCTGTAGGCTCATTTAGTGGACGATTTTCAAATACCCAAAAAAAGAATGGAGTCCAATTAGGTACAGGCTTGGAGTTGGAGTTAACCAAAAATTGGCGTTGCCGTGTAGAGTGGGATTGGAATCGTTTGCAAGATTTTATCTTTAATACACAGGGCAAGGATTCTAACAATCATAGGTATCAAACGACCAGAATCGCTAAACATCCAATTTTGGAACAATTCAAATTGGGTTTGAATTGGCGTTTTTCCTGATGCAACCCTACGCTAATCTTAATAAATTTCTAAAAAACAAGCTAAACTTCAATTATGCTTTAAATTAGATTAACTCAAACATGGCTTTCACCAATATTTCATCAGAGGGTGCAAAGACAGCAGATGAAAATTAAAATGAGGAGTACCAGAGGACAATGCGTTTCTACAATAGATGAAGCGATATTATCAGGCATTGCAGCAGATGGAGGGTTGTTTGTGCCTGACAGGTTTCCGGATTTAACAATAAAAAAATTTTATGAATACGGCAATTTAATCGACTTTTCTGTTAATTTACTCTCACCTTTTTTTTCTGATAGTAAAATTGATGTAAATAATGCTTTTTTTCAAAAATTCCTTACATTCTCCTTTCCGTTACATCATCTATTTAAGAAAAATTATGTATTGGAGTTATTTCATGGTCCAACCCTGTCATGTAAAGATTTAGGAGCTCAATTTTTCAGTGAATGTTTATTGCGCCTAATACAAGATAAGAATGCCAAAGTTCTGGCCACAACATCAGGTGATACTGGCGCTGCAATAGCTTATGCTTTGCGTGGAAAAAAGGAGCTGAAGGGAATAATTTTATTTCCCAAAGATAAAATCAGTTTCAGGCAACAAATGCAGATTACTTGCTGGGGGGAGAATATTCGCGCATTGGCCGTTAATGGCAGCTTTGATCAATGTCAACAGCTGGCTAAGCTGGCATTTGCCAAAAGCGAATACAAAGGAATATTGACCACAGCCAATAGCATGAATATAGCCAGATTATTGCCACAAGTTATTTTCTATGCTTTTACCAGCATTCAATTGGCATTAAGACATAATTATTCTGTCAATTTTATAGTTCCAAGTGGAAACCTGGGTAATGTTACAGCGTGCCATTGGGCAAAAATGCTGGGTTTTCCGATAGATCAAATTTTAATAGCTAACAATATCAATAGTGCACTGAGTGAATTTTTATTAACTGGAGTTTTTCAATCCAAATCGGTTATTAAAACTTTGGCAACAGCGATGGATGTAGGTGACCCAAGTAATTTGGAGCGTTTATTCATTTTATTTAATAGTTATTCTGAATGTAAAAAGCAGATGAATGCGGAGTCTGTTAGTGATGAGCAAATTAAGCAAGCTATCATGCATTGTTACAATGAATATCATTATATAATTTGCCCTCATACCGCAACAGCTTATCATCGACTAAGCTCAATTAATCAGGACAAACCTTGTGTTATTGTGGCACCAGCACACCCAGCCAAATTTGCGGAGGTATTAGAACCTCTCTTGAAAAAAGAAATTCCTGTCCCGAAACAACTTAAAATTCTTTTAGACAGAAAACAACATTATTCAATCATAGAGCCAAACTATCAATCTTTATATTATTTCTTAGTTGAATGAAGGCCAATACAGAAGAAAAATGTTGTGTTGGCGATAGCATCGCAGCGTCTTCGATTGGGTCAAATTCATGAGCCTAATTAGCATAATGATAGAATATAGAGCGTACACTTTTTACTTCTCAAATTAAGACAATTTTTTAAATTTACAATATCAAATATAAGATTCCATTAATATTTATTGTATATAATATGCGCAGAAAATATTAATAGGATTGAACTCATGGCTAAAATTTATAATGCACCAAAACCTAGATATAGTGGTTGGGAATGGTTTAAATTTATTGCAATTCGAACTGTTTTTCCCCCTGTTTTACTGTGGGATTTAATAAAAATCGGTGCAAATAAACTGCTTGGTGAATGGGTTAGTAGTTTAGTTCTACCGGCACAAAATGAAAATTTTGATGATTTAGCTGTTAGTGATGATACTGTAAGTAATTATAATGAAGACGGTCTGATTTGTGAGAAACATGAGGTCATTACTCACGATGGAGCACGTTTAGATACATTCGAAGTAAGACATAGGTCACAAGAAAGTATTGATCCTAAATACCAAAAGTACATTATCAATTTGGTAGGCAATGGTATGTGTTATGAACATATCATTGATGATATAAAAGAAGATGCGAAGGCACTTAAAGCCAATGTTGTTGGTTTCAACCTTCGTGGTGTTGGTCAAAGTACAGGCAAAGCTAAATCAAGTGAGGATTTAGTTGCAGATGGTATTGCTCAAGTACAAAGATTATTAGATCAAGGTGTTTCACCACAAAATATTACCTTGAAAGGTCATTCTCTTGGTGCAGGTGTAGCTTCCTTAGTAGCACAACATTTCCACCAACTAGGACAACCTATTAATCTATTTAATAGCCGTTCTTTCTCCACCATTACTAATTTCCTGGTAGGTCATATGCGTCTAGAGCGTGATGAAATTGGTCAAGCAATAGGTCATAAAGACAGCATTGGAGGGACAATACTTGGATGGTTGGCTAAGCCCTTCATTAAATTAGGTGTTGCTTTAGCTAAATGGGAAATTGATGCAGGCAGTGCATTCAAGAGTATTCCAGAAGCATATAAAGAATATATAGTGGTTAGGTCAAGAAAAGAGATAAGGGGCGAGCGTATCGATGATGCTGTGATTCCACATTATGCATCTATCCATAAAGAACTTACTTCCGAGCGACGCAAGAAAAAGGCGGAGATTGATGAAGAAATTGTAAATTTAGATGATATCATTCGAAAAGCTGATCCTCTTGCGAAACCAGGGTTGGCTAATGCAAGAGAGGCTTTAGTTCAAGCCAGGGAAAAAATCAAAAGCGATAGAAAAATGGAGACTGATATACAATATGCTAATGGTCATAATTCAGATTGGAATTCATTGCATAATCGATCAGGTAAGAGCGCACAGACTTTCTTTAGAGAGTTTGTTCAAAGAACAGCGGCGGATCATGCTGTAAAAAGTATACCAGAAATTAATTAAAAACCATTTAATGATCCTCGTTGAACAGACGGGGATCTTTTTATTTCTGAAAAATTTCAGCTACGATTCTAAACTAATAGCACCAGACTGTACTTATTCCACTCAAAATTTATTCGCTGGATTGCGGGAAAAATCATATATAACAAATTTATTCTATACTTTTAAGACACTATAAATCTCTGGTTTTTCAAAATAATAAGGATGATTGTCATGAAGGGGGCATGTATAGGGCTAATTATTTGTCTTATCATCAATCTTGACGGATGGGCCGCGAAGCGCTTACCAGAGCTTGATGATCTTTATCGTATACAAGATATCAGCGAGCCAGACTTGTCACCTGATGGAAAATGGGTTGCCTATACAGTATCCCAATTAAATGCTAAAGATAACATTTCTACGACTGAGGTATGGAAAGTATCAGTGGCTAGTAAATCCAGTCAACGGATTACATTTGCAGAGGATTCATCAAGCTCGTTACCAAAATGGAGCCCTAATGGTAAATGGTTAGCTTATTTATCCGATAGCGGAAAAGAGGGTACGACACAAATTTGGATAGCATCTGCCCAGGATGATAAAGAACATCAAGTAACTCATATTGATGGCGAAGTGAGCGATTTTACATGGTCCCCAGATTCTAAAAGAATTGCATTTATAGCCCAGAAAAATGATCCATCTAATGAAGAAGATCAGCCTATAGTTGTAGATAGATATCAATTTAAGGTTGATGGAAGTGGTTATCTTGGCAAGGGGAGAGAGCATTTATATCTGGTTGAACTTAAGAACAAGGTTATCTCTCAACTGACTAATGGAGATCATGATGAATATTTACCAGCCTGGTCACCGGATGGAAAATATATAGCCTTTGTCACAAAGCGCGGGAAAGATTCTGATAGACATTTTAATTATGATATTTACTTGATAGAACCCAAATCTGGATCCAGGGAGTGGCAATTAACTCGTTTCCCGGGTAGTGATATGAATCCGGATTATGAATCAAATCTTTCATGGAGTCCGGATAGTTCAAAAATAGCTTATCTTCGCAGTAATGAGCATCAATGGATTTATTATTCACCCAATCAATTGGTAGTTGTTGATATCAATAATAAAAATGAGCAAATCATTGCGCCCAAGGATAATTGGTATTACAAACCAAAATGGTCTCAAGATGGCAAATTTATTTATGCATTAATAGAAGAAAGCAGAAACACCTATTTGAACCAGATCGATAGTCATTCCGGACAGGTAAAACAATTGACTAGTGGCTTGCGCTATGACATGGATTATTCGCTAGCTAAAGGAAAGATTGTATTGTTAACAACTGATGATACACATCCTGCTGAATTATTTATTTTGAATTCTGGATTAATCCCTTTAACTCAACACAATAAAAAGCTTTTGGATGAAGTTCAATTTCAATCCGCAGAAGACATAGAGTCTACCAGTTTTGATGGGACAAGAGTGGATGGATTATTCATGAAGCCAGCTGGATACCAACCAGGTATTTTATTCCCTGGTTTTGTCTATCTGCATGGGGGGCCAGTGTATCAATTTAGTCATGAATTTAACTTTGATATGCAGTGGCTGGCAGCTAATAATTATGCTGTTATTGCTCCTAATCCAAGAGGCAGTTCAGGGAGAGGTTTTAATTATGCCAAAGCAATCTTTGCGGATTGGGGTAATTTGGATGTAAAAGATATTTTGGCTTCTGTTGATTATGTAACAGGGAAGGGTATGGTTGATCCAAATCGTTTGGCTATAGGAGGGTGGAGCTATGGAGGAATATTAACCAATTATGTCATAGCCACAGATAATCGTTTCAAGGCTGCTATATCTGGTGCTGGAGCAGCAAATATTTTATCTGGTTATGGTGTCGATCAGTACACTCCAGAATACGAGTTGGAATTAGGAAAACCATGGACCAATCCTGAATTATATTTAAAATTAAGTTATCCTTTTCTTAAAGCGAATAATATAAAAACACCTACATTATTTTTGTGTAGTGGGTTGGATTTTAATGTTCCCTGTGTTGGCTCAGAACAATTATACCAAGCTTTGAAATCGTTAGATGTGCCAACACAGTTAGTTATTTATCCCAATGAATATCATACTTTGGAGAAGCCAAGCTTTATCATAGACAGATTAAAAAGATACACCAACTGGTTAAATACTTATGTTAAATAGAAATCCTGCTTTGTCTGTCAAAACAAGATAGTAATAAGTCCAATAATTAAAAAAGCGCATGCGGCTACAGCATGAATTACTTTCATAGGAATTTTATGGGAAAATAAATTTCCAAAATAAACAGCTGGTAAATCAGCGAGCAACATCCCAAGAGTTGAGCCTGTTATGACCAGGATTGGAGAGCCATAATGCGCCGTCAAAGCAATGGTTGCAATTTGCGTTTTATCTCCAGTTTCTGATAAGAAGAAAGTGATAAATGTTGCTCCGAAAACACCAAGGTATTTGGATATTTTTTTCTCATCTTGTTCAATTTCATCTGGTATCAGAGTCCATATGGCCATAAGGATAAACGATATGCCAAGTATCCAACGCAATACATTCGGTTTTAATAAAGTGGTAATCCAGATCCCGATCAGTCCAGCTAAAGAATGATTTATCAAAGTAGCAGCCAATATCCCCAGAATAATTGGCAATGGCTTTTTAAACTGTGCTGCCAGAAGAAATGCGAGTAATTGTGTTTTATCGCCAATTTCTGCAAGAGTAATAACACCAACTGATACAATTAAAGCTTCCATTAGAAAATAGGCAAGGAGTCAAAACTAATCATTATACCCGCTTTTTGTTATGAAATTATTAATTTAAATAAAAATTCATTGCTAGGTATATACTTAAAATATTATGTATTGGGAAGCAATTTGGGGAGAGCATGATGATTAATCCAATTGAATACCATCCCAAAGGGGATAAAGTCAATTCAGATTATTTTAATGAATATAAAACAAAGATTTATGAAAGACGTTTGTCATCCGGACTTGAGGATTTATATGGCGATATGTGTGGGGTCGTTGTTCAAGTGCAAACTGGGGATGCTATTCCATATATTAAAGAATTGTATTCAATGACACCTTATCGATATTCTCGAAGTTATATTAGCGACACGCATAAAATTTATTGTTTGCTCAATACCAAAAATTCACCCGCTTTTCTGGTGCTTGAGCCTCTGGATCCTAATTTTAAAGACGATATCACAAGATTAAATAAAATGTATCCCAATTCAAGAGCTAAATTCAATGCTCGGTATGTGGGCGAGATTTATAAATGCAAGGATAAGGATGAGACGCGTAATCTATTAGTTTCCCATGATTTTAATTTTCATAATCCGGATATGACTGAGAACAAATTCTATTGCAATAAACACATTCATTTTACCAGGTTATCGGATTTCACCTACAACTGTGTAGGGTATACTGATGATACTATTTATGATTTTGACTGCCTGGAATTGGGCCAACGGTTTTATTTAACCAAAGAACAAGAAGCAATGCTGGATGCAAAAGATCAGGAAAGCCGTGATAATGGGATCAAGGATTTGATTAAAGGCATTGACCACATGGCTACTCGAATCCTGGCTGGTGAGCGTGAGGATGCTATTTTAGAGTTTTTATGCTTATCCAAATATTATTTTTGGGGTGCCTATAATATCTATGATATGAACTCTTCTACGAATGTAAATAGAAATCCACATGGACATGACATCAAGTCGCCGGCAAAAGTGTTTACTGCTAATAACACCCCGTTTATGGTGAATTCCTTTGAAAATCTCCCTATGCCCACAGAAACCTTTGTGCGTAATTACGGTAGAAGAATGCACCACATCGCTTATGAAGTAAAAGACGGTGATCACTCTTCTGGTAAAAAGAACATTGATTTTGTTGTTGAAACTCTCCGAGATCAATTAAATATTGAATTTTTAGCCAAAGTATTTGGCGCTTGCGAGGATTCACCTGATTTAAAGCAAATTTTCTCCAAGCATTCTGTTTATTCCATATTAATCACGGAATACGTTGAGAGATGTCACAATTTTGATGGATTTTTTACCAAGGAAAATGTAGCCGCATTAACGGAAGCGGCCAGTTTGGATGAGACTACCAAGCAACAACATAAAAAAGCCTCTATTATTGGGGATTAGGAATGGGATACATTACTTTGACTGATAATTCCAAAACTTAGGCATAGTATAGCAGCAGATACTTACTCCTATAATACATAAAATACCACCAGATATTAATGCAGCAGGTATCCCCAAAACTGCTGCAGCAAAGCCTGCTCGGGTATCACCCAATCTTGGGCCACTTAAATAACTAATCATTTCAATTCCAGACAGGCGACCTCTCAATTCTTGAGGAATAGTATGATTCCATAAGCTGCTTCTGAAAATACCGCTAATGGCATCAAATGCTCCCGCAAGAGCAAGAAAAAAGAGAGACAGCCACAAAGAAGTGGTGAGTCCAAATCCGATAATGGCCGCTCCCCATAAAGCGGCAGCAATAGCAATGGCTTTTCCATCATGAGTAATTTTTGCGGTCCAGCCACTAACAAAAGAAATAATCAGCGACCCTATAGCTGGTGCTGCATAAAGCAGACCTAGTGTTTTAGCCCCTCCAAATTGTTGTGAGATAGCAGGCAACAATGCGTTTGGCATAGCAAAAACCATCGCAAAGAAATCAACGAAATAACTACCCATCAGTTCTTGTCTGTTAAAAGCAAAGCCTATACCCTCTTTCAAAGAAACTATAATGGACGGGTGTTCTTTGACTCTAGGCTTGGGTATGGTGTGCATCAGACTCAGATTGAGTAGTGAAATGATAAAAGTTAATAAATCAATGATATAGGTTATTACAATACCATATTGCGCAATAATCAGACCGGCAGCGGCTGGTCCAATAATCATACAAAAACTGAACTTGAAACTACCAAGCGCGCCTACTTTCTTGTAATCCTCAGGTTTCACGATTTGTTGTATAACGCTGTCAAAAGCCGGTCTATGCAAACCAGTAATTGCAGACATTAGTGATGCTATTATAAAGATTAAGCTCACACTTGGATTAGCCAATTTGGAGTTGAATGCCAGAAAAAGACAACCAACAGCAAGTAATAATTCACTAATGATTAGTAATCCGCGTCGATTATATCGATCAGCAAAAACCCCGCCAAGCAAAGCGGTAATCAGAAGAGGCAGCAGTTGTACCAAGCTGAGTAATCCCACCATCATTGTTGATTCAGTCAAATGATAAATTTGATAGGGCAAGGCTACACTGGTAATCATTGTGCCTATGAATGAAATAAATTGACCCAAATAAAGCAAGGTAAAGTCGCGGTTTTTTTTAAGAATGGATAAATCCAGCAAGTGATTCATATCAGTGATCTGTAATTTATAATAGGGGGAATTATAAAAATCCTGGGATATGGATTTTAAGCTCTTTTGAGGAAACAGTACAGAAATTAATAAAATCGGAGAATCAGTACTTTTAAATCTAGGTGTGTTTGGTTAACCAATACAGAGCAATATCTATTCTCTTTGTTATCCATATATTTTGAAACTGTAAAATATAGATTAGAAACTCATTAAGAGCATGACAACGATCTGGTTTGCCGCTTAATCGTGGGTGCAGACCAATAGTCATGATAGACAGTCGATTTTCTTGGTAAAGATAATCAAAAGTGTTTTTCAGGCGTTGATAGAAATCCTGCGCCGTGACAAACCCGGGAGAAATTGTGAAACGAAAATCATTACAGTCTAATGAATAAGGAATTACAAGATGCTTGTTAATGAAATAGGGGAGTTCATCGGCATAACTATCTGAATCATAAACGAAGCCACCAATTTGAATTAGCAGATCGCGGGTAAATGGGCTTCTTCGTCCAGTGTACCAGCCCAATGGTCTTTGTCCAGTGAGTTCCTGCAAGGCATCAATACAGCGAGAGATGTGTTTTTTTTCCGTTGCCTTACTTTCTTTCGAATAATCTATCCATCGCCATCCATGCCCAGCAACCTCATGATTATGACTTGCAAGATAGCTGGAGAATTCAGGATTTAATATTAAGGCATAACCTGTTATGAAAAAAGTCACCGGGATGGAATGTTTATCAAAAAGACGGATTAAACGCCAAATTCCAACTCGACTTCCGTATTCATAAAAAGATTCGATACTA
Source organism: Legionella sp. PATHC032 (assembly GCF_026191185.1). Taxonomy (NCBI): domain Bacteria; kingdom Pseudomonadati; phylum Pseudomonadota; class Gammaproteobacteria; order Legionellales; family Legionellaceae; genus Legionella; species Legionella sp. PATHC032. The sequence continues at coordinate 1,691,943 of NZ_JAPHOV010000001.1, read as the reverse complement.
TAATTCCTTTCTGCATTCCCTTTAGGACTGAAGGGAAAATCACTCCCATAAAATTCGGCCTTTGTGTCCCCATTCAGTGGAGTTAACTCTGCTCCTTCTTCGTAATTAATAACAAAATTAATCGCGATTTTAGCCTTATTTGGCCAGGTTAAATTAATTTGTTCTGGCCCATATCCAGTGAGATCTCGGGTCATGGGGTTATCCTAATTCAAAAGTGGTGATTCCATAAATATTTTCTTTTTTCAGCAGAGGCTCTCCTTTTAAATACATACGTGCTGTAGCGAACACCTTTTCCATTTGATATTGACGGACCAGTTCAATTGCTAAAGGATTATTCTCTGGAATATCCAGGTATACCACTTGTCCCTTAGCATATTGGACTAAATTAGTGAAAAGATAACGCGCAATTTCGGGATTATCCGCAAATAATGGTCCAATTTTAAATCCTTTTTGACAGGTCCTGATAACACCATAACCCTTAATTTGGCTATTAATCAAATAAGCCAGAGCCAAGCTTTCCGGCTGATTTATCCAACATTTTAAAAATTGCGGACGAGGTGCTGGAAAGTGTAAGCGGTCATAGAGTGATAACTGCGAAAAGTCAATTTGATTCAATGGAACAATATGAGGATCAGATGATACTGGTTTTATTATCTTATTAAGACAATATCTGGCGTTATTATGTGCTAATTGATAACCAATGCGAGCATATTTGTCCAGCATGTTTATGACACCATCAATGCCTGCATTCCTGTTTCCAATATAGGCTAATCTGGCTTTAGTTAATTCCAAGCCATAATCTTGATTCCTATACGGTTTATCAACAATATAGAAACCGCAAAAAGCAAAAAATTCATCATAGATAACAGCAGAACCAATGGCTATCGTTTTTCCATTCAGTTTACCTGCAAAAAAACCATGAGGATCAGTTTGATAAAAGCATACCGCATCATGAATTCCTGGATTCCATCCTTCTCGGGCAGCCCAGGTGATAGCCAGATTCACTTCATCCTGATTCATGGTTTCTATAAGATAATCTTTTATCATAATGATCCCTATATTCTTTAAAATAATTATAGTCAGAAGTAAGGGCTTTTTTCTTACTTAATGAGACTGTGTGATTTCAGTTCCCTTATCTTATAGGTAGTTTCTATTCCATGAACAGGTAGTTTATCTGAATTGAGTAAACCGATTTGTACAAGAACGGATGCCTGATCCCAATAAATATGTTCACTCAAGATTTTTCTGTTATGAAATCTGACAATTGCAACTAGAGGGATTTCTACTCGTTTTCCAGTAGGCTCAACTCCATTTAATATCCAGTCCATCCTGATGTTATGGGTAAATTTAAAAATGAGCTCATCTACAATTTGATAAGAACCTACTGTTCTGGAGATCAGTTCAACCTCAGTATCATCAGGTTTTTGGGGTATAAATAATTGGCTGTAAAACTGTTTGACTTCTTGTTTTCCAAATCCTCCTGCCATGGTCGGTATGTTATTGACATAAGGATTGTCTTCCATGGTTCGCATAGTATCTTCAACATTTTTAGTATCAAATTCATAATGGGTATGCTTTTCCCATACTTGAACCATGTATTTTTGTTCTTCAGTCAGAGATTCGTCTATTATTTTATTCATATTGTTTTAGTCCTTTAAAAAGGTATCTGTACTTCTTTAATTTAGACTAAAAAGACTATTTTTTCTGATTGGATGATCGTCGTCTTTATGATTTAGTCCTAATTATCTGGTAGTCTATAATGAGAAGATTAATGGAGGAAAAGCCAGGCAAAATGATGATCCCGCGTTTAACTTCTTCCACTGCAACATCCAGAAAAATCAGGTTATTCTTGCAGCAACTTGAAAAAATACCTGGGTTTCATGGTGAGATTGATGAAGCTTTAAGTAGCCGAATTGTTTTATCGACAGATAATAGTATTTATCAAATTCTTCCTGAAGCCATCATTTTTCCTAAAACTGAAAATGATGTATCTCATATTTTTAAATTAGCCAGCAATGAACAATTTCGTGATTTAACTTTCATACCCAGGGGGGGCGGCACCGGGACTAATGGCCAATCATTAAATGCTGGAATAATCATCGATTGTTCTCGTTTCATGAATCATATTGTGGAGATAAATCCGGATGAAGACTGGGTTTTGGTCCAGCCTGGAGTAGTTCTTGATCAATTAAATGAATACCTGAAGCCTTATAACAAATTTTTTGCGCCCTCTTTATCTCCGAGTAATCGCGCTACCATTGGAGGTATGGTCAATACAGATGCCAGCGGCAAAGGCTCAAGATTGTATGGAAAAACCAGTCAACACGTACTTGCGTTGACAGCAGTATATCTTGGAGGAGAAGTCCATACCAGTAAAGAGATAGATATCAGTCTTCTTGATAATATGAAAAAATTACCGGGGCAGGTAGGGCAGTTTTATAAGCAATTGGATAAGACTGCCCAGGAACATCGAGGGGCGATTGACAGGCAATTACCTAAATTGCATCGGTTTGTCACTGGCTATAATTTGGCGAAAATTTATTCGGATGATGAAAAGCGATTCAATGCCAATTACATTCTGGCTGGTTCTGAAGGCACTTTAGCCTATGTCACTAAAATCAAATTAAAATTAACGAATATACCCAAATACAAATGTCTGTTTGTCGTTTTGTATCCTTCATTTAGCGATGCTCTTGAACATGCAAAGCATTTGGTGGCATTTGACCCAGAAGCCATTGAAACAATGGATGGAACGATTTTAAACCTGGCCAAGACAGATATTATTTATCATTCTCTGAAATCCTTTCTTTGCTCTGGAAGCAACGCCCCAGTCGATGCAATCAATTTAATTGAGTTTGTGGCAAACGATAAAAAAGTACTATCACAACATGCGCAATTATTGAAGAACAATTTAAAAGGTACTGATTTTCACTTTATCACTAATCATGAGGATATTATCAATCTTTGGGAGCTTAGAAAACGCAGTGTAGGACTTTTAGGTAAAGTAAAGGGTGCTAAGAAACCCATGTCAGGGGTTGAAGATACTGTGGTTCCTCCTGAGCGTTTGGCTGACTACGTCAAGGAATTTCGTGCCTTACTTGATTCTCATGGGATTAGTTACGGGATGTTTGGTCATATTGACGTAGGCTGTTTACACGTTCGCCCTGAATTTAATCTGATGGATGCGAAAGATAGGGAAATCTATTACGCAATAATAGAAAAAGTAGCGCAACTTGCCCATAAATACGGTGGTGTATTGTGGGGCGAACATGGTAAAGGATTTCGAAGTGAATTTGTGCCTATGTTTTTTGGAGAGGAACTCTACAATGAACTCAGGAAAATTAAATCCAGCTGTGATCCTTACAATCAATTAAATCCTGGGAAAATTGCTATTCCCTTAAGTAGCCATGATTCACTTGCCAGCGTCCGTTCGGAAAAGACCAGAGCGTCTGTGGATAATCAAATTAATTACCAGCACAGAGACTCTTATCAATTACCCTTAAACTGTAATGGAAATGGAGCTTGTTTTGATTATAAATTTCAGGATGTGATGTGTCCTTCTTACAAAATAACCAGGGATAGAATTCATTCTCCGAAAGGAAGAGCCAGTTTGGTTAGGGAATGGCTAAGACAATTAAGTGTCTTGAAAGGAGAGCGTGAATTATCATGGCCTTTGAAAAAGCAAATAAATACTTACAAAAAGAATCACGGTCAATATGATTTTTCCCATGACGTTTATACCGCATTAGAAGGATGCCTGGGATGTCAAGCATGCCGTTCACAATGCCCGGTTAATATCAATGTTCCTTCGTTTAAAGCAAAGTTTTTGCAAACCTATCACACGCGTTATTCTCGCTCAATAAAAGATTACCTTATTGCTTACAGCGAACGCATTGGTTATTTTCAAAGCCTGTTTCCAAAATTAACTAATTTCTGTTTCTCAAATAAATTAGTGAAATATTTTTTGTATAAATACGCTGGGTTGGTTGATCTTCCCTTGTTTAGTAGTCCGAATCTTAAATCACTCTTAAAAGCAAATGATATTCCATGGCTGGATTTAAAGAATTTGCCTGCTCCAGAGAAAACTGTAATTTATATACAAGACTGGGTGACCAGTTTTTATGAGGCTGAACTTGTGATTAAAACATGTCAGTTAATAAAAAAACTGGGGTTCCATGTTTATGTATTACCTTGGTTTGAAAATGGTAAAACTCTGCATGTCAATGGAATGCTTGGGTCATTTACAAAAATTGCCAGAAAAAATGCTTTAATGCTTCAAAAGATATCAGATCATGGATTGACCATGGTAGGACTTGATCCTGCCATGGTATTAACCTATCGATATGAATATTCTGAATATTTGCACGAAAACTACAATAGTAAAATCCTGTTAATTCAAGAATGGCTCTCTGAAATACTTGCTGCTGAAAAAATCAAGGGGTTACCAATAAAAAACGATGAAACACCAAATCAGTATCTGTTGTTAAGTCATTGTACAGAGCAGGCAAACTGCAGCGAAGCTTTAATGCAGTGGCAAAAAGTCTTTGAATTTTTTGGCTTGGCTCTAAGTGCTGAAAAAACAGGGTGTTGTGGTATGGCTGGAGCCTATGGACATGAGGCAATCCATCAATCCAATTCCCATAGTTTGTTTGCTTTATCGTGGAAGAGTTATTTTGAAGCGAGTACTGGTTTATCAAATACTTTAGTCGATGGCTATTCATGTCGAGCACAAGTCAAACGATTAACCGGGTTAAATGCTTCTCATCCTGCTGAAATATTACTGAAATTATTTGAATAGGTATAAGCTGAAATTGATTGTCGCCGCCAAATATTGACTTAATTATTTTATCATATGGACTAATCTTGCGATATGGTGTCACTGTTATCAATTCGCAGTTGATGAGGTAAGTTCTGATTTTAGTCGTTGATAATCTGATGCAAACAGGAATTGGCTTATATGAAATATTCCATAAGTAATAAATGGAGCTGCAAAGACATCAATACTATAATGAATATGACCAATCAGCACCGTATAAGCGAAAAAAACTGCAGCAGCAAGGCAAATATAACGTAATGTTGTCTTATTCCAAAAGATAAGCATTATTAAAAAAGGGCCTCCGACATGTCCGGAAAAAAATAAATCTCCATCAAATAAAACAAGAGATGAAAAATTATCTGGAATAGACAGCTGATTAGGAGGTGCACCGAGATGGGTCATACTAATAAAGGCACAACGTATCAATATAAACAGCGCGGCGCTTTTAGTGATAAAAGGAATGAAGGCTGGATTTAACAGGGTATAAATAGTAAAAATTGTCCAAAAGATAATAGCTGCATTAACATGAAAAACAGTTACATCACGTAGAGGTAAATTATCAAGAATTAAATCATTTACCGGATTACCGGCCATAAGTGAAGCATATTTTCCTGCAAAATTCATAATGAGAAAACTTATAAAAAGCAAAAAAAAGCCACTAAGCAGACTTCTTATGAATACTTTTTCCTGACAAAGAGCATGGTAGCGATTTGCGACTGCCTTCATAAACTCACCATCGATTGATAGAGTGTCTCATATTGTTCGATAGTTCGTTTGATATCATGCTCTTGAGATAATTTTCTGCTCTCCCTTCCCATTTGTTCACTGAAAGTCCGATCACTAAGAATCTTGACCATATAACAAGACAATGTCTCAACGTCATTAGGGTCAAAGAGATAACCATTTACTCCTTCTTTAACAAGTTCAGGCAAAGCCATTGCTTTTGCAGCCAAAAGCGGCAATCCGGAAGCAATCGCTTCCAAGGCAACAATACTTTGTAATTCAGCAGTTCCCGGGTTTACAAAACAATTTGCTAAACTATATACCAGTGGATATTCCGCGTCTGATAGATATCCTGTAAAAGTGACATGCTCAGTGAGATTCAGTGTCTGAACCAGTTTTTTTAATCTTTGTAATTCTGCGCCACGACCGGTTAAAACAAAATGAGCATCAATGGATTGTCTTGCTTTATAAAATGCTTTTATGGCTATTGATAAATTTTTTTCTTTATCCAAACGACCGGCATACAATAGAATTGGCTTATCAGGGATTTTATAACGTTGTCTAATGAGATTGGCATTTTGTTTTGGTTGAAATTTTTGTAGATCCACTCCACAAGAAACAACATGAATTTCTTTTTGTACGTGTACTTCTTTAAGTAAGTTAGCTGCGGTGTGGGTAGGGGTAGTAACTATCCTTACATGATTTAGCATGTCAATCACAATATTCCATGTGGTGCGATGAAACCATTTTTCAAAATACTTGGGAAGGTAAGTATAATGAAAAAAGTTTTCTGGCATAAAATGATTAGTAGCCATTAACGGGATACCCTTTTTACGACAGGCTCGATAGCAAATTCCACCCAAGAAAAATTTTCCCTGCAAATGAACAACATCGGGATTAAAGTCTGTTATTGCTTTTAAAATACCCTTCTTGATGAAGAAAGGCCAGCAAACACGAAAGTTTTTGTAACCAAGGGCTGGCCATGATCGTACTCCATAGAGATTGACTCCTTCATAGCTTGTATAACCTTGCTTCAGGCTTCGAGAAGGACATATGACAAGAACTTCATGCCCTTTGTCTTGTAAGAATTTTGCCAAACGGTGAGTAAAATAAGCACCACCATTTAAGTCGGGAGGATAGCTGTCCAGTACAGTCAGGATTTTCATGCATATTTTAGATAACATATAAGATTAGATAGATTATCATTTATACAAATACACGGCAATTATTTACCAACCAACCTTTAAAAAGTTCTCTTTGACTATAATGAGCCTTATAGTACAATAATTGCTCCATCCTTTAACAAGCCAGTTCTATGTCGTCAGCAAAAATCATCGGAATGGGAAAATATTTACCCGCAAACATAGTGTTTTCATCTGATCTGGATAAAAAACTCAATCTTCCTGAGGGCAGTGTTCAGAAGAAGTCCGGATTAGTTTCCAGGCATTTTGCCAGAGTCAGTGAAACAACTTCCTATATGGCAAGTCAAGCTGCATTACACGCTGTGGAACAGGCAGGAATTACTTTAGCTGAAATTGATGCCATTATTGGGGCTTGTGGAGCCGGAGAGCAACCTATACCATGTACGGCGGTTCTGGTTCAAAAACAATTGGGATTAGATAATTCAGGAATCGCCTGTTTTGATATTAACAGTACCTGTCTTAGTTTTCTCACCGCACTCGATGCGGCATCATATATGCTCTCAGGGGGCAGATTTAATCGTATACTTATTGTATCAAGTGATATCCCTTCATTTGGCCTGGATTGGAGCGACTTGGAAACCTGTACGATTTTTGGTGACGGGGCAGCTGCTTGTATTGTTGAAAGAAGCAATGATTCCAGTCGTATTCTTGCTGCTCATATGAAAACATACAGTTTTGGTGCTGCCTTTTGCCAGGTCCAGGCTGGAGGAACATTCATGCCGCCTGCGAGTGAGTACGATAAGAAATACGGTTTATTTAAAATGGATGGGAAGCGTGTATTCAAACTGGCTAGCCAAATGATTGGGCCTATGCAAGAGGAGTTATTTGCTAAAGCTAGTATAACTCTAAATGATGTTGATTGGGTTGTCCCACATCAAGCCAGCTTGCTTGCCATGCATCATATACGTAAAAAGCTTGGCATCCCTGGTGAAAAATTTGTTGATATTTACACGACGCATGGCAATCAAATGGCTGCTTCTCTGCCTTCTGCATTGTGTCATTTGATCCATAATCATAATTTAGAACGTGGGCAGTTGGTTTATTTATTAGGTACTGGCGCTGGATTGTCAGCTGCTGGAATGATACTGGAGTATTAGTATGATTTCAGTTGTAACCGGCGCTACAGGATGTTTAGGTTTAAATCTTACAAGACGCTTGATTAAGGAAGGCCATGCAGTCATTGCATTAGGACGCAATTTGCAGTTGGGTGAAATAATAAGCCAAATGGGAGCAACATTTGTTCCACTCGATTTAAAGGATCTGGAGTCTTTGTCTTTGATAAGTCAAAATGCGGATTTCATATTTCATTGCGCAGCTTTATCAAGTCCCTGGGGAAAATATAAAGATTTTTATCAGGCTAATGTCATAGGGACTCACAATGTCGTTCAGGCAACTCCCAGTCAGGCTCGACTTGTTTATGTCTCCACTCCTAGTATTTATTTTGATTTTACCGAGAAGCACAATATTAAAGAAAATATTCCTTTACCAGCAAAACCAGTCAATTATTATGTGCAAACCAAATTAATTGCTGAATCCATCGTGGATAAAGCTCAACTGGAACATGATCTGGATGTGATTACCTTACGACCCAGAGGAATTTTTGGACCATATGATCGCGCTATTTTCCCCCGTTTATTGAAAGCAGAGCGCCAAGGGGTGCTTCCAATCATTGGTTCAGGTAATCATTTGATTGATATTACTTTTGTAGAGAATGTAGTGGAAAGCCTGATTTTGGCTGCTTTGGCAGGTACATGCTATTCAGGGAAAAAATATAATATCACCAATGATGAACCTCGGACTTTTATTGATATTATTTCAAGGATGTTTTCTGCTCTTAATAAACCATTAAAAACCAGAAGTATTCCTTATAATCATGCAAGATTTGTTGCAAAGTTTCTTGAGTTTTTGCATCGGGTGCTTTATCTGAAAACAGAACCAAAGATTACAGAGTATGGTGTCGGAGTGTTGGCTTTTGGACAAACATTAAATATTGAAGAGGCAAAAAAAGATTTAAAGTATAAGCCAATTTATAGCATTGATGAGGGTATAATGAAATTTGCTGAATGGTATTGTTCATGAATATAGAGTATCAGTTATTTGAAGCTGGCTATTGCAGACATTGCGAACGCATGACTTTAAAAAATGGGAAAATCAGACAGCGTGAATATCCATCCTTCTGTGCTCTTATAAAACACCCAAGCCACGGATATATTTTATTTGACACAGGATATTCTGACCGTTTTACCTGCTTAACCCAAAAATTTCCAGCCTCTATATATCGTCATTTAACTCCTATGACACTTGTAAAATCCTTAAAAGAACAGTTGCTAGAAATTCATATAAAACCCGAAGATATCAATTATATTGTGATTTCGCATTTTCATGCTGATCACATTGGAGGATTATGCGATTTTCCTAATGCTCATTTTATATGTCATTCTGATGCGATAGACGATATTCAGCATACAAAGGGGTTAAAAGCGTTATTGAAAGGTTTTTTACCTGGACTGCTACCTGAAGATTTCTTTGAGCGTTTATTACCACTTCAAAAAACAATCCAACTTGACGAGCATCTTTTACCTTTTTCTGATGGTTTTGATGTATTGGGTGACAACTCATTGATTGCCATTCCTTTACCGGGACACGCTAAAGGACAAATCGGCTTATATTTTAAAGCGCCTGGCGATATTTTCCTGGTTGCGGACAGTTGCTGGCACCAGGAAACTTTTAAAGAACTCATTTATCCGAGCGCTTTGACCTATTTGATTCATCATGACAAGCGTGCCTATTTAAAGACAATTCAAAAATTGCACGAACTGTATCAGAGAAACAAGGCTATTGAAATTATTCCTTCTCACTGCCAACAATTGCGCTCGAGAATTGGGAACCCATTATGTTAGCACGTATTTTATTTCATTATTTTAATACACTTTATCTTAATAAAACTATTACTACCCCGGAAAAATTAAAGACTCATCAGGAAAAACAATTTAAAAAACTTATAAAAAATTGTTTGCATCAATCCGCATTCTACAGAGATTATCTAAAAACTCCTTTGGAACAATGGCCAATTGTTAATAAAAAAATCATGATGGAACACTTTGATGATGTTAATACAGTAAATGTCAAAAAAACTGAGGCATTGGAAATTGCTTTACGTGCTGAGCATACACGTGATTTTTCCCCAATGATAAATAATATTGCTGTTGGTTTATCTTCAGGGACTTCAGGGAGCAGAGGCTTGTTTTTAGTAAGTGAACAGGAACGTGATGCATGGGCCGGAATAATCCTTGCCAAGGCTATGCCAAACGGTTTGCGTTCGCGAGAACGAATTGCTTTTTTTCTAAGAGCAAATAACCAGTTGTATACCACTTTAAATAAAAGCAGAACAATACAATTCTATTTTTTTGATCTTTTTGCTGATTTTGATACTCATATCCAGAGATTAAATGCCATTCAACCGACTATTATTTCAGCTCCAGCCAGTGTGCTTTTAATGCTTGCTTGTTATCAAGATATTTTAAAAATTACACCAAAAAAAATATTTTCTGTGGCAGAAGTATTGGAACCAGAGGAAGAAGAGACTTTAACCAAAGCATTTGGTTGTACTATATCGCAAATTTATCAATGTACAGAGGGTTTTCTGGCGATTAGTGAACGTAAAACAAACCGTTTATTAATGAATGAAGAGTTTCTTATTATTGAAAAGGAATGGTTGGACGAAGAGCGGTTCGTACCAATTATTACCGACTTATATAGATATACTCAGCCAATTGTTCGTTATCGTCTTGATGATGTTTTGGTGACTGAAAGATCGAATGGTGTATTTACTGAGTTAAAGAATATTGAAGGCCGTTTAGGTGATGTTTGTTATGGGAAAAGAGGGCAAGAAATAGTTCCCATTTTTGCAGATGTTATTCGACAGCATATGATTAGCAGTGGTGTAAGTTTTGAAGATTATTTAATTTGCCAGCAGACATTAACCCAATTTACAATTCAGATATCACCCGAAATAAGCAATAAAAATCAATTCATTGAACATTTGAATCAACTTTTTATCTATAAAAATTGCGAATTACCTCAATGGAATTGGGAGCTCTATGATAAAAGTAAAGCTGGTGTGAAACGCAGAAGAGTTCGCTCACTATACTGCCCTAAAACCGAATGAGTGGGTACAAAGAACTGGTTTGCTCTGCACAACATACACTAGAAACTTATAATAATATCCGCTTATGTAAACGACAACTCTCTTAAGTTCATCATTAGGCATTTTTCACTGTAAATGCAAACGGTACGTAGAGTACTTTCCCATCAATTTGCACCTGGGCAAACATTTTAATGAAACCTGCTTTGCTGGGTTCAATATGGAACTGTAATTGAGGTCCTCCACGTTCAGTGCTATTTGCAGGCTCTTTGCCCATGGGGTGGACATGGATAACGGTTTTAAAATCTTCATTAAAGCCGACAATGTGTGCATAGGCCCCCATAATTGGTTCTAGTGTACGGACTGGATGCCCTTTAGAATCAGTCACATCGATTTCACCCATCGCAGGTTTACCTGCTAGTAGAGGCATTTTATTGAAAGTTAATTTGAATTGATATCCATTCACTGTACTCTCTAATACTGTTCGATGAGGTACAGGATTCATTGTTCTTCTTACTGTCTGGGGAGATGTTAGATCAGCAGTGGCATACTCCTGTTTATTGGTATTGGTTGGTAATAGATCAGCCCATGCCCGATAGGTGGCATTCTTGAAATTGGGTTGCCATTCAAATTGATAAATCCCTGGAGTAGCAGTTTCTGCGGGATGGACATGACTATAGTCAATAAGATGATTATCAATGATTAGTAAATGAAATTTTTTTGTATGTATCTCAGTAAGATCATTGAAAGTAATTGGTTTATTCGATTTTATATCAGTGAGTTTGACAAATACCAGTTTCTTATCCTTTTTATCAATTATCTTCTGGACTTCCAATTGTATTGTGGGTGTATTCTCCAATTTAGAGGAAGATGCTGAAAGATCTTTCGCCGTGTGATGATGGGAATTATCGGCATAGAGCAAATGATGATAGGTGTTCATGAATAAAAAGCCAATTAGCGTGATGAGAATTTTTTTCACAATACAATGATCTCCGTAATTTTTATTGCCAAGCTAAATTTTTCTTCTGTCAACGATGAATTATAATTGAAAGTAGCTGATTCTTACAGGGTAAAAAATGCATTATTTATTATGATCTTGTAGATATAAACCAGTACAACAGGATATCATCAGCTAATTTAAATGGTTATAAATTCCAGGCAGAATAAAACTACGGATAGGTGAATAATGGCACACAACCACCATGAAGGTCATTCCCATGTTCATAATGAGCACGCTTGTTGCCATAAGAAAGGTCATGCAAACAAACCTCAAATTAGCATAGAGGGAGCAACCTTCTATACTTGTCCCATGCATCCCGAAGTTCGCCAGGCTACCCCAGGGATTTGTCCACTTTGTGGAATGGCATTGGAACCAGAGGCAATATCTATTGATGAGGCAGCAAATCCAGAATACCTCGATATGAAACACCGATTTTGGTTGGCATTGATATTGACTTTACCTGTTGTAGTCTTGGAAATGACTGGACATGGATTCCAGCATTTTATTTCGACAGATATTTCAAATTGGATTCAGTTACTCTTCGCAACACCCGTAGTGCTATGGAGCGGTTGGCCTTTTTTCCAACGTGGTTGGCAGTCGCTCAAAACACGCCAATTAAATATGTTTACTTTGATAGCGATGGGTATTGGTGTAGCGTGGATATATAGTCTGGTAGCGATCCTTTTTCCAGGATTATTCCCTGCCGCGTTTCGAAGTCAAGAAGGAGTGGTTGCTGTGTATTTTGAAGCAGCCGCTGTGATAACTACTCTTGTACTGCTAGGGCAAGTGCTTGAATTAAAGGCACGAGAGCAAACGGGTAGTGCCATTCGTGCTTTGCTGAAATTGGCACCAGAAAATGCACATCGTATTAAGGAAGACGGTAGTGAGGAGGAAATATCACTCGATCAGGTAGTAGTTGGTGATTTGCTACGTGTACGGCCAGGTGAAAAAATACCTGTGGATGGTGAAATACAAGAAGGGAATAGTTTTATAGATGAGTCTATGGTAACAGGTGAACCTATGCCGGTTGCTAAAGAAATTGGAGATAAGGTGATTGGTGCCACAATGAATCAAACAGGCAGCTTCATTATGAAAGCATTGCATGTTGGATCTGATACCATGCTGGCACGTATTGTTCAAATGGTGAGTGACGCTCAACGAAGTCGTGCCCCTATTCAGCGACTGGCGGATACTGTTTCAGGATGGTTTGTGCCCGCAGTGATCTTAATTGCAGTATTATCTTTCATCGTATGGGCGCTATTTGGTCCGCAGCCAGCTCTTGGATATGGATTAATTGCAGCTGTATCAGTTCTCATTATTGCTTGCCCATGTGCACTGGGTTTGGCAACACCAATGTCTATCATGGTAGGTGTGGGAAAAGGTGCACAAAATGGAGTACTAATCAAAAACGCTGAGGCGCTTGAGCGCATGGAAAAGGTGAATACGCTCATCGTAGATAAAACGGGTACTCTTACGGAAGGACACCCGAAACTTACCCACATTGAAACCAGCGAAGATTTGGATGAGAGTCAAGCATTGCTATTGGCTGCCTCTCTGGAATATTACAGTGAACATCCTCTGGCTAATGCCATTGTCAAAGCCGCAAAAGAAAAGCAAATGTCTTTCAGTTCAGTTCATAACTTTGAAGCACCTACCGGGATGGGTGTAGTAGGTAAAGTAAATGGCCATCAGGTAGCCATCGGTAATGCAAAATTAATGCAAGAGTATGGAAGCGACAATGCATCTCTTTTTGAAAAAGCTGATAAGTTTCGTGCAAAAGGTTCGTCTGTGATGTTTATGGCAGTCGACGGTAAAACAGTAGCGCTTTTAGTGGTTGAAGATCCAATTAAATCAACTACCGCAGAAACCATTCATACACTTCAAAAAAAGGGTATTGAGATTTACATGCTGACTGGGGATAGCAAAAAAACCGCAGAAGCCGTGGCAGCTACTCTGGGTATAAAAAATGTCATAGCAGAAATAATGCCGGAAGATAAGGGTCGTATTGTCAGCGAATTAAAAGAAAATGGTTTAATTGTCGCCATGGCTGGTGATGGAGTAAATGATGCTCCTGCACTGGCAAAAGCAGATGTTGGTATTGCTATGGGTACAGGGACTGATGTTGCTATTGAGAGCGCTGGCGTTACCTTGCTACATGGAGATTTGCGTGGTATTGCCAAGGCCCGATATTTATCAGAAAACACAATGAATAACATACGTCAAAATCTTTTCTTCGCTTTTATTTATAATATGTTGGGTGTTCCGCTAGCAGCAGGTATTTTCTACCCAATAACAGGTCTGCTTTTAAATCCAGTCATTGCTGCAGCAGCTATGGCACTTTCTTCCGTGTCGGTCATTGTTAACGCGCTAAGGCTGCGACGAATTACATTGTAAATCTGTAAATAAAATATTTTGATAAAGTGCTTTAATCTTCTGCAATGATTCATGGTTATACTAATTTGAAATAAATTGTTTAATAAACAACAAGTTATAGTGCAATATAGAATTCCATTAATTAACTCTATTTCACCTGAGTTTTTAATTACCCGCTATTTTTAAATGATCATTTGCGTTCATATTTTCTTAAGTATTTCTTGTTAAAATTGTTTAAATTTTAGTTCACCATAGAGAGGATTGCATGCAAAATGAGAAAGAAGTAAAAGAACTTATTCAATCAGATAAGAAAAAAAGAGTCACATGGAATGATAATCAAACTGAAGGGCAGATCGATGAAAAGTTTCTTAAAATAGGTACTGCTTCAACGCCTTATAAAAACAAATTGGATGAGAGTATTGTTCAATTGATGGAAGAAGGTTATTCAGAAATTGAAGCAACAGCAATAACGGGAAAATCGGTAACACCGGCGGGTAAGGTTATTTACAATAATCCAGTTTTTTATAAATCCAAGGAAAGCATAGATATAGAAAAAGCGAATCGTTATAACTTTTTCTCAATTAAAAATATTGGATTAAGTATCGTAGCTTTAGCAGCCGCTGCAACAGTAGGACTGATTGTATCAAAAAACAGCTAAAACATTATATTCCAATTGACTTTTTAAGATAAATAATCTAACAAAAACTCAGGAATTCTCTGTTCAAGCCAATAGGCAGGTTGGCTTGAGCTTTTTCCTGTACCGGCTATAAAACCTACATGCCCCCCATATTCACTTAATTCCAAAGTGGTTTGAGAAGATAATTCTTTCGATGTTGGGATGGCGTCTGGTGTCATGAAAGGATCATCTTGTGCATGAATAATCAAAGTTGGTGTGGTGATATTTTTAAGGTATTGTCTGGAACTTGCTTTTTGGTAGTATTCGTGGGCATTTTTAAATCCATTGATCGGTGCTGTAATTCGCTCATCAAAATCCCAGAAGGTTTTTAAGGAAAGTAAGTCATTTTTTGAAAATGGCGAATTATTTAAGTGATTTAATTTTTTTAGAAAAATACGGCGTAGTCGACTTAATAAGTAAGCTTGATAGAGGCGAGAAAAGCCCTGATTCATCCTGTCAGCCACTGAATTTAATTGAAATGGAACTGAAACAGCAACAGCTGCATCTATCCATAAAGATGATGCTGTTTCGCCCAACCATTTCAGCAGAACATTGCCACCCAAAGATACGCCGACGACGGCTTTTTTTGTAGCAGGTTCTCTCTTTGCCAAAATTTCAAGAAAATAAGCAAAATCAGCCGTGTCACCGGAATGATAGGTACGTAAAATCCGATTAGGTTCTTCACTGGCTCCGCGAAAATGCATTAAAACACAACGAAACCCAGCATTGGCAAACGCTCGCATTAATCCACTGACATAAATGGAGTTAATACCTCCACCCAAACCATGGAGTAATATGACCAAGGGTGTATTTTTATTTAAGTTATTAACAGACCAGGCCAGATCAATAAAATCACCGTCAGGTAATTCCAGACGCTCATGAAAATCAATTGGTGGTTTTAGCCGTTTCTTTACTAAAGTAGGATATAAAGTTTGCGCATGCCTGTTACTTAGCCACCACACTGGTCTAAATGAACTGTTTACAATCATATTGATAGCCTGAAAATAAAAAATCAAACTCTAACCACCAAGATTAGAAGTAGCAAAAAAATACTTACTTAAATTATAGTCAATCAATAATTGAAACCAATCATTGTTGGCAATCTTGCATCATAATGTTTTATAGTCGCCATATCAAACGATGTTAAGATAAATAATGTTTCAGCTAAACCAATATGCTCTGAATCTCTTGATATTATAGTGAATTTTTCGATTTAGTTTAGAGCGCTTTTTATTGAAGGAGATCTTGATGTACTCTTTAGATTGGCCACGTGCCTATGGTATTCCAAATTCTACAGCTGCCTTTAAGTTGTTTCCGGAAGATTTTCAAGTCAATGAATTGTTTGCAGGACAGTTTAGCGGCGAAGGAGAACACATAGTTCTTAAAATTGAAAAAAGAGGATTAACCACTGAAGAAGTTGTCAAATCATTAGCCAGGCTAATTAACAAACCTATAAAACTTATAAGTTACGCTGGATTAAAAGACAAACAGGCATTAACAACGCAATGGCTCAGTATCCATGCACCTGGAGAGGTAATTGAGGGTATAGAAACACTAGAAGCACCAGGATGGAAAATACTTGAATTCACGCGTCATAATAAAAAACTAAAGCCAGGTTTTTTATCAGGAAATCATTTTACAATCACTTTAAGAAATATATCTAATGAGGAGGATTTAATACATCGTATTGAACAAGTTAAATTAAAGGGGGTTCCAAATTATTTCGGTGAGCAGCGTTTTGGTCGAGATGGTGGAAATTTAATAAAAGCAGAGGAAATGCTAGTACAAGGACGCAAAATAAAAGATAAATTTTTAAAAGGGATGTACTTTTCCGCAGCTCGAGCATGGTTATATAATTTGATTCTGTCGCGGCGTGTAAAAGAATCTTCATGGAATTTGCCTTTATTGGGGGATGTTATACAGCTTGGTGGATCAAACAGTATCTTTGTTACTGATAAAAGCATGGATGAGCAATTAATAGAACGAATCAGTGAAAGAGATGTTTCTCCTGCGAGCCCTCTACCCGGTAAGAGTAAGAATCTGGTAAATGGCAAAGCCTTGCAAATAATAAATGAAGTTTATGCGGAATGGTCTGCCTGGTTGGATGGATTGGAAAAAAATGGTTTGGAAGAGGCCTGGCGTGCAAATATCCTTTATGTAGAACAGATGGAATATACAATAAAGCAGGATACATTAGAAATTTCATTTGTCTTGCCCGCTGGTTCTTATGCGACAGTGGTATTACGTGAATTGGTTCAATATTAAGCCTCAATATAAATAGGTGTTTATGATAGATCAGCATTAGAATAACTTTTAGACATAAAAAGATGTCTTTGTAGTGATCAATCATTTTTGCTTAATTTTCTGTCATAATATTGATAGATAGTTATTGAATTGAAGGATGCGTTCATGAGACTGGCTCAAAGGATGAGACTATTTTTTTTGTTAGTGATGCTGGCTGTCTATTCTGCTCCATCTATTGCATTGAGCGTTGAGTTAATAGAAACCAGTCCCAAATCTCCTGTTGTATTAAATCAGAATGAGGCTCTGTATGTGCTTATTCGATATAGGAGTGACCTACCTTTGCGTTTTCAGGCAATAGGGGAAAATCTGCGGCAAAAAATCATGGACAACGCAAGATTTAATCCATCACAAGCATACTCACCTGGTGAAGGAGAAGCTATTGCCTGGGTAGCGTATGATAATGCAACAGAAATTGATTCGATTACTGTCACAATCTATGATGCTAATTGGAGGGCTTTACAAACCAAATCAACTCCTGTGTCAGCAGTCTGGCAAAATGAAAACAGCAAAAACAATCAACCACTAGCACCCTGGGTTCAAAGACTGAATCAACAACAGCAGTCCAGTGTATTTACTAACTCTCAGACTTCTCTCTCTTCGGGGGATGCCCATTTTGTTCAATTCCTTTTTTTATTAATCCCTTTGTATTGGCTTTTGCAAATTTTTATTCTTTTTAATTGGACGGGGAGATGGAAAAAATTGGCGTGTTTCCCTTTATTTTTTAGCCTGCCTTTACTGTTATATACGCTCTATGCTTTGTATGCAGGTTCTAACCTATGGCCTTTGATGATGCTATTTGTTACACCATTTATCCTGGTATTTTTATTGATCATTGTTGGATATAAAAGAATCTATTCCAGATAACAAGATGCATCCAATACTCACCTTAGTATAAAAGTTAAATCCAGTGTCAAATTTGAATTTTTCTGAGTCTTTTATCAAGTTCTGTCTCTTAATATTTGCTTAATAATGATTCTTTATAATCAAAAATCAGTGTAATTGTTTCAAACAACAAAGAGATAGATTAAATTATGCACACAAAGAAAGATAAAAAAGTAATATCACTTCAAGAAAGAGTAGAAAATGCAGTTGATGTTTCAGGGGCTTTTGATAACTGTTTTTTTCATAATTTTGCACTGTACCTGTTAACTAATAATTTACCTCTCCCTGATGATTTATTTCACTTCAAATCAATCCTAGATAAGGATAGTAAAGCAGAACGATTATTCCAATTTTTTCATAATCCGGAGTCATTGAATCTATTTTCTTTATTAGATAAGGAAAATGACGTACACGAATCATCAGGCTATCTTTTTGAAAAGAGCTTAATCTTAGGATTTCTGTTTAGAGAATGGCTTCCAACTCAACTCCTTAAAAATTTAGCAGCTAAAGAAGAAATGCTGGAAGGAGAAAAAGGGGTATTCAATGCCTTTAAAAATTATAAAGAGTATCGCTCATTTATGCCAAAAGAAGAATTAAAAACTACAGAATTTGGTGTGTTATATGAAGCGAATGAGCCTTTTCTAGAGTATTTTTATAATCGCGCCGAAAGCATTTCTATCAATAGGGATTCACCGTTTGAAAAATATTTTGTTGACTCGTCCTCCGATGAAGAGGCAATTAAAAATTATTGGGATGCAGAAGGGTATAAATTATATTGCCAACATTTGGCGAAACCTCAAGTTAAATTATCTTATATTGAAATTATGACCATGATGAAGGTTATTAATCAGCCACTTACTATATATGATCGTTCCATTTCTTCAGTTGTAGCTGCGTATGTCAATCCAAAGGTTGATTTGCCTGATTTTGAAGTGGCCATTGATGCGCTTCAAGGGCATTATTTTCTTTTAAAAACTGAGGAGACAGAAAAAGAGTTAGAGGAATATGAAAGAAGTTATGCTCAATATAAAAGAGATAGAAGTGAAATTCTTTCACACTCCAATAAGCTTGTTTCTTCCCCATTGGTTAGAGCCACTTGCCCCAAAGGCCATTTGGATGAAGATCCCTTTGTTGCATTAATTGAAAGTCTTTCCGAAATAAGGGGTCTTAGTCAAGTTGATACCAATTTGACAAACAAGAATACGGATTCTCCTAATTGTAATTTTCTTTTGAAGATAGGTGCATCGGTCATTGGTACCTCTTCTGCGATAATAACTTTAATGGGGATAGCCATATTATCTGGTCAATATGATCCTGGAAACAGCTTGGCTGAAGAAGCATTAGCTACTACTGTTGCTTCCAGTATTGTAGGTTTAGGTTATGGTCTTTATAGTTTTTTTAGTTCAAGTCCTAAGGTCTCAAATCCTGACTCTGTCAATGGATTGTCACAAAAGCTTAAATTGAACTAACTCTCCAGGAGTTAGCGAATATTTTCTATAAGTCAATCGGGTTGATATTAAATATCAACCCGATTGCTCGATTCTAGTGAACTATTGCCACCAGTAGCCAAGTATTTTTCCAGAACTATTCCATCTCTACTATTTTTATAGTAGGATTCTACTATAAAAATAGTAGATCTTGTGAAGTTAGTGGAGATAAACATGTCGGCAAAAAAAAACTCATCAATCCATGAGCGCCTTCTTACAGAGGTAGAGCTTGAGTTAATGAATATTATCTGGAGCCTTAATAAGGTAACTATTAAGGAGGTTGTTGCACATCTGCCTAAAGAAAGACCTTTAGCCTATACAACAGTAGCAACAGTAATAAAAGTGCTGGAACAAAAGGGATTTCTTGAGTGTCAAAAGAATTCCTATGCTCACGTTTTTACGCCCATAGTTTCAAAATCCGAGTATGAAAGCACTTGTATTGAACATATGGTTGCCAATGTTTTTGATGGAGAACCCCGAGCACTTGTCCAAAGACTTTTGATGGCCAGAAAGTTACAACATGATGACATTCAAGCGATTGAAGAGGCACTTAAGAAATTAACAGATGGTGAAAAGCAGGCTGAGGTTTTGTAATGTTATTGATAGAAATTTTATTAAGTATTCATTGTTTGCTTCTCATCAGTTCACTATTTATAGGGCGTCATTGGTTAGCGGATAGACCGTCTTTTAAACTGAAATTAGTACGTTTTTTATTAGTTAGCTGTATCATATCTCCATTAGCAGTGCACTGCATAGATCCTGATCAAAAACCTGAACGACTAAACTATGCATCATTTGATGCTCTGCAAGAGTATGTAAAACAACCTATCTTTAAAGAAAAACCTTCAAAACTCAATCATGAGTCGCTTTCTAGCTTTACATTGATCAATGTAAGTTATTGTCAGCTTTTTTGTGTAGTGTTTTGTTTGTTGGTCTTGTTTCGTGGTTATCACCTGTTATCAGGTTTAAGCCACTTGAAACTGATGTTGACTGAAGCAATTGTGTACCGAACTTCCGGTAAATTAATTATTAAGGTTTCTCACCGATGCCAAATCCCTTTCTCAGTATTGCTGTTTAATAAAGCTTACATTGTATTACCAGTCTCTTTGCTTTCTTCTTCCAGGAATGTGAGGATTGCGATTGCTCATGAAGGACAACATCATCGTAATGGAGATTGTTTATGGGCTTATTTTATCGAAATCATACGCATTATCTTCTTCTGGAACCGGGGTGTTACTCAATGGTGTCGTGTTTTAAGAGACTTACAAGAACTTTCATGTGATGAAGTATTGGTTGGCCACCAAAAAATTTCGGCACATGACTATGGCCGCTGTCTGTTTAATGTTGTAAAGACAGTATCTCAATGTTCTCTGTCATCTAACCGAAAATTTGCATGCACGGTAGGTATGGCTTTGGGCAAACAAAACGAAGACTGTACTTTTATCATCAGGAGAATTTCAATGTTATCAACTTATCCACCCAACTCCCCTAAATCCTTGTTATTAAGGATAGCATTTACAGGGTTTTCTATTTTAATGCCAATATGTGTTGCCTATTCAGCAGCTGGAACCTTGAGCGGTACCAAGGCAAGAGTTGTCGATACTTCTCACTTGGATCCTGGAATGCAAAACATTGCCGAGAGAGAAATTGCGGCTGCGGTCAAGCGCTATCACGCAAAATCAGGGGTTATTGCGATAGCTAATCCTAATACTGGCAATATTATTGCATTTGCTGAATCAAGCCAGAATAAAGAACAAAACAGTTGGAAGTCACGTGTTTTTTCACCTGGGTCTACCATTAAACCTTTTATTGCAGCTGCTGCAATCAATTCAGGGAATAGCAATGAAACAAAGAGCTATGATTGTCATTCACCTTATTACATAGAAGACAAAACATTTACTAACTATAACTCCAATGTTGGATCGGCTTCTTTAGCAGAGGCTATCGCAAAATCTATCAATGTGTGCCTAATCAAGGTTTCTCAAGAGGCTGGAGCACCAGTAATCCGTAAAAAACTCTCTGAATTTGGTTTTGACATGAACAGTTGGTGGCAAGCGGATCAAAGTGACGATTTACAACTGGCAATGGCGTCACTTGGAGAGAATATCCCTGTCACAATCGAATCGCTAATAAAATCTTATGCCATTCTTGCTAACAAAGGACATTCATTTGACAGAGGAAATAGTGCCATTATTTCAGAAACAACCGCTTACTCAATAAATCATATGCTTGAAAATGCTGTTACAAATGGCACTGGAAAACTCGCAGTTATTCCTGGTGTTTCTGTAGCAGGTAAGACAGGAACTGTAATTGAAAATAATGATAAATATCTTGCTTTGTTTGCCGGGTATGTGCCAGTTGATAATCCGCGTTATGTTGTATTAGTCGTGATTGAAGAGGGTTATTTCAGTAAAAATGGAAAGACATTAGTTTCGGGAGGAGAATTGGCCGCACCGGTATTCCGAAATGTCGCAATGGATGCTCTGAGCAGTGCAAATCGATAACTAGCTTATGGGTTTGCATATCCATATATTCAAAAATGTTGAGGTTGTTATGAAGAAAATAATTATATTTTTGTGCACAGGATTATTATTTTGCGTTTCTACTTGGGCTCAAGGCACCTGTTTTTTAGCAAAAGAAAATCAAACTGTTTTAAAACGTGAGGGCAATGATTGCGATCAACGCTATTCGCCAGCATCAACTTTTAAAATTGTCCTTAGCCTCATGGGCTTTGATTCTGGAATATTAAAGGATGAGTTGCATCCTGAATGGCCATACAAAAAAGAATATGAACTTTATCTGAATGTATGGAAGTACCCTCAAAACCCGCATACCTGGATCAGAGACTCCTGTGTTTGGTATTCACAGGCATTAACTCGGCAATTGGGCATGAAACGGTTTAAAGGGTATGTCGACGCATTTCACTACGGTAATCAGGATGTTTCGGGAGACAGAGGTCAAAATAACGGCTTAACCCATGCCTGGCTTTCAAGTTCACTTGCTATCTCTCCAATAGAGCAAATTCAATTTCTACAAAAAATAATCCATAAAAAACTACCCGTGAGTCAAAAGGCTTATACCATGACTAAAAACATCATGTACATCCAGGAGTTGCCTGGTGGGTGGAAGCTTTATGGAAAAACGGGAACGGGTCGGCAGTTAACAAAAGATAAAAGCCAAAAATTGCCTTTGCAACATGGATGGTTCGTAGGTTGGATTGAAAAGGATGATCGTGTAATTACTTTTGCAAAGCATATTGCAGATAGTAAGGAGAATAACACTTTTGCCAGTTTTAGAGCGAAAAATGATGCTCTGATTCAATTGTTTAACCTCATTAATGAGTTGGAGAAATAATCTAAAAAATTATCGGATAAGGGCTCTTCTGATCCGTTTACCTAAATCTGCGAACTGTATGTACACACATTTCAGGAATTGTTGCTGCTTGTCAATGGTAGCTACAAAGTCCTGAACTATATTCTTAGTCATTAATTTCGCATTTTAGTTTGGATGATTGTCCGCTAACCCAGTTTAAAAATTCAATGAGATCATTAATTTCTTCCGGGAAAAGGTTTTTGCCTATCGGCGGCATGTATCCTCGTCCATTCTTTACAAGTTTACTGATATCTGAAGGCGTTAAATAACTCGTCACCATACCTAAGTCTGGTGCGCGTCCTTGAGCCCCCTTGTAAAAAAGAGAGTGGCATGTGGAGCATATATTATTAAAAATATGATGACCATTTTTTATAGACTCTGATTCATGGAAAGGATTTAAGAAACGAGAAAAAGCCAGGTCCTTTTTGTTCACTATTTGTATCGAAATAACCTGGTATGGCCAACTGGCAGGGTAGGTGCTTGTATTATCCCAGACAATATAGAAAGGGCCAGGATTATCTTTTTTACCGTGTTGATTAATATAACTCCAACGACCATCCTTGGTGATGTTCTTGTCAGAAATTGTTTCAGGTGCTTCTTGATAAGCAAGATAGGCCTGACCTTTTGTCGTAAAATACAACAGGGGGGTTTGAGACATATAGTTATCTGCTGTTTGAGCTAATAATACCTGGTCTACATTGTTCTTTTGTAAATCTACTGCCAACAGTTTTGTCAAAATCTGATTCATATCAAAAGCATAGTATACTTTTTTCACATTATTATAAGCAGGATTAAAGGGGATGCTAACACGTATGGTTTTAAACTGTTTTTTAAGATCTGACAGCGTATATGCCTTATCTGCAATAATTATTTTAAGTTGTTTTTCTGTTGAATTAGGTTCCCCAAAACAACATGCTGAAAGTAATACAAGGTTAATTGCATAAAACAGCAGAAACATTAATTTTAGGTTCTTATCCATAAGTCCTTCTTGTTTTTTGAAAACAATTCAGATTTTTTCTATCCTGTCACTAGTTATTATGGTTTATAATGGAAGCGCTTCCAAGTGATATTTCCCAGTAGGTAAAGTCATTTATATACAGAGTATAAAAGGAAAAGATAATTCAGGGAAAATAATTTCGAATATAATATTGACATATTCAACTATTTTAATTTAAAGTGGAAAGAATTTTTATTTTATCATTTAAAAGGTAGGTTTAAAGCGTCATGAAAATTACATCTTAAGTACGCCCAACTATAGGGCAAAGTGAACAAAGTCATTTGTGACTTTTTGTTTTTTACTGTCCTAACAGACATGCTTAAGAGTAAATTATGAACCATAAACCGATTCAATTTAAAGACATCAGTCTTAACTTTTCGCATAAATCCTGTTTTCAAAACTTTAGTGGTGAAATCCATTTTGGCGATCGCATTGCACTAATTGGTCGCAATGGTTCAGGAAAATCGATGCTGCTCAAAATGCTTTATGGAGTTTTTTTGGCTCCTGCAGGCGAAATTAAAGTACCCCGTGATGTTCGTTTTGGTTATTTACCTCAAGTGATTGAGGATTATCCTGATTTAAGTGGGGGTCAACGATTAAACCAGGTATTGAGCAAGATACTGTCCGATAAGCCTAATGTTTTATTGTTGGATGAACCTACGAATCATCTGGACAGTCGTAATCGTCGTTCTTTAATGCGCATGCTTAAGTATTATCCTGGAACGTTGATCATCGCCTCTCATGATACAGAACTTATTAATACAGTCACAGATACTCTATGGCATATTGATTTAGGTCAAGTGATTGTATTTAAAGGAGCTTATTTTGATTATCAACAAATGCTTGAGGACAAAAAAGCATCGATTAAGCAGGAGTTATCAAGGATTGCACAACAGAAAAAAGAATCACATCTTGCCTTAATGAGAGAACAAGAGCGTAATAAACGCTCGCGTGTTCAGGGCGAAAAGAAGATAGCTCAACGCAAATGGCCAACGATTCGGTCTCATACCAAGCTCGGCTCAGCAATTACAACGGGCAATAAACGATTAAGTGATATTTGCCACAAAAAACAACAATTGCTCGAAGAGCTTTCTTCTCTAAACCTTACGGAGGTGATTCAGCCCAAATTTAAATTAAAGGGACTTGAGCATTATAAACCCTTAATCAGAATTCAAGACGCTTCGATTGCCTACGAGTCTGGCATGATTCTTAAAGATATTCATTTTCACCTTAGCGGTTGCGAACGAGTGGCATTACACGGAAACAATGCTTCAGGTAAGTCGACCTTTGTCAAAGCGATCTTGGGGGATAGTCAAATTAAGAGGACGGGAGAGTGGGCTGTACCTAATTTCAATACAATAGGTTATCTTGATC
Source organism: Legionella sp. PATHC032 (assembly GCF_026191185.1). Lineage (NCBI taxonomy): Bacteria > Pseudomonadati > Pseudomonadota > Gammaproteobacteria > Legionellales > Legionellaceae > Legionella > Legionella sp. PATHC032. Next base: position 1,666,593 of record NZ_JAPHOV010000001.1, on the reverse strand, counting down.
AGCATTATCAACATTTGAACCTTAATGAAACAGTCCTGGATTTAATGAGCTCTAAGATGCCTCATGCAACTTATGCAGAAATTCGTGCTCATTTAAATGATTTTTTATTTCGCAAAAACGAAGAAGTTGAAATCAAGGTCAAAAATCTTTCTGGTGGTGAAAAAGCAAGGCTTGCTTTAGCATTGATTGCGGCTCAACCACCTAAACTGCTTATTTTAGATGAGATCACTAACAATGTGGATTTGGAAACACGCACTCATATCATTGAGGTACTAAGTGAATTTCCAGGCGCAATGCTGGTTATTTCTCATGACCATGACTTTTTAGAATCCATTCACATTGAAACCAAATATCAGATTCATCAAGGAAAATTATATGGTTTCAATGATGGCTATTTAGAGGTAATCCATCATGACTAATCGTTTGCCCAATCACTTAGGTTCTTTTGTGTGGCATTTTTTAAAACCATATCGAAGCATAGTGATGTTATTTATCCTGTTTGCTCTATTGGCTGGGTTTTGGGGACCGTTTAATAGTTTATTGGTTAAATCTTTCATTAATACTTTAGCTGCAAAAGCAAGTAAGGACCTGTCTTCTTTGTATTGGATTGCTGGATTATTGGTGTTGAACTTTATTGTTTTTGACAATATTACCTGGCGCACCCTTGGGTACTTGAACTATAAATATGAAGCCACGATTAAAAACCAGATTATTAGCCAAACGTTTGAGTATGTGTTGGGGGGTAGCACGCAATTTTTTCAGGATAATCTCTCCGGACGGATTGCTGATCAAATTACAACACTTGCCGATAATCTTGAGATTATTTTACATCGCGTGTCTGTAGATTTTCTTCGTGGTGCTTCATTATTAGTGGTTTCATTTATTACAGCCTATTTTGTTAATGTTTTATTTTTCTATATTTTATTTCTCTGGTTCATTGCCTTTGCCTCATTTAGTATTTGGATGTCAGCACGATTAGTCCAATTGTCTGATGATCATGCAAGCTCTGAATCACAGCTTTCCGGGCAATTGGTAGATAGTCTGGCGAATCAATCCAACATTCGTATCTTTTCACGAAAAATCTACGAAGTGGAACGTATGAACGCTTTCTTTCGTATGGTACAACGGGCTTTTCAAAGAAAAGAGATGTTTATTGTTTTATTATGTTGCGCACAAGGTGGAATGATTGCAGTGATGATGGGTTTTGCATCGATTACTTTAATCCATTTATATGGCAAGGGTCTTGTAAGCATAGGTGATTTTGCCTTAATTCTTGGACTTTCCATGGAGTTGGGACATATGATGTGGTACACCATGTACCAAGTGGATCAATTTAACCAAGCCTTAGGCAAAGCAAAACAAAGTTTAAATGCGTTGGTGATACCCCACGAGATTAAGGATAAAAGCAATGCATCTCAATTAGTCGTTACTCAAGGACAAATTGAATTTTCCATGGTGAAATTTCATTACCAGGGAGGTTATTCTCTGTTCCAGAATAAATCCGTAACAATTAGAGCAGGTCAAAAAGTGGGTTTAGTAGGTTATTCAGGCAGTGGTAAATCGACTTTTGTGAATCTGATTTTACGACTTTATGAGGTTGTGGAGGGGCAGATTCTTATTGATGGTCAAAACCTATCTGAAGTTACTCAAGAGAGTTTAAGGCAAACTATTGCCATGATTCCTCAAGATCCAACACTTTTTCATCGAAGCTTAATGGACAATATACGCTATGGCAGGACGGATGCAACGGATGAAGAAGTTATATTAGCCTCCAGGAAAGCACATGCTCATGAATTCATAAGTCTTTTGCCAGAAGGCTATAAAACCCTGGTAGGGGAGCGTGGGGTTAAACTATCAGGTGGTCAGCGCCAGCGCATTGCGATTGCCCGAGCCATCTTAAAAAATGCTCCGATTTTAATGCTGGATGAAGCCACGTCTCAGCTTGATTCCATTACTGAATCCAATATTCAAGAGAGCCTCTGGGATTTAATGCAGGGAAAAACAACCCTGGTAGTTGCTCATCGCTTGTCTACCCTCCTGAATATGGACCGAATTTTAGTATTCGATAAAGGCCATATTATCGAAGACGGTACGCACACCGAACTATTGAATCGTGGCGGTTTGTACAAAACCTTGTGGGATGCTCAAGTTGGTGGTTTTTTGCCAGATCAACAGAATGAAAAGGAGAATAAGTAATGTCAGTCAAGCAAGAGCGGTGTCTCATTAAAGTGGTTTCTTATGATTCGAATTGGCCTGTGCAATTTGAACAGGAAGCAGAGCGGATTAAAAAAGCGTTAGGCAGTAACTGCATTGAAATTCATCATATTGGTTCCACTTCAGTACCTGATTTGGTTGCAAAACCAGTCATCGATATGATTCCAGTTGTTTTAGATATTAGCAAAGTAGATGGAGCTAATGCTGCCATGCGAGTACTTGGCTATGAAGCAAAAGGAGAATACGGTATTCCCTTTCGCCGTTATTTCCAAAAGGGAGATAATCGACGAACGCATCATGCTCATATTTTTGAACTTGGAAACTCTGAAATAGATCGGCATTTAAAGTTTAGGGATTGGATGAGAATGCACCCGAAAGATAGAGAAGCTTATGCACGTTTAAAACAAGAGTTGGCGCGCCGATATTCGGATGACATTACCTCCTATTGCCTGGGTAAAGAAGATTTTATTGCAACAATTGATAAAAAAGCCGGGTTTAATGGATTAAGAATGGTTAAGGCACTAACAACACGTGAATGGGATAAGGTGCGTCATTTCAGACAATTTTATTTTTTTGACAAAGCAGGGCTTTCTGATCCTTATACCTGGACTTTTGAGCATAATGCGCATGTTCATTTTGTTTTATTTCAAGGAAGTGAAATCACAGGTTATGCTCATCTGCAATTATGGTCTCATAACAGAGCAGCATTACGGATTATCGTTATCGATGAGCTTAAAAGAAACAATCAATATGGTACCCGTTTTTTGGCATTATGTGAAAAATGGCTCAAAAGTCAGGGCTATCAAAGTTTGCATGTCGAGTCGTCACCAGATGCTCTGAAATTTTATCGAAATAATGGTTATATCGATATGCCTTTTGATGATCCCGATGGCTATGAAGGTGATCCACGGGATACTGCAGTAGGAAAAATATTATGACTCAAATAGAAATTGTCATTAAAACACAGGAGTTATCCGACATCCCTGTTCTGGTTGATGCATTTCAGAAAGCAAATTGGCAAAAACCCGCTTCATTGTTTGAAGCCTATTACCAGGAACAGCGAAAGTCTCTTCGGGTAGTATGGTTGGCTTATTTTCGAGAAGAAATTGCTGGCTATGTTACTCTAAAATGGATATCGCAATACCGGCCGTTCGCTCATCGAAAAATTCCGGAAATTATGGATTTAAATGTGTTGCCTTCTTTTCGTAAACAGGGAGTAGGGACTGCTTTGCTGCAGGCCGCGGAAGAAAAAGCAGCAAGCGAAAGTGATGTTGTGGGTATTGGCGTGGGGTTATATGGCGGCCATGATGGAGGATATGGACAAGCTCAACGACTTTATATTAACCGAGGTTATATCCCGGATGGTTTAGGTGTCACTTATGGTTATAAGCCAGCTGTTCCAGGTCAGGTTTATCCTTTAGATGATGATTTCATTTTATGGTTTACAAAAAAATTAAGATGAAATGCTTGACCATTACGTTACGTGAGCACTTATCTTTAAATGGAATCATTTGAGAGGATAGTTTAATGGCTTATACGGTAAAACAATTAGCAAAAATATCGAATGTGAGTGTACGCACTTTACATTGGTATGATGAAATAGGCTTATTAAAACCAGCCTATCAAGGTGCTAATAGCTATCGTTATTATGAAGAAAAACAGTGCTTGAAATTACAGCAAATTTTATTCTTCAGAGAGCTGGGATTTCCCTTGAATGATATCCAAAAACTGCTTATGCAAGATGATTTTGACCATATCAAAGCATTAGAGGCGCATAAACAGATTTTGGAAAGAGATATCAATCGAAAAAATCAACTGATTGCAACGATTGATAAAACCATTCAACATTTAAGAGGTAAGCATAAGATGTCTAATGAAGAATTATATTATGGCTTTGATTCACAACGACAGAAACAATACGAAAGGGAACTAGTCAAAGAAGGGGTGGTCAGCCAGGATTGGATGGATAAGTACAAGAAAAAAATAAATCAATGGACTCAGGCTGACAAAGACCGATTTATTCAGGAAGGTAAAGAGATTAATCAATTGCTGATTTCGGCTATTAATAATCAACTGAAGCCCTCTTCTCCAGAGGTGCAAGCCATTATCCACAGACACCATGCCTGGGTAGGGTGGAATCCAACCAAGGAAGGATATATTGGGCTAAGTCAAAGATATTTGACTCCAGAGTTTAGGAAATTTTATGAGCAGCAGCATCCTGCTCTACTCGAGTTTATTATTGAAGGAATGCTATTTTATGCAAATAAAAACCTTTGATTGAGATGATAGAAGGGCTGGCCTTATCAGCCCTAAATGACATTAGATTGAGAGTATTATGCGTGTTAGCAAAAACAATACTGATTTATACAGATCAGGTTATCATGGTGTTCCAAAACAGGAGCTTTTGTGAGGTTTTCTTGCTTAATAATTCATCTCTTAGTAAGTTGGGAAAATAATTACTCAAGAAATTTTGAAAAACTGCTTGACCCTATTGTTGCTATATACCTTACCTTTGTATTGAAGGGGGAAACACAATGACTCAATGGTACGTAAAAGATTTAAGCCAATTAACAGGTGTATCGGTGCAAACGTTACACCACTATGACCGCATAGGATTGCTTAAACCTTCATTACGACTTGCTAATGGGTACCGTGTTTACTCTGAGAAGGATTTATTGAAATTGCAACAGATTATTGCTTTGAAGTTTTTTGGTTTTGAATTGTCGCAAATCAAAACCTTGCTTGCTGAAGAAAGTAATGCGCTCAGCCATTTTAATAGCCAGGCCCGGCTGTTAGAGCAAAAGGCATCCACTTTACTCGAGGGGGCTAAAACTTTGAGGCGCATTATTGACACTGTTGACAAAAATCAATCTATCCCTTGGGAAACCATTATTCAACTGATAGAGGTATATAAAATGACAGAACATCTTGAGCATGGCTGGGTGAAAGAAATATTCACTCCGGATGAATTAAAACAATACGTTGAGTTTGAAAAAGAAATGAAAGCCAATGCAACGCCTGAGCAAAAAGCGGCTATGGAAAACAATTGGTCTCAGTTGGTGGATGAGGTAAAAAATAATCTTAAGCAAGATCCTGACTCAAAAACAGGGGTTTATCTAGGGAAGAAGATAATGGATTGGGTTAATGGGGTATACGGTAAAAAATACGCTCATTTAAGAACCAAAAAATTTGAACAGGGCTTTGGGGAAGGGAAAGGTCTTGATGAGGTTGGATTAACACCAGAAATCGTATCATGGATGGATAAAGCGATGGATGCTTACTGGAGAGACCGAATCTATGGGATTCTTGAGCAAGTCGGGAAAACTTCCTCCTCAATTGTATTAAATCTTTGGAATGAAATGCTGGTTGATATGTATGGCGAGGAAACGTCACGTAAAAATGCCATATATGAAATCGCTTTAAATGACGATAAGGTTAGCCCTGAGGCAAAAGCATGGCTTAGAAATATTTTAAATTCCTGAAAATATCAACAATATTACTGGATTGGTAAGGTAATACCGATCCAGTCTACTTAATTAAAAACATCTAATTATTATGGTCTTGCAAATTTATTTATCTTGTTAGGCAGACTGACCATCCCCAATGTGTTAAAAATGAATTTTTATCTTCTTCAGACTGCATTGCCATTGTATTTTTCCCTAATAGCATCTGTTCAAGAGAATAACGACAATCTTCAAAAAATCGATGTAATCGATAGAACTCACAGAGACCTTTATTGATTGTGAATTTAGGGGCCTTTGCACAGGACAAGCTGCCTTAATAAAACCTTAATATTCAAAATTTATAATTGCGTAATCTATTGTTTTATGTAATGCACGTAGAATGCAATTAAAGTCAGAAACAAAGAGTACTTTTCATGGAAAATACTCTAAATCGTCACCCGTAGTAGGTGCTAGAGTAAAAGAACTTGAGCTGATTTATACCCATAAGGAAATATTTGCTAATTACCAAAAAGTTGTATACGACCAGCAGAAATTAAACGTTATACCTCTTGCGTTTAAAGAAAAAGCGGATGAAATTTCAAAAGAAATATATGCAGCATATATTAAAAAGTATTCTGATCATGGGTTAACCATCGAAAATTCAGTAGATTGGAATAATGTTGGCTTTACAAGAACTTATCTATCTGACTTGGAGAACGAATGGAATACATGGTCCGTAGATCCTCTTGTAGCAACACCAAATGACAAATCTCATATAGAAGGACAAATGTATCGGCCGGCATATATCTGTGCTTTACACGAGTTAATGCATGTAGAAGAAATGACCCCGGGAATTTTAAAAGGTCAATATGCTCGATTTAAATCAGTAGTTGAGGTTCTAACCGTAACAAAAACTATAATTTTAATGGATGAAGTCTACAAGAAAACCCTTAATTTACCCATGGATATTGAAGTTGATTATGAAAATTCATTTAAATTATTTGGAAAAACTATTAAACAGGGAGAGTTTGCAAATTTTTATCGTACCTTAGAAGCTAAATATCCCTCTTTAGCAGAAGCGTTAGTATCAAAGCAGTCTTTAACTTTTTTAAATCAAACTAATGTTGAGCCAATGAATATTAACATGCAGGTATTAGGTGGTTTTTTGGCAGTAGTTGGTTACGCTGCGGTAGCCCTTGCGTTTCTTCTAAATAATGCATCTTTTGGTACTGTAGGACTAGTTGTAACAGGTTTGGGAGTAGCTTCTATTTTTGGAGGCGTTGGGTTATTTGCTAATGGTATATACAAAAATGAGCGAACAATAGACAATGAAATTTTAGACGCTTCAGCGTGTCTTGTAGGGAATACTAATTCACCATAAAAATCGTCTTTGTTTCTTAACCCTCTGCATGGTTACCTTTTATAAAATTTAGGTGGATCTATCTATAGCTTCAGGCATCCCCAATGAAGTCATTTTATTATGAGGTTTCTGCAAATTTGCAGAAACCTCAAGGATTACTCTACTGCATCAGGAATAGCTATCTCACATTTTCAGACTATATAAAGCATCTCTCCTTTGAGCATAATTGAATGAATATTTTTATTGTTTTTTGACACAATAATATGAATTTTCAAACTTATATTTACTGTTAATATCTTAAGGAATAGTTATAAATGAATTATCAATTAGAGCTTGTTATAGATACAAAGCTTTTAGAACAACAAGATAAAATGATTCGTGATGGAATAGTGAGTTTTAATGCCCCTTTTACAGGATCCAAGCCAGAGCGTTATTCAATCTATGTGAAAGATAACGAGAATAATATTGTTGGTGGGGCAATTGTGTATGCTCATAAGAGTTCAATCTATGTTGATGTCCTCTGGGTTAGCGAAAAATATCGTGGGCAGGGTATCGGTGCTGAACTTTTACGAGGTGTTGAAACCGAGGCAGTTAAAAGAGGGATTCCTGAGTCAACATTAGATACTTTTTCTTTCCAGGCTGAAGGCTTTTATTTAAAACAAGGCTATAAGCATTTGGGAACTATTAAAAACTATTTAGAAGGGCACGATCGCATTTATTTACGCAAAAAATTGAAGTAATTGTACTGCTTGGTTGTAGTTTAATCTGGCGCAGTCATGTTTGAAGGTGAGTTAAAATGGTAAATATCCATAGAGATGGTTTTTGACCAGGATAAGCATTAGGAGAACTTTGTGATGACTTGAAAGACAAATTTCAAGCATACTGATATTCTTAATATTAAGAAAAACTTGTTTATCAATATGAAATGAAAATTATTATAAAAGTCGGTACACAAAGTATTTTATCTGCCGATGGTAGTCCAATATATGCCGTACTAAATAATCTTGTAAATCAAATTATCTATTTAAAGAACCAAGGGCATCAGGTCATTTTAGTAAGCTCTGGCGCTGTTGGTTCTGGTCGAAAAATAGCTAAAAATTCTTTGGAAAAAACATATGGCGATACAGTAGGAGAAAAGCAACTCTTGGCTTCCATAGGCCAACCCGAACTGATGAATCTCTATTCTAGCTTGTTTAAAAATGAAAATATTTTAGTATCTCAGCTATTACTTACCAAGCAAGACTTTCATACTAGACAGCATTATTTAAATATTGCCCGGTTATTAACGGAATTACTAAAGCATCAAAATATTATCCCTATTGTTAATGAAAATGATTCAGTAGCCATTGAAGAATTAATGTTTACTGATAATGATGAACTGGCAGGACTTATTGCAGCTCAAATTAATGCTGATTATTTAATACTCTTAACCAATGTGGATGGTGTTTTTACATCCCATCCCAATGATCCTGAGGCAAAACTAATTAATACAATTGACCCCAATTTAGGCTGGCCCACTGTCTCTGCTGTAAAATCAAAATTAGGACGAGGTGGTATGGTATCCAAACTGGATACTGCTAGAAAAATGGCCGGTTTAGGTATCAATACAGCAATCGCAAACGTAAATATAGAATCCATTGTTCTAAAAATTCTGGATAGGGAAGCGGTTGGTACCATAATTCTTGCGAGTAAAAGAAAATCCAGCATAAAAAGGTGGATTGCTTTTAGCCATAGAACTTCCTTACCATCTATAGTAATTAATGATAATTTAATTGCTTTATTACGAAATGGTAATCGTGTGATGAGCATTTTACCAATAGGGATAGAAGATTTTCGTGGAGAATGCAAAAAAGGGGATTTAATTGATATCCTTAATTCTAACAATGAAAAGATAGGAGTTGGAATCGCAAGGTACGATTTTTTAAGATTAAAGGACTATCTTAGACTTAAAAATAAGCCAGCATTTATACATTACGATCATTTGCATATTCTATAAGGTATCAAAATGAATACTCATGTTGTTAACCAATTAATGGCCTCTAAAAAAGCCACTACTGATCTTAGCTTAATACAAAGTGATACCCGAACAGAAGTTTTGAAGACATTAGCGGCTAATTTAGAGAAGCACCTTGAAAACATAATACAAGAAAATCAAAAAGATTTAAGTTTAATGCTTGAGCAAGATCCTAGATATGATCGTTTATTATTAAGTAAAGAGAGAATTTTGTCATTGGCTAATGATGTGAGAAAAGTAGCTGATTTACCTAACCCATTAGGAGTTAGTCTCCTTGAAAAGTCTATGCCAAGTGGTTTGAGTATTAAGAAAATCACAGTACCTTTAGGCGTCATTGCAGTCATTTATGAGTCAAGACCTAATGTAACCATCGATATCTTCAGCCTATGTTTTAAATCTGGGAACGTTTCTATCTTGAAAGGTGGAAAAGAAGCATATTTTACTAATAGTTATCTGGTGTTGTTAATTAAAAACACATTAAAGAATTTTAATATAAACACAGATCTTGTTTGTTTATTACCACCAGAAAGAGCATTGATGACTCAATTACTAAATGCCAAAGGTTTTGTTGATTTATGCATTCCAAGAGGGAGTCAGAATCTAATAAATTTTGTCAGAGACAATGCCAAAATACCTGTCATTGAAACGGGGGCAGGCATTGTCCATACCTATTTTGATAAAAGTGGAGATTTGGAAAAAGGTAAAAAAATTATTAACAACGCTAAAACCAGAAGAGTAAGTGTTTGCAATGCATTGGATACTTTGATTATTCATACCGATCGTTTAAAGCACTTGCCAGAACTTGTGGAGGCATTATCTAAAAATAATGTGATTATATATGCCGACCAGGAAGCCTATCAGGCTTTAGATAAGAGTTATCCTGAACAACTTTTAATGAAGGCAAAACCACAAGATTTTGGTCATGAATTTCTAGACTATAAATTAGCAATAAAAGCAGTGCCCAATATACAAGCAGCTATTGATCATATACAACAATTCAGTTCCCATCATAGTGAGGCTATTATTGCAGAAGAGGAGTCTGCAATTAATAAATTTCTAACTGAAGTGGATGCTGCAGCTGTCTATGCCAATGCTTCTACTGCATTTACAGATGGTGGGGAGTTCGGATTAGGGGCTGAAATTGGAATTAGTACGCAAAAAGTTCATGCGCGAGGGCCCATGGGATTAGACGCTTTAACAAGCTACAAATGGGTTATAAGAGGGACAGGACAAATTAGAAATTAGGTACAACCATTTTTTTCAACGCCGCCCCCAATAATGATAACAACAATAATCTGAATTAGTTTCGACAAAAGCCGTGCATGCCTATGATTTAAGGTGTTGCACGGCCTCCTTTTATTTTAGAGACGGAATTTTAGACACATCAGGCTCAGCTTGAGTCCTTTTATTGCTCTGGATGCGTTCAATCGTTTCAATTGTGGTTTTCAGTTGAGACCCGAAAAACCCAATTGGATTTTTAGGCTTCTGATTGGTTTCCAAGAAGGAAAGAATATGAGCAGACACATCCCTTTGTAATACGGGTAGTGCGGGTAATGCAGGATTGTCTGTTGGGTAATTGCCTTGCGTCAATTGGGCAACTGATCCCAAGGCTCTTGCCAGCTGAGACTCTCCATGGCCAGACAAAATAAAGCGATGTCTCTGTTCACCCAAATTCTCAAGAAACACATCTATTTGTTTGGAGGTTTTATTGATAAAAAGACCATTATTGCCAAGACGAATCGTTTTTACATGACTAGGGATTTGCGCCAGAGTTTTCGCCAGGTCAACAGCATTGAGAATAAAAAGCCCATTACTGCTTAAATCAAGCTCAGTGACATTGTTTGGAATATTTTTTAGAACCTTACCCAGGCCGTCAGCACCTAGCTCATAAAGGTCATTACATCTCAAATCAAGTATGACGATGCTCTTTGGGAGTCCAGTTAGCATGGTTGCCAGGCCATCAATACCCAGCTCACAAAGATCATTACATCTCAAATCAAGTATGGCGATACTCTTTGGAAGTCCAGTTAGTACGGTTACTAGGCCATCAATGCTTAGTTTATTGAGGTGATTCCAGCTTAAATTAAGCGTGGTGACGCTCTCTGGAATACCATTCAGTGCCGTTGCCATGTCACCAGCGCCCAGATAATAAAGGTAATTATCACTCAAATTAAGTGTGGTGATGTTTTTAGGAATGCTGGTCAGCGCTGCTGCCAGATGTTCAGCGCTTAGTTGATAAAAGCCATTATCACTCAAGTTAAGCGTGGTGATGCTTTCTGGAATACTGATCAGCACTGCTGTCAGTTGTTCAGCGCTTAGTTGATAAAAGCCATTGTCGTTCAAATTAAGCGTAGTGATGCTTTTGGGGATTTTCTGCATCGCCTCTATCAGACCATAAATACTTAGTCGATGGAGATCCAACGATGATAAATCAAGTCTAGTGTCGCCTTGAGTAGAACAAGCGTTAATTCGTTTAATCAACTCATTTTTTATATATAGAATTTCTGTTGTAATCATGATGTTTACCTTATTACTATGCCTTGACACTCATGATCTGCAGGACTTGGCTCAACGACTGATGCACAAAAAGAGATTGCCTTATGTGGCAAGTCATGCAGAAAAGCGTTTGCATTTGGGGTTAAAAAATAATGGGTTGTTGATGTACAACCAAAGGTTTAGGGAAGGTAAGCGTCAGGAATGAGCTTGTGACTCGGGAAGCGAGCCTGAGTATAAAAAGCACCAAAGGCATTTGTTTGCCAAAGAGTTTTCATGATACAACTACGTGTTGTGTTAATAATAGGGTCATATTATATCAGCAAATGATTCATTGTAAATCATATAGAGTTGTATTTAGTCTGTTATACATGGGGTTGGGGTTGGCTTTGATTTTTAGATTTATTAATCGCCCTGTTTACCCCCCATCATCCTGTTATCAACATGCCACAAGAAATGCCTGTGACTGTTTTTCTTAAAAGAGGTAAATCATTCCTTTTCATGGCTTCAATCTGAATAAGATTTAAAGGATGAATCAGGATTGATGAAAACAAAAATCTTCTCACCTGTTATTTGATAGAAGAACAGGATGGTTGACTCCAGTTCTGATTGAAAAGGCTTTTTAAATAAACATCATGAGAGTAGAGTGAAAGATCAAATCTGGATTTTGCTGCAGAACTACCATTGGCAATAGATTTTGAAGATTTAAAAAATTAGATAATATTAATATTTAAAAAATCTATTCACGACACGGGTAACGACATAATAAGGGATATTATTTATCTTCATGATGCAATCGAAAGCCTTGATTCAGCTGCTGTGTAATCAAGGCATAATCTAAAATTATTGTGATTTAATTTTTTTTATAAGACCCAGGTTTATGTCCGAACATGGCTATTGTAGCGCCATTTTTTGAAAAGGAACTAATACAAGTGCGAGCGGGTATTGTAAAATAGTCTCCTTTACCAAGGTTTATTGTTTTACCATTTACTTTGAAGTCGATTTCCCCGGAAATTATTATGCCTGCAAGATCATTCTCATAATAATGTGGGGGGTTTTTATAGCCTGCTTTAAACTTAACTAACCCACTTTTATGATCATGAAAAAATATAGCTTGCTTGGGATGAGAGTGATGATCATTAATTTCTTCCCATTGTTGTTCATTCATTTTTGTCACGCCAATAGTTTGGCTATTAGTCGGGCATTCTGCAAAAATCGGTGTAGAGGTACAAGTCAGTATTACTGATGCGGCCAAAAACCCAAATGTATTTGATTTAATTCCATTATGCATTATTTCTCCTTAAAATTTCACTATAAACTCCTAAAGACTAATATCAATTCATACAACAATTACAAAGTAAGATCAATTTTTTTGGGTAGATAGAAGTGAATAGGGTTAGAGCTATCACGATCAATATTCTTTTTTCAGTGAGCAATATTTATCGTATTATTAAATTTACATCGTCCTAAAATACTAAATATAATTAATGAATGGCGGTAATACAAATAGAGTATTCCTCGATGCCCAGCTTTCAGCACTATAGCGGTAGCGTTCTATAATACCCATTGCCATAAGAGTATGAGCGAATATAAATAAAAATGACATGGTTTACTGAGTAGTTACTAATAACTCTATTCACCCCATCATCCTGTCGTCAACATGCCACAAGAAATGCCTGTGACTGTTTTTCTTAAAAGAGGTAAATCATTCCTTTTCATGGCTTCAATCTGAATAAGATTCAAGGGATGAATCAATGTTGATCTTAATTGGATACTTTCCCCAAGCCAAGGTTGGTGAAAACAAAAATCTTTCTCATCTGTAATTTGATGGAAGAATAGTATGGTTGACTCCAGTTCTGATTGAAAAGGCTTGAGGTATTCATTAGAGCCAGTCAATTGATACAAGTACTGTTCCCAGATAGGAAGATAAACTTTGGAAAGGGTGACACCTAATTGTTTTACAAAGGCTGCAAAAAGAGCATTTTCTTTATAGAGCACCTTGAGTTTGTCTTTTTCAATGCCATTGAGCTCTGACCAAGAAGAACCTATACCCCACCAGGTAGGGAAAAGAAGTCGTGTTTGAGTCCAACACAGGATCCATGGAATGGCACGAAGCTTTCGTTGATCAGGACCTGATTTTCGTTTGGTTGGACGAGAGCCAATCTTAAGTTCGGTCAAAAAATGATAGGGCGAGGCTTGTTCAATCATAGGCCAAAACCAGTCGCTTTGCAGAAGTGCTTTATATTTCTGACTGACCTTTGCAGAGAATAACGACAGCTCCTCAGGGTAACCATTATCAGTGTTTTTATCTTTTTGCAAATAGATATCAAGGAATTTATCAATCTGACTTTTGAGTATAGAACTCGAACCAAAGAGTCTTGCAACCATTTCGCCCTGTACAGTTGCCTTATAATTAGACATCATTTCCTTCGACCAGGAAGCAGTTTGCTCTTTGATATCACCACCACCTCGCTCAATACTGCCACCTGAACCATGAAAAAAGATGGGTCGAAGGTTTTTATTTTCAAGTGTCGCCTGAATGCTTCTTAAGCTTTTCGCAATCATGAGTCGAGAGGGCAGTACACCGTTTTCTTTAGACGAATCGGAATAACCCAGCATGACTTCATAGTTTCCATCCCACTGTCTAAGATGTTTTTGTCTGATATCCTCAGTGATTGAATTATTCAATATTGTATCTGCGTTATCGAGGGCAAGTTGATTTTCAAACAAGGGCACAACCGGCAGGGCATAGCTTTTAAAAACTTGTTTAACCAGATTAATTCCATTTTTTATATCCTCAGCTGACTCAACCATACTGAGGATAAAACCGCGTATATAGTTTTTAGGATCAGTCCCATAGGTTATAGAATGGACCTGTTCAAGCATTTTAATTATTGTTGTTTTTTTTATGCTTGTTAAACTCTCTTTTACAACAGTTGAGTCTTCTCTAAGTTCTATAGGCATGACTAGGGCAGGATACAGATGAAAAATACTAGAGATGATGGAAAATTGCTCGGATTCAAAATTTAAAAATTTTACTGTATTTGACCGTATAGCAGTTAATTCCTTTTTGAATGCTGATACCTTTTCATGATCTTTTGGTCGTATTTTTTTAAGATTATTCGCTTTTTTAACAAGCTGGCCAATCTGATCTGCCAAGAATTTGTTTTTATTTAATGCGGTTGAAAGCTTGATGATTCCCAGTACTTCTTTCAAGCATTCCTGAATATAGGCAATAAAAAAAGAACGGGAAAGTTCGAGACTTTTAAGCATGATTTTTTCATTAACACCTGAGTGCCCATCCTTATCTCCTCCTACCCAGGTGCGTAATTGAATAGGAACACCTTTTTCTAAAAAGGAATGATACAGTTTGATGTTGAGTGGATGGAGCGCGTATTGATAGATGTATTGAGCCTCGTCTTCTACGCTTGGTTTTTCATGGTAGGAAATATTAATTTGAAGCGAGATTTTAAGCATTTGATCAAGATGAGATTCATTCATCAGATAGGGGGATTTAAGAACTTCGACAAGATAGTCACGAATTTCTTTAAAAAGCTTTAAAAATTCATTGGTACGAGCTTCTGTTGGATGCGCTGTCAACACATAATGAATGCCTTGAGGAAAGTCAGAATAAATTTGTTCTTTTCTTTGGTTGATACGAAAAATGCGATAGGCATTTTCACAGGTATTAATCAGCTCCATCATGAGAGAAAAACCATGAGCTATTTGATAAAGCTGCTTTTTATCAAGCTTGGAAAGCTCCATTTGAAGGTTATGAAGAACTTTTCCAAGTGCAAACGACTCACTCCCGATTGTGTCTTGCATGGATAATCGAATTTGCTCAATTCTTTCGTATGTTTCTTTTCCATAGACTTCTGCAATGGCTTTCTTTAAGCGGGTAAGAGACCAGAAAACCATGCGGCTGAGCTCTCTTGGCAAATGCGAAACATCTTGTTTCATCCAAAACTCCAATTTATTTGAAAGGTTTATTCTGTGGAAGAGTGCCGTCTTTTCGTTATTGCAGTAGACACCTCTTTGTGTACTTCTTAAGTTAGTTCTCAACGGATTCTGGCGCAACTATTAAAGAATACATTCATCTGCGATTGTAATATACTTAATTTATGCTGGAAAATACTTTTATTTATTAAGCAAGCCCATAATCAATGTTCTATGAAAAATACTACCGCTTTTCTAATAAAATAATATCCGAACCACGGATATGTGATATTTTTTTTGCTGTTACTGATGTTTCCTGCACGATTTTTTGTATATCAGAAAATAAATCAAGACCATGATGTTTTAGCGGTCGTAATAAGAAATAAGCCCTACCTTTATTGGCAAGTGAATTTTCCAGAGCTCGAATATAATTTTGAAAGGAGCTATCTAAATAAAATCTGCAACGATTTTTAAATTTGGAAGGGGAAAGCATTCCATGGCCTGGTTGGAAATAGGGTGGATTACTGATAATCAAATCAAATTTGCCTTCCCATTTTTTTTCATGTAGTTCATCATAATTTAAAAGGTGCCAGCGAAGTTGCAATTCAGGTCGATTGACGTTAGCTATGTTTTGATAAAAATATTCAGTATAAATATCCTGGATCTCGATAAAATCAATCTGCCGGATTGCTTGAAGATGCCATGATAGTTCAATTCCAATAACTCCACAGCCTGCGCAGAGATCTAATACTCTTAATGAGCCAAGATCTCTATAGGGTTTTAATTGTTTGGCGACAAATATCGCAAGGTGAATTGAATCAAGACTGAAATGATATTCGTCAGGTTGTTTGTAATTGTATGTAAAATGGATATTTGGTTCGTTCTGCACGGTATCAATCATTTTGAAATTATTTTCTCTTAATTATCGCCTTAAAATACCTTATTCCTTTGTATGTTGCACTTTTAATTAATTTTTCAAATATATTTCATTTACATATCTTATTCATATACTTGTCAACATGTACTTTTATGGACAATTGTCTTTTTAGAGACTATAATATAGTTGAAAGTACCCTGGAGTTTTACTATGCAAACGAATACAAGCTCTTTACAAAACATACCAGATGACGTGGTATGGAAATCTTTAACTAATCTTGTAGAGCGTTTTGATCTAAAAGAAAGCGAAGCCCGTATTTTAATGGGAGATATGCCTCGCTCCACATACACTTCCCATAAAGCAAAATTAAACAGGGATCAAAAAGAGCGAGTTTCTTATCTTCTGGGGATTTATAAGTCTTTACGCATATTGTTTGAAGACGGAGAGCAAGCCAGAACCTGGATTAATCGTAAAAATAACTTACCTCCATTTAACGGTTTAACACCAAAAGAATATATGCTGGAAGGAGGGATAGTTCGTCTTGCAGATGTGAGGAAATTTCTGGATTTCTGGAGAGGTTATTAGGATGTACTCCTATATAGATTTTAGTGAAAAAGTGCATAGATTAATACCCTCTAAATTTCCTCCTGTAACTTTATTCGATTGGGCAGATTCTGAGGAAGAGCTCGAACAAATAGCTCTGCTTGAAGGTCTAACCAATGAAAGAATACTTGCAGAGCTCGGTAAAATAAATTTGATAGATAAAGAGGATTGGATCGGTGGTCCCGGATCTACTCCGATTATGGCTGCTTTTACACATACTGGATTTGAGTCAAGATTTAGTGATGGCAGTTTTGGTGTTTATTATGCGGCTTCATCACTTGAAACAGCAATAAAGGAAACTTGTTTTCATCGAGCAAGGTTTTATAGTGCGTCGAATGAAAAACCTTGCTCGATCTCAATGAGAGAATATGTGGCTACTATAAAAAAACCTTTAATAGATATTAGAGATAAAAGGTATAAAGAGTTATTTAATCCTGATCCAGATTATTATGGTAAAAGCCAGGAGTTTGGAAAAAAAGTTCATGAGAAAAAAGAATGGGGGTTACTGTACCCAAGTGTAAGAAATTTAAACGGCTTATGTATGGCTGTATTAAGGCCCCCAGCACTTACCCTACCAAGACAGGGATGTCATTTAAGATATATTTGGGATGGTGAAAAAATTTCAGATGTTTATAAGGAGAGTAAAATTGCAAATGTTTAAAATATAGGCTATTAAGAAGGTAATTCTATTATCAATAGATTTTCTTATTTATTTTTTCACTTTCTGTCTTTCTCTTTTTATGCATAAATACATCAAACAGAAGTGAGGTCAATCTACTTTTTTCCCAGTTGTTTTCACACTGATTTTTGCTGGAGCAAGGTTGTTAGTAATACGGAAGACCGTTCTATCTACTCGTCGCTGAAGCATGATTTCAACCATTACTGTTTCATTCGGATGAAGGATTTTGTGAATGTCAGCAAGCGATGAATGAAAATCAAGTAGCCTGTAATAGGCAAGGGCTTGGTCACTTGATTCAGGATATGCTTTAATGCGGAACCCAAGATTACCCTGCATTTTGGGGGTATTAATTCCACCTTCCATGATGTCGTAGTCAAGAAAATAAGTCAGTTTACCTCGATTATTGAGATTTCGCTGACGATCTACAAAAAAACCTGCAGGAAGCGCCTGCTCGCTATATTGAGGTCCGGCAGTTAGGTAAAGATCATAATCGATAAGGTGATTGCCTCGGTCATCAATAAGCCGGAAAATAATCATAGAGTAACGATTGGTTATATACTCGCGCTTAAAGACAAGTGTTTTCACAAATTCCGTATGCTCATTTTTCTGGGTTTCTTGAGTAATCTTATCCAGCTCTTTTGCTAATGTATTATAGGCATCACGGCTTTTTACTTGCAGACATCGCAAGACCCATATTGCCGTAGGATGAGTGGCTGCATTGGCCATAGTAATACTACGGATGATACCGATATTTTTACCTGAATGTGAAAGTCCAGGTAGAACCCCAAATGCCATTGGCTGTGTTCGTGTCATTTTGGCTACAACAAGACTTTCACCGTTATCCCCTTCCTGATGTAATTTCAATAAGCTATAATTCATGTTTGTTGCAGCTACACGTACCACCCCATCGGATCCTGTCTCTCCGGTGTAGGAGTTAAGTGCATCATAAAGTTGGCGATCAATTTTCTGACCAGTAAGTACAAAGGAATAGATGCCATTAGCAGTACAATCGTAATCAAGCCAGCTTTCATTAAGTTGCCAACTCATATCGCTTCCGAGCTCAAGCCAATCAAGTACGCATTTGCCCGGTTCAACGCCCTCAAAAAAACTCTTTATACGGCCTAGCCGGGATTTACCAAGTTGAGCAAGAGCAGAACCGTGGTTAGCAGGAGCCAGCATGATAAGATGGCTCAATGGACATTTTGCAAGATTATTCTTAAAGTATAAATCCATCCATTTTCGAACAATGGGCCCACCAGTAGAGTGAGTAATACAAGCAAAACGCTCCCCATCCCGAAGCTTATCAGCAATTTCATCGTGTACTGCTTGATCCAACGCACGCGCTATATCATCAACCGTTACTGTATCGTCAAAGCTGATGTAGCGCCCAAGATAAATATTGCCGACTTGGATATCTATCCTTTCATCTTTACCCTGGCTTTCGAGCCATTGAGGAAGCTCCCCATAAGTATTAGTATGTGTGACACTCCAACCATGGACGAAGATAACAATCATGACGCTCCTTGATTTATTGGCTCTACAACAGGGTATCGTTGAGTAACTTGATGATATTAGATTTCACAAAAATATGAAACGAATTCAAAGAAGGGCTTATGGCTTTCGTAACTTTGATAATTATAGAACTCGTGTTAGGGTGTTGTGCTGTTAAATGATGAGTGCCCCCGTAATTGGGAAAGAGCCCGTTTTCGTAACTTTAGAATTGATCGATTTAAATGGCGCGCCCGGAAGGATTCGAACCTCCGACCCCCTGGTTCGTAGCCAGATACTCTATCCAACTGAGCTACGGGCGCGTTGATTGGCGGAGAGAGAGGGATTCGAACCCTCGATGGGATTTCTCCCATACTCCCTTAGCAGGGGAGCGCCTTCGACCACTCGGCCATCTCTCCAATCAATGGTAGCGGAGTATATCAGGTATTTAACATGCGTCAATAATTCTTATTGCATAAAGTGATGAAATTCAAAATTGAGCATAATAAATAGCATCAATGGATATAAAAATATCAGCAGTTTTTTTTAAAATGTATTTATGTTATGACACTATCTATAAAAGGGATTTAAAGGATTATTATGTGGTATGACACTCTATTAGAATATTTGGGGGAAAGGATTTGCTCATCAAATAAAGAAAAAGCCAAGTTATTTATAAGTCAGTTATTCAAGTTATTAAAAGAGGACCCTGATTTTGGAGAAAATTTTGAGCCAGAATTTATTTTTGGTGTGATGGTCTCTCTTTATAACTATTCAATAACCCATGAAAATCAAAACGTAACCTTAGATGAATTTGGTAAATACTGTATAGGACTAATTATGGTATTTTCCAAAATATCAGAAGATCTGTCCGTTTACTGTTCTGATTTTATATATATTTTATCGGATAAGACAATTGTACAAGAATTAAAAATTAAAGAGGAATTGGCCAATATTAGGAAAGATTATTTAGAGAAAAAAAGAATAAACCCGGATATCACACCATTTATCGATCAAAAGGATGTAGAAAATCCTTTTAAAATTTACAGCAGGATAGGCGAATTAGCAAAGATTGATCTGCTGAAACAATTTGAAAGCCATACATTAGCCTGTCTGAATTTCTCTGTAAAAATTCAGACAGAAAAAATAGTTAGTATGTTGAACGATTTATTAAATCATATGAAAAATCAGAAAGTTATAGTTTCTGAACTGTATCAATATCTTTTACCTTATAAAGGCAAGGATGATTTGTTCGATGCCTTGATACTTGCACTCCAAAAAGGATTAAAAAAGTTAACAAAAACGCAACTTTCGAGCACATCAAAGATAAACCTCGTTCTTATTCCAGATTTAAAATTTGATCATCTACCCAGATACAATTCAGAAATAGAGAATATTTGTAAAAAATTGGAAAACTATGTCTTCAAAGGGTCCAATAAGAAGGGTTCATTTTTTTCAGCAAAAAATTATTGTAACCATACCAAAGAAGTAAATGAGATAGTACAAAAAATATTGAAGGGAGACCTTTTAACAATAGAAGCAATTCTTCATGAATTAGCTAAAATTAATATAGAGAATCGCAAAGATGAGTTGATTTTACTTATAAAAGAGTTACAAAATGAACGGGTCTGTATAAGAATACTTTAATAGGATAAAGTTCAAAGAGTACATGTTTCCAGGAATGATTTAAGTAATTAAATTTCATCAAAAATCATCTTAAGATTTCCAAAACATCAAGAATACTGCTAATCTTTGAGTCTGTTGATTTTAGTATAGATTCTTATGCAGAGGCCCTAACAAGGAGGACTAATGAAACACCAGTCGAATTTAAGTGGTCGTAACGTTTATGTCGTCGATGGAAGTCGAACGCCGTTTCTTAAAGCAAAAGGAGTAGGTCCATTTTCTGGTTCAGATTTGGCAGTGGCGGCAGGATCAACTCTGTTAAATCGCCAACCATTTTCTCCGGACGAACTTGATGAGGTGATTATTGGTAGCGCTATGCCTGGACCAGATGAGGCCAATATAGCCCGAGTGGTTGCTCTTCGTTTGGGTTGTGGTGATAAGGTACCCGCATTTACCGTAATGCGAAATTGTGCTTCAGGCATGCAAGCATTGGATAATGCCGCAATTCAAATTGCTACAGGGCGTAGCAATTTGGTTCTCGCTGGTGGAACAGATGCTATGAGTCATGCACCTTTGTTATTTAATGAAAAAATGGCTTCCTGGTTAGCCAACTGGTTCGCAGCTAAAAGTATGGGGCAAAAGCTGGCTTTAATCACACAGTTTAAACCTTCATATCTTGCACCAGTCATTGCTTTGCTCAGAGGTCTAACTGACCCGATAGTTGGATTAAATATGGGGCAAACAGCTGAGAAAGTAGCTTATCGATTTAATATCACAAGAGAGCAAATGGATGAGTTCGCCACTCAAAGCCATTTACGAATAGCTAAAGCTTATGCTGAAAATAGAATGTCAGAAGTAGCCCCAATCATAGATTATAAAGGAGGTGTATATCCTCAAGATGATGGGATTAGGGCAGATTCTACTGTTGACAAGTTGTCAAAGCTAAAACCATTTTTTGACAAAAAATATGGAATGGTCACACCAGGTAACAGCTCACAAATAACTGATGGAGCCTGTTTATTGCTATTAGCTAGCGCTGAAGCGGTAAAAAAATATGCTTTGCCAGTATTGGGCCGAATAGTCGATTCACAATGGGCTGCACTGGATCCTTCTCAAATGGGTTTAGGCCCTGTTCATGCGGCAACCCCTATATTAGAAAGACATAATTTAAAGCCACAGGATTTGGATTGTTGGGAAATCAATGAAGCTTTTGCAGCTCAAGTTTTAGGGTGTTTAGCTGCATGGGATGATGAAGAATATTGCAAAACACAGCTTGGTCTTAAGGGGGCAATTGGCGCACCCTCACTGGAGCGACTCAATCGAGATGGTGGAGCAATTGCTTTAGGTCATCCTATTGGTGCCAGTGGGGCTCGTATTGTCTTGCATGTTCTTAAATCTTTAGAGCAAAGAAATGAGTCACGAGGTATGGCAGCAATTTGTATCGGAGGTGGTCAGGGAGGAGCTATGTATCTTGAACGAGTAACCGAGGTGAAAGGACATGAATAATTATAAACATTGGGATTTGCAGCGAGATAAAGATGCCATTCTTTGGCTTGGATTAAACAGAAGGGATGCTGCGGTTAATAGCATTAACGAAGAAGTATTGGATGAACTAAACAGCTTGTTACATGAAATATCACATGATAAAAAAGCGATGGGATTAATTATTTATTCACTCAAGGAAAAAGGGTTTATTGCTGGTGCTGATGTTAATGCTTTTTCACAATTTGAGAGCTCTTCGCAAGCAGTTGATTTTTTACAAAAGGGACAAACTGTATTTGCTCGTTTGCAAGCCTTATCAATTCCAAGTGTTGCGATGATCGATGGTTTTTGCATGGGAGGTGGTTATGAGTTAGCTTTAGCCTGTACCTATCGAATTGCAACAGATGACAAAGACACCCGTATTGGTTTGCCTGAAGTGATGTTGGGCATTCATCCAGGATGGGGTGGTACCGTGCGTTTGCCACAGCTAATTGGTGGTTTCAAAGCACTATCACAAGTCATATTGACTGGCAGTGCAATACCTTCAGTAAAAGCTAAAAGTCTAGGCATGATTGATGAGGTAGTTCCTGTTCGTCAGCTAAGAAGAGCGGCTGTTTATTTTATAAAACATAAACCACCACGACACAGACCATCTTTTATTGAAAATTTAACTAATAGTTCCCTGCTTAGAAAACCTATCGCTTACCTATTGCGTTATAATGTAGCCAAGCGAGTTCGAAAAGAACATTATCCTGCACCATATGCTGTGATTGATCTGTGGGAAAAAGAGGGAGGAGTAGGTGAGAGAGCTTATCTTAAAGAAGCTGATTCCATAGAAAAACTTGTATCCCAAAGCGATACTGCCAAGAATCTTATCAGAGCTTTTTTATTGCGTGAGCGATTAAAAGGGTTTGCCAAAGACAGTCTCTTCAAAGCTGCTCATGTTCATGTGATTGGAGCAGGGGTTATGGGAGGGGATATCGCTGCCTGGTGTGCTTTGCGAGGTCTTCAGGTCACATTACAGGATAAATCTTATGAACAAATTGCCCCTGCGATAGGCAGAGCGCATAAGCTTTATAGTAAAAAACTGCGTAAGCCGCGATTGATTCAGGCCGCAATGGATAGATTAATCGCGGATCCTGAAGGGCATGGTGTAAAACGAGCAGATGTCATTATTGAAGCAGTTTTTGAGAATTTGGCTGTTAAACAGGAAATAATAAAAACTGTGGAAAAAAATGCTAAAAAAGATGCGATTATTGCAACAAACACCTCTAGTATCCCGCTTGATGAAATTAGTAGTGTAATGAGTAAACCAGAACGTTTAGTAGGCATTCATTTCTTTAATCCTGTAGCTAAAATGGATTTGGTAGAAATAGTGAGCAGCTCATCTACTGCAAAAAAAATTCAACAGAATTCTTGTGCGTTTGTCAATCAAATTGGCAAATTACCCTTGCCCGTCAAATCAAGTCCTGGTTTTTTAATAAACAGGGTACTCATGCCTTATCTGATGGAATGTGTACAGTTATTGGATGAAGGATATAGTGCAGAGACAATAGATGAAGCTGCATTGCAGTTTGGTATGTTTATGGGACCTGTAGAACTTGCTGATACTGTAGGAATGGATGTTTGTCTTGCTGTGGCTGAAAATCTGACCAGTCATTTTGGTGGTACCATACCACAAAAATTACGTGATTTAGTAAAAGAAGGTAAACTGGGCCGTAAAACCGGAGAAGGTTTTTATAAATATAAAAATGGTAAAGCAATTAAGAAAAAAGCCCCAGCACATGTTGATAAGACCATTGCGGATAGATTAATTTTACGTATGGTGAATGAATCTGCAGCTTGTATACGTGAGAAAGTTGTTGAAGATTCTGACTTGTTAGATGCTGGAATGATCTTTGCTACAGGTTTTGCTCCATTCCGAGGAGGACCTATGAATTATGCAAAGGATTTTGGTAAAGATAAGCTGGAAACTTTATTTAAAACATTTGAATCCAAATACGGCGAACGTTTTAAGGTAGATACCAGCTTATAATTTCTCTGTAAGGTAGAACCATAATGGTTTTGCCTTGCTTTTTAGAGAGACAAGCATCTTATGGAGCAAAAATCAAAATCTATAATAAGGGTTTGGTATTTAATTCTTTTACTTAGTCAATATTCTTTTGCTAATGTTTATGTATTGCCTGAATCTGGAAATACTGTCGGTGAAATTCAGGTAGCATTTTCAGAGTTTGGAGAAACTATAGATGAAGTCGGTCGGCGTTTTAATATCGGCTATTATGAAATGGTACGCGCTAATCCAGGTGTCAATGCCAGATCTCCACTAACTGCTAACACAAAGTTAATTATTCCATCTCGTTTTGTTCTACCCAACATACCTAGAAAAGGTATAGTGATTAATTTAGCAGAGTATCGATTATATTATTTTCCTCCAGATGACAATGTGGTCATTACTTATCCTGTTGGGATTGGTAAAAAAGGGTGGGAAACTCCTTTGGGATTAAGCAAAATCACCTCCAAAGAAATTAATCCTACCTGGCGGCCTACACTAAAATTACAAAAGGCAGCTGAAAGCATTGGTGCTCCTATTCCCAGCGAGTTTCCCCCTGGCCCTCATAATCCTTTAGGACAACATGTATTACGTTTAGGGTGGCCAGCTATCTTAATTCATGGTTCTAATCGAGTTGATGGGGTTGGGGCTAAAGTAAGCGCAGGATGTATTCGTATGCTTCCTGAGGATATTGAGCAACTCTATAGTTTAGTATCTGTAGGGACGCCTGTAAGAATTATAAATGATGCTCTACAAAGACCAGCTGATCTTAATCAATAATCCTTTTCATATAGGGAGTTTCAATTTACAAGCTATAAACCCAATTATCTAGATTTAACTTTAACTAAAGTTAACAGATAATAAGATAATCCAACAAGAATGATGGCTGCCAAAATGTCAATTGGATAATGCCATCCCAATAGTACACATGAAAGAATTAATAGAACATTAATGATTGACAATAATAGGCAGGGTATAAACCAATCTTTGATTAAGTAAACACATAAAATTGCCCAAATTGTATGAAATGAGGGTAGAGCTATTAAACCACCTTCAATGGTTGTGGGTTGTATATGATTATGAATTTGATGAAATTTAAGTCCCGTGGCAATTTGTTCAGGAACAAATAAACTGCTCTGTAATTCACTTGCAGGGGCGGTTGTTGGGAAAAAATAGTAATAAGAAAATCCCAATAATGTTGTGGAGAGTAATAAGAAATAATAATCTTTAAGGATATATAATCGCCCTGATGCAATTACGCATAGGGGCAAGATACTCATCTGATATGGTAGGGTATCATAGATAATCGCCAATAAGTATTTAAAATATTGATACTTATTCGTCCACTCCAGAATAGATATCATACTAATGCCCAGTTGAGCTTCCAGATTAATAATTTGTTTGTCTATAGGAGGATAAGGAGTTAATTGAACAGCATTTGTCGCTAAAGCGATGATTGACATTACAATAAAAAAATTAATCAATTCTAATCCAGAGCGAGTCACTCTATTCTGTTTACCAAAAACTAAAATCAACCCAATATAATTTAACAAGATAATGCAAGCCATGACTGGGGTATTGGGTGGAAAGTAATTATTTCCAGGAAATTTATAGATAAAATGATTGATAACTAAAGCTACTATTGATAGAGATACTGTAATCCCTGCCAATAAAATAAAGTATCTGAAAGGTATAACTTGCATTTATTTGTTGTTAGTCAGCTGTACTAAGAGTTTCTTTTTGTTTAATTGCATGGAAAACCTCTTCTCTGTGAATATTGATCGACCGCGGTGCTTCCACTCCAAATTTTATATTTCCATTTTCCTGGGTTTTAAAAGCCAAAATTTTAACAACAGCATTCGAGATACGAATGATAAGTGGTTCTTCAAATTGAAGATTTATTATATCCATTTAAAAAAAACCTCTTTTTTCATAAATTATTCCTAAGGCCAATCGATGACGAGAGTCATGCATTGCTGAACGGTACCTTACTTTGGTGACGGTTGTCACTATAAATTGCTGTAAAAATTATAAAAAAAGTTATTTAGAGCAACAATCTGAGTTTATTGCCTATAAAATGGGCAAAACCCAGGGGTGCAGTTCAATAAATATCTAAGTTTTAAACCACAATGAGATTGTAAGGACTAAATAAAAAAGCTATAATTGGCAGCTTTTTAAAACCCTTGCCTTACCAGTACTCAATGCTGGAAGGCTTTATCCATAAGGAGAATTCATGAGACATTATGAAATTATGTTTCTAGTACACCCAGATCAAAGCGAGCAAGTACCTGGTATGGTTGAGCGCTATGAAGGAATTATTACCAAGCATAATGGCAAAATACATCGTAAAGAAGATTTAGGTAGACGCCAGTTGGCATATTCCATTAACAAGGTTCATAAAGCACATTATATTTTAATGAACGTAGAATGTAATCTAGATGCACTCAATGAAATCAAGAATGCCTTCAAGTTTAATGATGCCATTTTAAGACATTTAATCACTGTTCAAAAACAAGCGATTACTACAGAATCTGTCTTAATGAAGAAAGAAAAAGAAACTAAAGTCGCTTAAGAGGAGAACATCTATGTCAGCTTATTTTCGTAGAAAAAAAATGTGCCGCTTTAGTGCTGAAGGTGGTAATGAAATAGATTATAAAGACATCAACCTATTAAAAAATTACATTACTGAAACTGGTAAAATTGTACCAAGCCGTATTACTGGTACGCAAACTCGTTTCCAAAGACAATTAGCCAAGGCAATCAAACATGCCAGATTTATTGGTTTATTGCCTTATTGCGACAGCCATAGATAAAATGAATATCGCGGGTAATTTTATACTTAAACAATGTAGAGCAGCTCTTGAAAGTAAACAATATGCTATTGTTTGCGCTGTTGTTCTTTCAATAGTCCCATTTGCCTCTTGGCTATCGGTGGCTTTAATGAGTTTAATTACTTTGAGGAAAGGTGAAAAACCTGGATTTGAAGTCATGTTACCTGCGATGATTGTTCATTCTGTGCCTTTAATGATGTTTCTACCTCTGGAAGGGGCATTAATTAATACACTGGTTGCTTATTTGCCTTGCTATATCGCTGCTTTGACTTTACGCAAAACAGCCAGTTGGTCAAGTGTATTTGGAGCTTTTCTAATTCAAGCATTCCTTGTATTTCTGTCGATTGAAATATTGATCCCTGAGTTTGTAAGTGGCCAATTTAATCATTTTAAAGTGCTGTTGTCTCAATTTCAGGATTACAAACAGTTGGTAGAAAGTAGTGCAGATGGATTGAATAACTTAAATTTGGCTCAGTTATTTTTCGGTATCCAGATATTAAGTGTGATTGCTTCAGCCTTAATCTCGCTAATGTTTGCCCGAACTATACAAGCTAAACTCTTCATGCCCGGTGGTTTTAAACAGGAAATATTGGAATTTCGTAGTGGCAGATTCTCATTTTTGATGCTAATTATTGTGTCAATTGCCTCTTATTTTGAGGTACCAGTGGCTATTAGCACTTTACCATTACTTCTTGCTTATTTCTTTTTATCGGGTTTTTCTTTGGCCTATTATATTTTAGCCAGAAAGTGGCAAGTTAGAGTGGTGATTTTGTTATTTCTATTGATTTTACTAAAACCATTCTTTGTCTTATTTGCCTATATTGTATTTGGCTCGCTAGATAGTTTATTTAATTTTCGATTATATCTCCCTGCAAGGGTGAGAGAATCAACGTAAGGGGTTATTAAGATGGAAGTAATCTTATTAGAAAAAGTACGTAATCTGGGAAATCTAGGTGATAAAGTACACGTTAAATCAGGCTATGGACGTAATTATTTAATACCACAAAATAAAGCCGTCTTTGCAACAGAACAAAATATTGAATTATTTGAAAAACGTCGTGCTGAATTAGAGAAAAAAGCTCAACAAGCTTTAGCTAATGCAGAGCAACGTGCTGCTAAATTGAATGATACAACGATTGTTATTAGTGCTATGGCTAGTGACGAAGGTAAATTGTATGGTTCTGTTGGCGTTAATGAAATTAAAGACGCATTGATAGAAAAACAAATTGAAATTAGCAAGCGTGAAATTGTTATGCCTGAAGGCCCTCTACACTCTATAGGTAACTATGTTGTTGAAGTGCATGTACATAGCGATGTAGTAGCTAACCTTCAAGTTGAAATTATCCCTGCTAAATAATTTGTTTGATGTCGACCCAAGAATATTCAAGTCAATAATGCTTACATATGTTCTTACTTCAAGTTGTGCGTCATATCGCACAACTTATCATTAATTATTCAATATGCATTAAGATATTGTAATTTCGTGAAGATTTGCTCAATTAAATGTGACAAAATAGCATTTTCTGATTATAATGCGAGCACACTAATCATCAAGGAATCATGTCATGTCTCATTCCAAAAGAGAACAAAATGCTATTGCCAAGAATTTAAGTGAATTTAGGCAAGTTGCAACACTTTTAAATAACGAGGGTCTTATTGTTACTGAAAGTAACTATAAAAAAGTTCAGGCTTTATTAAACAGATATCAAGAATTAGCATCCTTCCTTGATCAAAACCAAAATACCTTAAATGGAAAACAGACAGGTGAGTTAAACCAAATTAGACTAATTATTTCTCGAGAAGAGAGAAGAGAAATCAGAAAAAGTGTTACAAGTATCGAAAATGGAATAAAAAATAGAGAAAGGAGAATAAAAGAAGAATATACGAGAATAGAAAATCAACAGGTTAAGGCAAGAGAAGCTGTTAAAGTTTTATGGCCACAACTACAAGAGGTAGCTAAAAAATTTATAAATTCTGGAATAGCAAGCATGGATGAGCTATTAAAAAAATATAAAGAGTTAAGAAGCGATTTAAGTATCCAGGTAAGCAATCTTCCTGCTCAGGAACGAAAGCAAAAAAATCAAGAGATGGCTGAGTTATCTCGACTTGTTAATATACATGAAAGCAAATTATACGAAGAAATTAATCGAGCCAGGAAGGTCATTGAAGCCGCAGTGAATCAAGCTCATAAGAATGTAAACAGCATGTCATTGCTGCAAATGGTTCGACTCATGCTGCCCAAATTGAAAGACGCAGATATATTAAAAATTGCTCAAAAAGCTGGAATACTTTCCTTACAGGAAGCAACAGTCTCTGAACATGGGGTAAATTTAGATAAAATTGTCGTAAGAGAACAACCATTAGAAAAACAGTCTGCTCTAATTTCTACAATGTTCAAAGAATTAGCTCTCAATCGCGCTCAGGCTGGTCCGCTGGCGAAATACCTGCAGGCTGTTCAAGAAAATGCGAAAGATTTAATAAGTGGCAAAAAAACTCACTTTGCTCTGCTTTATGAAACAAAAGAGGGTGAAGTTGGAGGGTTTTATTTTAATATTCATGAATTGTTACAGAATCAGCAACAAGCAATTTCCAAACTTATACATGAAATGTACAAACGAGGTGTAGACCAAAACAGTCGGGTTGTAATGGCTTTTGCTAGTCCAGAACAAGCAGCCTCATTGATGTTAGCTAATGGTGAAAATATGAAAACATTAGCTAAAGGCGGCAATTTACAGGAGTTAACTGAGCTACTATTAGAAAATGCGGGTGACTCAAGAGCGTTGGCTCGCATAGTGGGACATGATGTTGTAATTGACGAGAAAACTTCAGAAATAATTAGAGAACTCAATCGTTCAAAAGAGCAAAATGGTATAGAACCAGCTGAAGTAATGAAGTTATTTCAAATAATTGCAGTAATATTTGAAACTCGAAATATTTTAATTAATTGGATAAATGCTCCAGTTCATTTGAAGGAACAAACTGAGGAAGCTTTATTGGGCGCAGGTAAAACTCCTGCCATCGTTGAGGACAAAGGGACCCAACCTAAGCGTGTAAGATTTCTTCCTGATTTGGTGAAGGAACCAACAGTTACCTTGTCAGATACTGAGCAACCAGTTATCAAAAGAAAAGATGATGAGATGCTAGATAAGAAAATCCAGGTTACCTTGGAAACGGTTGATCAAGCGTTAGAAGAGTTGAAAGGTAAAATAGGGGATATCAATCAGCATAAATATGACAAAGCTTATGAAGCAGCGAAAATTCTTTTAAGACAACTTAAAGAAGCGCGCGATCAATATGTCTTTGATTTAACAAATCCTCAAATTAATTTCAACGAGGCGGGGCTTAAATTTAAAGAAGCTTGCAAGTTAGTGATTCAAGATGCTAAGCCCATCCTAGAAAAGGATTTAGGCTGGGGAGAATATCTCAAGAATTTGTTAAAAATGATAGTTAATACTATTGCTTTTTGTGTAACTTTTGGCGTAAGTCAAGGCTTTTTTGCTACGACACGTGCGAAATCTGCCTTGGCAGTGGATGAAGCAGAGAGTGCTTTGGAACTCAATGAAATTAATGCATCACTGAAGGTTAACTAGTCTGCTTTGTGAGCAACATACGATTTTTGTTATACATATTTAATGAATAATGGAAATCGATGTTGCTTTTTTGTATTAAAAACAGTTACAGCCTATATTTTCCACTTGATGTTGCATCCAATACTCGGCTTTTGTTCAAAATCTAAAGGTCTATTATTTAATAAGTAATCCAAAGCCTGGCGAATTGAGCTGCCAGTTACAGGAATACCATTCCCAGGTCTTGAATCATCTAATTGCCCTCGATAAACTAAGGACAAATCAGAGTCAAAAACAAAGAAATCCGGTGTACACGCTGCATTATATGCTTTAGCTACTTCTTGGGTTTCATCAAAAAGATATGGAAACGGATATTGATGTGTTTCAGCAGTTATCATCATATTTTCAGGTGAGTCATCAGGATAACTTGCTACATCATTGGAATTAATTGCCAAAAAACGAATTCCTTTTGGAATATAGTCATTAGCAAGTTGTGTTAATTCGGTATTAATATGTTTCACAAAAGGACAATGGTTACATATAAACATAATCACAGTAGCCACATAACGCGGGGTTTCTCTAAATTTAACTTTACTTCCACTAACCACATCCATTAATTCAAAATGAGGTGCTACTGTGCCTAATGGAAGCATGTTTGATAGAGTTCTAGCCATTTTATTAAATCCCTCAAAAAAATCTTAAAATATCAATTGATAAAGAGCATATGACGCAAATATTGTATTAAGAATACCCCATATGTAACAGATGTATTGACCTCTATAAGCACAATAGTAAGAATATACAGCCACACCTGAACTTCCAGAAAAAAATATCATTTGATTATTATAGGCAAGCCCCATCGAAAGCAGCGCTATTCCTATAATACCAGTTAATAAAAAAATACTATTTTCCTTACCAAACATTAAATAAAAAACCAGTAGCTGTAAACACAACAAAGAAGGTAAAGCTGAACCAATATATTTCCCCATACCAAGGAGCAGGGAGGTATGGCCTGCTCCCAAAATTAATTCCAGAGCAATAAAATAAATCAATTTATAGTGAATTGCTGTAACCATAAGAGCAAGTGAGCCAGTCATGTAATAGACTTGGGGAGTATTCTGGCTCCGCCCATAAATAAGTATCAAAGCGCCAACAATACCTAGTACCAGGTATATCGTGTCATGCTCTGTTTTATTCACTGATCACCATTTTAGGTAAATTCCTTTAGCAACAGATTCCTGAATGACTTCATTTTGTGACTTATTAGTAGAAATCCAATAGTTTCCCATATTACTGAGTGCGAATTTAACACGAGGATATTGGCAAACCTCGAGAACTTCGCGACAATCAACTAAAGAAGTATTGTCGTCAACATGCTTATAACACTTGAAGTTTAAATTTTTTACATCCGAGGCAAATGCCGCCCAATTCATTGGATCTAGCGATGCTTGCAAGGGAGGAATCATAAACGCATCGGAGTTATCAAAACGCTCCAGCTCAATTTTCGAATCTGAACGGTTTTGAATGAGATAATAGGTTTGATTACCCGTTTCATTTAAAATTAAATAATTTTCACTATAACCAAAACCAGTGACTTCACAGCCACGGGGAAAAATCGATGCAGCCTGGACTGAATTGGTCACAAAAGCTGTGATTAACATCGTTTTAGTAAAATAATTAATTAATGACATAATTTCCTCAAAAAACAAAATTAAGATGCTATTTTAATCATTAAATAGACAAAGTCTATCATGTAATAAAAAAATCAAACGCATAGAAGATATTAATTCGTCTTTATTATATCTTTGCTATTAGGTATTCATAAGTTATTGGCATAATTTAATTTCATATGGAGGCGCGGTTCGCATTAACCCACTATTTTTCAGCAAGCAGATACTGTTTAAGGCAATAAGAAAAGAAAAAATTTCCTAAAAGAGCCAGATTAAACCGTGTAACCAGGGATGTAATATCTGCATGGAAAACATAAATTACATATAAACTCAATCTTTATTATTTGCCGCAATCTTAGCTTTGAACATCGGATAATAGGTTCTGTAGAAACTTAAAAATAAATACATGCCCACATAACCCAATGATAAGCTTACCCACAATTTATTTGTTTCAGGGTAATTAACTAGCAGGCAAAATGAACTGATTCCATAAAGAGCAGAGCAACAATGCATTAATATTTTCAAAGTCCTGGACTCAGTCAAGTAATCTAATCTTGATGGATAAACATATTTTACTGGAATAAAAATCAGTACACAAAAAAGAGACAAGAGAACGGTGTTCACAATCATAGAAGTGTTAAAAATATACATATAGAAGACAGTAATATTCCAGTAGCAGGGGAAACCTTTAAAAAAGTGATCAGGGGTTTTTGCGTCATCCTGGCAGAATTGATAGGCCGACGTAATTGTAATTGCAGCTATAATTGGTACGACATAATCTGCTGGAAGCATATCAGGTTTTACTAGCAAGAAAAAACATGGGGTAATGACATAGTTTAAATAGTCAACAATATTGTCTAATAACGCCCCATCAATTTTAGGCAATACGCTTTTTACATGAACCAATCGAGCAAGGCTACCATCTACTGCATCAATAAATACAGTAATTGCCATTAGCCATAAAGCAAATACATAATCATGCTGGTAAATTTTATATAGGCTAAAGACGCCAATACAGGCAGCGCTGGCAGTAAATATGTGGACAAACCAGGCGGCAAAATATTGATTAAGAGTAAAGGGAGGCTTTATTGGATTCATTACTTATCCTAGAGTTAATCAATGTCATTCTACTACTAATTAGACTTCAGTCTTTTTTATAAAAACAAAAAACAAATTATCTTTAAAAATATCCAGTGCAAAGATTAAATCTGGATTGCTTCGTTCATAAAGACGATATATTTTGGCTTTTACTAAAACAGTTAAAGCCCATTTAACTTAACAGGTTGATTTTTATTACTGTTCTTTAAGACAATGTCGTTTAAAATAAAAATAGTATCAATATTCAAAAGCAAAGTGCAAGTTAGGTTAATTATTTAAAATAAAAAAAGCCTTAATTTAGACTAAACTATAGGCAACGTTAATCATATCGAGTAATTAAATGAATATTCAAACTGTCAACCCCGCAACTGAAGAAGTTCTAAACAACTATACATGCCTGGATTTTGACTCAATAGACAAAAAAATAGCATGTGGGTATGAAGCCTATTTAAATTGGAAAAATTCTAAATTCGACATAAGGCGCTCTTTAATGCTAAATCTTGCTCAGATATTAAAAGATAAAAAGCAAAATTTAGCGCATTTAATGGCTTTAGAAATGGGTAAACCCATTACAGCAGGTCGTGCTGAAATTGAGAAGTGTGCTTGGGTCTGTGAACATTATGCTGAAAATGCAGAACAATATTTGATGCCAAGAACTGTTCAGACTGAAATGAAAACAGCAAAGGTTTGTTACAGGCCACTAGGAATTGTATTTGCCATAATGCCTTGGAATTTTCCATTTTGGCAGGTTTTTAGATTTTCAGCTCCAACTATCATGGCGGGTAATGGGGCTATTTTAAAACATGCTCCAATATCGAGTGGAACAGGAAATAAAATTGAAGAATTATTTAGAGATGCTGGGTTTCCTTCATCATTATTTCAACATTTAATTGTAGATAATGATGGGGCATCTCATATCATTGAAAATCAATTTGTCACCGCAGTTACTTTAACTGGGAGTGAACATGCTGGTCAAAGCGTTGCAGCGAATGCAGGTAAAAATTTGAAAAAATCGGTTCTGGAGTTAGGTGGTTCCGATCCCTATTTGATCCTGGAAGATGCGGATTTAGATCTTGCTGCTCAATGCATTGTGGCTTCACGATTAAATAATACCGGACAGGTTTGCATTGCGGCCAAGCGAGTTATAGCACTTCAATCGATTGAAAAAGAATTAATTTCTAAAATCAGAGAACTCATTAGCAAATACAAAATGGGAGATCCATTAGACCCCAATATTAATTTGGGACCCATGGCGAGAAAAGATTTACGAGAAAATTTGCATTCACAAGTAGAAAAATCTGTTAAACAAGGTGCTAAATTATTGCTTGGTGGTATAATTCCAGAAGGTAAAGGGTACTTCTACCCGCCAACATTATTAACTGATGTTAAACCTGGAATGACGGCTTTTGATGAGGAACTATTTGGACCTGTTATTGTTATTGTTACTGCTAAAAATGAGAGTGAGGCAATTTCACTCGCCAATATGAGTCAGTATGGTTTAGGTGCTGCTGTATTCACAAAAGATCTTAATAAGGGAGAGCACATTGCTACTTACGAAATTGAAGCAGGAACCTGTTTTGTTAATGCTTTTGTAGCCTCTGATCCAAGACTCCCTTTTGGGGGAATAAAGCGATCAGGATATGGTAGAGAGTTATCAAGAGAAGGTATATTAGAGTTTGTAAATACCAAAACAATTGCGATTAGTGATCCAAAACATGGTAAAAAATAGTAAATTCATTTTTATTTCAATAAAAAAACAGGAGATGAGTTGTTTTGAAAAGGATCATTTAATTGCAAACTATGTCATTTCATCCGGGAAAAATGGCGTGGGTGAAAAAATGAATAGTGGATGCACCCCGAGAGGTTGGCACAAAATCCATTCTATACTTGGACTTGATCTGCCAATTAATAGTGTTATGGTTGCCAGAGAATGGACTGGTGAGATTTATTCAGAATCATTGGCAACCCAATTTCCAGAAAGGGATTGGATATTAACCCGAATTTTACAATTGGATGGATTAGAGCCTGGTCGAAATAAGGGTGAAGATGTAGATACTTTACAGCGTTACATTTATATTCACGGCACACCAGATACAACTCAACTAGGTATACCTGGCTCACATGGATGCATTCGCCTGAATAATGATGCAATTATTAAGCTGGCAGCTTGGGCAACAAAGAATACTTTAGTATACATACAATGATTAATAACAATTAATGCTTCGGAGCATAAGTGAACCTGAAGGGGTAAATGAATGTCCTATAAATTTGAAGAAGGTAAAGACGTAATAGTAAATAGCGTTGTTGAAAAAATTAAACAAACAATGATTGGCGAACAAACAGAGTTTTGTGCAGAATTCGCCAAACAATTTTATGGGACCGTCGCTCTTGAAGATCTTCGAGAGTGGGAAATTGACGATCTTTATGGTGCAGCAGTCAATTTTTGGTCCTTAATTTGTGAGCGCGCTCCTAATGAGACAAAAATCAGAATTTACAATCCTGACTATGAACGTCATGGTTGGCAAACTACACATACTGTTGTAGAGGTTATCTGTGAAGACATGCCGTTTATTGTAGATACTCTGAGAATAGTAATTAACAGAATGGGATTAACATCACATCTAACTATTCATATGGGGGGAATTAAGGTTAAAAGAGATAGCCATAACAAGGTTACCGAAATTCTTCCAAGAAATGGTGGTTCTGTAGGAGATGATGTTTTACACGAAGCGCCAATTTTTATAGAAATTGATCGACAAACGGATCCCGCTACTTTATCAGAGTTGCACAAAAATTTTGAACGTGCTCTTGAGGACAATCGAGCGGTATTTGAAGATTGGGATAAAATGCGTACTAAAGTACGAGAAATTATTAAGGAGCTTGATACCGTACCAAAGACAATTGATATCAGTGAAATTGAAGAGACCAAGGCCTTTTTAAATTGGATGGAAGATCACCATTTTACTTTTTTAGGATTGCGAGATTATGATTTGGTTAAAAAAGGAAAAGAAACCATTTTACAACCTATTCCTGAAACAGGATTAGGCGTTTTACGTCAGAGTCTGAGCAAATCAAATGCAAGAAGCATTACAGCCATGGGACCAGAGGCACAGGGATTAATTTCATCACCCCGCATTCTTGTAATGTCCAAAACAAATACTTTAGCCTCAGTTCATAGAGATGCTTATACTGATTATATTGGCGTTAAGCGCTTCAATAAAAAAGGCGAAGTGATTGGTGAAAGGCGCATTATAGGACTGTATACTTCTGCAGCTTATCATACAAATCCCAAGCATATTCCATTTTTGCGACATAAAGTTGCATTAATTATGAAAAACTCTAACTTAAATCCTTATAGCCATGCAGGTAAAGTATTATTAAATATACTTGAAACGCTTCCAAGAGATGATTTAATTCAAGGCACTGAGGATGAGTTACTTGAAATAGCTATGGGTATTTTCTATATGCAAGATAGAAAACGTATCCGCCTGTTTGCCAGGGTCGATGTATATAAGCGATTTATTTCATGTTTGGTATATGTGCCCAAGGATAGGTTTAATACTGAATTAAGATATGCCATGCAAAAAATTTTGGCAGACAGTTTTAATGCTGAAGAGATTACTTTTTCTACTCAATTTTCCGAATCGGTATTGGCAAGAATTCATTTTATAGTAAGGGTCAATCCCAAGAATTTACCCGATTTTAATTTGAAAGAAATAGAGCAAAAATTGATTGAAGTGGGGCGATCGTGGATTGATGATTTGCAACATCATTTACATGAAGTCTATGGCGAAGAACAAGCGAATGCACTTTACTCTCGGTATAAAAATGCGTTTCCAATTTCTTATTCGGATACCTTTTCACCAAGAACGGCTGTCTATGATATTAAGCATATTGAAATGCTAAGTCCTGAAAATCCACTCGGTATTAATTTCTATAAGCCATTGGATGAATCTGAAAAAAGCTTTAGGCTAAAGGTTTATCAGCATGACACTACTATTCCCTTGTCTGATGTATTACCGATCCTGGAAAAACTCGGTTTAAGGGCAATTAGTGAGCGTCCTTATGTTTTAAAATTTGAAGATGGCAAAGTAGCATGGATTAATGATTTTGCTATGCAATACAACAAAGAAAGTGAATTTAAGATCGATGAAATAAAAGAGTTATTTCAAAATGCATTTGCCAGAGTATGGTTTGGTGATGCAGAAAATGACGGTTTTAACTTATTAGTTTTAGCCGCCGGATTAAATTGGAGGGAAGTTGCTGTTTTAAGAACCTATGCAAAATATTTCAGGCAAATAGGATTTACCTTTAGCCAGGATTATATGGAAACAGCACTAAATAATAATGTAAGCATTGCCAATAAATTAGTTAGGTTATTCGAAATTCGGTGCAACCCTCATGACTCCAAAAGGAGAGAGGATAGATACGTTGCACTTGTGGCTGAAATCTTATCTGATCTTGATAATGTAGCCAATCTTGATGAAGACAGAATTATAAGACAATACGTGCATGCAATTGGCGCTACTCTTCGTACCAATTTTTATCAAGTAGATGCTCAGGGTAACCCTAAGAATTATATTTCTATAAAATTGTCCAGTAAACTTATTCCTGGTGTTCCAAAGCCATACCCTATGTTTGAAATTTTTGTTTACTCGCCACGATTTGAAGGGGTGCATTTACGTTGTGGCAAAGTAGCTCGAGGAGGTTTACGTTGGTCAGACAGACGTGAAGATTTCCGGACTGAAATCCTTGGCTTGATGAAAGCACAACAGGTTAAGAACTCCGTGATTGTTCCTAGTGGGGCGAAGGGTGGTTTTGTACCCAAGCAGATACCTGTTAACGCTACTCGTGAAGAAATTATGGAAGAGGGAATCAGTTGTTACAAACTCTTTATAAGAGGTTTGCTGGATATAACAGACAATTACAAAGAAGGACTAATTGTAAAACCCCAAAACGTTGTTTTTTATGATGAAGATGATCCTTATCTTGTAGTTGCTGCAGACAAAGGTACTGCAACATTTTCAGACATTGCCAATTCAATTTCCCAGGAATATGGTTTTTGGCTTGGAGATGCTTTCGCCTCAGGAGGCTCTGTTGGTTATGATCATAAAAAAATGGGGATTACGGCTAAAGGGGCATGGGAGTCTGTTAAACGTCATTTCTATGAATTGAACAGAGATATCCAAAATAATGATTTCACTGTGGTTGGTATAGGAGATATGGCCGGGGATGTCTTTGGAAATGGAATGTTGTTGTCCAGGCATATTAAACTTGTAGGTGCTTTTAATCATATTCATATATTTGTAGATCCTAATCCTGACGCTGAAATTAGTTTTAAAGAGCGAGAGCGGTTATTCAATCTTCCCAGATCTAACTGGACAGACTATGATAAAAAACTCATTTCCAAAGGAGGAGGTGTTTTTTCTCGTAGTGCAAAATCAATCCCGGTTAGCCCGGAAATGCAGAAAGTATTTGGAATAAAACAAACTTCGATTGAACCTAATGATCTGATTAAAGCAATATTAAAAGCCGATGTGGATTTACTGTGGAGTGCTGGAATTGGAACCTATGTTAAATCAAGCACTGAAAGTAATATCAGCGTAGGTGATCGAACAAACGATGCAACGCGTGTTAATGCCAATCAATTGAGATGCAAAGTGATAGGTGAAGGTGGGAATTTGGGATTAACTCAGTTAGCACGAGTGGAGTATAGTTTACACGGTGGTAAAGTCTATACAGATTTCATAGATAATTCTGGAGGGGTTAATTGCTCAGATAAAGAAGTTAATATTAAGATTTTATTGAATAATGTTGTCGCAGCCGGAGATCTTACTCCAAAACAAAGAAATGAACTTTTAAGTAATATGACTGATGAAGTAGCTAAATTAGTGCTCAGAGATAATTTCCTACAAAC
Organism: Legionella sp. PATHC032; assembly: GCF_026191185.1. NCBI lineage: Bacteria > Pseudomonadati > Pseudomonadota > Gammaproteobacteria > Legionellales > Legionellaceae > Legionella > Legionella sp. PATHC032. The sequence continues at coordinate 1,627,249 of NZ_JAPHOV010000001.1, read as the reverse complement.
CCGAGCTATTAGCTTAACTGCTTCTCAAGCCCTAAGAGCAATTGAATTGCATGGAAGGTATATTAACGAATTAGAAAAAACAGGAAAAATTGATAGAACTTTAGAGTTTTTACCTGATGAAAAAGTTCTAATGGAACATAAGCTAATGGGGAAAGGATTAACTCAACCTGGAATTGCTGTTTTAATGTGTTACAGCAAAACCATATTAAAAGAGCAAGTTCTTGCTTCTGAAGTCCCTGAAGAAGATTATATGAATCAAATACTTATTGGTTCATTTCCCAAACCTCTGCAAGAGCGTTTCAGTAAACAAATGCAAGATCATCCATTAAGAAGAGAGATAATTGCTACCCGCTTAAGCAACATTATTGTCAATGAAATGGGCTTTACCTACGTTTACAGATTACAAGATGAAACTGGAGCTTCTGTTTCGGCGATTGTCAGAGCTTATATGATTGCCAGAAGTGTCTTAAACCTGGAAGCGATATGGAAACAAATTGAGGAACTTGGTACTAGAATCAGTGCGCAAGCTCAAGTTGATATGATGATGTTGTATGTCAGACTATCCAGAAGGGTTACACGATGGTTTTTAAGAACACATAGAAGGGCGATGAGTATTACTCAAGCAATAGAGTTATATGCAAAAGGGGTTGATGAACTGAAAAAATCCATGCCTGCAGTTTTTGGTGAAACAGGTCGGATTCAATATGAGGAACATTATCAAGAACGGATAAAAGAAGGAATTCCGCCTCAACTTGCCCATGAGTTAACAGTGACTCGAGGATTGTTTGCCGCAACAGACATTATAGAAATTGCCTATGAGGAAAATATAAAAATCCCAAAAGTAGCTGAAATATATTTTAGTATTGGCGAGTTTCTTGATATAGCCTGGCTTAGAACGCAAATTATTGTTCACACAACTGAAAATCATTGGGAGTCTTTATCTCGAGAAGCATTACGTGATGATTTGGATTGGCAACAACGACAGTTAACAGCTGCCATAATGGGTTTTGAACCTAATAATAAGGATTTGCAAGAACGATTAACAAGATGGGGAGAGACACACGTTTCTTTAATTGATCGGTGGAACTATATTCTGACAGCATTGAAATCAAGTACGGCTTTGAACTATACCATGTTTTTAGTTGCTACCCGAGAGCTGCTGGATTTAACCCAAACGACATTACAATCCAATTTAAAAATGGAAGAATCTTTTTGATATATTACATGAAAGGAGTTAAATGAAATGGAGGCTAATACTGCTTCAGAATATTCACCGCTGAGTAAATTATTTCACTGGGTCATAGCATTAGCAGTTATAATTATGCTAATAGCAGGTTTTTTTCTTGATGAAATACCTGAGCAATTCCAAGGAATTGCTTATATGCTTCATAAATCAACAGGAATTACTATTCTTTTTTTGATGATTTTGAGGTTTATTTGGATTCATGCCAAGGGAAAACCTGCATTACCAGAGTCGGTTAAGCCTTGGGAAAAAGTTTTATCAAGACTTGTGCAATATGGTTTTTATGTACTCTTGATTATAATGCCATTGAGTGGATGGATCATGTCGGTTGCAGCAGACAGAATCCCAAATTATTTCGGCTTGTTTAAAGCTCCACTTCCATGGATTGAACCTAATAAATCTCTAGCAGAATTAATGGCCGAATCCCATGAAATTATTGCATGGATTTTAATTGCCTTTATCACATTGCATGTTTTGGGTGCTCTTAAGCATCATTTTATTGATAAAGACAATATACTCAGGAGTATGCTACCCGGGAAAAACAAATAGCTTTCTAATTTGGAAAAATTGAGCTTGAATTTCAAGATTCAAACTCAATTTTTTCTTCCAATTGGATTGGAAATTGATCACCTTCCAAACAAGCATATGAAAAATTCTCTTTTAGTATACTTGCAGCAACCAAATATCTATTTTGACCAAGCATAGAATAATCAACTAATTCACCAATCTCTGTGTTTTCATCCGATTTAAATAATTTTTGTCCAGAATATAATTGGCTATCTGTCTGAATAACAAATTTCTTTAATTCATGCTTAAGAGTAGCTCTATAGTGAGTTCTTGCGATGATTTCCTGGCCCTTATAACATCCTTTATCAAGACTAATATATGAGGTTCGATGCAGGCCAATTCGATGTGGTAAAAAGAGTCCTCTCGAGTTTGGATATATATCAATTTGATTATCAAACAATCTAAGGGTATGCCAGGTTAATGAACCAAGTAATTGATTGTTTTCATTAAAAGGTTTGCAAAAACTGTCATAATAGTCTGAATGAATTAAATAGATATAGAATCCTTTACCTAAGTGATAAACACAACTACGACTCGAATAAGATAGAGCATATAATTCGTTGGGTAAAGGTAATAACTGTGGTATTTGATCATTATCATGCTGTAAATAAAAACCTAAAACTTTATAGCTATTATTTGCAGTGATTTTAACACGCGAAAGCAGTGCCGCTTTGTTTAATGAATGTTGAGTTACTTCAATCAAATCTTGGGGTAGAACTAATTTTACACCGTGCCAATTGATAATATCCAACAAAGAAAGAATTCTCCCTTTAAGATTACATTGGGCCCCTTGAATTATTGAAGTATTCGTTACCAATCGTAAATCACAAGTTAATTGTCCTTGCAGAAAATCTGTTGATTTGTCTCCAAACAAATCGATGACTCCCAGGTAAGATAAATCGAAAAGATAGTTTTTCTGCCTATTTAGTGATAATTCAGACTCTATAGTGCGGAATGTTGTTAAAGACCTATTATTCACTAAATATTCTAAAATAGTTTTCATATCAAGATTAGTAATGTTGTTTATAATGCAGAGTAGTGTATCATTTGCCCTGCTCAAAAGCAGATATCATTATTAAATAATTAGGATTATCTTGTATTTATCGTGAATTAACAGAGGAAATCCATTGTGGACAACAGAGAAAAATCACGGTTATTATGGAAATGCAGGCGAGGAATGCTAGAGCTTGATCTCGTTTTACAGAAATTCATAGCCAATGAGATTGATCGACTTACAGAAAATCAATTAAAAGCATTTGATAATCTATTAACTCATAATGACCCTAATTTATATGCCTGGTTAATGGGACATGAGGAACCCGAAAAAGAGTTGCTTGAAATTGTATCATTCATCAGAAACTGTGATTAAACCAGGGAAATCCAAGGTATATCTTCGATTAATTGCAATTCTTTATTTGTGCACCATTGCATTGATTTTATATTCTTCCTTACCAGGGTTGATAGAGGGGAGCTTAATTTTTCTTATCATTATTCAATTTATAAATGACGTAACTAACCAAACTGCTTGCCAAAGAGTTAAAGAAATCAAATATTTGCAAAACCATACGTGGTCACTGGAAACAATAGATGGTACTACCCATCATTATGATGAACTAAAAATCCTTGTTCATAATATGATATTTCAAGTTATCCAACTATCCTCAGATAAAAAAAATCAGATGCTAATTCTATTTAATGATCAAATACCTACCGATCAATTACGGTTATTACACTTAAACAGCAATAAAAATAGTATATAATAATACATAATGATTAAAATAAATCCACCACGACATTGATTAGACTTTATCATATTCGAACGTAATAACAAGCAAAGGAATAATGAGGAAGTTATGAATATTGAGACTTCTTTAAGCGATGAATCACTAATTGAATTGGCTCAAAAAGGAAATGGACTAGCCTATGATAAACTGTTTGAGCGTTATCAGGGCAAAATTCGACAAATGATTTATTTTTATACGCATGACTGGACAAGTGTTAATGATTTGACTCAGGAAGTTCTTATCAAAGTATTTAGGCATTTGCCTTATTTTAATGAGCGCAGTCAGTTTTCAACCTGGTTATATAAAATTACTCAAAATACTATTAAAAATTTTTTTCGCGCCAATAATTTTCATGTTGATTCAGAAATGCAGTATGTGGATGAACAATTTTCTACACCATATAATTCCCCAGAGTCAGACATAATGGGATTAGAGTTTGAAAAACAAATAGAAGCAGCAATGTCATGTTTATCTGAAGAGTTACGACTATGTTATGGTCTGCATATATTTGATGGACAAACTTATCAGGATATTGCAAAAGAAATGCATTGTCCCATAGGAACTGTACGCTCACGTATATTTAGAGCTCGGAAACAGCTGATGGATATTGTGAGTGAGAATCACACTGTATAATATCATTTTAATATCCTATAGCATCATCAACCTTAATCGTGAAATCAATTCCATTTAATTATTAAATAAATAAGCTTACAAAGATCTGCTATTAGATAAACATATGTTAAAATGCTTTCATTCGAATGAACCCAACAAAACCTCTTATGCTCGAAAGTGATCGCCTAATCAGTAGTCAAAGTATTGTCTCAGAAGAAGCAATGGATAGAGCTATCAGGCCGCTTAGTTTGAGTGAATACGTAGGACAAGATTCTGTAAGTTCACAGATGCAGATATTTATCAATGCGGCAAAAAGGAGAAATGATCCTTTGGACCATGTTCTTATTTTTGGCCCACCTGGTCTTGGCAAAACTACCCTGGCAAATATCATAGCTCACGAAATGGGAGTTAATATCAGACAAACTTCTGGGCCGGTGATCGAACGTGCAGGTGATATTGCTGCTATATTGACGAATTTACAACAAAATGATGTACTATTTATTGACGAAATTCATAGACTAAGTCCTGTTATAGAAGAAATTCTTTATCCGGCTATGGAAGATTATAAGTTGGATATCATGATAGGAGAGGGGCCCGCAGCTCGATCTATTAAATTGGAGTTACCTCCTTTTACATTAATTGGAGCTACAACAAGAGCAGGATTACTTACCTCGCCATTAAGGGATAGATTTGGTATAGTGCAACGTTTGGAATATTACTCTGTTGATTCGCTTACCCGGATTGTAGCACGCTCTGCGCATTTGCTTGGTGTCCCTACAAAACCCGAAGGAGCCAAAGAAATTGCATTACGTTCTAGAGGAACACCGCGCATAGCTAATCGCCTGTTAAGAAGAGTAAGGGATTATTCTGAAGTGAAAGGAAATGGCATTATTACTGTTGATATGGCCCAACAAGCATTGGAAATGCTTGAAGTAGATCAGCATGGATTCGATTTAATGGATAGAAAATTATTGTTAGCAGTGATAGAACACTTCAATGGCGGTCCAGTAGGCATAGATAGCATTGCGGCTGCTATTGGTGAAGAAAAAGGAACTATAGAGGATGTTTTAGAGCCATTTTTAATACAACAAGGCTTTCTAATGCGCACTCCTCGCGGTAGAATAGCTACTTCGAAAGCTTATCAACATTTTGGTTTTAGTGCGATCGAACAGGAATGACACATGAATCTTATATCAAATCATCAGCATAACATTAGAGTCTATGCAGAAGATGTTGATTATATGGGAATTGTTTATCATGCTAACTACCTTTGTTATTTGGAAAGAGCTCGAACTGAATTATTAAGGCAAAACAATTTAATTCTAAGTGAATTCGAAAAATCAGATATTTTATTTGCTATTCATGAACTTACAATTAATTATATATTTCCGGCCAAGTTAGATGATCAATTAACAATTAAAACAGAAATTAAAGAATTTAGAGCGTGTAGTTTTCTATTTAATCAAGAGATATCTAATCAACATAAACAATTAATTTGTAGGGCTAGTGTTCAAGTAGTTTGCGTTGGTAGAAATTTAAAACCCAAGCGACTACCTAATATTATGAGAAATGAATAACTAAACCTTTCAGTATGGAGATTAATGGTGGCTAATCAAGCAAATGTACTCATGTATTTTATGCAAGCGGGTTTGGTAGTAAAGTCCGTTATGCTGATATTATTAATTGCTTCGGTAATTTCATGGACATTAATCTTTCAAAGAGCATGGTTCTTTAATCGTAGAAAACAAATGACAGATGCTTTTACCAGAAGATTTTGGGATTGCGGAGACTTAAGCAAACTATATGCTGATGTAGACAGCAAGAGCGATGAAAGACAGGGAGTTGCTGCTATTTTTCACGCTGGTTTTAAAGAATTTGTCCGTTGTAGAAAGCAAGGCACAGTGGCTATTGAGCCTATACAAAGAGTCATGCAGATAAGCCATGCCAAAGAAGCAGAAAAACTGGAGCAACATTTACCATTTTTTGCATCTGTCGGATCTATTTCTCCCTATGTGGGTTTATTTGGCACAGTTTGGGGTATAATGACATCATTTCAGGCTTTGGGACATGCTCAGCAAGCGACTATTGCAATGGTGGCACCTGGGATTTCAGAGGCTTTGGTTGCTACAGCTTTAGGGCTATTTACCGCGATTCCAGCGGTTATTGCCTACAACAGATATACCACACGCGCCAATACTTTGCTGAATAAATATGATTTATTTCAGGAAGAATTAATTTCTTTAATTGAACAACAAACTTCTGGTTCACCTAAAGGATAAGACTTAAAATGAATCGATCTAAAGCCAATCGTGAACGTCCAATCTCAGAAATTAATGTAGTGCCATACATTGATGTTATGTTGGTTTTACTGGTTATTTTTATGATTACTGCTCCTATGCTGACCCAAGGTGTTACAGTAGATCTGCCCAAAGCAGCCAGTCAAACTTTACAGGCTGCTGACAGGGAGCCAATTATTGTATCAGTGAATCAATTAGGCAGCTATTTTTTGAATATTAGCAGTACACCAGCAGAACCTATTGAAGCTCAAGCTTTGTTAGTACGAGTTGCGGCAGAACTGGAGTTAGCCAAACAGTCTGGCCAAAAACTTAATGTGCTTGTTAAGGGAGATCAAGGGGTTGCTTATGGGAAAGTTGTTCAAGCCATGGCGCTCTTAAAGCAGGCGGGCGCGGAGCAAGTCGGATTGCTTACTGACTCCCAGTCTGGTGAAGAGGGGCAAGCATGATTACTGATCTGACCTACAGAAAAGCATTCCTTTTTGCTGTCATGCTTCATGTTTTTTTACTTGTATTGCTTTTTACGGATAATAGCAGCAAAAGGCCTGTGTTAACCATGGAATCCAAAAATTCTCCTGGTATGATGCAACCCAGTGTTTCTCAGCAGGAAGTAGTAAAAGCGGTCAGTGTCGACAATAAAGAAATAATGAAAACTGTCAATCGTTTGAAGCAAGAGCGTGAACAACAAAAGAAAGCGGAGCTCAACCGACAAAAGGAATTATTAAGACAAGCTGAGGCGGCAAAACAGCAGAGAATCAAAGAGCAACGAGAAATTGCAAGATTGAAAGAAGAAGCTAATAAAATTGCAATTGCCAGAAAAAAACAAGTTGAAGAAGAAAAAAAACGGTTAAAAGAATTGGCTGAGCAAAAAGCGTTGGAAGCTAAACGCATTGAAGAGTTAAAAAAACAAAATGAAAAATTGGCTAAACAACAGGAGTTGGAAGCTAAAAAACTTGCTGAGCTCAATAAGAAAAAACAAGAAGAAAAAGAGAAAGCTGAGAAACTTAAAGCAGAACAAGCAAAGGCTGAAAAGCTGAAAGCAGAGAAAGCTCGTGCTGAACAAGAAAAAGCAGAGATGGAAAGAAAAAGACAAGCAGAAGCGGCAGCTGCCCAACAGGCAGCTCAAAATGCTGAAAGACAAGCACGAATAGCTGGTGAAGTTGATAAATACAAGGCACTTATTGTCAATGCGATCGGACGCAACTGGATTTTACCTGAAAATGTTGACAGTTCTCTGTCGAGCCAATTCAGGATACGCCTTGCTCCAGATGGGACGGTACTGGAGGTGTCTTTAACCCGAAGCAGTGGTGATCCTTTGTTAGATAGGTCAGCACAAACAGCAATATACAAGGCTTCACCACTTCCCGTGCCTAAAGACGTTGAAACATTTAATTTGTTTCGCGATATCAGTTTAACCGTTCGTCCAGAACAAGTTAGGGGGTAAAGCTCGTGTTCAATCGAATTATTTCACTTTTCTTGCTGTTATTTACTGGTCAAGTGATTGCTCTTGATTTGGAACTAACTCAAGGAATTAATTCAGCCCTGCCAATAGCCATCAATTCTTTTGGCTCAGACGCGGCGGCTAAAGAAATAGGGAATGTCATAGAGAATGATTTGACTATATCAGGACAATTTAAAATTATCTCTGGACCACAAGGTGCGAACTCTCAATCTTCCGTGGGCACATTACGCCAACTTGGCGCTGACAGTGTAGTCACTGGCCGAGTTAATCAAGTTGGGAATCGGATTGAAGTGAGTTTTACTTTGGCTGATGCCGTAGCCAATGGCAATATTTTGTTGACAAAAACCTTTCAGATCAATGCCAATCAAGTAAGAGCTTTAGCTCATCATATTAGTGATGAGGTATACCAAAAACTGACTGGGGAAAGGGGGATATTCTCCACCAGGATAGCTTATATTTCAGTGCAAAGAAGTGGTGGAAGGTCTCGCTACTCCCTGGAGGTTGCAGATGCGGATGGACATAATCCCCAAAGCTTACTTGTTTCTTCAGAACCTATTATGTCACCTTCCTGGTCACCCAATGGAAAATCGATATCCTATGTTTCTTTTGAAAAGAAAAAAGCTGAAATTTTTACCGTCTCAGTTGAAACAGGGCAGCGTCGCTTAATTACGAGTTTCCCAGGAATTAATGGGGCTCCCGCGTGGTCACCTGACGGTCGTCATCTGGCAGTTGTACTATCGAAAAGCGGCACACCCAAAATTTACGATGTTGATTTGAGCAGTGGTACTATGAAACAGCTGACTTTTGGTAACTCTATCGATACAGAACCACGTTATTCTCCTGATGGTCGCAGTTTGTTATTCACTTCAGGGAGGGGGGGCTCACCGCAAGTGTACCGCTTATCATTGGCTGATGGCCAAATAAGTCGGGTCACTTTCGAAGGGAATTATAATGCCCGTGCCTCATACACTCCAGATATGAAGCATATCGTCATGCTGCACAGAGAAGACAGACAATTTAATATTGGTGTACAAAATACAGGTGGCGGTCCGATTTCCAATTTAACCTTTTCTGGCCTTGATGAATCGCCATCAGTCTCTCCAAATAGTCGTTTAGTGCTGTATGCTACTCGTTATCAGGACAGAGGGGTTTTAGGCATTGTGTCGATTGACGGAAGAATTAGAATGAGACTTCCTGCTCGTGAAGGAGATGTTCAAGAGCCGGCTTGGTCCCCTTACCTGAGTTAAAAATGATAAGAAACTTACTGGTATTGTTTTTTTTATTTATAGCTCATGCAGGTTATTCATGGAACGCGATAGGGCACCAACTGGTGGCCCAGATTGCATACGATAATTTGACACCTCAAGCCAAGCAAATGTGTGATTTATATTCCCATTCAAAATCGAAGACATCGGCTAATGTCAATTTTGTAAAATCAGCTTCTTGGCTGGACTCCATAAGAGCACATGATGTTCATTGGTTTGATGCGTTACATTACATCGATATTCCTTTTTCCAGGGATGAAACAGCATTACCAGCCCTGCCAGAGATCAATGCACTCTGGGGAATTAATCAGGCAGTTGCTGTGTTGTCTTCCAATAAAGCGAGTATTACTGATAAAAAATTGAGCTTGCGTATATTGGTACATCTGGTTGGAGATATTCATCAGCCTTTGCATACCGTTACAAAGATAAGTAAAAAATTACCTAATGGTGATTTGGGTGGAAATTTATTTCGGCTAGGTAAAAATCCTATTGGGAAAAATTTGCATCAATATTGGGATAATGGTGGCGGTATTCTGATTGGTCAAGACAAGTTTTTTCAGATTAAAAATAAGGCGAAGCAATTGGAGAAGAAATGGTCTTGCCAATCAGCCAGTAAGGAAAAAAATCCGCAACAATGGATTAATGCCTCACACCAATTGGCATTGACTAAAGTTTATAAGGTTTCAGCTTATCAAGTACCCGGCAAGCAATATCAGTTAAATACTCAAAATATTACGGAAAAACAGATACTTCTGGCTGGGTGTCGGCTTGCTTATCTGCTAAATAATATTACTGAAGGTAAAAACAAGCTAGTCTAAATTTCATCTTTATTATTATCAATCTGTAGTTATTCCCTTTAAACCATTTTCTAAATATTTTACAGAAGCAAAGCCAGACTTGAGAAGTATATCTAATGCCATCTTGCTTCGTCTTCCTGACTGGCAGTACAGAATAACAGGCTGATTAGGGTTCAGTTCATGTAAGCGCTGAGGCACTTCATCCAAAGGAAGCACCAAGCCTCCTATATTATGTATTTGATGTTCCTTTGTACTGCGAACATCAATGAGCTGAATATTGTTCCTGCCCGTAAATAATTTATAAAATTCATCAAGAGTTATTCTATGACGGCTTGGATCATTTTGAGTTGGACAATTGATGGGATTAATTAGTTGCTTAATTGACTGATTTTGCATACAAAATTCACACTCAGGATTTTTTGAGATAATGATGTCCTTAAAGGTCATGGTTAGCATGTTAATAGCAAGTAACCGTTTTTTTAATGGATTCCCTATTTGTAGTATCCATTTGATTGTTTCTGTTGCCTGAATAAGACCTAGCATCCCAGGTAAAGTACCAATTACACCACTTCCCTCACAATTGGGCATATTGGTATCGTGTACGGAAACCGGGAATACGCAATGAAGGCAGGGATCTTGTTTATTGTGGAATATAGAGCAATAACCGTGAAAATGTGAGGCACTAGCATAAACATAAGGTTTTTCCAACTCAAAGCAAATACTATGAATCAAATAGCGCGTATAAAAATTATCGGTTCCATCTGCAATAATGTCATACTGGCTAATTAACTCAGCCGCATTATCTTCTGTTAATCTTCTGGAGTAAGATTTAACTTGAATCAGGGGATTAATAACCAGAAGTTGCTTTTTTGCGGCAACAGCCTTTTTTTTATTAATATGGGTATGATTATAAAGAATCTGCCTGTGCAAATTACTTAATTCAATGATGTCATCATCGACAATTCCTAACACTCCGACACCTGCTGCAGCAAGGTAAAGTAAGAGAGGAGAACCTAAACCGCCAAGTCCAATGCATAATACTCGAGAATTTTTAAGTTTTTCCTGTCCGTCTAATCCAATTTCTTCCATCTTGATTTGTTGAGAATAACGGATTAATTCGCTCATTACTAAATTTGATTTATTCATTATGGGATTCATTCATTTGAGTTAAAAATTGTTTGGCTGCGGCTAACGGGGCTGATGCTTTTGTAATGGCAGATATTACTGACACACCATCAACTTTTGTTTTTAAGACATCTGAAAGATTCTTCAAAGTTATGCCGCCAATAGCAACCAATGGATAACGAAGTGTTTTTCTCCAATATTCAAGTCGTGCGATTCCTTGTGCTTGAAAAGGCATTATTTTGCTGGTTGTTTCATAGATGGGTCCGCAAGCGATATAGGAAGGATTAAGAGCATGAGCTCGAGCAACTTCGTAATAGCAATGTGTGCTTATACCCAAGAATAATCCTGTTCGATTAATTCTATCGACATCTGCATTGTCTAGATCCTCTTGACCAAGATGAACTCCTTGAGCACCATAACTAATAGCAAGTTCCCAGTAATCGTTAATAAATAATGTAGCATTATACTGATTTGCCAAAAGTACACTCCGTTTTATCTCTTCTTCCAACCGCTCTTGAGGAGCCTCCTTTACTCGTAACTGTATGCACTTAATTCCCAATGGCAATAGCATTTCTAACCAATAACTACTATCCACAATGGGATAAAAACCCATGTAACATTTGTTAAATGAAGGAATTGGTCTAATGAAAGGTGTTGGCGATAAATAGGGGAGATCGGCTTCATCTTCTGGCCAGCCATCATGAAATAGTTGCGAGGTATCCTTATCAATCTCTATCGATTGACGTATGCCGCGATTAACATACATTTTAGCAATGACGATAGCGTCTTTCATTGAATAGCCAAGTGCAAGACAAGCTGTAAGTGCTGAAGATAGAACACAGCCTGTCCCACGGTAATTTGTTTCAGGAAAACGACGATTTGCAATCCAAAACGACTCTTTTCCATCAGTCCAGTAATCTTGACTGAATGAGTTATCTTTTGCATGTCCTCCTTTCAGTAATACCTGCTTTGCTCCCAGTGATAATAGATCTGAAGCAGCATTGATTGTATCCTGATAAGAGGAAATACTCCTATTTAAAATAATTTCTGCTTCTATCCGATTAGGGGTAATAATGGTAACGTATGGAAACAATTGAATTAGATTTTTTTTATGCTGTTGTAAATCTGAAAAAAACAGGTTAGTTCCGGAGGAGGAGGAAATTATCGGATCAAGAACGGCAAATCCTTCGTAATCCTTTAAAAAATAAGCTATTTCTTCACAGATTGGTGTAGAACATAACATGCCAATTTTAATGGCATCCGGCTTAAAGCTTAATTCTAAAGCACTGCACTGAGCAGCAACCTGATCACTGGATATCGCTTCTACTGCTATAACTGAGTGAGCATTTTGTGCAGTTACTGCGGTGATGACCGAGCAAGCCCTGACATTTAGGTGACTAAAAGTTTCCATGTCAGCATGGACACCAGCTAAGCCGGATGAATCAACACCGGCAATTGTCCAAACAATCGGTTTTTTCATAAGCCACTTACCTGATGCCAAAATGGAGTATCAATTAATGGAGTACTTGGGTGTGCTACATTTCTCGCAGGCATCATTCCTCCTGTATATGCCTGATAACCTGCAATAACGGCATGGCGAAATGCAGTTGCCATGAGCGCAGGATGATTGGCAAGAGCTACAGCGGTATTTAAAAGTACACCATCAAAACCTAATTCCATCACCTGAACAGCATGAGATGGCTTACCAATCCCGGCATCAATGATTAATGTGATATCAGGAAATCGATAACGCAAAGTTTCCAAGGCATATGGGTTAATTAAACCCTTACCTGAGCCTATAGGAGCCCCCCAGGGCATTAAAATTTTACAACCAGCATCAACCAGTTTTTGACATAAAACCAGATCATCTGTGCAATAAGGAAAAACTTCAAATCCTCTGTCAATCAAAATTCTGGCTGCCTTGATTAACTCAAAAGGTTCGGGTTGTAAATTATAATCATCACCTATGACCTCCAGTTTTATCCAGGGAGTATCAAATAACTCCCTCGCAATTTCAGCTGTATTAATCGCTGCCTCGGCATTACGGCAACCAGCCGTGTTGGGCAAAAGATGACAATTTAATTTCTTTACCGATTGCCAAAAAGATTCTCCATCCACTCCTGCAGAAGTCTGGCGCTTTATTGATATCGTAATAACTTCTGTACCTGAATTATGAATTGCTTGCTGCATATGCTCTAATGAAGGATAACATGCAGTACCTAATAGCAAGCGGCTATTTAATTCTTTTCCTGCTAAACTCCACATCATTAACCTCCTTGCATAGGAAAGAGGATATCGACACAGTCATTGGCTTGCAAAATTGTAGTTTCATAAGCTTTATGTGGTATATGATGATTATTTATAGCGACAGCAAAATGCAGTTGAGTATAATTAAGCTGCTTTAAAAATTCGCTTAATGATAATGAGGATTGAATGTTATAAATTTTATCGTTTAAATAGACATTAATCACAATAACTCTCCCAAAGTTCTGGATAATTCAGATGACGAAAATTGGATACTACACCTCGTAAAATTTCTGCTGCCAAGGCTGGGGCTATTAAATAACCATGACGATAAAGACCGTTAACTGCTATTAGTCCATCGGCAAATTTAATGCGTGGCAAATGATTTGCTAAAGTTGGGCGGCAATGAGTTACATTTTTTATGATGCGTGCTTCGGCAAAGCCTCCATGTAAATAATACACAGCAGTTAATAACTCCAAAGTTGTACGTACGGAAACAGGACTGAAATCTTCTGCTTCAATTTCGCTAGCGCCTATGAGGTAAAGATTTCCAGGTCTGGGTACAAGATATAGACTATACCTTGGATGCAGAAAACGAATAGGGCGACGTAATTGTACTCCTGGCGCATGAAGCCAAATGAGTTCACCTCTAATGCCTCGCAAATCAGAAAATACATTTCGAGCGCCTAAACCGCGACAATCAAAAACGACATCAAAATAATATCTTTGTTCTTTTGTATTGATCTCTCCTGGTTTAAGCGATAAGACAGGAGTATTGCAAATGTGACGTATGCAAACAGAGTCTAGATATTTTTTTAAAGACAACATTAGCGTTTGGCAATCGATATGCGCTTCATTTGGAAAATAATAAGCGGTTTCAAACTTTGTCAGCTCGGGCTCAAGCGCAATGAGATCTTCGTGAGATAATTTTTGAAAAACAGAATCATTCTGGTTAAGTTGATTCAGGATACGACGGCTAAAGTGAATCCATTCCGCGTGATCGCAAGGATGATATAGCACCAGACTGCCCAATTGTTGAAAATAAACAACTTCAGGTAAACCCTCAAGAATACGTGGCCAATAGTTCTTAATTGATTCTTGCCCCAGGCTGGAAATCAATAGAATTGATTTATCCAATTCAGAAAATGGTGTTAACAGACCTGCAGCAGCTGTGCTGCAATTCGTGCTTTCATTAGAGTGGTCAAAAAGGGATACCTGCCAGCCCGCATTATGTAATGCAAAAGCCAGCAGTCGCCCCATGATCCCTGAACCTGCAATACCTGCTCGCATAATTAATTTTCAAGACAACAAGCGATTGGTTTCAAATCAGAATAAGGTGTATCTGGCAAAAAATGATTAGTATAGCATTGCGAGATATCAAAATGTTCATCAATAATTTTTAGATGTTTGGTATAGCGTCCAACTTTATCCCAATCTCTGTCAACATTAATTAATGTACGTGAAAAAAATGGTAATGTTCTTGTAAAAATCTTTTGGTATAAGGGAGTACGCAACTGTGGCTTAGCCTGACATAATAACTCATAGGCTTCTTCAGGCTTTTCTGTCGTGTAGGCTGCACCGCGCTGTGTTGCTCTAAGAAATCCTTTGACTAATTCAGGTTGTTGCAATGTTGTTTCAGGAACAATAAATTGTATTGAGCAGAAACAACAACAGCCTAAACCAGCTAATTGATCGATTCGTAAAAATACGGTTTCTCCGCAAAGATGCTCCAATTCAACTTTTTGAAAGTTAATAAAACCAATACCAGTGTCGATAACATCCCGATAAATGGCATCTGTGACATTCATACCAATGCGTACTGTTTTGTAGCTAGTTGGATCAATACCTGCGAGGCTGGCCAAATCATCAATAATTTTTTTGCCAAATTCGCCAATATAACCCACTCGTTTCCCAACAATATCCTGGAAAGAATTTATGCCGCTAGACTTTAAAGCAATGAGTCCTGTAGGAGGTTCATCAAGCAGCGTTCCTATGGAAGTAACTGGATAACCTTTCGCTTTGGCTGCAACGGTATGAATCATTGCTTTAACACCAAAATCTACTGTTCCCAAGCCAACGATTTCGGTCACATCACTGGGATCTGCAGGCTCCAGAATGGCGAGTTTGATATCTTCTTCTGAATAAAATCCCAATTGTTGTGCCACAAGTATGGGGGTATGATAAGGGTTAGTGTACCAATTAAGTAGTAGGGTAACCCTGGATTTTAGTGATGACATCGCCATTACTCCTTATGTTGTTATTTTTAAATAGTATGGAGATGGCAAAAGGGAACCATGCCAGAAAAAGGCCATGGTTTTTTTGAAGGCGTCCTTACGCTGATATGATTCAGATCAAGTTCAACGGGTAACTCTCAGCCGGATTTTCCGACACCCCGCGCCATCTAACAAACTCAAATATACTAAATTTTATTATATGCTTTGTCAAACTAGCGATATTATTGTCAGTATTGATAGTTACTAAATAATAAACGTAGAAAAAGGATTCGCCATGGAAAATTTAGAGCATGGACATTCACAAAAAGAAATCAGAGAGCGATTAACGCAGACTCCGTTACAAAATTATTTGCGTGATTGGATATATGGGGGAATTGATGGCGTAGTAACTACTTTTGCCATTGTTTCCGGGGTTGTAGGCGGACAATTGTCTTCTTTAGTTATTCTAATTTTAGGCTTTGCCAACTTGCTTGCTGATGGTTTTTCAATGGCTGCTAGTAATTACCTGGGTACTAAATCTGAGGTTGATCAATATAAGCGTTATAAAATGATTGAAGAAAAACATATAGAGTTTATTCCTGAAGGCGAAAAAAACGAAATAAAACAAATTTTTCAAAATAAAGGCTTGCATGGTCAAACATTGGATCAGGTTGTTAAGGAAATTACAGCCAACAGAGCCTTATGGATAAAAACCATGCTACAAGAAGAATATGGATTACCTGTTGTGCTTCGATTCCCGTTTAAATCCGCGCTTTATACTTTTATCGCGTTTCTGCTTTTTGGAATTATTCCATTAATTCCTTACGTGCTGGTCATGAACAATACGTTTATCTGGTCTTGCTTTTTCACTGCAATTACATTTTTTGTCATCGGTTCGATCAAAAGCCACTGGTCAACCAAATCCTGGTTATATTCTGGTTTTGAGACACTGGTCATTGGTGCTGTTACGGCCTCTTTATCTTATGGCATTGGACTGTTTTTACATTATTTTCTGACTTAAAAATAAGGCAATATTAAAAATGATTCATATATTAATCAATTGCATGAGTTTAAAACTCTCCATCCGAGCAATCAATCGCAATATCATGTTGTTTCTTTTTTTATCAGTATTAGAGGGGCTATCTCATGCAGCTACATCAATAAATACAAATCAGACAGATAGTCTGTTCAATATTGTTAAAATGAGTACTATATTAAGTAAAGATAGTCTAATGTCTCCCTATAATTACTTACTTACACAACCATTAATGACTACCACTTTGGAAAGATACTATAAGCGCACTTCCAGAATTAAAGTAATTGCTGCCTTTACAAACCCGGATAATAATACCTATTATCGAATTATCATTATGTATGTAGACCGAAATAAAAAGAGAAATAATGTAGATCTTGCCCAAAAGAAAAATGAAGTCATTCCTGTTGAATTAGCAGCTATTAAAATTAATTTTGATGAACTGCCTGAGAAACTAATTACCGATATAATTTATACGAATATCCCTTTTGGAAAATTATTAACTCAACATCATCTAAAGGTTTTCAGTAAAGACCGCACCTATTTCTCGCTTGCTTGCAACAAAATGTTAGCTTCACTAATCCATTGTAAACCAAATAAAAAATTATATGGCCGAACAAATCTGCTTGTTAGGGCAGATAATGAAAAATGGATTGCTCGAGTTATTGAAATTTTATCTGATGAAAAGGAAATCAAACACTATTTAAAATCGAATTAAATAGCTTGCCGCTTCACCCAATTTTTTGCAACCAGCGAACCAATGTTCGCGTTTTATTTGAAAATAATTTAGGGGCATAAAAATTACCGGCAACACGTTTGCTGATTTCACTAAGAGTAGGGTAAGGAATAATTGCATCCGTAAAACTCCGAAGCGTTTTTTTCTCACGAATCGCCATAATCCAGGGTAAAATGAGTTCCCCGGCATGTGGACCAACTATGGTTACCCCCAGGATCCTTGCTTTCTTATCTGTGATGATTTTTATTTTTCCATTTAAAGTATGCTCGGTTTGCGCTCGATCATTATCAACAAATGGCCACTCAATTATTTGGATATCAGGATGCTTTAAGGCATCACTGGCTCTTAGTCCAACATGCGCTAATTCAGGATCAGTATAAGTCACCCATGGAATCGCCTTATAATCCATTTTCGCCGGTAATTTAAAAACAATATTACGAAGCGCGATACCAGCCTGATAACTAGCCATATGAGTAAACTGATACAACCCTGTTACATCACCAAGAGCATAGATTTTTTTATTACTGGTTTGTAAATATTTATTTACTTCAACACCTTTGCTAGTGAATTTAACACCAGCTTTTTCCAAATCAAGGAGATTCACATTAGCCCGACGTCCGGTTGCAATGAGCAGGTGACTGGCTGTAATTGTGAATTGCGTGTTCTGAAATTCAAAACATACAGAGATACCCGTATCAGGATGAGAGCATATTTGTGTAATCTTGATTTGTTCATAAATGAGAATATTCATCGATTTCATCTGTGTACGGAGGACAGTAACACAATCAGGATCATCCTTGGGAAGAAGATTCAAGCCCTCCAGCAGAGTAACTTTAGAACCCAGCATAGCGAATGCTTGAGAAAGTTCACAACCAATAGGGCCACCACCAATGACAATCAAGTGCTTAGGCTGTTCTTTCAAATCAAAAATCGTTTCATTGGTGAAGTAAGGAATCGTATCTAATCCAGGAATTGGTGGGATAAAGGGTGATGAACCTGTCGCAATCACGAAACGTTTCGCTTTAATAATACTATCACCCGCTTGTATGGTATTAGAATTTAAAAATCTCCCAAACTGTTTAATAACCTGCACACCTAAGGACTCAAAGCGTTGGACAGAATCGTGTTCAGAAATATTGTCTATGACTTGATGCACATGTTGCATTACTTGTTGAAAATCAACTTTTATCGCCTCAGTATGTACTCCAAAATGTGTTGCATGTTTTGCATAATAAAACGTCTTGGCTGCCGCAAGTAATGATTTGGATGGTATACAACCGTAATTTAAACAATCTCCCCCCATTTTCCCTGACTCAACCAAGACGACTTTAAGCCCTAATTGTGAGCAACCAGAAGCCAAACTCAAACCTCCGGCTCCACCACCTATAATGGCTAGATCGCAACGTATTACCTGGCTAATATCTGAAAAACTTTGACGATTTTGATGCTTGCGAGTTGAGAATTGATAAAGAACTGGCATTAGAGACAGAACAGCCAATGCTAGAAGAGGACCTAATATTTGTAGTTCAAATATGATCCCAAGATTGGGCGTCTGATTGGCAGTAAATATTTGGCTTAGGCTGTTACCAACCATAACATAGATTGTTGTTCCTGGAATAATCCCAATAAAAGTCGCTGTAATGAATGTTTTTGCTCGAATATTTAAAAGGGCAGGTACAATGTTGACTACCCAAAAGGGAAATACTGGAATTAATCGTAGTGTAACTAAATAAGAAAAAGCATTATGCTGAAATCCCTGACGCATGCGCTCTAGCCATCCAGATGCCTTCTTCCCTAACCAGTCGCCCAAAGCAGTGCGGACTGCAAAAAAAAGTATAGTTGCACCAAGTGTCGCGCTGATGACTACAAATAGCACGCCCCAGAATACTCCAAATAAAAATCCGCCGGTTAAAGTAAGAAGAACTGCCCCTGGAATAGAGATGGCCACAGCAGTTGTATAAAAAACAATAAAAATCAGCGGCGCAATAAAATAATGAGTATGAGTCCACTCAATGAGTAAAGCATGATTTTCTTTTAACACATTAAAACTTAAGTATTTATCAAGGTGTAGGCTGAAGAAAAGTACCAATAGCACGATTAACACAAGCAAAGGCAACCAACGATGTATTTTTTTAATCATTCACGTTATTCCTTTAACCCGATAAGACGATATATTATATACGGATCCTAACGGTAATTGACTTTGATATCATACCTTCATTATCGATAAGGCATAATAATTCCAAGGATTATTTTACAAGTTATGGAAGCACTCAATCTTCAACTCTTATGAAAATCAAATTAAGGCTATGTTATTGAAATGTCATGTTTACGAAAAGCCTCCTCAATGGAAAAATTTAATTCACTTTTGACTGTCGATTTCTTATTAACATCTTTAATCATGCACCAGAGTTGAAAAGTTAATGCACTGTCGGCAAAACTGGTAAATAACACCACAGGTTTGTTTCTACCACTTTTTACAACATCATCATGCTTATTAGCGATCTCCAAAAGGATGTCTTTAACAAGATTCAAGTTAGTCCCGAAAGCTACGCTAACTTCACAATTCACTCGCCAATAATTATCGGTCAGCATATAGTTGACAACACGGCGGGTAATTAAATCAGAGTTTGGAATAATAATATCTTCATTTACTGGAGTGATAATTTGTGTTGATCTAACTCTGATTTTTTTCACAAATCCTTCAACACCATCGATGTTAATTCGATCCCCAGGCCTTATCGGCTTCTCAATAAGCAAAATAATACCTGATACAAAATTATTCACTATGCTTTGGAGTCCAAGGCCTATTCCCACAGAAAGTGCTCCTGCGATAATGGCAAGACCAGTAAAATTAAAACCCGCGACAAGTAAGCCTGAAATAACAGCAATACTGAATCCAACATAAGTCAAAATAGAGGCAATGGCGACCTGAGTCTCTTCTTCGTTTTCGAACTGTTGGTGACGACTGATTGAAGTTGAAATTGCCCGTGATACCAGATATAAAAAACAAAAAATTATGATACCAAAAAGGATTCGTGTTGGATAAACTGTAATATTTGCCAGTGTAAAGCCATACAATAATTTCTTATAAATTATATCAATAAAATCTGTAGCAAAGCCCCAGGATTTCCCTATTAGATAAATGCTTAAGAGAACAATAACGAGTTTTAAGATAATTTTAAGAATATAAAACTCGGTGAGCATCTGATCCTTTTTGTATCCAAATAATCGTATAACATTCAATTTGCCTTGTGAGTAGCTTAATGAAGCATAAAATTTATTAATACTCTGTCCTATTAAGATAGTTATATACAGGATAAAAAAGGTAAAAATGCCAGATAAAGTAAGCTGCATGGCTAAAGTATAAAAGCCGCTGATGTTAAGAATTGCGCATCCTAAAAGCAGTGCAAAAATAAAATACCGAATAAAATTATAATGTCTTTTTACAAAAGAAATATGAAGATGAGAACGGCAGAAATAGTGAGTAAAATAAGCCGTAGTAGTAAGTAATAAAATAAGAAAGATGGATCGAGTTAACTCCACAATAACCTTATTGACTTCCCAGATATCAAATAATCTCTGCTCTGATAATGCAAGGAAATAAAATGCAACAATCACAATGCTTAGTATTTCAAAAAATTCGCTATCCATCGCATACCAGTCAAAAAAAGCCTTGATTTTTTTTACTTTGAAGAAACAAATAATTAATAATGTTCCGGTAAGAAACCAAAAGAGCTCTTTTATTAAGAGAAATTGAGAGTTGATGGGCTGTTCTTCACCATTGAATAGGGAAATGTAGCCATAAAATGAGCCCGCCATCATGAACATAGCTAAAAGCGTTATATGAGCCCAGCGAATTTTTTTAAATTTCACATATCGGCGTACAACATTGGATTGGCGTAATTTTGACAAGACCAGAATAGAGATAAAAAAACTCACAATAACAATGCAAATCCATAGATAAACTGGTAAGTCTTGAAGCAAAAATTTCTCTTTAGCGTGATTTATCCATTTTGTATTATCAGGAGAATTAATAATTTTATTTACTAATTGCCATAATGGCGAGGTACGAGCTAAAGTCTTTTCTTGCCTTAATTGTAAAATAGCACTTTTATACGCTTCTATTGCTTCTTGAGCTCGAATTGAAAACAATCGACACTGAGATTGTAACTCAGATAACTGATGCTTTTGATTGTTCAGATAGACTAAATCTGCTCCCTTATCATTCCCTGTAGAGGCAGCTTGTTTGATTAATACATCCACACCATTTATTTTTTTCTGTAAATCAGCAATACATTCATCGGATTGTGCAGAGAGTTCACTTAGAGTTTCTACCGCCTTATTCAGGTTATTTAAATTAAGATTTTGTACTGACAACTGAAGATTGATGTGATCAAATTGCTTGTTTGCATTTTTTACATCAAAAATTGCAGGCAAAGTAGTATCTCCCAAGGTCGGGGAAATGCTAAAAAAGAAAAGCAAAATCATGACATAAATTCTCATGGCTATTCTCTTCCTTGCCAATTAAGAAATTATTAACTCTACTTGCTTATCGATTGAATCTCAAGAAGGAAATTTAAAATAACCCTTGGATGGAATTTTTTGCGTTTAATTTTATATAGAATAGGTAGATAGTTGTAGTACAATATTTGTTGTTAGGCCTCGCTATCTACGAAGCCCAACATAGACTAAAATCATGCTTGTTGTAAAGAGTCAATAACGGCACCTAAAAATCGAGTAGCTTCGCCTCCGGTAATAGCCCTATGATCAAAACTCAAAGATAAAGGAAGCATTTTGTGTGCTTCAATTTTATCCTCATCATTAATTACAGCGGCTTTATAAAGTCTTCCAACCGCTAAAATAGCTACCATTGGAGGAACAATTATTGGACTGGCAAAACGCCCTGAAAATTTACCAAAATTAGATAACGTAATTGTTGCCCCTTTTAGCTTGTCCGCACTGACTGCTCTATTACGTACTGATTCTTTGAATTCATCAATTATTTTTCTTAACTCACTGTCGGAGTATTTTTCTGCATCATGGATAACAGGAACAAATAAACCTTCTTCATTGTCCATGGCAATACCAAGATGCACTTCATTAAAACATCTACGTGCAGCATGTTTGGTATCAAACCAGGCATTAAGGGCCGGTTCCTTTTTGGATGCATGAATAATAGCTCGTATTAAACGAACAGTAATATCTGTGTTGGGTTTCCAATTATGGATATCTGCTTCATCAAAAATACTAACCGGAACTATTTCTGCATGAGATTGTACCATGCTATTAAGCATGGCTCGTCTAACACCACGCAAAGGCTCAAACCCGGTGGGTGGTTGCGAATTGATGTTGGCTTGATTTTGAACATCCTCTCGAGTAATAACGCCATTATCACCACTACCTTTTAAAGAGCTTAAATCAACCCCTAATTTTTTTGCTAGCATTCTTACAGCAGGTGTTGTCTTAACGCGGTGGGAAGAACGCTGACTTCCAATAATAAAATTATCTTCTACCACATCAGTACTTTCCTCCAGATTACCAACAACTGTACCTTTATCTGCAGGTTTATCTGTAGTTGAAACGAATGCTACGAGGGGCTCTCCAGTTTTGATAACGTCACCAGGTTTGCCATAAAGTTTTGCGATAGTACCTGATTGAGGGCAGGGTACGTCAACAACTGCTTTTGCGGTTTCCATAGAAACTAAAGGCTGATCTGCCTTAACTGTATCGCCTTCCTTAACGAACCATTCATGAATTTCAGCATCAGGTAAACCTTCACCTAAATCGGGTAGATTAAAAATATTCATTATTACTCCATTATGCTCATAACAGTGTTTTTAATACGTGCAACGCTAGGTATGTACTGTTTTTCAAGTTGGAAATAAGGCATAACCGTATCATATCCCGTAACTCTTTGCACAGGAGCCAGCAAATCTGCCATACAATGTTCCATAATTTGAGCTGATATTTCAGCACCCACACCACAAGTTTTTGCTCCTTCATGCACTATGACGCAACGTCCTGTTTTTTCTACAGAACTTAAAATAGTTTCTATGTCCAGAGGCTTGATTGTCGCTATATCAATAACTTCACAGGAAATACCCTCATCAGCTAATTGTTTGGCCGCCTGTAAGGTTTCATGCATACTGGCTCCCCAGCTAATTAATGTCAGATCATCTCCTTGTTGCAAAGTAAAACATTTACCTAACGGTAAAGCTTGCCCATCATCAGGAACAGGCTGTTTCACCAGGCGATAAATTCGTTTTGGTTCAAGAAAGATAACTGGATCAGGGTTGCGTATAGCTGCCAACAACAGTCCATAAGCACGTTTTGGAGAAGAGGGGATAACCACTTGCAAACCCGGAATATGAGCAAATAATGCCTCTGTACTTTCAGAATGATGCTCTGGTGCTCTGATTCCACCACCAAAAGGAGCACGATAAACTAAAGGGCAATGTAACCGGCCTCTGGTTCTATTACGCATACGTGCTGCATGAGATATGATCTGATTCATGGCTGGATAAATAAAACCCATGAATTGAAACTCAGCAACAGGTTTTAAGCCTTGAATAGACATTCCAATAGCAAGTCCTGCTATCATTGATTCTGCTAAAGGAGTATCAAAAACTCTATTTTCTCCGAATCTGTCTTGTAAACCTACAGTAGCTCGAAATACTCCACCATTTTTACCAACATCCTCGCCAAAGACTACTACATTTTCATCATGAGCTAACTCATACGCCAGAGCCTGAGTAACAGCTTCAACTAAAGTAATATCAGGCATGAGAATACTCCTCCATGGCTATTGCACGTTGTTCAACTAAATATTCTGGTAATTCTGCATAATGATAATCAAAAATGCTGCTAACAGGCTGAGGCTTGGTATTCAAATATTCCTCTACTGCTTTTTCTACCTTTTCACTGCACTCTATCACCAGCATTTCTTCATCCTGAGATGTCCAAATATTTTCTTGCATTAAATATTGTTTAAAACGCACTATAGGTTCTTTGGCTTTTGCCTCCTCTACTTCCTCAGAAGGCTGATAGCGTGTTGCATCATCAGCTGTTGTGTGGTCGCACAAGCGATAAGTTAAAGCTTCGATTAGAGTGGGGCCACCACCTTGGCGAGCTTTTTCAATAGCATCCCCAATAACCTGTCTTGCAGCAAAAATATCATTGCCATCTATTTGAACACCAGAAAAACCAGCAGCAATCGCTTTTTGGGCTATTGTTTGTGAGCCAGTTTGTTTATCTATAGGCACAGAAATCGCCCATTTGTTGTTGTTTACCACAAAGACTACTGGTAATTTCCACGCCCCAGCCACATTCATGGCTTCGTAAAAATCACCCTCTGAAGTGCCTCCTTCTCCTATACAAACCAATGCTACTCTTGGTTGATTTCTGTATTTGAAAGCAAAGGCAACTCCTGCAGCGTGTAAACATTGAGATGCAATCGGAACACAGATAGGCAAATCTTCAGCATTATTAGAATAATGGCTTCCTCGTTCATCTCCCCCCCAGAAGGCGAGTATTTCTGACATTTTAACGCCTCTCTGAAATTGAGCAGCATAATCTCTGTAATAAGGAACAAGTACATCTTCAGGTTTAAGAGCATGGCCGATTGCAGTCGAAATAGCTTCCTGGCCATTAATTGGCGCGTACGTTCCCATTTTTCCTGTTCTTTGCAATGCAATTGCTTTTTTATCAAAAGTACGGGTTAGTACCATGATTTTATACAATTCTTTAAGTATGGATTGATTATCTGCAAATGGAGGTAATTCGGCGACCAACTTACCTTGTTCATTCAGGTATTGTGTGTATGTTATTTCAAATTGAGCAACAGTTGTCATTACATGGCTCCTTGTCAACAACGCGTTGGCATAGGATACTCACAAATTAATTTAAAAACCAGTAAATTAATATGAACCCAAGATAAAAATATACGCTTTTTATTGATAAGTTAGGTTAAAATGACCAAATCAAAAACAGTGCATTTTTTTACACCACATCCTTAATCTTGAGGTGATAATTTGAATGATAGTACTCTTATTACGCTTGATTACCATGATTTTACATCTGAATCCTATGAAAAACTCTGTCATTTACCTGGATTTGTTCTGCTACAGAGTACGCACAAATCAATGGGTCGTTATGATATTTTAAGTGCCTATCCATATGAGAGGATGGTTATTAAGAGCCATACACATGATAAAGATTTAGTATTAGCCGAATTAAAAAATAAACTAAAAATAGAGCAGTCAGAACTTGATCTCCCTTTTCAGGGCGGGGCTATAGGCTATATTTCTTACGATTTTGGTGCACTATTGCATAATCTTGAACAATATCCCCAAAAAGAACTGACGAACATACCATTTTTAAATTTAGGGTTTTATGATTGGGCTATCATCGTAGATCATCATTTAAAAAAAGCCACTTTATTTGCAAGAAACAGTCATTCTTCAACAAAAAATATTTTAAATGAAATAAAAAATATATTAAACAGCCAACCAAAAACGCTGGTACAGTTTTCAGTTCAAGCGGAATTTTTGCCTTTAATATCAAAAGAGAATTACAGAAACTCATTCAATGCTATTCAACAAGCCCTGAGAGCAGGACGTTCCTATCAGGTTAATTTCACTCAACCGTTTCAGACAATATTCACGGGAGATCTCTGGGATATGTACCAAAGGGTTAATAAAAATAATCCAGTTCCATATGCCGCTTTTATCAGGACAGATGAAGCTGATATATTAAGCTTTTCTCCCGAGCGATTTTTACTTTATGATAACGGTGACACGTTAACTTCACCCATAAAGGGTACTATCCACCGTTCGAAAGATCCTGCCGTAGATAAAAAATTAAAAGAGCAGTTATTAAATTGTCCTAAAAACAGGGCTGAAAATGTCATGATTGTTGACTTGCTAAGAAACGATTTGGGTAAACTTGCCAAAGCTGGCAGTGTGAAGGTCATGAATCTTTGTAACATCCAGAGCTTCAATGCAGTACATCATTTGGTTTCCGACATACGAGCTGTTTGCAAAGAGGATATTCATCCAATTGAAGCATTTTTTTCCTGTTTTCCAGGTGGTTCAATTACTGGGGCACCTAAATTAGAAACGATGAAAATTATCAGTGAACAAGAAACCTATAAAAGAGGACTCTATTGTGGCTGTATCGCCTATTTTTCAAAACATGGCCGTTTCGATGCCAATATCGCGATACGTACAGTGACAGCCAAAGACAGTGTTTTGTATTTGTCAGCAGGAGGGGGAATAGTTGTTGACTCTAATTGGGAAGATGAATATCGTGAATGTTTCACAAAAATTACAGCAATTATCAATGGAACCAAATAATATTCAACAGACAATCAAAGCACATTCATCAGTTATCGTTTTATATGATCTTTCCAAAGACTCGTTAATTCTCACCAAGCGAAGTCTGATGCTTAAAAAACACCCTGGAGAAGTATGCTTTCCAGGTGGATTTCAAGAAACAAAAGATCAAAATCTATATAGCACTGCATTGAGAGAACTTAATGAAGAGTTAGGTATTACATCAGACAGAATAACCCTGATCAGAAAATTAAAAATTGAAAAAACTTTGTTGGGTTTAGTCATTCATCCTTGGTACGCCAGTATTGATTCCATATTTCCTTACACTATGAATCCACAAGAGGTTAGTGAATTAATTCTTGTGCCCATGCCTTTAGTAAAAAATCAGGCAAATTATAAAGAAGTTAGGATTGAAAAAGAAGGAAGGTATTTCAGCACTTGTCAATTTATTGCTGATAAAGAATTAATATGGGGTGCTACGGCAAGAATTATGAGGCAATTAGCTTCTTAATAAATTTATCTTATTATAAAAGGCTTTCTTAAAATACCTTCACCTGATTTTTAAACCAAATTAAAGAAATCATATTATATAAATTGTACAAATGTATTTTTTTGTACCATGATTATGATTAAACGAACTTCCTAAATTAAAGGATATAGTTTATGAAGTTACTACAACTTCTCTTATTTATTATTATCTCCTCTAATTCTTATTCATTAAATTTAACCATTGGTACTTCAAAGTTTAATCCACCTTTTGAAGTTTGGTCTGGTAACAAAAGTTCATTGTATGGATTTGATATAGATCTTATGCAGGAAATATGTAGAAGATTACATGCGACTTGTACTTTTGAAGCTTACATATTCGATGATTTATTCCCCGTTTTAAAAAACCGCAAGGTCGATCTGGTTATCGCCTCAATGATTATTACAGATGAAAGAAAGAAACACTTTATTTTTAGTCTTCCCTATATGGAAAGTAACTCACAATATATAACTACCATTCACTCTAAAATCAGCACATTAGATGATCTGCACGGCAAAAAAATTGGAGTAAGAAAAGGAACCCCTTATGCAAGGCAAGTTTTGTCAGAAAACCGCAACAATCAGGTAATTTTCTATGAGCTCATACAAGATATGCTTCTTGGCTTAAGCAATAATGAAGTTGATGCCAGTTTAATGGATTGTAAAGCAGCAAAATATTGGATAGCATCTGAACCCTATGCTTATAAATTAATTGGCGACAAAATTTCTACTGGAGAAGGATATGCCATTATGGCAAACCCTGATCAATTTGTATTAATTAAAAAAATAAATAAAATTCTTCTTGAAATGGAAGCTGATGGAACTTACCTGAGACTCTATTCAGAATACTTTTAGAAGAGGAGTATTAAGGATAAATAGTGCCCAAAATACTCCCATTATGCCTAAACAGGCTCCATTGTTTTTTTATTGACCGAGCATTTTTGTTCCATTTCTTTATCTTTTAGGGCACGACGCAAAATCTTACCCACATTTGTTTTAGGAAGTTCATCAAAAAATTCAACAACCTTAGGAATTTTATAAGCAGTCAAATGCTCCTTGCAATGATTGATAATTTGTTCAGCTGTCAATGTAACATCTTTTCTTACAATGCAGGCTTTCACTCGCTCACCAGATTCTTCATCAACAATACCTACAACACCTACTTCTAATACACCAGGATGCATTCCTATTATTTGCTCTACCTCATTAGGATAAACGTTGAATCCTGAAACAACAATCATGTCTTTTTTTCTATCGACGAGATAGATAAAACCTTCTTCATCCATACGGGCAATATCGCCAGTTTTTAAGAAACCGTCTTTAGTAAATACCAAGGCAGTTTCATCAGGCCTTTTCCAATAACCTGGCATCACTTGCGGCCCTTTAATGCACAACTCACCACTTGTACCAATAGGCACTTCTTTTCCAGATTCATCACGAATA
Source organism: Legionella sp. PATHC032 (assembly GCF_026191185.1). Classification (NCBI taxonomy): domain Bacteria; kingdom Pseudomonadati; phylum Pseudomonadota; class Gammaproteobacteria; order Legionellales; family Legionellaceae; genus Legionella; species Legionella sp. PATHC032. The sequence goes on along the minus strand of NZ_JAPHOV010000001.1, from coordinate 1,598,571 downwards.
GACACATCTGTTGAGGGAAGAGGTAACCCAATACTGCCATTATAGCCTTCAAGATACATCGGGTTTATAGTCACTGCAGGACTGGTTTCGGTTAATCCATAAGCTTCCAAAACACGCGTTTTGGTCATTTCAGACCATTTTAAAGACACACTCTTTTGCAATGCCATACCACCAGATAATGCTAGTTTTAACTTGCTGAAATCTATTTCTTTAAATTTAGGATGGTTCAGAAGTGCATTGAACAGCGTATTTACTCCCGTTATTGCTGTAAAACCCGAATTTTTGATTTGATCTATAAAATGTCCCATATCACGTGGATTGGTGATTAGAATATTTTTCGCGCCAATTTTCATAAAAGTGAGGCAATTCGCTGTCAAGGAAAAAATATGGTAAAGGGGAAGTGCGGTTACTATAATATCTTGATCACTGACTCCTAGAGGAGATATCCAGGTGTATGCTTGCATCACATTGGCTATAAGATTGCCATGAGTCAATACAGCACCTTTTGCAACACCTGTTGTGCCGCCAGTATATTGTAGAAACGCAATATCATCATGATTTAGCTCAACGCGATGGAGAGTTGACTGTTTCCCTTCAGACAACGCATAGTTAAAAGCTACCGCATGAGGAATTGTAAAAGCAGGAACTAATTTTTTTATATGATTTACTACAAAGTTAACAATAAATTTTTTGAATGAAGGAAATAAATCGCCTAGTTGAGTAACAATAACATGTTTAACGGAAGGCATTGACGGCAATGCTTTTTCAATTGTTTTTGCAAAATTAGCCAGCACGATAATGACCTCTGCTCCAGAGTCATTCATTTGGTGTATTACTTCATCAGCTGTATATAAAGGATTAGTATTCACAACGACATAACCAGCTCGCAAAGCACCGAAGATGGCTACAGGATATTGTAAAACGTTAGGCAGCATTATTGCTACTCTTGCTCCTTTTTCCAAATTCAATTGTTGCAGATAAGCAGCAAAATTTCTGCTTAAACTATCCAAATCAGCATAAGTAATTTCAGTGCCTAAATTGGAATAAGCAACTCTGCTCGCATAAGAGTTACACGATTCATTAAATAAAGATATGAGGGATAAATATTGACTTGTGTCAATTTCATGTGGTACTCCATTTTGGTATTGTTCAAACCATCGTTTATCCACTTTGATATCCTTCTGTTATTGTTTTCCTCATGATAGTATAAACAAAAAACTCTCTAATGGATATCATGCTAATGGGTGAAAATATAACTAATACACAAGCATTTAAGCTTAAGGGAAGGTTGTATACTTTAACCGTTTTGCAAGTTTTGAACACTGACAAAGATGCTTTTTCTCAACAATTTGCTGAAATTGTTATTAAAGCACCTAAATTATTTGAAAGAACCCCTGTTGTTTTTGATTTATCTTCTGTCAATCATCTAGAATTTGATTTACAGGAATTATGTCAAATTGCACGTAATCATGGTATGATACCCCTAGCAATACAAGGGGGTAGTCCTTTGCATGACACTTTGGCTCAATGCCAAGGTTTAGGTATACTCAATGCTTCAACAGCACATGATAAACCAATAATTGAAGAATCCTCCGAATATCAAAGTGTAGAGAATTTCAAAACAAAATTACTAACGACACCTGTACGTTCAGGCCAACAAGTTGTTGCCAAGGGAGCTGATTTAATAGTGACCTCTTCAGTTAGCCATGGAGCAGAATTATTAGCTGATGGTAATATTCATGTGTATGGAACATTACGCGGCAGAGCATTAGCAGGGATATCTGGAGATACCGAGGCAAGAATTTTTTGTCAATCTTTGGATGCGGAATTAGTATCCATAGCTGGTTTCTATCGGATAAGTGATGCTATTGAACCTGTTAATGGTCCCTGTCAGATCTACTTATCAAATGAACATATCGTTGTTGAACCATTATGATTGACTCTGTTTTTATATCTGATTTACATCTGCATCCAGAGGATAATGAGATCCAAACCAGATTTCATCATTTTATAAATTGGGCCCGACAATCTGTAAAGAAAATTTATATCCTGGGTGATTTTTTTCATGCATGGTCAGGTGATGATTCGATTAATGACTGGAGTAATGCTATTGCAGAGCAAATAGAATCATTGACTCAAAGTGGTCTTGAAATTTATTTTATGACTGGGAATCGTGATTTTTTACTGGGTCCATTATTTGCCAAACGAACCGGTTGGAAAATATTAACAGAGCCAAGCGTTATTACACTTGGAAATAACAGAATTTTGCTGGCACATGGCGATCGTTATTGTACTAATGACAGAGCTCATCAACGATTTCGGCTATTAACAAGAAACAGGTGGTTCTCATTTCTCTTTTTAAGACTTCCTTTATCATTTCGTAAACGATTGGTTAAAGGCGTACGCAAGATCAGTCTAAATAACCACCATAAATCAATCGAACAGATGGATGTTGTTAAAGAGGCTGCAATTCGGCATATGTCTGAAAATAACACAGAAATACTGATTCATGGACATACACATAAACCAGGCATAACAAATTATTCTTATAAAGAAAAAACACTTACAAGGTATGTTCTAAGTGATTGGGATGACATACCCAAACTATTGTGTTATGATAATACAAAAGGATTCTATTTCACCCAATATGATATAAATTGAGGAGTTACCCAATGTCTAAAACACCAAACAAAATGAAAGAGGAACTCGAACAAATTCGAAAAACTGAAATAGAAAATGCTATGGTTACTGAGCGTGAAAAATTACTTGCTCAAAGAAACAGAGAGCGAGCTGAAGCATCAGACGACTTAAAAAAAGGCAGATATATCAAAGATCCTCGTACAGGCCAAACAATAACCCTTTGGGAAAGTGCAGTGCAAAAAGCAGAAGAGGTCCTGAATGCTGATTTAAATTCTTATATGGATGCTCGAGCTGCAATCATGAGTTTATTAAAAATGTACTACGAAATGGTTAAAGCAAACGCTCAGACTATGAAAGAATTGCGCGCAGGAATTGGTAACACAATTATGGATTGGGGTATCTTCCCGATTAAAGATTATATTGGGAAAAAGCTCACAGGAGATCCTGAAATTGATTTACCAATTTTACAACATGAAGTGAGTTATACCGATGATAATAAGTTAAAAATTGAACCTCTAACTCGCTCGGATAAAGGTGAGGGAAAGGGGAAACTTGATCAAATATTTGAGGGTATGGTCCACATGTGGCTAAAAAACAATGATTATACTCCCGATCCCAACAATCCCGGTCAATTTGTTAATTCACACGGTGAAACATTAGACAAAACAACCTTTGATAAATTAAAAAAAGATGATCAGCATGGGCTTAATCATTTCTTAACAGAACATGATCCGGATATACAATACAGACCAAGCAGACCTTAATTAGGCAAGAGGAATATTGAGTAACACTAGCCTACATAATCCTTATGGGCTAGTGTTAAAAAAGTCTGTTGACTCTGCTCTAAGGCATCAAGACGGAGGCAACCCGCTATGAAAGCGAAATACCACATCCTCTGATAAAATAAATGCATTTTCTATAGTTAAAAACTCAGAAATACGTTCATCAATAGAGCCTCCATAGAACTTGGCCAAATGTAAATATTCTTCAAAATGTCTGCATTCTGATTTAACCAATGTTTTATAAAACCTGGCCAAGGCCTGATCTTGAATATATGGAATTATGGAATTAAAACGTTCGCAGGATCGAGCCTCGATGATAGCACCTATAATTAACTGATCGCATAATCTTTCAATTCCATCTTTATTTGTGACATGTTTATGCAAGTTGGATGCGTAGTCTGATGGCTGCAAAGGAGCATAAAAAATTCCTTTTTGCTTCATGATATCAATGATTTTTTCAAAGTGTAACAATTCTTCTCTTGCCAATGGGGCCATAATTGCTACTAACTCTATTTTTTCTGGATATTTACTTATGAAATTAATTGCTGTCCCAGCTGCTTTACGTTCACAATGAGCGTGATCGAGCAATAAAAGAGGTATATTAGCAGCAGCATGATACAACCAGGCTTCCGGAGTTTTAACTTTTAAAAAATCATTTAACGTTTGTAAATCACTATCTAGTCGTTTTAACATGATAAAATACACTATAATTTCAAATAAATAGCCCTTATATCACATACTTTAAAGAATTTAAATTGGATAAAAAATGGACGAAATAAAAAAAGATGATGAATTGAGCCAATGGCTTTCTACTTATGGAACAATAACCGCTGAACGAATATTAGGTAGATATAACATATCACTGCCACAAGATGAATTGTTAGAAGCTATTAACATCCCATCTAGTTTCTATAGACATTTGTTACAGATTCCCTTAAAAAACGTACTTAATGGAATTGTAATTCAACAAGCAAGTGATTACCATGTCTATGCACAAAAACTGTTAATTGATTATTTGTTATCTGGTGAAAGCAGCAAAGAGCCTGATTCACAAGGAGCTGGAACTCGCGAATCCCTGGAAGACGAAAGACAGCGACTTGTTCAATTAGGTGATGAGTTTCATAAATTGGAATTAGACCAGGATAATCTCATAGCATCAAGCCAAGCCAGCTTAATGAAAATATGCATTGATTGGAATGCAAAACTGGAAACAACTCTTTCCAAATTAAACAGCTTATACAAAAATACAAATTCTAAAATTAAAAAAAATGCAATTAGAAAAGCTTTAATTAAGGCATTTATTCATTGTGATCTTGTCAAGGACCAATCATCAAATAACAAGTATCAGCTAGTAGATAAATTGAATCAAACGTTAGCTATTTCTTTAGGTGCTGAATTAAAAGAAACTATCCTGAGCAACTTGAGTGAACTCTTTCAAATCCTGGATGCTTTAAATATAAAACTCGACGAATTTACCGATCGGACTACTCATATAAGCCAACAGGCTAAATTATTCAGAACCCAATTCTATGAGGTAATACTTCGTATCATTGAGTTAATTAAATTATTACCTGAATATAAAATTGACCCGGAACAAGATGCTATTAATCGAGAACCATTATATTTTGATAGAACGATTGGAGAATACTAACACCTTTAAATTAAAATAAAGCCCTGTTTTTCTCTAAAATACTGACATAACTATTAACTTAATGTATGAATACATGAATTTTTATTAGCCAGACCACTATGAATTCATGTATAATAACGCACTTTAATTTAATCTCATTGGAGTGCATGATGGCAAAAGAATTAACATTATCTATTATTAAACCTGATGCTGTAGCAAAATCTGTGATAGGTGAAATATACACCCGCTTTGAAAAAGCAGGCCTAGATATTGTTGCCGCTAAAATGACTCAACTTTCACGCGAACAAGCTGAAAATTTTTATGATATTCATCGCGCACGACCATTTTTTAAGGATCTGGTGGATTTTATGATTTCTGGTCCTGTAATGATCCAAGTATTAAAAGGTGAAAATGCTGTAGCTAAAAACAGAGAAATTATGGGCGCGACCAATCCCAAGGAAGCAGCACCTGGAACTATACGTGCCGATTTTGCTGATAGCATCGATGCAAACGCTGTGCATGGCTCTGACAGTCTTGAGAATGCTGCTCGTGAAATAGCATTTTTCTTTGAACCACATGAGTTGTGCGATAGATAAAGACAAGCTTGGGAGTGGTAATGGACCAACAAAAAGTGAATCTATTAAATTATAATTACTCGCAATTACGAGAATTATTGATAGCGTGGGATGAAAAACCTTTCAGAGCTCAACAGCTATTTCAATGGATTCATCAAGTTGGAATACATGACTTCGCTCAGATGACTAATTTAGGGAAAGTTTTAAGAAATAAACTTTCCCAATTAGCGTGTGTGAATTTACCTGAAATTGTTGCTTGTCAGAAGTCAGCTGATGGCACACATAAGTGGCTATTAAAGCTGGACTGTGGAAATTGTATTGAAACAGTATTTATTCCAGAGTCAAATCGGGGAACACTTTGTGTTTCATCACAAGTAGGCTGTGCTTTAAATTGTTCTTTTTGCTCTACAGCAAAACAAGGATTTAACAGAAATTTGTCAACAGCAGAAATTATTGGTCAAGTATGGCTGGCAGCTCGTGAACTATCAGATAATAATGGTACTCACGATAAGAAAATAACTAACGTAGTGATGATGGGAATGGGTGAACCATTACTTAATTTCGATAATGTTGTTTCTGCTATGAACATCATGATGGATGATTTGGCTTATGGACTATCCAAAAGACGGGTTACATTAAGTACTTCGGGCGTTTTACCAGAAATGGAACGACTGAGGGAAGTCAGTCCTGTTGCATTGGCAGTATCCTTGCATGCACCAACAGATGAATTACGGAATGAATTGGTGCCAATTAATAAAAAATATCCTCTCTCTCAATTAATATCCTTATGTAAACGCTATTTTAAAGACGAACCAAGAAGAAAAGTTACTTTTGAATACGTCATGCTAAAAGGGGTTAATGATCAATCTGAACATGCTAGCCAGTTAATTAAACTATTGCATAATGTGCCTGCAAAAGTTAATTTAATTCCGTTTAACCCATTTCCTCTGACTCAATATCAGAGATCATCCCAGGAAACAATCGATGCATTTCGAGATAAATTAATGAAACATGGTATTAATACCATTACTCGCAAAACTCGTGGAGATGATATTGATGCAGCATGTGGCCAACTTGCTGGCGAGGTAAAAGATAAAACCAGCAGATCACAACGATGGCAAAAACTTCATTTCATGAGCAAAAAAGACAAACCAAGTGAATTGACCATTTCTTCTGAAGAAATGGCATAAGACAGTCTTGTATAATAACTGAGAGCTAATTTAGAACTTTCACCAATATTGCTGACTGGAGATTATGTCTAATAAAGGTATTTTCACCTACAGACTCATATTAAATAGCGACAAATCATTTTTAATTTAGACTTAAGTGGTTATAATGCGAAATCATTTCTAACGTAAAGTGGTTAATCGTGCTAAAAAGCATAAGGTACTTATTAATTATAATAATATGTTTATTTGTTGAAGCTTGTGAGCATGCACAAGATAACGAAGAACCCAATACCATAAGAAAAGTAAACCTTAGCAAAGCGGCTTCTTTTAATGTGCAATTAGGGTTGGGATATTTGAAGCAAGGCGACAGGCCTCGAGCAAAAAAGAAGTTGCTAACCGCATTGGAACAACAGCCAGATTCTGCAGATGTGAATGCCGCATTAGCCTATTATTTTGAACAAACTAAAGAATTGGAGCAAGCTAAAAAATTCTATCATAAAGCAATAACTTTATCGCAAAACGGTGGTGCACAATTGAATAACTACGGTGCTTTTCTGTGTCGGCAGGGTGACTATAAAAATGCTGAAATTTACTTCCTGAAGGCCGTTAAAGATCAAAACTATGTGCATACCTCAGGTGCTTATGAAAATGCTGGATTATGTGCTATGGCTATCCCTGATCATGATAAAGCCATTTTATATTTTACCAAGGCTTTAAATCAGGACCCATCGAGAAAAGAATCACTATATGAATTAGTAAAATTACAAAGTAAAATAGGACATGATAAAGAAGCCCTCGATCTGCTTCAAAAACATGCTGATTTAGTATTAAACGATAAGATAATGCTTGCATTAGCGAAAGACATAGCAAATAGAACAGGCCAATATACTCTTGCAGCAGAATATGAAAATAGCTTCAATAAAATGGAGCCAACTAATAATATTAGTGGAGTAAATGATGAATACAATAGCAGCAATGGATGAGACAAGAAATAATGAAATTACTAACCCTGGATACGAGCTGGCAGCTCTTCGCCAGCAAAAGGGTTATTCAATCGAGTATGTTGCGAGCAAACTTCATTTACGAGCTCGTATTATAGAGCTCATTGAAGCAGGAGATTTTGATTTATTACCTCAGCCAGTTTTTGTAAAAGGATATTTGAGAGCCTATTCAAAATTATTAGGGGTATCACCTGAACCATTTTTAACTGTTTTTAATGCGCAATATTGCTTTGAAAAAAAACCTGAAAGAGCAGCTTTATGGCAAAGCAAAAAGGAATCACATAAAGCAGAGCATTTTATAAAATGGTTCACCATTTTATTTGCAATTGGCGTTTTAGTTGCAGTTGGGATATGGTGGCAAAAAAACAAAGATAGCCAGACTATAGATACACCTAAAGAGAGTTCATCTGGATTATCAATCAGTGAAACCAGTTCGGAAATTAAATTGACTGACTTATCAAAAATGGAATCATTGTTAACACCCAATAATACACAAATGACGCCTTTGGAGAAAAATGGTGGTTGATAAAATTCAAGCTATCCGAGGAATGAATGATGTACTGCCTGATAGGAGCTCGATATGGCGCTTTATAGAACAAACTTTTATAAACTGCCTCATACGCTATGGATATAAGGAAATTCGTTTTCCAATTGTTGAAAATACACAGTTATTTAAACGTACAATTGGCGAAATAACAGATATTGTTGAAAAAGAAATGTATACCTTCAATGATTTGAACGGTGATAGCATAACCCTCAGGCCAGAAGGAACAGCTGGTTGTGTTCGTGCCTGTATAGAACATGGTTTATTACATAATCAACAACAAAAATTATGGTACTTAGGCCCTATGTTTCGTCATGAACGTCCTCAGAAGGGTAGATACCGTCAATTTAACCAATTTGGGGTTGAGGCAATAGGAATTGCTGGTACTGCTATCGAACTTGAGCTGATATCAATTTGCCGCAGATTATGGATTGACCTGGGTTTTGCTCAGTCAGTTCAATTACAAATTAATTCATTAGGTGAACTAGATGAACGTCAAAAATATCGCTCTATCCTGGTAGAATATCTACGCGATCATTTTAATCTACTTGATGAAGACAGTAAGAGACGATTGGATAAAAACCCTCTGAGAGTTCTTGATAGTAAAAACCCTGATCTTCAACAACTCATTCAAAATGCTCCTAAGTTAATTGATGTTCTTGGTGATCATAGCAGAGAACATTTTCAATCGTTCTGTAACGGATTGGAAACACTTGGTATCCCTTATTCCATTAACCCTGTATTGGTAAGAGGATTGGATTATTATGGTCATACGGTGTTTGAATGGGTAACAGACCAATTAGGAAGTCAAGCGACAATATGTGCAGGGGGCAGGTACGATATGTTGATCGAGTTCCTGGGCGGAGCACCCACACCAGCCATTGGATTTGCTTTAGGATTGGAAAGAATATTTCTTTTAATGGAAACTTTAAATTTGTTGAATGTAAGTGACAATAAACAATCCATATTTATCATTGCTACTAGTGAAGAGGCCATATTGAAAGCGCTTGCCATGGCAGAGTCAATTCGAAATGCTAACCCATCTTTTGATGTTATTACCAATACGGCAGGAGGTGGTTTTAAAAGCCAATTTAAAAAGGCCGATAAAAGTGGGGCTCGCCTGGCTTTAATTCTTGGGGAAGACGAAATAGCCAGGGGATATGTAAGCATTAAAGATTTGAGAACTGAAATAGAACAAGTATCAATACCAATCACCAAAATAAATGAATTTTTGCAAGATTATCTAGCTTGAGGGCAGGAGAATATTATGTCTGTTTACATGACGGAAGAAGAACAATTAGAGATTATAAAAAAATGGTGGAAACGATATGGCAATATGATAACTATTTTTTTATCAGTAGTGCTCCTGATTATCGCAGGGTATAGATATATGAATTGGCACAATGACAAGATCAAACAACAAGCATCTATTGCCTATGAAAATATGATGATTGCATTTTCCAATCAAAATATAAAATCAGTTCGCTCTTATGCCAATGAACTAATTAAAAATTATAACCATACTGTTTATGCAGATATAGCTCATATGACACTCGCAAAAATCTATGTAAGTAAAAATAAACTTGAGCAAGCAAGAAATGAATTAAAAACTGTTGCATTGGAAAGCCAAATGACACCGTTAAGACAAATTGCCAAAATTCGCATAGCACGTTTACTGGCGGCAGATAAATCTTATACTAACGCATTAAATGAATTAAGTGTCGTTGAAGACGAAGCCTACTTGCCAGTGATTAACGAACTGAAAGGAGATATTTATAGTGCCAAAGGCCAATATCAGGATGCAATGAATGCCTACAGACTTGCCATAGATGAAGTAAGAACAAATGGAATGGGTAATTTATTTTTAGAAATGAAAACAAATGAGTTAGCAATTAAGACTCAATCTATGATTACTGATGATAAAAAGGTAAAAGCAGCTTAATTTTATTATAAAGGTTTGTTTTTTATGAATATTAGAATATTAGTTTTAATACTATGTGCGTTAATTCAAGGATGTACATATGTAGATGATTATATGCTCGGCAAAGATAATACCCCTCAACCCAAAGAGCTAAAAGAAATTCAACCCAAAGTTAAAATGACACAAAACTGGACTGCTCCAGTTGGGAAAGCTCATAAAACAAATGAGTATTTAAATATCAAACCAGCTATTCGTGGTGATATAATTTATACTGCAGATGCGAGTGGATTGGTTCGGGCAGTTAGCAAGAAAGACGGTCAGATAAAATGGTCTACTGCATTAAAAAATAATATAGTTAGTGGACCAACTGTAGCTTCTGGTTACGTTGCTATAGGTACTAATGCCTCTACATTAGTACTACTTAATCAATCTGACGGAAAAGAGATATGGCAGAATAAAGTATCTGCTGAAGTATTAGCTCCACCTGCTATATCGCGGCAGAAAGTCATTGCAAAAACCATTGATGGTAAAGTGTACGCAATTGATGCGGTAAACGGGAAGCAACTATGGATTGCAGATCATGGCGCTCCAAGTCTGGTGTTAAAAGCCAGCTCTTCTCCTATCATTGTCGATGATCTGGTTCTTGTCGGGTTTTCTGATGGCAAGCTAGATGCTTTTGAATTACAGACTGGACGGTTGATCTGGCAAAGAAGTATTGCTTATGGGATGGGGGCAAGTGATGTTGAACGTTTAGTCGATATTGACTCTGACCCTATAATAAGCAATAACGTTGCCTATTTGGCAACTTATCAAGGCTATGTGGGAGCACTATCTCTATCTAATGGCCAATTCATATGGAGAAAACCAGCATCTGTTTATAAAAATATGCTTTTAAGTCATAATAATCTATATTTTACGGACAGCAACGATGTTATATGGTCTTTGAACAGTAGCACAGGGCAGGTGAACTGGAAGCAAACCTCCTTAAAGGCAAGAGGGCTTACTGAACCGGCATTGGTAGAAGGAAATTTAGCTGTTGGTGATAAAACTGGATATTTACATATCTTATCAACTCAAACAGGTGAGTTACTAGGGCGGTCTCAGCTTTCTGGTGGGGTAACAGTTTCACCGAGCGTTTATGGTAAAAATATGTACATATTAACCAATAATGGAATGCTCAATCAACTTTCAGTGAGCTAATAAAATGATTCCTGTCATTGCTTTAGTTGGGCGTCCCAATGTTGGGAAGTCTACTTTGTTTAATAGAATTACTAAAACGCAGGATGCTCTTGTCGCTGATTTTCCTGGCTTGACAAGGGATAGACAATATGGACATGCTCAACATGAGGACAAGTTCTTTATTATTGTTGATACCGGAGGTATCGGAGTCGATGACATTGAAGTAGATACTTTGATGTCAAAACAATCTCAAGTTGCTTTAAATGAAGCAAATGTGATTCTTTTCCTGGTCGATGGCCGTTCAGGACTAACGGGTATTGATCAGCAAATTGCACAAGCATTAAGAAAACTTAATAAAAAAGTGCATCTTGTTGTCAATAAGACAGATGGGATAAATGAAGATATTGCTTGTGCTGATTTTCAATCATTAGGCATTACTGATGTCCATGCCATATCTGCCTCTCATGGCGGAGGCATCGGTTCATTACTCGAAGAAATTCTGGAACCTTTTACAACAGAAACGCATGAAGTAACTGATGAGAAAGCGATCAAGATTGCTTTTGCGGGACGCCCTAATGTTGGAAAATCAACTTTAATAAATAGGATATTGGGTGAAGAAAGGGTAGTTGTTTATGACATGCCCGGCACAACTCGAGATAGTATTTCAATACCCTTTACAAGAGAAGATAAGCAATATGTCCTTATTGACACTGCAGGGGTACGACGTAAGTCTCGCATTGATGAAAAAATAGAAAAATTTTCTGTCATCAAAACTCTACAAGCTATAAAAGAAGCCCATGTTTGTTTATTACTGCTTGATGCAAATGAAGGCATTACTGATCAAGATATGAATTTGCTAGGTTTTATTATTGAATCTGGTAAAGCGCTAGTCATTGCTGTGAATAAATGGGACGGTCTGGAAGAAGATCATAAAGAAAAAATAAAGTCAGAACTGTCAAGAAGATTACATTTTGCCAATTTTGCAAAAATCAGATTTATTTCAGCATTACATGGGAGCGGGGTAGGTGGATTATTTAAAGATATTAATGAAGCCTATCATTCAGCAATACAATCCTTTTCTACTCCTAAACTAACCAGATTATTACAAGATATCAGTACAAAACATACACCACCATGCATCAATGGTCGACGAATAAAATTACGCTATGCTCACCTTGGCGGACACAATCCTCCAGTCATTGTTATTCATGGAAATCAACTCGATGCCTTGCCAGAAAGTTATAAACGCTATTTAAACAATGAGTTTATTAAACATTTAGGATTAGTAGGTACCCCTTTAAAAATTGAGTTTAAAGGAGGACAAAATCCATTTGCCAATAAAAAAAATAAATTATCACAAAGGCAAGTGAACAAGAAGAAACGATTAATGCGATGGGCAAAAAGTAAGAAATAGCACTCTGATTAATCTCAGCCTGGTTTAATTACTCTAATGGACAAGCGAACATATCAAATAAGTGCTAATTTCTTCACATTAATCTGCTTTGAGTGTTAACACGTCACAAACTGAATGATTTACTACAGCATGCGCAGTACTTCCTAGAATGGACGGCAATCCTGTAGCAGAATGTGAGCCTAGTATAATTAATTGACAATTGAGATCTTTGGCTTTGTTTAATATATGTTCCTTTACTGACCCGATTTCTACAAATTGTTGTTCCTGAGGTATTTGTAAATTTTCTCCAATTAATGATAATACAGTTTGGGCATCTTCTTTTGATGGGTTGGCTAGTTCCGTAAAGCCCAATCCTTGAGCTATTAATATACTAGTTGGCAATTCAATCACATGTAATAGATATAATTTTGCATTAAACTGTTTCGCAATATTAGCAGCCTTTTCTGTAAGATGGCTATGCTCATTTAACAAATCTGTTGCAAATAAAATATTTGTATACATGTTAACCTCATTTTAAATAGAATCATTAAGTTAAAGTGTAGTAGATTATGATGTCTATGTGTAATTTGGTACTTTTAAATTAGGGTTTACCTCCATTAGAGGCACAAGTACAAAATCTCGTAAATGAAAACAAGGATGCGGAACAATTAAATTTTTTGTACGAATTACTCTATAACCATATAAAATGATATCAATATCTAATGTTCTTGGCCCCCAAAATTTTCTCCTGACTCGCATGTGCTTGTTTTCTATTCTCTGGCACCACTTAAGAAGCTTATGAGGCAACAAAGTAGTTCGTATCTCTATAACAACATTACAAAATTCTTGTTGATTTTCAAAGCCCCAGGCTTTATTCCAATATAAGCGGGATACCTTGATAAGACATGTTGATGGAATTTGTTTTATTTCTTTAATGGCTTGTCTTATTTGACGCTCAGGATTTTTTTGATTTGATCCCAAACTCAGATAGCAAACATTCATTTTGTTACTTTCCGTTTACGACGTTTTTTAGGCCTCCCAGGCATTGATGCAGTCAATTGGGCTACCATGTTATTTTTTTCAACATCATCCACTTCTTGAAATGTGGCCCACCACTGCGCTAGTTCCATTGACTCATCACCAGATAATGCTCTAAGAGCCATAAAGTCATACGCTGCTCTAAATCGAGGATGAAGAAGTAAATTAAATGCTCTGCCACCAAATCGTTTTTCGAAGCGATATTGCAAAAGCCAAATTTCTCTTATAACCTGACTATACCTTTTAGGTATCGAAATAATTGTATTCTGTTCACTAAGCACTATGGACATGGCTTTTTCAATCGAGGGTAAAGGCGGAAGTCCAGATTCTTGTAGTTTTCTGGAACACTCTATCATTGGAAACCATAACAAAATAGCAATAAGAAATGCCGGAGTGACAGGCTTTCCATCACGTATTCTTGTATCAGTATTTTCAAGAGCTATACCCAAGAGCGGATTAACTGGGTAATTACTATCAAATAGAGCAGCTGTTTGAGGAAATAAATAATTAAACAAACCATACTCGACCAATAATTTTTGAACCGATTCGGCTTCTCCGCATTGATAAAGTTTCGTTATTTCATCAAATAATCGCGAACTGGAAACATGGGTTATAAGATAACTTATTTTAGGGAAAGGGGCTTTAGTTTCCGGAGATAAATTAAATTGCAGCTTGGCACTAAACCTGACAGCACGTAACATACGGACAGGATCCTCTTGATAACGCGTAACGGGATCACCAATTATTCGAATTAACTTTTGCTTAACATCTTCTACACCACCAGTAAAATCAATGATTGAAGAATCAGAAATATTATAATAAAGAGAGTTTATTGTGAAATCACGTCGCCATGCATCTTCGTCTAGAGAGCCATAAACATTATCTCTTACAAGCATACCACGTTCATTAAATTGATGGCTTGCATCACTTGAATCATGGCCACGAAAAGTTGCTACCTCAATAATTTCACGATGAAATAAAATATGCACCAGTTTAAATCGACGACCAATGATACGAGCATTTTTGAAAAGATTTTTTACTTCATTAGGAGTAGCATTTGTCGCGATATCAAAATCTTTAGGCGCTTTATGGAGTAATAAATCTCTGACACTGCCTCCAACGATATAGGCCTGAAAACCATTGCTGATTAAACGATTAAGAACCTTCAGCGCATTATTACTTATATCTGCTTTTGATATGTTATGTTTATTTCTCGGGATGATATAAGCCAAGTCAATTGCATGCCCATGCGACCTGTTTCTTCTTAACAGTTTTTTAATAAACTTGATGATTGTTGTTTCTCTCTTAATTGATTAAACAGTAATTCGGTTGTGTTTTCAATTATCCTGCAAGTTTACGATTTACTTAACATAAACATTCAATTCTATAAAGTTAACACGTAACTTTTCAGATGGCTATGAAATCTAAATTGCTAACACCAGGCAATTATAACGAAGCAAATGATCAAAGTGAATCATTTACCTTTACAAATATTTTAGAGAAAATAATATATCTTGCATTTTATTAGGATAATAAATGGATTTTATTGATATAGGCCTTAGTTTAACTGCTTTGATTATTCTTGAAGTTGTTCTTGGAATAGATAATCTGGTTATTCTATCAATCCTTACAGAAAAATTACCACTTGAAAAGAGAAAAAAAGCGAGAAGATGGGGCTTAACATTTGCCTGGATGACACGACTTCTTTTATTAGGCTCAGCAGTATTTTTAGTTAAATTGGTAAAACCAATCCTGACAATAGGCAGTCTGGTTTTTTCTGCGCGTGACCTGTTCCTGATATTAGGAGGTGTGTTTTTAATTTGGAAATCAACAGATGAAATTCATCAGGACGTTATGAATGAACCATTAATGGAACCTGTTTCAAAAAATGTTTCTTCATCCGCAACATTCAGAGGGGTTGTTATTCAAATCGCATTGCTTGACATTATATTTTCTTTGGATAGTGTTCTCACAGCCGTAGGACTAACATCTCATTTTACAGTCATGGCAGTGGCAATTACCATCGCAATTATCATTATGATTTGGGCGAGTGAGCCTGTAAGTAAATTTATTAGCGAACATCCTACCATTAAAATGCTGGCGCTTAGTTATTTAATTTTAATAGGGACAGTTTTAGTAGCTGATGGTTTTGAATTCCACGTGCCCAGAGGATACTTGTATTTTGCTATGGGTTTTTCATTAGCAGTTGAATCTCTCAACTTGATTAAAAATGAGCGTGTAAAGCGTAAAAAATTAAAAAGAGAATAAGTATGTTATTTATTAAAGCCTTTCATATTATCGCCCTGGTAGCCTGGTTCGCAGGCTTGTTTTATTTACCACGGCTCTATGTATATCACGCTGAATCACAAGATAAAATTAGTGTGGATCGGTTTAAAATAATGGAAAGAAGATTATATTATGGGATTACATGGCCTGCAGCCCTTGCAACCTCACTTCTTGGGTTGTGGTTATTAACTTACAATTTATCTTATTATCTTAAAGCAGGGTGGATGCATATGAAGCTTGCACTGGTTTTGCTCTTATGGATATATCACTTAATTTGTGGTCACTACCTTAAAGCTTTTGCCCTTGGAAATAATACAAAAAGCTCTCGTTTTTATCGTTTTTTTAATGAAATGCCTACATTGCTGCTGGTAGGCATTGTTTTGTTGGTGGTTGTAAAGCCATTTTAATCCATTTCAACCATTTCGAAATCTTCTTTTCCAGCGCCACAATCAGGACAAAACCAGTTTTCAGGAACATCTTCCCATCGTGTGCCTGGTTCAATGCCATCTTCTGGCCAACCCTCAGCCTCATCATAAATAAAACCACAAATAACACAAATGTATCTTTTGTACTCTTGCATAGTCTAAACTCAATAAAAAAGTGCTAATTTATCTACTGTTGATGATTATGTAAAGTTAAACCTGCTTTAATATCACAACAAATTTTAAATTAAACCATATAATGAACGTTATAACCTCATCGAAAATTGACACAGGCTTGCTAAAATTAAACTTCATATCCAATTTCAATCTGAGATTGTTTTTACCCCCCCATGCACTGGCAATATTCATGAAATACTTGTAATATTTCCTAGCCACAGGTTTATCAGTCTAATTTTTTTATTATAGAGTTTTTAGTAAAATCATTATTTCGTCAATCAGGAAGAGTGTACAGAAGAAATATACAGGTGAATTTCTGAAATATCTTGAACATTAGAAATAATAACTGATGCTTGTCTAAAGTTTATCATTTTTGGGATTTTCTATGAGCCGTTCTTCAGATTTATTTCATAAAGCGCAAACAATCATTCCCGGAGGTGTTAACTCACCTGTTCGAGCTTTCAAAAGTGTTGGAGGCGAACCAATTTTTTTCAAATCAGGTAAAGGTCCCTACCTGGTGGATGTAGATGATAAACAATATATTGATTATGTTGGATCATGGGGTCCACTCATCCTCGGACATTGCCATCCCAATGTGATACAAGCAGTGGATAATGTATTACATAGTGGTATGAGTTTCGGTGCCCCAACCGAACTGGAAATACAATTAGCTGAAAAAATTGCTTCTCTAATGCCATCAATAGAAAAAATTCGCATGGTTAATTCAGGAACTGAAGCAACTATGACTGCGATTCGCCTGGCGAGAGGATTCACCAATAAAAATAAATTTATTAAATTTAATGGCTGTTATCATGGGCATAGCGATAGCCTCTTAGTTAAAGCCGGATCTGGCTTGCTTACTCTCGGAATTCCTTCAACCCCGGGCATTCCACAAAGTATCACTGAACATACTTTAACAGCTGATTTCAATAATCTGGAACAAGTTGCTCAGCTCTTTGAAAAATATCCAAACGACATCGCCACTGTAATTCTAGAACCTGTTCCTGGCAATATGGGATTTATTTTACCTAAGATAGAGTTTTTAAAAGGATTACGTGAGCTTTGTGATCAATATAATGCTGTGTTAATTTTTGATGAAGTCATGACTGGATTTAGAGTTGGTTTACATGGAGCACAAGGCTTATTTGGGATTAAACCTGATATCACCACACTTGGGAAAATCATAGGTGGAGGTATGCCTGTTGGCGCCTTAGGCGGTAAACGTGAAATTATGTCCTTTCTGGCACCAGAAGGCCCTGTTTATCAGGCTGGTACTCTTTCAGGAAATCCATTGGCTATGGCTGCCGGTTTGGCTACATTAAAAGAGATTGAAAAAATTAATTTTTTTGAAGATTTAAGCAATACGACTAATAAATTAACTAAGGCATTAGCAGCTGCTGCTAAAAACGCAAACATTCCTTTTTTTACTGCATCATTGGGTGGAATGTTTGGGTTTTGTTTTACAGATAAGAATAGTGTTGAAAATTATTTGGATGTTGCTTCTTCGGATGAGGTTTTATTTAAGAAATTTTTTCATGCTATGCTTGCTCAAGGGGTATATTTTGCGCCATCCATGTATGAAGCTGGATTTGTCTCCAGTGCGCATGGTGATCTGGAAATACAAAAAACATATGATGCTGCTGAATTAGTACTTAATCAATTAAAATATTCCTGATGGCAGAATTGTACAGTATTGCCTTGAGTTACAGTAAGCACAACCACTAAAACCAGTACTTGGGTAATGGTGTTAATTTAAATCATATAGATGAGATTGTAGAACAGCTATTAGGCTGGTTAACTGCAATTTTAAATAATTAACAAAACACTAGACAGCAGTTTTTCCCTATGTCATATTCCATTCTCTAGAACGCAAGTATGGAATCTTGGTGAAAAATCAGATTTGTGCAGAATAAGTAAAAAGTTTCTAATTGGGCCTAATATGACAACTGCAGTTTGATTAAAAATATATTTAATTCATTTTTAGATACTTTTTCACTAATCTGACTAAATGCGGTTTTTCTCTGATTTGTCCACAAGGGTTAGTGTTAATATTCAAGAAGAGCTCAACTAGCAAGGGAAAGCATATAATGTTGATTTTGAGTAAAAAAAGAGGACTATGGAGTTCCATGCCCCAAGGTACGTTTGCATTATTTTTTATACAAGTGGTTTCTACTTTAAGCTTTAGTGTTCTTTATTCAACTCTTGTATTGTACATGAAAGGTAAACTTGGTTTACCAATAGCCACAGCAAATAGCATAATGGGGGTATTTATAGCCTACAATTTTGCTCTGCATCTATTAGGTGGTTTTTGGGGTGGCAGACTACTCTCTAACCGCTCGTTATTTTGCGTTGGGATGATAGCACAAATTGCTGGTTGTGTTTTGCTCTCTGTAGGAAATACAGCCTTTTTATATTATGGTTTAGCTGCTTTCTTAACAGGTTCAGGGTTAAATGTAACATGTGTAAATTGTATGCTGACACAGCAATTTGCACCTGAAGACTCTCGAAGAGAAACCGCATTTCTATGGAATTACGCGGGAATGAATATTGGTTTTTTTATTGGATTTAGCCTCAGTGGGGTATTCCAGATTTCTCAAAACTATCAAAGGCTTTTTCTTTTAAGCAGTTTAGGTAATCTTGTCGCTTTGCTTATATGTCTCTATTTCTGGCAGCAATTGCATGATAAAAACACTGCTTATTCAAGAAAAGACAAACCTGCACAAAGAAAAGCAACTGCATTTGGGATTGGACTAATTTTTGTACTTCCCTTTATTTTAAGACAATTATTGCAGTATGCGGATTGGGCCAATAAATTGGTCATTATCACTGGGATTGTTATGCTCATATTAATCTTGATATTAGCTCAACAACAATCCACAAAAGAAGCGAGGGATAAGATCTATGGATTTGCGGTATTAATGTTGGTTGGTACTGTATTTTGGATGTTATACCAAATTGGTCCAATGGGGTTAACTGTATTCATTGACCACAATGTGCAACGACAATATGGTAATTGGATTATTCCACCACAGTGGTTTCAAAATATTAATACTGTAGTCATAGTATTCGGAGGCCCGCTATTAGGGTTTATATTAAACAGAATGCGCCAAAATGGATCTCAGATAAATATTCCTACTCAATTCGCTTTCGCATTATTTTTTATAGGGGTTGCTTTTGCTATCTTACCAATAGGTATTAATTACGCGAATCAGTATGGTATGGTTAATCCGGGTTGGGTAGTAGCAAGCTTTATATTACAAAGTATTGGCGAACTTCTAATATCACCAATTGGTTATGCCATGATAGGAGCATTAGCCCCAACTTCTCTCCAGGGAGTTATGATGGGAATGTGGATGCTTAATACCGGGGTTGGTGCTACTCTATCAAGTTATAGCTCAAATTTAATGATTATCGGTCAAGAAAGTACTTCTCCTTTATTGACCAATGAGGGTTACAGTCATGTCTTTTTGATGCTTGGTTTGTTTGCAATAGGATCATCCGTTATACTTTTCATTTTAGTGCCTAAACTAAGAAAGTTGATCAAAGAAAAAAATTTGAATAACTTTAAACAGTCTGGCATAGAGGTAACTGAAAGAGTAGCTTTATGTGAGTAGCCCCTTTGTCCCAATTATAACGGCAGATATTGATTGGCGTGATGATCTGCCGTATTCCTTACAATTTGATGATATTTATTATTCTGCTGAAAGCGGAATTAATCAAAGTCTTTATGTTTTTCTCGAAGGTAATAATTTGATTAATCGTTGGCAACAATTACCAGCTGATGAATCAAACATATTTACAATCGCGGAAACTGGTTTCGGTACAGGTATGAATTTCTTATTAACCTGGAAACTATGGAAAAAATTTGCACCTCAAAACGCTCGCTTACATTATATTTCTTGTGAAAAACATCCATTAAAAAAAAATGACCTAATCAAATGCTTACAAAAATGGCCAGAACTGAGTGTACAGGCTGAAAAATTAATAGAACACTATCCTGTTTTAACACCTGGTTATCATCATCTAACATTTAGTAACAACCAGATTACTTTAACATTAATGCTAGGAGATGTGCTGGAGTGCTATGAGCAATTACTGTTCTGTGGAGACAATAATCTTGAACAACAATTGAGAGAATCCTATGTTAATGCCTGGTACCTGGATGGCTTTGCACCATCAAAAAACCAATCCATGTGGTCTGATAATCTGCTCACTGTCATTGCCATGTTATCTAAAGAAGGCACTACAGTGGCTACCTATTCCGCTTCCAGTATTGTAAAAACTGCTTTAACCAATGCAGGGTTTGTTATTGAAAAAAGAAAAGGGTTTGGACCCAAACGACACATGATATGCGCTTGTTATGAAAAAGCCCATGCAAGTTCAAAAAAAAATCGTCATACCCCATGGCACATAAGCTATCCTGTTACAAAGAATGAAAGATCAGCACTAGTTGTTGGAGGAGGGCTTGCAGGTTGTTTTATTGCAAATAGTCTCGCTAAACGTGGCTGGGAAGTGACCATATTAGAAGAAAAAGAGAAGGTAGGGTGCGCTGGATCAGCAAATCAACAGGCTGTATTATTCCCTAAATTGTCCACCTATAAATCACCCTTTACTCAATTTATGCTTTATTCGTTTCTTTATGCTAATTACGTTTACAAGGAACTATTGAAACATTATGACATTGGTGAATTAAAAGGCTCTTTGTTGTTAGCACATAATGAGAAGGAAAAAGCAAACCAGCAAAGTCTTATTAATTGGCTAGAAGTATACCCTGAACTAGGGCAATTAGTGGACGAAAAACAATCTGTTGAATTATCAGGACTATCCTTGCCATGTGGTGGCTTATTTATTCCATCTTCCGGCTGGATTAACTCCCCTAAACTATGCAACATACTGATTAACAATAAAAAGATTTCTCTAATCACTGGCAATAGAGTTCAATCTATTGATTATAATCAAAAAAACTGGGTGGTTAATAACATCGAAGCCTCTGTACTAATTTTGGCAAATGGACAACAAGTAAATTATTTTCAAGAAACCAATCATTTGCCTGTAAAAGCGATTAGAGGACAAATGACTACGATTCAATCAACGCAAGAGAGTTTAAAGTTGAAGATTCCTTTATGTGGTGAAGGACATGTTTTACCGGCATTAAATAATAGTCATAGAGTTGGCGCAACTTATGATATTGGGACATCTGAACCCGAACTTAATGCTCTGGATAATCAGTTAAACCTTGATCGATTAAAACGGATAGCACCTGAAATAATGTGGTCCCCAAATATATTAGACCACTGGGCCGGTATACGCGCCGCATCACCAGATTACTTGCCTATAGTGGGACCTCTCCCCAATGCATTTGAATTTAAAAAAATTTATTCAGAATTACAATCTAATTCCAAACGATGGATAGCTAAAGCAGCTCCTTGTTATCCAAATCTATATGCGTGCGCAGCTTTTGGGTCACGAGGATTAACAACAATACCTCTCGCAACTGAATGGTTAGCTGGTTTAATTAATAAGGAAATTTCAATACTACCCAGAAAACTGATGCAAGCTATATCGCCCGCACGATTCTTAAGAAAAAAAATTATACAGGGATCATAGGTATATTGAAGATATATTGATAATTCGACTTAACTTCAACTTTCTTTATCAGTTATAATTTTAATTTTTATGTGAGCTGATTGTGCATAATATTGAGTTTTATCAAATAGATGCTTTTACGGATAAAGTCTTCCATGGTAATCCGGCTGCGGTTTGTATTCTTGATGATTGGCTAAATGATGAGCTATTAAAGGCTATTGCTGCGCAAAATACTTTGGCAGAAACCGCTTTTATTATAAAAGATGACCAAGATTTTCATATTCGTTGGTTTACTTCTAATGGGGAAATTAGTCTGTCAGGACATGCGACTTTAGCAGCAGGATTTGCATTACTTGAGTCAGATAAAGGACATGGTGATTCTATTGTTTTTCATCACTCCAGCGGGCAAATTACAGTAGAAAAGAAAAAAGAAAAGTTTGTTCTGAATTTTCCAAGAATAGATTATAAAAAAACTCCTTCACCAGACGCAATTCTATCACTATTGGATCAACCGGCCATAGAGGTATTTGAAACAGATCTTGATTACCTGGTTTTACTTGAACATGAATCACAGATTCGAAATTTGCAAATCGATTTGCTTTCTTTAGCAAAACTCCCCAGAAGAGGAATCATTGTGACATCGACAACAACAGAAGCCGATTTCTGTTCTCGATGTTTTTATCCCAAACACAGCATTTCAGAAGATCCTGTTACCGGCTCAGCACATTGCATATTAGCTCCTTTTTGGGCAGAAAAACTCAATAAAACTAACCTATATGCTGTCCAGGGATTACACAGAAAAGGGGAGTTATATTGTGAGCTCCAGAGGAATAGAGTATTAATATCTGGCCATTGTCGATGGTATCTACGTGGACATTTAGTAATTTAATAAAATCGATTGAGATGCATTCATCATTGAAGCATAATATAAAACCCATTTAGGAACTAATGGAGCATGATAACAATATCCATTCCAAAAAGAATTCTCTCTAAGAGAATAAGGTAAAATAATCAACCGCTTCAGAGTTCAGTAATAATAAAAAAATACGCAGCAATTTTGACTGCACTAGAAATAAAAACTAGACCAACTGATGGAGGAAGAAAATGAGTAGCAAAAGTGGAGGTTTAGCCGGTGTAGTTGCTGGTCAATCAGCAATTGCCACAGTTGGACTGGCAGGCAAGGGATTAAATTACAGAGGCTATTCAATAAATGATCTGGCTGAATATGCAAGTTTTGAGGAAGTTGCTTATCTGCTTCATTATGGTGAACTTCCCACCCAAAAAGAACTTGATGTATATATAAAAAAACTGGTTAATCTAAGAAATATACCTGATGTGCTTAAAACGGTTTTGAAGCTTATACCTAAAAATACTCATCCAATGGATGTACTGCGAACAGCGTGTTCTTTTTTGGGTACTATCGAACCTGAAGATAATTTTAAGCAACAATATGAAATAGCAGATCGTTTGCTAGCTCTTTTCCCAGGAATAATGTGTTATTGGTATGCATATCATTTCAAAAATAAAGAAATCTCTGGCTTAAGTGAAGAAAACACAACAGGCGGACACTTTCTCGCTTTATTACACGGACGCAAGCCCAGCAAAATAGAAACCGATATGATGAATGTCTCATTAATTTTGTATGCTGAACATGAATTTAATGCTTCTACCTTTGCTGCAAGAGTTACAGCTGCAACACTGGCAGATTTTTATTCAGCAATCACAAGTGCTATAGGAACATTGCGTGGTCCTTTGCATGGTGGTGCTAATGAAGCAGCTATGGAGTTAATTGAGCGCTTTAAAACCCCTGATGAAGCAGCAATAGGCATAAAGCAAATGCTTGCCAGCAAAGAACTGATTATGGGATTTGGGCATAGGGTGTATACCACTTGTGATCCCCGTTCAGATATTATTAAGAAATGGTCATTTAGATTGGGTGAAGAAAAAGGAAACCTCCTTTTATATCACATTTCAGAACGTATTGAAGAAATCATGCGGCAAGAGAAAAAATTATTTCCCAATCTGGATTTTTATAGCGCATCTGCTTATCATTACTGCGACATACCAACACATTTATTTACCCCCATTTTTGTGATGTCACGCATCACAGGATGGTCTGCGCATGTATTTGAGCAAAGAGCAAATAATAAGCTAATAAGACCTACTTCAGAATATATAGGCCCAGATTCCAGGCCATTTCCTGCTATTGAGACACGAGGTTAATATGCACAATTATGTAGAGGATAATGTTAAGCCAGATTATGATCAGGTTATAACCGATATAGCTGATTATGTATTAAACAAAAAAATTGATAGTGTCCAGGCCTATGAGACTGCACGATTATGTTTAATGGATACACTTGGATGTGGCATATTGGCCCTTAACTTTCAAGAATGTACCAAATTGATGGGGCCTATAGTACCTGGAGCAACTCTTCCTGGAGGCGCGAGAGTACCAGGCACTAATTATGAATTGGATCCAGTTCAAGCTGCCTTTAACATTGGTACGATGATACGTTGGCTAGACTTTAATGATACTTGGCTTGCTGCAGAATGGGGGCATCCTTCTGATAATTTAGGTGCTATTTTGGCCGTTGCTGATTATTTGTGTCGAGAAAATTGTAATCATGGACGTCCCCCTATTCTGATGCAAGATGTGCTTACGGCAATGATTAAAGCACATGAAATTCAAGGCTGCCTGGCACTGGAAAATAGCTTCAATCGCGTCGGCCTTGATCATGTCATATTAGTAAAAGTAGCAAGTGCCGCTGTTGCTGCTCATTTGTTTGGAGCAGATCGTGATATGATGCTAAGAACTCTCTCACAAGTTTTTGTGGATGGGCAAAGCTTGAGAACTTATAGA
The DNA here is from genome assembly GCF_026191185.1 of Legionella sp. PATHC032. NCBI lineage: Bacteria > Pseudomonadati > Pseudomonadota > Gammaproteobacteria > Legionellales > Legionellaceae > Legionella > Legionella sp. PATHC032. The sequence continues at coordinate 1,573,365 of NZ_JAPHOV010000001.1, read as the reverse complement.
CATGCTCCCAATGCAGGTTCAAGGAAATCATGGGCAGCAGGAGATGCGACTTCCCGCGCAGTTCGTTTGGCTTTAATTGCTAAAGCGGGGGAAATGGGATACCCAAGTGCCTTGACTGCGCAAACATGGGGATTTTATGACGTGTTATTTGGTAAAAAATACTTCAAATTTCAACGCCCTTATGGCAGTTATGTGATGGAAAATGTATTATTCAAGCTATCATATCCTGCTGAATTTCATGCACAAACCGCTGTCGAATGCGCAGTAAAATTACATCCTATAGTAAAAAATAGATTAGATGATATCTCTCGAATTGAATTAATTACTCATGAATCGGCAATAAGAATAATAAGTAAACAAGGCGCTTTATATAATCCTGCTGACAGAGATCACTGTTTGCAATATATGGTTGCAGTAGGACTTCTCTTTGGCGATTTAAAAGCGGAACATTATGAAGACGATGTTGCCTCAGATCCCAGAATAGATGCTTTACGAGCTAAAATGCACGTAACAGAAAATGAACAATTTTCACGCGATTATCATGATCCTGAAAAGCGCTCAATAGCTAACAGCATGAGAATTATCTTTAAAGATGGCTCAGAAAGCGAACTAATAACTATAGAATATCCAATTGGTCATAAACGTAGACGAGAAGAGGGAATTCCTGTTTTAATGTCTAAATTCAAACGTAATCTGAGTACAAGGTTTTCTACTGACATGGTTGAAAGAATTATTCATACCATGAGCGACACTAACACACTATCATCTATGAAAGTAAGTGATTTTATGGCTATGTGGATGGTAAATTAAAAAGATTAATATATTCAAGCCCAATCTATTATCTTTACAGATTTTAGAACAGACCAGAAGGGGGCTAAGCATATAGCATAACCCCCTTTACTGAAATCATAGCTTTCAAAAATAAGCTTTATATTTTCCTTTGTAAACCAGCAATAGCAAGAACTTTTGTCGATATCTCTTCTATGGAATATTTTGTTGAATTGATATAAGGAATATTTTCTCGTTGGTACATGGCTTCTACTTCTGTTACTTCCAATCTGCACTGCTCTGCAGAGGCATATTTACTATTTGGTCTACGCTCAGAGCGAATTTGTTGCAAGCGTTGTGGATCAATTGTTAATCCAAATAATTTTTGCTTATAAGGTCTTAATACCTCTGGTAAGCGAAAACCCACCAAATCTTCTTCTGTAAAAGGATAATTGGCTGCTAAAATGCCATATTGAAGCGCCATATATAAGCAACTGGGAGTTTTACCACAACGTGAGACCCCTATAAGAATAATATCCGCCTTATCGTAACCGCGTGTTTTTATTCCATCGTCATGTGAAAGGGCAAAATCAATTGCTTCAATGCGATGCGAATAGGACTTCACATTCGCTACCCCATGAGTTCTACCTACAGTATAAGATGATTTCTCCTCTAGCTCATTTTCCAATGGTCCAATAAAAATACTAAACAAATCAAAAACACAGGCATGCGCTTTTTTAATAGCCTGTCTAATTTCAGGATCAACTAAAGTCATAAATACTAAAGGCTTGGTTCCTTGCTCTGAAAAACATTGATTAATTCTTAGCACAACGCTTTCTGCTCTGTGAGTTGAATCTATATAGGGTATTGTTATTTTTTCAAATTGTATATTCTCAAATTGTGTAATCAGACTATTACCTAATGTCTCAGCAGTAATTCCTGTACCATCAGAAAGCATAAAAACATAACGTTTCATAAGCAGCCTTTTTAATTCATTGATTAATAAACAAATAATATTTAAATTGCGATTGTACTTATTAATAGCCATCTGCTATCTTAAAAATAATAATATTATACTACTTTAAACTAATCGAATCATGGGAATACTATGCAGCATAATATATACGAGAATAGTAAACTACATATTCTAGGAATTATTTGCCTGGTAATTTCATTAGGTCTATTCTTCTTTAGCTTTTATATTGTTCCTTTCTTAATTTGGCAGTTGGATTACGATATCCCTGATTTTGTTAGTACCATGATAGCATATGGTGAAGATGAATATTATTTCAGCCCTACTGCTAGCAAAACACTGGTTTGGCTTATCTTTTTTACACCGAGCTTAATTATGGGCTATCTTTCTTATTACATCTCTAACTATATTGATAAAAACTATTTAGAACCTCAGGAAAAGCCTTTAGAAAGCATGCAAGAAAAATCACCTTCCAAGCCTGCCAGTCGTGGGAGAGATTCCACTATATTAGGATTCAAAATCATTCTCTTGATGGTTTTAATTATTGCGATAATTTTTTTACTACAAATATTATTTGACCTAACAGCTTAGGTAAGGGAGTAGGGCATGTTTATCTTTAAACGATGGAAAATAAGAAGAATTACAAAAAAAATAAAGGCTATGCAAGCCAATAGAGTAAGTAATCAGCCTGGGGATGAAATTCTGAAGAAGGAAATACTCTATTATTTTGAATTAGCTACAATTTTTAAAAAATTGAAGAATCATAAAAAACTCCCCTATGCAGAAATCATGATGATTGAGTGCTATAGAGCAGCTGCTAATCTCGATGACTCAGCAGCTAATTTTCAGCTAGGTCAAATTTTTCTCGACGAAGCAAAATACCGACAAAAACTGGACCATGAGGGTATATTTAATAGTCAAGCCAACTTAAAAAGAGCGCAACAATTATTTGATGAGGCCCATGCGCATTTAATTGCAGCTGAAAAGTTGGGGCATGTAGGTGCCAAGAGATTAAGAGGTTTATGCATTATCAATGGCTGGGGTGTAGAAAGCGATAAGAATGCTGGATTTGAGTTGGTTGTAGACAGTATTGAACAAGAGGGGAGCTGGGATAAAATACCTCAAATATTCGCATCAATGGGATTAAATAAACCAGAATTTTTCTCAGCTATTATGCAAAGAAGAAAAGGTATGCCTTAAATTCAGTTTATTAATAGTTTATTAATCAAATAATAAATTATTCACAAGCTATAAAGCGTAGTTGTATCAATAGAGTAAATCTAGGCTTCCATATTTAGGATTGGAATGAGAATGAATCAAAATGATACTTCTAAAAACTGCAATCAATTGGATAACGAATTAATAGGAAGTTATCAATCGATAACAATTGGTTTCTCAAAAGATGATCTTGTCAGTTTTTCAAAAATTGGCAAACCTCGCGAATATCCAGCTGGAAGTATCATTTATAATGAAGGTGACTTAGCAGACTCCTTCTTCATTATAGTTGAAGGAGTAGCTGAGATATTTAAAAAAACCATTGATGAATTTGAAGAACATAATATTCATGTGATTGCTACATTAACTAAAGATGAAATTGTTGGTGAGATGGCACTCGTTGAAAATAATAGACGTTCCGCGTCGGTTAAAGCGAAAACTGACCTCACTGTCATAGAATACCCGCTGGAAAAGGTAAAGGCTAAACCAAAACTAAATTTGATATTAATTAAAAACATGGCTCAAATACTTTCCAGAAGACTTCGTTTCACTAATGAAGTAACTGTGAAAAATATGCAGCAAGCTCTCAAAGAAGCAGCAGGGCGTAATGCATTGGGTGTATTTATCATAGCTCTACTATGGATTATTTGCCTCTATACTTTATCTCTACACTTCCTGGTTACCATAATACATCAGGTAACTGTCACTACCGTACTGTCAATCTGCTTAATTTCAATCTTTGCAGTAGCAATTCTCATTGCAATGCATTTTACTGGTCTACCATATTCCAGATTTGGCATCACTGCGAAAGATTGGGGAAAAACCATTCTGGAAGCATTGGCTTTTACAATTCCTGTTATGCTTTTTGTACTAATAATAAAGGTGTTTTTTATAATAGGTATCGAACATCTGGATAATAACCTTTTATTTTCTGGAACAAAGCGCTTTTTGGTCAATAATGAAGTGGACTGGGTACATTACTTCGCTATGATTTTTTTATATAGCCTTTTTGCCCCCATTCAAGAGCTAATGGCCAGAAGTGCTCTACAATCCACTTTTTTTCATTTTTTACCTGGAGAAAAAATATTTCGTCAATGGAATGCAATTTTTCTGTCCAATCTAATCTTTGCAACTATGCATACTCACCTGGGACTAACCTTTGCCTCATTAACTTTTATCGCTGGACTTTTTTGGGGATGGCTATTTCACAGGCAGAAATCTCTTTTGGGGGTATCCATTTCTCATGTTATATTAGGCGTGTGGTCTCTGTTTATTGTTGGATTACGCTAAGCTCATCAAGATTTTACATCCAATAACCTATATACCAATTGATAATTAAATCTCCCCAAAACATAGTTATTAATCCAGAAATACAAAGAAAAGGGCCAAAGGGTATAGTAGTATCTCTTGATTTACCATTTGTCTTTAAATAAAACAAACCAATGATAGCCCCAGTTATTGAAGATATTAGAAGAATTAATGGTAAATACATCCACCCAAACCATGCGCCAAATGCTGCAAATAACTTGAAATCACCATGTCCCATACCTACTTTACCTGTCATCAGATAAAACAGATTAATAAATATCCATAAGCTTAAATAGGCTCCAACACAGCTTAATACAGCAACATTGAGACTAACAAATACATTCTGGGTATTAGCAATAAGGCCAAGCCATAAGAGCCCTAAAGTGAGACTATCAGGGAGTAATTGATGATCAAGATCAATAAAAGCAAGTGGTATCAATATCCAGATGGCTAATAAAGCAAATAATAATTGTGTTGTAAACCCAAAATGCCAACTGGCGTATAGCGATAAAACCGTGGTCAACAGCTCAACAAAAGGATAGCGAATTGAAATTCGACTATCACATTGATAACAGCGTCCTCTTAACAAGATATAGCTTAACAGGGGAATATTTTGCCACCATTTAACCATTGCTTTACAATGAGGACAAAAAGAACGTGGTAAAAATAGATTAAGTTTTATTTTTTCTTTCTGCTGTTCGAGATGAAATAGTTCGCAGCATTGCTCTTTCCACTCTTCCTGCAAAATGATCGGTATGCGATAGATTATTACGTTAAGTAAACTTCCAATGGCTAAAGAAAAGAGTCCAACGACTAAATACATGAACCATGGATAATTGATTATTAGCGCATTTATCATTGACTCATTTGCCTATATTGTAGGGTTAAATTAAATAAGATCTATTTAAACAGCGGAGCCCAGTTTGAAGATAGGTAAATACATAGCCACCACCAATCCCCCAACCAGTATACCCAATATTGACATAATTATCGGCTCCAATAAACTACTCAGAGCATCGACAGCATTATTTACTTCTTCCTCATAAAAATCAGCAACTTTGCTTAACATTTTTTCAAGGGCACCTGACTCCTCACCAATTGCTACCATTTGAATTACCATATTTGGGAATAAATGGGTGTTTTCCATAGCAACAAACATTTGCTGTCCTGTGGCAACTTCTTCTCTGATTTTATCAGTCGCCTTGGCATAAATAATATTCCCAGTCGCCCCAGCTACAGACTTCAAAGCTTCAACCAGAGGTAATCCAGCAGCAAAAGTAATAGATAATGTCCTCGCAAATCTGGCAATTGCTGCTTTCTCTAGGATAGGACCAATCACAGGAAATTTTAGCATTACTCTGTCAATAGTTTGTGCGAACTCCAAAGAATGATTTTTAGCGTAAAAAAAGCTATAGATAATCCCACCCAATGCTCCAAAAATAATATACCAATAAGCCTGCATAAATTCAGACATAGTAATTACAGCTCTAGTCATTGCTGGCAAATCAGCTCCAAATCCTTTGAACAGCGATTCAAATTGAGGAACCACATAGATTAATAATCCCGCAGTAACCAAAAGTGCGACAACCATAACAGCGATTGGGTAAGTTAAAGCTTTCTTTATTTTCTTTTTTATGATTTCAATTTTTTCTTTATACGTTGCAACCTTGTCCAGCATGATATCCAATGAACCTGATTTTTCACCTGCATCGACAAGATTACAAAATAATTCATTGAAATAGAGTGGATGTTTAATTAAGGATTCTGCTAGCGTTAGACCCGTTTCGATATCGTGCTTGATTGTTTCTATTAAGTCTTTAAGTCTTTTATTGCTTTGTCCTTTGGCAACAATATCAAACGCTTGCACTAATGGTATACCTGACTCTATCATTGTCGCTAATTGGCGGCTAAAGACTGTAATATCGGCTTGTGTAATTTTTTTATTTTTTCTATCCAACAAAGGTTTTCTTTTTTTAACTACTTTATTAGTGACTATTCCTTGCTTACGCAAATCGGCTTTAGCTATCGCCAAGCTTCTGGCTTGAATATCACCCTCCATTTTTTGACCGGCTTTATTGATGCCTTGATAATGAAAGGTTAATAAGGGTGGGCTATTTTTATCCATCCAAATTAATCAACGGTTACCCGATTGACCTCCTCTATGGTCGTGATTCCTTCCTTAACTTTTTCTATTCCTGATTGAAAGATGGTCAGCATACCTTCTGATTGAGCTAACTTTAATATATCCAGCGAGTTACCACCTGACATAATCAATTGGCCTAGCTCTTTCGTCATCGGTAAAACCTCAAACAACCCAACGCGCCCGCGATAACCACTTGTACATTGATCACAACCAACTGCTTTGTATAATGTAAGATTAACCAGATCAGTTTCCTTAAAACCTAATTCAATCAAACCTTGATTGGTAAAGTCATCTCGCACTGCTTTACATTGATTACATAATTTTCTTGCCAGTCTTTGCGCGATAATTAAGGTAACCGAGCTCGCAATGTTAAAAGTAGGTATTCCCATGTTCACTAAACGATTTAATGTTTCAGCAGCACTGTTGGTATGCAGTGTGGAAAGAACCAAATGTCCTGTCTGCGCAGCTTTTACAGCAATTTCCGCTGTTTCAAGGTCTCGTATCTCACCAACCATGATAATATCAGGGTCTTGCCTTAGAAACGAACGCAATGCACCGGAAAAGGTTAAACCAGCTTTAGGATTAATATTAACCTGATTGATACCAGGTACTTTGATCTCAACTGGATCCTCGGCTGTTGAGATATTAACCTCAATTGTATTTAATATATTTAATGCCGTATATAAGGTGACTGTTTTACCACTACCAGTAGGGCCAGTGACTAAAATCATCCCTTGAGGACGCTGGATTGCTTTAAGGAAATTTTTTCTCTGAACAGGATTAAATCCTAATGCTTCAATACCTAATTTGGCAGCACCAGAATCAAGAACCCGCATAACCACTTTTTCCCCTGCTGAAGTCGGACATGTACTCACTCTGAAATCAATTGCTCGTGATTTGGAAATTTTCATTTTGAAACCACCATCCTGGGGGATACGCCGCTCTGATATATCCAAATTAGACATGACCTTTATGCGTGCTGTAATGCGGGATGACAAGCTTGCCGGGGGAGTAGCTACCTCATGTAAAATACCATCTTGCCTGTATCTGATTCGGTATTCTCGTTCATAAGGCTCAAAGTGTATATCAGAAGCGCCTTGCCTTATCGCATCCAATAAAATTTTATTGACGAATTTTACGATGGGCGCATCATCAGTTACTGAGGTTGCTGTATCAATATCTTGATCTTCATCCTCAGTACTTATTTCTAAACCTTCCAGATCTCCAGAGTCATCGACATAGTCTGATAAGCCCTGACTTTCCTTTGCTGTTAATAAGTTATCAATCAAAGAGCTAAGTTTATCTGTTTCTACAACTATCGCATGAGTGTTCAATCCGGTATGAAACTGAATCTCCTTTAAGGAAGCCTGTTTACTGGGATCATCTGTTGCAAGGTATAAATTGGTACCTCGACTAAAAAGGGGTACCATGGCATGACGTTTAATTAATTTCTCATTAACCAGACTGGCAGGAATAGAGCTCACATCGATGCAATTAATATCCAACATCGGTACGCCAAAATTTTGAGCAGCCGTCAGTGCAATTTGTTCAGCCGACAATATTTTATTTTTTACAATGTATTGCAGTAAAGACAACTTTTCTGCTGCAGCCAATTTGTGTAATTCAATTGCTTTTGTTTTATCTAGCAACTTTTCCAGCACGAGAAGCTGGCCAATACCCTGTAATCTATATTCTTCTGTAGCTAGAGCCATTTTATTTATTCAAATTGTGTCTTAGTTTTAAATATAGTTAAAAATTTATATAATTTCATTGTTTTTTGAACACAATATCGTATTTAAGTCATGATATTAAGTAGTTCATTGTTTTATAAATTATTTTAATTAGACGTGTCCCTAAATACTATTTCTGATTACTCCACCATATCAATTTTTTACAAACACAGGCTATAAGGCAACTCTTGGAAATAAGAAACAATTTGAAAGATTTAAAATTAAAAATGAATTGTTTGCATATAAAAGTCGTTGTATTGTAGTTAATAAAAGATTATAAATTAAAGGTCACATTTTGTTGATTGAACATCAAATAAAACATTATCGCATTTTATACGAATGGTTCCAATCACCATTAGGTGTATTTGTTGCTAAAGAATTTACAGATCAATTGGAACCAGTAAAGAAGTTCTTAAAAGGAGAGACACTACTACAACTTGGAGATTGTGGTACAAATCCCTGGTTAAACCTGCTTGATTTTAAACATAAATGGATAGCATCACCATTTTCTTCTATCAATAAAATCCATCTTGAGTGCTCACTAAATCAGTTGCCACTGAATAGAGACACCTTGGATTGTGTTATCGTACCCTTAACATTAGAGCCATTTGGAAACAATTTTAGTTTAATTGATGAAATCGACCGCATATTGAAACCTATGGGATTTCTCATATTCTTATGCATTAACCCATGGAGTTTATGGGGAGGTGCCATGAAATGGGGATTACTTAATTGTTATGGCAATCGAACAGTAAAAATGCGTTCAGCTTTCAATCTTAACAGAATTTTTCTTCAAAGAGGCTATAAGCAGTGCTCCTTAACTAATTTTTGCTATATACCACCAGTAAATAGCCAATCTTTAATTAAAAAATTAACTTTTTTTGATGAGATTGGAAAAATGATATGGCCTTTTCCTTCTGGCTTTTATTGTTATATTACTCAAAAATATGAGTACATCAGTCCATCACTAGCAATTGAACCTGTCATAGAATCGGCAAAAAAAGAGTATGACTCACCCTTACAACCAGCAACAAATTAGAAAGCATTTATAGTTCGTTAATAATCTACATACTAAAGAGATTGAATTATTGTCACCATTAGGTCTAAATGAACAAATTTGGATCTAACAATGCGCTCTATACGACTAAACGACTCTAAATATTTGAAGATTAACCCTTACTTTTTGTATACTTGATTCTGCTTTTAGATAAGGTTAAATACATGACAAAAAAATCGCTATTCAAAATCAGTTTTGCTAATCAGGACGAAATTTATGAAATCTATGCTCGTTCAATAAAAGAAAGCGATATGTTTGGTTTTCTGGAGGTTGAAGAGCTTGTTTTTGGAGAGCAAACAGCACTGGTAGTTGATCCATCTGAAGAAAAACTTAAAATGGAATTTTGTGATGTTAAGCGCATTTTTATCCCTGTACACTCCATCTTTCGAATTGATGAAGTTTCAAAACAAGGGACATCAAAAGTCAAAGATAACTTGGGCCATAGCAATAAAGTAAGGCCATTCCCTGGAGCCGGGAAGATAAAAGATTAACTTCATTTTAGACTGTATAAACAACTTCTAAGGAAATAAATAAATGACTATTCCTGATAAAATTAAAGCGGTATATGAAAAATCAACCTGTTTATACACATCTAATGAAGTAGAAGCAGCACTGGATAGGATGGCAATAAAAATTCATGAAAAACTACAGGATAAAAATCCTGTAATTATTTGTGTGATGGTAGGAGGTCTCGTTCCATTAGGTAATTTATTGCATCGTTTGGATTTTCCTTTAGAGGTGGATTATGTTCATGCTACTCGTTATCGAGGTGATTTAACGGGGGGAGACATTCATTGGAAAGTGAGACCATCAAGCAATCTTGCAGGACGCACAGTCTTGGTCGTAGATGATATTCTTGACGGGGGTATAACTCTGGCTGCCATAATCAATGAAATCAAAGCAATAGGGGCTGCAGAAGTTTACAGTGCTGTATTAGTTGATAAATATCGCAAACGTGTTCCCAATGGTTTGCAAAAAGCAGATTTCGTCGGTTTGCAAGTAGAGGATCATTATATTTTTGGTTATGGCATGGATTACCACGAATATTTACGTAATGCGCCAGGAATTTTTATCGTTCATCCAGATCATGAGGCAAATAAATAAATTATTGCAAAAATTGCATGCAATTTTCGGTTGGCTTTGGATGAGAAAAATAATATCCTTGCCCGTAATGACAACCAAGTTTTTTTAAAAATTCGAGTTGATATTGGTTTTCGATTCCTTCTGCAATCAAACTCAAATTAAATTTTTTTGCCATCGCAATGATAGCTTTTATTAGAGTTTGATTGGATTGATTATTTTTTAGATCCTTAACAAAGCTTTGATCAATTTTTAAAATATCAATTGGTAAGTCTTTTAAGTAGCTTAAGCAAGAATAACCGGTACCAAAGTCATCAATTGAAATTTGGATACCCATTTCCTTTAATTCATTTAAAGTATCGATAATATCAGTCGACTTGTCTATTAATATATTTTCAGTTAATTCTAATTCAATAGATTCTGATTTTACTTGAAATTCAGATAATAATTCATTAATCCTCTTGGGAATATATTGAAATTTAAACTGCTTTGGTGAAATGTTAATTGAAATTTTTATATTTTTAAACCCTTGGAGTTGCCATGCTTGTATCTGTTTGCATGCGGTGACGAACACCCAATCACCAATTTCACCAATTATTCCTATTTCTTCTGCAAGAGGAATAAATTTGTCCGGGAGAATTAACCCATTCCGAGGGTGATTCCAGCGGATTAGAGCCTCAAAACCAATCACATTCAAAGAACTCAATTTTAGAATAGGTTGGTAAAACAAAACAAACTCATTTTTCGCCACTGCATTCTTTAACTCACTTTCCAGTAAAATGTGTTCTAATGTATAGCTATGCATTTCTTGTGTATAAAATTGAAAACTATTGCGACCTTCAACTTTTGTTCGAGACAGGGCAATATCAGCCTTAGATAATAAGGTGTCAACTGTATCTCCATCTTTAGGGTAAAATGAAATCCCTACACTGCAACTCATTTTAATACAATGACCGTTCATTTTAACAGGCTCTTGAAACGCACTCAGTAAACGTGTGACTCCAGTAACAACCTCCTTGTTATTGTTAATACTGGCAATTACAATAAACTGATCACCACTAAGTCGTCCAAGTACATGGTTCATCGGCACACAATCAATTAAACGTCTTGAAATAGCTTTTATTATTTCATCTCCCTTGCTGTGCCCAAAGACATCATTGATTTGTGTAAATCGATCCAAATCTAATAGATATACTCCGACTATTTTTTTACTACTAACTGCTGTTTTCATTGCATATCCTAGCATGTTAATAGCCAATACTTTATTAGGTAAATTAGTAAGCATGTCATGTGTAGATTGGTGAGATAGCTCCATTTCAAGCCTTTTAGGAATAGTAATATCTCTAAAGCTCCAAACACGCCCAATGATTTCATCATCCAGTTTTAGTGGTTGAGTATAGCAATCATAATATATCTCACCTTTAAATTTTAACTCGAATGAGTGTTGATAATTTGGAGTTTTCAAGATCTTATTGATTCTTTGAAGTGTTTCCTTTCGATTGATTAATTGTTTATTAATTATCAATTTTATATCATGATAATTTATCGTTTTCAGAGGTCTCTCTTCTTGATACCACATATTTAAAAAGCGTTTATTGTAATTCATCACATTGCCTGTTCTATCCACTACCAAAATACCATCTGCGGTAGATTCCAGAGTTGCCTTGATTTCTGATAATGCATATTTGGCAGTTACAGCTGATATTTTTGCCAATTGCCATAATCTAATGATTAATCCAAACAGAATGGAAAAAAAAACTCCTAAAGCAAGCGTACTGAGTGATAAATTGGTGCTTAAATTTAGTTCTTTTTCCTTTTTAAAAATTTCAAATGATAACAAGGCAAAAGTAAACATAATGCAAAATGCACTCAAATAAGGCATTGCAATACCAGAGTTTAATTGATAAAGGGTATTATTATGCCAATATAAACCCATCACTGCTAAAGAAAGCAACAAAAAACCAATTCCTGTATTGATTGACATGGGTGTTTTGTCACCCCATTTGTAAGCTTGTTGAATGTCTGAAAAATAACCACTTATGAACAATAAAGCCAAACAAAATACTAATAAACCAAGTGCACCTGCCAGAGAATTATTAAAGGATTGATAACATCTTATATTCATCAAAATAAGTGCTGTAGTAATTAATAAAAAGCAAAATGCTGTATTCGCAGCCATTCTGCCAGGATAAGCATTTTCAATAGATTGATAGTGATGAAAGAATACTTCGTCGATCCCAAGGTTAATACTAAAAATATGCTGTGCAAGCGCTAACCCAGATAAAATGAAAACAATAGTATTTAAGGTAATGGCTGACTTGTAATAGCAATTTAGGAATAAAAAAATAGAAAAGGATAAAATGATAAAGGATAAAGCTGTATTGTAAACGATTGCTACCTTATTTGGTTGGTATTGAATTAAAAACTCAATATTAAAATGCCAACCAATTAAAACAGACAGCCCAAAGATAAATGTTAGAGTGGCGAAAGCTACAGTTAGATAATATGCATTGTAGTAAGAATTGGATGATTTATGGAGTACCATCGATTGCATAATATTATATCCTTTGTACGGATAGCCTTACAGAAAATAATATTAATATTATGATAGACCAATTAACTAATTATCGCATAATATGACAAGCTAATGACTTCTAATAATCAACGTTCTCTTAGTGCAGATTGCTTAGCTTTAATGATTGGTTTCAAGAGGTATTGAAGAACAGATTTTTGACCTGTAAGTATATCAACTGTAGCTTGCATGCCAGGAATGATAGGTAATGGTTTTTTTTCAGTTCCCAGATAATTTTTCTCTGTTCGCACTTTAACTATATAATAGCTTTCTTCTTTTTTATCTGTTTGCTCATCAATAATAGTATCGGCACTAATATGCTCTACAACTCCCTCCAATCCACCATAAATAGAAAAGTCATAAGCAGTAATTTTAACCATGGCTTTTTGGCCGGGGTGTATAAAACCAATATCAGAAGGGCGTATTTTTGCTTCAATTAATAAAGTATCATCAAGTGGTACTATCTCAAGCAAATCACTACCCGGCTGAACCACACCACCAATCGTTTTCGTCTTAATTTGTTTTACAATGCCATAAACTGGAGAACGAACTGTAGTCCTGGTTAAACGATCTTTATCCGCTTTATTAGCCTCAACCAGCGCAAATAACTCAGTTCTGGCTTTATTTAATCTATCCAACTCTTCTGATTTGAATTTCTCAATATTTCCTTTAATTTCACTTACCGTTCTTTCCAGTCTAATAACCTCGACTTCTGATACGGAACCTCCTTTTAATAATGGGCGTGTTAAATTCAGCTCCTTTTGTGCCAACTCCAGGGACTTTTCCAATTGATTCAACTCTCTCATACGCGATTCATATAGAGACAACTGATCCTGCACAAGATGGGGATAGGTTTTGGTAAATTTTTCTGGAAACACAGGTTTCGTATTACTGATTTCAGCATTAAGCCGTATAATTTCTATTTCCAGTGCATCAATTTTTTTCTCTGCTTCGGCATAGCTGGCCATAAATCGAGTATTATCAATTTGCATTAAAATTTGATCTTTTTTAACTATTTGTCCCTCTTTGACAAAAATATTCTGAATAATCCCGCCTTCAAGATTCTGTATAACCTGCACCTCGCTGGAAGGAATGACTTTTCCTTGTCCTGTAGTTACTTCATCAAGAATGGCATAATTGGCCCAAATAATCGCTACAATAAAAAAAAGCAAGGAAGTCCATAAAATAATATGGGTAAAGGTTTTTGAACTGTGAGTTTTTTTCATTGACTATTTCCTCACCGTTACTCCAGTCCTAAGGGCACTTAGAACGGCGTCTTTATTACCATCAGCAATAATTTTGCCATTTTCCAAAACGATAATGCGATTGACCAGCTCCAGCATGGAAATCTTATGAGTTATTAAAATCAAAGTACGATTATCGGATAAATATTCATTAAGATTTTTTTTAATTTGTTTTTCGTTATTATCATCCATCGCCGAAGTCGGCTCATCCAGTAATAGGATATTAGGGCTCATAATCAAAGCACGGGCAAGTGCCACAGCTTGTCTTTGCCCTCCCGATAATTCTGCCCCTTTTTCTCCTGCTTGTCTATCAAAGCCCTTAGGATGATTATTGGTGAAACTCGTTACTCCAGCTATTTCAGCTGCTTTTAAAAGAGAAGAATCATTTATAAAGGGTGCTCCTACACAAATGTTATCTCTTATACTTCCATAAAATAAAACGACATCCTGAGGAATATAACCTATTTGCTGACGCAAGTCGTCGGGATTAATTTGTTTGTAATCGGTACCATCCAGCAGAATGGTTCCTTCGCTAGGAACATACAGTTTTAATATTAATTTTCCCAAAGTCGATTTACCTGAACCAACTCGTCCTATAATGGCTACACGTTCACCTGGATTAATTTTAAAATTAAGATTTTGCAGTACCTTAGTCTCATCATCCTTATATTGGAAAGACACCTGTTTAAACTCAACTGCACCTTTCAGAGTAGGTCTGTGTAGATAACGAGTTTCTTCTGTTGTATCTGTCTCAAGTTGCATAATCTTGTTTAATGAATCCAACGCATTAACTGATTGGAAGTAACGTGTAAATAAAGTAGATACCTGCGCCATGGGGGCCAATGCTCTTCCGGTTAATATGGTGCAGGCAATCAATCCCCCTGTGGTTAACTCACCTTTAGAAATCATATAAACACCTGCAATGATAATAGCGATAGTAGCAATTTGTTGAGCCAGATTAGTAATGCTGATGCTTGTATTAGCTACAAAACGCAATTGCATAGAGTTTTTAGAGGATTCATTTATTATCTTTTCCCATCGTGATTGCAAGACTGACTCTGCTCCAGTTGTCTTTACAGTTTCTATGGTAGCTAAAGATTCAAACAACGTAGCTTGCTTTTCAGCGCCATATTGGTAGGATTTTCTCGTAAGTCGAATTAAAGGCCATTGCAGCAATAAACCTATTATAAAAATAGTGGGGAGTACTAAAAAAGGTATCCAAAATAAAACCCCGCCTATCAAATAAATAACAAAAAGAAAAATAAATACAAAAGGGAGATCAACAAGAACTGTCATTGTAGTTGACGTAATAAAATCTCTGAATACTTCAAATGACTGTACCGTATTGGCTAAAGAACCAACTGATCGCGGCCTGTTTGCCATACTTAAACCAAGAACCTGTTGAAATATTAAAGCAGACAACTCTTTATCACTGTGTTTATTTGCTACATCAATAAAATAGGAACGCAAACTCTTAAGCAACATATCAAAAATAAATACTAATGCAACGCCACTGGCGAGCACCCACATGGTTTCAATAGCATGGTTTGGAACCACGCGGTCATACACATTCATGCTAAATAATGGAACGACCAGTGCAAATACATTCACTAGCAGCGATGCCACAAGAACTTCCGAATACAATGGCCAAGATTTAATAACAACTTTCCAAAACCAGTTTTTTTGTTCTTTGGAAAGAGTTTCATGGGCTCTTGCACTAGATTTGTATTGTTGTTCAACAAAAATGACTTCTCCGCTTAACTCATCGGCAATTTGATTCAAATCAATCCGGGTATCAGGTTGCTTGGGATCAAGTATTACTCTTTTGCCATCATCTTCCAGTATTAGAAGCACAGCCTCACCATTTTTTTTAATTAATACTAATGGTATATCTGAATCACTGATTTGTTCTAATTTTAAAGTTTTCACTTCAGAATCCAAAGAAGCTCTGGCAGCAGCACGCGAAAACATATCTACACTCAATTTACTATTGACCAATGGCAAACGAGCTATAAGTGATGGAGGCGAAAACGGATTTTGATAATATCGAGTTAATAATACCAGGCAGGCTAGCAAAGAATCATTCTTGGCTATTTCGCCCAAATCAATATGAGACCATGATTGCCTTCTCGGAGTATTCATATGATTTTTATGATTATTCTTTATATTAATTATTTTATTTAAGTATATACTCAAATTACTTAAATAAAATAAAATAAAAAAATTAATCTTTATATTAAGCAGTAAATTTAGTCTTTTTAAAGGGTTTGAGAGATTCTGCTATTTGCTTATAAAGCTCGGGCAACCATCTGGGTTGGGCAAATGTAGCGGTTGATGGCTTTTGATATCGTAAATCATTAGGGGCAATAATAACCTGAATGTTTTTGAGACCGACTCTTCTTGCCAAGATAAACAGTTGATCAATAGCAAGGTCACCGACAGCCAAACATCCGACAGATAAATTTTTTCCATGAATAAAAATATTATTCCCTAACTCTTTTCTACCGTCCATATAACCTTTTTGCCGATCGAAACTATTTGGGTAGTTAATCATCATGGATAGGTGCATGCTGCTAAAAGGGTTAAAATTTACTAACTTATAGATCCCTTCGGGGATCTGCTTATCATTCTCGCGTAATTTGGGTCCTAAACGCCCGCTAAAACCAGTTAATGGGTAATCATGAATATGCGTCCATGCTTGGTCTGGATTTTTTGCCCATAACTCAACTTTACGCTCTGACTTGAAGGCAAGCAAGGCAATTTCTTTAGGAGGGTAGCTAACCCCGGCTTTAGAAAAATAAGAGATTAATTGCGGTTCTACTCTTAGTCCATAACGTTTTATTGCTTTGTCAATCGCTTTATCCCAGTTAAGCTTAGGTGCCATTGCAAATAAATTACAGCAGTAAAGAATAAACAATATCGGAAAAAATCGCTTCATAGACGCACTATACTGGTAAGTTACACACATACTATCAAATAATAAATATCAGAACAATTTGTTAAAATATAGAAAATTGCTAATTTAACTCCTTTTTTGTTGCAATAAGAGCATTTGCTTTTTGCTTGGTATTGATAACTGTGATGCTATAAAATCTGGGCTTATTGACAATCGACCAATAGATGGGATTAAACCGTAATGATTAGGGCAAAGATAATAAACGGTGCCATCCAGCGCCACCTTATAAAATATATATCTGTAATTACAATAATCAGGCTTCTCTAAAAGGGCTACCTGCATCACAGGAGTTCCATTCAACCTGTTTTCGATAAAATAGGCATTTATCCAAAGATTGATTACAACCAATAAAGCTCCAATGACTATAAATGATTGAAACAAGCTGCTAACTATTTTAAACGCTACATTATCATTGCTTAAATGCCATAAAACATAAACTAGAGATAAACACAAAACGAATAAATTGATGGTATATATTGTTGCGTTAAGATAATTAAAATAAGTACCTAAAATCTCTCCGCCAGAAGTTTGATAATGAATGACTAATGAAATAAGGCTTATCCATAACGAAGAAATAATATAATAAATCGCATTTCGTTTGATTCCAATAATTAAAAGAGTTAGTGCAATTAATGGAAAGAGACAGTGAATAACTTTAGCCAAGATATGCATTGATTCCATCCCTTATTATATAAATTATAAGAACATATATAGTTATATCAGTAATTTACATGGGTTACTAGCCAGGTCTAATATAAATAAATCAGAGCATGTTTCCTGCAATCAACTACATTCTATTATTTGCTTTTTATCAAAAGAACTATGGGAGCAGTAGGAAAAACCGATGTTTTTACCAAATTGTCAGACAGCACAATCCTTCTAAGTGTAAAATCATCAAGAGCGGGGATTATATAAGACAATGGATTTAATACTGGCAATAAATTATGTTTGGATTTTTTTTGCTTTAAATTAAAAATATTTTGATGAATGGAGCCTATCCACACAATTCTTTTAGGTTCAGATAAATAATAGTTCGATTGCCAAATAGTTAAATCAAAAATCAACTTGGATTTTTTATCTTGATACGTCATCATCAAGCCTGGCTTTTTATTTTCATATAACTGAGTGAGTAAAGGCAATTTAACATTTGATGGTGCATTATTCATTCGCATCAGTAATCTGGTAAAAAAAGTTTTATCACTCTGTGGTTCCCAACCAAATTGTTCAAGCTTATTTTGAAAAGCATCCAAATCACCTACATATTGAATGTTTAAAAGGCTTATTCGTTTTCCAATTCTACTTAGCCGGTACAAAGGTAAAAGAGGCTTTTGCTGATCCCACCATTGTTTTTCTGTTAGAGTAAATTCCTTATGGTAGGGCATATGGTTATGAACTAACTCTTTAAAATTCACAACGGTTGAAATTGCTGTTGCAAATACAATAACCATAAATAGTGATATGAGCATAATTAATGGATGTTCATTCTTTATAACAGAAGTACTAAACCTTCTATACACCAAACAATGAATCAAACAAACTTCAGCTCCCAACAAATAAGCAGCTAAAACGTCAGAAAGCCAAAAGTCGCCTAAATAGATATTAGCAAACCCACTTAATCCGAGAACAATTAATATAATTGTTTTAAAACTGCTGGTAATTAAGGAATACTTGCTATTTATATAAAATAAAATAAAACCATACAGTGCTGTTGCAATCGAGATACTAACAGATGGAAAAGAAGAACCAGGCAAAGTAACCAAGAGTCCTTGCGGTCTGGGGCTATCAATTATTTTAGTTAAAAATAAAGCAATAACACAGCTCAATAGGGTTATGCTGCTTAAATAAACTGTAGCTCGATAATTTTTATGATAAACAAACCATATACAAGAGGTGATGAATAGCCCAGTTAACGTTGATTTACTTGTTAATTGAGCACATACAATAAAAACTGCTTCCAGTAAGGAACTGTGAAAGCTTTGCATAAAAAAATGCACAGGCACATTGATATAGTCTAGCAGTTGACCTTCAATGGTAAAAATAACTAAAATCAAAAAGAGAAGAAAAATCACTAGAGCAATAAGTAATAAACCAACTGTATTGTAATGATTTTCCTCTTGAACAGGAGTGATAGCATTATATACTTTAGATAGTCTGGGGGTTGTCTTAATTTCTAACCAAAAACGATGCAAGTTACTTTTCAAAAATGAATTTAACTTAATAAATAACCATTTGAGAACAAGACTAGTCAACCAAATAACAGCAAGAATCACCAATATCAGGATAAAAAATCTTGTAGCTCCTTCTGCTGATAACTCATGTCCTGCTGCACCAATCAATACCCCTGGCATAACATATAAAATCGACCATCCGATAGCAGAAACTATATTTGCAATCAGGAATCTCCATTGTTTCATATGCATTATTCCAGCAATTACCGGGATGATCGAACGTAATGGACCAATAAAACGACCAATTAATACACTTTTACCACCATGGCTTGCAAAAAAGTCTTTACCATATTTCAATAAGCCCGGATATTTTCTAAAGGGCCAAATCTCAATTAAACGATCACTATAAAAGTATCCCAAAAAGTAACTAAGACTATCTCCACAAACAGCCCCCAGAGTAGCGGCAAGCAATGTCAAATCAATACGCATGATTCCAGAACCTGCTAATATCCCTATTGCAGTCATGGTGACGGAGCCAGGTATAATACTCCCGATGACAGCTAAAGATTCGCTTAAAGCGATTAAGAATGTGATAAACAGAGACCAATGTGGGTTTGCTTGTAGCCAGTAAGTCATTGGTTGCACATAATCTGCTAACAAATTCATAATTTCCTATTATTTAAATTGGTTCAAAAAATACTGTACAAAATGTTGGCTTACTTCCTCTAACTGAATAGCAGGATCGAAATGACTCATCTGTGTCATTTCCATTTTAGCAAAACCACACGGGTTTATACCTGAAAATGGGCTCAAATCCATATTCACATTTAATGCTATACCATGATAGGTACATCCATTTTTAACCCTAAGTCCTATCGATGCAATTTTTTTTTCACCTATGTAAACCCCAGGTGCCCCACTGCGAATGTTTGCTGGAATTTTATAATGTTCCAAAACTGAAATTAATATTTCTTCCAGTTTTGCTACTAAAGTTCTTATGCCCAAGTTTCTGCGACGAATATCCATTAAAACATAAGCTACTAATTGACCTGGACCATGATATGTAACTTGTCCACCACGATCTGATTGCACAATTTTTATAGAGTTGGGGTTAAGTACATGCTCTGGTTTCCCTGCCTGCCCCTGAGTATATACTGGATAATGCTCTAATAACCAAAGCTCATCGTAAGAATTACTGTCACGGATTTCAGTGAACTTCTTCATCTGCCCCCATATTTCAGTATAATCTTTTATGCCTAAATTACGAATTATCATTATAAAACCATTTTCACAGCCGGATGTTGACTTAAATCCTGATATAATCCATCCAGCGAAATTTGATTTTCCGCATATACTGTCACAGTAATAGCAAGGTACTTGTTTTGCTCGCTTGTTTTATGAGTTAAATGTTCATTTTCAAAAGTAGGGAAGTGATTAATAACAATTTGCTTGATTTCATTGAGCAATAATTCTGAGTTAATACCGATAATTTTTATAGGAAAATAGCAAGGGAATTCTATTAATGTCGTTTTTGTCATAATTTAGTTTACTAGTAGTTGTTGGTAAGAATCATTAATTATCCGCCAATATTCGCCAACTTTTCCGCCATTAATTAAAGAATCATTAATCCTTGTAATAGGGAATACTTCTTTTGTCGTACTTGTTACCCAAACTTCCTGGGCAGAAAAAATCTCTGAAATGCTAATTTCTATTTCCCTGAACTTTAAATCTAATTTTTTAATTATTTCAATAACAACTTGGCGCGTAATTCCTGGTAAACAAAGATTATTCATGGGTGGAGTCTTAATAACACCATCCTGGGAGACAATGAATACGTTAGTACTACTTCCTTCTGTAATTAGACCATTCCGGGCAAGAATTGAAGTATGGAATCCTGCAGATACAGCCTCATCATTCAATAATATATTGGCAATTAAAGAAGTAGTTTTTATATCGCATCTCATCCACCGAAAATCTTCAATCAGTTTTGCTGACATCCCTTTTTCCTTATCTTCCTTGGTAGGAAAGGAATTATGCATGGTGAATGCGATAACAGAAGGTGTGATGGAAGTAGGGATATCATGTTTGCGTACCCCTTGGTTTCCTCGTGTGACTTGAATATAAACTTGTAAATTACCGCCATTATTTTCTGATATTAGTCTATGAATTAAACCATGCCAGTCATAACTTGGTATGGTCATTTTAATTTTTTTCATATTTGAGAATAATCGGTCAAGATGTTTGTCTACAAAATAAGGTCGCCCATGGTAAACAGGAAGCACTTCATAAACCGAATCACCAAAAAGAAAGCCTCGATCAAATATTGAAATCTTTGCTTCAGATTGAGAACAATACTTTCCGTTAACAAATGCGATATTCATTATGAAAATATCCTAGGAACCGAACCATCGCTTAAATGCTAACCGTATCGAATCTTTTGTTCTGGTATAGAATCCACCTGACTCCACTGTTTGCAAAGCATAAAGCGGTTTGCTTGACACGATATTGTTATTAAATTGCACAATAATATCACCAACTTTATCGCCTTTCTTTATAGGAGCTTGTAAATCATTAGAAATTTTAGTTGAAATATTTAACCTTTCATATTGACCAGCAGGTATCGTAATAAACTGATCTTCTGTCAAACCCACAGTGATTTTATCAGAAGTTCCTTTATAAAGAGGTAATTCAGCAATTGATTGTCCGGCTTTATATAATTGATGTGTTTCAAAAAATCTAAATCCGTAATTTAGTAATTTTTCACTGTCATCAGCACGCACAGAATCACTGGGTTCGCCTAAAACCACAGCTAATAAACGCATATTATTACGCTTTGCGGAAGATACTAAACAATATCCGGCGTCATTCGTGTGGCCTGTTTTTATACCATCAACTTGGCTATCTCGCCACAATAAACGATTTCGATTAGGTTGGCGTATACCGTTATATGTAAACCATTTTTGTTTATACCAATCATAATATTCTGGGAAATCGAGTATTAAGGCTCGGCCTAAAATTGCCAAATCTTTAGCAGTTGTATATAGATTAGGATCAGGTAATCCTGTACTGTCTGTAAAATGACTGTTTTTCATACCCAAGTTTTGAGCTTGCTGATTCATAATATCAGTAAAAGCATTTTCCGAACCACCAAGGTGCTCTGCCATTGCTACACAAGCGTCGTTACCAGAATCTACTATAATGCCTTTTAAAAGGTCTTCAACAGAGACTTGATCACCCTCTTTTATAAACATACGAGAGCCACCTGTCTGCCATGCATCACGGCTCACTCTTACCATATCAGTAAGATGAATTTGTCCACTCTTCAATGCATTAGAAATGACATACAATGTCATCATTTTGGTCAAACTGGCAGGTGGTAATTTTTCATCACTATTCTTTTCTGCAATCACTTTTCCACTATTCACATCAATTAATATATAAGCTTTGCCATTAAGTAATGGAGCAGCTGGAGTTGTAAATGGCTTCGTGGTGACTGTGGGAGAAGGCTTCTGTAAATCAGAGGAGGGTAGCACTTCATCAGCCATTGAATTGGTAGATTGTACAAATAAAGTAATAAAAAATAATAGCGTCAATAGAAAAGACGTTGCTCTGGTCATGATATTACCTGATATAGTTGCAAAATGAATGTATCTTATCACAGCCTTTTGCAGGCAACCAAATGGCATATTAAAAATATTAATATTTTTTTATAAAGCTAAATAAGTTGCGAATTAATTTAATCGCACTTCGAAAATTATTATTTTTTGGTAATATTAGCAATAAGTCATAACAATAAGAAATATCAAAGAATATGCGCAAACTATCTATTATTTTTTCAATTTTTTTAGCAAGTTGCCAAACAACTCATGACAAACCCAACCTGACAAATAATAAACACCAGACTACTCACACTAAAAACTCTGTCTACGATCGATATAAATACAAAACCAATCGTTATACAATTCAGCAGGATGCTGCTCCCAAACAAGATAAACAAGTAAGCTTTAAAGAACCAGTACCTGTCAAAGAACCATTAAGCAGATATGGCAATCCTTCTGAATACTATGTTGACGGTCGTACTTATGAAGTCATGAAAAACTCAACAGGGTATAAAACTCGTGGCATTGCCTCATGGTATGGAACAAAATTTCATAAACAGCGCACCTCCAGTGGTGAACCTTATAACATGTATGTCATGACTGCTGCCCACAAAACATTACCTTTGCCAACTTATGTCAAGGTAAGAAACTTGGAAAATGGCAAAGTTGCAATAGTTAAGGTTAATGACAGAGGACCATTTCACGCAAATCGTGTCATAGATCTCTCTTATGCCGCCGCATTAAAACTGGGGGTTTTTCCCAAAGGAACAGCTCATGTTGAAATTGAAACGCTAATGGGACCTGCTGGGCAAGGTCATTATTATTTACAGGCAGGAGCTTTTTCCTCAGAAGCGCTGGCGAAACGTTTGAAAGAGAAACTAATTCATATTACGCCGTCGCCGGTGTTTATTGAACACTATAAACAGCACTATATTGTTCGAGTAGGACCTTTTGGTAACAAATTAATGGCTGACAACCTTAAAACAAAATTATCAAATAACGGAATAACAGGATCCTTTTCTGTTTTAATTTAATTTGTTTCGTAGAAAAAACTGGTTAATTCATACCTTTAAAAAAATAAGAAAACTCAATCAGAATGGTTTGGAAAAGTAATTGTTTTACGTCTAACATTTTACTCAAACTGATTCTGAATGTGCGCGTAACTTATGTTAATTTTACTAGCACATTATGACTCTATCGATGACACTCTCATCAATGGATATCATCTTGGTTCTATCTAAAGACAACAATTTATTTTTAATAAACAATAATAATAGCTAATTAATAGATTAATGGATAAAATTGATTTTATAATTCAATTTTAACTACCTTTTCTTAAGAGGTATTCAATCAATGCATGATGGCTCTGTATTTTACACTATATTTCTGATATTTGCTGGAGCTGCTTTTTTTTCTACCCTGGTATTGTATACCAAACAGTCATTATTGGTCGCTTATATAATACTCGGAGCGATCTTTGGTCCTTGGGGATTAAAGCTTGTCTCTGATGTCACAGTTGTTAAACAGGTGGGTGACATCGGAATAGTATTCCTGCTTTTTTTACTAGGATTGCATTTACAGCCTCAGAATTTGATTCATATGCTAAAAAAAGTTACATGGATTGCAATTGTAAGTTCAATTCTATTTGCTGCGCTTGCCTATGGAATTGGGAGATGGTTCGGCCTCACAGTAACTGAGTCGTTGATATTGGGCGGGGCCATGATGTTTTCAAGTACAATTATAGGCTTAAAATTATTACCGACAACCATTTTACATCACCAACATACTGGTGAAGTGATGATTAGTGTGCTTCTAATGCAGGACGTTATAGCTATCGTTCTCTTGATATTAATTAATGGTGCCCATCAGGATGGAAACCTATCAATCAATGATTTCATCCTTGTTATTATCGCACTACCTGCCTTGTGTCTGTTCTCCTTTTTGTTTGAAAGATATATCCTGATAAAATTGCTGGCACGTTTTGATAGAACTCAGGAATACGTTTTTTTACTCTCAATAGGATGGTGTTTGGGAATATCAGTTTTAGCACAGAAAATAGGGTTATCAGAAGATATAGGCGCTTTTATAGCAGGAGTCGCTTTGGCATCCAGCCCAATTTCACTATTTATTGCTGAAAGTTTAAAACCATTAAGAGATTTTTTCCTTGTCATGTTCTTTTTTTCGATAGGAGCCACTTTTAATTTTGGGTTTGGAGCCCAGGTAGTTATCCCGGCAGTGATATTAGCAACATTGATACTGATTATTAAGCCGTTGCTATTTTATATATTGCTTGCCCGCTCCGGTGAGAAAAAACAAGTAGCAAAAGAAGTGGGAATTCGCCTGGGGCAGGGGAGTGAGTTTTCTTTGTTAGTTGCGAGCATCGCCCTGAGTACAAATCTGATTTCAGAAGTTGCCTCCAATTTAATCCAGGCAACAACTATTTTAACTTTTATCGTTTCATCGTATCTTGTTGTATTGAAATATCCAACACCTATAGCTTTATCTGAAAAAATGCGTAAGGATTAATCAAATGAAATTACTGGTAATAGTATTATGCTTGCTCAGTGAACGGTTTTTAATCCATTCAATTTCCTATCAGCGATTTTCCTGGTTTAGTAACTACTGTCTATTTCTAAAAAAATTCATTGATAAAAATGAATATTTTTCTAATCCTTGGGCTGCCTTGATAGCTATCATATTACCTATTATTCTTCTCACCTCCCTTATCTATTTTTCACTACAAAGTATTCTGTTTGGATTATTTGGCCTAATTCTTAGCCTGTTTATTTTTTACTACTGTCTGGGGCCACAAAATGCTTTTTACCCAATTGTGGAAAAGCGTACCAATCAAACTGAAACCGATTCAATTGGAGAATATTTAACAGAGGTAAACAGCCAATTATTTGCTGTTGTATTCTGGTACATCATCGCAGGGCCAATTGCAGCATTAACCTACAGATTAATTGCTTTATGTAAAGAAATTAATTTTATAAGCATTCAGGCAAGTCAGATTGCTAACATTCTTGAATGGATACCAGCCAGAATCACTGCATTACTGTTTTTATTAGTTGGAAATTTTCAACGAGGTTTTCATCTATTCGTTCAACATGTTCTAACTTCTCCTGATTCAAATCATAAAATACTGAGCGAGTGTGGTTTGCAAGCAGTTCGTATCAATGATACTGAAGAAGTGCCAATGGCCGTTGCTGAAAATCTTGTAGAACATGCCACAATAGTGTTATTGGTTTTTATTGCATTATTTACATTAGTAGCTTGGCTATAATGTTCTGTTTAACAATAAATTAATGTGGGACTTGAATCATGAACACTGCATTCCGTTTACTTTTTTGTCTTATTATATTGGTGCTTTCAGCTTGTGCCACACTAAACAATAAAATTGCCCGTCATAAAACCTTAAGCCAATGCCGACAAACTTGTCTTCAACAACTTGATTACTGCAAGCAAAATTGCACAAACAATTGCCGAGATTGTTCTGCAAAAACAAACAATTTTGCCAAACAAAATTATCTGGAATACCTTCACGAAGTTAAAGTCCAAGGCGGATATATTACTCGCGGGTTGCAATCTTACCGTGATCCACTACAATGCCGCAAAGTAACTTGTAATTGCTCTGCAGATTTTAATGCATGTAATCAAGGTTGTTCTGGTGTAATTCAGAAAAAATTACAACCCGTACCATACTGTTCATAAAATTATTGATTGCTGGGGAACTATTTCATGACCAATGAAACAAATTTAGATCTGGATCCAATAGAAACGCGTGAATGGCTGGATGCCCTACAAGCTGTACTCTTTAATGATGGCCCTGAGCGTACTGCATTTCTTCTACAACAGCTTCTTAATAAAGCAAATGCTGAGGGGGTTAAACTAACCAGTTCAATTAATACTCCCTACAGAAACACCATAAAACCTCACGAAGAAAAACAAATGCCTCCCGATGAAGGAATTGGAAAGCGCATCAATGCATTAATTAGATGGAATGCTGTTGCTATGGTGCTTAGAGCAGGTAAATATGCACCAGAGCTTGGTGGTCATATCGCTTCTTATGCTTCCGCATCAACGTTATATGAAACTGGATTTAACTATTTTTTTAAGGGACAAAAAGGAGAAAACGGCGGGGACTTGCTTTATATCCAAGGCCACTCGGCTCCGGGTATTTATGCCAGAGCATTTCTTGAAGGTCGATTAACAGAGAAACAACTTGAAAAATTCCGACAAGAAGTAGAAGCAGATGGTCTATCTTCCTACCCTCACCCCTGGCTAATGAACGATTTTTGGCAATTTCCCACCGTATCCATGGGTTTAGGCCCTCTACAAGCAATATATCAAGCCCGCTTTCTAAAATATCTTGAAAACCGAGGACTGATCAAAGCTGAGGGTCGGAAAGTGTGGGCATTTTTGGGTGATGGCGAGATGGATGAGCCTGAATCAGTTGGAGCACTCAGTATTGCAGCACGAGAAAAGCTGGACAATCTCATTTTTGTGGTGAACTGCAATTTACAAAGACTTGATGGGCCTGTACGTGGTAACGGTAAAATCATTCAAGAACTTGAAGGTCTATTTCGTGGAGCTGGATGGAACGTTATCAAAGTCATATGGGGAGGTCGATGGGATCCATTATTTGCCCGCGATAATCAGGGCTGGCTACAGAAAAGAATGGAAGAATGTCTGGATGGAGATTATCAATCTTACAAGGCGAACGATGGGTCCTATGTAAGACAGCATTTCTTTAATCAATACCCAGAGCTAAAGAAAATGGTTGATAATATGACTGATGAGGAAATTTGGCGTTTAAATCGTGGTGGCCATGATCCTCAAAAAGTCTATGCTGCTTATGCCAAAGCAGTTGAGCACAAGGGAACTCCAACCGTAATCCTTGCAAAAACCATAAAGGGATACGGAATGGGAGCAGCTGGTGAGGGTCAAAACATTACTCATCAACAAAAGAAAATGACCATAGATCAACTAAAAGCATTTAGAGATCGATTTAATATTCCAATCAGCGATGACAAAATTGCTGATATTCCTTTCTATAAACCTGATGATGACAGTCCTGAAATCAAATATATTAAAAAACAAAGGGAAGCTTTGGGTGGTTATTTACCTCATCGGTCAACTGAAGTAGAACCGTTAAAAATACCTGATTTGGGAGAATTTTCCGGTATTACCAAAGGATTAGGAGATAGAGAAATCTCCACTACAATGGCTTTTGTGAGAATTCTTTCAGCTCTACTCAAAAACAAAGACATCAGCTCCAGAATAGTTCCCATAGTACCAGATGAATGCAGAACATTTGGTATGGAGGGATTATTCAGACAAATAGGAATTTATTCTCCTGTAGGCCAACTTTATACCCCTGTAGATCATGAACAAGTGATGTATTACCGGGAAGCAGTTGACGGGCAGATTCTTGAAGAAGGCATTAATGAAGCTGGGGCATTTTGCTCGTGGATTGCTGCTGCTACGTCTTACAGTTCAAACAAACTGGCAATGATTCCGTTTTATATTTATTACTCTATGTTTGGTTTCCAGCGTATTGGTGATTTGGCATGGGCGGCAGGAGATATGCAAGCGAGAGGATTTTTGCTCGGTGGAACTGCTGGACGAACAACGTTGGCTGGAGAAGGATTACAACATCAAGACGGGCATAGCCATGTTTTAGCATCAACAATACCCAATTGTATTTCTTATGATCCCACATACGCTTATGAATTAGCAGTTATCATCCAAAATGGCTTGCACCGTATGTATGAAAAACAGGAAAACGTGTTTTATTACATTACTATTATGAATGAAAACTACTCTCATCCCGATATGCCTGCAGGAGTAGAGGAGGGTATTATTAAAGGAATGTATCTCTTAAAAGAAAATAAGAAAAAATCAAAAAGCCATGTCCAGCTAATGGGATGCGGTACTATTTTACGTGAAGTTATCAAAGCAGCAGAGATGTTGGAAGAAGATTTTTCAATTACATCGGATATCTGGAGTGTAACCAGCTTCAATGAGTTACGTAAAGAAGGTTTGGCTGTTGAGAGATACAATGACATGCACCCCAAGAATAAACCTCAAGAAAGTTATGTTACATCACAACTAAAGGGACGTCGTGGACCTATTATTGCCTCAACTGACTATATGCGTATTTACGCAGATCAAATCAGGCCTTTTATTTCTAATCGCTATGTTACCTTAGGCACAGATGGTTACGGCAGAAGTGATACCCGATCCCAACTGCGTCATTTCTTTGAAGTTGATGCAAAATTTATAGTCTTGGCGGCATTAAATGCACTTGTAGCTGAAGGTGAGCTAGACAAAGCAAAAGTTGTCGATGCCATGAAACGTTACAATATTAATCCGGATAAATTGGATCCAATGACCCATTAGTTAAACAAATAATCAGAACAGAAGATAGTTCCGGTTTAACTGAATGCTGAGGAAAATATGACAAAAGAAAGTGAAATTAAAATTCCTGATATCGGTGGCGCCAATCAAGTTGATGTCATTGAGATTTTAGTTAAGGAAGGTGATCAGATCGAAGTAGATACACCATTGATTACGCTTGAATCTGAGAAGGCAAGCATGGACATCCCTTCTCCAATATCTGGAACGGTAACGCAAATTCTCGTTAAAGTTGGTGACAAGGTATCCGAAGGCGATCTCATCATCAAAGCCAAGTCAGATTCAACAACAAATGGTTCTAGCCCTCAGGAGAAAAAAGCTGAATCAGAGCAAGCCAAACCAGAAAAAAAACCCGTTGATACAAAAACAAACGTATCTACACCTGATTCTAAAGATATCGAAATATCCATTCCGGATATTGGTGGCGCAAGTGACGTTGATGTCATTGATATTTTAGTCAAACCAGGGATGGAAATAGAAAAAGACCAGGCATTGATTACATTGGAGGGTGATAAAGCAACGATGGATATCCCTTCGCCCTATGCAGGTAAAGTCATCGAAATGAAAATTAAATTAGGTGATAAAGTATCCCAAGGCTCTCCTATTCTAACTCTAAAGGCCTCAGCAAGACCTGAGACACCTGAAATCGAAAAAAATCAGATCAAAAATATATCAGAACAATCTATCAAGGAAATAGAGAAACCAGGTGAAGAGTTAAAATCTAAACCAATATCAATTAATAACCTGGATATAACTGAATCAAAAAATATTTTAATATCTGCAGGCCCAGCCGTAAGAAGATTGGCAAGAGAATTTGGAGTCGATTTATCTCTGGTTCAGGGAAGTGGAAGAAAATCTCGTATTACGAAAGAAGATCTCCAAAATTATATCAAAGTACGTTTAAGTGAAAAAACCACGTCTGGAAGCTTCAGCTTACCATCAAATCCAGCCATAGATTTCAGTAAATTTGGTTTAATTGAAACAAAGCCTTTAAACAAAATTAAAAAGCTTACAGGAACAAACGTACATCGCTCCTGGATAAGCATTCCACATGTCACTCAATTTGATGAAGCAGACATTACAGACTTGGAAGCGTTTAGAAAATCAGAATCGGAGAGCACTAAAAATCAAGATTACAAATTAACCCTGTTAGCATTTGTTTGTAGCGTAGTTTGCAAGGCACTCCACGCTTACCCGCAATTTAATGCATCACTGGATGCCAGTGGTGAAAATTTAATTTATAAAAAATATTATAATATAGGTATTGCAGTAGATACACCTAATGGTCTGGTCGTTCCCGTAATAAAGAATGTCGATAAATTAAGCGTGATTGATATTGCAAAAGAAATGTCCAGACTCAGTACGAAAGCTAGAGAAAAAGGATTAACACCTATTGATATGTCAGGCGGTTGTTTTACAATTTCTAGCCTTGGTGGTATAGGCGGAACGGCATTTACTCCTATTGTAAATAGCCCGGAAGTTGCAATTTTGGGTTTATCAAGATCAGTAATAAAACCCATATACGATAATAAAGAGTTTAAGCCCAGATTGATGTTACCTATTTCACTTTCTTACGATCATAGGGTAATCGACGGTGCTGAGGCAGCCAGGTTTAGTCGCTTTATTTGTGATTGTTTAGGTGATATCAGAAGAGTTTTACTCTGACATATAGAGGAATAGAGCTATTGGTATTTCCTGGCTCCGAATGAAATGCCAATAACCCAAGAAAACATATTTTTTAATGAGGCTTCGTATGGCTAATAAAATTAAGACAGATGTAGTGGTATTAGGTAGTGGACCAGGTGGGTACACCGCGGCTTTCAGGGCTGCCGACTTGGATAAAAAAGTTGTTTTGGTCGAGCGTTTTGACTCACTAGGTGGGGTTTGTTTAAATGTCGGTTGCATTCCCTCAAAAGCATTATTACATATCGCTAAAGTAGTGGATGAAGCCCATGAAATGTCCGAACAAGGTGTGGCATTTGGCAAACCTAAATTCGATAGTAAAAAATTGGTTGCATGGAAAAACTCTGTAGTTGCAAAGTTAACTGGGGGACTAAAAGCTCTTGCCAAACAAAGAAAAGTAGAAGTAATTACCGGGGTAGGTAAATTTTCAGGTACCCATCAAATTCTTGTTGAAACGAAAGAAGGGACTGTAGAAGTTGAATTTGATAATGCCATTATTGCAGTAGGCTCAGAATCCATTAAATTACCATTTATACCAGAGGATAAACGAATATTTAGCTCTACGGGAGCATTAGAGCTCACAGATATCAAAGGTGATCTACTTGTATTAGGCGGTGGTATTATTGGCTTGGAAATGGCAACTGTCTACTCATCCCTGGGAGTCAATGTAACAGTTGTTGAATTTATGGATCAATTAATTCCAAATGCTGATACTGACCTGGTCAATGTTTTGCAAAAACGAATGACAAAAAAAGGTGTCAAGTTTCTATTAAAAACAAAAGTAACTGCTGTCGAAGCCAAAAAAGATGGTATTTATGTTTCAATGGAAGGAGAACACGCAACTGATAAACCACTTTGCTTCCAGCAAGTACTTGTTGCAGTAGGCAGAAAACCTAACGGTGGAGCAATCAACGCTGAAAAAGCAGGGGTCAAAGTAGATGAACGTGGCTTTATTCCAGTTGATAATCAATTAAGAACGAATATTCCTCATATTTTTGCTATTGGCGATGTGAATGGACAACCAATGCTTGCGCATAAAGCCATCCCGGAAGGAAAAATTGCTGCAGAGGTAATTGCAGGGAAAAAGCATTATTTTGAGCCAAAATGTATACCTAGTGTTGCTTATACAGATCCAGAATTAGCCTGGACTGGTCTAACAGAAAAAGAAGCAAAAGAAAAAGGAATAAGCTATGAGAAAGCCTCCTTTCCATGGGCCGCTAGTGGTCGCGCACTGAGCATGGGGCGAGAAGAGGGAGTGACCAAATTACTATTCTGCCCTGAAACTAACCGTATCCTGGGAGCTGGTATCGTTGGGGTTAATGCCGGAGATTTAATCGCAGAAACTGCCTTAGCTATTGAAATGTGTTGTGATGTTGAAGACATCGCTCTTACTATTCACCCTCATCCAACTCTCTCAGAAACAATAGCTCAGTCAGCAGAAGCATTTGAGGGCACTATAACGGATCTGTATTTGCCCAAAAAGAAGAAAAAATAATAATTACAGTTAGCTAATAATTATACCTCATTGCATTTCCTTTGCTCATGCAAGCAAAGGGATGCTTGATATATGTATATAATTATATAATAAGCCTATTGCATGAGAGTTTATTTTAGGCAAGATACAAAAGTTTTGTGAGCCAGAATTTGCTATACATCCCAAAGAAATGTTTATAACACGGCAAAAAATAAAAGGATAATCATGCAAGAAGTCTAATAAAAGGCGAAACAATTATTAAACACAATATTTTGATTAGTAATATTTGATAACACATTTGCTAATATTTAATTCATCATAAATTAAGTATGATTATTCCCAGGAGTAATGAATGATATTAAACATTCGTAGAATGAAAGATAGTGATATTGAAAATGTTTATTCTATCGAAACAAACGTTCATATTGCCCCGTGGAGTAAAGACATACTAAGGGATTGTGTGCTTGTTGGGTATGATTGCAGAGTTCTGGAAATCAATAATGGAGATAGCCCGATTCTTGCTGGATATATCATATCCAGAATAAGCAATAATAGTTGCCATATATTAAATTTGTGCATAGCCAAACCATTACAATCAAAGGGCTTAGGAAGAAAACTATTACAAACAGTCCTTTATTCTTTATCAAAATATACTAAGACTGAGTCAGTCATTTTAGAAGTAAGGCCAAGTAACAGTGTCGCACTGCATCTTTATGAAACAATGGGATTTGAAAAAGTAGAAATCAAAAAAGACTATTATAAAGATAAAAATAATGTAGAAGACGCAATCCTCTTAAAAAAAATACTTCATCACTAAAATAATGTTCTTACCATTAAAAATTTTATGGAAAAACTTTAAGTCAAGACTGTTTTTTCTTTTATTCTTTGTTAATATAGAGCTGTTCTCAAAATTTCTATGTGACTTATCCACCTGTGGATAACATTTATTGTATCCATTCATTTTATTTTCCTGGCTTCTTGTTTGATGATCAATCTTCTCTTATTTCATATGGGTTATCGTATGTAATTTATTTTTTATCATAAAAATATTTATCCACAAAATCTGTGGATAAACTTGTGCATAGTACTGTGAATTCCTTGAATCAAGGGTATAAGGGAAGTTGTCCTAGTATTAACCAGGAATTTTAAAATAATGAACGTGTAGGCTTAGATGAACTATAATTATTTGATTTTTAAATGACTCGTTAAACATAGCCTATGTGCCTTGGCTTGCCTGGCATCCAGCACTGCTTTGTAGATACCGATAACAAGAGGCGGTAAGCAGAGAATCAGTCATTTAAGACTGATAAATGACTGAATTAAAAGCATTTGTTAACGAAGAGTATGGGCTATTATATGCCCTGTTTTTGCAAAAAGTTAAAAGATCGATTATTTTGATTTCAAAAGCCCTGATAGAGGATTTAAATTTGAAAACTCTCGTCATAACAGGAATCAGTAGAGGTATAGGACTGGAAATTGCTAAAACTTTCCTTAACAAAGATTGGATAGTTATTGGCACTTCCACCAGCGGATACTCTCCTATAAAACATAAAAACCTGCTCACATACAGGCTAGACCTAACCATTTCGAAGCAAATCGCTGCATTTGCAAAAAATTTACCTAAAATTGATGTACTAATTAATAATGCCGCCGTGTTGCTTGAAGATTGGCATGAAGAAAAAATTAATATGTCCCTGTTGAAAAAAACCTTTGCAATTAACCTATTTGGTACAGTTGAGTTAACTGAAAAATGTATTCCCAAACTTAACCATGATGCACAAATCATTAATATCTCTTCAGGATGGGGGACATTCAGTTCCAATAATTCTCCATTTCAACCACATTATAAAATGTCAAAAGCCAGTTTGAATCTGTATACTAAATTGCTTGCAGAAAGACTCCCCCAAATAACTGTATCCAGTTTTGATCCGGGCTGGGTTAAAACAGATATGGGAACACAAAATGCAAAAAAACTTCCTGGTGAAGCAGCACTAGAAATTTATGACCTGATTAGTATGAAAAAGAAAAGTGGCTATTTTTGGTTTAACGGAAAACCAAGGGATTGGTAGCTAATTAAATTTAAGTTATTCTGAAACTATAAAATAAAGCATCAAAGGAGTGACAAAAGTGAGTTTCAATTTTATAAAATCAATATGGATTGCAGGTCTTATAGGTATAACTCCAACCCTGTCTTATTCAGAGTCCAATATTCAGTCTCAGGAAACACTTCAATCACATTGCTTTGAGACCTGGATGAAAAAAATGGATCCATCAATTGACAAAGAAACATATAAACAATTTGGAGACAAATATTGTCGCTGCATTTCAACTAAAAACCTCGATAATAATACAGGAGTTCAAAAAGCGATTAGAAATTGTCTGCCGCAAACAATATTACATGATGCCATGGATGAACTGGAGGAAGAGGTGACTTTATCAGAAGTAACAACAAAAACGATTGAAGAATATTGTCTTAACAGATGGAGCCTTATTTATCCAAACCAAAGTGATGATGATAAAAAAACAATCCAAGCTTATTGCGTTTGTGTCAAAACAAAATTATTAAGTTTTATAGAGCAAATAGAAAAAATATCAAACAAAGAATACAATGAAGCCATTAATGATATTAACACAATTTGTTCGGAAAATTTAAATCAATAGCATAGTGTAATATAATTAAATGTCGACTAAATAAAGAATCATATTTAGCGCCAGCCAGTTATAATGCTTTATGAAAGGCCTATTCATGTCAAGTAAAAACACCTATAACACTGTACTCAATAAGCAAGAAATAAACTGGATTTTAGAGAGGCGTATTACAAGATTTACTGATAATAAAGAAGTTTTAATTTATCCAATGGGAGCAGAACGTTATTTATCATCTGTTTTATCTGGTCATGAAGAAGACCGATATAATTTGCACAATGAAATCAAAGAAAAAAATGTCCTAATTATCCCAGGATATGGTAATAGCGCTTTTTTATTTGCTCAAGCAGGGGCTAAATCCATTCTTGTTTATGACAAAGACCCTGTGACTATAGCATGGGTAAAAGCATTTAAAAAATATTACCATTACAGAGAATACAATAATAATGGAAAACCATATCCTTCAATTGGCGAACTTCTGGCAGCTCTCACCAAATGGTATCCCCCTCTACTTAAACTACCCTCTGGAGTAATTAAAAACTCTGTATTTTGGGTAATTAACCCTAAACTATTAAGAAAATCATATATTTATTATATGCTGAGACTCACTCAACAAGCTGTGCAATTAAGAATTCAAAATGAATTTGAATTAGATCATCATATAGAGTTTTATGCGGGTGAATTGAAGCATCTGATAAAAAATCATCCATTAAAAACATTTCATACAGTATTTGTTCCTTATCTTTTAGGCGTACAAAATGGAATAGAGAAAGAGAAAGATATTGTTAGTTTTATTAAACAATTAATACAGCTTGTACCCTCTGGCCATATTTTAGTAACCCCTGCAAGAAGCACTAAAGAATTCCACCTGGTTGGGCAAAGTTACTTTTGTACGACAGGTTATTCTAATATACAGGCCATTCCTGAGTTAAAACCTTATGCCATTACAGAAGACAGTATTTGGTTTAAAACTCAAGGCCTTGCAGTATTTGGTTTAAAACCAGGCGCAGAGAAGAGTTTATAAAAATAAAGAAGGGGAGTATGCACTCCCTGCTTTTTTAGACAACATCTCGGCTGTTTCATGTCAGATAATAAAATAAAAATCAATGCAAGAGATAGGTATTTTCCTTATCTCCATCAGCGATTAATTGAGTGATTTTATTCTGGTTGATTGATCCCCCATGAAAAGTCAAATGGATTGGTAATGGGAGATCTTCTTTTACCTTATCCAATCCCTTTTTTGCCATAGTTCTCACATCGGATGAAGTGGCATTAGAATAGATTAATTTTAAACTGCTAATCATCATAGCTTGCCTATTTAAATCATATTTATCCCAATAAGTAAATTTTTCAGTCAAATTGGCAGCCATGGTTGGATTAATTTTATCTAAGCCAAGAATGGCATCAGCAACCAGTTGGTAACCTTCACCTGTAGCAGCATGAAATCCAAATGGGTTTTTAATAAATGATCCCAGTAGGGCGTATACCTTATTCGGATTAGATAAATCAAAATCACTATGACGCATTAATTTTTTTACCCGCTCTATCACATCAGTGGAGTGCGCCGATGCTTGAATACTAAACCAGTTATTTACAGCACCCGGATCGTTTTTCCAATAATTATAATAATCCTCTAATGCAACATCAGCTTCCTCACCATTTATTTCGCACAACATATTTAATGCCAAAACAGTCTCAGTCATATTTTTGCCTAAAGCATCTTCAAATTGAAGAATCAGTTTTTCCTTTGTTTTTTCAAAATCAACATTGAGTAGATAAGAAAAACATACTGATTTTAAACGCCTTAATCCCGCCTGTTTCAAATCAAAACCCTCTAATTTTCGTTTATGATCATCTCCAGCTATTTGTAATCTAAAAAGGAGATTATAAAAATCCGTTTTCAATTCTTTTGCAAGGGCATTTTGTATCAATTGACGCCCCTCATTTAATTTTTCAAAATCAGGCTTTTCCTGATTCTCAATCAACTCCTCTAAAGAGGGTAAGGTAATTAATTCAGCCAGCATCCATTCACTTAAAGAATGATCAGAAAGTAATGTCTTGTAAACAGCGAAGAACGGAGGAGATAATTCTATTTTTTCCCCTTTACAAAAATCGTTAAGTAAAGCTGAAATAAGTTGCTTTGCTGCCTCACAACGATTATACAAATTAGTGTCGAATTGCATCAATAATAATAAATCTTGATAAGAACATTCATATTTCATGTGTACAGGGGCAGAAAAACTACGTAATAACGATGGAATAGGGCGGGTCTGGATATTTTCAAATTGAAACTCCATTTCCTCTTGATCAACGATTAATAATTTATCAGCTACAATTTCTTTTCCCATACTATCGAGCAAACCCATCAGGAAAGGAACAGGGCGATTTTTCCCGTTGACTGTTTTAATTTTTAAAAGATATCTTTTTGTATCTGGATTAAATTCATCAGTTACTATCAATTCAGGAATTCCAGATTCAGTAAACCAGGACAAAAAGAAATGAAGATCTTTACCAGTTGAGTTACTAAGTGAATCAATAAAATCCTCCAGAGTAACTGCACCTCCATCATTATCCTTAAAAAATTTCGCTACTCCCTGAAAAAAGAGTTTCTTACCTACTAATAACATCATCATACGAAAAATATCAGCACTTTTTTCATAGGCTGCAGCAGTATATAGGCTTCTAACTGCTGTGTAGGCACTTTGTCGAGGCGCTCTTTCATCCAAATTCTTGCCATCCAGCAATCTTATCAAATCAGTACCAAATAGCTCCTCTCTGAACATCGCTGCTCTAAAAGTGGTAAGGCCTTCTTTTAATGGTAAATTAAACCAATCTCTTATGGTAACCCTATCTCCCGACCAATAATGAAAAAACTCATGGGCAACCACTTCCAACACTCGTAAAATACCTATATCTGTTTTAGTTTCAGGAGTTGCAAATAGATTTTCTGTATTAAATAAATTCAAACCAGTTGGCTCAGAAGCACCTGAGGCGTATTTATCCACTCCGGCTACCATATGTTGCCTCAAGGCACATTCCAAATTAAAAGTACGTTCATCCCATGCCATCGCTTCTTTCAATACTTCCTTCGCAAAATCACATTTTGCTGTAGCTGATGGTGGTACATAGAATTCGATCGGTAATTGACGGCCAGATTTTGTTTGATAATAGGTTACTGAGCGCTGTAAATTGCCTGCCACCAGAGCGAATAAATAACTTGGCTTTGGGACATCATCCAGCCAGGTTACAGAATGCAGACCCAAAGGAAGTTCTTTTTTCTCAATTAGCACACCATTTGAAAGTAAAACAGGATAATCTTCCTGATTTGCGATGATAGTGGTTTTATAAGTCGCGAGATTATCAGGTCTGTCCGGCAAATAAAATACTCGGCGTAATCCTTCAGACTCTGCCTTGACTAAGGCCACGCCCTCTGTTTCATACAATCCAAACAAATCGGTATTTTCACCTAGCAAAGAGGTCGTTTCTATAGTAAAGGGAGTATTTTGAGGTATGTTTTTGATTATTAAAGAATCTTTAGTTAGCTCATATTCATTTTCTTTCAATAAGTTATCGTTCATTTGTAACGATACTAATGTCATATTCTCACCATCCAATACCAAATCGTTTGAATGTGAATCAATACTCGGGTTGGGAACTACTGTAAGACGGGCTTTGGATTCAACTGGTTTTTTGCTGAGATCGATTTGCAAATCAACGTGAATTACAAAATAATCAAGGCTCTTATAATCACTTAACTTTTTTACCTTGGATTGATCTGTTTTCATAAATACTCCCTGTTTTACCAAAAAAACTAAAAATTAATATTCCTTATTTCAACTGATCAAAAACCATGTTATCCGCTTTCAGTTCAGTGAAGTCACAATATAAGATCAAGACAATAATTTCAATCGGGCTAGTGTTTTATTTGTTAGGACAATAGACAGCACCCTTTGCATTCAAAAGGATGCTAATTAAATAACTGTACGATTTAAACTGGCTACAGCCATAGTATAAAAGATTTAATCTCAAATACCATATTGATTTGCCAAAGTTGTCTCTGGCTTAGGAATACTTTGAAGCTGTTTTAGACACTCATTTGGATCAAGACTACATTTGCCAAAAAGAGAGTAATTATAATCCTGAGTTACCCCATACCCCATGCATCGATCTCCAGTCGCTACAATCAGATCATGAGCATAATCGGCCAGTTTCTTTGCTGCCTCTTCATTTCCTCCAAGTCTGACTACCAAATCTTTCATTTTAAGACTATTGAATTTTCCTTTGTCATAACATCTCATGAGATCCAGATCATGAGCTAAAGCCATAAGTATGCCAGATGCAGAAGAAATTCCGGGCTTGCCTGTATCTAAAGCTTCAGCCCAATATTGAAGCTCATTTTCATCGGAAAATAGCGAAGGAATTAATGACGATTTATTAGTAACCACATGGTTTAAAAATCCTTTTTGAGCATTTTCTTTGAAAGTAGCATAGATGTGCTTAGAGTGCTGTCCATTGTATGCTTCCTTAAATGCCTGCTGATAATGATTGGCATCTGTCCAGCTCATATCGTTTTCACGCCCAATTACTGAAAATAACATCATGTATTGTGCTTTTTGTATTTCTTTTTGCGTTAACTTTTGGAATTTTGGATCACCTGAATATGCTTTCAAAAACTCAGCAATGACTGGTACAAGCTGTGCAACTCGTAATGTATGAGCGATTCCATGATTTGGCCTGGGAACCAAACCCGAGGGAGTATTTA
Source organism: Legionella sp. PATHC032 (assembly GCF_026191185.1). NCBI lineage: Bacteria > Pseudomonadati > Pseudomonadota > Gammaproteobacteria > Legionellales > Legionellaceae > Legionella > Legionella sp. PATHC032. Next base: position 1,533,570 of record NZ_JAPHOV010000001.1, on the reverse strand, counting down.
ATGACCAATCCTGACCCATATTAGACCAGTGCTCCCATTCAGTATGTTTTTCCCATGCTGCCTTTACATTAGCATCTGGTTGTTTCAGTTTAGGATTATAAGGATGTTTTAAAAAATTACTCCAAACATAGTCAATGGCCTTGGATCCATTAGCAGAGAGTAGATAATCATTTTTCTCTATTTCTTTGGTTATTTTGTTATTTAGCAATAAGGAGGGGCCATTTAGAGAAAGATTTTCCTGATTAAAATAGAAAGTATCGTTACCTGTTTCATTTTTTGTTGGGCAGGTTCCTAAATGAGAGCCTACTCCGAGATTAGACAACACAAAGTCTCTAAATTCTGTCCTCCCAAAATTAATTGCAATCTCCTTATTCTTGGAAATATAACAGCCTAATTTATTATCGGGGTATTTCGAAGGTTTAATAAGTATCATATTAGGGTCTTTGATTTCAAAAGGGTGAGTTGAAATATTAACCCCTAAACTTTTTGCTTTATCTGTTATTTTATTTAAAAAAAACTCTCTCTCTGTTTGATTTTGAAAAGTAATTCTTATCATCGGACTATCAACGTTTCCCGTCGCAGTAATAGAAATCGAAGAATCCCCCGACTTTGAAGGATTAAAAAATGTTGGAGAAGTAGCCCCCGGTTTTGGCACGGGAACAATAACAGGTGTACCAATTGGTACAAACGTTAATTCTGAATTCACACTTGGAAGCTTATTTTTATGGAAAAAAATAGTATTATGGTCTTTGAAAATCTCAGCATGCTCCGTTTTCACACCTACTTTAGGTAATATAAAATGACTCAATTCCACTTTTCCAAAATTAATAGCTAACTTTCCCCCTGGAGATATATAACAACCGCAAGGATCAGCTGGGTAATTTGAAGCCTCTATCAGCAGAGAATTGCCAGGGCCTTGCACTAATGGAAAATTTAGTCCTAATTCGCTTGCTTTTGTCTTTACTTCCTTGAAAAATTTACTTTTTTCTTCTTGACTTACAAACTCCATTTTTAAATTAGGTTTACCATTATTAGAAACCCAAATTATTTTCGTTACCATAATCTACCTCTTCTATACTTAGGTGTTTTTGTGGAATTATAGTACAAAATAATTAATAATTAGTTATGGAGTACTTAATTAAGGCATAAAATCAGGTTAAAGGATTTAACAACTTTGCCTATTTTTTAGTATTAACCACTGCATCGGTTCTGGATAAGCAATCTCAATTTGATATTGGAGTATATAAACAAGACAACCAATTTGATCGGCCATATATAAGCCACAAAATTAAATGCGGTTGTACTGTACTTGAAGGCAGGGCTGAGTGAAAAACTCGCTTGTTAGGTACTTGCTTAATTATTATTTTGGCAAATACCTAATTGTAATTAACGATAAGTGATTATATTTGTGACTTCCGTCAGATCTTTGTTTGAATGATCCCTGAGATCATATGATCCATTTAAAAGAGTATTATTTTCACCGGAAAAAAACATTTTTAACTGATTAGCATTTTGACGTCTTAACTTAGGCGCCATCAAAGGATAACCATTATTATCGAGAATCTCTTCGTTTATTTTTCTTGATTCCTGATTTAGCTGTTTGGGAAATTTGACTGCACCAGCATAGGATTCTACACAATGTAAGGTACCTGTCTTTAAATTAAAAAATTTTGACATCATTTGCTCCCATTGGTTTTATAAATCTCACTTTGATAATAATAGGAAAACGATTAAAATTCACTACTTTTTATTTTAAAGAGATTGATTTTATGAGCCAAGCGCAGACAGAAAAGTTATTTTCCTACGGTACCTTACGTTATGAAAAAGTACAAATTGCCAATTTCGGTAGAAAACTGGAAGGTCAAGAAGATACATTACAAGGATTCAAATTATCTATGGTTGAAATTAAAAACACAGACGTTGTTGCGACAAGTGGCGATAATTGCCATCCCATTATTTCATATACTGGCAATCCTTCAGATACAATTCAAGGTACTGTATTTACTATCAGCAAAGAAGAGTTGGCACAAACGGATGAGTATGAAGTCTCTGAGTACAAGCGTGTGAATGTGAAATTGAACTCAGGGGTTAATGCATGGGTTTATATAAATACTCAAGACCTCTATGGGAATAACCAAACAAAAGGCTAGCTATCAATAGATATTAGTATAGAACGGATTATAGAGACTCAAATGGGCAGTTTCATTTTTATGATAAAGCTATTGAAAGTTTTATTACTGGAGTACAAGAGACATTAGAAACCAAGCCTCCCAAACCTGAGGAAGTCAGATGGTTTAAAAAATTTCTAAGGTATATTATGGACAACGAAAAATTATTACAGAATGCTGATGAGAAGCGTTATGACCAGCAAATTAAAGTCCTTCCTTAAATAAAAGTCAAATAAAACTTTAATTAGAGAAGCCGTTGTTTATATAACTCTTGAAGAATTAAACCTTATAAGCCAACTTGTTGACAGCAAGTCACATTGATTGTTTTATAAACTTATAATACAATTATTAAACAAAGCGCACTTAAATAATCAAATATGGCACGCCCTATATGGAGACTAAATTATGAAACCTTCGGATGAACTAGCAAAGTTTACAGAAACATGTGTGAGGATGAAAAATAAAGATTTTAATTTTTTCTTTAACAAAGGAGATACTTCACCCCGTAGTGTCTCTTTGATATTGGCTCGCCTCTCCGGGATAGGCCTCAATTTGGAGTTTTTTGAGACAGAAGAAGATTGTTTTTCCTGGATAGAAGAAGTAATTTCTGCAAGAAAAAATACTGATTTATCTCCAAGTACTCTTGAATCTGATGATGCTCCCTTGAGAGATGAAAGATTTTCTAGAACAAAAGCAGAATTAGCAAAACTTAAAGAAGAAGAACAACAACAACGTAAAGTAAATGATACAACAAAAAAAAATACCGTTATATTACCCAATACTCCAGCATCTCAAGATAAAAAAATACTAGACCCAGCCATAGAACTTGGAAAGCTTAAAGAACAATTTTTGAAAATGAAAAATGATGAGTTTGATTACTATTTTAAATCTCCAGAAACCTTGATACATAGTAGTGGTATATCAATTGAGCGACGACTTGCAAAAGCAGGTGTAAGAGGGGAGTTTTTCAAGACACAAAAGGATTATAATGCCTGGAGAGATGAAATAATTTTTACAAAAAAATTCTATAATCTTAGTACCAATATTGATAAAATTTTAAATGAATTTGGAGAAAAAATAAAAGATATAGGTCTTCATTATCCTGATGCAAAAATTAAAGCCAATGAATTACTGGAGTCGCTGAGGAAAAATAAAAATGAAGCATTTTCAAATCCTTCTCTAGAGTCAATCTATGACTTTGCCGATACAGCGAAACGAACGATAGAAAGTACCATTCCATTTTTACAGAAAGATTTAGAATCGGAAGGTTATTTACAGAATCTCTCAAATCAACTTCTAAACAGTATCAATATATTTATAAAAAGTATATCAAACTTGGGTTCCTCAAATCAGAGCGGTTTTTTTGCTGTTAAGTCATCACATGCAGCAAAGCAAGCCTTTGAACTGGGAAGGGATCTGGATAATGAATTAAAAGATTTTAAACCTTAACATATGGATGGATTACTATTATTTAATGGCATTTCACTTAGCAATTCCGCTGCTCTCTTGTGCACGGCCATCATGGCCTCACAATAGTATCTCGTGCGCTAAGGTACTGTTGCTCTAAATCTTCAGTATTTGATCTGTTGGTATTGGTCATGATTTCTAAACTCTTAATGTATTCTTAATTGTAAAGGTAGAGCATGATCATTTTTTATTTAAATTGGTTTATATAAAGCGCAATCCGTTAATTAACCATATCTTTAAAAACAAAAGCTAATTTCAGATACTTGGATTGGATAACGCAGGAGTATTTAATTGACGGCATAATCATACGCACACAAACCAGGCTTCTGGAAAGAACTTTCAAACGCTTGGAAAGCAACCGAGTTCACGCAACAGAAAGAAGGTATCAGCTAGCGAAGTTTTGTTTATCAGCACAATCGGTTAGAGAGTAAATTAAATGTAAAGCAATCGATATTATGCCCAGAACGAGTAGGGTTCATTAACTGCTTACCAATACTGCCGTATTATCTAACGGTGATCACCCTACACACTCACATTAAGTCTGATTATTTTGATAATCAGACTTAATGTGATTATAGTATTCAATGTTAGAGATTAAGCGTATATTCGCATTCTTCATTGAGGTATTTTAATTGAGTGAAGGATTTTATCGATAAAGCTATATGAATATAGTATATATATGGGCGACTAGCTTTTTTGGGCAACCCAAACTGTCGCATCGCCACAATCTGGATCTCTAATTTTATGCGCCAGTACCTTAAAATTATTATCTATAAGTATCTGTTCATATTCTTCGGTAGAAAGAGATGCATGGTATAAATCATATCCTCCATTATTACTCCAAACTTCATTGTATTCAGGTCCTGATGTAAAGATTAATAAACCATTTTGATCAACATAGGAGGCTAGTAACTTTAAAGTCATCCTTTGATCATCATGAGGTAAATGAAAAAAGCTATGCCAGGCAATAACTGCATGGAATTTTTCATTCAAATCTAAAGTACGCATATCTGCTAAAATCCATTTGTTTTTTGGAAATCGTTGTTTACACAAACTAATCATTTTTCTACTGGCATCTATTCCGGTTACATCATAACCTTCATTGATTAAAAATTGAGCTATAGGCTCTCCAGTGCCACAACCTACATCTAATATTTTGCTTTTAGGTTTGAGACATGTTTGAATGAAATTTAAATAAAATTTCTCCATAGTCAAATCTTTAGTGCGGTTATCATCAAACCAGTCAAGGATCTCGTCATATACTTGATAAACTTTATCTTTATTCTTTTCCACCATGTTAAACTCCAGTTGCAAACACTTTTTATGCCTTGAATCCAAGTAATAATAGTATTCCAATTATATTGTTTGCTTTACCATTATACTAATTTCCAAACAATAATTGACTCTTATGCTAAGAAATAATATTCCAGATCAACAACTCATTGAGCTTTTGAAAGTCTATTATGGAATTGATATTCATTCAGTACAACTGATGGCCGGTGGTGCTGATATGAATGCCTTTGGATATAAAGCGGACTCAGAATCCAATTCTTATTTCGTAAAGCTGAAATACGGCCATCATGATGAAATTAATTTATCAATCATTCGCCTCTTGCATGATTCTGGAATAAAAGAAATTATTTTTCCTATCTACACGCGTGATGCGAAATTATTTCAGCAAATAGATCATTTTAAAATAATAGTGTATCCATTTATTGATGCGCCCAATGGTTTCACCCAAAATTTAACAGAAAAACAGTGGAAACAGCTTGGAAAAGTATTAAGGCAAATTCATGAAACCTCTCTTCCCTCCGCTATTCAAAAACGATTAAGAAAAGAAACGTACTCGCCTAAATGGCGTGAAATGGTAAGATCCTTTTATAGCAAAATTGGATTTGATGATTCGTATGATCAAATTACTACTGACTTCAAATCTTTTTTTAATCAAAATATCGATTCAATTCATCGATTAGTCGATTCTTCAGAAGAACTATCTAAAAAAATTCAACCTGATTTAGATAAATATGTACTGTGTCATTCTGATATACATGCGGGTAATATGTTGGTCGTTAATGAGGAATCTATTTACATTATTGATTGGGATGAGCCCATGTTAGCGCCAAAAGAGCGTGATTTGATGTTCATTGGCGGTGGCATTGGCAATGTATGGAATAAACCCCATGAAATCGATTATTTTTATGAAGGTTATGGTAAAACAAACGTTGATAAAATAATTTTGTCTTATTACAGACATGAACGAATTGTCGAAGACATAGCCGTATATGGACAAGACTTACTTTCACGTGATCAAAACGAAGAGTCCAGACTTGAAAGTTTTAAACATTTTAAATCGATGTTTGATCCAAATGATGTTGTTGAAATAGCTTTCTCTTCAGATCTAATGTGAATTAGATAAGCATGACTTCGCCGGATTAATTTTAATTATTTTTGACGTCATGCTTTCAATAAATTGGTTCGCCTGTTTCTTGGTAAACCCTGTTACAATGAACTCATCCCCTATCCTGCTTCGAATTATTGGATTTGATATCACTATACCATTTAAGATGAAGCTTCCTTGTTTTCCTATACCGTTTTCAGTCATTTGTCCAAATGTGGTGGCTGCAATAGTTTTTAATTTAATATGGACACCATAACTGTCAGTTGAAATTTCAGGTAATACTATTGTTGCCGATTCTACTGTTGAGCTGTCCAAGACCATCTGATTTTGAATAACTTGAAATACTAGCGATGAAATATACTTACTTGCACCAATATCAGTTGTTGCGGTGCCTGAAGCCATGACAACTGATGGTAAAAAAAATACCCCAACTAGCATGGCAATTAATTTAATAAAGATATTCATATTAGAATTATGGGTAAAGAATAAAATGTTTATTATATATTATGATGGTGATGTTGAATACTTTAAATACAAAATGCTCCTTCCATTTGCCTTTTTTTTCGTACTTTTGTCCATTCCCACCAAGGTTGTTTTTGTCCTGTACATGCTTCGTTTATAGCAGCAGCAAAGACATCCCAAACACATGGATCATGAGATTGGCCAGTAATTTGTTGCAAACGCAAGTACAGTTCATCAGCACATGCATTAGCAAGTTGTTGAATTGAATTAACCTCAAGCAATTGCAAGTCTTTATAGGTTGCCTCTCCTACATTCATAAGACTTAAAAGCGGATTAATTACTTTAAATTTATTTTTAGTCATATCTATCCTATGGGACTTCATATTTCAATCACCATATCATTGAGATCATGAATGTAAGCGATTGCTTGTCCTCATGGTTTTATTATCGATTCTTTTAATGCAATGGCACTATTTTTTATAAATCTGATTTTTTATCCAGACCGATTACATCATAAATAGTGATAGGAGAAGCAATTCCCTTAACTTTTACCCTCAGATGCCCATTTAATTCAAGCGAATGATTAACTTCCTGGTAAGTTGCCTCAGAAATTAAAATCTGCCCTCCCAAAGTCAGATCCTGAATGCGTGATGCCAGATTAACAGGGGAGCCAATTGCACTATATTGCATACGCTTCTGAGAACCAATATTGCCTACAATAGCATAACCTGTATTAATTCCTATGCCCATTGCTAATTCGGGTAAACTGCAATTGCGATTCATTGTGTTCACCTCTTGCATGGTCGCTTGCATCTCTAATGCACAAGCTATCGCTCTGTATGCATCATCTCCTCCAGAATGTGGTGCTCCAAATACCACCATAATAGCGTCACCAATAAAAGAATCGACAGTACCATTGTATTTTTCAATAACATCAACCATTTTTCCGTAATGATTGTTAAGTGCAGCAACAATTTTATCCGCAGGGAAATGCTCCGACAGAGTCGTAAAATTTCTTAAGTCACTAAACAGAATTGTAATTTTGCGCTCCTCTCCGCCTAATTTTAACTCTGACTTGGACTCAAGAAGCGCTGCAACAATCTCATCAGACATAAAACTACCAAATACTTTGCGAATAAAATTATTACGCATTTCAAGCTCTTTCTTTGCTTTTGTCAGAGAGATATTTTTTTCTCGTACAGCCTTCTCAAGAAGCGAAATATCCAGCAGGTTGAGTTGATCTTCTGCCAAAGTTGCCAAATCTTTTAAAATTTGAATTTCAGTCTCATCTAAATTACGTGGTTTTTTATCTATTGCACATAGTGTTCCCACATTAAAACCATCAACTGTAGATAAGGGAAATCCTGCGTAAAAACGAATATTTGGTGAATTAGTCACATAGGGATTATTACAAAATCGCTCATCCAACAATGCGTCTGGAATAATCATTGGTTTATTTTGTTGAATAGTGTAGTGGCAAAATGAATCATTCCGGGATATTTTGTCAAGACCTATACCACAGCTGGATTTAAACCATTGGTGATTAGAATCAATAAAAGAGATAAAAGCAATAGGAACCGATAAGTAACCCGAAGTGAGTCGGATAATTCGATCAAATCTTTCATCTGCTGGTGTATCCAGAATTTTTAATTCGTATAATGCCGCAATGCGATTCTGCTCAGTAGTATCCAAAGGTTTCTTCATAATTTTCTCAGGATTGTTATCACGAATGTCACTTTTCTCAAGTGAATAAATAAAATGAGAATCATAGTGGTTATTAAGATTATAGTACAATGCAGTCATATTAATTGGCTTAAACCAACGAATAAGTAAGTTGTATTCAGCAATGGAAGCAAAATTGATAAATTAGTTGTATGTGCCTATCCATTGCCATTAAGGATATACACAGAAACGGGTAAATAAATAGTATTTAATTACCCGTCCAAAGTCTTAAAAATTTAACCTAATTAATGATGTGAGGGTGTATTATCTTGAGAGGGTAGGATTTTATCTTCAGGTGTCAGATGAACCAATCCTGAAATGCCTTCAGACTCATTTTTTGTAAAGAAACCAAAGCGTGATGAAGGAGAACTTGAAACAACTGATAAAAATTCATCACTAAGAATCTCGTCTATGCCACTTTCAGCATCTTTCACAATGCTTGTAAGCTCTGTTTCCTTTGGCGCAGCCGAATAATGATAAATAGTTTTGCAAGAGCCATTCTTGCCCAGTACCTTTACAGAACGCGTTAACTCAAATAGTACGTCGAAAGGACTGACACCTTCTTCCCCTTCTCTAAAACCTAAGGTATATGGATATTTGCATGAGCCAACACCTTCGCACTTAACTACCACTACCCCTCTTTCGCCAGGTTTTACTTTCTTACACTTCGCCCATCGGCCCCCGGCCATTCCAGGATCATCTCCGATTCTTCTAATAATTTCGCTATTAGATAACAACTTGGTATCAGCATCTTCCTGCAACTCTATAGCAAGCATCACTCCAGCACGTCGTGTACCTTTATTGAAATATTTTTGAGCATATTTAAGATCAAAAGCAAAAAAAGTTTCCCCTTTTGCTTTAGTCGATATCTTATCGTCTTCCTCTTCACATACTTTTGTTTTGTTACCAAATATTCTCTTTCCTTGATTTAAATTTTCAAGAATTGCCAAATATTCTTTTTCACTGACAAAGCGAAATAAATAATTGCTTGGTCTTTCAGTGTTAATACTAAATTCTGCAAAAGATTCCTCTTCTAAATCCATAGCATCTTGAATGTGACTGTGAAGCTCTCCTTCTAATTTCCTAATTTGTTCTTTACGGGCAGTACTCTCCAGTTTTTTACTGTTAGATTTCTTGTGTTCTTTGCTGGGAGATACATCCAGTTCCTCAGAATGCTCGGGTACAACATCCAAATCTTCTTTACTTGATTCTGAAATAGTTGAAATTTGTGTTCTTTTTTTAGGTATTTGCATTGCTTTATTTCTACGCATCTAACTCTCCTAACATCGTTACGATATACAATGTGTACTTATCTTGATCTTACACAATCTATTTTGCACATTATCGGTAAAATGAAATAAATTGCAATCTTTCATTTCTAAACCAAAATTACTGAATCGAAATACATTAGATCCAAAAAGAATGCTTGGGCAGGAAAAATAATTTCTTACCCATTAGCATTCTATGTCCAGTCTATTCCCTAACAGTTTTTTTGACCCAATTCACTATTGATCGACTCTTCAAGATTTTGGGATTGACTAACCGCCATAGAAGATTTCAAAGCAAAAAAGCCTTGATGTTTGGTAGTCCCAAAAGTTACAGTATAAGCTACAGCAAAGGTCACTGCATTAACCAATTGTTTCGCTAAATTGGTTAAATAATCTCCCCAACCTAAATCTTTTTGCAGTATTGGTGTAGCGTCTTGAATCGCTCTTTTTGCATTTTGCGCAAAAGTGATTAATTTTTCTCTGCTTGGTTCATTAAATGCTTCCTCTTTATATTTTCTCAAAGTATCTAACAATTCTATAGCTCTTTGCTTCGCAGGAGCATGATAATCACCAATAGAGTTAATTTCATTTTCAAAATTATTCAAAATGAGATCAATAGCATCGGACTCAGCAAAGTATTTTTTGCTTTTATGTTCTTCCTCAAGCTTGATTCGTTGTTCTTCCTCAAGCTTGATTCGTTGTTCTTCCTCAAGCTTGATTCGTTGTTCTTCCTCAAGCTTGATTCGTTGTTCTTCCTCAAGCTTGATTCGTTGTTCTTCCTCAAGCTTGATTCGTTGTTCTTCCTCAAGCTTGATTCGTTGTTCTTCCTCAAGCTTGATTCGTTGCTCTTCCTCAAGCTTGATTCGTTGCTCTTCCTCAAGCTTGATTCGTTGCTCTTCCTCAAGCTTGATTTGTTGTCCTTCCTTCTTAAGCTTCTCTTGAGCATCAGGAAGCCAAGAAAGTCCATCCTCTCTTTGTTGTTGTCGTTTTTCTACGTCAGACTGAAGTTCACACCATTTAGGAATATTATCAGAAGAAAAATTAGCTTTTCCAGATATACAAGCGTGATGCTGTAAAACTCTTAATGGTTGAGACATAGGTTCAGCTAAATATTCAAAATTCCTAGGTATGGATCTGCCGGATAGAGCTTCCACCCAAGACGATGACACGGCACTTGGGCCTGAGAACTCCATAACCAATGGTTTATATACAATCCCTTGAAATGATTTCAACAGTTTTTGGATACCATCGCGAGTCTTAGGATAATCATTGATCTTTTGTTTTTCTATATGATTTTCAATAATAGATGTAAGCACGTCTTGATTTTGATGCTGAATTGCTTCTTTAATTACAGGTACAAGTTCTTGTGTAGCAAAAATTTTAGCGAAATATTCGGCACCAAAAAAAGTTGCAAACGACAAAGCATCCTGGTGAGCCCCTGAAACCGCCGCCCTTAAAGTACATAAATCAAATTTGCCATTTGTTTTTTCAACAAGTAATTGATAGCCTGGCGAATTTTTTAAACTTACTAACTCTTCGTTTTTGCTTTCATCAATATATTTCGCGCAGTTTTCATAACGCGCAATGATCTTTTTGGCAACCCCCTCGATTATTTGACGACGTGCCTCTTTATCTTTGCTATAAGCAATCATATCAGTATTGAAAGCAGGGTTTTCCAAAGGCGGTTGTGAACCATCCTTTGTGAGCGCCGATCCCATATTAAGTAGAACCGGGAAGCCAGAATGGACCTCAACCGCAATTTTTTTATCATTCATTGGCAAATCAATATCAATATAAGTGCTACTTTCTCCAATGATTACATCAACCCAACGCACCAGATCGGATGCTGCCGCAGGATTTCCTCCCTTACCCTTTCTCATTGCTGCAAGTTCATATTTGGCCAGATTTAGCAATTGAGCATCAGTTTCACTGACTGATTCTAAATCTATTGAATCAATATCAACTAATTCAATGTTATTTTCCTTTGCCCATTGTTGAAATTCAAGTCTGGCTGTCTCATTTAAGCATAATGAGCTAAAAACAATTCGGGTTTTGCCTGGCTGATTAAGTTTTGCAGTTTTTTCTACTTCTGCCTTAACATGTTTTGGCATGCAAACTGCCGGATTATTGCTAAACCAGACAGAAAATATATCCGATGTATCAAATGCGTATTTATCTTCAAGGCTAACGTCCAACCCCAGGATATTAACACTCCCGTTACGGAGGTCACTGAGCTCTCTCTTTAATTCTGGAATAACTTTTTCATTTAAAATTTTAAGTTGTTCTTCAGAAAATGATACGCTCTTGGCATAGTCACCATTACCCCTGATCCTGTTATATAAGTCGTTAATCTGCTCTTGACTAAGTTCTGCTTCTAATCGCCTTGCCAATTGGTCGAATATGTAAGCTCGTAATTTTTGAGCTTTCTCTTTTTTTCCGACCTCAACCAGCTCGCTCAATAACGTGCCAGTCAATTGATTTAAAGTCGTTTTAACAGGAGATTTACCAATTGTCATAGGCCCATATACTTGAACATTGTTCTCAACGGGCTTTTTCGCATCCTGAACAGGCTGACTTTCGACAGCATTAGAAGGAAACGGAGTATCCAGGTCCTTATTTTTTCGAACCCAATCTAAAGCAATTTCTTTCCCAATTTTAAGGTAGAGAGCAAATTTAGTTAAAAACACCTTACTAACCAGTGTTTGTTCATTAATACCAGTATTTAACTGGTGAATTTCAAGTAATGAATCAGCCAATTCTTTAGCCATTTGCTCGTCAATAACGCATATTGATTTGATATTCTCAATAAAAATTGCCTTTTGTTGCTCTTTCATATATTTATCCCACCTGGTTATAATCTAAATTTTTACTGTTGTCTCAACTGGAGAAAACACCAAAAATAAACTAAATATTTACAAAGTGGTCATGAATATATCACAAATAACTTAAGTAAAACTTAAATTACGTTATTAATCTAATCGGATTATGTTCATTAAGATAACCGTTCCTAACATTATGATGATAAATTAAGTTTCAATAACCATGAGTCAATAATGACTCCAGACAGTATAAAATGAATTACTCTTAACCTTTCGTCATCCGAACAAATCTTAACGTAACATTATTGGGGAGAGTAATCACTTCATTTGAGGTAGAGTGATAACCAAAAGCGCTATAGAGCTTAACTCCCGGTAAAGTGGCCATCATCTCAAACCGAGTAAATTTTTGTAAAAGAGCCTCATGTTCACAATGTTTTAACAGAGTACTTCCCAATCCTTGTCTTGCGAATTTGGGATGAATAAAAAAAGCTCTTATTTTTGCAAAATCTTGTTGAGGATCCAGATATACTCCTTGCTCCCTGCCTTTATATTGACTGCCACCGAATAATGTTTTTCTTCGACTCCATCCTCCGCAACCAGCAATTTGCCCATCCTTTTCTATAACAAAATAAGTTTTGTCTAAAATTAACTCTAAATCTACACCAAATACATATTGAATAGCTCCTTCAATTTCTTCCTTTGTATAATCTTCCTGGCTAAGCTCTCTTGCTGAACAAGAAATTAATTGATTTAAAAATTGAATCTCGTTCATTTCAGCTAATCTGATTGTAATCATTGGTAACCTCCTGCAAGTCTGTGTGGAGGTAAGCTAACACAAAACAAATATAAATAAATTTCTTATTTTATTTATAAAAATTACTTTTTATAATGTATTTTTGCAACAAAAGGTAATATATGAAAAACAAGACAACAAAAAATTATCCAAATGAAAAAAATACAGAATATCCAATTGAAATACTTGATAAAATTGATAGAAAAATTCTAAATATTCTTCAGAAAAATAATCAAATTACTAACCAGGCATTGGCAGATATAGTTGGAATCTCTGCCCCACCCTGTTTTCGAAGAGTCAAACGCCTGAGAGAGGAAAAGATTATCGTTAGTGATGTTGCTTTGGTTGATCCATTTAAAGTAGGTAGGCCATTAATTGTGTTCGTCAATATTACTCTTGAAAAACAAAGAGAAGATCTTTTAACTCATTTTGAAAGGAAAATGTCCGAGGAACCTGAGGTTATGCAGTGCTATTTTGTCTCCGGAGACACAGATTACCTGCTTATTATTCATGTCAAAGATATGAATCACTACAATGAATTTGCCAGAAGAGTATTCGCAAATGAACCCAATATTAGAAAATTCAGAAGCAGCTTTTGTCTTAATAGAACCAAATATAATACACAAGTTGTTTTAGATGAGTAGTAACCATTGCAAATGTCCAACTAATTAACAAACCCAACCCTGCATGTACTATAATTAATTTAGGAGCGGAATCACAAGGAGCCAACCATGCAAGAATCAATTCACTCTTTATTTTTGGCACAAGCAATAGGTCTCTATCTTCTTATTGTGGGAATTATAATGCTTTCAAGAGCTTCATATTATCGTCAATTGTTGACTCATCTCAAAGAAGGCAGTGCCACGATCGTAACGGCTGGAAGCTTGGGATTAATTATTGGTATTTGCCTTGTACTGGTCCATAACATTTGGGTTCCTGAATCAGAAGTATTAGTCACCCTGGTAGCCTGGCTTATTTTGATTAAATCAATATTATGGCTTGGATTTCCCGAGTTTATGGTGAAATGCAGTCAAAAAGCCTATACAGGGACAGGTTATTATGTGATTTCAATAGTGGTATTAATTATTGGAATTCTGCTAATAACCCATGGATTTTACCTCTTTTCCCATTGATTTTACCTGTTTTCATAGGTAACTCTGCTTTCAGCAAGGTAACCATCAATTGGATGAAGGGTGTGGTTTTTTATAAAAAAATCCATAGTATTTAATGGTATTTTTTTCATTTCAAAAAATCGTAAAGATTTTTTGAAAAATTGTTAAATTTAAAGCTTTTCTTAATAAAATCTTAAGCTTCTCTACTTATACTGCACCTGCCTTCAATGGAAATGAATTGTTGCATAGGGAAATCTCTGAATTATATGAGGTTTAGTATGTCATCGTTTAAACTTTCTTGTGAAAAAATTGATATCAGTCTAGCTCATAATGTTCTAACCATTTGTCCTAAAAATAAAGAGGCACTGCAAAGAATTACTACCCTTTTCAATAATCTGTACATTCTTTATTTTATAGGAGGTATCCCTAACATCACCTATGATGACATGGATCAAATTCAAATTAATATTAAGTACTCTCAACAAATAACCGATGCCAGGCTCAAAAATACCTTACTTTCTTTTGTTAATTCTGAATTAATCTCTCAAGATGAAAAAGAACTATTTTTGAATGAGCTTGAGCACACTAAAACGTCATTCACTACTCAATTTAATATCGAATTGGAAAACATCAGAAAAAAAGCGGAAGAATTAAGCAAAAAAGCAGAGTCTGATCCTTATCATTATGAATCCGCATCAAAGGCAGCTAATAGACTGCATCAAGAATTATTAATAGCCTCCCAATTATATTTTTATCATAAAACACCCGAGGCATACGAAAATTTCAAACAAACATGCCAAAGAGAAATTGATAGGGCTAGACCTGTACTGGAACAACATAGAGGATGGAAACCTTTATTAGTTAATGTAGGGGCAGCTATCGTAGGGCTTGGTGTTCTCTATTTGATTGCAGCTTCTATTAACTACTATAAAACGGAAGGTCGTCACTTTTTCTTTCATTTTGAAACGGACTCCTTGCAAAAACTAGAGAACCTGAATGCAGCTCAGTCTCAAGTGCTAAGAATCTAAGTGCCAACCACCCGGGTTAGACAATTTTGTTATAATCCGGGAAATACAGATTTTTAATTTCCAACCACAATATCCAAAATCGAGCTTTTCGTTTCCTCCACCATTTTCTCAGACCTGGTTTGAGAAAATAAACCCAGGCGACCTGTGTAGTAATAATTTACCCCCAAAGCAAATAAATACCCTACACCAAGCAAAAGGATAGCAGTTGATAACTCAGCCACCAGCCATAAGGCATCTCGGTGATTTTGCAAAGTCAAATTAGCTAAATCTATTTCTGTGATACAGCTCTCTTTATAACGTTTTATTAAAAAGGGATCTGGATTTTTTTCAAGATAATTGGTGTAGATGGTGAGCTTATGAACCAATCGACTCATCGCACTCGCTGCATCAAAATATTCCCTATAACGCAAATCTTTTTCTTTCCTCTGTAGGGTAATCAAATGCAGATGAATTGAATTGAGCTGTTTTCTTAATTTAATATCATTATCTGTTAAATCAAGTTCAGAATTTGTCGAGCGCCTTAATCTTTTATATTTTTCAAAGTCAATTTGGGAAAACTGTTTGATGGCCTTATCTATTGATCCTCTTTTCTCAGGGGCGACTATAAGCATTGCACTTAGGCAATCTTTGATTTTATTTTTATCTTCACTGGTTAAATAGAGCTCCAACTCCGGATCAGAGAAGAGTAACTCATTTCTTGACTTCTCAAGCACATAGTCCAAACCCTTATCACGAGAAATATAATAATTAGTATACTTATCTCCCCACAAATAACTTAATATCCTGCCTGTTGACCAAACATCAGCTTTTGCTGTGTAGAGTGCCTGGGGATTGAAAGATTCCGGTGCTCTGTATGCTCGGGTTCCACAACGACGATAATCCTGCTCTGACGCTCTAAGTACAAAACCAAAATCGATTACCTTAGCTATCGGAGGAGATTTGCTAAAATCGATTATAATATTTCCTGGTTTTATATCTCGGTGAATCAAATGCTTATCAGTCACCTGTTCTTTAATTGCTTTTAAAATGGCAAAAGTAATCTCAATCCGATTAATAAGATTAAGCTCAGGTACCTCTTCAGACAAATCAAGCCGCTTAATGGGATTTAGAAACTTCTCTAAAACGATACCCTCCGCTTTTTCCATAATCAAGTAACTGAATTTACTCTCTTTGTTTTCTACAAATATTGGCGGTTTAACCGCTATATGCCCTGATTGAAGAAGCCCTTGATATTCACGTAGTACAGAATAACTTTGATCGCGTTCACTATGGTTTTGTATTTTAACTAATTTATTCTTTGGTGGTCTTTTAATTGCATTTCCAAATTCAAACTGAATTGTACCTAAAATGGGATACACAATACCGTACGCTCCCTTGCCTAAAGGGTTCTTATTAGGGTCAAAAATTTCAAATGTATGTTTTTTTTGATCCGATTTTCTTGGGCGTCTTACTAAGGATTGATTAAATGAGAAGCAATAAGTAACATCCTTATGAGTATATTTGTATCCTTGATTATTATTCCAGGCACCTGGTGAATCATTATCATTCAGATAACTCTCCAACGCTGCAAAAGCTTTTTGATTTGTAATTTGTAAATTTTGGAGATTAGCTGCATCAACGGAAAAAAACATTGTACGAGGCATGATATTGACTTCAATTTGATTAATCGCTTTTATTATACCTCGTCTTTTTTATTAAGTTAAATTAATTGAACTCTTAGCTAAAATCTAATTCATTATTTTTTAAATTTATAGTATAAAATGAAATTTTGATTTCAAGGAGAGAATTGTGGGTAAGGTAAACGCAGTTGGAATGGCTGAAGTCGGAGTTGAAAGAGCCAAAAGGAAAGAAGCCCTAAGAGTTCTGACCTCATCTCCCTTCAACCTGGATAATAAGGAACACACTCAGGCATTGGAAAAGTACATCAAACAATTTGAGTTAAGTGTCAATCAAATGTACCTCTATCAAACAATGAGTACTGCATTAACAGCTTGGGGAGGCTCGTGGATAGTTGGAAGGTTTTTGCCTATTCCTGAATTTGCGAATCACCTTCTTGCAGCCTGTCTCTATTTAGGCGTTTCTGGTTACATTCTTGAATCATTTAGCATGACCGATTTTTATGAACAATTGAAAGGGATGAAAGTACTCTATAATTGGTGTCTAAAAAATAACAAAGAAAACTATAGTACCGATATCGATAATACCAATAACCTTTTGTATCCTGATATCCAGCGCATGATTAAATTAATCGCCCCTTTATGCTCTACTGACTTTATGATTGCCTGGCCTAAAGAAGTAAAAACCGCAGAAACTCAAAGTGGAATCCTATCCAACACATTGTCCATAGGCTATTCTATAGTATCAGCGCCATTTTCACTGTTCTCAACAGCCAGTAAACCGAGTCAGGATCAAGTGCAACGAATTAAAAACCTAAAAGTGCAGGTAGAAACAAGGGGTCTTGACTTAGGTGTTTTTGCTGGTTTTGAGCAGGCAGTCAAGTATTTTGCTACGAACTCTGATTTTAGAGATCTATTGAAAGCCAAGCTAACTCAACCTGTCAACTCATTTAAAAATTTGTTGCAAACAACCATACCAGGAATGTTGGCAGGATCTAATTCAAAATAATGGTAATAGATCCCTCATGCTTAAATATTACCTAACGGTCGTATTAGGTAAAGAGCTGATGTTTTTCTTGCCGACCTTAAGCCTTATTAAAGGTTGGCATTAGCATTAAAGAAAGGAGGCATAATCATCATTAAGGCCAATATGAGGATGATTAACAGCAAATAATGTCATTGATTTACTCCACAAAGGTTTCTCAAGATGAAAACTATTTTTGCAAACAAGGAATTGCTTTACAATCAATACAAAAAAATGTTTCTAGAGCAGATATCTGACATCAGCAAATTAAAAGAATGTATTAAAGCAAGGTATGATATAAAAGAGCTTCCTGACGAAATATTTTTTAAACTGTTGACTAATAATCATAAAAAAATTTACGATTTCATAGGAACACATAATCAAAATAGAATTCGGTATTTTTTCGGTAATTTTGATAATTTTGATCCACGTGATAACCAAATTAGCGTTTTAGATCGATTTATTCTTGATAGTATTCATTTTTATATCACTAGCAGTTTATTAATGCAGTTACATAAAGAATATCAAGAGAATGCAATGGAAATTGATAAAGCATGGCAAAAGGAAATTCAAGCCCATGCCCATTTAGGCCCATTGCCAACAACAGCAGTCATTGCAAACTCGATTAAAGCAAATAAAAATCGCGTCTTTAAAGATTTACAGTTTCTTCCGAATAAAAATACTCAGCTCTTCCAATTAAATAAATTGTCTATTAAGCTTAATGATCAAGTCTTTGCGCTCTGGTTACCCAAAGCAAGTGAAGCACAAGTATCACTAACCAATTTCACTCGTAATACCATTCTTGTTTGTATTGCTGCAACCACCGCTATTTTAGCAATAGGTGTAAGTCTCTTTGTATTTTCTACAAGCTCAGCAGCTGGTTTGGCTGTTATTTCTAATCCTGTATCGCTAGGAATAATGATTGCACTATTAGCAGGTACGACGCTAATACTTGGTATAGCCTCTCTTTATTTTTCCACTGCCATACATGACAATACAATAAAACATCCGGAGAACAGAATATCAGGAGAATCTTACTCTCATAATATTCACAAGGATAAAATGTATTCTAGTGAGAACAAACCAGAAGAGCCCTTACCCTACCATGATCTCAAATGGTCATTGTTTAATAGAAAGTTATATGCAGCAAGAGAATCGATAGTTACTCCTCTAGCAATATCTGAACAAATATCATCCATTCATACTAATCGACAAAAGCTTTAATGAGTTTTCCCTAAGAATACCTGTAAAATTTATCATAATGCCGGTAGACACATAATGCTTAATTAATCTTTAAAATTAAGATTGGCTAAAAATTACGGATGTAAAACAGGAGCGTAAATAAAATCCTCTTGGTAGCGTTTTTATACGATTACCCTCTGCGTCATAACCATAGCATAAAGATTTTCCATTGGCTGCCTTAGGTCTTACTTGAAGATATTCTCCCGAAGAAGAATTTAATGTTTCTAATTGTCCCATAACGATTTGATTTGTTAAATAATTCCAATCTTCTGCAAGAACAGATTCCTGATCTTTATTCGGAGACCATAAAAATCCACGTCCAATTCTTCTATGAGGAAACGGAATATCTGTATCTCCCTCTACAGGAATCCATAATACCCTTTTTAATTTAGCGTAACATTGTGAGGACTCCCAACTTTGCTGATGTATGGTCAGTAGTGGAATAGAAACAATAAATGTGGATTCAGCCGGTTTCCCTAATTTATTAATAGGTATCGTTTTTAATTCAATACCCAATTGCTTGAAATCAGGTAGCGACTCATTTTTTGCATCAGTACCTAAGGCTAACTCAAGAGCTTGCCCTACCCATCCTTTTCGATGAACAGGATTTAAAGGGGTAAATAGACCCAATTCAAGAGCTAACTGAGCGAAACTAAACCCCTCAATTCGCTGGCATTGCTCCAACAGTTCTTTTTCATTCCTCGGTGGTTTGCTTTTTAAGGCTAAAATCACTGGTGCTCTCTTTTAGTTCAACAGTAATAGGCTCAATTGGCGGCTGTATTCCTGCCGCTTTGAATTGTGCGGTTATCGCAAACAAGACTTTTGACCTTACTTCAACACGGTTATGATTCTGGATATTAATAAAATACCGCGCTTCAAATTCTATTAAAGCTGTATCGATTTTCTTTAAAAAAACCTGGGCAGGTGGATCTGGAACAATTTCCGGAATAATTGCTAATACATCAAGTATTAACTGTTGAATCATCACTGGATCATCAGCTCTACTTACCTTTATCGGTATGACCGTACGAATAATACCATCTTGATGAGTCCAGTTTGTAAAAGGTTTATTAAATGTTTCAGCATTAGGAATCAAAACCTGAGTATTATCCCATGAGGATACACGCATGGAGCGAATGCCTATATGAGCTACTTGCCCCTCATATTCACCTATGGTAATTAAGTCACCTTCTCTTACTGGTCTTTCAATTAAAAGCATAATGCCTCCAACAATATTTGAAGCAAAATCTCTTAAACCGAAACCCATACCGACCGCAAGCCCTCCAAGTATCATCGACATACCGCTAAAATCCAGTCCCAGAACATGAAGAGTTATGAAAGTACCCAGTAATATGACCGCATACTGTGTAAATACGGATAAACTATGGCGTATACCCACATCTTTGGTATTCTTATATAACCATCGAAAGCAAAATTCTCTTGTCCACTTTGCTGCCCATACTAAAACAGCGAGCAGAATAAGAAATTCAATGATACTGGCAACTGTAATATGTATGCCTGTAATATTAAGAATACTGTATTGAACCACTTTTTCAAGGCTAGTCATAACCAGTGAATCAGAGTACCAACCAAACAACTGAAATAAAATTAATGCACTTGTTAAAAACAAGACAATACGCAAGATTTTATCGATTGGCTTGAGGAAAACCTCTATCCATAACCAACCATTTTTCAATGAAGATATCATCCACTCAGAGAAAAGTTCTAATGCGTCAAATATCAAACCTCTTACGAGAATATATCCTACTAAAACTAATAGAATATAAGCTTGATAACGACTCATAGTCCATGCCAGATTCACAAAGCCAATTAAACCAATGATTGCGGTTGTAAATAAGGTAATAGGAACTAAAATGACCAGCAAGGAAATTGCATTTTTAAAATACCTTTTCTTTGATTTCAGTAATGGTCTGATGAGATAAGGAATTACATCTTTACTTTTCCATGCTACCAGGGAAACCGTTAACATAAAAAGCATGAATAGTCGATTGAATATATCTTGTAGCAAAATTGATAAAGGTAACAAGTGGCTAAATGTCATCAACGCGGTTGTCCATCCGCCAAAAAGCAACAACCATTTTAATCGATAATATAATTTAACGTCCTTACCTGATGAGTCCGAGATACTTTCTAACAAAATCAAACGAGCTATTAAGATTAAAACTCTAAAGGTAAACCACACGATAATGAGTTTAATTAATAATTGAGAGTTAGCATAGGAAATACTGGTGAAGTATAAAATGAAGGATAACATAGCGAAAAAACAAAGGTAAGGTATGTTTCTTTGCAGTAAAACAAGTATTCCACCATAAAGATAGCCAGTAAATCTTGAGCGTTCTTTATCTCTCGCTAAAGTCTTCAAAACATGATTTAAAATATAAAACAGGCTCAGGATAAAAATCAAAACTGTCCATAAAAAAACAGCAGGAAAAGTATCTAACCAAGTATAGCTATCATAAACCTTTATGGTTAGTGTTTTGATGTATTTATAGAACAAATTGGGGATATCAATTAGCTTCTTGAGAATTACTGCCCAACTGTCAATATTGTATTCACTTAAGCTTTGTCTTGTTGAGATCTGTTTTTTTAATTGATTTTGATAATCCTCTAAATTTTTGGATAAGATAAGTTTTTGATTAGAGGTCTCTTTTAATTCTGCTTTAACATCATTCTGCAATAAGATAACGGATTTTCGTAACCCTGGTTCAACAAAAAGATTAGCCTGATTTGTAAGAGAATTTAGAATTGTTTGCAAAGAATTCTCTATACCCGAATATTGATTAATAACCTCTCTGTAATTATCGATTGCAGATTGCAAGGCTTTGGTATCCAAGTTATTTAATAACAGGATATTCGTTTTAATTATCTTTTTCTGTAACTCCAATGCATTTAATTTTTGATGAATAACTGCAATTCTTTGATTATTGATGTACAAATTAGCTTCATATTGAATCTGTTCGCCAATCGTCAGTTCAGGTTGCTTTTGATCTTGACTGGATACTGCATTCTGATAAAGGATATTCAGCTCTTTATTCAATTTATCTCTAATGGCTTTAATTGACTTAAGCTTTTCTTCCAAATCGAAATTGGCTTTCCAAAGTTTTAATTCATTCAAAGCATCATTTAAAAGTAATTGATATTGTTTAGCTAAATCCAAAGTTTCTGCAATTAACTCAGTAGTTTTTTTATTAACAGTAAGCAAGGTCTCGATTTTACCTACTTTCTCTTGGATAGTTACTTCAGCATTGGCAAGTGGCATTTGTTGCAAACGCTTTAGTTGGTCATTCAAATTGACCTCTTCTTTCTTTTGATTTTCACTAAAACTATTCAAACTCTCAATTTTTGCTTTATTCATTGAAAGAATAGTTTTAATTTGTCTTAATTTCTCACTGTATTCCTGCTCATCCTTAGGCGCACTCTTTTGTTTAATTTCATTGATAGCAATGGTCAAATGAGTTTTTTCATGTGCCAAATATTCTACTAGCGTGGCATTGTTTTCTTTAATCGATGCTGAAAAGAGTGAAAAACTAAAAAATAATAAAAACAGAGGCAGGAAAAAGCACCACAAGTATTTTAAACTTGTGGTGCTTAAATTTAAATTACTTTGTCGTAATAGTTGGCGCAAGTCTTATACCCAGTTCAGTTAATTGTGCATTGCCCGCAGGCGATGGCGCACTTGTTAAAGGACAGGATGCTGTTTGAGTTTTGGGAAACGCAATCACATCCCTTATGGAAGTTGAGTCTGTCAGCAGCATAGCTAATCTATCAATTCCCAACGCAATTCCACCATGGGGTGGAGCACCATATTGTAAGGCATCGAGTAAAAATCCAAATTTCTCATGTGCCTCTTGCTCATCAATTCCGATCAAATCAAATACAGTTTTTTGTAGTTCAGGTTGATGGATACGAATAGAGCCACCGCCAATTTCATAACCATTAATAACTATATCATATGCCTTGGCTAATGTTTGCGTTGGCTTGGAGCGAAGTGCCTCGGCAGATAGTTCCTGCGGGGATGTAAAGGGATGATGCATAGGCTGTAACTTATTACTTTGAGGATCCAGTTCAAACATTGGCCAATCAACTACCCACAATAATTGCCATCCAGAATTAATCAGATTTCTATCATGACCCAGTTTATTCCTTAAGGCTCCCATAGATTCATTGACTACATGAGCTTTGTCAGCTCCGAAAAAAATGACGTCGCCAGTCTGCGCCTCAACCCGATTAAGAATAGATTGCACAGCCGTTTCAGACAAAAACTTTAGAATGGGTGACTGCAAGCCCGCCATACCAGCACTTAAATCGTTGACTTTTATATATGCAAGTCCTTTAGCGCCATAGATCGTTACAAATTGTCCATAATTATCCAGATCTTTTCGACTAAGATCACATCCATTAGGTAATTTTAAGGCGACCACTCTTCCTGAATTATCATTCGCAGCAGAAGCAAACACATTAAAATCACAATCCTTAACTAAATCTGCAATATCAATCAACTCCAATGGATTACGCAGATCGGGTTTATCACTTCCATAGCGTGTCATGGCCTCTTGATATGACATTCTTAGCAATTTATCAGGTAAGGTAATGTTAAGGATTTCCTTAAATACAACCTTGAGCAATCCCTCAATGAGTTGCAATATGTCTTCTTCATTAATAAAGGCCATTTCTATATCAAGCTGAGTAAACTCAGGCTGTCTGTCAGCTCGTAAATCTTCATCTCTGAAACAACGTACAATTTGATAATATTTATCAAATCCTGACATCATCAGCAATTGCTTAAATAATTGCGGTGATTGAGGTAACGCATAGAATTGTCCTGGATGCACCCTTGAAGGCACAAGATAATCACGTGCGCCCTCGGGAGTTGCCTTAGTCAACATAGGCGTTTCTATATCTAAAAAGTTCTGCTCATTCAAGTAATTACGTATACAACTGTTTAACTTGTGTCTTAAAGTCAGTTTCTTTTGCATAACAGCACGCCGCAAATCAATATAGCGGTATTTATAACGTAAATCTTCATTGATAATTTGATGATCATCTGGCAAAAACGGTGGAGTTGGAGATTGGTTAAGAATTTCAAGTTGTGTACCAATTACCTCAACCTTACCAGTCTCCATTTTATCATTGATCATTCCCTCTGGTCTTTTACGTACAATGCCAGTAACACGAACAACAAACTCCGATCTTAGTTTTTCAGCAATTGCAAAAATTTCTTTATTTTCAGGCTCATACACAACTTGCAATAATCCGGAACGATCACGAATATCTAAAAAAATAACTCCGCCATGATCTCGTCTATTATGCACCCACCCACAAACTGTGATTTGCTTATCCAAGCTTAATTCATTCACGGCCGAACAGTAGTGTGTACGCATAAAACCACCTATTAAAGTTTATTGAGTTTTAACTTGTGCCAATGCAGGATCAGACTGCATTACACCTAACGATATTACTAATTTTAATGCTTCATCAATGCTCATATTCAACTCGATAGCATCTTGCCTGGGTATCATCAACATAAAACCCGAAGTAGGGTTAGGTGTAGTTGGAACAAATACAGACATCATGTCTTCCTTGGATTTCTCTTTAATTTCAGGATTAACGGAGCCAGTCTGAAATGCAATGGTCCAAAGTCCTTTACGAGGATATTCAACTAAAACAACTTTGCGAAAAGCTTGGCTATTAGTTGATAGTACAGCATGAATGACTTGCTTTACTGCATTATAAATTGAACGCACCAGAGGTATTTTAGCCAATAAGGACTCACCCCGACTGACGAGTCTCTGTCCAAAAAAATTGGTTGCAATAACTCCTGTGACGAGTAATAAAACCAATGAAAATAAAACACCAAAGCCTGGTATATAGAAACCGAACAACTGCTCAGGTTGATATGCTTTTGGAAATAAAGCCAACGTGCTATCAAGCATATCGATAATAAATCTCAGGACAACAATGGTTACAAATATTGGTAACCATACTATTAATCCGGTAATTAAATAGGCTCTGAGAGAGATTAATTTCACTCGCTATCACCTTTTGTCGATTTTGCACTATCAGCAGAGCTTGATGCGGGGGGTTCTTTAGAAGAATTTTCTTTATTGATGCCAGAATCTCCTGATTTACTCTCAGTTGAGTCCTTAGGTCCGTTGCCTTTGTTTTTAAAATCTGTGGCATACCAACCAGTTCCCTTCAACTGAAATCCTGCAGGCGAAATAAGTTTTGTTACAGTATTTTCATAACACTTTGGACATTGTTTTACAGGCGCATCTGTAACTTTTTGCATCAAATCAAATTGATGATGACAGTTTGTGCACTGATATTCATAAATTGGCATCTAGCATCACTCCATAAACTCGAAGTATCTGTAATTTAACTTTTCATTATAATTGCTGCCATGGGTATAGCGCAAGCAGAAGAAGTAATAACATCAGGTATATAATGCTGTTTTGATATAAAATCTCACTGTAATAACAATGAGCTTAAGCATATATCAGAAATCTTGCCGCCATAGCTTGTCCTGGCTAATAAAGGATATTTTAATTTGACTTCAAGGGTACTTATATTGTCTTCAAGCATTAGCATGTCCCGATCTTTACAATTAGCAATCCATCCTTGACATTTAATTTTATTCATTTCGAGCACTTCCTGGGTAAGCAATGTGTGATTGATACAACCCAACTTCATGCCCACAACTAAAATAACAGGAATTTTGGTTAATTTTAAAAAATCAAGCCAAGTGTCCTGCTCATTCAGAGGAACCATTAATCCACCAGCTCCCTCAATAAATAATCTCTTAATGTCATTCAGTTGCAAATTAAGACAATAATCAGCCACTTTAAGGACATCGATACTTGCGCCATCTTCCCTTGCTGATAAATGCGGAGAAACTGGCAATCTAAATCGCCAGGGATTAATAATATCCAAAGGCAAATGATTCTGTTGCTGATGTATAAGCGCATCAGAGTTTACTAATTGATTTTCGCTATACTCACATCCGCTTGCTATAGGTTTTATCGCTGCAGAACCAGGAAAATGATTAACCAATTGATTGGTTACAAATGTCTTACCACAATCAGTGTCAGTACCAGTAATAAAATATCGTTTCATTTTATAAATTCATCCATCATTTTAATAAATAAATCGGTATGGGACAGAAAAGGCATGTGAGCTGCTCTATTGAAGAGGATGTACTTAAAATTCGGGTAATTTTTCTCCATAATTGTCATTGTTTTAACAGGAGTAATCGGATCAAGTCGACCAAATAAGTAAACAGTAGGTATAGATATTTGTTTCAACTGTTGTCTAAAATCCCAGGTACCCAAAATTTCAAGACCAAACGCCAAACCTTCAGGAGATGGGGGATTACCCATTTTAAAATCAAATTTCATCTTATTGAGTTGCAAGGATATGAATTCTTTTAATGTCTTATTAATATCTTTCGATAAATTGTTATAAAAATTGACAAATACCTCCTCAGCCACTCCCGGCCAATCAACATCGGAGATAAAACGTGGTGAAGAAGTTATATTTATCAAATACTGTACTCTGGAAGGATCTTCAATTGCTAAACGTGTCGCGTAAAGTCCGCCCATTGACCATCCTGCCAATGCAAATTTCTCGGGTAATTGATCAAGCAAATTCTTTTTAAAACTCTTCCATTCCATCATTGGGGTCAATCCAAAACCAGGCAAATCGACTAAAATGATCTGATATTTAGGCTCAAGGTAAGGAATTATCGGTAGCCAGATTTGGCCATCAAATCCCCATCCATGAAATAGAACTAAAGGCGTACCTTGCCCATATTTATCAAGATGAATATTCATGTATTAAATGCAATTTATTAAATAACTCAATGATCTGCTCAGCAGTATGCTTATAATTAATAATAATCCGCAAACCGGAAGAGCTACTATTTACCGTTGGGGATCTGATAGCAGAGCAATAGATCCCTTCTTTTTTCAGTTCACTGGCATAATGCAAGGCCTTATGAGGGCATCCTAACCTTAATTGTTGAATTGGAGTATCTGAATCTAGCCAATTTAAGGGAGAAGATTTGATTAATTCTTTAAACTGAGCAACTAAGTGTGTCAGTTTTATTCTTCTGGAATCTGCCGCTACTATTACCTCCAATGTTTTGAGCAAACCATAACATAAAGCAGGACTAATAGCAGTTGAATAAATGAAAGAACGCGCCGTTTGCAACAATGCATTTATCCAATCCTTCCGCCCACCAACCACAGCTCCCTGGGAAGCAAATGCCTTGCCAAAAGGAATAACTCGTAATGGAACTTCATTCTGAGTCAATCCATGGCCTGGTACAGAACCCATTCCTTGTGGGCCAATCACACCAAAAGCATGCGCTTCATCTACAAAGAGCGCGGTATCATGCTCTTTACATAAAGAGCTAATTGTTGATAGAGGGGCTATCTGACCACTCATACTAAAAATACCTTCGGTGATCAAAACTGAGTCATCCAAATGAGATTTCAACAAGGTAGACAAAGCCTTCATATCATTATGTATGTATCGTGAGTAAGTTACTCGGGACAAAGCTAATCCATCATAAATAGAGGCATGAACACTTTTATCTATAAAACAATGTGCTCTCAAACGTCCAAGTAAAGCCGTAATGGCCAAATTTGCACAATAACCAGAGGAGAATAAAAGACAATCATCAACTCCCAGTATTTCGGCAAAGGTCCTCTCAAGAGCTTGGTGACCGTTATGGTATCCGCTTAAAACCATAGAAGCACCACTTCCGCAAGGATACAATTCATACCCTTTTTGATAGGCTTTTGCAATACGCCTATCCTCCATTAGCGACAAATAATCATTCGAATCGAACCGAATATAATCTGTCTTGTTCGTTTCTAAAATTTGTCTTGTACGCAATAATCCTTGTTCTTGCAGCTGCGCTGTATACTCTTTAATTTTTATATTAAGAGCCATTTATGCCATCTCAGTCAAACCCAGTTTGTTAAAAAGAACTTTGTCTTTGGCGCGCTGAGGATTATCTTCGGTCAATAATTTATCTCCAATAAACACTGAATTGGCTCCAGCAAAATAGCAAAGGGCTTGTAATTCATCACTCATTTCTGTCCGACCAGCTGTCAGTCTGATAGCACTTTTAGGCATTAAAATTCTTGCTGTAGCAATAGTTCTTACCAATTCAATCCCTTCTACTCGCTCAGCTTGAGCTAAAGGTGTTCCTTCCACTGGAATTAAGCGATTAATTGGCACACTTTCCGGAGGGGTTTCCATATTGGCTAATGTCAGTAAAAATTCGATTCGATCTTCCCTGGTTTCCCCCAAGCCTAAAATACCACCACAACATACATTAATTCCTGCTGAACGAACGTTATTTAAAGTATCCAATCGATCACTGAATTTTCGAGTAGTTACTACCTTATCGTAATAGGATGGGGAAGTATCAATATTATGGTTATAATAATCCAATCCAGCATCCTTCAAATGAGAGGCCTGATCCTTGGTAAGCATCCCTAAAGTCATACAAGTCTCAAGCCCTAAAGACTTTACCCCTTCAATCATTTCTTTTAGTTGCGACATTGCCTTATCAGGTGGGCAACGCCACGCAGCCCCCATACAAAAACGTTTGGCACCACCCTCTTTTGCCTCTTTCGCACATTGCAATACCTCTTTAACTGACATCAATTTTTCTTTTTCTACATGCGTCTTATAGTGACCACTTTGAGAGCAATAGCCACAATCTTCTGGGCATGCACCTGTTTTAATGCTTAACAAAGTCGCAAATTGTAAGGAATTAGGATCATGAAATGTCCTATGAATGCTATGTGCTTGATAAAGTAAATCATTAAATGGTTGTTGGTAAATGGCTTCAATATCAGAAATTGACCATTTTTTCTTTTCTTCAGACACGACTACCCCCTTTAATTCAGAATAGTGAACATGATAAAGTCGCGCCTACACTTGTCAACCAAAATTTTTAAAATGGTAAACATAGATCAACTTATTGCAAAAGACTTAAAACACATTTGGCATCCTTGTTCACAGATGAAAGATTTCGAAACGTGCCCACCTATCATTGTCAATAAAGCACAAGGTAGCTATCTCTATACCAATAAAGGTCCCTTGATCGATGCTATTTCCAGTTGGTGGTGCAAATCTTTAGGGCATGGTCATCCGGCTGTGATAGCTGCTATCAAGAACCAACTGGATTATTTTGAGCATGTGATTAGTGCCAATACAACTCATCCAGCTGCAGTGGAATTAGCTGAAAAATTAAGTGAAATTACTGGGAAACAGCATGTATTTTTTGCCAGTGATGGTTCTAGCGCTGTCGAAATTGCCATGAAATTAGCCATTCATGCTTCACAAATAAAGGGGAATAAAAATAAAAATCAATTTATTGCCTTAAAAAATGGATACCATGGTGAAACTATTGGAACCATGAGTGTCAGTGACTTGGGACTCTATAAAGCTCCTTACGCCTCATTTGGTGTACAATGCCACTTTATTGATGATATTCCCTATGTCTCAGGTACTAAAGATCCATTATGGAAGAACTGTGATACTTATTGGAATAAGGTAGTACAACAATTAAATAAAATTTGCGAGAGAGTTTGTGCCGTACTTTTGGAGCCTATCATTCAGGGTGCCGGAGGAATGCTGTGTTACAGTGCGGATTTCCTTGCAAAAATCTCTTTATGGGCGAAAGAAAAAGGCATTTATTTAATTGCGGATGAGATTATGACTGGTATAGGAAGAACTGGAAAATGGCTAGCCTGTGATCACGCACATATAAAACCTGACTTAATTTGCCTGTCTAAAGGATTAACTTCAGGTTCAATACCATTTAGCTGCGTCATGATTGATAGTTCCTTGTTTGATCTTTTTTATGATGATTACCATGCAGGGAAATCTTTTTTGCACTCACATACCTATAGTGGGAATCCACTTGCTATAAGTGCTGCTTTGGCAACCATTAAAACAATAGATCAAGATAATCTGCTCATGCATAGCCAGGAGCTTGGTGAAATCATGTTTTCCTATCTGCAGGATATAGCCAAAGACAGTAGGAAACTTGTAAATGTTCGTGGAGTTGGGGCTGTTGTTGCAGCAGATCTTATAGAGATAGAGAGCAATCAAACAAGAATTGGATTTAAAATTTATCAGGAAGCAATAAAGCAAGGCGCACTGCTTCGCCCGATTGGCAATACGCTTTATTGGCTGCCACCTCTTAACACAGATAAAAAAATCATTGGGAAATTAGCAGAAATCACATTAAACTCTATAGAAGAAGCCTATAACAAAGCTCAAGGATATGAGTAAGGTTATTCACAAATTATCTTTATTTCTTTATAAAAGATTTAAAATCATATGGATTCTATTAACTATTGGTATCCTGATTTCTGCTTTTTACATTAATTGGAATCTTAACCAAAAAAGAGCTTATAAAGATTTAAAGGAAGTTGCAGTCAATATCAGTAACAACATAGATGGTTTTATCGAAGATCTATTTCAGGAAATCTATGCTTTGCCTGTATATGGGAAAAAAATTGTCGATTGTAAATCAGATTTATATCAATTCTTAGAACATATCACTCTGAATAATCCTAAAATCTCGGGTGTTATGATTAGTGACAACCAACACAAACTATTTTGTTCAACCTTACCTAATAATAAAGATCTTATTGTAACATCGATTCGTGCACGTTCTATTTCAGGCCCCTATAAGTTAGCATTATTTGACCAGCCCGTTTATCTGATCCAACAAAAAATGGGCAATTACCTTATAGGTATTCTAGTGATTGCTTCCGTCTTAAAAAGTGAATTGCAAACAGAGAAAAAACAATCTACCTCCATAGCTTTATATAATGAATATGAGAAAAAAAATATCCTTCGTATTCAATATACCGAGCAAAATAAAAACTGGATATTAAGCAATACTCAAGAAACTAAAATACAAAATACCCCATTAGGCCTATTTGCTATAGAAAAACTGCAAAGCATTAATGGTATTTCTGTCGTTGTTTCTGAAAACAGTAAAACCATCCTTCATAACTTTTGGTATAGTCAAATAATAACTATTCTTACCATTTTAATTTGTTCTTTTATTTTATATGTCCTTATACAAAATATGATGACTAAACGTTATTCATTGCAGGGCGCAATAAAACTGGCTATTAAAAATGAGGAATTTTATCCTGTATATCAACCTTTATTTGATTGTGATAAAGAACAATTCTCAGGAGCCGAAGTGTTATTGCGATGGGAAAATGAAGACAGTCAAATCATTATGCCCGATTTTTTTATTGTTGAAGCAGAAGCAACCGGATTAATTGTGCCAATTACACTTCAAATCATAGAAATTGCCTTCAAGGAATTTAAATCCTTATTAGAGGAACGATCCTACTTTCACCTTGCATTTAACATTTCTGCGCTACATTTCACTGACTCAGTATTTTTTAATCATTTCCACAAGCTAATAGAAAAATATAATATTTCACCGCATCAAATAATCTTTGAAATTACCGAAAGAGAACTTCTCGATAAAAATGACACCATCTTTATCAGTAAAATGCAAGAACTAAGGCAAACAGGCTTTTCACTTGCTGTTGATGATTATGGAACTGGTCACGCCAGCATTAGTTATTTGCAACATTTTCCATTCAATTATTTAAAAATTGATAAATTATTTGTTCAAGCAATTGGCTCTAATGATATTATTGAATCCTTAAATGACGCCATTATCCAGATGGCAAAAGGATTAAACTTAGTTACTATAGCAGAAGGAGTGGAAACAAAAGACCAAGCTAATTACCTGGCAAATAATGGTGTCCGTTTACAACAAGGCTGGTATTATTCCAAAGGATTATCTATTACTGAATTAACTGCCTTGCTTAAAGGAGAAAAAATATGAGGAATTATATTTTTTATGGGTTACTACTATTAATTGGTTTATCCAATGAGGGATTTACTGCACCAATGGTGAAAAAAGGCAACTTTTGGAAATGCGTAACTTATGATAAAGCCAACAAAGCGTGGGCTGCACAAAGCTCATACAGAAAAGTAGCAATTAATGTGGCATTTGCTGCCTGCAAAAAAGAAAGTCAATTTCCTGCAAGTTGTAAAACATCCTTATCAAATTGCGAAGGATTTATAGATGGAGTAAGTACTAGACCAATGTGGCGTTGTATAGCCTTAGATATAACTGCCCAACCTTGGGAAAGTAATTTTTATTCAAATCGGGATGATGCCGCTTTGGCTGCCCAAGCCTTTTGTAAAGAAAACAGTACATTACCTGCTACTTGTTATATTAATATGGTAACTTGTGCGAACAAAAATGAAGGAGCCCACTCAGATGGTTTATTCGGTGGGACTCACTGGTAATATTGCCAGCGGCAAAAGTACGGTCGCAGAATTTTTTTCCGAACTGGGTATAGATGTTATTTATGCAGATAAAATTGCCAAAGAATTAACTTCTAAAAATACCCCCTGCTACCAGGATATTATTTCACATTTTGGTTCTTCAGTGGTTCTTAAAAATGGTGATCTTGATCGGAAACGGATAAGAGATATTATATTTTCCAATTCAAATGAGCGTTTATGGCTTGAAAATTTACTACATCCAGCTATTCGTAAAAAAATTGAAGAACAACTTACTGTCTGCTCATCTCCCTATTGCCTTATTGAAATTCCTTTATTGTATAATAAACATCACTACCCTTATCTTCAAAAAGTTTTATTGGTTATTGCCCCATTAGAATGTCAATTAGACAGAATTGTTAAAAGAGATCAATGCACGAAAGAGCAAGCATTAGCCATTTTGGCCACACAACCTAATTTGGAACAACGCCTGGAAACTGCAGATGATGTCCTGGTTAATGAATCGGGATTAAATGAATTGAAAGAAAAAGTAAATAAGCTACATAAAAAATACCGTAAAGAGGCAAAAATCAAACAGAAACAATAAATTTCCAGAAAAATACTAGTTAATGTATGGCTTTTAAAGATTTTTTTATTTTCAACGACTTTTATGTTAGTCTTAACGCAAAATTAAACCTTAATAGCTTGATTTTTTAGATTCGTTTATAAAAAAACAATATCGTTTTTTAAAATAAACATGGGAGCCCATTTTTATTCAATGTGCATCTATAAAAATTTAAATTGCCATTATTATAGGATAAAGCTAAGGATGGCCTTAATCTATGCATGACCATATGATAACTTTTCAACTGGCAACTCATTTTTTATCAAGAATTGCCTTACGCCTGGAGTACCTTTTTAAAACCATAAATGAAGCTTGTAGTGAGTCTCATGAGGTTATACATCGATTTGCATTAAAAAATATAATTGAAATTGTTGAAATAATTGAAAAACCGGAATTAAAAAGCAGATTTATCAAAGAGTTAATTAGAATTGAGCATGTACTTAAAAAACCTAATTTATTGAGTCATAGGGAATTATTTGATGATCTGGAAACGCAAATACATGTATTAAATCATGTGCCGGGTCGATTTAGTAACAAAATCCATGATGATGAGTTTTTAAAAACTTTAAGACAAATACACCACCCCAATACTAAAGAATGCGAATTTAATTCCCCCCATTTGGTATTATGGTTTGATTCAGATCCACTATTAAGGCAAAAAACAATTAGTCAATGGGTATCCTGCCTGAAGGATCTGGAAGATACTGTAAAAGTTTATTTGTCCTTGTTACGAGGTGTTACTCAGTATACTCCCATTAGAGCTAATAATGGATTTTATCAGCATAGCCTTGCACCTAAATCACTTAACCATCTGATCTTATTAAGAATGGATAAAACATTCAAAATGATACCCAAAATCCAGTTAGGACATCATAGTTTAACTATCAGGCTTTATGACCTTGTCACTGGTCAAGAAATTAGAGATAAAACTATAGACCTTGAGATTGCATTTTGCCAAATATAGACGCACTATGAGCCAAAACAGCTTTACCTCAATAAGTCTGCATTAATTAAATTGTATGGTAATTCCTCCTCCATAATAACGCTCAACATCATTCAGAAGGCCGCTGATACGTTGATCAACCTCCAAATCAATTACAATATTCTTTTTAATCTGGTAAAGAATTCCTGCATCAGTACTATAACCGCTGCCTTCATCTGGCGCTGTTTTACTTACTCCATAAATCTCAGCAAACAATGATATTTTATTTTTTGTCCATGACAAAATAAGATCTGGGTTAACACTCGTATAACTTTGCCCACCATCATAAATCGGTTCTGATTGAGTAGTGATTCCCAAATTACCTGTAAGATTTAATTGGGAATTAAAGTTATAACTTACAATTCCTATAACACCACCTCCTGGACTTGGGCTACCAAAGGAAGCGCTTCCTGACGGGAAAATAAATGTCCCACTAGCAGTAACCACCCACTTATCATTAAACCATAGCACATGATTGACAATCATTTGAGTTTGGCTAAAACCTATACGAGGATCAACAGTTTGATTAATATAATTGGGTAATAATAAATCTATCTCAAAATGACCTGGCAGCCCTAGTTGTATAGCAGCAGCAGGAAAGTTATGCTGTATACCTTCACCAATTAATTGCTGATACTGATATCCAGAACTAATTAGTACGCTCCTGGGAGGAACTACACAAGGATTAGTTGCAATACCTCCTCTCTCAAGAAAAGAAAGCATATCCGTTGATCCACCACAAACCGCTTCATATGTTTGATAATCAGTAGCAGCTTTGATTTGAAATGAAGATATTAATAAAGAAACAGCTAGAGTATAAATTCCATTTTGCTTAGTAGTCATTTTCCTGTCCAATTAATTAACAATTAACTGTAATACAACACTTAATCATTTACAAAAGACTGTTATTTATGCAATGTTTGGTATATGCACATACCCTGCAAAGGCCATCCTGATTAACTTTCCCTGATCAACTAACTTGTTATAACCTCATCTAAACAGGGGGTTATTTTATACTCAGCAATTGGATATTGTGTAATAGCGTCAATACCTTTGATTATTCTCACATTCATTATGCTTGATATTGAAATTCCGGGGTATTAATTAAATCGAAAACAGCATGATTTGCTTTAGGGAAATCATTGATATTTAATTCCTCTTTTTTTACCCACTTCATATTGAGCTGTCCTTCCAGACATAACGGGTTGCCTGTAAAACGAGTCACCATAAAAATAATTAATTGTATGTGCCTATCTGGATAGTCATAATCTACATGCCCCAGAAACCGATATTCATTCACAACTATACCTAACTCCTCCCTAATCTCTCGGACCAAAGCATCCTCTCCAGATTCTTGAGGCTCCAGTTTTCCTCCAGGGAACTCCCAAAATCCTCCATGTGCGACATGATAAGGGCGTTGGGTAATTAGTATACGTTGTTTTTCATCAATAATGACAGCAACTGCTACTTTCACACCAAGCTTCCATGACAAGCTTTATATTTTTTACCTGAGCCGCAGGGACAGGGATCATTACGGCCAATTTTCTTTTCTTGTCGTCTAAAAGTTTGCGTTTCACTTGCCTCATTATTCTCAGATAAACTTTCATGCATGAGATTCATTTTTCTAATCTGCTCTGCTCTTCGTTGCTCTTCAACAACGTGAGCATCCTCCTCCGTTTGAATTTCAACAGACGATAGTATTCTGATCACCTCATACTTAAGATTTTCCAGCATCATTGTAAACAAACTAAAAGCTTCTTTTTTGTATTCCTGCTTTGGGTCCTTCTGAGCATAACCTCTTAAATGGATTCCCTGGCGTAATTGATCCATTGCAGCCAAGTGTTCACGCCAATGATTATCTAAAGTTTGTAAAATAATTGATTTTTCAAATTGTGAAATAACAGGTCTTCCAACTTTCCTTACTTTTTCATCATAATGCTCTATAGCTAAAGCAAGAATTTTTTCTTTAATTTGCTCAGGCTGTATACTATGATCTTTATTAATCCAGTCAGGCACAGGAGCTTTGATTTTAAATTCATCTGACAAAACATCAGACAAGGCCTGTGGATCCCACTGATCCTCCAGACTTTGAGGAGGGATATAAGTATCAACCAGACTATCCATTACCTCTTCCCTCATCATTTCAACAACTTCCTGTGTATCCGTCATTTCCATAATAGAGGAACGCTGAGTATAAATGACCTGGCGTTGATCATTCGCTACGTTATCATAATCCAATAATTGCTTTCTTACGTCAAAATGATGTCCTTCCAGCTTGCGTTGAGCATTTTCAATTGCTCTGGTAACCAAACTATGTTCAATTGGCTCACCTGGCTGCATTCCTAAACGACGCATCATAGAAGCCACGCGCTCAGAAGCAAATATTCTCATTAAATTGTCTTCAAGTGACAAATAAAAACGGCTACTACCGGGATCACCTTGACGACCGGCTCGCCCTCTTAATTGATTATCGATACGCCTTGATTCATGACGCTCAGAACCAATAATTCGAAGTCCACCTGCTGCAATCACTTCATCGTGACGTTTTTGCCATTCTTTTTTAACTGCTTCTTTTTCTTGCTCACTCGCATCAGCTGGTAAATTGGCCAGATCAGCTGCTAAACTTCCACCTAAAACAATATCTGTTCCTCGTCCCGCCATGTTAGTCGCAATGGTTACAGCACCAGGACGCCCTGCTTCAGCAATAATTTGCGCCTCTTTTTCATGAAATTTTGCATTCAATACTTGATGCTTGATGTTCTCCTTTTTTAAGAGTTGACTTAAAAACTCAGAAGCTTCGATTGAAACCGTTCCAACCAGGACAGGTTGTCTACGCACACCACATTCTCTTATATCCTTGATTATTGCCTGGAATTTATCTGCCTGTGTTAGATAAACCAAATCAGCCTCATCTTTTCTAACCATCGGTTTATTTGTAGGTATCACAACCACTTCAAGATTATATATTTGCTGAAATTCATAGGCTTCAGTGTCAGCAGTACCGGTCATTCCGGATAATTTATTGTACATACGGAAAAAATTCTGGAAGGTTATAGAAGCCAGAGTCTGATTTTCATTTTGAATTGAGACTCCTTCCTTGGCTTCGACTGCCTGGTGTAAGCCTTCTGACCAACGCCTTCCGGGCATAGTGCGCCCAGTATGCTCATCCACTATCACTACTTGATTGTCTTTGACGATATAATCAATATCTCTGTGAAACATCGCATGAGCCTTGAGAGCCGCATTCACATGATGCATCAACATGATATTACTGGCATGATAAAGACTCTCGCCGGGATCTAATAATTTGGCTTTGGTCAGCAGTTCTTCTATATGCAGATGGCCTGCATCAGTCAGATGAGCCTGTTTTTGCTTCTCATCTACAGTATAATCTCCTTCGCCCCCCTCTTCTTCCTGTTTTTTTAACTGTGGGATCAAGGAATTAATTTTAATATACAGCTCTGAACTATCTTCTGCCGCACCAGATATGATCAATGGAGTTCTCGCTTCATCGATCAAAATGGAATCTACTTCGTCAACAATGGCAAAATTAAGCTCTCTTTGTACCTTATCAGTCAGGCTAAAAGCCATATTGTCACGCAAATAGTCAAAACCATATTCGTTATTAGTTCCGTAAACAATATCCGCTTTGTAAGCCTCTTGTTTTTCCTTATGCGACATATCAGGGTAGATAACGCCCACTGTAAGCCCTAAAAACTCATATATGGGCTTCATCCATTGACTATCCCTTTTCGCAAGATAATCATTAACAGTAACTATATGTACACCACGTCCGCTAATGGCATTAAGATAGGCGGGCAAGGTTGCAACCAGTGTTTTACCTTCCCCAGTACGCATTTCAGCAATATTTCCTTCATGCAATACCATCCCGCCTATTAATTGTACGTCAAAGTGTCTAAGGCCGAGAGTTCGCAATGATACTTCTCTAACCGTAGCGAAAGCTTCCGCAAGTAATTCATCAAGGCTTTCACCATTATTGAAACGTTCTTTAAATTGTTGAGTTTTTCCAGCCAGTTCTTCATTTGACAAAGCCTGCATTTTCGGCTCAAACGCATTAATTGCCATTACCGACTTTTCCATTCGCCGTAATGTCCGTTCATTTCGGCTTCCAAACATTTTCTTAATTAACGTACTCAGCATGGCCTCAATAACCCTCAGGATGTTCCAATTAATAAACTCGTTAATGTACTAGAAATCTTGATAAAATTCCACGAAATGTTGACATCTGCTCTATTATTTCTTATACGCGCTCGACATGATTTATTGCTTCCAAATTTAATAAATACTGGATTAACTCACTAAAACCGGAAGTATTTTTCTCCTGAATAATATTCATCAATTTCTTTTTCCAATGCTTAGCTCCCGGCAATCCAAAAGCTAAATTAAAAAGTGGTTTAACCAGAATACTCAACGAGGGATTACCACGGGATTGATCAAGCCAATAATCAAGATAATTCATTAACAACTGGCTTCGTTTAATTTTGATGAACTCTGGATATAAGGCTTGATGAATTTCAGCAATTTGATAGGGATTATCGCATGCAAGTCGTCCTAACATTACTCCATCGACATGGTTTAAATGGCCGTTTATTTCTTCAATAGTTAATATATTACCATTGATTATAATGAAAATATGGGGAATTTCTTTTTTTAACTCATATACATAATCATAATTTACAGGAGGAATCGTTCTATTTTGCTTTGGATTTAATCCATTTAACCAGGCCTTTCGAGCATGAATAATAAGCTTGTCACAGCCTGCTTCAACCAAATGAAGCGAAAAAGATCTGAAAAACTCATAGCTGTCTTGTGTATCAATACCGATCCTCGTTTTCGCTGTGACTGGTATTCCTACTACTTGTTTTATTGCACGAATACAATCAGCAACGTGTTCCGGCTCCTTCATCAAGCAAGCTCCAAATCGTCCTGCCTGTACTTTGTCACTAGGACATCCCAAATTCAGATTAATTTCATTAAAACCTTTCTGTTCAGCAATAATAGCGCATTTTGCCAATGCAGACTTATCAGCACCGCCTAATTGAATAGCGATAGGATGTTCAATAGAATTAAAATACAAAGCTCTATCAGGGTTATTTTGTACAGCCCCTGTTGTCTGCATTTCAGTATATAAAAGAGCATTAGGAGCCAATAATCTCATCAAAGTACGAAAAGGACTGTTGGTCCAATCAATCATTGGCGCTATAGATAATTTGGAAAAAATACTATTAACCACGTTTAAAATCAATTTAAAGCAAATGAAGTATTATACATTGTTGTTTGAGAAATACACAAAAATAGTATCAATTTAAGAATTTATGTTTGCTGAATAATATTCATTGCCTGGATCAGCAACTGAAGCCTTGTTCTTCCCTGATAAAAATTAATATCCAGTTTATAGGCGGCATGAATGTATTTAATCCGGTGATTAGGCCAGGATTTTAAATCCACGTTAAAAGCAATTGCATCCAGTGGTTCCCCTCCTTGTGAGGAAATTAATGTCATTTTTAAATGATTTTTTCCGACAATTCGTTGATCCAGAATTTCAAATACATTATCAAATACAGGTTCTGCAAACGCTTGCCCCCAAGGACCAGCTTGTTGTATTAATTGTGCTGTTTCTAAATTCAGTTCATGGGGTTGCAATGGCCCGTCCGTCAGTATTTCTCCTTCGCACTGCGATAAGTCAAGGTGCTTCAGAACCTCTGACACAAAAGCTGATCGAAAGTCATTCAATAATTCGGGACTAATACTTAAACCGGCAGCCATAGCATGTCCTCCGAATTTAAGAATTAGTCCTGGATTATCCTTATCAACAGCAGCCAGTACATCTCTAATGTTTAAATCGGGGACAGAACGTGCTGAACCTTTTAACTCCTGCTCACTGACAGAAGCAAATGCAATAACAGGTCGATGATATTTCTCCTTCATCCTTCCTGCTAAAATTCCTATCACGCCTTGATGCCAGGTTTTATCATGAAGGCATAAGGCAACCGGTAAGTGTTTATTCTCTTCATCTTTAATTGACAATTTCTCCAAAGCAAGCATGGCTTGCTCTTTCATTTCAGATTCTATTTGCCTTCTTTCCAGATTCAACTCATCCAGCTGTTGACAGAAATTTCTTGCCATTTTTGGATCCGTCGTAATTAAACATTCAATACCAAGCGACATATCATCCAGACGGCCTGCGGCATTTAATCTTGGTGCTATGGCAAAACCAAGATCAGACTCTCTTAGCCTTGAACAATCCCTACCAGCAATTTCAATCAAGGCTTTTATCCCCTCTCTGCACTGCCCTTGACGAATACGCATCATGCCTTGATTAACCATGATCCTGTTATTCTGATCAAGCCCCACAACATCTGCTACAGTCCCTAATGCAACCAAATCCAGGAAATTCGCCATATTAGGCTCAGGCAGATTCATTTCACTAAACCAGTTGCAATTGGAAAGATGTCTGCGCAATGCGAGCATAACGTAAAAAATAACACCGACTCCTGCAATTGACTTACTTGGAAACAAACAACCAGGCTGATTAGGATTAACAATAGCGCAAGCATCGGGCAGTGATTCTGCTGGTAAATGATGATCAGTAATTAATACATCCATTCCCATTTTATTAGCCGCATCGACTCCTTCAAAACTGGCTATACCATTATCAACAGTAATAATTAAATGAGGTTGCCATTTGCTTGCCACTTCGACAATGGCAGGAGTAAGGCCATAACCAAACTCAAATCGATTAGGTACCAAATACTCAACAAACTTGGCACCCATAGCACGCAAGGCAGTAATGGCTAATGCCGTAGAAGTAGCTCCATCGGCATCAAAATCACCAATAATAAGAATACGTTGCTCAGAACGCAAAGCGCTCTCTAGTCTTAGGCAAGCCTGATTAATACCTTTTAAAGAATGGAAAGGCAGCAGTGTTTGCAATTGCTTATCAAGTTGAGATTCATCACTAATGCCCCGTGTTATATAAATACGTTTTAATACATCCGGTACATTAGGTAAGTTTACTGTATGCTCAGGTTGTTGTCGTTGTTTAATCAGCATGCGTCAGACTTCTCCATAATCGAGTAAACCAATGAGATTTCGCTTTAATTAAAATACAATTGTTCCAGTACCAATGTGCAGGTATTTTTTTTATTTCAATTTGATGTGATTCGCTTAGAGAATCAATGCTATGTAATAAAACAACTTCGAATTTACTCAGATTCACTGATGGGTCATATAAAGTCACACTCGAAGAGTAAACTTGAGCTATATCCAAAAAATGCTTGTCTGTGCAAATTGAGATTGTGTTTTTATCTTTAAGTTGGCCACTACCCCATGCCCAGATGCCATTAATTAACGATTTCCGAGGGTTAGAGGAGAAAAACATTTGGCTTTCAGTAAAAAATTTTTGCCAATACATAGTCTCATCCAGGTGCGATAATTCCGGCATCAAAGACTTGTCTAACACCTGGTAAATTGGCTTGGCATTAAGAGGTGGCTTATCATCAACTCGCAATAGCCAAGTATATTTATCATAAAAATACAGGCTCATCCTTTCTTCCGCTAAATAGACAGAATATAAATCAAACCAATATTTCACCTCTTCATCTGTTACTCGTAAATCGTTATCAATAGCGACAATGACAGCATCATTATGCGATGCCTGCCAATGCATGGGAGTTAAAATTACCCAATCCCCCTCAAGATTACGGCTGGATTTCAATAGCTTACCTGCTGGTGGATTTGCAAGGTCATAACCGCCACATGCTAACAAATTAAGCACTGCCAAGCCTTGCGATTTCAACAATCTGCCCTCTTTGCTATCACAACTGCCTTCTGTGTTTATAATGACATTCATTGTTTAAATAGCCTTTAGCAAACCATCTCTTTTAAACAAGGCTTTTAAATTTCTTAAGGCCTGTCTTATTCTGTCTTTATTTTCAATTAAGCCGAATCGGACATAACCGTCGCCCTGCTGTCCAAAACCTATGCCGGGTGAAACAGCGACTTGAGCTTCCTTCAATAAATATTTACTGAATTCAAGTGACCCCATAGCACGGTAATTGAGAGGAATAGGTGCCCAAACAAACATGGTACCTTTAGGTTTGCTCACTTCCCAGCCAATGTCATTTAATCCATCACACAAAAGATTACGCCGTTTTTCATAAAGATTTCTTATTTCCAACACACAGTCATCAGGACCTTCCAGTGCTGTAATAGCAGCAACCTGGATTGGAGTAAAAGTACCATAATCCAAGTAGGATTTTATACGTGTTAAGGCAGCCACTAACTCTTCATTACCACAAGCAAACCCAACACGCCAGCCAGGCATATTATAAGATTTGGACATTGAGTAAGTTTCTATTGCAATGTCTATAGCACCAGGAACTTGTAAAATTGAAGGGGCTTTATACCCATCAAAAACTATATCCGCATATGCCAAATCATGAATAATCCAAATATTATTACGCTTGGCAAGATCAACCACCTTTTCAAAAAATTCATATTCAACACAGTGAGTACTTGGATTTGCCGGAAAATTTAAAACCAAGGCTTTGGGTTTTGGCCAGGTTCTGTTAATAGCATCTTCAACAGCAGCCAAAAATTGAATCTCATCGATTAAAGGTATTTGCTTTAC
This sequence comes from Legionella sp. PATHC032, assembly GCF_026191185.1. Classification (NCBI taxonomy): domain Bacteria; kingdom Pseudomonadati; phylum Pseudomonadota; class Gammaproteobacteria; order Legionellales; family Legionellaceae; genus Legionella; species Legionella sp. PATHC032. The sequence continues at coordinate 1,490,817 of NZ_JAPHOV010000001.1, read as the reverse complement.
ATTAGCGCCAGCAATGATAAACCCATAGGTATGGATAGGATAAGCGGGGTCAGGAACAAGCACCGTATCACCAGGGCCCGAAATTGCCAAAGCCAAATGAGCAAGTCCCTCTTTAGACCCTATTGTAGCTAATATTTGTTTTTCACTGTCCAGATGAACATCATAATGGCGCAGGTACCACGTTGCCATCGCTCGACGTAATCTCGGGATTCCTTTCGACATTGAATATCGATGCGTATCAGGTCTTTGAGCAACCTCTATAAGCTTATTAACAATATGAGGCGGAGTTGGCTGATCAGGATTTCCCATACCAAAGTCTATAATATCCTCTCCTCGCGCCCGTGCTTCCATCTTAAGCTGGTTTATTGTATTGAATACATAAGGGGGTAAGCGTTTAATGCGTGGAAATTGACTCATAATATTGACCTCTGTGATATACTGTTAGCCATTATAAACTAATGAACTTTTTAAAATCATGAATATCAATCTAGAAACTGCAGAGCAACATGCAGTACAAGCTTACAGCGATAAAAAGATTCAGATTAATTCCATAATTTATGAAAGTAGTTTAATTGTTTCCAAGAAAGAAATCATTACTGATTTTGTAATTAAAGATATCCAGGATATAAATGATTCATACATTGATTTATTATTGGGAAGCAATCCTGAATTAATTATTATTGGCCATCTGCAAACAGGCAACATATTACCTGTCACTTTAATCAGTCAATTATCACAAAAAAGAATTGGTATCGAATGCATGTCCATAGGTGCCGCTTGTAGAACTTATAACGTCTTATTGAGCGAACACCGAGCAGTTGTTGCAGGATTTATCTTCTAATATCAATCTCATAGCATTACTTATCGCATGAGCCCTATCGCCTTGAACATACCAAAGCTATAACTGCCTTCTTGCTTCCAGCACATTAGGAATTTGCTCCAATTTAGTTAATAAGCGCGACAAACTGTTCAAGCCATCGATCTCAACTGTTAAAGTGATATAAGCCATATTTTCATGTTTATTGCTATGAGTCTGTAAAGCATAAACATGCGCTTTTTCATTTGAAAGCAGAGAAGTAACATCCTTCAACAACTCCGAACGATCAAAGGCTTTAATCAAAACATTAACGACATAATTTTCTCGTGTTGCTGTACCCCAATTCACCTGGATAAATCGACGCTTTTGTTTCTCACTGGCATGAATAATATTAGGACAATCTTTACGATGAACCGATACCCCTCTTCCAATGGTGATATATCCCACTATTTCATCACCAGGGACAGGTTGGCAGCATCTGGCCATAAATGTTAATAAATTCCCAACTCCTTCAATGCGAAGATCACTGCCTGTAACTTCTGGTTTTTGCTGTTGTCTTACAAATTTCTGTAAATTCTGCTCTGAAGTATCTGGCGGTGCCAATCGATTAATAATCTGTCCTATTTTAATATCACCGCGCCCTAAACTGGCATAAAGATCATCCGCTTTTTTATAATTCAATGCCGTAAGAACTTCATTCAGTTTATCCGATTTAATACCTAAAGATTTTAATTCCTTCTCCAGTAGCTCACGACCATCTCTCAGATTATCTTCATAATCTTGCATTTTAAACCAATGCAACACTTTAGCCTTGGCTCTTGCAGTCTTTAAATAATTCAGATGAGGATTAATCCAATCCCTTGATGGTTTGATTTCTTTTCCAGTCAATACTTCAACCCGGTCTCCCGTTTTTAATTGATAAGTCAAAGGCACAATATGGCCATTAACTTTGGCACCCCGGCAACGATGTCCCAAATTACTATGAACATGATAGGCGAAATCCAAAGGAGTCACTCCATGGGGTAAATCCAATACGTCTCCATCGGGAGTAAAGACATACACTCTGTCTTCAAGAAATTCAGTTGTGACATTTTCTGCAATGCCCTTATTAGCTGCCATTTCCTGATGCCATGCCAAAACGTCTCTTAACCACTCTATTTTACGCTCATGGCTTTCTTTTTGTGATACAGCACCTTCTTTGTATTTCCAATGGGCTGCCACCCCCATCTCGGCCAAATCATGCATATGGAAAGTTCTGATTTGTACTTCAAAAACTCTTCCTTCTGGACCCTCTACTGCGGTATGAAGAGACTGATAACCATTGGATTTTGGATTGATGATGTAATCATCAAACTCTGCTGGAATTTGCTTCCACAAAGTATGAACCATGCCTAACACTTCATAACATTGTGCCTCGGTATCTAACAGAATACGAACAGCTGTTGCATCATATATCTCGTCTAATGATACATTTTTGCGCTTCATCTTTTTATAAATACTATGGATATGTTTTGAACGGCCATAAACGGCAAAGTGACGAGCTCCTGTTGCTCGAATCTGATGCTCAAGCTGTTCGACAATACGATTGACAAAGCTGTCTCTTTCCAATCGTTTAGCTTTCAATCCCTTGGCAATCGCCTTATATTCTTCTGGGTGCAAATACCGGAAAGCCAAGTCTTCCATTTCCCATTTGATTGCCCCTATTCCCAAGCGGTTAGCTAGAGGTGCGTAAATTTCCATGGCTTCGGTTGCCAATTGCTTACGTACCGTTTCAGATAGATGCCCTGCCGTTCTTAAAATACATAAGCACTCCGCCAGTTTGATTAAAACAACTCGCACATCATCAACCATCGCAAGGAGCATTTTACGAATATTATCAATTTGATTTTTGTTTTGCGGGTATTTGTTTAAAGCCTGGAAATTGTTCATGGCACTCATTTTTTCTATGCCTTTGACCAATTTGGCAATGTTGTGCCCCAATTGCTCCTCAACATCGTCAATGGATAAATCCGCATAATGAACATTTTCAAAAATAATAGCTGCGGCCAGAGTTTCCTGATCTACTTCCAGGTCAGCAAGCAAATCAGCCATTGATAACCCTTGTTGTAAACAGGTTTGTCCTGTTTCAGTAGCATGATCCTGACCGGCCAATTGACTTAAAGTACAGGCATTTCTTACGAGCTCGAGATTATCCAAATATCCTTTTGAACCGAGATGATGTAACCACATCTCTACGTCAATACTACCATCCGGCGTCAACGGAGTCGTATCTTTTACTCTTACCATACTTATTATCCTTTTTGAAACAAGGCTATAGACTCGACATGCGCTGTATGAGGAAACATATCCATTACCCCAGCTGTTATCAAAACGTAACCTTTTTGATTAACCAATATATCTGTATCTCGAGCTAATGTTATCGGGTTACAGGATACATATACTATGCGCTCGGGATCAATTGCATCAATTTGTTTTGCAATTTCAAGCGCACCAGACCGGGGGGGATCGATTAAAACCTTGCTAAAAGACGTATTAACCAGATTCCTAACTTCCATCACATCATCAAGATTAGCGACATAAAAATCCACATTGGTAATATGATTAGACTTGGCATTCATATAGGCTCTTTCAACCATGTTCTTATTGCCTTCGACACCGATAACTTGAGAGCAATGTTTAGCCATGGGAAGCGAAAAATTACCCAGTCCACAAAATAAGTCTAGCACGATATCAGAATTTTTTAATTCCATTAACTGGATTGCCTGCGTTACCATCTTTCTGTTTAACTCGGCATTTACCTGAGTAAAATCGTTAGGATGAAATTGAAAGGTAATTTGATAATCTGGCAGCTCATAAGTCAAATAATCATGCGTATTTGAAGGATAAAAACAAAAAACTGAATCAGCCCCACCTGGCTGCAGGAATACCTTGTATTGGAATTGTTGCGCAAACTCCCGAATGTTTAACTCATCTTGTTCTGTTAATGGAGATAGATTTCGGAAAATCAGTGCTACTTCATTGTCACCTGCAGCCACTTCAATTTGTGCGATACAATGCTTATCCTCCATTGTATCGATTAATTTTCTCAAATGAACAATATCAGCATCTATTTTTGAATTAAGAATGGGGCATTGATTTATCTCCGTGATAAACCTTGGGTTATTCCTCTCTCTAAATCCAATCAGGGCGGTTTGTTTTTTTTCTACAAAGCGGGTACTTAAACGAGCTTTATTTCTATAATTCCAATGATGGCTTGTTAAAGGCGACAGTACTGTTTGAGGTTCAGTGTGGCCATACCGTGATAGTAAGTCCAAAAGATGGGATTGTTTAAAACGAATTTGTTCCTCGGCACTCATATGTTGCAAAGAACAACCTCCGCACATCTGATAATGAGGGCATTTTGGTTCAACTCTTAGAGTTGAAGGTTCAACAATCGATAATAATTTACCTTCATCAAAATCCTTTTTTACCCGTGTATACTGAAATTCAACCACTTCACCGGGTAACGCTCCCTGAATAAAAGTCGCCTTGCCATTAATTCGTGCTATCCCCTTCCCATCATGGCTTAAATTGACAATCTGTGCGGTTTCTGGAGTAAGATTTAATTTTGGCTTAACTTTTCTCATGAAATGATTCTCAAATAATTATCAATTATAAAAATCTCATGCTACATTTTTAGAATGTTGTATGGATACAAAAAACAAAAAATGCCCAACTAAAGGGCTAAATAATCAAGGGAATGCATAATGTTAAAGAATATCACACGAGCTTTGTCTTTGTCATTGTTAATAACCCATAACATCTGCGCCAATGCAGCGTCTTCTGTCAAAACAATATCTCAACCAACGACCATTCAATTTTTAGAAAAATTTGGTGCAGGCTTTGCCAATCTGGAACATAAAAATCTGGGGGATAGGGTTCAACTGCATTTGCCTAACCATGACAGCAAGACTGGTATTGTAAAACTGACATTACCCAACGGGAGTAAATTAAGTTATGGCGATATCGTGATGTACGGTGGTGATATGTTTGGAAATCCAGCGAAACCCATATCAAATTGCTCTGAGAAAAACAGGTTAGCATGTTTCCAAGCCCAGTTTGACACCCTTGGGACTTTAGGTAATAAACAAGACAAACGTTGCTCTAATCCTCTTAATCAAATAACTCATCTTAATCAATTCTTTGCCAGTCTGGCTAGCGAACTCGAAAAATCAAAACAAAACGGAACAAACGATTGGGATTATTATAATCAGCACGACACAGCTATTAGCAAGGAATTAAACAAACTGACCTGTGGCGGCAGTATAATCAGTGGTTTTATACCCTTTGGCAATTATATTAAATTAGCCGAAGTCAACTATGATCACTTTGTTCCTGATTCAATTGTAGCTTATAAAACAGGTCATAGATTTGCTTTGAAAACAGCTTTAAAAGCTTATGAGAAAAAGCAGCAGGGACTTATCGATGAGGCTAACAAACTCCTTGAATTAGCTTATGCTCAAAACGCTTTTGCTAATCATTACTTAACTGATTCTTTTTCTGCAGGGCATATGCGCACTCCAAGACGAGCCATAGGACATGATATTTTACTGCCTTCTGTTTTAAATCTTCTTATTGCCAATTTGATGCATAATGAAGACAATCAACATGGGTTAAATGTAGTGAATTATGAAGGAATAAGTTGGCTTGCCTATGGAGATGGCTATTTATACAAACCTGAAGCTGAATTACAAAGAATGGTCATTCTGGATGCCATGCAACGTTCCGCAGATAGCATCCATAGTACTTTTATGAATGGAGTAACTCCTGAACACTACCCAGAGATGGATGTGTTTCCCGACTACTCTAAAATTGAACAAATAAATGATACAGCTCCATTATTCAAAGTTGAAAATGGTATTTTGCTGAAGCGTGTTAACAACAAAGACCACTATGATCATCATTGGACAAAATACTGGAGCGGGCTTGTAACTCTAATAGAGTTTCAGGTTAATAAAAATTAAACGTTCTAACTTCTATAAAACAGGCATTATGAAGAAAAATATTATTATGTTTATTGTATCATGCGCCATGTTTATGGAGGCGATTGATACAACTATTCTCAACACAGCAATCCCTGTGATTGCTCATAGTTTAGAGGTCAATCCCATTGATCTCAAACTTGCGCTCATTAGCTATCTTTTAAGTTTGGCAATCTTTATTCCTATAAGTGGATGGATTGCTGATAAATATGGTGTAAAAAAGGTATTTATAGCTGCTATCGGTGTCTTTACCTTAAGTTCCTTATGGTGTGGATTCACTCAAAGCCTTTGGGAATTGGTATTAGCTAGAATTATACAAGGTTTGGGCGGCTCACTAACCGTGCCTGTTGGACGTTTAATTATTCTCAGAACTTGTAAGCGTCACGAATTAATCACAAAGATGAGTATAGTCGTCATGATTGCATCTCTAGGCATGCTACTTGGTCCCTTGCTGGGCGGTATTATTACTGATTATTTTTCATGGCGCTGGATATTTTGGGTTAATATCCCTGTTGGCATAATCGCTATGTTTTTATCTCATAAACTGCTTCCAACTATCCTGCCCAGATCAGTCCCGCCTTTGGATAAATCAGGATTTGTATTGTTTGGAGCCGGCCTGGCCTTCTTAACTTTAGGTTTATCTCTGTTTAGTGAGACTAAAGCAGATATCAGCTACTCTGTTTTAATTATCCTTTTATCTGCCTTACTGTTAATTGGATATACCAGACATTCTCGTAACAAGAGTAATCCTATAATAAAAGTTACTTTATTAAATATAAGAACATTTCGTATTGCGGTATTTGGAAATTTATTAACTCGTTTAAGTTTCGGGGGAATCCCCTTTTTATTGCCATTACTCTTTCAAATTATTTTAGAATACTCCCCCCAGTTGTCAGGATTGTTACTAACGCCAGTAGCATTGGGTGTGTTCCTGGTTAAGCCATTATCATTCTCTATCTTACGAAAATTAGGCTATAAAAAATTACTCATTTTAAATACAGCTTTAGTTTGTTTTTCTTTATGGTCCTTTGCCACCATCAATCAAAGTACTTCTGTCATCTACATTGGTTTTTTAACATTTCTTTATGGATTTTTCATTGCGTTACAATACACAGGGATGAACTCTCTTGCGTATGCGAATATTGACGATAATGATATGAGCTATGCAACAAGTATTATGAGTACAGTCCAACAGTTATCCCAAAGTTTTGGGGTAGCAATTTCTGCCCTGCTGGTGAGTTTATTCACTGTCCAGATTTCGCAGCATTTTGTTTTAACAGTTAAGATTTTTCATCTAACCTTTTTTGCTTTAGGGATACTTACAATTTTTTCAGGATTGGTATTTACCAGCTTAAAGAAAGAGGATGGAAAGGAACTAATTGAGTCACCTACCTAGGTTTTATCACTGTTAACCAGACACCAGGATGACCAAGACAATGCATATCGATACAGTATCTGGTCATTCAAGAAAGTTTAATGTGTATGGAAATTAATTAAATCCAAAGACGATTTAACAACTAACCAGCACAGACAACAAACTAGGTGCATCACTTTCAAGTGACTCCTTTAACCTGGAAAGATTTCTTTTGCACATGGTGAAATTCACATCTTTTGCAAACATAGTCTGAGCCGTTGGTAAAACATTCTCTAAACCAAAGATTATTTCAATAAAGTTATTGATATGAGCCTTGATCTGATTCCAAATTCCTGGAGCTGACTCCAAAGAAGGTTTATAGCTGTATATAATATCGGTGCACTTATCAGCGAGTAGATATTGGTTTATTGGTGCATGAGGAAATCTCAACCTGGAATCTTCTTCCAGGATGACCCCTAGATCATGAAGAAAACCTTCAGCTGCTTCAATAACCGGTTTTTCAAGTCTTGATCGATTGGCATTTAAAATTTGTCCAACACGTAAGTGTAACTGACTTACTGCTTTATGCACTTCACTTTCATCTCGCAATTCATCAGTTACTTCAACAAACAGCCTTTCTCCCTCATCTACTATTCTTCTAAACCATCTAGGCATATTAATGCTCCACAATTAAATAGATTGAACAATTATACAGCATAAAATCATTCATTATCAATCATTTCCACATCAAATTAAGAACAAGTGCTCATTTATACGAGTTATTTTTTAATAAACCCATTTTATTTAGAACTTAAATATTGAGAAATAATTTCTGCGACAGCGGCAGGATCATCCATGTGCACATGATGTCCTCCCTTTACTCTATGGACAGTTAAATTTTTTATTGCTTGGGAACGCCCTTTAAAAACAGAGTCGGGATAAGATACACCTTGGTTGGCGAGAATAAGACAAACTGGCACGTCAATAGCACGAAACATAGCTCGAACTTCATCTTCATGGGGAATAGTCGAGCTAATACAACGTAATCGGGGATCAAATGTCCAAACCCAACCTTCTTTATCTTGTTTTGTGCCTCTTTGAACTAAAGCTTGAGCTGCTTGATAGCTTATATTACCAATATTCATACGGTCTTTTATCGCAGCATCCCGACTTGCAAATACAGTTCTTGGTTGTTTCCCAGATATTAAATAGCCCTCGATATTTAGGGGTAAATAAGCCATACTGTTCTCGATAAAATGAACCGTTGGTCCTAAAATATCTAAAAATACCAGTTTATTGACTTGTTTAGGTTGAGCAATGGCTAGAACAGTTGCTAAAAAAGAACCTAATGAGTGAGCAATAATATCAAAACTCTGCCATCCCAATGCCTTGATAAGATGGCACATGAGAAAAGCATCATTTTTCCAATGAGGAACAACACCCTCAGGATAGTGGCTTGACAGTCCTGTTCCAGGATAATCCACCGCAACTAATTGTCTGTCAGGTAACAATGGCGCTAGCAAATCAAAACTTGCCGCATTATCCATTTTACCATGCAAACACAATACTGGATTGGGGTTTTCTGAATTCCAAATTTTAAGAGCAATAGTAAAACCTGGAATTTTAATCTTTTTTTCTTCGTAAGATGTCAAGATAGATACCTTCTTATTTACATAGGACAATATCAAAGAATCAGAGGTCTGGTATGCATGGAACATTAGCAGTTCGATTCACATAATATAGATCAGTCTGACTATAAATAATACGAGATCCTTTAGGAAGCTGCTTAAGGTATAATCCTTTAGCATTTTGCTCGATTGGAATAATAAAGACATCACAGCCCCAATCAGGAAAACAGGCAGCAGAAACTTCTTTTTCAGGCAAAATTAATGTTTCTCTAGGTTTGACTATGTGCTCTTCTAATGAATTAGCACCAGAAACATTGATTGGCACTGTACCAAAATTATTTATAGCAATGCATAAATTAGTATCAGCCCAAACTACATTAATTAATGAAGAAAAAATAAAAAATAAACAATAAACTAATAAATCCTTCATTAAAACTCTCCAGATGGGGCAAATATTTAAGAGATTTATATACTAATGAGTAGTAGGAGCAAGAGTCAATGAAGAGAATAATATTTTCAATTTCTTGATGACTTTGATGAATGGCAGATCCAAAATTACCATGCTAATATAATTTAAGTGTAATAAGGAAAAATAATAAAAGATTAAGATTCACAATGCTGTATCCGAGAGACAAGGAGAGTATTTTGAGTTTATTATTAACAAGCCCGGCATTTGAACATAACGATTTTATTCCTGATGAATTTACTTGCCATGGATTGGATCGCCCTCCACCGCTCGAGTGGGGAAACGCCCCGCCAAATACCCAATCCTATGTATTAATTATGGATGATCCGGATGCGTTAGGAGGATTATGGGTTCACTGGGTTTTATTCAACATACCGGCAAGTTATAACGAACTGGATGCAGCGATAGATGTACCCGACTCAGCGATAAGCGTTAAGAATAGTTGGGGCAAAACAGGTTACGGCGGACCATGCCCACCAAGCGGAACACATCGATATTATTTTAGGTTATATGCTTTGGATACCTTTTTATCTCTGGATGAAAAAGCAACAAAGAAAGACGTTGAATATGCTATGCAAGGCCATATTCTTGAGACAAGTGAGCTCATTTGTAAATATACTAAAATCTAATCCCTCTTGAGATTAGAAGAAGAGCAATGATTCCTAATGTACAGCATAACCCTATTTTTTTGGGAACAAAAAATATCCCAGCCAAGAGTATTTTTTATTTTTTGTTATGAAAATCATTGCTTAATGTCTTAAACAGAACCCTATCTTCTACTCACTTGTTTCCATTTTTCTGCATACATTTCATTCATAGTTCTTATTTTAGAAAAGTCCCATAACCTGTTTAAAGGATCAGACTGATCAACAAACAAACTTAGAGGTTCACCTTGATTATATATAGGATTTTTAACGGCTGAGCTAGAGGCTGCTGGATAATAGAAGAAGACCAGAGAATTTCTTACATCTTTTTTCTTTGCCTCAACTACCTGATGCCAAGGACTAATAATTTTTCCACCAGTCCAAGCTGATAAAAAATCTCCAAAATTAACTATAAGGCAATCATCCGTTTCAGGGATTATGTTTTGAAAGTTGCCCTCATTATCTCTATATTGATACCCATCCGCATCTGCATATACCAAAGTAATCAGGTTCCAATCTGTGTGAAGCGAATTTGCTCCTGTATTAGGAGGATCAAATTCTGTCTTTTTGTAATACCTGAAGCTTCGTAACAACGATTGAAAATCTGAAGATTCATCGATAGGTAAAACAGTTTTTCCATTGAAGAGGATGATTTCAATTAACCTGGATAATTTTTTTGCTGTATTGGCAAAATCTTTTATCAATCCATTAATATCATCTGGGTTGATATAACCATGATCAGGATAGATATTGGGAGCGACTAATGATAAATTTGAGGCATCTGAATCCGGGATTTCATTATCAGGCCAACCAAACGAATAAGATTCTTTTTTTTCAAATACATCAACAAGACCACTTTCTACACCCAGGGGAAAATAGCCTCTGGTTGCACCACCACCTGAAATTTGTCCGGAAATATCTATTTTGGTTTTAAAATCCAAATTGTAAAATGTATCCAGATTAGATAAAACCCTCTCTAATCTTCTGAAATTCACCGGCGAGTTTTTTAGAATAAAAGTACCAGTCTGGAAAGCCTTTTCAAGATTTTCCAAGCACTTAACCGGATCATTTAAATCAACAGTGATTACAGGCTTATTATTTTTCATCTTTCTCGTTATTTCCTATAAAGAACTATAAGTTTATATTTAATTTTTAAAGTATGAGTAGCTATTAATGCACAATACTGTCTTAAGGAACAAAGACAGATTTTTCCTCAAATGTTTGCTTGTCATCTTGATTTGAGAAAAATTGAAAACCCGTCCTCAATTTTGATTTAGGCTCTGTAATTAATTTGTATTGTTGCAGAACCTTGTTATCAGGTATTGCAGCAAACACAGCTTGCTCAAGTCTATGGAGCTGTAAAATATTGCATTCCCCTCGTTTCTTAATGCTTAGGTATTGTTCAAATACCTTATCAATTATTTCCTCCGTAGATTGAGCATTAATTATTTTATTAATTAGATAATTCCTATAATTATCATTAGTTATATGCCTAATATTATAGAGAATTTGAATTTGATATATATCCACACCATATCGTCCCATTCCTTCAGCCCATTCTTGCTCAATCGCTGCCTGAAGCAAAGTATGCAAAAGGATTTCTGCGTCACTGGCATATCGTCCTTGTAATACCCATGCTGAACCCAGCAAAACTCGACCCAGCATCACTTCAAATTCAATTGGAACTTCCCCTAATTGTTTTTTTATTTTTTCAAGAATACTTTGTACACTGTAATGTGGCTCACCGACAACCTTATAACCTAATTGGTGTATATCATGATTTGTAATAGTAGCCACCATCCCGCTATACCCAAACTGGAATTCCTTTGGTGTCTTAGCCTCTCTAATAATGCTTGACACAGCATCACCGTTATAAGCTTCAATATTGCGTGGCTTTCCTTGATACACTAATCTATCCGCTTTCGTTTTGGAAACTATTCGTGTGAGACGTTCATTTTGAACTTCCGAGATATTTTTTGTGCTACCAGATGTTTGATTACCATCACCATAGCTATCTTCATGCGATAACATTAAAGTTTTAAATTCAACTTTCAGGTTTGAATCAGTATCCTTTATCGCTTTAACAATGCGCTCTATAAAATCAGGCTTATTGCGTAAACCAAATCCTGAACCAATATTTTCCACTGATGCAGCAGGACAACACATATTAATACCAATACGAATTTTATGATGAAACTCTTTGGGCACCATTCTTTTTAACATGAGAATAGCAAGCTTTGTTATTTCTTCTAATTTATTGCCGTGCTCACCATAAAAAAAGTCAAAATCTTCTTGCTTGGAAAATTCATTGGGGATAGCCAACTGAAAAACAAACTCTTTAGCCTTTTCTAATTCCTGACGACTAAATTGCAATCGATAAAAGCTTTTTGTTGCGTCTGAATGATTAAGTGTTTGCTCCAAGGACGCTAGCGGTGTGCTCATAAACCGTCTATTGAAAATTTCAGCTATTACAATCATTTCACTATAAACTGTGCTTTTGAAAAACCCATTCAACCAATATTGACGGGCGCCAGGCCCGCTTCCTCTTACCATCGGCGCTGTTGAAACATGAGACATTAACTCCGATTGTTGATTGGATAAAAGATTTAAATCAATTAATTCAGGTTTGTATTCTCTTGAGGATTTTCTGAAAATCGAAACATCGTCAAGCAACTCCCAAGATTGAAGTTCTGCCGTTTTAAAATTTGCATGAAAAACATCAACAACTTGGGTGTGTTGTTGATGTCCCTTAATTAAAATATGAAGCTGCTGTTTTTCGTAAATGGCTGGCACCACAGAAAAACAATCTCCTCTCAATGGGGAACTTGTTTTTATCACAGCCAATATTGGCTGCCTGTTTAAACCAGCTTCAAAACCATCTGGCTTTTTAAAAAAAGATTCATCTAAAGTTAAATAAATATTTTTTTTATCTGTTGACAGCTTCTGTGGAGCATTTCTATTTAATTCAACACTAAAGACAGGTTCTTCTTTAAAGTAAGAGGTAGGATCATAGTTGAATATTTCGGGATAATTTTTTGTTAATAATCCCAATATTTTATTGGTCGAGCGTCCATTAAAAAAATTTGCCTCAGCATGCCTCTGCCAAGGAGTAAAGGCTCTAAGTGGTTGCTGTGCGGCCTTATCCGGCAATAAATCGTCATAAATAGCAGTCCATCTAAGTGTTAATTGAGAAGTAACGTGGCCTGATCCATCTATGTGCAGAAGATATTTGCGAAACTTCGTATCAAAACAAATGGAAAGCCCATCTTCTTTTGAGTCATCTTTTAATAATATAACCCATGATGATTTTCGTTCATCGCTGCCTTTAACAGGCGCAGTTCGATAAACAATGCTGCCTGGATCAAGTTGCCCCTCCTCATTAATTGGGAAAACAGGCGCTCCGAGTTTGACATAAATGGGATGGAAAGTTTCATATGTTTCTCTTTGAACACGACTTAGACCCAGGTTAGATTGTACAGCACTGCGTATTTTTTCCATCATATTATTAAATTTATGCAAATTCTCAGATTTTCCCTCTTCTCCTTTAGATATACTACAAATAAGTGCTTGCAAGGATTTGGCACAAAATTCAATTTTTTGCTCTCTTTGTATCACATCAGAAGGTGGAACAACTCGACTAAGGTGAAAACTTTCATTCTTAAGATTACCTATCAAATACTCAGTGGCGTGCTCATAAAAAATATGCGATACACCTTTGACTCTCCTGATTTCATTTGCCGAAAGATTTCTAAAAATAGCATTTGCAATATTTGACTTATCTAATATCATTTTTTCTTTCATTTACAACATTCTCTTTTTTAATGCATTATCGTAATTTCATTTCACCCTTGATTGTTCTTGCATATTTTGTTCAATTTGAAACTAATACTCTAAAATTTTATAAATTATGCTCATAGCAAAAAAATCAGGCCTTGTTGTATTCGGATATCCCTCAAACCGCATTTATAGACAAATGTGATTAAGCTATTTTTATTTGGGGATTATTCCCTACTTGTTCGTAATGCTTTACGTTGAGACTAGAAGCGATTGTGCTATCCAATCTGGGAAAAGAATTTGGAGTTCGGCCTTATTCAGCATTTAAATACTCTCTTGTTTAAAAACATAAAGAATACTTAAAGCAACATTCAGAGAATATCCGTAAAATCACGGATAAAATGGTTATTTATCTTGTAATGATGCCGTTCAATTGAATAATCAACTCAGCTTTATTATCACATTCCAATTTTGTTTTTAATTGATTAACATGGGTTTCAACAGTTCTTGCTGATAATTGGAGTATTTTCCCAATTTCTTTATAACTCATTCCTTGCAACAAGAGTTTTGCACAATCCTTTTGCCGAGGAGAAAGAAGGGATTTTTTTAGCTCTTTATTGATTTTGTTGCGGTGACAACAACTGGCATTATAGGGGAGTATTATTTTATTTTTTTCGAATTGACTTATTATTGAATTAAATTGATCTTTAAAGTAAAGACTATATTGTTTCAGTACATCTAAGTTATTGAGATAAAAGTTATTGACAATACTTGTATTATCACGTCTGCTTGCAAAACAAAAATACTCTATAGAATCATGGTTTATTTTAGCAATAGATATACCATTGGCCATGTCGAAATTTATTGCGGCATCCTGGAGCATCAAAGGACAGTCATCTAGTAGCCATAAATAATAATTCAGCGGTTTTTTTAAATAGGATTCTGGAATAGTCAGCGTTTCCAGGTAGTTCATTTTAAAATAATGTTCAGTCCATTTTTGATCTGTAGAAAGTCTGATGACAGAACTATCAAAATAGATTCGATAATAATTAAAGACTGTCATACCGTGTTTTGTAAGCAAAGGTTGCATGATGTTTTTTATATCTTCACACGTAGTCAAGGCAAGGTGATTTTCGACACGCCTTAAAGCATCTGATGAATTAGGCATTAGAGCTCTCTTCAAACTCATGGGGCAAATAATCTGGAGCAGATTTTCTAATATTGAATGATTTAAACCAAATTTTGGTGCAGTTTTTAGGGCAAATAAAGTTCAATGCACACCCTGCTTCTTCAAATTATTGGCCTCATAATAAACACAAGGTAGCAAATAAATCTGTAAGATTACGAATTTTAACATGAAAGAAAAGATTTCTTTATGCAAAGTTTTAAATTTACATGTAATGTAGTAATTATTTTCTGACTGGATTAAATTAAGTACAATAGCACCATAAAAATAACCGAGAGAATTACGTGTTTCATTCTGCCACAGAATTTTATGACTGGTTTAAAAAATACAGTCCATTGTACCCAATAATATTTAACAGCTATAGAATTACCAGAAGATTAAATGCTGATGAAAATTACAATGGAATCATATACTTTCTTTCAGATGACAATAATACAAAAGTGGTGCTTAAAATTATTGATTTACATGATGTTAATAATGCCCACCAATTCATAGAGGATCTTAAAGCTCAGTTCAATGATAGTTCAGATGCAACTGTTAAAATACATGAAATCTTTCAATCAAATGGTAATGAATGTCTGGTTGTTGTAGAAGAATATCTACCAACTTTCATTTCTTTAAAAAAATATGTAGAAGATTTGGCTATAAAATTTTCTGAAAAGGAAAAACAAGAACTTCTCATGTCAGAGAAAGATGCTCTATGTATTTTGCAAAAGATCATTACATGCTTGTTAGATTTGAGCCAAAATGAAAGCCTTAATGAAAAAGATAATAGACAAGCCCCACTGTTTGATATTAGCGATCTTTACATTAACCCCCAAACATTTGAGGTAAAGTTTTCTCGAAGTTCTTTATACTCTGCTCAAGCCCCACTGGCTCGAATACAAATATATCCTGAATTAGGTTGTATTGGTCTTGTTGATGATTGTAATGAATCAAACCAATTTGATAATAATTCATCATTCTTAACAGGATGTTTACTCATTTACTTATTAACGGGAGGGACTCAAAACTCAAGACTCGAATCGTTCAGAGAAATCAGAGTTATCGACAACGATTACAGAAAAATTCTTGCCTCCGATTCGATTACTCCGCACACAAAAAAAATGTTAAAAGAAATTATAAGCCAGGATACCAGCCACCTGATTTCTCTGCGGGAATTGGTTGCAAAATATCCTCCTCTAAACAAAGAAATGACTCCCATGTTAAAAGGCTTTGTCAGTGCCTATTCAGATAGAGCAAGTTATTTAAGTATGCTCCCCAAAGATATTTTTAAGCAAGTTGTTCATTTTACCGGAATTCGCCCTTTCTTTTCAGAAAAGGAAGTGAATGATATGGTCGACACTGAAATTACCGAACAAATGAGTCTTGGAAACAAAAATTAGCAATCGTTTGCGATCTTATCTCAAAAAAAATAGAATTAATCAAAAACAACTGTCCAGAAAATCCTAATTCCTTTCAAAACAGTAAATACAGCATCAGATTGCTATTGAGCCAATGATTTTAAATCATTTAAGACAATTCTTGGGGTAAAGAATCAAGAAATTCGGTAACTTCTTTTGGGGTAAGTTCATAAAACTGCCCTCTGGATAAAAATCTTGGCATAGCAAGCTTACCATAACGGATTCTTATTAATCGACTAACCTCAACACCTTGAGACTCCCATAGCCGACGCACTTCTCTATTTCTTCCTTCATTAAGGGTTACATGATACCAGGAATTTGTTCCTTCTCCTCCCCGAAATTGAATTTTGGTAAATTTTGCCAAACCATCATCCAACATAACCCCTTTTAATAAGTTATTTAATGATTCCTGGCTGACTTGACCATGAACTCGTACAGCATACTCCCTTTCCAAACCGTATTTGGGATGCATGAGTTGATTAGCCAATTCGCCATTATTAGTAAAAATGAGTAAGCCGGAAGTATTTAAATCCAGGCGCCCCACTTGCACCCAACGCCCCTGTCTAAGGTGCGGTAGATTATCAAATACTGTTTTTTCAAATTTTGGATCATGCCGGCTAGAAACTTCACCTACGGGTTTATGGTAAAGAAGAACTCGGATATTTTGTTTGACTTTTAAAGGATTAGGAATCAACTTTCCTTTGACGCTGATTTTATCATGAGGGCTAGCGGAGTCTCCCAGCTTAGCCGGTTTGCCATTAACCTGCACCCAACCATTATCAATCCACCGCTCCATTTCACGACGAGATCCAAGTCCGGCTTGACTTAATATTTTCTGTAATCTTTCACTGCTCATTTTGTAAACACTCTTTTATAGGTTGGGTTGCCTCATGCAAGGTTAATGTATCCATTATTTCAGGTAAGGGAGGAAGTTCGCTTAAGTAATTTAAGTTAAAGTAATTTAAAAATTCTTTTGTCGTCGTATAAACAGCTGGTTTTCCTGCTACATCCTTATAGCCTGCTATGCGAATCCATTCCCTCTCCATTAACGTTTTTATAATCTGACTGTTAACGGCAACTCCTCTAATTTCTTCAATATCAGCACGCGTAACAGGTTGCTTATAAGCAATTATTGCCAAAGTTTCAAGCAATGCACGCGAATATTTTGCTGGCTTCTCGATTTGGAGACGAGCAACCCAGGTAGCGTATTTCGATTTCGTCTGTACCTTAAAACCACTTGCAACCTGGATAAGCTCAAAAGCACGAGAAGAATAATCCGCTTTTAAGCTCTCTATTATAGCCTGCAAATCTTCTAATGTTGGTCTTTGCCACTCATCAAAAGTCTCTTGAATTTTTTCTAAAGCAACAGGTTCATTACTGGATAATACCAAAGCTTCAACAATATTTTTTAATTCATTGTCAATCATTATTTTACGCAGCCTGCAAATGTATAGGTGAAAATGGCTGAGTTTGCGTAATGACCAATAAGGACTGCTTAGCCAGTTCAAGGACAGCTAAAAAACTCACAACCAAACCCATCCTTCCCTCTTCAAGAGTATATAATTGACTAAATTCCAAAATTTTTTGATGTTGTAATTGAAAGAGAATGCGACTCATTCGTTCGCGAACAGACATTAACTCCCGGGAAACTTGATGTTTAGAATAATGCTCTTCACGTTTCAGCAAAACTTTCATAGCCTCGACTAACTCAGATAGCTCAACTTCAGGATAAACTTTAATTGCTTCAACCTCATCTGGATTAACCTGAATTGTAAAATGATCTCTGTCTTGTCTTGGTAATCCATCCAATAATTCAGCCGCTTGTTTTATTTGCTCATAAGCTTGCAATTGTCTTACCAGAGTCATGCGCGGATCTTCTTCTTCCTCTTCTACATCTGGTGTAACCGGCAATAATAAACGTGACTTAATTTCAGCTAACATGGCTGCCATTAATAAGTACTCAGCAGCCAGCTCCATTCTTCGATTTTCCATAAGTTGGATATATTGCAAATACTGGTTGGTTATACTTGTCATGGGGATATCAAGAATATCAACATTTTGCTTGCGGATTAAATACAGCAGTAAATCTAGTGGCCCCGTAAAAGAATCCAGCAATACCTCCAATGCGTCAGGAGGAATATACAAATCATCTGGAAACTGAGTAATTTCCTTACCATCTACCACCGCTTTGACTATAGGCGCAGGCTGCAAATCGATATTCATTAATAATCAAGCCCCATCACTTCTCTGACCGTATTTAAAGTCTTGTTTCCTTCTTCTCTAGCTGCTTCACTTCCTTCTGCTACAATACGTTTTACTGAACCTAAATCTGCTTCATACTCTTTAATTGCTTCCTGTATTGGTTTAAGTTCTTGCTGAATAGCATCTATCACAGGTCTCTTACAGTCGACACAACCAATCCCTGCAGTTCGACAACCTTTTTGCACCCAATCTTTTACTTCCTCATTAGAATACACTTTATGGAATTGCCAAACGGGACATTTTTCAGGCTCTCCTGGATCTGTACGTTTAACACGCGCCGGATCCGTAGGCATAGTCAGAATTTTCTTTTCTACTAAAGCTGGCTCATCTCTTAGCATGATCGTATTATGGTAAGATTTGGACATTTTTTGTCCATCAAGGCCAGGCATTTTTGCGGTCTCTGTGAGCAAAGGCTGTGGTTCACTTAATATAATTTTGCCACTCCCTTCCAAATATCCCAATAACCGCTCTTTATCTCCAATCGATAAATTAGTTTGATCCTCTAAAAGCGCCTGTGCTGTCTGAATGGATTCGTGGATGCCATGCTCCTGAAATTGTCTGCGTAATTCGGTATAAATTTTCCCATTTTTTTTACCCATCTTTTTGATTGCAGCAGCGGCCAGCTCCTCAAAATTAGGTTCTCTGCCATAAAGATAGTTAAATCGGCGGGCTATTTCTCGTGTTAACTCAATATGAGCTACTTGGTCTTCGCCCACTGGAACATAATCCGCATGATATAAAAGTACATCAGCACTTTGTAGTAAAGGATATCCCAAAAAACCATAGGTTGATAAATCTTTTTCTTTTAATTTCTCCTGCTGATCTTTATAAGTAGGAACTCGTTCCAGCCATCCTAAAGGAGTAATCATGGACAAAAGTAAATGTAATTCAGCATGCTCTGGAACCCAAGATTGAATAAATATCTTACATAAGCCAGGATTAACTCCACAAGCTAACCAATCAATAATCATATCCCAAAGTTGTTTTTCAATAAAATTAGGTTCTTCATATTGTGTTGTCAAACCATGCCAATCCGCTGCAAAAAAGAAACAATCGTATTGATGTTGTAATTTTATCCAATTTTTTAAAACACCATGATAATGACCTAAATGCAATCTTCCACTGACCCGCATTCCAGAAACGACTCGCTTATTGGAAGTAAACAATGCTGACATCAATTTCCTCTTCTTGTTATAAATTAATCAACCATTTCAAATACAAAAATCTCTTTATCTCTTGACTATCTAATCGCATGCTTGTGTGAAACACAATTTATCTAAATTTTATCAAGATTAGAGACATGAGATTAATAATCAAGATTTAACCGGACAAAATGACATTCAACTGTGTCAACTCTAGCCTGGCAGGGGTACTATAAAATTCTCTTTCACAAAATACTAACAAAACCTTGGCTATATTCCATTACCTAAAGGGCTCAGGGTCTCCTTTTCCTTCCCTTATAATTACCGGATAATCTCCAGTTAAATCGACTACTGTAGTAGGTTCATGACCACAATTTCCACCATCAATAATTAAGTCAATTTGGTTACCTAATAAATCTTTAATTGCTTCAGGCTCACTTAATGGCGCTTCCGCCCCCGGCAAAATCAAGGTAGTACTCATTAAAGGAGCTTCCAGACACTCCAATAAAGACAAAGTAATCGTGTTATCAGGTACTCTTAGACCCAAGGTTCTTCGTTTTGGATGAAGCATCAAGCGAGGCACTTCATGTGTAGCATTAAGAATAAAGGTATAAGAGCCTGGAGTAAAAGCCTTCAATAATCTAAAAATTGGATTAGAAACTTTAGCATAAGTGCCTAACTGAGATAAGTCACGACAAACCAGAGTCATATTGTGATGCTTGTCTAATTGACGTAAGCGGCGAATACGCTCCAAGGCCGATTTATTGCCCAAACTACAGCCCAATGCATAGCCTGAATCCGTCGGGTAAACGATAAGCCCCCCTTCTTCAATAATTGAAACTGCTTTTCTCAACAAGCGTGCTTGAGGATTATCCGGATGTAAAGCAAAAAACTGACTCATAAAGTCCCCTGTTTAATGTTCCATTCTTGCCAAATAGGCGTGCATATTATTGGTAATTGTCGCTGATGCCCCAGGTTTATACAAGATTGAGCGTCGCTATGGTAATCTGAGCCTGATGAGGCGAGCAAATGAAATCGCTCACACATCCCGGCTATTTCTTGAATTTGTACAGCGGTCATTTCTCCAGAAACGACTTCCATACCAACACCTCCAGCTGCTTTAAATTCCATGATTAACTCACGCAATTTTGAACGCGTCAAACCATATTTAAGTGGATGAGCAATTACAGCCTGTCCACCAGAATGTGATATACATTTGACGGCATCATGCATGCTAATCCATAAGGTAGGTATATAGGCACACTTGCCTCGCCCGAGGTAATTTTTAAAAGCCGACTTCATATCTTTTGCCTTTCCTTCATTAATCAGTACTTGGGCAAAATGAGGTCGTCCCACCCGTTTGTGGCCAGCCAAATGACAAGCTTTTTCATAAGCATTGTCAATACCAACCAAATGCAAGGACTCTCCAATTTTCTCGGCACGCTCCATTCGACTTTTATTTTGATGCGCAATTAACTCTTGTAATTCTGCTGTGAGGTTAATTTGGTAACCAAGTATATGAATGTCATATTTCTTCCAACGAGTACTGAGTTCTATCCCTTTAACTATTTCAATATTTGTATGGATTGCAGCACCATATAAAGCGTCATATCCTGCAACAGTATCATGATCAGTAAGAGATAAGCATTGAACTTGTAAAGTATTTGCTCTATTTATTAGTTCTTCTGGAGTTAGTGCGCCGTCTGAAAAAGAACTATGACAATGAAGATCGATCATAAATTGCAGCTAATTTAAAAAAAACAAAGTATAGCATAATTAACGTGAGTTCGACATAAAAGGCTTTTATGACTTTTATGTCGCTAAACGCGCGTTAATTATTATCAAAATGGGGTAAAAATATGATGTTGTAAAGACTAAACTATCCTTTTCTTTGAACAACTTGCACAACATAGTACTTTTGCACTATTCTTTAAGTATGGTCATTAATCTTTATAAAAACTTTGAGTAGTACATTAAATAGTGAAATAATCAAATTACCACCTCTTAATACCAGGGAACTCGCAAACCTGTGTGGAGTTTTGCATAGTAACTTAAAAATTTTAGAACAGCACTTCAAGGTTTCAATAAAACTCAAAAATCATAATATGATAATATGTGGCCAATCAAGTGACCATTTTGAAGAGATAAAAAAAGTATTAAAATTATTGTATCCTTTAACTGCCGAACCTATAGATGTTAAAACACTACGAGTCTTAATCAATGAGGATTATCAAACAGCAATGACTCACCATATCAGATTATCCCGAAAATCAATTTCTGCACGTAATAGTAAGCAAGCAGCATATCTCGACTCTATTAATAAACATGATATTACTTTTGCCGTAGGGCCAGCCGGAACTGGAAAAACCTATTTGGCTGTTTCCAAAGCAATAGAATGTTTTGAAAAAGGCGAGGTACAAAGACTTATTTTTGTAAGGCCTGCTGTAGAGGCGGGCGAAAAACTCGGTTTTCTTCCAGGTGATCTGGTAGAAAAAGTCTTACCTTACTTAAGACCTATCTATGACGCACTGTATGAAATGATAGGCTTTAAAGAAACTCAAAAGCTGATTCAAACAGATATTATTGAAATTCTCCCATTAGCCTTCATGAGGGGAAGGACTTTAAATGAATCTTTTATTATTTTGGATGAGGCTCAAAATACCACCATCATGCAAATGAAAATGTTTCTGACACGCATGGGTTTTGGCTCTAAAACAGTCATTACAGGTGACATCACTCAAGTAGATTTACCTAAAGGCATTGACTCGGGCCTTGCGCATGCCATTCAATTATTCAGACATTTTCCTGATATCAGCATTCATACATTTACCAGTCGTGAAGTCGTCAGACATCCTTTGGTTTCAAAAATCGTAGATTGCTATGATAATGAGATAGAAAGGAATAAAAAATGACCCATCACATTGACATACAAAATGCTACAGGGAAATTATTGCCTTTGAGTGAAGATGAAATCACCAAGCTGGCATCACTTGCTCTAAGAGATCATAAGCAGGATGCCGAGCTAACAGTTCGTCTGGTTGATATTGAAGAAATGACTTATCTTAACCACACTTATAGAAAGAAGAACAAACCAACCAATGTTCTTGCGTTTCCTTGCTCACTACCCGCGAACATTGAGTTGGAATGTCCTCTTTTGGGTGACGTCGTTATTTGCCCTGAAGTGTTACTTGCAGAAAGTACTCAATTCAATAAGTCGCTGCATGAACATTGGTCTTTAATCCTGATTCATGGAGTATTGCATTTATTAGGGTATGATCATATAAAAGATGAAGAAGCCTCTATTATGCAAATGCTCGAAGCCAAATTACTAGCTGAATTAGGTTATGCTAATCCATATGAAGTCGAGGAAAATGAACTTGAATAAATTGGAAGATGGTGGGTCGTGGTTTTCTCGTTTAAAACAATTCTTACAAGGAGAGCCACAAAATCAGGAAGAACTAGTCAGTTTATTAAGAGACGCACAAATACGCTCCTTGATTAATTCAGAGACCCTCGCAATGATTGAGGGGGCTATCCTTTTCTCAAAAATGCGTGTTCGAGATATCATGCTACCTAAAAATCAAATGGTTTGTATTAATAAGGATGATGATTTTAAGCATATTATATCCATTGTAACTCAAACCGGACATTCACGCTTTCCCGTAACGGGTGAAAATCCTGATGAAGTTGTTGGCATTTTGCATGCGAAGGATTTGTTAAGATATCAACCAGAAAATATGGGATCATTTGATTTATTAGATATCTGCCGCCAGGTAACGTTTGTCCCTGAAAGTAGACGTCTTGATAGTCTGCTTAGTGAGTTTCGAAGTAATAGAAACCATATGGCTATTGTTGTTGATGAATATGGAGAGGTGTCAGGCTTCGTTACCATTGAAGATATCATTGAACAAATAATTGGCGACATAGAAGATGAATTTGATATCGATGAAGACGCCTACATCAAAGCACATGAAGGCCACTGCTATATCATCAAAGCCCATACTCCAATAGAAGAGTTTAACGAACAGCTCAAAACTGATTTTAGTGACGAAACCTATGATACAATTGGTGGCATAGTTTTAAACAAATTCGGTTACTTACCTCAACGAGGTGAAGTAATAACCATAGATGATTTTGAATTTAAAGTTCTGAATGCCGATTCGAGAAGAATAAAGTTATTAGAATGTCTCGATAAAAGAATTTCCGAAAAACCAAATTCTACTGTTGAAGGATAAGTAATTCATGAGCAGCTCTATTCTCATTATTGATGATGATACAGAACTAACAGACTTATTAGCCCAATATTTAGAACCAGAAGGCTTCAATGTAGTATGCGTGCATGATGGAGAAAATGGTGTTAAAAAAGCTTTAAATCAGGTATTTGATGCCATTATACTCGACGTCATGTTGCCTAAACTTAATGGCTTTGAAGTATTAAAAGCAATAAGAGAGCATTTGGAAACACCTGTATTGATGTTAACCGCGCGTGGCGACGATATCGATCGCATTGTTGGGCTGGAAATTGGTGCAGATGATTATTTGCCCAAACCCTGTAATCCACGCGAGTTAGTCGCACGTCTGCGAGCTATTTTAAGACGCACTCAAAAAATCCCAACTCCCAAACCAATTATTGAGCAACACAATATCATCGTAGATTGCTCCAAACGTCACGTGACTATGGGAGGAAAATTTCTTGAATTAACCAATGCAGAGTTTAATATTTTGGAGATGTTAATCAAATCACCAGGACAAGCATTTTCCAAAGAGGAACTCACTGAATATGCTTTGGGAAGAAAATACACCGCTTATGACCGCAGTATTGATGTTCACATCAGCAATTTACGAAATAAATTAGGTGATAATCCTCAGGGAGAACCTTTAGTGAAAACTGTCCGGGGATTTGGATACATGTTTAATGCGTAGTTTGTACTGGAAAATATTTGTTTCTTTCTGGCTGGCTACCATTTTAATTATCTTTACAACGGCATGGGTTACCAGCCAAATCGCACAAAAATCATCACAACCAGCTCGAGAAGAAATGTTCATGGACAGCTATGCGAACGCAGCTGTTGCAACTTATGAATCAGGCCAACAATCAGCACTTTTGAAATGGCTTGATAAAATAGGTCTTTCTCGTCATATGACACTTTATTTACTAACCAGCACTGGCGAAATCATTGGAGCACAGAAACCACCTGAAAATGTAAAAAAAATTTCAGAAAATTTAATAAATGATGAACTCCCGAGCGATGGCATATTTAAGACAGGAAAATTAGTTGTTAGCCATGAGATCATATCAACTTCTGGAAAATATTATCGGCTAGCGGCTGTCAGTGAAAAACCTATCTCTTATTTTGTACAAATTCCATGGGCTGGACTGACTATTCGTTTAACTCTGGCCATATTTATCAGTGGGCTTATCTGCTATTTACTTTCACGTTATTTAACTCAACCTTTACGCTCATTAGGCATGGCTGCAAAATCTATCGCTAAAGGAAATTTAAATACGCGTGTTGGTCGCTTCAGAGGTCATAGAAAAGATGAGATTGCTGAGTTAAGCAATGAATTCGATCGAATGGCTGAACAATTAGAAGCGCTTGTTCATTCCAAAGAACGATTAATACAGGATATTTCTCATGAATTACGTTCTCCATTAGCCCGACTTAAAATCGCCATAGAATTAGGGAAAAAGAAAACCAAACATTTGGCTGATAATGAATTTTCCCGAATGGAAATGGAAACATCCAGACTTAATGATTTAATAGGCGAAATTCTCGATTTTGCTCGTTTAGAGAAATCAACAACAGAGCTTCACTTATCTCAAACAAATATCGCTGATTTGCTTGCGCAGGTTATAAGTGATGCCAATTATGAGTTCAGCCATAACTCTATAAGAATACAAGCTGGAATAATTACACCTTGTGAATTAAATATTGACCAACGCCTGATACACAGAGCTATTGAAAATATTGTTCGTAATGCATCACACTATTCTCCTCCAGATGAAAAGGTCCTTATTTCATCAAGCTATAATGAAAACAAAAATCAATTTTATATTGATATTAGTGATAAAGGACCTGGAGTTCCTGAAGATCAACTTGAAAAAATATTTAATCCTTTCTACCGCGTGGATACCTCCAGAACAAAAAAAACAGGTGGCTATGGGCTAGGGCTTGCAATTGCAGCCAGAGCTGTGGCTTTACACCAAGGAGAAATTATTGCTAAAAATAGAGAACAAGGTGGTTTGCTTGTTCGTATCATTTTACCTGCTAATATTAAATAGGATTTCCATACATAGATCTCCTGCTTATGAACTATCAATAGAATTTAGACTTGCATTTTATATTATCTAATCCCGTTTACATACAGATAATTATACACTTTGTTCATAATCCCAGTTTACTGGATAAAACCTATATTTTTAAGTAATATTAACGAAAAAAATAATTGGAATGCCATTTTGTGAGCAATGATACAAAATTAAGTAACGTGAGTAGTTATTTCTTTATATCTGGATTTGTAATTTCAAAAATCAAATACCTTCCCATTGCCGTGGTTTCTTCCGCTCTGAATCTAATTTCACTTTTGTTTTATCTGGTTGGCTATAGTTTGTGGTTTATTGCAAGTCATTTTTATCCCGGCCACGATAAAAGGAAGCAAGAGTGGTATGAGTTTGCTCAATTTAAAGAACAATATCTTTACGCCGCAGCTCTAGGTCTCGTCGCAACGATTATCAGTATGATGGCAGTTTTTTCTCCGATAATGATTGTACTTTCAGGATGGCTGTTCTTTGGTAGTAATATTATTTGGACCATTGGTGAATACAATAAATTAAATAACCCACCCAGTTATGAAGATAACTTTTCCAAAGACAGTCAAAATGCCTATGTGTCTTACGCTTTATCAATGAGTTTAATAGGATTCATTACGGCGACCTCAACCACTGTCGCTTTTTTCATTCCAGTAATGACTATACCCTTACTTATAATTACAACTATTTTATGCATTGGGGTAGGAGCATTAGCCTTTGAATATTGGCTCGAATCGAAATTTGGCGACTCTCAACCTGATATCACTATTGATGAAAGCTACAAACAAATAAGCAATACTTTGGGGAAAAAAATTAATTTGAAGCCCAACCCTATTCCAGAACCCTATCATGGAACCAAGCCACTTCACTCTAGGCAACATAATGTAAAAATACAAGGACCATCTCCAGACCTTGAAATAGATTTATCCTCTCATGCTTGTAAATTACAGCACTAATTTAGTATATTCTGCACGCCAAAGATGAGGGTGATAATGGATAAATTAACTGCAAAAATGATTAGCGAAGCGCGTAAGGTACTTGTCAACGCTTATTCCCCCTATTCCAAATTTTCAGTAGCGGCCTGTATATGCACTGATAAAAATAACTTTTATACAGGGGTGAATGTAGAAAATATTTCTTATGGGTTAACAACTTGCGCTGAAGTTTCAGCGATTTGTAATATGGTTACCGCAGGTGAGCGAAAAATTAAAAGCATTGTGGTATTAGCTGCAAACAATTTGCTATGCTCACCTTGTGGTGCATGCCGACAAAGAATTCATGAGTTTTCATCCTCTGATACCATGGTACATCTCTGTAATAAAGAAACAATATTTCATAGTATTACAATTAATGAATTACTACCCTTGGCTTTTGATTTTAACCCTTAATTGGATGATTTTATGACGAATTCAATATCGACTATCAGTTACCCACATTTAGCAACAGAATATATTCAAAAATTATGTCCATCATTTAAGCCAAAAGTGGGTGTAGTATTAGGCTCAGGCTTAGGTCAATTCGCCGAAGAGTTAGAGGATGCTGTTGCTATTGAATATGAAAAACTTCCCGGATTTCCCAGAACTACAGTACAGGGACATGGAGGCAAATTAATTTTAGGATATTATGGATCTACTGCGGTTATTTGCTTACAAGGCAGAGCCCATACTTACGAAAGCATGGAAAATCATGAGACTGTAAAAACCTATGTAAGAACTTTAAAACTATTAGGTTGTCAGTATTTTATTGCAACAAATGCTTCTGGCTCCCTTAGAGAAGAAGTCGGGCCAGGTGAATTAATGCTGATTACCGATCACATCAATTTTCAACCAGGAAATCCTCTGGTTGGACCAAATGATGATGAGTTTGGCCCTAGATTTTATCCTTTAGATAATGCTTACGACATTACCATGCGTAGTGCATTACTGGATATTGCTAAAAAAAACTCAATTGAACTACACCAAGGAGTTTACATTTCTGTCTTGGGACCAAACTATGAAACAGCTGCTGAAATTCGTGCCTTTAAATTGCTGGGAGCCGATGCAGTGGGGATGTCTACTGTGCCTGAGGTTTTAGTCGCTAACCATTGTGGTTTGCGTGTCGCTGTCATTGCTACCATAACAAATTATGCAACTGGCCTCGCAAAAACCAGCCATAGCCATGAATCCGTTGTTAAAATGGCTTCTAGTGCGGCTGAAAAACTTAATACATTGATTAAACAATACATTATGGAATTATCGTGAGTTTGGATAAACATTTTAATGATGTCTTGGACAAGCTCCTGTCAAACAAGGATATTAGACCTGTCTCGAACGAGCAGTTGATGCATTGCATTGATTTGACACTATTAGAGGCAGATACGTCTGTTGAAGCGTTGCATCAATTACAGAGCCAAGCCTGTCAAAATGATGTTGCCGCTATTTGTGTACTACCCAAACATCTTCATACATTGAAGACTAACTCTAAAATTAAATTAGCAACTGTGATCAATTTTCCTCTTGGGAATGATGATTTGCTGGTTTCCCTGGCAGAGATAGATAACGCTATCCAACTAGGTGCTAATGAAATAGATTATGTACTACCCTATCAGCATTACTTAAGAGGAAATAAACAAAAAGCGTTCAATCACTGTGATGTCATTATTCAAACGTGCAAAAAAAACCAAATAACCTTAAAAATAATTTTAGAAACTGGCGCTTTTCCTGATATGGAAAGCATTTATCAGCTTAGCTCAGAAATCATTGCTCTGGGTGGGCGGTTTCTCAAAACTTCAACTGGAAAAATCCATCAGGGCGCCACTCTGGCTGCAGTATTTGCTATAACCAGCGCTGTTAAGGACTCATCTTATGCCCCTTCTTGTGGCATCAAGGTTTCCGGAGGTATTAGGACGCCTCTTCAGGCTCAACAATATGCTCAACTGGTTCAATTACTCATGGACAAAGCAATTCATAAGGATTGGTTTCGCATCGGAGCCAGTACCCTGCTTGAAAAGTTACTGCCATGAACGCAAAATGCGTGTCTTAATATCTCAGTATGCAAACAGGGAGAGGTCTTGTAATGAAATTATGGATAATGCTATTTAACTGCTGTATTGTTACCTTATTAATAACATTCTCTCATGCAAAAACGGCGGTAAATAACCATAAATCATCTTATTGTCTCCTTAATCAACCATGTTGGCCAACCCCAAAAGAATGGGAGCAGCTAAACAAGCAAGTTAATGGCCATTTAATAAAAGCTAGAAACTATCTATCACCTTGCATTGAAGATCCCAAAAGTGATAGTTGTAAAAATACCTTGGAAGAAATAAAAAATCCCTTTTATTTGGAAGCCGAACCTACCGCAACCCAGTCCACCGGCTGGTTTGATGCCTGGACTTCAGAAATAAGCCCATACGTAGTCGCAGTAAAAACGGCTCAGGAAATAGCGCATGCTGTAAACTTTGCCCGAAAACATCATATCAAAATCGTTGTCAAAGGCACTGGGCATGACTATCTTGGAAGGTCCAATGCCCCTGATTCTTTATTGATTTGGACACATCATATGAGAAAAGTACAGTTCCAGAATCATTTCATCCCACGCGGTTGTCCTGCGAATCACGAAAGTATTGCTGCAGTAACTGCGGAAGCAGGTACAAGGTGGATAGAGGCTTATAAAGAGGTTACTGTAAATCATGGACGCTATGTTCAGGGCGGAGGCTGTACTTCTGTAGGGGTTGCAGGTGGATTTATTCAAGGAGGTGGTTTTGGGAGCTTCTCCAAAAAATATGGAACCGGTGCAGGAGGAATTTTAGAAGCAGAAGTTATTACTGCCGATGGCTCAATATTGATAGCGAATGAATGCCAAAACCAGGATTTGTACTGGGCATTGAAAGGTGGCGGCGGCGGAACTTATGGTATCGTGAGTAAAATCACTTTGGAAACGCATGAATTGCCCGCAACATTTGGAGCATTAACAGGAACTATTACAGCAAAAACAGATCGGGATTTTAAAAATCTCATAGATTATTTCATTATTTTTTACAGGGAAAGGCTTCATAATGAGCATTGGGGGGAGCAAGTCATATTGGCCCCCAATAATAAAATGGAACTGGCTTTGGTTTTTCAAGGGATGAGCAAAACTCAGGTTGATAGATTATGGCAACCATTTAAAACTTGGTTATCTCAAAAACCCGAACATTATCAATTTACAATAGACAGTCTGGTTCTACCTGCAAGAAAATTCTGGGATTACGATTATCTTAGCAAAAATCTACCCGAGCATATTGTAATTGATAAGCGAAAAAATATACCTTACCCAGAGTTTTGGTGGACCGGTAATCAGTCAGAAGTTTCTATCTATTTAAGTCACTACCAATCAGGTTATTTACCCTATACTCTCTTTCAAAAAACAATTTCGCATAAACTCTCTAACGCATTGTTTGGAGCATCTCGCCTGACTAAACTGTCTTTGCATTTTAACAAAGGCTTGTCCGGAGCCTCTCAGCAAGCAATCGAGAGACAAAGAAAAACATCAATGAATCCTTCCGTATTAGATGCTGCAGCCTTAATAACAATAATTGGTGGACAACAATATGCCTTTCCCAAATTGCCTGGATACAAACCTAATTTAGACAAAGCACTGATTTCAGCTAAGCAGGCAAAGAAAGCAATGAAATTAATATCTGATCTAAATCCCGATTCTGGCACTTATGGAAATGAGGCCGATTACAATTTAAAAAATTGGCAAAGGGCTTTATGGGGGATCAATTATGAGAAATTATTACAAATTAAACACCATTATGATCCTGAAAACCTGTTTAATTGCCACCATTGTGTTGGAAGTGAATAAAAATTAATTAATAATTTTAAGAATCTCAGTTAGAATAACGAGTCATAGTGTATTAATTAGCATTGGAGTTTAAATTATCATGAAGACTAAAATTATATTTAAATCCATTTCATCATTACTATTGGGTTTGCTACTCGTTAGTTGTAGCAATGAGCTTCCTCCCGGTGAATATGATGCAAATGAAATAGGCAAAATTAAAAAGGTTATTCCGGGTGTGATTATTTCCAAACGTCCAGTTAATTTACATCGTCAAAATGCTGATGCCAATCTGCATGTAAAAGGCGGCGCTGATTCCAATTTGATAGATGGTGGTTACAATAGAACACATGGTGTCGAATACGTCATCAAGTTAAATTCTGGCACTATTATTTCAGTGGTACAAGCAGAAGATTTAAAATTAAAAAACAAGCAAAAAATTCTGGTAATTTATGGAAGACACACTCGAGTTGTCGCTGATAATGGAAGTGATATATATTAATTAACCTGTTTGCTTCAAAACATAAGTTGGTGTTGGGTCCTCTCTTCTAAAGCCTAGCTTACGAAGAAATTTCCCTACACCCCCAACTCTTAGCACAGCAAATTTTATATAAAAGTTGAGGGTAATATTATTTAAATCAATGCTAATACAACGGCAAACCACATCACTAATCCATAATAGCCACTCATTAAAAATGCTTTAAAACACTTCTGAGGTATTCTTGCATAAATTAACTTTTGTTGATAAGTCAATATTCCAGCAGCTATACACCATAACAAATAAAAAAACCATTCTACGTTCTTATTTATTGCCCATACCAACCATAAAGAATGCAGAAAAAACAGTAACAAAGCAATAATTAATCTATCATAACTTGCAAAATATATTGCAGTCGATTTGACTCCTATTTTCAAATCATCCTCTTTGTCCGTCATCGCATACATCGTGTCGTAAGCGATAATCCAGGAGAAATTAATTAAAAACAATACAATAAAATCGCTATTTAAATTTTTTCCTGAAGCAATAAATGCCATAGGTATGCCCATGGAGAACGCTAAACCCAAGATCATTTGCGGAGCATTCAAAAATCGTTTGCAAAAGGGATATAAAAAGGTAATTAGTACAGAAATAACAGCAAAATAAAAACAATTGATTGGAAGTTTCAATAATAAAAGCAATGATACACAAAGCAATATAAACAATAAAATAAACGCCTCAGACAAACTGATCTCTCCAGAAGTCAAAGGGCGAAATTGGGTTCGAGCTACATGCTTATCAATATGCCTGTCAGCAATGTCATTAATAACACAACCAGCGGAACGCATGAAAACTGTGCCTAATAAAAAAATCATAAATACATCAATAGAAGGAAAGCCCTGATTTGCCATCCAAAGTGCCCATGCGGTGGGATACCAAAGTAATAAAATTCCTATTGGTTTATTTAAGCGTAATAATCTGACATAGGCATTCCAGGGAATCATAATAAATTTTCCAACTCCGGTAACAAAATTTCAACCAAATAAAATGAACACTTTTCCTGAAATACTAGCTCTGTAAACCTGACCCACATCTGAGAGTATTCAGAACTAATGTATTTTTTAACCCAATGAAACTCAAGATTTAATTGATCTACAGGATAACAAAGTATTGGTAACCGTCTAACACTGCTTTCATCAAAAATTAAATTTCGTATTGACTCATTTTCCAAACGGTTGAAAAATTCTGGCTTAAGAGCATAACACGATTGTGGGATAACAGATCGTGCGTACCAATATACAATCCCTTGATTTTTCATAACAATTTCGCGTTGAAGAATACTATTATCCTGTATACATAGAACATACTTATCCCACCAATTTGGGATAGACCAGTTCTGAGATAAACGTTCTAACTCCGCATTCCCAGTCATTGCTTTTAGTTTATCTGTTAAAGAATCTTGGTATTCCAACCAATCTTTGAGTAATTCTGGCTCTTTGGCATCGGCAATCAGCAGGGATTGGTAATTAATAGGCATACATAAATAATTTGGAAAAAAATTTCATAAGATATTACAAAATTACCTCTTTATGAACAACCATTGCTTATCATTTAAGATGAAAACAAGATCATTTTATTTTGATTTTGTATTAATTAAATCCCCCACCCTAACTCTTCCAAGCCTATTTAAAGTAACCACAACTTTTTCATTGGTTAGCCTATTATCCAAAATAAATTTACCATTACTCATCGCACGATTCGGAATATTGGATATAGTAATTCTATTGGTGGAATCTACTCCTTTCCAATTAATATTCCAGGAATTAACACTCCATTGCCATTGGTGAATCAGCTCAGTTTTATTGGATTTTTGATCGAATCGAGCAAGAACCATCCCGCCGGACCAATTTTCATTAGAACCAAAAGGAACAAGATAAACCGGATTCCCCAAATGAATAGCCTGTATTTTAGAGTATTGAACAGCAGTTTTTATATCATTGATTAACATTTCTCTCTCATTTTTTTGTATTAGAGAAAAAAATGGCCACGAACCTAAAAGTAATAATCCTACAAGCAAAGCTAATGCAAGCATCGTTTCAAGTAGAGTAAATCCTCTTATTTTCATCAATTGAAGTCGCATACCATCTACGAAATTTTATGATGAAGATAAGATGCAATCCTGATAGCAATCGCCTTAGGTGCTATGGCTGCAGCATAAGCTAAAATTTTATTTCTCAGCCCTGGAATAATATACAATTTTCCTTTTTTTAATCCTTTATAGGCAATTTTAGCCACCTTTTCCGGGGTCATCATTCCAATATATCCCCTCTCCAACATAGAGCTTTCCATCCCAGAGGCATGAAAAAAATTGGTTTTTGTTGCTCCAGGACAAAGAATAGACACTGATACCTTAGTATCTTTAAGCTCATAAGCAATAGCATGGGAAAACGTTGCCACATAAGCTTTACTTGCATAGTAGACTGCCATAAAAGGACCCGGTTGAAATGCTGCTGTTGAAGATACCTGTAAAATACTGCCTTCGTTTCGAGCTACAAAAT
Organism: Legionella sp. PATHC032; assembly: GCF_026191185.1. Taxonomy (NCBI): domain Bacteria; kingdom Pseudomonadati; phylum Pseudomonadota; class Gammaproteobacteria; order Legionellales; family Legionellaceae; genus Legionella; species Legionella sp. PATHC032. Next base: position 1,456,971 of record NZ_JAPHOV010000001.1, on the reverse strand, counting down.
CATGTAGAAAGCATAGTGTTAATTCACTTAAGGAAACCATATTTATGAGCATTAAATCATCGAGCTTGTTCATACCCATCTCAACAAATGAGCCCATATAGCCTATGCCTGCATTATTAACCAGACAATTGACTTCTACACCCTGCTCCTTTAAATCAGTATACAACTTAAGTGCGCTTCCTGGTTTACTTAAGTCATGTACTTTATATTCAGCTTTAACTTGATATTGTGAATTTAATTGCTTTGAAATTTGTTTCAGCTGTTCAGAGTCTCTACCAACAAGTATTAAATCATGGCCATGTGATGCAAACTCATGCGCCAAAGCCAAGCCTATACCTCTCGTGGCCCCCGTTACTAAGGTCATCATGATGAACTCCTCCTTTTACTGTTTGCACAGGCTCCATATTGTTACGTAGGATATTGAGTAACCTAGATACCTCGTCATGCTTTTCCTGCTTTAACAAACTCAAGATCTGTATACATTGAGGAAGACTTAAGTCCCATTTGCCAAAATAGTTTGCTTTTAAAAGATTAATGTCACTATACAATAAATGCCTAACCTCTTTTAATAGATCATAAATTTGTTGGCATGGATTCTCTTTGAGCTCTTGTATTAATTTAACGATAATATGAATAATGATATGAGCATCTCCTGAAATTTTGTTAAAGTGCTCAAGACAATCAAAGGGAGAGTGTATATTTAGTGAATGACGTGCTCGATCTAATAGATTCTTATCAATTTTACTTATTAATAAATCAGCAGATAGTTTTAAAAAAATTGGATAGACCGCCAATAAGACATCATGGTTTCCATTTTCAACTTCCAGGGTATGGTTATGATGCTGGCAGACTGCATTACCAAAAAAAGTTAATGTATTGCTTTCATTGGAAACTGTTTTATTCTTTTCAGGATTAGAGGGTAGTGACGAATTAAAATAAAGTTTTCTAAGCTCTAGGGATTGTTTCATTAAAGCAGTACGGTTAGGCAAGGTAGATTGCACGATTAGATTATTTACAATATTAAACCATTGCTCATCTCCTCTGTAACAACAGTAAGCAAGCAAATCTCCCAAGGAATTAAAAGTAGAGTACATCATTTCCTGATTAACATAGGTATTATTTTTTTTAGTATATCTTATATTAAGATGATCCAGAGTTGATCGATAACCATTTTGGATCAACTCCTCCTGACTCTGCCTTTCTACATTAAATCCTGTAGTGGATACTTTACCGGTTTCAGGAATTATAGTTTGAAGAGCATATTGTCTTAATTTAAGACGATCCCTCTCCCAGCCACTTGCAGGGTCACTGACCCCAGTCAGTAAGCTATAAATCCAGTTTAAGATAAAATTCTCTCGATAAACCTTGTCCATTATTCTATCAATCACATTTCTTTCAATTCCATTATCAAATTGGACTGCCAATACTTTTAAATTATTACCGAATTCAGATTCGAGCAACGTTGAATGATCATCAAAAAAAACTTCAGTTGGAAAATTACTTAATATGCCTCCATCATTATGCTCTTCACCATCCAGTAGGGTATCTCTATACAAAACTGGAAAGCTTGCTGAAATTTTAACTGCTTCACTGACTTCCAATAATGGATAACGATTTGCTGACAAATAAATAGTCTTTCCTGATCGTTTGTTTGTTGCGGTAACAATCAACTCTTTACCTATTCCACAATCAGGAAATTGCTCTCTAAGTGATGCTAAAGTGCTAAAGGTAATTTTTCCCTTAGGATATGGAATTTTATATTTGTTTACTATTTGCCTTACTTTATTTGCGATAGCATAATCCAAAGCAGTTTTTAAAGAATGTGTGTCAGATAATCCATTTCTGTCTATATCAAATTGAACTAAATGTTCTTGTTTGAAATGTTTAAAAAGTTCAGTAATTTCATCAGCAGTGTAACCTAGATAGCACATCAAAGACATGATTGCGCCAGCAGAGCTTCCAGCGAATTTGGTTGGCCTCATCCCAGCTTCATTGAGAGCCTTCCAAACTCCCACATGAGCAAAAATTTTTGCTCCGCCTCCGCAAAAAACCAAATTAGTAATATCAGGTCGCTTCTCTGTGACCAAGATCTCTTTTGATTTGGAGCGCTGATAAATTTTGACAGTTTTAGTTTTATAAAGTAATTCCAAATTGTCGTCTGAAGTGCTTGTTTTTTTAGCGTCGTATGTATCGCCAAAAAATAGTTTAGATATCCATCTCCAAAGTCTGATATACCAAGGCCTCACACCATTGAAACGTTGCATTTTTCTGTAGTCATACATGTCTTTATGACGGGTCTCTGGATCCGTTACATCAATAGATTGAGGATGAGGGCTTTTACAGACAGACTCATAATTAAGATTTTTATAATTGAGTCCAACAAGTTCATCAACCAGTTTATCAGTAATGAATACTCTTTTAACATTACCTAATGGCTCACTTTGGCTATCATTCGGATCTCTGTATTTTGTACCTGAAGGTGGTACCAAAAATTGGTTAAATCCAATTAAGATACCCTGCTTTCCATGACACATTTCAATACCAGTCAGCTGATAATTGACAGAAAGCCCCAAATCTGTTATTTTCCAATGCTCAGATTTATTATTAAATAACCAGTTTTTTAAGATACCCCACCAGCTTAAAGCAACCTCCGCAGTGAAACCTCGATATTCATTCACATAAACGCCACTTAAAAAACCATGCTCTTTGTCTTTTTGATGAGGTTCAAGCAACCATTCAATAAATAAAGCTCTTTTTGATTCACTCAATCGAGTGAAATCAAAAATCATACGTTCATCATCAAATAAATAATTTCCAAGTGCGATCTTGTTATCCGGAGGTAATCCATTAATTCTGAGACGACCCAAGTAAGCTGATATGATTATTTTTTTTAATAAATCCAAATTCTGAGGGTATTTGGTATCAGATTCCAGCAGTTGACTTATGACGTGCTGTGGGGTCATCAGTAAATCCTTACGTCTGGGTAGTCCATAGAATAAATATCTGAAATAATATGAATTATTATTAAATATTTATTAATCATCTTTATTACAATTATCATAAATTTCTATAGAATAAAATAGGAGTGGTACAACTAACTCAAAATGAACAAAATTATACCATATGTATAATTTTTTTAAAGTATGTACCGTCAAAGATCACGCAATAGGGCTGAAACAACCTCATAAGGGTTGATCGCTTGCGTAATTGGTCTTCCAATAACCAGAAAATCACTTCCTTCTCTAATGGCTTGCTGTGGAGTCATTACTCGCGATTGATCATCTTTTAGATTATTTGGCAGTCTTATACCAGGCGTGACGGTAATAAAATTCTCGCCACATTTCTGTTTTATAATTTTGACCTCATGTGCAGAGCTCACTACACCATCAAGCCCAGCTTCTCTTGCAAGCATTGCCAGATGGGTTGCTTGCTCAGGCAATGAATTACTAATACCAACACTAGCCAATTCACCTTCTTCAAAACTGGTTAGCACAGTCACTGCAATCAATAAAGGCTTGTCTTGACCATACATTTTTAAAGATTCCTTAGCGGCTTGCAGCATTTTTAAGCCACCGATGGCATGAACATTTATCATCCATACCCCTAATTCTGCAGCTGAGTGGCATGCTTTAGCAACTGTATTAGGGATATCGTGAAATTTCAAATCTAAAAATACTTTAAACTCTCTTCTTACTAATTCTTTTACAAACTGAGGCCCTAGCAAAGTAAAAAGCTCACTCCCAACCTTAAGTGCACAATGACTCGGATCAAGTTTGTCAACCAACTGTAAAGCGTTATCCTGATTATCAAAATCCAGCGCAACGATTAATTTAGGTGTCATTTATACCATTGCCTCTTCATTCATCATAAGTAAAGCATTTCTAACTGCTGCAACTATTTTAAATTGCTCATCTTCTTGTAAATAAGGGTGCATAGGCAGACTAATTACACGTTGACTAGCTTTTTCAGAGTTTGGAAAATCTCCAAGTCTGTAATTTAAATAACCAAGTGCCTGCTGTTGATGCATAGCTATTGGGTAATGAACAGCTGTAGGTATTCCTGAAGCTTGCATTGACTTTGCAAATGCATCTCTATTCTCAACCTCAATAGTATACTGAGCGTATACACTTGCATTGTATTGATGCACATAAGGAGTTTTGACTAACTCAGAAAGCATTTGATCATAACGTTTTGCTACTTTTTGTCGCAATAAAATTTCATTAGAAAATATTTTAAGTTTCTCAAGTAGTATCGCTGCCTGGATAGTATCCATTCGACCATTAATCCCTACCCGATGATGGCAATAGCGAGCATTTTGTCCATGAATTCTAATTTCAATTAATTTCTTGGCTAAAACATCATCATTAGTAAAACAAGCTCCAGAATCACCATAACCACCTAAAGGTTTTGATGGGAAAAAACTGGTACAGCCAATAGTAGCCAAAGAACAAGAGTATTTGCCTCTATAAGTAGCACCAAAACTCTGAGCCGCGTCTTCAATAACAGGAATACCGTATTTAATTGCAATAGCATTAATAGCATTGTAATCTGCGCATTGCCCATATAAATCAACGGGCATAATAGCCTTGGTTTTCTTGGTGATTGCTCGTTCTAACTGCTCAGGATCCAAATTATAAGTTAAAGGATCTATATCAACAAAGACTGGCGTTGCATGACAAAGGCTAATCACTTCAGCTGTTGCGAAGAAACTGAATGGGCTTGTAATCACTTCATCCCCAGGCTGAATATCCAGAGCCATCAATGCCATTAATAAAGCATCTGTCCCACTTGAATTCACAATCGCATGCTTCACTCCAACAAAAGTGGCTAGCTGTTTTTCAAGTTCTGCAATTTCAGGCCCCATAATATATTGGCCGTGATTTAATACCCTTTTAATGCTGTTTAAAATATCATTCTCAATTAAAGAATATTGTGTTTTTAAGTCGATAAATTGCATTATAATCTCATAATTAGTATATAAATTGTTTAGCTATACCTAAGATCAATACCCTGAAGTTAAGGTAGTCTTAATAAAAATATAAAGTTGCAATAAACTGATTTGAACGCAAACTGCCTTGGCAAATGCTAAGACAAATCAAATTAAATTCCCCATTCGAATTGTTTTACGTAATTCGCAATAATAAATTTGTACGATACCAAGCTAATATGCAACTCTTCATTAACTTTCTGAGAGTATGTATCTCAAGTTAATCCCCTTCCAAACCATGAATAGGCTTCATTCTACCCCACTGTTTACAACTTGGGCAATGCCAATGTAAATGTTTACCACCAAAACCACAATGCCCACAGCGATATATGGGCTTATTATCTAAAAACTTACTAGTAATATCATAAAGCATTTGCAGTTTTTCACGAACTTTCCCATGAGCAGACTCCAAGTGCCAATAAATCAAACGATTCAAACCTCTTATCGATGGATGTTTACTTAAATTATCAGCTACAAAATCAATTGCAATATCCATACCCTTATTTTGTCGCAAATAATCAGCAATAACAAAAATCACCGAAGCTCGGGGATGTTTTTCCAAAGTTTGCTCAAGATAGTGAATACAATCTGGCATGGAGTCCAGCTCTTTATGACAAAGAACCAATGGTTCAATAATTTCAGTTAAAAATTCCGCATCCTGTTGTGGCACTCTTTTTAAAGATCGAATCGCCTGTTTATAACGACCTTCTTTCATTTCAATTGTGGCATTCATCAGACTGGCTCTTACCGATTCCGGATCAACATTCATTGCTTGTTTTATACAATAAATTGCTCTATCCATTGCATTGATTTTAAGTGCTTGACTAGCCATTTCACAATAATAATGAGCTGCTTGATTATGAAAACTGGCTCCGGTAGAAATTTCCAGTTTCTTAATAATATCTAAAGCTTTTTCCCAAGCTTTTTCTTGTTGATAAATTGCTAATAATCCTTGAAGACTGCTCGTATCTCTACTTCCTCCCAATTCGACAACTTCAAGGAATATGCGTTCGGCTCGGTCAAACACTCCAGCACTCATATAATCTTGCCCTAAAGCCATTAGGGCTTCCTTACGTTGTTGAATACTTAATTGAGGCCTGGCAATCAAATTTTGATGGATACGAATAGCCCTGTCTACTTCTCCTCTACGCCTAAACAAGCTACCCAGTGCAAGATGTGTTTCTACTGTATCGCTATCAACTTCTAGAAGCTTGATAAATACGTCAACTGCTTTATCAGATTGTTCATTTAATAAATAATTAAGTCCAACGACATACTCTCGCGATAAGCGATTATGGACATGAGCATCTTTATTGGAATTACTGCGGTTAGCCAGCCACCAGCCAGACCATGCGGCAGCAGGTAATAACAGTGGCCATAAATTAATCATCTATTAATTTTCCTCTCTGCATATCGAGTTTGCACTAATAATAAAATTAATGCTGATCTTGTAGGGGTATTGAACGCAAATTCTTTATTTCCTTTTCAGTTAGTTTTAATTGGTTTTTCATTTTACGACATTCAATTTTTAAACGCCAATATCGTGTAATAAAGAGAATAAAACCTATAAAAACGCCTACTCCGAGCATGATAGTCATAAGAACAGAGATAGGCATAGACACTGTTTTAAAATAAAAATTAACTTGAACCGACGAGGCATTTAGAGCCGCAAAACTAACACCAATAATAATAAGCAGCAGATAAGTTACCAGCATTAATATGCGCATTGAATATTTCCTTTAATCCTTAAGCTAAAACGTCCATCATACCATAATCTTTTTCTCAAAATAAAAAAAAGCGTAGAACTATCTACGCTTTTTTTGTTTTGACTTAAAAAGGTTATTCACCTTCTTTGCTAGCCATTTTTTCTTTCAATAAATCACCCAGAGTAGTTGATGCTGCTTCTGTTCTGGAGTATTTCTTAATTGCATCTGCTTCATCCTGGGCATCTTTTGCCTTGACAGAAAGTGAAATGGTGCGATTTTTTCTATCAATATTAGTGATTTTTGCTTCAACTTCATCACCAACTTTTACAATAGTGGTAGCATCATCAACACGTTCATCGGATAATTCACTGACACGAATTGTACCAGAAACATCTTCTGCTAATGCAACGGTTACAGTTTTAGGTTCTACCGCTGTAACTGTACCTTTAACAATAGAGCCTTTTGTGTAAGTTTCAGCAAAGCTGGCAAAACTGTCACCTTCCAATTGTTTCAATCCTAAAGAAATACGCTCTCTCTCGGGATCGATTGCTAAAATAACAGCTTCTAACTCTTGGCCTTTTTTAAATTGTTTTACTGCTTCTTCGCCAGGAACAGTCCAGGAAATATCAGATAAATGAACCAGTCCATCAATATCACCATCAAGACCTATAAAGATTCCAAAGTCAGTAATAGAGCGAATCTTGCCTTTTACTTTTTCACCTTTATTATGAGTAGATGCGAATTGCTGCCATGGATTACCCACACACTGTTTCATACCTAAAGAAATACGTCGTCGTTCTTCATCAATTTCAAGAACCATAACGTCGACTACATCTCCTAAAGACACTACTTTGCTTGGGTGAACATTTTTATTAGTCCAATCCATTTCTGACATGTGAACCAAGCCTTCTACACCCTCTTCAATTTCAACAAAGCAACCATAATCAGTGATGTTGGTTACTTTACCTTGTAATCTCTTGCCTATTGGGTAACGCTCAACCAAATCAACCCAAGGATCATTTCCTAACTGCTTCATACCCAAGGAAACTCGGTTTCTTTCACTGTCGAAGCTAAGTACTTTAACTTTAACATCCTGCCCTACTGATAACACTTCGCTTGGATGCTTGACTCGCTTCCAGGAAATGTCAGTAATATGTAACAAACCATCTATGCCGCCAAGATCAATGAAAGCACCATAGTCGGTAAGGTTTTTAACGATACCATGAAGCTCTTGGCCATCATGTAAAGATTCCAATAGTGCTTGCCTGTCGGCACTGCTTTCTTCTTCAACTACAGCTCGGCGAGAAACAACAATATTGTTGCGTTTCAAATCCATCTTGATGACTTTAAATTCAAGTTCTTTGCCTTCGAGGTAAGATGGATCTCTTACCGGTCTCACATCAACAAGAGAGCCAGGTAAAAATGCTCTGATTGAGCCAATTTCCACAGTAAAACCGCCTTTGACTTTTCCAGAAATCAAACCAGTGACTGTTTCATTATTTTCGTGACATTTCGATAACTTGCGCCATGCTTCCTGGCGTTTTGCTTTTTCTCTTGAAAGGAGCGTTTCGCCGTGACCATCTTCTACTGAATCCAGGGCCACTTCGACAGTATCGCCTACTTTAACTTCCAGTTCGCCATTTTTATCGTAGAATTCTTCTACAGCAACAATACCTTCTGACTTTAGTCCCGCATTTAAGGTAACAAAATCATCATCAATATCAATGACTTTAGCAGTAATAATGGCACCAGGATAAAATTGAGCTCCGGCAATACTTTGCTCAAATAATTCTTTGAAACTTTCAGACATGTTAATAAACTCTTTAGTAAAAAAATGGAAGAATGAGTTCCACTCACCTTCCCCCCAATTCAAAAATACAAATTATTCAAACGTTCATCAATTAATTTTAATACAATATTGAACACTTGTACAATTGTTAGTCCGGTTGTATCGATCAAGACAGCATCTTCAGCTGGTTTCAATGGCGCATGTGTACGAGCTGTATCCCTTGCATCCCGTTTAGCCAGTTCTTCAACAACCTGGGCGAGGCTAACATTAATTCCATTATCTTGCAACTGTAAATATCGTCTATTTGCTCTTTCTTCTGCACTTGCATATAAATAAACTTTCAAAACAGCATTTGGGAAGACCACCGTACCCATATCTCGCCCATCAGTCACTAATCCAGGAAATTGAGCAAAGTTTCTCTGGCGTTCAAGCAGTGCTGCTCTTACTTCAGGAATCACGGCAATTTGTGAGGCATCCTGACCACATTGTTCACTACGGATTTGCTGACTGACATTTTCATCATCAAGTATTACTTTTGTTTCATTATCTGCAGACGACTCAAAACGTAAATTCAAGGAACGGGCCAAATCAGTCAATTTTTTGATTTCATTCGTTTCGATACTATTTTTCCGAGCAGCATAAGCTAGAACACGATAAATAGCACCACTATCAAGCATATTCCAATGCAGCCTCTTTGCTAGCAAATGACAAATTGTCCCTTTTCCTGTTCCACTTGGACCATCCAACGTAATAACAGGAACCTCATTATTAAAAACCATCAGCTATATTCCTCTATCTGAAAACGAAGCATGTTAGCGGTAGTAACAAAAGATGGAAATGAAGTTGCAACATTGGCACAGTTTTTAATCGTTACAGGAGCATCAGCTACGGCACCAGCAATGGCAAATGACATGGCAATTCGGTGATCTCCTCGACTATTCACCTCACCACCGTGTATACTTCCACCCTCTATCAATATTCCATCATCAAAACCCTCAGCATGAACTCCCAATTGATTTAAGCCATCCACCATAGCACCAATACGATCACTTTCCTTCAAACGCAGCTCTTTAGCACCATGAAGAGTTGTTTTCCCTTGCGCACAAGCGGCTGCAATAAAAATAGCCGGAAATTCATCAATCGCCAAAGGCACCATAGAAGCAGGAATATCGATTCCTTTTAATTGGGAATATCTAATATGTAAATCAGCAACTGGCTCCTCTCCATAGGCACGTTGATTCAAAACGGTAATATCAGCTCCCATTTCAGTTAAAATATGAATAATGCCAGTCCTTGTAGGGTTAATACCTACATTGCGAATTAAAACATCAGAGCCAGGAGTAATAGAAGCCGCAACAATAAAAAATGCAGCAGACGAAATGTCTCCTGGGATATTCAGACGAGTTCCATGACACTCACCGTAACTATCAATAACGATAGAACCATCTTGTATCTGAACTGGATAAGAAAATGTTTTTAACATTCTTTCGGTATGATCCCGACTGACTGCATTTTCAGTTATTTTTGTTTGTCCTTCAGCGTACATACCCGCTAATAACAAGCACGACTTCACCTGAGCACTGGCTTCTGGCATAACATAATGTATTCCATTTAATTTTTTTCCACCTTTGATTACAATAGGTGGCTTCCCATCCTGAGTAGTAACATCTGCCCCCATTTGACTTAAAGGCCTGCTGATTCTTAGCATGGGGCGCTTCAGCAAACTTTCGTCTCCCGTTAACTGGCTATCAAATTGTTGTGCTGCAAGCAATCCAGCCAACAAGCGCATACTGGTGCCTGAGTTGCCACAGTCAATAATATTTTTTGGTTGTTTTAAACCATATTTTCCAACCCCATGAATGATGACACGTTGCTTCTCAGGTCCCTCTATCTTAACTCCCATCGCTTGAAATGCTTTAAGGGTAGCTATGCAATCTTCACCATCCAAAAAGCCATCAATTACTGAAGTTCCAATGGCAATCGCACCAAAAATAATAGAACGATGAGAAATGGATTTATCTCCAGGTACTGTGATTTCACCCTTAAGGTAGTCAACTGGTTTACTTATAAAATTCAACATGCTTAATTAACCATTTTCTTTTTCAAATTCAGACATAAATTCAATGAGCGCATCGACTCCAGCCATAGGCATGGCATTATATAAACTGGCACGCAATCCTCCAGTGATACGATGACCTTTTAAGGCCTTTAACCCACGCTCATTAGCCATATCAAGAAATTTTTGTTCCAAATCCGGATAGTACAGGGAAAAGCAAACATTCATTATAGAGCGGGCGTCTTTAGATACTGGAGTTAAATAAAAATCAGTTGAATCGAGATATTGATACAGCTTCGCAGCTTTCAAACAATTCCTCTGAAATAATCCTTCTATACCCCCTTGGTTTTTTATCCATTCAAACATTTTACTTGCCAAATAACAATTAAATACTGGTGGTGTAGCATATAAGGAGCGATGATCAGCATGATTTTTATAATTCAACATGCTAGGAATCACTAGCTCAGGTTGATTTTGTAGTAATTCCTCATGAATGATAACTACAGTTAAACCTGCATTGGCAATGTTCTTCTGCGCACCAGCAAAAATCAAACCATATTGCCTAATATTTATCGGCTCGCTCAGCAAGCAAGAAGTCATATCCGCAACTAGAGGAACCCCTCCTGTTTTAGGAACATAAGGAAATCTGACTCCATTAATTGTTTCATTTGGGGTATAATAGACATAAGCTGTATTACTTTTTAGCTCCCACTTTTGATAGTCAGGAATTGATACAAATCCTTCTTTCTCTTCATTGCTAAGGTAATATGCTTTTTTTAGAAGATTCGCTTCATGATAAGCCATCTTAGACCAGATTCCCGTAATAAAATAAGCCGCATCATCTCCTGGCCGTAATAAATTCATAGGAATCATGGCAAATTGTGTCCGAGCTGCTCCTCCCAAAAACAATACATGATAATTTTTTGGGATATTTAACAGCTCTCTTAACGATTGCTCTGCGGTACTTAAAAGATTAATGATCTCCGGTGTTCTATGGCCTATTTCAAGTATGGACATCCCGGTATTACGCCAATTAAGAAATTCCTCTTGAATCTCTTTTAATATCTCCTCAGGCAACATGGCAGGGCCAGCTCCAAAATTGAAAACCCTGTCATTCATCACTACTGTCTTCAGCATTAAGAGATGAATCTTCTGCCTCTTCTAATTCTTCTCCTAAATCTACAATTTTTTGCATTCCAACAACTGTCTCACCAGAACTGACATTAATCAGACGAACTCCTTGTGTATTTCGGCCTATCACAGATAATTCATTGACTTTAAAGCGAACCAAAGTTCCTTTATCCGTAATTAACATGGCTTCGTCATTATCGGTAACCTGCAAGGAGCGGACAACTTTACCATTTCGTTCAGTAACCTGAATAGAAATAACACCTTGTCCGCCTCTTCCTGAAACTCGATACTCATCGATATGGGTTCTCTTGCCATAGCCGTTTTCAGTTGCCGTCAAAATAGTACCTCCATTCGGGTCGACTACCACAAGAGATTTAACCGCTTGATCTTTTTCTACTCGAATTCCACGAACTCCTCGAGCCGTGCGCCCCATAGGTCGCACTTTATTTTCATCAAAACGGATTACTTTGCCTGCATCAGTAAATAACATAATATCGCGAGTACCATCAGTAATATCAACCCCTACGAGACTGTCATCCTCTTCCAGATCCACAGCAATAATCCCATTGGATCGTGGCCTGCTAAACGCATTTAAAGGTACTTTTTTAACTGTTCCCTTCTTCGTAGCCATAAACACATAACTACCATCTTTATACTCACGAACAGGGAGCATCGCATTAATCTCTTCACCTTCTGCCAAAGGAAGAATATTAATTATCGGCCTTCCTCTGGAAGTGCGGCTTGCTTGAGGCAATTGATATGCTTTTAACCAATATAATTTGCCATGATTGGAGAAACATAATAAGGTGTCATGAGTACTCGCAATCACCAAACGCTCAACGAAATCCTCATCTTTGACATGAGTTGCCGATTTGCCTTTGCCACCTCGACGCTGAGCCTGATAGGCTGTAATGGGCTGATATTTTACATAACCTTGATGAGATAAAGTGACCACAACGTCTTCTTCGGTAATTAAATCTTCAATAGTCAAATCTTCTTGTGAGGCTGTTATTTCCGTTCGCCTCTCATCACCAAATTGGGATTTAATCTCTATCAATTCATCACGAATCACTTGCATAAGCCTTTCAGGAGAAGCCAATATATCAAGTAATTCCTTAATTAAATTCAGCAGCTCTTCAAATTCATTAATTATTTTATCTTGTTCAAGAGCAGTTAGCCTATGTAATCTTAATTCAAGTATAGCCTGTGCCTGAGCTTCGGATAATTTATATCCATGCTCATGTAAACCATATTCTTCGGTTAAATCATCCGGCCTTGACGCATTTGAACCAGCTTTTTCCAACATAGCCTTTACCAAACCTGGTTGCCATATTTTTCCTAATAAAGCATTTTTTGCATCTTGAGGAGTAGGCGATTGCTTAATTAACGCAATCATTTCATCAATATTAGCCAAGGCGATTCCCAAGCCTTCCAATAAATGGGCTCGACTTCTGGCTTTTTTCAATTCAAATATTGTTCGTCTGGTTACAACTTCTCTTCGATGTTTTATAAAATATTCCAGTATTTGCTTCAAATTCAAAGTACGTGGCTGGCCATCTACCAGGGCAACCATATTAATCCCGAATACATTTTGCATTTGAGTATGAGCGAACAGGTTATTCAATACTACATCTGCTACTTCATTGCGTTTTAATTCAATGACCACTCTCATTCCCTGTTTGTCTGACTCATCCCTCAGACCAGAAATTCCCTCGATTTTTTTATCCCTTACCAATTCAGCAATACGTTCAATCAAACGCGCTTTATTCACCTGATAAGGTAATTCCTGAATAATAATTGATTGACGTCCTGAACTTTCATCCGTTTCAATTTCTGTGCGCGCCCTGATAACAACCCGCCCTTTCCCAGTACGATAACCTTCAATAATTCCAGCACGGCCATTAATAATTGCTGCTGTGGGAAAATCAGGTCCAGGAATAATTTCCATTAAATCTTCAAGACTCGTGTCAGGCTCATCCACCAAAGCAATGCAAGCATTGATCACTTCGGTAAGATTATGTGGTGGTATATTAGTAGCCATTCCTACTGCGATACCGGAAGAACCATTAACTAATAAGTTGGGAATTCGTGATGGCAATACTACTGGAGCAAATTCTGTTTCATCATAGTTAGGACTAAAATCAACTGTTTCCTTATCCAAATCAGCAAGCAAAGCATGTGCCACTTTGGACATTCTTACTTCGGTATAACGCATGGCAGCTGGGGCATCTCCATCTACAGAACCGAAATTACCCTGCCCATCGATTAACAGATAACGCATGGAAAAGGGTTGAGCCATACGAACGATTGTGTCATAAACAGCTGTATCCCCATGAGGATGGTATTTACCGATGACATCCCCTACTACACGAGCAGATTTTTTATACGGTTTATTCCAATCATTACCTAACTCGCTCATCGCAAAAAGAACTCGCCTATGCACTGGCTTTAAACCATCACGTACATCAGGCAATGCTCGACCTACAATAACACTCATCGCATAATCCAAATAGGATTGCTTCAATTCGTCTTCTATGTTGACTGGTAAGACTTCTTTGGCTAGGTATACCATGATTTGGATGTATCCTTTAGACAATAAATTAAGATTAATTTAAAGCAAAAGGATACCACACTGGGCGTCTTAATTAAATGACCTTAAGCTTCAGATAGCCCAGGGATATTTTTAATATTTGCAAGTGATTTTGCAATTAGGGAATCCAGACAAGATTTGACATCAGCTACAAAACTTCCATGTATCCTGTTATTAATCACCACACTTAAGGATAAGCATTTATGCCCAAGCATACTGCCAAGAGCATAGATAGCAGCGGTTTCCATCTCAAGATTAATTACTGAATAACTCTGAGTACAAAATTTTCCTAACTGACTAATAAGATTGGGGTAATGAAGAGGTAACCTTAACTGGCGGCCTTGCGGCCCATAAAAACCACCACAAGTAGCGGTAATTCCTGTATGTCCTAAAGAACTGAAATGTTCGGCTAATTGAGGACAAGATTCAGAAATATAAAATGGACCACTATCTCCCTTTAGATACTGAGATAACTCTTCCTTAATTCTTTCAAGAACTCCCTTCGGCTTATACTGATAATAATCAATCAAACTATCAAAACCAATTGCATATCGACTAATCACTATATCGCCAGGTAAACAATTCGCAATCACTCCCCCTGTTGTGCCTAATCGAATTATTGTTAAACTCTTTTTGTTAGTATTCACAGTTCGTGTAGATAAATCGATGTTTGCCAAAGCATCCAGTTCATTCATCACGATATCTATATTTGGCATACCAATACCAGTGGAGAGAACAGTAATTCTATTGCTTCCAAGATAACCAGTATGGGTAACAAACTCTCGATGGGACCGTTGTACTTCAATTTTATCAAAATGCTGACTGACCTGGCTCACTCGCCCAGGGTCTCCGACTGTAATAATGAGATCAGCTATTTCTTCGGTTCTTAAATCAAGATGATATACCGCACCACGATGATTAATAGGTAATTCGGCTGGAGTTATCATTTTTTTTTCTATTATTCCTCAAATTTGTAAACCATAATATATAATCAATGTATACGGTTGCAAATGATCTAAATTATTTGAATGTTTAATTAATATTGGATATGGGACTAGCATTTTTAATGACCAAAATTATGTTTAATTTGACTGTATGTTGTCATTTTTATATAGTTCCGCGCACTAACGAAAGTATGAATGCTTAAAGCATGTAAATAATCAGGAGAAGCAATGACTCAAAAGACAGCGAAACTCAGCATCGATGGGCAAGAGACGATTGATTTACCAATCTATACTCCCACCCTAGGTAATGATGTGATTGATATTACCCAGCTTGGTTCACATGGCGTCTTTACCTTTGATCAAGGTTTTTTATCAACTGCCTCCTGTGAATCAAAAATTACCTATATTGATGGGGATAAAGGCATTTTGTTGTATAGGGGTTATCCTATAGAACAATTGGCAGAAAAAAAGGACTTCCTTGATGTAAGTTACTTATTACTCAATGGGGAACTACCTAACAAAGAAGAAAAGAAAGCTTTTGTCAGTCTCATCAACAATCATACTATGGTTCATCAGCAAATGTACCAGTTTTTGAATGGATTCAGACGTGACGCTCACCCAATGGCTATTATGGTTGGAATTGTGGGTGCCTTGTCTGCTTTCTATCATGAATCTATGGATTTGAATAACGCACAAGACCGCTTTATTTCCGCAATCAGGCTGGTTGCTAAAATGCCTACTCTAGCCGCAATGAGCTATAAATACTCGATTGGCATGCCTTATATGTATCCTAAAAACAAAATGTCTTATGCAGAAAACTTTCTTCATATGATGTTTGGTGTTCCATCTGAAGATACGACGCCAGATCCTGTATTGGTAAGGGCTATGGATACTATTTTTATTCTCCATGCTGACCATGAACAGAATGCCTCTACATCGACAGTACGTCTGGCAGGCTCTACTGGAGCTAACCCATTTGCGTGTATTTCAGCCGGTATAGGTGCTTTATGGGGTCCTGCTCATGGTGGAGCGAATGAAGCCTGCCTAAATATGTTAAAAGAAATAGGCGATGTGAGTCGTATCGAACATTACATTAAACGAGCTAAAGATAAAAATGATCCATTCCGTTTGATGGGGTTTGGGCACAGGGTCTATAAAAGCTATGATCCAAGAGCAAAAGTAATGCGTAAGACCTGTTATGATGTGTTAGAAGCTGTGGGAGCAAAAGACGCGCCTTTATTCAAATTAGCGATGGAACTTGAACGCATTGCTCTTGAAGATGAATATTTCATTGAGAAAAAACTCTACCCAAATGTAGACTTTTACTCGGGACTGACTTTAAGCGCTATTGGGATACCAACCAATATGTTCACAGTGATATTTGCTCTGGCTCGCACTGTTGGATGGATGAGTCACTGGATGGAAATGGTAGCTACCAAATCACGTATTGGCAGACCTCGCCAATTATATACCGGTGAAAAAATCCGTGACGTAAAATAAAAAATACAACCAATTCATCAGTAGCTTGTATTAGACTATAATATGGGCTACTTCAATCTAATTTAATCTGACCAAGTAAATCATAACACCTACCGTTAGCCAAAACCATATAAGAATAAGATGGCCTATGTTTGTCTTGCTTTAACCATTGCCAACGCTTCTAACCAACCACGAAAATCTTTTTCAACCACCGCTCTTTCTCTAGAAGGCTGAAACTCGTTCTCAACGTCCCATATCTTATTTACTGAAGAAATTGAATCAAATTGTCCAGAGCCAATTGCGGCTAATACTGCTGCTCCTTTGGCAGTCGTTTCAATGTCCTTGGGTTTTTGAATTGTCAACTGGCACTGATCAGCCATAAATTGTAGAAACCATTGGTTTACTGCCATACCTCCATCCGCTCTTAATAAAGTCAAATCCAATTGACTATCATCTCTCATACAGGTTAATACATCACGTGTTTGATAACAAACACCTTCCAGGGCAGCTCTTGCAAAATGTGCTCTGTTCGTTGAACGGGATACACCTATAATAGCTGTTCCTGTTATTGATAACCAGTGAGGTGCTCCAAGACCAGTAAAAGATGAAACAAGATATACGCCGTTATTGCTATCAAGACTTTGTGCCAATGTTTCGGTTTCACCAGAATGGGATATCAATTTCATTTCATCCCGTAACCATTTAACAGTTGTTCCGGCATGATAAATACTGCCCTCCAAACCATAAATTGTTTTTTCTTTAATTTTATAAGCAATAGTAGTTAATAATTTGTGCTTTGAGAATACAGGTTTATCCCCTGTGTTGAGCAATAAAAATCCTCCAGTACCAAAAGTAGCCTTAACCATTCCTCTATCGAAACAGCCCTGCCCAATTAAAGCAGCTTGTTGATCACCTGCAACGCCGGTAATTGGAATTTCTACTCCCAACCATTCTTTATCTATCACTCCAAAATGACTATCACTGGAGTGAACCTCTGGCAATGTTGATTCAGGAATGGAAAACAGTTCGAGTAACTGCTTATCCCATTTTTCATGATGAATATTAAATAGCATAGTCCTGGATGCATTGGTCATATCGGTAGCATGCCTGGCCCCTTTAGTCATTCGCCATATTAAAAAACTGTCTATTGTCCCAAATGCCAAATCCCCCTGGTTAATTAGTGATTGAGCTTGAGAATTATTCTTTAGTAACCAGTTTAATTTGCTTGCTGAAAAATAGGGGTCAGGAAGTAGTCCGGTTTTTTCTTGTATCATTGACGAGCATTCAGACAAGGAAAAACAAAACTCTTCAGTACGTCTATCCTGCCATACAATAGCTGGTGCGAGGCATTCCCCTGTATTTTTATTCCAAATCAGAGTCGTTTCTCGTTGGTTGGTAAGACCACAGCATAAAATTGCTTTTCCCTGAACTTGAGATACAACATCCCGCATCGCATTCAGAGTTTTTTGCCATATTTCCTCAGGATCGTGTTCTACCCAACCCAAATTGGGGTAATATTGAGTAAGAGGATACTGGCTATTTGCGATTAAATCACCCTGAAGGGTGTAGATCATAGCGCGAGTACTACTTGTTCCCTGGTCAATGGCTAGTATATAGTTCATTATTATAAAGTCCCTCTATATTTATATTATATTGAGTGTAATCTTTTTTCGGAGATAAAAACATGGATCAGGTTTTTGATGTTGCTATTATTGGTGGAGGCATCAATGGCTGTGGCTGCGCTGCAGATGCAGCATTAAGAGGACTTTCTGTGATACTCTTCGAGCAGGACGATCTGGCATCCAAAACCTCATCAAGTAGCACAAAATTAATTCACGGCGGTTTAAGGTATTTAGAGCATTATGAATTTGGTTTAGTCAAAAAAGCACTCCAGGAGCGTCAAACGCTTCTCAATTTGGCCCCCCATTTAGTCCACTCCCAATCTTTTGTTTTGCCCTACTTAAAACATATGCGCCCCTCATGGTTACTGAGATTAGGTTTATTTTTTTATGACCATCTCAGCCGAAAAAATCATTTACCTAAATCCAAATCGATCCGCAGAAATAATAAGAATAATTATTTTACTCCACTAAAAGAGGAGTTAAATCGCGGTTTTCTTTTCTATGATGCCACCACAGATGATGCTCGCTTAACCATTCTCAATGCCATACAAGCCAAAAATCATGGCGCAAGCATAAAGCCGCATGCCAAAGTAATCTGCGCTGAGGTAATCAATAACATATGGCATTTAACTATCCAGCCTACGAAAGGGCAGTGCTATAAAGCTTATTCTAAATGCATCATTAATGCTGCAGGACCATGGGTTCAATCAATTGCTCAATTAACTCAAACACCTATCCAGAAAGATATTACTCTGGTTAAAGGTAGCCATATTATCGTTCCCAAACTTTTTGAGGGTAATCATGCTTATTTCTTACAGCATAATGACGAGCGGGTTATATTTATCATCCCCTATCATGGCTTTAGCATGATTGGAACCACCGATATCCACTATACTGGAGATCTTAACCAGATAGAGATTAGTGAAGAAGAAATTGATTACTTAATTGAATTGGTAAATGACTACTTCAAGTTTAAAATAACAAAAGAAGATATAGTCCATTCCTGGAGTGGTATAAGGCCTCTATTAGCTGATGATAGCAAGGAAGTAAAATCATTAAGTCGTGACTATTCCTATGAGTTTAACAGCTCCCCTGCTCCCATTATTACAATTTTTGGTGGGAAAATAACAACATACAGGCAGTTGGCCGAAGAAGTCATAAATCAACTGACCTCTATATTCCCACAAATGAAGCCATCGAAAACAAAGCATACTCCTTTACCGGGAGCTACTTTAGCGGATATGAGTTTTGCACAATATGTTAATTACGCCAGGACAAAATATCATTGGCTGGATGATGCGCTATTAAATCGCTACCTCAATACGTATGGTTGTTATACAGAAATTTTTCTTTCGCAATGTAACAATATGGAAGCAATGGGAAAAAAATATGGCCCATCACTCTATCAAGTGGAAGTAGATTACCTTATTTTAGAAGAGTGGGCTAATTATTGTGATGACATACTAAACCGCCGTACTAAACTCGGCCTTACTATGGATAATGCCAGTAAAAAAGAACTTGCGGATTATCTGGCCAGTATTTCTACTTATCCTTCTGCTCAAGCTGAGCTCGTATTTCACTAACGTCAGCATCTAGTGCTTGTTGCGCCAATTCTTTTAAAGTGGATTCGGGTATGCTTCCAGCATCAGAATAAATAACAATACTGTCTTTGAAGACCATAAGATGAGGAATGGATCGGATCTCGAAAAAATCTGCTAACTCTTGTTGTTCCTCAATGTTCACTTTGACAAATTTAATAGTTGGAAACTGATCCGAAACTTGCTCATATACTTTTGAAAATTGCTTACAGGGAGCACACCACTCAGCCCAGAAATCAATAAAAACTATCTCATTGTCATTAATTAATGATTCAAATTCAGCGCTGTTTATAGTCTGGGTCGGCATGTTAGCTCCTAAGTTTCGAGTATCGTTACGATGTTATCAAATATTTGCTCTACTGTACCTGTACCACTAATAGTGTGAAATTTTGGAGCTTCTTTAGAACCAGATTCGGCCAATTCCTTATAATATTGCACCAATGGCGCTGTTTGGTTATGGTAAACCTGTAAGCGCTTGCGTATTGTCTCTTCTTTATCATCATCACGTTGAATCAGAGGTTCGCCTGTGATGTCATCTACACCCGGATTTTTCGGCGGTTGATTCACAACATGATAAACTCTTCCAGAAGGCTGGTGAATACGACGTCCACTGATACGCTCAATTATTTCTTCGTCATCGACAGCTATTTCTATCACATGATCCAAATGGATTCCTGCATCTTTTAAAGCTTCAGCCTGAACTAAGGTTCTTGGAAAACCATCAAACAGGAATCCTCTATCACAATCAGAGTTTTTTAGCCTTTCTTTCACTAATCCGATAATAATATCATCAGACACCAACCCGCCTGATTCCATAATTTTTTTGGCACTTAATCCTAAAGGCGTACCTTTTGCTATAGCAGCACGCAACATATCACCGGTAGAGATTTGAGGAATTTTATAACGGTTAATTAAAAGTGAAGCTTGGGTTCCTTTACCGGCTCCCGGTCCACCTAAAAGCATTAATCGCATCCAAAACTCCTTAAATAATTCGTAATCATTATATACTTTCGAATATAGTAACATATTAGCACTATAAAATTTTATAATTATTTAGTGCATATTGACAAATAATTTGGGGCATGCATAGTATTAAAAAACTATACGAGCCGTTCAAGAAAACTCTTTTATGATTATATGTATCGAGTTAGCACACCCTAAGCTGACCATCACTCACCTTATCTTTTCAAGGTTTATTCTGTTAACAATAAACAGGATATTACCTGATTTTCTATTTAAAAATAGAAACGTATACCTTACTTAAAATTGACCTCAGGTCATGTTAATTACCACCAGGAACGTGACTTCAGCGAGCCTTGACAAGAATTGAGCTGCATTGCGTAAAGTTGTGACTTAGCCTTCACTTTGCGTGCTACAGAAATCAACCATGGTTTTTTCAAATAGGTTTTCCTTTGATAACCGCCTATCCCTTCATGATAAGCCAAATAAAGTGAGTAAGCATCTGTTCGAGGAATACCTGCTTTAACATTCGCCTGGTTAGCATACCAACCTATAAAATCAACACCATCTCCAAAATCGTCGCGTGATGACCAAAACCATCCATTAGTGCGTTTATAATTGTCCCAAGTCGAACGCAACGCTTGAGTATATCCGTAAGCAGTCGATGGTCTTGTCCATGGGATTATCCATAACAGTTTGGTTCTTGGTGGCCTGGCTCTGGCATTAAATTTTGATTCTTGATGAATAATAGCCATTTGGACTGGAACTGGAACCTTCCAACGCCGCTCAACATCTTTCGAATCCACATACCACTTCGGGTATTGTTTAAATATATTACAAATATTATTAATGTCTGCTGGAGGTTTGCTGACACAGCCCGTAAGAAAAACGCTAAAACAAAGTAAAGTAAATCTAATCTTCATGATTTAATGATAAAAAAATCCATCCTGCAGTATTGAATATCAATGCTACGATATAAGGTATCAATTTAAAAAATATTGTATCAAATATACTGCATACAATCTATGTCATTTACAGTTACTTCTATTCTCTCACATGATAGAATCAATCCAGTATCTAAATTATGAGATTGACAGCTCTGGAATATTTTATAAATCTAGAGATTTGTCGATAGTTTCAAACAAATTTGGAAAATAAGAATTAAGGCCGAACTGGATTAATAAATTATGACAATACTTGTTTTTGATATTGAAACAATTCCAGATATTGAGTCAGGGCGAAGGCTTTTTGCACTTGATGGCTTATCCGATGAAGATACGGCATGCGCTATGTTTGCCTTAAGGCGCGAGAAAACTGGCAATGATTTTTTGCCTCATTACTTACAAAAGATCTGCGCTATATCTGTGGTAATCAGTCATGGAACTCAAATAAAAGTATGGTCTCTTGGCGATGAAAATTCTGATGAAAAAGAATTAATAACCCGTTTTTTTGCTGGAATTGACAAACACACGCCCACCTTGGTGAGCTGGAATGGTAGTGGATTTGATCTTCCCGTACTGCATTACCGATCGTTATACTATAGTATTAGCGCCCCCACTTATTGGGAGACAGGGGAAAATCAACAAACCTTTAAATGGAACAATTATCTAAGTCGCTTTCACTATCGACACATTGATCTAATGGATGTTCTTGCAGGATATCAGAACAAAGCATTTGCCCCCCTTGATGATATTTCAACCATGTTAGGTTTCCCTGGAAAAATGGGAATGAGTGGCTCAAAAGTTTGGGAACAATACCAGGCAGGCCAATTAAAAGAAATACGAGATTATTGTGAAACAGACGTACTCAACACCTATTGTGTGTATTTAAGATTTGAGCTGATGCGCGGCACAATTAGCCAGGAAGGTTATGACAGAAGCATGAAACAACTCAAAAACTATTTAAATACTGAGCAAGATAAGATGCATCTACAGGAATTTCTCAAAAAAATGACCTGAATATCTAAATCATCTCTGTAAACTAACTGCCTTATCCTCACACTACCTGCCTCTAAAAAGGTCTCTTCCCCGTAAAAGCCAGGCTATGACTATCTGCTTCAATAACTTCCAAGGCTTTGACGAAGTCATCACTTTTCAAGTGACTTAAGGTGCTATGATACCGTTCAAGCCCTAGCTGCTCGTAAGAGCTCAAATCAACTGCATTGGCTCCATTTGCCAATTGAGTCCATGACCAAATCGTTATCCACCATTCAATGATGGGTTTATAAACCTCTATCCATGCCAAAAGAGAGTCACTCAGTTCCTCTGTATTAAAGTAAGCTTTCAACAGAATAAGCTGTTGTTCTCGGTTTAACTTAGCTTCAACCATAAAATAAACTAAATCCCAAATAAAATCATTATTACTGGAATATTCCCAATCAATCTGATGAATCTTTTCTGAACCCTTGATTTCTGGATTTTCTGATAAGATAAAATTAAGTGGCGTTGTATCATTATGACAAGGAAATTGCTGAATATGATAAGAAGAAAAAATCTCCTGTAGCTTCTTCATCCGTTGTTCAATAAAATCTATTTCTCCAGGGAAATTAAAGGGCTTTCGTTTTAATAAATCCAACAGCTCTTCATTTCGTTCAAAAAAATGAGTGTCATTATCAAAAGAAGTAGACTTATGCAGTTTTCTCATCATAGTGGCTACCTCATGCAGAATTTCCTTCCGGGCCAAGGCTTTATCATCCAGTGAATGCACTCCTTCTATAAAGCGAGTTACCTGCAACCCATCTTCTGGATCAAAGAAAGCTATCGGAACATTCAGTCCAAGTTTTTCGGCTTGTTTAGCATTATGAGCTTCATCTCTTCTGGTTATAAATGTTGAAGAACCTTTTCCAGGAATCCGCATAACCCATTTCTCAGGGGCATTTTTAATTCTTAGCCTAAATGTGGAATTCGTCATACCACCTGTCATTAATTTTAATTTCAAAACGTCAAGACCCAGATTCACAAATAGAGGTATTCGATGAATCACTGGTAGCATAGATAGGTATTGCTGTGTCAATTGAACCAGCCTAGACCAGTCTTTATTCACTAAAGAAGCAACAGACTGAGACTTGGGATCTAGCAAACTGAGTATGTAAATGATTAAATGTTCGCTTAATTTGGGTTTATTATTATCATCGCCAAAAAAATATAATTTCATAAACGTCATTTATTAATTAATGATAAAACTGAATGCATTATATAAAAACTGATAATAAAATAACATATAATTCATCATTACTTTCCTGGGAATACTGAATGTTTTTGCACATGCATCGCTACATTAGCCTCTATTTTCTAATCATTCTATTAATTGCACCAATTCATCTCCTGGGATTAGATAGTTATTATTACTGGGATTGGAGCAGGCATCTGGCTCTATCCTACTATGATGGTTCTCCCATGATTGCCTACTTTATCCGAATAGCCACACTTTTATTTGGAGATACTCTCTTTGCTTTAAACCTGGTTACTATAGTTTCTACTGCCTTGACCAGTTTTATAATTTATAAAACAGCAAGACTTTGCCTTAATAAAGAAGCCAGTTATGTTACGGTTTTGATTTGGTTATTTTCACCATTAGTCACTTTAGATTTGATCAATCAAACTACCTATGACACACCTTTAACCCTTTTTTGGGCATTAACTCTTTACTTTACAATAAGGTACATCCAGTTTAATCGTAATCAGGATTTGTATTACGTAGGTTTGAGTATAGGCCTTATGCTTTTATCCAAATACTCAGGTATTGTTCTCGTGCTGGCCTTACTTATTTTTTTGGTTGCAACACCCTATAGACGGCTTTTTAAATCCAGGCATTTTTATTTGGCATTAACCCTGGCAATCATTGTCTTCAGCCCGGTTATTCTATGGAATACGCAGCATGATTGGGTATCCATTCGCTACCAGTTAAGTACTCACCAAACGCAAAATACTCATCATGCGATGGGGAGTGTCTTGCATGCCTTTTTTAATACGTTCCTCCCTGCAATTAACTTTTTATTCATTCCACCAGCGTTATATCTGTCCAAAGGTACCCCTAGAAAATCCCCTATATTTTATTTGTGCCTCATTATTTGCGTAACATTTGGTCTTTTCTATTTATTTGTCGCCGGCAAAGCCACGATAAGAGGATATTGGTTGAGTCAATACCTAATTACTGCCAGCTTATTAGCTGGTTATTGCTATCAAGAGTGGGCTTATCGTAATTCCACTTATTTATTAATTGTATTCTACGTTCTTACCAGTGGGGTCATTTTGCTGAACAATACCACTCTTTTCAGTTTTGGGTATTCAAAAAAACTGGCTTATTATCAATCGATACAACAAATTAATCAGTCTAACGATAAGCTCCCGAGCATAGTCATAACCCCAGGATGGTTCGAGGCACGCATGCTGTTCTTTCTTAAAAATAAACCGACAATTTTTACCTTCGACTGCGGTTCAATGCAAAATCAATACAAGTATTGGTCACCTAATTTGAATACCCTTGGCGAAGTACTATATATTGATACATTTGATAGATTATCATGCATTAAAAAATACTTTACCAGGTGTCAATCATTGAATTTAGCAGCAACTTTTGATGAAAAAAGGAAGCCAATCATTTACGCCTATTGGTGCAGTAATAAGCTAGATACTTAAATGAAACAGGATTTATGAAAAATACCAATCTCTTCGTTAAAAATGCCTTTAATTTGGTAATTTATTTTATCTAAATATAACCTCAGCTCGATATAAGAATAAGGTTATGCTATTGAATTATTGAAAAAAATATCGGTGCTATATACATTTTGTTTCTTTAAAATTCACGCCTGAATTATGTAAGGAAACAAGATGTTAGCACCGATAGTAGAAATATTCTGTGATATTGATGATTTTTGCAAGGCATGGTTTAAAGAAATGCCGCTTTATTGACTTCCATCACTGAATCGCAAAAGACAAGGTCCTTGCAGGCTGTCAGCCATTGAAATCATAACGGCCATGATTTTATTTCACCTCAGCCATTATCGAACATTTAAAGACTATTATCGTGAATGCGTGGAGATGGATATGAAATCGTATTTTCCGAAACTTGTCAGCTATAATCGGTTCATAGAAATCATGTCATCCTTAGTGACACCTTTATCAGCCTACTTGCTGTCGCATATGGGGAAGAAGACAGGGCTGTATTATGTTGATTCAACCACCCTGAAAGTATGTCATAACAAGCGCATTCATCGCCATACAACATTTGCTGGATAGCCCTCAATGGGATGGTTTTTTGGCTTTAAGCTCCATCTTGTGATTAATCATCTTGGTGAATTAATTGCATTTTGCGTAACAAAAGGCAATGTGGATGACCGTAAACCACTAGAGCAGCTTTTCAAAAATCTCAATGGGCTTGCAGCAGCTGATAAGGAGTATCTTTCAAAGAAAAAAGAGGAAAGCCTTTTCCAGAAAAAAATAAGCTTATCACAAAGGTACGCAGAAACATGAAGGCCAAAATACTCTCACCTTTTAAAAAAATTTCCTCAGACAACGCAGTATCGTTGAAATAGTTATTGAGCAATTAAAATCAATTTGCCAAATTGAACATACCAGACATCGCAAACCAGATAATTTTGTCATTAACCTTTTATCCGGTTTAGCTGCTTATATGCTTAAACCGAGAAAACCTTCCCTCAAAATCTATTCCTTAATGAAAATTTAGGCCTGCCTATGTTGAGCTGAGGTTAAATATAATCATTTGAAACTTGTTTATCCTGACAATTATAAGTATTGCAAGCGAAGTACTCTGCAACGCAAAATGCTGTTTGAAGAAGTGCGATATTCAGTTCACTATCAGTCCCGATACTGATCCTGTTGGGTATTATAAACAGCAATTGAGGAAGGTTGCCGGATGGTTTTTATTTTTATTGCACCAAAAACCTGACTCTTAAATTTTGTTTTCTAGCTTCATGAGTTTGAACCACAATGGAATTAATTTCGGACTGTATTTATTATTACTCAGTGGGACACATATGATTTATTGAATGGATAAGGCAGGCTAATACTATTTGAACCAACAAGTTGCTTCAACGTAAGTGCTATATTCTATGCATTGACTGACGCTTAATTCCCTATTCGCAAATTAGCCTGATTTCGACATTATTTTAATTCTCTATTAATGGCATAGTGAGCGATTTAGGTAACGTTGTTTTGTTTCTAAAGCATAGTTCTCTCGCTGGCCCTTTGAGCTAAATTTAAGTTAAACCTTTTCACACTCAGGAAAAAAATTTTTTGACAAAATTATCGAGAACACAAAATAACTCCACTAAATTATCCTTCATAATCTTTTTAAATCACTTATGAATAAATTTGATACATTAAGATAAGTTTTATAAAAAACTTTTTTTCAATTACTTAATTTAATTTTAATTGTCGAGCTTACGTTATTCGGGATGTGCTTGTTCATAATGCTTCGATTAAATTTAAAAGGGATATCCATGTACAAACGCCCAATATTGACAAATAAAATTCAAATAGTTTAAAATTAATTCATTTGTAATGGGTGAAAATAGTTGATTTTCATTTTTGGCAGAATTTACAACCCCAAACTCGCGCTGAAAACTTATGAAGCCATTTAAAAATAGGAACTGTTATGCTGAAAAAAATGTTTAGTATGATTAAAAATCAAATCAGTGGTAGTAAAAAGATTATTACTCGTTGCGATGAAAATGGTTCTTTATGCGTAATTCCAAAAGATATTCTTGTTCATGAATTATTGCCATTTCTTGATTTAAAAGCGCTGATGAAGTTACGATCTGCATCTAAAGAACTATATGATTTAGTTAATTTATTCTTAAAAAACGAAGTCTATGCAAAAAGAATTGGATTAATCGCTTTATCTAAAGGCAGTAAATTTTATGCGATTGGCGAAAGTGTGGCGCATAGGGTTATATCCGATAGCATATGGGATGCTATCTTTAATGATGGCTTTCAAGATATTAATATCACTCCTCTTCATATAAGTAATTCATTCTCATCAAAAGTAACCCTATTCAAATCTGAAAAAGCTGCAAAAGAAAAAATCAAAAGCCAAACTTTTTTTGGTGAAAATCAGAAAGTTTATTCTAAACCCTATTTAGCTAAAGTGGATTTACTAGAAGATGTATTATTTGCGAAGCTAGATAAAGACACAATTGGATATACTACGGAAGCAATACCGTTCGAACAGATAGGTAAATGCAGCATTCAATATATCGAAGACAGTGAGCCCAGCACATCTAATATTAACACATCTCCATAATTAACTCACCGGACGGATTACGTCCTGTGAAATTAGTCTTTAGGGTATTCAAATTTTTTACACTTTTTCTTTCAAATTTGAGTTTCTTTAGACGAGTTTGAATTGAGAGTGTGAGTGCCTTTTGATGACCAAATAATATTTGAATAAAACAGGTAATTGATAATAGATCCAATGCCCAAGCCCGAGGCTACAATGATATTTTCTTTCAAAACACCTTGCCCAAAGTAATGGACAAAAATATGAACCCATAGGCTTTGAAAATAAACCATAAAGGTGGAATAAATAATAAATTGTGTAAAACGGCTAAGAATCGTTGTTTTAGCTATACGGAAATCTGTTTTTTGTCTGAAAGTAATGGAATGGTGAAATATAAAATTAGATACAATAGCAGCACTGATAGCTACTTGACTGGACACCAGAGCGGAATGGTTCGAACTCCGCAACCAATTGTATAGGCTAAATTGAATCAATGCTCCAAGGGATCCCACACAGCACATGGTAAGGTACTGGCGCAACTCTCTCAAGCGAAGGGTAAAAAGAACTCGCAAGGTATCAATCATACTGTTCTTAGGTAATTTGCTTTTCCCTTTTTCTCTATCAATAAATTGAATAGGAAACTCAATGATCCTGGCTTTTGCCTTATGTAAAAGCCAGTATAACTCAAGTTTATACGCGTAGTTATTGGATAGAAAGTTTGAAGGCAATAGTTTCTTTAACAGATTAGTACGCGTTGCCCTTAAACCAGAAGTAAGATCTTTATATTTTCCAGTTAATAACATACGAGCAATCCAATTACCTCCTACAGATAATAATTTACGATGGAATGCCCAGTTTGAAGGAATATTTCCTCCTGAAATATATCGGCTCCCCACTACTACATCATGTTGTTTAAGTAACTCTAACATCGGAGCAATATAACAAGGTTGATGAGAACCGTCTGCATCAAACTCAAATACAACATCTGCATTTAACTTGTCTATTGCAATTCGCATGGCTTGCAGGTAAGCGGAACCAAGTCCAGTTTTCTGTGGCTCTTGTACAAAATGCACACGTTGAGAAGTATAGGCTAGCTCTTGAACTATATGGGCTGTTGAATCTGTGGAGTGACTATCAAATACAAGAATATCAACCTGATAATCTGCTAATGAACAAGTCTCCTTAAGAATCAAATCAATCGTATTAGAAATATTATCTTCTTCATTGTGGGTAGGGATAATAATAACGACTTTTTCTTTGTTGGGCATACTGATCAGATCATAAGAAGCAGATTATAGAAGTAAGCAAATCTTATCAAATGGTGGACTTGCCGTAAACAAACTTTAAGTGGCAGTTACTATTGTAAAGATTTATTCTCTATATTTGGCAGGTTCTATATTACTTACCAAAACAATTATCAGATTTTCTACCAAATTATGAAATAAACATATATACTGTTAGACCGCCTTTTAGAAACAATTGATTCTGGGTTAATGCTATGTCTGAACCACTAATTAAAATTTCACACAGACAGGCCATTATCTTTGCTTGCTTCTTAGTTTTATATGAATTTTTGACTTATATAGCCAATGACATGATCATGCCAGGTATGATCAATGTTGTTAAATCATTCAACGCACATGAAAGCGTTGTTGCCACCTCGCTGACTGTCTATGTACTGGGAGGAGCCAGTTTGCAGCTCATACTTGGCCCGCTATCAGATGCTTATGGCAGAAGACCTATGATGTTAATAGGATCATGCTTGTTTTTTCTGTTCACTCTTTTAATTGCAAGCTCACACTCCATGAATCAATTTTTAATCGCCCGATTTTTCCAAGGAATGGGATTGTGCTTCATCGGTGTAATAGGTTATGCAACCATTCAAGAAATATTTGAGGAAATGGACGCTATTCGATTAATTGCAATCATGGCTAATGCTGCAATATTAGCTCCATTGTTAGGGCCACTATTGGGAGCCATAATCATTCATTATGCATCCTGGCGTTTAATTTTTGTTATTATCGCTTTGGGGGCACTTTTGGCCTATTGGGGATTATGGCGATTTATGCCAGAACCGATAGGAGAAATAAAAAAAGACGGTCAGGTTATACCGAAAACACCGTTCTCACTGAACTCCATAACTCAAAATTATAAAGCATTATTATCTAATCCTGCCTTTTGTTTTAGTGCAATAGCAGAAGGCCTTGTAGGGATCCCCTGTATCGCCTGGATTGCTCTGGCGCCAATCATATTAATTGCTGAAGCAAAATTGACTGTAATCCAATATGGTCTTTGGCAACTACCCATCTTTGGGGCAACAATTTTGGGAAACTGGTGCTTACATCATTTCACTTATAAATATAAAATCGAGAGAATTATTTTTATTGGTTGCATTATAATGGTTGTAGGACTTGCTCTAACTGCTCTCCTCCCTTATTTTTATGGCAATAATTATTTGTATTTGATCCCTGGAATCATAGTTTACTTCTTCTCATTGAGTGTGATTAATGCCCCGTTGAACAGGTATTGTTTATTTGTGACTTCTGTAAGCAAGGGAACAGCATCTGCATTAATCAGCCTAAGCATTATGATCATTGGGGCTATTGGAATAGAAATAGCTAACCTGTTTTATCAAAATCACAATAATCTGTATTTCGCCCTCTATTGTAATGCCGTTGGATTATTATTTTTAATCTTTATAAGTTTAACCTTTTTTACAGGAACTCCCAAGAAGTCTGTGATTCATGATGACGCGAGTAGTAATATGTCTAACTCTTAAGAGCGGCGCCCATTTGAATAGCCCGATTACTTTGTTTTAGGGAAATGACGCAAACATTGCCAAGGGGATAGAGTTAATGTGCATTAAATTGAACAATACTAAAACATTTACAATACTACACCAGAACTAAAGAGGCAGCTCTTGCAAAAAATCTAATATAAGAATTTACGTCTCTGAATTACCAACAAATCACAGTAAGTTTTAGTTAGATATTTTCTCAACTCACTTTATCTGATCGCTAAGATATCGACTTCATTTGTATTAGAGAAAGATTATATAGAAACCCGTCGATATCCAGGATCCGTTGGGGCTGAGGAGATGGGTAAGCATCGTCTCGAAACCTTGGCAATAAAATTGAAATACCATACAGGGTTTCGTGACGGCATAAATGACTCCTTAGCCCGTTCGGCTTGAGATAACGAATGATCTTATTCATAACTCACGTTATATTATTAAATCCTTAGCAAAAGATAACGTGAGTAAGGTATTGATAATACTACTATTAAATTCTGCGCGCAGGATGCGATTCCTTAAGCAAAAAAATGGCAATAAGTAAACTGGCAAGGAAACATACAGGCATAACTAACAATGCAGTCTGATAACTCGATATGCTGTATACATGAGCGCCATTGACAATTCGCCATGATCCAGTCTGTTGCAAAATATAACCAACAAGAGGCTGGAAAATAGCACCACCAATTAGTACAGACAAATTATTAAATCCAGATGCTGTGCCAACTAATTCAGGTGTATTATTTTCTTTAACTACTGCAAAACTTACCGTCTGTCCTCCAGCACCTAATCCTAAAACGAACAAGACAATATAAGCCCAATTATAAGATAATTCAGACCAATAAAGGATAATCAGAGTTGCAATCAACCCCAAAACCGCACTGATAATCAATGCAATACGACGACTCTCCAATTTATCACTCAGCCAACCTAATAATGGACTGCCAACACCAATGCCTAGCCAAATCATACTGCATAAGCCTGAGGCAGCCACTACGCTTACTTGAAATTTTTCCTGCAAAAAAGGAACCCCCCAAAGTGCAGCAAATACAGCAATAGGAGTCCAAATTGCAAAAGCGTAACCGCCAATGATCCAGGTATAAGCATGTTTACATACAGCAACTAAGCGCTTCCATTCATCTCTTAAATAATGATCGGGTATTGTCTGATTTTGCTGATGAGGATAATCACGAATAAATACCCAAAATAAAATAGCCAAGAGAAATCCAACACCTGCTAAAATAAAACTTGCACTTCTCCATCCAACCAAATCAATCAAAGCTGCCAAAGGCATTTCCCCGAACATAGCGCCTACTGAACTCATCAACTGCGCTACTCCTGCGAGAATTGCAAAATAATAAGGGGGGAACCATCGTGAAATAAGTACCAAAACGCCAATAAAAGAAAATGCAGAGCCTATTCCTATCAAAAACCTGCCTATACAAGCCGTAAACACACTGTCTGTGGAAGCAAAAAAGGCAGAACCAAATGCACACAAAACGATGGCAAAAGTCATTAACTTGCGTGGGCCATATCTATCGTATAAAACTCCTGCTGGCAATTGCGTAGGGGCATAAGCATAAAAATAAAAAGCTGAAATGACACCAAAGCCTTGGCCAGTCACCCCAAAAGTTTTCATCATCGACTCGGCCATAACGCTTGGCGCGACTTGTAATATGAATTCATACAAATAGAATGAAGCGGCCAGAAAAAAAATAAAATAAGACGTTGCAAGTGTATTTCTTGCTCCACTGTTTGAAGCGATGTTGTAATGTGCGGTCAATTTAAAATCACTCTGTTAATTTTTATCAAATTAAACCTTATGCTTCTTTAGTTTGTCAATATGATTTTATTATAGGGTACACTGCGCCCAAAATTGCAATACCTTTAGCTCCTGTTATTGAGGTTAAGTCGACAGGGATTTGGTTGATAGTCTGTGCTGCTAACCATGCAAACATCATTGCTTCAAGATAATCGGGACTAATCCCTAAGTCTGCTATACTTTTTACTGTCATCCCAGGCAATAGACTGGCTAAAGTCTCTTTCAAATGCGTATTATGAGCCCCTCCTCCGCAGAGATATAATTGTTTGACTTCATTTGATGTATTCAATATCGTTTCAGCTATAGTATGGGCTGTAAGCGCCAACAAGGTAGCCTGAATATTTGCTGGTGTATAATCCGGTTTTAAATGTTTTTGTAGCCAGGATAAAGAAAAATATTCTTTTCCTATACTTTTAGGCGAATCCAAATGGAAAAATGGATCTTGTAACAAATGTTCAAGTAGAGGATGAATCACTTCACCTTCGCTTGCCCAAGCACCACTTTTATCAAAGAGAGCTCTTTTGTTCTTATAAATCCAGGCATCCATGAGGCAATTGCCTGGTCCTATATCCCAACCTGTAGTTAATTGGTTCTTTGCAATCAAAGTAACATTAGCAATACCACCAATGTTAACAACAGCAACAGGCTCATTCACTTTAGAAAATATCTGTTGATGGTAAAGAGGAGCAAAAGGCGCACCTTGACCGCCATTAACCAAATCTCTTGTTCTAAAATCGGCTACAACAGTAATGCCAGTTAGGGAGGAAATCGTATGACCACAACCAAGCTGCAAAGTATATGGAATTTTTCCACTTGTGTCATGGCAGACTGTTTGACCATGACTGCCAATAGCCTGAATTTCCTTTGTATGTACATTTATTTCAATCAAGAGTTGGCGAGCTGCTTCAGCAAACTCCCTGCCAATTAGAGTGTTCAGTTGGCAAATCGAAGTTAGGGTTAAATGCTTACCCATAATTAAATCATCAAGGTTTCTCCTGACGTCATCACTGTATTGTTTGGTAATCCCGTGAATCAATTGATTGGAAGGAAGCTCCAGCAAAGCAGCATCAATGCCATCCATACTGGTACCTGACATCAAACCTATATATAAACTCATTAATTACTCTAAATTTAAAATAGAATTGATAAATACTACTAAAACCTTTATTCACAAGCAAAAAATTACTAGGCAACGTTCCTAAAGTTTATTTGTATGTTATCAAAGTTTAGCCACAAGTGATGAATCAAGACCGTGGGCCTTCTTGCTGCAATGGCTTTCAATGTAATCAACACGACTGCTCAAGTCCTGATTGTCCCCCATAATGGCTTTTAACCTTTCTATGGTTTCAATAACCACTTGATTTCTAGCATCTTCTCCATTTTCTTGTGCTGCAGTACGTTTTAACTGTGAAAGAAGAGTTTTTACCGATCTAACTTGGCTACTAAACAAACTACTTCCAACGAAAGCATGATTAACATAGTCTTGAAATATGGCCTGTGTAAGAGCTAAATTATCTTTTGTTGCGAGAGATTGACGAATCATTTCAAAAGAAAGATATCTGGTTATTTCTGGGTATCCTGCATTTTTTGCAACTTGTAACGCATTTTTAACGTAATATATATTAGGTACATTTTTGTCATCTAAATTACAAAGCATTTGGACAACCTCAAGTCTCCCTTTTCCTGCTACAATTTGTAGCAAATTACCAGCTGTCTTTGAGTCAGGTTGGTGCAGAGAACAAAGTGCCTTAAAAACCTCCCATTGATTATCGGGATCTGATACTGCCGATGTTAATACAGTATTCATTGCGGTATGAGAAGGTTTATCCCCTTGTTGTTGAATAAAATAATTTAATACCTTTACCCACTCCCCATTTTTGGCGAAGTTAATTAACTTCTTATCAGCTCGTATCTGTGGAACTTTTGCTAATTGCCTTAATGCATTATCTGATAGATTTTTATCAGGTACAATAGCAGGCGGTTGTAAGCTCGCAATGGCTTTTACAGCCTCCCATGCTTTAGAAGATGATTGTATGGCACCTTTATTTTCATAGCTCTCCGCATTTGATAATGCTGCGTCTAGGATTGCATTAATTATTTTTTGACTTGGTTGACGTGCTGGAGCAGTTAAGTTGCAAAGAGCTATAACAAATTTCCAATTATTGGTTTTAATGGCTTTTTCTGCTTCTCGTAATAAGGCCTCGTTTACCATTTTTTGACTTGGTTGACTTACTGGAGCAACCAAGTTGCAAAGAGCTATAACAAGCTCCCTGTTATTAGTTTCTACTGCTTGCTTAAATGCATTGTTTACAATATGTTGATTTCGATGATGATCTTCCCATTTTAAGTTGCATAACATCACAACAATTTTCAATCGCTTATCAGCCCCTTCATTTGACACATCAGATGCTGAGCTAATTGCTATCTTTATAGCTTCGTTAATTGCTTCAAGTCGAATATCATTGCTCGCTGATGCTGATTTTATGAATTCCTTATTTATAGTTTGGACAAGCCCTCTGGAAGCCAAATCAATCAGTCTTAATTCTTTAATAGTCGGTTTAAATTTTGGCATAGTCTATGCTAACCTATAAAAATAAAATTGTATCAATTATAATACAAAATAAATTAAAATAATATAATTTATTTATTATTTAACCAATAACTTTAGTAACGAGCTAATGAAAACTACTAGTAACGGACAGCGCAGATCATACCTTTTTGAATAAAAATTTACCTTATGCAGCAGCTTTAAGAAACCGCAGTTCATTGAACATGATTTGATTAGCCTTCAGCAGTAATTCTTGTTTAATACCAAAGTGATTCATTGAGGTTTTTACTGTAAACAATTCAAGTTTGCAGTATGCAATCACAGATGCAAACAGATGATTGCTTTGTGTTCGAATGGCTTTAGGTAGCGATTTAGACAAGCTTGCATTTTTTGCCTCCATAAACAGCCGATCACTCATCCCGTAACACCCCATTGGTTTCAGAAGCAATTTTTATAAACAACACCACACTTCTTCGTCAATGACCATCATTGTCATTCCCTCTCCCCAACCTTAGTCCCCCGATACTATTCAAATTCCTAGTGCGGGAGAGGGGCAGATCGAAGTAAACTGAAAAATTTGTGTATTAATTAAGGCTAAGAAAACTGCAAATAAACTTTAGGAACGTTCTCTATTTCTAGTTTAAAAAATGATAAGTTAAGCTGAGAACCACCCTTTGCCAGCTATTTATGCTTGTCGTTTGATATTAAAACAATTATAAAAATTGTTTGTAGTGATTTCTGCTATCTCTTGGAAGTCCATCCCTCTGAGTTGTGCGATAGTTTCTGCAACATGTTTCACCAAAGCGGGATGATTTTGCTTGCCCCTGTGTGGGACTGGAGCCAAATAAGGTGAATCTGTCTCTATCAATATCCTCTCTAAAGGTATCTGACTGGCCACTTCTTGCAAGGAAACAGCATTTTTAAAAGTAACTATTCCAGAAAATGATATATAAAAATTCAAATCAATTGCTCTTTGCGCAATACCTAAGTCTTCAGCAAAACAATGCATGACTCCACCTATCTGACTAGCCCCTTCCTCAGCTATCATGAGCAACGTATCGTCAGCCGCCTGCCTGGTATGAATAATTAACGGCTTGGAAGTTATAAGTGCCGCCTTGATATGTTCTCTGAAGCGATCTCGTTGTAAAGATTGCGCCTCTTCCGTAGGATTACGATAATAATCAAGCCCTGTTTCTCCTATGGCAATACAAGCAGGATTTCGAGCCAATTCACATAACATTTGTGCAGTAACAGGATAATTCATTTCACTGTTCGGATGCACTCCAACAGAAATGCTAATATCAGTATAATCTTTAGCTAAACACTCTAATTGAGGATAATCGCTCAACTCAACACATACAGACAGGAAATGCTCCACCCCATTCTTGCGAGCCTGATTAATTACCTGAGAAAAATCATTATTAAAGTGGGTTAAATCGATAAAATTTAAATGACAATGAGAGTCTACTAGCACCTTTATACCCCAAAAAAATATCAATGAATATATTGTTCATTAATAAATTATAATTCTAAATAGTATCTGTAACCTGACATGATTTTAGCATTCCTGCCAAATAAGTTTCTATCTTGTTACATAGATAACGGCTATTTTCACCAGTAAATTGAATACCAATTCCCGGCGGCTTATTACCTTGCGCACCTTTAGGAGTAATCCAGACTATTTTACCAGCGACTAAATAAGGTTCATTTTCATTGAGTAATTTAACCGATAATTCAAGTGACTGCCCTAAAGAATAAACGTGTTGAGTTCTTATAAAAAGACCGCCACCTTTCACAAAAGGCATATACGCCATATATAAAGATGCTTCATTGGGAAATGAGCAATTTATAAGCTGTGGTTTTTCGGTCATAAACCCTCCGTTTAATCAACAGGCATGCTCCATGAATAGTCCTATTTTAACTAATCATCTTGCTCACTTCAGCCTACTTTAAAAAACTCAGTTTACAAGCAATAGTTTAATTCCTTTAAACTCAATTAATAATCAGCAACCAAAGAAAATAATAAATCTTCCAAGACCAATGTATGATTTATATTCATATTATGGCTTAATTTTCTTAACAAAGCGTTGGTTTTATCTATTTGAGCAAAAATCATAACCGGATTGAGTAATGAGGATAGCTTATTTAATTGTTTTGTTAACGTACCAGAATAAGCCACTTGAAACAAATACATATACTGTAGTTGAGAATAAACCAAAGATAAAAACCACAAAAAAGCACTTAATTCATATTGAATCCATCGAGCAGCCAAAGTACATGGATGTTCTCTTAGCTCAATAATTGCAATTAAGCCTTCTAAAATGGATTCTGAATGCTTGAGAACCATTGTTCTATTCGATTCCCGGGTATAGCACTCTCCTAAAGCAAATAAATTGTTGCAAGACAATTCATCAAAAACAGCAAATTGCGTCATTTGGCATCGGCTCAATATAGTAGGTGGTATATTGCCAATTTGCTGAGCTAACAAAATAAAAATAGTATGTTTCGCTGGCTCTTCCAGAATTTTCAATAAGGCATTTGATGCGGCAATATTCATCGATTCAGCTGATTCGATAATTATAAATTTATGATTCGCCCTCTGTGGTGTTAGAAACGCCGCGCTCTGCAATTCTCTGATTTGATCAATTTTAATAATTCCACCGCTTCTCTCAGGCTTAATCCATTCTACATCCGGATGCTCAAAACGCTCTATCATTTGGCAATCCATGCAAGTCAAACAAGGTTCTTTAAGTTTTATTTTACACAAGAGTAATTTGATCACTTGAGTTGTAAACTCTATAAGACCACAATGCAAAGAACCCCAAAATAGCATGGCTTGAGGAATTCGCCCTATCGCTAATGCCATTTGCATTTTCTGCCATTGTTCTTGATAAGTCATCATAGGTTATGCTCTATAAACTCCTCGATTGCTGATTGAATGGAAAATTGAACCTCCTCCAAAGACCTGGTAGCATCAATCACAATAATTTCCGGATTTTGTTTAGCAAGAATATGATATGTATTATATATTCTATGAAAAAATTCAATTGATTCCTGCTCAATCCTGTCAAATTTTCCCCTTGATTTGGCTCTTTCCATACCTAGCTCAGGATTAATGTCTAAGTATAAAGTGAGATCAGGTTTGAATCCTTTTAAACAGAAATTCGATAGCTCATTAATAATCCGCATATCCATTTTGCGACCACCTCCCTGATAAGCTAGAGTGGAAAGCTCAAATCGATCAGCTATGACCCACTGACCCTGACTTAAAGCCGGTTTAATCACTTGCTCAATCAATTGTATTCTTGCAGCGTACAGGAGAAGTAATTCGCTTCTATCATCCAGAACATTATTGTACTCTGGATTTTTGATAATATTTCTTAAAATTTCACCTATTGTTGTTCCTCCGGGCTCTCTCGTTGTTATAGTACTGATTTTTTTTTGGGATAACAGTTCAACAACTAAACTGACAGCTGTAGATTTTCCTGCTCCCTCCAAACCTTCAATAACTATCAACTTCCCGGTTAACGATGACATTAATAATCCTTGCGTCTGTATTGGTTAATTGCTTGTTTTTGTTGCTCATAGGTTTCGGAGAATTGATGAGTACCATCCCCTTTGGCAACAAAGTATAAATAATTGGATAATTGCGGATGTGCAGCAGCATCTATTGCCTCTTTGCCAACCATGGCTATTGGGGTGGGAGGCAATCCTCTGTTCAAATAAGAATTATATGGTGATTCAATTAGCAAATCATTATGTGTTAATTTTCCTGTATATTGATTTCCAAGCCCATAGATAACCGTAGGATCCATTTGTAATGGCATTTTTTTCTTTAATCTGTTCACCATCACACCAGAGATCAACTTTCTTTCTTGCGCAATCGCAGTTTCTTTTTCAATAATTGACGCAGCAATCAATAACTCATAGGGAGTTTTATAAGGCAAATTTGCTGCTCTGTTTGTCCAACTGATATTAAGATAATTTAATAAATTACGATGGGCTTGCTCTAATAATGCCTTACTACTACTTCCGCCTTGATATTGATAAGTATCCGCAAGTAGTAGTCCTTCTGCACTCGGATAATTTTTTTTTACTATTTCCCAATCATCTGGATTGTATTTCAAATAATTAGCTTGCCTTAGGTCATAATCAACTTTCTGCTGTGTAGATCCTTCGATGATCGTAAAATTTTGTGTAATTACATCACCAGCAACTACTCGTTGGAGTAATTTCATTGCGGTTTCGCCAGGAGTGATTTGATACACACCGGCCTTTAACTGATGCGATAATCTTTCAAAACGAATAATCAATAGAAAAAATTTTGCAGAATTTATCAATTTTTTATCTTGCAAGATATAGGCAAATTGATAAGCGGATGTGGCTTTATCCAAGGAGATAATCATTGGAGCAGCATTTTTCGGAATTATTGGTATATACAGTAAGCGATATACATTCCAAAATAAAAATAAGAAAGACATAAAAAACAAAGATAAAACAAGAATAACCAGTTTTTTATGTCTAGAGAATTGCATTTAGATTCGCTTGAATAGTAAGCTACCGTTTGTCCCACCAAAACCAAGTGAATTACTTAGAACATAATTAATTGTTCTGCTTTGTGGTACATGTGCTACATAATTCAAATCACAGCCTTCATCAGGATTATCCAAATTAATTGTAGGTGGAGCAACCTGATCTCTTATAGCTAAAATACTGATAATTGCCTCTACTGCGCCTGCAGCTCCAAGCAAATGGCCGGTCATGGATTTGGTTGAGCTGACTGCCAAATCATAAGCATGATTCTGGAAAACACGCTTAATAGCTTTTGTTTCATTTAAATCGTTTAAATAAGTCGATGTACCATGAGCATTAATATAATCAACCTGTCTAGGATCAATACCAGCATCCTGGATAGCTGCTTCCATGGCTCGTGAAGCTCCATCGGCATCTTCATCGGGTGCTGTAATATGATAAGCATCTCCTGACATACCAAAACCTACCAGTTCAGCATAAATTTTGGCTCCACGGGCTTTAGCATGTTCATATTCTTCTAACACCAAAATACCAGCACCTTCACCCATAACAAAGCCGTCTCTATCCTTATCCCAAGGCCTTGAGGCTTTTTCAGGCTCATCATTCCGCTTGGATAAAGATCTTACTGCTGAAAACCCGGCAAGACAAAGTGGTGTTGTAGTCATTTCCGCTCCACCACAAATCATGACATCGGCATCGCCATAAGCAATGATACGCCCGGCTAGCCCGATATTATGTGTTCCGGTAGTACATGCAGTCACAACCGAAATATTAGGTCCTTTTAAATTATGCTTAATAGAAATCTGTCCAGCAACCATGTTAATAATACCTGCCGGAATAAAAAATGGCGAAACCTTACGCGGTCCACCTGCAACCAGTTTATCCTGGTTATTTGTAATTGTTTGAATACCACCAATACCTGCCCCCACTGCGACACCGATTCGACGAGATAAGACTTCATCAATTTTTAAACCCGAATCAAGCATCGCTTCATCAGCAGCAGCCATTCCGTATTGTGTAAAGACATCCATTTTACGGGCGTCTTTAATTGGCATGTGATTCTCAACATTAAAATTCTTGACTTTAGCCCAAATTTTAGTTGGGTATTCAGTAGTATCAAAATCCTCTACCAGACCTACCCCGCTAACCCCAGCTAGAATATTTCGCCAAGTTTCTTCTACATTAAGTCCGACAGGAGTAAGCATACCCATGCCGGTAATAACCACACGCCGACTATTCAATGAGAGCTCCTTAAAAAAATTAAGCTTCTTCTTTATTTAAGTTAGATTCAATATAATCAATTGCTTCTTGAATTGTAGTAATTTTCTCAGCTTTTTCATCAGGAATTTCTGTTTCAAATTCTTCTTCAAGAGCCATAACCAATTCTACTGTATCCAGTGAATCAGCACCTAAATCATCAACAAAGGATGCATCATTTTTTAATTCTTCTTCTTTAACACCCAATTGTTCAACAACAATTTTGCGAACACGCTCTTCAACTGTACTCATAACGTAATTTTCCTCTTTCGGTTGATAGAAATTATTAAATACTGACGGCTAGTTTATTCAATTATACAGATAACGCAAGTGCATTTAACTCATATACATACCGCCATTGACATGAATTGTTTCACCTGTGATATATTTTGCGCTGTCTGATGCTAAAAAAGCTACAGCATCAGCAACATCTTCTGGCTGGCCCAGCTTACGCATGGGAATTCTTTTTAACATTTCTTCTTTCACCATATCAGGCAATGCGGTAGTCATATCTGTGTCGATAAAGCCGGGGGCTACCACGTTTACAGTTATTCCTCTACTGCCAATTTCCTGTGCCAAAGATTTGGAAAAACCAATAACTCCAGCCTTGGCTGCAGTATAGTTTACCTGCCCAGAATTGCCACTAGCGCCTACAACAGAACCTATAGAAATTATTCTTCCCCAACGTGCTCTGAACATAGGTTTTAAGCAAGCTTTAGTCATTCTATAAATAGAATTTAAATTTGTTTCTATTACTTTGTACCATTCCTCATCATCCATACGCAATAACAGGTTATCCGCAGTAATACCGGCATTATTAACAAGAATGGAAGGACACTGATCATTATCAGACAAGGTAGACATCAAATTTTCTACTTGCTCAGTGCTGGTTACATCTAAAACGATTCCTTTACCAGCCAATTTTTCTTTTTCAAAAAAAGAATTAATAGAAGCAGCACCTTGTTCAGTGGTTGCTGTTCCAAAAACAAAGGCACCATTTCTTGCCAATTTCTCGGCAACAGCACGACCGATACCACGGCTGGCACCAGTAACTAATGCAATTTTACCTTCTAAATTGATCATTTAGTTTCCTCTCAAACTGGAATATGTAAACGCTCTATGACTTGATCAAGACTGATGGTGTCATAAACGCTAATCGTAGTTAAATTTCTTTCAATTCTTTTTATCAAACCATTGAGAACCTTTCCTGGCCCACACTCCACAACCAGTTCAATTCCACGCTGTTGAATTAACTGAACCGTTTCAACCCAACGCACAGGGCTATATAACTGCTCTTTGAGTTTATCTCTTATATGTTGGGTGGAGTGGTAAATACTTAAATCAACATTGCTTACTACATCGACTGATGGAACTTGAAATTCTATTTGAGCCAAATTTTCAGCGAATAATTCTGCAGCATCTTTTAATAGAGGGCAATGACAAGGTACACTGACAGGAATTACCATTGCTAATCTGGCACCCGCCTCTTCAGCCAATTGGATTAGTTTATCAACAGCTGCTCGATGTCCAGCAACAACAATTTGGCCCAGAGCATTATAATTTGCTGGGGTAACAAGATGAGTGGCTGCGCTGGCCTGCTCACACAACGAACGAACCTGTTCATCAGATAAACCTACTATGGCAGCCATAGCGC
Organism: Legionella sp. PATHC032; assembly: GCF_026191185.1. NCBI lineage: Bacteria > Pseudomonadati > Pseudomonadota > Gammaproteobacteria > Legionellales > Legionellaceae > Legionella > Legionella sp. PATHC032. The sequence goes on along the minus strand of NZ_JAPHOV010000001.1, from coordinate 1,414,265 downwards.
CCTCCCCTAAAGGAATGGCATCTTGCATCACCTGCCCTCTGCAAGCAACTAACCGAACAGCATCCTTTAAAGATAAAGAATTAGCGCAAACCAAAGCAGCGTATTCTCCCAAACTATGACCAGCCATTATTTGAGGCTGGGGTACACCTAATTGCATTAACAAACGATAAATTGCAACATCAGCAGTTAACATGGCTGCTTGGGTATATTCAGTCTGGTTTAGTTTTGTTTCAGGCCCATTTTGAACCAAATCCCACAAATCATAACCTAAGGCATCTGAAGCCTCATCAAACACATCGGTGATGACAGTATACTGTGGTATAAAGTCAGACAACATACCTATAGACTGTGATCCCTGTCCAGGGAATACAAATGCTGTTTTTACCATAATAGAATTAATCCTTATTAATTAATTTAGTAACGAATAACCATAGCGCCCCAGGTCATTCCACCACCAAAGGATTCAATTAATAATATTTCATCCCTTTTTATTTGATTATTTTTAATAGAATAATCAAGGGCTAAAGGAATAGAAGCTGCCGACGTGTTACCTTGGTTACCAATTGTAACAATAACATGTGACATAGGAAGAGATAGTTTTTTAGCTATGGCTTGTATGATGCGTATATTGGCTTGATGAGGTATCAGCCAGTCAATATCAGATTTTTTTAAATGACTTGCTTCTAACACTTCATCAACAATATTGCCCATAATATTAACAGCAATTTTAAATACCTCGTTACCTCGCATTCCAATCGTTGCACGATCTTGTTCAAAAGTTGAATTACGAAGAACTAATAATTTATCAGAGTCATAGGCGGAATGTAAAACACTCCCCATAATCCCTTGGCGATCACTTGCGCTTAAAACAACAGCGCCTGCACCATCTCCGAATAAGACACAAATAGAACGATCAGTCCAATCTACCGCTCTTGACATGCTCTCGCTGCCAACGACAAGAACATGTTTGGCAGCCCCTGTAGCAATGTATTGTTTTGCCACATCCATCGCATACACAAAACCGCTACACGCAGCTCCAATGTCAAAAGCAGGAATAGGTCTTTTGATTCCTAAAGCATGTTGCACATGACAGGCAACACTAGGGAAAAAATAATCTGGAGTACATGTTGCTACTAATATCAAATCAATTTCTTCCGCATCAAGGCCTGAGGCCTCTAGAGCTTGTTCTGCAGCTCTGGAGGCCATATAAGATGTTGTTTCATGTTCTTGAGCAACACTACGACTACTAATACCAGTCCTGGTAACTATCCACTCATCGCTTGTATCAAGCATGGTTTCCAGTTCAGCATTAGACATTTGTCTCTCTGGAGAGTAACTTCCAGTGCCATTAATCACAGCATTTTTCATAACAACAATCCTTGATTTATAAAATCATTTATTTGATCACGCACTAAATCGACAACATTATTTTTTACTTCAAGAACAGCCTGTTCAATAGCATGTTGAAAACCCACTTCATTGGCTCCACCATGACTTTTAACAACGATACCATTCAACCCGAGTAGACTGGCACCATTGTATCGCGATGGATCCAAACGATTTTTTAAATGTTTTAAGGCTGGTAAAGCAATCAAACCAGCAATTTTTGTTAACCAATTTCTGCTAAATGATTCTTTAAGGACAGTTAATAAAAGCTTTGCCAAACCTTCACTTGCTTTTAATGCCACATTTCCAACAAATCCATCACAGACCACTAAATCAACATCACCACTGTAAAAGTGATCACCCTCAACGTATCCCACATAATTCATAACAGAACACTCAGCCAGCATATGTGCAGTACGCTTAACCTGATCATTACCCTTGATTTCCTCAACGCCAATATTAAGTAAACCAATTTTAGGTTTGGGTTTATTTTCTATTGCCTGTATTAATGCAGACCCCATCACAGCAAACTGAAATAAATGCTCTGCACAAGAATCAACATTGGCTCCCAAATCAATGACTCTTGTTTTTCCACCCATAGTAGGAAGCTCGGACACTATTGCTGGACGATCGATCCCCGGTAAAGTCTTTAAGACATATCGAGCGGTAGCCATTAAAGCACCTGTATTGCCTGCACTAACGCAGGCCTGCGCTCTACCTTCCTTAACCAGGTTAATTGCTATTCGCATGGAGGAATCTTTTTTATTTCGTAATGCATGCGATGGCAATTCATCCATCGTAACGACTTCTGATGCATGGACAATAGTAAATTGCTGGCAGGACAACATACCATGTTTTTTCAAAGATGCACTGATCTTGTCTTGGACTCCCACAAGCAATAGTTTCAAATCAGGGTTATTTTTAATAGCGCGAATACAGGCAGGAATCACAATATCCAAGCCGTGATCCCCACCCATCGCGTCAATTGCAATGGTGATATTCTTCAAGAAAGTTACTCTTGTTCGTAAGCGGTTTCAGCGTCAATAATTTTTTTGCCTCTGTAATATCCATCCGGAGTCATGTGATGACGAAGATGAGTTTCACCAGTTGTTGGATCTACTGATAGAGTAGGCTTGGTTAGTGCATCATGAGAACGCCTCATATCACGACGTGAGCGTGATTTTTTATTTTGTTGTACGGCCATTGTATTACTCCTAAACAAATTGCATTCATAAAGCGGGAATATTACCGATATTTTGACTTCAATCCAAGTATTAATTATCAAAATATCAAGAAGTTTCTTTTTTCCCTGTTAAAATTTCATTGATTTCGTTAGCACATTCATTAACATCAGGATGAACTTGTGGTGCATACAAATGCAGCTCATCAATTATTAATTCATTTAAATCAACCTGCCAGTTTGAAGAAACCAAGCATTCATATTGACTCAAAAGTTGCTCAGCTCTCTCATCATTTCGGCAAACAGCAATAACAGTCGAGTTATTATAACATACAGTGAAGTTTTCCATACATCGCTGACATATGCTGTTTAAATTGCCCTGCACTCTAAGATGAATAAGATAAAAATCATCTTTTGCCTCTATATGATAAGACGCATGCAAATGGCATCCGGGACTAACAAACGAGGGTAGACGCTCGTTTAAAATCACTTCCTTTTCTTGCTGGCCATGTTTTGCCAACTCTTGTAAATGCATCATAGATAATTATCCGAAATATAGAATGAGTTTGCTCTTTGAGTCTTGCAAGTTTATATAAGCACTTATAGACGGTTTATGACTTACTAACATAATCAAGTTAAAATGATAACGAATCCCTAAAAACATGGTATTATCCGATTATATGTAAAAAATATCAACTTATTGGGTAATAAATACAGGGCTAAATTACAATTTCCTAGAGTGTAGTTAATTTGTTAAAATCGCACATTCCAATATGATTATGATTCAAAAAAGAGCGATACAAACCATTTATGAAAGCTAAAGTTATTGTTGGTATGTCAGGAGGAGTAGACTCTTCTGTAGCAGCCTGGCTATTGAAAGAACAAGGATACCAGGTGGAAGGACTATTCATGAAAAACTGGGAGCAGGACGATCACAATGATTATTGCCCTGCAGCAAAAGATTTGGCAGATGCCCAGGCCGTCTGTAATCAATTGCGCATACCACTGCTTACTGTAAATTTTTCAAAAGAATACTGGGATAGAGTATTTGCTTATTTTCTGAGTGAATATGAAAAGGGAAGAACACCAAACCCTGACGTGTTATGTAATAAAGAAATCAAATTTAATGCCTTTTTGAATCATGCTTTAACCCTTGGTGCAGATTATATAGCTACTGGCCACTATGCCAAAAATACAATAGAAGGATCTATTGGCTATTTATTTAAGGCAAAAGATAGGGAAAAGGATCAAACGTATTTCCTCCACGCTGTTGAACCAGAGGCATTGTCCAAAACCATTTTTCCAATAGGTGATTTTACCAAGCCACAAATTAGAGAATTCGCTAGACAACTTGGCCTTGTCACTCATGCCAAAAAAGATTCTACAGGAATTTGCTTTATAGGTGAAAAAAGATTCAAAACTTTCCTTAATGAATTCATACTTGCCAAACCGGGAGAAATAAAAAGTACTGGAGGAAAAACACTTGGTCAACATGATGGTTTAATGTTTTACACATTAGGACAACGCCAGGGTTTGGGAATTGGAGGATTACAAAACTCGACAGATGAGCCATGGTATGTCGTGGATAAAGACACAGTCAGTAACACCCTTTATGTGGCACAGGGCAGTCAACATCCAATGCTCTATTCTCAAGGTTTGATATGTGGTCCCATTCATTGGCTGGCAAACTATGAGAATCATTTACCACTAACCTGCTTTGCCAAAACAAGATATAGGCAAACCGATCAAGCCTGCATGATTTCTCCTCCGGATAATAATCAACACTATGTGATGTTTTCAAGTCCTCAACGTGCGATTACTCCGGGACAATTCATCGTCTTTTATGAAAAAAATCAATGCTTGGGTGGAGCTACTATAGAGCATATTATTCGCTAAACAGGGAAGCAAATTTTGTACTGGTACTGTTTGTTTTCTCTGGTCCCCATACCAATTTATGGATTGAGACTACGAAACAACTCACATTATTGATATAATGTATAATAATGGTAGTAATTATTTTGGAGCTAAGTATGGCCAGTGTTGACGTATCCCAAAACACTTCAGATATCCATTTTTCTGTCAGCGCAGCTGATAAAGTAGCAGAATTAATTAAAGAAGAAGATAATTCCGATTTGAATTTACGCGTCTCAATTACAGGTGGTGGTTGTTCTGGATTTCAATATGGATTTAGCTTTGATGAACAAATCAATGATGACGACACGGTTATCATACAACAATGTTCTGATGGAAAGTCTTCCGTCAAATTGCTAATTGATTCAATGAGTTACCAATATCTGCATGATGCGGAAATTGATTACATTAAAGGAATTCAAGGAGAGCAATTTGTCATACGCAATCCTAATGCAAAAACGACTTGTGGTTGCGGCTCTTCGTTTAGTATTGGTGATGAAGATGATTTATAAAAAAACACTGCCTAAATCTCAGGCAGTGATCTTAGTTTTTTTACGGACGAACTGCTTATTATTTTTTAAGCAACTGGGGTATGACCAGCTGATAGGTAATTAAGTTCTGCAAGTTTACTTTCGAGTTTTCTTGCCCAGTTCCGTAATGATTGGCATGTTTCAATTTTACTTATTTCAAAAAACTTACTATCTAAACCAGTTTCTTTTAATTTGGCCCGCAAATTTTCATCTATTCCTGCTAATAAACAACGTTTGGCACTGCTAGCACAGTTATAAAAAACAATCGAATAGTTTTGCATACGCTCTTCTTGCATAGCTTTGAGTATTTTGACTTCGTCAACATAGTAAGCTAAACCACTTTCCACAGTGGGCAAAGTGACACTGTAATCAGGATGCCTACCTTTAGTAAAATCACGGCTTTTGATAAATTGTTCTTTGCGAGAAGTAAATTCTTTGCGGCGATATGCCTCTTCTTGCAATTCTTTTAAATCATTTTCATCCCTGCCATTGATTTTAATATCCAATTGCCTTAGATTTTCTTCACGGTGCTTAATTGCAAGCCCAACCTGTTGAAGATTTTTTTCAATTTTTTGCATTCCCTCATGATAATCATGCTCAGATTTTGACATCAATGTGCTTATCTCATTTTGAGAATTTAATATAATCTCGCGCTCTTTTTTTAATTTAATTAAATTTTCATTAAGCTCAATCGATTGTGCTTTGGATTTAGGATCTGGATTTTCCAATTTGTTCAAATAGGCTAAAGTTCTCTCTGTAGCTGTAATTTGTGCGTTTTTTTTATTTAAATCAAGCCCCATCTTGGCTAATTGTCCCTTTAAATCTTTTAATTGGGTTTGGAGAGAACTGGTTAATTGCTTCTGTTGCTTGCTCAACTCCTCTTTTTCCAAATGCAGTTTATTAATATCATCCATAAATTGTAATCTTTGCTCCATATTGACTTCCAAATCTGAAATTTCAACAAGTAAGTCAAGATTTATCTTTTTTTCCTTATCAATCTCCTCTAAAGCAGATTTGCGATGTGTAATGGACATTGGAGCAAGTGAGTCTTCAGCAATCATATCATCTTCATGTGTATTAAATTCGGGCTTTACTCTTTTGCCTATAATAGTTTCTGATTTAGTTGGCCTATTTTCTGGCCAAAAACTGTGAGAAACCACATCACTCTTGACCATAGTTGGTTTCAAATGAGACGATTCTATGTCTGTTCGGGAAGTCCCTGTCGCTTGAATTGGAACAGCGCGCAATGTTTTTTTAACTTTAAGCTCTGAAGCATGCTGCTCAATAAAATCAAAACTATCTTTAACACGCTCATCAATTTCTATATTAAAATTGACATGTCCAACATTTTCTCCTTTTTCATGAGATGCTAAAAGCGGTCCAAAAAATTTGTGTTTTACACGCTGTTTAAACAAAGATGCTGTTGATAACCAGATGTTTACTTCAATCATAATGATACTTCTTATAAAATAATAAAATACAAATTGATTTTGCTAAAATATTTTTCAACAAATATAATTATACTACATATTTACCAACAATAATACATTGGATTCGGTTATCAATAAGATTTAATAATTACCTTCGTTCCAATTTTGATAAAATTTTGACTTAACCATCTTGCATCATGAGGTTTCACTCTGACACAACCATGACTTGCGTTATAATTTGGCACATCCGGAGAACCATGAATTGCATACAATTTACTAAAAAACATACAATATGGCATTGGTGCTCCACCTTTACCCACTGGATAACGACTGGACCGACATCCTGGACCACCTTTGCTAATCACTCTAAAAACGCCAGACGGTGTTTTACATGATCTGCGAACATCAGAACAGTAGTGTTTTCCACCTGATCCGCGCCCTGTACGTATCACCTTTCCATTAGCACTGATAGCTTTCCAGGTTAATGTATTGGGATTAAAAATAAAGGTATTACCGGCCGCATATCCATTACAGAATAAAAATGCTCCTAAAGTGAAAAATATAATTTGAGACAAAAAATTTAAGCGAAAATTGGACTTTTCCATGATTTGACCTATTTTTTTTCCGTCACCTTATTATTTTAGTTTAATTTTTGAACAATTCAAATATTAATCACTGTCAGTCAATTATCAGACAAATTAGGTGGTCAACACAGATGTGATGACAACAGAAGTAAGCAGAAATTGGTCATTTGAGATTCAAATAACTATAAATTACTAAATAAAGGAAAAATTGTATTTTTTGTCCTACTATATAAATGAGACTCTAAAAATAAGGACAATAAATCATGTCAAGGAAATTACTTATTGCTACCACGCTCGTGCTAAGCACTTCATTATTTCCATTAATATCCAACGCTGAGGACACAGCAAATCCTAATGAGATGACTAAAGATGCCTGGTTAAACTCTATGACTCCCTTATTACCAGATCTTATCTGCAAAGGATTTATTCAAGATCCGGATCTCAAAAAACGATTTGATGAAATTAAAATGACTTACGAACAATGTGTGACTTTAATTCCTGAAAGCACCAAAAAATGCCAGGATGAACTCTATGCCAGCATGCCAGACAAAATTAATAGTGAAACTGCTGGTACATGGGGAAGATCATTAGGAGAGTGTATTGGAAAAGATTTTGCTGAAAAACATCTAATTCCCAAATAGATAATAAAAAAATTGCTTGATTAAGATAATCATTAGGCTTCGCCTCTGCCTATAACCAAACACTTGGGTTGCTTGTTTTGAGGATAGCGACCAGGAATAAGATGCCTGAAGAATTTTGTTATTGTATAAGGTTTAGTATTGGCAGACGCGAAACCGAATAATAAGCGTAACAGAATAATTATTTATAATTTATATAATCATGAGAGCTATACCTCTTCCCAATGATTGATGCCGGATTTTTTAGATATAAATTCAATGAAACTTTGATGTTGAATTAATTCCTCTTCATTAGCCTTCATTATTACAGGATTTTTTAAACTTAATGACTTAATTTCTTGAGTTTTTATTTTTGAATGGCTCAAACTCGATTCAACCTCGGTAAATAAACTGCTTTGGCCACCTGTCATTGCCAAATACACATAGGCCAATATTTCGGCATCTAGCAGGGCGCCATGCAGTTCGCGATTAAAATGATCTATTTCATAACGTTTACACAAAGCATCCAAACTATTACGCTGTCCAGGATGTTTTTCTCTGGCTAAAATCAAAGTATCAAGAATCCGGCAATAATCTTCTAATGTCTTATTCCATTTCACATGTTTTAATTCAGAATTCAGAAATCCAACATCAAATGGAGCATTGTGAATAATTAATTCTGAACCTTCCACAAATTGTATAAATTCAGTCACAATATCCTGGAATAAAGGTTTATCTTGCAAAAATTCAGTACTTATACCGTGAACTCTAAATGCCCCTTCATCCACTTCACGCTGTGGATTAAGGTATATGTGGAAGTGCTTGCCGGTTAATTTTCTATCGATAAGCTCAATACAACCTATTTCAATTACTCTATGACCCTGTTCAGGCCCTATACCAGTCGTTTCGGTATCTAATATAATTTGCCTCATAGCTCTATGATAATTCCTCAATACCTAAATTTGCCAAAGCATCAACCAAATCATTTTCTAAATGACCTGAGTGTCCTTTAACCCAATGCCAATGAATATTATGAATAGAAGCAAGATTATCCAGTGATTTCCATAATTCCGCATTTTTAACCAGCTCTTTCTTGGAATTACGCCAGCCATTCTTTTTCCATGTCTTGATCCATTCTTTCATTCCTTGCTGTAAATATTGGGAGTCGGTATACAAATCCACCTCGCAGGGACGTTTTAATGCCTCCAGACCCTTAATTGCTGCCATTAACTCCATGCGGTTATTAGTAGTTTGTGCTTCTCCACCATGAAGAGTTTTTTCTCTACCATTATATCGAAGTAACACCCCCCAGCCTCCAGGTCCGGGGTTTCCTTTACATGCGCCGTCAGTATAGATTTCTACCTTCATAAAAATAAATCAGGACAAAGTTGGGCTTTAGGATTCATAGCATAACAAGAAAAATCAGTGACACCACTATTTTTTAATACGTCTTCATCAATAAAAAAATTTCCAGTAGTTGATCTTGATGGTTGGTTGATAATCCAATAAGCAGCATCAGCCATAATTTGTGGCTTTCGACTTGCCATATACATTGCACTGGGAAAGTGAACTTTTATGGCATCAGTGGCTATGGTGGTTTTCGGCCATAAAGAATTTACCGCAATTCCTGCTTCTTTGAATTCTTCAGCAAGGCCTAATGTACACATACTCATACCGTATTTACTGATGGTATAGGCCAGATGAGGCGCAAACCAGGTTTTATCCATATTTAATGGTGGAGATAAAGTCAGAATATGCGGGTTCTCGCTTTTTAAAAGATAGGGAATAGCTGCTTGAGAACATGCAAATGTTGCTCTGGCATTAACACTCTGCATCAGGTCATAGCGCTTCATTGGAGTATTTAATGTATTAGTCAAATTGATTGCACTCGCGTTATTGACTAATACATCTAATCGTCCAAAGGTTTCTATGGTTTTAGTTATCGCATTTTGGATCTGTTGTTCATCTCTGACATCAACCATTAAAGGCAAGGCCTTTCCTCCCAGTTCTTCAATTTCGTTTGCAACAGAATAAATAGTTCCTTCCAGTTTAGGATGAGGCTCTGCTGTTTTGGCTGCAATAACGATATTTGCTTTGTCTTTTGCAGCAAATTTTAAAGCAATTTCTCTACCGATTCCTCTACTGCCACCTGTAATAAAAATGACTTTACTCATGATTTCTCCTTCAACCTGATACCACCAACCCAAGCTAAAAACATACGCATTAAAGCACCATAGGGTGGATATAGCCAGCTAACTGTAGATATGAATCGTTGCACTAACACCGGTTTTAATTTTGAAAAGGTATCAAATCCTTCTTTTCCATGATAATGTCCCATGCCACTATGACCAACACCACCAAATGGTAAATCATCAATTGCAATATGCATTAAGGTTTCATTGATAGTCAAAGCACCCGATAATGTCTTGGTTTGTATGATTTTTATTTCACTCTTGTCTTCTCCAAAATAATACAAGGCAAGTGGGTTGGGAGATGAATTAATGTAATCGACTGCATCATTTATTGAGTTATAAGTCAATACAGGCAGTATAGGACCAAAAATTTCTTCCCTCATCACAAGCATATCATTTGTTATATCAAATAATAGAAATACGGGTAACTTTGAGCTATTCGGAATTGAATGGCCAAACTCAACTATACGAGCCCCTTTGCTTCGTGCATCTTCGACCAGATCGAGTAATCGTTTTTTATGTCTTTCTGAAATAATACTGGAATACTGCTCATTACTCATTAAATCCGGGTAAAAGGTATTAATAAACTTCCTAAATTCTCTTTCGACTCTGTCTTCCCATCCTTTAGGAATCAATAAATAATCAGGCGCGATACAAGTTTGAGCAGCATTCAATAATTTCCCCATAAACAAGCGCTTAAAATAAGCTGGGTTCATGGTGGGAGATAATATTGCTGGAGATTTGCCACCTAACTCCAGTGTCACTGGAGTCAGGTTATCACTGGCAGCCTTCATCACCAGTTTTCCTACATTAGATGAGCCGGTGAACATAAGGTGGCCAAAAGGAAGAGCAGCAAACTGCTTTGATAGCTCAGTATCACCGTTAATAACACTGATAGAATGGTTTAATCCAATTGCATGAATCAATTTTTGTAAAGTATCGCCAATATGTGGAGATAACTCAGACATTTTTATCATTACCCTGTTTCCAGCTGCCAAGGCATAAATAGCAGGAACTAAAGCCAGATAAACCGGATAATTCCAGGGAACCAGAATACCGACCACCCCAAGGGGTTGCGGAATAACATAGGCTTTTGCGGGAATAAACAACCAAGACACATTTCTTCGTCTCTTCCTCATCCATTTCTTCATTTTTTTTAAACAAAAATTAATGGCTTTTATCGTTGGGAAAATTTCCAAAAATAAGGTTTCCTCAACAGGACGATGAGTAAAATCCTTATTGATTGCCTCAGCTAAAGTGTAAGCTTCTGTCTGCAAGATTTTTTTTATTGCGATCAGCAATTTTTTTCTTTCAGACAAAGAAGGATAAGAATTGTTTTTGTATTGTTGATGCAAAGATAGAAATTCTGCCATCAATTCCATTGTATTTTCCCTGCTATTCGTTCGTGAGAGTGAGTAACGAGAATTCTTTATCTAAAATCTTCTTTTTAATTTTTTCTATATCCGGCGCAAAATAGCGATCTTTATCATATTCTTTAACCACACTTCTTACACTTTGATAAATTTTATCCAATTGCGGCGATGTCTTTAAAGGTTTGTGAAACTCTAATCCTTGACAAGCTGCTAATAATTCAATAGCAAGAATTGTTGAAGTATTATCAATCATCTCATGTAATCGACGTGCGGCGCTAGTTGCCATAGAGACATGATCTTCCTGATTTGCCGAGGTAGGCAAACTATCAACAGAGTGTGGATGAGCAAGCGCTTTGTTATCGCTAGCACAAGAAGCAGCAGTTACATGGGCAATCATAAAGCCGGAATTCAAACCGCTTTCTCTAACCAGGAAAGCGGGTAATCCACTAAAATTTTTATCAATTAATAAAGCAATTCGGCGTTCTGCGCTACCACCTATCTCGGATAATGCCAATGCCAAATTGTCAGCAGCCATGGCAATGATTTCACCATGAAAATTTCCTCCAGATAAAATATCCCCCTGCTCCGCAAAAACGAGAGGATTATCAGAAATTGCATTGGCCTCTACTTGAAGAGTTTGTCCAACAAACTGCATCTGATGAAGAACTGCACCCATAATTTGGGGCTGACATCTTAAAGAATAAGGATCCTGAACACGATGACAATACCTGTGTGACTCTCTAATTTGACTGCCAGCTAATAAATTTCTGTACATACCAGCAGTAGAAATTTGAGCTTGATGTCCACGAATTTGATGTATTCTGTCATCAAAGGGCACATCACTTCCACTAGCAGCATCTACTGATAAGCTACCGGAAATAATAGCTGTTTCAAACAATGTCTCACTAATAAACAGAGCGGACAATGCTAAAGCGGTGGATACCTGCAACCCATTAAGAAGTGCTAATCCTTCTTTTGCTTCCAATTCAAGCGGCTTCAATCCAGCCCGTTTTAATCCTTCCTCAGCACTGATCACTTGTCCTTGATGCCTTACTTCACCCTCCCCTAACAAAGGTAAAGACAAATGTGCAAGCGGAACTAAATCTCCAGACGCGCCTACCGAACCCTTAGAAGGGATGCACGGATATACTTTATGATTAAACAAAGCTATCAAGGCATTGATTAATTCCAACCTAACCCCGGAATACCCTTGAGCCAAGTTATTAATTTTCAAAAGCAAAATCAAAGCAACCACTTCATCCGGCAACAATTTACCTGTTCCGCAAGCATGAGAAAGTACAATATTACGCTGCAACTCCCTCAAACAATCTGCAGAAATGGTCTGATTCGCCAGAGAACCAAAACCTGTATTGATTCCATATACTGTTTTCTTTTCATCAATTACTTTTTTAACAGTTTGATGAGAAGCATTTATTAATTCAAAAGCATTCTCAGAGAGAACGCAAGATTGACCCTCATCTAAAATTTGCTTAATAGAAAGTAGCGATAATTGCCCAGGCTGCAATATAAAATGTTCTGACATAAACAAGCTCCTTTTAAGATTCCATGGGTAACCAAAGCGAATTCTCTTTGGCACATTGCTTGGCAAGTTGATAACCTGCATCCGCATGCCTCATTACCCCTGTCGCAGGATCATTGTGTAGCACACGAGCCAATCTTATAGCCGCCTTTTCTGTCCCATCAGCAACAATCACAACGCCGGCATGTTGTGAAAAGCCCATACCTACCCCTCCTCCATGATGAATGCTGACCCAGGTAGCTCCACTGGCACAATTTAACAGTGCATTAAGCAAAGGCCAATCGGAAACAGCATCACTGCCATCCAGCATACCTTCTGTTTCGCGATTGGGACTGGCCACAGAACCAGAATCCAAATGGTCACGGCCAATCACAATAGGTGCTTTAACTTGTTTATTTTTAACCATCTCATTGAAAGCCAGGGCAAGCCGTGCTCTGTCTTTTAACCCCACCCAACATATTCTTGCTGGTAATCCTTGAAATGAAATTTTTTCCTTAGCCATATCCAGCCAATGATGCAAATGAGGATTATCAGGAATTAACTGCTTTACTCTCTCATCTGTTGCATAAATATCTTCTGGATCACCTGACAATGCAACCCATCGAAATGGTCCAATCCCTTCGCAAAATAATGGCCTGATATAAGCAGGTACAAATCCCTCAAAGGAAAAAGCCTCTTTTTCTCCTGCTTCAAATGCCATTTGTCTAATGTTATTGCCATAATCAAAGACAGGAATACCTCTATTATGAAATTCAAGCATTGCATGCACCTGAACAGCCATCGATTTCTTGGCTGCATCAACAACCTCTTCTGGTGATTTTTTTCTCATTTCAATAGCTTGTTCCAATGTCCATCCTAATGGCAAATAGCCATTGAGCGGATCATGGGCGCTGGTTTGATCGGTAACCAGAGAAGGCTGAACTCGCAACTTAACCAGTTGAGGAAATATTTCAGCAGCATTTCCCAAAACAGCTACTGAAACTGGCTTTTTATGGCGACAGGATTCATTAATCCAGTCTAATGCTTCACTTAAATTATCAGTGTATCGGTCCAGATACTTTGTCTGTAAACGTTTATCAATCCGTTGCATGTCGCATTCTACTGCCAGAACACTGGCACCAGCCATAGTTCCAGCCAAGGGTTGAGCTCCGCCCATTCCCCCTAAACCAGCTGTTAAAATCCAACGCCCGGACAAATCACCCTGATAATGTTTTTTAGCTGCTGCAACGAATGTCTCATAAGTCCCTTGTACAATACCTTGGGAACCGATGTAAATCCAGCTGCCAGCGGTCATCTGACCATACATCATAAGGCCTTTCTTATCCAATTCATTAAAATGCTCCCAAGTAGCCCAGCGTGGTACCAAATTAGAATTAGCAATGATTATTCTGGGAGCATCTTCATGGGTAGTAAATACACCAACAGGTTTTCCGGACTGGATAAGCAAAGTCTGATTATTATTTAGTAATTTCAATACATGAACAATTTCATCAAAACATTCCCAGTTTCTGGCAGCCTTGCCCAAACCACCATAAACAATCAAAGAATCGGGATCCTCTGCAACATTGGGATCCAAATTATTGCAAATCATCCTTAACGCCGCCTCAGTCAACCAACTTTTAGCTTGAATTTCGGTACCTCTAGGGGCAGAAATAACACGTTTATTCTTGTCCTTATTCATCAAGAATACTCCTTATTGCTATGAAAACCTCAGTTATTATTTCTCTTCAAATAGGGATTAAAAATTTTTAGCATCATACACCAGTCAACTAACTGCGGGAATGAGATAATCTAATGAGTTAAGAAAAACCCGATAAAATGACCAATCAATATTCATAGTGTTTTTTATATGATATAATTTTTATTTAACTTAATTTAATCGTAGTCACTTAAATAATATGGAAAAACATCCAAAATCTCTCCGCATCTACTTTACAACTGAAATGTGGGAACGTTATGGTTTTTACGCAGTTCAATCCTTATTAGCACTTTATTTGGCCTTACATTTTAAATGGCCTGACAAAGAAATCTATTCATTAGTAGGATCGTTCACAGCACTCACTTATCTCTCACCCTTAGTAGGTGGCTGGATTGCTGATAAGTTAATAGGTCAAAAACGCGCTATATTACTGGGTGCTATTGTCCTATTTTTAAGTTATTGCATGTTGTCGTTGATTGATAATTCTCTAGCTTTAACATCTTCACTTGCAGGAATAGCTGTAGGAACGGGTTTATTAAAACCTAACATTTCTTCATTACTAGGCAATGAATATCCAGTAGGGTCTACAAGAAGAGAGAGTGGCTTTACTATTTTTTATATGGGCATTACGACAGGAATAATCCTTGGGACAACTCTACCAAGCAAGTTTAATGAATATTTCGGCTGGTCTGCTTCCTTCACCAGTGCATCAGTCGGACTAATCATCGCGTTTGCAGTATTTTTATTTGGAATACATCAGTACAAAATTAAGGATTATAACCCATTTATTTTCCAACCAACTAAAATCATTTCGGCTTTTGCGTTATTAGTTCTGCTATGGGCTTTATCATTTTATATCTTAAGTTCGCCTCAGTTGGCGAATATTATGTTTGGACTTGTGGTCCTTTTTTCAGCCATCTACATTTTATATTCAGTAAATCGTGAAAGCGCAAATCAATCCAGACAAACATTAGTTATCGGCTTATTGTGCATCATCTCCGTTATTTTCTGGGCATTTTATTTTCAGATGTTCATGTCTTTAACATTATTTATTGCACGAGTAGTCGAGCCAAGCTTTTTAGGTATTGATTTCCCACCACCTTATTACATTACAGTTCAAAGTATTGGTATGTTGATCATTGGTTATTTTCTTGCTAAAAAGCACCATAATCTTACAATGATTGAAAGAGGCTTAAGTACCGGGAAAAAATTTGTACTCGCTATGGTATTCATGACCTTGGCCTACTCAATTATTGCATTTGTAAGCAGTGTAGTTGATAAATCCATTTTGATTTCACCTCTTCTTATCATACCCGCCTACCTTATGATCTCTTTGGCTGAGTTACTGCTTTCCCCAGTAGGGTTGTCAGCAATAACTGTACTTGCTGACAAAAACAAGGTAAGCACGATGATGGGCATCTTTTTCGTTTCATTAGGAATAGGAGGATTTCTTTCAGGAAAATTAGCCGATCTGACTGCTATTCCTACTGGAGAAACAAATATAATCGTTTTAAAAACACTCTATGCTACAGCATTTACTCAACAACTCGGTATATTGTTTATTGCCACATTAGGCTGCCTGGTATTGTTTGCTGTGATTAAATTTTTACTAACTCATATTCAGATATGCGAAAAACAATGATTAGATTTTTACGTTTTAGTTTTCCAGTTTTGCAAAACTAAAACTCTTTTTATACAAATCAATTGTTGATATTATTCAACCCTTTTGACGGAATATATCTTAGTTATGCTTGAAAAAAATCCTACGCTAGAAAAACTGTTAAAATCTCTTGAAGACATTCAGGCGATAGACATTAAAATCATTGATGTGCATAAACAAACAACAATCACTGATTTTATGGTCATCAGCTCAGGCCGTTCATCCAGACATGTCAAATCGATAGCTCAAAAAGTTTTGGAGGATATGAAAGTTGCTGGTCTGCCTTGCTTGAGTTCTACTGGAATAGAACATGGTGATTGGGCTTTAATTGATTTTGGAGACATCATATTGCACGTCATGCAACCTGAATGCAGACATTTTTATAACCTTGAAGGATTATGGGAAGAACACCCAAGTAATTCCTGATATTAATTATGCTAAAAATTACCATTATTGCTCTTGGCAATAAAATGCCTGACTGGGTTAACTCAGGAGTTAATGAATACGCAAAGAGGTTTCATGACAGCATTCAGATACGGCTTACTGAAATCCCTTTGCTGCGTCGAAATAAATCCTCAGATTTAGCAAGAATACTAGAAAAGGAAAGTGCTTTAATTAAAGACGCGCTTCCTGCCAATGCTCGCCTTATCGCCATGGACATGCAGGGAAAATCCTTTAGTAGCGAGGAGTTGGCACTTAAGTTGACGCAATTACAACAAATTTCAAGTCATCTTTGCTTTATAATAGGTGGTCCGGAAGGATTATCCAATGAAATACTGACTCTTTGCGATGAACGCTGGTCAATATCCAAACTAACCCTTCCTCATCCCCTTGTTCGCATTATTTTACTGGAAGCTCTCTATAGAGCATGGTCTATCATTAACAACCATCCCTATCATAAATAAACCTCATCTCGATATAAGAATAAGGTTATTTCATTGAATTATTCAAAAAAATATCGGTGCCATATAGATTTTGTTTCTTTAAAATTCACGCCTGAATTGTAGAAGGAAACAAGATGTTAACATCGATAGTTGAAATATTCTGTGATATTGATGATTTTTGCAAGAGCTGGTTTGCTGGTTTAAAGAAATGTGTCCATATTTACTTCCATCCCCGCATCGCAAAAGACAACGAGGACTTACGCAAAAGCCATAGTAGTTGATGGATTTTTAAGCTCTTGTGTCAAATAATTTTTCAATAGATTTTTCTTAAGCTGATATACAGTCTGTTGAGAATTAAAGACTAAATCCTTGATTTTACCCAGACTAATAAAGCACAAGTGATATGATTTCTCTGAATACGTTGTTTACGACACTCACACTTATCACTTCCAGTGAGTTGCTTTATTTCATGATGAAACTGCTCAATAAACCATCGAAAGGCACACACTTATTATGTATCATTACAACAATGATGAGATGGGTCATTAGTGGCCACATAATCGGTTCTGTATATAGAAACAGACACGCGAAACAATTTCATATAAAAATCACTTGGCACCCCTTTAAGACGAATCTGTTTTCCCCATTTGAGCTCTTCTTCGCTCCAAGGTAGTTCTGTCACTGGTTGGTAATGTTCTGAAGTACCTGCATACCTTACAAGGCGATTTCGCTTGATTGGGCAATAAAAATACTTACCTATAACATGAATTTATTACTAGCATACCAGGTATCAACCAATACAGTTTTAAAATTTAATTACTTTGAATATAAAGCATTCTTTAACATATCCTGTGCATGGTCCACTTTACTTTTCCATCTCGTTCAGGATAAAAAACTCGATAATCAATCAACCAAAACTGTTCGCTCTCTGGATTAATATAGATACAACTTACCAAACCTATTCCACGAACAATACCATGTGCATTGCCGCTGTATTGCCATCGTACCGATTCAATTTTTCTGGAGTGATTTTTATCTAAAATACTGTCATCAAAAACAAGAAAGCCATTCTCACTTTGATGTATAATAGGCTTTGTATGCTCCCAGGAGTCAGATGCTCGTCTCGTAAGTACCTATTTGATCATATCATGGGACAAATCAGCTACATGGTCAGCAAAATTTGTTAACGTGTAATTTATCTGACTCCTAAATTAAGTATTGGCAATAATCCAAACGCGTCACTTTTATTGTTTTCGGGCGAGGCATAACTATAACATATCGAACAAATTGACAAAACCTTATCACATCATACTCAAAACAACTTTGATCTTTCTCTTATTATTATTTGTTCTATTTCTCAATTCTTAGAGTTTTGCGTAAGTCCTGTTAGAAATAAAGAGAGATTAGTGGAGAAAATTCAGCCATCCAATGGATAGGTATGTCTCGCTACGGAATTTGTCTTCATTTTTTCATGAAATATTCTAAATCTGGTAATTTTAAGTCTTGTGCAAACGACATGAGTGCTCAAATATAATCCAGTCTCTCGATGGATCGAGCTATGCCACACATTTTTCGGATAGTCTCTTATCATTTGTTTCTTTCGATAACATTAGTTATGAGGCAACACGAGAATAGAGATCGTCCTTGTGCGATCCTTGCTTAGCACATATAATTAACTTAGTGTATATTTATTGACGAGCGGATTATGCCTTATATCACCGGAGGTTCGTTACTTTTTCATTATGATTTCCCATCAGAAGCTAATATCGATTTCCATCCACCTGAAAATAAATTTCCTATAGTTACTTCAGAAGATGACAGTTATACTATTGAATTCAATAGGTTCTCAGAATATCAAAAAAAAATTAAAGTACAATGTGACGATAAAATGGCTTGGTTGATGAGTGCATTGCCTTCCACACTTGAGTCATTAGAAGATGTGATTTCTTTACTACAATTATGTGACTATTTTAATACCAGTGATTTTTGGAAAAAGGATGATAAATGGCCCAAAGATTTAAATGAGGAGGAATTAAGAGCGTTTAATATCGAAGTTATTAGAACTTGGCTTTTTCAGAAAACTTCTCGAGATTTTTATGATAAAAACCCAGAAGTGCTTCCGAGTCCGAATGAATATAAGAAACAATTACATACTAATCTTGACAAATTAAAACAAGAAGTTTTAGCTTTAGATGCTATTAATTTGATGAAATCAAACCTTGATATATACCTTGTTAGCCTTTGGGATAGCTTTAACTCAAATCAAACCGACAAATTCCATATTTTTAATAGTTCTACTGTTAAAAAGATGGTTGAGAAAAGAGGCTTATTTCCGGATAATATTCTATTTCGTATTTATCCTGACAGTTTTATCTTTTGGCAGCAAATACATCGAGGATTAGCTCATGAATTAATAGTAATAATGAATCACTCTATTCTTGAAGAACTGAAAATAAAATGTGCAGAACATTACCCTAATATACCATTTGAACAACTGTATAAAATGTACTGGCCTACTTCCAAAAGCATTGATGACAATACTCCTCCCATACGCTCAATATCTGAAATTAATATGTTTATGGAAAAAATTGTATCCGAAGTGGAACAACGAAACCGAATTATTGAAGATAAAAAGAAAAAATGGAAGGGTTCACCAACAAGCTTTGATGTCGCAGTTGAGAGAACTCAGTCTCTATTAGGAGCCAAGAATGTAAGTGATGAACAATTCATACAACTGCTGTCTGATCAGTTGCAAAAGATTGAATCTGAAAACAACGTTATAGATTCACTCTCAATGGCTAATACAAACGTAATTCAGTTAGTTACAAAGGTGCTTCGTGACGAGCGGATTGATAATGCAGCCAAATTAGCTCCGGTAATTGTTCGTGATATTCAGCATGTTATCGAACGTATGGAAGATAAACCTAAATCAGATGACCACGCTAAAAATCTTCAGGCTCTTGACCAGTTTGTGGTAAGTATTCGTTCAGCTTGCAATCGTGCAGCGCTTATCGATCTATATGATCGTTTAGAACATAGTACAAATAAACAAATAGCAGAAAAAATCATCGGTGATTGGGATGTGATTGGAACGGATATTCGCGATAGTGAACGTATGATGTCAGAGTCGGATAAACTCCGAATTATTGCTTACGCTCAAGGGAATATGACAAAACAACAGTATGAAGATGAAATGTCAAAGCTACGAGTAAAGCTTGAGCGAGGAGAGGTCATTGCTCAAGAAGAAGTTGTAGTTAAAATGTTTCCTAGACTGAAACTGGCCTTAACACGGTTGCCTAAAGAATATTTAAAGGATTTTTCCCTCGTGTTAAAGCGTGCCTTTGTGCATCAGCAACTTACTCATCCTGAAAAATTCCTCCAAAACCCTCATGAGGCAGCCGTTTTCAGTGCATTTGGTATGGATCCTAGCAAAATTAAAGTAAATAAAGAACTCGTTCAGCAAAAAATCAAACATGTGATACAAAATGCTGTTCTTAATGGTCAATCAGAAGATCAATTCCCTACATTAAAAGAGCTGCAATATCAGATTGAACTTATGGCTTTAAAAGAAAAAATTATTACTGCTGATGGTGATCCTTCTTTAGCACCTTTGATTCACAACATAACTAAAGTAAGACAAGAAATCCTCTCAACAGCAACTAACCTGATAGAAGAAGAATATAATAAATGTAAAAAAGAATTGACTCAATCTCAAGAAAATATTGCACAGCACATAGAGAGCGCTCTAGAAGCAGCAAAAAGCAAATTATTACGCTCTATTCGTATTTCTTTGAATAAAAAAATTAAGGATAACAAAGAATACCTGTTAAATTTAACCGATGAAAAAATAAGAGCTATGCTTAACCCCCTGGATGGTTTGCCTCCTGATCAAATGCGAGCAAAAATGTTACATGATGCTCATGATGAAATTGATTTTTTTAATAAATGGGGAAATCCAATTCAGTATGAAAATATTCAAGGATTTGTTGGTGGTGATGGGGAAGTATTAGGAACAGGAGTTTGTCAAGCAAACACTTATCGATTAATTACGCGAGAAATGACTAGCTTAAGTAGAAATCAAGTAATTTCTGATTCACAATGGAAAGACGAAGTAAAAATATCATCACAAGATCGATACAATCACGCTTTATATAAAGTAGGTGTATATAAAGCGGTGGAAAAGGGAACAGTTAATGATGGCCTATCTCAAGCCGTATTAAAGCGTCTTCAGATTAAGAAAATTCAAACACTGAATGAGGATTTGCGTTTTGCCGATGAGACTGCGTTTAATTCAGATTCGATCTATAAAGTATTTACTGAGGCGGTCCAACAACAACAAAAATCTAAATTAAAACATGGTGGCATGGTTAAAATATCGATTGGACATAATGTAATGAAAAAAGATGGAACTCTAGACTCAAAAAGTTCAATGTGGGGCCATGCCGTCTATTTTCGATATGATCCAAAGAAAAAAACCGCTTATTTCTACGATCCGAATCATGGGCGTAGCATCAATTTTTATGAATGGAAAACACTACAAAATGATACTGAGTTTAAAAAAATGAGCCAAAAAGAACAAGATGAAGCCGTGTTAAATTACATGCTCTTATGTTTTTCTCAAATGATTTTTAATGATTTTAAAGACATCAACGACATAAGTTGTCATCAAATGGAATTAGATGTTAATTTTCTTGATAAACTCGTTTCTGTCAGTAATACGATCATTGGCGGAATAAGTAATTTCTTTAAAAATGAAAAGCAACAACAGCCTGATAAGACTTTGTTTACTAATCCAAAGATATAAAGTGTGTCAGCTTACACCGCCAACATGCGATCAACTCGATCACATTGGAACAACTTGGTGATGATTATCCAAGGTAGCGCGTTCTTCAAGTAGCGATTTGAGATTAATAAAGTCCATTGATCTTACTTGACATAATGCTGTTATAGCTCCCAAATCATCACGCGACGCCGCAATGCCTGCATGCCCGCACCCAAGGCTACGACTACCGCGACCTTTATATATAGCTAAATCAGTTCCTACCTTAGAATTCAGGTTAAACCAATCTTCATACTTTTTAGTAGTCCAATTGTAGAATTGTTTTGATGATTTTGGCTGTGAGGTAAATTGAGGCACAGGATAAAAAGGTTCATTAGAGCAGTATTCATCAACAATATGCATAGGTAGGAGTTTTTGCGAACCACCAACACCTTCTCGCCACTGATTATCAATGGCATCCCAATTATCAATGTTATCCCCAGTCAGATTGGGGGCGTTTATCGAATCCATTTGCGTTTTCATCTCTTTCACTTGAGTTGTAAGCTCTTTAATGATGGTATTTTCGAAATCAAAATGCTGTTCAGTTATGGTGTTCTCATTAAGTTTATAAATAACTCCTTCTGTGTTGATTTTATTATATTGAGCAAGCAATTGTACGAATAACTTCCGGCTTTCTTCACTTTGGGGAATACACGCAATCATTGCCGACCACATGTGTTTATCCAGTGCCCAGAGTGCATATTCAAAAGCACTAATGTTGTCAAATTCTCGTCCAGAGCAATCCGTGACTTTGCCTCTTTTGAAAATTAAACTCCAGTCTGTCTGTAACATTGATTGCACTTTAGTATGTTCACCGCGCACTACACAGTACAGTAGCTTACGAACATCAACCACAGGTTTAAACAAAGCTAAATGATATTTAGATGTCTGAGCCAAGTTTAATAAACCACAATTTAATAAATTTTGTGCTATTTCGATTTGGAGATCTTTGGTTAATTGGTCAAACGTCTCAAATTTATCTTGATTACATGGCATCTTTTTACATTAATTTAAATCAAATTGATAATAAATTGTACTACAACCGATTGATCATATCAAGAACTATTTGAGACAATATAGAGCAAATTACATGGCGAGTGGGCGAGACAATGGTACATTAATTCAAGATATCGTCCAAATGACATGTTTAATAAGCATTTTATAATTGGTAAAAATCTGTAATTTCAGTTACTATCTCTACTTTTGTTTTGTCAGACAACATTTTCTGCGATGTATCGGAATCAATCATTTAAAAACTATCGTGCTGAATCCCAACATCAACGATTTAGACTGAATCTATTAATTGCCATTCTGATTATTTTATCTTTAATACTGATTTTAAGATTGGCCTTCCTCCAAATATCGGAGTTTAAACGATATCAGACCTTGTCTTTAAAAAATCAAATGAGTGTGATACCCATTGCTCCTCCAAGAGGAGTTATTTTGGATAGAAATGGAGTATTACTCGCTGAAAACATACCTGTGTATGTACTTGAAATCACTCCAGAACGTGTTAAAGACATGAAACAAACTTTAGCTAAACTTCGAGAGTTGATTCCTTCAATCACAGATGAAGATATCGATAATTTCAATAAGACCAGATTACAAAATCGTTCTTTTGTTCCCATACCTATGAAATTAAAATTAAGCCAGGAAGAAGTAGCAACCTTTGCCAGCAATCAGTATCATTTCCCAGGAGTGAGCATTAAAGCGAGATTGATGCGTCATTACCCTCTTGGAGAGATGACTGCCCATGCTTTGGGGTATGTTGGTCGCATTAATATTCAGGAACTAAAGCAGGTGAACCCCACTAATTATCGCGCTACCAATTTTATTGGCAAGGCTGGTGTTGAAAAATACTATGAAGATATTCTCCATGGTAAAGTGGGTTATCAAATGGTAGAAACTGATGTTAGTGGCCGCACTTTAAGAATAATAAATAAAGTTAATCCTCATTCAGGAGCAAAACTGTATTTAAGCATTGACGCCAGACTTCAAGAGGCAGCTTATAATGCATTGAAAGATAAACGCGGTGCAGTAGTAGTCATAAACTCCCGGAATGGTGAAATACTCACGATGGTGAGTTCTCCAAGTTTTGATCCCAATATTTTTGTCAGCGGCGTCAGTAAAACAGATTATAAAGTGTTATCCAATGCTCTCCAGCGCCCTCTTTTTAATCGAGCAGTTCGAGGTGTTTACCCCCCTGCATCAACAATCAAACCGTTTGTTGGACTGGCTGGTTTGGATAAAGGTTTTATTACCACGACCACTGAAATATATGACCCTGGCAAATATAAGCTCCCTACTTCCAGTCATATTTACCGGGACTGGAAAAAAACAGGTCACGGAGTCATTAATTTTAAACGAGCTATTACCGTCTCTTGTGACACTTTCTTTTACCAGTTAGGTAATAAAATGGGAATTTCCAACATTGAAGACATGCTTGTAAAATTTGGCTTAGGGCAACTAACACATGTTGACCTTCATGAAGAAGCCAATGGCGTCATACCTAGCGCTCGCTGGAAAAGACAAGCTAAAGGTGTATCCTGGTATCCAGGAGATACTCTCATTTCTGCAATAGGACAAGGATTTATGCTGGCAACGCCTTTGCAAATGGCTAATGCCACAGCTTCCTTAAGTCAGCATGGACAACGATTTAGGCCTCACCTGCTGATAAAAACAGTTAACAGTGACACAAATGAGACAGAAGAATACAAACCATTTGAAGAATATCCAGTTTCCCTGAGGGATGAAGCGAACTGGGATGTTGTTATTGATGCGATGCATAGCGTACTTACCAGCAATGAAGGAACAGGATATCGTTTTGGCAGAAATCCTCCCTACCCGGTAGCAGGAAAAACAGGTACAGCACAAGTATACAGTGGAAGACAATATGAAAAAGCAAAGTATGAAGACATACCTGAGCATTTGAGAGATAATTCTTTATTTATTGCATTTACTCCAGTAGAAAAACCGGAAATTGCCATTGCGGTGGTAGTTGAAAATGACACTATTGCTTCCACTGTAGCACGTAAGGTACTTGACACTTATTATCAACTTTATCCTATTAAGAAAACACCATGAGTAGACAAACGACTAAGCCCGTATATCGTTTTACAGCAAAGTCCCTTCATCTGGATTTTCCATTACTTGGATTAATACTTACTCTTGTTGCCTTCGGACTCTTGATACTTTATAGCGCTTCAAATGCCAATATGGGCATGATCATGCGCCAATCCATGAGGCTGCTCTTCGCTTTTCTAATCATGTTTGTACTGGGATTTATCCCGCCACATAAATATAAAATCTGGACCCCATGGATTTACGGGGTTGGCTTAAGCTTGTTAATCGCAGTCATGCTAATGGGTAAAATTGGTAAAGGGGCTCAGCGTTGGTTAGAGCTGGGATTATTTCGTTTTCAACCTTCCGAGATTATGAAACTGGCTGTACCTATGATGGCCGCCTGGTTTTTTGACCGGCAATCTCATCCAAGCAGCATACGCTCAATTGGCATTGCTTCCCTGATTATTTTTATTCCGGCCCTTCTTATTGCAAAACAGCCAGATCTAGGTACTGCAATTATGGTTACTGTTGCTGGTTTGTGTGTCGTATTTTTGGCAGGAATACGTTTTAAAATCATATTATTAATTGCATTACTGATGTGCTCAGCAATTCCTGTGGTCTGGAATTTGATGCATGACTACCAAAAACAAAGGGTATATACCTTAATTGATCCTGAACAGGATCCACTAGGAGCCGGCTATCATATTATTCAATCTAAAATTGCCATTGGCTCGGGAGGACTAATGGGCAAAGGGTGGTTAAAGGGTAGTCAATCACACCTTAATTTCTTACCAGAACATGCTACTGATTTCATTTTTGCAGTAAGTGGGGAAGAATTTGGATTTGCAGGCAGCTTTGCTATTATTGCACTGATAGTCTTAATTTCCTTACGCAGTTTAAATATCGCCAATAATGCACAAACCACTTACACTCGCCTTCTTTCAGCCAGTCTTGCCATGACCTTTTTTCTGTCTGCATTTGTCAATATTGGTATGGTGATGGGCATTATTCCCGTTGTAGGTATACCTCTTCCTCTCGTTAGTTACGGTGGAACAGCTATGGTAACTTTCCTGGCAAGTTTTGGAATTTTAATGTCGATAAGCTCACACAGAATATTATTTAATAGCTTGAATTGATTTAATTTTTTTATGCCCTGACTTGCACAAATGATATTATAACTGTTCGCAGGGTATGCAAATTTTTCTGTTTATAAGACTATTTATTTGAGCGGTATTTTTACAAATTAATACCGCCCAGAATTTCACTTTGAAATCAAATCCGCAACAGGCGAGTAACTTCTTCTATGTATTTTACAAGGACCCAAACGCATTAGCGCTTCTTTATGAACAGGGGTTGCATAACCTTTATGTTCTGCAAAACCATATCCTGGATATATTTTATCAAGAGCTACCATTTCTTCATCACGCAATACCTTGGCGAGGATGGATGCCGCACTAATTTCAGGTATCAAGCTATCTCCTTGGACAATAGCCTTGCATGGTATGTTCAATTGAGGAGTAAAAGCTCCATCGACAACGACATTATCTGGCTGAATGGGTAAAGCTTCAACTGCCCTTCGCATAGCTAATAGAGTAGCATGATGAATATTTAATTGATCTATTTCCTCAACTTCTGCTCGCCCATAGGCAAAAGCTAACGCTTCTTCCTTTATTCTAATTGCTAATAAATTTCTTTGTTTTGGACTTAATTTTTTTGAGTCGGTAAGCCCATCTATTGGTTTTTTTAAAATAACGGCTGCGGTTACAACGGCACCCGCAAGTGGTCCTCTCCCCACCTCATCAACCCCAGCCATCAATATTTTTAGCTCAGAATTCATCAACTGCTCCCTGCGAAAAATTAGGGGTAAGATAATATCTATTGGATGCGAGTGCAAGACAAGAATCGACTTCTTGGATTTAAACTAATCTGAGGAGTTTGATTAGGGTCTCAATTACCAGCTGCCTGGCATCATAGCTATAGGAAATACAATTGATTTATCGCTAAGGAAATGCGATCATAAGTACAAATTATTATCAATTGATGATCAGATGAAGAAAATTCGTTGTGCAGTTATTGGTGTTGGTTATCTTGGCAGATTTCATGCCCAAAAATATCAACTAATTCCTAATGCAGAGTTAGTTGGGGTTTGTGATGTAAATTCTACAGTTTGTGACGCAGTTTCTCATGAGTTAAATGTTCCGGCATACATCAATTACCATGACTTGCTTGGCAAAGTAGATGCTGTCAGTATTGCAGCGACTACCAACAAGCATTTCGAGATTGCAAAATTCTATTTACAACATGGGGTACATGTCCTGATTGAAAAACCGATTACTGAAACAGTGTCCCAGGCTGAGGAATTGATTCGACTTGCAAAACAACATCAGGTGAAGTTACAAGTAGGCCATTTAGAACGCTTTAATTCTGCTCGCCTTGCCCTGGATGAATATCTGGAATTACCATTATTTATAGAATCGCAGAGACTCGCACCTTTTAACCCCCGTGGAACTGATGTAAACGTGATACTGGATCTAATGATTCACGATATAGACATCATTCAAAATATAGTTCAGAGCCCTATTAAATCCATCATGGCTCAAGGAGCACCAGTATTAACAAAAGCAATTGATATAGCTAATGCACGCATAACCTTTGCTAATCATTGCGTAGCGAATGTGACAGCCAGTAGAATCAGTTTTAAAACGGAACGAAAAACAAGAATCTTTCAAGAGAATTCTTATATTTCCATTGATTATCAAAACAAACAACTTGCTGTATTTAAAAAAGGCACAGGAGAAATGTTTCCAGGAATACCTGATATCACTAGAGATCAAAGGGAATTTGAAAAAGGAGATGCCTTGCTGGAGGAAATCAAAGCGTTCTTGAATTGCATTGAAAATGATAGCGTGCCTCTTGTTACAGGTGAGGAAGGAAGAGATGCCCTTAAAACGGCCGAACAAATCACTGCTTTAATTAATAATAACCTTGTAGAACGCTATGCCGAATGCTAGTCGTGTTGTCATAGTAGCAGGTGAAGAATCCGGCGACCACCATGCTGCCGAACTGGTAAAGCAATTAAAGGCAGTTTATCCAAATCTGGAAATTAGTGGCATTGGCGGTAAACACTTAAAGGCCTCCGGGGTTCATTTAATTTCAGATTTAACGCGTTATGCTGTAACTGGTTTGACCGAAATAATTCCTTTTCTGAAAATATTCCGAAAAGCTTTTCAGGATATCAAACAGCATCTAAACGAACAAAAACCTGATTTGCTGATTTTGGTAGATTACCCTGCTTTCAATTTGAGATTGGCTAAGTATGCAAAGAAAAAACTGGGACTCAAAATTCTCTATTATATCAGCCCTCAAATATGGGCATGGAAAGGCAAACGTATCCATCTTATTAAAGATTGCATCGACAGAATGGCTGTCATCTTCCCATTTGAAAAGACTATCTATGAAAATGCAGGTGTTCCTGTCAGTTTTGTAGGGCATCCTTTAGTAAAAAAGATAGATTCCGCCAAGGATAAACACTCGAGCAGAACTACCCTGGGATTACCTTTAAACGAGCCGATTATTGCGTTGCTGCCTGGGAGTCGCAATTCTGAAATTGAACGCCATATACCCGTATTAGTCAATACAGCAAAATTGCTGGCTCTAGACAACCCCAAGCTTCGATTTGTAGTCCCTATCGCTGGAACTATCAATCCTGACAAAGTAAAGACTTATTTTAGCAATCAGAATTTTACTGTTACTTTTATACAAGGACAGGCAATAGAATGCATGTCTGCTGCTGACTTTGTCATTGTGGCTTCAGGTACTGCTTCATTAGAGTGTGCCTTATTGAAAAAACCCATGTGTATTATTTACAAATCGTCCTTTCTTACTTATGTTGCAGCTATGCATTTTATTAAAGTTAAATTTTTGGGCTTATGCAATTTATTAGTCAATAAAATGATGGTACCTGAATTTTTGCAATACGATTGCAATGCAATTGAATTATCAAGATATATTTCCAACTTTCATAATGATCCTAACCAACCTCAGTCGATGATTAATCAACTGGCAAAGTTAAAGGAATCTCTGTCTTCCAGCCAGTCTGACTGCTCTCTCTTTGATCTTGTAGTGGCGGAATTGCCCGAAAAAAATGCATAGTTTTGATATGAAAATCTAGATTATCATTTAGCCTTCATGTACAATTAATTTTGCTTTCATTTACATGTGTAAGCAATTGGACTGTATGATTTAATTAAATAATAAGGAAGTTAAGATGAATGTCATTGATACACAAGCTACAACTCAATCCACTAAACAAGAACAAGGTTTACAGGATTTAGTTTACAGTTTGGTTACCCGCTTTCTTGCTGAAAATAAATCCAAATCAATTAATGATCTCTATGATATGATCCTTTCAGAAGTTGAGCCACCTCTATTACAAGCTGTAATGGAAAAACGTCGTGGAAATCAATTACAAGCAGCCAAGATGTTGGGTATTAGTCGCGGTACAATCAGAAAGAAATTACAAAGATATTTCGGTACCAAATATTTTCGCTTAACTGAAGAGTAAGGGAAATTTAAAAATAAAAAGGCTCATTTTTGAGCCTTTTTATTTTATGTTCAACTCATCCCGGATAATGATTTCATCTAATCCGGGATTGATTATCAAACCAATAGAATTCTAGGAAGAAACCAGGAGTCTATTAACCCGATTCACAAAATCTGCGGGATTATCCAATTGTCCCCCTTCTGCCAACACAGCTTGTTCAAACAACATAGTGACCCATAACTCAAATTGGTTATCATCCTGAATATCATGTAAACGCTTAATCAAGGGATGATCTGGATTAATTTCAAAAATAGGTTTACTCACTGGTATCTGTTGACCGGCAGCTTGCAAAATTCTTTGCATTTCCAATCCCATGTCTTGCTCATCAGCAACTACACAAGCAGGAGAATCAGTAAGACGATTAGTCAGCAATACATCTTTAACCCGATCATTGAGAACCGATTTAATGTGCTTAATCAATGGCTCTAGTGTCTTTTCCTGTTCTTTAATTTGCTCGGAAGTTTCATCCCCTAATTCAATTTTGCCTTTTGAAATAGATTGCAGTTTTTTGGCTGCGAATTCATTCATATAACCAACAAGCCATTCATCGACTTTATCACTGAGCAATAATACCTCTATTCCTTTTTTCCTGAATATTTCCAAATGAGGGCTATTTTTGGCAGCATTGTAGCTCGATGCGGTAATATAATAAATTTTATCCTGCCCTTCTTTCATACGACTAAGATATTCCTCAAGCGATACTTCTTGTTTCTCACTACCGCTTGCTGTAGTAGAAAAACGAAGCAACTTGGCAATCGCATCCTTATTAGCGAAATCCTCAATAGGTCCCTCTTTCAACACAAGTCCGAATTCATTCCAAAACTTCTGGTAGGTTTCTTTATCATTGGAAGCCATTTTTTCAAGCATGGATAAAACGCGCTTGGTGCATGCCGCACGGATAGATTCGACTTGCTTGTTATCCTGTAAAATTTCGCGAGAAATATTAAGTGGCAAGTCGCTGGCATCCACAATCCCTTTTACAAATCGTAAATATCGGGGTAAAAATTGTGTCGCTTCATCCATAATAAATACACGCTTTACATAAAGCTTAAGTCCATGTTTGACTTCATGCTGCCATAAATCAAACGGAGCATGGGCTGGTATGTAAAGCAAAGTAATATACTCATGCTTTCCTTCAACATGGTTGTGAGACCAGGTTAAGGGATCCATGTAATCATGAGAAATATGTTTATATAATTGCTTATAATCTTCTTCGCTAATTTCAGATTTCTGTAGTGTCCAAAGTGCTGTCGCTTTATTTACTGTTTCAAACTCTTTGGATTCCTTGCCTTCCTCTGAAGGTTTTTTCATCACAATAGGCCAACAGATATGATCAGAGTATTTACTAATAATACCGCGAATACGCCAATCACTTAAAAACTCATCATTTTCTGGTTTTAAGTGCAAAGTAATTTCTGTACCACGAGTTGATTTTTTTTCATATCCTATAGTAAATTCACCATCACCATTAGACTCCCATACAATTCCATCTTCGGGTTGTAATCCAGCGCGGCGACTTTTAACTGTTACCTTATCAGCAACGATAAACGCGGAATAAAAACCTACTCCAAATTGTCCTATAAGTTGGGAATCTTTCGCCTGTTCTCCTGTTAATTGACTAATAAATTCCTTTGTGCCAGATTTTGCAATTGTTCCCAAATTTTCTACGGCCTCTTCCCAACTTAAGCCAATCCCATTGTCGCTGATTGTAATGGTTTGAAGCTTTTCATTAATTTGAATGCTAATTTTCAAATCAGAATCATTTTCAAACAATGAACCGTTTGATAAAGCTAAAAATCGTAACTTGTCCAAGGCATCCGAAGCATTAGAAATTAACTCTCTAAGAAAAATCTCTTTGTTGCTATATAGAGAATGCACAACCAAATGAAGCATTTGCTTTACTTCTGTTTGAAATCCCATAGTTTGCTGCTTGCTAACCATTAAACAATCTCCCCGTTAATAGTTCTGTTCGAATAATTAACTTCTCATATAGGGTTGATCTATTGAATTTCAAGGGGATAGTGCTAAAAAAGGAGAAAACCTATAAAAAACTTTAATCCCCAATAAATTCTTTTATCTATTGGGGATTATTCATATTGATAATGCTTGTGAAAAAAATCAGGGCTTACACTACCCCCAAGATCGAGACAAAAAATATTTTTAACAAAGAGATTAGGTGTGCATAAGTCCTCATATTGATATACCAAGCTACCCTACTGAAGGTAACCAACTCAAACCCTCTCGATTTAATACCCCCAGATCTCGAACATTGGTTTGCCAACGTGCGATATTATCTGAAACAAAAGGACCCTTGTCATGCGCATCACAAAATACTTGTAAAACACGTGGCGGGGTTGTTGGCAACATAGGGCCTGTTTGCCGTCTATAAGTGGTTGTAAAACTGCTCGCTCCACCTAAAGCATTATAAATGGCGCCTGGACCTGAAATCTCCTCAACCAATGGTTTATAGAATGCAGAATAGTGCTCTTTAGCTATATCCATGTACTTCACTGTCTCCTTGACAAGATCAAGTGTATGTTCACTGATCTCAGAAGGTTTATCAGAAATCAAATTTAACAGCAGATCTTTCTCGTTAAATTCATCAATATGCTCCTTAATGTATTTGCTTTGATCTTCATTTAATTTAAATACTTCCTTAAATTTTTCTGCTCCTAAAAAAACATATAATTGCAATAATGAATCGGAACGGAATGCATCCTGTAATCCTTTTCTTAATTCAAATATATTTTTCCCTTCCACTTTGCACTGATTAAAAAAAGCTGTTTGCGCGAGAGGTGTATCTTTTAATGCAGTATATGGATCATCGTATATATTTTTCAAATGGAGGGCAACCGCATCCATCATTTTTTGAGTTCTTTTATCATTAGAATAAGCAATAATGTCTGTATTCATACAAACAGCTTCTTGCCTTCTATGATGCGGAGCTATGGGTTCACTGATAATTGAGCCCATATTGAGCATGATTGGAACTCCTCCTGTAATTTGATGTCCTTCTACTATTTTTGAACTATCAACCGGGAGGTCAATATCCACATAAAATCCTTCATTGAATAACTCGGGGATCCAGCGACACAGATCGGAGGCAGCAGCAGGATTTCCTCCCTTTCCAAGGTGTGCGAGTTCAGCCTTTAGTAATGGATAGAGTGGTGAATCGGTTTCAACAGTATCGATATCAATTAATAAAATATTTTGTTTCTTGGCAAATGCCTTCATCTGGCGATTTGCCTCTGAATTTAGCAATGAACTGGAATAAATTAATCTAATTTCGCAACCAGGATATTGTTCCCTCCTTCTTTTTAAAGCTTCCTGTTGTTTAGAAGGCATAAAAAGATCAGGTTTGATGCTGAACCATATTGAGGTTTGTACGTTTGTCTTAAACTTAAATTCATTACTATCACGTACTTTAAAGCCACCAAAAGTCACATCAGGAAATTCCTCATGCTCATAATATTTCGGGAATGCTTTGGCAACATTCCAGTTGATTTCATCCGATGTAAGTCTTTTGATAACACCCGGGTGAATGACATTCTTGATTGCCTCTTTTAAAAAGGACTGAATCTTTTTTTGAGCATCATCCTCTTTCAAGAGCTCTTGAATGATCGCATGCGTAACAGAACCTTCTTGAAGATGATCTATGTTTTCAAGTGTAAGATTTGATTTGAGGTTATCAAAGAGTGTATGCAAATCAATCTCAGATGTATGATTGAGCGCTGAAAAAAATCTCATTCGTAATTTGGAAAGTTCATTACTCCTTCTTGCTTTCATAATGCCCGTCTCCAATACAAGTTAACCGTTCTTAAAAATAATGATTTGTATCTTAGTATTGAATAAGTATAGTAGATAATTGAGACAGGAATATTTATAAACACTCTGTCACTAAATATTCTGAAAATTTTTAACTTACTTCATTTTTCAGTCTGGAAAAGTGACCACTCACAAATTGTATCATTTCCAAAAGATGGGGCTATTCTATAAGTCAAAACCAGGAATAGTTAATACTCCACCAGAATGTACAATCAATACCCTTCCTTTTAGTTGGTATTTTTCTATGTATCTTCTGGCTTCGTAAAATAATTTTGCCGAATAAATCGGATCGGCCAAAATTCCTTCTTCATAAGCCAATCGTTTGATTTCCTCTTTAATCGTTTTATTTACAGATCCAAAGGATTTCGCTGTGGTTGGGTAAAAACAAGTGTAGTTATCGGGATTTACCCCTGACCAATGTATTAGTTTTTTCTTAAAAACTGTCTGATTGTCGGCCAATAATAATACATGAATGATCCCTTTATGCTGTAATTCATTAAACCCTTTAATGAGAGCGATTGCTGAAAAACCTGTGCCTGCATCAATAAAGATATGATCAAAAGCAAATCCCAAAGCACTTTCATTTTCCTTGATGTCACTGGCCAGAGACATTGCTCCCTTCATGGACTCAGGAACACTGGCACCTTCATATAAAATATAACCCATTTCCCCGAGCCCCTTAAGATACTGCTCAGCGAATTCATTGACTCGATGCCATTCTTCCCGATTTACCCAGATAATTTCATTCTCATGAAGAAAAAGAAGGCTTAATTTAAAATTACCTTGGATTTTTAAATGTTTGGGTTTTATTAGAAAGGCCGTCACTTTCAATTGACATTCTCTTGCCACCTGAAGGGCAGCTAGTAAATTATTGGATTGAGCACCGGCAATAATAATGAGATGTCGAATTCCCTTGATTTTTAGAAACGGGATTAAGCTGCTGTATTTTCTTATCTTTGTTCCACTTATGCCGCAACCAAATTCATCATCCCTCTTAACATAGCACTCTACGCCTTGCTTGGGAAAATGATTAAGAGTATGCACCCTACTGGACAAATTCCACATCAAATACCTTTTTAATAATTTAATGGATTCGAATAAAATTCAAACAATTTGGATTGGAAGTTTCTTTATCAAATAAATAACCCGACTCAGAAAACTCTTTAATTTGTTCCAGGGAGTCTATTCTATTCTGCATTATATACTTTGCCATCATTCCTCTTGCTTTTTTAGCAAGGATACCAATCATTTTTAATTCACTATTTTTTTGTTCATAAAAATTGATGGTCACAATGGGATAACTCAATTTTTTCTCATCTATCACTTTAAAATACTCAGTCGAGGCCAGGTTAATAAGGGCAGGATTATTCTGTTCTGCCAGTATTTGATTTAAAGTATTAGTAACAATTTCGCTCCAAAAAGCATAGAGATTCTTACCTGCAGGATTTTCTAAATTAACCCCCATCTCCAGTCTGTATGGTTGAACTCTGTCTAAAGGCCTCAAAAATCCATACAGCCCTGACAAAATTCCTAAATGGGATTGAGCGTATTCTATCTCTTCGGCTTTCCATGAATTAGCATTCAGTCCTTGATACACATCACCCTGAAATAAAAACAAAGCAGGATAGGAGTGATTCATTGGGTTATTTTTAAGATCAAAATTTTGATATCTCTCATAGTTCAGTTCTGCGAGTTGTCTTGATAAATCCATTAAATCTGCAATTTGTTCTACAGATTTTGACTTCATTACTTTAACCAGTTGCAGCGCTTTATCGAGCAATAAAGGATTACTCGTTTCTTTTGGGTAAGGTTTTGATATGGATAATAATTTCTTGGCTGGCGATAATAAAGTTAGCATACATAACCTGCTCTATTGATTAGAATTGATATTTTTCTTTCTACCCTTGCCCATACCGACACGAGGATTGTGCATGAAGATTGTAATACTGTCGCTGACTTTAAGCACATCCCCTTTTTCGTTAAGAACTTGAACAGCAATAGTATGAGATCCTCGATTAATACCATTCAACTGAAAAACCAAGTTGGGCTGTGGATCCCCTAAAGGCGCGCCATCAAAAACAAGCTGCAAATTATCCCCTGGAGACAAGTCAGGTTCTATTTGGACTGCGACAACAACATAACCCTGATTATTACGAATTGTTGCTTCATTTTGTGGCTGAATAATTTCTAACCTGGTATATTTTTCCTGATCTTCCTGTTTCACATTTTCTTGTTCTTGCTCAGAAGAACCACCTGCTTCATTTGCAGGTGATGTATAGGTTTGAGCTTCGGGAATTTTTATTTTTTCAGCACCTTCATGAGGTTTGTCGCTAAAATGGACAACACCCCGGCTATCCGTCCATTTGTA
The DNA here is from genome assembly GCF_026191185.1 of Legionella sp. PATHC032. Lineage (NCBI taxonomy): Bacteria > Pseudomonadati > Pseudomonadota > Gammaproteobacteria > Legionellales > Legionellaceae > Legionella > Legionella sp. PATHC032. Next base: position 1,378,601 of record NZ_JAPHOV010000001.1, on the reverse strand, counting down.
AATTTGCGCACTGGAAAGGCAAACTGTCATTATCAAAAAGACGAACAGTACCAGTTTATTCATGAATATAGGCCCTTAGAGACTATAATATAACTCAAATTCATAAGGATGAGTCAAACTACGGATTTTAGTAATTTCCTCTTCTTTCATTTGAATATAATTATTAATAAAGTCTCTGCTGAACACATCTCCCTGCAGCAAAAATTCATGATCTGCCCGCAAATGATCCATCGCCATCTCTAATGAAGAACACACAGTGGGCACATCAACAAGCTCTTCAGGTGGTAAATCGTAAAGATCTTTATCCATTGGTTGACCAGGATAGATTTTCTTCTGAATACCATCTATACCTGCCATCATCATTGCAGAGAAAGCAAGATAAGGGTTAGCCGTTGGATCTGGGAAACGCACTTCGATTCGGCGTGCCTTGGGATTACTAACATGTGGAATGCGAATTGCTGCAGAACGATTTCTTGCAGAGTAAGCCAGCAATACAGGTGCTTCAAACCCAGGAACTAATCTCTTATAGCTATTGGTCGACGGATTGGTAAAAGCGTTCAAAGCCCTGGCATGCTTGATTATCCCACCTATGTAGTATAAAGCTGTTTCAGAAAGCCCCGAATACTGATCACCAGAAAACAAATTATACCCATCTTTATAAAGTGATTGATGACAGTGCATCCCGCTTCCATTATCTCCTACCAAAGGTTTTGGCATAAAGGTAGCAGTTTTTCCATAGTTATGGGCAACATTATGTATCACGTATTTTAGAATTTGCAGTTCATCTGCCTTTTTAGTGAGCGTATTAAACCGGGTAGCTACCTCACACTGGTTGGCTGTAGCCACTTCATGATGATGTGCTTCTACGACCATCCCTAAAGATTCCAAGGTAATACAAATTGCTGAACGAATATCATGAGATGAATCAACCGGAGGAACAGGGAAATAACCGCCTTTCAACGGAGGTCTATGTCCAATATTTCCGCCTTCCATTTCCTTACCGGAGTTCCAATGTGCCTCATCTGAATCTATTTTATAAAAGGAACCACTGATAGTAGTTTCCCATTGCACGTTATCAAAGAGAAAAAACTCAGGCTCCGGGCCAAAATTTACACCATCTGCAATCCCTGTAGATTGTAAATAATTTTCTGCACGTTGAGCAATTGAGCGCGGACATCTGTCGTAACCCATCATAGTCTGTGGGTCAACTACATTACATCGTATAAACAAAGTATTATCTTGAAAAAATGGATCCGGCTTAATTGAAGATAAATCTGGCATTAAAGCCAAATCTGATTGATGAATTTTCTGCCAACCTTTAAAAGATGAGCCATCGATCATTTTTCCATTCTCAAGGAAATCATCATCAACTGCTGAAACAGGTATGGTAATGTGTTGCTCTTTTCCACGGATATCTGTAAATCTTAAATCCACAAATTTGGCGTCATGTTCTTTGATTGCATCAAGCACTACATTTTTTGTCATCTTTTGTCTCCAGGATAGTCCGCGTATAGTTTACCTTAAGTGACTTATTAATCCCAATAGATTACACTCTATAGTTTTAATTTTAACAAAAATAATATGGGCGCCTATCAATATCAAGCGCTAAAAGTCAATGGCAATGTCAGTAAAGGTGTGATAGAAGCTGACTCAGAACGTCATGCACGTCAATTATTGCGAGAACAAGGACTAATTCCTACTCAAGTCCAAACCTTAACTCAGCAACGTGCTGCCAGCAGCAAAAGCAAAATTTCTGCAGCTGATTTGGCACTGCTTACCAGACAACTGGCAACACTTCTGGCTGCAGGTATCCCTGTTGAAGAATCATTGCGTGGAGTCAGTGAACAAACAGAAAAAGACAAAGTCAGAGAGCTTATCATTGGAGTTCGCTCTAAAGTATTGGAAGGATATGGTCTTGCTCAGGCAATGGCTCAATATCCTAATGCCTTTCCAGAACTATATCGTGCAACAGTAGGTTCAGGCGAGCAGACAGGGCGTCTTGATGTCGTTTTAGAAAAATTAGCCGATTACACTGAAAAACAACAGCAAACTCGGCAAAAAGTGCAGCAAGCCTTGATTTACCCATTGCTCATGATCATTGTTTCTACTGCCATTATCAGTTTTTTACTTACTTTTGTCGTTCCTAAAATTATTGATGTGTTTACTGAAAGCGGCCAAACACTACCACCTATGACCCAATTGCTTATTAACTTAAGCCAATTTATCAAATCTTATGGTTTATATACCCTGGTGGCCATAATTCTGGCTTTGATTGGATTTAAAAAAAGCCTCAGTAATATAAAAATTAAAACAGCATGGCATAAACTCATGCTTAAGCTTCCTATTGTTTCTTATCTGGTGAAAACAATTAATGTTGCTCGATATATTCACACCTTTGGAATTCTCTTTGCAGCAGGGGTCAGTGTACTTGAAACTATGCGTGTTTCTTCAAGTCTGGTAACCAACGTTGTTATGAGACAAGCTTTCGATTTAGCTACTCTAAGAGTACGTGAAGGAGGTGGAATCAGTGAAGCACTCAAGGAAACAAAATTCATTAGCCCTATGGCTATACATCTGATAGCCAGCGGTGAAAAGAGTGGTCAACTTTCAGACATGATGGAGCGCTCTGCGTCTCATTTAGATAATGAAGTAAACCGGTTGATTGAAACATCCTTAACTTTATTAGAACCCATGGTTATTCTTTTAATGGGTGCTGTTGTTTTATTTATTGTACTTGCGACTTTATTGCCTATTTTTTCAATGGAACAATTAGTTGCTTGACTAAGCAGGTGAAGGGTTATCTGCGCAATTTTAAAGTTTAAGTCTATACATAGGCATCAATATTTGTGTTATAATTTAACATTTAGTTTTAAGAGGTACACAAATGAATCGACAAAAAGGCTTTTCTTTGATCGAAATTATGGTTGTTGTCGTGATTTTAGGCATATTGGCATCTATAGTTGTCCCCAAAATCATGGGACGACCTGATGAAGCCCGTAAGGTCAAAGCGAAACAAGATGTTTTAGCCATTCAAAATGCACTCGATTTATACAAACTTGATAATGGTTCATACCCTACAACCGATCAAGGTTTAATGGCTCTGGTAGAAAAACCAACGAGCAATCCTGTTCCAACTAATTGGAAACAATATCTGAAATCATTGCCAAAAGATCCATGGGGCAGAGAGTATCTTTATTTAAACCCAGGACAACATACTGATGTTGATGTCTTTACTTATGGAGCAGCAGGACAACCTGGTGGAACAGGGATTAATGCGGAGATTGGTAACTGGGATGACCACTCATAAGGGTTTTACCCTGATAGAAATTCTTATTGTCATAGTGATTATAGGTATAACCTTGGGGTTTGCCTTAATCGCTTTTGGTGATTTCGGGGAAAGCAGACGTATACAATTTTCAGCCGAACAATTAGCAAATACTATAAGTCTAGCTCAACAACAAGCCATTTTAGAAACCAGTACCCTGGGGTTACAAATAGATAATAACAGTTACCAAATCCTGAAGTTTCAGGACCAGGCAGGATGGAATCCTATATCGAACAAGGGAATTTTTAAACTCTATTATTTTCCCAAAAACGTTGTGATTAGCCTTAAAACAAATCAAAAACATACCCGGGGGAATCCCGCAATCATTATAGCACCATCTGGTGACATGACCCCTTTTACTATAGAATTTGGTACAGAGAAGGAAAAATGGATAGCCAAACTTACAGGCAGCCATAATGGTGAGTTGGATTTTACCATGGCAAAATCTCAATGATGCCAAAAAATAAATTAATCTCCGGATTTACTCTGATAGAAGTCTTATTGGCTCTTACTGTTATTGCAATTGCTTTAACAGCGCTTTTAAAAGCAACTGCTCAAAATACAGATAACACTCATAGAATCAAAGAAAAAACAATTAGCCATTGGATAGCAATGCAAGGTGTAGCGATGATCCAATTAAATCTGCTACGCACTTCTCAAAGCCAGGAATCAACGCAAGCAACCACTATGCTGGGTCAAAAGTGGTACTGGAGAGCAAAAATTAGCGCGACTCCTATAAAACGAATGCAACAGATAACTATTTCAGTCAGTTCCAAACAAGTAGGTCCCTTTCGAGAAGAACTCATTGCATTCAGGTACTTACCATGAATAAAAATAAAGGGTTTACACTGATTGAGATATTAATTGCTCTTACTGTTTTTGCTATATTGGCAACTATTACCTCTTCAACCCTATACTATGCATTCAATACTCGAACTCGAGTTAACGCACAGGCCGAACGCTTAAATACACTTCAGCTAGCAATAAGTATCATTCAGCAAGATACTTCCCAAACAGTGGAACGTGCTATAAGAGGTAATGAAATGCGCCTGTTTCCAATATTTGTTGGTCAACCCCAATACCTTGAACTAACTAGGGATGGAGTAGTAAACCCTAACAGTGCTGAGAAACGCAGTACCTTGGAACGAATCGCACTTGTTTGCCAAGATAGCAAATTACTGCGTCGCACATGGAATACTTTAGATCCTATAGACAGAAATATTTATCAAGATAAAGTACTTCTGGATAATTTGTCTGAATGCCATTTCAACTATTTAAATCAAAATTTACAACTTCTCTCTGAGTGGCGAGAACAGGCAGTCAATCAAAATCAGCAAAGAGAACCTCTTCCTAAAGCAATCCAAATGAATCTCGCCTTAAAAGACTGGGGAGATATGAACATGCTTTTTGTCATACCAGGAGCACTCTATGTTTATGAGTAGCTCACTTCCAAAATCTGTCGCCAGTTCAAAAATACGAGGAAGCGCTCTCTTAACAGCTCTATTTATTATGACATTGGTTGCTATAGTCGCTACTGCCATGAGTACGCGATTACAACAGGATATTTATAGAACAAGACTAGTGATTACTCAGGATAAACTATATCTTGCTTCTCAGGCAGTCACTTTCTGGGCTCTCAATGAATTACTTGATAAAAACAACCGCTTTACAAAAACAAATCAGTTAGGGATGGTAGCCCAATACCCTAAAAATATGGAGTCCATATACAATCAAGTGCAATTAAGTGGTGGAATTTTTGATTTGCAGGGGCGATTCAACCTCAATAACCTCATTGAGAAAAAATCTATTCCCACATTAATGCATCTGATAGGTCACATCTACTCAAAAGCAACAAGCCGGGACCGTGCTAATATGGCCCTGGGAGTAAAGCATTGGTTGCTTGCTTATGATCTGGGCCGTGGAGAAGATATTTATACCTCTTATTATCTCTCTCAGAAACCTCCCTATTATCCCAGCCATCAGCTTATAAAAAGTAAATCTGAATTTCGATTGATAAAAGATGTAAGCGCGTCCGCTTATCTCGCCCTTGAGCCTTTTATTACAGCCTTGCCCGAATCAACGAGCATTAACATTAATACCGCCCCAAAACAAATATTAATGTCCTTAGGCGATGGATTAAGTGAAGCTCAAGCCAATGAATTAATAACTGCCCGGGGTGAAAATGGTATCACTGATCTGAAAGAAATTAATGAGCTGTTAAAAAAATTTAATATTCCCAGCGATCAAATAACCATTGAAAGTCAATATTATCTCAGCGTTGCCTATGCAAAGAATGATGAGTTTAGTTTGGTTGTGTATTCTTTGTTAAAACGCAGTCGAGACCGAAAAGGTAAGTTATTAACAAGCGTCATCAGAGAGAGTATTAATAATTTTTGACTTTAGCTCAAATACTCCAAACTAAATGAATACATTGGAATCCCTAATAGATTGGCACCAAATTTTGATTTTTATCAGGAATATGCGCCTTTAGTTTCTAGGAAATGTAACTCTTGATAAGATTTCACCCTTCATAAGTAGATACATTTTAATACAATCGAATCATTTACTATACTAATAGATATCATCAAATTCATTAGGTTTTCACAATGAACTTAATTTTATTTTCTATCTGTCCAGGTGGAAAAGAAACAACATCGATGGACGTTTCACTTTTTAACATACCATTATGGCAATATTTTACTAACTACTTGTTATGATTAATATTATTCAAAACAGAAACAAGAAAAACCATACTTCTTCCAGTGAGTTAAAATCAGAAATTGAGAAGGAGCAGGTCAAACTGCTTTTTGAGCAAGTTAGTATGGCTATATCAGGTGAAGCTTTAGCAGTAACTATTCTGCCTATTGCATTATGGTCTGTTACAAATCATGGATTACTTATTATTTGGATGATTTTTACTTATGTTTTTTCAGATCTTTATAAAGGTATGCTTCTCTTCTATTACAATAAACAACCAACATTGTTTTCAACCAAAAAATGGTTATTCCTTTTTAATTTAGGTGTTGTAAGTTCTGGCTTGGCTTGGGGGTTTGCCAGTTCAATAATGATTCCCACCTCAAGTACATTACATCAAATTTTTGTTGTTTTTCTTATTACAGGATTTACAGCAGCAGCCAACTCACTTTATTCACCAGTGCGATTATCCTATTTCTTATTTCTGGTTACCTCTTTTGCTCCTTTCACTTTATGGTTGTTTGCGCAAGGTCGAGTTTATTTATTACTGGGTTTTTGCGCTATTATTTATATGGGAATTATGTTGTTTATTTCATATTACTCAAACAGGATTTTGATTAATACCTTAAAAATGCGCTTTAAAATCTCTAACTTAAATTCAACTAAAGATATTTTAGAAAAAAAAGTAACAGATAGAACCAAAGAATTAGAAAAGATCCTGGCTTTAACCAAATCAACTTTAGAGTCAACAGCTGATGGCATTTTGGTTGTTGATCTCAAAGGTAATATTGAATTTTGCAATCAGCAATTTCTCAAGATGTGGGGGATTTCACCAGACTTTATTGATAGCCATAATGATGCAGAAGCAATTCAATATGTATTAAATCAACTTAAAAATCCAGAAGAATTTTTAAAACAAATTAAAGAACTATACAATAAACTACACCAAGAAAGCTTTGATGAGCTGCATTTCAAAGACGGTAAAATTTTTGAACGATACTCACAACCACATTGGTTAGACAATAAAATTGTAGGACGTGTTTGGAGTTTTAGAGATGTAACCTTAAGAACCAGATTAGCCTATCAAGCCAATCATGATTCTCTAACTGGTTTACCCAATCGTACAGCCCTATACGATCGCCTGGAGCAAGCGATTAATTACTGTAAACGATTAAATACCTCATTATCGGTATTATTTCTGGATATTGATAATTTTAAGTTAATTAATGACAGCCTAGGTCATGATGCCGGTGATATATTATTGTATGAATTTTCCAGGCGCCTTAAAGGATGTATTCGTCATAGCGATACAGTAGCGCGATTTGGTGGTGATGAGTTTGTCTTGTTATTGATGACCACCGAACCTAAAGATGTTATTTTGGTAGCGCAAAACATTTTAAAGGCTGTAGCGCAACCTATCAAATTGCCTACCCAAGAAGTCATAGTTACAACAAGTATAGGAGTTAGCCTTTTCCCTAAAGATGGCATTGATGCGAACACCCTACTCAAAAATTCCGATACTGCAATGTACTTAGCTAAAAAGGAAGGACGCAATAATTTTCAATTTTATAATAATTCGATCAATCAACAATCGCTCAAACGCCTGGAGATACAAACACAGATACACAATGCAATTAAAAATAATGAATTTTTTATTCTTTATCAGCCCATTTATAATTTACGTAGCGGTGAATTAGTAGGTGCCGAAGCACTGATACGTTGGGGACATCCTGCAATAGGACTCCTCTCTCCTGATGAATTTATTCCTATTGCTGAAGAAACCGGGTTGATTAACCAGGTTGGGGAATGGGTGTTAAGAAATGCCTGTATTCAAAATAAAACCTGGCAGCTTATGGGGTTACCGCATATTAGTATTTCTGTTAATGTCTCATGGAGGCAGCTAAAAAATAGCAATTTTATCGAGATTGCAGAATCTGTATTAAAAGAATCCAGATTAGAGCCTCAGTATTTGGAAATTGAATTTACTGAAAGCACTATGATACAAAAATCAACACCCGTTGATTCGACTTTAGTAAAAATTTCACAATTAGGTATTAAAATGGCAATTGATGATTTTGGCACAGGTTACTCTAACTTAAGTTATTTAAAGACTTTTCCCTTCAATAAACTTAAAATTGATCGTTCATTTATTCAAAACTGCACCACTAACCCAAATGATGCGTCCATAGTTGAAGCAATTATTGCCATGGCTCATAGCCTGGAACTCAAAGTATTGGCAGAAGGAGTTGACACGATTGATAAAGCATTTTTTATGCATCAACATGGTTGTGACGAAGTGCAAGGTTTCCTTTATGGCTTGCCTGTTAAAGCTGATAAATTTGTCAAATTAATGCAGAAAACTAAAATCCACCACTCAAAATTTATTAATAAAACATAAAATTGTTATTTATTTTATTAAATTAAATAGAAATGCTTCATACTACACATCAATTAAGTTAGTTCCATGTACACCAGGCTCTTAAATAGACACAAAATATAATCTGTAAATTCTTGGATCTAATCCTCATATTGTTCTTTGCTTTCCAATGGACCCAAATCCTTGATCATTTTCTCTGCTTCCAATTTTTCTTGTTCGGTCAACTTAGCTTCCAAAGATTTAAGTTGCTTTGCAGCTTCCTCATTTTTATTTTCAGCAGCAATTTTTAGCCAGGCATAAGCTTTAACCAAACTCTTGTTGACTCCTAATCCTGCTAAATACATATACCCCAGCTTGGCTTGACCCACAGGATTTCCCTGATGTGCTGACTTTCCAAACCAGTAAGCTGCCTGTTGGTAATCTTTATCAACACCTGTACCTGTCAATAACAATTGTCCTAATTGTGCCTGTGCTTCAGGTTGCCCCTTTTCTGCTGCAGATTGATACCAATAAGCTGCTTTAACCGGATCAGCATCTACGCCATACCCTTTAAGGTAGTAGTAAGCCAAATAAGTTTGCGCATTGACATGCCCATGATTAGCCGCTTGCGAAAACCAGTAAAAGGCGGCTTTATCATCTGCGCTAATTCCACCCTCCTGTCCTGTATACAATAGGCCCAGACTGTATTCACCCTTTTCATCTCCTTGCTCAGCTGCTTTTTGATACCATTCAAATGCTTTTTTTACATCTTTCGGAGTCCCTTTACCCATCATATACTGATAGCCCAAATTCACTTGTGCCTTGCTATAGCCTTGTTCTGCCGCCTTTTTAAACCAGGTGAATGCTTTGTCATCGCTGGCAGCTACACCATCTCCTGTGGCATACATTAATCCGATATTTCTTTGTGCTATCGGATTTCCTTGCTCTGCTGCCTTCATATACCATTTGAAGGCCTCAGCAAAATCCTGAGATACCCCCTTACCTGTATCGTACATAAATCCCAAACTTAATTGAGCCAATGCATTATTTTTATCAGCTGCCTTTTGATACCAATTTCTGGCTTCTTCGTAGTTAGTTGTCACACCATATCCGTATTGATACATGCGCCCCAATAAATACATAGCTTCCTCATTACCTTCTTTGGCAGCCTGCATTAAATGTGGGTAGGCTGTGGTGTAGTCGCCATTTTCAAATGCTGCAAAACCAACTAACTCATCGGCCAAAACAGCAGTGTTAATCGATAATAATAGAGCTAACAAAAAACCTCGCATACTTGCTCCATTTTATTTCCTTTTAATTTAAGCGTAGAATAAAGAAACAACAAAGCAAGTAATTGTTCGGTTAACGCGTGGAAAAATTTAAAAAAATCTCAATCCTGAAGAAAAAATAATTCGATTAGTTAACAGTTTTTTCTTTAGGCATAGTCAAAGATAACAATATCCATAATTTGTTAAAGTTTTTTGGAAAGGGAAATAAACCCCAGAGTGATTTACATTTAAAAATCCCAAGAGAACCAACTGATCCCCTTGATTAACAATTTTCTTCCCGTATTTATAAAATAAACACGGGAAGCATTACAATTCTTTAAACTACAATAGTGTATAGAATTTAAATCTGGATTATATCTTCTATAACGCTTCAAATATCGCAGCAGCCCCCATTCCGGTTCCAATACACATAGTTACCATACCATATCGTCCTTTTGTTCTTCTCAATCCATGTAGTAAAGTAGCTGTTCTTATGGTCCCCGTTGCCCCCAAAGGATGTCCCAGGGCAATAGCTCCACCTAGCGGATTAACTTTGTCTCTGGGCAAATCAAGGTCTTTAATAACAGCCAAAGCTTGAGCAGCAAAAGCTTCATTCAATTCAATCCAATCCAATTGATCCAAAGTAATACCAGCGCGCTTTAATGCGATAGGAATTGCCATCACAGGTCCAATTCCCATAATTTCAGGCGGCACTCCCGCAACAGCATAGCTCATTAAACGTCCCAAAGGTTTTAAATTATACTGTTTTAAAGCTTTCTCACTGGCTAATAATGCAATTCCTGCTCCGTCACTCATCTGCGAGCTATTTCCTGCGGTCACAGTCCCTTTTAAAGAAAATACGGGTTTTAATTTAGAAATAGCTTCATAAGAAGTATCTGCTCTAGGGCCTTCGTCCTTGTTGATCAATTTTTTCTTTATTTCAATCTTTGAAGTTTTCAGATCAGGACATCTAACTGATATTTCGATAGGACTTATTTCAGCGTTGAAATCCAGCCTCTCCTGCGCTGCAATTGCTTTTTTGTGACTTTCTATTGCGAATTCATCCTGTTGCTCTCGAGTAATTTCCCAACGTTTGGCAACGTTTTCTGCTGTAATACCCATACCATAAGCTATAGCAACGTGCTCATCATTAAAAATGGATGGATTTGCGGTGTACTTATTTCCACCCATAGGTACCATAGACATACTTTCAACACCGCCACCTAATGCTAAATGAGCCTCTTGATTACGGATAGTATCTGCTGCAGTAACTATACTCTGCACACCAGACGAGCAAAAACGATTAATAGTCATTGCTGGAACAGACTTTGGAAGATCAGCCAATAAAGAAGCAATTCTTGCTACATTCATACCTTGTTCTGCTTCTGGCATTGCGCAACCTATTACTACATCGGCTATCTCTTGCCAATCGAGAGTTTGATGTCTATGTATTAGACATTTTATAGTATGAGCCAATAAATCATCAGGTAATGTGTTTTTAAAAACACCTCTTGGCGCTTTGCCTACTGGTGTACGTAATACGTCAACTATATATACATCAGTCATCCTAATTCTCCTTGCTTAATTGCGCAGTGGTTTACCAGTCTCTAACAGATGACTGATTCTGGCTTGAGTTAATGGTGTATTAGCGAGCTTTATGAATGCCTCTCTTTCCAGCTTTAGTATCCACTGTTCATCAACCAAAGTTCCATGATTGACATCCCCACCACACAACACTTTCACCAACTCATTAGCTAGAAAATAATCATGTTGTGATATAAATCCACCTTCCAACCAATTCACTAAACCGGATTGCAATCGGGCACGCCCCTCAATACCCGCCACTTTAAATCGTTGTATTTTCATAGGAGGAAGATAGTTAGCTGCTCTTAGGGCTTTGATTTTTTCTAAAGAAGCATATAAAACCTCATCAGCATGCATTACGATAGAATCAGACGCACGCAGATACCCCATATTCCTGGCATCCACCGCACTTGCAGCTACTTTTGCAGTTGCTATTTGTTGAAAAACTGGCAATATAAAAGTCAATAAATCAGCTTGTTGGGCTTGTTGCGCTGAACGCATAGCCAGCTCTTTACAACCACCACCAGCAGGTATAACTCCTACTCCAGCCTCAACTAAACCAGGATAAGATTCAAAAGCAGCGACAACAGCATCACAATGCATCATTAATTCACAACCACCTCCTAATGCACGACCTCTTAAAGCAGCTACTGTTGGAATTGAGCAATATTTCAAGCGCATTGCTACCCGTTGAAATTGCTCTACCATATGCTCAAGAGTTTGAATTGTTCCATCAGTTAATAATTTGGAAACTCCGCGTAAATCAGCTCCTGAACTAAAATTGGACGCATCTTGTTGATAAATAATTAATCCCTGATAATCCCTTTCTGCGATATCCAAAGCAGCCTCTATACCATCGAGAACTGATTGACCAATGGTATTGGCTTTGCTTTTAAAACTAACCACAGCCACATCGTCTTTTAAGTGCCATAAACAAACACCCTCGTTTTCATATATAACATGAACTGGATGATGTGACTCCTTTAATACCCTGTCATGAAAAAACTGTTTATGGTAAACCGGCAGTTGACTTCTGGCTTGATAATTGTTTTTACCAGGCGAATAGGCACCTTCTCGTGTGTAAAATTCCTTTATTTCATATAACCACTCAGGTAGTTTTGCGCTTGATAATGCCGTATTATCCTGTATTGATTCATCAATTTGTCGAGTTACACTGTGTAAATCAGAAAGCTGCCAGGTTTCAAATGGTCCTTGCGACCATCCAAATCCCCAGCGAATTGCCAGATCAACATCTCTTGCATTGTCAGCAATTTCTTCCAAATGATACGCACAATAATGGAATAAATCTCTAAAGCAGGCTGCCAAAAATTGGGCTTGCTTATTACTTGATGCCATTAAACTCTTCATTCGAGCTTCAGGATCCATAATACGCATTATAGCTTGCAGTTCATCACTCACGTGTGCTCGAGAAGGTCTATATTGACCTGTTTGAATATCATAAACTTCTATTACTTTACCAATTTTTCGATAAATTCCTTGGCCGGATTTTTGTCCTAAATGACCTTCTTTAATTAAACCACTCAACCAGTCTGGAAGACTAAACATTTTATGCCATGGATCGTCAGTTAATTGAGACTGCATGGTGTTGATAACGTGTTGCATAGTATCCAAACCAACCACATCCATAGTACGAAAAGTTGCGGATTTCGGTCTTCCTAATAAAGGTCCAGTCAAGACATCCACTTCATCAATCCCCATATTCATGGCTAAAGTGTGATGCAAGGTGGTTAATAATGAAAAGACCCCTATACGATTTGCGATAAAATTGGGAGTATCTTTAGCTCTTACAACACCTTTGCCTAAATACTCGGTTAACCATGTTTCCAAATAATCGAGCAAGTTAGATGATGTGCTATTAGCAGGAATTAATTCTGCCAAATGCATGTAACGCGGTGGATTAAAAAAATGGACTCCACAAAAATTGGATCTATGCTGCGCGGGTAATACATCACATAACTTATTGATACTTAGACCCGATGTATTACTAACTAAAATTGTTTTATCAGATAAATAAGGCGAAATTCGCTTGTATAAGTCCTCTTTCCAATCTATACGTTCCGCTATCGCTTCTATGATTAAATCACAAGAAGATAACTCTTCCAGATTTTCTGCATAATTTTTTGCTTGTAATAACTCACTGGTTTGCAGAGTTGCAAGAGGAGTTGGTTTTAGTTTACCTAAGTTGGCAATGGCTTTGTCGACCAAACTATTTTTAGGCCCTTCTTTGCCAGCTAAATCAAACAGTAAAGTCTCTATTCCGGCATTAACGCAGTGTGCCGCAATTTGAGCACCCATGACACCAGCCCCTAAAACCGCAACTTTTTTAATGAAAAAAGGCTCCTGCATTGTTATTATCCTCTTGTTAATAATCGATTGATGCCTCTATGAGTGAGATGTATAGGTAACGGCGCTTACCATTGGCTAAAAGGAGCAATAACCCAATGCGTTTGCTCCTTTCTACATCTTAACTTAAATTAAAACGAATACCCTGAGCCAAAGGCAATTCATCTCCCCAATTAATTGTATTGGTTTGTCGCCTCATATAAGCTTTCCAGCTATCTGAACCTGATTCACGTCCACCACCAGTTTCTTTTTCGCCTCCGAAAGCACCTCCTATTTCAGCTCCTGAAGTACCAATATTAATATTGGCAATACCGCAATCACTTCCACAAGCACTGAGAAAGAGCTCTGCATTTTTTAAATTTTGGGTGAATAAGGCGGACGAAAGCCCCTGGGGAACACCATTATGTAAAGCAATAGCCTCATCCAGTGTCCGATAGGACATAACATATAGAATAGGAGCAAAAGTCTCTTCCTGCACAATATCCCAATCGTTTTTTACATCACAAACTAAAGTAGGCTGAACAAAAGAGCCGGCTTGTTTTAATACTTCTCCACCATAAACAATTTGACCTCCCGCCTCTTTAATTCTACTTATTGCTTTTTTAAACTGTTCAACAGCTTGCTGATCAATCAAAGGACCCATTAAATTTCGTGTATCAAGTGGGTCTCCAATAGTTATCTGTTCATAAGCATGCCTTAACCTTTTGATAACATCCTGGTATTTTGATTCATGGACAAACAGGCGTCTCGTAGTAGTACAACGTTGGCCCGCAGTACCGACAGCACCGAATACTATGGCAGGAATGGCCAAGCTCAAATCAGCAGACTCATCGAGGATGATACCGTTATTACCTCCCAACTCCAGAATACTTTTACCTAGTCTAGCAGCGACTTTTGCTGCTACTTGCTTTCCAACCGCGGTGGAGCCTGTAAAGGATATGAGCTGTATTCGCTTATCATCTACCATAGCTTCAACCACATCATGAGTTTTGGGGATTACCAAGCCAAATATTTCAGGACAATTATTTTCTTTCAATACCTGATTACAAATATGTTGTACAGCCACAGCACAGAGAGGTGTTTTTGCTGATGGCTTCCATATAGTAACGTTGCCACAGATAGCAGATAAAAAGGCATTCCAAGACCATACAGCAACAGGAAAATTAAATGCTGAAATCACTCCTACAATTCCATATGGATGCCATTGTTCATACATTCGGTGATTTGGACGTTCTGAATGCATGGAATTACCATACAACATACGTGATTGCCCTACAGCGAAATCTGCTATATCAATCATTTCCTGAACTTCGCCATCACCTTCCTGTTTAGATTTACCCATTTCCAATGATACAAGACTTCCCAGACTGTCTTTTTTTTCTCTTAGTGCTTGCCCTATTTGTCTGATGATCTCACCTCGCTTTGGAGCTGGCACTTTTTTCCACGCTTGTGCTGCTTGCTGCGCTCGCTGCATAACCTGTTCATAATCATCCATAGTGCAAGTTGCTATTTCAGCCAGTTTATTTCCAGTACTGGGATTGAAGGATTCCAGAGTATGGGCATGGTTGTCACTGTGCCAACCATGTCCACTAAAAGCTCCAGGGTTTACTGATTTAATATTTAAACGTTGCAATAAATCCATAATATTCTCCTAGGCATAATATTTGCCGAAGCGATTTTCCAGCACATGAGACAATTTAAATTTTTCTTGCAAAATAAGCCCTTTGTATTCATTTCCCTGTCCCAATACCAAATCAACAACAGCGCACACACCTGAGGCTGTACTGACCTGAATAGCTGACCACTCCAAACCTCGAATTACTTCAGGGTAAATTTTCTTAACATAACTTTTTTCGGTTAATTCGCCTTGCTTAATACCCTCAACAGTAACATAAACTATCACGATATCCTGATATGTTTTTGGAATTGCATTTTCCAGTATTCTTTTTAACGTCCCTCGATCTTCATTTAATCGTAAGTCATTCATTAAAAAGCGCATTTTTTTACAATGCCCTGGATAACGCATGGTTTTGTAATTCATGGATTGCACTTTTCCAGCATAAAGTTCAGCCAGACTTCCTAAACCACCAGAAGTGTTGAACGCTTCATATTCACAGCCATCAATTTGAATTGATTCCAATCCTTCCAATGGAGCCATAACCACATCTTTGCCACCCTCAATGCCATAGCAAGGGTTACCATATTCATTAATAACCCCATCAGTGGACCAGGTTAATGAATAATGAAGCGCGTTATTAGCACGCTGAGGCAATGCTCCAACTCTTAATCTGGCATGATGACACTTCTCAAATTCCTGCATCAAACTATTGGCCGCAATACTGATAAAGCCAGGGGCTAATCCACATTGAGGAACAAAAGCTGTCTCGGCATTTTGAGCAATAGCTTTTACTGCCTCTGTTACGGAGGTATCTTCCGTCAAATCAAAATAATGAGCTTTGGCGGCTTTGGCGGCTTTGGCAACATGAGTATTTAAAAAATAAGGAAGACTCGAAATCACTGCGATAATATTGTGCTTTTGCAAATAGGCTTGAGTAGATTGTTCATCTTTAACATCCAATGCAACCGTTTTAATCTCAGGCAGCGCAGTTAATAATCTTGTCACATCAGAGCCATTAAATTCCAGATCGGCCAAATGAACCTGATAAGACCCGCTATCGGCCAGTAGACAAGCAATTAGACTGCCTATTTTTCCAGCACCAGTAATCATTACGTTGTACATACAATCCTTCTCCTTTGTAAAACTTGATAATCCTACACAAATTATCAACGATTAGATAGACCCATGGCATGATCAATGCAGCAATTCTTGATATCACTTGACCTATTAGCCTTACTCATTTATCTTGACCACTTTAATCAGTTTAGTTGCGACATGAAGCAAGCTGCTTTAACACATGCCATAACAATACACGCATCAACACTAAGCCAATACTCGAAGTTCGTTGTTGTATTTTTAGCAGGTTTATTAGCCCCTTTTGGATTTGCACCTTTCCATCTGCCAGGATTAACCATTTTGAGTCTGGCTATTTTATTTTCCGAATTTCTTCAATGCACTGTTAAGAGAGGGTTTACTCTTGGTTTCATCTACGGACTAGGATATTTTGGCTTTGGAGTATCATGGGTAATTATTAGTATCCACGACTATGGACAGCTTGATTATTTTCTTGCTGGCGCCATCACATTATTGTTTATCATGTATCTTTCTCTATTTCCTGGAATAGTTGGTTATTTCTTTAAATTACTTTCACCCAAGTGCAATTTCTTAGCATGCATGCTTTTGTTTAGTACTCTTTGGTGCCTGAGTGAGTTCATCCGCTCCAAGCTTTTTACAGGATTTCCCTGGTTATTAACTGGTGTAACCCAAATTGATACACCATTGAGATATATCGCACCAGTAATTGGTATTTATGGGCTTGGATTACTATGCTCTTTCTTGGGTACCCTGTTGGTTCTGATAATTAAAGATAATACGATTAAGCGATATTACTACCTTAGCGTCTTTATCTTGATTCTTATTATACCATCCCTGGGAAAAGGCTTGCATTGGACAGAAATAAAAAAAGAACCTATTTCTGTTGGTGCAATCCAGCCTAATCTCTCAATGAGAGACAAGTGGGACGAAACTCTATTTTGGAATTTATTAAAATACTATGAAAGTAAAACAGATAAGCTGCTGGGAAAAAATTTAATTGTTTTACCTGAATCAGCTATACCCCTACCAGCAAGTTATGTTGAAGATTACCTGCAGAAACTGCATGAAAAAGCATTAAACGCTAAAAGCAGTTTAATTTTGGGAATTTTGCAACCTACGAATAATGATGAAACCAATTTTTACAATTCCATCATTAGTCTAGGAGAAGCAACTGGTGCCTATGTGAAACGTCAATTGGTGCCGTTTGGAGAATATATACCGAAACCCTTTATCCCCATCAATCGTTGGTTAAATCTTCCAGAACCTAATGTTATTCCCGGCAGATCGAATCAGCCATTAATTAATATTGCCAATCGTCCCATTGCCAGTCTAATCTGCTATGAAATTGCTTACCCCAATATTTTGAGGTCACAAATGCCTGCCGCTCAATGGATAGTCTCTATCAGTGATAATGGCTGGTTTGGCCATTCCCTGGCAAGCTACCAGCAGTTACAAATGGCTCAAATGCTGTCTTTACTTACAGGACGATATCAAATCCTCGTGAATAATGATGGGCTCTCCTCAGTAATTAACGATCAAGGAACTATAGTTGAAGGGCTTCCAGCTTTTAATTCAGGAATACTGCAAGCGGATATTTTTCCTGCAAATGGTATCACTCCCTGGATAATTTGGAGTGACTATCCTGCTTTTGTTTTTTGCTTCATATTTGTTCTTTTTGTTTTATTTTTTAATATTAAACGATTTACAGAAAAATAATCTATTGCTGGTAAAGGCAAGAGGGGTTATCCTTAGCAGTTCCGTGTTATTAAATTTATTGGCCTATGGATAATACCTATAACCCCCAAGAAGTTGAAGAACAAGCACAACAATATTGGCATAAGAAGCAATCGTTTAATGTTACTGAAGATTTAAACAAAGAGAAGTTTTATTGTTTATCTATGTTTCCCTATCCCAGTGGCACATTACATATGGGACATGTGAGAAATTATACCCTAGGTGATGTCATAGCCCGGTATCAACGAGCATTGGGAAAAAATGTCCTGCAACCTATAGGGTGGGATGCTTTTGGATTACCTGCCGAAAATGCCGCCATCAAGAATAAAATTCCTCCTGCAGAATGGACTAAGAAAAATATTGCGGCCATGAAAGAGCAATTTTTACGCTTGGGAAATGCTTATGACTGGAAAAGAGAAATTACTACTTGTGATCCCGAGTATTATCGCTGGGAACAATGGTTTTTTATTCGTTTATTTGAAAAAGGGTTAGTATATAAGAAAAATGCCGTTGTAAACTGGGATCCGGTTGATCAAACAGTATTAGCGAATGAACAGGTCGTTGATGGTCGTGGGTGGCGTTCAGGCGCATTGGTTGAACGAAAGGAAATTTCTCAATGGTTTATTAAAATTACCGCCTATGCTGATGAGCTTTTAAGCTCTTTAGATAGCTTGGATGAATGGCCTGCGCAAGTCAAACAAATGCAGCGCAACTGGATTGGAAAATCCATAGGGACAGAAATTTATTTTAATGTAAACAATTACCCTAAACGATTGAAAATTTACACCACACGCCCAGATACCTTGATGGGGGCAACCTATCTTGCTGTAGCAACAGATCATCCATTAGCCAAAGAAGCAGCTTCCAACAATAAAAAAGTTCAAGAATTCCTCGATAGCTGTCAGGGAATTAAGATGGCTGAAGCAGAGCTGGCAACTATGGAAAAAAGAGGGATTGACACTGGAATGACTGCAATCCATCCTATAACAGGTAAAGAATTGCCTATATGGGTGGCTAACTTTGTTTTAATGCAATATGGTTCTGGTGCTGTTATGGCAGTGCCTGCGCATGACCAACGCGATTGGGAGTTTGCACAAAAATACCAATTACCTATCCGACAAGTAATCAAACCTATAAACACTGAACATGACTTTAGTCAATCAGCCTATACTGAAGAAGGAATTTTGATTAACTCGAATCAGTTTGATGATCTACCCTCTAATAAAGCTGTTCAAATTATCACAAATTTTCTGGAAGAAAATGATGCTGGCAAAGCCACTATTAATTATCGCCTAAGAGACTGGGGAGTTTCCAGACAAAGATACTGGGGAACTCCTATCCCAATGATAATCTGTGAACAATGTGGCATAGTTCCAGTCCCAGATGAAGAATTACCTGTTGTTTTACCAGAGAATGTTGATTTTACTGGCACCGGTTCACCCCTTGCACAATGCAAAGAGTTTGTTAATGTAACATGTCCAAAATGCAGCCAGGATGCAGCCCGAGAAACAGATACGTTTGACACCTTCGTTGAATCCTCCTGGTACTATGCTCGCTTTGCTTGCAAAGGCCAGGAAAATGCTATGCTTGATGACCGAGCTAAATATTGGACACCTGTAGACCAATACATTGGTGGAATTGAACATGCTGTAATGCATCTGCTTTATGCCCGTTTTTTTCATAAATTGATGCGTGATGAAGGATTAGTCAATTCAGATGAACCTTTTAATGCTTTATTAACTCAAGGTATGGTTTTAAAAGACGGACATAAAATGTCAAAATCATTAGGTAACGTGGTTGATCCAAACCATCTTATCGATACCTACGGAGCTGATACCGCTCGCCTATTTGTGATGTTTGCATCACCTCCCGAGCAATCGCTGGAATGGTCAGATTCTGGCGTCGAAGGTGCACATCGTTTTCTAAAACGAGTTTGGGCTTTTTCTCATCAGCATAGAGACATGCTCATTGACATTAACGATAGTATTTTAAGTGGAAATGGTCATGTCGACTGGAAGGAAGCGGAGCCTCGCTTAAAAAAATCCCGCCATATTGTGCATCAAATACTTGCTCAAGCTACTCATGACTATGACCGGAATCAATTTAACACAGTTGTTTCTGGCTGCATGAAACTATTTAATGAACTATCTGATTATTCCATTGAAACTGAAAATGACAAGTATTTTGTTCACTCAGGCATCAGTATATTGCTGAGGCTACTGGCGCCAATTACTCCACATATTTGCCATTGCCTTTGGCAGCAATTAGGGTTTGATAAAGCAATAATTGATGCGCCTTGGCCAAAGGTAGATAAAAGTGCTCTAAAAACCGATGAAGTAGATTATGTTGTACAAGTTAATGGAAAACTCAGAGCCCAGTTTACTGCAAGCACTGATGCGACTGAAGATGAGTTAATTGCTGCGGCTAAGGAGCATGCCCATAACTTTGTGGTACACCATACTATTAAAAAAGCAATTGTTGTCCCACATAGGCAATTAATCAACTTGGTCATTGGTTAAAAATGTGTGGCACGACGTTCCAGCAATCTCTAAATATTTTACAAAATTTCTCAGGCCATAGGTGGTCATACCTGTAAGTGCAAGTAAGAGAGGTTAAAAGAAGAATGACTCAGATCCACAAATATTTAACATCTCTTATACTGATTTGGCTGCTAACTGGTTGTGGTTTTCATTTGCGTGGAGCAATTGATATCCCTGAATGGCTTGACAATGTTTCTATTATTTCCAAGGATGGAAATAAGGAACTAGTTTCTATACTCAAATCCCAGCTAGAAGGCTATAAAGTTCATGTTAATTCTGATCCATCTCTCGCAAAATACTGGTTAATTATTAACAGCTCTAGTTTACAACAGCAAATTGTCAGCATTGGTGCAAGTACCAATCCAAGACAATATCAATTAATCTTAACCATTGAATTTATGTTGCAGACTCCCAAAGGGCAAATTATTAAAACCCCTAGAAAAGTTAATGTGAGTCGTCAACTCACCGTGAATAATGACAGAATATTAGGCTCAAATGAAGAACAGGCTCTTTTAGTCAGCGAAATGAGGCGTGATGCTGCTATTCAAATCATTAATCGTTTAAACCGACCATAATATGCAAATCAATCAACAAGCACTTACTCAGCTTTTACAAAAAAAAATATATCCTCTGAATATACTAATTGGACAAGATCATTATCTTATTGATGAAGCACTCAATAACATAAAATCAATGCTTAAAAAATCATTTGAATGTGATGAAAAAATCCTCTCTATTCAGTCCCCTGAAGAATGGCATGTCGTTCTGGAAGAAGCAAATAATTACTCCCTATTTTATCAAACAGTTATTTTAACCATTTTCTATGATAAAAAAACGATAGATACAACAGGGAAAAAAATTCTTGGTGAATATCTCAAATCAGCAAACCCTCATAATTATATTATAATCAGAGCTCCTAACCTTACTGCCAAGCAACTTCAATGGTTAACACATGATGAACAAGCGCTGATTATCATCGCACAACCATTAAGCTCAGAAGCAATGAAGAGATGGATTAATGAACAACTAAAATTAAATACTACCTCTTTTGATCCATATGTTCCCGAATTAATTTATCAGTATACGAAAGGAAATATGTTAGCTACCGCTCAGGTAATTGAAAAAATTAATTTGAGCAACACACCCGGCACTCTAATTACTCCTTACATGGCCTTGGAGCATTTATCAGATCAATGTGATTTTTCTCTTTTTGAACTGATTGATTCATGCCTGCTTGGTCATAGTGATAGAGCAATTCATATTTTAAGACAAGCAGCCAATAATAAAACGGAAGTCACATTAGTATTATGGATGCTTACCCAAGAAATAAGAATATTATTACAATTGTTGTTTCTAACACAACAAAAGATGGATATCAAAACGGCATCCAATCAATTAAAAATTTGGACTCAAAGAATTAATCTTTATCAATCTGCCATTAAACGATTAAATACCTTGCTTTTACAACAACTACATCACTATTGCCAATCTATTGATGATAAAATCAAATCCAACTCACATAATCAAGTATGGAATGCTTTAGAGAACATTTCTCTTTCTTTATGTTTAGGGCAACTATTAGGTGATGCATGCATAGCATAGCAATATTTGGTGGAACATTTGACCCAGTGCATAATGGCCATATCAAGACCAGCCTGGCAATTCAAGCTCATTTTGGCTTTAATTCCTATCATTTTTTACCTTGTAAAAGCCCCGCAATCAAACCTCCATCCTGTGCCAGCAGTAAACAAAGAATAGAAATGCTAAAGTTAGCGCTCAAACCTTACCCTGATTTTAAAATAGATACTCGAGAGCTGGATCGAGATACTCCATCCTATATGGTATACACTTTGCAAAGTTTCAGACAAGAATATACCGACTCATCATTAACTCTGATTATTGGATACGATGCATTATTAAATCTACCACAATGGTACCAATGGGAAAAAATAATATCCTTAGCCAATTTACTGGTTATTAATAGAGAAGAATTCTCACAACAGCCAGTACCAAAATCAGTGCAAACTCTTCTTAACCAATATAGAAATGATGATAAAAATATACTGCTAAATCATCATGCCGGTGTTATTTGCTTATATAATGCAGGGCGCTATGATATAGCTTCAACCAGAATCAGAGAACAATTAAAGCAGCATAAAGATGTGAAGAATGACTTACCAGAATCGGTGTACAATTACATTAAGAAGCAGGAACTGTATCAATGATGTTTTCCGTTTTATCAACAGATTTAACCTGCTTTATAAATTCAGGCAAATGACTATATAATAAAGCTACAACAGGATCAAATCGTGCGTAAAGTTTAGATTTTTGTGAGTACTCCTGATAAGGCAAAGAAGTCATTTTGACTGCAACCATAATCAAGGCAACGATAAAAACTCCACGTAAAAAGCCAAAACCCATTCCTAAAGTTCGATCAGTTCCACTTAACCCAGCTCGTTTTAAGATAAAGCTAAGTATTGCATTCACCACTCCCCCGACAAAGAGGGTAGCAAAAAGAATAATAATAAATCCAATGACTGTTCGTACTGATTGTTCCTGTATATAAGAACTTAACCAAGGATCGAGGCTTTGTGAATAATTAAAACCTAACCAAATAGCTAATACCCATACGCATAATGCAACAAGTTCCTTTACAAAACCACGAAATAAGCCAGTCAATACTGATAAAGCGATAATTGCGACAATTGCTATATCAACCCATTGTAGTTGCATAACTAACTAACTCCGGTATTCACAACAAAACCATTTAATTGCATGGCACTAGCTAATTGAGTTTTTAATTTAATTACATCTTTTTTAATAGGTGAATGACCAACAACTACTTTATAAACTACTCCATTCCTGCTATTGGACTTAAGATAATTAGCCTTATAGCCTTTACTGCGTAATCGATTTACTAAAGCTTGAGCATTAGCTATTTGTGTAAATGAAGCCAACTGAACTGCATAAATATCTTGTTTAAGCACTGGTTTTCTGGCAGCAACAACCTGGTTGCCCCTCTTGTTATTACTAACCTTTGCCGTAACAACTGGAGATGTTTTCACCGGCGGTTTTGCTGCAGCTAAGGTCATCACTTTCTTTGCTGTCGCATTCGCCGCTTTATTAACTGCCAATTTAATTGGCTCTGCTTTAATTGAATTCGCTCTCTCTGCTTCAAGTGTTGCGATTTTAGACGCACCGCTGAGATTGTTTTCTTCTGTACTGATGGATTCTGCTTTTACCATATTGATTGATTGTTTTTCAACGGGTATAGGGGGTATTTCTGCTTTGGCCACTTTTATAGTTTTAAATACCTCTTTTTCATCAGTAATCACTACATCAGGAGGTAATGGCTTTGGTGGTAATTTCACATTGACACTAAAATTACTTTCAGGACTTTGACTGGATTTTTTTATTAATGCAGGAGCAAAAATTGCCCCCAATGAAATAATAACGGCCAAGCCTACCAAGCGATGTTTAACTTTCTCATCCATTATCAGTTTCATTGATTCTCCTTCTGCTCCAAAAGATTATGCTGGGCAGCCATTACATGACTAACCGTAAAAAATGAACCATAAACAATAATTAAATCTCCATCTGACGCCTGCTTTAATGCCATTTCAAACGCAGTAAGTGGGTCATTATAACAAACTTCTGCAAAAATTTCTGCTTCCCGGAATATAGAAAGCAATTTCTCTTGACTTACAGCACGCTTATTATGTAATTGTGCAGGATACCATCGACTAACACAATCCTTTAAAGGCATAATCAATCCACAAATATCTTTATCCTTTAAAGCAGAGAAAACCGCATGAACTCGCCCTTTTGTATTGATTTTTTTTACCGTATCTGCAAGTAATCGAACTGACTGCGGATTATGGGATACATCGTACAAAATATTAGTCTTTCCTTTTTGTAATTGCAATCGCCCTGGGATATATACAAGTGCCATTGCCTTCTTTAGGTTATCATAAGATACAGGAAAATGCTCTTGCAACAAATGACAAGCCATTATAGCTGCCGCTGCAGACTGAAGTTGAATTTTTGGCTTAGTCAGTTGATCGAATTGCTTGCCCATACAAGTAACTTCCCAATGGTCATCTGCCTCTTGATAAAAATAGTCTTTACCATACAAATAAGATGATGCTCGAAGTTGAGTCGCAACCTCAACGACACTTTTTGGTGGAGAGAGATCGGCGTAGATAAAAGGTTTATTTTTCCGTAGTATTCCGGCTTTCTCATACCCTATCAACTCAAGTGTTTCACCTAGAAAGCTCTGATGATCAAAATCGATAGTAGTAATAATTGCTAAATCAGTATCAACAATGTTTGTAGCATCCAATCGTCCTCCTAAGCCAACCTCAAGAATTATCAGATCCAGATCATGCTGTTTGAAATACCATAATGCGGCGAGTGTTGCCATTTCAAAATAGGTTAAATTGGTAGGATAACGCGCTTCTTCAATAACAGAAAAAGCCTTACATAAATCCTTATCTTGAATTGGTGTTAAATTAATTCGGATTCGTTCATTAAACACAAGAAGATGGGGAGACGTGTAGGCACCAACTTTGAAACCTGATTGGTGATAAATGGTTTCAAGTGCAGTGACTGTAGAACCTTTACCGTTTGTTCCTGCAACTGTTACTACCTTGCAATTTGGTCGCTGCAAATTTAATTTCTGTGCTACAGTCAAAACCCTGGCCAAACCAAGCTGTATTTCCTGGGTATTTCTGGTTTCTAAATGGGTCAACCAGTGATTTAAATCCCATTCACTCCATGGCGCGTGCAAAAAAACTCTCCGCGCCTTTATGAGTCAATTTGGAAACCAATTCGGATATAGTTGCTCTAAGATGTTTACGTTCAACTATCATATCAATATGCCCATGCTCCAGTAAAAACTCACTTCGTTGAAAACCTTCTGGCAAGGTTTGTCTAACCGTTTGCTCAATCACTCTTGGCCCAGCAAAACCAATTAATGCATTGGGTTCAGCAATGATTATATCACCAAGACTGCCAAAACTCGCTGATACACCACCCATCGTTGGATCGGTTAGCACAACAATAAAAGGCAAACCAGTTTCAGCAAATTTTGCTAATGCTGCGGATGTTTTAGCCATTTGCATTAAAGAAAATAATCCCTCCTGCATACGAGCACCGCCGCTGGCCGTAAAACAAATGTATGGTCGCTTTTCTGTTGCAGCAACATTTACTGCCCTTACAAATTTTTCTCCAACTGTCGCTCCCATGGAGCCACCCATAAAGTTAAATTCAAAGGCACTGACAACCACTGGTTGTTGCATTAATAACCCTTTAACGACAATTAATGCTTCTTTCTCTCCTGTCGCTTTTTGCGCTTGAGAAATTCTATCCTTGTATTTTTTGGAATCCCTGAATTTTAACCTGTCCTGTGGCTCCAGCCCAGCAGCTACTTCTTCCTGCCCTGACTCATCTAGAAATTGGGCAATTCTCAAGCGCGCGGAAATGCGATGATGAAAATTACAAGATGGGCAAACCATAAAGTTTTTTGCCAGTTCCGTACTGTAAAGTACCTCATTACAACCAGAACATTTAACCCATAAACCTTCCGGAACCCCCTTTTTTTGAGAGGTCTCTGTCCTTATTCTTGATGGTAACAGTTTTTTAAGCCAGCTCATAAATTAGAACCTAGATATTATCAAATCGGATTATTATACACAGAAAAAAACAATCTGACATGCCTATATTTGAGGTGAATTCCATATAAGAAATAAGAAATTTTACTAAATCGACTTGACAATCTGAACGTAATCTCACTGGAAACCCTAATTACTCTAAAATATTCAAGTTCATCTGAATGATTTCAGAGGATATGTTTATTTTTTAATCTATTTTTATATTTATTTAACACTCTAATTTTATTCAATAATTTTTTGCAATTCTTCAAAAAAACGCATTTGGAACTAAAGTTTTTTTCACTATTTCCGATAACTAAAGCGGGTACAGTAAATTCACAATAATAAATCGAATTTACTGAATTACAAATGTCCCATACCAGGGATTCAGGTCTGAGGAGACTAAAACTATGGCTCAAGTAATCAACACTAATGTGGCTTCGCTTACAGCCCAACGTAATTTGGGTGTTTCGGGCAACATGATGCAAACATCAATCCAGCGTTTATCATCAGGATTAAGAATTAACAGTGCCAAAGATGATGCTGCAGGACTCGCTATTTCTCAACGAATGACTGCACAAATTCGCGGGATGAATCAAGCAGTTAGAAATGCCAACGATGGTATCTCTCTGGCTCAGGTTGCTGAAGGTGCGATGCAGGAAACAACCAATATTTTACAACGTATGCGTGAACTTTCAGTTCAAGCTGCTAACTCAACCAATAACTCATCTGACCGCGCTTCAATCCAAAGCGAAATTTCACAATTAAAAAGCGAGTTAGAGCGTATTGCCCAAAATACTGAATTTAATGGCCAAAGAATTCTTGACGGTTCTTTCTCTGGCGCAAGCTTCCAGGTTGGCGCAAATTCAAACCAAACAATCAACTTCAGTATAGGCAGCATAAAAGCTTCGTCTATTGGAGGGATTGCCACAGCTACAGGAACAGAAGTTGCTGGTGCTGCAGCAACAGATATTACTATTGCAATTGGAGGAGGTGCAGCCACTAGTATTAACTCTTCTGCCAATTTTACCGGAGCGCTAAACGGGCAAGATGCTACATCTGCCTATGCCAAAGCTGCCGCTATCAACGATGCTGGAATAGGAGGACTATCCGTTACGGCATCTACCAGTGGCACACAAGCAGTTGGCGCAATCGGCGGAACTGCGGGTGATACTTATAACTTAACCATTAACGGTGTTGCTATATACACTAACCTTAACGTAGCAACAGCATTGACTAACTCCGATCTTCGAGATGCTATCAATGGCGTCAGTAACCAAACTGGTGTCATTGCGTCACTTAACGGTGGTAATATGACACTCACTGCTGCTGACGGTAGAAACATTACGGTCACAGAAAGCGGTACAGGTTTTACCGCTGGTACTGACGGTTTAACCGTAACTGGTGGCGCATTTGATGGCGCGCTGCGCGGTACATTATCAATCAGTGCCGTTGATACTATCGCGATCGGTGGTACTGTTGCTAACGTTGGCTTAAATGCCAATATCTCTAAAGATACAGTAGGTGTGGATTCACTGGATGTAAGTACAGTGGCTGGCGCTCAAACAGCGATTAAGAGAATTGACGCAGCACTCAATAGCGTAAACTCTAATCGGGCTAATATGGGAGCTTTGCAAAACCGTTTTGAATCTACTATAGCCAACCTGCAAAACGTTTCGGACAACTTATCAGCTGCAAGAAGCCGTATTCAAGATGCTGATTACGCTGCTGAAATGGCTAGTTTAACCAAAAACCAAATCCTGCAACAAGCAGGCACAGCAATGTTGGCACAAGCTAATAGCTTACCACAATCTGTATTATCATTGTTAGGTCGATAGGATGTCGCAATCGAAGTGCAGCAATAACTGCACTTCGATTTCTTTATACCCTGGTTGATGGGTATAAGAAGGAGTATGAAAATGAGTATTGAACCTGTACCATCAGTTAATAAGGCAGCTCAGACAGATCAGGTGAAATTAGTTGAGGAAACCTCCAGACCAGAAATCAAAAATATAACTTATGATTCTGCTTTGGATGCCGAAACAAAACAGGCACTGGATAAAGCAACAGGTTTGCTTCAAACTATAATAACAGAGAAAATATCAGATAAAGTATTACGTAAAATGCCTTCTGATGAGTATTTGGAATTACTAAGCTTGCTGGATGATATTATTAGTGGTTCTATAGACAAGCACGTTTAATAATTTGAAATATTTATTAAAATTTCACTAGAATAATAACAACATAGAAAAGGGATACTCTATGGAACTCTCTTCTCCAGGCGTAGGATCAGGACTTGATGTAAAAAACCTGGTCGATGCGATAGTCACTGCAGAAATAACTCCATCGCAAGTGCGCCATGATAAACAGTTAAATAGTGTCAATACTGAGTTGTCGGCACTTGGCCAATTAAAAAGCTATTTAACTAACTTGCAAACTTCGTTAGCTAAGCTCTCCAGTCTTGGTCAATTCTACACTATGAAATCAACCATTAGTGATCCGAATTACTTTTCCGTTACTCTGGGGGCTGGCGCGACTAAAAGTACTTATCAAATTGAAACACAAAAACTGGCGCAACAACACAGCCTGGCAAGCGCTTACATGACTAATACTGGAAGCGGAACAATAACAATAGATTTTGGAACCTATAACAGCGACAAAACCACTTTTACTCCGAATCCTTCAGCTACTTCAGTCAATATAACCATTGCGCCTGGAAATGATAGTCTTGTTGCGGTACGAGATGCCATTAATAATTCTAACTCAGGAATAACAGCCAGCATAGTTCAAGATAGCCTTGGCTCCAGACTAACTATCACGTCTTCAAAAACTGGCGAAAATTATGCGATGAAAATTAGTGGTGGAGTTGCCTCATTAAATTATGATCCTACCATGGGAGTAAATTCATTAACTGAAACAGTAGCGGCACAAAACAGTACTGTTAAAATTAATGGATTAACTTTGGTTCAAAGTTCCAATCAATTGAATGAGGCAATAACTGGCGTCACCATTGATTTAAAAAAAGCAGAGATTGGGAAAGTTGTTACCTTAACTATTGATGATAACAAAGATCAACTCACAGGCTTAATCAACGAATTCATAAAGCAATACAATGATACCATGACGTTTTTAACTAACTTAACTGGTTATAACAGTGAAACAAAACAGGGAGGAGTATTTCAGGGCGACCCGCAATTTCGCAATTTAAAACTCAATTTAAACAAGTGGGCAACTACCCCTTTAGCTAACCAAGAAGGACCAATCCGCTCATTGGCCGATTTGGGAATAATCACCAATAAACAAGGTTTACTGGAAATCAAACAAGACAAGTTTAAATCTGTACTCGATAATCACTATAAAGAAATAGGAGCATTATTCGCAAAAACCGCGAAGGTTAATAATACAGGCATAAACATCAAATCCATCAATTCAACTGTAAAATCAGGTAATTATGATATTGTATTGACTGAGTTTACTCCCGGAGTCAGTATGTCTGGAACAATAGGAGGTTTACCGGCTACATCATCTGATGGTATTACATTGACAGGAAGCGGTGGTTTAAGTGGTCTGTCAATTAATGTATTTTCAGGATCTGCTGGAGCCCGTGGACAAATAACTGTTACAGATGGTATTGCAGTCCAGTTGAGCGCATTGCTAGATACTTATATTGAAAGTAAAGGCGACTTGGACCAGAGAAAAGACCAACTCAACAATCAAGTCAAGCAATTGACCAAAATACAAAACGAAATTGATATCAGACGTAAATCGATTGAAACCCGTTATTTAAAACAATTCACTGCTCTGGATACTCTACTCAGTCAATTACAAAGCACTAGTGTTTTTCTATCCCAACAATTAGCTAATTTACCCCAATTAAAATTGAAATAATAGGAGGTAATGAGAATGAAAAACCTATATTCACAAATTTCTAGCCAATACAAGGCCATAGAGCTACAAACTCGAATAGAAACAGCCTCCCCTCATGAGCTTATAGATTTATTGCTTCAAGGAGCCAGATCTCACATTGCTACTGCTCAGGGTAATATACAGCGTAACCAAATTAAGGAAAAAGGAGAACACATTGGCAAAGCCATTAGCATCATTGAAGGTTTAAAAATGAGTCTCAATCATGATAAAGGTGGTGAAATTGCCGAAAATTTACTCCAATTGTATGATTACATTCAACAAATACTACTTAAAGCCAATTTAAAAAATGATGAAGATTTATTAGCTCAGTCCAATATCTTATTAGCTGAAGTGCATCAAGCCTGGCAAGCAATTAATTCCAATACTGATAATGAACTTTAATATTTGAAATGAACCCCCATAATTCAGCATTCGCTTCTTACGGCTTTATAGCAACCAAAATAAGAGTTTTCCAGACTTGGTTGATAATAAGAAACTTATTAACTCCAAGACATCTATTTTTATCCCCCCCCCCCAATCCAAATAGTTTGAAACTTCTAAATATCAATAAGATATGGGTAATAATCTAGAAATCCTGTAGTTATCGAAATTTTGGTACATTTTTAGACCAAGAATAGGATTATAATTTTGGCAACTTTGTAAAGATTTATCGAGTTGGAATATAAAGTTTTTCCATTAAATGCCGCCAAACCAGTTAAGATGAATAAATTGATTTCATTATGAATACATTTAAATCATCACTAGCATTTATAATTTGTCTCTTACTTAGCATGCAATCAGTACAGGCACAAAAACGATATGGAGAGACTCTTTGCAATTTGCCTGAATATTTTTGCATGAAAATAAAAAATGGTGACACTTGGGATAGACTTTTTCCTAACATCGAAGAGCAAGATATTGTGAGACGAATTAATCGTATGAACATCCGGCTCAAACCCGGGATGATTATTGCTGTTCCCAAAAATATAGAGCGCTTAACCATCTACGACGTCTCACCCTTTCCAAGATATATTGAACCAAGTGGTGAAAAAACAATTTATGTCAGTCAAAAAAAATTGGCGTGGGGTGCTTATGATGAAGACGGTGAATTGCTTTGGTGGGGGCCAATATCATCAGGTGTAGGTAAATGTAAAGTTATAGGTGGCTGCTCTACACCAACAGGATCATTTCGTATTATTCGCAAGCAGGATATTGATTGTGTTTCTACTGTTTTCCCAAGAAGATCAAATGGCGAACATGGTGGGGCTCTAATGCCTTATTGTATGCATTTTTTCAGAGGCTATGCCCTACATGGAAGTTATGAAGTTCCAGGGTACAGAGCAAGCCACGGTTGTGTTCGCCTGTTTATTGAAGATGCGCGCTGGTTAAATGAGGAATTTATCGACCTTCCTGGGGGAGGAATGAGAGGAACACGAGTAATCCTTGATGCGCCAGATGCTCAAGAGAATCCAGATAATCTGCAATAATATATTGAAAACACAATCAAAAAACCCCATCCTGATAGACAAATAGTGGCCAACCTGATAATATTTTATATTATTTTATTTAGTGAATTTTGCCATGAGGTGTGTTAACGTATAAATTCACTTTGTGAATAAAATAAGTACATTTTTAATCAAAGATTAGAATATATGGAAATACCATCTATATCCTCTTTTTTGACTAATAACTTTCATAGAATCTAATGATTGGATAAATTTGGAGAACTTTTAAATAATGGCTCATTACAATGTACAATCCGAATCACTCAATAAAGCAAGTGTCAGCTTAATTATGCCCTGGATGGTGTGGGGCTTGGGTTGCTTATTCTATTTTTATGAATGTTTATTGCAGGTATCCCCAAGCGTAATGAGTAATGAACTCATGAGAGATTTCTCGGTAACCAGTCATACTTTAGGTATTCTGTCGGGCATTTATTTCTACTCTTATGCTGCCATGCAGCTTCCTGGTGGTGTTCTAATGGATTATTTTGGCCCACAACGTTTATTAACTCTTGCCACGGTAGTTTGTGCTGTGAGTACTATTGCCTTTGGCATGACAGATAATTTCTTTATGGCCTGTGTCGCAAGATTGATGATTGGATTTGGTTCTGCATTTGCTGCGGTTGGCACCATGAAATTGGCAGCCAACTGGTTTCCAGCCCAAAAATTCGCATTATTGACAGGTTTAATGGTCACCATAGGGATGATGGGTGCAATAGGCGGAGAAACGCCTTTGGCTCTTCTAATTGATAATTTTGGCTGGCGGGAAAGCATGATTATCATGGGCAGTGTAGGGCTTCTTTTAGCGACTTTGCTCATCTTGATTGCCAGAGATACTCCCAAGAATTTTTCTCCCGCTATCCATCAACATCCTGTCGAAGAAGAACGCTTAATCCCCAGTCTACTCACACTGATAAAGAATAAACAACTTTGGCTGGTTGCTACCTATGGTGGGCTAATGTACATGGCAACACCCGTATTTTGCGGGCTTTGGGGAGTGCCTTTCCTGATGAATAAAATGCTAATTGCGAAATCTACCGCCGCTAATTTTATCTCATTAGTATTTGTGGGTTGGGCAATCGCCAGTCCTTTATGGGGACTGTTTTCAAACCGTATTGGATTACGTAAGCCACCTATGTATATTGGATGTGTAGGGGCAATGATTTGTTCTTTGCTCTTTATTTTTGCTCCCATTACTTCTTCAATTACTATGGAGCTTCTGCTGTTTGCCTTTGGTATCTTTTCTGCGGGCTTTTTGCCAGCCTTCTCAGTAGCCAAAGAATTATGTAATAAAAAATATGTCGCCACAGGACTTAGTTTCATGAATATGATGAATATGGTTGGAATAGCATTGGCACAACCCCTGATTGGTTACATTCTGGATAAAATGTGGCAAGGCCAAATGATGGGGACTGTGAGAGTTTATCCATTGGAAGCTTACTACACTGCTTTGTCAATTCTTCCAATAGGCATGTTAGTTGCGCTGCTGATATTGCCAAAAATCAAAGAAACCTATTGCCAAAGTGTCAATTAATGAAATAATAACGCAATTTCAACTTGTAGAACGAAAATGGTTAAGAAATTATACATTAAAACAAATGGCTGCCAAATGAATGAATACGATTCTTCTAAAATGGCAGAAGTACTTTATGCTTCCCACGGTTTGGTCAAAACTGATCAAGTCGAAGATGCCGATGTTATTTTATTAAACACATGCTCAATTCGAGAAAAAGCTCAAGAAAAAGTTTTTTCTCAACTGGGTCAATGGCGGGAATATAAAGCTAAAAATCCTCATGTACTCATTGGCGTGGGAGGATGTGTAGCAAGTCAGGAAGGTTCAGATATCATAAAAAGAGCACCGTTTGTTGATATCGTATTTGGGCCACAAACATTGCACAGGCTCCCTGCCCTACTCAATGAAAGACTTGAAAAAAATAAGTCCGTTGTTGATATCAGCTTTCCTGAAATAGAGAAATTTGATCATTTACCCGCACCAAGAGCGGAAGGCCCTACAGCTTTTGTATCTATAATGGAAGGCTGTAGTAAATATTGCAGCTTCTGTGTCGTGCCTTACACGCGCGGCGAAGAAATCAGCAGACCATTTGATGATGTATTGGCAGAATGCTATCAATTGGCTACTCAAGGCGTCAGAGAGATTAATTTACTAGGCCAAAATGTGAACGATTATAGAGGCACTATGGATAATGGGGACATGGCCGATCTTGCCTTGTTAATTCATTATATTGCTGCTATCGATGGAATAGGCAGAATACGTTTTACAACATCACATCCTTTGGCATTTTCAGAAAATCTCATCAATGCCTATGCCGAGGTTCCTGAGCTTGCCAATCATCTACACCTTCCGGTGCAAAGTGGCTCCGATCGCATTTTATCTTTAATGAAGCGTGGTTATACTGCCCTGGAATTTAAATCTAAAATTCGCAAACTAAGGAAAATTCGACCAGACATTCGCTTATCTACTGACATTATTGTAGGCTTCCCCGGAGAGACAGACAAAGATTTCCAGGACACCATGGATCTTGTGCACGAAATAGGATTTGATACCTCTTTCAGTTTTATATACAGCCCAAGACCAGGAACTCCTGCAGCAAATTTACCTGATGACACGCCTATGGAGGTAAAAAAGCAACGTTTACAGATTTTGCAAAACAGATTATTAATGAATGCCGCTCGTTATAGTGAATCAATGATAGGTAGCAAACAAAAAATTCTGGTTACAGGATTTTCCAAGAAAAGCTCACAGCAATTATCCGGCCGTACTGAATGTAACCGTGTGGTTAATTTTGACGGCCCATCTCATTTCATTGGGCAATTTATAGATGTCCAAATTAGTGATGCGTTACCTAATTCATTGCGAGGAAGGCTGCTGGAAAAGGAGATGCAGCCAGCCTAATGATTGAGCATATCCAACAACAATTATCTGTACCTCGCGAATTACATAAGCAACGAGTAGATAGCGTGATTGCCAGGCTGCTTCCCGAGTATTCGCGCTCTCTTATCAGTAACTGGATTAAAACAGGTGCTGTTACCCTTAACAATATGCCTTGCAAACCCAAAGATAAAGCGCTGGGCGGTGATTTAATTACGATTAATGTTGACCATTCCATGGTTAACACAGATTTTAACTTTTGTAAACCTGAGAACATCCCAATTCAGATAATCTATGAAGACAATGAAGTTATTGTTGTTAACAAGCCAGCTGGACTAGTAGTACACCCCGGTGCGGGAAATAAGGAACACACACTGGTTAATGCGCTGCTTCATCATTGTTCCGAACTGCAACTGCTTCCTCGTGCGGGAATTATTCATAGATTGGATAAAGATACTACTGGCCTGCTGATTGTAGCTAAAAACCTGATTAGCCATACTTCTCTCATCAGACAAATGCAAAATCGCGAAATTAAACGCCATTATCTGACATTAGTTCATGGTTATGTCATTTCCGGTGGAACAATAGATACAGGTTTTGGCAGGCATCCCAAAAATAGATTAAAGATGGCTGTAACTGATTTTGGGCGTCAAGCAATTACCCATTACAATATCAATAAGCGCTACAATGACTTTACTTTACTGAATGTTAACTTAATGACAGGGCGCACTCATCAGATAAGAGTGCATATGAACCACATTAACCACCCGGTTGTAGGAGATCAACTGTATGGAGGAAGAATGAAATTTCCTCCTAATGCAGATGAGACTTTGCTCTCCGTATTAAAACAATTTAAAAGGCAAGCGCTTCATGCCTGTTCCATTTCATTTTGTCATCCTGTAAAAAATACAGAGATAACACTGAATGCATTATTACCCGATGATTTCAAACTCTTGTTAAATACTCTGGATCAACATGATGAAAAATAGATTTGCCAATTGGTCTGCTCCTAAAAATATTACCGCTTTGACTACTACACGTTTGTATGGTTTCAGCGATGGACCCTATACAAGCAATAACCTTGGGCTGCATGTTGGTGATAATGAACAGCATGTACTCAAAAACAGAGAACAACTCATTGAGCTTATCAATCTGCCTTCAGAACCTGTCTGGCTGGAACAAACACATAGCACAAAATGCATCACGGCAGAGATTGAAAAAACCAGAGATGCTGATGCTGCAATTACTCGTTTACCTAAACTCCCTTTAGTCATTATGACAGCGGATTGTCTACCGATATTGCTATGCAATCGACAAGGAACTGAAATTGCAGCCATTCATGCTGGATGGAAAGGACTGTATAATGGTATTATTGAAAATACGCTAAAGAAGCTAAACAGCAACATGACAGATATAATGGCATGGATAGGCCCAGCTATCTGTCAAAAATGCTATGAAGTTGGTCAGGAGGTTTATCAGTCTTTTACCACTAAACACCCCTTAACCAGGAAAGCGTTTGAACCAGTTCATAGCAAATGGTTAGCTAATTTACCTCAAATTGCTGAAATAGTTCTTAACTTGGAAGGCGTAAAATCGGTGTTTCAGTCAAATTTGTGCACTTTTGAGTTAAAAAATGAGTTCTATTCCTATCGTAGAGAATCACAAACAGGTAGAATAGGTACTTTCATCTGGATTAATGAGTAAAATCAGGATTAATAATATGATTACACGTATAAGATTATTCATAGCAAGTCTGCTTGTATTTTTCATCCCTATAGCTGATGCAGCGCAAGATGCTGCCAATATGCCCAGCCTAGCTCCTGTTCTAAAAAATGCTATGCCCGCTATTGTTAACGTGGCTGTTCAAGGGTACTTGCCTAATGATCTGTCCTCTTCTGGAAACTCAGAAGATGATGAAGGACAAAACAACAAGCAACCTTCCAGAATACCTGAAAAAGGCAGAAAATTTGAAAGCATTGGGTCAGGCGTTATTATTGATCCTAAAAATGGCATTATTATAACGAATGACCATGTTATCCGTAACGCCAATTTAATTACTATAACCCTTCAAGATGGCAGGAGATTAAAAGCTCGCCTGATTGGAGGTGATAGCGAAACAGACTTGGCTGTTTTAAAAATTGATGCTAAAAATTTGAAATCCTTGGTAATTGGTGATTCTGATAAACTGGAAGTCGGTGATTATGTTGTTGCTATTGGAAACCCCTTTGGATTAAACAGCTTTGGAAATAGCCAATCTGCTACGTTTGGAATAGTCAGCGCCTTAAAACGCAGCGATTTGAATATTGAAGGCGTTGAAAATTTTATCCAAACTGACGCAGCAATCAATCCTGGTAATTCAGGTGGTGCCTTGGTCAATGCAAAAGGCGAGTTAATTGGCATTAATACAGCCATTATTTCACCCTATGGTGGTAATGTGGGTATTGGTTTTGCCATCCCAATTAATATGGTGAAAGATGTAGCGCAACAAATCATTAAATTTGGTTCCATTCATCGTGGTTTAATGGGTATATTTGTTCAGCATTTAACACCAGAACTTGCTCAATCAATGGGATATGCCGAAGATTTTCAAGGGGCTTTAGTATCACAAGTCAATGAAAACTCACCTGCTCAATTGGCTGGTCTAAAATCAGGTGACATCATTGTACAAATTAATGATACCAAAATAACTCAGGCAACGCAGGTAAAAACAACTATTAGCCTGCTGCGAGCCGGCTCTACTGCTAAAATTAAAATCTTGCGGGATAATAAACCGCTTACATTAGATGTAGAAGTCACTGATATCAAAAAGCATGAACAAAAATTACAATCCAATAATCCCTTTCTCTACGGATTAGCCTTACGTAATTTTGAACAAGAATCACCACCTCATGGTAACGTTGTT
Source organism: Legionella sp. PATHC032 (assembly GCF_026191185.1). Taxonomy (NCBI): domain Bacteria; kingdom Pseudomonadati; phylum Pseudomonadota; class Gammaproteobacteria; order Legionellales; family Legionellaceae; genus Legionella; species Legionella sp. PATHC032. Next base: position 1,341,172 of record NZ_JAPHOV010000001.1, on the reverse strand, counting down.
GGAGTGCAAGTCGTAGGTGCTTCGGAAACCAGTGCAGGCTGGCGAGCCGGCTTAAGACCAGGGGATATTATCATTTCTGCTAATAAAACACCGGTTAAAGACATTAAATCGTTACAAACTGTTGCACACGAGAAAAAGAAACAGTTATTAGTCCAGGTATTGAGAGGAGCTGGAGCGCTCTATCTGCTGATCATTTAAATTTTTTATCCAAATAATAAAGTAACCAATCTTCTTTCTTTAAGCCCATCTCTGAGAGATGGGCTTAAACTCTGGTAAATAAATCTGTTTTGCTAGCGCGGATTATCAACTATTCTCCAAAACAACCCTTTGCTCGGGAGCACCAATTTCTTGATATCGCAATCAACTGCACACCAAACACCTTGCTCTACTTTGAAAAAATAATGAAAATTCAATTTAATATAAATTAATTATAAAAAACTCAGGAAACAGTCTTGACATGAACACATGAAAAAGACAAAATCACGACCTCTTGTGGCTATGTAGCTCAGCCGGTTAGAGCGCGGCACTCATAATGCTGAGGTCGGTGGTTCGAGTCCACCCATAGCCACCATTTCACATATTCCCTGATTGAGAACACTTGAAGTGAGCAATCAAACCCTAGTTCTGATTTTGTCTTTCTTTTATCACTTCAAGCAATAGAATATCCACTGTAATCAAATCAGGGCTCTTCCCCAAATCCGGGGGCAATAATCAAGAACACAAAACTTTAACCCTTAACCTGTAATTTTCAAAATTTCTAAACCCATAAGCACGCCGTTGAATCAGTTTCATCTTACGATGAAACCCCTCAGTAATGCCGTTGTTTTTAGTAAACCGCCACATTCTAACCACTTCTTCCCGCCATTGATATAATGTTTTACCTAACGTTTTGAGTGATTCAAAAGGGCTTTCCTTCAGACTGGCAACCAGTTTAAGAAAGAGAGGTATTAAACGCGTACACTGCTTTGCGGTGCGATGTTTTCGCATGAGAAGCCGATGTAATCGCTGTTTAAAGTAATATATTGCAGCAATGACAGGCTGCTGTTGCAAATAACGTTCTCGTCTATTGAGTCGCTTTACCGTGAGATTATTAGGATTAGTTCTCAATGCGGCCAAGAGGCCTCGCTGATACTTCATTTCGGGATCAATCTGCTGATAAGTCTGCAAACAGAATTGATTCAATAAACGAATCACATGAAAGCGATCGGCAACAATCATGGCATTGGGAAAGTAACGCCTGATCAACTTGCGGTAACTCGAGCTTAAGTCAATACAGACTACCTGTACTTTCTCTTTTCCTTCCAAGGTATTAAGATAGCTCTCTAAGTCCTTTTCTGAGCGCCCCTCAACTACATCAAATATTTTATGTTTGGCCAAGTCACAAAAGGTTGTGGCATAACCCACTTTCCTATTAAAGGAATGCTCATCCAGGCCTAGTATTCTAGGACAAGAACGTGTAGCTATCTTCTTGGAACGAAGCTCATAACCGTAATGATACCAGCGCTCTACCGTCGATTTACCCAGCTTTAAGTCGCGCGCCAAATCTTTTTGACTGACTCCTTTGCTATGATAGTGAAACACCTGTTTACGCAAACTCTCGCTGGCTCTTTGATATTTACCTATCCCAGGAAAACGTTGATTAAAATAGCGACCACAAGCAGAACAATAATACTTATGAGCCTTAATACACAAGTAACTGCGACGCAATCCAATCGACTCATGGCGTATTCGCCTTATGAAACTGTCTTTTTTACGTAACTTCTTATTTCCACAATGAACACAGCGAACAACACAACGATAAGTGACTTCGATAAAAACCGGGTTCTCCCCACTCACCTTTTTAATAGAATATCCCGGTAAATTTAGGATACAATCTTTCTTGGGCATTTTAATCTTCCTTTTGACCGTCAAATCAAAGAGTTAGTCTATACTAACTTGATTAAAATGCCCCCTTTGTTGGGGTAGAGCCCAAATCAGTCCCTTCCCCGAAATAATATTTGAGATCATCTTGCATCACGAAAAGAAATTATAGTAGCATCGTTGCTCATCACATTTCATAATACGGATTTTATTTTGTTCAGGATTAACTTAATACGATATGTGGCACTTCTGTTTATTATTACATTGAATTTAGATTGTATTAGCGTTGCATTTTCATCTCAGGTAATTTATGGAACACAAAATGCTGCACGAGTTACTGGAAAAAGTCTGAAAAGAATTTATTTTCTTCAGTTAGGCGCTTTTAGCCAAAAAAACAATGCTCAGCAATTGGCAAGAAAAGTTCAAGCGAGAACACAATACCCTGTAATAATTAGTCATTCAGGCAATGCTTTCTCGGTTCGTGTGGGGCCTGTCAATACGCAAGAACTGCATCAACTCAGCATAAAACTTTCACAAAATTCAAATCTTGCTCTGATAAACCATCACTCATCACCAAAGCAGGCACTTAATATTAAGTCAAAACCGCAAATCCTTGTTAAGGAAACTTCTCGCCCTCTTTCAACTCATTCAGTAGCTAAAGAAATGGTGGATAAGAAAGGAAGTTGGTATGTAGCTGCTAAAATTGGAGGACAAGAAACAACGCCGGATGATCAGTTTACCGTAAATAATGACAGTGGTTTTGCCAGCCCTTTTGATAAAGATATTTATACCAACAGTTCCGATTCCTCCTTAGTCTTAGGTATTGGCGGAGGTTATCGATTTACAAATATGATTCTCCCTGCGATTTCGGTTGGAATATACTATTCCCATTTCTTTAATATAGACATTAATGGACAGGTAATTCAGTACAGTTTACCCGAATTCACCAATTATAATTATCAATGGAAAGTAAAATCTGATTTGGTTTTAGCTTCCGCAAAAGCCAATGTCATTAGTTGGAAAAACATAATGCCGTTTGTGCAAGGAGGCGTTGGAGTGAGCTCCAATAAAGGAAGTCAATATTATGAAAGCGCCTTGCCCGATGTCACACCGCGCATCAGCCCCAATTTTACCAATCATACGACTACTGTGATTGCTTACCAACTGGGAGCTGGTCTGGATTGGGAAATAAAGCCTCAATGGCTGCTTTCCTTGGGATACGAATATTCCGATTTAGGAAAAGTACGTTCTGGTTATGGTACTGATAGCTGGAGTAGAGAGACATTGTCCTCGAAAAATTTGACAAGCAATGCAGGAACATTAGGCTTTACCTATTTGTTTCATGGTTAATCAAATGTGAGGCACAAGCTAAAACTCCAAATATTGAGAAACCAGAAATTACCTTTGGCTTTCCAGCGGTAATTTATCCAAGATGACTGATTTAATCTTCATAAAAATAATGGGTGAAAGGACCATCATGAAATACTCAACTCGCATCATAATCACCACAATTCTTATGTTATCTGCCTTGTTGGCTTACGCAGGAAAAGATCCCATAAGCTGGCGAGTCAGCGGGGTGTTTCCTGCTCAGAGCAGCGTTGGTCAGACTTATACTGTGACTTATACTTTTACCAATCAATTGCCTTTTCGATTGGCCAAGGCCTTGATTATAGAACGATCGACAAGCCCCAACACGGAATTCAATTTTAATGATCAATGTTCCGGTCGGTTATTAAATTCCGGAGAATCCTGTGAAGTCGTTGTGGCGTTAAACCCCCTTGTAATTGGTCTTAAAACACTTCAATTGACTATTGCAGGATATAGCAAGGACAGAGTTCCTTTACCTCAAACAAGCACCTTGAGTACAGGGCAGTCCTTGAGTCCAATCGTTAGCTTTGTCATGGATGGCTTTCCCTCTCAATTAGCGACAGGCTCAGTTTCCAGTTATAAATTTACGTTTACCAATAACGGAGCTATTTCAGCTACCAATTTATCAGTTAATGTCTCGCAATCATTAGGGACACCGAATTTTACTACGACGTGCACTAACACATTGACTCCCAACGGAGGGGTTTGTGAAGTCGATGGCACATACACGGTAACCTCTGGAAGTCCATCAGTTCAACAAGTTATAGCAAGTCTATCCTATTCAGGCCCATCAGGAAGCCCGGTAACAGCACAGACATTCACGCAAGTAGTCGATCCAGCAGCTCCGCTTGTAGGCACTTTAGTACCGCCAAATTATCTGCCTCCATTGATGATTACTGGCAACCAGTATACAGCCCAGTTTTTATTTACAGCCAGTGGATCTGTGGATATTACAGCTCCTGGCACAATAGCCTGTGACCAGGGAGGTAATGATTGTTCGGCAAGCTTAAGCTCTTTTAATTCCAGCTGCACCCCGCAAACATTGACCAATGCAGCCTGCCAAATGACCGTCACTTTCACAGCACCTGGTGCTAACAATCCCCCACGAACTTATGTTCTGACCGCAACAGTTCCCTACTCTTTTGGAGGAAATCCCCAGCCTGATGCAACTGCCATCACTTCCGGGACAGTACTTGCTGCATTACCGACAGAAAGAACTGTGACTTTAATCAATGAGTGCGATTTTGATGTGTGGTTTTCGTTGAATGGAAGCCAATTAGGTAGCTCACCCAACTGCCCAAGCACACCATGCCCAAATGGCACAAGCTGTAACACCAGTACGAACAAATGCTTTTGGACCAATCCAACGCCAATTAATGGTATATATTTATTAGCAGCCCCTCCTGGCGCTAATACTAATAGTGTAACTATTCCTGTTACCACTGCTGATCCAAGTATTCAATGGAGTGGCAATATTTCAGCAAGTACTCTGTGCAATGGTGTAACCTGCCAACAAGCGGCTTGCGGTAATAATGGCGGTACTACCTCTTGCGCGCCAGGTATTGGTTTCACACAGCCAGCTACCCAGGCTGAAATTACGATGAATTTAACCACCTCCGACAGTTATGATGTGGAAGTCATCAATGGGTTTCATATCCCAATTTCCATGCAACCGATTTATTATCAATCAGGAGTCACGACTATTCCTGCTACCCCGAATAATTACAACTGCGGAGAGCCAGGTAAGGATACGGCTGGCAATGGCTTTGGCGCTTGTAATTGGAATACAGCCACAGTGCCAGTCATTGATCAAGTACCAGGCAATGGATTTTACTGGGTAACTGGTGGCGGTCAAAGCTGTTCCATCACCTCTGCAAATCCAGGTTGCCCTGCGATGACATTATGCGGACTAGACAACAATTTTAATCAAGTTTGTGGCAATTTTTTAGGATATTGGTCAGCCGATCAAGTTTGCGGTTCAAGTAATGTCCCCGCTGCAGTACAAAGTTATTTTAAATGCAATCAACCTCTTCCAACTACTACAACGCCTTTTTATCCTTCTGGCGCTGTCTTATCGAATTTGATGCTTTGCTCTGTTCCTACAGGATTTACTGGCCCAAGATACAATACCTGTTATAATGCTTATCCATCTTCTTCCGCTACAGACATTGCCCAATGTTGTGGGTGCGCAGACTGGTGGAATCCTGCTCAAACCAACAATATAGTGATTCAAGCTAACCCAAATACAGAAAGTTGTACTCAGCCTGGTGCGTTGCAACCACAAACCAATGCCCAGTGGAATTCATTTGTTCAACCAATGATACAATGGATGAAACAAGCTTGCCCTTCTGCTTATATTTATCCTTTTGACGACAAAACCAGTGGATTTACTTGTACTAATAACCTTTCAGGGCAAGCTAACTCTACAAGCTATACTATCAGGTTCTGCCCAGGAGGCATCACAGGTCTTCCTGCAGGAGTCAATGAGGGACGCGGATAAAATAAATGGCTGGCGTTAACGCTTCGTACTTTGTAGTTACAGGATCGAAGCGTTAACACTAGTACACTTTAACAATAATTACTTTAATATAATATCTTGCACGTCAAAGATTCGTCTGTCAGCAGAAAATTTACCTTGAAACAAATGAAAGCCTTCCTCACGCATCTTAGGCGCCAACTCAGACAAGTACCTTGACAAGTTATCTCTATTGTCCAGCTGATATTGAACAGTCAATTTTTCCTTACCTGATTTTGTTTCTTTTTCCTGCTTTAGAATGCAGGCTTGCATAAAACCCGGAAATTGGATTATTTCCGCAACATGCTTTTTGAGCCATGCTTGAAATTGTACAAATATCTCCGGATCAATCGTTAGGTTTACTTCATAAATCACCATAATTTATCTTCCCTAATTCACATGATTTGAATTCACCGATTGCACACAACAACTGGATTTATTTTTAGAATAATGAGTTATGCCATGATTGGATATAATCTACTATTTAGCTATAAACAAATAATAAATTGTATTTTTATTCATACTTTAGTTACTTGAATTTTAAATGACCGATTGTCTGTTTGCTACTGATTTACAATAGTACCTATAAAGCATACTCAGCATACCTTGAACAAGTCGAAGAATGTAGACTATTTTGCAAGAGATTTAAAAATCAAATAACAATATGAATAACACAATATTCCCAGCAAATCTTTATTAAAAAAACAGTTCCATATTATTTTATTTTAAATGATAATGATTATCATTTTTATTTAAAATAAAACCAAATGCTGTATATAAGAAATTACATTAGGACAAGAATTATTTTAGGAATATTAATGTTGAATGTTACCGGGTTAGCTTTTGCAGACGCTGGAGACTCTTTATTTAAAAATGAAAAATTGACCTACGATGGACATCTGTTTTTTAATGCCGCCAACTCAACAATACAAGGTGAAAAATATTTACTGAATCAGCAGCTGCCCAATATCAAAATGGGGTCTGAATTACAGGTGACTGATTGGAACAAAATGAAAGGCTTGCTAATTTATAACACCTTACCTACCACAGTTGCTCCTCAATTTTACTTTGAGCAGTTTTATGACGAACTCCAAATAGAGTCTTCGAATATTTTCCTTGCATTTGGAAAAAAATGGCTCACATTTGGAAATTATAAAAGTGATTTAATTTATAAACCACTTACAAAAGCCTTGGGACAAACCAACGAAGTGACCGCTATTATTGGATATGATTCCTTGTATTATGCTAACGCTTCTTTTTTTAAACCCTATTCTCGCATAAGTACATCATCACTTCCGCTTTATTACAATCTGAATACAGGAGTACATAATCAATCAATGGATGCGGGAGTCAGTTATTTATACTCTCTGGCAGAAAGTCAATTATTTCAATACAACAAAGGTTTTGGCGGGCTTTTATCACAATCATTAAAAACAAGGGTTCCAGGATTTGCAACCTATTTTAATTTAAAATATAAAAAAACAAGCACTTATCTTACCTATGTTACTGCAATCACCCCCTTTGCATTAGAAGACATGAGTTATAACAATCGAAGAGCTTCGCCAAAGGCATTGAGTATACAAAATAGTTATGATGTTAATATTAAAAAATTTTCTTTTAAAATCATTGGTTTTTATGACTACGCTTTTCAAGCTCTGGCACTCGGAATACCGAAACAAAGACTGGGACTTGGATTGTCCGCAACCCCTTTTCCTTATCTTGGTATTCAATTTCAGTATTCCAGAGACTATAGTTATGGAAATAGTACCATAGCATCGGGTATCAATCATTTTGTAAATGGCCGTAATACAAAAATGAATAATTTGGCATTACAAACCATACTGAATTTTTAAATTCAGGCGCTCAATCAAAAATAAAAAACTATATCTCTAGGGGGTTGGCGACCAATTGTCAACACACCCCATTATTTAAGCAAATAAATCACAATATATTATTGCAAATGATAATCATTATCATTTATAGTGTTGTCGTTTCTTACTTATTTACGGAAATAGTCATGGCAGCAGTTTTAAATAATTCTTATAAAATAAAGAATCCATTACATAGTTTATTACTTGAAAAAGAGCTTCTTGTTTCACAATCAGAAATGGAGCATTTCATATCCATTGCACATCAGCAATGTTTAGATCGATTGCGACATGCAGCACTTAGTGAAGGATTAATAGACAAGGAAATAAATAGCCTTCACATACATGATTATCTTGACTTACTTTATCATCAACAGAAAAAGCAAAACCCGGAAAAAACATTTGATCGATGGCCGCTTCTAAAAGAAGAACTTGATGAAAGTATTAACAATCAGGCCTTAGCACTTGCTTATTATCATTTTTGGCAACAATCACTAAAACAACAAGCGAGAAACTATTCCAGCTTATGGTCATGGTTATCAGAGCAACATAATAAACAACAAATTCTAACTTTTTTAGAGCAATGGGGTTGTATAGGGCATCCTTATCATCCTAACTTCCGCGCAAAAATGGGGTTTATTCCTGAAGAAGTGATTCGATATTCCCCTGAATTTAATGCTGAGGTCGATATTACCTGGCTGGCAATTCATTGTTCCGTGGCATTTACATCAATTGATGCGACTAGCTATTCTTTATTGTTTGCCCAACATTTTGCTAAAGAATATCAATTGTGGAATTATTCCGTCCAAAAACAACAATTAGATCCCGAACAGTATTTGCCTCTTCCAGTTCATCCATGGCAATGGAATAACAAATTACAAACTCTTGCCTCCTCTTTAATCACTTCAAAGCAATTATTAATAACAGAGACTCTTCAAAAAACCAAACCGTCCATGTCATTTCGAACGATGATGCCTTTAGATAACAAAGGTCCACACTTAAAATTAGCCACGGCAATCCATACCACTTCTGCTTTACGTACTGTATCTCCAGCATCGGTAAGCAATTCATCTCCTCTTTCCAATTGGCTTAAGCAATTACTGGCTCAGTATCAAAGTTTTGAAAAACCACTATTTTTAGCCAGGGATTTAGCGGGGATTAACACCACACACCCATCCATTTCCCCACAAAATAAAAAGCATTTGGCTATGATAGTACGTGAAAATCCACTGGAATTGATCGATGCGTCACAAACATTAGTACCTGTAGCTGCACTCTATGCTCTTTCTCCAGTCAGTCAACGTGCTTTATTCATTGAAATTATTGAAGCAAGTGGCATGGAGCCTGAATTATATTTTATTGAATACAGCCGATGTATTCTCGAATGCCAGCTTCATTTATTATTAAGCTATGGCGTTGCGTTGGAAGCCCAACAACAAAACACTTTAGTCATTTTTCAGTCTCATCGGCCTGTTGGATTAGTTATTCGAGATCTTGGCGGCATCAGGGTCTGTTTTAATTCGCTATATGAGACAACACCCAAACCTAATCTTCATCCAGACTCTACCATTTCATGCCACGAATTGAGTGATCTCTTTAATACCTTCATTTATGGAAATTTACTGAGTAACTTAACTTTTTGCATTAATTGTTTACATGATAACTATAACTTGACTAAAAAAAACCTTTGGATCCTGCTAAAACAAATTGCAAATCAATTATTACAAAATTTCAAAAAGGAAATTAATCCATTGATATACCAAAAATTCCAACAACATTTATTCTCTCTTCCCTGGCAACATAAAAGTTTGCTAAGCATGAGACTCAATCAAAATCAGGATAACCTGGTATTTTTTAGTCTTGACAACCCATTGAGCCAAGATAATGAATAAACCAGTTCAAAAAATGATGCTCTCAGGTCAGTTTTTGATGATATTGGCCTTAGAAATGACGAATCCCTTTCTACCACTATTGATCGCGCACCAAAGCAACACAGCAGTACCATCGGTAGTAATTTATAACACGCTGAGTCTAATTCTACCGATGCTGGCTAACATTCTATTAACCCCAATCTGGGGCTTGGCAGCTGATCGATATGGCTACAAACCCATGTTAATGAGAGCATCCTGGGCCTTGGTGTTGACCCAGGCCAGTATGATTGTTGTAAATTCTGTATTCTGGATTTTAATCATCCGATTACTGCAAGGAGCTTTTGCAGGTTTTCTTGTTGCAATGCAAACCTATGCCCTAAGCATTACTGAATGGCAAAACAAAAGCACACAGTTATCTCGCTTGCAATCCTCCAAGGCAATTGCCACTTCTACAGCCGGGTTTCTCGGAGGATTAGCTTTAAGCTTCACTAACTATCAAGGATTATTTGGTTTGGCAACATTGATATGCCTGGGCACTACTGTAGCGATGCACTACAAATTACCCTCGACACCAAAGCACCAGATAAAGAAAAAATCACAAACATTAAATCATTCTTACACATCAAAAAGTGTTTTCTTCTTTCTTTGCGTATTAATCATGCTAACCCAAATTGCCAAGTTTTTACCTGATCCAGGGTTTACCCTGTATCTAAATAAGTATTGTTCAAATAATCTGGTACTAATTGGATTTCTTTATTCTTTACCGGCAATGGGGATGCTATGTAGTTCAGTATGGTGTGGCAAACAGTTTGACTACTGTCGAAGTCAACCTTCTTTGGTTAACCAATATTTAATACGCTATAGCGTATTCGGAGCCATCCTCATGATCATTCAAGCCAATGTCGATAATTTCTATCTGTTTGCTCTTATACGTATTTTGTGGGGGATCGTACTTGCGGCCTTATTGCCTGCGTTATTTGCTTTGTGCAGTGATCGTAATTTGTTACCAGGTTATGCCTTGGGATTAGCCAATTCATTTGCAAAACTAGGAAATCTAATTGGATTGTTATTGGGTGGCCTTTTTGCGTTTTATCTACCATATCCTGCAATTTTTATGATAATTACCGGAATTTATAGTTTATTTGCGATTTTTGTTTACGGGTATGATCGGCTAAATGTCAGACAGATGACAGATTTTTCTAATTCTTATTTTAACGTGAAATCATGAAAAAAAATGCTCTTCTTATGGTGTTATTAACCTGGTTTCTTGGAAACATGGATATACATTTCCTTACTCCAGCCTTGCCATCATTAGTTGATTACTTCTCGGTAACTCCCAATACAGCTCAACTAACTATCAGTCTTTTTCTTTTGGGGAAAGCCCTCAGTATGATTTTATGGGGTCTTCTTTCCGAACGTTATGGGAGAAAACCAATCTTCATTGGAGGACTGTTGTTATTTATTCTGAGCAATTTTCTGATTGCTCTAAACCACTCCATCCTTCTCTTTTTAGTATGCCGATTTCTCCAGGGAATTAGCGTAGGCGCTACCCTTCTAATGGGTAGAGCAATGATTAACGATACCCATAATGAACAAAATGCCACAAAATACTTTGCGTGGTTATTTACTCTGGCTGGGCTGTTTATTTGCTTTCTTCCATTTTTTGGAGGTTTGATAAACAGTTATTGGAATTGGCAAATCGCCTCTCTTATCATTGCTGCCTATGGCCTGCTTTTATTACCTTTATGTCGAAGTTTAAAAGAAACCAAACCCCATTATGTAAAATTCCCTCAGCTAGGTCATAGTATTATGGTGGTCTTCAACCATCCCCTTTTTGTTTCTTACCTCCTTATTTCTGCCTTGATGATGGCTGGAGAATCAGCGTTTAATACCAGCGCCTCTTTTATTCTTATTAAAGGAGAAAATTTTACTAGCGCTCAGTATGGTACAATCAAGACCACTATGGCAATTATGCATTTATTAGGTACCGCTTGTTGTGGCTTAATAGCAAAATATTATCATAGTATCCAATTAACAAAATTAGGAGTACGTTTCTTTATTTTCGCAGCATTCTTGATGTGGTTATTTGTCTTTTCTGCTGAAAATGTATATTTGACTTTTATAGTGCCTATGGTGATTTATTATTTTGGTACAGGTTTTATTGTTGCATCAGCAACAGCATCAGCTGTTCGCCCTTTTCCTCAGCAAATGGCTCTTGCATTAGCTATCACTTTATTTTGTCAATTTAACTGCTCCGCTTTCTTTAGTTTTATTACCAGTGCGATAGGGATTCAGCAAGTAGAAACTTTTATGTTTTTATTAAGTTTGGTAAGTATTTTGAGTTTTTTTGCTCTTCTCAAACTTCAACGAATGGAATCCTGCTGAAAAAACCATGATCTTTGATCTTGGTAAGAAAATATAAAGTTTGCGTGTATTTCTGCCTAAAGAGGGCTATGCTTATTTAAAATAAGTTCTTAATCGTATTTCGCTTAGAACCTGTGTACTTCCTTCAATTAGAAGGAAAAAATATGGATAGTAATTTTAAAATCAGTATCCGTGTCAGCATCATTACCTTATTTGTGCTTTTGTTAAGCGTCGTAGGGTTCACTATTATTGGTATTAACTATATTGCTTTCAATAGTGTTTTGAACAGTAGCGCTAAAGACTCAATTCAACAAACCTCATTGCTCGTAAAGGAAAGGTTTGAGATCTATTTAAATCCTTTAAATCAAGATTTAATTAAAATGAAAAACGCTATAAATAATGGCATTATTAAACCGGGTGACTCAAAACAATTTGATAAATTCCTTTTTGAATCCATACGATACAATCCTGAAATATTTATGGTTTACTATGGTTCAACAGAGGGAGATTTCATAGGAGTAGACAGAGAACAAAAAGGAATAATAGGATTAACCCATGTGATTAATTCAGAATCACCACCTGTCAATGTTCGTTATCAATTGAACAAACAAGGAGAAATAATCCAAAAAAAATTACTGACTCGCCATTATGATCCCAGGGTTCGCCCATGGTATCAACAAGCAATAAAAGCAGGGGAACCGATATGGACAAACGTCTATACATTTTATGTATTTGATAAAAGTGACTTTCTTACTCCCGGTATTACTGGAGCCGCACCAATCTATAATAAAAATAAGCAAATAAAAGGGGTGATTGCGCTTGACCTGACAATTGATGGCTTGCAACATTTTATCCGTGAACTGGAATTAACTGAAAATACGATGGTTTATGTGATCAACAATGAGGCTAATATCATTGCTTTCAGAACCCCCCAAAATAAAGAAGACATCCGTGGGAAAAAATTAACCCCGGAATGGATAAAAAAGCTAAATATTCCACTTAAAAAACTGGATTTTAACGGTTTTAAACCCATTATCAAATCTTATACTCATGATAATCAAAAATATTTTTTAGCATACCAACCTATATCCAGCGCGAATCAAAAAGCATTGTGGCATATTATTATTATTGTTCCTGAAACGGATGTGACTGAACCCCTGAAAGATTTAAGCATGCGCTATATTTTATTGACTATATTGGTCTTGCTGATTGGGACATTGTTAGTTCGTATCGTTTCACAAAGAATATCAAATCCTATTATTCAACTGACTGAAGAAGCTAAAGAAATTACCATGCTTAACCTCAAACCCAGGCCACTTCTGAAGACCAGGATTAAAGAGGTCAGCTATATGGATAAAACACTATCAACACTGCGCTCAAGTTTAGCCTCATTTCAACGTTATGTTCCCGACTCTCTAGTGAAAAAATTAATGCATAGTGGAAAAATTGCTCAAGTTGGGGGGCAAAGCCAAACAATTACTATTTTATTTTCAGATATAAAAGATTTTACAAGTATTTCAGAATCCACCTCACCACAAAAATTAATGACCTATTTATCCGATTATTTCCAGTCTATGACTGAAATTGTAATACAGCATGAAGGAACTTTGGATAAATACATTGGTGATGCTATCATGGCGTTATGGAATGCGCCTTCAAAGGATGCCAATCATGCATTGCATGCATGCCTGACTGCCAAAGTCATGATTGAGCGTCTTAGCCTGTTAAATCAAAAGAATAAACATTTTGGATTTCCCGAATTTAAAATCAGAATTGGCATTCACACCGGAGATGCTGTTGTGGGTAATGTTGGCTCAGAAGACAGACTAAGTTACACAGCCTTGGGCGACTCAGTCAATCTGGCAAGTCGCCTGGAGTCAATTAATAAAAATTATCATACTCAAATCATTGTCAGTCACGCCACTTTCACCCAAGTATCTGAAAAATTCCCTTTCCGTTTGTTAGATGAAGTGGCTGTACGTGGTAAGCGTGAAAGCATTGAGATATATGAATTGATTACAGCCCAAAATCTTGAAAATCTTGATCAACATAAAAAGGAATTTCTCAAGGCATTTTCTCTCTATCAAAAAGGTTCCTGGAAAGAAAGTATAAGAGCTTTTGCAAAACTTACTCCAGCCTACGCTGGTGATCAATTAGCTTCCATTTACATCCAACGCTGCACGGTATTAGCAGTTAATCCGCCTGCCAATTGGGATGGAATCTGGCGCGAAGGAAAAACAGACTACTCGCTTCTGGGAAAATTTGACTAGTATCACCAAAACCGTTTTGCTTATGGATTAGGCACCCTATCTTTTAATCTGGATAATTCAAAGCGCAGGTTCAAAGGAATTATTTGTTCTAGCCAGGTTTCCAGAACGATTGCATTTCCCATGCTCTCTAATAAGGACGACCTGTTAAATTGTTTCGAATCCCCATTCAATATTTGCTCATTGATAAAGTCAATTTGATAAGTATAAAGTGACTTTTCTGCATTCACACTGATCTCTTTGGGGATTGATTCATTATTAAGGTAGATACAAATTTTGTTAGCCTCATAGTCAGGCAGCCAAGGATTCGTTTCTACTTTTAAGTGGCCTTTTGTTCCATAAACCTCGAATTGCCAATGCATTTCAATATCATCGGCAGTAGAAACTGTGGCAATTGAATCGTCTTCAAATTTTAAAAGAACACTAGCTTGACTATCGGTGTTATTCCTGGAGTTCATTCTTCCTATACCATGGATTTCGATAGGTTCTGCGTTAGCAAGCAATCTCACCAAGGATATTGGGTAACATCCGAGATTACGTATACTTCCACCTGCAACAGGATTGGCTATTTCTGCAATATTTGCTGTGTATGCCGCATTATATAACCTTATCCTACCTATTATGTTGCTTTTAATGACCTCTTGTAGTTTTTTTATAAAGGGATGATACCGGTACATCAGAGCTTCCATACAAAAAACATTTGTTTTCTCAATTACTGACGTAACCTCATGGATTTCTTCTACACCAATAACAAAAGGTTTTTCACACAAAATATTTTTTCCTGCCCGCGCACAACGAATAATCCATTCTTTATGCAGATGATTGGGCAATCCTATATAAACAGTATCTATATCATCATCTAGAATTAATGATTGATAATTGTCATAAAATTTTGGAATAGCGAATTTTTCAGAAAATCGTTTGGCTATCTCGAGTGTTCGACTCCCAATAGCAACTAGCTCACTGGTATTTGATTCCTGAATTGCATTAGCCATCACTTCAGAGATAAAACTTGTTCCTAAAATTCCCCATTTTATTGGCACATTATCCATATATTCCTTCCAGCTAGAAAATTGTTTACTGTATATTAAAACGCATAAATGATTCGAGTAAATCCACACTAGTAAAAACCACTTAAATTTCCTGCTCTAAGTTATTAAAAAAGCTATGGTAAGCAGTCAAATTTGGTTATTATGTCATTATCCATTATTTTACGGTTTTTAAATGCGCTCGATAGTAATTATACTTTTAGCCTTCGTTTTTTGTTCATTAGTACATGCTAATGATGTCAATATTTCAACCGTAACCAAGGATGGCAATACTTTTTTTTATCTTCAAGCAGGTGCCTATAATCTCGAAAAAGACGCCAAAATACGCCAAAATGAACTTGCCAAATTAGTAGATCAAAAAGTTGAAATTAAAAACCTGGACGATAAGCATCTTTACCTTGTGCAAATTGGACCAATTGATGATTACCAAACTGCAAGAGCACTCAAAGAAAAATTATCTCAAAAAACAGAAAAACAGTTTAATCAAATTAACAAAAATCAAACTTCTTCGCTTGAGGTAAGCCAATTTCCTAAAAATATGGAACAATCGCAAACATCTCCTCCGGGCAGTAAATTATGGAACTTACGTAATGCTGATATTAGAGCTGTAATCGCAGAAGTCTCTCGAATTACAGGTAAAAATTTTGTTATAGATCCCAGAGTGCAAGGAAAAGTGTCAATTGTTTCATCAACGCCATTATCCAACCGCGAACTATATCAAGTCTTTCTCTCAGTACTACAGGTATCAGGTTATGCCGCGATACCTAATGGAGAAATTATCAAAATTATTCCCAATATTGATGCAAAAACTCAGTCACCTGATTTACTAAGCGGAATGAAGAGTCCTCCACGAGGTGACGATATGATGGTCGCTGTAGTACCTGTTCATTATGTTCCTTCTGAACAACTGGTACCGGTTCTAAGGCCACTAATGCCTCAATGGAGCAGCGTATCTGCTTATGCTCCTTCTAACATGTTGATCCTGTCTGGTCGAGCAAATAATATTAAAAGCCTTGCGGAAATTATCAAACAAGTGGATAGCTCCAGTGCAAACGGCATAGACATGGTTCGTTTACATCATGCTTTGGCTATGGATGTTGCAAATACTTTAAAAGATTTGGTTAAAACTCAGCCAGGTATTGGCAGCAGAACACAAATTACCATTGCCGCAGATGACCGTTCCAACTCAATTTTAGTCAGTGGAAGCAAGACAGATAGAATTCGTTTGCGAATGCTCATATTGAAACTAGATAAAGAAAGCTCAGCTGGAGTCAATTCAAATACACAAGTTGTTTACCTGAATTACTTAAGAGCTGAAGATTTAGTCCCCATACTGGCAGGGATAGCCCAAGCCAATTTCAGTGGCAATGTAGGAACAACCATTGGAACCATTACAAGACCGGCATTAGACAGCACAAATCCTGCTTCCAGTCTTGCAAATACATCTGCTGATGGACAAAGCTCGACATCGAACTTATCTTCGACCAGCTCTGCCCCTTTGAGTGCCTCGGGAGCGACAGCAAATACAACGTCAGCAAGTACTCAAAATGAAGGATCTACCAAGCCTACTGTACAGATAATAGGAGAACCAAATACTAACTCTATTATTCTTAATGCCCCTGCTTCAATTATACGCATTCTAAAAACAGTCATTTCTCAACTAGATATAAAACCAGCCCAACTATTAATTGAGGCACTCGTTGCTGAAGTGGATGAAAAGGACGTTAACAATCTGGGAATTGAGTGGGGCTCCAATCAACAGACGGGTAATCCCAAGGATTTTAGACCAGGCTTTGCCATTATAAACAGCAAAACCAGGATAGATGACTTCCAGGCTCAAATTTATGCCTTGGCAAGGGAGCAAAAAGCAAATATTTTATCAACACCCTCCGTAGTAGTCCTTGATAATCGTCAAGCAAAAATACTCATAGGTAAGCAGGTTTCAGTAGCAACAACCAGTTACCCCAATAATGCAGGGGGCACTACTACTGCAAGTCCTTTTACAACATTTGACAGGGTTAACGTTGCTTTGCATCTCTATGTGAGACCACAGATTACTCGCGGACAAGGAATTCAATTACAAATTGATCAGGGGAATGATACTTTGGATCCCGCAACTGCTACAACAGAAAACACAACAACCCCCACTTTTAATATCAGCAGTATTGTGACATCAGTTCATGTAGAAAGTGGTGATGTTGTAGTACTTGGAGGATTAATTCAGGACAGTATTGGAAATGACAATAATAAATTACCCATTTTAGGAGATATACCTGGAATAGGCAGATTGTTCCAACGCAACATTCGTAACAGAGACAAGCGAGTGCTCATGGTATTTATTAAACCTATCATATTACGCAACGAAAGAGATAACTTACATGTCACTGGTGAAAAATACAATTATGTCCGCCAATATCAGCTGGATTGGATTCGATCTCAAGAAGCTTTTGAACAAACAGATGATGAAACAGTATTGCCCCCATTAACTCAAGGTAATCTACCAGTACCTTTTAGTAATCCTCCCCAGTACTCATCAAAAATGACCAAATAAATCATGGAAAATGAAGAAAAGTCACTTAAAATTCCTTACAGTTTTGCCAAAAGCAATGGAATTGTTGTGGGAGAAATAAAAGAAAATCTGGCTATTGTCTATCATTTACCTAGCACAACTCTGCAAGCGTTCGCTGAGATAAAGCGATTATTGCAATGCGAACTTGATCTAAAACAAGTCGATGAATCTACTTTTCAGCAACATTTAGCCAATATTTACCAATCTAAATCTTCTATACTGGATGCCGCTGAAGGCATGGAAGAAGATATGGATTTATCTATGTTGGCCAGTCAACTTCCTGTCAGCGAAGACTTATTGGAAAATCAAGACGATGCTCCAATTATCCGTTTACTGAATGCTCTGTTCACTCAAGCCATTAAACAAAAAGCATCTGATATACACATCGAAACGTATGAAGACAGAGTATTGGTGCGCAACCGAATTGATGGTGTTCTACAAGAAGTCCTTGAAATTCAACGAGCTATCGCTCCTTTGGTCATTTCCAGAGTTAAGGTGATGGCCAAATTAGATATCGCCGAGAAAAGAATTCCTCAAGATGGTCGAATTTCATTGCGTATAGGAGGACACAATATTGATGTCAGAGTCTCAACTTTACCCTCAAACCATGGGGAGCGAGTGGTTTTAAGGATATTGGATAAACAAGCTGCTCAACTGGATTTAAATCTTTTGGGCATGCCTGAACATACACTAAAAACAGTACGACAAATGATTGCAGAACCTCATGGCATTATTTTAGTCACCGGCCCCACAGGTTCGGGTAAAACAACCTCTCTCTACGCTATGCTCACTGAATTAAATCAGGTGACTCGTAATATTTTAACCATTGAAGATCCCATTGAATATGACTTGCCTGGTGTCGGACAAACGCAAGTTAATACTAAAGTTCAAATGACTTTTGCCAAAGGATTAAGGGCTATATTACGTCAAGATCCGGACGTTGTCATGATAGGAGAAATCCGTGATTTGGAAACGGCTGAAATTGCTGTTCAAGCGAGCTTAACCGGTCATTTGGTATTATCCACCCTTCATACCAATACTGCATTGGGGGCATTAACTCGCCTGCATGATATGGGAGTTGAGTCTTTTTTATTGTCGTCCAGTATAGTCGGCCTCATCGCGCAACGTTTGGTAAGAAAATTATGTTCTCATTGTAAAACACCCCATCAATTAAGAGAGGAAGAAAAGGAGTTAATGGGTCTTAAACCTGATGCTGATCTCTCCCAGGTCTTTGAACCCAAGGGATGCGACTATTGCAATCACTTGGGTTATAAAGGCCGAACCGGAATTTATGAATTAATTATCGTAGATGAAACCCTGAGAGGAATGATTCATCGTAATGAAAATATTCAAACGATAGAAAATTATTTACGACCCACCACGCCTAGCATACGTGAAGATGGTTTTAAAAGAGTATTAAGTGGCGATACGTCACTTGCAGAAATTTTAAGAGTAACCTCACAAAACTAAACTACCTACTCTGCAATTTTAAACGGTCACACCACGTCTTCAAGATATTAATCATTTAACTTATCAGCTTACTTAAATAAAGTAATTAGCCTAAGAAGAAGTTCTAAAGTAGCATTATACTTCAGCACTTACTCCATATAATCTAACGGCTGTGGGAAACTGATGAAATTCTTAGTCAATTGCTTTTCTCTTTGTTGGTTTGGATTAGCATTTTGACACCAATCATTCGACTTGGGATGCTTTTCTCCATTACTCTTGGTAACAATACAAGATTTTGTATTGATAATTTCTGCCTTATTCGTTGGACATTGAGATGGATCCATTTCTGCGGAACATGGGGCAAACTTCGTATTGACGACAAAGGTATACAAGTTATCATTCAAATCAGTGAAAAATACCTTGATAGGATATGAAGCTACAGTACCTACTCTAAATCCCGCTATTCGACTATTAGTAGGCATAATAACGTTTTGCTTTACTTCTTTGAACGACTACAAATAAAAACAAAATCTCGGAAGTTAAATTATTGTGCAGCAAGGCGGCTCGCCTTCCTCAGGAGACTTTTGTTTATTATTTTGATTAACATTGTTTTCTGGCACCTTTTCAATTTGTACAGCAAAGAATCCTTTCTTTGTAAGTAGGGGCACATATTCATCAAGCTCTCTATTAATCATCTGTCCTTCCTCTGTCCTATTGCTTTCTTCAGAAATAGGGTTAGTAGGTATGTTTTGCACATCATCTTTACATGTTGCATCTTGAGGTTCACTATTATCTTGTGAATCTTTTATCGCCACATTTATATTATTCATTGCTTCTCGAACATGTCGTCTTGCAAATCGTGTAAAGCCTGGTTCGGTTCCTTTGGTAACATTTTTAAATTCAGTTGTAAAGCGTGCAAACTCATTTTGCGAATTTTCATTTTTCTCCGCTTTTTCTGATAAATAGGCTTTGTTGATTCCTCCCTGCCATAAATCTAATCCAAATTCACTGTGTTTAACCATACTTGAAGCAGTCACAAGAATTGGAATTTTATCTTGTTGATTAAACACATTTAAAAAATCTTCTATTTGGGCTTCAGTTGCAGAAGTTGTGTCCAGGACGAACACTTTTGGGCAAAGATCTTTGGTGCAAAGATCTTTTAAAACTTCTATGGCAGTTCTTACCTCCAGATGATCTTTGTTAACACAAGGATTGTTATCAGCAAAATACACTGTAGGATTGTTTTCCAGGCTATTTACATGCTCCATATACTTTGGAAAAGATTGTTGGATAATATTTATTCCTTGTTTTAATATTGACCTAAGCTTTTCCTCATTAAATTGGATTGCCCCTCTATCGTTTTCAGTATTTATTTCCAAAGCATTTTTAATTGCTGTCAAATTTGAATTAATAATTGAATCTGCATCAAGTTTTTTTCTTTTAATTTGATTGCTATAAATTTCAGTATAAATATTTTTAAAACAGATCGTTACTTCAGATCTTCCCATTTTGACCAAGCCAGTTTTATTTGACTCATTTGCAAAATTCTCTAACAGCATCTTAAAAGCGCGATTTTCAAGTTTTTCTTTAACAACTTCAGAACGCACAAATTGTGACTCGTCTAAGGTTTTATTCCAAGATAATAATAACTCAAAGTATGCATAAGGATCACTGCCATAAGAAATTGGCATCTCATTATGATAACTAAACACTTTTGCTGCTGCATAAAGCGGCGCAAATAGAGCGCTCATACCTGCTGGTGAGTAAAAATTTTTTTGTGCATATTTATTGGCATGCTCATCATCACTGGTATCATCCGTAATCAAGGGCATTGTTTTCAATAATGAAGTGACAACCTCATTTTGAAGATTAATCAAGTCCCTCGTTAACTTAGCTAGATCCTTTTCTTCTCCACGATTCTGTTCAACACCAAGTATTTGCGCGTAAAGACGAGTAATCTTTCTATATAGAGATAGATATTTTCGGTCGATATATTGAAACGGATTATTCCTCTGTGCATCATCAATTGCTTCCTTTAACCAACACTCCTGTACTTCAGTCAATTTTATCAAATCTTTAGAGGAAAAATTTTTTAAAAGAAAATAATGAATAAACTCTGCATTAACTTTTAAAGAAGATCCATGTTGGTGCTGTTTATCATAAAGAGTAATTGCTCCATTTTTACTATCAAAGTAATAAAATCTTTTCAATACGCCTTTTTTTAATTTATCTTTATCAATACGCGTTATGTCTTTTGTTGAAAAATAAATTTCCTTACATTCTGATTTCACCTTTGATTCTTGTAGAAACTTCTTCACTTCTTCTTGTGTTTTTTCTCCTGTTTTATATAAGTCATAAAGGTATTTGTGTCCATCCCCACAAAACTCTCCAGCTCTAAATAGATTGAGTAAATCATCTTTGTCTTTCAGCGTAAATTTTGCTAAGGACTTATCTGTCTGTTTTATTCCTTCTTCAACACACTCTATCCACTGTTTATTTGGCGTAAGGCCAAGTGATAATCTAACACCCGTATGAACATCGGTTAATGTAGGGGTGAGGAACCCAAAACTTTGTCGTCTATCTATCAATGGGGACAGATTTTTTTCTTTTAATTTTAAATTAATCTGAGCAATCATCATATGGGTAACAAACTCAGAGTATCCTTCAGGGATATTTTCGGGTTTATTCCTATACTCATCATATTTAAAGGTAACAATTAAACAAGGATATTTGGCTTTAAGTTGGTTACTATCAACCTTTAGACACTTAAAATTTTCGTCTTTTAAATGGTGAACCAGGGTTTCTACCACATTTGTTTTATGTTCCAATATCCTATCTTTTAATTTAAGGGTTAATTGATTTCCTCTTTTATAAGAAATACCATTACTCTGATATTCAATAATCTTATCTACTCGTGTAGCATTTCCCCCTAAGTTATAAGCTTCTCCATTCCCTGCAATTACACCTTCAACATTACAGCCAAATTTGTTTAATTGATTTTTTAAAATTAAAGTATCTTTACTTTGAATGGCAGAAATAATTGCTAATAATTCGTTGTTGGTTAATTTTCTTTTACTATTCAATTTGTTAATAATATTATTCTTTGTCTCTGAATATAAACTGATAGGTAATAATTTAGCAGGTTCTGACTTTTTAAATTTACACTTCACATATAATGAATTATTATCAGTCGCTAAAAAAATCTCTCCTAAATTGGGGTCATTATTTTTCAACTCATTTAAATCTTTATAAGTTATTACATTACCTCTCTTATTAGTATGATGATACTCGTTAGAGCTCTGAGAACGACGATAAGTGCCTTCTTGATTTGGAACATGACTAGCAACTTGTACTGCCCGTGTATCAAATGGACAAGGCAAAGGAAGAATGCTATTGTTTATTTCTAATTTTTTTAGAATTTTCTTATCAATATCAGGGAATATGTTGCTTATTTTTCGTAAGTTATCATTATATAAACTAATTTCATGATTTAACTCAGAGCTATATTTCTTAATTTCGTCTTCGGTCCCTTTTTTTTCTAATTCTTTTATAAGTCTTTCTATCGTTGCTAGATTTTTTAAAACTTCTAAATTTTCGACAAACCCTTTTTCAGCTGCATTAAGAAAAATCCGCTCCTCAAGATTGTTGTGATTATTGGCGTGAAAGCTTCCCGTACTCAAACATCCCGAGGATGTTTTAATTTCATAACATATTTCATCAACAGAGAGCGTATAATAAAAAGTGTTATTATCTCTATCTATCCCTTCATCAGGAACCGTGTCAAAAGATAATACATATTCATCAGATTCTGTATTTTTTTCCGGAGATTTTGCTTCTTGTTTAAATTTATAAACATTTTTTTTGCTCTTAAATAATTCATTTAATTCATTTCTAAAATATTCAATAGATTTCATAATCAAAACAACCTCAAAAAATTCCAATGTCAATTCTTAACTTAATTGATCATTTTGCAATCAGTTAGTTTTTATTTTATGAACGAATGATTAAAGTAAAATGATGAAAACCGCCGTAAATGCGACAAAAGACTATGAAAAGTAGCCTTTTTGATACAAGCTACTAGTAGCGCTTGCTCTACATGTACGCTGAGACACTCGCCATTTGAATCGAGGTATAAAGGAATTTCAGATTAAAACAATGTAGCCAAAGCATGTTTTTATGTATTGAGAGATAGCATCGTATTTGAGGTTCATTGAGCGTTTGCCTAACCTTCTATGACCAGCATATAAGTAATTGATTATTAATAATAACTAATGATGGATTACTTAGATTTTTGCAAACAAGTATTAAAAAGTAAGAGCAAAAAAAATTTAACTATCCAAGAGGTGGGTACAAGATTTAAAGTAGGCAAAGCCAGTGTTATTCATCGGCTTATAGAATTTGAACCAAAAAAGAAATGCAAAAAGCTCGCAACCAAGATTGATACGCCAAACTCAAGTGCGCTTAAATTTAGAATAAATAGGCATATAATCAAAGTGTTGCACAGAATTTAAAGAACCACATTCATCATATGTATTATCTGCACAAAGAAAAAACTCTTTTGCTCCTAATTCTGTAGCACGAGACACTGCTTCATCAATCGAATTAAAATGACATATTTCCTTTCCTTTATAGATAAATTGATCAGAATCTTTAGAAATAATTTCAACAATATATTCATGAAGTTCGATTGGAGAATAGATTAAAGCGATAGAATCGGAACCATCCTTGACTTTATTAATTAAATTTTCACGTGTTTGGTTTACCATGACTTAATTCCTAAGCAAATTATATATAATTATAGCTATATTTTGCCTACAAATTTAGAGATATCCGCTGTATGACGTAAATTGAGAATAAAAAGGTTAATTGCCAATTTATTTTTAAAGACAATCTTTTATTTGCCATAATACCTGCGCATCAAATCCAATGCCTGTGTTACAACATTCATTCTGGGGACCGCATCATTAAGCGGTTCTGCCTTCACACCCGTAATTGTAATTCTTCCGGAGGTTTCTAATGTTGTAGTGCGATCTGCTTCAAGAATTCCCATGTTAATATAACTGCCTACCAGTAGAAATGAGGCTCGCTTGCCCTCAATCAGCAAATTATATCCGATACTGTAATCAGAAACAGGATTTTTACAAGCAAATAAACGCTGTAATATTGTAGGAATAATATCATAACTACTAGTGAGATAGTCAAAACGACGAGCTAACTCCCCAGGCCAATGAATAATCAAAGGAACCTGAAGTTGAATCGGAGTAAAATTACTGGTATGTCCCCAATAATTTTGACGATTATCATTAAATTCTTGACCATGATCAGAGGTAATTATAATGATACTGTTTTTTAAATACCCTTTTTTTTCGATTACCTCTAATACTTTCGAAATTTCGTGGTCAATAAATGTAACTGTATTCAAATAGCGATTGTAGTAAGGTAATGGATCGACATGATTTGTCATTCCGATTCGTGCACATTCTTCTATTGCGGGTTTATACAACTGCGGAAAACTTTGATATCTACAATAGTCATGAGGCGCGTTGTAAAAAATATGAAGAAAAAAAGGGTTATTTGCTTTACGATCTCTTAAAAACTGGATAGCTTCTCTCGTGGAATATCTGTCCTTTTCTCCGGTATCATCTATTGGTGCTCCATTGACATTGAGATTGGCAATTTTTTTATAAATAGTCTGATGTAATGGAAGTGGAGCCATAGAGCCAGACCAAATAATTTTTGTCTGATAATCATGTTGTAATAATAAATCGATTAAAACTGGTGATTTTTTTTGCTCGAAGACTGACGTCGAGTAATTACTGGGAATCGAATAAAATAATGAAAATAATCCTGGATGCGTAGCATTTCCAGCACTCATATGCTGAAAAAATCGCCAACTTTTTTTTGCAAATTGTGCCGTATTCGGCATATATTTTTCTTTTAGGGAATCAAACCGAAGTGAGTCTACCATGATGAGGATAATGTTATCAGGTTTTTCACGCCTCTTACACTGTAAGGGATGTAAGGGATAACGTAATGGATAATTGGGGAAAAGAGGCTGTGTAAAATAATGCTCACTGTAGCGGCGTAATATATCATCAGCGTTTTTATCAGGGATAGTATAAGCAATGAGTTGATTATAAAGTGGCAAATTAGGTATTTGCTGAGCAAACAAATTATTATTTTGTGCTATCGATAAGAGCAATATAAAATAACTTATTAAAGCGCCACCAAGCCAAAATAATGAAATAGTTTTACCAATTTTTAAACATTCTTTTAAAACTATTTTTTTCCATACCAACCAGGCAATAATAGATTCCAGAAAGAATATAAAGACTATCATACAAAAAGACAGAATCAGCTCATATCTGGAAAAGGTAAAAATGACACTCCATTCCGAATTAAAAACAAACGATAAAATTGTTTTGTTAAGATGAAACTTAAACATTGAAAAAACTTGACTATCAACAAATAAAAAAATAAGACTTGTGGTAGCCGCAATAACACTGATAATCCAAATCATTCGTTTATAGGGTAAAAAAAATGCCATTATTATTATTGGTATTGCAGGGACAAAAGCTAAAAACATCATGTAAGAAAGATAATTTAAAACTGAGAAAACCAGAATGAGAATTTTTCCTGATAAACTTGAATAATCGGCGATATAATTTTTAAATAAAGAGGCATTTAATAAAATGGACTTTAAATACCCCAAGCCAACAAGCCAAAATATGAATGAGTTTATTAAAAAGAACCATCCAGCAAATCGCAAGATTAAATCATTTTTTTTTAGATATTTTTTTATATTCATTGCGAATTCAAATTTAATTTCGAATTTATCTTAATGAACAATCTAGTCAATAAATAGCAGTTAATTTATTCAATATACTTGTTTTAAAATTTTTGAAAGGTAATTGCATCCTATATTAAATTAAGCATTTGGTAGATGTCCATTCTGATTCAATAAAACCGCATAGAAGGAACAATTATTCAGCAATCCTCCGCCATGTTGTTCCTGTTGCACCATCTTCCAGCTCTATGCCTTTGCTCAATAAATCAGCCCTAATCTGATCTGCCTTTGTCCAGTTGCGTTCAGCTCGCGCCTGAAGACGCTCTGCAATCAGTTGCTCTATAGCCAATTTTTCTTCCTCTGGCAAACCAGATTGCAGGAATGATTCGGGATCTTTTTGTAAAACTCCAAGAATACCAGCTAGATTCTTCAGAGTATTAGCCAATATGGGTGAATTACTTTTATTTACCTCATGAGCTAATTGGAAAAGAACAGATAAAGCAATAGGGGTATTGAAATCATCATTCATTGCCTGATTAAATTGTTCTTGCCAATAATCATCCAGTTTACTATCTGCAGTTTGTGGCGGAACATCTTTAACTGCCTGATAAAGTCTGATAAGAGCTTTCTTGGCATTTAATAAATTATCTTCTGAATAATTCAAAGGACTGCGATAATGACTGCTTAATAGAAAATAGCGGATGACTTCCGGGTGATGTTCTTTTAAAACATCGGCAATAGTGTAAAAATTCCCTATTGATTTTGCCATTTTTTCGCCATTGACCTGCAACATGCCAACATGTAGCCAATAATTAGCAAAAGGTTTACCCGTAGCCGCTTCACTTTGAGCAATTTCATTTTCATGATGTGGAAATTGCAAATCCAATCCACCTCCATGAATATCAAATTGCTCACCTAATTCATGCATAGCCATAGCTGAACACTCAATATGCCATCCAGGCCGCCCTTCCCCCCAAGGTGAAGGCCAACTGGGTTCACCTGGCTTTGCTTTTTTCCATAACACAAAATCAAGTGGTGAGCGTTTTTCTTTTACAATCTCTACGCGAGAACCCGAAACCAAACCTTCAATATCCTTATGCGATAATTTCCCATATTCGGGAAAAGTATCTACTTCATAGCACACATCATCATTCTCACTGATATACGCGTTGCCATTATCAAGTAAGCGTTGAATCAAGCGAATGATAGTTTCAATGTGTCCGGTTGCCCTTGGCTCATGATCAGGAGGCAAAATATTTAATGCATGAGTATCATTATTCATTGCCTCAATATATTGTGCAGTCAACTCATTGATGGATACACCTCTCTCTGAGGCCCTGGCAATGATTTTATCATCTATATCCGTAATATTTCTGACATAAGTTACATCAAAACCTTGTGAGCGCAGGTAGCGAACTATTACATCAAAAGCAACCATTGAACGTGCATGCCCTAAATGGCAGTGGTCATATACAGTAATTCCGCAAACATACATCCCTATCTTTCCGGGCCTCAAGGAAACAAATGGTTCTTTTTTTCTGGTCAAAGAATTATATAAATGTAACATGTCTGCCCCTCAACTCACTTTACCCCAAGTGTCCTTTAAATCCACTACCCGATGAAAGGCTTGAACACAGCCCTCAGCCACCGAATTGACGCAATAATAGCCTAAACGCTCAAATTGAAAAACATCACCTTCTGCCTGCTGCACCATTGCCGGTTCACAGAATCCCTGGAGGGTTTGTAAAGAGTTATGATTCAGAAACTGAAAATAATCTTCTTCCCGTGCAGGATTGGGGTCTGTAAATAACCGGTCATATTGATAAATAGTGACAGGATAAGCATGTGAAGAAGACACCCAATGAATAACGCCCTTCACCTTACGATCTTCCGGATTTTTACCGAGAGTATTTTCATCATAAGTACAATGCAATTCTGTTACTTCACCTTGGTCATTACGGATAACTTCCTGGCACTTTATAACATAGGCATGACGCAGACGTACTTCAGCTCCAGGAGATAATCGGAAATATTTATTAGGCGGATTTTCCATAAAATCAGACTTTTCAATATAAATTTCACGGGAAAAGGGTAAATTCCTGCTCTCTGATTCAGGATTTTGAGGGTAGAAAGCTGCTTGAAGTTGTTCTACTTTATTTTCCGGGTAATTTACAATAACAACCTTTAAGGGTTCCATAACACAAAGAGCCCGTTTCGCAGTTTTATTAAATTCAGCGCGAACACATTCCTCAAGTAAAGTCATATCAATGACGGAATCACTTCTTGATATGCCAATTATTTCACAGAATTGTCGAATTGCAGCAGGTGGATACCCCCTTTTGCGCATACCTCGTAATGTGGGCAATCGTGGGTCATCCCATCCTGTAACTATCTTTTTTTCAACCAATTCACGTAACTTTCTCTTACTCGTGACGGTATGGGATAAATTTAATCTGGCAAATTCGGTTTGTACTGGTTTGGCAGGTAAAGGTAAATTATCAACCAGCCAATCATATAAAGGTCTATGATCCTGAAACTCCAACGTACATAAAGAATGTGTTATTTTTTCCAAAGCATCAGAAATAGGATGAGCATAATCATACATAGGATAAATACACCATTCATCTCCTGTGCGCTGATGCGACGCATGGCGTATACGATATAAAACCGGATCACGCATATTCAAATTACCTGATTTCATATCTATTTTTGCTCTCAAAACATGAGTTCCATCAGGAAACTCACCCGCTTTCATCCGAGCGAACAAATCCAGATTCTCTTCGACTGTTCTGTTTCTATAAGGACTTTCACGCCCTGGTTCTTGTAAAGTACCGCGAAAAGCACGAATTTCTTCCATACTCAAGCTATCGACATAAGCCATATCTTTCTTAATAAGATAAATGGCTAACTCATACAGCTCATGATAGTAGTCGGATGAATGTGTCATGGCACACCATTCAAATCCCAGCCAACGAACATCATCAATGATCGCGTTTACATATTCTTCCTCTTCTTTAATTGGATTGGTATCATCAAAACGTAAAAAACATTTTCCCTTAAACTCTTCTGCCAAGCCAAAATTAAGACAAATAGACT
The DNA here is from genome assembly GCF_026191185.1 of Legionella sp. PATHC032. Lineage (NCBI taxonomy): Bacteria > Pseudomonadati > Pseudomonadota > Gammaproteobacteria > Legionellales > Legionellaceae > Legionella > Legionella sp. PATHC032. Next base: position 1,312,109 of record NZ_JAPHOV010000001.1, on the reverse strand, counting down.
TGGCATGTCCAACATGGAGATATCCATTGGGTTCAGGAGGGAAACGAGTTACGACTCCTTGATGTTTTCCATTTGCCAAATCATCTATAATAAGTTGTCTAATAAAGTGAGCTCTTTTTTCAGTTTGTTCTGTCATACCATACTTCCAATATTATCGATTGCTTGCCTCATAGAACTCAATAGAGCCCCGCTTGCTTGCAGCGGATCTTTCTTGGCCTCATAGGCTTCAATGATTTCATTTATTAGTGCCGCCCCAACAATGACCCCATCAGCAAATTCAGCAACTTGTGCAGCCATTTCCGGCGTTTTTATTCCAAACCCAACCATTAGAGGTAACTTTGATTGTGCCTTTCGTTGCAGATATTGGGCTTTTAATTCGGGCAACTTAAGCGCATCAGAACCAGTAACTCCCTTTAATGAAACATAATACAGATAGCCATTGGCATGCTGATTGATATAATTCATTCTTTCAGCTGAGGTGGTTGGTGAACATAAATAAATACTGTACAAACCGTGTTTTTGCCAAACTCGCGATACTCCATCAGCTTCCTCAGGAGGCAAATCAACCAATATTGTTCCATCAACGCCGGCTTCTACTGCCTGCTGGGCAAAAAGATCATAGCCATATTGTTCTATAGGATTCAAATATCCCATAAGAATCACAGGCGTTTCGGTATCCGTTTTACGAAATTGCCTAACCATATTCAATACATCATCGCAATGAATTGAATGCGCTAAAGCTCGTTCCATTGCTCTTTGTATCACAGGACCTTCGGCCATAGGGTCAGAAAATGGTATTCCCAGCTCCAATACATCCGCTCCCGATTTAACCAATTGATGCATTAAACTTACTGTTATCTCAGGGTGCGGATCACCTGCAGTAATATAAGGACTTAACATTTTTTTTCTATTGGCTTTTAAATTTTCCAGAGTCTTATCAATTCGGTTCATGTTGTACCTGAATAATTTATCAAAATTAAATTGTTATACCGTCAATAGCAGCTACTGTATGCATATCTTTATCACCACGACCAGATAGATTGACTATGATACTCTGTTCTTTTGACATGGTTTTAGCCAATTGTATGGCATAGGCTACCGCATGGCTAGATTCTAATGCTGGAATAATCCCTTCCGTATGAGTTAACAGGCGAAACGCATCTAAGGCTTCGGAGTCGTTTATTGCTTTATAAATGACTCGTCCAGTATCTTTTAAATAAGCATGCTCAGGCCCAACCCCAGGATAATCCAGCCCAGCTGATACGGAATGGGTGTCTTTCACCTGTCCATACTCATCGCACAGTAAATAGGTTCTATTGCCGTGCAACACACCAGGCTTTCCAGCGATGAGAGAGGCAGAATGCTCCCCGGTTTCTATACCCTTACCCCCAGCTTCAATACCATAAATCATGACAGATTGATCATTCAAAAAGGGATAAAACAAACCTATTGCATTGGATCCACCTCCGACACAAGCTACCAGAGCGTCTGGCAAACGTCCTGTTTTTTCCATATGTTGAGCACGAGCTTCGACACCAATAATCGCTTGAAAGTCTCTTACCATTTGAGGATAAGGATGGGGACCTGCAACCGTACCAATGATATAGAATGTGTCATCGACATGACTCACCCAATCTCTCAATGCTTCATTTAAAGCATCTTTCAAGGTCTTTGATCCTGAGGTGACAGGCACTACTTCAGCACCTAACAATTTCATCCTATAAACATTACTGGATTGACGCTTGATATCTTCAGACCCCATGTACACAACGCATTGAAACCCAAATTTAGCGGCAACTGTAGCAGTGGCAACACCATGTTGACCTGCACCCGTTTCTGCGATCACTCGAGTTTTCCCCATGCGTTTGGCGAGTAAAGCTTGTCCAATAGTATTATTGATTTTATGAGCACCCGTATGATTTAAATCTTCGCGCTTGAGATAAATTTGTGCACCACCTATTTTTTTGCTTAAGTGTACCGCGTGATACAGAGGATTAGGTCGCCCCACATAATCTTTTAATTCTGTCTGTAGTTCAGCCAGAAAATGCGGATCGTTGCGATATTTGGTATAAGCATGCTCTAATTGCTTTAAAGCATGAACTAAGGTATCGGCTACAAACATACCGCCATAGGGGCCAAAATGGCCAAACTCATCTGGAAGCTCTTTTTTACTCATACTATCCCCATATTGCCTTTATAAATCGGCTCATTTTCAAATGATCTTTTACTCCAGGTGAAGCTTCTATACCACTGCATACATCCACTGCATAAGGATGACATGTGGTTGTTGCCTCTAAAATGTTAGATTCATTCAAACCACCTGCCAATATGTAAGGCTTGGATAAATTCTCAGGAATTATATTCCAGTCAAAAGTTAATCCCGTTCCTCCTCGCTCCTTGTCTGATGGCGTATCCAATAATAGAGCGCTTGCATCAAAAAACTCATCAACAGCACTTTGGATTTGCATTGTTGTCTTAGGATGAATAGCTTTGATAAAAGGCTTATTAAATTGCCTGCAAAATTCTGAAGATTCCTCGCCATGAAATTGCAATAACTGCACAGGAATTTCATTAATTATCTGTTGAACAAAAGATTGTTCTGGATTTACCAAAACTGCAACAATATCAACAAATGGAGGTATATTATTGACTATTATCTTGGCTTTTTCCAGTGAGACATTACGCAAACTTTTGGGATAAAATATTAAGCCAATGGCGTCAATCCCTAAATCAATGGCATATTGAATATCTTCTGAACGCGTCATTCCGCACATTTTGATTCTTATACGAGATGGATTCAATTATTTCTCCCAAAGAAACAAAGGGCCAGGACTATTTAGCAACAATCCAAATTCCTTGGGATAAGTAACCTGAACCAAATATAGACCATACGACGGTGCGGTTTCAGCGCCTAATTTTCTGTCCTTTGCATTTAAAACGTCTTTAACCCAACCAACAGGGTGTTTTCCCGATCCAACAGCAATCAATACACCAGCTATATTTCTTACCATATGATGTAAAAAAGCATTCGCTGTAATATCAAGAACAATCAAATCACCATGTCTTGTAACTTGCAATTGATGAATATTACGCATTGGTGTATTAGATTGACATTCGACGGAACGGAATGAAGTAAAATCGTTTTCCCCCAGAAGACATTGCCCCCCCTGGTGCATCAAACGATGATCCAGTTGCCGATATTGCCATGTTACATTGCTGCGTAACAAACCTGGCCGTATAGCTCCATTATAAATGACATAGCGATACCGTCGACTAATAGCAGAATAACGGGCATGAAAATTTTCTGGCATTTCCTTACCCCATTTGACGCAGATGTCTTTAGGTAAAAAGGTATTAGCGCCATGTATCCAGGCTCGTATGCTACGCTCTTTCTGACAATCAAAATGAATCACCTGATTGGTCGCATGGACCCCAGTATCTGTTCTACCTGCGCAGACAACAGAAATAGAACTGTCTGCAACTTTAGATAATGCAAATTCAACAGCTTGTTGAATAGTATGCAAACCCGTTTGAGCTTGCCAGCCATGATATTGGCTACCATCGTATTCAACCACTAAGGCAATACGCATTCAATTTTCCTGATAAAAGGGTCAATTTATAACACCCTCTTTGTTTTGTCTATAATTTTTAGAGTATTAACTCCTTGCCTGTATGGGTTTCATCATTTTTTATGGACTCAAACTATTTTATTCAACCTAAATATGCCAAACTGGAGTTGATTAAAATTAATCCTGGTGAGGAAATTTGAATAGTAGGAGTTAAATTCGTTATAGTACTTCTATTCTAGTTATAATCAAAAATAAGAGATCCTTATGAAAATTTTGGTAACAGGCGCATCTGGTTTTATCGCTTCACAGTTTGTTACCGATCTAATTATTGATGGACATGAAATCATTTGTTGTGTACGGAATATCAAATACACACAAAGGATTTTCCCTAGAGCAAAAGTTATCTTTTGTGATTTTATTAATGATACCAAACCTGAACTCTGGTCAGAAAGATTGCAGGGAATTGATGTAGTTATCAATTGTGTAGGGATTTTATACCACCCTGATGAGAGAATCATATGGAATATTCATTATGAAACTCCAAAAGCACTTTTTGATGCGTGTATAAGCTCTGGTGTAAAAAAAATTATTCAAATATCCGCTTTGGGAATTGATAAAGTTGATGTGAGTTATGCTGCGAGCAAAAAAGCGATAGATGATTATTTACTGACTCTCCCTATCCCATCAGTTATAGTAAGACCCTCATATGTGTATGGAAAAGGCTCTTATGGAGGGTCCTCTTTATTTAGAGGAATTGCTGGAACACCTTTTTTTACCACCATACCTGGGGAGGGAACACAAAAATTTCAACCTATCTCTCTAAATGACTTATCCCAAGCAATAGTACGATTGGTGAGTGCACCTGTAACCGAAACTATTATTTTGCATGCGGTAAGCAAAAAAATAATCACATTAAAAGAAATAATAATAAAACTGCGTTCCTGGCTTGGGTTGAGCAAAAACAGAATAATATATATTCCCTTGGCATTTATTCGCCTATTGACCCGATTTGGTGATTTACTCCCTTATTCAACTATTAACACTGTTTCGTATAAAATGCTTGCCAGCGACAATATTACTACTCAGGAAGAAACACAGCGATTCGCTGATTATGTTAACTTTACCCCAAGAGACTATGAAGAAGGTCTCTATAGTCAACCGAGTTCGGTACAAGACCATTGGCATGCGCGATTATATTTTCTTAAACTCCCCTTAAGACTCGGAATATCCTTTGTCTGGATTTGGACAGCCTTATGTTGTTTGTTTTTTTATCCTAAAAGTGATTCGCTATCTTTGTTTGCTCAAATAGGTTTTTCATCCTTGTGGCAGTTATTCTTATTTTATACTTCCGCTTTATGGGATGGCCTTTTGGGCATAACCATGTTGTTTAATTATCGATTTAAATTGACCAGTATAATGCAACTGATTACGATTTCGATATACATGGTTATTATTACCATCAAACTGCCTTACCTTTGGTTGGATCCATTTGCTCCCATAGCCAAGAATATTCCTTTGTTAATAGCTATTTTAATAGGTCTGGGTTTGGAGTCTGATAAATAATGCTCTATTTCTATTTAAAATTTATCCATGTGCTGAGTTCAACAATACTTTTTGGTACAGGTATAGGAACAGCGACTGTGATGATTTATGGCCATAGAACAAAAAATCCGATTGTTATTGCTGCCATTTCAAAATATGTGGTTTTTGCTGATTGGATATTCACTGGTACATCTGGAATACTGCAACCACTTACAGGATTTGCCATGATTTATCTTGCGGGATTTTCCTGGACTTCTTTCTGGATACTGGGGTCAATTCTTGGGTATGTCGTTGCGGCATGTTGTTGGTTTCCTGTCGTCTACCTGCAAATCAAAATGAGGGATTTATCCATAGAGGCCGTAAAAAATAATACGACCTTACCAAAGAAATATCACCAATATTTCCTATATTGGTTTATTCTGGGTTGGCCAGCATTCTTAAGTCTTATTGGAGTATTTTATTTGATGACTAATAAGCCCGCCTTTTAAATAACGAAGATAAATATTACAGGGCTTAGGAAATACCCTAAGGTCAAGGGCAAAAAATGTTTTTAATGGGGAGTTTAGATAAATGAAATGACGGAATTAAAAAAGAGATTGGGTAGTCGTAAGTCCTGTGTTATTTATTGCTTTAATTGATCCAGTAACTGCCAGGCTTGCTCTTTTTGGCTGGCACTTCCATGCTCAATCACTTCCTCAAGAGAACTTCTTGCTGTTTCTATATCGCCCATACTAATATAGGTTTTTGCCAAATCTAACAAAGTATCTAATGCCTTCTTACTCTTCAATGGATTGGAGGTTTCATTGCTTTCACTGGATGACTTGGTGAATGCGGCCTCATCAACCGATTGAGATGTAGAAATACCTTTTTCTGTTTTTTCTTCCTGAGTAGACTTCTGGCCAAATTCTGTTATTTCTATAATATAGCCTTCCTTTTCCTCCTGTCTTATTTCAGGTTCGGATTCCAGATCTTCCATATCAAGATCTGAATTATCCAAATTAAACTTATTTTCCTTTGTAGAAAATTCTTCTGATTTTTTATCTTCATTTTTATCTGATTTCTCAATTTTTTGTTCATTCTTTAACGTTTTGTCAACATCACTGATAGTCAAAGGAATGAAGTCTATTCCATTATCACTATCATCTCCTTCATCTGTTGGTTCTTTTATTTTAGCTTTGGGCTTATCTTTGATTAATTCATGTAAACCAGACTCAAACTCTATTACCTCAGAACTTTGATGGTCTTCAGTTTGCTGAGTTTCATCCTCACTTAACTGAGAATTATCACCCTCATCATCTCTATTAACATCGAATTGCTCAGGTTCCATAACAGGCTCAAACATAATTTGATTTTCTCCAGCTTGGGCCTCTGGTTTAACCTGAACCTCTGGTTTAACCTGAACTTCTGGTTCTAATTCTATATCTTCTTTTACTCTTAACTGTTCTATATCTCCAAGATAAGTCACATCCTCAACTGATTCAGACTCTACCGCATCAATTTTTTGTATTTTATCCCTTTCTTTAGGTTGAAACTCACCCAAATCCGCTTTAGCAAAGGGAGTTCCAGTTTCTTTTTCATTATCAAATACCTTTTCTTGAGTTGAGGATATGGAAGTTTCCTTATCATCTGTCTGGGTATTTAGTCCATATTTCACGGGTTCAACTAAAGGCATAAATGGCTTGAGGCTTGAATCAGAATCTGTTTTGTAAGGAGAAATGCCTTCTCTATGTTGACGTTGCCTGAGGTACCAATAAGCAAACCCAGCCCCTCCTGCAGCAAATATCAATAAAATGATATACGGCCAAATGCTCACTCCTTGTTCATTCGTGGGAAGTGAACTGGCCTGGGACGCAACAGCTTGGCGCTCCTTCAACATAGTTTGAACCTGCTTACGCATTAGCTCTATTTCTTTCTCACGTTTATCCAGCTTTTCCTGCAATTTTTTATTTTGCTCTTGTAGAATTCGTAATTGTTCCATCAATAATGCATTTGATTCTCGAACTGATTCAACTGCTGCTGTTGTAATTGAAATTTCTGCCTTAATTTTTTCATTTTGCTCCGATGTCTGTACTGTATTGTTGTTTTGCACAGGTTGCTGTTGGGTAGATGTATCTATCGAAACTGAAGTGCTATCGGGAATTAATTGTTGAAGTGTCGGAATGTTAGAGTTTACTCCAATAGTAAACTTTGGAATTACCGGGATTGAAGAAGCTTTAGTCTGTTTTGGAGTCATATCCACTATTGGACTATTGATGTATGGTGGGGCTAATACATGGTTAATAGATGCATGTTCATTCCAGGCTTTATCGTGAGCCATCACCTCTTCAATAGCCAAATCAGAAGGCACTTTTGCAATTTCTTGAGTTGATGGAATAACTAACCGAACACCGACTTTTAAACCATTTAGATTTCCATCTTTAAATGCTTCAGGATTCGCACCAACTATAGCTAATACAACCTGAGGCAAAATCAATTTTGAGGTTTTATATCTTTGAGCAATTTGCCATACGTTTTCATGGGTTACAGTTGGGCCATAAGTCGTTTTCTTTTTGCTATCATTTCTCGATACAGGGCTATGCTCTACTGTAGTAATCACAGTCTTTTCAATAACGCCAGGCTCATTACTGTAACTTGCAGATTTCTTCTTATAATAAACTGGCCTGCTTTGAGCGGTGGTAATTCCCAATTGATATCCAGGAGGATCTAATAATACTGTATAGGCCTTGTATAATTGACCTTTTGGCCAGGTTAGATCGACTACAATTTCCATATAAGGTTCAGTCATTCTTTCTGTAGACGATACTTTTACGACAGGAATACCTTTTTGATTTCTCTCAATCTGAAACCGTAGCAAAGACAAGACTGCTGCTCGTTCAAGTCCAATTTGTTCAAATTGCTCCGGATCAGCTAAACTTACTTTGATACTAGCAAGAGGATCTGCTCCTACATCTATTAATTCAATTTCGGCTGAAAAAGGCTGATCCAATGAGGACTGTACCTTCATTTCCCCTAAGCCAAGTGCATAAAGAGATATTGGCATAGTCAATGAGAATATAGCCGCATGCAGAACAGTTTTTTTCAATCAGAGCTCCATGCACCTGTGATATAAGATGTTGATGATTTAATTGCCTAAGTAAAAAGTATCATTATCCGTTAGTCTATTCAAGAAAACACGAAATTATTCCCTAAAAATCATAAGATAATATGTAAAATTGCATCACATATTTCATCTAATTTAACAAGCCAAATCAATTGTGACCTTTTTAAGGTCAAATCAGACAAAATTCATAATTCCAATAGGCCTTCAACTATAATTATTATTGAGGATTAGCAAAATTAAATTTGGAATAGCGATGAACAGAGAAAATGAAGTTATCGAAATATTTCTAATGGATATCAGCAAAAAGGAAAAATGCAAATTGTTACAGGATTTTCTTCTGGATTGTAAGAATGAAATGGAAGCTCAAGATCAGAACATGCATCCTGAGGTGCATCATAATTTATCACAAGCTTATCAACTGGCTCAAAATTATTTAAGAAAACTGGAAGAATAAGTGTATTTTCCTTGTTGCATATGAACCATATTGCATTAGAACAGCCTGTAATTCATAATGTACCCCATAAAAATTGTGAGAAGAAAATGCCTGCATCACTAATCGATGGAAGAGAAATCTCTGCCCTTCGCAGAAATGAACTAAAACAAAGAGTACAATACCATGTGGAGCAAGGGCGAAGGGCGCCAGGACTTGCTGTTGTTTTAATTGGCAATGACCCTGCTTCAGTAATTTATGTCAGTAATAAACGAAAAGCTTGTGAAGAAGTAGGGATCACCTCTCATTCTTACGATTTACCTGCTGAAACAACTCAGGAAGAATTAATTCAGCTGATCAACGAGCTAAATCAATCGGATAGAATTGATGGTATTTTAATTCAATTACCTTTGCCCAAACATATTAACGAAAGAACCATAATCGAACACATAAAGCCTGAGAAAGACGTGGATGGATTTCATCCTTATAATCTAGGCCGACTTGCTCAACGAAACCCTTTTTTAAGACCATGTACCCCCTTGGGGATTATGAATTTATTACATCACTATGAGCTCAATGTAAAAAGAAAACATGCCGTAGTGATTGGGGCATCCAATATTGTTGGAAGACCCATGAGCTTGGAGTTATTATTAGCTGGCGCTACTGTAACAATATGCCACAAGTTTACCCAACAATTACAGAAATTTGTTGAGCTTGCTGATTTTCTAATAGTAGCCACTGGAAAAATGGACGTCATAGCCACTGACTGGCTCAAAGAGCATCAGGTGGTGATTGATGTAGGAATGCATCGCTTGCCCGATGGCAGCATCAGAGGTGATGTTGATTTTAAGAAGGCAGTCGAAAAAGTGGCCTGGATCACACCAGTTCCAGGGGGAGTTGGCCCAATGACTATTGTCACTTTGCTTGAAAATACTATGATGTCAGCAGCAAGATTAAGAGAATGAAAATTATTTATCCAGTTCGTCCCAGTCAAATTCGCCGCTTAACTCATCAAAATCGTCTTTGAATTCTTCTTTTAGACGCTTGCGTTCAAGCCTATCTTCAAGCATACGCCTGATTTTCTTTTTTTGACTTAAATCATCGATATGATCATCAATTTCTTCATCATAGTTGTAATCCGAAAATGATTGATCCTCAAATTCTTCATGTAAACCCATCTCAGTCTCCCAATTTACTCCCCTCAAAAAAAGTATAGTGCATAAATTAAGGAATAAAGTAACTAAAGGCAAAATAGACCTCTTGTATAACCTGCTTATTTTGTTTCCGGGCAAGGCGTAAACGTTTTGAGGAGCGGAGTTTAGATGCATTAAATGAGCACCGCAGAAGCATTTGCAACTCAGCAGTAAAATAAAAGAGACAGGTTATACAAGAGGTCTAATGCGCAACTACAGTATAAACTATTATTTTGATATAATTTGGAAAATACCTTTCGAAGCCTTATTTCATGCTCAGTTATCAACATGGCTATCATGCCGGAAATTTTGCTGATGTAATCAAGCACATCACCCTGACTCGACTTTTGGTTTATCTGACTCACAAGGATAAGCCCTTATTCTATCTTGAAACCCACTCCGGACGAGGGATATATGATTTAAAAGACAAACAGTCTTTAAAAACAGAGGAATATAAGGAAGGAATTAATCCAGTGTGGCTCAATAGAGAGAATCTACCCTCCCTATTTCTCGAATATATTAGTGTAATCAAGCAAATAAATCTTAGTGCGACATTGCGTTATTATCCGGGTTCGCCCTATTTTGCAATCAGTCAATTGCGCTCCCAAGACCGATTATACTTATGTGAATTACACCCAACAGAACACAACGCCTTATTAAAGCTCCCTCATCTTAATAAGAAAGCTCATGTTAGCCACACAGATGGCGTTTCAATGTTGAAAGCTCTTTTACCGCCACCAGAAAAGCGCGGGGTAATTTTTGTTGATCCCTCATATGAAAGAAAAGAAGAATACAAAGAAATTCCAACCGCTATAAAAAACGCTTACTCAAAATTTTCTACCGGTGTATATTGCGTTTGGTATCCCGTTGTAAAAACAACATGGACTGAACAATTCCTAAGAAAAATGAAAGAGATTAGCACTAATTCAGTAAGGATTGAGTTTCACTTAAATCCACTCATAAAGGAAGGGATGACTGGTTGTGGTCTTTGGATAATTAATCCTCCCTATACTTTCCCGTCAGAAATCAAAGCCGTTTTAGAGACTTTAAAAACCTATTTTAACCCTGGCTCATCTTCCTATATCATTGAATTAGGTTCAAAACTATGCCACGAGTTATAAATCATGACGGTCTTGCCAATTTCAGCTTTTTCAGACAATTATATTTGGGTTTTTATTGATAAAATAGCTGGTGCATTCGATTGTGTCGATCCGGGAGAAGCGGCACAAATAATACGTTTTGCCCAATCCAAACAACTGACTCTACGAACGATATTATTAACTCACCACCACTATGATCATATAGGTGGCGTTGATTCGCTAGTTAAACAATGGCCATCATCTAAGGTCTATGGCCCCATAGATGAACGAATCAATAATGTAACCAACCCAGTTAAACAAGGACAATCCGTTCAAGTGGGCTCTCTTCACTTCCATATTTTATTTAATCCAGGGCATACATCTACCCATATAAGCTATTATGAACCACAACAAGGATGGTTATTTTGTGGAGATACTTTATTTTCTGCTGGTTGCGGTAGAGTGTTTGATGGAACTATAGAGGAATTGCATGAATCCCTGCTCTTATTTAAAAAACTCCCGCGAAATACTAAAGTTTTTTGTGCTCATGAATACACCTTACAAAATTTAAAATTTGCTCATACTGTTGAGCCCTGCAATTCATTAGTCATCAATTACATGCAACAAATTATGAAACAACCATCGCCTTGTACTCTACCGTCTACTATAGGCTTGGAATTATCAATTAATCCTTTTTTACGCACTGATGAAGAGCAAGTGAAACAGTATGCCCTCTCACATGGTGCGCGTTCTTCAGACTCTCTGGATGTTTTTAAAGTACTGAGAAATCAAAAAAATTTATTCAAATAATAAACCAAAAAGATTAAATTAATTACCATATGGATTAAATTAAATCAAAAAGGGTTTAATCCTTCTTTAATTTTTAGTAAACTGATTAGCCAATTATAATAACAGGTAAGACCATTGAATTGTAATTTATTGATTATAAAGAAATTTTCATTCTTCATCCTTATTTTTATTGGTATTTCCAGCAGTGCAATTTCTGGCACAACCCCAGATGTATGGGATGTATTACGTAGTGAATTTACCTTAAGCCATGAGGTAACCCGCCCAGAGGTACAAGAGCAAATCAGATGGCTAATTGCTCACCCTAGCTATATTAACAAAGTAAGCAGTCAATCCGAACCTTACATTTACCACGTGTTAGGTGAAATAAAGAAAAGAAAACTGCCTGGAGAGTTGGCACTACTCCCTATGATAGAAAGCGCGTACGATCCCTTCGCCTATTCAGGAGCAGGAGCTGCTGGTATATGGCAACTCATGCCTCGGACTGGAAGCGATCTGGGATTAAAGCAAGACTGGTGGTTTGATGGAAGACGTAGCATTGGCCCTTCAACCGATGCAGCTTTGAATTACCTCGTCTACCTAAATAAATATTTTAGCGGCAACTGGATTTTAGCCATCGCTGCTTATGACTCAGGGGAAGGAACGATTTCACGAGCGATCAAATCAACTGCACGTAACGGACGTTATGTTCAATTCTGGAATCTGCCGGTTCCCAGAGAAACTAAAGTCTACGTACCGCGTTTATTAGCCTTGGCAGAAATTATCAACAATCCAAAACGGTATAAAATAACACTTCCAAATATTCCCTATCTTCCCTATTTCGAAGAAGTTAATATTGGCAGTCAAATTGACTTAAATCATGCCGCTAAACTTGCTGGCATCAGTTATAAGGAGTTGATTAAATTAAATCCCGGTTATAACCGATGGACAACTGCACCTTATAAGCCATTCAAATTATTAATACCTGCTGAAAAAGTCGAAAGATTTAACTTGAATTTATCAAATATACCTGAAGATAAGCGCGTAAGCTGGACTAAACACCAAGTAAAAAGAGGTGATAGTTTGGATGCTATTGCAAAGAGATATCACACAACAGCGAACCTGATAAAACAACTCAATCAACTAACCAGCAATCAAGTGAAACCTAATCAATCTTTACTTATTCCTAGCAGCAAAAATTCCCCAGTCGTAGCTAAAATGCCTCCACAAGAAAAAAAACCTGCTGTCAAACAACCAGTACCAATGAAAAATATCCGCATTATTCACATCGTACGAAATAATGATAGCTATCAGAAAATTCAAAAAACTTATGGGGTTGCAGCTAAAGATATACAAAACTGGAATAAATTGGCAATGAACACGCCATTACGTAAAGGCCAGCGGCTGGTCATATGGAAAAGAGTCAAACAACCTATTGAATATATAGTAAAATCAGGAGATAGCTTGAGCGTTATTGCCAAAAAACACCAAACAAAAGTTAATACTATTATCAGCTTAAATCCAGGGCTTAAAAAATCAATGCTCCTTCGCTTGGGACAAAAGATATTAATTGGCTAGATTCTGTACATTATCACAATGTATACTGGATTTACTAATGTATCTGTTTAAAACACAAACGTGTTTTTGAGGAAATATCCGAGCTACCGGTATGTTGCTAAACGCTTAAAGATTATTTAATAAGAGATCTGTGATAAGTATGTAAATTGTGCAAATTATTTTGTTAATACGGTATGAAGCTTGCAGGTGAGTTCTAAAACTTGTGTTATAATGATAATAATTAATTGATAAATTAAACAATATATGAAATTACTATTTGATTTTTTTCCTATCGTTTTATTTTTTATAGTCTATAAATTTTTTGGCATTTATACCGCTACTGCTGTTGCTATGGTAGCCTCATTAACTCAAGTCGCGCTCTACAGATTAAAATTTCAGCATTATGAAAAAATGCATTTGTTTAGTTTGGCTATCATTATGGTCTTGGGAGGAGCAACGTTATTCTTTCAAAACCCTTGGTTTATCAAATGGAAGCCAACAGGAATCTACTGGTTATCTGCACTTGTATTTTATGGTTCAGGTTATATAGGATCTAAGCCACTAATCCAAAAAATGATGGAAACAAACATCAATTTAACAACAAAAATATGGTATCGACTTAATTTGGCGTGGACATTATTTTTTATAGTGATGGGGGCATTAAATTTATATGTTGCCTATCATTATGATACGGATGTATGGGTTAATTTTAAATTATTTGGTGGTGTTGGGTTTACTTTACTTTTTGTTTTGATTCAAGCTTTTTATTTAACAAAACACACCGATGAAAAAAGCTTTGAAAAACAATAGTGACATCTCTGTATCTGCAGAAAATATGGCATGTAATAAGAGAAAAAGTAGGAGCACCGATGAGATTATTACTTGTTGAAGACGATGAGCTGCTTGGTGACGCAGTAAAAGCCGGACTAACACAATTTGGGTATGTTGTTGACTGGCTAAAAGATGGCGAAGCTGCACGGGCAGCTCTCAAATCAGAGTCTTTTGAATTAATTATTCTTGATTTGGGATTACCTAAATTAACCGGTTTATCATTATTGCAAAACATCAGACATGATGGAAATGCCACACCTGTCATTATTTTGACAGCTCGAGAATCAATAGAAGATCGGGTAAAAGGCTTAGATAGTGGCGCTGACGATTATCTTATTAAACCTTTTGATTTAAATGAATTAAGTGCAAGAATTAGAGCCTTGGTAAGGCGATCTCAGGGTAGAGCTGATTCAGTGTTGCAATATAAAAATATTACTCTTGATCCAGCCGCTCATTCTGTATTTGTCGATGATGTACTCGTGAATGTTCCAAGAAGAGAATTTGCTCTATTGCAGAAATTACTTGAAAACAGTGGTCAGGTCTTATCTCGAGAGCAATTAATGCAGAGTATTTATGGCTGGGAAGAAGACGTGGACAGTAATGCTCTCGAAGTTCATATCCATAATTTACGTAAAAAACTTAATGCAAACTTTATCCGCACGATACGTGGTGTGGGATATATGGCTGAAAAAAATGACAGTGTACTTCTATCGTGAAATCATCCATTCGAAAATTTTTATTAATTAATCTGCTCCTTGCAATTACTATTACTACAACATTGACTGCTATTGGTAACTATTATCTTGATCAAAAAGATATTCAAGACCACCTCGATACACTGATGGCTATCTCTGCACTATCCTATCAAGCCTTGTTAGGGGATGATCTTCATCAAAGACCTCTTGCAAAAATTCAAAATGCCCTAGAATCTATTCCCCAAAAAATTAATACTTATTATCAAAAAAGATATTTAAATGACGAACCCCAAGAAAATTATTTGGATAAATTTAACTTTCAAGTCTGGACCAATGGAGGTAAATTACTATTACATTCACCTACAGCCCCTAAAATACCATTAACAGCAGAGACAGACGGCTTTAGCGATAAAAGAATCTCTAACCAAGATTGGCGAGTATTCACAACCTATAATGACAAAGCAGGAATTCGTACTGTACTGGCAGAACGTTACGATACCAGAAATGAGCTGGGTCACAGAATTGCCCAAGATGATCTCTATATTATGTTGCTTACTTTTCCATTATCAGGACTATTGATATGGATCATTATTGGAAGAGGACTAGACAGTCTGGATAGAGTAGCAGAAGAGGTTGCTAACCGTGCGCCAAGTCACCTGGAACCCGTTGATTTACAAGAAGTTCCTGAAGAAATTAAACCTGTAATTGATGAATTAAATAAATTATTTTTTCGGCTCAAGGAAGGGTTTGAGCGTGAAAAACGATTTGCTGCCGATGCGGCACATGAGTTGAGAACTCCTCTTGCAGCACTTAAAGCCCAAGCTCAAGTAGCTTTGAACTCCAATGATATAGAAGAGAAAAATCAGGCTTTACAAAAATTAATTGCCAGCGTTAATCGAAGCACACATATAGTGCAGCAGTTACTAACCATGAGTAAACTTGTACCAGAGGCTACAGAACTACATGAGCAAGATGAAGTCAATCTAAGTAAATTAACTCGTGAAATATTAGCCATGTTGGCTCCGTCTGCAGTTGAAAAACAAATTGAACTGGAATTTGAAACCGATGAGAAAATGCCTAAAATTTATGGAAATCCAACCGCCTTAGGAATATTAATACGCAATCTGGTTGACAATTCCATTCGATACTCGATGGAAAATGGAAGAGTCATTGTTCGATTATTAAAACATAATAACGAAATCATACTCGAAGTATGTGACAATGGCCCCGGGATCCCGCCTGAATTACAAAAACGAGTTTTTGAAAGATTCTTTAGGGTATTAGGAAACAAAAGCCCGGGCAGTGGTCTGGGTTTGGCTATCGTACAGCAAATTTGCGCACTTCACGGCGGAAGAGTCGTGCTTGATTCACCTAAAATTGGCACAGGCCTGATTGTAAGAGTTTACTTACCCATCAAATCAAAACCAAAATAAACTCAATAATTAAATATAACCCTCATCAGTTAATAATAACTACACCGCCCTTTCTTTTTTTCAATTAATAACATACACAATTTTTACTATAACTCAGATTGATAACTTCCCCATAAAAATTGTCCCTTCTTATTTTTCTTTTTCGGTAATACTAATTATGAGGCAATGAATCTAAAATTTCCTATTTTCGGTAATATTTCTTTTGAGGTAACTTGCTGTAAGCCTTTATCTATACAAATTAATACATATAGTCCATAATATAAATATGCAGTCTAATTTTTAATCAAAATGCCTCAAATCCCAAATGCAATAGCGGCTGTCATTGAAGCTGACTTGGTAAAGCTAAATCCAGAGCAGAAAAAGATTATTGATAAATACTCTGAAAAACTCTTAAATGTTCAATATAAAGCTCATCAACCACGCACATTTGAGTTAGCGGTAAAAACCATGAAAGAGCAACTCGAACAATTATCTGCTTCATTGAAAAAAATAAATTCAGAGATGGCACCAGACAAAGATAAACGTCGGCATGAAATGATTCAAAAAATTGAGAGTGATTTAAAACTCATAGAGAGTTGTATAAACGGGGATTTTGAAAAGAATTATCAAAATCTAAAGAAGGGTTTTTTACAATTTTTAGACGAGGCTAGTAGCGAAGACTCCTTTCTTAAAAAAATTCACAGTCTTTTAGAACAAGATAATCCATCAATCCTGTATCTAATTGAATATGAATTGGAATACTCGTATTGTAAAGATAAATATTATCAAAAACTTAGTCAATTGATTTTGTTGATGAAATTAAAAGTCGAACATATTTCAAATCCAGTGGTTACTCCAAACTTGTCACAAGACGTATCCTTGCTTCAATTGGAAGGAGAAATTGAAAAGCAACGAATGATAGCCATTATTGATGGACAAGAGCCCTTAGCTCACGCGTTAAAATATTTATCGATTGGATGCACTACAA
The DNA here is from genome assembly GCF_026191185.1 of Legionella sp. PATHC032. Lineage (NCBI taxonomy): Bacteria > Pseudomonadati > Pseudomonadota > Gammaproteobacteria > Legionellales > Legionellaceae > Legionella > Legionella sp. PATHC032. Next base: position 1,294,927 of record NZ_JAPHOV010000001.1, on the reverse strand, counting down.
CGGCTGCGAAAACGAAGGAGTTACAGAAAATCATAGTTCAGCATGGTACAAATTTGCAGGCCTATCGGCATCAAGATAAATGTCGTGAACTAGGTGGTCGGATTGTTCTCCATTGTAGTCAGGCAATGCTTCCAGGCATGGGTTTAAAAAGTGGGATGTGTTACGGCTTATCCAGGCATTGGGCAAAAGACGTGATAAAGAAAGACAGATTTATGGGCTTTCGAGGTAATCAAGAGGTATCTATTCAGCCAACCAAAGCAACGGATAAAATACTACAGGCAATACCAAGTTTTAATGATTTTGTCCGTCTTAATCCTAAAATCTATGAAACTCAACAGTCTCAAAAAGAACATATCTCTCTGAATTATGAGGATACAGTGGAGTCTGAACCAGAAAAACAGTTTGAAGAATTCATTGATCGAATAATGTCTGAATTAAACAAGTATGGTAAATCTGTTACCTTTGTTAGTTATACTAATAGTAATTCCGGACATGTTGTTGCTATCCACAAACGAACTAAACCGACACCTCAAGGTTTCCTCATCGACTATTTTGATGCTAATGCAGGTTGGATGCAGTTTAAAGACGACAAGAGTTTTAAAGAGTTTTTAACCTATTACTTAAATGATAGACATGTAAAAGAGAAACTTAAGAGCATTGCTTATGAAACCAAGTGTTATCCATGTTCCTACACCCATATCTTGGATGAACTCTGTGAAAAAGCACCACAACCTACTCCTCAGAGACAAAGAGCACAAAGTTTGTCATCAGAAATAGAAAAAAATCCTCCTCAAATAAAGACACAAATTAGTGAGAAAACTGAAAAAAATGAGAAAATTGAGGAAGAGCAAAGCAAAGATGGCAGAAGATTTCCTATTTAAAAAACACTTATAGAGTGTTCATCTGAATTAGTTTCAACTTAATCTGACTAATTCAACTAATTCAATTAATACCGCCTTTAGCTTGGAGAGTCTGCTTCATGCTTCTGGGTGTCGGTAGAGGTCTTTGCTTCTTCTTCCTTCTTTTGAGCATGATATTTCGCTTCCTTTACACTGTTTTTATTCTCTTTCATCTGTTGAGAAGTTACCTTTTCTGTGGTACTTGAAGAGGCTGCATCAGCTGTAATAGCCTTAGACTGTTCTGCATTTCTCTGAATTGGCCTACTCGGAGTCACTTTACCTTTATCAGTTGGATATTTATAAGTATTGTCTTGAGAATCAGCCGCATTGACAACAAAGCTTAGTATCGCACTTACCACAAAACCGATCATTTTTTTCATAAATGCTCCTGTTGATTATCGAGAATTTGATATCTTTTTATCGCTCGCAGTTACAATATCATCGCGAAGAAAGAATTTGCAAAGCCTCACGAATCAACTGCTCACAACTCTTATTACCATTATCAATTTTATTCACAACTTTCCAAGCCTCTTGTGGCTTATAGCCCAATGCCTCCAACGCGCTGATCGCCTCTTGTTGACTATGAGTACTACCTTCCTGTTTTTGGAAAGTATCAGAAACCGAACCATCAAATTGCTTTATACTGTCTCTCATTTCAACTACTAAGCGTTCTGCAGTTTTCTTACCTATGCCAGGTAACTTGGTTAACAAAGCAGCATTCTCCTGATGAATACACTGAATAAATTCCTTAGGAGAAATACTGGATAAAATAGCCATAGCCAGTTTTGGGCCTACCCCATTCACTTTAATTAAAGCTCTGAATAAGGAACGCTCCTCTTTATCCAGGAAGCCATACAATAACAAGGCATCTTCTCGAACTATGGTATGAATATGTAATCCAACAGGATGATTATCATTTTCTATCTGAAAAAAAGTATTCAAAGAGGTTTCTACATCATACCCCACTCCATTGACATCAAGAACCAATTTTCCTGGCTGATGCTTATCTACAATTTGACCATGGAGCCAACCTATCATAGTCTCATTCTCCTTCGTTTTGTTCCTCTTGAACCGATTAATTTTGACAAACCATTTCTCATATGGCTATGACATATTGCTATTGCCAAAGCATCGGCAGCATCTTTTTGAGGAGCTCGATTGAGCTGAAGAAGCTCTACAACCATATGACTCACTTGATCTTTTTCAGCGGCCCCATAACCAACTACACTTTGCTTTATTTCTCTCGCTGAATACTCACAAATTTTCGCACGATGCGAGGCTGCTGCTACCATAGCAACCCCACGCGCATGTCCTAACTTTAAAGCTGAATTAGGATTGTTATGCATAAATATCTGCTCAATAGCAACTTCAGTTGGCGAATAATGATCCATTAGTTCGCATATTCCATCATATATTTGCAATAATTTATGGCTTAATTCTGCATCATTTGATGTGCGAATACAGCCACTATCGATGTACTCGATTTTACGGCCAGATTCTTTAATTAACCCATATCCTGTAACTCGTGAGCCTGGATCTATCCCTAATATAATCGTCATTAATTCATTGATTCTAGTATTTTTTCAGAGAATTCAGCGTTGCTGTAAACTTCTTGCACGTCATCCAGGTCTTCAAGCATATCAATCAGTTTAATTAAACTTTCAGCCGTTTCATCACTGATTGGGACCAAAGTTTGTGCGCGCATAGTTAAATGAGACTGCTCAACCTCTAAACCAGCATCTTGCAAAGCATTTAAGACAGTATGGTAAGATTCCACTGGGGTGATGATCTCTATCTGACCATCCTCTGCAGCAACATCAGAAGCACCAGCATCAATTGCAATCTCCATCACCTTATCTTCCGGCTGATTGGAAGCCATCAGAATTTCACCTTGGTTAGTGAAAAGGTAGGATACTGAACCATCGGTACCTAAATTACCTCCATGTTTTGAAAAAGCATGTCGAACCTCCGAAACTGTTCGATTTTTATTGTCAGACAAACAATCTACCAGTATAGCAACACCTCCTGGTCCGTAACCCTCATAACGCATGGCGATCATAGCATCACCATCAACTCCTCCCACCCCTCGCTTGACAGCATTATCGATGGTATCACGCTTCATATTGGCGTTCAGGGCTTTTTTAACAGCATCTCTCAAGCGCGGATTACTTGACTCATCTCCCCCACCCATACGCGCAGCTACAGTAATTTCACGAATTAATTTAGTAAATATTTTTCCTCTTTTGGCATCCTGAACACCTTTACGGAATTTGATATTAGCCCATTTACTATGACCTGCCATTACATCACCTCTAAATGAATTTTTATTTGGAGATTATACAATGCTCTAACACCAAAAAGAATGACTAAAGTCATCGATGCTCTCGACAATCTGAACTTTTTTGGACTATCCTAGCACCATCAAAAAAATCTTGAAGGAGATTGAACAGTGTATTTGCAAGGATTTGGTAATTATCACCACAGCGAAGCTGTTAAAGGAGCATTACCTCCAAATCAAAATTCACCCCAACGCTGCAACTTGGGACTTTATGCAGAACAATTAAGTGGAACCTCATTCACCCGTCCCCGACATAATAATCTTCGGAGCTGGCTATATAGAATACTTCCTACTGTTACTCAGGGAATCTATTACCCTTATGAGATTAATATAACGCAACCTTTTGTTGAGGAGTTGTCACCCAATGCCATGCGTTGGTCACCTCTTTATAATAGTTCTCAAATCAAATGTGATTTTGTTGAAGGACTGTTTCATATTGCCGGTAGCCAGTTAGTTAATGCCTATACTTATTATTGCAACCATTCCATGAGCGATAAATATTTTGCCAACAATGATGGCGAGTTGTTATTTGTTCCATACACAGGTGAGATCCAGTTGCATACTGAATTTGGCAAGTTAATGCTCTCTCCCGGGTCGATCGCGGTGATACCGCGCGGCGTTAAATTTAAAGTGGAAGTGATCAGTAAGGAAGCGAAAGGTTATCTTTGTGAAAATAGTGGAAATCCCCTAACCTTACCACAATTAGGCCCCATTGGAGCCAATGGTTTGGCAAACCCCCGACATTTTCAATACCCCATAGCCGCATTTGAAGAATCAAAAGGCGAGCATACTATAATCTGTAAAAACCAGAAAAAATTATGGTTTGCAGTTTGCAACCACTCTCCTTTAAATGTCGTAGCCTGGCATGGCAATTATGCACCATATTGTTATGATCTTGGTTTGTTCAATACAATTAACACGGTAAGTTTCGATCACCCCGATCCTTCCATATTTACCGTATTAACTTCAGAAAGCGAAATATCCGGCGTTTCTAACTTGGACTTTGTCATTTTCCCACCTCGCTGGATGGTTGCCGAACATACATTTAGACCACCTTATTTTCACAGAAATTACATGAACGAACTGATGGGGCTTGTCTATGGTGAATATGACGCCAAGAAGGAAGGATTCACACCGGGTGGTATCAGCATCCATAACTGCATGACTCCACATGGCCCCGATTATGAATCCTACGAAATTGCTGCATCACAGGAGTTAAAACCAAATTACATCAACTCCTTGGCCTTTATGTTTGAAACCAAAGACTACTGGCAAGTTACTGAGCAAGCCTATCGGCATCCCAGTAGGCAAATGGATTATCTTAATTGTTGGCAAGGCTTTAAAACAGAGTTTAGCCAATAAATTGACTGCTTTTTAAGATGAAAAATTGTCGATAATTAATTTAATTTCAGTTAGGTCAAATTTGACCTAACTGAAAAATGATTAATCAACCTGATAATAAATCAAAACAAATCCTCTTGTGTTAGCCCAACCCGCTCTAACAAAGTCCTTAGTGTCTTCAAAGCTTCAACCTGAATTTGGCGAACGCGTTCACGGGTCAAATCAATTTCCTTACCAACATCTTCTAGCGTCGCTTTTTCAAAACCTCTTAACCCAAAGCGTCTTGCGATAACCTGCTGTTGGTTCTCAGTTAATTTATCCAAAAGAGATTCTATATGTTGTCTTAAATTCTCATTGGTTAACAGTTCTGCTGGATTTAAACTGTTTTCATCAGCAATCGTATCCAATAAAGATTTGGTTTCATCAAATCCAATTGGGGTATCAACTGAAGCAACTTTATCATTCAATCCTAATAATTTTTGAACATCCTCCAAAGGCTTATCAACCATTTCTGCTATTTCTTCAGGGGATGGTTCATGATCCAGTTTTTGCGTCAATTGTCTTGCCGCTCTGAGATAAACATTAAGTTCTTTCACCACATGAATAGGCAAGCGGATAGTTCTCGTTTGATTCATAATCGCGCGTTCTATGGTTTGCCTAATCCACCAGGTCGCATAAGTTGAAAAACGGAACCCTCGCTTGGGATCAAATTTCTCAACGGACTTCATTAAACCCAAGTTACCCTCTTCGATTAAATCCAGAAGGGGTAATCCTCTATTAAGATAACGTCTGGCTATTTTAACCACCAGGCGCAAATTCGACTCAATCATTTTCTTGCGTGCTTCCATATCACCTTTCAAGGCAAGAGTCGCATAATGGATTTCTTCTTCAGCAGTTAACAAAGGAGAAAAACCAATTTCACCCAGGTAAAGTTGAGTCGCATCTAAAGCCTTGGCAATATTTTTCCCGCGTTGGAATGAAGGAAAAGCTTCCTCATCAATAAACTCTGGAAATTCATCAAGCTCTTCTTCCATTTTCTCGATATCTGGTTCAACATCCTCTTCTGACAGCAGAGAATCATCGTCTGGCTCAGACCATTCCTCTTCTTTAAATTCCTTGTCCTTAATTGGCTCTTCTTCATCTTGCATTGTATCACCTATATGTTGAGCTATGCCTTGAAATAGTTTTTTACTTCTTAACAAGCTTATTGTTGCTATAACTATAAGTTATATGTCAACCTTTTTGTAGATAATTCAATGGATTAACTGGCACTCCTGCTCTTCTAATTTCAAAATGCACACCCCAGTATGATCTATCTATTAAACCAGCTTCTGCTATTACCTGCCCTGCATTAACGCGCTGTCCTTCTGTCACTAGGTTTCTGGCATTGTTGCCGTATGCAGTTAAATATTCATTACTGTGTTTAATAATAATTAAATTACCATACCCAGCCAAACCGCTGCCAGCATAAGCCACAACTCCACTCGCTGAAGCTCTTACTTTATCTCCTCTGTTACATGCAATATTTATGCCTTTTTTCCCCTGAGAAGGGATAAATGTTGTAACAACACGACCAGTAACTGGCCATAACCAACCAGAAGAAGAACGTACATTATAAGCTGGAGAATAAATAATTTTTTGTTTTGGCTTATAGAGAATATGTAAGTTAGGCCTGGGGGCTGAATGAAAGTGATTTGATTTTGGCACAATGCCTTTTAAACTTAAAACTTGTCCTACTCGCAAGGAATAAGGTGGTTTTAAGTGATTGATGATCGCAAGCCTCCTATAATCAGTATCATAGCGAAATGCTATAGCATAAAGAGTCTCACCTGATCGCACCGTATGGAGTTTCTGATATTTTGAATAAGGCTGCCACTTTAACTCAGTCACAGGAGCCAAATCACTTCTTGTCCCACAACCAGCAACACTTAAGATAAAAAAAATACAAATTAATTGTTTGCGAAATAGGCGCATCATTATCTCATTTATAATTTATTAATTTTCCATGCAAATTTCGTTAAGCAAGTTAGATAAATGATCAAATAGTTTATAATGAGTCATGTCTAAATGAAGCGGTGTTATGGAAACATGACCTGTTTTAATTGCAAAGAAATCCGTGCCAGCTCCAGCATCTGCTTCTATGCCCGGTGGCCCAACCCAATAAATTGGCCTTCCTCTGGGATCATATTCTTTAATAATAGGCTCAGCGCTATGGCGAGTTCCTAATCGGGTGACCTGCAACCCCTTTATTTGATTCAAAGGTAAATCAGGGACATTTACATTTAATATGGTTTGAGAAGGTAATTTGTTAAGACTTAATTTCATAACCAATTCTTTGGCGATAATCGCGGCTGTTTCATAATGTTGTATGTTATCTCCTACCATTGAGACTGCAATAGCAGGCAACCCCAAGTAACGACCTTCCATAGCTGCTGCCACCGTACCCGAGTAAAGTACATCGTCCCCTAAATTAGCCCCCTCATTAATGCCTGATACGACTATGTCTGCTATAGGCTCTAAAAATCCGGTTAACGCCAGATGGACGCAGTCAGTGGGTGTTCCATCCACACTATAGTAACCATTGTCCAGTTGTTTAACTCGTAAAGGTTGTGTTAAAGTCAAAGAATTGCTGGCGCCACTTCTATTTCTATCAGGTGCAACCACTTTAACTTCTCCTAAAGTGGCCAGCTCATTAGCTAAAATTTTGATCCCGGGCGCCAAAACTCCGTCATCATTGCTTACTAATATTTTCATATTTAACTCTCAGGGGATTCTAACCATTTTACGACTGCTAAATAGTAAGCAAGATCATCTTGATTTCTTTTCAATGAATCTTGTAATTCAGCGTTATCCTTTTTACTCTGTATTTCCCTTTGTTGATTGGCAATAACTTGCTGCAAAGCCAAAATTTTGTTGCCAAACTCTTGTGGATTGTATTGTAATTGATAAGCAAGACTATTCATCCTCCTGCCAATTACCTCAAGTTGCTGACAGCTTAATCCATCGGGTTTTGTATTAGGGCACAATTTTAAAGCATTTTGCAGTTCAGCAGGGTGGGAACGATAATAGGATTCATCTTTTTTAAACTGACATGAAACCAATCCCAAAGTTATTAATATTATCACTAAGTACTTATTCATACTCACCCTCTTGATGTAAACTACAAAAAGTCGATATTATCACCAGTCAGCAAGTAACGCTATCTTATGAGAATACCATATGCTTGATTTTAGTTTGAATCGTGATCCCCAAACGGGCGAGTTATACATAGAAACCACATTATGTGGGAAGCCTTTACTTACTACACCACAATTAAACAAAGGAACAGCATTCACTCAGGAAGAAAGAAAAGATTTCGGTCTTTTAGGCAAGTTACCACACCGCGTAGAAACTCTTGATGAACAAGTAAAGCGCGCCTATCTTCAATATTCAAGTTATACGACGCGTTTGCAGCAACATATTTATTTAAATAATTTACATGATAAAAACCAAATAGTATTTTACAAACTGTTAAGTCGTCATTTAGGGGAAATGCTTCCCATCATCTATACACCAATCGTTGGTGCTGCTGCCAAGCGTTTTAGCCATGAATACAGACAGCCACGAGGATTATATATCGCTCATTCAGATAAAAACCAGCTTGAGGAAATAATTAATAACCGCTCAAATCCAGAAATAGACCTTGTCGTAGTGACTGATGGCGAAGGAGTATTAGGCATTGGAGATCAAGGGATAGGAGGAATGGATATACCTGTTGCCAAACTGATGGTTTACAGTTTATGTGGTGGAATTGATCCGACACGCACATTACCTATATTTCTTGATGTAGGAACCAACAACCAGGAATTATTAAATGACCCTATGTATCTTGGTTGCCGTCACACGAGAATTAAAAGCTCTGAATATGACGATTTTATCAAAACTTTTGTCAATGAAATTCATAAGCAATTTCCAAATGCTTTTTTACATTGGGAAGATTTTGGCCGAGGCAATGCTCGACGAATCCTGGATCAATTTCAAGATGAATTGTGTACTTTTAATGATGATATTCAGGGAACTGGTGCAGTAACTCTGGCGGCAATTTTGGCAGCATGTGATGTGACCGGATTGCCTTTACATGAACACAGAATCGTTGTATTTGGAGCTGGCTCAGCAGGTACTGGTATTAGCGATCAAATTGTTGATGCGATGGTAAAAAATGGATTGAGCTATACTGATGCTTATGACAGATTCTGGTTAATAGACAAACAAGGTTTATTACTTGCAACTGACCAGGAGCTGACTGATGCTCAAAAACCCTATGCACGTAATTCTGTAGATATACAATCCTGGGAAATCAATAATAAACAACATCCTTCTTTTACTGACACTATCAGGCATGTCAAACCTACCATTTTAATTGGCTGTTCAGCTCAAACGGGCGCATTCTCACAAGATATTGTGGAAACTATGTCGACAGCCTGTGAGCGACCAATCATTTTTCCTTTATCAAATCCTGATGAAAAATGTGAAGCACAGCCTTCAGATATATTGGCATGGAGTAAAGGACGGGCATTAATTGCTACTGGAACTGCTTTTGCCCCCATTGAATATCAGAACCGAATGGTACAGATAGCTCAATGCAACAATGCCTTGGTATTCCCGGGAATTGGATTAGGTGTTTTGGCGGTAAGTGCCTCTCGTTTAACCAAAGATATGATATTAGCTGCCGCTCAGACATTAAGTAAATTTGCGCCAAGTAAAAAAGACAGCTTTTTGCCCCTCTTACCCTCATTAGACAATGCACAAATTGTAGCTAAAGAAATAGCTATTGCAGTAGCTCAGTGTGCAATAGACTCAGGTTATGCTCAAAAAAATCAAGACAAGGATCTACCTCGATTAATTGATGGACTCTTTTGGGAACCTAGATATCTGCCTTTTAGAAAAAAAGGCATGTAGTGAATAGAATAAAGCACTATGACTATATTATTGAAAAATAAATTTTCTTAACTCTTAGTCTGAAGGGTTGGCAAAATTAATCGTTACATTTTTTATAGTTCCGCTCTCTGGCTCCCAGGATCGAGCGTATTTAAAGACCATTTTGGTTTGTGCGGGATAGGTTTTACCTTTATTCAAGTTAAAAACAAATAGCATTTTACCACCCGCACCTATCAAATTAGTCTTGGGCTTTTCATAAATGCTATTGCTTAAGGTAAGCAAATCTTTGTCAAATTTTACTACAGACCATTGATAACCCGTAGTTGGGTTAGCTGCGAGGCTAACAACGAAACTGGGGTTTTTGGGGCTGACATTGATGACAACATCGTTATTTGCATAAGCCAGAGCAGAGAAACCCATAAGTAATCCGCTTAATAATTTTTTCATATTTTTTTCCTCACAAAGCTTCTTACACTATTACCATTATGGGTTACGATTTACGTTGATCTGTTTTAATTTCCCATAATCAAAAATTAATTCGTATTGAAAATCAACAGGAGATTTTTGATAAATCCAGGTTTCTACTGTATTAGTACCATAACCTATCTGATAGCCAGCCGCGTTATATAATGGCACGTTCTCCTCATAGACCAATTTATCAAGTGGTTCCCCACATTTAGACAAAACAGTGTATTTACTATCCCCTTCATAGACCAATTTATCTCCACACCGCATTGCATAGGCATTGGGATATACAATCATTAAAAAGATAATAACCAATACATAATTCCGGATGATCATTCCCTACCCCTTGAGAACCCAATGCTCCTTTCAATAAACTTTTCAGAAAGCCTATTTTTATAGCATAGCACTTGGTATCTGATTATTCATCCCAATTATCTCTGTCTCGATCAGATTCGGGCAAGAATCCACCGACTTGAGCATCCCACATGGATTTATATAAACCGTCCTTCGCTAACAACTCTTCATGAGTTCCATCTTCAATTATTTTTCCTGCTTCAAAAACTAAAATTCTATCCATATGCAATAGTGTTGATAACCGATGTGCAATAACAATTGTAGTCTTTGATTCCATGAGTTGCCACAATGAATTTTGTATGGCTTCTTCGGTTAGGGAATCCAGCTGTGAAGTAGCCTCATCTAATATCAAAATCTTCGTATTTTTTAAAATAGCACGAGCAATTGCAACGCGTTGTCTTTGCCCCCCTGATAGTTTAATCCCCCTTTCACCCACCAAAGTATTATAGCCATCGGGTAAAAGTGAAATAAAATCGTCACAGCATGCCTGTTTTGATGCCATCACAACCTCATCATCACTCGCATCAGGATTACCATAACGGATGTTTTCCATCAGAGTCCTATGAAACAATGTAGTATCTTGAGGGATAAGGCTGATAGCTGAACGCAAGGAATCTTGAGACACTTGGCTGATGTCCTGACCATCAATCAAAATTTTTCCAGATTCCACATTGAATAGGCGTAAAATTAAATGAATAAAGGTCGTTTTACCACTTCCCGAAAAACCAACCAAACCAACACGTTGTCTAGGTTTAATGATCACTGATTTATTTTCAAATACTTTCTTACCCTGGTTATAATGAAAAGTTACGCTATCAAACTCTATTTTTCCTTCTTTAACAATCAATGGCTTGGCATCAGGAGCATCGTCTACCTCTATCGGTGCACTAAGCAAAGCAATAGCTTGTCTTGCTATGCCTATCTCTCGAAAGAACTCGGCAATAGCATGGCACAAATACCAAATTTGAGTCATGATTGAAAACGATACATTGAATATAAAGACCAAATCTCCTGTTGTAATGAGTTTTTTATTCCAAAAAGTCAACAAGAAATACACCATAGCCACTAACATCACTGTGACTGGAATATCGAGGTACAAACGAAATATGTTCATATAAATCGTCAGCTTTTTATTGCTTTGTACCTCCATATTCTGACTTGAGGAAATATAAGCCAGCTCATCGCGAGAACGAGCGAAAAGCTTCACCACACTGGCATTACTCAAACTGTCAACTATTTTACCGCTTAACTGACTTTTATCCTCCGCGTTTTCTTTTGCATATTGATCAACTTTTTTAGACAATCTATAACTGGTATAAAGCTGAAAAATAATCCAGCTCAACAAAATGACCGCAAACCAATAGTTAATGGTGCACATCAAAATTAATGCCACAATGATAGAAGCGAATGCAGCGATTGCATACCAGGTTATGATGTTGAATATGGAATCCAGAGCACGGGGTAAGTCATTGACTTTGTTAGCTAAACCACCCGCCATTTGATTGGAAAAATAATGATAAGACTGGCGACTCAAATGCTCCATGACAGACATTCTGACGTCGGCCTGAAATCTTGGTATCACATAACCTTGCCACCAATTTTGCAGACGTAAAATCACAATTAAAGCGAACCAGGCACCTCCACCTAACCATAAAGCCGGAGCAACCACTGAAAAAATATTATCTTCCCTTGAGTGCATCCCAAGAGCATCAATGATCATTTTCAAAGAATAGGGAATAGCATTATTTTCAAGCACCATAGCAATCGGTGCTACAAAAAACACAGTGAAAGCCAAGGGCTGTTTCTTTATAAAATGCCAGAAAAATCGACCCAGTGTCTTTGGCAACTCTTCAGATTTTTTATTATCGCTATTCATAAATCATACCTTCAATGAATTTTGACAAGGTTTGATTATTCTAACCTAATATTTGTCAATTGGAGAATTTATGGTTAAAAAACAATTATATGTCCTATCAATTTAGCTATTCTTTCAGATTTGCATTGCCATAAAATAAAATTAGCCCTTCAAAAATTGAAAATATAAAATTTAATCTTGATCTTAAGTCTTATAAAAGCGATCATTTTTTAATTTGTAAGTTAGAGGAGTACGTGTGGAACACGAAACGATGGAATTTGATGTTATCATAGTCGGTGCAGGGCCTTCTGGATTATCCGCTGCAATTAAATTAAAGCAACTGGCTTTAGCTTCACAAAAAGAAATTACTATTTGTATACTGGAAAAAGGAGCTCAGGTTGGCGCTCACATTCTTTCTGGCGCAGTTTTAGAGCCTAGAAGCTTAAAAGAATTACTACCAGATAATTGGCAACAAGCACCACTGGATACCCCCGTTAACAAAGATCTGTTCTATTTTTTGACTCAAAATAAATCATTTAAACTCCCTACTCCAAAACCTATGCATAATGAAGGAAATTTTATTATCAGTTTAGGAGAACTATGTAAGTTTCTTGCAGAACAAGCTGAAGCTTTAGGCTGTGAAATATACCCTGGATTTGCCGCAGCAGAAATTCTCTATAATGATAAAAATCAAGTCATAGGTGTTGCTACTGGAGATGTAGGAATTGATAGACAAGGGAAAAAAACCGATAATTATCAACCTGGCATGCATTTATTAGCCAGGCAAACTTTATTTGCTGAGGGATGCCGTGGGCAATTAAGTCAAATATTAATGAGTCGCTATCATTTAAGAGATCATTCGCAACCACAAACTTATGGTATAGGGATTAAAGAAATCTGGCAAGTTGATGCATCACGCCATGAACCAGGCAAAGTCATACATACTGTCGGTTGGCCTCTTGATCATGCCACCTATGGAGGTTCCTTTTTGTATCATCTCTCAGAACAACGAGTTGCAATAGGTTTTGTTGTTGGACTTGACTACAAGAACCCATGGCTCAATCCTTTTGGCGAATTTCAGAGATTTAAAACGCATCCTCTTATTAAATCTGTTCTGACAGGTGGAGAGCGCATTGCTTATGGAGCCAGAGCACTTAATGAAGGAGGATGGCAATCTCTCCCTAAACTTACCTTTCCTGGCGGCGCCTTGATTGGAGATGCTGCCGGTTTTCTAAATGTGCCTAAAATCAAAGGAATTCACACAGCAATGCAATCTGGAATGCTTGCTGCACAAGCTTGCTTTGAAAGGTTCAGCGAGGAAAAGAGTGGTCAATTTGAACTAAGTGCGTACCCTGAGAAAATCAATCAATCCTGGCTAAAGCAAGAGCTCTATGCAGTGCGAAATATTCGACCAGGATTCAAATACGGTTTATTTCCAGGTCTAATTAATGCTGCCTTTGAAACTTATGTCACTCGAGGATATTCTCCATGGACCTTAAAAAATCATGCTGACCATAAGTCTTTAATTCCAGCAGAAAAAGCTAAAAAAATTAACTACCCCAAACCAGATGGCGTGCTCACGTTTGATAAACTTTCATCTGTATTTTTATCAAATACATTTCATGAGGAAAATCAACCCTGTCATCTTAAATTAAAACAACCCAAGCTGGCCATTGAAGTTAATTTCAACCAATACGCTTCTCCAGAAAGTCGATACTGCCCGGCTGCTGTTTATGAAATCATTGAGGACGTTGAAAAAGGACCTCGATTACAAATTAATGCCCAAAATTGTATTCATTGTAAAACGTGCGATATTAAAGATCCTCGTCAAAATATAGTTTGGCAAGCACCAGAAGGTGGGGGTGGACCAAATTACTCAGGAATGTAATCAATCAAACTTAAATAATATTTTTGGATAGAGTCCTGTAGTTATTAGCAGGGATGTTGATATCTTGAACATGAAAATAAGGATTATTGCATGTACCAGCCTTATCTTTTATTTGGCATTTTAATTCTTTCTCTCGTTTTATTTATTTGGAATTATTGGAGATACGATTTCGTTGCCCTGTTTGCACTAGCCCTATCAGTTCTGACCGGCCTTGTTCCATTTAACAAGGCATTTTCAGGATTCAGTAACCCAGCAGTAATCACAGTCGGCTGTGTCATGATGTTAACTTATGCCATCACCCAATCAGGTATATTAAATAATCCCTTTGTAAAATTAAAAAAATTTTCAAAAAAAACATCACTTCAAGTAGGTCTTTATAGCGGGATCAGTGCATTCCTGTCCGCTTTTATGAATAATGTAGGCGCGTTAGGGATAATGATGCCTATAGCCATTCATTCTTTTACAGAACTTAAAAAATCACCATCTATTATCTTGATGCCTATTGCCTTTTGCTCAGTACTGGGAGGAGTAATTACGGCTATAGGCACCCCCCCCAATTTGTTAATTTCCAACTTCCGCAATCAAGTCCTGGGTGCACCATACAATATGTTCGATTTCACCCCTGTAGGTCTTCCAGTAGCAGTAATGGGGGTTCTCTTTATTTCATTGATTGGATGGAAATTAATTCCAGTACGGGCCAAATATAGTAAATCTGGAGATTCATTCCAGATTTCTGATTACATGACGGAAGTAAAAGTTCCGGAAACCTCTTCTCTGTGTGAAAAAACTGTTAAAGAGTTTCTTGAGATGACTAAAGCTAATTTTGAACTGATTGCTGTAGTCCATGATGGTAAAAAGAAATTTGCATACACTGAAGATACCATCATTCATTGTAACGATATTTTGATTATTGAAGCATCTCCAGAAGATTTGAAAAACATTTTGGATTCAAATGGCCTAATCCTTGCTGGCAACAAGCCATTAACCTCAAAAGAGCTCTATGACAGTGATATCATTACCATGGAAGCCGTTGTCTTGCCTGATACAAGTATTGAAGGGCAATCCGCTTCCATGATGAGATTTCGTTCGCGTTATAAGATTAATTTGTTGGCTATTTCAAGAGAAGAATTATCTTTCAGAAAAAAATTAATTGATATTCGTTTTGCAGCAGGAGATGTGGTATTACTTCAGGGAAATGCTGCAACACTTCGCGAAACAATTGTCGACTTGGGATTATTGCCGCTTGCAGAAAGAGATATTAATCTCCATTTGACACAAAAAAAATTTCTACCAATCATTTGTTTTGCACTATCCATCATTTTGGCATCCCTGCAAATACTGCCACTTGATTTTTCTTTCATGTTAGCAGTGCTTGTACTCATTCTATTCAAAGCGATACCAACACACAATCTCTATCGTACTATTGACTGGTCAGTACTGTTGTTACTAGCAGCTCTTATCCCTGTTGGAGAAGCCTTGCAAACGACTGGTGCAGCAGATTTGATTGCAAATGGATTTATGAAAATTGCTGGCCAATATTCACCTATCTTTGCCTTGCTTGCGATTCTGGTTATAACTATGACCTTGTCTGATCTATTAAACAATGCAGCAACGGCATTAATTATGGCTCCCATTGCAATCAAGATTGCTCAGTCATCGCATGTTAATGTGGATTCTTTCTTAATGGCAGTTGCTATTGGTGCCTCGTGTTCATTTCTTACCCCAATTGCCCACCAAAACAACACCATGGTTATGGGGCCAGGAAGATACCGATTTTCTGATTATTTTCGTTTGGGATTACCATTAGAACTTATTGTTATAGCAGTTTCTATTCCAACAATTTTATGGATGTGGCCTTTATATAAATAGAAACGAATTTGGAGAAGCCTGTACCATAACAAACAAAACAAAATGGTACGGGCTAGCGATACTTGAATAGCTAGAAACTCTGTATTCCAAACACATTAAATTTTTTGAGGGTCAATATCCTTAATTTTTTCCCATTGGATATTGCCTTTTTTTATGTTACCGGGAATGTCTTTTGACCAAAATTCTTGTACCTGTTTATTAAGATTGAGATATAAAATGCCATCAACAATTTTCCACGCCAATGGGTCACTCACTACTTTCCGCCCAACCGAAACTGCAAAAGCACAATAACCACCATAAGCTGGCAAATACTTTTCAGGATTAGCCTGAAAAGCTTTCTTGTTTTCATCAGTAGCAAATAGGTAAGCTACTCCATTATGATAGGCAGTGTGGTTACCGCTACCACGGACAGGACCATTTTTCTGATGATAAGAAACCAAATCATAACCTTGAACGCCAACCAGACTAATCGCTGCATCAGAAGCAAACAGCAGAAACGGCAAGAATAATAAAGATATTATTGATAATAGCCTTCCCTTAATTTGTTTCATTTTTATCGTCCTTAATTAAATTATAAATGGTAGTGTTTAAACCACTATTAACTCATTATAGATGCTGCAGCTGTTGTTTGCTTTAAAGCAAACAGTTCTTCTACCTCTTGGCTAATTGCCTCAACAGTCCCTATAGGAAACCATAGATTATTTTTAAATTTTTTACCTTCATGTTTTGCCAGTTCTTTTAAAATGAGGTGTAATTGGTATTCATCAATTTCCATTCCCTTGTTAGTAAGTTCCTTTTTTTGACTTAAAACAATTAATGCATTGACTATGTGAGTCAAAGACAAACAAATTTGTGGATCATTTTGAAATACTTGATCTTGAAACACAATCTTAAGCCTGTTCAATGCTATATCATATTCATTTACAGTTACTTCTTGATAAGCAGTGACAATTTTATGCAAAATTCTTCCTAACGCTTGAGAGTTTCTATAAGCACTATTATCTCTACCGTAGGTTAACTCTTCAAACCGCCTCAAACAATTCAAATTGAAATCATGAACATCTTGCAAGATTTTAGCCTCATCATCAGGGCCATGTATAATAAACTGTCTGGCATAAGTTTTTCTATCCATGTCAATGAGCTCTGTCCTATCAATAACACCTGGGTAACCAAAACTCATGGGATAAGTTCTTACGTCTGGTTTATTCAATATTTTCAATAATGGTGCAAAATCATAATTAAAAACATCCAAAGCAGTAAAACATTTTAAAAACAAATACCACTTCCCTTCTTTATGAGTAAAGCAAAGCTGTAAATAGGAAATATGATCTTGTAGATTAGACGAGTCCATTATTAATGCTGAGTCACTCGACAAATTACTATTGCCATGATTTCGATAAACACTATGCTTAATCGGTAATCTAATCAGAACAGAGTTTATATCTCTCTTGAGCATCATTGGCTGAAATTCTGAATTCACACGATTGCTCGAGGAGTCTTTTAATATAGATTCACCTGTATTGTTTATCGGAAAAAAATCAAACCGAGCTTGTCTGACATCTCTAGATAAAGAAGCGGAGGATGATTGAAGAGATGGATTATTTATTATTTGATCATTTGGATACTTCTTAAGACCAGTACTTTTCATTAATCCTTTAAAAATTCTCATAGTGTAACATCTCCTTTAATGACTCAAATTTTGCAATCCAATATCAACTAGCGCAAGTTAGCTTAATTACTAATATTTGGTCAATAGATATTCTTTCATAACATGCTGCTATCAGCTTATAGCATCTTTACGGCCAACCAAAAAACATTCAGTAAGTTTAATAAAAATTGACTTATCAATATCCAGAATTGAGAAATGACAGGATAGTTGAACACATTCCAATCCAACCAGCCCTATCAATAATCTTTACATTTTCATATAAGAAGTTTGCTTTCCCGTTGTCATTTTCCGGCTATAAAGGTAGACTTGCGTTTGATAAATAAAGTCAAAGTCCCGGTGGCACAGATGGATAGCGCAGCCCCCTCCTAAGGGGCAGGTCGCAGGTTCGAATCCTGCCCGGGACGCCAGCTGTTACCTATGTCTCAATAAGGATAATCAGGGTATAGGCTAATTTTTAATCATCCTGCTATTTACCCTTTCTAATTTGAATAACCGTAATTAATACTTATGGGTAATGATGTGCTTTGTTGGGGTAGAGCCCCATCATTGGGCTAACGCTTTGATACTTAGTGCGATTATTCAAAAGATATCCACTAAACCAGAACTTCTGCAATAATCAAGAGCTAACTATTTCTATGAAAATATTTTTAAATCTAACTATTTGTTAAATAGGGAAAATTCATGTTAGATTAAAAATCTTATTATTACAGGGAGTTGAGAATGAAATACTTATTATTAGGTTTGGGAGCGCTTACCACCATTTCGACAACAGTTTATTCCTCTCCTCCCTTGGGAATTATACAGCCAGTATCCTGCATTACCTCTCAATTCACTTCCACCGGCAATCAACATTGGAGATCCATCAATCTAAAATTAACCAACAGTTGTGGCCAAGCAGTTGATTTTCAGAATTCGACCGTGACTTTTCAGACAAAAGCGTCGCTTAATACGTCGTTTTGGGGTGATTTCTGGCCTTTGTCTTATCCTGATAATACATTAAACATTAGTTCCCAACCACAACCGGGTGGAAATTACCTGGCCACATTGACCTTGCATTTCCCTACCTTCCCAGGTGCCAACAGCAAATTACCAGCTGGAAGTTCAATTACTCTTAAATACGGTGATTTTACTGACAGCTATATTGAAAATACAGTTAATATTTATTTAGGAACACCCGTTAATATCGGAAACATCCAGCTGACTAATAATACAGTAAAACCCACCAATGTGCTTCAGAATTATGCTTTGGTTCATATCACATTAAATGGCCAAGCTGTCAGTGATGTCCAATTGCCTTGGAATAGTACACAACTAATAACCGGCCTTGCTGCAGGAACTTATGGGCTTGCTGCCGAAACGGTTACAAGCACCGACGGCAATACTTATCAGGGTAGCGCAGTTCCTAGTACCGTCACTGTGAATGCTAACCAGACAATCAATGCGACCATTAACTATGCATCAGCTCCCCAAACTGGAAAGATTAGTATCAATCTGCAAGCACTGCCTAGTGAATTAACTGGCTATACTGATAACCCCTCGGTATTGTTAACTCTTCCTCAAACTGGCGCCTCCCAATTGCAAACTGTGAGCTGGGGCAATTCGACCACAGTGACCCAATTAAAAGACGGTGCGTCTTATCAGTTTTCAACATCACCTATCCATTTCAATAACTACCAGTGCAAACCTTTGTTTACACCAACTACAGTTATTGCCAATAAAACCAATGTGCCAACCACTAATCTCACTTACCAATGCGTTCAGGTCGTCCAGGATTCAGTCACTGTAAAAGTGCAAGGGGCACCTGCTTCATTAGCAACAATTAATATTACCTTCACTCCTAATGATAACACAGCACCGATTATGCAAACTGTCGATTTAGCGAATGGAAGTGGCTCTGCGATTATTTCTTTGATTGATGGAGTTATTTACACGGTGTCAGGCCAAGCTGTTTCAGGTTACACCTTAAATTTTTCACCCCAACCGCTGACTGCAACGGCTAATGCCATTGAAACAGTGACTTTATCAGCTAATCCAGCCAGTAATGGTCGCATCATTGGTTACCTGCCTGGCTGGAAAATACCACCGACTCCACAAGCACTGGCTGATGCGGGTTATACCCACATGATGGTTGCTTTCGGCGTATTTAGCACCAGCAAACCAGGACAGATCACACCGGCGTTTGATACTATAACCAAGCCCTACATTCAGTCCTTGCATCAGAAAGGCATTAAGGTCATCTTATCATTAGGCGGTGCATTAACCAGCTTACCGAACACCACGGTTGATTTTCATCAGGCATTGACAGCTGCCACATCACCCGATGCCTTTAAGCAAACCTTTATAAATTCCTTACGTAGTTTAATGGATGAATACGAGTTTGATGGGTTTGACATCGACATTGAGCATGGTTTGAATGGCAGCGGTACCTTTGTCAACCCACAAGGCGACATCGCGGTTTTAGCCAATATTATCAACACGATGTACAGCCAGAATACTAATTTGCTGATTACCATGGCACCACAGACAGCTAATGTGGCAGCAACCAATGGTTTTGACGGGGTCTGGGGTAACTATGCTTCTTTGATTATGCAAACTCATGATGCCTTGGCCTGGGTCGGTATACAACTTTACAATACAGGCTGCATGTTCGGCATTGATATGGTGTGTTACGGCCCAACGCCAACCAGCAATCCTGATTTCAGTGTCGCCATGGCCACTGATCTGCTGGAAAACTGGCCAGCTCAATTACCCAATGGCAGTAATACAGGCTTCCAACCCTATATCAGCCACTTAAACCCATCCCAGGTAGTCATCGGGTATCTCGCAGCTAATGCCAGTGGCAACGGTGACGGCTCGCCTGTAATTCCAACAAGCACCATTAAACGTGCCATCCAGTGCCTGAAAACAGCAACGGTTAGTAGTAACAGTTGCGGATCGTATGTTCCTCCTCGCGCCTATGGAAACATTGGGGGGGTATTTAACTGGGAAGTTACCTTTGATCAGAGTAACAACTTCAGGTTTGCTACTGACCTCAGAAACTGTGTTATCAACGGTGTATGTAGTTGATGTAAGTATGCGCCTCGTCCGAGGCGCATTGTTCTTTTTTTAATATCATAACAGGATGAATAATGAAAAAATTAATAGGAAGTATTGGTCTTGCAATGGCCAGTTTCTCTCTGTTCGCCCATGGAGCTTTGGAAATTCCTATTTCCAGAACGTATCAATGCTACAAAGAAGGGCCAGAAAACCCAAAATCCGCCGCGTGTAAGGCGGCAGTGCAGGTAGGAGGCACACAACCCTTGTACAACTGGCATGAAGTGAACCAGGGTGCGGCCAACGATAAGCATCGTGAATTAATAGCCGATGGTCAATTGTGTTCTGGCGGCAGAGACTTTTTTAAAGGATTTAACTTAGCTCGAACAGATTGGACAACAACGATTATACATCCCGATGCTAATGGTCATTTTCAATTTATTTTCCATGCTACCGCGCCTCATAAAACCAAATATTTCAAATTTTATGCCACCAAAGACAGCTATGATTTCAATAACCCTTTAAAATGGTCTGATCTGGACGCAAGCCCATTTTGTACCATTACCAGTGTTACCTTAGCCAATGGGCGTTATCAGATGGATTGCCCAATGCCTGCAAATATGACAGGTAAACATATTTTTTACATGATCTGGCAACGCGAAGACAGTCCTGAAGCTTTCTATGGATGCAGCGATGTATTTATTGACGGCGT
This sequence comes from Legionella sp. PATHC032, assembly GCF_026191185.1. Classification (NCBI taxonomy): domain Bacteria; kingdom Pseudomonadati; phylum Pseudomonadota; class Gammaproteobacteria; order Legionellales; family Legionellaceae; genus Legionella; species Legionella sp. PATHC032. The sequence continues at coordinate 1,273,587 of NZ_JAPHOV010000001.1, read as the reverse complement.
GGCACAAGCACCAACCTGGTATGAACTCCAGGATCTTTATGGCACGGGCGATATCGCCGCCGATACCAAAGTCACTTTGCGAGTTTTCAAGCACGAAGTGGAAGTGGAAAACAACAGCATTACGGTCAACAACAGCAACCGAATGGCTGAGCAATGGCCTTTGGCTTTAGGGACTAAGGTTAACATGTCCTCCTCACTAGTGCGTATTGGTCAACTTGATCCGGAAAGTGGCCAAGTGATTCTGGCAGCCAATCAGGCCAATAAAATCTACCTAAGCGATACTGATATTAGCAATTACCATGTGATGATTGATTTCACCGAGCCTTCCAATACTGCGGATTTGGTTTATCCTGATGGGATTAATAATTATAAAGCTGGTACGATTGTCCTCGGTCGCTTGGACCACAAACGCTATCAATGCAAACCCTGGCCTTTTTCTGGTTGGTGCTCGCAATCCCCAGCCTACTATGAGCCCGGTGTAGGTCTTGCCTGGTCGCAAGCCTGGACTTTGTTAGGTTAAGTGTTGAAATCCCCGCTTTTGGCGGGGATTTTTTAGTGATTTGTCTTGCTAACTCACAATTATAGGTAGCTTACTATTTATAAAGAAACAGGTAAAAAATCTATATTTAAAAAGTTGAACTCCCCGCATCTTGTGGTGCATTATCTATATTAACGTCAGCACTGATATAATTGATCCTCTCAATACATAATCTATAGCATCGACTAATGAAATAAAATTAAATCCACGTTTCCTTAATGGCAAAACGGCGAGAAAATCCAACAATTTTTTAAACCAGCCAAAAATGTTGCGGCACTCAATTGACCACAGCGGTTTCAATAATACGCTTAGGTCAACCTTGCTGCCACCCCTTACAATAATAGCCATGCGTTTCGCAAAACTCATCTAATATGCGTTTCTTCACCTCTCGATTACCTCGGTGGTAAAGTCAACGCTGTGTTTTCAAATATAAATCCATGCGCACTTCCCCCATTTTGGCTTTCCTCCTTTCGGCAACAGGTAATTTGAGGCAATTCATAAATTGATTGAAATTTTATCAATTAATATTAACTTAATGTAAGCATGTTAAAATAACTATCTACATCTAGCCATTGTGAGTAAAAATGAAACTGAAAAACCTGTTTAATATATTTAAAGGATCTGATGATGTTACAAAAATTGAAAACAATGGAGACTTATCAAGTTTACCTCCTGAAGTTTTGCAAATCATAGTAAGCTATTTGGATTCAAAATCAGTGCTTAACGTTCGAACCCTTTCAAAAGACCATCTAGAAAAAATTCATTATTTTTTAAGCGATCTCGAGGTAGCAAAAAAAACTGGGTTAGTAAACTTAGGGTTGCAGGATTTGATTGCTGTAGGTGAAAATGTCATGCATAGAAAACACGGAATTTCTGATTTCTACGGTAAACCGAAAGAACCTGGCTCGAAAAAAATTAACAAATCGTTTGAAAAAAGGGTGACATTATTTACAAACGAAACTGATGCGGATGCACATATTAAAAAACACACCCAAAATAATGAATTTGGTTACCTTGAGAGTAAGCCGCATAAAACCGTGGTTACTGTTAAAAATCCGAACACCCTGTTTCGAATACAAAAACCAACAGGTAAAGAAACGAACCTTGTACTATCTGTTAGTGATAAAGAAGAAATAACTAAAAAACTTGAATTCAAATAGGCAAAGTCCTTGAATGCTATAATCGTGCTGATTAATGAGGATTCGACATAATTGTCCAAATAATAGCCATTATATTTGTGGTAAGTTAACCCCTAAACTAACTGAACGAAAAATAGCTTTCGACCATGCTGTAGATCCTTCAAGTACTAAATCGATACATATCTCAATTTGATCATTTTTATTTCGAATAAACAAGTTATGTAGAGAAAATTAAGTTTGTTGGCTAGAGCCAATTATAGTAAGTACTTTCTCTCTATTTTTGGCCATATAAGCACTTTCAATGAATGAGGGTTAGCATGATATTGGCTACGATACACCATTTGCCAACACACCAATATTTTGTAAATTATCAGTATTATTTTCCATATTTAATGGATCATTCAGGTAGAAAGACAAAGTTTGCTTTTTTGCCAACTACAATAATATCTATTTGTTTGTCGAATCCATACATCGAAGCAGCATCAATCATAAAGGCTTTTGTACATTGAGCAATAGAAATTGTTTCATCTGCCACCATAACAAGTTGTTGGACACTTTCTAAAAAATGAAACGAACTCAAATTAATTGAATTAGTGTTTTTATGCTCTTTGTAGGGATGACGTTCTCTGATTATTAAACTCTTCTGTAAAATCAGGAGTGGTGTCATATAATCCTGGCAGACTTTTTAATAGATTGATTTCTTTTCTTGTTTCTTTACTGAAATTAATCTCCTGTTGATTACTGGTTGGCTCTGCCAATGGCGAAGCAAGGAAAGCATAGGCAAATTCTCTCAATCTATCTGCAGAGTTAGTATGCACTGATTTGATTTCCTGCCATTGCAAACACAGATCTATTTGATCTTGAGTAGCCGCTCCTTTGACCAACATTAGTCTATCAATAGTTTTTTCTACGTGCTGAGACCAAGGTCTGTCTGGATGTTTAAAATTTTGCAATCTTGATTTAAAATCAATGGTTTTTTGTATTGATTGCTCTTGTTGCTCACCACTGTTTGCCAATACTCTTGCTGTTTTTTCATCAAATGGCTGTGGTTTATAATCTGCATCAATCATACTTTTCAGTTGCATGTCACAAAATGCTTTACCTACCTTGATAACGCCCTCTTTTTCTTCCTTCTCAATATGCATTTGAGCAGTCGTTATGGAAATGGGAGGTGCGACCATAACAAAGAGATTTCCATTATCTATGTATTTCAGCATTTCTCTTTTCTGTTCTTTTACAGCACCCTCAACATCAAGTTTACATAATATTTTTTTAACAAAATCTCCTAAATACCCCATAATCCTTTCCATAAAGGATGGATTTTTAAATTCCTTTTCTGTAATGTCCAATTTATTCTCACAAGAAACTCCAATTGTAGTTACAACACCTGGAGTATAAGCTTCTTCCTTTTTAAAGAAGATATTGACAGGTAAATTATTGGCAGCACCACCATCAATGTATTTTCTTCCTTGGTAGATTACCGGATCAAACACTCCAGGTAATGATGCAGAGATACGAACTGCTATGGAAACAGGCATATCAGCGTCTTTCTCATGAGAAAAAATCCGTAACTCTCCATTTTCATCTGTTCCGGTAATGTACAATTCCTTGAATTGCTGAGGATCGTATTGATGTAGCGTGTGTAAATAACCAAAAGTTAAATCAAAATTCGGATCATGCAATCCGTTTATAATTTTTTGAGTGTCTTCTACAATCTGTTTTCTGTTTGCAAGATTGCTGTATTCAGCGCTCTCTTTATCCTCAATTGCATTCAGTTTCTCATCAAGACTTTTCAATTCATTATCCAGAGATTCAGGAAAATGCGTGAAAATAGCCATCCTCATCACATGTTCCATCGCTTCAACTAACTTGGTTCCTTTAGAAGCAATGAGACCAGTTAACTTGGAGGGTTTCGTGACCAGTTTTGCTTCTGCAAGACTGGATTCAGTATTTCGCTGTTCACTCGTTTGCTCATGACTTATTGAAGAATAATCGGCAGAAGAGTCAGCTTGTGGACTTTTATCGCTTTTAGGAAGCAATTTTTTAGTCAATCGGTTATCAACAAAATCCGCTAAACTATTCGCACTACAAAAATATTCCATTAACTCGGCTGATCCACCGCAAGCGACTATCGCTGCGGTCATTGCACCCGCAGAGCTTCCTGCAACATTTTCAATGTTTTCCAATACTCCTTGTTCAGACAAGGATTGCAGCGCTCCAACATAAGCCACCCCTTTGGAGCCACCTCCACGAAATACGAGATTTTTTGCAGTACTCAATTTTCCCAGGTTTACAGACGGCTTATTTGATGTACCATTTTGACTATTTGACGTTTTCATAATTTCACCTGCTCATTTGGGTTTAAATACATAATAACAAGTGAATATGAACAGGATGTGACATGCTTATGAGTTCTTTCTATAGGTTATAACTTATAGTTATATTGGTTGATTTACAGCAATGGCTAAGTCTACATGAGATTATTCAACACGACTCAGTATACAAGATGAGAAACTCTATTTTTGATGTACTTTTACAAAAAATTAAATAAGGATAATCCTTGAATTCTTGTAAAACTTAACTGAGCTGCCTGCAGATTGACTAGTTGTAAATTCAATTCCGTTGCAACAGCGACAGGATCAATTTCTCTAAGTTTTTTTAATGCCGCGGTACTGATGTCCAGATAATCATTATTCGCTTTTTCAGCAGTTTCCAATTGATTGAGCCTTGCTCCCAAATCAGATTGTACGCTCAAAATATGAACTAAAGCACTGTCAATCTGAGCTAATAATTGATTATTTTCAGTTTGAGTAGCTGCTTTTTCTACAGCGGTAGTATAGGGTTTATTCAAGTTATTTATCATACGTTGCACAGTAGAAAAAATAGATTCATTTTTTGCGGGACTAATTGAAAATGAATCTCCTGCTTTGGGCAAGCCAGATACCACCATTTCCATACCATTAAAACTAATGGCACTACCCTCCTGATATAATGGGGCATCATCCGGTAAACCGCTTGGTGGTATCACATTACCACTGAGTGTGCCACTCACCATGACAACCAAGTTACCCTGAGAATTTAAAGCAAAAGTCATTGTGTAATCATCAGGTACAAAAGCTGCTTCATTAGTCACGGAACCAGAACTGACTGAAGCTGTTCCTGTATTAGGGGTTAGCGTTTCTCTTATAGTAAAACGCCCATTTCCATTTGGGATACGCATAAACACATTGTCGCCTGTGTCATTCACTGCTACCAGTAAACTCGTTGTAACCGCTTGAAAACGCTGCGTATTATCACCGTTATAAACATATTGTCCTGACAAACTCAATGATACTGGCTGTGTTAAGGACTTACTACCACTGAACATATAGCTTCCATTACTATCCTTTGTGTTAGCATAATCAAGTAATTGATTTAACAAGGCTTGAGCTTCAACAGCGAGGGTTTTTCTGTCCTCTTCAGAAAGACTGGGGTTTCCAGATTGAATTTGTATTTCACGTAAACGATGAAGTGAGTTAACAGCATTGGATAATATTCCTTCCTCTAAACGTAATGCACTGTCCGCCGCTTGACGATTAGTTTGTAATAACTCTATATTGCTGATACGCTGTTTAACCAACTCAATTTGTGCTGATGCGACTGGATCATCAGATGGAATCCGAACTCTTATACCGCTGGCTTGTTGATCCTGAAGCCTTGCCAATCTCTCTTGTTGAGTCAACAAATTATCCAAACCCCGCTGATATATCTGATTGGTTGAAATGCGCATTCATCACCTCATGATATCGAACAACAAGTTCATAATTTGATTGGATATTTCCATCAACTTTCCCGCTGCCTGGTAGGCCTGTTGAAAGATAAGCAAATTGGCTCCCTCCTCATCCAGATTGACTCCACTTTTGCTATCCTGAAAATCCAATGCCTGCTTATGAAGTATATCGGCAGATTCAAAGCTGGTTTTAGCTTGATTAGTTCTGCCTCCCACTTCAGCAAGCAAATTACCATATCTGTCAAATAAGGTTTCGCTGCCATTGGAAAAAATCTTGTTTTGTTGTATGTTTCCAAGGATCAAACCATTGCGATTATCACCAAATCCACCAATATTGTAATCAGCAGTAAATTGGTCTCCAGATTTAGGAATTCCAGATAAAACAACTGAATAAGAAGGAGTTATCCCATCGGGAATTTGAATGACATTGTTTGTATTTGGTACAAAAGCAAACGGACCGGTTGTTGTACTGTCCGTTACATTAACCAGGTTGTATTGAGTATCCGAAATGAAATCTATTCTGAATTGTTTATTAACAGCAGACGTATCCAATACAGAGCCTAAAATAATTTGACCTTGTCCGGTATTATTTAATGACGCCGCCGTTTTTACCGGAGAGGCCAGCGCAATTTCATTGGCATCTTTTATTTGTAAGGCAAAATCTCTCGCAGCCCCTCTGGTAGGGGTCAGGGTATAATGATCATTATTTGCCAGTTGCGATAAATCGTTTACCGTAATTGTCATTCCATCTATAACCACTTGCCCTGCTGGTGGGGCTGGTGGCGTGCTTGACCAGGTTAAGGTTGTAGAAGTACCGTCTGATTTCCGTATCAATCGTAACTCATTAGCCCCGGTATCGCTAATTATCAGATCGTAATCACTTAATTTCACTTGGGATATATCTGAGATATTGACGGATAAAACAGCGGTTCCACTATTACCAGCTGAAGCTGTAGAGCGTTTCAGCATTTGCGCAGGGGAATTAAAATCAGTGAAAAAATCCTTACCAATTTGGCTATTCATATCCATTCCCAACTTATGTTGGGCATTAAAGGTCTGAGCCAAACCAATAGCCATTTGACCTATTAATTGACTGGCCTGTCCCAGAACATTTTTCTCATAATCTATAAGACCGCCTAACATACCGGTGGTCAGCCTGTCTGTAATATCGACTTGATTATTTCCGCCATTACTTAGGAATATCTTTGTTCCAAAAATAGAATCATTACCTGTACCCACCACCAAATCGCGTTGCTGAGTTCCTGCCACTAGCATATCTCCACTGGCAATTCCAACACTAATCGTGCCATCACCCTGATCAAAAATACTCAGATCGGTATAACCAGATAATTGTTTTAGTAACTCATCTCTATGGTCAAGTAATTCAGGTATATTGTTATTGCCTAATAATTTTCCATTGACCTCCGCCAACTCTTTTGTTATTCGATTAATTAGTTTTACTGATTCTGTTACTTGTAATGTAGAATTACGCTGATACTCTTCAAGTTTTATTTGTAGCGAATTAAATTGCTGAGCCAATAACTGACTCTGTTTTAATACAACACCTCTTGTCGCTATACTATCAGGTATACTATTCAATTGTCCTATTGAATCAAAAAAAGTTTGCAAAGGAACTGAAATACTAGATCCATCTTGTGAAAGCAGTTTATCTATCTGAATTGCCTGATTATAAAACGCATCATACTGAGTTCTATAACTCAAGGTGCTTCGAACCTGAGCATTGGCAAACTGATCAACATTTCGGTAAATCGACGAAACAGATACCCCTGCTCCTATGTATGAACCGGCATAGCGATTCGAGGCAATAGGTGTAAATTGGATAGATTGTCTGCTATAACCCCTCGTTTTAAAATTAGCAATATTATTGCCAGTAACGTCCAAGGCACGCTGAAAGGCATTCAGTCCTGAATAGGCAATATTAAGTATTGACATATTTTGTTCACTCCCTGAACTAATTTATTCTTTGCTCGGGCATAATTATCAAATTTTTTCGGAAAACTCACATCGTTGTATTGCCTGATTCAATTCATCACCATGATATATAGACAAAATTTTACTGCTATAATTCGGGTCAGTAGCATACCCTGCTTTATTTAACTCACTGACATAAAGTTCAGGATTTGCTGCATTGGCCAAAGCAGTCTGGTAACGCTCACTTCCTTTAATTAACGAAATATAATCATGAAAACTATGCTCTATAGATGGATATTTTCTAAAGGAAGCATTTATCTTAATTGGTGTATCGGCAATGTATTCTGTTGTTTTAACCTGAATTGAGTCTGCCTTGCTATTCGACCCAGTCTTTATATTAAACAAATTATTGCTGCTCGAGCCATCCGCATCTCTTGTAACAAATTGACCCCAGCCAGTTTCTAATGCTGCCTGTGCTACTAACAGTTTGGGATCTAATCCAATTAAAGACGCAGCTTGTTTTGCCGTGGACCATATTGATTTTACGAAATCATCAACAACGGATAGCGACTTTTCTGAATTAATACCTTTAGTATTGTTAACCTCAGCAGAGGAATTAACCGGGTTATTTGCTTTGTGCCCAACTGAATTTTCCAGTTGCTTTGCCAGCAGAGATGCCAAGCCTATCCCTTTAGACTCGGCAATAGTACTGGCATATTGTGCATCCAGCATCTCTTGGAAAGTCGCTTCATTCTTACCACTAAAAGGACTGGATTCATCAAGGAAATGCTGTCCCATCCTCATGCTTTTTAACATGGATTGCAAAAATATCCCTTCAAACTGCTTAGCTACTTCAGGCAACGCTTCTTTTGCATTGTTTTTTGCCTGAGTTTTTAATTCATTTAACCCTTGAAAATCGCTCGTAACAATACTTTGTATGGTCATATCCATCACCTTTATATGACTATTAATGTAGCACTCAACGCACCTGCCTGTTGTAAGGCTTCCAGAATAGAGATTACATCGGCAGGTGTTGCACCAACAGCATTGATTCCTCTTACTATATCTTTCAAAGTGGTGCCTTTGGGCAAGATAAAGGCACGGTTATTTTTTTGTTGAATATTAACTTGTGATTGCTGCGTAGCCACTGTGCGCCCAGAAGCAAAGGCATTCGGTTGACTGATAACGGGAGTCTCTGTAATGCTAACGACCAAATTACCATGAGAGACAGCAGCAGATTTAACAATCACATTGCTTGAGATAACCACTGTTCCAGTCCTGGCATTGATAATAATTTTTGCCATGGCTTCGCCTGGTTTAAATTCAATATTTTCAAGCACTGAAACATAGTCTACGCGTTGGGATAATTTTTTAGGAGCTGTTACTACCACAGATCCAGCATCGATAGCTTTTGCTGTGCCAGGCCCCATTAGCTCATTGATAGCATCGCTCATTCGTTTTGCTGTAGTAAAGTCTGGGGTATGCAGGTTGTAAGTTAATGAATTTGAGTAATAAAATGGATTAGGAATATCAGCCTCAATCGTAGCGCCATTAGGAATTCTTCCCCCGCTGGGTACGTTAACAGTGACGCTTGAACCATCGCTCCCGGAAGCACTAATGCCAGATACTACGACGTTTCCTTGTGACATGGCATAGACACGTCCATCCGCGCCTTTTAAAGGAGTAAGCAATAAAGTTCCACCTAATAAGCTTTTAGAATCGCCTATGGATGAAATGTTGACATCCATAGTTTGTCCTTTTTTCATAAAGCTGGACAAATTAGCAGTGACCATCACTGCTGCAATGTTTTTGGAATTGAGTCTAACTCCTGGAGGAACGTTAATTCCTAATTGAGTCAACATATTAGCGAAACTGTCTTCAGTAAATTTCGTGCCAGTTTTATCTCCTGTACCGCTTAACCCAACCACCAATCCATAACCAACCAGTTGGTTAATACGAACACCAGCCAAAGTAGCGATATCTTTGATTCGCTCAGCAAAAACTTGAGTTGCAATCAAATGAAATGCCAACAACCATCCAATAACCAGCATTCGCCGCATCTTAATTCCTTGTCCTTTGTAATCTCGATAATTACCAATTACGTCGGGAATAAAGGCCCCCATAAAATTCTTGATAACCATCCTTGAGCATTCGTATTATTAATTTGGCCAGTTCCACCATAAGAAATTCTTGCATTGGCAATTCTATCAGAGGTAATAGTATTATCTGCTTTTATATCCTGGGGACGAACTATCCCTGAAAGACGAACGAATTCATTGCCCTGATTAATTCTGACCCACTTCTCGCCTTGAACAACCATATTGCCATTCGCCAACACTTTAGCTACCGTTACTGAAATACTGCCAGCTAATTTATTGTTTTGTATTGATCTGCCTTCCCCGTTAAACTGCCTTTGGTTATCCAAATCAAAATCCATGCTGTAACCACTTCCCAAAGAAATTGGCCTACCTAAAAAGAGTTTATTTGTGATTTTTTCCGTATCATTTTTTCTCTGAGTGGTAGTCGCATTTTTCTGGGCATCTGTTTTTTCTATCAAATATACTGTTAATATATCACCTGGATGCCTTGCCCTGGGCGTTTCAAATAAAGGGAGAGCCGTTTCACTACTATAAATAGCACCACTTACCTTTCTTAACTCCTTGGGATCCGGTGTTACAGGATAGGTTGGAGCATAATCAGGATTATCGCCTGGTGCTGGTGGATGTAAGGCTTCACACCCAAACAACAAGGCTGTAGCCAAGCAAGTGGTAGCTATATTAAATCGATTCATAACCTATCTCACTTACAGAGTTTGGGTTAAATATTGCAACATACTGTCAACGGTCTGAATGCTTTTTGCTGTTATTTCATAGCTTCTTTGAGCCTGAATCATATTAACCAATTCTTCAACCACATTCACATTAGAAGCTTCTAATGAACCTTGCAATAAAGTACCCAATCCCGAATTACCCGGGTTATCTGTAATTGGTGTACCACTCGCTACGGTTTCCGTATACAAATTCTGTCCAATCGGTTGCAATCCGGCAGGGTTTATAAAATCAGTTAATTGGATATTGCCTATAACGGATGGTGCATTATTTCCCGCGACTAAAGCACTAACTGTGCCATCTGTTCCAATAGTAATTTTTGTCGTTTGCGGCGGTATCGTAATGTTGGGTTGCAGAGGATACCCATTACTATTAACGATCTGGCCTGTACTATCAGTTTTAAAGCTTCCATCACGTGTATAAGCTTGTGTGCCATCTGGCATTAAAACTGTAAAAAAGCCACGTCCTTCGATAGCGACATCCAAAGCATTTTGCGTATTCTGAAGACTGCCCTGACTGAATATTTTTTCTGTAGCAACCAGATGCACTCCAGTCCCCATATTTATACCGGTAGGAATTTGCGAATTTTGTGAGGATTGTGCGCCAGCCTGGCGAAGATTTTGATAAATTAAATCCTCAAATAAGGCTCTACCCTTTTTAAAAGCAGTTGTGTTGACGTTAGCAAGATTATTCGCAATAGTAGCAATATTCTTATCCTGGGCTTCCAAACCTGATTTACTGACCCATAATGCTGGTTCCATAACGGCCTCCTGCTATTATTCTTCTTATTATTATTTCGGCCCTAATTATCATTTCAGATTCGCAAGTGCATAAAAACATCTTCCGCTTTACAAGCATCTATGGCTTCTAACAACTGGAGAGCAGCTTACCTTGACTGAAACAATAACTAAATTAATTACGTTTATTCCTGCAATAGTTGTGCCAATTTTTGTCCATTATCATCAACTGTTGATAATAGTTTCATTTGGGCATCAAATTCCCGACCAGCACTGATCATTGCTACCATTTGATCAATTGCTTTGACATTACTTCCCTCTAAGGCACCACTTTGCAATTTAATGTTACTATTAGCAACAGCAGCACCTGATTTCAGCTGGATTAAACCCTCATCATTTTTATAGATATTATTTCTATCCAGCGTAACCAATTTAATCCTGTCTAATATAGCCAGGGATTTGGCATCACCTTCTAAAGGCACAATCGATATGGTTCCATCCGAACCTATCTCGATGGATTGAGCAGGAGGAATAGAAATTGGGCCTCCATCACCTAAAACCACCTTACCCGAGGCAGTAATTAACTGTCCATTAGGATTCAAACGCAAACTGCCCCCTCTGGTATAAGCTTCACGGCCTTGGCTATCCTGAACAGCCATCCACCCCTCTCCATCAATAGCCACATCCAAATCTCTGCCTGTCGTAATAATCTCTCCAGGAGAAGTATCCACTCCATTAGCATTTTGAGTTACAAATGAATGCACATTGAATTGATTATTTCCATTAGCATTATTCATATACATCGTCTGTGCCTGATATAAATCCGCCTTAAATCCTGGGGTATTAATATTCGCCAAATTATTGGCGATTATTTCCTGTCTTTTAAAATCTGAGCGACCACCAGAAATAGCATTATACAGGATCGGTTCCATGAATTATCTCCTAGCGAATATTGATGATCGTTTGAGTAATTGCATCGCCAGTACGAATGGTTTGCGCATTCGCCTGAAAATTGCGCTGAGCACTAATTAACTTAACCAATTCACCAGTCAAATCCACATTCGATTCTTCAAGTCTTCCTGAGTTAATTAATCCCAAACCACCACTCCCAGGAGCACTAACTAATGGTTGTCCTGAAGAAGTGGTTTCAGCCCAGCTGGTATTGCCTATATTTTGTAAACTTTCTGGATCTGCAAAATTAGCCAACTGAATCTGGCCCATTGCCAAAGATTGGCCATTAGTATAACGGCCGTAGATCATTCCTGAGTCATCAATATCCAGCCCTGCTAGACTTCCGGTAGTATAGCCATTATTATAAGTCGATTGAACGGCAAAAGGACTGCCAAATTGAGTACTGTCCGATAAATCGATATTTAAATTTAAAGGACTGGAACCATTGTTTAAATTGAATGACAAAGGAATTAAATTATTGGGTAACGCAGCATTTGAAGTATCGAATACTCCCGCAAAAGAGCCATCGGAGTTAAAGTTTGCTCGGAATAAATTATTTGTATTTTGAGGTCCCACATTAGGAGGAACGTTTTGATTGTCTATCTGGAATGCCACATACCATTGATTTTCTGTTCCAGCAGGTGATGCGGCATTAGGTGTGCCAGCTAAAGCTGTAGAATCCGCATGAATAAAATACATGCTCAATACATGTGAATTTCCTAAACTATCATAGATTGTTGACGAACTGACATTATTATATGTATCACTTGCCGGAGTAGCACCTCCTACCCAATCCACATTAGGTGCTTTGCTTTGAGAATACAAATTAACACCTACAGAGACATTTGAACTGGCTCTGGGAGTAATATTCGCGGTGTTTATTCGTAAATCACCTGAAGCCCCTGTAATGGCACCGTTAGAATCAGTTAGTAAACCAGTCAACCGTTGATTATTTGCATTGACTATATAGTTCTCATTATTCAACTTAAATTGCCCGGCTCGAGTATATATCTTGGCTCCTTGATCACTTAATATAAAAAAACCTGAACCATTAACAGCCAGATCAAGAGTATTGTTTGAAGTACTCAATGTTCCTGTAGCAAATGATTGGTGTACACGCGACAGTTTAACGCCTCCACCCACTGCGTTGCCGCCAGAGCCATAAGCGCTGGATGAATAAATGTCTGCAAACTCAGCTCTTGAGCCTTTAAATCCTACTGTGGCTGAGTTCGCAATATTATTACCTATAACCTCCAAATCTCTGGTTGATGCCTGGATTCCACTTAATGCTGTGTTAAAAACCATAATAGCCTCCTGCTTTATAATTTTTTAGCATTTGCCCTTGACTGCTTTATAAGCAATGCGTTAATGACTTAAGTCTTCGTTTTGATAAGGCCACGGTGACCGAAATCCTTACTTTATACTGATATTTGCCTAACCTGACTTAAATAGACTGAACCTACACCAGCAACATTGAGCTTTAGATCCTCCCCATTTTGACCAAGGCTGACACTATCGACATTAGCTGACGTCATAGTTTTCAATGCCACTTCTTGTCCGCCATAAGTACCGCTGACCTTTATAGTATATCGTCCTGATGCCAGGCGCTGATTGCTTTGATCAGTACCATCCCAACTGAATTGGAAAAATCCTGGTTCTGGTTGCCCCAAGGGAATAGTTTTTATCAACTCGCCAGATTCCGTGTAGATTGCGGCACGAAGATTAGAAACACCAGGCGCCATATCTATAGCAGCCTTTACATCTCCTTCTGGACCCAGGCTCAGCGTGTTGCTGTTGACTAACACCTTGCGGCCGACCAAAGCGGATGCTTGAAGCGCTTGATTGGATTGTAGAGAAGAAGCCAGCTGTTGCAATGACTCTTGCATTTTTGTGATTCCATCATTGGTGCTAAATTGAGCCAGTTGTGATAAAAACTCCCCATTTGCCTGTGGTTGTAGAGGATCTTGATTTTGAACTTGTGCCACCATCAAACGCAAAAAATCCTGTTGCCCCAAGTTTTGTCTTTTACCTGAATCAATTTGATTCAAACCTAAACCACCTGCCGAATTGGAACCATTTACTGAATTAGTAGTCATTCCCTTCCCCTTATTCGCCTAATTGCAGCGTCCTTTGCATAAGCTGTTTGGTTGTATTAAGTAATTCAATATTCATTTGATAAGAACGAGAGGCTGAAATAATATTTGCCATTTCTTCAACGTAATTGATATTTGATGTATAGACAAACCCATCTTTATCAGCTATTGGACTATTTGGATCGTATCTTCTGTGCGGTTCTGCGTCACTCTCATAAATACCATCCAGTTTCACCCCAGCCTTAATTTGCTCCCCCATCCATTGATTTGCGTTCTCCTGGACTGACTTGAAAACAGGATATTTGGCTTGATAGACTTCCTCTGGGCTGCTTGCTTCAACATTCGCATTGCCCATATTACCAGCACTGGTAGTCAAACGCACTGTTTCTGCGGTCATTGCAGAAGCTGCAATGTCAAAAATTGCATTTAATGACATGATTATTCCCCTTTCAAAGCAGTTAACATGGACTTTATTTTGCCATTTAAGAAACTCAAACTGGCCTGATAGTTCAATGCATTTCGAGCAAACTCGGTAGTCTCCATATCTTTATCAACAGTATTACCATCTAAAGAAGCATGATGTGTCATTCGGTATTTCAAATGAGTCATAAAATCGGCATTCGTATTAATATGCTGATCCGAAGTTACCCTTAACTGCTGGCTGTTACCGGCCATAGTCGCAGTCAGTACTTCATTAAAATCAACATCCCTGGCTTTAAAATTCGGTGTATTAACATTGGCTATGTTATTAGCAAGAACGGATGCCCTCTGATCTCTTGCAATCAAAGCCTTGGCATGAATCCCAAAATAAGAATCAAGATTAATGGCCATATTTACTCCTGTCTTATTGTTATTTAAGTCTTAATCATCATTTGACATTATGCCAATTTTCCAAAGCCATATATGGCTTCATGCTTGTTTCCAAACTTCACAGAAACATAAAAATGATAAAAACATCTTGTTTAAACAAAGCAAACATTGTGCCAATATCTAAAAAATGAGAAAATGAGGCATCCAAGCGGTAATCCCCAATGTGGAGTCTCATCATGTCAATCCCGAAGACACTTCCTTCTCATGCGATAGAACAAATTAAATCTTATCTGCTTCAGCTCCAAAATACAATTTGTGTTTCTCTGGAGTCACTGGATGGCAAAGCCAGATTTCATGAGGATTCCTGGCAGCGAGTTGCTGGAGGTGGAGGAAAAACCAGAGTTATGGCTCATGGGAATGTATTTGAAAAAGCCGGTGTCAACTTTTCGCATGTCTCAGGGGAGCAATTACCAGCATCAGCCAGCGCACAAAGACCGGAATTGGCAGGAAGATATTTCAGCGCATTAGGAGTATCTCTGGTCATCCATCCAGATAATCCTTATGTGCCAACAACACATGCCAATGTTCGATTTTTTGTTGCTGAAAAGGAAGGCTCAGAACCAGTCTGGTGGTTTGGTGGAGGTTTTGATTTAACACCCTATTATGGGTTTGTTGAAGACTGTATGCATTGGCATCAAACGGCATTAAATGCCTGTTTGCCCTTTGGAGAAACTATTTACCCAAAATTCAAGCATTGGTGCGATGATTACTTTTTTATTAAACATAGGAATGAAGCACGCGGTATTGGCGGCTTATTTTTTGATGATTACAATGAAATCAGCTTTGATCACAGCTTTGATCTCATGCGTAGCATAGGTGATCATTTTATTCTTGCCTATGAACCCATAGTGGATCGTCGTAAAGATATCCCTTTTGGTAATAGAGAAAAAGCGTTTCAGAATTACCGAAGAGGTCGTTATGCAGAATTCAATTTGGTCTATGATCGAGGCACTTTATTTGGCCTGCAATCTGGCGGAAGGACGGAGTCCATATTGATGTCCCTCCCTCCCATTGTCCATTGGGAATACAATTGGCATCCTGAAAAAGGCAGTGATGAAGAAAAATTATACACGGATTTTTTACCTGCAAAAGATTGGTTAAAACAGGAATAAAACATCAAACTCAAAAATAAATATTGCCCTTCTCCCTTTACTTGGAATGTTTCGAGGGGCGCAGTATATATGCGCCACGGAAATATTTGCAACGCAGCAATATAGTGAAAGAGACAGGTTGTGCAAGAAAGCTAGCTATTGCTAAGCCATCTCCTCTGAGTTTCTTCTCAAGGTTCTTAACCCAAGAAACAAGAACAAAGCGGCAACCAAATTTAAAAGACAAAGTACCAAAAAAACCTGGGGGATTGAAAAATTAAAAAACAACAACAGCATTACTAACAAAGTTCCCATCACCATAAACAAGGCATTGTAAATATTGTTCGCCGCAATCGTTCTAGCCCTGTTCTCAACTGGACTTATAATTTGTAAATAAGTATACAAGGGAACTACAAATAATCCTGCACAAAATGCTAACATAAATAAATCAAAAGCAATTCGCCAATGAGTAAAAGAAGTAAAAAAATTAAGTAAGTTGAATAATGGGGTCTTTAAATCATGATCAGCAGGAGATGACCAATACAAATCAAAAGCAAAAAGAGTAAAAGCGAGCATGGCCATTGGGACTGCAGAAAGATTAACTTGTCCTTTCAATAACCAATTTATTGTAATCGACCCCAGAGCAATACCTATTGAAAATAAGGCAAGAAATAGAGCAAAAACATGAGCACTGGCTCCCAAAACGTAATGGGTATAATCAGGTAATTTGGTTAGCATGACAGCGCCAATCAACCAAAACCAGGAAATCGTTAATATGGATAGAAAAATTCCATATTCTTTTTTCGCTTCCTTTAGCATCTTCACTGTAGCGCGCCATAAATTAAAATCCACTTTTAACTCAGGAAGTGCTGATGGGGCTGGAGGTATAAATAAACTGGAAACCAAGCCAGAAAAAGCGGCACTTAAGGTCATAATAATCGCGATATAAGGAGTAGCCCCCTTCCCTCCAACAGTTAAAGTACCCAATGTAGTGCCTAATAAAATAGCCATAAAAGTACTGGCCTCTATCAACCCCGTAGCAGCCAATAAATTTTTCCTGGGTAAGTGGTCTGGTAAAATTGCATATTTGATAGGTCCAAAGAAGGCAGAATGTGCCCCCATACCGGTCAAAGTACACATCATCAAGAAAATACTTCCACTGTATAACCCAATACCTCCAATAATCATTAATAATACTTCGAGCACCTTAACCAGACGGGTCAACAGAGCCTTGTCATATTTATCTGCCAATTGTCCAGAGGTAGCGGAAAAGATAAAGAAGGGCATTATGAATAAAGCGCCTGCAATAGCCTGATAATATTCAGATTGCTCTTGTGTATGGCTTAAATGATAGCTAATCATAGTCAACATCGCTAACTTATAAGCATTATCGTTAAAAGCACCAAAAAATTGGGTCAGGAAAAGGGGAAAAAATTTTCTTTGCTTGAGAAGACCAATAAAATCTGCTGCCATTAAAGTTCCATTTGTGCTTTAAAATTAAAGTAAACAAGAATATTGATGTATTGAGTGAAAGTAAATGATAAACACCAGAGAAACGCTTATAGGATACAATTCCTGCAGTTTAATTTGCAAATACAGCACATAGTGATTATTATTTTACGATATTAATTTTGGCCGAATTGATTCTAGGCATTGGAATGACATAAGAACATACAGGGGATTTGCATTAGCCAGTACCTCGACAGGCTCATCAATTTTTACTTATTATTTGAAGAATAAAATTAATCCGATCTTTAATAGGGCATTTGGGTACCTCTATTAACGTATACCCACAATCAACATATCCCTCTTTTAAAGCATAATAAGTTTGCAATGCTTCGTGAAAATCCTGTTGACGTTCAACGTCATTTTCATAAATTTCAGGCCAGGGAGGAAAAATAAAGACTGTTTTATTATAGCGAAATCGTAAAACAGCATCATTTACCGCCTTACTCGCCTCCCCACAAAATGCTTTGGAGTAACCATACACATCAGGGATTCCCCGGTCGAAAAATACAATTTTTCCCTCTGATTGCATCCTGCAATAATCAGCAATCGATTGCTCAAGCATCAAGTCTTGAAATGCTTTTCTATTTCCTGTATGTATGGCATCACCACCATCAGCCTGTTGTTTTTGAATAATAGAACGCGCTACTTCAGAAACTGTTAAATGGCCTCGAGTATTTAACTCATTTAATACGGCAGTTTTGCCAGAACCAGGTCCTCCTGTAAGTATAAAAAAATTAGTGCATAGCATTGAATCCACTACCATAGCATGTCATACCTTAGAAATTGCTCACATATTAAATTACAAATCTTTTAGTGTATTCATATCAATTCTCTTAAGCTTTTATCCAGCTTATCTGTTTCGCAATAATAAAAATGAGTATCCAAAGGACACAACTCGAACTCTTTTGGTAAAGACTCTTTGTTAACAAGAACAAATCCATTCTTTTCATAAAAGCGTCTTGCTGCGTTTAACTGGGCTACTGTCCCCAAAAATAACTTTTTAAATCCATGTTTCGTGGCATTTCTAACTAAAATCAGCATTAATTTTTGAGCTAACCCTAACCCTCGATACTTTGACGCAATAAAAAATTTTTTTACTTCCCCCTCAGTATTATTTAACTTCCTTAGGCCGATAGAACCGATAATCCCTCCCTGTTCATCAACCGCATACCAAAAATTACAACTGTTATAATAACAATACTGTTCTTCGGCCTTTAAAATTGATGCATTGATTTCAGGAGTAACCGAGAAGTGAAACTCATTCACTTGAATATTTTCAATCATATTAACAATTTGCTTACGTAAAGTTCTGGAGGTTGACAAGCGTAAAATCCTAACCTGATCACGAATTAAACGACTTTGTTCTAAAGCTTGAGCATATTTTCCTATCGCAGTAATTATTTGTTCCTTCTCTTCATCAGTTAAAAAATGGAATGCTCTTTTAATTTTAGTATTAGAATATTCATCAATATAATTTATCTTTTCCTTACCTTTATCAGTAATGCTTAAAAAGCGCTCTCGCTTATCCAGCCCTTCGTTTACCGTTACCAATTCATCATTGATTAAAGAAGTCACTATTCGCGACAAAGTAGGTAATGAAACTAATAGCGATTGACTTAATTTGGAAATAGTCATATTGGGTTCTTTATTTATTTCAATTAAAGTATGCCAATAAGACGGCTGCTCCTTTGCAACTAACTTATTTAATTGCAATATACCTAGTTCTCGTACCAATTTTCTTGAATATTGCCTGAGCAAATCAATTTGATCATCAATCATATTGCCTCTCTCACTATAAAAAGCATATTAATAATTGCACACATTATAAATTAACATTAAAATAATTCTATATTTTATATATTTTTATTAAATTACTTGGTTAGAAAGTGAGTAAATCTGTTTTATGCGGATAAGAAACCACCTCTTCCAACCTTGTGGTGGGATACATTTAGAGAGTTTAAGTAATATAAATAATGTCGTATTAACTAAATGTAAAACCCAAAAAGAGCACTTAAAAATTAGCTATGATATTGGTTGAAAAACTTAGTAAAAAACTTGGAGTCTCTATGGAACAATGGCATCAATTTACTCTACTATTTCCTTTAATTATTTTAGTTTTTATTTCATTAATCAGTCCTGGGCCAGATTTTGCTATCACAGTCAAAAACAGCTTGGCTTATTCCAGAAGGAGTGGTTTATTAACTGCGTTAGGAATAGCTTTGGGCAGTTTGGTTCATATCAGTTACACTCTTCTGGGATTAGGCTTGTTTATTACCAAAACGCCTATAATACTGCATATCATCCAATATCTAGGCGCTGGATACCTCTTTTATATCGGCCTAAAAAATCTAGTTGCCAGGCCAAATGCTGACAAAATAGGAAGTTATACAACGTACAACGATTTAAAACCAAGTGAAGCTTTTTTCAATGGGTTTATAACGAATTTATTGAATCCCAAAGCCATGCTCTTTTTTATCAGTTTATTTTCAGTGCTTATGCCCAGAGAAATCTCAATCTCCACCAAATTATTTCTTGCAATTGTCCTCTTTTTGCAAACATTGTTATGGTTTTCTTTTGTTGCATTCAGTCTTTCTGGAAAAAATACGCGTGAGAAATTTCAAAGAATTAGCTATTGGATTGAGCGTATTACAGGTGTCATTTTAATTGCATTGGCATTAAAATTATTGTTAAGCCAATTGGTCTAATGCCCGGATAGAAGCATATACAAAATCCATCAAACTTTTATTAAGGAATTTTGTATACGATATAAAACATGCTTTGCTAACCTATGATCAGAGGCTAATTTGGGATGTAAAAAGTCTCCCGCAATATCTCTGATCATCCCAAGTTTATCCATAACACTTCTTGAGCGGGAATTATCAGGCACAGTAAAAGAAACTATCTCGGGAATATGCATCTCCAGAAAAGCATATTCAAGAGCTGCTTTTGCCCCTTCTGTAGCATAGCCTTGCCCCCAAAACTCAGTTGCCAAACGCCATCCTATCTCTACGCAAGGAGTGAAGTGAGCATCCCAGGCTGGAGCATTTAATCCTATAAAACCAATAAACCTCTTACAGTCCTTTACTTCAGCCGCCCACAAAGTAAAGTTTTTTTGAGATAATTGTTCATTCATTCTGATAATGAAATCTTTGACCATATCCATAGACCACAACCCGGGGAAATACTTCATGACCCGAGGATCCTGACTCATTCTATAGAAGGGGATAGTATCTTCTTCATCCCACGCTCTTAGCAAAAGCCTTGGGGTTGTTAAATATTTCATGGCAAATATATTCTTCCTTCCAAATAAAGATGGCAATTTCCATAAAGCAATACTCTATTTTCCTTCACTTCACAATAAAGATCACCTTGTCTGAGGCCTCCTTGTAAAGCAGTTATATGATTCTTCCTTAACTGTTCACACCAATAAGGAGCAATAACACAATGAGCAGATCCTGTTACCGGGTCTTCTGGTACATTACAACCAGGATAAAAACAACGAGAATAAACATCTGTTGATGTTCCTGGAGCAGTTAAAATCAACCCCCTATAGTCAAGATGAGCCACAGCATTCAAATCAGGCTTGGCCTCACTCACATCTTCTGCATTTTGATAAACAAACATCAAATCAAATTGACTTTGCAGTACCTTAAATGGTTTTTTTAAATTCAAATGCTGCAGTTCCCTTCTAAAATCGATTTCTTCATAAGGTAGAGCCGGAAAATCCATAACCAAGCCTTGCTCTGTATTTTTAACCCATAGTTTACCGCTCAAGCTATTAAATAAAATTTCTTTCCCAGAAAATCCCAATTGATTAAAAAGTACATAAGAGCTGGCAAGAGTAGCATGCCCACACAATGCCACTTCTTCATTGGGGGTAAACCATCTGAGCCTGTATCCCTCATCTTCTTGAACAAAAAAGGCTGTTTCAGATAAATTATTTTCAGCCGCAATGGCTTGCATAGTCTCATCACTTAACCATTTATCTAACGGGCAAACAGCAGCGGGATTACCTTTGAATAAATTTGAGGCAAATGCATCCACTTGGTAGATTGGTAAGCTTTTCATAGATGTCTCCTAAAACAACTTGCGAATAATAACATAGCTTGTTATTATATAGCAAGCTATTTAATTGCGGGAAATTTATGTATCTTTCTTCTCTGCTAAAAAAAACAAATCGTTTGTTAATCAAGCGAGCCAATGAATTAATTAAACCCTATGCTCTGAATCATGCCTACACATATATATTGATGGAACTGTATAATGAAAATGGGTTGACGCAATCTGAATTAGTTCAATTGATTGAAGTGGAACAACCTACCCTTGTAAGAACTTTGGATCGAATGGAAAGAGATGGGTTTATTACTCGAAAACCAAGTTCGATGGATAGAAGAGTCGTTCATATTTTTCTTACAGAAAAAGCCAGGCTTTTGCAAAAAAAACTAGATGAATGTTCCAGAATACTTAACCACGAGATTCTGGCTGGTTTTTCAGAAGATGAAAAAACAAAATTACAAGAACTAACTCATCGCGTTCTTAATAATTTAAGAAGTCCCACTGAATAATTTGCAATTATACTTCAAACCGCTTCATGCTATAGCTTCACCAATGTGGGCTTTACTAATTTTTCAAAATCACTAAAAGAGAGCTGCAGCAATTCAGAATGAGAACCAGCATTGAATAAGATGTTGTCCTGTTCACTGAGTTTAGTAGATACCAATACTGGTAAATCATACAAATTACCGAATGGGGGCATAGCGCCAACATCACATTCCGCAAATTTCCCTTCAAACTCTGATTCAGTAGCAAGCTCAAGAGCCGAAGCGCCAATAACTTCTTTAAGTTTCATAAAGGTAATATGGTCACTTGCAGGCAATACTACCATGGCTAAACATCCATCCATTTTTATAATAACTGTCTTTGCTAATTGTTTTCCTGAAACATGAGCAGAAGCGGCGATTTCTTGTGCAGTATATGCTGGAGAATGAGCGATAGACAAATATTTTATTTTATGACTGTCTAGAAATTGTTTAAGCTTTGTAACTGGCATGACAAACTCCTTTTCGACACTAAATCATTCACAAAATGCCCCCCTCTCAATCACGTTTATTTAAAATTTTGAATCATTTGTCTGCAAGCAGTCACTTCACTTAAAGAATTACCCCGCAGTAAACTGAAAATTACCAATAGAGCATTGATACCCCCTGCTAATTCACATAATATGACGTTTACCCTCAACGTAAACCGTACTTGCAGCAGCTTCTTGTGTATTTTTAACCGTTTCAACAAATCGGACTCGGTCACCAACTTCTAATTTATTAATGTCATAATCAACGACACTTTGACCTGTAAATCGTATCAAGCGCCCATCTATTGTTTCTATGTAACCATAATCAGCTATTGGGCATACTTCAAGAACTCTCCCCCCACGAATGGAATCCTCATGACGCTTGACATGGCCTCGCCGTTGATTTGCATAATTTTTAAGCTGACGCTCAATTGCATTAAAAGCATCTCTCAGAGAGACATAAACATCTTCATGCGCATGCTTGTCTGATGATTCACGACTCACAACTAACTCAGCATCAGGAACCGTAAGATCAATGCGGACATGATAAAGCTTTCCTTTGTTATGATGGCGATGAGGAGACTCAATAACTACCCGACAACCCATTATCTTGTCATAAAGGCAATCAAGCTTTTTAGCGAGTTTTATAGCCCTGCTTTCAACAGCTTTTGATGGATCCATATTTCGGAATGTCACCTGAATAGGAAGTAACATTTTTAACCTCCCTTATGTTTTGATTATGAATAATTTTAGATCTTATTTACTTATCTATAGACAAAAAAAATGTTGCTTTCAATAGAAAAATGATAAGCACTTGAATTAACAACAAAAATAAAATTATTAAAACTGGGACTAAAAATGGTATGAAAAATGAATTGAGTTGACAAAACGTCTGAAGCTTAATGAGCATATAACAACAGGTTACTGATACTTTTTTGGTAGTGGTTGTATAAGTTGATAAGCCTAAGAGTTCGACGCTGCATTCCAAAGCAAGATTGCTCCAGACCATTCTCTTTAACTTACACTCGTCCTCAAGTCAGCCACCTCCCTTATTTATTTTTAGATTTGGAGCAGCTGTACTTTTTGACTCGGTAGTAGACTATAAAATTACCAGGTTTTATGTCAAACTCTCAGGTTTACTATAAACATGCTCTTAAGTACTTTAACGAGGCTTAAAAAAATAAAGATCAGCCTCCACCAGATAAAATCATCCAGCTTATTCTTCTGTGTGTACTGATTCGCTGGCCACTACTACATTTTGTGCTTTCAAGCCCTTAGGTCCTCGATCAAGTTCAAAGGTAACTGGATCATTTTC
The DNA here is from genome assembly GCF_026191185.1 of Legionella sp. PATHC032. NCBI lineage: Bacteria > Pseudomonadati > Pseudomonadota > Gammaproteobacteria > Legionellales > Legionellaceae > Legionella > Legionella sp. PATHC032. The sequence continues at coordinate 1,249,750 of NZ_JAPHOV010000001.1, read as the reverse complement.
ATGCAGCGTTTTAAAACCAACTCCCTGAATGTCTTTGTAGTGCACGAAAATATCTTCGCCTTTTTGATTAACAATAAAACCAAATCCTTTTTTTTCATTAAACCATTTAACATGGCCTGTTTCTCTTTGCGACATTCGCATTTCCCCTTTGACTTACACAGATACATCAAAATTGTTATTTAAATAAATAAAAGTTCACTTTAGCGCAACTTAAAGTGAAAAAATAAATCACTCCCTAATTAACTATTTACGCTATAATAAACCCTTTTCCATGCAAGGATAAATCCTGCACTATGATTAGCATATCAGTTTTTTGTTGATTGTTAAGGATTTTTTTAAAATATGTGATTGTTTTCAATAAAATTTTGTATTAGGAAACCAGAATGAATCATACCAAATCATCTTTTATAAAATTAGCTCTGGAGTGTCAAGTACTTAAATTTGGTGAATTTACTTTAAAATCAGGAAGAATAAGTCCCTATTTCTTTAACGCTGGTTTATTTTATCATGGTAATTCCTTACGTCAGTTAGGTCAATTTTATGCAAAAACACTTTTAGAACAAGAAGTTTCTTTTGAACACTTGTTTGGACCAGCATACAAAGGTATACCACTAGCTACCTCAACTGCAGTGGCCTTGGCTGAGTTGGGCAAGGACATCACGGTGACTTTTAATCGTAAAGAAATAAAAACTCATGGAGAGGGTGGGCAATTAATTGGTTCACCGCTAACTGGAAGAACAGTGATCATTGACGATGTGATTACAGCCGGCACAGCATTCAGAGAATCACAAACCCTGATTAAAGAAAATGGAGGGATTCTTCATGGTGTCATTATTGCTCTGGACAGATGTGAACGAGGATTAACCGAGAAATCAACACTGTCCGAAATCAGGGCGCAAGGAATTGAAGTCTATTCAATTATCAATTTGTTTGATCTAATAGAATTCCTGAAAAATGACAATCAATGCGAACAGGTACAAAAACTGGAGTCCTATCACGAGCGTTATGGCGCATATTAGGATTACAGATTTTCCTCAAAAAATAGTAAAAAAAGCCATACTCATTGTGTTTTAAGTTGCTGAGCTATCCATGAAACTCAGCGACTTACACTTAGATTGTCTTCGTCTACTGCTTCACATCTTCTTCTCTAAGTTCCAACCATACTGCATTAAGCACCGCGAATACACAAGCCAGCCCTGTGCCTAAAATCCAGGAGAAATACCACATAGCAAAACCTCCTAATACGCAGAATCTTGCTCTGCTTTAATAGAACTTTCCGTTACCTTACCTCGTAACACTCGATAAACCCAAGCCGTGTATGCAAGCACAACAGGCAATAACAATACCGTTGCTACCAACATAATAAACAAAGTAACCTGACTGGAGGAGCTATCCCAAACGATTAAACTGTATTTAGGATTTGAGGAAGAAGGCAATATGAAAGGAAACATACTAACCCCTACCGTTGCAATCAAAGTTCCAACACTCAATCCACTCAGCACAAAAGCAAACACACTTTTATTTGCAAAGATGATCGCTAAAAAAGCAGATACTACACATAAAACAGGTACTAACAGTGACACAGGATACTCTTTATAATTGTTAAACCATGCCCCAGCTTGAATACTAACATCCTTATAGGAAGGATTTGATGGCCCATCATGAGGAACCATTCCTTTTAAAACATAACCATCAATACCATAATAAGCCCAAATCCCTAATCCAATAAATAGCAGAATAACTAAAATAGCACTCCATCGAGCTCTATCTTTTGCTTTATTTTGCAAAGCCCCAACCGTTTTTACTTGAATAAAAAAAGCGCCATGCATGGCAAGCATGAGCACAGATAATAATCCACAACCTAAAGCAAACGGATTGAGTAATTCAAAAAAACTTCCCGTATAGAATACTCTTAAACTCTCATCAAAATAAAATGGAACACCTTGTATGACATTTCCAACCGCTACCCCAAAGATTAAAGCCGGAACAAATCCCCCGACAAATAAAGCCCAATCCCAAAATGCTCTCCATGTAGGATTATCCAACTTTGACCTGTATTTAAAACCAACGGGTCTTAAAATCAAGGCTAAAAGAACAACCAGCATCGCCATATAAAAGCCCGAGAAAGATAAGGCATAGAGAGTAGGCCAAGCTGCAAAAATAGCACCTCCACCTAATATAAACCAAACCTGGTTACCTTCCCATGTTGGGCCAATGCTGTTAATTAAAATCCGTCTCTCAATATCTGTTCTGCCTAACCAGGGAAGCCACATAGCCACACCAAGGTCAAATCCATCCATAATGGCGAAACCAATAAGCAAAATACCTATTAACAACCACCAAATTATTCTAAGTGTTTCATAATCCAAAGGCATTTAATTCTCCTTTCATCAATGATGATTCATACCATCTGGGCCAAGACGTATGTATTTGACCATCAAGTAAATCTCAACAATTGCAAGAACAGTATAAAACAATGCAAAGCCCGCGATTGATGTCATTACTTGCCCTGATGTTAAAGAGGAGGCTCCCATAAAAGTAGGTAGGATACCCTCAACAACCCAAGGTTGACGACCATATTCCGCTACTATCCAACCTAATTCAGCCGCTACCCATGGTAAAGGCAAAGAATAAAATGCAACCCTGTGATACCAGGTTGTTTTTTCCAGCTTATGCCTTACCGATAAATAAAATCCGGTTGCGAAAAGAAGTATAAAATATATTCCACACGCGACCATAATTCTGAAAGAAAAGAACATAGGCATGACTTTAGGCTTGAGATCGTTGGCAGCTTGATTTATTTGCTCCTCAGTGGCATCCGTCACATTCTCAGTGTACTTCTTGAGCAATAAAGCATAACCAAGATTTTCACTATGTTTTGTAAAAACAGCCTTGGCTTGTTCATTCTTTGGATCTTTCTGTAAAACCTTCAATGCATCGTATGCGATCATTCCATCTTTGATTTTTAATTTTCCTTCCTCAATTAATTCAATAATGCCTTGTAAAGGGGTATTAAACGAACGAGTAGCAATGATACCCAGGGCATAAGGAATATCTATTGCATATTTTGTTGTGAAAGTTTTCTCATCTGGTATCCCGAAAACAGTCAAATTGGCGGGAGCTTTTTCGGTATGCCACATCGCTTCCATCGCAGCCAGCTTCATTTTTTGGTTTTCATTGGCAACATAACCGCTCTCATCTCCCAGAACAACAACAGACAAGGCCGAAGCTAGACCAAAAGAAACAGCAACTGTCATTGAACGTTTAGCAAACGCTTTATTTCGTCCCCGCAAAAGAAAATAGGCACTTATGGATAAGACAAACATAGCTCCTGTTACATATCCTGCACTGATGGTATGCACAAACTTGGCCTGAGCTACAGGATTAAACATCATTTCGTAGAAACTGCTGACCTCCATTCTCATCGTTTGGTAATCAAAATAGGCACCTACAGGGTGTTGCATCCAACCATTAGCGATTAAAATCCATAATGCTGAAAGATTAGTGCCTAAAGCCAATAACCATGTTGAGGTCAGATGCTGCAATTTTGACAATCTGTTCCAGCCAAAGAAAAATAAACCCACAAAGGTAGCTTCCAGAAAAAAAGCCATTAGTCCTTCGATCGCCAATGGAGCACCAAATACATCTCCAACATAATGTGAATAGTAAGCCCAGTTAGTGCCAAACTGGAATTCCATAGTCAGACCGGTTGCAACTCCCAAAACAAAATTAATCCCAAACAAAATACCCCAGTATTTGACCATTTTCTTCCAGAGATCACGGCCAGTCATTACATAAACTGTCTCCATGATAGCTAACATAACCGATAACCCCAACGTAAGGGGTACAAATAGAAAATGATATAGTGCAGTTAATGCAAATTGTAACCTTGATAAATCAACAACTTCAGCAGCTGGAATCATAAAACTACCTCTTGTTATTTGGGGTAAGTACTGTTTGTTCTTCTTTTCCTAACAACCATTCTTTATTACTAGACAGCTCAGGATGCATTCCTCTGACACAGAAATACCATAATAAAACGAGCAATATCATTTTAAATGAAAGGGTAAATACAATATCTCTGGTAAGTGGTTTCATGACATGTCCTCAGGATTTATCATATTGACAGTCTCTGATAAAAATATTTACTTCTGCCTTTTGATTTTCGGTCAATCCAGTTTCCCGGAAATAGACCTGTATACTCTACCCTATCCAGAATTTTTTTTCACTAAATTATTGACAATGCTAAAGATAATCATTATCATCAATAAAATGTTACATCACATTAATACATTAATATGAAAATACATGGCTCTTTTAAGAATTCTGCACTCCCGAACTTAATGCAAGCCATCAGTTTGCTTAAAAACGAAGACGAGGCCATGCAGTTTTTTACAGATTTATGTACTCCTGCCGAGCTAGAGTCTATGGCTGATCGATGGCAAGTAGTTCCTTTGCTACGCCAGGGCATCCCATACAGAACGATTCATGAAGAAACAGGGGTCAGTGTAACAACCATCACGCGAGTTGCTCGTTGTTTAAGCTTTGGTACAGGCGGTTATCGTTTAATAGCTGAAAGATTGGAGAAGTTGTGAAAAATCGTTTACGTCTGGCCTTACAAAAAAAAGGCCGATTATCAGATGAATCTTTAAATCTCCTGCAACGCTGTGGTTTAAAGTTTCGTATTAAACCAAACGCATTATTAACTCATGTTGATAATTTTCCAATCGATTTACTATTTGTTCGCGATGATGACATCCCTACTCTCGTATTCGACAGTTTATGTGATGGTGGCATCGTGGGAGAAAATGTGCTGCTGGAAGCTTCTTTTAACAGACCAGACAAAGTCTATAGAAAAATATTGGCATTAGGCAGTTGTACTTGTCGTTTATCGATAGCAGTACCAGAAGCATTCGACTATCAAGGAGCCGGTAGTTTGGATGGGAAGCGAATTGCCACGAGCTATCCAAATTTACTCAACAATTATCTTGCTGAACGAAAAATTAGTGCGGAAATTCTGACATTATCTGGCTCAGTTGAGGTAGCACCACGAATGGGAATGGCTGATGTCATATGCGATTTGGTATCCACTGGCCAAACACTCGAAGATAATAAACTCAAAGAAGTCGATACTGTTCTCAATAGTCAGGCCGTCTTTATTCAAACTCAGAGGCAATTGGATCCTGATATTCAAGAGTTGTTTGCCATGCTTGCCAGAAGAATACAGGCTGTCCAGCAAGCTCAGGAAAGAAAATACATTGTTTTTCACGCGCCCAAATCCGCCCTTGAGCGAATTGCTCAAAAATTACCAGGCGCTGAATCCCCAACCATTCTTCCATTACCAGGCAACAATGAGAAGGTTGCAGTGCATGTCGTCTCCAGTGAAGGTGTGTTTTGGAATACGTTAGAGACAATTCAATATTTAGGTGCCAGCTCCATCCTGGTATTACCCATTGAAAAAATGCTGGAGTAATTCATATGTTAACAATTAAAAACTGGCAATTACTGTCTGAAAACGATAAAAAGCTATGCCTTTCAAGACCGCGACAGAGTTCTGCAATAAAAGAAAATGTGCTGGAAATTATAAATCAGGTTCAATTATCAGGAGATAAAGCACTTTATGATTTAACCAAACGGTTTGATAGAGTCAATTTACAATATTTACAGGTTCCTCAGGAAAAAATTGAACAGGCAAACATACCGCAAAATGCCCTCACTGCTATAAAACAAGCCATTGGAACAATCTCGTCATATCACCAGTCTTTGTTACCTGAAAATACCGAGATTTCGACTGCATCAGGAATTACAATCCGCAATGTCTACAGACCAATCCAAAAAGTCGGCTTGTATGTGCCTGGAGGAAATAAAACACCTTTAGTTTCTTCACTTCTCATGCAGGCAATACCGGCAAAGGTAGCGGGTTGCCCAATAAAAGTGCTTTGTACTCCCCCTGATGTGGAAGGGGAAATTAACGAACATATACTCGTAGCTGCAAGATTATGTGGTATCGACACGATTTACGCTATAGGTGGAGCTCAAGCCATAGCAGCTATGGCTTATGGCACTGAAAGTGTCATCAAAGTGGATAAAATATTCGGACCGGGTAATAGCTATGTCACTCAGGCAAAAACTTTAGTTGCAATTGACGCCGACGGAGCTGCGGTTGACATGCCCGCTGGGCCATCTGAAGTGATGATTCTTGCAGACAATCAAGCAAACTCTGAATTTATTGCTGCAGATTTATTAGCCCAAGCTGAACATGGTCCGGATTCGCAGGTTATTTTAATTTGCGATGATTGTGAATTGGCAAACCACGTTAATCAACAGCTGGAAATTCAGATGAGTTATTTGTCAAGAACAAAATTTATTAAACAATCACTCGTCAATAGCATGATTATTATATGTACTAATCCATCGGAACAACTGGATATTATTAACTCCTACGCTCCGGAACACCTGATCATTAACAGAAAAAAACCCGAACCCTGGGTTGAGAAAATCGTAGCGGCCGGAACAGTATTTCTTGGTCCTTGGGCAGCAGAAACAATGGGAGACTATGTGACCGGAAGTAATCACGTGTTACCCACCTGTGGTTTTGCCAGAAACCATAGTGGGCTCTCTACCTTTGATTTTATGACACGATTTACCGTGCAAGCCATAAATCAGGAGGGTATCCGTAATTTAGGTCCATCAGCAATGACTTTAGCAGAAATAGAGGGTTTGGATGCTCATGCCAATGCGGTTCAGGTAAGACTTAATGCTCTGGAGGTTTAAATGCCCATACTTAATCTAGTTCGCCCAGATTTATTAAATAGCCAAAATTATATCCCCGGTGGAGAGAGTGCTCGCTACCGTTCACATGCCAATGAACTGCCTTGGTCACCAGTTACTATGGATGGACATAATTTAAATTATTATCCAAACATCGGTTTACAAATGGATCTGCAAAAGCAATTGGCAAAAGGTTACCACATCAATTCCGATCAAATAGTACTTACAAGAGGGAGTGATGATGGGATTGATTTGACAACCAGACTTTTTCTAACTGCAGGAAAAGACGCTTTCATGCAATTTCCCCCTACTTTCCCGATGTACGTTTTTTATGTTCGGCTACAACAAGCAGAATTGATCGAATGCCCTCTGGATATAAAGACTAATTTTCGCCTCACCTTGGATCAAATTAAAAATAACTGGAAGCCGAACTGCAAAGTTATCATGTTTTGTAGTCCTAATAACCCGACTGGTAATTTAGTGGATTTAAGTCTAATTGCCAAAACATGCGAACTGTATGCGAATCAATCTATTATAGTTGTGGACGAAGCGTATATAGAGTTTGCAAATGCGCCAAGCGCTGCGTCCTTAATTGGAGAGTTTGAAAATCTGATTGTCTTAAGAACTCTGTCAAAAGCCTATGGGCTGGCGGGATTACGTTTAGGCTGCATTATAGCTCAGAGCCATATTATTCAAGCCTTTAATAAAATCATTGCTCCCTATGCTATTGCCACTCCTGGCATGGAACTAGCTAAAAAAGCTTTGAATAATAGCAATTGGTTCACACAAAATATTGAGCAGATCAAATCATCTCGTGCCTGGGTTATAAAAAAATTCGCCGAGAATCCAATCATTGAAAAAATTTATCCTACGGAAACCAATTTTATTCTTATTCAAACACGATACTCAAAACAATTGACCACTTGGCTTGCCCATCATGGCATAGCAGTAAGAGATTTTCCTTCGACCTCTTTATTGCATGATCACCTTCGCATTACCGTGGGTCATGATGAACAAAATCAATTATTGATTAATGCCTTATCCTCATTTAACGCTGATGAAGCAGGATTAACTTATGAAAAAGATTTTATTTATTGACCGCGATGGCACTTTAGTTGAAGAACCTTTTGATTTTCAAGTCGATTCTCTGGATAAAATTAAATTAACATCTGGTGTAATACCAGCGCTGTTGCAATTACAAAAAGCCGGCTTTACCTTCATTATGGTATCCAATCAAAATGGCATAGGAACTGCGGCATTTCCAGAAGAAGATTTTGCAGTTTGCCATGAATTCATCCTGGATCTGTTTTCCTCTCAAGGCATTATTTTTGATGAGATTTTGATATGCCCACATACCCCTGAGGACAACTGTATTTGTAGAAAACCTAAAACTGGCCTGCTCGAGCGTTACTTAAAAGAGGCTGCATTTGCTAAACATTATTCATGGGTAATTGGCGATCGAGATACTGATAAAGAATTTGCTGATAATCTGGGTGTTAATTTCTTGCCTATTTCAAAAACAAATACTTGGGAAATGGTGGCTGCTGCGATCATCAACAATTCTCGCAAAGCTTCTGTGCAGAGAAAAACAAAAGAAACTGCAATAGATTTGTCAGTTCAACTGGATAGCGATCAAATCAGTATCATAGACACTCCTATCCCCTTCTTCACTCACATGTTGGAACAAGTAGCAAAACACGGGGGCTTTGATTTGCGATTGCAAGCTTCTGGGGATTTGGAGGTCGATGAGCATCACTTGGTTGAGGATACAGCCTTTGCGTTGGGGGAAGCAATTAGAACAGCGCTTGGTGACAAATGGGGGATTAATCGTTATGGTTATACCCTTCCTATGGATGAATCATTAGCTACCATTGCAATCGATATCAGTGGCAGAAATTTTTGTGATTTCAAAGGTCAGTTTACACGTGAATTTGTTGGCGGTATGGCAACAGAAATGGTTCCTCACTTTTTCCAATCGCTATCCAGTGCGTTGGGGGCAACTATCCACATCCAGGTAACAGGTACCAACCATCACCACATGATTGAAGCTTGCTTCAAAGTTTTAGGCAGAGCCTTACGACAGGCATGCTCAAGAACAAATGATTATCTACCTTCAACCAAAGGTGTATTATGATTGCTGTGATTGATGTCAGTGGGAATAATTTAACTTCTCTAACGAATGCCTTGATTCGATTAGGAGGTCATTTTGCGCTGACCCATGATGCTCAAGAAATACAAAAAGCAAGCCATGTCATTTTGCCTGGGGTTGGAACAGCGCGTTCTGGTATGAAGGCTTTGCAGCAAAATGGACTAATAGACATTTTAAGAACATTAACCCAACCGCTTCTTGGAATCTGCCTTGGAATGCAATTATTGTTTGAATACAGTGAAGAAGACGACGTACCTTGTCTGGGTTTGATTCCTGGGGTTGCAGAGTTATTAAAAACAGAAAAAAATCATCCTGTTCCTCATATGGGATGGAACAATCTTCATTGGCAAAAAACATCATCATTACAACAGGGATTAAATGAAAATGATTATGTTTATTTTGTTCATAGCTATGCTCTAAAAGCAGATGCTTATGCCTTGGCCCGATGTCGATATCACGAAGAGTTCACTGCGGTTGTAAAAAAAGACAATTTTTATGGCATGCAATTTCATCCAGAAAAATCAGCTGATGTTGGCATGGTATTACTAAATAATTTTTTATCTTTGGAGTCTGCATGTTAGTTATTCCAGCTATTGATTTGCAATCAGGGCGATGTGTTCGCTTAAAACAAGGACGATTTGATCAAGTAACGCAATTTAGCATTTTTCCCACAGAAAGAGCCTTGTACTTTGCCAAATTAGGGGCAAAACGTCTTCACGTCGTAGACTTGGATGGTGCACGTAGTGGGAAAATGCAACAATTGGAGCTCATTTGTTCCATGCAAAATACAGGGATACCGATTCAGGCCGGAGGTGGAATCAGGAGTGTAGAACAAGCTTTGGAATGTACTAACGCGGGAATTTCACAATTGGTCATTGGCAGCCTAGCTATTACAAATCGTGATTTGACAATACAAATCATTGAAAGGATTAAACCCGAAAATATTATTCTTGCTCTGGACGTTCGTGTTGATGCAAAAGTTCCGCTTCTTGCAATTAATGGCTGGCAAAATAGTAGTACAAACAATCTTTGGGAAGTAGTGTCCTATTACGAAAACTTTGGGATAAAGCAAATACTTTGTACAGATATCGCATGCGATGGCATGATGAGTGGACCTAATTTCGATTTGTATCAACAAGCAGTTAAATATTTTCCTCAGATTGCCTGGCAAGCCTCAGGGGGAATTCGTCATTTGCAGGATATTACAACGCTCGATTCATTAGGAATATCCGCCGTAATCCTTGGTTTAATGCTTTATCAAGATAATGTAAATTTCGAGGAATTATTATGTTAACCAAGCGAATCATTCCCTGTCTTGACGTTCGAGATAATCAGGTTGTCAAGGGAGTAAAATTTCGCAATCATAGAATAATTGGAGACATACTCCCCTTGGCTGCTCACTACTCAGCATCGGGTGCAGACGAATTGGTATTTTATGATATTACAGCAAGTAGCGATGACCGATCTGTTTGTCCTGGCTGGGTCAATAAAGTGGCGGCTACTATCAATATTCCATTCACAGTGGCTGGAGGCATCCGAACCTTGCACCAAGCAAGATCAATATTAAATGCCGGTGCAGACAAAATCTCAATCAACAGCCCTGCATTGGAAAACCCTTCATTGATTAACGAATTGAGCAAAGAGTTTGGAAAACAATGTGTGGTTATAGGGATTGATAGTCAGTGGATAGTTGATGATTATTATGTCTATCAGTATACAGGCAATGAAAATAAAAGTATCAATTCAAAACGTAAAACTCGAGAATGGATACATGAAATTCAAGACCGCGGCGCTGGTGAGATAGTCCTTAATTGCATGCAATCAGATGGCGTTCGAATGGGATATGATATTGCACAGCTATCAGAAATGATAAACCTGTGCCAAGTTCCCCTCATCGCATCAGGCGGTGCTGGAAAACTTGATGATTTTGTTGAATTATTTAAGAAATCTCATGTCAGCGGGGCTTTGGCAGCAAGCGTTTTTCATGACAAAATACTGGCAATCAATAACATAAAACTGGCATTACAAACAGAAAATATTGAGGTAAGACTATGAGTGACTTGGACATTAACTCTCTTGATTGGCAAAAAATGAATGGACTATTGCCGGCAATAATCCAAAACGCAGAAAATGGTAAAGTATTGATGCTGGGTTACATGAACCAGGAGGCACTGATTGCCACATTAACTACAGGACAACTGACCTTATACAGCAGAAGTCGAAAAAGACTATGGCGTAAAGGAGAGTCTTCCGGCAATAGTATGGCTCTGCAACATATTAGTGCCGATTGCGACAATGACAGTCTTTTGATCCAGGTTATTCCTAAAGGACCAGCTTGTCATTTAGGTTACTCAACCTGCTATCAACCACATAATAATTATACCCTTGGTTTTCTTGATGGTTTGATTGAATTAATTAACGAGCGTGCTGAGGAAAAAAATCCAAACAGTTATACAGCCCAACTCTTGGATTCTGGGGTGGACAGATGTGCTCAAAAATTAGGAGAAGAGGCGGTAGAAACAGTGATAGCTGCTGTTAGTAACAATAAAGAAGAACTTATCAACGAAACAGCTGATTTCATTTATCATTTATTAGTGCTTTTAAAAGCTTGTGAATTAAGTTTTTATGATGTTTTATTGTGTCTACAGGCAAGGGACAGAAGTGTACATACTTAACTGTCTATTCCATGGGAGATCTCTCTAACCAGGATCTCCAGTAATTATCAATCATGACTAGTTAATTTTTTAAACTACTATTAAGAAATTAACTTTTCTTGAAATACTCTTTAATGTAATCAGGCAAATTCATTGCCAACACCGCCCCCTCTTTTTTAGTTGCATAGTAAGAAGGCAACTCACTCACCATAGCAGGCTGACAATACAGCTTATTATGAGGGAAATATTCAAAAAGCAACTGTACTTTTCCTGCAACATCATTGCCAGCAATGGTTGAAATAAACTCAAATGCCATATCAATACCACTGGAAATTCCACCAGTAGTCCAAATTTTATCTGACTTAACGATGCGTTTTTCAACCAATTGGACATCATCAAAAGATTTTAATTCAGGAATGGCACGCCAATAAGTTGTTGCTTGATGATTAGTCAATAGCCCCGCCGCATGCAATAAAAATGCTCCAGTACAAACAGAAAGCAAATACTCACTGTTTTCAGCCTGTTTTTTCAAAAAAAGAAGTAAGTTTGAATTATATATTTGCTCTCTTCTACCAACCCCACCTGGAACCAGTAAATAATTAAATTGTGGGGCATTATTAAATTCACAATGAGGTTTCAGACTTATTTGATTTGCGCAACAAACTTCATTACTGGTTTCTGCCACCAGAAACATGTCAATAGGGGCATCAAGAATAGTTTTCCAGGTTGCAAACACTTCCCACGGTCCAATCACATCCATGGGCTGGACGTTTTCATAAATCAAAACTCCCAATTTTTTATTCGCTGCATCTTCCTTTTTCAGCACTTTTTTCATTGAATGCCACCTTAATTTGAAAAATCCTATTTTTAATATCTGTTTTTTGATCATTAACCCACATCGCTTACCAGCCTCAGCTTGTCCGTAGTACCCAGATAATCAAGACACTCTCACCAGAGAACCTCTAATAACTAAAAGACCTCTTCATTTTTACAATTCGCTGATAAGCTTCATTAATCCTTTGTTCAGAAATTTCCCCAGAGCGAACTTTTTGCTCTATCATGTCAATAATTTCTTTCGAGCCTTGAAATTTTTCTACTAATTGATTACCAAATATTAGCATATCTGCTCCTGCATTAATTGAAAGTGTAACAGCAGCCTCTAATCCATAATAATTTGTTATTGCTTTCATTTGCATATCATCAGTGATCACAACCCCATCAAATTTTAAATCACGACGCAATAATCCGTTAATGATCTGGTAAGAAAGGCTGGCAGGAAGTCCTGTCATATCCAGTTTTCTATTGACAATATGAGCTATCATCACCATATCGCAATGCTTGGGTTGAGACAATAGTTGTAAAAAAGGGATTAGCTCCTGCTCGCTCCAGGTATCACTTATATCTACAAAACCTAAATGTGAATCAGATAATGAACTGCCATGTCCCGGAAAATGTTTATAAGAACAATGTATTTGATGTTCTATAAACTGCTCTGTATAAAGTTGTGCGTATTGAGTGACAACTTCCGGTATCGAAGAGAAGCTCCTGTCTTTTTTACCTATGATAGGATTATCAGGATTTATATTCACATCTAATTCAGGGAAGAAATTCAAATTAAATCCTGTTGATTTTAAAGTATTTGCCATCAATTTTGCTGACGCATTAGCTCTCTCCAGCGACATGGAACCAACGTCTTTTGCCGAAGGCATTTCGGGGAATCCATAACGTGGATGTAATCGATTTACATTTCCTCCCTCGTAATCAACTGAAACCAACAATGGTAAATTATCTCTATGATACTTATGATTGGCTTTTTGTGTTAGTACTTGTAACTGATTATTTAACTGGTTGACTTGTTCTGGACTTTCTATATTTTTATCAAAAGTTTGTGACTGCTGATTAAAATCGAAAAGAATAACACCACCAATATTGTCTTTCTCAATGGCCTGGGCAATAGGTGATTTCTCGTCAACCACTTTGCCTTGGAATCCTAATATTATCATCTGTCCAATTTTATCTCTTAAACTCACTTCAGCAGCGCAAGCTACATTAGTCACCAAAATAAGAAAAAAAGATAAAATAATTGACTTGATTTTCAATGCTATACCCATTAAATGATGATTAATTTATTCTGTTGCAACAAACACTGATTATACATATTAAGACCAAACCAATCAAATATTATACAATAAAAATCAACCCAATAACATTCATGATTTAAAAATCAAGGTCCTTTTACACCAATGCAAATAAAATTGCTGTTAAATAATTTCCTTCTGGGAAGGCTGCCAAAGTGGGATGACAGCTTGCTGGCCCGTATACGCCTAAAATACGCGCCTGCTTTCCCATCGCAACAGCCTGAGCGCTTACCAGAGAACAAAAATCCTGAGATGAAAGTGCTGAAGAACAATTGCAGGTCATCATTAAAGATCCTGTTTTCATATATTTAAATGCTTCTCTGTGTAAAAATCGGTAATAATTTTTAGCTTGCTGTAAATGTTTCTGTGAAGGAACCAGTTTTGGTGGGTCAAGAATCACCACATCATATTCACCGGCCATTTTCAGATATTCTCTGGCATCTGCTTTAATAAATTCAATATTATTTAAGTGATTTAAAACAGCATTATTTTTAGCCTGCTCTATTGCCTGTGCGGAGCTATCTACAGCAGTAACATGAAGAGCGCCCGCTTTCGCTGCGTGCAAAGCAAACCCTCCGGTAAAAGTATAAAGATCCAGGACTTTTTTTCCCCTGGATAGTTTTGCTATCCTCTTGTGATTTTCTCTTTGGTCAAGAAACAATCCAGTTTTCTGGGTATGCGCAAATTCAACATGATACAGAACACCTTCTTCCATAACCTGCGTGCTATCCTGACTTTTCTCCATATGGATTTCTTTCCAACCATCTTGAGATAACGGTTTGTTTTGAGGAAGCCAAATGATATGGTTATGCGGGAATAGCTCTTGCAACACCTGAACAATAATCGATTTATTCAATTCTACCCAATAAGCAGAACTCGCTATAACACAATATTCATTGAAGCAGTCAATCGTTAAACCAGAAAGTCCATCCGCTTCACTGTTGAACAGTCGATAAGCATTAGTCTGTTCATTTGGCAAATCAAGACATCGTCTAACCAGACTGGCTTGTTTGATTCTATGAGTAATTAAAGATTTGTAATCCGAGCGATTTATCTGTTCATTGGAGAGAGCAAGAACTCTTACTCTATATAAAGAGTGCTCATTATAAGCTCCAACACCCAAATTCTCTCCTTCAGAGCTTATTATCTCAATCAATTCACCTGTAATCAGTTTTCCCGAATATTGGGCTATGGCTTTGGGGAAAATCCATGGATGACCTCTTAATACAGTGTTTTGCTTCCCACTTACTAAAATAACTTTCGCTTTCATTCTCTATTTCCCAAAACCTAAAAGTCAGTTAATCTACACTATCAAGAATTATACTTGCAATGGAAAGAAGGACAAATATGCGGCAATTTACAAAATACCTAGCCATTTTTCTATTTTCATCTTTGGTAAACCTTTCTTATGCCGACCCCTGGTTCACCGGACCTTTATTGGCACCCGCTGGCCATACCGTTGCCAAGGGTCATACCAACCTAGAAGTCTATGGGATTGATGTCTTTACTAATGGCCAATACAACGCATCTGGACAACGGATATCCACACCCAAGTTTAAAACCTTTGCAGCTAACCCAATACTCACCCATGGTTTTACTGACTGGCTGGATGTGCAGTTGACTGTACCTTATTTATTCAACTCGACACGCGGAGTCCATGAGAACCATTTGGCTGATGTTTCAACTGCATTGGGAATACAAGTGTTGGAACAAAAAGGCTCTCCTAAAAGAATCGATTTTCGTGTCCTTTTACAGGAAACAATACCGACTGGACGTTATGACCAATTGAATCCGGCTTTACTTGGCACTGATGCCACTGGTCTTGGAAGCTACCAAACTTTAGTGGGCTTAGACTTTCAATATTTATTACAAGTTTTTAAAACCCATTATCTAAGAACACGATTTATTGCATCACGTCTTTTTTCCAGCAATGTTCATGTTGATGGGCTAAGCAGTTATGGTGGTTCAATAAATACTCATGGGACGGTTAAACCCGGCATCGAAAATAACTTAGACTTAGCCTTTGAATTTACTCTTACTCAACACTGGGTTGCCGTAATGGAAGGTTATATTGCAACTGGTAAAGCCACTCGGTTTAACGGTATTTTAAACTTTAACAGCATTGGAAGCCCTCCAGTCAATGTCAGTGATTTGGATGCTGCCCCCGTAGTCATTGGCAACGGCTCATTTAGAGAAGAAGCACTAGCTCCGGCAATAGAATACAACTTCAATGAAAACATTGGAGTAATTGGTGGGGTTTGGTTCCCTGTAAGTGGAATCAATACTTCACATTATATGACCTATGTACTGGCGATTAATGCCTTTTGGTGATAGTCAATGCGTTACTCATCCTATGAAATGAAAAAAAATAAATTCACTTATGGCCTTGCCCTTGGAGCTCTGGGGGTTGTGTTTGGTGATATTGGTACTAGCCCGCTGTATGCTTTAAAAGTTACCTTATCAGGTATTCCTATCAATCAATTCAATATATTAGGCGTATTATCGCTCATTTTTTGGTCGTTAATCATTGTTGTTTCTTTTAAGTATTTAATGATTATTTTTCGAGCGGATAACGATGGGGAAGGAGGAATTCTAGCACTTCTTGCCTTGATGAAGCATAAGAGCACCAAATATCAACCTCTATTTTACATAGTCGCCATATTTGGTGCCGGTTTGTTATTGGGTGATGGTATGCTAACGCCTGCCATTTCCGTTGTTAGTGCGGTAGAAGGTCTTGGAACTCTTTCAGACAAGCTCTACCCTTATGTTCTTCCCATAGCTTCTTTAATCCTCGTTTTGCTTTTCTCTTTACAAGCCAAAGGCACAGCAAGAATAGGCTACCTTTTTGGCCCGCTTATACTTGTTTGGTTTATAACCATAGCCATATTAGGAATACTGCAAATTGTCGAACATCCAACAGTTTTGAAAGCGATCAATCCCTACTACGCCATTGCATTTTTGGTTGATGAAGGCTTGCGCGGATACTTTTTGCTGGGGGGTATTTTCCTTGTAGTAACAGGAGGGGAAGCTTTATTTGCAGACATAGGTCATTTTGGTAAAAATCCAATACGATTCAGCTGGTTTTTTGTGGCCCTTCCCTGCCTTTTATTAAATTATTTTGGCCAAGGCGCTAACCTGATAGTACGCCCAGAAGAAATAAGTAATCCATTTTTCATGATTGCGCCACCATGGTTTTATCTGCCTTTAATCATTATTGCAACTGTTGCTACAGTGATCGCATCTCAAGCCGTAATTTCAGCAACTTTTTCATTAACCAAACAAGCCGTGTTGTTAGGTTTATGCCCCAAAATTCCAATTGTCCAGACATCCATGCTGCATTCAGGACAAATCTATGTCCCGCAAATCAATTTTATTTTATTTATCGGTACCATGGCATTTTGTCTGGCTTTCAAAACCTCGGATAACCTGGCTCATGCTTATGGAATTGCTGTAAATCTTGAAATGCTTTTGGTTGATGCCATGGTTGCTTATGCCGCTGTTTCAATATGGAGATGGTCAACATTCAGCGTGATGTTCCTCTTTGGCCTATTCCTTTTGATTGATTTAGCTTTTCTAGGAGCAAATACTCATAAATTCATTACAGGTGGCTGGGTTCCAATTGTTTTAGCTTTCTTTATAGCCTTTATTATGTACAGTTGGCGCTATGGTTTAGAGTATTTAAGAGATAATTTTTATATGAACAAAGAAGATATCTCTAAAATTTTAAAACAATTACAATATAAAAGCTTAAATCAACTGCCTGGCGTCTCGGCGATTTTTATTACTGATGTTTATGATAAAAGTGGTGGTAGTTTTCTCCATTTTCTTAAACTAAACCGTTCAATGCCAGAAAATGTCTTAATTGTAAATTATATAGTTGATAACATTCCTTATGTTCATTACACCCAGCGCTATGAAATTGTTTGTCTTGACGAAAAAGTTTGTAAATTAGTTATACATTATGGCTTTATGGAAACAATTAATATCCCCAGAAGCCTGGAGAAAGCTTGTAATAAAAATTTACTTCCTTTCAAGTTTAACGTTGATACAGCAACGTTCATGGTTGAAATCCCCAATATTATGGCTTCAAAAGAAAAAAGATCTCTAAGTTTTTATTGGCAAGAAAAACTGTTTGCTTTCTTGATGCGCAATTACTCAGCGAATTTAAATATTGAATTCTATAAATTACCTTACAATAGAACTATAGCAATAGGTACTTATTGCATTTTATAAGATTAGGCCAGGGTTCGTTGACATTTTGCTCTCTTGCGTCGAAATGTCAACAGACTCTGATCATCGCAGTAAAATTATATACGTGATAACATCCCAAATTTATTTTAAGGACTGATTATGTGGTTCAATAATGCACTGATATTTCAATACAAACTAGACGATGAGTGTGATTTAAACCGCTTCTTGACTGAAGAAGCACTTAAACCCTGCCCACCTCATGCTCGCTTCACCTATGGTTGGGTCCCTGCGTTTGAACAGGAAATGGTTCATGAAGCAGCTGGTAGCACGCTGATTTGCCTTGGTAAAGAAGAACGAATCCTTCCACGAGGAGTCATTAATAAAATGCTCAAGGAAAAAATTCAGCAAATAGAAACAACTCAAGGTCGACCGGTAAAACGGGCAGAAAGAGCTCAAATGGCTGAAGATCTTGAATTTGAACTATTGCCTAAATCTTTTTGTGTGCAAAAAAAACTTTTAGCGATTCTTGATAGTGTCAGTCAGAGATTAATTATTAACACTTCAAGCAACAATCAGGCGTCTCAATTGACCTCATTTTTACGTAAATCAATCCCCGGTATTCTGATAGAACCATTAAATCTTACTGAAAACCTTGCTTTGCGATTCGCAGAATGGCTCCATTCTCCAGCAACTCTTCCTGATGATTTTCAATTAGCCTCCGATTGTTTGCTCTTTTCTCTTGAGGATGAGAAAAAACGAGTCCATTGCAAAGGCTACGAATTACCCGCCGAAGAAATCCTGACTCTACTAGCTCAAGGCATGGGGACTGCAGAAATCTCATTAATTTGGAAAGAGCGCATTCAGTTCACCTTGACGCATGATTTCACCTTCAAAAAATTGAAAAGCCTTGATTATCTGATCGACGATTTTAATGAAATCAGGCAACTTGAAGAAGAATACCAAAGACAAGATGCTGCGTTGACCTTATTAAGTGGAGAATTGAGAGAACTTATAAACGGATTAATGAAGATCTTTGTTAATACTGTTAATGCTGCTGAAATGAAGCCATCTCAAATTGAAAAAGCTGCCGAAGATTAGACTGTATAAAGTAGTGTCATTTTAACCCGGAACATATTGAGGGAACTCGTTTGTTAACAGAGTTCCCTCTAATCTTTACTCAAGAGAAAACGATTGAATTACATATCACATGTTGAACCCGGCTTGCAGAATAAACTCTATAAATTTTTATACTCATCAAGAATTAATTCTTACCATATTGGAGGTATGGTAAGTAGCCTTGTAAACAGCCATAGCATCCTCTGCTGCCTTATTAAGCCCTAAAGCCTTATTGGCTTCGTACATTACAACTAAAGCTTTTTGAGCGCTGGGAGCTTGAGGATAGTTTTTCACTAGATAACTCGCACGTTCAGTGGCCGCCACGTACATTTTGCGCTTGAAGTAGTAAAGAGAAACATTGAGTTCGTGCTGAGCAAACATATTTCGTAAATAAATCATGCGTTGCAAGGCATTAGCCTTATATTTGCTGTCAGGGAATTTCTGGATTAGAGTAGCAAAATCAACGAGGGCTTGAGTCTGTGTCCCAGGATCTCTCCAGGATTCGTCCATAGGAAGCATTTTGGCAAATACACCTCGTGTTTGCTGGAAGTTAGCCAAGCCTCTCATATAATAGGCATAATCGACGTTTTTTGCTCGTGGATACAGATGAATGAAACGCTCAGCTGTTGCTGCAGCAGAAGGATAGTCTTCGTCTTTATAATAAGCATAGATAAGTTGCATCTGAGAGCTTTCAGTATAATCACTAAAAGGATACATAGACTCCATAGCTTCCAGCTGTTTGGCAGCGGTAGCATACTCCTCTTTTTTTAAGGAGGTTTGTGCCGCAGTATAGAGCTGTTTAGCCGTCATACCTTTATATGGGTTATTATCTTCATCATCTTTTCCCCATTTCGCACAGGACGATATTCCAACAACCAACCCAATAAGAAATAACACATGAATTCGTTTCATAAAGCACACCTATCAATTATATCTGCTGCATTTACAAGAACAGCAACTGGAAAATTTGGGACATTATACCTAGGACCAGTTAATTTGCGAACAACCTATCATTCTTTTATTTATCTATAAAAAAAGATTTGCAAAATGATAGATGTTCATATAGTATTCTCGACCGGAGAGATGGCAGAGCGGTCGATTGCGGCGGTCTTGAAAACCGTTGAAGGGCAACCTTCCCAGGGTTCGAATCCCTGTCTCTCCGCCAAACAACCCTACCCCGATATATCCCCCAAAAAAACTATTTTGCCTTGAAATTTCTTCTGTTATTTTCAGTAAAAAAATAAGTGCATAACATCCAGACCTTGAATACAAAAGACTAGGGATATAGTGTATCTATTAACTTAATAGTGCCATATCAAGAGTTGTTTTGATGTGGAGCATGGTGTTTGCTGCACGGGTTACTTTTTTTGCAAAAATAGATGAGCGATTTTCACTAAGCAATTGTTGGGTAGATTGTCCATCATTAACTCGTGTGACAAGCCAATTATCGATAGCTTTTCTATATTCTGTAACATTCTCAGGCAAATTAGCCAATTCATTTGAAAGTATTTTAAACTGCTCTTGCTTCGCTGCACGATCTCCAAAACCCACGAAAGCGCCAGCATGATGAATTTCTTGATCAGCCAATTTTCTTACCTGTTGGCAAGCAAAATACTCTTTAAATTTCATTAAAGTGTGATTTTGATGTTGATTGGAAAAATCGATTACCCATTTAGCATAATAAATTAGGCTCTGCATATGGCCATGATGATTTCTTTTACCCATGTTTATTTCCATATGGTTTAACACATCGAGCAAATCACTATTACTCTGGCAATTGCGGATATCCTGCTCGTAGTTCCTTACTCCAAGATGCGTTCTGGAAAAAAAGGCATGCCAGGGATTTTGATATGCCTTCAATAGATTTAAAATAAGTTGCTTGACATTAAAGAGTTTATTCGATTGATCTATCGATTCTTGCAGCAGCATGTCAAACTCAAGTAAAGCACGACGATTGGTAATCAGATCACGGTATTGAAATGCTCTTGCCTTTGTTGGTTTTTCGTTAAAGTAAAGTGGTTGTCTTTGACCAATTTTGGGAATCACAACCCTACTTAGAATCAAATCTGCAATTTGCTGATTATTAAGCCGTTGATTATTTTTAAAACTCATCCTGTTCATCAAAAGTTGAATATAATCATAGACCTTTTGCTCATGTTTCGGTAAATGAACAGCCCGCCATTGAGCGTCTTCCCTGAAAGCAGCAACCATTCTCTGATAACTGAAATAAGTATCTTTCAGACGTAAATTTCCTAATTTGAAGGTAGCCGTATGGTTATACAGAGTTTTAAGATACTGGTTTTTCATTAAAAACTCATCAAGAGATAAATTGTCATTCCTCTCTTTCATTTTTTGATATTGTGCGGCCAATATTTTAAAATGCATCAGGATTGCATCAGCAGAAGATTGATGAGTAGACTCCATATCTTCACGCCGCTCATCAGGGCCACCAGGTTGAATAGAAGTAACGATATTGAACTTTTCAAAAATGGGTTGTGATACCATGTCATCCATTAAGGCTGTATCACCAGCGAAATAAATATCTCCTTCTAATTGATTTGCATGCAACACATAGCCATTAAATGCTGAGCGATGGGCGTCGGTCAGTGATCGACCCGACCAATGCCTGGCAGGGACTGCAGTTATCCTTAATAATTCGTTCCCTTGGAAATCTGCAATCTTTGCTTGTTCCCACCATTTCAGCCCTACAACATCGGTAAATCCCATACCTATAAAGAATGATTCATCACCTTCCGGAACTATCATCTTCGGTTGCTGTTTTACAAGACGCTTTAATGTGGACTGACTGACATGATCATGGTGATTATGCGAAATCACTACGATATCAATTTTTGGTAATTTTTTACTGCCCGTGCCATCAATTAAACAACCTTCCTCTGTCATACGGGGATATAAGAATGGAGCCAAATCACCTTCAACAGGATCAGTGACTACATGCAATGGCGAATCATTAGCAGGTATGGTCATTAGATTTGACGCATGACCAATCCAGTAATGAGTGGCTGTTTGTTGTTGAGTTACCCCTGGTTCAATCGCTGGATCATTGGCATAGACCTCGCTATCCAAATAATCATGTTCTTTATAACGAGCAGTTTCAAAAACATGAATACCCATTTTAGCCAAAAACCAATTGCACAAAGCCTTAACTCTTTCCCATTGAGTAGAGAAGAAAATTCTCTGGGCTTCTGAGCCATGTTGGTGTGCTTTCTTATCGTCTGGCGAGGTATAATGCCCTGTTCTCATATCGTATTGAATCTCAGGAAGAAGATGCTGTCTCAGATCATCTTTGAATTGATTCTCAGCGTGCAAATGACCCAATCGGCTGATAATCAAGTTTTTGCGTTTGAGATATTTTTTATTCTCCAAATTCAAATTTAAATCTTCAATTATCCGGTTCGGTTGTAAATGAAGAAAATTCTGTAAGGTAATAAACAAGCTGGCATACAAATGATTAGTCTTATCTACTTCATCGCTCGAAACTTCATCGATAATTTTCTTTAAATAAGTACTCAGAGCAACAGTATGCATTGCATCTGATTTGAAAAACCAGTTCCTTGTTACTCGTTCATTTTCCAAAGAAAAGCAGGATAGTGGTGTGTTATAGTTTGCAATGAAAACATTAAGATTATTAATAGCTTGTTGCATTTGAGCATCAGTCAACATATTTTCTTACCCTATTATCCAATCAGCTGAGTCGTTTGCTATGTTTTGCAGAAGAATCATAAATTTTTGCTTCGTTGCGTTCTCAATATTTTTTATGATTTCATTACATATCTTTGTTTGATTACACTTTCCACTTCTTCTATACCAAAATTCAGGTTTCCCTGCTTGGCAGCCCATATTGAAAATCGACTTTTTGCTACTGAAGTATCTCGAGCGCTTTTATCCTGTAGCCATAAAGCGTGGGCTACTCTCTCTGGAGTCAGCGGTTTTTTCTTATTGACTTTGATGCCTGATAAAAACTCTGGTTTATCAGGAGTTAGGAAATCAGAAAAATTGATTTGCTCATGTAAACTGTTTTCTAAACGAACCAAATGCTCTGTATGAGCAGTTCTTAAGCATTTTACTTCATCAAAATAACGCGATATTTCTTTAGCACGCTCTTTTTCATTGATATAAATGTCGATCCCCCCTACCAATCCTGTAGTAAACAGGGCTGCCCCAACAGCAATGAGAGCTACTCCAATCGGGGCAAGAACGCCAGTCAAAAACAATGCCGCACTGACTCCAACTATTAGACCCATAAAGACACCAAATCCAAATGAGTCTCTATTTCTAGTGAAAAAACCCTCATTTCCGGGAGGAGATAACTTGCTTAATTCAATGACTAAATCGTGATTCGCTTTATCTCTATCTATAATATACTGTTTTATCAAAGGATTGGTTTGATAATAGTTTCTAATCTTCTGTTCAACACTTGCGACTTCAAATTGACTTAAGAGCAAAATATTTCGATTATCCCGACGTGTTCCATCAAATTTTATACCATGCAAATCAGATTGTATTTTTTGAGCCATTGCTTTAAAAATATGCGCTAATTCGGGATTCTTTCTCTCTGCATCCTCGATCATTTTAATCTGTGCGTAACGCTCGGAAATATTATTTAATATTCTGCTTACATCAGTAGTGTTTTTATTTACAGAAGGCATTTTACTGAACGATAAGGCAATCTTGTTCGATAACTCGCTTAGATGCTGCTCATAGATTCCGTCTTTGAAAAATTCAATATCTGCAGCCATATTAACTTTTATTGAATTGATATAGTGCCTTAATTTTTCATCATCCAATTGTTCTGCCAATTCGATGAGGATATTGAATTGTGCAGACTTTCGATCACGATTGTCTATATTTCGATTCGCTTTGATTCGTGAAGCCAACTGTCGAATATAGTCAGCATTAAGTGTTCCATCTTCATTAAAAATGCCTTTTATTAAACTGGCGACTTTATCATTATTAATAATTGTCTTTAATTCTTTTTCAATAGCATCAGGATTATCCATGTCAACTAAAGTTTGAGCTTCAGACCTAACATAGTTTGGAGAAGCAAGAACTGCTACTTTCCTGTCCTTGTAATTCCCAACGGTATTTTGAATCACTGAAATAATCCAGCCTTTATGTTTTCCTTCACTACCACCATTTGGAGCAGCAACCAGGGAAAATCCTGAGGGTTGTCCAGCAGAGTTTTTATAAGAAAAACAAATTCTTGATGTGTCTCTTGTTACGTCCATGAATGCTTCAGGATCTTCTTCTGACAAAGGTAAGGAAAAGTGTTTGGTTTGAAGAATTTCTCCTATTACCGCACCGGTATTGTCTCCCTGAGAAAAAGATGGATAAACACCTTCTGATAGTACTAACTTACCTTGAAAATTGATAGTTAACCAATCCGATTTTAATTGCGCAACAGTAAATCCATCAAAATCCACGTAACAGGTTCTGTCAAGATCTTTATCGATTTGCTCAATTGTTTTAGTAACAGCATTTTTTTGTATTTTGGTTTGTTTCAATACTTCTTCAGGAATTAATTCGGCATCTTTGGATAAAAAGACACTTTCAGGCAATGAAAATACTTTAGGTACTTGTTGATAAGTTAAATTGAATTTTTTAATACCGGGCATAACAACTGGCTCCAATATTTTCATAATGTGGATATTATAACATTTTATCCATCAAGAAAACATTAAGATCAACATGATTTTATTTAAACCAATCATATTTCTTTTAAATCAAATTAAAACCAGTATTACTTAATTAAATAAACTCAGGAGCTCAAACGAGGAGTACTCCCGTGCTGTATTTATTTTTGCACGGGATTTTATTCAATTTAAAAGTCATCTCTATATTTTTTGTAGACTTCATCCGTTGCCTTCAATGATTCCAAAAGCTGTTTCATTTTGTCTAAAGGCCAACTATTGGGGCCATCACTTAATGCTTTGTCCGGATCAGGGTGAGTTTCCATAAATAACCCGGAAATACCAACAGCAACGGCTGCTCTTGCAAGAGCCGGAATAAACTCTCTCTGCCCTCCGGATACACCATTATTACCCCCAGGTAATTGAACTGAATGGGTTGCATCATAAACCACTGGGCAACCTGTTTCGCGCATGATAACCAGGGAACGCATATCAGACACCAAATTATTGTAGCCGAAGCTCACTCCTCGCTCACAAGCCATAATTTGCTCATTGCCTTGCGCCTTTGCTTTCGCAATAACATGTTTCATTTCCCAGGGAGCAAGAAATTGTCCTTTTTTAATATTAACCGGTTTATTCATGGCAGCAACTTTTTGGATAAAATTGGTTTGTCTGCATAGAAAGGCTGGTGTTTGTAACACATCAACGACACTGGATACTTCAAATAAAGGTGTGTCTTCATGAACATCAGTCAAAACAGGAACACCAATTTGCGATTTGACCTTTTCAAGAATTGACAACCCTTTTTCAAAACCTGGCCCTCTGTAACTGGAAATAGACGAACGGTTTGCTTTATCAAAAGAAGACTTATAGATGAAAGGGATATTCAATTGGCTGCACATTTCCTTTAAATATCCTGCGGTCTCTAAAGCCAGTTCTTCACTTTCAATAACACAAGGGCCAGCAATCAAAAACAATGGCTTATCCAAGCCTGCTTCAAAACCACATAATCTCATTTTTTGTCCTTCTCTTGATGATGAATACGAGCTGCAAGTACAAATTCCTTAAACAAAGGATGACTATCTCTTGGATTTGATGTGAATTCAGGATGAAATTGACAGGCTAAAAACCATGGGTGATCCGCTAATTCTATCATCTCAACCAGTGAATTATCTGCTGATCGTCCTGAAATAATTAAGCCATGTTTTACTAAACTATCCACATACTTGTTATTGACTTCATATCGATGTCTATGACGCTCTACAATTTGTGGTTTGCCATAAACCTTTCTTGCCAGAGTGCCTGCAGCAAGATGGCAGTATTGTCCACCCAAACGCATGGTTCCACCCAAATCAGTATTTTCATCCCTGATCTGCTTGCTGCCATCAGCATCCATCCACTCACTAATTAAACCAAGTACTGGATATAATGTTTCTTTATTAAACTCAGTCGAATTAGCTCCTGTCAAACCGACTACATTTCTGGCAAATTCAATAACGGCTGTTTGCATCCCCAGACATATCCCTAAAAAAGGAATTTTATGTTCCCGAGCGTATTGAATAGCCTTGATTTTACCTTCGACTCCTCTCTCACCAAAACCACCAGGCACCAAAATAGCATCAATGGATTCAAGCAATAAAGCACCATGTTTCTCTATCAACTCAGCATCAAAATAGATAATTTCTACTTTTGTTTCAGTATGAATTCCTGCATGCAATAAAGCTTCATTAATCGATTTGTAGGCATCATTCAACTCTGTATATTTACCTACCATAGCGATTTTCACTGTCATCGTTTGAACGGCTTGCATATCAACTACTCTTTGCCACTCGCTCAAATCAGCTTGCTTAGCCTCCAGGCCTAGTTTCTTAACGACAATTTCATCTAGATGCTGCGCATGTAAAATCATGGGTATTTGATAAATACTATTCGCATCCTCAAGAGAAATCACAGCTTCTTTTTCAACATTAGTGAACAATGCGATTTTAGCCCTGTCCGCCATAGATAATGGTTTTTCTGAACGACAAATTAATACATCTGGCTGAATACCAATAGAGCGCAACTCCTTTACCGAATGTTGAGTTGGTTTAGTTTTTGTTTCCCCAGAAGTAGCAATATAAGGAACCAAAGTAAGATGAATAAATATTGCGCGTTGTGAACCTAACTCAATACGCATCTGCCTGATTGCTTCAAGAAACGGTAGTGATTCAATATCACCAACAGTTCCTCCTATTTCAACCATAGCTACATCGAATGCATCCGCACCCAATTTGATACAGCGTTTGATTTCATTAGTAATATGAGGAATAACCTGAACTGTTCCCCCTAAATAATCTCCCCGTCTTTCTTTCTTAATTACATTTTCGTAAATTTTTCCCGATGTGAAATTATTACGCTTGGTCATTGTTGTTTTAACAAAACGCTCATAATGTCCCAAATCCAAATCGGTCTCTGCCCCATCATTAGTTACAAAAACCTCACCATGTTGAAAGGGACTCATAGTACCAGGATCAACGTTAATGTAGGGATCAAGCTTTATCAATGTAACGCGAAGACCACGAGCTTCAAGAATAGCTGCAAGAGATGCGGCTGCTATGCCTTTTCCTAAAGAAGACACAACACCACCAGTAATAAAAATATATTTTGTCATTTTTTTGACCCCGCTCAAAATGCCGAATCCACCAATTTGGTGTTCAATTTAATTTGCATGTAAACGGGATTCAATTCTATCAAAATGAAAATATAAATAACAGAAATTTGAGCAAAATTAATAGAATTATTGCAATTGTTGCTTAATAGAACGCATGGAAACTGCACAATCTATTGCATCTCTCCCCTTATGGCCGTGAGCTCCTCCTGCTCTGTCCAAAGCTTGTTCATCATTTTCAGTAGTCAACACCCCAAAGACAACAGGGATATTATAATCTAACATAACCCTTTGGCACCCCTGGCTGACTTGATCGCAAACGTAATCATAGTGAGAGGTTTCACCTCGGATAACTGCTCCAAGTGCCACTATGACTTCTACTTTTTGTTTTTTCGCTAATAACTGTGCAACAAACGGAATCTCTACTGCGCCAGGAACTTCAACTAAAGTAATGTCATCTGATTTAAAACCCAGTTCAGTCAATCTATCTAGCGCCCCTTTTTTTAATGCAGAGGTTATCAATTCATTAAAGGTACTTACAACTATCGCTATTGGAAACGTGACACCATCATTAACAATTGTTTTTATCTCTCTCATGTTTATCCTAATCAATGGCTAATAAATGCCCCAGCTTTATTTTTTTGGTTTTTAAATAACTATGATTTTCCCTGGAGGGCTCAATTTCCAAAGGAATACGTTGAGTAATCTTCATTCCATAACGCTCAAGAGAAGCAATTTTTAAAGGATTATTGGTTAGCAACCTTAATGCGTCAACCCCCAAATGTTTCAGTATTTGGTATGCTACAGCATAATCTCTATCGTCAGCAGGTAATCCTAATTCCAGATTAGCATCGACTGTATCCAGCCCCTGCTCTTGCAAAGCATACGCCTTTAATTTGTTTGCCAAACCTATTCCACGTCCTTCCTGACGCAAATAAATTAATATGCCACCCTCAGCTCCGATCTGAGATAAAGACAACTCCAGTTGCTTTCCACAATCACATTTTCTGGAACCAAAAACATCACCAGTAATGCACTCGGAATGAATGCGAACCAAGGGCACTTGATTACCATACAAAGGAGGTTTAACCAAGGCAAAATGTTCACCAGAATCAATCTGATTCTCAAAAACTGTCATAGTAAAAACACCGTTCTCCTCCAGAGGAATCTGAGTGGTTGCAACGGGATGAATAAGGTTTTCATGCCGTATTCGGTAATGAATTAAATCTTTAATGGTGACCAAAGGTATTTGATGTTTTTTTGAAAAAAGGGCTAATTCATCACGTCTGCTCATTGTTCCATCTTCATTAATGATTTCACAAATCACTGCGGCCGGGGTCAATCCGGCAAGTTTTACCAAATCAACACTGCCTTCTGTTTGACCCGGTCTTTCTAAAACTCCTCTTTTCCTAGCCCGTAAAGGAAATACATGCCCAGGCGAAATGATATCAGATGGTCCACTTTGTGGATCAATAGCCACTTGAATTGTTCGAGCTCTGTCTCTTGCTGAGATACCTGTGGAGACACCGTTAGCTGCTTCAATCGAAACAGTAAATGCCGTTCCATACGGCGATTTGTTATGTCGTGCCATCATGGGCAATTGGAGCTTGTCTATCAATTCCTCTGCCATAGGCAAACAAATTAAACCACAACCAAGACGCGACATGAAATTAATGGCTTCAGGAGTAGCGTGCTCAGCAGCAATCACCAAATCACCTTCATTCTCTCTATCTTCATCATCCATTAGAATAATCATTTTACCGGCTTTAAGTGTCGCCACTGCCTCTTCTATTGTTGCTAATGAATGTTTCATGACACTACCTCATGGTTCAATTTCCCGATGATTTGAAGCTGATGAGCCACAATACGGGTAAGATAATCAAATTCAATATTGACTTGCTGACTCACTGTTAACGAACCAAGATTGGTCATTAAAAGTGTATGTGGTACCAGCATGAGTCCGATAGTTTGTTCTGACACAGTATTAATAGTCAAGCTGACGCCATTTACTGTGATGCTGCCTTTGGGTATTAGGTAATGCTTGTGTTCCGAAGTAAAACCCTCCAAATCCATCGCGATAAATTCATTAACAGCCCGAATGGATTTCACTTTAGCCTTGGTGTCTACATGGCCTGATACATAATGACCACCAAAGCGGGTAGATGCCAGCATAGCTCTTTCAAGATTAACCATGTCGCCAGATGATAAATTGGACAATGTCGTAACCAGCAGGGTTTCAGGTGAAACATCAAAACACAGATCAGGCAAGTCGGATGGTAACAAGGTTAAACAAACCCCATTTACAGCGATACTCTCACCAGGTTTCAAATCCTGATAATTTGAGGAAATGACTAAACGACTAGAATTTCGCCCTTGCCTGTTCACTAATACTTTGCCTGTATTTTCTATCAATCCGGTAAACACTCATCCTCCTGCCAATCCAAACATGCTATCATATTGTCACCCATAGCTTGCCAACTTACCGTATGAGCTTTTTCAAAAATCCCCTGTTGTTGATAAGCTGATATCGCTTGATGCCCTAAACTGCCGGGAACCAAATACAAATAGGTTCTATGCACCAATCCTTTACTATGTAACGCAGAAAAAATAGCTCCACCGGCTTCAACCCATACGTCATGGTATCCCAGTTGACCAAGGTGAGTTATTATTGCGCCCAAGTCCATCAATCCATTTTGCAAAGGCATCACATGATGAGTGCTGTTGGGATAAGTCTTGGCCTGATTTGCTTGTGGTTGATGATAAATATGGCAATGTTTTGCTGTCGAAAAAATGATTGTGTCATCAGACAAACTTAAATTGCGGTCAACAATGGCAACTGGTTTTGCTACCACCCTACTATCTAATCTGGCGTTCATCCTTGGATTATCCATTTGAACTGTCTTGGCACTGGTTAATATAACATCACTGGCAGCACGCATTTGGTGAGTGAATTGTTCGCATAAAGCATTGGACAAAACCACTCGATCTCCCTCAGGTTTTCCAATTTTACCATCAAAAGTTTGTGCTATTTTAACAGTGACTCTTGGTTTATGGGTCATAGTCCAATAAGCATAGCTTTTATAGAACGCATCAATTGCCGTTATAGGAATATGCCTGACTTGTATTCCATATTCACGTAATTTTTCTGAAGAATTACTTTTGGCAACAATGGGGTTTGGGTCAAAATAGGAAAAAATAACTTCCTCTATACCATGATTGATAATAGCGTCAACGCAAGGGGGAGTTTTGCCCCAGTGATTGCAAGGTTCCAGCGTAACATAGAGTGTAACCCCTGGTGTTTTGGGTGGAATTTGTGATAACAATAATTGTTCTGCATGCGGTGTACCTGCACCTCTATGCCATGCCTGTGCTATAATATTACCATTTTGCACAGCAACCGCCCCAACACTGGGATTGGGGGCACAAAAGCCTCTCCCCAGTTTGGCTTGTTCAAGTGCTGCAAGCAGAAACTGTTCGTGCATATATTAACCACCTTCTTAATGTGGTCGAATGATAACAAATTATTCAATTATTGAGTAGCCTAATGATTAAATTGAACTTAAATTATAAGTTAATCACGAAAAACATGTTACCTAAACTATTTTACTGGGGATTGGGGATTGCATTCTTTTTTTTAGCACCTATAACTAATGCTGGAAGTCTTTCACCCTATACAACCAAAGAACTGGAACAATTGGAAAGAGAATTTATTCAACTCATTAATCAATCGGACAGCGTAGAGCGCAATCCTTTGGCCAGTCAGTACATCAACTCCATAGGTAAAAAACTGGCACATTATGGTCGTATCAAAACACCTTATTTTTTTATTGTTAAATCCAAAGAAATCAATGCGTTTGCTGGCCCAGGAGGGTACATAGGCATTAATACCCAACTCATTTTAACGAGCAGCAATGAAAGTGAACTCGCCGCTGTAATGGCTCATGAAATCGCACATGTTCGCTTACATCATCTTTACAGCATTATAGAACATCAAAAGCAGATGCGTGTTCCATTATTAGCCTCTATTCTGGCGTCTGCAGCATTAGGAGTCTTGAATCCGACTGTTGGAATGGGCGCCATGATGGCATCCGTTTCCGGATTTTCCCAGGACAACATTAATTTTACACGCTCAAAAGAAAAAGAAGCCGACAGAATTGGTATAGATATGCTTATTAAGGCAGGCTTCAATCCTCAAGGTATGGCCGCATTTTTTAATAAAATGCAAGAAAATTCCCGTTATTATTACACTGCCAATATTCCAGCCATACTGCGGACTCACCCCTTGGATGCTGACAGGATAGCTGAGGCTGAAAATAGAACCAGCCGTTTGCCTAAAAAACATTATACCGATTCTTTGGACTATGCCTTATTTAAAGAATTAATCAGAGTTTCTGTCGCATCTAACAATAAACAAATTCTAGATTATTATGAACATCATTGTCATAAAAAAAATCCTGCCACTGCTTGCCAGTATGGGTACGTACTCGCCTTGTTAAATAATAACAATTTTCAGAAAGCAGCTGAAAAATTAAACCCTTTACTGTTACAGGATAATGGTAATCTCAATTTTCAAATTGCTATGGCTCAGGCTGAGTTAGGTTTATCACAATATCAATCAGCACTCGCTCGTCTTGCAGAATTACAAAATAATTTTCCTGACAATTATGCAGCTCTAATGGCTTATGCCCAAGGATTGTTAACCGCAAATCAACCTGAAAAAGCTACAGCCGTCCTTCTTAAGGGCAGTAGACAATACAAGGAAGACTTACCCCTTTGCCGGGAGCTTGCAAGAGCTCAAGCGGAATCTCATCAGAAAAGTTATGCCTATTTTACTCAAGCACAATGCTTACTACTTGAGGGACAAAAAAGAGGAGCTATTGCTCAATTAAAAGTGGCGCAGAAACTGGCCAAAAAAGATGCTTATTTATCCGCAAGAATTTCGGCAAAAATTGATGAAATAAAATTTATGGTTGAAAATTAGTCTAGTAGATTGGATTATCTAAACAACCTGGTATTACTTTGCTTTCAAGTTGGATAGGGAGTAACCATGAATGAAATTCAAGTATTTTTGCGTCAAAAACTGAATTCAGGGTTAGATATTTCACAACCTCAATTGGTAAGGCTACCCATGGGTAATATGGAGTATGTTACTTATGGAGATGGAAAACCTGTACTGATTATTCATGGTGGAGGTGGTGGTTATGATCAAGCTGTACTTTTATTCAAGCGCTATATTCCTGAAGGTTACCAAATGATTTGTCCTTCTCGTCCTGGTTATTTGGGAACACCGATTGACACTGGACAAACAGCGGAAGAGCAGGCAGATGCCTTGGCCGGATTACTGGATTATTTGAATATTCCCAGCGCAGTTATTGTAGCCATATCAGCTGGCGGACTTTTTCTGTATCCTTTTGCCATTCGTCACCCGAAAAAAACTAAAGCAATCATTGCAATAGATGCTATAGCTGGGGAATATTTAATGCCTGAACAATCCGGCAAATTGGCTCAAACCCTATTTATGACTGCTTTTGGTTTATGGTTGACAAAAAAAAGCATGATTTATTTTCCAAAAACGTTTATTAAGAATTTAATTAAACTGGAAGGTTACCTCGATCCGGCTCGTGTAGATAACAGAGTGAAAGAGATATTAAATTGTCGGGAGCACCTGGAAATCATTGCTGAGCTGATGTATAGCATAGCAGACTATAAGGCTCGTAAAATAGGAACCATGAATGATATGGCAGAAGGTGTAAAAACCAGCTGGTATGATTTTGCTAAAATTAGCTGCCCTGCATTAATAATCCATGGGACACATGATGCTGATGTAAAATTTTATAATGGCGTATTCGCTTATGAGCGATTGGCATCGAAAGAAAAAGAACGTTTCTGGATTGAATATGGCACTCATTTTGGATTTTTCTTCGCACGTGAGGCACAACAAAAATTCCAGGAATTTATAATAAAACATGCCTAAACAGGTTTGTTGTTGAAAAACTCCAGGAAAACGAAGTGGCAGTGGGTTCTATCATGGAATTATTGATAACCAGATGGGAAATTACAATAAATATCATTGTAACTTCCCAAACGGTCCATCTTATTAAATTACTTTACAGCAACTTCTTTCCACCAACTGGTTTTGGTATCTGCAACCCAATCAGCATTTCTTAAATTTTTAACAAACAAAGCAGTTTCCTCAGGGCTTGAGTGTTTGGAGTCAAGTTTTATACACCAGTCCCAATCCCCAGAGGTAGACCAAAGACTTTGAACACCGTTCATCTTTGCTATTGCAGCAGAATCTGACCAGGCATTTTTAGTTTTTAAAAAAACAACACTATTCCATGAGTTCATTGTTTCTTCCTTAATTTTAATCAATTATATTTTTTCGCTTTGAACAACAGTTCATTGCGTTCTATAAACTTAGACTATGAATTATCAGATTTCAAACACAGATGAAAAACAATTTTCTGATATTTTAACTCCTGAAAATCTTCATAGCACAACATCTAATCAAGACCCAGTTTTTTTAATCGATAGCGGAGAGTGCGAAAGCTGATACCTAATAGTTGCGCAGCAGCTGTCCTGTTCCATTTTGTTTTCTCAAGGGCATCAAGAATTAATTCCTTTTCCTGATCCTGAAGATAGCCATTTAAGTTAGTTGATACGGAGGATGCTGCAATAGCTGGGGTTATCGTTGTTCTGGGCAAATGTAAATCGCTTGGTTCTATGACCTCTCCTTCACACATAGCCATGGCACGCTCGAGGATATTTTCCAACTCCCTGACATTTCCTGGAAAATGATAAAAGCTCAATATTTCAAAACAATCTGGATTGATTTTAACCAAGCTTCTGTTTTGATTTTTAGATAATTTTTTTAATATTGCCTCTGTCAGGAAAGGGATATCAGAAAGTCTTTCCATTAAAGTTGGAACACGCAGCTCAATCACATTAATTCGATAATACAAATCTTGACGAAACCTCCCTGCCTTGATTTCTTCAATCAAATTTTTATGGCTCGCGCTTAGAATGCGAACATCCACCGGAATTTCATATAACTCACCTATTGGTTTAATTGCCTTCTCCTGAATAGCGCGTAGTAATTTAACCTGCATGGCAAGAGGAAGTTCGGCAATTTCATCAAGAAACAAAGTACCACCATGAGCTGCAACAAATAATCCTGTTTTATCAGAAATCGCTCCTGTAAAACTGCCTTTTTTATGACCAAAAAACTCTGACTCCATCAACTCACCAGGTATGGCACCACAATTGACAGGAATAAATGGCTTATCTTTTCTGGGACCATTAGTATGAATCAACTGAGCAACAAGTTCTTTCCCAACACCTGAATCACCTTGAATGAAAACCGGTGCCTGACTGCGAGCTAATTTATGAATGCTCTCACGAAGTTGTTGCATTACAAGGCTCTCACCAACCAACAGACCTTCATCAGAACTCTCGGTAGACGGATTTTGCATGGATAGTGCCGTCTTGACGAGATCTCTCAGCATTTTCAAGTCGACAGGTTTGGATACATAATCAAATGCGCCAGCCTTTAAAGTATTGACCGCACCCTCGACATTTCCATAAGCAGTAATAACAGCGACTGGCAACTGTGGTTTGTATTTCTGAATGAATTTAACAATTTCTATACCATCTCCGTCAGGCAAACGCATGTCGGTTAAAACCAAAGAATAATAATTTTGTTTTATATGTTCTACGCCCTGCTTAAAATCAGACACCGCATCGCAAGCCAAGCCCATGCGCGATAAAGTAAGAGTTAATAACTCTCTTATGTCTGGTTCGTCATCTATAACAAGCACTTTGCTTTTAGTCATATTAAAAGTTCATCCGATGGATTAACAGTGATCGCAAAACAACATCCCTTATTTGATTTTAACAAATTTAGCCTGGCTTGATTAATTTCACACAAATCTCTGGCAATAAATAACCCCATCCCAGTGCCGCCTCGCAAGGTGGTAAAAAATGGTTCAAAGATATTATCTCTGTGTTCAGGAGGTACACCCGGTCCAGAATCACATACCGTCAAAGTTATTTTATTCGAAGAAGATTTGGCAGCAATGATTATATCCACATAACCTTCATGATCCCGTCCATGTTGAATGGCATTCTCACACAATATGACCAAAATCTGCTCCAATTGACTTTTATCAAAAACAACCGATAAAGGCTTATTGACAGGTAATTTTATCGTAAGATTACAGGGATTATTGTGAGTAAAATCCTGTTTAAAATGTTCTAAAAATGTTGAAAGTTCATTAACCTGTGGTTGAGATTTCTGACGTCTTGAAAGTTGCAATACATTTTTAATCACCCTGTTCATTCGCTCACAATTGTTCATGATTAATTGTTTTAAACGAGTATTCTCTTCATCTAAATCCTCATTATCTCCAAACAATTGGATAGCATGAGCAATCGCACCCAAGGGATTACGTAATTCATGAGCAATACTTGCCGAAAAACGCCCTAAAGCTGCTAATTTGAGTTGTTGTGCTTGTTGTGCAATATAAGTCATGTCTTCCAGAATAATGAGTACTTCAAACTTATGCCCAACAGAAGTAGAAAAAAAATGTACTCTAAGATAAGGCTCTTCAATAATAGTTTGAGCCGTACGTTCATTATTCGTTGTTTTTAATAGAAAATCATCAAATTTGGATACAAGTGAATCAGATAGCTGATCCAATTTTTGAATTGCATGATGTTTACTCACATTAAAGAATTCGCGAGCAGCAGTATTCATCAACCGGATTCGCTTCCCCTCTGCAACATAAATAATGCCTGAATGCAATCGTTCAACAATATATTCATTGAGTCTTTGCATCCCTGCTAATTCGTAACTACGATGTCTGGCCAGGCTCTCAGACATTCTGACCCAATTGGATAAATACCAGGCAGTGATAGCCGTTGCAAAAAAACCAGCCCCATAGATTCCACTATAAAAAAAAGTGCTTAAGTCCTTTTGATTATAAATAAAAAATTGCAACACATTCCCACATAGCAATAAACAACTGGCCAGTGATGCAAAATAGATGGCCAACCGCCCAGGAACTAAAATGCTTAAAGCAGCAATAGTCACATTTAATAATATGCCATAACCGGATTCCAAATTACCAATGATACCTAGCATGCTGGAAATGGCTATGACATCAATCGTACCCGATAAAAACACCTGCTTATCAAAACTTAAAATTTTTCTATGCCAAAAATAAAGAAAAATCAAAGCAAATATTAAATAAGAAAAAGCGATGCAGAGAAATAATAAGGGATAATATTTTTTGATATAACTGAAGTAATAAATGCCTAAAAATAGAAAAATACTTACTATTCTGTAAATGTTGTAAACCAACAATATTCGCCATTGTCTCATTTTCGGATTGTTGATTTGGCGAGCAGCAGACATCCTTTTCTAATCCATTAGGTTATTCAGCTTATTTTAATAATATAACCAGACTTGATCATTTTGCACAATACATCAACCAAGATCCACACCAATGATCACTAATATTTCCACAGTTTATTTTCATTCCATATGGTCAGTGCATCTTGAGATCCACTGTCCTTGGCTTTTCCAATCCAGTATTTTGCTTTAGCTAAATCTTTATTAACACCCATGCCGTCAAGATACATAATACCCAGATTAATTTGCGCCAAATCCAAACCTTGTTCAGCTGCCTTTTGATACCAATACATCGCCTTCTTAAAATCTCTTTTCACCCCTTCGCCTCGTATATACATAACCGCCAAATTGTTTTGCGCCAAATCCAACCCTTTTTCAGCAGCTTTTTGGTACCATTTGCTGGCTTGTTTATTATCTTTCTTTATACCCAACCCCTTCATATACATAATCGCCAGATTATGTTGTGCTAAAGGCAATCCTTGTTCCGCTGCTTTCTTATACCACGAGACTGCTTGGTGAAAATTAACTGGCAATCCACGACCTTTCATATACATTAAACCCAAGTTATTTTGGGCTTCGGCAAATCCCTGATCTGCCGCTTTTTTGAACCATAAATAAGCCTTTTTGTAATCTTGCAGCTCGCCATCATTTGAATAGAGAACACCCAAATTATTTTGAGCCAGAGTAAATCCATTCTCTGCGGCTTTTTCGTACCAATAAATAGCCTTTTTCATATCCTTTTCTGTACCAATTCCTTGTTCATAAATATATCCAAGGTTATTTTGTGCTTTTTCCCCACCTTGTGCCGCTGCTTTTTCATACCAATATATTGCTTTCTTGCCATCTTGAATGGAAGAATCACCAGTCATATACAACACACCAAGATTAGTTTGAGCAATCAATGAACCTTCATTTGCTGCTCTGGTATACCAACTAATAGCAGCTTTTAAATCTCTTGGAACCTCTTCGCCTCGCTCATAAAGAACACCAAGATTATTTTGAGCATCAAGATCTCCTTGCTCCGCTGCTTTGATATACCAGTGAATCGCCTTCTTGATATCTTTTGGTATACCATTGCCATACATGTACATAACGGCGAGGTTATATTGGCCGTCTGAATTTCCGCCTTCAGCAGCCTTTTGATACCAGAGAAAAGCCTGGCTTAGATCTTTTTTAACCCCCAGACCATTTTCATATAGAATTCCTATATTATTTTGACCAATTGCCAAACCCTGTTCCGAAGCCTTCTTAAACCAATACATAGCTTGCTGATTGTTTTGTGGCACACCTTCTCCTTTAAGATACAATACACCAAGATTATTTTGTGCCTCAGCTTGTCCTTGATCTGCAGCTTTCTGATACCAATAAATCGCTTTTTTTAAATCTTTTTTTACACCATCACCCTTTTCATATTGGAGCCCTAATTCAAATTGTGCTTGAGCATCACCCTGTTCCGCCTTATCCTCTGTATTTAATTGTTTTTGTGAACTACGATAGGTATCAACATCCAGCGCTGATAAAGGGGAAGTTAGAAGTAATATGGAAAATCCTAGAACAACCAATTGTTTCATCATACCTCCCTGTAATCATTGTTCAATTATAGCACAACTAATGATGAATAAACGTTGATGCCCTGGTTCCATATAAACAGAGGCATCTATTAGGAGTAAGATATAATAGGGAAATGCTGCTATCCCGCATTACAGAATTCTCGTAATACAGGATAGGATACGAATTAGAAAGTAATTTTCATCTCATCATCAGATTCAGAGAGATTTTCTAATTTTAAGTCAAAGGATTGTACCCAATCCAAGGTCTTGTTAATCAGTTCAACACAGCTTGATCGCTCTCCATAACGCCCTGCAATTCTCGGTTTATATTGAGAAAAATCTTTATATACCGATTGGAGAGTAGCAATCATATAGCCTTCAACATATTCTTTGTCATCAAACATTGGAGATTGACGATTTAAATTATCGACAATATTTTTGGCCGCTTGAGCATAGTTTACAAGGAGTTGATAGTAATTTGGCTGCTGTTCACTAAAGAATCCTTTGGCGCCAAATAATTGCCTTATTTGAACATCAGCAGAGACTGCAATTTTGTTCCACATTGTATTATAACGTTCTTCAAAGTCAGAATCTTGAAATCTCATATTAATCCACCATGTATAAAAACATGACATATAATACTAAAAATTTATTATGTGAAGATTAAGAACAACCTAATTTAACCATTACTCTTCTTGGACCCCAATGACCAACTGCTCCTTTAAATACTCCTGCAATTTGCGTATGACAATTTAAACAATATCCGGCATCATCCAAACGATAATCCAATATTCGATACCAATCCCTTACGATCACAGGTAATTTACAATGAGGACAATAGGTGCTGCTGCCTGTTGTATCGTGAACATTTCCTGTATAAACATAATGCAAGCCTGTCTTAATAGCGATTTCTCTGGCTCTTTGTAAAGTTGAAAATGGGGTCGGCGGCTTATCCATCATTTTCCAATCTGGATGAAACGCAGTGAAGTGCAAAGGAATATCAGGCCCCAAGTGAGTCATAATCCATTCCGACATGCTCTCAAACTCAGCATCAGAATCATTTTCTTCTGGAATCACCAAATTAGTAATTTCAAACCATACACTGGTTTCCTTCTTTAAATAAATGAGCGTATCCAAAACAGGTTGTAAATGAGAGCCAGTAATTTTGTAATAGAAATCTTCACTAAAGGATTTTAAATCGATATTGGCAGCGTCCATGTATGAATAAAGCTCTTTACACGGCTCAGGATTAATATAACCTGCAGAAACTGCCACTGAATGAATGCCAAGCTTATGACATTCCTTTGCAACATCAATGGCATATTCCATAAAAATCACCGGATCATTGTATGTATATGCCACACTTAGGCAGTGTAAATTTTGCGCTGCCTTTGCAATATCTTCTGGCATCGCAGCATCCGCCAATGTATCAATATCTCTGGATTTGCTAATGTCCCAATTCTGGCAAAACTTACAAGCCAGATTACATCCTGCAGTTCCGAAAGATAATACAGGGCTACCCGGCAAAAAGTGATTCAGTGGTTTTTTTTCAATGGGATCTATGCAATAACCGCTGGATCGGCCATAGGTAGTTAATTTTATTTGATTATCCAGGTTAGCGCGGACAAAACATAACCCTCTTTGCCCTTCACGCAATTTACAATTACGAGGACACACATCACATTGTATACGCCCATCTTCCAGCTTATGCCAGTATTTGGTTGGAATAGTATCAAACATCAAATAGCTCTCAATCAACTCTTGGTCTATATTTATAAGTATAGTATCTGCAGTTGTTCCGGAGTGTTGTTGTGAGCGTCCGTCAACCAGCCGTAGCTGGGTATTTTTATCCCGACGATCCCTTGACTTTAAAACAAAGCGTATTGAATTTTCTGGACAAAGCGCCAATTCATAAGCCTGCTCCAAAAGCAATACTAGTTCCACATGCTGGTTATGTCTATTCAGGACCTGTAGCCGCTTCTGCTTATGCCTCTTTACGCGATAAAAAAGATATCATCAATAAAATCATAATATTAGGCCCTGCGCATAGATTGTATTTCAAAGGCATTGCCTATGATCCTGTTGATAAATTTGCCACACCGTTGGGAGAAGTTGATCAAGATAAAGAGTTACTAACTCGAATTATAGATTTACCCTATGTCTATTCACTTCCTGAAGCTCACCAAAACGAACATTGTCTGGAAGTACAATTACCTTTCTGCCAAATGATATTCTCCAAATTTAAAATACTCCCCCTGGTTGTTGGAGAAACAAATCCTCAAGACGTAGCCCGTCTAATAGCCCGAATATGGGGTGGTGATGATACCCTCCTGATTATCAGCTCTGATTTAAGCCATTATCTTCCCTATCATATAGCCCAAAGAGAAGATAAAAAGACTTGCCTTTCCATAGACACTTTAAATGGTGAAGAAATACTTCACGATGCCGCTTGTGGTTATTTTCCACTGCGTGGTTTCCTGTATTTTGCTCGCCAAAATCATGTTTACAGCCGTCTGCTCGATTTACGCAACTCAGGCGATACGGCTGGAGATAAGGAAAGAGTAGTAGGCTATGCCGCTTATCACTTCTACCAAAAACTTAAATTTTCAGAACATTGCGCAGACGAATTGAAGTACATTGCAAAAGAAACAATACGATTACAAACAGAAGAAAATAAAGCATTAACCATTAATTACAATGATTATAGTCAATTATTACAGATACGAGTTCCTACTTTTATTACTCTAAAAAAGAATGGCATGCTAAGAGGTTGCATGGGAAGCCTGATAGCTAAAGAGCGATTAGCAGATAACGTCATTTACAATTCCATTCGGGCAGCAAGTGCTGACCCACGTTTCCCCCAAATAAAGCCATGTGAACTAAAAGAGCTGTCACTAACTATTTCGTTAATTAAACCATTATCTCCTTTACACTTTAACAGTGAAGAAGATCTCAAATCACAACTGCAAATTGGTCTCGATGGTTTAGTGTTAATTTGTGGTCCTTATCAAGCTACTTTTTTACCTTCTGTCTGGGAATCTGTTAAAACAAAAGATGAATTTATTAATCATTTAAAATTAAAAATGGGGCTTTCAGAAAATTTCTGGTCTTCAGAAATGAGGGCACTTCGCTACGCCACAGAAATAATCAAATAAATTGAAAAACTCATTAATAATGCTCAAGTAGAAATCCAGCCCAAAATATACCCTGATTCAAAATATTTTAAAAAGCCTCAGGTTGCCTAACATGGACAGGAGATAAAATTAGCAATTTTGCCAATAACCAGATATCAGGCATATTTTATGCTAATTTTAAAATATAAGAATTTTGAGATACAAAAAATGGATAATTCATTTGTATTCAATGAAACCACTCTAAAACGTGTACCCCATTTTTTAGTATTAATTATTATTTTGCTGTTGGGTCTGCCTTACATAGGTTTAAACTGGGGTTTAGATTTTAGTAATTTGGCAATTACAATAAATAATGGGAATATAGTCGGTTCTCAACTCATTGAATCTCAAATTAGAGGTTACTTCCGACAAACTCTCTTACAATGGTCAGGATTTTCTCTCGCTGCAGTAACAGTATTATTAGCATTTACTCAATATCGATTGAGTAATGATAAAGTTGCTTTAATTATTGGTCTTGCCATTCTATTCTCTGGCTCCATTGAAGCGCTTCATACCCTGGTCATTGATGGTCTGGCTTTGCAAGCTCCTGAAAAAAATAATCTGGATGCTTTAATTTGGGTTTTTTCAAACAGTGTTAGTGGCTTAATTCTGATTATCGGACTTTCTTTACTTGTACATGCAAGCTCTAATAAACCAGTAAGATTGGTGACTTTTATTCTACTGACTACTTTTTTGGTATTGGCTGCTATCGCAGTCATTTATTATGCCGCTGTAATAATACAAATTCCTGATATGTGGTTTTATGATTCTTATGTTTCAAGACCTTTTGAACTTATATCTGTCTTTATCTATCTTATGTTGATGATTATTGTTTACCCAAAAACCTATGCATCTTACCCAACTATTTTATCTGATTCTGTATTCTATATGTCACTCACCCAAGTCGTCTTGGCTATATACATCATGTTATTATCTACCACTCCGTATGACAGTGCCTTTAATATCGCTTATTTTCTTAAAGTGGTTGTTTACTTCATCCCATGCACCTGTTTTGTAATTAATTACGTTTTTTCGTACTCAGCAGTACTGGAAGGGCAAAAAAACTTAAAAATAAAACAGGAAGAATTAAAATATATGGCCTCTCATGATCCTCTGACAAATCTGTTTAATCGTAGGGAATTTGAAGATCTGCTTGATAAATCCATTGCTAATGCCCAAAGAAATAACTCCTCTCTGGCTTTACTGCTTATTGATTTAGATAATTTCAAGGCAATAAATGACACTTTTGGTCATTTTCATGGCGATGAACTTTTAAAACAATTTGCCAATCGCCTGGTTTTTTTAGTTAGAAAAGGTGATTTGTTATCCAGAGTAGGTGGAGATGAATTTACATTAATCTCTCTAAATATAGAGTCCGCCTCCAGCGCACGTCATCTGGCAGAACGAATTTTAAATGAATTAAACAATCCCTATACCATCAATGGCAAATTAATCACAGTAACCGTCAGTATAGGCATCTCTATTTTTCCTGATGATGGAAACACTACAGAAGATCTGTTAAGAAAAGCGGACTTGGCTATGTATAAAGCAAAAAATTCCGGGAAAAATACCTATCAATTTTATACCGAACAGCTAGGTTATTCACAGCATAGGGAATCCGAGTTGGAATCTCATCTTCGAAAAGCATTGCAAAATGATGAATTTGAACTGTATTACCAACCCAAGTTTAACCTGATTAATATGGAGATTATTGGCGCAGAAATTCTTTTACGCTGGAATAATGAAGCCCTGGGAAATGTGTCTCCTAATGAGTTTATACCAGTAGCAGAA
Organism: Legionella sp. PATHC032; assembly: GCF_026191185.1. Classification (NCBI taxonomy): domain Bacteria; kingdom Pseudomonadati; phylum Pseudomonadota; class Gammaproteobacteria; order Legionellales; family Legionellaceae; genus Legionella; species Legionella sp. PATHC032. Next base: position 1,206,507 of record NZ_JAPHOV010000001.1, on the reverse strand, counting down.
AACACGGGATTAATAACAGAACTGAGTCAATGGGTATTACAAAAATCCAGCACACAAATAATGAATTGGGCTAATCAATACAACAAGATGCTTTCTTTTTCCATTAATATTTCTCCTGTGCAATTAACAAATCCACAATTTCCTAAAATTCTTGAAAGAATATTACTGGAATATCAATATCCTGCAGAATATCTTGAACTTGAAATTACTGAAAATGCTTTAATGGGAGATCAAGATGAAATCTCCAAAATGCTTCATATAATTTCTGGCTTGGGAATAAAGCTGTCATTGGATGATTTTGGCAAAGAATACTCCTCTCTTAACAGACTAAAAACTCTCCCCATTGACAGCTTAAAAATTGATAAAACCTTTATCTCTGATATACATAACGAACATGAAAAAGTAGTCATCATAGACATCATTATTAAATTAGCTAATGAGTTGGGAATGAGTATTGTTGCCGAGGGTATTGAAACCATACCTCAATTAAAATATCTTGTGTCAAGAAAATGTCATTTTGGACAAGGTTTCCTCCTGAGCAAACCCTTGACTGCAGATGAATTCACTTCAATGGCTTATACCAAGTTCGGAAAAACCAAATCTAACGCAAAAGTAATTTCATTAATTAACAATAACAGACTTTAATTGGAACCATATACTGGCTCTTTGAAAGTGAATTTCATATAAAATATGCATTTATTTTACTTGATATCTTTCATTTAGAGATATAAAAGGCAATTCATCGCCTTTTATATCGAATTCATATTTATTAATCACGAAAATTTTCATACTGCAAAGGCAATTCAATATTTGATTTTTTTAGCAAAGCAATGGTTTCTTGAAGATCATCTCGCTTTTTCCCAGTCACTCTCACTTTATCCCCCTGAATAGAAGTTTGGACCTTGGCTTTAGTGTCTTTTATGTACTTCACTATCTCTTTAGCAGTAGGTTGGTCAATGCCTTGCTTAAAAGTCATGGTAAGAGTATAGAATTTTCCACTATGCACAGGTTCATCTTCTATATCCACTCCTGATGTGCTGAGGTTACGTTTTGAGCAATGATTTCGGAATAAATCCTCAAGTTGCCTCACTTGAAAATCAGATTCAGAACGCAAAGTAACGGTCAGGTCTTTAAGCTCAATAGTAGCCTCAACCCCTCGAAAATCAAATCGAGTACTCACTTCCCGAACTGCATTATCTACTGCATTGCGCAAATCCACTTCATTCATTTTAGAAACAATATCAAAAGAAGGCATAACCAATCCGTTAAAATTAAAATTGTAATTTATCAAAAAACAGGAGCAGGTGAAAGAAATAGCACCTCCATTTTCCTTGGTGCAAGAATTAAATTTGTTTCAAAACAAATCAATTGACTAACTATTGCTTAATTCCGCAAAGAGTGTTATCAAATAAATTGGAAGAAAAATTACCCAGTTGGTTATGGATATTATTAATCGGCAGCAAAAAAAGCTATTGCTAATCTAGTATTGATCTGGAATTACCTTAAGTTTTTTTTTGCTTTCTCAAGGAGTGAGAAGTATGGGAAAGGAAAAGAGAGAGCTGGAAGCTTCATATATACCGTTACCTAAAAAAGGACGCTTTTGGATCCATTCTGAAAGTTGCTACACGGAAGAAGAATTAAACTTCAGAGAGTGGATTTTAAAAATTCGTTCGAACTCAGGGATTCATCCTGATTATCTTAATAATCCCAGCTCCTGGTTTGCCAGCGACGATCAAGCTTTGGTTAATCTTTATGAACATGCCTGGTTCTATTCAAATGCCTACAAGCCAAGACATGTGTTAAGCTTCGATGATTTCCATGTACAACCCATTGATAATCAGCGCCTCCAATGGCCACAACTTTATGACTTAATGCAAAAAGTGGGTGACTATCTTTTATTAAGAAATAAGGAGTTACCTCCTGAACATTTAAACCAACCCATGAATTTTGTCCTTCTTGATGTGAACAATATCTTAAAAGGGCTAAGTCAGAACAACAACATACAACAAGTAAAAGATCAACTTGAGTCAGTCACTCGCTACCTGCGTACTATTGAAAAAAATATTTCGCCCCTGGTTGGATCGGACCGGTTATTTTTAGCCAATTTTCGCAAAACAGTGGATAATAAAATTCACCCACATCTGGACCACATGCTGGAAACTCAACTTCTAAGAGACAAACTGGGAGAGCTATCAAAAGACATCAGAAAATTATCCAGTGAACGAAATAGAATCTTGCATTATGCTCTGAATGCCAATCCGGTCAATCCCCACTCTTATGAATTTGAGCTGGATAAAATCAGTGACTCCGCTTCCTATCCAACCCAAGCAGCTAAACATTGTGCACAAAAATCAAATGAATTAGTCGCAGATCCCCTGCCTATACTTCATTTGACTAAAGAACAATTAAGCGATTGTCCTCACTTCAAATTAATCACTATGAAAGATGAGATCCTTGATCATTATGCCAAAGCAGTCTCTGATCTTAACGAATTGGAACGATTTCAGAAGGTCATCCAGGAAATCATGGATCTTCTGGGGCAAGCTGGCGAAGTCTATACTGTCCATCAATTCAAACATCAAATGCAATCCCTGCTGACACAAATTGACAGCTTTATTGACACATCGTCAGAACATATTGATGAAATAATTGATGCGAACACACAAGCTTATCATAAAGCAATACAAGAGGAACAAAATTTATCCTTCTGGAAAAATTGGCTGACTAATGAAAAAGAGAAACTAAAAATTTTCATTAAAAATCAGGACACACTCTCTCAATTTCCATCCAGCTCTTCTGATCTCAAAAAAACGAATAAGGCTTTAAAAAGCCGGGTCAATGAAGTCGTTAGCCATTTAAATCAACCTAAATTAAAAGAAACGTCTTTCGAAGCAATAGCCGGACAAACTCAGGCACTTAATAAATTGATGTTGTCAATGCATGATTGGATGAAAATCCAACATGAATTGAAAGGGCTTCCACTTCCCCAGCCACCTGAACCACTCAAGATAATGCCAACCCCTATACCAACAGTTGATATGTTCTCTTCTCCTCCGCCTTCACTCAATGCATATAAACCACTGTTTACTTCCCTGCCTGGCAATACAACAACTCCTTGTACACCTGATAATAATCAATGCACAACAACCCTTAACTCACCCACACAAAATTCTTTGGGTTATTTAGGATTAATTGCCCTTATACCTATCGGCGTCATAGCCTTATATTTGGTTATTAAATGGATGAATAAAAAAGAAGCTCAAGCACCAGTGTCTGGCACAGAAGAAGAGTTCAATAAGATAAAAGAAAAATTTGAAGATCTATTAGCCGAAATTAAAGGCTTCGAGCATGCGGAAGGTATTGATCTCTCAGATGACTATTATTTCATTGTGCAAGATTATGAGGAATTAATAAAAAAAGCAAAATCAAACCATTATGATGTAGAAGCATTACAAGATACTTATCATGAATTAGAAGATCTCTATGAAGAGCATTGTGACTCTAACAAAGAATCACTGAAATATTAACTCTATTTTAAATATTATATTGCCCCTCTGTCTACACCAAGGGGCAATAAACTATATCTTAACTATATGTTTTATATAAAAAATGATTCTCTGTTGAAGATAAAAATTCATTTAATTTTATTAAGTTACCGCCTGCAATCAAAGGAATTTTTTCGTTACTGGTCATATTTTGTTGAGGAAGCCAAGGATTATCAATGACCATATTTGAAGAAATCATATGGGTAGCGACATATCTAAAAAATCCTGCCATTTGATTCTTTTTCACAACATTAACATGAGTCGATGATCTTTTTCTTTCAACCATATCCCTGTCTTCCTTTCTGGTGTAATTGTCATTTATTTGGTTGGATTGTAAATAAATTTTCATTTTTTCTGTTTGATTCCTTAAAAAGGATAAATACTCACCAGCAAATATTCCTTCGACAATAATGATATCAGCAGGAATAATCTTCATTTCCCCATTCAATACCCTGTCACTACTTGCCATATCATAGGTCGGTCTAAATATGGTTTTACCAGCTTCTAAATCCTGCAAATGCTGTTGAATTAATGTTTGTTCCAGAGCTTCAGGCACATCAAAATTCTTTGGCTTGTTCGGATCTATCATACTTTTGGGCAAGTAATAATGATCCAGATTCAATATCGCAGCCGTTAAATGTTGCGCTTCTGCTATTGATTTAATTTCTTCTGAAACAGTCGTTTTTCCGGTCCCAGTTCCTCCAATGACAAAAATAAATTTGGACACGTAATTTTCTCTTGCGGTCAAAAAAGGCATTATAATAACTGAGGAACAAATTACAAGAGAACCAATCAATCTGTACCTTGATAAGCTCTCGAGCCAAGTCCAGTACTCCAAAGCTTACAAAGCAAACTATTTTAAAGATTATAGATAAAATGATTACGGTAAATGCTGGCATAAAAAACATTTATTGTAATAACCAATTGATAAAAAAGTATTTTTCTTTAAAACCAATCAAATTTCATCTAATCATGTTATCCACAAAAACTGTGTATATCTTTGTGAATACCTTGTAAAAGTGCTAGTAAAATCAGTATCAAATACCGATGATTCTTTACTTACCAATCTGATAAGGCTCAAAAATGAGATCGCAGCATATTGATTATAAATTCTTCACACAAACGTAATTGCTCTACCTCAACATATTCATTCGCTCTATGGGCTTGTTCGATATTACCTGGACCACACACAATAGTGGGAATTTCTGCCTGTTGAAATAGTCCGGCTTCTGTAGCGTAAGCTACTTTCATCAATTTATCACTCTGGCAAACTGTTTGAGCTGCTCTGACAACAGGATCTATAATCGGCGTATCCAAACCAGGAGCTTTTGCAATGATATCAAGATTAACAATAGAGTCAGGATGATCATGATGCATGTTAGGAACAAGCTGTTCCTTAACATAGGACATAATTTTCTGATTTAATTCCTCAGAACTATCAGAAGACAGATTTCTAAATTCAAAAACAAACTCACATAAATTTGGAATAGTATTATAAGCATTACCTCCTTTGATAAGATTGGTGGTAAGCGTTGTATATGGAACATCATAAGAAAAATCTCGATTTCCATATTTTTTAAATCCATTAGCCATCTCTCGAAGGTAGCTAATAAAAGCCGCGGCATGCTCGATCGCGTTACATCCTTGATTCGTTAATGAAGAGTGAGCAGCAACACCGTGTATTTGACAGCGATAAGAATATTTGCCTTTATGACCCACAACAGGCTTCATTAAAGTTGGTTCACCTACAATACAAGCACGAGGTTGATAATTGAGTTCCAATATTTTATCGATCAACGAAGGTACACCAAGACAACCAATTTCCTCATCATAAGAAAATGCAAAATGAACTGGAAAATCCAGATTCATTTCTTTCAACTGAGGGACTAACGCCATCACGACCGCAATAAATCCTTTCATATCACACGCGCCACGACCATACACTTTGTTATCTTTGAGAGTGGCTTGAAAAGGATCGCTATCCCATATTTGACCATCAACAGGAACAACATCAGTATGACCAGAGAGAATGATTCCTCCCTCCAAATGCCTCTGTTTTCCTGGTAACGTGGCTAATAGATTAGCTTTTTGCTCTTTACTATCGTGAATTAAGACAGGATTAATTTTAAAATCATTTAACCCGTTCGCTAAATACTCAATCAGTGATAGATTAGAGTTCCGCGAAGTAGTATCAAAAGAAATGAGATGTTTTAACCAATCTAAAGTCGTCATATTCATACCTTTTAAATTGCAACGAGATGTTCTCGATGATGCTCAGATGTCTCCCTCTCTTCCTGATAAGAAAGAACTGCCAGCAAACTGATAGAAACTGTTGTCATTTGATAATAAGTAAAAACCATAGGGTTTTTAGTATATTCAATCAATGCGGTGATAATAAATGGAGCAAAACCACCAAACAACATGACAGCTGAATTATAGCTGACAGCTAAACAGGTAGATCGTATTGATGGTGGAAATAAAGAGCTCACCGTAATGGTCAACACCCCAAAATAGGCACCAATACACAAACCTAAAATGCTTTCAACCAAAATGAGAATACTTACACCAGGATGTTGGTTCAGCAAGAAAAGCAAAGGATAAATTAATCCAAAATAACAAGCCAAAGCACATAACATAATTATTTTTTTGCCTATTCTATCCGACAGCGCTCCAAAAAAAGGAATAGTAAGAATACTGACTAAAATTCCAACTGCAGCACCTAAATACGCCTCTGTCAACGATAAATTCAAATACAATTTACAATAGGTAGGCATATAACTGAATAAAGTATAAATCGAGCCTGTGCAACCTGCTACGAGGCTAAAAGCGATCAATAAGGAACGTTTTTGTTGCTTTGCTAAAGTAAAGAATTGTCTTGTGCCCTTTTGCTCTTTCTTCCATACAAACTCTCGTTGCAATCGACGCCTTAAAATCCATCCTAAAGGTAGAATCAAAAGCCCTAAAGCAAAAGGTATTCTCCAGGCAAATTGATATAAGGTTTCATTGGAACAATAGAGAGTTAAAATAAGACACGCTGAAGAACCCATTAATATTGCCAAGAGCTGGCCTACCATTTGTAAGGAAGTGTAAAACCCTTTTTTATCGCTTGGGGATAAGCTAACCAATAGAGAGCTGGAGATTCCAAATTCCCCGCCAGTTGCAAGGCCTTGCAACAATCGTGCAAAGACAATGACACAAGTAGCTGCCAAACCTATTGTGGTATAGGTTGGTGTAAAAGTAATCAGCATGGTTGCGGCAGCCATTAAATAAAAAACCAGCATTAAGGCTTTATGATGCCCATGTTTGTCTGCCCAAACTGCTAAAAAAACACCACCCAGAGGCCTTATTACCAGAGCTACTCCAGAACTTGCCATTGTAGCTAATAGGGAAATCACACGATTATGACTTGGAAAAAAAGCTTGGGCAATAAAAAGCAGCATGAAGTTATAGATCATGAAATCATACCATTCCATAGCATTGCCAATACATATTGCTCCCAGAGTTTTAAAGGAGGTATTCGATGTATTCATGTTTCCTTACAAGAGTAAATTTAGAGAAAAACACATACTAGTAGAATACAAAAAAAATTGCCATGATTTATAAGAAGCCAACATCAATATTAATTTTACTGGTAATTCCTTTCTAACTGATTTAAATTATTCACTTTTATAATAATAAACATGGAATGAGTTACTAAATCATGAAAAAATTTATCCTGTTCCCCTTAATTTCTGCCCTGTCCAGTACTTTTGTCCATGCTGGTGGTATGGGTGATTCCAATTCTTGTTGCTCTACTTTTGTGTCACTTGAGGGTGGATACACCTGGAGTTCTATTGATGGATACAATTTCACTATAGTCGGTACCAACAATACGCTCACCTCGACAGAAGATAAACAAGGCTATAGTGGTCGCCTGGCTGTCGGTGTGCTGAGTATGATAGATGATCAATATGGATTCACAGGCGAAGTAGGCTGGGGTTACTATGGTAGAACTACTATTAATCCAAGTGTTGCAGGAGCTTTAGGACAGGTTCCAGCTGCCTTGACGATCAAGCATACCTTGAGCGGATTTGATGCTCTGCTCGGCGTTACCTATTTTCAAAACTATTTTAGCTGGTCTGCCAAGGCAGGTGCGCTTATTCAAAATATGCAAGTAGACACTAGCGCCTTTTTCACTCCTCAAATATTTCCTATAGTGGATAATTTTGATATGAAAACGAACAGGACTGCTGTCTTGCCAGCAGCAAAGTTGGGAGTTGCCTATAACTTTGATTCTAACTGGGCTATTACTGGCTCTTATTTGTTCGCGCTTGGCGCAAATCCAGGAACAACTGCAGTTTTCAATCCTAACACACTAAGATCCAGTTTGAGCATTGACGATGAAAACCCCATGATGAATGCTATTTTGTTTGGGGTTCAATATACTGCTTAATTCTATATTATTTAAATCTGTAACCTTTTTATGAAGTCAGGTGTTTGCAAATGGACATAAAGTCTTAAGACTTTTGAATTTTGATAAAACACCTTGACCTCACAATATGCTCGTAATTCACTCATCAACAAACAAAGCATATGAATGAACACAGTAAAGTAACTCTCATGATCATTAAAATATGCATGGGAAGTAATTTCTACAGGACTTACGAAAAACCTCAAGGTCAAGGCAAAAAATGTTGTTAATGAGAAAGTTTAGATACACTAAATGACCGAATTAAAAACATTTTTTAACAAAGAGATTGGCGTTTTGCGTAAGTCCTGTTCTATTTTTGAAACAGCAGAACTTGTTATTTTTATAATGATCTACCGTATGATTTACTAAGCAAATATAATACCTCTTCATCCTCTGTCTGGGAGAAATCTTCATACCAAAGACCTACCGCGTTAAAAGACAGGGGGGATATCAGACAAACATATTCATCCGCAACATTTTTCATCATGTCATTCATATCCTCAGGCGCTACAGGAACCGCTACAATAATTTTTTTAGGTGACTCCTTGCGTAGAGCAAGAACAGCTGCACGCATACTGGCTCCTGTGGCAATACCGTCATCAACCAGAATTATAATTTTATTTTTTAAATCAGGAAAAGGTTTGTCACCACGATAAGCTCTATTCCGTCTTGCTAATTCGTTTTCTTCTTGAGAAATGACCTGATTAATGTCTTTTTGAGAAAGTTGCAAATATTGCAACAGCTCTTCATTATAAACTTTTATTTTATTACTGGCCAAAGCACCAAAAGCTAACTCTTCATGCCCAGGAACACCCAGTTTGCGTACAATCATTAAATCTAATGGAGCATTTATTACCTCGGAAATCATTGCTGCTACAGGCACTCCCCCACGAGGTAGTGCAAGCACTATGACATCATTTCGGTTCGCATAAGATTTAAGCTTTCTTCCTAATAATTGTCCAGCCTGATAACGATCTTGAAAGCGTTCCATTTCTCTACTCAATTCTCTGTCCTGCTACTTTTATTGTAGTCCAGATCTGAAAATTATCTTGTTGTCAGCAAGAGCGTATTATTAATCTTCTCTGAATTTTAGATGAATAACTACCTGTACACTATTTCGTCATTAGAATCGACTTCAAATACAGTGAATAGCCGTGTACCTCAAAATGGCGCATCAAGGAATATAAAGAATGGATTAATCTATAGAGTCGAAATATTACTAACCAAAAAATATGATCACATTTTAGGCATAATTTAAAAATTGACTCTATACTTATGCTGTATGCTAAAAAATAATTGAAGCAACATAAGGAGAGTACAATGAATGTGCATACCATGTGTTTTTCGAGGATGTTACGTTATGCTGTTGTGACAAGCCTTCTGTTTATGGCTGTGTCTTTTACATCAGCGGCAAATGCAGCTCAGGGATGCGGGGAAGGTTATCATAGGGCCATTCATAATGGCACTTGTGTTCTAAACTATCCAGGCCCTTTTGCAACTCCTGCACCAGCGCATCCAGGATGCTGGCGTAATATGTGGGGACAATTGCGTTGCTATAGATACTAATTTGAAGCGGTTAAGCATAAGCCTTACTTATTGCCTTTATTACTTGGTGTAATAGCAGAAGTAAGGCTTTAATTACAGTAAAATAGATATTCTAAACACCAGAAAAACCTGAAGGTTTTTCCAATACTTTGCTTTGTTCGAGGGATTGTAATTTTCCTCGTAAAGCAACATATATACCAAACAAAATCAAACTTCCTCCAATGATTTGAGAAATACCCGGAATTTCTCCCAGAATCAAATAGGTAAAAATTATAGATATTAAGGGAACTAATGATGAACTGATTGCGGCTTCGGCAACATTTCCATACTTCGTCCCTAGCATATCAAAATGATATCGCAGAGCAACAATAATACTTCCATAGAACAACATCCACTTCCATAAAAATGGTGAGAACAGATCAGAAAAATGATTCCAGCCAAACAAACTAATCGCTATAAAAAAGAAAAAAGTAACACCTAACAACATTCGAAGAATGCCAAATACATACCCCGGTAATCTTCTAAGTGCATGAAAACCAATAACAGTTGAAGCAGTACTGGAAACTACCGCCAAAAAGATGCAAATTTCACCTGCATGAGGAATAGAGCTAAATAAGGCGTAAAGAGTATCTGTTTTAACTCCATGGGGTGGAGCATGATTTACTGAAGCAGCTAACCAATATTGCAGAAAAACTATTGCGAATACACCTAAAGTGGCCAAAAAAGCCCCTACAGTAACTCGAGTATTAGGCACCTCACCAAAAAAGAGCCAGCCAGACAATAAAGTCATGGGGATCTGCAAATTTGAAATAAGAATAACATTGATCACACTGGCATACATCAATCCAAAGAAAAATAAAGTAGGAGTTAAAAACCCAGCCAATAAAGCTGCAATGGAGAGCAAATACCAATTTTTTCCTGTTAAATGTTCTGGTTTAAAATTCTTGAGATCTCTAAAATGAATGACAATTAAAGTGAGTAAGGCAACAAGGTTTCCTGCAAAAAGCACGTTACAAAAGGATATTGGATTATGGCCATTCACCAAATGCTCATTACCAAGTATGATCAGTTTTGCTATAATTGGATTGGCCGCACTCAATATGATAGCACTTAAAGACAAATACAATATTCCCTTATATCTGGGTGAAATCATTTTCTCTTCCTTTGATTCCTCTTTAATTTAAGTATCAGTTTTTATCAACTTAGTTAGATACTAAAATCTCAGTATACTATACAAAGCAAAGCAAATATTTCATAGGATTTAGCAAAAAGAAATGGCAAAGCTATATTTCAGCCCACTCAATTGTCATAACCAAGAAGGAGATAAAATGACATGGTTTAAATCCATGTATATTTCATAACAAGCTTAAGACAAAGATCCGTCTCTCTTTCTACCACTGACCCTATATACTCAATAAAAAATTAGCTGCCGGTTGACGATGGTTTAGTGGAAGATGGTTCAATATCAGTAAACTCATCAGTCATATCTCCTGGGATTTTTTTAGCAATTTCTGTCGTATAATGTTCAGGATGTTCTTTAAAAAACCCAATTGCTAATTGACGCAAACTTACAGGATTATTAAGATTCTTAATGATTTTATAATCATTATAATTAAAAGATGCTAAGAAAAATTTATCAGGACTAGAGTCTTCAACTGAATTAGTTCCGATAATTTTGAGATCAGGGTAAATCGACCGTAACTTCTCGTTATATTGATTCACTTTTGATTGTATAGCCTCTTCATGAGTATCTGTAACTTTCGCTTTTGTATCATAATCTAGAATTGAAAACGGAACAGTGTATTCTATTAGATGTGATAGAGGATTATATTTCCATTTACAATATTCCTCTCCTGAAGAAGATGTCGGTAATGGTTTAAATCGATTTAACAGTTCTGCAGCATGCTCGGCATAAAACGAAAAAACCTTTTCAGGATTAAAGAGAACGACACGAAACTGATCTGGTTCTTGCTTTGACTCACGTACCTTTAATCGCGCCTCTTTAGGGAGTATTTGTTTTAACGATTTAAATAATTCCTGGGCATCATCTTTACTCATCAAAGGAGATACAATAACCCTCCCCTTGGATTCAAATTTTACAGATTTCTCAGTACGATCCTTATACAAGTCATGGATAAAAGCTATTAATTCTTTCATGTTAATTACCAACCATATTGTATTATATATGTACAATTTAGTAATAATTAATTATGATGTCAAGATTTATGACTGGATCACAAAAGCTAGATAGCATACTTTATAAGCTAATATTAGCCCCTGACTAAAACCAAAAAAACTATTCAAACTTCCCTTTTTCTAAGAAGCTCAGGACAAGTTTTTTTACTTTTGAATCATACATAATAAAAGTATGGGTGTTGTTAATAATGACTTGCTTTGTTTGTCCCCGCAAACGAGCGTAATCTGGTGGAACTTTGGCATCAAACCGTCCAGCGATTATCCCCATTTTGATATCAGGTACAGGAACACGGTGCACATAGGATGTTTGCTCGGAACTTAATTCAGCCAAAGGTTTTATGAAGTAGGTAATCATCGGAAATAATTTAATGGATAACTTTGCTAGCTTAGAGCCTTGATTAGGAGGAGCCAACATAATGAGATAACCTACGTGTTTTAATTGTTTCTGAGACAATTTAGATAACGCTTCCCTTACAATAATGCCACCAAGACTGTGAGTAACAAAATGAATTTTTATTGCCGGATTATTCTCAAGTATTGATGCAATAAATTGATTTAAATACACTCCATGCTCTTGAATATTGTATCTGGCGGAAGGGTATTTGTACAAATAGACCTGATATCCCTGAGCCTCCAGATAGGCTTTTAATGGCTTCATACTCACATAGGTACGCATTAAACCATGAATTAGTACAATGACCTCTCCACGATGCCTGGAGTTCATTTCACCTGAAGAACGATTTATCTGTATTGGATTGCTGGTATCTGGGGAATAGGCATAAACCTTGGCAAAGGTAACTATTCCAAAAAATATCATCAGAATTATTTTTATACTTCGATTTTTATTGATAATGGAATGACCCACTATTATCTCTATTATTGATTTGATTAAAGTTATTCTTTCTATAGATAAACTTAAAATGATTATTAATCAAGAATATCAATTCAATTATTACATTGATTTTAGTGTAAACTTATTCAGGATGAAAATAAAACCAACAAACAAGCTCATCATTACCTCATGAGATAAAATAAACCCCATATTCCCCAACTGAAAACTGAGAAATTTTTCAAGAATAAAGGTGTTAATTTTGCCAATTTTGTAGTATATTTGCCCACAGTATTTTGGAGATAAAACATATGACAAGTAAATTAGTCATTTACAATGGGAAAAAATAACGAACTCTCCAAAATTATTTTTTAATACTTAAAATAATGTGTTTTACCCATGAATCGATATGGATTCTACAGCTGTTTAGGAGTGTAAATGCTTGAATATTTGACATGGATTACTGCAAATATTGTGTTAGTGAGTAATTCCATTTTCGGAACACCGCATCCAGCTCATGCTCAATTACAAGTACCTCAATGCCTTGCTACAAAAATGACTATTGCACATGATGTCTTGGCTGAAAATGAGCAATTCAAAATCATTGATCTGCCTGGCAACGATATGGAAAATATGACTCTTTTAGCAGAACAAGTGAATTGTGGTGATTTTATCGACGTAACGGATAAGTTCTCGGATACCCTGTTGACCGCCAAAAGAAAATCAGCGGAAAACATTCTGCAAAACAGCGCGTTAAAAGCCCTTAAAAAATCTCAAGAAAACAAAACCATCTATGAGATTAAACACCAAAAAGAAGTCAATGCTGCAATAAAAGAGGTAGTTGCAGACAACATTTGGCAAACATTAAATCACTTGACCTCCTATAGTAATCGTTCAGCAACCAAAGACACAGGAGTTGCTGCAGCGAATTGGTTAAAGTCTGAATTCGAAACAATGGCAATGGAGTACAATCGCAGAGATACTGCCGCATTCCTTGTGAAAGCAGGTTGGTATAAACAACCCTCCCTGGTGACAGTCATTGGTAAAGAACTGAAAACACCCGCCATAGTCATTGGTGCGCCAATGGATACTTTAGATGGGAGCATGCCTGGCGCTGATGAAGGTAGCGGTGCTGCTGCCATTATGGAAAGCACTCGTATTTTGTTAGCCTCGAAGCTGAAATTCAAGCATCCGATTTATATTATCTGGTACGCTGCCAGCGATAGAAATTTGGCAGGGTCTCAATATGTAGTCCAATATTTTCAAGAAAAATCTATTCCTGTTAAAGCCGTACTGCAACTCAACAAGACAGGGTTTCGCGCTAACTCAGATGATTCAACCATGTGGGTGTTTACCGACAATACAAACAATGATCTGAACCAATATATTGCAAAATTAATAAAAAATTACATCCATACACCAGTTAATTTTTCGCAGTGTAATTACGAATGCGGTGATCATATTTCCTGGAGTCAAGAAAATATACCCGTAACCTATGCAGTTGAATCTGACTTTAAAAACCTTAACCCCTATATCGGCAGCTCTTCAGATACAATGGACTTTTTGAATCTGGAACATATAGCTAACTTTTCAAAGCTGGCCATTGCCTTCTCAATAGAGCTGGGATCCAAATAAAAACTCGTCAAATCATTAATATCAGGGTAGGCAATTCTTATAATTCCTACCCAAGATCTATCTACGAGGAGGACGGCTATTATAATTTGCCACTCTTGAGCCCCATTCCAACAAGTTTTTATTGCAATCATCCTTGTCCAGGAACACTTCAATAAAACAAAGCGCTTCTGTTTTTTCTGCCTGTTTAATTGCAGTGAGTAGTTCCTTGTTGGTTTTAACTATAAAAGATTTTGCATTACTCTGTTCCCCGCGGAATACATTAACCAGTTCAGCGTAACGCCAATTATTAATGACATTATAAGGACCATCATGAATTTGTACTTCAATAGTGTAACAAGCATTATTCATTAAAAAAATAATTGGTTTATACCCGTAACGTATCATGGTTGATACTTCCTGGGCAGTCATTTGAAATGAGCCATCTCCTATGCAGGCAATCACTCTTTTTTGATTATGCAAAGCAGCCTGCATGCCTAGCAAAGCACCTACTGACCAACCAATAGAACCATACTGCATTTGAATTTCGAAAGGACAACCTTCAGGCAAAGACAGGCGCATACAATTAAACCAGGAGTCCCCTGTTTCAGCCAACAAAGCTTTTTTGTCAGAAAGCATTTTCTGAATTTGACCAAACAAATAACGGCTGCTTAATGGAGCGTCTGGTTGATCTAACTCTGGATAAACGACAGTTTCTTCAGCAATTCGTTTATAAGCTTTGTATGAAGCATCATTAAATTTTAATTTTTTACTTAATTCTCTGAGAAAATCATTCATGAAGATATTGGTATAAACTGTTTCACCAATAATAACCCCTCCCTTGGTGGTCTTTATTGATTTGTGGGGGTTGATTCCCCATACATACCCAACTGTAGTATAGTCATTCTCATTAGGCCCAATAAGCAGATAGGCATCACTGGAATCGATAATTTCGGCGCATCCAGAAGAGCTCACTGGTCCCCAATAGATACCTATAAAGTTCGGATGCTGTTCTGAGATAAATCCTTTCGCATCAGGCATAGCCGCCATAGCATATCCAGTACACTTTGCCAACTCGCTGACAGAATTGATTGCATTACAATGCCTAACCTTACTACCTACAATCAAGCTGGGCTTTAGAGCGGAGTTTAATTTTTCAGCAGCATGCTCTACTGCTGCAGCCAGAGACGAACTGTCGCTAATTTTATAGGTGTTGAATGCGCGTTGAGTAGGCTTGGAGATAGGATAGTTAGCAATATTACACGCTATTTCAATATAGACCGGCTTTTTTTTAGCGATTGCGATTGCTATAGCCTCGTCTATCTGCATGGCAGCCTGCTCTGGCTTTCGAATACAAACGACATGGGCAGTAATTCGAGAAAAAATGTCTCTTACATACAAATTATCTTCAGTCGCCAGCGTATGATGGAGAATTTCAGCATCCTGTATGGAATTAGTATTTGGGCCACCCGATATAACCAAAATGGGGAGATTTTCGGCATACGCTCCTGCAACTGCATTAACAACACTAAGTCCACCAACACTATAAGTAACGAATAAAGCGGAGACGCCTTTTACCCTGGCATAGCCATCAGCAGCATATCCTGCATTCAACTCATTACAGCAATTAATCATTTTTAATTTTTCGTTTTTCAGGACTTCATCGAGTAAAATAAGATTGTAATCACCCGGTATAGCAAAATATTCAGAAATATTTAATTCCTCCAGCCGCTTTGCCAAATACTCTCCAATTGAGCACATGTTAATCCCTTATTAAATAAGAAGTTTTTTAATTATAGCACAGCCAGAAATCACTAGTTGGCAGGTGAATATCTGTTAAAACAAGAGTTCACCTGGCATCAAATTTCAAATGACAATTTAATATTCCATCTTAATATCGAGGGACAAACTCACCATTTTTCGATGTCAAAATCTCATTTTGTATTTCCATTATTTTTGCCAAATACAATTTGACTTTACCCTTTTCATCTTTTTCGCAAAGCGTTTTTTCTTCTGATGTCATTCTAAGTAACAGTTGAATGTAATCATCAGAAACACTCTGTGTACTATCCGAAAAAGTAGTTAATAACGTGCCATCAATAACCAAATCAATCAGGTTTGGGCTAATGAGTTTTTTTCTTATCAATGAATTCTGCAATAGTACGGATTGACTTTCACTTTCTGCTTCCTGTTTAAATTTTTTTAAAATATCCTGCATCATTTTTAGGAAAAGAGTTAAACCTTCCATTGGATTGATTCTTCCAAGCGATACTTCATGCAGGATTTTCAGGCATTTTTTCCTGCAAGTCTTTTCCAGGATATCATCAAAATCATTCACAAAGGGAGGTAATTCTACCGTAGCATTTAAACTGTCCATGAAGTGAGTTCCGGAAAGAAGACTTTTATGTTTTAATCTTCCTTTATTTTGATAAATAGTACTATCAAGTAGTGATGGGATAAGACTGCTGTGACAGGCCTCAGTGATACTTATACCCCTGTTGGTATTACGTCCCCTACCATGCTGAAGGTCGGTATAACCATTTGTTGGAATAATTTCTGTATTATAATAAGCTATCAATGTATAAAAAAATAAGTCAACACGACGATTAGCATGTTCAATCACATACTGTTTCACCATTGACAACAGTGTATTTTCTTCATCCTGATTTACATCTAACTCTTTTCTTGAGTAAGGCAAAGAGAGTGCCGCACTAAAATTTTTTTGATAATTAAATCGCTTACGTTTTCTGTGACTGAATTGATCCTGTTCTGCCAATTTTAATTTTGAAAAAAACCTTGAATCCGGTAAAGTTTCAGTATATTTACGTTCCGATAACTCTTTGCTTTTCAGAGTGCTTTGAGGGTTAACGGTACTCTTAAGCAGAGGTGCCTGTAGTGAGGGGCGGGAAGTTAATGAAAGATCTTTGCGCATTATTGCGGAAGGGTTTCTACGAGTACTAAACATTCTCATCATGGTCTTCTCCCTTAATAGCCATTATGTCACCGCAGTACTTGCTCAAAGCGTCAAGAGTCTGTTTTTCCATAAAGACACTTAAACTTACTTAGCGGGAGCTTACAATCCAGAAGATATTCAAAACCAACTCCCTGCCTAAGTCAGAACATATACTGTCTTTTTACAGTACATAATAATCTTTTAAAAAGCAAACATTAAAATAAATTTATAATGAATAACTGAGAGACAAGGAACACAATCTGAAGAATAGCTATAATATTTTCCACTTTATAGCTATTTTAATAGTTGAGAAATCTTTTCTACTCGCTCTTCTCGTGATCCCCACAACTCAACAAGCTTGGGAGTATTCTTTATTGGCATGATTTGATATCTATTTTCAAAATAGATTTGTTTAAAAAAAGCATCTACTTCAGAACGATATGATTCATCAAGTGGACGAATACCATCATCTTCAATTTCTACAAGGTGCTTTTCATTGATGGAAACAAATATTAAAAGATCAATAAATTCCAATGATTCTTTTACAGGTTCAATTAAACTTTCCACAAATGCCATATCCAAGTCCGTTTTATGGTAATTTTCGGTATATAAGGAATAAGCAATATAATCAACTGGCGAGCGATCAAATATGACTTTACTGGAGGAATTAGGATACTGTTTGACCCTGCTGATGTTTTGGTAAAGCTGAATCCCGTTACAAAATCGAGTTGAATCCTTACCAAATTTAATATTGTAATTAGCACGCAATGCCCGATAAGGTTCTTCCTCTCTGATATAATCAGGGTACGCTTTTATAAAATCCCAAACAAAAGTACTTTTACCTACTGAATGTGTTCCTGACACAGCTATGCGCATTTTTTCTCTCACATTTATTCATACAGAATCCTATCACCAGCACAAGAAAACTCCTTGATTAATTAATCAAACAAAGTTTTTTCCGAAGAAAAGATTATTTCATATAATTTCTCAAGTTGGTTCTTTGTAACAAGATGAGTTGATAATTGGGGTAACTTGCTGACCTCGAAAAAATCAATTTTAGAAATTTCCAAGTTTTCTTTTGCTTCCCCTGATATGATTTCACAGTGAAAAAAGAATTTATATGCATGTGGCCATTGCGGGGGATGATCATGTTTTTGTTTATCCCAGAGAGCCAATAACCTGATCACTGATACATCAAACCCGGTTTCTTCCTTTGTTTCTCTTATAACAGACTCAGAGGGTGATTCATTGATATCCACCCACCCTCCAGGAAGCGTCCATAGAGAATCCGCTCTTTCCTGGACCAATAATAGTTTATTCTCTTTGAGAATAAATGCTCGAACATCTAACTTGGGAGTCGCATAACCTCTTTCTATTGAGAAGGTTTCATTAATTTGCTGAAAAGAGCCCTGCGAATTCAAAGCAGCAATTTCAGCAGCGATTTCTCTGAGCCTTATATATCTTTCCCTGTCAAATTCATTTCCACAGTAAGTTAAACCATTTTGTGCAATAGCCTGAATTTCTGACACCCACTTTAACCATGAGGATTTATTATTTTTCATGAACGCTATACTCTTGGCTGCTATGCTCTAAAATTAAAAAAATCCGAGAATTACATTAATTGTATATCAACAAAATTAATTCATCCTGCCCAGACATCATTTTTTAGATAAAAACCAAATAACTGGACGCTTCATGAAGACAATTTAGTTGCTACGCTGATTATTATTTACAAATATTGATACTTTTTTTAATATTCACCAATTCAACAACAAGGATTTACCGTGTCATACCAGACGTTTTTTCTCGACTTGATCATCATAATTCAATCTTGTGCACTCGCATGCAATCAAGCAAATACAAAATTTTAGCTAGTCCAGGCTAAATGCGTAGCCGGATTGGACAAATTAATTTGTCCAGTCCAGCACATAAATAAAATAGTGATGTAGGAATAAAAGACATGCAAACCGAATTATTACAGTTTATTTGCATCAAAAAATTGTGCAAACAAAAAACTCCCTATGAATCAAAAATAAAATTTGCCAGTTTGCCTTTAGCAAAGAAACAAATTATCTGCTCCATTGTATTACTCTTAATTATAAAATTGTCCTGGGCAACTCATCATTATGACACAATAATTATAGGTGCTGGGGTATCCGGATTAACCGCAGCACATCATTTACATAAGGCACAGCAAAAAGTGCTGATTATTGAGGCAAAAAACCGCCTTGGAGGCAGAGTATATACCAGCTATGATTGGGGTTTCGCCACTGATTTGGGGGCATCCTGGATTCATGCCATTGAAAATAACCCATTAATGCCGTTGATTGGCAAACAGTCGATTATTATCAATAGTTATAGCAACTCTGATCCAGTAGCTATGCTAACCAATTATGCTTTATATGACAGTGAAGGGAAACCAGTATCAAAACAGACACGGCGTTTGTTTTCAAGTTTAACCAGAGAGTTCTTAAGATATTGCCAAACTCGCAGTGAAATGATCTCGTTTGCGCAAAACCTCACCACCTTTGCAAAACAAAAAAAACTTACTGTAGAACAACTTGCCTTATTAAATTATGCATTGGAAAACATCTATACTTATGAATTTGCTGATAATTTGACTAAATTATCACGCAACGTCCATTCAGTATCCGAGGCATCCATCGCTTCTGGAAAAAATGCCCTTGTACCTGAAGGCTATTTCCAACTCTTCCGCCAATTCACACAGCATGTTCCCATTCATTTAAACCAAATAGTTAGCCAAATTAATTACGGGCCTGATGGTGTCAACATCATAACTCAACATGAGAAATACCATGCCAATCAAGTCATTATTACCGTACCATTAGGCGTACTCAAAGCCAATACAATCAAATTTCATCCCGACTTACCTATGGATAAGCGCACCGCGATATCCAAGTTAGGGATGGGAAGTTATGAGAAATTGTATTTATTATTTGACAAGGTTTTTTGGGATAAAGACAGTGAATGGATTGGCATGCTGCCCCAAGATAAACAAGAAGCATTCAATATCTTTAATTATTACAAATACACAAAAAAACCGGTACTCATCGTATTTACCAGTGGCAAACTGGCACGTGATATGGAAAAAGAACATTTAACAGAGTGGGTGATGCAGCATTTAAGACGAATTTATGGAAGTAATATCCCTAAACCAATTAAAAATAAAAAAACTCATTGGGGCAGTGATCCATTCACACGTGGCAGTTATTCATACTTACCAGTAAAAGTTGATAAAAGTGTCATTCGCACCCTTGCTCAACCTGTAGCTAACCGGCTCTATTTTGCTGGAGAAGCCACCTCAACCACAGATCCCAGTACAGTACATGGTGCTTATCTATCCGGCATACGCGCAGCAGAAGAAGTACTGGCCAGCATCAAACACCCTGGAAAAAATAGAGAAAAAGATAAAGCTGTCAATTCATAAACCCATTTTGATTTTGGAGAAAGTCATGTACGCCAAAAGAAGTAATCATTTGCTAATTAATAAAGACGAAGAACAAGAAGAGAACCCAAATACCGTATTTGTCCCTCAAACAAACAGTTTGGCTCTTCCTGAAACTCAAAGCTACTTTTGTACGGCAGATCAATGCTCTTTAAATAATCCCTATGCTCCAGCTAAAGGCTATACAAGACCTGATTCATTGCATTTCAAAACAACTCCTACAAACTCTGAGATTTATGGACAAGTATTTAAAGTTTCAGAAGAAACTATTAAAACCGAAACACAGTTTACAAATAGGGAACCTGGGCACCCAGAAAAAGAAGAAAATAGTTCTAATGATTGGAGTGGACTTATTCCAGATGAGTTATATCAAATGATGCTTGAGGCCGCAAAACAAGGCATTCTTATCTCGTTCCTGCTCACGCTCACTGATGAAATAATAAATGACTATCTAAAAAATCATCATTATTCACAGCAACAGATATACTGGATTTCTCAAGGCATTCGAGCTTTAACTTTAATCACTATTGGTACTGCACCTGGAATCGCTTTGGGATTACCGATAAGCACAGTGTTACTGACCGAGCATTTGGGATTTGATAAACAGAATGTCAGTTATCTCACAACAGGCTCAGTCATAGCTTGGGGGATATTAGGCTCTCCTTTTAATTTACTCAATACCTCCCTTGTAATGGCAAGCTCTATTGGAGTCAGTGTATTAACCAGCAAAATAACACAATCATCCTATCAATTTGTGCGTAACAGATTTTTTTCTTCAAAACCTGAAAAAGAGGAACTGGAACAAGAGAACATATTACAAAAAACAATCTCGTGATAATTCACCGCAAAAATTTTATGAATTACTATGGGATTCCTGCTAAAAAGAACCCACTGCTTCACGTGCTTGGGACAAAATAATCGGAAAAAATTTCAGAGTTCATAAACAAAACTCTCAAGCACAGGATTAACTTATCAATCTATTCATCTCAACTATGTCGTCTCTCATGTTCAAGCAACCACTGTTTACGATTTACACCACCCCCATATCCTCCCAGTTCGCCATTAGCGTTGATAATCCGATGACAAGGAACCACTATAGCTAGTTGATTAGCGCCATTGGCATTAGCCACCGCCCTGTAAGCCGAAGGATTACCTATTACTTGTGCCTGTTGCTGGTAGCTTCTTGTTTCGCCATAAGGAATATTGATTAACGCGAGCCATGCCCTTTTTTGAAAAGGGCTGCCAATAAAATGTATAGGCGTACTAAACTGTCTTAGTTCTCCTGAAAAATAAAGACCCAACTCTTTTTGTATGGCCTTTAAGGCTGGGGAATCTCCCGGGATAATTACCGCTTTGGTTTTATTTCTCAGCCTTTCAACCTCTCTTTCCAATCCTCTTCTATCGACGAATTCAAGTAAATATAAAGCGTTTTCATCTGCAACAGCAAGCATAGGACCTAAAGGTGTATCGAACCAGGAAGCCTTAAGTACTTTGTGCTGTTCATTAAAATGAGAAGGTGCAACTCCCATAATCTTCGTAAAAGCATCTCTAAACCCGCTGCCTGAGTGATATCCAGCATCAATTTGCGCATTAATCACTAAATCACCTTCTCTGATTTGTTTCATTGCCATACCCATTCTTCTGGCACGAGCGTATGCTACAAATGTCATTCCAAATCTTTTCTTAAATTGGCGCCTTGCTGTTGCAACATCAACTGATAAGGCCGCAAAATCACTGTCTTTCCATCTTTTTTCAGGATTAGCCTCAACTGCATCAACTAAATATTTGACCAAATCAGATACTTGATTTGGATGTGACAGAGGTTGGCAACGTCTACAGGGTCTGTAAGAGGCTAATAGAGCCTCTTGCGCGGTATGAAAAAATTCACAATTTTCCAATTTTGGTTTTCTTGCAGGGCAAGTTGGTCGGCAAAAAACACCTGTTGTTTTCACTCCAACATAAAAAATCCCTTCATAGCAGGTATTTTTACTCAGCAAAGCAGTATAATATTCCTTTTTTCTTTGATCGTTAATTTCAAACATCACCATTCCTGATAAACTTTCTTACTAATTATTATAAATCTTCTTTAAAATGGTGAAGCCGAAAATCAGACAGAGAATTTTTAAAATTAGAAAAGGAGCCTGTTATCCATGAGAAACATTCCCATACCTGTTTTGATGTTTTGTCTGATGATAAACATAGGCTGGATAAAAGAAATAAAAAGGCAATAATTTAACTAAAGAATAAACAAAGAAAGGCAATCCTGCCATTAGGGTAATAATCTTTAAAATAGCATGCTCACCAGTAATCCCTATAATAACCCAGGGAAAGAGCAAAGACAGAAGAATCAAAAGTCGTAACCCCCAAACCTTGCTAACCAATTTTTTATTATTAAGAGCGAATTGCAAGGATTCTAAACCCTTTTTCAAAGGTGATTCCGGAGTGTTTACACTCAAAATAGGCGTAAAAATAGCCAATACATAGGCTAACAGCACCAATAATCGAAATGGCTTAAAAAAAGAACCAGCAAGCTCCATGATAATAATGGTCAATAGAATGGGACCCATAGACATGCCCATTACTTTGGAAGTATTGGGGTTAATAAAATCGATATCATCCGTATTCATTTTGATGGGTTTGCCATCCAGATGAGCCTTAATCATCTGATATAATGCGTCAAGAAAAGGGACAAGAGCGAAATAAAGCAGTCCTGCTATTAGCAAAAGATAAGGATAATTAATCAACGCATGGTCAAAACCAATCCAACCCAACTGATTTAACCCTAATGGAATAATTAATCCAAAAACAATAAAGACAGCAAGCGGTGTTAATATAAGATAGCTTAAAGGCCACCATAGGGATGATCGGCAAAGCGAGTAAGATTGCCATGCCTCATTAAACCAGGGGAAGTATTTTTGCAGAGTCATGAATTGTCGGACACTATTTATATTAAATGATTTATATTAGCACGTTAATCTCATAGTTAAAAGAATGCTCACAAATGCTGAATTGAAACTTTTATAGGGTATGCTAATAATTCACCCTCACTACCTACCGTTGCTTGTCAGCGGTATCCATAAAATAAATGTTTGACTGGTTTTACTAAGTTTTAGGGCCGATTGAATTCAATTCATCGGTAATGTCATTTGCCGCTCTCTCTTGCGTAGCGGGAGTGGAAAACAAAGGAGGACTGTGGATAGGTTCCTCATCCTTTTCCGAATATTGTTTATCAGGTTTACCTACAGAGTCGGATTTTAAATCGATTCCTTGCGTCTCAGTGTTACTCTCATGGTTTTTTATAATATTTAATGGAGTACTATTCCAAAATGCACTGGCTATAATACCTGATATCAACAAACCTGCTCCTGCACCGATAAAAACCCCAGCTATAGCTCCCATCAATACACCCAATCCTGGTAAAAAGAAAAAGCCTATGAGGCCGCCAATAATCGCCCCTACTCCTCCTGAGGTAAATGTACCCCCACCTATAAAAAGACCTGTTCGCATAGTTGGTGATAATTGACTTTCTTTATCTTTAACAGTTTGCTGAATAGTTGTTTTTTTTGATTTATTAGCATTTTCAATTTCGGAGGATATCCCTTGTGCTCCTGCTTTAGGTTTGCCAGTGGACGATATTGGCTCTTTTTTATCTGCAGCCTGCGTAGACTGAAGGACAGGATGAATGTGTTGTCTTCCTCTGTCTTTTTCAACAAGAGCTCGCGTTTCTTCACGTGTTGCCATACGAAGCACATTATCTACATTGCCTAAATTGTCCAGTGTATCGATAAGAATTGGATTATAGCTACCCTCTGGAGCTCCAAATTCTTTCATTTTCTTATGGCTATAGGCACAAGTAAAATCCCCACAAGAGTAAGCGTCGCCTTGTGGGTGTTTCGGACCCGTATGACGGATGTTCACGAGCTCTTTGGGAACTCCACACTGGTTGAATAAATCAAGTACATAATCATCAAGTACAGCAGCGCCTGCAGGCCCATAAGGATCAAATAATTCAAGATCATAAATTTTATCGCTAATTCTCCCTTGCGATTTGCTTAAATAGACTCCTCGCCAATGCCCGGGGCCAAGAGGTATCATAATGTGATGAATTTCGGGATTGAATACATCACTTGCCAAAGTGTCTATAATCGCATTAGCGGAATGAGGATCATGACGATTGAGAACTGCCATCACGACGATATGACCTTGAGATTTTGGCATGAGAAGAGTCATGTCATGATCTTGCATCTGATCACGCTCTGTTCTTAAATGAAGTGCTGTTTCATCAAAACGTCCCTGCATAAGATGTCTTTGGCGGTTTATTTCAGATTGAGCCTCCATTTTTTCAGTTATCAATCCATAAATGAAATAAGAAGTTCCCTCCAAATCCGGATTGTGTTCGGACTGGCTGTCTTTAATGGTTTTAATTAACAAATCGATAACATTTTGGTTTTGGACATACAAAGGAATATCATCTGCTGCAGCGAGATTATTGATAAGTTCTATGAGCTTCCTGCCTGTTTCATTAAGATGTCTGGCGTATTTTTGGATTAATGATCTTAAACTTTTATTCTGAATTTCTTTACTTAATGCCATATTATCGCTCCCAAAATCCCTATACAGATGCTATATAAAACAATTAAGAAAAAATGAAGTCTCCTCTTCCCTCCTCTTTAATAATGTATGCTCCATCTGAAGCGGTTCGACAACGCTTTTGATTCTAAAATAAACCTCTTGCCCAACTTGTCTCTTATGTTTTAGGGCAAGAGGTCTAATGAAATAAGAAATAATTAATCGAAAAGAAATTTACTCTTATGATTAATTATTGTACCCATTGAATATATGATTACTTAAACACGATAATACGCTCATGTCCATATAAAAAAGAGCATTACTTACCCATGATAGAGATCATGGCTTATATCTTTATTGTCAATACATCAGTTGGATGCGAAAACAATTGATTTTCTGCAATCACTTTTGCCCCGCTCTTTTCATAAAATCGATTCAAGCCAGGTTTTAAGGTATCCAGCATAATGTATTCCGATTTTGAATGGCTTGCTAATTGTTTCACCTCATCAATAATTTGCTTTCCAAAACCCAGTCCTCTATAAGGTTCATCAATATAGACATACATCAACTCATTCACTACCGGAGGTTTAAATCTTCCATGGTTAAATTCCGGACTCATCTCTTTATCGAATAAAACGAACATGGCAATGGGTTGTCCATTAAAAGTTCCTATATAAGTATGCTCTTTCAAATCAGACAGGATTTTTTTACGAAACTCTACCCCTTTATTACGAATATATCCCCATTCGTCTTCTGCCCATTTTGCAACAAGATCTAAATATTCCATACACTCAGACAGTTTAGTAAAAGTAAGTTTGTGTTTGGACATTGCTAAACTAAAAAGTAACATCTGATAACCCTCTTGATTAAAATCATACAACCTGCAAATTTTATCTAAAACCACCCTGTTTTATAAATACCTCTGTCTGATATGAGCCAAATAATATTGCGGATTTAACTCCTCGCCTGTTGCTTGACGTAATAACTCTTGATAAGAAAATAACTTTGCTTTTTGATGAACATTTTCCCTAAGCCAAATTAACAACGATTGAAAGTCACCTGATTTGATTTGATCATTGATATCTGGGATTGCCTTTTTGGCCGCCGAAAACAATTGAGCGGCAATTAACGCACCAAACGTATAAGCGGGAAAATAGCCAAAATTTCCAGACGGCCAATGCACATCTTGCATCACGCCATTTTTGTCGTTCCCTCTCGTTGATAAGCCCAAATATTTTCTCATGAAGTTATCCCAAACCTCTGGCAAATCATCAATGGTAATCTCCGAAGAAAACAATAGTTGTTCGATTTCGTAACGCAGTATTACATGAAGCGGATAAGTGACTTCGTCTGCCTCAACTCGAATTAAATCAGGCTGTACTTTCGTACAATGAAAATAAAGATTTTCTTCGGTTATATTTTGAGCTTCTTTAAAATATTTTTTTGCAATAGGAACCAAAAAGCTTATAAAGTCCAAACTTCGACAAATTTGCATTTCAATAAGCAACGATTGGCTCTCGTGCACAGACATTCCTAATGAATGGCCAACAGGTTGCCGACTCCATTCTGTTAACAAGCCTTGTTCATACAGAGCATGACCTGTTTCATGGGTAATTGCCATTAAGGAAGATAAAAAGTCCTGTTCGTTATAACGGGTAGTCATTCGAACATCATCTGAAATACCCCCACAAAACGGATGGTGGCTAACATCTAATCGGCCACGATTAAAGTCAAACCCCAGTCGGGACATGATTTCAATTCCAAGTTGCTTTTGTTTTTCAGCGGAAAAACCACCTGAAATTGCTTTAATTTCCCGTATTTTTTGCTTTTCGATAATCCTGGGAATAAAGGCAGGTATTTCTTGTTTTAAAACATTAAAAACAGGAGCTATGGTCTCACAATCTAAATCAGGAGAATATTCATCAATTAAAACATCCAGACATGGCTTATTAAATCGTTGTGATTTAATATCAGCAATCATTTTTAATTTTTCAAATAACCTTTTTAAATACGGTTTAAATGAACGCCAATCATTTTTAGCCCGTAATTCTCGCCATGCCTGAACACATATCAAAGATTCATTCGTAAACTCTTCTACCAGTTGCGCTGGAATACAGGTTGCCTGCTGATATTGCTTATCAATCCAATAAATATTTTTTTGCTGCCATAATGATAAACCCGGTAAATCTTTTGCCTGTTTTATCCAATCACCTACTTTTTTATTGGTTAACCACTCATGTTGTATAGCACTTAAAGTGGCCAGAGCCTCAGCACGAGCCTGACCACCACCGATTGGCATCATCGTTGCTTCATCCCAGGAAGCAATGGCTGCTAAATTTTCAAAATCGTAATATTTTTTAAAATGTTGTTCTAATTGTTGGTAGGGGTTCATGAGAGGTCCTTAGGTAATTCTTTAAAATATTGCTTCCTGGTGGTACTTAAGAACTTTATCAAAGATTCATATAAAGAATAAAACAGTTAAACCAAATATTCTCTCAAGTCCTATATTCCAAGATCTAAATCTCTTTGGTTATCTGAAGCCTTGCTTTTTAAGTTGTTTAACACACAATTTACTTCTTTTAAATCCTTGAGAACAAATTCATATCTTCCCTGGACATTAACAACCTGGATATCTTTGGGAAAAAGCTCTTTTACTTCATATTTAAAATCTCTATCCGGTTTTGTATGAATACGGACTGAATTATTTTCCAAAACAATTTTTGGAATATCTTTTTCTGTATAGCCCTGAGACTCTAAAAATTTAAGCAGTGTATTCATCTCACGATATTTATCCAGTAAGTTATCCACGGAATCAGCAATTACTGTAACCGGGCTATATAAAAAACAGTCATTTTGGGAGGAGGGTTCTTCATGATGTCTAAACAGGCTGAGATTTTGCAGCGTTGATGACTTATCGACTTTCTGTGTTATGATATGGTAAGGTATCAGATAAGCCAGCTTTTCCTGTATCTCTTCTGGTAACACTGCAAATAACCGCCTGGTTCGCTCAATATCTTCTGGTTTATCCGATGTACAATGCGATAAAATCAATTTGACAATGAAATCTTGATATTCCTTCTGAATATGCTTGGAATCAAACTTGATTTTCATCTGAAAATCTTCAATTAACTCCGAACAAGCTACATTTCTATCATGATCGGTGAAATCCTTATATTGACGGCTAATTAAATCAACCAACTCTTCAGATAAAGGTTCACCTTTTATCATACTGTAGATGCATAATAAGCCGCGTATGGATTGTTTCGTATTAACATAGCCACAGGTGGCGTAATTCTGTGCCGAAGCCAAAATAAAGGGTTGTAAAACCCGTGCCTCTTTAAGACATTTTCCGATGTCTTTTTCAAATGATTTCTGCCCATATCGAAAAAGACCCAATTTATTTTCACCTATTTCAAAATGAGAGAAAAAGTCTTCGTCCAACTTACCCTCTATCTCATAGATAACGGAACCAGCTTTTGGAGCTTTCTTCTCAATTAAATCGTGTTCAGTAAGACATGAGGCAATTCCTCCTTGCCCTCGGTTAGAAAATACAAGATACGTTTTATCTGATTCTTTATCCCATAATATGGATAAACCAACGCCATGTTGAGTCCACCCCACGGTGAGCAATAGAGGTTCTCCTTCCATATAGCTTTGATATAAAATTTTTCGCGCTACTTCCACATTCGATATGGCGTTTAATAGCACTGTCTTTTGTAGTGCCCTTAAAATAGGTTTGAAATCTTCACTAGTATCTGTCTGACTGGCATATTTGCTTACTGCATGCAGCAAAAACCTGTTTGCCTGTTCGGCACCAGCACTGTATTCATTTAACCCCAACCTGTGTGCATAACCTTCTAAGCGTCTTGCTTCGGGTACAATAAATCCAGTTCTTAAAAAATACTCAATCAGCAGCATACCAGCTTCAACGGAGTTGGCCTTATCTAACATCAAGAACTTTAGCTCAGGATTACAAACAGGTAACAGAAGTTGAATCATCTTGACATCGCTCAACTCAATTGCTCGCGACAAACAATCCTCTATCAATGTCTCAGGAATTTTATTTATAGATTCGGCAAGCGCTTTCCTGATTTTCATCAGTTTTTCTTCATCTCGACCTTCCATCGCCAAAATGGCTGCATCAACCAGATCCATCAGTTCAAGAATTTCCTCATCGTGAACTGATAAAACAATATCCACATCTCCTAATTCTTTAAGATTAAAGGAAAATCGCTTTTTCTTGCTTTCTAAAATACAGTAAAAAAATGCCGTATGCCCATCGGAGTCGGTAATATTGATATCAGGTATAATATCAAGTTCTATAATCGCTTTTACTGCGTTGAAATGGCCTTTTTTAGCTTCCCTTAAAAAAATCTCTTCTAACAGCTGATTATTGTCTCTAATTTCCTGCTTACTTTTCAAATAATTATAAATTTCTACGATATTTTGAGAATATTTATTTCCTTCATAAGGACTGTGCAAAAATAGAAAATGCAATAATTTTTCCTGAGATAAAGAAACATGAAGTTCATCGATAATGTATTGAATAATATCAAGACGTCCGCAAGTAAGAGCCAATTCCAAATAATACTGAAGGATTTGTTCAGGAGTGAAAGAATCATGATTGTCTTTTCTCTGTGTGAATAAGTTTCTACTCTCAAACTCTTTTTTGAATATTGATAAGCCATTGGCTATAACAGCAGCCTCTGCTGGAATTAAATAATTATCACCAACCAAATAATTATAATATTTTTCATCAAATCGTTTATCGACTTCCAAAATACTTTGAATTGATGATCTGGAATCAGCCAAAATCTTATCTCCTCTTGATTGTTATTTTTAAGTATAATCAAAAAATGACTAACCAGAGGTTTCTTTGTTATTTATATAATCATAAAAAATTATTAAATGCGTTTTTTATAATTTTCATACATATTGCAAAAATAATTTTGTTTTTTTATTCAATACGAAAAAATTGTTTAATTACTCTACCAAACTCTGTAAATTAATTGTAAACTTGTCGCCGAAAAGATAGATTCTTAATTAGATTATCTTTTTTGGGCAGTATTTTTTGGATTTAATTTTAGTTTAGGAGTAATGATTATGCCTTTAACCCCCCCAGCTTCACCAAAAACTGAAAAACGTTCTGAAGAAGATAATCAACAAACAAATCAACAGGGAAACCAGCAGGGAAATCAACTGCCAAGAAGTAGTATATTGACTCTTTTTGGTTTTACTCCTAATGCCATGGTCATGCCATGCCCACATGGCCACAACCACTTCCATGTTATGGATACTCAAGCAGATGATACATTAGTATTTGCTACATTGAATGGCAGCCCAGAAATAATGGGTCTATTGGCACTGCAATTCATGATGCAAAGCCTGAACATCAATATTGACAATGAATTGGCGGCAGAAACAGATGCGAAGGAAGCAGAAAAATCAGAAAAATCAGAAAAATCAGAAGAATCAGAATTTTCATCTTCTGAATCTGAGAGCGAAGAAAAAGTAGACGAAGATCAACATAGTCATGAAGAAACAGAAGAAGAAGAAAAAGAAGAGTCAAGCCGTTTTACAATGTAATATGCTCGCCCTCTTTTGAAGGGACATCCCGTATTTACTTTAAGTAAATACGGGCTTTTTTTAAACCCCCAGCCTCTCATTATTTTTAAACCCCCAGCCTCTCATTATTGTTAATTCTTGCCAGAGTAAATGTCCAAATAATCAAACGAGAACAATTAATCTTGTCAGTAAACCATATGTCAATTGATTATCCCCTATTTTCTCAACCAATATTTTTCTGTTTTTCAATAAATCAGTTAAGAATTTGGAAAATCGATAATAAATAAAAGGGCTATAATCAGGTTATCGCTGAAGAAAAACATCAGTATAGGGATATGACGAAGATGGGTAAAAAAATAGCGGTGGTCACAGGTTGCTCAAAAACATCCGGTGTAGGATATAATCTTGTATGTGAAATGCTAAATCGTGGATATCAAGTCATTGCAACAGTGAGAAATCTTGAAACGAGCCAAATTGACAAAGTAAACATTACAAACTCCAGCCATTTAGATATAAAAACATTGGATCTTTGCGATGAACATTCAATTGACCGCTTTATTAAAGAAGTTTTATCTCAATATCAATATATTGACGTATTAGTTAACAATGCAGCGAATGCGGTTATTGGCCCTGTTGAATGCGCAACCACTCAAGATATATTAACAACTTATCAAACCAAAGTATTTGGCCCATTGTCTTTAATCAGGGGATTCATCCCTGTAATGAGAGAAAGAAAAAAGGGCTTATTAACAACAACCTCAACGATTTTCACCTCTGTTCCCGTTAATATTCCAGGAGTCGCAATCTATTTTTCAGCACTTGCAGCATTTGAACGATTACAAGAATCCTTGGCAATTGAACTGGCTCCATGGAATATCAAAGTAATTAATTTCCAACCTGGGCCAATTGCAACAGAATTGACTCGATTTGAAGGCTCTCGCCCCGATATTGTTGAGAAATACTATAAAACCTTTACTGAACAAGCTTATCAATGGTTCCATCAGAATACTGTTTTTCAAACTGCGGCCGAAGTGGCCAAGGTATTTGCTGAAGTCATTGATATGGAGAATCCGGATTTATGTTATCAAAGCAATCTTTTTGGAAGGCAATTTGTTGCAAAAAATAAAAGAGATACAACAGGGCATGAGGGAATGAACGAACTTCTGGAGCACTTCAAAAATTTACCCCATGACAATCCTGATGATTGGAAAATTCAATAAATGAACTACTAGATAAAGTCATGATATCTACAGCAAAATCTCTGTACATAACAAAAAAACCGGCCATATAAGCTTGTGCGGGCATGATCGATTTTTTTGCTCATGTACAAAGCACAAAAATAGATAATAATTGACTAATTTTTTAATATTGGGAACAAAGTTTGTGATTGACTGGACAAGATAAGTCGCAGCGCACATAATTGCAGTTTTTTATTTAATAAAGCAGATGACAACACCCCTCATTGAAATCCGTCAGATTTATAAATCATATGGCAATATGCCAATTTTGAATAATGTATCGTTAAACGTCAATGACGGTGAATTTTTAACCTTGCTTGGCCCTTCAGGTTGTGGAAAAACAACCCTTCTTCGCCTTATATCCGGTTTTGAGCAACCAACACAAGGTGACATTTTTATTAATGGTCAATGTGTTAATCAGTTACCACCACAAAAAAGGGATGTGCACACTGTCTTTCAAAGTTACGCTCTTTTCCCTCATTTGTCCGTTTTCGAAAATGTCGCGTTTGCCTTGCGCTGCAAAAAAACTCCTAACCAGGAAATCAAAGAGCGCGTCCTTGATGCATTAAAACTTGTGCAACTTGAATTGTTAGCAGAACGCAATGTGAAACAATTAAGTGGAGGCCAACAGCAACGTGTTGCCATTGCCCGAGCTATCATCAACAGACCTCAAGTACTGTTATTGGATGAGCCTTTAAGTTCCCTTGACTATCGGCTTAGAAAGGCGATGCAATCCGAATTGAAGCAATTACAAAAAACCTTGAATATGACGTTTA
Organism: Legionella sp. PATHC032; assembly: GCF_026191185.1. NCBI lineage: Bacteria > Pseudomonadati > Pseudomonadota > Gammaproteobacteria > Legionellales > Legionellaceae > Legionella > Legionella sp. PATHC032. The sequence goes on along the minus strand of NZ_JAPHOV010000001.1, from coordinate 1,173,764 downwards.
TTTTTGTAACACATGATCAGGAGGAAGCCTTATCAATGTCTGACCGTATTGTCGTCTTTAATCACGGCCACATTGAACAAATCGGAACACCTAAAGCAGTCTATGAAACACCTGCCAACCTGCATGTTGCCATGTTTATTGGCGAAGCAAATATATTCGATATTCAGGTTCAGTCAGTAAAAGAGCAAGACATCATAACGAGCATTGAAGGAATACAACTATTCTGTAAAAACACTGGCAATTATCAAGTTAACGACCGACTTCATTTGATCGTGCGCCCAGAGGACATTCGAGTTTGGAGCTTATCTGAGGTCGAAAAGACAGAAGGAATGTTACCTGGTCGTATTGTTGATATCATTTATAAAGGCTCTACGGTTGATCTCAAAGTGGAGTTGTCATCAGGCAAAATCATCAATGCTTCGGAGTTTTTTGACGAAGACGATGATAAGCTGGAATACACACTCCATGAAACCGTTTGGGTACAATGGTTGCCTGGCTGGGAGGTTTTATTACCTTATGAAGGCTAAATCATTCGCCCTGTATTTATTGTATTTTTGGTTAATTATTTTTGGCTTCATTCCCTTGTTGATGGTTCTGGTTGCCAGCTTTTTATCAAAAGACAGCATTCATCTCGTTACCTTGCCATTGACATTGGAAAATTATTTTGACTTATTCACCCCTGTTTTTGCAAAAATCCTTTTCCGCTCCTTGCTGATGGCTTCTATCACTACCCTGCTTTGCCTGATCATAGCTTATCCTTTTAGTTATTTAATGATTAAATCAAAGCATCAATCTGTTTTATTACTGTTAATTATCATACCTTTCTGGACAAGCTCATTAATAAGAACTTATGCACTGATTGCAATTCTGAAATATAAAGGAGTGATAAATGCCCTATTGCTGAAATTGCACTTGATTGATGTTCCCTTGTCACTACTCTATACCAATTTTGCGGTCGTTATTGGCTTGGTTTACAATCTTTTTCCTTTCATGGTTCTACCCATTTTTACTAACATGGAACGGTTCGATTTCAGGTTAATCGAGGCAGCCAAAGATTTAGGGGCAAACAAATGGTCGATATTTACTCGAGTATTTTTGCCTAACACCGCTCCAGGAATCTTGTCAGGCTGCTTGCTAGTCCTATTGCCAGCAATGACTTTATTTTACATACCTAATGTATTAGGCGGTGCTCGTTCCATTTTATTAGGTAATTTAATTCAAAATCAATTTCTTGTCCTAAGCGATTGGCCGCAGGGAGCCGCTACCAGTGTGCTATTAACTTCCGCCCTGCTTATTTTAATGTTCATTTTTCGGCGACAGAACAATGAGGTCATTCGATGAAAACAATGACACAACGTCTGTTTCTTTTTTTAGTTTATGCTTTTCTTTATATTCCCATAGCAATACTAGTGCTCTATTCAGTGAACGATGCTAAATTTTCATTACAATGGCATGGTTTTTCTTTGCGATGGTACAGAGAACTATTTCATGACCGCGGCTTGTGGTCTGCCGTTTTCAATTCCATCATCCTGGGTCTTACCTCCTCCTTAATCGCCACAACAATGGGGTTACTGGCTTCAATCAACTTATTTTTATTTCGTACAAAACACCGCCAGATCCTGTACACCTTATTACTATTGCTTATCATTATTCCCGACATAGTCCTGGGTGTTGCCCTATTGATTTTCTTTAATATTACCCAAGTGCCGCTTGGCTTCTTAAGTCTTTTAGCCGCCCATATTACTTTCTCAATTCCTTTTGTTATCCTAACCATTAATTCGCGAATAAACACTTTAAATCCTAACATTTATTTTGGCGCCCTCGATCTCGGCGCCAGCCGTTATTTTGCTTTAACGAGAGTCTTACTCCCTTTATTGTGGCCTGCTGTTTTAAGCGCTTTTCTATTAAGTTTCACTTTGTCATTTGATGACGTCATTATCAGTTATTTTGTGGCAGGTCCTGATTTTACTATCTTGCCTTTGACCATCTACTCTTTAGTCCGTGCTGGAGTCACTCCTGAGCTCAATGCACTGTGCTCTATTACATTTGGTTTATCAATGATTCTCGTTATTATCTCTCATCGCCTGTCAGGTAAATTGATATGAAAATTATTTCTTTGTTGTTTGCTCTTCTTACATTTAAGGCATTCTCCAATCCAGTCGTCAATGTCTATGCCTGGGGAGGTGAAATCCCTAAAAAAGTCATTCAACAATTTGAACAGGAGTCAGGAATTAAAGTTAATTTTTCGACTTATGATAGCAATGAAACCATGTACGCCAAGTTAAGAGCCAGTCAAAAAACTATTTACGATGTCATCCTCCCCTCCGCCTATTTTGTAGAGCGCATGCAAAAACAAGGTATGTTGCAATTACTCGATCACAAACAACTCCCGAATCTTCATAATCTGGATGAACAATTTGTTAAAAATGATTATGATCCGGGCAACCGTTATAGTATACCCATCATCTGGGGAGCAACCGGGATTTTCTTTAATCATAATTCTGTAGCAAACCCACCAGAAACCTGGCAAGGCTTATGGGATAAAAAGTGGCGTAATCAGCTAATGTTACTTGATGATTCACGCGAAATATTTGCCATAGCTCTGATGAGTTTGGGGTATGATCCCAATGACACAAATCCAAGCCACATAAAAGCAGCCTATGAACATCTATTGCAATTGGTACCTAATATTAAGTTATTTGCCAGTGATAGCATTCAAGCCATCATGATAGATGAGGATGCTTTTATTGGATCAGCATGGAATGGCGATGCTTTCAAAGCACATACAGAAAATAAAGCCATTGAGTTTATTTATCCTCAGGATGGCTTTGTGATTTGGGTAGATTGTTTGGCTATCCCTAAAAATCCACCTCACCTGAAAGAAGCCCTTCAATTTATTGATTTTATTCTGAAACCAGAGACAAGCGCTCAAATTGCACTAAAGGAAGGACATGCGATTACCAATGCCGCAGGAAGGTCCTTATTGCCATTAGCTATAAAAAATAACCCAGTGGTTTATCCGCCAGACAAAATACTAAAGAAGGGTTATTTTCAACGCGACATCGGCGAAGAAACACTGGCTCTTTATAATCAATATTGGGAACAGTTAAAACTTGCTTTTTAGTTTTCTATTGTGAAGTAGTGCCAAATATTCAGATGAAGTACTTCACTAACTGAACGAATTAAAATTCAGACAGCAAAGCCATTTGCGTATTTAATGCTCGAAAAGAAAATAATTATGCCTAATTTGTATAAATTAAATCTATTTAATGTCTTTATTTATCGCACTTTTTGCATATTATTTTCATACTTAATATTTTTTTTTCATGCAAGTTAATATTTGCTTAATAATAAATTGTTATCATTACGACACATTGATTTAAGTGATTCAGAGAGGATTTACAATGCAAGAACGTAGAGAGAAAAAGGGTAATAACTCTCCATATCTGTTGACTCCCTATGAAATGGCCAATTTAGTTTTTAAAACAGGAGCTATTTCTTTCACTGTTTCTGCAGGAACTCAACCATTTCAATACTTGCTAAACAAATTGCAATTTTCACAAGCTGGAACTCCATCTGGATTGAGTGGAGGACTTTTCCGAGGAATGTACCGTGGGTTCCTTCCTTATGCTATTGCAGGTCAAAAACGCGGTGCTGTGGCTGTAACCCATAAACAAACTAACAAAGCAACAGAAGAAGAAGAATTCGAAGCCCCATTCCGTCAACGTTGGTTGGGAACAATATTCTTTTCTCAGGCTGATCTGTTGGTTAGTAATGGTTTAAGCGGCAAGGCAAGATTGCAAAATGTAGGCGTGATTAATGCTGAAAACTTTAAATGGTCCTTCTCCAATTTTTGGAAATTAACTACAGTCAACTGGGGCTCTCGCTCTTTTGCAGGTGGGGTCAATTTCGCATTGATTGGATTTGCAGGGGATTATGTCAGTTCATTTTATAAGTTTGATAAAGACTTGTATAACAAAATATTAGGAGGCGCTACTTCTGGTGTCATTGCGACATTATTTACAACCGTCCCTAACGCCTATGCTGATAATAAATTGTTGCAAACTAAAGTGGCTGAAAATAACCGTTTAATTACCGTGTCACCCTATACCATGTTTGGTCAAATGAAATCAAATGTAAAAGCGGTTGGTATTAAAGATGCGTTCATGACTTTTTTTAAAGTGAGTTATTTGCAACAAGTAGCGGTAAGAGCTCCTCAAGCAGCCATCACATTTGCCCTCATTTTTGGTATGGATGAATATTTGGGTCCTGATCCTTTGAAAAAGATTTGGCCTGGACGAATTCAAGAGGTTGATTCAGAAAGCACCTCTCCATCATCCCCCACCAAGAAATAATTCAGAGTAACAAGGATGTTATTTTTCATCATTGTGCCTTAACAACCAACAATACCTTTTACAGTATAAATTGTACTTATTTAATCAACACTACATTAAAAAATATACAATTGATTTAATTTTAAGCAAATAAATAGGGAAATGTATTGCATTAGGCCGAAATTCATTTAGAATGAATGATGAATAATTAACAGGATTATTAATTAACTAATCAGGACGGAAAATATGTTATCATTTTTTGGAAAATGTATGTTAAAGACCTTAGGCGGAGCAACCAAGACAGCGGCACTTGATAGTGCGCGAGTAACAGCAACAACAGGGTTAGTCTTGGGTGGCTTTTACCTCTATGACAGAGTAACTAGAAATTATGGACTATTTGATAAAAATACTTCCAAACCAATAAACCTTGAATTGGCTAATGAGAGTTATATGCGTCCCAAAATTTAAACTAAAAGGTTATTTCTGCTCCCAACTATCCTGTTGGGAGCATTTGGTTTTCTCCTATATTCTAAATCTGAGATACACTGTCAATTCTATTGTTTAAAACGAGAATAAAAAGCCCTACCTATCCAAAATACTAATAAAGCAATAATCCCCCACAATAAAATCATTGGGACAAACAAGATAACAAATTCAATGAAACCATAAGTAAACTGTCGTAAGTTATCGATTAAAGCCCGGTAAGATTTCCTTACAATTTCTGATATTTCCCATGTTGAGTTTTGTGCATTTTTTATTGCTGGATTGATTTGCAGGTAAATTGTAATGAGTGAATAAGCAACAGATTCTTTATAGTACTTTATCTGCCCTTCTATAACATCAATTTTTCTCTGCGTTTCACTCAGTTGTTGATAAACAGAAAGTACATCCGAAGTGTTTTTAGCACCCTGCATAATTTTATTTAATTGATCTTTAGCAACCCTGTAATTTTTCAGTTCACTTTCAAGATCAACATATCGCTGGGTGATGTCTTCACTCGTAATTGATTCCTCAATGACTTTAACAGCTAAAGATTTTAAATTTTGCAACACATTGTTTAAACGATTACTTGGTACTCTGATACTGATTTGAGCTATATTTCCACCAATATAGAAACTATCCTGTCTTAAGTTGGAGTTAACCACATATCCTTCTTCTCGCTCAGCCATCTGCATAATTTCATCGATAACTTTTGCCGGATCATTGACCTCCAGAGTGATATTCGCATTACGGATTATCATTCCTCTCATGACTTGAGCTGAAGCAGAGGGATTGTTGTTGGTAGCTCCAAAGCTATCTTGTACTGAATGTACTTTTTCAACAGTTGGATAGGCACTCCCCACTACTGGAGCCCCTCCATATAATGTTTGCCCGGCTCGATTGATTAGCATGTTGTACGCAAATAAAACGACAGAGTAAACTCCAATAGCGACAAACAAGTATAAAATGATTTTCTTCATTTTTAATTCAATACTCCGACATTATAAAAATAAGTGTGGCATAGACTAATTGAAATAACCAACAGGACTTGTATATTGAAATTATAGTTAATTTAACTACCAAAACTATGAAAAATTAATCTTGATCATAAAATTAGTAATAAACTAATAGGAGACAAGGAGGTGTTCCATGAAAAAAGTAGCACCAATACTAAAAAATGAGATCATCAATACAGCAATAGATATTGCCCAGGATAGCTCTTGGGAAAAAGTGAGATTGATTGATATCGCTAAAGCATTAAATATTGATTTAAACACAATACGATATTTCTTTGCTGAAAAAGATCAAATTATTGATGCCTGTTTTGATCGTGCTGATGAAGCCATGCTCAATGCGCCCTCCAAACCGAAATTTGATTTACTCACTGCCAAAGAAAAACTGCATGATTTATTAATGACTTGGCTAAGTACTTTCGAAGGACAACAAAAAGTAATCCGGCAAATGATATTTCATAAGCTAGAGCCTGGTCATCTTCATCTTCAATTGCCTGCAATCAAACGCATCAGCCAAACTGTTCAATGGTGGCGTGAAGCAGCTGGTCTTAGAGAGACCTTTATTCAACGTGCCATACAAGAAACCGGATTAACCATCATTTATCTGGCCACCTTTAGTTATTGGTTATTAGATAACTCTAAAGAACATCTCGCAACCCGCCTTTTTTTGGAACACAAATTAAATATGGCAAAAAACTTATCCAATTTTTGGGGTTTTACTTACTATGCACCATCCAAAATTAGCTGAAAAACTTGGTATTCAATTTCCTATCATTCAAGCACCTATGGCAGGAGGAGCCACTACGCCAGAGTTGGTTGCAGCAGTTTCTAACACTGGTGGTTTGGGCTCTCTGGGCGCAGGGTATATGAAACCTGATGAGATCAGACAAGCTATTATAAAAATTCGCCAATTAACAAGTAAACCTTTTGCAGTTAATCTTTTTATACCCGAAGCGCATCATGCAACACCAGAACAAATTCAAAAAGCTTGTGATGATATCAATCTGTGCTGTACTGAGCTAAATATTGAAATCAGTCCCGTGAGTACGCCCTATTCCCAATCTTTTATTGACCAAATGCAAATCCTGATTGAAGAAAAAATCCCTGTTTTTAGCTATGCATTCGGTACATTAGAACCAATGTGGATAAAACAATTGAAGAAAAGTGGAACCTTTCTAATAGGAACAGCAACCACTATACACGAAGCAAGAATACTTGAAGCAAGTGGTATTGATGCCATTGTTGCACAAGGAAGTGAAGCCGGAGGGCATCGAGGTACTTTTATCGGCAATGCAGAGGATGCTTTGATTAAACTATCTGAACTGGTACCCCAATTAGTAGAAACAATACAAATACCAGTGATAGCTGCCGGTGGAATCATGAATGGTAAAGGCATAGTTTCTGCCATAAATGCAGGTGCCTCTGGTGTGCAAATGGGAACCGCTTTTTTAAGTTGTTTTGAAGCTGGCATCACTTATAAATACAAACAAACCCTGTTATCACAGCAACAAGACAATACTGTACTAACACGTGCTTTTTCGGGAAAGCTTGCTCGTGGAATTCGAAATAAATTCATTACTTGCATGGATAATCGGAAAATAAATATCCTCGACTACCCCATTCAAAATGCATTAACCCAGGTAATGAGACAAAAAGCCAGGGAAAAAGATAATATTGATTTTATGTCGTTATGGGCTGGACAATCGGCTCATTTATGTCGATCTATGTCGGCAAGTAACTTAATAAATAGTTTAATTATTGAGACAGAAATGAAGTAAAAGAGAAGTTAATGATTACAAAAATTCTTTAATCTATTTTCCAGGCTTGGCTTATAATAAAAATTATAAACAGCATAACAGGATCCTTATGTTTCGTTACTTTAAGCAGGGATGGCATGGAGAACTTAAATTTTCTGAAGTTCTGTTTGGTTCAGGTGGTGATTATTTTTTGCTTGAAGGCGGCCTGGCGTATATTGGATTCTATATTTTATTTGCCATTTTGCTAATGACAACTAAACCATTATCCCTGCATAATATATTAGCTTTGGCTCTCTTCTCCTATGGCATAGTCTTATACATCTGGTTAATTAAAGCCTTTTGGGGATCAGCCAATCTTTGTTCAAATAAAATTTCAGCAGTTTTGATTCGTACCTTTACGATTGTTTTGCCCTTGATTTCGATTGTGTTGTTTTTTCTGATTATTATTTATTATCTTGTTACAGCTATTATAGACGCTTTGAGTGGCTGATTATGTTACGTTCTGTGAATGTTTAAACATCCTTTAGAAAAAGGGAATTTGATATGGATATTAAAAAAAACAAAGCAAAAACGTTTGTCAATTACATGCTTCAGCTAGCCAATATCAATATCAATGGCCAGACACCATGGGATATACAAATTTATAATGATGAGTTCTATTCCAGAATATTACGTGATGCCGATTTGGGTCTAGGTGAAAGTTATATGGATGGTTGGTGGGATTGTCAACGAATTGATTTATTTATTTCAAAACTGATTAATGCAAATCTTGAATCGAAAATTAAAGTCAATTTTAAACTGGCATTTAAAGTCTTTTTATCCAAAATATTGAATCTGCAAACCCCAAAACGCTCCCTGCAAGTTGGCAGACATCATTACGATAGAGGCAATGATCTGTTTCAAATTATGCTGGATAGCAATATGAACTACACTTGCGGTTATTGGAAAAAGGCTGAAAATTTGGAGCAAGCCCAACTCGATAAACTCGATCTAACCTGCAGAAAGCTCTGCCTTAAGCCCGATATGAAATTGTTGGATATCGGGTGCGGTTGGGGAGGACTGGCAAAATATGCTGCTGAAAACTATGGAGTATCCGTAGTCGGCATAACCATATCACAGCAACAATACGAGTTAGCTAAAACACGCTGTGCCCATTTGCCAATTGAAATCCGATTTCAGGATTATAGGGATTTAAATGAAAAATTTGACCGTATAGTTTCCTTAGGGATGTTCGAACATGTTGGTTACAAGAATTACCGAAAATACATGGAGATTGTCCATCAATGTTTAAAGGATGATGGTTTGTTCTTATTACACACTATAGGATCAAATGAAAGTGTTACAAAAGCCACGCCCTGGATTTCAAAATACATTTTCCCCAATGGAATGACTCCATCCATCATGCAAATAGGCGAAGCTTCCGAAAAATTATTCGTTATGGAGGATTGGCATAATTTTGGAGCTGATTATTATAAAACCTTAATGGCATGGCATGAGAATTTTAACCAGGGATGGGAGCAAATTAAATCACACTACAATGAAAAATTCTTTCGTATGTGGAATTATTATTTACTCTCTTGTGCTGGCGCTTTTGATGCCAGAATGTTACAATTATGGCAGATTGTGTTTTCCAAGAAGGGAGTTCAAGGAGGATACTCTGCACCTAGATAAGTGGTTTAAACGATTTATTCTGCATCGTAATACCCTCACCAGCAAACCTGGTTTTCCATTCCATGAAATTGGCAAGATGATTCATCTATTCCGTTAATTTTGCTTGCAATTTTTATTATCTGGAATATAGTTTGAACTGAAATTTTGTCTAAAAAGGAATTAATATGCCAAAAAAAAATGAACCAAGTGGAGAAGAGCTTAAAAAAGCAGGTATAGTGGTAGGAATAACAAACTTGCTTTTATGGCCATTTTATTATGCCGATTCGAGATGGGGATTGTTTGCATCCATATTCGCTACTTCCGCAGTACTTTATGCTTCTCACGAAGTAGGGGAAAGTAAACGGCCAGTTGAAAATTCAGTGACGCGACTTGGTTTCTTTCAGCAGCGTGGAGCCAGTAATGCTGAAATTGAAAATGCTTTTAATAATACAGTCACAGGTGCTGCTGAGATATATGATTGGCTTGTTCCTGGCTCCAATGGCCCGAAATAATCAGTATCCTGTCTTATAATAAATTATATTTTGGGGAAGTATTATTTCATCCAATACCACGTCATTCTGGAGGTTGGTAAAAATCTCCAGAATGACGTTGTCTTTACTTCTCACTGCCTTTATCCAATACTTATAATTAATCTGCTCATGGTGGATAAATAATGAAATTTCGAACTAAGTTATTTCTTGGCCTGCTTCTCATTGTAATCATTACTAACGGCATATTTCTGTTTTTATCTTATCAATATGGTAAAGAAACAGTATACAAAGAAGTAGGCTCATCAGCTCTATCCATAGCTGCGGCAACAGCTGTCCTGATGAATCCGGAGGATATTCAGAAATTTAATCTGGATACGTCTGCAAACTCACCTCTTTACAAAGATCTTGAAAAAAAACTTCTTGAAGTACGTAACGCAAATCGTCGCAAAGATGTGTATGTGAATTTCATATATAGTTTATTTCCCGACTCTAATAATCCTAAGGTACTTCGCTTTGCTGTAGATCCCGAAGAAAACATTATAGATAAAACTGAATTGGGAACTGTCATGAAACTTAAGACTGAATCAGGGGAAACAATTAATGTAAATTATGAATCCCCTATCGTTCTGCCTGAATTTGTTGAAGACATCTGGGGTACATGGCTGACCGCTTTATACCCAATAAAAGACGCACAAGGGAAATATCTTGGAAATATCCGAGTGGACGTAGACGCTGATTCGGTTAACCAAAGATTTCATTTCTTGCTTTACTCAGGTATTGCCGTCTTTATCTCAACATTTTTATTTGCCATGTTTTTAGGCTGGTTACTTTTTCAGTGGTTCAATAAACCCTTATTAAAAATTACAACCGCGCTCAAAAATATCGCTCAGGGTGACCTTGAACAACATCTCGACATTAGGACAAAAGATGAATTCGCGGAAGTGGGTCAAGTAATCAATGAAATGACTGAAGGATTGAGACAGCGTAACATGTTGCAAGTGAGCTTAACACGTTTTATTTCTCATGCTTTAGCAGAAAAAATTGTGAAATCCGGTGAGTTACCGCAAGTATTTAGCGAGAGACGTAAAGTCACTATTATGGTCTGTGATATACGCGATTTCACAACCATTTCGGAGCGTATAAAACCTGAATTGGTAGTCGATTTTTTAAATCATTTTTTTGAGAAAATGATAGAAGCCATTACCTCGCAACATGGAATATTGGATAAATATCTTGGGGATGGTTTTTTGGCGATCTTTGGTTCACCTGATGATGACGCCTATCAAGAAGACCATGCTATTCATGCAGCATTAAAAATGCGAGAAGCGATAAAATCACTCAATGCCGATTGGGCAAAAATATTAGGCACTGAAATACAAATTGGTATTGGTATCAATACAGGTAGTGCCATTGTTGGGAATATTGGCACTGATATACATATGGAATATACAGCCATTGGCGATACTGTTAATTTGGCGTCACGAATAGAAAATGCCACCAAAAAACTCAACACAGATATCTTAATCAGTGAATATACTTATATTGCGACAGACCATACGGCATTTCAATTTATAGAGTTAGGAGAAATTGCTATTAAAGGAAGAATTCATAAAGTAAAAGTTTATACACTTTAGGATTAATTATTGGAATTAAAGTAGAATAATCCCTTTTGTGTCCAATCTATGTCTCACCTAAGGCTTGCATGATTATTTCGATAAGCGATGCGGTTTGTTGCAATACATCATTATTCCAAAAGCGTGACACTTTAAAACCACGTTCTTTTAACCAAACCGTAGGTTTCATATCGTATTTTTGATTATCCAGATGCTGACCACCATCTAGTTCAACAATTAAGTGCTTTTCCAAGCATACAAAATCAACGATGTATGTTCCTATCGGGACTTGTAGCTTGAATTTAAATTCAAGTCGATTTGCATGAAGGTTATACCAAAGATGCCTCTCAGTATCGGTGCTTTGTCTTCGTAAATTTTTAGCACGCTGCCTCAAAATAGATTTATCCATTTCCCGCTCCCCAACCCTCTCCCGCGCAGAGCATCATCATACTATTCAAATTCCTTGCGCGGGAGAGGAGGCAGTTCGGAGTATGCCTTCAGTTCTGGGCTTGATCTAAGATTAAGTGTGTGTAAAAAAAATTTAGGAGACATTGCCTAATGCTTTGAAAAATAAAAATTTTTTAAATATTAAACTGTTATTTGGACGAAGAGTTTTTCTTCTGGTGCATTTTATACACATCTATCGCCTCTTTGTCTGGTCTATGCTCCATAGGCATCTTACGCTCTCTCCATGGCTTATTAATCTCCTGATAAAAATTCTCAAGAGTGAAATACTTTCGATCATCAACATAATAGGTTTTATACTCATCTCTCGTCGTGATAAAGATCACTTTCCTTGGACTACAATAATACATTGCGGCCAGACACATCGGGCAAGGATGGGCAAGTATATAAAAATCGCAATCGTATAAATGCTCACAGCCTAATTTCGCTGTAGCAAGGCGTATTGCATTCACTTCGGCATGAGCTGTAGGATCATGGGTTTGCGCCACCGTATTGGCAGCCTCAGCAAGAACTTTCCCATTCTGAACTATAAGGCAAGCAAATGGCCTACCACCATTTTCCACATTCTCTCGAGCCAGCTCGATAGTGCGCTTTATAAAATCCATTTTTTCCCATTTTTAGCCCATAATTATTAATTATTACCCATAATATAAAAAGTAACAAATCAAGCAGGCAAGCATCATGACTAAAAGAGGAATAGAGCGGCTTATTTTTTCAGAGGTTGAATACGATATGAAAAAATGTTCTATGGCTATCTCAGGTAAACCTATATCCTATGAAAAATTGTTTGATACTGTAAATCGCATCGCAACTCACTTTGAAAATGAAACACTCTCAGGAAAGCGCATCGCTTTTATGTTACCCAATAGTCTTGAAATCATAGCCATTTACCTGGCCTGCTTCCAATCGGGATGTATAGCCATGCCAGTTAATCGTCGCTATGCACCACCTGAGTTTGAACAGGTATTGCAAGATGCCCAACCAATTTATTTAATCATCGAAGCAAATAAATTATTTTTGCTAGAGAAAGTCAATTGGTCGGCGACAGGAATTAAAAAAATTTTTGTGCCAGGTGAAAATCATAATCATCCCTATTTATCCTTTAATGAATTATTAAATGCACCAGCGAATTGCCCAAAACATCGCATAAATTATAAAGCGCCTGCTGTGATTTTTTATACCTCTGGTTCAACCGGAGAACCTAAGGGAGTTGTGCACACACTTTCTTCGATTGATGCAATGCTCGACTCAACCTCATTAGCTCTGGAAAACATTACAGCTGAAGACAAAATGATAATTTGTGAGCCACAATGCCATGTGAGTGGATTTATTGAAACATTCTCTGCATTATCACGAGGAGGCACAGCTTTAGTTAATGATGGTTTTGATATGGATTGGTATCTTGCAACCGTACGGCATGAAAAGCCAACACTCGCCGTACACCACATTGATACCTATATAAAATTATTAGACTCTGGGTGCTGTAATACAGAAACTTTTAAATCATATCGCGGAATTTATACAGGTGGAGATACACTACCCGTAGCAGTTCAGGACAAATTTCTGGCTTGCGCTGGTAAACCGATTCAAGTGGGCTATGGAATGACTGAAGCCATTTGGTTAACTGTCTGCAGAACCCCTGATGTGACTCAAAAATCCTGTATTGGCAAACCGGTTGAAGGGGTAACATTACGCCTTGCCAACACGGCTGGAGAGGAAGTGCGTTGTGGTGAAACAGGAGAAATTCAGGTAAAAGGCGATATGGTCATGCATAGCTATTGGAATAATCCTGAAGAAACCCGCGAAGCATTCTTAAAAGGTTGGTTTAAAACAGGGGATTGCGGAACTCAGGATGAGCAAGGTAATTTTTATTATAAGGGTCGGATTAAAAACATTATTATTCGCAATACGTCCAATATTATGCCTGGAGAAGTGGAAGCAGCAATTTATAAACATCCATCTATTAGCGCAGCGGCTGTGATTGGTGTACCTGACGAGGAAGAAGGAGAAGTACCAATTGCTTTTGTAGTCATGAAAAAGAGTAAACAATTGGCCAGAGAAGAATTATATTCTTTTTTAGTTGAGCAAATTGCTCAATATAAAATACCTGCAAAAATATACTTTATTGATGAGATGCCCTTGACCAATAGTGGAAAAATTAATCATAAGAAACTGTATGATTATCTTTAAAATTAAAAAAAGCACAGTTTGCACGAGGTCAATAAGCATCACAGAACTATTTACGACCGAGCGACAAAATGAAACAGCTCTGTTATGCAAGGGAGCTATTTTAATGCGGGAGCACAGTTTAAACCCTCCAATTGCTTTGCAGGCTTGCGTGAAAAAAAAGTTCCAAAATAACTCAAAATGGATCTATTAGAACTTGTCTCAACCTCGTCTTCAACTTCTGCTATTTCCACCTTTGGGTACAAACTGTCCTGAACCATTCTAAAACCTGAAAAAACACTTTTAAGAATGAAAGGCAAAAAAGTTAACATAATCAGCATGCTGCTTAAGTTCGTAGATTCGTTAAACAGAGCATAATTGGCCAGGGATTGAAAAACAGCAATGATCAAAGCAATCCCCATGGTATTGGAAATCAGTCTTGAAGCATTAATGTTCCGATTATCCATTGGCAAATCAGAACTTTCATTTATCTCATAAAAAGCAATCCACAACCACAATAAGTCAAAAACGACACTATACCAATGCTGCTGATTCATTTCTGTGACATCTGCTCCAACTGTTTTAGCCAAATCAAACGTCATTTTTCCACTTTTGAGCGCCAGAGCCATGGTTGGCTTTTCCTGCGAGTTGGCTAGAGGAGCAAATTTTTGAACAAACAGACTTTTGGGTAGATTAATGTCAAACAGTTCATAAAAAGTTTTCTGGGAACCAAACAAGCGCCTTAGCTGCTCCTCACTAATATTGGATAAACCATCCACACCTGGAGCAAAAGTTCCATCATCTGAATGATGAGCTATCACCACATTCGAGTTTTTCATCATCATGACATCATTGGTACCATCTCCATTGGCAACAACAAAATAATGATGATCCTTAAGATAACGAGCTAAAATACCTTTTCCCTCAGTGCTCATTTCAGCAAAAATAATGACAGGACGTTTTGTTCCCTCTCTCTCCATCAGTTTTTGGAATCTAGTCAATATCGCTTCATTAATACCTGAAAATATGACCGTGGAATCAGATGGATAATGTTCTTCATTTAAAAGTTCCATACCTTTTTCATCAACCTGATCAGCACGCAGAGTAAGAATTTTTCCTGCATTAGCCGGGCACAATACTTTCGCAATATTTTCTGCTGCTTTAGTCGTATCTCCTGTTGCTACAAAAACTGGAACGGATATTTCCCGACATTGGGCAATAAATTTTTCTGCCCCTTTTTTTACAGGATTATCAATAATAAAAGTACCGTAATACCCCAAACTTTCGAGTAAGGTTCTCTTTTCCAAAATAAAATGCTCAATCTCTTTTTTATCATCCTTGTCAAATAATTCTTTTAGATCAGCAAACTCATGTTCACTGAGCTTACCTCGAGCCAAACACCAATCACGAGATAATACACCTGTGCGACTTTGCATAGTGGTATAGGCTTTTAATAAAGGAGTTTCTTTAAATGCTTCTTGTTTAGGAACCCCACAAAAGACCAGATAATAATTTGAACCATCCTGAACCAGAGTCAAGCGTCCACCAAAAGTACGGTATAACCCCAGATGAAAAGTCTCAATTTCTTTCCGGGTTTCTCTAATGGTAATCACTTTTTTAAAATGATTATTGCCATGAATAGCAACTTCCAAACATTGCTGATTATTTAATAAGGATTTGAATAATTCCAAAATGGCATGCTCTTCAGGTTCCAATTCCTTTTTATTGTTTGTAAAAGCATTACAAAACACTTCAAACGATTGCAGCCATTGTGTTTCTTCTGGCAGGAGCAAGCCTTCTTTTTCCTTTAATGTCTTCTGTACCTGAGGAAGCATATCAGTAGTCCACAACCCCAATACATCCATTCTTGTCGTTGTAAGAGTTCCGGTTTTATCTGAAATTATGACAACACCATGGGGAAATCTATCACGATAATAACCACCAAGAGCATTACATAAATCAACCACACGAAGGGCGTCTATGGTCCCAAAAGGTTGTTCCCTCAGGTTACTATTCAATTTTTTCATCAAACGGCTATTCACAGTTTCCCGTAAAAAAGCTTCAGAAAAGGGAATCATAGTCTGAAAGAGTGTGAACATAAGCCTTAATGTCTCTGCAGGCATTGCAGTAATATCCCTTTGTAAAAAGGCAGCCATAATGATAGAGCCTAAAATAGAATATAAAACACTTCTTTGTTTTCGTTCGGCAATAATTTCATTAATGACCGCTTTTTTCTCATAGTTACTGCTTAATAAAAGTTCTTTTTCAGGTTTAATTTGAATAAAAATATTGTCATTACCATACAAGTTTAACTTATCACCTACCAATACTCCCGCCTGTTTGCCATCTCTGACTGCATGCAAATCCACTTTGTTATAATGTGAAGTAAAATCCGGCTTGGTTTCATGCTCTATCCAAACATCTTCTCCATTTTGTGCTTTAAGATTAACGCTGAATTTTTTTTGTTCGAGCGCTTGCGTAAACTCCCCTTTTAAATTTCGCTTTAGGGCAACCAACTCTCCAGAGAGCGGTACACAAGCCAAATCGATACTGCTATCACAATAAACCAAATCCCCTGTGCGTAATCGATACCTTGGGATACTTATAAACATTGGACCGTCTGCGGTAAATCGTAAAACCTGATGTAACTTATGATTGTATTCGTAATCATGCTCAAGTTTTTGTTGCTGGATGCGCATTTTTTTTATAGTTGATGGCGCCAAATCTGCTAACAATGCAGGTAAGTTACGAAATTTCTGCATTATTCTATCCGCATAACGAATATTGTGAGAAATGAGACCCAATTGAAATGCCCGCGAACTTATCATAAGCTCACTGGCGATAAAGTGGTTGATTTGAAAATACAGATTGGATATCGGTGTAAGCCCGCTTGAAATCACTGCTGTATCTGAACGCTGTGCTCCTCGATTGTATTGGATTCGCACCAAAATCTCTTGTATTTTTTGTGTTAGATAAGAAATCCCGCTGGGAACAAGCAAGGCACTGGTTCCCAGCCCGGCAATTAATGAATATTCATCAGAAATACTATCATTCAATAAATAGGTAGTCCCTTTAAAAACGGAACTGTACATGTAAGTTATTGCCATTACCTCACTAGCCACAGCAGCAGACAATTCAATCTGGGAAGTAAATTTCCTGTCTGTTATCCGGTTTAAAGCACAATAACCTAATATCGCTGTACCAAAAAGAAATTTAAAAATAAAATCATATTCCGGACTTCCCGTTTGATATTCGCTCATGGATCGGGTTAGATAATCACCAAGAAGCAATGCTGCCCCAGAAGATATAGTTGGCCAAATATATTTTTTAAAACTGCTCCAATCCATAGAGTCTAAAGAAAAAGTCATTGCTAAGGTGTTATAAAGTTCCCTGATGCGGGTAGAAAGAAAATTCCCTATTCCTTCTACAGTACTTCTCAGATAATAGGTTCGATCCGGCTCAGTATTTTGTACCAGTTGAAATGGTAAAGCTCTGTTCCCTTTAGGAGTAGGTTTTCGCGATTTTTTTTCGGTGGTTTTCAATATCTTCATGTTATAAATCCTTTTGTGCACCAATAACACTCTATTGGATCTTTAGAGCTCAACCTGATAATTAACTTATCTCTGTAAAAGTGCAAGAGGATTTGAAAAAAATATTTGCAGCACGATTCAAGAAAAATAAGATTCTTTAAATAAGCTTATCTCATGAGTTGTAACTGACATTGGCCTCATTTACCCTAGGTGGTACGTATCCACTTATGTTGTAAGCGACTTAAAGTACCATTTTGCACAAGATCGGCAAGGATAATATTGACTTTATCCCGGAGTTTAAAATTATCTTTAGCAAACGCGATACCAAGTTTTTCGTGTGTTTCAGCCTGCAAAGGGACAGCCAGGTTTGGATGGTTTTGAATTAAACAGGAAATAACAGGATATAATTTAATGACTAAACCAATTTTACCAGCAGCCAGATCTTGTATGGCTAATTCTATTTCATTGTATGCATAATATTTAATATCGCTGAGTATGTTCTTACGTAATAAATCCTTAGCTACTTCGTCTGAGGTATTCCCTTTCTGTATGCCAGCAACCAAACCTTTCAAATCCTCAAAAGAAGAAACATTTGGCTTTAATGCAGTATTAACTGCGATACCCTGATTAAACTCTAGATAAGGGTTCGAAAAGAGCACTTGCTTTGAGCGGTTTGGTGTGATGGTCGTTCCTGAAATTACAACATCGTATTCTTTATTAGCCAAGCCTGAAAAAATATCATTAAAATTTTCTCCCTCATATTTGATCTGGACTAGCTGCAAATTTAAAATTCGACAAATTTCTTTTATTAAATCACCATCAAAACCATCATCTTGTTCAATATCAAACGGTGGATCCGGATAAGCAGTAGCCACCAATAACTTTCCCGGCTTTAGAATCATAGATATAAACTCTTGTTGGAATCGATTTATTTAGTATAGAGTAAACAGAAAAAAATTCAGCCAAATATTTGATATGCCATTGATTTAAATGAATAATTTCTCCATGCTCATTAGAGCAAAATGGCTAGGATTGGTTATGCAACTAGCAGCTAAAATTACAAAAGCCAAAAAGAACATAAAAAAATCATTGTGTTTATTTATTTGTCTAACTCAATGTTATATAATGCTGAATTTTAATCATTTAGATTTAAATTAAATCTAAATCAACCAGAGATCACATCATGCGTATGAAACTGTTTTCTAAAACAATTCCATTAACCAGCCAGGAAGCCTATCAAATATTATGTACAACAGATTATCTTGAAAAAATTTCAAAGATAATATTTAATTTTCAACAATTGTTTAATGTTGAAAGAAGTACCCTTCTTTCTCATCACAAATTCAACTCAAGGGTAAGTAACAATCAAGAATTCCTTCAGGATCTCAATGCTCGTTATAATCGCCTCAATCAGGCAGTAGAAAATCATGAGCCTTACCCTTTATTATTCGGCGATCTGTGTTTTTTAAAAGAATATCTCCAAGTCATTTTAGGCTACTACCAGGAGCAACTTAAAGAAGAGCAGCCGGTAGCGAAAAACAATTTAAGAAGGATCAGGGGAAGCCATAAATTTTCAACTCTAATATCTGATATTTCAAAAGGGGATCATCCTAAGCTTAGCAAAAAGGATTCAAAGGTTTTAATCGGTTACACCATTAATTTCTGTGCAGAAAGCACCATGTGGAATGATATAAAAACAATTAGTGACATTGTAATACAACCATTTTTATTAGATCACAAAGACGAAGAAGGTTTTTCTTATTGTAATTCATAGATTGTGGAACACAGTTAAGGGCAGTAACACTGGATTTTTGACCATATCTCTATACTTGATACTGCCCCATGCCTTTCAAATCCTGCCTTGGAAAGGCTCTTGATTGCGTGACTAACAATATTTTAAATTTTATTCCACTCGAATTGCTCTGCAAAATAGATCCAAAACTAAAACTAATGCCCTATAATTTAAAAAAGAATACACCTCTCAGCAAAATGGACTAATTAACAAGAGACCCAATTTATGAAACGGATAGTATTTATACTTTTGTTTATAAGCAATTTTCTTGTTCATAGTGAATCACTCAAGGTAGGTATTTTACAATTTGCCCCTCCTTTTTCATCAAAATCAGACAAAGCGAATCATTATTATGGTTTTGTTGTCGCCCTCATGAATATAATATGCAATCGTTTGCAGGAAAAATGCGAATACATACCTATTACTAAAGAAGGAGAGCTAAAAGGCTTGGATCAAGGTGTTTATGATATTGTTTTTAGTTCAACCCCTATCACGACATCATTACCTGACAATTATCGGTACAGCTTGCCCTATTTACCCAGTGATGGTCAGTTTCTGACATTAAAAAACAACTCGATTGATACCTTGAACGATATCAATTTTAAAAAAATTGGTTTCTTTAAAATTAATTTTCAGCAATCCCCTCTTTTAAAAAAATACCAAACTACCAATACCCTTATAGAGTTCAACGATCCTGCAGAATTAGTTAATGCATTAACAGCAAAAAAGATTGATGCTATTTTAATCAACTATCAAGCGTCACGATTCATTGTTAATAATCTCAACCCCACTGAAAACGATCAGTTAAAATTGATTGGCGATAAAATACCAATAGGAAGCGGCTATGGGATCATAGCCCTTAAAAACCAATCGGCGTTGCTTGATAAAATCAATCACATTTTGTTGGAGATGGAAAAAGATGGTTCCTACCTTCAAATCTACAACGAATATTTTGGTACAAACCCCACATATAATCTGCATCATTAGTTAGTTATTGTGAAAATGGCTATATATGAGGCGTATTTAGATTTTCGAGTAAAATAGAAAAATCACGTTTTTTTGAAAGTCTCCCTCTCTTTAAGATTGCTTGATTTTTTCCAAATAATTAACTGCTGCCCTTTTACTAGTGCTGCTCCCGAGCTAATATGATTCCATTTCATAATATTTTGTGTTGTAACTTTATAAAGCCTTTCAAGTGTACCATACGTTTCATTGGGTTGGACAATATGTATGACTCTGTACACTTTACCTTTTATCGACGTCTGACTTAAGAATTTTGACTTTGAAATTTCGTGGAAAGGTAATACAGGAGTATTCTTGGCACTCGGAATTAGCAAAACCTGATTGGGTCTTATGTATTGATCTGACAGACGATTTAATTTTTTTATTAATGAAACAGTCGTATGGTATTGTCTGGCAATACTTTGCAAACTATCTCTCGGAAGGACAAGATGTTTTCTCCAACTCACTCGTTTATCTACAGGTGAACGGGATAAATTGAAATAAAATTGAGTCACTTTTGCTATAGGAATAAGCAAAGTGAAGGGTTTATACGGCGCTGTAGCCCATCTATTATAACCCGGATTTAATTTAGTTAATTCATTAACTGATATACCTGCTAATCTGGCCGCATGATTTAAGTCAATTTGACTGCCAATATTCACCTCTTCAAAATAAGGTCGAAATGGCATCGCGGGCAGGTTTATTTTATAAGTCCGAGGATTGCCCATGATTTCCGCCAGAGCTAAAAACCGAGGGACATAAACTTGTGTTTCCTTAGGTACATCCAGATTCCAAAAACTGACATTACCTCCATTAGGGTTATTTGCTTTTACAGCTCTGCCTATGGCTCCTTCACCAGCATCGTAAGCTGCGATGGAGAGTATCCAGTTTCCATTAAACACTTTATTTAAATGCATCAGGTGAGTCAGAGCTGCGTCAGTTGAATGATTAATGCTTCGTCTTCCATCAAACCACCAATCCTGTATTAAACCTAATTGATTTCCCGTTAATGGCATGATTTGCCATAAACCTGCAGCACCAACTTTTGAATAAGCAAAAGGGTCGTAAGCACTTTCTATCATTGGGAGGAATGCCAACTCACCGGGTAAATTTCTTCTTTGTATTTCTCGTGTTACATGATAGAGATAAGGCTCAGCCTGTTTACAGGCCTTAGTTACAAAGCCCGGATGATCCAGTAACCAGCGTATTTGCTCTTGAACCTCTGGGCGATGGATTTCATGATTCATCTTAAATTCACTACGTAAAACATCCCAGACATCACGTGTTTCAAATGCTTTAGCATGAGTACTGAAGATAAAAAAAATAAGGCAACTGACTAGTATCTGGATTTTTTTATCGATGAATGTCTTAATCAAATTACGATTCCTGCTCTACAAAGCTTATCTGGAGTCCATTTATAATGCATTATTTCTATTCGCCTGAACTAGCCCTGAGAGGGTCTTATAAAATATACTCCTCTTAGTATCTTGTATAAAGCACTTCGAAACATAAAACCATGATATTGCAAATATAATAAATACAGATTTTCGTCTTTATCCAGCGATATAATTGGGTATTGGTAGTTCAGCCATCACATCAAACATGACTAATTAGTTATCACAAATTGTATTTATTATCTAATTTTTTATTGGGTAAAATAAGACATCAATTGGTTTATTATGTCAGATTAGGCCAATTTTGTTTAATTATGTTGTGCCTGTTTAGTATAAAATTAATTAGAGAATCTATAAATGTTTTATTTAAACACGACCTAACAGTTGTTATAGCTATTTCATATATCCCCATTATGCAACGAAATGAAACGGTGATCATCTGCTCTATAGAGAAAATTTAACACCCTGTCTATTTAACGTTTTTATTAATATTGCTCTAACATTTGTTTCGGTATATGCTGATGGCTCCTCCAGCAACTATTTATGACAGACTGATTTTTATCAGCGCGGTGAGTGCTTATTTTCATATGGAAATGGGATGGCTGGTTGTGTGTATGAAGCATCAAGCAATAATAAGTATTAATATATTCAGGAGATTGGAAATTATGGGCACTTTTTTTGAATGGTTTCCCAGAGAAGTAGGTTTAGATAAGAACCCAGATGCGTTTAGGACAGATTGCTATAAATACTATTGGGGAGAGCCTCCTCGATGGGGCGGTACAGTTGACGCATGTGAAGTTGAAACTGGTTTATACACTATGGTATATAATTCCATAGGACTTTTGAGCTACTTGATACCTTTAGTAGGTGGATATTTAGCATTACATTTTGCACGAAATGCAAACTCCAAAGCATTTTCCGAGGACAATCAAGAACATAGCCTTGAGCAGTCTGTTCTTACCCTTAAATAGGCTTAACTATTTGATCTAAAATCAATAATTTAAAAGCCCAGATAAAAAGATACACTTTAAAATCAAATCTCGTTAAGAGATTTTTATATGTCAGGAATTTTGCCTAAGATGTCGGATCGTTGATCCGACATCGAATGAACAGGAAAGCTCCTGATCAAATATGAGTTTTTAAATTGTATTTACTTTATCGGTTTTTATTGATAGCAAATCTTTCAATTCACCACCAATATGCTCATCCTCCAACCACGGCTTCAGGGTAGCACCAAGGACTCCGGTAGTTAGTATATCTCTATCCGTATCATTGAGTGGCTCAGCGCCTTCCGTTTCAAGATTTTGAAATAATTTGGTGATGGTGTTTAGTTTGTCCGTCTTACTGTAACCTGCCGCTCCAAAAAAACTGAACAAAGTTCCAGCCATTCCATAATAATGTTCATATGTTCTTTCTTGAGTAGAATTGATATAAGGTTTCAACGCTTCTCTCAATCGTGCAATAGCCACAGATCTTGTGTCAGGCTCACTAACATGCTCTTGATGAGTCACAGTAACAGGAACAACATTCTCTTCTTCGATATCTTTATCGTAATCAACACTTTCAGAATCAGAAATGGATTCATCAAGGGTTTCCTCATTTTCAGCAGTCAATTGGATCTCGAGCAAACGCACCTTTTTTTGCAGATTTTCTATTTTTTCAGGTAAGGTCTTTGTAGCAAGTATAATTAAGCTCACAATAGGGTGCTCTGGGTCAATAAAAACCCGCAATTGATCTTTGTTTTGCATTAATTCTGAATTTTCAAATTGAGATAATGCTCTCCTTTTAACTTCTGTTGACTGACTCAACAGGGCCTGATCAAGAATGAGAGCCAATTCATTCGCTTCTTTTTCCAGTGCTCTTAATTTAGACATAACTATTCCCAATTTAGTGATATTTTTTTCAAACAGTGATTAATTATAAAACAAAAACATTAAGATAATCTTAACTTAAGAAAAATGGGCTATATCGCGAATTGCCTCAAACCAGTTGCTGTAGCCCCCTTGTAACAACAAATAGTTTAAGGCCGTTAGACTCACTCCGGCCAGATACCGCTAAGATGAGTAATTACACTGAATTTTTAGAATCATGTACCAAATTTATAAGCTGTTGTAACTCACATACTGAGCCACCACAAGCAGGAATAAGTACCGGATTACCATTATAGGTAATTTTTACTGTGTAATAATTTGCTCCATTATCATAGAGAGAAAAATTAACATTTGAAGCATAAGGTGGGGATTTCTCCAAAGGAGCGCCTAAAAAGCTCAATACACTGGCTATTGTAGTATCATGGGCAGAAAGTAAAACATATTTCAGTTTAGATTTTTGCAAGCTTCCGGAATTAAGATAATTTGCTATGTTATCCATCAGCTTTGAACTATAGACACTCGCTATTTGTTGAGGTTTCTCCTGCGCCATAAAAGCCCACTCAGCGGAATTGATAATCGTTTCAATATCGCCAGGAGTTAATCCTTCCGGCATAGGAGCATTATGGATTTGATGAATATATAAGGTATGACCAACTGTTTCCAGATCCTCCAGATTATCAATATTAATACCAGTCAGACGGCTCCATAATGGGTATTTCGCTTTCAATTCATTATTTTTTTGTTGCCACTCACTGGTAGAAAAAACATATTGCTCCATTAGCTTTTCACGTTCCTTACGATCTACCTGCTGAATGATAACCTCGTCGTATTTGGACGGTGCGCTAAATACGGGAATAGGCTGAAAAGCATGAGGTAAAGCGGAAGTCCCTGCAGGATTTGTCGGTCCAGTTCCAGGTGGATATAGCCCCATTAACAATGACTGGGCGCTCATCAAAGTACGTGCATAATCCGTAGAGCGGACATAGATGGTTCCGTATTCATAGTGCTCAGGTAACAAAGGTGACTCTTCAATATATTTTTTGCGAAATGCCACACCCATTTTGTATTCTTGTTGCATACCTTCTGCCGTAAGCTGGCCAAGCCCCTCTTGCCATTGGTAATTTACAGTAGGCAAAGCAACAATCGGCGTTCTGTCACCATGACGAATAATATCCACAGCAAAAATCAGCTTGTCTTCTGCCAATAAAATCGAAGGTACGCTAATTAATAGTGCGAAACTCAGGCAAATCTTGTTGACCATGTATTCATACTCCTTGAGATAAAGTAAACGAGAGGTTATGTAAAAAATTCTTGTTATATCTTGCGGCCATTGGTTAACTTGGGTTTCGCACTATGACGAAGACACAAATAAAAATCAAGACATAGCCTTTTGTATGCCTCGATTCATCTTGAACTTGGAAGAACACTCTATGTGTTACACAGGAAGTAAAGAAATTGTCCTGAAATCAGCTAGAATTAAGATATCGCTCAATTGTTGGGTGAGAAATCCCTTGCCATATTGGAGTAGCAATGAGCTGTTATGCGTGCAATTGGAAATTGATTTATGTTTTTTTCATTTTTATTGTCTTTAATAATTGTCCATTTGCTTTTACAAGCCCTTCCCTAACCAAGCAATTACACACCATATTAAAAAACAATCTCGCAGACTCATTAACTCCCGGAGCTGTATTACTGATATCAAGTCCAGACATAGGCACAATTTCTGTCGCGGCAGGGTTTGCCGATAAGGACAATAAAACTCCAATGAATATTATGGACAGTTTTCGTCTTGCAAGCATGAGTAAAACCTTTTTGGCTGTAACTGTCTTAAAACTGGTTGCAGATAAACAGTTAAATCTTGATGATAATATTGCGGATTTATTACCAGATAGTATAGATATTGAACGCACACCGAATGGAGATGAGGTAACAGTTCAACAATTACTGCAAATGCGTAGCGGCATTCCTAATTATACGGATTATGCTTCATACAGTGATCTCATTGATACTATGGTAGACAAGGAATGGACACCCGAGGAATGCATTAAATTAGTCTACGATCAAAAACCTAACTTTAAGCCGGGAACAGATTATGAGTACAGTAATACTAATTATTTGCTACTGCAATTAATTATTGAAAACTTGACAGGAGAATCCTATGCTGAATCAATTAAGGAATACATCCTGAAACCTCTTCATCTCAAAAATACTTATATAGAAAAACAAGAATTTGATGATGACCATCATTATTTGTCAACACATGGCTATACCCTGGAAGATGGTAAAGTGGTTGACGTAACAGACTATGATGATGGTTTCGGCCTAGCTGATGGCGGAATAATTAGTACAGCTGAAGATATTAATCTCTTTATTCGGGCATTGTTAAAAGATAAAATACTTTTGTCTCCAAGTTATTTAAAAATGATGCTTACCTTTCCAGATGATTATGGTTTTGGAATAGGACGTGAAGAAACTGATGGGGAGATAGCCTGGTCCCATAATGGAGCAAGTTCAGGATATCAAGGCCAGTACTATTATTTTCCAGATCGGCAATTGACTGTTGTCATTTTAACAAACTATTTTGACAGTGATATCATAGAAGACATAGCATCTCAGACTCTCAGTGCGATTGACAATTCTGAATAACTACTTGTCCGTACTCAACTAATAGAAATCCGCAAAGTAGATTATATGTTATACTAAATGGAGATTATATGACCTTTTATGGGGGCAAAATATGGCCATTTATAAATTTGAAATCTCGACCATGCAAAACGGTAATATACAGATATCAGCAAGGCATAAATCAACAGGAGAGATTCATGGCTATGTTCAACTCGCCTCATCGGACAGGTTAGAAAGCAGAAATTTGTTAGAAATAGACCAGCTTTATGTTGACAATAATGCCAGAGGACATGGATTAGGAAGTGAACTTGCCTCAAGAGCCATTAAATATGCCCTTAAAATGGACAAAGGCATTCATATGATGATTCAACCAGGCTCAGATGTGTTTTGGAAAAAATACTTTAATTCTCGTTTTGATGGAAAACGCATTACCCTGTTTGGTGGAGAAGCTTTAAATACTAATTTAGCTGATGGAAAAGTATTTGAAATTTCTAAAGAAAGTCTGGTTACCAATTACAAATTTCCTCAAGATAAACACTTGCGTGATCGAGATATGGAAAGAATCTGCACCAAACTCTCTAATTAAGTGTCAGGCTCTCAAGCCTGACTTGGCCAATTGGATTACTTACAAACACCATCAATAACACAATTTTTCAATTATCTCGCAAATTTGAATTGATTGTTTCAGGACTTACGAAAAACCCCAATCTCATCGTTAAAAAATGTTTTTAATTCGGTCATTTAGTTTATCTAAACTCCCTCATTAAAAACATTTTTTGCCTCGACCTTGGAGTTTTTCATAAGTCCTGTGTTTTTATCATAAGTCACTTCCCAGTTAAATACACCACCGATATTCCCATAAGCTCTTGGCGGAGTGTAAGCACCGCAACTGGTATTGCTTGCAATCGCCGTGTTAAGGCATTGAATGGCCCGTTTGATTGTAGTTGTCGGAGTAACCGGTGAGCATTAGCATTTGGCGAGGGATAACCAATGACAACCTGGGAAGGTCTTAAGTTTGGAATCCTGTAGGACGACCATTAACCGTTGCTGGCCAATTCTCCAATTTTCTTATTTAACGATAAGTTATATAAAAATTGTCAATTTTTTACAATTGGTTTTTCATCCTTAAATCACATCAAAACAATTGATTCTTGAAGATGGTAATGCAAGGGAAGACCAAAGCTATCCACAAATGAGATGTTCTTAGATAGCAAAGAGATGCCAAATCAATCATGTAAAGACTCGATTTAATATTAAGTAAGAGAGCTCAGTTTAGATAACAAGTTGTACTATAATTTAATAGTCAGTATCTCAATCGCGACTTAAATGGCCTATTGGAAGATACGAATTCCTTTGAGGACAAAAATGTGAATATTAATAAAGTAAACACAGGAATTAAGGGATTAAACGATATTTTAAATGGCGGCTATTTGAAGAACAAACCAACTCTCCTCAAAGGTAGTCCTGGCACAGGAAAAACAATTTTCACCCTTTTTTTTACCTACGAACAACTCAAGTCAAACAACAGCGTCATTTATGTCACCTGCGAAGAGTCGCCAGAGCAAATTATTTCTCACATGGATGGATTCAACATTGAAAGTAAGAAATTTTTGCAAGAGGGTAAGCTGTTAATTCTTGATTTTACACCTATATTGATAGATGAAGTGGCTGGAGAATTCGATATCAATGCCCTTTTACTTCGTATAGAACAGGCGCAACAGAAAATCAAAGCCGATACCTTAATTATCGATTCACTTCAGTCCATTCTTTTAGGTATTAAAAACTATGATCCCAACTATGAGCTTTTAAGATTGTTTCAGTGGGCGCGGCAAAAAAAACTTACCGTTCTCACAACAATTGCTGAAACCCAAACGATTTTACAAACAGACCTCTATGACGAATATGTTGTCGATTGTGCTATTGAACTGAAACAAAAAGTTAAGAACGACCTGATGACGCGCTATTTGCGAATCATTAAAAACCGTGGTTCATCTCATGGCACTAATGAATATCCCTTTTCTATTACTCATAATGGCATTTCATTACTTCCTATAACCAATACAAAATTAGATACAATAGCTTCGGGTGAATATCTAAGTACCGGCATAAAATCCTTGGATAAAATGTTGGGTGACAAGGGATATCCGATTGGAGCTCAGGGAATAATCACTGGACGTTCTGGAACCGCAAAAACCCTTTTTGCAGCAAGTTTCGCCCAATCAGCCGTTCGACAAGGAAAGAAAGTATTGTTCATTTCATTTGAAGAAACCCCTGGTGATTTAATTCACCATGCCAAATCCATTAACATTGATTTAATGAAATGCATCACTCAAAAAAAGTTACAAATCAACTCCAGACGCTCTGTAGAAATGGGGCTGGAAGATCATATTATATCAATCATTAATTTAACAGAACAAAAGCAATTTGATGTCCTCATATTGGACCCTCTTTCTTCGCTTTTGGATTTAGGGAGTCAAATAGAAGTTAAGAGATTGTTCATACGTTTCGTCTCTTATATGAAATCTCACAATAAAACCCTACTTTTTACTGAATTAATACCTGATTATTTTGAAGAAAAAAGTGAGCTTGGTTTATCCAGCTTAACAGAAATCTGGATTCGCTTAACGAACATGCAAAGCAATGGGGAGTTCAATCGATTAATCCACATCGCCAAAGCACGTGGCATAAAAACATCCAATCAAATCAAGGAATTTTATGTAACTGATAAGGGAATTCGCATTGAAGAACCTTATATTGGTGATAACCAAATGGTATTTGGCTCGCAAAAATCAGCCTGTATATTGAGAGAAAAACAAGAACACCATCTGAGAAAACAGGAAATTAAACGCATTGAACGTGAAATACAAGTTCTTGAAGAGGAACTGCTTGCCCAGCAAAAAATTCAGGAAATAGGTTATCTGGCTAAACGGAATGCATTAATGTCTAAAAAAAATAAATTGCTTGCCCAAGAGCAAGAGATTATTACACGAATGGAATCGAATAAATTGCTAAGAGAGTAATTGAATGACTCGAATTAAGCTAAAACTGTTTGTGATTGGCAATAGTGCCATATCAAAACGTGCCATTATTAATTTGCAATCAATATGCTCACACCCCAAGCTTGCTGATTTGTGCGATGTTGATGTGGTGGATCTATGTAAAAACAAGGGGATAGCAGAAGAAGAAAAAATTCTCGCAACTCCGATATTAATTAAAAAAGAGCCTTTGCCTGAACGTCGAATCATCGGTGATTTATCCGATACACAAAAAGTTATCGCTGCTCTGGAAATGGATTAGGTGATATCGTGATTTCAAACCACCCTGTAAACACTCAAAACTTCTGGTATCAATTAGTTGAAAAAATGGCTATAGGAGTGTTGGTGATTAATAATGAAGGTCAGATTCTTTATGCGAATGATTATGTAATTCAATTATTTGGCGTCATCCGTACAGAACTCATTGGTTCTAATTTCTTATATCCTATGGCTGCAGATGAAACACAGGAAGTTGAAATTTTAAAATCCAATAATGAAGTTTTAACAGCACATATGAATGTCAGGAAAAGTGTCTGGGAAAATCGTCTGGTATGGATTATTTCTCTCTTTGATGTTACAGAACTCAAATTAAAGGAAAAACTTTTAACTATTTCAAGTAAGGGTATCAGTTCAGCTTTTGAAGGCATTATTATCACCGATCCGGAAGGCGCCATTCTTGAAGCGAATAACGCTTTTATGAAAATGTCCGGATATACAGAACAGGAAGTCATAGGCCAAAAACCTGCCATTTTGCATTCAAGAAAGCAAAATGAGAAATTTTACAAGGAACTTTGGAAGATATTGGCTGAAAAAGGACAGTGGAGTGGTGAGCTTTGGGCTAAAAAGAAAAACAAAAGGTTATTTCCTGTCTTTTTAGCCATCTCAGCTGTCAAAAATTCTGTCGGGGATGTAATAAACTACATTGGTTATTACCATGATTTAACACTAATAAAAAAACAAGAACAACAAATTGAGAATTTCAAATATTATGACTATTTAACAGGTTTACCAAATAAATTTTTACTCACCCAAAGACTTCAGATGCTTATCAGCGGATTGTCTGAAGAAAACAAAGAACTCATCGTTTTTAATATTAGAGTATTTGACTCAAATAGCAAAAACTCTCTGCTGGATTTTCCTCCCAATATTCGCGATAAAATCATATTGGAAGTAGTTAACCGTATTGATCGAACCTCACCTAAAAAAATGTTTTACTCACGCATTGGTTTAGGTGAGTTTATTGTTGTTTACTTTATCAAAAGCAGAATTGAAGTGATGGCTTCCATTGCACAAAGAATGATAGAAAAACTCGCTTGTCCTTATTACATTGATCACCAAACTATTATTTTGCAAACGATCATTGGATTAACCGCATATTATAAAAATAGCGCATTCAGTGCCGAGGACTTGCTACAACAATCAGAAATTGCCCGCCATAAAGCTCAAATCAATGGTGTTAATATTTTTGAGTTTTTTGATCCACATGTTGAAGAGCGAATTATAGAATTTAATAAACGCATTGAATCTGTCTCTAAAGCGATGCAATTAGATGAACTGAAAATTTATTACCAGCCTATCGTGGAATTAAAGACAGCTAAAGTAGCAGGTTTGGAAGCATTGCTGCGCTGGCAGCATCCAGAAAAGGGCCTCTTACTTCCCAAACAATTTTTA
Organism: Legionella sp. PATHC032; assembly: GCF_026191185.1. Classification (NCBI taxonomy): domain Bacteria; kingdom Pseudomonadati; phylum Pseudomonadota; class Gammaproteobacteria; order Legionellales; family Legionellaceae; genus Legionella; species Legionella sp. PATHC032. Next base: position 1,142,875 of record NZ_JAPHOV010000001.1, on the reverse strand, counting down.
TCTGATCTTAATAATCACCCTATTTCTCTACAGCTTGGTGATTGGGTTCTGCATCAGGTATTGCAGCAAATTGAAAAATTAATGGCATACAACATAAAAATACCCATCAATATTAATGTGAGTGCTTACCAATTGCAGAACCCCATTTTTGTCAAAAAACTGCTTGATACATTGGCACAATACCCAAGTGTTCCGCATCATCTAATCATGCTTGAAATTCTCGAAACAGAAGCTATTGAAGATTTGGCGCTAGTTTCCCGGATAATAGCCGAGTGCAAAACTAAAGGAATTAATTTTTCTCTGGATGATTTTGGGACAGGTTATGCCTCTTTAACCTTTCTTAAAGAATTCAGTACCGTTGAAGTTAAAATTGATCAAAGTTTTATCATCAATATTTTTGATAATCCTAAAGATTTGGCAATCCTGAAAATAATGATTGAGTTTTGCAGGGTCATTGGGCGTGTCTTGGTTGCAGAAGGGGTCGAAACAGTAGCTCATGGGAAATTATTAAGCTTGTTTGGTTGCAATCTAATCCAGGGACACGCTATTGCCAAACCCATGCCTCCCAAGAAATTAATTCCATGGATAAAAAATTGGAAACTTGGTCCAGAATGGGGGGAAAGCCCGTTTTCGCAAACCGTATTAAATAAATTAGTCGAAATCTCCATAAAACACTATCTTACCTTTCAATCAATCAGACTTTATTTAGAGAATAATCAATCTCCGAAACCTGAATTATCACTTGAAGTATGTCTAATAGAACAATGGCTTTTTGAAAATCAACAAACAATCAAAGAAAAAAAACGATTTAAAATAGTGTGTGATTTGCATCACAAGGAACATAAGTTGGGAAATATAATAATTCAGTTAATTCAGACAGGGCAAAAAGAACAAGCGGCAAAACAACTTGCAAAGCTTGATAGCTTAAGAGATAAATTCTTGAAAGAGTTAATGAATTTAATTTTTTAATTCAATTACCATTTAAAATATTGAAGAATGAATTTCAATCAAAAATATTTTTTCTTTCAATGAGTTATAAATTAAAGTGTAAATAGATATAAATAATGACAAGGAGATAGTCGTGCGTAATCTAAAATTTTCTCATCCCTTTTTTATGGGGATTTCTTTATTTTTATTCATTTTATTTTTTGTTCCCTTGCTATCCTATGGCGCTGAGACATCCAATATGCGTGGCAAACGATATTGTGAAATCATCCTATCAAAAACCATCTCTAGTTATGCTGTTTATAATACTTGGGGATTAAATGATTGCCCGGAGCAATTATGGAGTAAAGTTTCTATTTCTGCAGTAAAAAAGGAAACTGGATCTTCTTTTGTTCATCTTAATGGTCCTCGATACTGGGTAATTGATGGATTTAAAAACACTTCTTTGATAAATCCTGCCATCAAAACAATCAGTGGAATTCCCATGAGGGAAGCAGGTATCTTGCGTCTTAGTTTAATAGATTTATTTAAAAACAAACCATATCAATCCCACGAAGTAGACCGTAAAACAACATGGATCTATCAAGAGGGAAAACCTGTCTTTGAATTGATTGACCCCACTGGGCAAGTTTTTGTAATGCAATCCTATAGTGTTCAAAAATATCCGCAAACAATGGATGCCCTCACGCAACTAGGTAATAAACTTCAACTTCCCAAAGGTTGGAAATTTAAAACGGGTCTGCTTAACAAGCCAGAAACAATTCAAGCTGTCAATAACAAAGCCGTCGTTGTCCAGGATAATTTTTTGAATACCTATCAAAAAGCCAGCCATGATTTCCTGAAATAAATTCAGCTGATAATTGGTTAATTTCATAGGTCATAAGATCAGTACACGTTGCCAATCGATCTTCTACTTTGGAGCTGATGGCATAATCTTGGTCAGCCACAAAATACCCAATAAAAATCCATTATGATGAAAAATAAACCCGCCCAATCTTGTACTATTTTTGAATGACTAATAAATACCATTAATGAACGTATTCATGGTAATTTTAAACATCTATAAAACCTATAATTAGCAAGCCAAGGTAAAATGACAAACATTTTATAAATATTGCATTATAATTAACTTATATGGGTCTCTTGGAAGTTAATTATAATGATATTAAGATTAATCTTTACTTTTTATTTGATTATTTTCCCCCATAAATTTTTAATGGCTAATCAAGTTATGAATACTGCTATTAAGGTATTGGAGGAATGTTATGACAAAACCACGGATCTTAGAAACTATGTCCCATGTGTTGAAACAGAGGCAGAGAAAATACACAGCTTACAAAATTTGCAAATACGCATAAAATTTAAAAACCCTGAAAAAAACTCTAAAGAAAAAGTACCCATACTGATGGTAGATAAAACAGGATACATGTATTATTGTATTGCAACAGCAGGAAAAAATTTAACCATAGATTCTTGTGCTGGAACACAGGGAAAACCTTTGTCTGAGGGGCAATTGATGTCAATAGAATTGCTAAAAGATTAATATTTGTCACTCAAATGTGCTGAATGCAATTGACATAGGTGAACTGTCAGCTCTTACCTGAATCAACAGGTTTCCAGGAAACTCGATTAATCCATATTTTCGATACTCAGAAAATAATAAATAATCTTTCAAAAATATTCGTTTTACACATAATTTTTTCTCCTGGTTTAAAGCACTTGTTATTCGCATGTGATCAAATAATGGATTAAAAGTATTGCAAAAGTCAATTTGATCCTATAAGTTACTATTGAGATTAAATAACAGCTAAAGGACTATTATTATGCCAACTTATTTTGATCCTATTATGCAAGAAGATACTGTGCTGGATGAAAACACGATCGTTTACCTGGTTCGGATTGGTGATAATAAATTCAGCGTTAAAGCAATTTCATCAGGATTGGAACATCTCCCCAGCGATCCAACTACCCACGCGGAGAAATACTGGCCAATCCCTGCCAAATCATTAATTGATCATTCGAGTAACAAGTCCCTTTTTGAAGAGGATAAGTTAACCAATCAGCCCATAACCAAAGAACAGGTAATAGAGTTTTTTGCAATTGATCCTGATAAAACTGAACCCAAGCAATTTAGTGATTCTGTTAAGAGAGAGTTAACTGAAAACTGGGCACGAGAGGTACTACAGGATGAATTTGCTCACGCAGGGCAAAACCCCCATCTCTTTTTTTATCAACCGCTGTTCTTTGCACAACATGGAAATAATCCTGGTCAACAACAGGATAATGCAATGCCAATTCCTCTCCCACTCCTGATGTTTTCCTTGATACCACCTATGAATAATAATAACCAACAACAAATGACATTATTATTTTTTAACATACTCCTGGTACCACAGGATCAAGGCCATGAACCTGAGCAGGAAAATGAAGGCGAGCATGCTCCTTCTAATGGGCACTGACATCAAACCCAACTTGCATTTCCAACAAGATTAAGTCGGGCACAACGCCCGACATTTCTATTTTGACAGGTGTGCTCAGGCGGCAATGCTTTTTTAATAAGGTAGTTCGCAAGACATTTGATGCTCCATATCCATTTTATTATCTAAAATGTTAAGTCCGATTTTGTATTGGTCTTCTTGTTGTACAAAATATTCTTTTAATGTTTGAAGAGTGAGTTCATCAGGATAACTGAATTTTTTATTACTTAATAATCGATTTAGCCATGAGGCTTTCATATTCAGTGGCGATCCGTAAAACTGCTTGAGATCCGTATCGGCAAGCACAAAAATCTCACCTATCCATGGATCAAGGAGATAATTTTCAGTGATAACTACAGTATGATTAATGTCTTCAATATCATAAATAAGCGCAGGGATATTTTGTTGTCTCAGTAATGCAGCAAGATAAAAAGCCTGGTGTTCACAATTTCCTGCCATCCCCTTTGACATTGTATTTTTTATTGCCGCCCTCCCATCCAGAAAATCAATCTTGTTATTCTCAAGATGCTTAAATATCCTGAGCAGGAAAACTCTTATCTCACCGATACCATGAATAGCAACAGAGCTATTTTCCTCATATTGAGTCATTCTATCTTTATGAATTTTTGCGCTTAGTTCATTAATAACTAATGCAGAAGTGCTGGCGATACAAACTGACATAGTGGCTTTTAGAGCATTACACAGTTTTTTGTAATATTCCTCTGGTAAGTCTTTGAATTTAATTTCCCTGCCTTTGAAAAATCTGACCATGTCTAATCCCTTATATCCAATAAGGATTTTAGTTTACATACAAGTATGGGATGAGCAAGTAGAACAGTCTCTTTTCACCAAAACTACTCTTGCTAACTGTATTTGCTATACTTCAATCGGCATATATAAAAATGGAGTTTAAAATGACAAAATATAGAAGCGCAGGAACCGGCCGATACGTCACCAAAGAGTTCGCAAAAAAACATCCTGGAACAACCATTGGTGAACATAGCAAGCCAAAATCACAAAAAAAACCTAAAAAATAATCACCATTAAGTAATTGGCTTGAGATTGCTTTTTAGACAAAAAAAGACCATATTACCTTTAAAATAGCCCTTTAAAATAGGCCATTGAGAGGTTTGCTTGATGTTTTAGTATTAATCTATCAATATACATGTTGTGTACGAGGTCAATTCTATTAACGAATTCTCAGGATGGTTTAGTTAATAGAATAAGCCATTACTTTTACATTACATTTAACCATACGGATATTAGTTAATATAATGAAACATTTTTTAAAACTGTCTAGCCAGCACTCCTCAAATCAAAAAAAAAGAACCCAGACCGCTCAATTTGACGATAGCCGTTTAAGAGTTCGTCAGCCTCAATTTGGCACTATTACTATTGACTTTGTTGGCAGCGTAAGGTTTATCTTCACCTTTTCATTATTTTGTTTTAGAGCGATTGCTGGTTTGCTCACTAGTCCGATTTCCCGAAAAAACCTTTTTGATTTTGTATTTAATAGAACGAAAACTGGCCTTACAGGTCCAATTGACATCATTACAGTCAGAAGAAGATTAACAAAAGCGGCTCAGAAGATACAAGAAATAACTCCCAAAAAATCATTATTAGAAAAAATGTCTGAAGAACCGTCTATTTCGACCCACACGAAGCCAACTATCAAACCCAATACTACGCATACGCAGAATGTTTTTTTCACAAAATCTGAAGAGAAATCAGAAACAAAACCATTTAAAGCAGTTGAAGCCCATGATTTCAACAATTCTGAAGAACTTATGGCTTTTATGGCAAAAATCAATGAACTCATAGCACAAGACGAGGCAATAGCTATCCCGAAAAAGGAGGATAAGAACTTATCTACAGTAGAGGAAAAATATATTGAAAAATTAATTGAGATAATGAAAAACTCAGAATTATTAAAACATGAATTTTGGAATAGACTGGACCAGATGACTTATAAAGACATTAAATTATTTGTCACTAGACTCAGTCCAATTAAAGAAAAAGAGAAGTTTGGCTCAAGCGATCTGGATTATTTATGGCGTTATTTTAATGGTTTTGAATTTGAACCTTCAAAAAGGGAAAATAGAAAAAATAAATTTGCATTTATGCTAGAAGCCCTTTCAGAAGAACAGTTAAAAGCATCTTTTGATTCACCTGATTTTTTGAACCTTTTAAATAAAGATTCTTATATTGAAGCCGCAGCTAACACACTACATCGGAAACAATTGGCATTGTTTGCTTCAAATAGCAAAAGACATGACATTCTGAATTTAATGATAAAAAAACTGAAACCAAGCGCTTATTTGTTAGGTAAACTTGTTTCTGTTATGCCTTATGCCACTACAAAAATTAAAATAGCCCTAATCGCTCAGATTGCTCATTTACCTCATTCCGCTTCTTTTAAGATTGAACTTGCGAAATTAGCTGAACACTATATTGTTATGAATACTCAAACACATATAAAACGTTACCAGTCCCTACCTGCCCTCCCATCCAATACAACCCACAGTAAACCGCCCCTTTCAAAATGGTCTTCTGTAACCGCTATCTCCAAACCAATATATACTAACATACCTGTAGGAAAAGAAGATTGGACTGATGAAGCGTTTGATGCATTCCTGCGTGAACTGAATGCAACAACGTACATCATCCATGAGAAAAAAATAATTAATGATTTAAACAGTTTACCAGATCACAGAATTAAAATGATTGTAGAAAAAGCCTCTTCACCCGATTATAAGGATATACTGAAGCACCTTTGGATGATCGAGTCCAAGACAATAAATCATAAATCTTTCATAGAGAACAGAAAAAACCGCCTAAAAATTGTTCTAGAAAATTTATCAGAATCTCAATTAAAAAATTCCATAGAAGACAACAAGTTTTGGGATATTTTTAGAAACACCCAAGAGCCTTATTGTAAAATGGCTGCCAAAATATTATCCCCCAGGCAATTTGAAATAATCATTTCTAATGCCACACTCGAAAGGCATTCCGATTTTGCAGTAATCATTTCTCAAATTAAAAAAGACAACAGCGCTGACAAAGAAAGACTGAAAAAAATTATAGAGGCAATCATTCCCCACACTACTCCATGGTTTGCCTTAGCTTTAGAACTCCAAATAAAAGGTTTATTGGCAAGTGATAAATCCCTGTTTGAGAAATTTAACAATGATTTAAAAAAATCCCTCAGTCAATCCCTGGAAAAACCCGAAGTTAGTTTAAAATACAGAAGAGACAGAAGTCTAAATAGACATGCCATTTCTCATCTCCTGGCGGAACCATTTGAAAATTCTTATAAAACATCTTTTGGTCTTTAAAAGATACGCCTGCTTTTTTATTAAAATCTTTGCTCCTTACTGGGAATACAACGATGAAAACAAATCAATAGAGAATAGGAATGAATTTTTAACTGAATCCCAATTCATTGAATAAGTGACTCTGATAACTCTTTAAAACATGGTTTAAAATTGTCCCATGTTACGCTATATTGATGAGAAATTATTGACAGTATCCGACTTTCGGAATCCAACGCTCCACAATAAAAAAGGAATTAAACCATGTTGAAGCGCGCTCTCAATACTGCAAAAGCCAAACAACCCATCTCCACCACGGGGATATTTGCTCATACTTATTATTGGTTAACTTCTCCTGCTGGTGATCAATCCTATCAAAATCCTAATTACAAAAATGAACCAGATAATAATACAGGGACAGCGCTCTATTTTATCCATGGTACAGCCGATCAGCCTGCGGCATTTAAGCGTGTTGCTGAACGCTTGATTACGACTGGACTTCCTGATGAAATTTGCTCTCTGAATTTACTGGGCTTTGATCAACGTTACCAGGGAAAAAGTATCAAATTTTTTGCTGAACAACTCAAAAACAAAATAAAGGCCAATCATCATCAACGAATCATTTTAATAGCACACTCCAGAGGTGGGCTGGTTGCTTCTTATTTTGCAGAGTTTTTAGCTAAAGAAGCCTGCATTGAAGTCCCGCTGATAATTACAGTGGGGACTCCATTTAATGGCTCTTACCTTGCTGTACAACCATTATCATGGTTTTCTGATTCCGTTAGAGAAATGGAAATTGATAGTGAATTTCTTGCACAACTTAAACAAGAGATAGTAGAACACTCCATTAGCGCCTACCATTTTTTTATTGCAAAGGAAGATGCGATCGTACCAGGAGAATCAGGATATATTAAAGAATACGTCGATAAATACCCTGAATCACTACACATTTTAGATCGCCACGGCCACCTTTCCATCATGTCCTCCCATCGTTTGGTATCACATATTGCCGGTTTGCTCCACGATTGTATTGATCACAGTGAAACTCATGCAGAAGAAGAAATAAAAATTTCTAAATTAGGGGAACTCAGACTAATTGAAGACTATTTTTCTGTAAAATCTGAACAAGACTCCTCTTTCAATCCATAAATGTCCAGTCATGGATTTTTTGGTTATTATTTATTCAGAAAAATAAACTACTTTGGTAATTAGCGTTTTTGTAAACCACAGCTCATTATGATAATAAGTAAAATTTAGTAATAAACAGTATTATTTTCACTAATGAACAGTTATCCTGAACAAACCTCAAACAAATTGCTTGATAAGATAAAATTATGAATTTTAGTACTTGGTACTTTCCTTCTTTGGCTGCATTATTTCTTTATGGTGCCTGGGGATATTGGGGGACAAGAGCTGCTAATTTTATTAATCCCCTTTCCATCACTTTTTATTCAAGTATAGGGGTTTTAATTTCTGGGATTATTGCTTTGATTTTATTGGGTTTTAAACCTGAGCTTTCTGTTAAAGGGAGCACTTATGGTTTGCTAAATGGCTTGGCTAACGGGATTGCTTGTATTTTTTTTATTTTGGCATTACGCAATGGTCCCACCATGCCGGTAGTTTTGGTCACCTCTATGTATCCCATGATTACTTTAATATTCTGCATGATTTTTCTCAAACAAGAATTAAGTTTAAAACAAGGATTGGGGATGGTTTTCGCACTGATTGCCTTAGTTTTATTTTCAACGGAATAAGAAACTCTTGCTTGCCAAGTATTTCAAGGGGTTGACGAATCAATTTAGGGGATTGGAAGACCCCAATTTTTAATCAGATAGCATGAAAATCTTCTTGACTTATATAAACAATCTAATCAAGATGAAATCATCATGGCTAAAATAGGAGTAAAAAGGATCTATTGATTATTACAAACAAAACATGGGTTCGAAGCTTTTGTTGCATTAGCTATCGCTTTTAAACTTTTTTAAATAGGTTCCTAACTATGCGAAATAATAAAATGGGAGAAAAGATTCCAAGTTTTTTTCATCATGATAATAAAGCCAACTCACCTCAAATATTGGTAGACGCTCCATTAATCATTAAAGATAGCGAATTGTTGGACCTGTTAAATGTCCCAGTGGACAGGGATGAGAAATATCACCTGCTCATATCCTGCATTCGCAGTCACAGCCGCGACTATTTAAATCAAAGAATCAAGGTGAAAAGCCACACGATAATTGAAGGCGATGAACGTACTCCTCCCCATTGGACAACTGTCACAACCAAACGAGAATATGGTTACCTAAATCCTGGAAATAAAGACATTGAATTGACGACAACCCTGGCAAATATCATTGCTACCAATGAATTAAATTTTTCTTCTCCTCAAATGGTTGCCTTGTTTAGAGAGTTAATGATTAAGGGAGTCGATTTTACCGCCATAGATCAATCTCCTTACCTCAATTTAATACACCCCAAATCTGGCAATAACCCTCTCAAAAGTTTGATAGCAGCCAGTTTAGGTGATCCTGAAATTATCCACTTACTGCATGACTTCATTAGTTATATTGAAAATAAAACCCCTCACGATGAAGAATTATTGATTATCAACAATCAAGACAATTTTGAATTCGAAGCGATGCGACCGGCTGAATTTTTATTGCGGCTAGGACATGAAGATTTGGCTTTACGCTTATACAGGATGGGAGCTCAACCGACTGTACAAGCATTCCGACTGGCATGCTCCAGTTATGGCACCACCATTTATTACGAAGAAGCGATGGAATGCATTCAATTCTTGATGAATTCTGTTGAGTTGAATGAAACGGATTTAGTTGAAGGAAAAAATTCTCTGCAAAAAGCAAGTCCGGCACAATACAACGAGATGCTGACAAGAGTATTACGTTCCCTTCAGGAAGATTCGAAACTTGATACTGGACATTCTTCTCTCTTTGACATGATACAGAAAGACTACATAGAAAATTATCAGGATAAGATGTTTATTTCATTTCGTGATTTTTGTCAGAATGAAGCGAAAATTGATCATCCGTTGATTCAAAAATATGCTCTTTTACGCATTCGGCAAGAGAACGTAGGTAATGGTTTGTTCTCAGATTATTACCGCACTGAATCCAGACATTTGGCCGAGAAGAAATGGACTTTACTCAATAAAAATCAAAGAGCCAACCAATTAACACATGATCTCATTGATTTAATTGATACTAAACTTGGATCATTAAGCACGTTCCCTTCAGCCAAGCTATAATTTGAGGAACATACGGCAAGTTCAGCCCATTTAAGCTCTAACATTGATTTGAGCTCAATGAGTTCCATAGGCTAACTTGCTGAAAAAACAAGGGCAGCTTATTTTTTATTGAACAGATAAAGATACTCTCCGTACCCGGCTTTTTCCATTTCATTTTTTGGAATAAATTTCAAGGCAGCTGAATTCATGCAATATCGCAACCCGGTTGGTTCTGGGCCGTCTTTAAAGACATGGCCTAAATGAGAGTTAGCGTATTTAGAGCGAACTTCAGTACGCACAATAAAAAAATAGCTTCTGTCAGTATGGAAAACCAAATAGGATGTATCGATTGGCTTTGTAAAACTGGGCCAACCCGTTCCTGAATCGTATTTATCATTAGAACTAAACAAAGGTTCTCCTGATACTATATCAACATAAATACCTTCCTCTTTATTGTTCCAGTAAGCATTATCAAATGATTTTTCCGTTGCCCCATTTTGGGTTACCTGATATTGCAATGGAGTCAGTTTCTTAAGCTGCTCTGATTTGTTAAATTGAGGGGTATAGGCCATCACGTTTGGAATTATAAATAGATAAAATAAAATGCTGATTAATCTCGTCATGTCCTAACTCCACATGCACCGCCCATGCCCACATTGATGATGCTTACTTATAGTGTAGCAAGAGCACCCGATATTAGCGAAGAGAGTAAGAAATCTGTGTTTGCACCAGAATTAATATTCATACCCAAAAAACAAGACAGGCAGGGTGCTTGGACTTAAACTATTATATCCATTAAATTCATATTAAAGACTGTTAGTTACGAGCCAACTGTGAATCAAAAGCAAATAAAAAATCAGCTCGCCTTAAAATGGGCTCTTGAGCATCTGGCATTAAACGATGAATTTAAAATCATTGATCAACAGAAAATTATTGAAACCGCTTATTCAACAGTACATAGAATCACCTCTTCCGAAAGCAATGTTTATTATCTGAAGCAAACACCGGAAATGTTGTATCTGGAACCCCAAACAATAACCTGTCTTTATGAACAACGATGCCGCCATATCCCAACAATAATTGCGAAAAACAAGCATTTACATTGCTTTTTGATGCTGTCTTGTGGCGATGACACTTTACGGAATCTGTTTAAAGAAAAAATTGATTTGGAAATGCTTAAGGCAGGTATCCTTAATTATACGAAAATTCAACGAATAGTAGAGAATAAACTCCCACAACTCATAAAATTGGGTATCCCTGATTGGCGGCTTGAAAAATTTTCATCATTATATTACCAGCTGTTAGAACAAGAAGAACTTTTATTAAGTGATGGTCTATCAAAAAATGAAATTATCCTCCTAAACAGAGCATATGAAATTTGCTTTAATTTATGTGAGTCACTCTCCAAATACCAAATTCCAGAAACGATTAATCATTGCGATTTTCATGAAAATAACATGGTTCTTAATCAAAAGACAGGAACCATAAGCATCATTGACTGGGGAGAAACCGTTATCAGCCATCCGTTTTTTTCTCTGAATAGTTGCTTGTGGAACATGACTTACTTTTATCAAATAAAACAAACCGATAAAATATATGAAACATTGCAACGGCAATGTATTACTCGTTGGTTAGATCTGCATGACGAAACTGATTTAATAGATGCGCTAAAAATTGCCAACCAACTCAATGGAGTTTTTGCGGCATTAAGTTATAAGCGAATTTATGACGCAACTATGGATCAATCACTAACCGTACAACAGGAGCATCCTGGCTCCATAGCTGGCTGCCTAAGATCATTCTTAAACCATTTTCATTTAGCTTGACTGCTACATCAAGGCTATGTTTGCTGAGTTTCGCTAAGTGATCTTATTGACTCACCGCTTCTTGATACTCAAATTGTTTAAAAAAATCCACCTGTTCTTTAAGTACAAAAGGATGAGCCTGGACATGATCCAATGTGTCACTGACGGATTTAATCCACACAAAATCACTATATTTTCTAAAAGAATGATAAGCCATTTCAGCTCCAGCATAAGGTACATCACGATCGCCTTTAGTACCTACCAATAACAAAGGGGCTGTGGGTATAAAGTCGTAGTGGTTGAAATTAATTTTTAAAACCTCGGTATTTCGATCTGTCTTACTAATAATTCCATTAGAGAAATCAGGTTGAAAAATAAGTAGGGGATTTTGTGGCAAGGCTTGAAGAATTTCGGCAACAGTATGATATCCGTCCATCAATTCTGGAATAAGCGTATTGTATGGTGGAACAAAAATTTCATCAAAATTAGACCAATAATTCTTATAAGTTTGCAGTGCATAAAAAAAATAAGCCAGATAGGCTGTAGCTCTAGGTCCTGGTTCCAACATCACAAAATGCATGGTTTCTTCCCAACCATAAGGAGCTGAACCTGGGGCAACCGCAGTGACAGGTAAATCAGGATACTCTTTTGCAAGCATTTCAAACATAACAATCGTTGAGAATCCGCCTTCTGAATAGCCTGCCAGATACAACTTATCACTGATTGGGTAATGTAGCCTGTTGGCTAACTCCTTAGCGGCAAGCAACATATCAATGCTACTGCTGGCAAGAGTTTCTGCCTGAACATAAGGATGAAGTGTTAATTCATTATCGCCCAAACCAAGATAATCAGGCATCACCGTCATGTAACCTGCACTATTGCCATAGGCAGCAAGGTATATATAGTTTTTTTCATTATTTCTGGAAGGTACATCATTGCGTTCGAATCGGGTGCCGTGTTGATAGCTAACAATTCCCACTTGCCCCACAGGATGAGTTGGCATTGCAACTAATCCTGAGGCAATAGTCAAGCTTCCATCTGGTGCCTGGGTTTTATAATTAATTTTATATAATTGCAGATCATAATGTACTGAAAGCGTGTCTAAAGGCGGCATTTTCTTTAAAGCAATTTCTGCTGTTTCCCTGGGGAATTCACCTAGAGAAATATAATTAACCAGCTTCTCATGCTCCAGAGCAGCATGAGAGTTAAAGCAAAATATAATCCCACAAAATGTAAAAAGAATCCCTTTCAATACACGCATTGTTTCATAACCATCGTTAAAAAAGATGCAGATAATTACATGTTTAATAAGGAGAATCAAATGAAGCGGTTACTTGCTTTACTGCTAATGATACAATTTTCTAATTATGTATGGCTGGCAATTATTCCAGATTCTTTAAATAAAACAGATCTTTCCTGTTGGAAATCAACAGAAGAATATTTCGATTATTGGTAAAAATAAATGTTCTGCTAGAGAACATAGAAAGTTAGAATCAGATAAAAGGTTATTTATGGCAATTCATCTGAATAAAGAAATTATCCAATGGGGTTGCCAATTCCTTTCATCGCATGGTTATAAACTAAAAAGCAATCTGCCAGAAACTGTGCAAGATACACCTTGGTCTTATGTTGCTCGTTTTGCAACATCTGATGGTTACATTTATTTGAAACATACGCCAGAACGGCTTGCACTGGAAGCAGCCATTATCCAAACGTTACGAAATCAATTTCATGCTTCTGTTCCAAAGGTTATCGCACACAATGCTGAATTAAATTGTTTTTTAATGAAGGATGCAGGCCAATCTTTGAGAGAAATTCTAAAAAAGAAATTCGATATGGTATTGCTTCACAAAGCTGTTAATCAATTTACATTAATTCAGTTGGCTGTTGCAGATCATGTGGATGTTTTTCTTGATATTGGTGTTCCTGACTGGCGCCTGGATAAATTACCAGATTTATATATGCAATTGCTGTCTCAAAAAGACGTATTAATAGCAGATGGACTATCAGAAATAGAAATTGGCAACTTGGAAGCATTGTGCCCGAAGGTTTTTAATTTATGTAAAAAATTATCTGGCTATTCCATCAAACAAACGATTGTCCAACCTGATTTTAATGACAACAACACGCTCATAGATGATGTATCGCAAGATATCACAATCATTGATTTGGGTGAAATAGTGATTTCGCATCCATTTTTTTCCTTGCTAAATTGGTTACAACAAATAAAAAAACATCACGCACTAGCAGACAAAGATCATGCCTATCTAAAGCTCAAGAATTTTTGTTTTAAAAATTATATGAATTTTGAATCTAAAAAACACTTATTAGAGGCGTTTTCGATAGCACGCCTATTATTTTTTATTTATGGATCATTGTGCTGTTACCGATTGATGAGAGCTTGTGATAAAGCAAGCTTTACATCATCATTTCAAAGACATGGAAGACCAAGCATTCCCTTGAAAGAATTGATGACAAAATTGATATCGATTGACTAAGGCATAACAAGATCCAGAAAGAGCAGTCCTGATACAGGCATCTGATCATATCGCTAAAACTCACTATAAGGTGCGGCCAGAACTCTTATAACAAGCCTGTTTTATGTTAAATTTTCGACAACTCTCCAGAGAAATATACTATCATTAATTTTATAAGATAAATTTATTTTCAATTCCACAGTGAATTGATTTTCAAGGAATTTATGGTAATCACAATGTCCAGAGAAGAAGAGCAAGCTAAGAAAAAATTAGAAGAAGATAAAGTACAGGAAGATAAATTTATCAGAAGTACTGTAGATGATTATATCCGAGAATTCAGTAATATGTTACATGCTTGTGAACAACGAGTACGAAGAAAGCCTGCCGACAGCACAGCACTCTCAGCCGAAAAAGACGCAAAGACTCTTCGCGAATTCCTTGATGACCTTCAGAAAGCTCAACAAGAAGGACATGGAGACTTACCCATACTACGAACCCCGGCTGAATGGGCTGCTATCGATCAAATGCGACAAAGGTGTACACAGTACCAAATTGATCCCGCACAGAACCATAAAATGACGAATGAACAAACAGAAAAACCAATATCTGACTCCGAAATTTCTGAAGAAAATTTACGTCGGTTAAAGATATTAGATAGATACAAAGAAGCACCTCGCTCTGAAGAGGAAGAAGAGAAAGAAAGCAAAAGACTTATGAATCTTGCAGCCATCGGTAATAATACTTTTATTGCTTATGAAGACTTAGAAAAGATAGCTAAGAGCGGTAAACCGTTTTTTATCCCGCCCAACTCAAAAGAAGATGCTTGTCTATCTTGTGGTAATGGGCGTTTTTATAAAGGTTCATTATCAGAAATCCGTATGCAGTTAGCGCTTGACCTAAAAAAG
The DNA here is from genome assembly GCF_026191185.1 of Legionella sp. PATHC032. Lineage (NCBI taxonomy): Bacteria > Pseudomonadati > Pseudomonadota > Gammaproteobacteria > Legionellales > Legionellaceae > Legionella > Legionella sp. PATHC032. The sequence goes on along the minus strand of NZ_JAPHOV010000001.1, from coordinate 1,127,714 downwards.
GATCCTGAAAATGAGCGGATGAAAACTGGTTTGAGAAGAATTGAAAGTGAAATTTTTATGAAACCTAATTTAGCGTTACCCAAAAAAGAAAAAGACTTCACTGAAGGAGGAATAACTCCGCAAGAAAATACTTACACTACTCCAAACCCATTTTCAATAAAACCGAAAAAAGAGCCTATATAAGCCGATGTACTGATGAGCTTAACCACTTGGAGCCAAACAATTAGAAATCTTGCTAAAGAAATGAAACTTAATGGTTAATAACATAAGCTTTCAATAAATCAACCAAGAAAATGCCACCGCCATCAAGACAAACATAACACAGTTATTAAACATTACTGGTAGAAAAGGGTCATGGCTATGAAAACAACCTGTACTGCTACAGTCCGCGTCAAATTCAAAAGTTTAAATTGAGTTTGATCTGGCAGTCACCTCCTAAATAGCAACTGTCCGATCAAATTTGAACTACTTCATTGCAAGCTTAGGTGATTGTAAATCTTTGAGTGCCTTACTAAAAATATCTTCTACTGCCCGTTGCGAATCAGTTTTTATCCCGGTTACTTTACTAAATAATCCTTGAGCTTTGCTAAGGGTCATATATTCGGAGCTTTCTTTAAATTTCTTTATAAAGTCTTTTAAATCATCTAAATTATCAATTTTTTCTATATCATTTTTTAAATTATTAATTATTGCGCGTTTTAATATATCTCCTTTTACTTGACTGTATCTATCTTTAAAAGATTGGTCACCTATTTTTTCATCTACCTTTGCTGTAAAAAGATGGAAGCGTGATCCTATTTTCCCGTTCAGGTATTCTTTCACAGCAATATCGCAATTAGTTAATATTTCTTTAAAATATTCACTCCATTTAAATTGACCTGGTTTTTCAGAATGATATTTTACAAGTTGGGAACGTCCAGTATCTTTAAGCCCATTATACATCTCCTTTCCATCTATCTCATCATCATCACAAATCAAACGAAATCCTGGTAAACATTCAGGTTTTTTTTCGTGTGATACCACTGCATTGTACTTATCTTCCCCTGGTCCTATTTTATTTCCTACGCCACGAGGATAAATAGTAATATTTCGATGATCAATATTTTCGAATTCTAAAAGAGCTTTAATATAATTTTCATGATTACGGCTGATTATTACAATTTTTACCTGTGGATGTAATTTATTGACATCTTGTAGAAATTTCTTGGCATTTTCTGTTATTTTAACCTTATTGTCGGATGCATCATACTCATTTTTATAATGCATCCTTTCATCAAAAGTCTCTTTATTACTCAAAGCTTCACATAGGGGGGAACTAATCACTTCTCTGCCATGTACACCAGTTATTGTTCCATCGAAATCCAGATAAACGATGTTCTTTACCATACCTTCATTTCTTTTTGAAGTTTCACCAAAAGACACTGATTTAGTCATGATTATTTCCTCGTAAAACCACCCTATGCATACATTTAACCACCATGAACATTTAATGTACAATTAATTGTTTTCATAAGTCATATTGTTTCTAATAATATCTATTGTTTTTCAATAGGTTAATGATTGCTCGTGCGCTTGCGTTCAGCTAAATATGAAATTAATCAGCGGTACCAAATTAAAAGGAAGAACATCATGAGGTTATTAAATTAAAATGTATGGCAATTTATTTTATCCACCATTATGAAATGACTCTCAGGTAAGTTTGAGTACATATCTGTATCTGAAATCAAGTTCTGAGAATATGCTGACCCCGAGAATGTGTTAGTGCATCAACGCTATACTGGTGAATTAAATGGATTTTTGTATTTATTCACATATAGTTAATTAAACTATCAATGAAAAAAAGATGAAACCTAATGGTTAGTAACACAAGCTTTCTATCAATCAACCAAACAAATGCTTCACCGCTGTCAAGACAAACAGATAGACAAAGTTTGCATAAATCATAACCCCAAGATACCCTATAATGAGAAATAATCCATCTTTTTCTATCAATCCCAAGCTAAAAATAATTAACAAAGTGGCAAAAATAAAATTACTAAATGGAATTGGCAACATCAATAATAGAGAAAGGAAGAAAATAACAATTCCATGGATTATTTCCATAAAGCGGGAAGTCATAAACAGCCATCTGGGTTTTAAAAAATATTCAACTTTAATTAAGTAAGGAACGGTTTTATGTATAAACCTGGCCATTGTTTCCTGGTGAATGGTTCGTTCCGCAATCATTTTTGGTAGCCACATTGTTTTTCTGGCAAAAATCATTTGAAATGCAAATAGCAATATTGGAACACTAAAAACCAGGGAGATGCCAGGAATAAATGAGAAAGGCAGCGCGCTGGGCAATGCAAAAAATAACAGCACAATTCCAAAGGCACGCTCTCCAAGCACTTGTAAAATGCTTTGATAAGTGACGTCCCCCTTTAACTCCTGATGACTTGCGATTTCTAAAAGGGTATCAGAAGAGCGCTTAATGCTTTTTTTCATAAAAAATCCAGGTCAAAATACATAACGTTAATTTATCGACTGTTTGGGGAAATTTTTTACCTTAAGAATTTTTGAAGCGCACATTTTCTCTAACTCTGCTCTGCAGAAAACGCAGGAGTACTTCAAGTTATGATGTGAACTTAACGAATTCTTGTAATAAGAAAATGATTAAAATAATAGCCGCCATTAGAATAAGAATTTTAAATCCTAAACTCGCTGATTCCTTAATTTGCTCATTAGTTTCTGAGGAAGTTTCTTTTGATTGTTTTTCATCAATGTTTTCGTCTTTAAGCAAATTTTTCTTATCAATAGAGCGAGAAATGTAATAGGAAAAATATCCTGTAATTAAGCAAGGTATAAAAAAAGTCAACCAGACAAGAATTTTACTTACAGGTGAAGAATAATAATATGTATCTTCCAGGTATGCTATCATGCTGCTAACAAAATCGGGAACATTATAATGCAATTCCCAGATTAAAAAAGGCATTATAAACACACTAAAGAAAAAGAGAACTAAAAAAATAATCAAACAAATTATCCCCATTAAAGATAATTTGCTATTGTTATCATACCAACTATTCTCCATAGGTTCCTTCCATAAAGTGACCAATTAACTAAAATTATTCTTTTTTAAATTTTAGAATATCAGCATCCATAATATAACAGGATATAATTTAAGCAAATTTTTGAAAATTAATATCCGCCATGCCCTTTATGCTTTTCGTGTTCATGTGCAGCCGATTGCCCATTAGCCTGTAAAACATTATCCGCACTTGATGATAAAGTACAAGCAGCAAAAAAAATATTGCACCCACTGATAACATCAAAGCATTAACTTTCTTCAATCCTCCATCATCAAGCATCGTAAAACTCCTATTGCATTTTGATAAAATTTATAAGTGTTTTACAAAAAATTATCTTACTCTTCTTATCCTCAGAATTTTTTAGTTCATTATTTTTCTAATGACATTAAGTATAGTCTTTTCAAGCTATTAAGCCCCTTTTTGATGCTTTTTTACTACGTTAAACTTCTATTAGCTTTAAATAAATTATGCTATAGCCTATTGATTGAATGTTACAATAATTGATTATTTAACTCAAAATGAACTGAAATGAGTTCTGGTGTATTTATAATTTTATCGGCAATACTCCATGCCGCATGGAATACCTTTGCCAAACGTAACTCAACACCCTACTACGAAGTATTGGGAATTATGAGTTTTGCAACCATATTTTCACTTCTATTTATTCCTTTTTTCTCTGGCCCTTTGTTTGAAACATCTGATTCCTTGTTATGGGCGCTAACCTCTGGTTTATTTGAAGGAGGTTATATAATCACATTAGCTATCAGTCTTAGTCAGTCTTCACTTGGAAAAGCCTACATTATTATGCGAGGGAGTGCCATGATAATTGTCTGGTTTATCTCGGCATGTTTCCTTGGTGAAAATATAAATTTATTTAATATCCTGGGCGTATCCTCTGTCCTTTTTGGATTGATTCTTACAAGTCAAACCTTTAACAGTGATGAATCAAGGCAATTATTATTCCCCATTCTATGTGGTATATGTATTGCGGGCTATCATTTATGCTATGGTCGTTCTTTAGCATATGGCGCAAACCCAGCCGCACTTTTTTCTGCAGCTTTATGGATAGGTTTACCTTGTGTTTTTCTTTTGATGAAGAAAAAACAAAGGCAAGTATTCAAAGAACAAGTCAAATCAAATTGGAAAATAACTTCTCTAGGAGGAATTATAAGCGCATTATCCTTCTTACTATTTTTAATCGGGTTGCGTCATTCGGAAGCGGGACTTGCCCTTACTCTCAGAAACACCTCAGTAGTCTTTGCGCAAATATTTGCTTACTTTATTGGTGAAAAGATATCTCAATACCAGTGGGTTGGAGCTTTCCTGGTAGCTTTTGGGGCTAGCATAATATATCCATATTAAAAACGCATGAGTCCATTGAGCATTTAGCCTCCTTAATCTGACAAAATAATACTTAGATCATTATTTTAAATGAGCATTTAGATTATGTATTAAGCGGTTGCCGTCTTTTAGGGCGCGACTTTAAAGAGTTGCCTTTAGAAACTCAAAATCGTCTTAAAGAATTCTTTAAGAACAAGGTATTAATGGATAAGCTGGCAATTTCAGTCACTCAGCCTCAAATTGATTATGAGATGGGTGTATCTATGCTTAAAATGATGAAACGAGAATCCAATGATTAAAGTAAAATCCCATTTGCAAGCAAACGGGCTACGCTAGCTGTCATGCCATACTTCCAAAAACGCCTCTGCCTTCTCAGGTGATCGTTCCCTTCCTGACTGTAAATTAAAATTAAAAGCTTCGGACACAACAATCAATGGGGTCAGGCTCGATTGATTTCTAGTTACCAATTAGTAACTAATTGTTAATTGAAGTGATCTAGGGTACTTTTTAAATGATTTTAACAACAAGGAGTACCAATGAAACGACGAGTCATGTTGACCTTGGCCAGTTATTTAATGAGTCATGCCGCTTTGGGAGTCGCAGGTTCCGTTCAGGAAACGAATAAACAAATCGTAACGCAGTTTTATCAAAAAGCATTGAATGACAAAAATTTTGATGAAGCACAAAATTATCTGGGATCCTGGTATATTCAACATAATCCGATGGCTCAAGATGGTTTGGATGGATTTAAAAATTATCTTAATTATTTAAAAAATACCTACCCTCAATCTCATGGCGAGATAAAACGCATCATTGCTGATGGAGATTATGTTGTGATACATGTTCATTCTGTATTGGAGCCGAATACTAAAGGACGGGCCATTATTGATATTTTCCGCTTGGAAAATGGCAAAATTTATGAACACTGGGATGTCATACAACCTATTCCTGATGAAGCAGCCAATAACAATGGCATGTTTTAAATAATCAACAGTGTCAAACTCTGAAGTATCGCCAGTTTTTGGCTCTACACCAAATACGTACATAATTACTCATAATTATTAATTGCCGTTATTCACTCCATTAATTTATATACTGCAAGCTTGTATACATCAGGATCATGAATATGAGTTCGGGTCAGAGCCTGAACGATACCGTCATAATTTTACACAATTATAATTTCCCCAATCTAAGGCATAATTACTGATATAAGAAAAAGTTTGTATCAGTAGTTTTTTACTCACTTTATAAAAAGTTAAATGCTTCTAAAGTTAAATGCTTCTAATGAATTAGATCACGAACTACCATGCATGTCTATTCTTCATATTTTACAATCTACCGTTTTATATATCTTTTTTTTAAAATTTGACGGGATTGATCAGGATTTGACCCTAATTCAAATCAGTGTAACCTGTCTCTTTTTAGTGGGGGATCAACAAATGAGCCAGTTCTTTAAAATCATGCACAATCATATCTGCATTGGCCAGCTGATCCCTGCTCAGGGTTGTCAGTAAACCCGCAACCCGCATTCCTCCCGCTTTCGCAGCTGCTACACCGTGTTCCGAATCCTCTATAACCAAACAGTTTTCAGGATTGGATTGCAAACGATGCGCTGCCAGCAAATAACCTTCTGGAGAAGGTTTACCCAAGCTTACATCTTCACAACTTACAATGGTTTTAAAATAGCAAGCCAAGCGACCGCAATGAATTTTTTCAAGAATTTTTATTATGGAATAGCGATTGGATCCGCTGCAGATACCGATTTTTCCATATTGTCTAGCTACTCGAACTAAAAACCAATCCAGATCCAGTGTCATAGGCAATTGCTCACTGTTCTCGATTAACTCATTATAAACTGTGACCTTGCGTTCTATAAGTTGATGTATTTCAGTTGAAGAGAAGGCAAGACCCTTATCATTGAGTATTTTGGGAAACACACTGATGTCGCTTAATCCCAGGTAATGGGTCGTATATTCTTCATAATCAAGACTAATCCCCGATTGATTCAGTACCTGGACTAACGCTTCAAAATGCATGGGTTCACTGTTAAGTATTACACCGTCAAAATCAAAGATTATCGTATCTATCATGTATTGCCTCAGTAAATTGACATTGTTAAACATATATATTGTCAATTACCCAAGAGAAATTACTTTCACGCTGGACGCTTGATAAAAGGGATATTTCATTTTATTTTAGACAACTATTCTTAAAATTGCTTGTATTTGTCTGCTTAATCAAAAGTGGTATAGGAATTTTTAAACCACCTATTTCCTATTTTTCAAAAGTAAAGAACTTAAAATAGTAACAAGAAACTATTATTTTTTATTAACACCCAGACCATTTTCATGAACAATTTCTCATACTTTCCCAGCACTACTTCATTTTTATGTACTATTTGTGCCCATTTATAAATCCGGGTCGACAACAAGCCTCATAATGATTTCATGGCCTTTTACTCTTTGCTTATAGTGTCATTTGGCTAACTACCTTGGTTGGTGATGCACGAATAACTAATGATGCTTTAATTGATGCTTGCGATTTTTGCTGTTGATTCATGTGCGCCAAAATTTTGTGAATCAGCCGCTGCCCTTCAATACACGCAATGATTCTTACATGAGTTAAGAAAAGCATAGAAAACTTACAAAAGAAAACTTCAATCGAGGCAAGACATTTAGTTTGAAATTGGAATAGCCATCCAAAACATTATGCAAATGAATTTACAAACAATTAAATCTCTTGATGGTAAAATCGAATATGTTTTTATAAGGAATTACTTTGGCTGTCATCTACTACATTTGTAAAATGAGCCTAATTGATTAATAACCGCAGCTTTCTTGGAAACATCCAAAACTTCCATCCAAGGCATATAGTTGTTACTTGTATCTATATAAGAGACTGTTCTTTGTCCCATAAAAGCTTTTAATTCTTTCAATAAATTTGAGCCGATACCTTTAAAACGATGTATAGGACTTACATAGAGATGATTAATGAATACTTCCGATTCAAAATCCGTGAATAAGACAATGCCCACAATATTATTCTTTATTCTAGCAATAATGGCATATTTGTAATTCTCTGGTTTTAGCATATAAGCGGCTAACTCGGTGCTAGTCATTAAAATTCGATTAGCCTTGATAAAAGCAGCGGTTTCATTAAAATCTTTAGCGCAAAACAAAGAGTAACTAACTCTTGCTTTATAATTCAAATAAGTGTCATCAAAAAACATAAATTGCAACATTGGCGACCTGGATGGCGTATATTTAAATACATAACCCGCCAAATGTACAGCATAAGTGATTCAAAAGACCGGGATTTCATCGTAGTTCATCAGGAGCTGACCTTAAATCACTATTAAGGGAGTTAATTTCTTTAGAGAAAAATAGAGTTTCTTAATTTATCTCACTTAATTTTTTGACTTATTTAAAAATAAGGAGATCACCTAAACATGTTACAATACCTGACAAATTGTAAGTTTTAGTAAGTTCCATTTTGGAACTTACTGCGCACAAAGCTCAAAAATCCTATTTAAAACTTTTCGAGATTTAAAAAATAACGAGTCGCTTTAAGCTCACCAGTTCTTTTGAGAATATATTTTTTAACCAAGTCATTTAGATCTCTGGTTGTTGTAGCGATCGTTGCACCCTGTTCGGGTTAATGTAGGTAAAGGTGCTGAGCCAGCTGGAGAACTCCTTTCAAACCAATTAATCAATTGATCCATTTCAGCAGGAATACATTTTGAAGGAGGCACTTCAAAATGGACTTTTCGATCATAATCAGATCCAGAAACAATTTGCATTGCTTCTTCATGGCTACGATATTGACCAATATTTTCCAAATGATGGCTCTTACCCATTAAAAATTGATGCCATTCAAATAAAACCTGATGTGTTAGGGGACTAGAAATCGTTTGGTATAAATTAACCATCATTTTAGCGATCCCACGCTCCGCCAAGCTGGCTCCAGGAGCTTCTGCAGACAAGCCTAACTCTTTATTAATAGAAGATTGAACACTGTCTCTATTTAAATGTTCTCCTTCTATTTCAGAGCTATCCACAGCATCAGTACACATTAAATCGATAAACAAATTTTGCTTGCCTTCTTGAGAAATATGTTGCGAAGAACCAATAATAATACCGTCACCCTCAGTAAAAGACTGTTCAAACACAACTAATTTATCAGAATCCCAAGTAAAATTAGGCCAATTCTCAAGCTCCCAATTCCATGTCATGATGAATAACCTCACTTTCTATTAATCAAAATATGGCATATTAATGATTAATAAAGTATGGATTTACTAATCAATGCTTGTTTTTAAACAGGGTGAACAACCTAGCATTATCAGATTCTGAATTGAGAGCATATCTGGTAGCAAGTCCTGATTTTTGGCCTCTGACTAGAAGTTGGCAAAAAGCAAGACCTGCCCCTGAACGTTTATTAAAAATGAACAAATAAGCATGAGTGAACACCATAACATCTAAGACACTAATACAACTATTTACAGCAAAATATGGTACTCAAATTTGATAAAACTCAGATCCGCTGATTTAGTAGGTTTTGTCAGGTTGCACTCTGTTTAGCCAAGTTAACTTGAAACAAGTATATAAAATCAACTATACTGTACATGTACAGGAAATATGGAGAAAACCATGCAAACAGTGTCTTATACTCATATGCGCGAACACTTATGTGAAATCATGGAAAAAATCGCCAATGGCGAGCAAATCTGCTTTACTCGCAAAGGACAAGAACCTTTTATTATCGCTAAAGTGGGTACCCCTACTGAGGCTCAACTTGAAGAAGCAAAACATAACAAACGCGCTCAGACCATTGCCAAACTGAAAGAGAGACATGCTACGACTATTAAAGTTTTAGCGGATAAATAATGGAATTAACTTTTTTAACTGTAGAAGATGTGGTTTTTATTCAAAGTGAAATATTATCTAATGCTTCTGTTACTGATATATGAAAACTTGAATCAGCGCTTAAACGTGCTGAACAGTATCATCATTATGAACACATCAATGATATTATTGAGTTAACAGCTATCTATATCATTGGCATAGCTAAAGCACATGCATTTCCCGATGGTAATAAACGAACTGCCTTCCTGAGCGCTACTTATTTTCTTGACGTGAATGGTTATGCCTTGGAGGAAAATAGTGAATTACCAGATATTATTGAACAATCAGCTTCAGGGGTTGCTGATAGACATCGATTGGTTGAGCTTTTAAAACCTTATATTTTTTCAATATAAATAAGGTCAGTTGAATCCCGTTTGCAAGCAAACGGGCGATTATAAAAGAAACTTTTAAATTAAATACAAAAATTTATAAATATACCTTTTTAAGTAATTTAACCTTTTATCCTGAAGGACATTAGGCCTATAAAATAGCTGACCAATTTTTTCTTTCCAAAACTCGATGTCTGGTCTTTTGCTAAATTCAGGATCTCCGGCAAGCATTAGAACTGCAGCATAACCTTGAGCATATGAAGGCCAAGAGTGCTCATCTATAATTTCTACAGTTGTAACTCCAAAAATACCGATTAATTGCTTAACATTAAAAATGTCATTGATAATATCTAAATAAATTTCTCTATGAAAACTACAAAGATACATAGCAAAAATCTTAAGAAAACCAGGCTCTACCCCAACAAAGGGGCACTTTAATCAAGTTAGTATAAACTAACCTCTTGATTTCACAATGCCGTTGCGCGGAATCGAACCGCGGACCTATTGATTACGAATTAGAAAACAGCGGTTTTTATCTGGTTCGACACGATATGATTTTCTTTTAAATTCCTTTTATTTATTTGATATTACAGCCATATTAGGTTATAAGTTCTTTTAATGAATTTGACCTGATTCTTCGACACATATTCGACACGCTACGACACGCTCAATTTAAATAGTGAGAACTATATGCGAATCAACAAAACAAATATTGAGAACTTGGCTATCCCCCAACCGATTAAAACCGGACAAAGTGCTCAAAAGAAATATTACGATGACAACCTCAAAGGATTTGGAGTTCGCGTCACCTCGGGTGGGACTAAAGCCTTCTTTGTCGAAAAGCTCATCAATAGAAAACTTAATCGGATAACTATTGGTCGTTACCCCGAAATTAGTCCTGATATGGCACGAAAGAAAGCGACAGAGCTGCTTGGCCAAATAGCTATGGGTAAAGATCCTGTTGCTGAGAAAAGAGCGCAATCCATGCGTGAAATTACTTTAAACGAAGTTTTTCAAGAATACCTACAAACCCGGAAAACCTTAAAACCTAAAACCATTAATAATTACACTCATATGATTGATAAAGCATTCCCTACTTGGAAAAATAAACCTATTTTGTCAATCACCAAAGATCGCATTAGCAAGCATCATGAAAAGCTAGGAACGGAGCATGGTGAGGCCTATGCCAATCTTGCAATGCGTGTTTTACGCGCCCTCTTCAATTTTGCTGCTGGTCAATATGAAGATGCACAAGGCAAATCACTCATTATGGAAAACCCTGTAAGGCGCCTTTCACAAACTCGTGCATGGTATCGGGTAGAACGTCGCCAAACATATATTAAACCCCATGAATTAGAGGCTTGGTATGCAGGGCTTAACAAAATAGAAAATAGTACTCTTAGAGATTATTTACTATTGATTTTACTAACTGGTCTGCGAAGAGAAGAGGCAGCTACTCTAAAATGGGAAAATGTCGATTTAGCAGCGAAAACTTTTACTATCCTTAAAACAAAGAATAATGAACCACATACTCTGCCCCTCTCTGATTTTCTCTATGAGTTATTGATTGCTCGTTATGAGAAAAAAGTTAATGATTATATATTTCCGGGTACCGGTGCTGCCGGCCATATTATTGAACCGCGTAAGCAAATGGCTCATGTGACCAAGGCTTCTGGTGTTCATTTTACAGTACATGATTTGAGACGAACCTTTATAACTATTGCCGAAAGTTTAGATATCTCTTCTTATTCACTTAAGAGGTTAATGAACCATAAAATGTCTAATGATGTCACTGCAGGGTATATTATTACTGATGTAGAACGTCTTAGAAAACCTATGCAATTGATTACTGATTATTTTTTAAAGTGTATGGGAATGGCTAGAGCTGATCGTAAACTATAATTGATATAAAACTCGCTCTTTTTAGAGTTAGCCTAACATTTGCTGAATCTAGGATGAAACATTGAATTATGGATATCAAACCCACTGTTTATTTGATTAAAAACACAATTACTTGCACTGATCAAATTTTTAAAGAAGCAAATTCATTAAGCAAGAAAATAAGCGAAGAAATTTGGCTTTATTATAAAGATAGTACTACACATGATCCCAAATGGTTACCATTTATTTCTTCGGCTTTTCAAATAGATGCAACCAAAATCTTTAATGCCTCCTCATATGCCGTAATTATTCTTAAAGTAAAGGGACGATTTTTTGCTGTTCCGTTTGGTATGGGAAGTCATCTCATAAATTTATCTAAGATTGATTATAATTTTGGTCTAAAGATATCACTTAACTGTATTCCTAAAAATGAGCTTATACAGATTGATTTGACAACACCTGAAACGAACTCACAAAAAACTAAAAAACAAGCTATAAAAGGTTCAACCACTGATGATTTTGCTATAAATAAACAAAAAGATATCCTACGTGGCATAGCTGGCAAATTGCCGGAAGGTCATCCCCTTGGCACCCGTATTGAGGGAAAAGATTCAATACATACCCATCTAAAAGTCCGAAATTTAGCAGAGCTAATTCAATTATGTGAAAAGTTATTAGACTACTCTCTTGAGGTTAATTATAGGAATGACTATCCATGGATCGATAACATGGCGATTATTTCTGACCCATTGCTTGTGAGCGAATTATATGAAGAACTAATTGCTGCAATAAAAAAAGGCTCTTTTGATCACATGTTTATTTCAACTCCTCAATTTGTCGAAGATTTATATCAATACGAAGGATTCATATTTACCGGTACTCGAAAAAGAAAAAGTAGTAAAACTGTTTATCCCTTTCCCTCTGTAGCTGACCTTGTTAATGATTTGGACCAAGATTTTATTAATTCTCTTAACCAGGATGCCCTATCTAAAACATGCAAGGTCTGGTTAAAAGACAATGAAGGAGAAGCCAAATTTGGTTGGCCACTCAATAGATGTCTAGTTTGGGAAACTAATAAGGGCATTACCAAATATATCCTATCAGAAGGAACATGGTATAAAGTTGATGAACAATTTTATAATTCAATAAATATCTTTTTCAATGAACATGTAAAACCAAATACACGACTTCCCTTAATGCCTGCTGAAAAATTAAGAGAATCAAAATATAATTATATGACCTGTGCCAAAGATACTAACTTGCACCTTTTTGATTTGGGTCATTCAGATTCTAAACATAGATCAATAGGCAAAGACCGGAATGAGATATGCGATATATTCGACTCATCTACAAACAGCTTCTTTCATATTAAGTGTGGTAAAGCATCAGCCGACATTAGTCATCTTTTTCGGCAAGGCGTGTTTAGCGGACGAGCTTTGAAAGCAGATATTGATCAGTTTAATTTGTTCAAAGGCTATTTAGCTGAGTGTGGCTGTAAGCAAGAGGTAATTCCTAATACTTATAACCCCTCTGATTATAAAATTATATTCGCCATAATTCTTGAACAGAATCAAACAGAGAATATACCTTTTTTCAGTAAAGTCAGTTTTAAAGATGCGGTTGAACTTACATTGGAAATGATAGGTTATAAATGTGAATTTCAATACATACATACCGAAGCAAATAAATCGGTTTAATGAAAAGAATATTGGCTATTTTTGTTCTTAATTTCATCATTGCAAAGCAATGTATATTGCGCCCTTGGAAAATTCTTTTCTTCGGGAGGACAATAAACTGAATATGAAAAAAGTATCAATTAATAAATTTTGATTTGAAACAATAAATTTAAGAGAGAGCTCAGTTTTCAAGTAATCCTTGACCAGTGAATGCATTTATAAAATATGAATTTTTATAAATTAAATTTTTGAAACTAAAACGTGACTAGCTCAATTTGGAACGCAGTGCGATCCAAATTAATTGATTAATATCCCATATCAAGTTCTTGTGCCTCATCAACTAACTTTTGAAGAAGCAGCTTACTTTCATCTGCCTTTAATTTCTTAAAAGCCATTAAATCACTCATTAAAACAAAATCTTCATTATTAATTTGAGTAGAGGGTATTACCCCATCTTTAAGTAACTTAAGAAAATAAGAAGCTGACAAGTTAAGAATATTAGCTGCCATTTGAAGGGTTAAATAGTTTTCTCGATCATTTGGACACATAAATAACGTTTCCTCACCGAAACAACTCAGAATGGGAGCCTGTTCGAACTAACCTTAATAGTTTTAGTTCATCTTCACTTTTATAAATCAGTAACCAATCAGGGGAAATGTGACACTCCCGAAATCCCTTCCAATCTCCTGAAAGAAGATGATCGCAGTTTTTAGGAGGTAATTTTTCAGAATTTTGTAACTTATTAACAATCTCTTCTAATAAATCTAAATCTTTTCCTTGTTTAATAATTTTCTTAAGATCTTTTTTAAACTGGGTTGAGCGAACAATCTCAAGCATTCTCATCCTCTTCTAAATCATCAATCATTGATTTAAAAGATGAAAATTTCTTTCCTCCACCACTTTCTAATTCCTCAATTGCTTCAAGGGTTAGATTATTAGGAAGTTTTACTTCAAAGGGTAATCCCTTACATAAAACGATTTGTGCATAAAAGGCATTAATGGCTTGGGAAGGCGTGACACCTAGCATTTTTAGAATGCCATCCCCTACTTCTTTCAAATGGCTATCCACTCTAGCCTGTACGGTTTTTGTAGACATATGTTAACTCTGTAATTAGATTTACTTAAATTGTAGTTAAATTTCACTACAATTGCAAATATTTGCGCAAATATCCTACATCGATTAGCTTATGGATGATGAGACGATTAAGAGTTTTTTGATTTTTCAGAAGAGTCTTGGAGTCTTTGTTTCATTTCTTTAAGTACTTTATCAGATCTGGAATGATCTATTTCCATTGGAGGTAAATTATGTTTAACAATACCTTCTACCCCACAAGAAGTTCTCGTAGAGCGGGCATTTAAGCGCTTAGCCTGTTCTTTATCCTGAAGATAAGGATTTGTTTCTGATAATGTTTTCATACCTGTAATTATATTACATTTTCTCTAAACCGACTTAAAACAAAATGAACAATCCGGAATTTCCGGAAAGTTTATTTTCACTTTTTATTTAGAGCATGTGAATTTGGCACTCAGTGAGTGCCAAATTCATGAGAAAAGAAACTGACAACTTAAATAAATGACAAAACACTGAGTAAAAATATAACTCTAACGAGAAATACTATATTGAATATTAAATTCTAAAGCCATAACAATTGGCTTAGAACTCTTGCCAATCTTCTTCATTTCTATAATTCCGTAACGAGCCATTGTATTTAATGTACGGCTCAAATTACCTGGTTGGCGTTTACTTAAAGCAGCAAGCTCTTTAATTGATTCAGGCTTTTGCTCATCAATTATTTTTAATAGTTTCATGTTGTTTTCATTTAATACTTCGGAAAGTGATTTAATAGAGCTAAACCAGATTTTTGGTTCATTTTTCTCAGGGATATTACGACCCGCAGCAATATCAGTAACCCGTTTTTGAAATTTTTCTCGTGACATAATGCCAATTTGTAATGTTTTCATTTTTTATGCCCCACAAAAAATATCACCTGATGATATTTTAAGGATAGTATAATGTATACTGAAATACTCTTAATAATTTTGAGTGGTACAAGTGGAACCAATGGGACATCTTGATTTTACTGAGCTTTAAGCGTTCCACCATCAAATTTTCTGATGGCACACGTGGGACAAATAACCCGTATTTGTTCACTCCAGTTACAATTTCTTTGAATTTGTTTTCAATTGTTGACTTTAATTTTCAAAGCACGTAATAATCTACTCGTTGTTTTGAAATAGCTTTATGAAAATGGCTATAAAGCTACATGGATTTTTGGATAGAAAGTACCAGTGTTACTGGGATTTTCAAATGATGGATTTACGGAAAAAGCCACATTATCGGCATTTTTATTGCCGATTGAAAATTCTTTTAATGACGAGGTATTAATATGTCTAAAAATAACGTATCACGCTTGCAACTTATCAATGAATTCGAATCTGCTCCCGAATCCACTCTATTTAATCAAAATACCTTAGCTGCAGTTTTAGATTGCTCCGTTCAATTGCTTGAACGTAATCGTTGGGCTGGTCAGGGTGTACCCTACTTAAAAATTGGTCGTACCGTTCGTTATCGCAAATTGGATATTCTTAATTATCTTCAACACCAATGTGTTCATAACACACTTCAAGAAGCGGTTTAGTCTTTCTTTTTTGAGCTTATTGAATACGTGGAAGGTGGTGCCTCACCTTCCTGCGACAGTTGTTGGAGAAAATGAAAATGAATTCAGAACAAATATATCATGTTGATTTTAAACAGTCTAAACGCATTAAATCATTTCAGTATGCAGGTGGACTATTCCAGTTAACCTCAGATGGCGTGATTTTTGTTGGTAAGGATAAAGACAACAATGAGCTGCCTCCTCGATGGATTTCCTCTTCTTTGTACGTGGTAGCTAAAACTCGTGATGCCAATAGTGGTGAATGGGGTCGATTGCTTGAGTGGGTTGATGATGATGGCATCAAACATCAATGGGCTATGCCTTTGGCTTTATTGCAAGGCGATTCTAGCGATGTACGGCGAGAGCTAGCACGATTAGGCTTGACCATTTCACCCAGTAAAACTGCTCGTGATTTATTAGCTTCCTATATCCAAGTCTTTCCAGTCGAGGAGCGTGCTCGTTGTGTTGATAAACTGGGTTGGTATAAAGACGTCTTTGTTACTGCTAATGAAGCCATAGGGCAATCCAGTGACCAAATCGTTTTTCAAAATGCAAATAGCCTCGAACCTGCCCTTTCTATAGCAGGAAGTGTTGAGGATTGGCGAAACTCCATCTCAAGGTTGGCTGATGGTAATTCTCGCTTGGTATTCGCTATTTCCGCAGCCTTTGCACCAAGCCTTGCCAATCTTGTTGGTGAAGATTCTGGTGGCTTTCATTTCAGAGGTGCCTCATCTTCTGGCAAAACAACCGCGTTAAAAGTAGCGGCTTCTGTTTGGGGTAAACCAGATAGTTATATCCGTTTGTGGCGAAGTACAGCGAATGGGTTAGAAGGGTTAGCAGCACTTCATAATGATGGATTATTAATCCTAGATGAGCTAAGCCAGATGGATCCTAAAGAAGCTGGCGAATGTGCTTATCTACTTGCTAATGGTCAAGGTAAAACAAGAGCCTCTCGATGTGGCACCGCAAGACAATCCACGCGTTGGTCATTGCTCTTTTTATCTGCTGGTGAGGAATCATTAACTTCATTAATGGCAAAGGCTGGGCAGCGATGTAATGCAGGGCAAGAAATTCGATTAGCAGATATAGAAGCGGATGCTGGTGCACAGACGGGGTTATTTGAACAGTTACATGATCATATAAACCCAGCGTCTATGGCACTCTCGTTAAAAGAAGCAGCTAGTCAATATCATGGTGCCGTTGGCTTAGCTTGGCTTCATAAAATAGTGAAGCATCGCGCCGAATTAATCCCCCTACTCACTAATAAAATTCAGCAATTTGTTGCTAAAGTCACTAAACCAGAACACTCTGGGCAAATTCAACGAGTAGCCCGACGTTTTGCTTTGGTTGCCATGGCTGGAGAAATAGCGACTCATTATGAACTAACGGGATGGAAACGTGGTACAGCATGTAATGCAACAGAAAAATGCTTTAACGCTTGGTTGGAGGATTTTGGCGAGCATGGCAACCGAGAAGACCGAGCCATATTGTCGCAAGTTCGAGCTTTCTTTGAAAAAGAAGGAGCAAGCCGGTTTGAGAGCGAAAATCATCCCAATAGTGAACGCCTTTATAACCGAGCAGGATTTTTTCAAACAGATAACCAGGGTTATCGTATCTTTATGGTTTTATCTGAAGTTTACAGGAAAGAGATTTGCCAAGGGTTTGAGCCTAAAATGGTGAATAAAGTGCTTATTAATGCTGGCTGGATTGTCCCTGGGAATGATGGCAAAGCCTCTCAAAAACGAAGAATTAAAGGGGTTGGTATTCCTAGATGTTATATTTTCACTGAGAAAGTTTGGTCTGACGACTATTAATTGCCCCACTCGTTCCACTATCGATTTTGATAGTGGAACATCTAAAGTCCAGTAACTACAGGGATGATCCACTTGTCCCAGTAGTTCCACTTATTTTTGATGTCTAGGAAAAAAAGCTAAGTTTGTATCGGCTTTTATGAAGATGGTTTCCCGTATTACGACTTCGTCTAATACGGGCTACGCTAGCTATGTGTTCACCGAAAAAGTCTGGTCTGACGAGTATTAGTTGACCCACCTGTTCCACCGCCAATTTTGGTAGTGGAGCGCCTCTATCCCAGTAGTCATAAGGGGATCCTACTTGTCCCAGTTGTACCGCTGAACATTCTACATATTGCTTTTCAGATATTATTTTTAACCAGTCAGAATCTTTCTATTGCTTTAACAAGCAATAGCAAAAATAAGGAGAAATAAAACAACCTCCACATCAATATTTCATCAGTCCAGTTTTTAGACCAAAAAACGTTAATTTTATCAGCCAGTTTACTAATAACGCCTATTGGAAATTTACTACAAACCACTAAAGAAAAATATCCGGAAAGCAATAAAATCACCCATGAGAAAATTTCCATTAATTTCAAACAAATTCCACTACTGGATTTAATTGGGTACTGAATAGCAAAAGACAATATGGCGAAAATTAATGCGGTCATAAAGAGTTTTAATTTACTTTCAAAATCTTTATTCGATTTAACTTCGTGTTCATGTAGCTTTTGATCCAAAGACTCTTGCCTCTCCATGACTTGACTCCTTCCTTCCACATTTTGTTAAAGCAACTTACAAGAATTATTGGGATTTTATTCATAATACCTTGACTAGAAGGATATCAGCATGTTTATGTCTAAACTCTTCCCATTCTTTACATAGCCTCATATATTCATCGTACATAGGTCTTGTATCTTGATAATCTATTTCACCAGAGTGCACTCTTTTCACTTGATCAAGCCAAAGATCACGTGCTGCTCTCCATGCATCCTCTATACTTCGATACTTTTCAAAAGTTTTTAAATCCTCAGGTGTTATATTTCTCAAAAATATCCCCGTTAAAAAAATTAAAAATATTGGATTATAAATTCAAACTTCACCACATATTCAACCCCCAACTAAAAGTCGCAAGAAATTAGTTTTTATTAAATTTGGTGTTAAGTCCTATATAACAGCTCCAAATAATCCGCGTTACCTTTACTAATTAAACGTAAATAATATTCATAGAAACAAGATGTATAGACTATCTTTCACTCAAACCTTTCTTATATCCAATTGTATAACCAAATTCATAGTCAGAAACTGGATCACTCAATTTTTTTAATGGCTCTAAAGGGCACAACGGAACCAAAGGATCAATCGTTGAATCATTTGCTTCTTTATAACCAGTTTTATACCCCTGCTCAAATCCTTCACAAAAATCATCAGCTATAGCATTATTTGTAATAAAAATCGACAACAAGAACAATGCTGATAAAGATATAGATTTAGTTTCCATCATTCCCTCATAATAAAAATTGCTTTTATACATATCCTTACAATATTAGACTAAAAACTACGGCTTCATTTATCACCATAAATACAATTAATCTAAAAAGCATCCTTATCTTACGATTTACCGTAATTTTTAAAACGCAATGAATCGAACCTTGAGAAACTATAACAACCAAAGATAACAAAATAGTAACTTTCTTTTACTTTATCTCCCAATGCTATTTACTAAAGCGAACACTGGGCTTTTCAACCCATCCTATGCTTGCTAGCTCTATTTCTCATTATATGAGATGCAAGCCCATTAGAATGCAAATTGCTTGATGGAAGTAAAATCTTGTTTTCAAGCAAACTAGCTACACTTGCCTATCCTCACTTAATACCAAGTTCTTTGTCTGCATCGTCCCTTTCAAAATAAGATCCTATTTTAGAATGAACAAAAACAGCATTCTCAAATGTAATGTCAGAGATTAAAAATGGTGGATAGCCCTCTCGCTCACACATAAGTCCCTCTCTCTCGCACATTACCAAAATTGAAGAATTATATCTTTTAACCTCAAGTATTATTAATTTTGGAGAGTTCTCGTTATAAGCAAACACAAATCCAACTTTAAGCCTCTTGGTATAATCATCAAGAGGAGCTATTGCAATTTCATAAGGGCAACAAGGGAAATAATATTTAGCTCCCCACCCATATTGCAGAGATCTTTTTGTTAAAGATTTCTCTAACTGATTGAAGTCCTCTAAATCGATAATCGCCATGATATTTCCTTTAAGATGATAAATATGGCAATTTTGAGAAAAAATAATAAATTTGTATCGGAATCAAATCCGGAAGATTTCATTCCGAAAGAATAATGTCTAATCAGACAGTTGCTGTTTCTTTTTTAAATTTTCTGGCATTACAGAAAGTTAAAAGCGAGTATATAGGACTTTTATCAATTACTTTATTTACTAAATCAAAGCTGTGATCAATATCATCATATGGATTAACGCCCTCACCAGTAGAATTCGAAACTCGACCGTTAGGCCATATAAGTCTATGAATATCTATTTTCTTAATTTCGATTTTTTGTATCTGAAACCATAGTGTTAGATCAAAAACTGCTAATATTTTTCTAGCATGCCAACGATCAAATTGCTTGTGGATACCTTGAAGCTTACCAACCCATAAATTCAGTTTCTCATTTAAAATTTTACCGACGTCCTCTCTTGCATATCCTGGATCAAGTGATAGGGGTATGCCACTCAAATATTCCATTTCATTTTTTGGACACCAATCATCATGGTGATTTTCATTGTATACGTACCACGGTATCTTATACATTTCATCAAAAGCGATTTTTTGTTCCCTAGACAAGTTCCTTTCATTAGTAACAGAAGAGATGGCACTTTCAAATGCTTCACGATTGGGAACGCTTTTATACCAGTCTGAATTGATAATCTGGTGATACATTAAAAATATATCACTGACAGAAGGGTCTCTAATTGGCTGAGGTGGGGCAGCGTCTAAGAAAGTATCTAGAAATTTTTCAATTTGTTGAGCGAAAATAAATTCATTAAAATATTTTTCTTGTTGTTCTATTGGATAAGTATAAATTGAATTGGGTAAGCCAATTTCATCTTGACTAAATTGATATCTCTTCCAAAGTTCATATAACCACTCTTCTGGCTCTCTGATTTTGTTGTAAAAGTCCTCGTTATACCAACATGGTCTTTTTAATTCATTTGTCATGTTTTGTCACTTACGGCTTATATGTGTATTGAGACACCTTCCAAAAGAACAAAATATTGCTACTTCTAGTAAATGAAACTTCGACACATATTCGACACGTAACCAAAATAAAATTTTAAGGTTACGTAACATATTGATTTTACAATGCCGCTGAGAGGAGTCGAACCTCCGACCTCTTGATTACGAATCAATTGCTCTACCAACTGAGCTACAACGGCATAAAGAAAAGTATACTTAAGATTGCTTATGTTGCAATACTACACCTAAGGTCCAATCAATATTCTTGCTATTGGGCATGAAATTAACTTTCTGGTAACTCTTAAGTCCATAACCGTGAACTAATAAAGCATAGAGGTAGGAAGGCAGCATGCAATAGTTGAAAACCATGAGGTTATCTGGATAAAGGTCTTCAAGAGTTGACCATTTTTGATGGCAAATGCTTTGATCAGCAAAGGAAATAAGATCACGAT
This sequence comes from Legionella sp. PATHC032, assembly GCF_026191185.1. Classification (NCBI taxonomy): domain Bacteria; kingdom Pseudomonadati; phylum Pseudomonadota; class Gammaproteobacteria; order Legionellales; family Legionellaceae; genus Legionella; species Legionella sp. PATHC032. Next base: position 1,106,366 of record NZ_JAPHOV010000001.1, on the reverse strand, counting down.
TGGTAAAATATTGGTTGTCCAGAGAAAATAGTTTGTCGTTCAGCATAAAGGTAATGCCACCCAAAATATACCATTTTTCAATAGGGTTAGCAGCCAGTACCGATTTAATCTTTCGGCTTACAGAATGAACACTATTGACCAAAATGGCAATTTCATCTTTGCAAGCATAGGCATCGCCTCGAGCTTGCCGCCCACTTGGTAATTCGTATTCCTCTGGAAAACAGAATTTTAAATCAAAAAACTGGTGACCCATTTCATTCTGACCAAGACCGAGAAAACTATGCGAGAAAACCGTATACTCTCTGCCGTAGAGGCGAATTGTGGTTGTATGCTCATGATCCACCAAAGAGGGATTTAAAACAGGAATAACAATCTGAACAGAAGCTCCACCAATATCCATCACGCCAGCTAAAGGTTGCGACTCTTGTTGAAACAGGTTTAGTTGATAATTGGTTGCAAGCCAGGCAAAAATACCTTCCTCTGTACCAGAAATAGTTCTTGCTGTCACAAGTCGCCAATAATATTGTCTGTCAAACCAATCAGCTACCAATTGATTGACGTTTCTGTGGTGAGTTTTAGGTAACAATCTCATACCCGCGGTGGAATAAAAATAAACTGGCATCAAAACAGCTGGGGCATCTGAAAACAATTTCTCCATATAAGCCGACACCGATTTGTTTTCATGCTCAATTGTAGATAATCCAGGAACAGCTTTTCGGTTCCAAATCTCTCTAATTGCAATTGGCGTATTTGTTTCATCCAAATCATAAGCGTAAATACGCAATCGTGAACTGGAACTTCCAGCATCAATTACTGCAATGCAATGATGATTAATACATTCGGATTTGTCTGCATAAACAGATAAAGGCAGAAACAAAGAGATACAAATTAACACGATCCATCGAAACATAGTCTTTCCTTAATTCACATCAAATAACGCATTTATCCTACATTAATTGGCTTTTTTGGTCAAAACAGGAACTGAATTTGCAAATATAAGTGAAACACCTGGAAATCCGTATCAATGTGAACCTCATTTTTTCATCAAAATGGAGAGAGATAAAAAATTAAAAATTAATGAAATTGTTTCTTTTAAAAGTTCAAAATTTATGCTATAAACGCGAAATTTTTCATTTTAGGGCGTCATTATCAGCTACTTCCATATAGCAAAAATGATAGTTATCAATTAGATGAAAAATATTTTTTAATCCGGAGCAGTTTTAAATTTATATGGATAAATATAACATTAGCTCTATTATTTTTTACTAACATAGTGAGAAAAAACAGCCCGTGAAGACTAATATTCCAACCCTATCAAAACCCATTAAAGACAGTGGTTACAGACGCGGTTTAAAAGATCGCCATGTCCAACTGATTGCACTAGGTGGAATTATCGGCTCAGGATATTTTTTAGGAACCGGTGAAGTAATTAATCTGGTTGGCCCCTCTGTTTTTATTGCCTATTTACTTGGTGGGTTAATTATTTACCTAACCATGTTATGTATGGGTGAATTAGCGGTCGCTATACCAATTTCCGGCTCTTTTGTTACTTACACTTCTGATTTTATATCCCCAACTGTGGCTTGTGGCGTCGGGTGGTCATATTGGATTACCTGGGTTGCCTATATCCCCGCAGAATGTGTTGCGGGCGGAATCATTATGGAATTGTTTACAGGGGTGAGTGGTTACATCTGGGTAGTATGCTTTGGATTAATCATTACCTATATTAATCTTGCCAAAGTCGATACGTTTGGTGAAATTGAATTCTGGCTCGCTTTAATCAAAATTATCTCATTGCTAGCCTTTGTTTTCCTGGCAATACTCATTTTCTTTGGCCTCATTCATGGCTCAGAACCACCCGGTATGATAGGATTTAAGTACCTGCTAGGTGATGGAGGTTTGTTACCTAATGGGGCAATGTCATTATTGACAGCCATGGTTCTTTTGCTGGTCAATTATCAAGGATCTGAAATCATAGGACTTGCAGCGGGAGAATCAGAAAACCCCGCCCGTATGATCCCTCACGCCATCCGCAATGTTACTTTCAGAATCCTGTTTCTCTACATCATTCCGGTATTTTGCCTGGTTTTAATTTTTCCGTGGCAAAAGGCGGGTTTATCCAACTCAGTCTTCGCTGATGCACTTAATTTCTACGGATTGAAATGGGCAGGAGCAGTAACGAGTTTTGTTACTCTATCTGCAACCTTATCCTGCGCTAACTCAGGATTCTATGGTGCCGTGCGATCTTTAAATGCTTTGGCGCGTGATGGTATGGCTCCACATGTCCTTGCCAAGTTTAATCAAAACTCGGTCCCTCAAAATGCCGTGATTGCTACACTTATTGGAGTTTGGATTCTTTTAGGTGTGGGTTACTTTTTTGGCCAAACGAAACTCTATATCGCTTTATTACTGGTGTCTGGCTTTACTGGTACTCTGGCATGGCTTTCTTTGTGTGTTGCTCAAATCAGCTTTAGAAATCGTTTGTATAAAGCCGGTTACTCCATTAAAGATCTCCGTTATGTAACACCTTACTCACCTTATACCGGAATTCTTGCTGTTATTTTGATGGTTGGATCCTTGTTTTTCTTACTGCTAAATAAAGATCCCATCTATAAATTATCATTTATTATTGGTGTGGTCAGCTTCATTATACCTGTCATTATCTATAAGGTATTTGATTTATCAAAAATCAGGAAAAAAGCTTTGCATGTGAAAAGCCGTGTCAAATTCCAGGATTTATTTCCGCCACAGTAAATTAAACATTACTTTTGAAGTATTTCAGGGCATGCCAAAATTCATTTTGCATGCCCCATTCCTACAATAGCAGCAACCAGCATCAATCAAAATCATTGTTACATACTAAGCTTTATCGCTGTATCAGGAGAATGAAAACCCTCTTTGATTAATTGATAAAACAGGATTTTAACCTCTGGTGTGATAGTCTCAGGAGAAGTTAATAATTTATCCTTGTTGGCAACAGTCTGTTTCTTTGCGAATAAACCGGGCCATTTATTTGAAATGGGCAGAAGTGGTTGTAGATTTTCTTTCTCTGAGCTGGATACCTCGTCCAGCTTAAATTGATGAGTAATCAATTTGACCATATCAGTTAGACATTGGCAGTCTTTCAAACATTTACCGTAATCAGCTAATCGCGATTTAAAATAAGATTGCATATCCAGTTCCGTACATCCTAATAACAAGGGGCTTTTAACTTCAAATAATCTCATTAGGACTTCGATTTCAAAAATACAGGCATTGGCTTCAGTATTGGGAATTTTGGCAGCGACATTAAAAGCATGACCAGTTTCATGAACAATCGCTCCAATAATTTTGATTACCGGCTGGAACAGTAAATAACTTTTAAAAACTATTGTTCTATTTTCAACCCATTTTTCATGAGTCGTACGCATTAACTTGTATGTTTTAGAATTCACAAAAATTGCCGGATTATTACCTACTCCTAAAAACTCGCTGGGAGGGACAACATCGATTTCTAACTCAGGAATCAACCCATTAGTACCATTATCAAGACCACCTTCACCCAACTTCCTACATTCCGAAATAAGTTTTTGTATATGCTCCAGACTTACCATAATACCCCTCCTTATTGTAAGAAATCCCTGCAATCATAAAGAAATCAAAGATAGCAAACTGATCAAAATATGTTTCAATCAATTCATTATTTGGTATTAAAATTATTCAGTCAAGATTTTTTGTGAATTGTTTGAATATACTTTTCTCTTAAAGGTAAATTTAGAGTGTGTATGGCACTTCCATTTACTCAATGGAAATAAATTTTTGAATTAATAAAATCTTTATTCATGAAGTTAATTTTATTACCCACATAGACCGCTCTAATCAATTGCAAATCTGTGCTCTTAACATAATTCACACATTATTTACTAAATAGAAACTTTTTAATGACTAGACCTTGAGTTTTTTACTCATTATTGATACTATTTGGGCAATTTATTATCTTTTGGCATTATCAAGGTAGGTATAAACATGGGTGGATTAACTAGCGAACAATATTACAGTCAAGTAGTTGGCAAAATTGGATATATCGCCAGATGCATGCAAGACATTGATCCTGAGAATAATTTGAAAAAAATAAGGGATGATTACCAGGATATATTGATATGGACAGAAAAAAATTATCGTTTTGAGGAAATCTTGGAAGCCAGTAAATCAGGAAAGTGCCCTAATGATCTGGATGCATTAAGCCGAAGATCTCTGGTATTACAAGAATTAAAGCGGCTTGTTTCATTAACCAGTCCTTTCAAAATGAAAATAGACCTGATTGAGTCTGAATATGAAAAGATGAAAAGCCATGCGAATTTATGGAAAAGTGACTATTATAGCAAACTCAATGAGCTCACTCGATTAACAGACTACATCAAAAATGCAGAGTCTACCCCTAAAAATCATTTTCTAAGAGCAATGACCTCCGTTTTGCAAATGCAGATAGCCCAATATGGAATTACACAAGATAATGACTGCATCAACCTATTGTTTAAACAGGCATTGCATTTGCTCGCCATGGGTAACGAAAAGATAGATGAGCAATATCTCTTGTTTAAAAGGTATGTAAAAGAACAGCCTGAAGAATCACCTTTTGAAGGCATTTTACCCCCTGAAGGTCAGAAAAATTTAGTAAAAACTATAATAGAGATTTGCCTGCCAAAGCTTTCAAACAAAGCCCTGCAAGATAAATTATCCGCACTATCCAATCCTGGTTTATTAACAAAAACATTACTTGACAGCATCGACAGGATTATTGAAGAAAACGCAAAATTAAATGCTTTGAGCGCAGTCAAATTAGGTGAGTTTAGACTTGATACCAGGGAAATTGAAGAGATTTATTCTCAAGCACTGGAAATATCACCACAAAATGCTTTGCAATATACTGCTCAAAGATGTGATGTGCGATTGTTATGCATGGCTTTTCCTGATTCTGAACAGCATATTATTCAATCCATATCGAATAAAGAAGCCAATGCTATTGCTGAAATCATTCATGGCAAAGAACTTATTTATCAAATCATCAAGACAGAAGTTTTTAAACAAGTTGATCCCAATCAGAAAATTCAGCTACAAGCCGCGATAGAATTGTATCAGCTCCTTGGAAGAACCATGGATAAACAGATCCATCTTTTTGCCAGGATGAGTCTGGAACAAATCAAGGAATACATTCAAATCAAAACCAAATCAATCCTGGACAAAATTCCTGAACGAGTTGAGCTATTAACTTTTATGGGCTTTGAAATTCCAACCTTCAAGGGAATTGAGACACTTATGACCGATCTCTCCCAATCTCAGGATAATGAAACTCTGGCTATAGCTCAGGAGTTTTACACGAATATAAAAAATGCAAAAAACCAATTGTTAAGCAATAAACTGATTGAAGACATTGCTCCACAAGATGTAGAGAAATTTTTTAATCACTGTAGTCAATACGGTGCAGAAGCAGCTGAAAAGCTGGCTGACAATCGTCCAGTATTGACAAAAATAGCCGATATTTTGACAGCCATTGCCCGTTGGGCGATTAGTTTAATAGGTTTCAACACGCCGCCACAGTTTTTAGCTCCAACCAGAACCTGTGTGGATCAGGTATCCGATGAAATCACTAAAATTAAAGTCAAGCTTGAAGATACTTTGCGAAGCTTGCAAAAAGTACAGGAAGAAAGCCTAAGCCTTTAATCTTTAATAAAAGATTAAAGCGGAATTAAAAAAATATTTGACATGGAATATAGCCGTTATCAAATAGGCTCCCCCGGATTACAACTTTCTTCTAATCCGGGACGCTCTTTATGATTAGATTATACATCATATATGTAATAGGTCAGGCGGGATTAGCTCAGATTTTTCTACTCCCTCTATCCAACAATCTCCTGCGAAAAGCATCATCATACTACCAAAGCCTCTAGATCTGGAGAGAGCATCTCGAGGTGAAATTAAAAATCTGTGCTCAGTTCAAGATTAAATGTTTAATAAAACTTCAGGGACGTTGACTGGTAAATATAATATACACTATTGGTTAATTTAATTACTTTTTGAATAATTTTAATTCTAATGCTACCTTTTAGATATAGGTATATGAGTGGGATAGATATCATGACAAGGTCAAATAGCGAACAACTGGAGGAACATTACCTTCAAGCAAGGAGAGAGTATTGTATGGCAATGATGGACGTACATGACAAAGCAAGGGCATTACTGAGCGAAACTCCAGTAGATGGGAGTATGAAGCAAGCTATAATAAACTCAAGCGGGGTAAAGATCCGGCCTAACGAAACACAAGATGAATTCGATGAGCGCTTCGAAGACGAAATGGGTTTAACGATAGATGGCTACGTTGATTTTGCGCTTGATGTATTGGAAAAAAAATTGGAGCCCGCAAGACAGAGTATTATAGCTGCTGCAAATAAAGAACTTGGTTCTCTTACCTCTGGACCATCTGGTTCGGCATGGGAAGATTTTCAACACACAATCCACGAGGGAGCAGAATATAAAACTATAGAAGTGGCTAAGTGTCTGCCTGAGTCTGAGCGTTGCATACAAGCTTTTAATCAGGCTAAGCTGGCATTTCGTGATGCAGCCACAAATTTAATACATGCAGAGAAATTGGAAGAACCGGAAGAGCCAAATCACGGCCCCAGGTTCTAGAACAAGGACACAGGAAGATTCAAGAAGCTAAGAAATTATCTTGCTGTTTTCATTTTACCATCAAATTATGAGAAAATGCAGTTTCAAAATCATCCTAAGTAATTGTGATAACACTCGATCTTGATTGACTACATTAGGTCTATTGCTTAAGCTTCAACCATAGGTTCCAATTGAAACTCAGGTACTAAACTTTTTAACAGAACAAGCAATTCTTCATCCTGGTGCTCAATACAGGCCGCCTGTAACATTCGTATGGTTTGCGTCAAATCATTCCAATCCAGTTCACGAAATCTTGCTTTGAATAATTTTTCATGTTTTGTTGAGGTTAACTGCTCAGTCTCATGAAACAACTCTTCATACATTTTTTCACCAGGACGTAACCCTGTGTATTCGATCATGATGTCCCTTCCTGGCTCTTTACCTGCCAAGCGAATCATTTGCTCTGCAAGATAGCTGATTTTAACAGGCTCCCCCATATCAAGGACAAAAATTTCTCCACCCTCCCCATTCACCATAGCTTGCAAAATCAACTGACAAGCTTCGGGTATAGTCATAAAATACCTTTGCATATCGGGATGAGTCACAGTCAGTGGGCCGCCCTCCTGCAACTGTTTTTGGAACAAAGGCACCACACTACCAGCCGAACCCAAGACATTTCCAAAACGAACCGTAATAAACTGGGTTTTAACTCGCGTATTTAAATTCTGACAATAAATTTCAGCGACTCTCTTGGTAGTTCCCATGATATTCGTTGGGTTCACTGCTTTATCAGTGGATATTAAAATGAATTTCTCAGCTCCGAATGTCACACTGGCTTTGGCAACCACCTGAGTACCTATGACATTATTAAACACAGCAACCCTCACTTGATGCTGAAGCATGGGAACATGTTTGTATGCAGCCGCATGGAATACGATTTCAGGCTGAAAACGACGAAATAAGTGATTGATCGCAATTTCGTCTGTTACACTGATCAAGCTTAACTCAACAGGGATGCCTGGAAAGTTCTTTAACAACTCTTGTTCAATGCGATAAAGATTAAATTCACTATTCTCAACGATTGCTATAGTTGCAGGCTCTAAAGCCATAACCTGACGACACAATTCCGAACCGATTGAACCACCACCACCTGTAATCAATACACGTCTTCCTGCAATTGAACGGGCAATTTTTTCCCATTCGAGCGTCACTTGATCCCTTCCTAACAAATCCTCAATGTTCACAGGCCTCAGCGCATTCACTTCAACTCGGCCTGAAGCCAAAGCTGAAATACTGGGTAAAGTACTAAAAGGCACATGGCTTTGTTCACAAAGCGTTACAATTCTTCGCATGGTTGCCGATTTAGCAGAAGGTATGGCAATGAAGATCAAATCCACATCGTATTGATTGACTAACTCGGTAATTTGGTTAGTCGTCCCTAGCACCCGTACTCCATGAACCTCTAATCCCCTCTTGCTTTTATTATCATCTACAAAACCTATTGGCTGGTAATAACTGCTTCTTTTCAAATCACGCACCAGGCCCTCCCCAGCCTGTCCGGCGCCAACCACCAAAACTCTTTTCGTTTCCAATTCTCTGTTTCCTCTGCCAGGTTTATCCCAATGCAGACGGATCACCAATCTTCCCCCGCAAAGGATGGTTGCCAGGATAATGCAATACAAAGGAAATACTGATCTGGGCAGGTGCTGAAGAATTGAAGTTAAGTAAAACACAGGTATTACTAAAACCATCGCTGTGATAGTAGCCTTCAGTATCCTGATGACATCATTTAGAGAAGAGAAACGCCATAATCCTCTGTAAATTTTAAAATAATAGTAACAACTGATCTGAACAATTGATAATAAAGCCAAAGCAATAAAAGAATGTGCGGATGTCAGGCTGCTAGGATATGGCTGCATATTATAGCGCAACCAGTAAGCAGCATACCAGGCAACTGGTATAGCAGCCACATCAAACAAAATTACTGGTAGTTTTGCAATGATTTTTTTCGTCAATATGATTATTTTTTGCATTATAAAAACCGCAGTCTGTAATCCTTTATAAAGGAAAGATGGTACACTATGTTACAGTTTCCCGCATCAAAAATTAGCAAACAATTCATATCGGTATTGTGAATCAGTACTACCAAAAGAAAAAGCTCCTCTCAATTTGTATTTTTTATTGTCATCAAGCAATGGCTTTAAACAAGCATCACCAGGAGTATAAATAATTTCTCCTTTATCAATAAGTGAGGTCAAAATAATTATCTGTGGTTTTTCCTCTAAAATCTGCTGACAAAATAATTCATATCTATTCACAACAGGAAATTGAGCCATTTTTTTATTATTCAAACAGTAGGAATCAATAAAAGTCAATTCACTTAAAAATGGAATCAAACCAGAATCTGCCAATACTACTTTATCCTGCCTCCTGGCATGAGTATTTAACCATTGAACAACACTTATTCGTAATTGCCCTCCATATACCGGATTTTGGCTAAAATAGCGATAATCACCAAGGGACATTTTAGGTATAAACAGCAACGCCAGAAAAAAAGCACTCACATACAATGCCGCTTTAAAGTAATTGTCTCTTTTTTTGAAATATCTTAATAAAAGATAACTGATACCATTCAAGGCCAGAGGTAACATAAGAGCAAACGCTGGCAAGAACAATCGATTGTCAAAAGCTACAATCGGATCAGCATTCACAAGCATGAATAAATAAATAATACTGGGGGACCATAAAAAGTAATGTTTTCTGTCCTGATCATAAAAACAGGCAGGGAAAGCCAGAATAGCAAATGGCCAAATTAATTTGAGATAGTTTAAATCCAGTGAATAGGATATCCCATTAAAGCCTTTACAATACACTGAGTTTGGGAACAGTAACCCGTAATAGTGCCAACGCCAAAGAAAATAAGGCGCAAAGACCAATAAGATAGTAGCCGCAAAAAATGCTGCCCCTCTCCATGGTCTCTTACCTGATAATTTATTTTGATCCCAACTGATTAAAAGAAAAAAGAGAAGCATTAGGGCTGGTGTTTCAGGCCTCGTCATTCCTGCAAATGAAAGGAATAATCCTCCTATGATAAAACCACTTGTCTTAAACTCACCTCGAGGCACAGGGTAAAAATGGTATCCCAACCCACGAAAGATAAAATAGACTGAACCACTAATCAGCGCCTGATAAACAGTCATTTCAAAGCCGCTCACTGACCAAATAATTTGTCCCTTATATAATAAAAGCCATATGCAGGGGATAAGGGATTCGCGTTTAGCAAACCAAAATCGGCTGATAAGAAAAAGAAAAAGGCAGGTCACAAGTAATCCAGCAAACCCAGCGATTTTTAGGCTAAGAACCGGATTAATGTGCAGAGCAATTGATATTGCCCCCAAAACAACAAAGCTGAAATTGGAATAACCCTCGACTGGTTCAGCGTTTAAATTCCATAACAAACCATTTCCTGCAGCCCAGTTTTTGGCATACCGCAAAGAAATATACATGTCATCAATAGTGAACGGCCATATGGCCTGGATTTGTAAAATCAGCAAATAAACAAACAAAAGGATAAACAGGCTGTCATACCAGCGCCAGTTCATACTCATCAATTCAATGCCTTGAAAGTCAAGATAGCAAAGCACCAAAGATTTATTCGAGATAATCGATCACTTAAAAAAACATTGACCGGATCATCATTCTCTACATCCTGAGTGGCAAGCCAGGCAAAACGCCATAATGCAATAGCTGCAAAAGGTAAGGTTAAAATGAAAAAGAACGATTCTGCTCTGGCATAAACAGTGTAAAACAGATACGTAATAAAGCAAGCTATTCCAGTAATAACGATAAGTCTTTGCAGAAAAACCGGATTATATCGACGCAGAACCTTGCGAGTTGAATTTTTCAATCCCAACTGCATTTCCAGTTGTCTTTTATTGAGTGCAATAAATAAACTCAGCAAAGTCGCTGCAACAGTTAACCAGCCCGATATAGCCAAATCAATTCCTATTGTCCCAGCCAAAACTCTGAGCATAAATCCCAGAGCAATACACGCAACATCAAAAACTGGAATCAATTTTAAGACATGGTTATATGCAAGATTGATTATCAAATAAACAATTAAAATGACCACCAATGTTTTTGAAATAAGCCAACCCAGGGCAAGCCCAATAATCATCAATAAAAGCATTACAATGATCGCGTCAAACAAAGTAACCTGCTCACTGGCAATAGGCCTGTTACATTTAAAAGGATGTAAACTGTCTTCCGTTCTATCCTGAATATCATTATAAATATAAACGGCACTTGCAATAAGACAAAAAGATAATGAAGCCAGTAATGCCGGGTACAAATACCCCGGAACAGGAGTATAAATAAAACCGAGCATAACAAAAATTGCTTTACTCCAGTGCGATAAACGAAGAAGTAAAAGATATTGGTATAACTTATCCATGTAACTTATCCTGATGATTTTATTTGTTAATTCCATCATACAAATCTACCCTTCTCTCAAAAACAGCTAAAACAGTTCTGTCATTTCTAATCAAAGTATTAATGACCGCCTCAATCAGGCTACAGGACATGGATTTGTTTTAATTTTAAATTAATTTAAACCCTATTAAGATTAACATATCTAACTCAAGGCTAAAAATATTATAATCGCAAAAAAACCATCATTTTAAAGAATTAAATTATAAATAAAATCTGCTGCCTTACCCGATTGCAACAATTTAGTAAAAATTAATCAAATCAGATTGCATTTAACCAGTGAATCGGTAAGATAAAAAACATACAAATAAATTTTCAATGGATATGAGGTTATTATGCGCTATATACTGCCAGCAGGAGCTCTTACCAGCCTTAACTTTTTACGCCAGGACTATAAAACAGAAAAACAGGTAGATTTGGATCAACCCCCCTCTTTAATCGGAGTACCCACTTTTTTTGGAGGCACTGATGTCGTATCCAGAGATAAGCAAACCAAATTTATAAAAAAAATGATTCTCGTTCTTAGAGCAAATCTGGCGAAAGAGGAAGAGATCACTTCTCCCGAGCAATGGGAAGCGAATTTAACTGCCTCAAGAGTAGTGATCGCAGCTTGTTTATATATTCAATCGCAAATTTCATCCCCGAAAAGCAACTCAAAATTATACAATTTAATTAATAAAGATTTAGGCATTACGGATACTAACTATTTAGATGATGAAGACAAGGAAATATGCTTTTTAGCCGCTAATCGAGTAATTAATTCCTCTTTGTCCGCATTCAGTGATGCCAATGCTGCTATACGTAAAGCGAATGTGAAAGATTTACCCCCATTTACTGAACAGGAATGGAGTGAATTTTCCAAATATGTTGCCAGTGTGAGTATAAAAAAAGTATCTACCAACCCCTACAAAGACTATCCCATTACATCCATTACCCAACCGATGTTTGGGGCCGCTTTTTCATACACGGGAGCAACAATTGGTTATCTTGGGGGGGATGTCATTAGTCAATCGTCAAAAGCAATGTCAACCAAACTACAAATTACGACCATGGTAGGAAGTACCCTTTTGATGCTCGGCACAACAGGGCCTATGGGTGTCGCATTGTTCTCTCAGGTCATAGCAAGCAAACTAGTTACTGCTTTTTTCAGTATCAGTTTGGCTCATGTTTTAGGAACGACTATGGGTATTCTCGGACAGGGCGTAGGAATGGGCATCGGTTTACCTTTGGACTATGCCTATAGACTGTTATGGAAAGCCAGCGCCACTATCATAAATTACTACAGCAACTACCCTAATACCTCTCAGATGACAGGTATTCGTATTGCTGATGGTAAATCCATAATTAATGGAATAGTGATTGAATACACACCAAGCTCTGACTTAAAAACTGAAGAAGGGCAACAAACAGTTGAAATTACTGAAGAAGGAAAACTTCTTATCAATGGAAAAGAAGTCACGATTCCTGACGGCGGAGTTCAACTTCCTCTTGAGCTAATTAATGAATTAAAAGCTCAATTGAAGCTGCAGGAGAAAAAAGTTAGTGAAGAAGACTCTTCCACGTCCACATTGCTAACAACTATTTAATGTAAATAGAGTAACAGTCATTGTGCCATTGCGAGTTGAGCAGTGCTATATGCTCAACTCCACAGATACTGACATTAACAGCACTTCTAATAACGCATTACCACTTGCTCTTCCCCTAAAAGATTACTCAATAGCCCTATTAATTCATCGCTAGGGGTCACACACCATTGTTGGCCAAGATTTAAATTAGCTTTGGCAACATTATTGGAATAAGCCAGTTGCACTGCACACCTCCCTGAATAAGTCTTTAGTAAGGATTGGATGGAAGGCAGTATGGCAACATTGTTTTGATTTAAACGCAACTCCATGCAACGAGCGAATTTTGTTCGAGCTGAAGCAATACTTAAAAGCTGATTGGCAGTCATTTTAACACCACCATTGTAATCATCAATTGCAACTTCCCCCTCAATCACCAGCATGTCGCCCGTCATTAATGGTTCAGAAAACTGTTCAAAAATCTCACCAAAAACTACAGCATCAATCCTGGCAGTCGCATCATCCATTCCGATAATCACTAATTTCTTACCACGTTTGGTTATTATTTTTCTAATCGCTACAACCTGGGCGCAAATAATCGCTTTTTTATGTAAGGACGGATTTAATTGGCTAACAGGGACAATAAAATCTCCCAACTCACGTCTGTATTGGTCAGCAGGATGGCCAGTGAGGTAAAAACCTAATACCTCTCTTTCGCCTTCTAATCTTTGAGCTTCAGACCAGGATTTACTTTCCACATAATTTTGTTCATCCGCTTTGTCCTCTAAAAGTGAGAATAAATCAAATTGCCCGCTCGATTGGTTTTGATGTTCTTTTTCGGCAACTTTCAGTGCTTTTTCCAAGGACGCTGTTAATACAGCCCTTTCCACTTTCCAAACATCAAAAGCACCACTCTTGATTAAAGCTTCAATCACTCTTCTGTTGACTTTGCGTAAATCCAATCTTTGACAAAAACCAAACAAATCCAAAAATGGCCCATTCTGGTTCCTCTCCTGAATAATACACTCAATCGCAGACTCGCCAACTCCCTTTATTGCTCCGAGACCATAAATAATCGTCCTTTCATCGGACACGGTAAAATGATACATGGAATTATTAATGGAAGGAGGCAGCACTTGTAATTTCATGTGCGCGCATTCATCAATAAAAGTCACAACTTTATCCGTGTTATCCATATCAGAGGACATCACTGCAGCCATAAAAGCCGCAGGGTAATGTGCTTTTAACCAAGCAGTTTGATAAGCTACCAAAGCATACGCGGCAGAATGTGATTTATTAAATCCATATCCGGCGAACTTCTCCATTAAATCAAAAATATGGGTTGCTACCTGTTCATCCACTCCTCTCGCAACCGCACCCTGGGTAAAAATTTCCCTTTGCTTTGCCATTTCTTCTGGTTTTTTCTTCCCCATGGCTCGTCTTAACAAATCAGCAGAGCCAAGCGTGTAATTGGCCAAGACCTGGGCGATTTGCATTACTTGTTCTTGATAGAGGATAACCCCATAAGTAGGCTTAAGAATTGGTTCCAAGTCTGGGTGTGGATAATCAACTCGAGCCCTGCCATGCTTCCTGTCGATAAAATCATCCACCATCCCTGACTGAAGAGGACCTGGTCTGAATAAAGCAACCAACGCAATAATGTCTTCAAAGCAATCCGGTTGAAGCCGGCTTATCAGCTCCTTCATACCCCGAGATTCCAGCTGAAACACAGCAGTGGTCTTACATGCTTTTAATAACTCAAAAGTAGCATCATCATCCGTTGGTATTTGGCTAATATCAATTGGTGACAGCCCGGCATTTTCACATTGCTTATTCACTGTAGCCAGAGCCCAATCGATAATGGTTAGTGTTCTTAATCCTAAAAAATCAAACTTAACTAATCCAACCGCCTCAACATCGTCTTTATCAAATTGGCTAACTATTTGTGTTGATCCTTCTTCACAGTATATTGCCGTGAAATCAGTCAGCTGAGATGGTGCAATAACTACTCCCCCAGCATGCTTGCCTGCATTACGAGTAATTCCCTCCAGTTTCAGGGCAAGATCAAATAGCTCCTTTACTTCTTCCTCTTCTTCATATCGCCTGCGAAGCTCCTCCTCCTGCTCCATCGCTTTACTTAAAGTAATTCCTAACTCAAACGGAATTAATTTCGCCAGCTTATCAACAAAACCATAAGGATGACCTAAAACACGCCCAACATCCCTCACTACAGCCTTTGCAGCCATAGTACCAAAAGTGATAATTTGGGAAACGCTCTGCCTGCCGTATTTTTCTGCTACATATTCAATAACCCGATCACGGCCTTCCATGCAAAAATCAATATCAAAGTCAGGCATGGAAACTCGTTCTGGATTTAAAAATCGTTCAAAAAGCAGCTCGTACTCCAGAGGATCCAAGTCTGTAATCTTAAGGGCATAAGCAACCAGAGAACCAGCACCGGAACCGCGACCTGGTCCTACTGGAACCCCATTTTGTTTAGCCCATTGAATAAAATCGGCAACAATCAGGAAGTAACCAGCAAACCCCATGTTGTTAATAACATCCAGTTCAATTTTAAGACGTCTGTCGTACTCTCCTCTGACGGCAAGCAATTCCTCTTCAGACTTGCCTCTGAATAATTGCTTTAAACGCTCTTCCAGGCCAATTTCAGAAAGATGTGATAAATACGCCTCTACTGTTGAGCCATCCGGAATAGGGAAATTAGGTAGATAATTGTGGCCCAGGTCAAGTTTCACATTACAGCGTTTACTAATTTCGACTGTATTATGTAATGCGCTGGGAAGATCCGAAAATAAAAGCTCCATTTCATCTGCTGAACGCAGATACTGCTGGGAGCTGTATTGTTGAATCCTCCTGGGATCAGCCAGCGTGTACCCTTGGTGAATACAGACCCGAGCTTCATGAGCATCAAAATCATCCTCATTGATGAACCGTACGTCGTTGGTTGCAACAAGGGGTAATTGCAATTCGTCCGCTAACGCGATCAACTTCTCATTATAATGCAGCTCATCAGCCCTTCCGGTTCTCTGAATTTCGAGATAAAAACGATTCGGAAACAAACTCATCCAATGCAAAGCACGCTTTCTTGCCAAAGCATCATCATTTGCCAGTAATGCTTGGCCAATATCACCAAACTTTCCCCCAGACAGAGCAATTAATCCCTGTGAAAATTCCGGAATCCATTGTAGTTGTATTCTGGGTTGGCCATGATATTGCCCTTCCTGATATGCTTTGGAAACCAGACAAGTTAAATTTTTATAGCCTGTTGTGTCTTGACATAACAAAACCAAAGAAAAAATGCTATCCGGGGTTTCCAAATCGTGACACGGCAAATCACTACCAATGATAGGTTTAATTCCCGCTTCTATCGCACTTTTAAATACTTTGACAGCAGCAAATAAATTACAAAAATCTGTTACAGCAACTGAACTCATACCCCTTGCAGGTAAAGCCTTCATCAAAGATTTAATCTGTACTAAACCATCGACTAATGAAAACTCCGTATGTACTCTTAAATGAACAAAACGTTGTCGCATAGAGAATTAACCCATTCACGATAATTGGGAAACTTTAACCTAAATCCCGGAAATAGGAAACTAACAGATATTGCCTATAAATGAGATTGATGTGGATCAAAAGCATCCCGTACTGCATCTGCAAACAAATTCATTGCCAAAACCAATAAAAACATTAATAGAAAGGCTGCAAACATAGGCCACCATACAACAGGGTCACGCGCCAATTCAAGCCGTGCTCCATTAATCATATTTCCCCAACTAATGGTCATGGGTGAAACCCCGACCCCCACATAAGTCAATACAGCTTCTGCCAAGACTAAAAAACTGAAATCCAATACCAAGGTAATGATAACAATATGCATGACATTGGGCACCAAATGTTTGCGCACGATGGTAAACCAACTACTGCCTAAGGCGCGGGCAGCCAGGACATAATCTATTTCTCGCAATTTCAAAGTTTCTGCTCTCAAAAGACGGCACAGACTTGTCCAACTGGTCACACCAAGAATCAAGCAAAGAGCCAATAAGCGCGCATCAGCACTCTTGGCTAAAGTAGTAAATTTCTCCGGATGGTTTGCGATATAAGTTTGTAAGGACAATACAGAAGCCGTGATGAGTAAAACACCTGGAATGGAGCTTAAAGTAGTATAAACATACTGGATAATATCATCGACGAGCCCACCAAAATACCCTGCTGCAACCCCCAAAAATAAAGCCAGTGGCAACATGAACAGGGTTGTTAAAAATCCAATAATTAGACCAGTTCGCACACTTTTCAAACTGAAATAGAAAATATCTTGTCCAATTTGCCCTGTGCCCAATACATGAAAGGATCTTGATAATCCATAACCAATGACGACTGCAAAAGTAAGTACAGCCACTGTCGCTATAACGGTAATTTGAGTAGGGCTTAAAATAAAAATATGGTTATATCCAAAACTAAATTTTATTAAAACAAGTAATAACCACCCACCGAAAATGACCAAAGCACTATATGTTATAGCTTTCATTAGCACAGACTTGATAATGAGGGCTTTGTCTTTTTCATTCTTAATAGAGGCTGGTGGATATTTCAAGCGAGGGTAAACCTGAGTTGTGACCCCATTAATCAACTTCGTTTCGCTCATAAATTGATTTAAAGCCAAGGGAGCCGAATAAGTTTTCTCATAGATATTTCCTATAGGTGCAAGGACTCTATCCAATAAAGACTGAGTTTTTTCTGTTTTATCATTGATGAATTTGATATGAATGGAGTCCAATACCCCGATGGTTAAAAACAACAACAACACAATACCAGCACTAATTGCCAATGGCCTTTGTAAAATGATTGCAAATGACAATTTGATGTGTTGTTTTCTAAGACTCAGCAAAACGGTAAATAAAACCACCGCCAGTAAAGTAAGAAAACATTTGTCAGTCCAAAGCAATTCAAATGTCATTTTTGCCGCATACTCCTTGGTTATCAGGATAATCGTACTCGGGGATCAACGAGAATGTAAGAAAAATCAGTCAGAACCAATCCTATGATATAAAGAACCGACCCCAGAAAAACCATAGCCCTTACAATAGCGAAATCTTGCTGTTGTATCGCATCAATAATATAGCTACCCAAGCCTGGCACACCAAAAAAAGACTCTAAAACCAAACTTCCCATAAACAAAGTAGGAATGATGACTACAATTCCGGTCAAAATGGGTAACATGGCATTTTTTAATACATGTTTAAATAAAATCCTTTGCTCAGAGAGTCCCTTTGCTCTTGCGGTTTTTACATAATCTTTATTAATTTCTTCCAAAACCAAAGTTCGATACCAACGCGCTCCCGCACCTAATTGTCCCAAAACAGCCACCAAGACTGGTAAAATAGTAAATTTCAAAGCATCCAGACCATCATCATAGCCGGAAATAGGAAACCATTTTAGTATTTTCCCAAAAAGATATTGTCCGCCAATGATGTAAAATAAACTGGATATCGACATCAGGATAATACAAATAACTACCCCAGATAAATCAAGATAAGTCGAACGGAAAAATGCCATAGCCATAGCAAAAATAATATTCATCAAAACAGCAAATAATAAAGTTGGCAAGGCAATGGCAAGGCTTGGCCACATTCTGTAGGATATATCGTGGCTAATATCTCTTCCAGCATCCGAGACACCAAAATTAAAGGTAAACAGCATCAGCGATTTTTGATAAAACAAAGTCTGTCTGAATTGATTAAATCCAGTCTGTTTTTCATTATAAAATAATGGTAAATCATAGCCATGAACTGCTTTCCAGTCTTCAATGGCTTTTTGCTCTACATGTTTATTACCCAAGTGCATACGTGCCATATCATCCGGAGAATTAACCATGAAGAACAATGCAAAAGTAATCAGATTAATACCAAACAAAATTGGAATCGCATATAAAAATCTGCGGAGTATGTATTTAATCATTTTAATTTTACTCTTTGTGCTGCCTGTTTTTCTTTTTTTAAATAAGTAATGAATAAAGGGATTATCAAAGCAATCAATAGCCCAAACAACACGCCTAAAGGCCAAAATACCGGTTGATTCCAGGCTCTTCGCAATTGGTTACGTTCAGGTACATTAACAGAAACATATTTTAGAGTGTTGAGGGAAATCGTATTGGATTTTACATTAGACACCCAATCTTGCGATAAAATAAAGTCTTCAGAATGCATACCCCATACCCATGGAGCATCATACCGGACAATCGCTAACATCTTATCAATTAGTTTTTGTCTTTGTTGGTCGTTAGGACGATTCTTCATCAAATTAAATAATCTATCAAATTCAGGATTTTCATAATTTGATGCATTTTCACCACCATACTTCACTTTTCCATTTTTCCCATAAAGCAAAAATAAAAAATTTTCCGGATCAGGATAATCAGCATTCCAGCCCCAGCTAAATATTTGAGCATGACCTATCCGCATCTTTTCCTGGAAACGATTGTAAAGCGTTGCCCTAATATTCAAGTCTATCCCTATACTTGCAAATTGCTTGCGCATCCAGTCAAGCCTTGCCTTATCATCAGGCCCTCCTGTCGTCATGACATCATAATGAAGAATTAAATGTTTACCAGTTTTCGGATCTATCCCCCCAGGATACCCTGCCTCAATCATTAATTTTTGCGCATCTCTCAATGATTTTCGTTTCCTGGCATTATTCACCCATTGATAAACATAGGGATTAATACCTTCTTTTCCTTCCTTGTACCCAAAGATACCCGGTGGAATAGGGCCTTGTGCCGGAATACCTCGACCATTAAAAAATATGGCAATATTTTCATCAAAATTCACCGCGATAGAAATCGCCTGACGTAATTTTCGCGCTCTTTTACTATTGCCTCCAACAACGCTGTCAAGCATATTAAAGCCTACGTAATAGATAGAGGGCTCCAGGTTTTGTCTTAAATATATTTTTTTATCTTTCATCTCCTGGCTAAGAATAGGCTCTCCAAAGCGATTGATATGAATAGCCTGATCGAAACTGTCAGCACTTATTCCTGACATATCATAGTAGCCTTGCAAGAACTTATTCCATCGAGGAATAGATTCTTTTTCAAGGGTATAAACAGCTTTGTCAATTAATGGCAAGCGCCTTCCCTGATTGGTTAAATAACCAGCCCGTCTATCAGCGTCTGAACCATTAACAGGAAAATACACTTCTCTGAAATTAGGATTTTTCTCCAATATCATGCTTCTATTAGGATTATTTTCAGTCAGCATAAAAGGCCCTGTGCCTATAGGATACCAACCAAAAGATAAGTTTTTATCATCCATATCCTTTTGCGAATAAAATAAATCCGCTTCCCAAGGAACTGGGGCAAAAAAAGGCATGGCCAACCAAAACAAAAATTGTGTATATTGCCCCTTTAATGTAATTTCAAAAGTGTAATCATCTAATTTTTTAATCCCCTGCAAAGGATACTGACGTAAATCTATAAAAGAATTTTTATTGGTTGCACCTTTAGGAAGACTACCTCCATACTCCTTGAAGCCTAGAATATAATAACTCATCAACCCATATATAGGAGAACTCACAGCCGGATTAGCCAATCTTTTAATTTGATAAATGTAATCATCAATGATCAGTTCCCTTGTACCAGTGTATTTGAAATCTGACAACTTGCTAATATCATGATCTTCCAAATAATCTTCTGATAAGTGGTGATATCGATAAGAACCATCCTTCTTCCGGGCAAGAGCAGGGTGAGGTTGATATAAAATTCCTTTTTTTATCTGAATGGTATAGACACTGTAAGCTGGTTTCGTGTTATCTCCTGCTGGGACAGGATTTCCCTGAGCATCCAAATATCGAATCTTGGGTAACCAGGTAGCCGTTAAAGGAATTAATTCATAGGGTCTTTTATAGTAATCATATTCCAGAAGTGGCTCATAGATTTGGGCTATGAAGAGATATTCATTGGAAGAATAGGAACGCGCCGGATCCAGGGTTTTGGGCTGTTCATTAAAAGAAGAATAATAAATATTTTCATTGGCCTCGCTCTCGGGGTAAGGATTATTGAATACCCAGGAACTGCCATAAGCCAAATTGACACAGCAAGGCATTAAAAACAACATGAATTGAATTAACAAATATCGCCGCACTTAGTTCCCTCGTGCCAATCAGTCATTATTACAGGTTTAAAATACCTACTTCACCCGATTCATTGATACCCATCATAAACCAAATAGCAAAGATCTAGCTACTCATGAATTAACCCGTTTTAAAAACTCCTCTTCCTCTATAATCGCTACTCCCAGTTCTGTCGCTTTAATTAGCTTTGAACCGGCTTCACTCCCTGCTATCACATAATCCGTTTTGGAAGATACACTTCCACTTATTTTTGCGCCCAAGGCTAATAATTTTGCCTTTGCCTCTTCCCGCCCCATAGTACTTAGAGTTCCAGTTAATACTACTGTTTTACCATAAAATGGATTTTGTGGATTAACCTGTATTTTTTCAGGCTTAGGCCAATGAATACCCAACTCAAGAAGGCGGTTAATCACTTCAAGATTGTGCGGTTGGGCAAAAAAATGGACTATATGAGAAGCCGCTACTGGACCTATGTCATTCAGAGTCATTAAATCCTCAATCGTTGCCGCTTTCAAGCTCTCCACATCGAAGTAATGCTCCGCTAAAACCCTTGCTCCGGCCTCACCTATTTCTCTGATTCCCAAAGCATATAGAAAGCGATTGAAAGTCGTTTTTTTACTTTTTTCCAAAGCGGATAACAAGTTTTTTGCTGATTTCTCTCCCATCCTGGGCAGATTAGCTAAAATTTGCAAATCGAGTTCATAAAGATCCGCCAAATGATGGACAATGCCCTCATCCACTAACTGATCAATCAAAACACTACCAAGCCCCTCAATGTACATTGCTTTTCGAGAAGCAAAATGCCACATCATCCTTTTTAATTGGGCTTTACAATATAAACCTCCAACACAACGGGCAATTGCCTCATCCTCTTCCCTTACGACTTCAGAACCACAAACTGGGCAATTTTTAGGAAGCTCAATCTTCCTGGCATTATCGGGACGCTTTTCCAAAACGACAGAAACCACTTCAGGGATCACATCACCAGCACGACGAATAATAACCGTGTCACCAATACGAATGTCTTTCCGGGTAATTTCATCAAAATTATGCAAAGTCGCATTACTCACTGTAACACCACCAACACTCACTGGCTCCAAACGCGCAACGGGCGTCACAGCACCTGTTCTGCCTACCTGGAAATCCACAGCTATCAGACGAGTCATTTCTTCTGTGGCAGGAAACTTATGGGCACACGCAAATCTTGGTGCACGAGAAACATAGCCTAATTGCTGTTGCAAGGGGATACTATCAATCTTATAAACAACCCCATCGATTTCAAAAGGCAATTGATTCCGTTTCGCTAACATATACTGATAATAATTTAAACAACCTTCTATTCCAAACTCTTTTCGCGTTTCTGGAGATACTCTGAATCCAAATTCCTTTAATAAATTCAATTGTTCCAAATGACTGTCAGGTAACTTATAACCCTCACAAGCCCCTATACCATAACAATAAATAGCCAGTGGGCGGTTGGCAGAAATCTCAGGATTTAATTGTCTTAAACTACCTGCAGCAGCATTTCTCGGATTGGCAAAAGTTTTCTCACCCAGTTCTCTGGCTCTTGCGTTGTATGCTTCAAAATCGGCTTTGGGGATATAGACTTCACCCCGCACTTCAATCAATTTTGGAGGATTATTAACCCTTAGTCTTAATGGAACTGAAGCAATAGTCTTAATATTTGCTGTGATGTTTTCTCCTACAGCACCATCTCCACGAGTTGCAGCATGAGTCAAGATTCCACTCTCATAAGTCATGTTAACTGCTAACCCATCAAGCTTCGGTTCACAAGCGAACACCAGTTGTTGATTTGGTTCATCCAATTTCTCAATTGCTCGCTTAATGAATGCTTTTAATTCATCAGTAGTAAATACGTTAGACAAAGACAACATGGGTTGCTTGTGGGCTACCGGCATAAAAGCATCCGAAGGAGTACCGCTCACTCTCTGTGTAGGAGAATCTGGTGATAAAAATTGTGGATATTGCTCTTCAAACTGTTGTAATGCCTTGAAGCATCGATCATATTCCGCGTCAGGAACCAAAGGCTCATCTAAAACATAATAGTGATAATCGTATTTTCTTATTTGCTCTTTAAGCGCTTCTATCGTTTCCTTAATCGCTTGATCACTCATTAATGAAGAATCCCAAAATAAAAACAACAGTTTATCATTTTTTTATCCCTTTAAAATATGAGTAGTTTAATCATTGAAGACAAAATCCTTTTTGGGATACCTCAAAGCGGATCAATCCCCTCTCTTGAATCTTTTGCCAGAACCATGATATAGATACGTCTCTGTATTGAAGGAGATATTTTGAAAATGGAACTTCTACGCATTTTATCCACTCTTATTGTTTTATTGTTTTCAACCCTTATCCATTCTCATTCTGATACCAATTCTAATCAAGGCATTGCTTTTGTACATGGTACTCGAGATCACAGAGAAGATGCCTATGGAGGGTATTGGAAAATTGATTTCATACAAAGTATCTCCCAAACTCTGGCAAAACCTGAAAATCACTACGTAGTTCATTGTGACTTTAGCCAATATATGTGGCATGAAGATGCAGCCAATTGTGTTGCCAATCAACTTCTGGAATTTATCAATGACAAAAATGTGAGTTCTCTCACTGTCTACACCCATTCTGATGGTGCCAACATCATGCGTTGGATTCTTTCAAATCCAACTTATGATGGTCGATATATGACTCTCAAACGCAAAATCAATCAAGTTATTGCCATTGCACCTTCCAGTGGAGGGACGCCTCTTGCTGATGAAGTATTAAATGGAGGCATATTTGAAACGAGTTTGGCCTGGTTACTTGGTTATCTTTCAGATGCAGTGAAACAACAACGTGTAGGCGACATGTTGATCTATAATGAAGAATTGCTCTTGGGAAGCAAAGGTCGACCCTCTCTATCGATTCCGTTTAAAGTCATAGTGGGTACTGATGTCTATGCTTCACCATTTTCAACATCAAGCTATTGCAATGGATACATGCTCAATAGTGGGCTAAAAATCGCCAAACTCTATCTTAATCAGTGTGCTGATGGCTTTCTGGATTGTGAGTCACAAGCTCAAGCAGGAGAAGTATGGTTCTATGATATAGACAAAACTGATTACAATTTGCCTTTAAGCCATAATCAAAGTCGACATTCTTGTTTTGGTTTGGATCAAATACTTATCAGTGCCCTAGTTAATCAAGGAGTTGTGAAATGAAAACTGCTCACCTTATATGGATATCCGCATTTTGTATTGCTCAAGCTCATGCGTTTACATTACCAAGACAACCAACCAAATCTTAT
Organism: Legionella sp. PATHC032; assembly: GCF_026191185.1. Classification (NCBI taxonomy): domain Bacteria; kingdom Pseudomonadati; phylum Pseudomonadota; class Gammaproteobacteria; order Legionellales; family Legionellaceae; genus Legionella; species Legionella sp. PATHC032. Next base: position 1,082,216 of record NZ_JAPHOV010000001.1, on the reverse strand, counting down.
GAATGTGAGAATTGCAGTCAATTATCGCATGAAAATCTTCACGATAAATGGGAAATTACCAATGAACCATTAAACAAAAAAATCAGTAATGTTCGTAGAAGTTATGGTTACAAAGAACGTATTTCTCTGGAGCAATTACAACGAGGAGTTATTATATCAACTTTGGCTCCTGGAGCTGTCGTTCGCATTACCCCTTTGCAGAATAAATCCATTCCGGAATTACTTATTAAAACACCCAAAAACCAACTCTTGCCCCTGAAAGAAGCCTCTTCTCTCTATAATCAAGACGATGAAGTTGGAAATAATCTTTTAGCCATTACAAAACACCAGACTATGTTACAAATAAAACCTGAACTGGGGTATGGAAAATTCATACTAAAAAGTAAGGACATTAATGACAAAAATGCTGATGCCTATATGATCAGTGTCCTTGATAAGTTTTCTATCACATATCTGGAGGTTGAAACCGATTCTCTCCATTATCAGTATGGAGATAAGCTAAAAGCGACTATATCGCTTCACAATGATATCACTGAGTATGACGTCAATGACGTTGATGCTCGACTTGTAGGCCCTAAAGGTCAAGTTATTGCGCTCAATTTGACCAAGTTAAAATCCAATGTATTTGAAGGAATCGCTACGTTGGATTCTGAGTTAAATGATCGCGGTGAAAACTGGTATTTAGAAACCGATGTTCAAACAGAATACGGGCAAGAAATCATCAGACGATCTGGCCACACAGCCTTTTCATACTCCATTCCCTCAGCCAGCCTTATGAATGTAAAAAAAGTGTCCTCTAAACCTTTGACTTTTGTTGTCACTGTCGATGTTGCAACTGCAAGCCGATATGCTTTACAAAGTGTGTTGTTCCAAAAAAATGGCAAAGGTGAAGCCAGACCTATTCAGACCTCGCAAAGAGCACAATGGCTTGAACCTGGCAAGCATGTTTTGCAATTTACCTTTGACAATCACAATCAATTATCGGACGATAACCTCTATTTGGGTTATTTACGCTTGATAGACTATGGGCAGTTAAAAACTGTTTATCAATACAACCAACCTGTCAAGCTTAGCCAGTTAGTGGATTAATGAATGGCATTATTTTCTTCTGTCACTTTGTTTGAGGGCATAGCGCTGGCTATTGCCCTTCAATTCTTATTGCTTCTCTGGGTTTTAGTAAAACAAACACAACAAAAAAAACTGACTGAGCAACTTGGCGAAAGAACGCAGCAAACGCTAATCACTCAGCTTCACCAGTTACATATTGATTTGAGCCAATCTTATCAAACAAGCCAGCAATTTATTAATGAAAAGATAGCTCAAGGACAACTTGTTACACAACAACTCATTAGTGATGCTATACAAAAACAAATGACTGACGTCAGAGAACAAATGACACACAGCTTCAAACATCATGCGAGCTCCCTTACTTCTCACTTACAATTACTTACCGAGGAGATTCGTAATCATTTAAACACACTAACTCAGCAGGTTAATCACAAATTGACCGAAGGTTTTGAAAAAACTTCGTCTACTTTTATTGACGTAGTCAAACGATTAACCATTATTGATGAGGCACAAAAGAAAATCACCGAGCTCTCCAATCATGTGGTCAGCCTTCAGGACGTATTAGTTGATAAAAAAGCTCGCGGTGCCTTTGGTGAAGTTCAATTGTCAACACTCATTAGCAATATGCTTCCCAACGCAAGTTACCAAATGCAATATACACTCAGTAATCAAAAACGGGCTGACTGCATTTTGTTCTTGCCTGAGCCCACTGGAAATATTGTCATAGACGCCAAATTCCCTCTGGAAACCTATCAACGATTGATCAACAGTGATGCCTTATCAACTGATCGAAAGTCATTACAACAACAATTTCGCCAAGACATTCAAAAACATATCAAGGACATCGCTGAAAAGTATATCGTGCCTAATGAAACAACAGATGGTGCTATGATGTTTATTCCTGCAGAATCCATATTTGCTGAAATTCATGCAAACTATCCTGATTTAATTGCCATGTCTCAAAAGCTAAAAGTCTGGCTGGTATCGCCAAGCACATTAATGGCCGTACTGACTACAGCAAGGGCAGTACTTAAAGATGATGCCACTCGCAAACAAGTTCATATCATTCAAAAACATCTTCAAGCCTTGGCCAATGATTTTCAACGCTTTGAAAAGAGAATGGATAAATTATCCAAACACATTGACTTGGCACATCAGGACGTCAATGAAGTCAATACCTCAGCCAAAAAGATAACTTCCAGATTCCAAAAAATTGAATCGGTCGATATCGAATTAGACGAACAGGAGGTCACTCACTTAGAATTGGTCGAGCCCGAATCAATCTAAAATAAATTCTTTATAGTGCAGAATACCTAATTTAGCGGTATACTAAGCGGTTTTCAGTTTTAGTCATTAAATTCCAATGAATACAAAAACGCTACTTTACCAACCCACAAAAAACAAACAAATATGGGGACAACTCTATGGTAGCAGTCTGGCACTGGCTTTAGCTGAATATTGCCAACAAACACCCGGGATCAAATTACTTATTACGCAAGACAACCTATGTGCCAGTCAATTGCAGGATGAACTGCACTTTTTTCTAAATCCAAACCAAAATACCCAAGAATTATTATTTTTTCCCGACTGGGAAACCTTGCCTTATGATCAGTTCTCTCCTCATCAAGATATTATTTCAGAAAGACTCTACACCTTAAGCAGAGTTCAACAAATTACCAATGGAATCATCATTTCTTCAGCCAGCACTTTAATGCACAGGCTTTCTCCACCAGAGTTTTTAAATCAATACGCTTTAATGCTTAAAGAAGGACAAAAACTCGATCTGAACTCGTTCAGGAATCAGTTGCAACAAGCTGGATACCATTGTGTTAATAAAGTACTCGAACATGGTGAATACACGCTGCGCGGCTCCATTATTGACGTGTATCCTATGGGTAGTGGTTTACCCTTTCGTATTGAGCTATTTGATGATGAAATTGAAAGTCTCAGAGAATTTGATCCGGAAACACAACGCACGATTGAAAAAATCAATCAAATCCATTTATTGCCCGCTCGTGAATTCCCATTAAATGAACAAAGTCAATTACACTTCCGACGAGCTTTCAGAGAGTCTTTTCCTGGAAATCCGAGTAATTGCCCAATATACGAAGCAATTAGTAACAGTCAATTTCCAGCCGGCATAGAATATTATCTGCCCTTATTTTTTGATAAAACAGTTACCTTTTTTGATTATCTGCCAGCCAATGCCAAAATTTGCTTAATTGAAGAAATCCAGGAGAATGCTGAGAAATTCTGGCGAGAATTAAACGAACGCCATGAACAACGGCGCCATGATGTCAGCCGCCCTATTTTACCCCCAGATCATTGCTTTATTAATCCCACCGAGTTATTAACCAAAGCAAACCATTATGAACAAGTACGCCTGTATCATAAACCTTCAGAAAAAAAAGGAGCCTTAAATTTCAATATCGCCAAAGCTCCGCAACTACCCATTGACAGAAAAAATACTGAACCACTTCGCCAATTAAGTGAATATTGTTCTGATCCAACTAAGCGCTATCTTATTGTCGTTGAAAGCGCAGGGCGTCGTGAAGTATTACTGGATCTGCTCAAATCAAGCCATATCATTCCAAAAATACAAAACTCCTGGCTAGACTTCATTCAGGATGAGTCCTCCATCAACATAACTACTGGCCCACTGATTTATGGCTGTGAATTAACCGACAAACAAATTGTCATCATTGTCGAATCGCAATTATTTGGTGAACAAAGTACACCTCAACGTCGAAGCACCCAAAAATCAGTTGACCCTGATTTAATCATACGAGATATGGCCGAACTCCGATTAGGCGCTCCAGTGGTACATCTTCAATTTGGTGTGGGTCGCTATCAAGGTTTGCAATACATCGACTCCAATGGCACCCCCAGTGAGTTCCTGGTTCTTGCTTATGCAGGGGATGACAAAATCTACGTACCAGTCACTTCTCTGCATATGATAAGCCGGTATACTGGCGTCGACAGTGAACACGCCCCTTTGCACAAACTGGGTTCTGATCAATGGCAAAAGGAAAAAAAGAAAGCAGCCGAGAAAATTCATGATGTAGCTATTGAATTATTGGACCTCTATGCTAAAAGAGAAGCCCAGCCAGGGCACCAATACGATTTCAATCAATCCGAATATATAAAATTTGCCAGTGGCTTCCCCTTCACAGAAACACCAGATCAACTTCAGGCCATTGAACAAATTATTAAGGACATGCAATCACCAAGACCCATGGATCGCCTAATCTGCGGTGATGTAGGATTTGGTAAAACCGAAGTCGCCATGCGTGCTGCATTCGTGGCAGTACAAAATGGAAAACAAGTTTGTATCCTTGCCCCAACCACACTGCTTGCAGGACAACATTTTGAGTCATTTCGCGATAGATTTGCAGAGTTTCCCATTAATATTGAATTATTATCCCGCTTTCGCAGTAATAAAGAGTCCGAAGCAGTCCTTGCCGCATTACAATCAGGCAAAGTAGATATTGTGATTGGAACCCATAAATTATTCCAAAATAATATTTCTTTCAAAAACCTGGGATTACTGATTATTGATGAAGAACATCGATTTGGAGTGAAACAAAAGGAACATATTAAATCGCTTCGTACTCATGTTGATATTTTATCCATGACTGCTACTCCAATTCCCAGAACATTGAACATGGCAATGGCGGGAATCAGAGATATTTCACTTATTGCAACACCGCCTGCCAAGCGTTTGGCAATTAAAACATTTTGGCAAGAAAAAAATGATCTCACCATACGAGAAGCGATATTGCGTGAAATATTAAGGGGAGGGCAAGTATTTTACCTGCACAACAATGTACAAACTATAGAAGGAGTTTGCCAGGATCTGGAAGCTTTAGTGCCCGAAGCAAAAATTCAAAGCGCACATGGGCAAATGCGAGAAAGGCAATTAGAACGCATCATGTCTGATTTTTATCATCACCGATTTAATGTCCTGGTTTGCACAACCATCATTGAAACAGGGATCGATATTCCAACCGCCAATACCATTATTATCGATCGTGCCGATAAATTTGGATTAGCCCAGCTGCATCAATTACGTGGTCGTGTTGGACGCTCTCATCATCAAGCCTACGCTTACTTGTTAACTCCAAATGAAAAACTATTAACACCAGACGCGGTGAAACGCCTCGAAGCCATTGTGTCTTTAGAAGATTTGGGAGCAGGGTTCACCCTGGCAACTCACGACCTGGAAATTCGTGGAGCAGGAGAACTCCTTGGTGAAGAACAAAGTGGTAATATGCATGCCATAGGATTTACTTTATTTATGGAAATGCTCGACCGCGCTGTTAATGATTTAAAGGCCGGCAAAACTCCAGAGTTATCAGCACCCATGCATCAAGGACCAGAAATTGACTTGAGAATTAGTGCGATTATTCCTGAAGATTACATAGGTGATATACACAATAGACTCATCATGTATAAAAGAATTGCTAATGCAAAAACCACCCAACAACTTAGAGAACTACAAATAGAACTGATAGACCGGTTTGGTTTACTCCCCCAACCAGTCAAACATCTGTTTTTGATTACTGAATTAAAATTAAAAGCAGAACAGCTCGGCATTCAAAAAATCAGTTCCAGTGCTCAACAAGGTAAATTGGATTTTAGTGAAAAACCATCGATTGACCCTGGAACACTGATTAGCTTAATACAAGTACATGCCAAACGCTATCAAATGGAAGGACCGCAACGTCTGCGTTTTACTTTAGACAGCACGTCAGCAGAGGAACGAATATTTGAAATCAGTTCTTTATTAAATAAACTGTCTCCTCACTCCCAAACGATTGACTGAGATTGCTGTAGTGCCTTTTGGATTAAAGCGGCATAATCCTTTTCAACTACCCTTCTCTTTACTTTCAGTGTAGGAGTTAATTTATCATTTTCAGTAGTCCATGCATCTTTTAGCACAAGGATATGACTGACTTTTTCGTATTTAACCAGCTTGGAATTGACTTGCTTTAATGTTTCCTGCAATGAGTGAGTAATTTCCTCTTTTGGCATAGCCAAGCGCACTCCTTCATTCAAGGTGACCAACAAAACGTTACTAGGTAGCTCTCTACCTACCAGGCACAGTTGTTCTAACATAGGATTCACTGAAAACAGTTTTTCTATTGGCGAAGGAGCAATGAACTCTCCTGTCTGATTTTTAAAATTCTCAGAAAGTCTTCCTAATATTTTAACTCTGTCTTCATTATCAACATCAACGACATCACCAGTTCGCAACCAACCCTCTTCGGTAAAAGCATTTTTAGTCGCTTGTTCATTTTTATAATAACCTGTCATTAAGCAAGGGCATTTCATAAGCAACTCATTCTCTTCGCCTACTTTTATCTCAACTTCCAACCTCGGGGTACCCACGTATCCACGTTTTCTCTCATTTAACATCGATAAGGTGGCATAAGCCAAGTTCTCAGATTGACCATATCCTTCCTGAATATAAATTCCCAGTTTTTCAAAAAAATCAATAATGGATATTGGCAGATGAGATGCTCCGCTAAAACAATTAGTACACTCACTTAATCCTAAACTGTGAATGATCTTTCTTTTTATCAAACTGGATATAAGAGGAATTTTTAATAAAAAATTCAATTTGGCTGGTGGTAATTTTTGTTCAATTTTTTGCTTAAATACCCCCCAAATACGTGGAACCGCAGTGAAAAAGGTCGGGCTCACTTCCCTTAAGTTCTCTGCGAATTTCTCCAGACTTTCCACAAAAGATACCGTTGCATTAATAGTAACACTGCCTAATTGGATTGCAGAGCGTTCATAGACATGAGCCAAGGGAAGATAGGATATTAATTTATAATGTTCCAATTCTCGTATTCTGAGCAAGTCTTTCGGGAAAACTGCCAAATAATTGGCTATTGACCGATTGGTATACATAGCTCCTTTAGGCGCCCCTGAAGTCCCGGATGAATAAATGATGGTATATAATGCATCCGGCTCTGGTTCTACCAGGTTAATCATAGGGTCACTTTTCAGAACATCAGACCATTCGTAATCAACTTGCAAATCTTTATGGTAATCAAAACCAATTGTGCGATAATTCTTAGGGATAAATTGTCTGACTCGTTGATGATCATCCAGTTTTCCCACGAAAACCAGTTTCACATCCCCATGCTCTAAAACATAATGCGCGCTTTCCTCATTTTGATTGGCAAATAATGGAACATTGACCATGCCAGCAATATGAATTCCAAAATCTGTGATAAACCATTCCGCACAATTCTTTGAGATAATCGAAATATGGTCGCCTTTTTTTAACCCCAGATGGTGTAAAAAACCAGCTACTTTTCGGGCCTGCAGCATCACTGCCGACCAGGTGTACTCATGCCAAACTCCATTTTTTGGTTGTCTTAAATACACTCGATCTGCCGAATTTTTTTCATTTTTCAACAGCAAGTCAAATAATGAATTGGAATTGGATTCTTTTTGCATGGCTCTTCCTTAAGCTTGTTTAATTACTATTCTAGACCAACTAGTTGTAAAATATTACTTTTTTCTCGCAAAACACAATTTTCACCCTCATGAATTGCCTCTTTTGCTTTATGAAAATCGTAAAGCATGATGTTTCCTAATTGAGGAACCAAAGTCAAATCAGCAGGATCACCTGCCGCTCTTGCTCGGGTTATGCGGTCTTGCATTATTTTGATGCTTCTGGTCAAGACATCATAATATCCAGGCCCATCACTGATTCCCATTATTCTTTTTATCATTTTATCAAACTGACCAGAGAGAACTGAAAAAAAACCCGGGTGTTCTGTTGTGCTTGGAGGTACTCTTAACAAGTCATGATTTAAATTGACGGCAATCACAACATCTGCCCCCATAGCACGACACAATGTAATGGGCACCGGATTAACTAAACCACCATCGACTAACCAACAATCCTTATAACGCTGAGGGGTAAATAACCCCGGCAAAGACATGGATGAGCGAATAGCAACCTCAAGAGAACCTTTACTTAGCCATATCTCACGTCCTGTGCTCAAATCAGTAGCAACTGAACTAAAAGGTAAAGAGAGCTCCTCAATATTTTTTTCAAGGCCGAAATCCTTGAAAAAAGTCATCAACTTACTGCCAGAGATAACTCCGCCACCTAAAAAATTCACATCAATGAGTTTAGCCATTTCTCTTTTATTAAGCTTTAACACCCATTGTTCAAACAGATCCAAGGTGCCACAGGCATAAATGGCGCCAACCAATGCGCCTATAGAACATCCAGCGACACAATCAATCCTTACACCCAATCGTTTGAGCGTTTGAATTACCCCGATATGGGCCCAGCCCCTCGCTGATCCACTACCTAAAGCCAAACCGATTTTAGGATATTGATTTGTCAAGAATAACTCCTGGAAATAGTTGGTTACATTCTCGTTAAATGAATCAATTTCATGTTCTTTAACATGGGATGTCACTAAATCCAAAAACCAAATGAAGCACAATGCTAAACTGACATTTTTCTACTTGGTCCCGCCAACCGTCAAAGCATCGATTTTCAAGGTCGGTTGTCCTACGCCAACAGGAACAGATTGTCCTTCTTTTCCACATACACCAATCCCTCTATCCAATGCCAAATCATTACCAATCATGCTTATTTTTTTCATCACATCAGGGCCATTACCAATCAAAGTGGCTCCTTTCACAGGTTTTGTAATCTTGCCATTCTCTATTAAGTAAGCCTCACTTGCAGAAAATACAAACTGGCCAGAGGTAATATCAACTTGTCCACCTCCAAAATTCACCGCATACAATCCTTTTTTTACCGTGCGAATAATTTCTTGAGGGTCATACTGCCCTGCCAGCATATAAGTATTGGTCATTCTCGGCATAGGGACATGGGCATAGGACTCACGACGACAATTACCTGTTGATTGCATTCCCATGAGTTTGGCATTCAACTTGTCCTGCATGTAATTCACTAAAATTCCATTATCGATTAAAGTCGTGCATTGTGATGGTGTCCCTTCATCGTCTATAGTCAGAGAACCACGTCGATTCTCTAAAGTACCATCATCCACTACTGTAACGCCCGCAGCAGCAACCTGCTGACCCAATCGACCTGAAAAAGCAGATAATCCCTTGCGATTAAAATCACCCTCCAAACCATGCCCAACGGCTTCATGTAGAAGTACCCCTGGCCATCCTGGGCCCAAAACAACTGACATGGTTCCGGCAGGAGCTGGTTCAGCCTGCAAATTGGTTAATGCTTCCCGTACCGCTTCACGCGCGTAACTCAAGGCGTTTTCTTTCTCGGTAAAATAGGAATAAGCTACTCGTCCACCACCGCCGGAACGCGCCGATTCTCTTCTGCCATGACTGTCTTCAACAATGACACTGACATTAATGCTAACCAATGGCCTCACATCAGCCATCATCTGCCCGTCCATATTGGCGACCATCACTACTTCATAGCAACCGGTTAAGGAGGCATTAACCTGTATCACTCGAGGATCAAGACTACGAGCTTCTTTGTCAATGGCTTCCAATAAAGCGATTTTTTCCTGTTTACTCATTCCCTCCAAAGGATTTAAATTGTCATATCGATTGACAGGAGCCTTTAATATCTTGACAGCCGGTATTGTTTTTGAACCAGAAAGGGCTATGGAACGCGCCGCATCTGCAGCACGAAGCATGGAAGGCAGCATGATATCATCACAATAGGCAAAGCCGGTTTTATCACCGCTTACAGCCCTTATCCCTACCCCCTTATCCAGAGAAAAATTACCGCTTTTAACTTCTGAATCTTCCAAATACCAGGATTCATAACTACAACTTTGGAAATAAAGATCAGCATCGTCGACGTTACGATTAAACATGGTCTTGAATAATTTTTCTATGCCGACTTCATCCAGGGATGCTGGTGTCAATAAAATATTTTTTGCTATCGCAAGAGATTTTGTCATTTATATACCTTTTACATTAAAACATGATGTTCAACACACGGAAATTGTCTTCTCAACTGTAACAATCTCTCTAAATCAATATCCGCCAGAATTACTCCCTGCCCTTCTTCTTTTTGAGCCAACACCTTACCCCATGGTTCCACCAACATACTATGCCCATAGGTATGACGCCCGTTTTCATGAATTCCACCCTGATTGGGAGCTAATACATAACATAAGTTTTCGATTGCTCTTGCTCTTAGTAAAACCTCCCAGTGCGCAGCTCCAGTTATCGCGGTAAAAGCAGAGGGAACTGAAAATAATTGTGCGCCTCTTTGCGTTAAATACTGGTACAATTCCGGGAAACGCAAGTCATAACAGACCGTTAACCCAATTTTCCCCACGGGTGTATCCACAAGCGCGATATCTTTTCCTGCTTCTATTGTTAACGACTCCTGATGTTTTTCCTGATCGGAAACTCTGACATCAAATAAATGAATTTTATCATAGCGAGCAACATTTGAGCCTTTATCATCATAAACTATACAACTTGCCCGTACCTTTGAACCCATACTTTTCAACGGGATTGTTCCTGCTATTATCCATATCCGTAAATCTCTCGCTAACTCACTGATTTTTTGTTGTATAGGCCCTTGACCATAATGTTCAGCAATGTGCAACTTCTCTCGTTCATTCATCCCCATGAAAGCAAAATTCTCAGGTAATACAACCAAACTGGCCTCCTGTTCCCTGGCTTCAATTAAATATCGTTCAATGAGTTGCAAATTATCTGCTATTTTGGCTGATGATACCATTTGTACAAGCGCTACTCGATTCATCCTTTTTCCTATATGACATTCATGTTTTTCATCTTACTATATCGTTACACATAAGCCCAAAACAAAATTGACACGAAAACCTTTTCGCCTTAATAATAAATTGTCTATAGGTCTATATGTAAATTTTATTACAAAATTTTCAAGTGATGCGACTTGAAAAATAGGAAATTTGACCATAGATATGCTACACTGATAATAAATAACTGGAGTTCTGAACAATGAACCGAAATGATATCACAATACTTAGTCAACAAAGAGAATCTGTGCTCGCAACCAATAAAGTACTGCGAAACACGTATTTACTGCTAAGTTTAACCTTCATATTTAGCGCATTAACTGCCTACGTAGCTTTTATTAGTGGAGCTCGCCCAATGAATCCACTATTAATGATAGTTGGCGTTTATGGTTTGATGTTTCTAACTCAAGCCTTAAGAAATAGCGTTTGGGGATTGGTAAGCGTCTTTGCTTTTACAGGGTTTTTAGGATATACCATTGGCCCATTACTGAATTATTACATTACAGGTTTTTCAAATGGCCCACAAATAGTAGCTACTGCTTTAGGTGGTACTGGAATGATATTTTTTGCCCTATCAGGATACGCTCTTACAACGAAAAAAGATTTTAGCTATCTGGGTGGATTTCTGTTTGTTGGCATTATGGTTGCCTTATTGGCGATGATAGCTGGGATATTTATACAAATACCAGCCCTGCAATTAGTGATTTCTGCTGCTTTTGTATTGATTTCCTCTGGCTTAATTCTGTTACAAACCAGCGCCATAATTCATGAAGGGGAAACCAATTACATCATGGCTACGATTGGTTTGTTTGTTTCCATTTATAACTTATTTGTTAGCCTGCTGAACCTGTTAAGCGCATTTTCAGGTCGCGACTAACTGAATATCGTCTCCTCTACCTGAGTCCCGGCTGTATGCCGGGATTTTTTTATCGATCAATTGTTTAAAGGAAATGTAAGAGAATATTTCAACATGGAGGCACTGGTCTGGTACAAGGCAATTTATCTATACTGAGACGACCTGAGCCTTTTAATTGTCAACCGTTCACAGCTATGTAATTAAGGAATATTAAATCCTCTTTCTTCCCCGCGAAGCGGGAATCTATCCATAAAGTTAACATACGGGTTGATTTTTAGTTATATTCCCGCCTTCGCAGAAAATACAACTCAAATAAATAGGCTTATAAAAAGAAAAATTCTTATACCCTGGACAATGATTAATAATTACATTGTAAAATCCAGAGAAATTATTAATCGATGTGAAATTAGCTTTGTTTCCAACTTGCCTTGGCTTTAAAAAGTTCTGGCAAATCTTCCGGTTTTTTCTTTACTTCCTGGTTCAGAGTAAAAAGCTCGCGTTCCTTTTGATAATAGACGCCCAGAGGTACTGGGTAATCAGGGAACGTCAATCGCGCTAGACGCATAGCGCTAATTACATTTTTCGCATCATGCTTATAAAGCGCTTTTTCCTCAACTGAAACTTGGACAAATTGCTCATTGTCCAACTGCAGCGCTTTTTCTTTTTGAGCACCAAACATGAGTGGCTGGCCATCTTCCAATATTATGGTGTTTTCAGCCCGGTTACTTTTAACTGCAAAATCATCAAAAGCGCCATGGTTAAAAATATTGCAATCTTGATATATTTCAACAAAAGAGCATCCCTTATGTTCATAAGCATTTTTAAGCACAGAAGCCAAATGGACAGGATCTTTATCAACCGCTCTGGCCACAAAACTGGCTCCCGAAGCCAACGCGATCATGATTGGATTAATTGGCTCACTTGTCACTCCTTTGGGCGATGTTTTAGTTACCTGCCCTTTCTGAGACGTTGGAGAAAATTGCCCCTTGGTTAACCCATAAACCTGATTATTAAACAGAAGGATATTGACATTGACATTACGCCTTAAAATATGCAGCAAATGATTGCCGCCTATACTTAGAGCATCCCCATCTCCGGTGATAACCCAGACACATAAATCCTCTCGCATGGCCTTTAAACCAGTTGCTACTGCTGTAGCCCTGCCATGGATAGTATGAAATCCATAAGTATTCATATAATAGGGAAGCCGCCCAGCACACCCGATGCCTGAGACAAAAACATGCTGCTCAGGAGGCAAGCCTAATTCAGGAAGTACTCTTTGCAAAGCAGCCAAAATGGCATAATCACCACAACCAGGACACCAGCGAACTTCTGTTTCATTCGCAAAATCTTCACGCTTATAATTGCTGTTCATAGTTGGCTTCCGCTTTAATGGCACTTACCAAATGATTAACACTAAAAGGTTGACCATTGCACTGGCTAATTGATTGCGCATCGACCAGATAAACCGCTCTGATGAGTTGACATAATTGGCCAGAATTCAATTCAGCAACCAATACCTTGTCATATTTTTTCAATAAAGAACCCAAATTATCAGGTAAAGGGTTAAGATGACGCAGATGCAGATAGGCAACAGGTAATCCCTGTTCAAGACATTGTTGCACAGCAGACTTTAAACTGCCAAAAGTACTACCCCAACCTATAACAAGCGTGGAAGCAGCCATATCACCCTCAACAACCAAAGCAGGATAATCTCTCGCAATACCCTTTATTTTCTCGGCACGTGTAATCACCATTTTTTGATGATTCTCAGCATCATAACTAACTCGTCCTTCATCGCCTTGTTTTTCCAAGCCTCCAATTTGATGAATAAAACCAGAAGTACCTGGAACATTCCAGCTTCGACTTAAAAATTCATCTCGATGATAGGGTTTGGTAAAGCGATTAAATTCCAGTTTTGGTATGTTAAGTGAATCCAAAGCAGGAATTTCCCAGGGCTCTGCCGCGTTCGCCAAATAAGCATCAAGTAATACAATAACTGGAGTCATGTACTTGATAGCTATCCTGAACGCTTCAATAATTGTATTGAAACAATCAGCAGGAGATTGAGCTGCAATCACTGGTAAAGGGGCTTCACCATGGCGACCATACAAAGCTTGCTTTAAATCACTCTGGCTGGTTTTTGTGGGCAAACCTGTTGAAGCCCCCGCTCTTTGCACATCCACCAACACCAGGGGTAGCTCCGTCACAACAGCCAGACCAAGACTTTCACATTTTAAATCAAGGCCGGGTCCTGAAGTACAAGTCAGAGCCAAACGACCGCCATAAGCAGCGCCTATACATGAACAAATAGCGGCAATTTCATCCTCAGCTTGTATTAACTGTACGCCGTAATCCGATAATCGAGCACATTCATGCAAAATAGCGGAAGCGGGTGTAATTGGATAACCTGACACTAACACAGGAACTTGTGTTTGAGTAGCCAAAGTAGCCAGAGCCAATCCTACTGCTTCAACTCCAGTGATTTGCCTGTACTCACCTGAATGCCTGTTAACCTCCCCCAACATATAATCCCGACGGGAAAGCTCCAGAGTCATGGCATAATTATATCCTGCTAACAAAGCCAATTCATTGGCTTTTGCTATGGCCTGATTTGTTTTGAACTTTTTGGCGATAAAAGCCTGGCAAGTGTCTGTAGGCAAATCAAATAACCACAAAACCAATCCCAAAATATAAAAATTCTTAGTTTTGACAGCCTGAGGTTTTGTAAGGTTAATGGATTCAACTGCCTGAATAGTTTGAGTAATTAATGGAAAAGCAACAATGTGATAATGCTCTCGACAACTATCCAGGAAACTCTTATCGATACCTGCTTTTTGCCAATCTCTTTCCTGAAAACTGTCTTCATTAATGATCAACAAACCGCCCTGATTCAAATGTTGAAGCGAGTTTTTTAATGCAGCAGGATTTAAAGCCACTAACACATCCAATGACTCTCCGGCAGTAAAAATAGCTCTTTCCGCCATCGCCAATTGAAATCCTGAGACACCCGCAACTGTTCCAGCAGGAGCTCGGATTTCCGCTGGGAAATCAGGCATAGTACGCACATCACGTCCTGTCAGTGCCGCACTAATGGTTAATTGTTCGCCTACCAATTGTACTCCGTCACCAGAATCGCCTGTGATACGGATAACAATGACATCAGTCGTTGACATAAAGTCTCGCTTCCTGCATTAATTGGCGCATGTGTCTTACTGCCTCTTTTAATCCACAGAATAAAGCTCTGGCAATAATAGCATGTCCTATGTTAAGTTCATTTAATTCTCTAATTGCTGCAATCGGTTTAACATTATGATAATGCAACCCATGACCGGCATTCACTACCAAATTCAAACTGGCAGCAAATTCAGCCGCCTCTTTAATTCGTTGTAATTCATAATGCCGCTTTTCCTCTGAAGCAGCATCAGCATAGCAACCCGTGTGCAATTCGATAACCGGTGCGCCAACATCAACAGCTGCTTTTATTTGCTCTTTATCCGGGTCAATAAATAAAGAAACCTCACTTCCTATTAATTGTAAGCGACGTACCGCCCTTTCCACCACTTTGCGGTGAGTCAAAATATCCAACCCACCTTCTGTAGTTAATTCTTCCCGTTTTTCGGGCACTAAACAAGCATGCTCAGGAGAGATTTCCTCCGCAAAATCCAGCATGGCTTCAGTAACCGCCAACTCAAGATTCATACGTGTTTGCAGAACCTGTTTAATCAATCGAACATCACGGGCCTGAATATGCCGTAAGTCCTCTCTCATATGCAAAGTGATTCCATCTGCCCCTGCTTCTTCAGCATCCATTGCTGCCTGCACAGGATCAGGATAACGAGTTCCTCGTGCTTGCCGTAGGGTTGCTATATGATCAATATTAACACCTAACAATAACTCTTTATTCATTTTGCACCAAAAAATATAAAATGAAGAGTATAATGCAGTTCTTGACAAACTGCCATTCACGCTACCTTGTTTCAATCAGTTTAAACGATACCACGTAAAGCATTTAAACATACTTTCCATACTATTCTTTATTCACTAACACTTTAAAGAAATTACAATATTGAATTCAAACTGATACATGAATAATAGGCACAGATCACATTTCCCTAAATCATCATAAGGTGAATAAAAATCTTGATATCATTCTCTTGCCTATGTAAGATATTAAACAAATTTAATTATAATTGAACATGGTGTAGGATGTTAACATTATCGGAGTTAGAAAAAAGCTATGATAAAAATCATAATCAACTCACACTATCCTTTTTAAATCTTACAGATAATGACGTCCCACTGCTATGCGAATTTCTTCAAAATCACCCTGCCATAACCAGTCTTGACCTATCGCATAATGATATTACAGCCAGCGGTGTAAAGCTTTTTGTTAATAAAACATCGATTTCCTCCCTTAATATTAGTCATAATAATATTGGCCCTGAGGGTGCTCAATCGCTATCAGAAGACAATCACATTACTACTTTAGATGTCAGTTTTAACAGCATTGGTGACGATGGAATTAAGGCTTTAGCCACCAACGCTAGGCTGATAACCCTCTATGCACTTTATAATAAGATAACCAAATTAGGGGCAGGCTATCTTGCTCAATCCAATCTTAAAAAAATCGATCTCTGCTTCAATAGTCTGGAAGACGAGGGAGCGATAGCATTAGCAACCAACGTAAATATAAAAGAACTGATTGCAAGCGCTTGCGCTATCTCTGATGCTGGAGCTATTGAGTTAGCCAAAAAAAATCAACTGACCTTACTTATTTTGGGAAAAAACACGATAAGCGATAATGCAACACCTCATTTTGCTAACAATACTTCTCTGAGTATTCTTCATCTTGGCGGTAATCAAATTACAGCAAAAGGTAAAAAAATACTTGAAACCAATACCAGGATAACGGACCTCGATTTAATCGGCAATCCAATTGAAGTGCAAGAAACAGATAAACTAAATCATTCTAAGAAATTCACAAGTCCCCATAGTGTATTTAAGTTTTTGCAAAAATTTACTTTTCTCAGTTGTATGTCAAATTGTCAAGAGACCCCAGAAAGCGATAAAGACTTAAATAAAGCACCGAATTAATCATGAAAGCATGATTATAATGATTCAGAAAAAGTAAAAATAAACCAAAAATATTAAATTTTAACCATTTCTATAAGAAGGTTGCTATATTTAATTTAAAGAAACCATAGTTAAGAAATAACCACCACAACAAACTCAAATCAGTTATCGGAGTAATTTATGGCTATTGCCCCCCAACAGATACAAGAGAGACTGAAGCAAGAACAATATCAAAAATTTGTTGTTGCTGATATTGGGAATTTTCCACACTGCCTTGCTCGGACTCCCGAAGGCATAGCTAGCGGGCAAAGATACCAAAAATACAGCATAAACCCCTTATCCAGAACACCACCTTTTAGTCAATGGGGAGTTCCCCAGCTTTTAACCCCTAAATCAGCTCAGGAATATATTAAATTCGCTCAGCAAAGAAATAAAAAATCAAGTTTTAAAATTGATGGTGAGGCTGTTCGTGTCTCTGAATGCAGCAATTTTGCTTACCACTCTGCAGGAGTATTGTTAGATGATCTACAAATAAGAACTCAATATGATGTTGCCGTTATAGGAAGTATGCACAGTAATGGCCGGTATCTACATAACATTACCTTGCTCGTTCCTAAAGGAAGCAGACTCCCTCAACCTCCACAACAATTAACAGCTGACACTTTTCCAACTGGTACGCTAATCGTTGATCCTTGGGCCGTTGGCATGGGGCACCCCCCTGAACAAGCCTTGGCGGTTCCCAAAGAGCAATTTGCTTATAACCGCAGTCTTTTTCCCGCCACAGTGAATTATCAGTCAGCTCTTGACGAGAGTCTTACTTCAACCCGAACAGGCCAGCTAACTCCCTATACTGCACCTGCACGAACTGACAGACAAGAAGTACGTGCAGAAAACCAGCCTCCTGCTCGAAGAAGAACTTTTTCTACGACGATCCCCAGAAATTATGCTGCTTATCATGAATTATGGCGAAATGCTTTTCAAGAAATTATGAATGACCCTCGCCATCAGCTCCATAGAGATGATGTGGAATACAAAAAGATACATGCTATTAGAGCTGTTCTTGATGATTATACTAAAGGGGGCGACACCTGGTGGGCCAAATTCAAACGAATTTTCACCTTTCATTGGAATAGACACCATGTCAAGGTAGTTGATGACATAGTCAAGGAGATTGACGCTGGTAATTTCACTACCTCACGAGCTTTGGTTGATAGATTAGATAATCTTGCCACTTCATTGGGAAGTAAACTCAATCCTAAAGGTACTTTAAAAGAGCAAATTGGCTTTATTAAAATTCAGGAGCAAAATCCTGTGGAAGAAATCGAGAATCTGTCCAGGCCCAACATCACATAATAATGCCTGGAGAGATTTGATAGCAAAGAAGTACTTGGCAGTCATCCCACTATCTCAAGCCGGTCCATACAAGGACCTAGCCTTGATTTCCCGTCCCCCCAAAAGATGATCTATTGCCTGACGCATAATAAATTTTGCTGATTTTAGATAGGCTGCTTCACTTAAATTATCTGTTGCTATAGCAAGCAAATGCTCACCGGGTATTTTTTTATCGCCACCTAAAATAAAGCCCTCCCCAGCTACAAACTGGTAATGAGAACCGGGGACAATTAACTCTCCCGTTCGTGCCTCATGAAGAAATGAAAAGGTGTATCCACAAGCCTTAAGCAAAGCCCATTCAAAGCGACGCAGCAAAGCTTCTATCGCCTCTCTTTCTCTAGCTAGCGCTATGCCATTTAAGGTGAACAAATATGCATCAAATAAATCCGGGTCAGGGAAATCCGGGCTCAGCGTATAGTAGATTAACTCATTGATGTACAGGCCTGAAAACAAAGAATGCCCCTCAAGGTTAAGTCTGGAAGAAGTACTTTCAATACTTCGTGTGTAATATTGATCATAACGCTCTTCGATACTAACCCAGAGAGGGATAAAAGCCTGAAGTAACGACTGTTTCTTAGGAGTTCGCCCGCCCTTGCAAAGGCAACTAATTAATCCCAGTTCTTTAGTAAAAAGCTTTAGTCTGGCACTGGTATCTCCAGACCATTGCTTATGAATCACCCAGGCATTCAGCGATTTAGTGGTCATATCCCAATTGCTTCAGTATTCGCTCATCATCAGACCAACCTGACTTTACTTTACACCAACACTGTAAAAAAACCTTTTTGTCTAACATTTTTTCCATGTCCAAGCGGGCATTGGTTGCCATTTCTTTTAATTTTTGACCCTTATCACCAATGATCATGCGCTTGTGATTATCCTTATCTACTAAAATCAAGGCATGAATACGAATTAAATTTCCCTCATCCTTAAATGATTCAATATCTACTGTTACAGAATAAGGCAATTCTTGTCCACAAAAGCGGAAAATTTTTTCACGGAGCAATTCGGCACATAAAAATTTTGTAGACCGATCGGTGAATTGATCATCAGGAAACAAATGAGGTCCTTCTGGCAGATAGGCCTTTAATTTGCCCTCCAGTTCATCCACCTGCAAACCAGTTTTCGCCGACAAAGGAATAATAGCTGCAAATTGATATCGCTGACTTATTTGCTCTATCCAGGGCAAAAGTTGTGTTTTATCAGTTATCTTGTCCACCTTATTAACTACCAGAATGCAAGGGACATTAGCTTGTTTGATTAAATTCAATACATACTCATCTTCATCTTTCCAATGCGTTCCATCAACTAGAAATGCAATCACATCCACGTCACGTAATACGCTAATCGCTGTTTTATTCATCATGCGATTAATTGCTTTCGCATTACCCTGATGAATACCCGGGGTATCTACATAAACAAACTGAAATTCACCCTCTGTGCGAATTCCTAAAATACTATGGCGCGTGGTTTGTGGCTTTCTGGAGGTAATACTTAATTTTTGCTGTAAAATACGATTTAATAAGGTTGATTTGCCAACATTTGGTCTGCCAACTAAAGCAATATAACCACAATAACTACTCATTAATATTGATTCCTGTTTATTTTTAAAACATTCTAACAGCCATACCATAAAACTTCCAGAGATACCAAATTTTTCATTAAATAGACTTGCTATTTCTGTTCCAATTCGAGTACCCTGTGCAATAATGGCATTAAATTAAACGATTTTGTATTATTTTAGCTTAAATAGGCTTTACTTTTCTTCAACACCAACTTAAGCGATAAAAAATCACTAAATTAATGACAGTATCCTTTTATCTTATATTAAACCAAATAAATCTTTATGCCTGATTTTGAAACTACTGATGGCCAAACTCAAGTTATTATTCCGCTAAGAGTTACTCCGTACACACACAAAGAGATGCCAACTATCACCGGAAGTATTTTCAGCCACGAAGCGGGAACAGTATTTTATGGTAATTATAATATGGAATATCTCCTTCCTGGAGGAGACAGACTACGCTTAATAGCCAACCACAATAAGAAAACAGTTCAGCTGATGCTATTCACCCATAACCCCGAACTGTTAAAAACTCTTCCGGGAGACAGGTCATCCTCGCTAGTTGCGGATGTTATAAATCACGTTAATCGCTATAAAATTCAAGCTGAAAGCTATAAAAAACCCATAAGCCCGGAGCAACAAGAAAAAATTAATCTGGCTAATGCTTGCATACGTTCCTTAAGCCATCTCTTGAAAAAGGAAAGACAATTAAAACCCCATGATCATGCTGGGCAGGAAGAGTTAAGAAGACAAGTCATTTCCATTATTGAACATTGCCAGAACGGCAATCGAATGATAGCCAATAATCCTGTCGTTTCAGAAGGAAGTTTTGGTTATATATTATATGATGCGCACAAAACAGCACAGCATTATCGGTTTAACCGGGTTTTTGCTGTTTCTCGCCAGGATCAAATGGACTTTACCAAAATTACTAAAACTCAACTTGGAAAACCAATTACTCCTTGTTTTGTTTGGGATAGTGAAATCCATATTGGGCACAGTAGCAGTGATCTTGACGATGCACTCAGGGTAATTTGTCAGCAATACCAACTCTGCCCTGCACCAGCATTAAACAACATCCCGGCCAATCGCTTTGCAAAACTGGAACGATTCATAAGTAAACTTTGGCATGACGGTCGCGACTGGATTAATTATCTGGCAATCACAACAAAACCTGGTCATAAAACTGAAGTACAAAAACGCTCTGATGGAGTATCCATTACCAAAATAACGCCATACTACAAACTCAAAGGACTTCCTCAACGAGGTTATAACAGTCTGACTGCAATGGTAAATCATCTAGTGGAGAATTCCGCCCAACAGGCAGAGGTAAACGGTATAAAAGAGGCGAAAAGATTGCTAAGCCACTTACCTAATGGTAATTGGGTTATTGTGCCAAAGAAAAATACTGTCCTGTTAAGACTCGAAAATAAACTGGTTCATCTCAAATATTTTATTCATGATCAACTCTTTTATCCTTTGCCGGATGGAGAGGATTTATATGCTTTAAGTCAAATCAGCAAAAGACATCTTTACCTGCCTGAAAGAATCAGCCTACGATTCAAGGCTTTTATTTCCCGTATACCTGATTTTTTCAAAGGTTTTTACAACAGCATGAGCCAATTCATCATACATGACCTGCATGAAGAATTTTTTAATCATGTGCACGCAACTCATGCCCCGAAAAAACATCTTTCAGAAATGGATCAACATCCAAAATCCAAAAAAATTAAAAGAACCTCTTTGCATGAAGCGCTCCAGAATCACGGACTTCTCGCGAATGGCCAAACTCTAGAAGAATTCATTAATGACCAGATCAACAACAGCCCCTATGTCATTGCAAGAGCGAATCATCCCCCTGCCCTGCATACTTATGAAAATCCTTTGCACAGAGCTTTGGATGTATTACGCCATTTAGCAGGATTTTTTATAGATACAAGCGAGCGTAACCCCATGATAGGAACTCTTGCTATGGCAGCTTATGTCTATGGCGCAGGCGCTGTACTTGCACCCAATGTGCTCGCTGATGTCTTAAAAAAACTACACTTAAGTGGCTTGATTTATGGAATTGAGCCCGTTCAAAAGTTAGCTCGCTTAATGAATCATGGCAAGACTTCAGAAGCTATTTCTGCCTCTGCAACCCTCTGGCAAGGTATGGTAGTGAGCGGTAATTTGGATAAATTTTTTGTTGATGCTGTTTCTGTCCTGAAAGAAGATCCTGCAGAAATTGCTATTATTGTTTCTTTAGCGCTTAGTCTTGGCTATGGTTTAACAAAGGCGATTCCTTCACTGCAACATGAAATGGGTGATTTTCCATATACCAACTATGCTGCTCTTGGGGGTAAAGGAGGAGCTGCTATTTATGATACTATTATGCACCCGGGAGATGACTGGTTCCTTGGAACCTGCAAGTGGTTTTGCAAGAATATTATTAATATTGGAAAATTGTTGGTTGCACCTTTTTTTGAAGGTTTTTACTATGGTTTTTTTGATGGATTTATTAGTGGATGGAAAAAAAGTGGGCAGTTGATAAAACAATTGGGTAAACAAACATTAGCTGCAAGTGTTGATCTTGTTTTAGCTATTTTAACTATCCCCTTGCTTGAAGCCAGTTCGCTTTTAATTCACGTCCCTTTTAGAGGAATTACCAATTTTTTCCGCAAATTACTGTCGGTATTAGGTAACTTCAGTGCTATTGGAAAATTACTCATCGATATAGCAGAACGTCCGTCCACAAATAACTTCATATCTGAATTTACACTTTCCCCTCTTTATGGATTTACTTCACCTTTTGGCCATTTCTCTGATAATCCAATCACAAACATAGGCATTAACGGCATAAGGTTGATTTTTTTACCCGCGCTTCAGTTGATTAAAAATATTTTGCTTCTCCCTCTAATAGATACCCTTTCACTAACAATAAGAATAAGTTTATCTGTTATTAATCCAATTTCCCGACTAACTGCTTATTCTACGGGTACTATGCTTTATCAATTCGGACAGATTTGGGATCATTCAGCAGGAATTTTGTTCTCGGCAAGCGCTTATGGATTGACTACATTATGCAACTACATAGATATCAAAGCAGGTGAATTAAAACAATATTTGCTTTCCTTAATAGAAATAAATCGAGGAAAAGTATACCAATGGGCATTCCATGATGAAGATATACTGGCACACAAAACTGTGCATGATAACCAATACTATTTCAATGATCCCAGACGTTGCGAATTAATTCCCCATTCAGACAGTCACTGCCTGTTGCACAATTTATTATTGGATGAAAGACATTCCATCAATAAAGCCAAAGACAATCCAGAATCCCAACAACTGCATTTTCCAGGTCTGTTTAGTGATGTCACACAAACATTGGATACAATACCTCAAGAACATTCACTGACAATTTAACTCAGTACTTTTAACTCTCATCGTATTGATGTTATGGTTTTTTGTTTGCAAATTATGATACTTACTTCTAAGATGAAATACTGATATTCAGCAAAAAACAGCTCCCATCAGGAGCGAGTTTTAGACTAAAGATAGCAAAGATTGTCAGTGGCATTATCTTGCTAAAACATGAATAAACTGATGCTTTATTGGTCAACATTGTGTATAATATAAGATAACTGGGGGCGATTGATTAAGGATCCTATTTATGGCAAAAGATAACAAATCACATCAAGTTAAAACATCAGAAGGGAATGTTGAATCCGTAAAAACCAAGGAAAAGGAACCTGTTGTAGAAAAAATGCGCGTTGAGGATAGTAAGAAAGAAGACAAAATGCCCACCAGCAAAAAAGAATCTAAACTCAATGAACCAGTTAAGCCTTTTAAAACTTCTTTTGAGAAATGGATAGAATCCAGTTTGCTCGATCCACAGGCTAAGGAAGACAGTGGTTCCACCATTAATCTGGGTCGAGAAGGTTTAAAAAATGCATCCCAAGTCAAAAAATTTCTTTTATCTCCAGCAGGTAAAGACGTAATGGCTGAGTTAGGTGCCCAAATGGCTCTGCAAAGAAATATCAATCTACAAAATCAACAGGACAGAATGGAGCATGAACTCTTTAAACGCCGATTAATGGCCGCTTTATTCCTGTGGTATTTATCTAAAAAATCTCATGCAGCGGAAAAAGTTAAAGAAACTATTCGCGAATACAATGAAAAAGCCATAAAAAATGCTGAAAAAGCAAGCAAGCCAACCCAGCAGTCCACTTCATCCACTTCGCAAGCCGATAAAGAATTTCAGAAAATGCTGGATGAATATGAACAGGCCATTAAACGTGCTCAAGAACATGTTAAGAAAGGCGAAGAATTAGAAAGAAAACTGGATAAGCTGGAACGTCAAGGCAAGGATCTTGAAGACAAGTACAATACCTATGAAGAAAACCTGGAAGGATTTGAAAAACTTCTCACTGATTCTGAAGAGTTATCACTATCCGAAATTAAAGAAAAAATGGAAGCATTCAACAAAGACAGTGAAAAACTCACACAACTGATGGAAAAACATAAAGGCGATGAGAAAACCGTTCAATCTTTAATGCGCGAACACCAAGATGTAAAAGCAAAGATGGCTAACCTGCAAGTATTGCATGATGCTCATACAGGTGAAAAATCGTATGTTAATGAAAAAGGTAAACCGGTTAATTCATTAAAAGACGCCCACCTGGCCATTAATAAAAACCAGGAAGTAGTAGAACATGAAGGACAATTCTATCTCTTACAAAAAGGTCAATGGGATGCCATTAAAAATGATCCCGCTGCATTAGACAAAGCACAAAAGGATTATAACCAATCCAAACATGATCTGGCAGCCATCAAGATGGAAGCGTTAATTCATAAACTTAGTCTGGAAATGGAAAAACAACTGGAAAAAATAAACGATCTTGTGATAAGCCCAGATCCAAAAGACAATGAGGAAGCCACCAAATTACTGCATAAACATAATGGCTTAAATTTAAAATTGGCAAATCTGCACGATATGCTTTCAGTGCACAGAAAAGAAAAATCCTTTTTCAATGAGAAAGGAGAGGAAGTGACCTCATTAAATGATGCACATTACGTGATAGGAAAAGATCAACAACTGTTTAATTTAAATGGTAAATTCTATCCTATCCATAAAGAACAAAAAATACT
Source organism: Legionella sp. PATHC032 (assembly GCF_026191185.1). Classification (NCBI taxonomy): domain Bacteria; kingdom Pseudomonadati; phylum Pseudomonadota; class Gammaproteobacteria; order Legionellales; family Legionellaceae; genus Legionella; species Legionella sp. PATHC032. The sequence continues at coordinate 1,057,357 of NZ_JAPHOV010000001.1, read as the reverse complement.
TGAAAAAGACGGCAAGTTTTATCTTTTAAAACAAGGTGAAGACTGGGAATCTATCAAAGACAGCCCAGAAAAACAAAAAAAGGCTGAACATGATTTTCATAGACTTCAGTATGAAACACCAATGACAGTGAAAAAATTAGTACATCATAATAAAGGTTTAGAATCAACCGTTCATAAAGAACGAATTGAAGAGACAAAACAGCAATTGGAAGACCACGCAAAAGAAAAAACGGAAATAGCTAATGACTTAAGTAGACTTCAATCTACCGTTGGCGCAGCTTTAAATCAACTAAACCAACCAACTTTAGACACAGAATCGCCTGTCTTAACGCCTTCTGGAGGAAGTACAACTGTTTCACCGAAACCAACCAAAAGCCTGGCGTCAGTGACTACATTTTTCAAAACGAAGATAGATGAAATGAGAAAAAATGAAGACGTTAAAGTGACCTTTAATGATCTTCTGGCCCTTAGTATTAAAATTGCCGATCCAAAAGCACGTACTTATTTTACTGGTGAGTTACTTAAGGAAGTACCACGCTCCGGATCAATACCGTTTCAAACCATGCAACGTATGCTGCAAACATTGGAGCAATATGGAGTAGACACTACAAAACCCAGTGTTACTTCTATAAGAAGTAAAACAGATGAGGTCGTTGAGCAACGATTTAACCCTACTCCGTCTTTGTCTCCATTCAAGACCTCATAAGTTAAAATTATCTTTCATCACTTACCCTGGATTGTATGAAAATCATAATTCAGGGTACTCTAACTCCCCTATTCATCATCAAACAAATTGTTGTTATTCTTATCAATACACTTGCCAACAATCAACAAGTCTTCTAACATTGAAAGATTATTGCAGACTCTTCGGAATAAAACATGATTATTGAAAAAATGTTAGGTAATCAATCTGTGATCATATCACTGGATATCAATAATTTTTTATTTGACAGGCTCGATCAAATTGCAAATTCCGATCTAGATTTGGTAGAGATCAATTCGGCAGATACCAATCTATTGGTAAATATTAAAACCCGATATCCATCCCTAAAAATTGGAGCCGGCGGCATAATTGATACTCAACAATTAGAACAATGTTACCAAGCGGGTGTATGTTTTGCGTCCAGCCCCGGCTTTTTAAGCTCTATAGCTCAAACTGCAAGTGTTTATTCGATGTGCTATTTTCCAAGTGTAGCCACTATTTCTGAAGCCATGGCAGCGACGAATATTGGATTTAAACAAGTACGACCCTACCCTGCCAATCTGGCATTCTGTAATTCTCTAAGTAAATATTTGCCAGGATTAAATTTATTACCTGCTGACATTGACTGGAATGAAGCCGAGCTTTTCCTAAATTTGCCAGCTGTAGCAGCAGTAATTATTCATAACCCTGACCAAAAGCAACTGAAAGGATTGGCCAGGTTAACACAATCAATTATCTGAAAGTAAATTGAGCCTAATTTGAAAGCATTGTTTTCCATTAATGCACGACAAGCTACTGTATATTATCTTGACTTAAAACAGATTTAAGAAATTAAGCCTCGCAACACTATTACTTCCTAACCAGGTCTTTCAATCTATTCTCTATGAATCAATAAATCCAGAATTAAAATTGCAGCCCCTATACATATTGCGCTATCTGCCAAGTTGAACGTAGCGAAATGGTGATGTTTATAATAAACATCAATAAAATCAACCACATAACCATGAAGCCCTCTGTCAATCAAGTTGCCTACAGCGCCTCCCAGAATAAGACTTATCCCAACAGATTGGAATCGTGCCTGTTCTGGAGTCCGCAACAACCAGATCAGCAAAATAATACTCATTAAAAAGCTAAACCCTGCAAAAAACCACCTATGCCAATCTCCAGCACCGCTTAAAAAACTAAAAGCAGCGCCTGTATTAAAAGCTAAAGTAAAATTCAACATAGGCATAACTGGCATGGGTTTATACGGAGTTAGCCAAACTCCAATCCAATACTTGCTTGCCTGATCGCAGATAATTACTAAAATACCAAGTGCAAGCCAAGGCCATTTTTTCATATGTAATGCCTCTCTTCATGATATCCGCTGATATTTCCTACACAGCGCAAGCATAGTTCAGGATGCTCTTGATTTTGGCCAACATCTTCCCGTCTATGCCAACATCTAGCACATTTTTCGTGAACGCTGGCTGTAACCTGTATTGATACCCCACAATCGGTAATAGATAATCCTTTGGGAGATTGACTGATTGGGCAAGCTTTCGCTCCTGAGGTAATCAATAAAAAACGTAACTCCTCACCTAAACGCGTTAATTTTGGTAATACCTTAGCATCGGCATAAACAGTTACCTCTGCTGCCAAAGCAGAACCAATTTCACCTCTTTGTCTGGTTTCCTCTAAAGCCTTGTTCACTTCATCACGAATGATATGCAGTTGTTCCCAATCATCCATGTTCACTGCGTCAATAGTTGGCCAGGCATCATACCAATGCTCAATAAAAATAGATTCGCTATTGTTACCAGGTATTGTTTGCCATATTTCCTCAGCTGTAAAGGATAGAATAGGTGCTAACCAAATAGTGAAGGCTTTGACCACATGGTACATTGCTGTTTGGCAAGAGCGTCTCGCTATACTGTCTTTTGCTGTGGTATATTGCCTGTCCTTTATCAAATCCAAATAAAAACTACCCATATCCACTGCGCAGAAATTATGGATTTTCTGGTAAATCAAATGGAAGTGGTAATTTTCATAGGCAGCAATTATTTCTTCTTGTAAAAGTTGGCAACGCTTTAGAACCCACCTGTCCAGTTCTAATAACTCCCTGTCATCAATACAATCACTGGCTGGATTAAAGTCAAATAAATTAGCCAATAAAAATCGTGCTGTATTACGAATTCTTCGATAAGCATCCGCATTACGTTTAATGATTTCCTCAGAAATACTGACCTCATGACGATAATCAGTTGACGCTACCCATAATCTTAAAATATCGGCACCATGCTGATTCACTAATTTATCTAAAGCAACATAATTTCCTTTAGACTTTGATAGTTTTTTCCCCTCGGCATCAACAGTATACCCATGAGTCAATACGGTTTTGTAGGGAGCAACTCCATACATAGCGACTGCGGTTGTTAATGAGGAATTAAACCAACCTCTATGCTGGTCGGATCCTTCAAAATAGACATCAGCCGGAAAATCCAAATCTTGATTATGTTTTAAAACACTATAGTGTGATATTCCGGAATCTAGCCAAACGTCCATGGTGTCTGTAATTTTATCATAGTGTTTGGAATCATCGCCAAGCAACTCGGAACTATCCAGATCAAACCAGGCATCTATGCCTGACTTTTCAATCATTACAGCCACTTTCTCTATTAACTCAAGAGTGTCAGGATGTAATTCTCTGGTGGTTTTATGTACAAACAATGGCATAGGCGTTCCCCAAGATCTCTGTCTTGATATGCACCAGTCCGGCCTGTTTTCAACCATATTACTAATGCGAGCCTTACCCCAGTCAGGAACCCAGTTAACCTTATCTATCTCGTTAATTATTGCTTGCCGCAAATTGGATTTATCCATTGAGATAAACCACTGGGGCGTAGCCAGAAATATCATTGGCGATTTATGTCGCCAACAATGCGGATAACTGTGTCTGATAGATTGATTAGCTAACAAAACATTACGCTCCGATAAAACTGTCAGAATAGCTTCATTCGCTTTCAATACAGAAATACCAGCAAATAACTCTACATCCTCAGCAAAACATCCATTAGCCATGACAGGATTTATTAATGGCAGCTGATATGATTGACCTACCAAATAATCATCTGGCCCGTGAGCAGGTGCAGTATGCACACAACCTGTACCAGATTCTGTTGTCACATGCTCAGCAAGAACTACGGGAACCTGGCGCTTATAAAATGGGTGCTGCAGTTTAAAATGCTCAAAGACACGCCCCTTGGCGAAACCCAATGTTTTGTAATGGCTAATCACATAACGTGCCATAGCCGATTCAACTAAATCAGTAGCCACGATATAATAAGAATCACCAGTATCAATCAATGAATAATCAATTTCAGGATGCAAACAAACCGCTTCGTTGGCTGGTAATGTCCATGGAGTCGTGGTCCAAATCGGCAGAATTAATGGTTTCACCGCTGGCTGAGTTCCAAAGCAATTAAGGAACTCGGATGGATTTGCTGCTGCGAATGCCACATCAATGGACGGAGAAGTTTTATCCTCATAATCTACCTCAGCTTCAGCCAAGGCAGATCCGCAATCGATACACCAATGAACAGGTTTAAAACCTTGCTGTAAATGACCATTTTTAATCATTAAACCTAAAGCTCGTACTATATTGGCCTCATAGTGATAATCCATAGTCACATAAGGATTATACCAGTCTCCCAAGACTCCCAAACGTTGAAACTCTTCTCTTTGTATATCAATTTGACTTGCGGCATATTCTCGACATTTAGCACGAAACTCTCTGGGTGTAATCTTGCCCCCTGCTTTACCTACTTTTTTTTCTACATTCAACTCTATAGGTAATCCATGGCAATCCCAACCAGGGACAAAGGGCGCATCAAAACCACTAAAGGTTTTTGATTTAATAATAATATCTTTAAGAATTTTATTGAGCGCATGCCCACAATGAAGATGCCCGTTGGCATAGGGCGGACCATCATGTAAAATAAAGCGCTTACTTCCAACACGAGCTTTACGAATTTTCTGATAAATTCCCCTTGCTTGCCAATCTGCCAACATTTCAGGTTCTCGCACTGACAAACTTGCTTTCATCGGAAATGCAGTGTTTGGAAGGTTTAAAGTATCTTTATATTCTGCCATAGGTGCCTACTCTGCCAAATCATTAAGTTTTTGATAATTTTAAATGCCCTTATTCTGTTTCATCTACACAGCCAAAAGGGAGCTTACAAAAAAATACCCCGATTATAGGTAAATTACACTGTATCACTGACTCCATTCACAACATCATTCGATGAGTCAATCTCACTATCAAGCCAATTCTGTTTTAAATAGGTCTTCGCCAATATGATGTCACTATTGATCTGCGTGATTAACGACTCCACACTTGAGAATTTAACTTCATCTCGAAGTTTGTGCAAGAAAATTACTTGTAATAACTGACCATACAGAGACCCATGAAAATCAAACAAGTGGACTTCCAAAATATTTTTGGTTCCAGCGACTGTTGGCCTCTTCCCAATATTTGCAACGCCAGAATAGGCCTTCGAATTGATATGAACTTGCACCACATAAACACCTTGCAAAGGAATCGATAAACGATGCATGCCAAGGTTTGCTGTCGGTATCCCCCATTGACGGCCACGACCATCACCTTTTATGACCCGTCCACACATGCTGTATGGCCTTCCCAACAACTTGGCTGCGAACTGCAAATTCCCCTCTTGCAACGCTTCTCTAATTCTCGTTGAGCTAATCTTTTCATTTTCTATAAGAAAATCCGATTGCATTGTCACTTCACAGGAATAATGGGCACCTATTGTTTTGAGTAAATTAACATCACCTTCTCTGTTTTTACCAAAACGAAAATCCTGGCCAACCAAAAGGTAGCGTATTTTCAATGCTTCAAATAAATAAAATTGAGCGAAATTCAAAGCGTTAGTTTGAGCCAATCTTGCATCAAACTTGATACAATAGATGTAATCCACCTGACACAAGTTTAAGACATCTATTTTTTCTCTCAAGGTAGAAAGTCGCGCAGGTGCATTCTCTCTATGAAAATACTCTTTAGGCTGAGGTTCAAACAATAAAATAACTAAAGGTAAGTTCATCTCATCAGCCTTTGCTCTTAGCATCTTAATCAAATGCTGATGGCCTAAATGCACGCCATCAAAATTACCAATAGTGGCAACTGCACCCTTATCAAATATGGCAAAATCAGTAGAACCACGTAACAATTTCATGAATCGTTTTAATCAAAAGAATAAAAAACACATAGTATACTGGTTTTCTGAGATATTGAGAAATCTATAAAGCATTGTCCGTACTAACAGGTAGTACGGAACTTGTTGAATTATGGGGCTCTTAGTGGTTTATTTTGGGTCTTACAATCAAGACGTCACATTCGGCACCGTGCAAGATTGCATTAGCGGTTGAACCTAATAATAAAGAAAGACCATGTTTCCCATGGCTTCCTGTCACAATTAAATCAATTTTATGTTCTTTTGCTACCCTTAGGATTTCATTTTTAGTTGAACCAAACTCTATAAAACGATGCTTTTCATCTACACCAAGTTTTTCTGCCAATTCATTCAACTCTTTTTCAGCTTGCTCACGAATAGACATTTCTACTTCTGCAAATCCGGCAAAACCTGGGTAAGCATAAGCTGGAATAGGCTCAACAACATGAACTAAAATTAAATCAGCACCATTCTCGTCAGCAATTTTTTTGGCTTTCTCAGCTGCTCGCACCCCAACCTCATCAAAGTCAGTAGCAAACAATACCCTTTTATACATCATTTTCTCCTTAAAATTCTTATAGCTAAGTTAAGATTAGCAGATTTAAGCCTATTTTCCCAGAATCAATAAATATCGACTATAGCCAAGCTGATTATCTTAGTCTAACCAATGTTTGAAAGTCCCTCCACAGATCGTATCCACGGATTTAATTTGGCTAATTCACCTGGTAGTTTTTTTATATTCAGCAGAGCTTGATTCCTATTCTCATATTCACCGACAGTTAATATGTACCAACTACCTTTCGCATTGGTAAAATGTCTTATTTTTGCCTGAGATAACCATTTGTTTTGGTTCTTAAACCTGTTGATATCTTCTACTTTATGACTGGCGGCCAATTGTATAGTAAACAGCTTACTATTAATTTTCTTGATACTTGGTTGCTCACTGGCTAATTTTGTTTGTAATGAATGGGAAACAGGAGGTAATTTTGACTGACTAACTACCGCTTGTCCGACCTGCTCTGAAATACTTTTAGCTTTCAGTTTTGGAATGACAACAACCTTATCTACAACAGCAACTGTATTAAGATTATCCTCTTCATCCATAAAATCATCTAATGTTTGTTTTTTGGGTAAGCCATAATGGACTAATTGTCTCGTGGAAGAGTCTTCCCATGAAGCGATATAGCTTGCGGATTGTTGCACGGGAGTGTTTTTTATAAGCTCTTTTATAGGGGGAAGTGTTGTTACCAAAGCCAAATCCGGTAACTTAGGAGCATTATCAGGCACTTTATATAAATTATCAAAATAAAAATAGGACAATCCTGCAACTATAGCGAAACTTGCGACCAAACTTACCTTTTTTAAAATCGCTGCTTTATTATTTCGTTTTTCATTAGAGCACCTGGATAAAAATGATTCCAAACTCGCATTGATTTTTGATAAATTCCCTTTGGTTAAGTGATAGAACTGCTTAAATTGCGCATCTGTGAGTGGCCTGTTAATTAAACGAGACGCCATCGCTCGTTGTAATACATAAGTTCTGGTTTCAGTCTCGCTTAATGTTCCCAGTTCTATTGTATGTATTAAATTATTAAATGGCTCAACAGCAAGATTATTCAATGTGGCAACGATAGAATAATCAGAAATTAAACAAACATGAAAAAATCCAAAATCTTCCTGATTTTTTATAATAATCATCACTTCCTTGATAAAATTTTCAGGCAAGTGATGTGCGTCATCAATAATCAGCAAAACATGTGCTTTTCTTTCATTAATTTGTGCTGCAAGAGAACCAATATTGTTATCCTTGTTATTAAGATGCAACTGCCTTGCAAACTCATTGATAATATCTTGACTGTCAAATGGTGGTTTTGCCTTAAATGATACTGATTTAATTTGCTGATTCAAATTGCTTTTCAACAAAGAATTAAAACAAGTTTTTCCACCTTCTTTCTCTGACAAAATGGTTATTAGTACATTATTAAAGAGAATTAAATGATTAATGAAATCAATTTTTGCAAGCCACGCTCCTGGTTTAAACAGGGTTCTGGGTTGATTGGCAACTCCATCATCAAGAGGCTCCTTTCCATCTATCATTTTTATTCTCCTTCTAGCACATTAATCAGTGTATTGTGCAAACAATCTTCAGTAACTGAATCATCAATATAACAAGCACCTGGTTTTTTAATCATTACGAAACGTAAACAATTATTTTTAATTTTCTTATCTAAACTCATCAACTCTCTTAATTGAATTAAATCTATAGAGTTTGGAATTTTATGAGGCAAACCAGCATGTATGAGCATTTTTTCCACCTGGTCAACAATTGGTTTATTCAGTACGCCCTTCTTCTCTGATAATACAGCCGCACAATATAAACCTATGGCAACGGCTTCTCCATGTAGCCACTTTTTATAATCGGTATACGTTTCCAACGCATGAGCAAAAGTATGCCCCAGATTAAGCAAAGCACGCAATCCGGATTCCCTTTCATCTTGCTCTACAATTTTCGCTTTAATTTGACAACATTCTGCTATCAGCAGTGGTAACTCGGGACTACCTATCGTTAATCCTTGTTGCAAAACCTCTTGGATTCGTTCAAAAAAAGAACCACCAACCAACAAGGCGTATTTTATCATCTCTGCAATACCCGCACGAAACTCACGTTCAGGTAATGTTTTTAAGGTATTTAAATCAATTACGACTGCTTGAGGTTGGTAAAAACTACCAATCATATTTTTCCCGGCAGGATGATTAATCGCAGTTTTACCACCAACTGAAGCATCAATCTGAGCTAGTAACGTAGTAGGCAACTGAATAAATTGCACACCTCGTTGGTAAGTAGAAGCTGCAAAACCAGCCATATCACCAATTACCCCCCCTCCCAAAGCAATGATTGAGGTATCTCTATGATGCTTGTTTTGAATCAAAGAGTCATAAATGGTAAATAAACTGCGCTGATTTTTATACTCTTCACCGTCTTCCAGAATAACAATATCGCATTGTTTTGATTGTAAAACAGATTGTAAACGGCCTAGATACAAAGGTGCCACTGTTCGATTAGTAACAATAAGCACCTGTTTTGAAGTGATAAAACGATTAATGAAATCAGGATCAATTAATCCATTGCGGCAAATAATTATTGGATATTGATGCCCTGAAATCGAAACATCAACTTCGGCATAAAGTTCAAACTTCGCCATATAAGTATTTTATTATATTGTTTGCAACAGCTTTTACAGTCAATTTATCTGTTTCAAAACTGACATCTGCCAATTCGTCATAAAAAGGCTCTCGCTCATCTCTGAGCAACTCAAGCCGCCCTTCAAGATCTTCTGTTTGTAATAAAGGGCGCTTGGTATCACGCTTTGTTCTTTCAAATTGCTGTTGCAAAGAGGTTTTGAGATAAATCACTGTACCACGACCTGCCAGGGCATTCCTGTTTTCAGGTGTAATGACGACTCCGCCACCTGTTGCCAATACTATATTGGTTTTTTGAGTCAATTCGTCAATGACCTTTTGCTCTCGGCGCCTAAATCCCTCCTCACCTTCTATATCAAAGATCCATGATATATCTGCCCCCGCACGCTCTTCAATTACTTCATCTGAATCATAGAATTCTAGTTTGAGCTCCTTTGCCAAAGCACGTCCTATAGTACTTTTACCAGCACCCATCGGACCAATAAGAAAAATATTTCGTACTTTAACTATGCTCATTTTTTTTTACTTACCTCTTCTACTGAATTGTCATAATTAGCCGTGCTATTATAACAACAAATTAGATACACGTCTTAGTTGATTTCATGATATTTACTTCTCCACCAGCCTCAATAGAATAACACAAGACCTTAAATTTGAAGAATTTAAAGTAAATAACACAAATTAGGAATACATCCAATTACTATCTAAAATACTTCTGATATTCTACAACGGATAACCATTAATTACCCATATAAAATAATTATTTATTGCACTTTTCTGCCATCACAGAAGTTGATACTTCAACTCTACCTAACCCATCGCTGATGAGCAAATATTTTTCAAAATGCTATTACATCTGAATGGGTTATATTTTAATTATAACATGTTCACCGTGTAGAGGCACTTTTATTAAATTAATGTTTTTTATCTTTATTAATGAGATAAAGTTAATCCAATTTTAATTATTTATAAACATCTTTTTCACGTCCTTCTATCGTTGTAATCGATAAAGCATTCGTTATTATTCTTGGTGTAATAAAAATAAGTAATTCTTCATTTTTCAAGGTGATTTGTCTATTACTAAATAAAATACCAACAACAGGCAGCTCACCAAAGAAAGGAATTCTATTGATTACCTTGTTCTTATCTTGCTTATAAATCCCCCCAAGTACTATCGTTTGTCCATTATTAACCAGAACATTCGTCTGAATCTCCTTAGTTATAATTGCGGGTACACCAAGGAATGTTTGTGGGGAAGGAGTATCCTGATTTATCTGTAAATCCATCAAAATTTTACCATCAGGCGTAATTTGCGGGGTAACTTTCAAACTCAACACCGCTTTTTTAAATGCTACGGCAGTCGCTCCACTCGATGTCGCTTCCTGGTAAGGAATCTCCTCACCAGACTCGATGACTGCCGCCTGTTGATTCGTAGTAATCAGGCGAGGACTGGATATTAATTCAGCACGTCCTTCACTTTCCAAAGCAGACAATTCCAGATCAAGTAGAATGTTATCATTAAGTTTGGCTAACGCGATACCAACCGAGGCCGGCGTAGCTCCAGTTAAAGGGGCAGCGGCCAGATCAAGGTTTAACCGCCTTTCCAAGGGAACAACATTAGCTGGTGCCGTGCCTCTCGCCAACTCGTTAGCACCTTCCAGTGTACCACTTAAGTGCGTTGGTCTTGATACCCCCCAGCGTATCCCAATATCTTGGCTAAAATCTTTAGTTACTTCAACAATCCTTGCCTCAATAAGTACTTGCTTAACAGGGATATCCAATTGCTTTATAAGTTCTCTTACCTCCTCAATTTTAGTGCCAGTATCCTGAATCCAGATTGTATTCGTTCTGGCATCAACACTTATTTTTCCTCTGTCTGACAATAGGGAATTTTGCTTATCCTTGATCAAAACAGCAATATCTGCTGCCTTTGCGTAATTAATCTGTATTAAATCAGAACGGATAGGCTCAAGTTTTTCAATTGTCTGTTGACTTTTAAGTTGTTCTTCCTCCATTTTATCCATGGAAGCTTTGGTATCTATCAACATGACATTGCCCTTTCTACGCTTATCTAACCCTTGTGTTGTTAAAATGATATCCAGAGCCTGATCCCAGGGAATATCATTTAATCTAAGCGTAATATCTCCTTGCACTTTGTCACTAACAACCATATTGATTCCGGTAAAATCTGCGAGCAGTTGAAGTACAGCTCTAATGCTAATATTCTGGAAATTCAAAGAAATCCGTTTGCCAGTAAATACCTGTTTCTTCAATTTAGCCTGGCGAATTTCTTCCGCAGTCAAAGGAAATACATCGACCATAAATTGTTTATTGACCTGATAAACAAAATGTCCATAATCCCCTTTACTGAGTATGGTCATACGAACTTTTTTTCCTTCCTGTTGCATCGTGATAATCTGCACAGGGCTGTGAAAATCAGAAACGTCATAACGCTTCATTAAATTCAAAGGGATCCTGGTATTCAGGAAATTAACGACTATTTCTTTTCCAACTTGAGTCACATCAATTGGAATACCAGTATCAGAAACATCAATTAAAACTCTACCACCCTGCTTTTCTATACCACGAAAATCAATTCTTTTAATTTCATGCTTTGCATTCACAACCTGATTCGTTATGAATACCTCCTTACTATTTTCAAATAAATCATTGCTTTTGCCATTCAGAACAAGGCTATAAACGGAACCCGCCGTACTGCCAGAATAAGACACTGAACGATCCAATTCCAATATGGCTCTTACTCTATCCCCAACAGCAACAATGTTATAACTATGTAATGATCCTAATTGAATGGTTTTAGTTTTCTGATCTGAAGGAATTTGCATATCAGTGCTGATAAAATCTAACACTAAACGTGGGGGTTTTTGAGTAATAAAGCTTGCGGGTAGCTGTTTTAAAGGTTTGGAAAATTGAAAATCAATACGAACTCTGTTTTCAGGCAATGGCAATACTTTTACTGAAATGAGTGAATTATCTTTAGAATAAGCCATGCTCAAACTGGCACTAATTAATATCAAAATCGCGATAATTTTTCTCACGCCTCACTCCTGCTTGCCAGTATCCAAATTAATTGTGGTGGACTGTTTTTCCCAAGTCCCTGATTTTTTTACAGTTTCTTCTAATTTGATGAGATCATTTTTAATCGAAACAATACGTCCATAATTTTGTCCCATATAATCTCCAACCCTCACACGGCTAATCTGTCCATCAGGTTGCTTAATCAGAGCCCAAATTTCGTTGTCTTTTTTTAAAGTACCTACAAATTTTAAAGCATCCAGAGGAAAAGATTCCAAAGGCTGCTTAGGCCTTTTCTTATCCGGAGCATAAATATCATTTCTCTTTTTTTGATCAATAGGCTTGAATGGATTTCGCCTATTGTCGTTTTCTGGGAATCTAAAAATTGGCAAAGGGGCAAATTTAGGAATAGGCTCGATAGGTCTTCCTGGCCTTGATTTCACTTCGTTGATGTACTTAACAAGATCACTGTTATCACCGGAGCAGGCACTAAGTAATAGAACCAATAACCCCATCAATAGACTTTTTCGGAAATTTTCTGCGCACTTTATACACCGCAGAGAATTTCCGAAAAAGTCTAATATAAGAGTCTGCTTATTTTTAATTGTCATTGTGTCCGATATCTGTATATTTTCGCAGTGATGCCCATCATCAATTCATCCTGAGAGACCGTTTTACCATCCCTGGAGGATACCCCCTCAACGCTAAACTCATGCAAAGTCACTATTCTGTTCATTTCAGCTACACGACTTAAAAATCTTGCTAATTGCATATAGGATCCGACAATCGTAATTTTTATAGGTAACTCCACATAAAAATCATGCACTACTTCCGGTTGTGGTGCAAACAATTCAAATTTCAAACCCGATGCTATCCCCGTTTTAGATATTTCTTCCAAAAGCCCAGGCATTTCATTTTTTGCCGGGAGTTGTTTTAGCATAGTCCCAAAGCGTTCATTCATTAACTGTAACTGATTACGATAGGCTTGTAGGTTTGCTGCCTGATGTTGCTTTTTTTCAAACTCTGTTTTCAATGCGGTTTCCTGGGCTTCAAGGGTGTCCAATTGCTCAAAATTGGGCTTAACAATAAGCCAATATCCTAATCCAATGATCAGTATACTGATGCCTAAAATGACTCCGATTTTAACCGGCATTGGCCACTGCCCGACATTCTCCAGAGTTAATTCACTTAAATTGACTGTGTCCATGATTTTTATCAGCCTAATATTTGGGTTTAAGCACAAAACTTAATTTAAATTCATTGTTTGGAGATTGTTTCATTTCATCATTTTTTTTAATTTCAGTCAGTACTGGATTCTGTATCCACACATTAGCCTCTATATTTCTCATCAAAATAGAAATACTTGTATTTGATTCGGAATACCCCCAGAGTGTTATCACATCGTGTTCTCTTTGCATCTTGGTTATGTAAATTCCTGGAGGAGTAATTTTTATTAACTCATCAAATAAATGAACCATCAAAGTTCTTGTTGATTGCAGATTCTGCACAATAGACATTCTCGAAATCAAACCTTCCCTGATTTGTTTTAATGCCTTGATCTCCTTAATCTGCTGATCTAAAGCGGTGATTTCTTTCTGTAAAATCTGGTTTCTGCTCGTTTGATTACTTATTAAATGAGAAACATAAGAATTCATTAAAAAAACAACTGCCGCAGCAACGATAATCCCTATCAATAGCATGCTTGTAAAAAATTTCTTTTCCTGCTCACGTTTTTGTTCACGCCATGGCAATAAATTAATTTCAGTCATTTTTTACTCGACATGCCTTAGAGCTAACCCACAAGCCACCATCAGTGTAGGTGCATCATTGTTAATGGCGTCCAAATTCACTTTTCTACCAAAAGACATATAGGATAGTGGATTTGCTACGGTAGTAGTCACTCCTAACTGCTCTTGAATAAGTGCTGCCAACCCTGGTTGCCTTGCCATTCCACCTGCTAATAAAATATGGTCTACAAATCCATGTTGACTGGTAGAATAAAAAAACTGCAAAGTACGTTTGATCTGCAAAAGAATCATGTCCTTAAAAGGCTCTAATACAGCAGATTCATAGTCTTCCGGTAATTTACCCTGATTTTTTAGGGCAATAGCTTGCTCCAAATTCATATGATAGTGTTCTGCAATAGCTTCAACAAGTTGCATACCACCAAACTTTTCTTCTCTTGAAAAGATTAATCGCATACCATGTAAAACAAATAAGTGGGTATAATTGGCTCCAATATCTACTATTGCTACAATTTTGTCTTGTCCACTTGCTGGCAATTCTTGTGCAATTTGTTGTACCGAACGCTCTACCGCATAAGATTCAACGTCAACAATTTTGGGTTCCAGTCCCGCTCTATGCGCTGCTTCAACACGGGTATTAACGTTTTCTGCTCTTGAAGCCACGATTAAAACATCAAGCAGTGATGAACTCTTGGCTGAATGGCCTAATACTTCAAAATCCAGATTTATTTCATCTATTGGGTAAGGAATGTATTTATCTGCTTCAATAACGACAAGCTCTTCCATTTCAAGGTCAGTCAAACCCTCATTAATTTGTACTACTTTACTGATAACAGCGGAATCAGGTACAGCTAGTGCCGCATTTTTAGATGTAAACTTCAACCTGTCTACCAATTTTTTGATACAATTCGCTACTACATCAACATCTTTGATCATATTTCCTTCAAGAGCAGAGGCAGGGATTTCTTCACGACCATATCCCTCCACAGAAAGGTGTTCTCCAGAACCTGATATTTCCAAAATTTTCACTGCTGAAGAGCTGATATCAATGCCAAGAATTGAACGATGCTTAGGTTTAAGCAATTTGAGCACTTATATAATCTCCCTGTATATTTCCTTGCAGCCCAAAAGCACTCCAATTATTTAGAGCTTATCCTAACTGTTAAATAATTAATGTTAACGTAAGCCACTATAAATTGGAATCACTTTACTTGTTGCATGGAGTTAACCCCATACCATCCATCTAAAAATTGATCTGCGGATTTCTATTTCTGTCTTCAATCAATCCCCAATCAAATTTCATGATATCAATCATGATCTTACAATCAAACCAGGTTTTGTATTCTTTCAATAAAACTGTAAAACAACCCCTCTACTTGTATGATTTTTCCAAATAATGTACCAGTTAATAGGCACTTGCACTTATGCAAAACATTCAATATAGTGAAATACCAAGTTGTAGGGGATTTCCACATTTAGATTTTTAGCTTTATAAAAAGGAGCTTTACATATGACTAGGTTAGAAGAGTTACTCTATACACTGACTTCTGTAATCATTCGGTATCATGACAGCCAGCCTAAGGTATTAAATAAATTAATAGTTGAAAGCAATCCCATTCTCTTAAGAAGAAAAGCACTGGCGTTGGCTAAAGAAATTATCCAGGATAAAGACGTTGAATGTAAGGGGCGCCTTGATGAGTTAATACAAAATTGCACCAAGGGTTATCCTGACAGAAAACCATTCTTGTATTTTATTTTAAATGAAGTTCTCTTTTTAAAATCCATGCTGGATAGGAAAAGCTCATTTGAGCCAGCTAAACTGGAAGAATATAAAAAACAGATCGCTCAGCTTTTAATTGATCTCAAACAATTAATGATCACCCCTAAAAGTAAAACTTATGAAGTAAAATATACTTCTGCTACTGAGAACTCTGAAACCAGCATTTCTCTTTCAGGAGTGAAAAATGATGGATACGTCGGTGGAGAATTTTGTAATTCAGGTAATTTGATCAAGGAAGAAGTTTTAGAAGCACTGAACATTCACATTAATTCTAAAAATACAGCAGAATGCTCTTCAGATGAAGAAATTAAAGCCCTTGCAGAATCTTTATGCTTAGAACATCAAAATGCCCTCTTGGTGCCTGAACTATTGGAGAAAGCCCAAATATTGAGTGAAAGTAGCAAAGAGCAAGAAAAAGAACTCTTAACAAAAACACAACAAATCGAAACAGATAAAAAAGTAATCATAGAACAACAAGCTACAATTCTGGAGAAAGACAAAGAAATAGAAAAACTGCAAGAGAGAATCAGTGAGCTAACTCGCAGCATGCCTCGCCCAGTTTTCAATCCTGTTCTGCCTCTGGGATACAGCTCTCTGTTTTTCAATACCAGGCTGGGCACTCAAGCTAAACAACAAACAACGATCGATGTGACCGATTTACCAATGGTAAAATCCTCTGAAACAACGGATACCCAGCCTAATCAATCTTTTTCTATGGGTAATGGCCATGGAGATTAATGTCTATTGGCGCTTCATCAATGATTATCTCCATAGTTGTGAGGCGCAAAATAGCATTTAAATCCGGTTTTTTCCCTTGCAAACCTCGCAATATTATATAGATTCGCTGTATAATATTGCACTATTCACATTTAACGAAAACGAAATTCTATGAAAAAAATGGCATACTTCTGGCGTAAAGGTCTTTGGGCGCTGATGAGCCTGTTTTTTCTCCTGATAGTGGCTGCCAGTCTTATATACCTTTATCTCGAAAGTCAATTGCCTAATGTTGATTCATTAAAAACTGTACAGTTACAAGTACCATTACAGATTTTCAGCAAAGAAGGTTTATTAATTCAGGAATACGGTGAAAAAAAACGCATCCCCGTAACTTATGATGAAATTCCCCCTACCCTGATCCACGCATTAATTGCCACAGAAGATCAACGATTTTTTGAACACCCTGGTGTGGACGTTATGGGATTGGGTCGAGCTGCAGTAAGCATGCTCAAAACTGGAACCAAATCTCAAGGTGGTAGTACAATCACCATGCAAGTAGCTCGTAATTTTTTCTTAAGCCGTAAAAAAACATTTTTACGGAAATTCAATGAAATTATGCTTGCTATCAAAATTGACAGAGAATTAAGTAAAGAAAAGATTTTGGAACTCTACTTAAACAGGGTTTATCTGGGAAATCGGGCTTACGGTGTTGGAGCTGCAGCCATGGTTTATTTTGGAAAATCCCTTAAAGATCTTAATCTGGCTGAACTGGCTATGATAGCAGGACTCCCTCAGGCCCCCTCAACTCAAAACCCCATTGCTAACCCGCTTGCTGCAAAAAAACGCCGTGACCATGTATTGGAGCGATTACTGGAAGAGCATTATATCAATGAAGAACAATATCAAAATGCAGTCAATCAACCCATTACTGCAAAATACCATGGAACTAATATCGAGGTAAAAGCACCTTACGTTGCTGAAATGATTCGTCAATCTTTATACGATAATTTTGGCCCCGATGCATACACTAAAGGCTATAAGGTATATACAACCATTGACGGCAAACTACAAAATACCGCTAATGAAGTGGTAGAAAAAAATCTGGTTGCTTATGATCATCGACATGGTTACAGAGGTCCAATTGCTAATATAGGTGAAAAAGACAGCCAATCTCCCCAAATTAGGCAAAAATACTTGCGGCAATATCCAGAGCTGAATAGCCTGATTCCAGCAGTTGTTACTGAAGTAAGAGAAAAAGAAGCGACTGCGGCATTGCAAAACGGTCAAATAATTATTATTCCCTGGGAGGGTATGTCCTGGGCCAGGCCGGCACTGAAAAGAGGAGGCTGGGTTGGGAAATCACCAACCAAAGCACAACAAGTGGTGGCAGCAGGCGATATAATTTATGTACACTCCACGGAAAAATCCTGGCAACTCGCCCAAATTCCTGAAGCAGAATCCGCAATGGTTGCTATGAATCCTAAAAATGGGGCCATTGAAGTTTTGGTTGGAGGATTTAACTTCTCAAAAAGTAAATTCAACCGAGCCACTCAATCCAGCAGACAACCAGGCTCCAGTTTCAAACCATTTGTTTACGCTGCGGCTTTGAACAATGGTTATAATCTTGCTACTTTAATTAATGATGCCCCCATCGTAGTGGACGATCCCAGCCAACCGAATTTATGGCGACCACACAATGTGAATCTAAAATTCAATGGGCCTACACGCCTGAAACAGGCACTAGTTCAATCTAAAAATTTGGTATCCATAAGAATTCTTGATGATATAGGTATTGATTATACGATAGATTTCTTAACTCGTTTTGGCTTTAATAAAAAATTATTGCCTAGAGCCTTATCACTTGCTTTAGGAAGTTTGTCCATTAGCCCTATGGATTTAACCACGGCGTATGCAGTCTTTGCTAATGGTGGTTATAAAGTAGAGCCCTACCTCATTGATCATATTACAGATGCTGATGGTAAAATTCTGTTACAAGCCAAACCAAGTATTGTATGTGACCCTTGTGATAAAGACAAAGTTGATGCCTCTACCTTGGCACCGCGCGTTATTTCTGAAGACATCGCCTTTTTAATGAATACGGCATTACGCGATGTAATACAGCATGGCACTGGACGTGCAGCACGAGTATTAAACCGTCAAGATATCGCTGGTAAAACCGGAACTACTAATGATCAAGTAGATGCATGGTTTGCCGGCTTTAACCCTAATTTGGTAGTAACAACCTGGATTGGTTTTGATAATCCCAAATCATTGCATGAATATGCTGCAAATCTTGCTCTTCCGCTATGGATTGATTTTATGAAAGTAGCATTAAAAGACAAACCTGAAGCTGAATTAAAGCAACCTGAAAATGTTATAGCTGTTCGAATAGATCCAGTAAGTGGTTTGCTGGCTAAACCTAACCAGGCAAATGGAATCATTGAGTATTTTCGACAAAATGAGGTTCCATCTGAAGAGGATCAAGGCCCGGTCTATAATGCACATAATGATCAACCGGAAGAAGAACTAGCTCCAGTAGAAGAAAGTCTGTTTTAATTTGAGAATTTATATTCTGATGAGGACAAAAACCCGTATTCAATTTGTATAATACGGGTTTTATACTAATTATCGTCCTGATAAAGCAGCTGAAGCTGGCGTGTATTCATATCCCAAATCACGAGCAACAGCCTCATAAGTGATTTTACCTTGGTGAACATTCAAGCCATTGAGTAAATGCGGGTCACTTAATAAAGCCAACTTAACCCCTTTGGTGACAATACTTAAAATGAAAGGTAATGTGGCATTATTTAAAGCAAATGTAGATGTTCTTGGTACAGCACCAGGCATATTGGCCACACAATAATGCACTACATTATCGACTACATAAGTAGGTTCTTGATGGGTTGTTGCACGACTTGTCTCAAAACACCCCCCTTGATCAATAGCAACATCGACTAAAACAGATCCAGGACGCATTGAGCTCAACATAGAGCGAGTCACTAATTTCGGGGCTGCAGCACCTGGTACCAATACAGCACCAATCACTAAATCAGCACTGGATACATATTTTTCTATGGAATCTGCAGTTGAATAGACTGTATTAAGTTTAGAGCCAAACTGAAAATCCAATTCATTCAAACGTTGCAGTGAACGATCTAGCACAATAACACGAGCTTCCATACCCATCGCCATGCGAACAGCATTTGTTCCAACAACCCCACCACCAATAACCACGACATTGGCTGCAGCAACACCCGGTACACCGCCTAACAATATGCCGCTACCACCTTGGGCCATCTCCAAACAATGTGCACCGGCTTGGATTGCCATACGACCAGCCACTTGAGACATGGGAGTAAGTAAAGGTAATCCTCCATCGTCCTGTGTTACAGTTTCATAAGCTATCGCTGTAACCCCAGATTCTTTTAATAAACGCGCTTGATGAGGGTCAGGGGCTAAATGTAAATAAGTAAATAATGTTTGCCCTTCACGTAACCGTTTACATTCGATAGGCTGAGGTTCTTTTACTTTGACTATTAATTCCGCATTGGCAAATACGTCATCAGCAGTATCAACCACTTCGGCTCCGGCATTTCTGTAATCATCATCCGATATGCCGATACCAAGCCCAGCTCCCTTCTCTACCAATACCTCACTTCCTGCTCTGATAATTTCCCTAACGCTGGAGGGAACAAGTCCTACTCTGTTTTCGTGCGATTTGATTTCTTTTGGAACACCTACTAACATATTGTTACCTCTTATCGATTCTTTAATTGTTCTATTAATTGTGGAACTAATTCAAACAGATCACCTACTAACCCATAAGTCGCAATTTGGAAAATAGGTGCATCTGCGTCTTTATTAATTGCAACAATCACCTTGGAATCCTTCATACCTGCCAAATGTTGAACTGCTCCAGAAATACCTATGGCAATATAAAGCATAGGAGCCACTACCTTCCCGGTTTGACCAACCTGATAATCATTAGGAACAAAACCGGCATCGACTGCGGCTCTGGATGCCCCTACTGCTGCACCCAAAGTGTCAGCTAACTCTTCGATTAATTTGAATTTTTCTGCACTTTGTAACCCTCTACCGCCAGAAACAACTATTTTTGCACTACCTAAATCCGGTCTCTCGGATTTACTTAATTCATGGCGAACAAATTGACTTCCTTTGTCTTGAAATTCCTTATCAATACTTTCTATACAACATGCTTCCTGGCTTGATGTGATGGGGTCAAAAGCTGTAGTTCTAATAGTCATTACTTTTAATGAATCTAAAACACGTACGGTCTCTATAGCATTACCAGCATAAACAGGATGCTCAAATGTGTCTGAATTAATTATCTTGCTCACATCAGAAATCTGGGCCACATCAAGTTGCGCAGCAACTCTGGGCAATATATTTTTCCCAAAAGTACTGGAAGGAGCTAAAATAGCACTGAATGAATTCGCAAAAGACACAACCAAATCGCTAATTGATTCAGCCAGTTGATGTTCGTAACATGGATTATCTACATGCAAAACAGCATGCACTCCTTCCAGTCTAGCCGCCTCCTCTGCTACTGGACGGCATTGATAACCAGCCACCAACAATGTAATTTTATTACCGAGCTCTAAAGCAGCAGACAGTGTATTTCGGGTTGCTGGATGTAACTGCTGATTATTATGTTCAACTAAAACTAAAGTGCTCATCTCATCTCCTTAATTAAAGCACTTTGGCTTCATGTTGTAGTTTATCCAACAATGCAGCCACAGAATCAAGTATGACACCACCACTTCTCGTTGCCGGGGCATTAACCTTTAATATTTCAACGTGTTGTTTAAGAGATAAGCCAAGTGAATCCAGCTCAATGATATCAAGAGGCTTACGTTTGGCCTTCATAATATTTGGCAAACTGGCATATCTGGGTTCATTTAAGCGAAGATCAGTACTGATTACTGCAGGCAGCTGCACCTTAAGCGTTTCCAAACCACCATCAATTTCTCTCACCACTTCAAGATTATTATTATCGGGAATAAGCTTCGACGCATAGGTAGCCTGCGGCCAATTCAATAATGCAGCCAGCATTTGAGGAGTTTGATTATTATCACCATCTATCGATTGTTTACCCATCAAAACCAAATCAGGTTTTTCATTAGCTATGATACTGTTTAATATCTTGGCTATATTAAGACTTTCGAAGGATTTTTCTGTTCGCACTAAAATAGCTTTATCCGCACCCAAAGCTAAAGCGTGCCTTAAAGTTTCCTGAGAGCTATCAGAGCCAATGCTGACAGCAATCACTTCCGTTGCCCAATTTTTTTCTCGTAAGCGCAATGCCTCTTCAATGGCTATTTCATCAAATGGGTTCATTGCCATCTTGATGTTTTGAGTTTCAACTCCTGAATTATCCGATTTCACTCGAATCTTGACATAAGGGTCAATCACACGTTTTACAGCCACGAGTATTTTCATGGTTCCTCACTGGAATATCAAATCAGTCTGCATCTTGCCAGAGATAGGGGTATAAATTCAAGAGGTTGTTTTTAATTAGAACAAAAGCTAATTTATCCTAATTAAGTCCTGCTAAATGAAACCCTTCTCGATTTTTATCTACCTAATCATTGGGCGCTGGTTGGTACAAAACTCAACTCATATAAAAATAAACATGAGATATTTGCTTATAAACAGCTGTTAAGTTCCCTTATAAACCACCAATTGCATAGAATCTGGGTCTTGTAACATAGAGATAACTTGTTCTGCTTCTTTTACTGCTTTTGCTGTATTACTTGTGAACACCTTGGTGTCCTTCTTTATCTTATCCAGTTCTTTTTGAGCTTCTATCAATTTCTCTTCCAAAGGCCCAGGCAGAGAATCCAACACTCTCATCTTGAATAAAAACGCCTCCACCTTTAAACGTTTCTCTCGACCTATTCTCAAGTCACCAAAAAATTGCTGCGCATTTAAACCAAGATAAGATTCCAAAGGAGCAGTAATGACTTTTAATTCCGGTGTCTTGAATCGCATTCCCTCACTGGTATTATGGCTAGCCAATATTAAATCTCTACATAAATTGGCAGCTGTATCAAACTCTGATTTTTCCTTAGTCTCAGGCGAGGGTAACATGGGTTTTAAAAGCGCAGAACCAATTTGCAAACTCACATCAAGAAATTGGCGCGAAGCCCAAAAAGTCATTTCAAGCAAGCGAACCAATAGAGTGGTCGATGCAGTTGCAGTAATAATACTGATTTCTTGCAAAGTGCAGCCTATTTTTTTTAATTGACTGGATTCAGTGCTCTCCAGGTACTGCCCTCCTTTCAATAAAATAAAATAGAGCGCATAGATAGCAAACAACTCTTCTGCAAAAAGAAAAGTACCATAACTGGCAAATACTACTGGAATAAATCGAAGTAAAACTCTAAGTCCCCTAGGTTTTATTTTGCCAGTGTCATCAAAAAAACCACTGGATTGATCTAATAAATCAATTAAACTGTTACAAAAGCTCTGGCCAGAATAGGTCGTTGTCTTGGCTCTTAAACTTTCCAGCCATTGTTTAAAATCATCCTTGCTTTTGATATCTCCTAAACTACTATCTTTGAATTTTTCAGGTGAAATTAATTTTTCGTAACACAAGCCAAGTATCTTAAAACACGCTCCATTACTGTTGCTCTGAGATAAATTATTCTCCAGCCAAACCATTTCTGGCGAAAATCCTGAAGAATGATCGGGGTGAAAGCAGAGAGTTAGTCTTTTATAATTTTTAACAATTTTTTCTTTTTCTGGTCCATCTATCAATAATTGCTGGTTAATAAATCTTGCGAAATCTCTTTCCAATCTCAATAAGGTATCCTTATCTAATTGGGACTTATAACAATTATTAGTTGTGTCCCATTCCGCATACAATCTTACAAAATTTTTTAATTCCCTTTCTATAGTCATAATTACTCCCTTAATAAACTTGACTACGATTTATAGAGTCTAATTTACTTTATTGAGATAGTGATTCCTTTGCAAATAGCGCGTAAATAAACCAACAAGCAACATGCTGATATAAAATCCAGCCATAACATCACTTAAATAATGATGATATAAAATAACCCTGGTAGCAACGACAAGCAAGGCTACTCCGATAAAGAGGAAAAAATACCTTGGAAAGAGAAATCCGAGTCCCGCAGCCAAAGCAGTTATAGTAATAGAATGGCCTGACGGAAATGACCAATAATTGTCATTGCGTTGAAACCAATAGAACCCGTAGAGGTTATTATCAAACAAGAGATCTGGTCGAGCGCGGCTAAGGCTAATTTTTAATACAAAAGTCAATAAATTAGGTAGCAAAACACAGCCCAATAAATACCAGGACCTGATTTCATATTGCTTATTTTGCTGAATGTACCGAAAGTATAATGCGGTGATTAAAAACAATGCCACATAAATCTTCCATTTTCCCAAAGCTGTCAAGTATGTTAATGCATGAACATTTACTCGAAGATCCAGGTTGTGGAAATAAATGGCCAATGTTCTATCCAAAAAATAATAAGAGAGAACAACAAGGGTAATATAGATTATTATTACCCAGATTTTTGTCATGAAATTAAAAGTTTTCTCGAATTGCGTCATCAAAACCAAGCCTTATAAATCCTCATATCAAATGGAATCATATAAGATGCTTTCGATTTAGCCAAGATCCCCTTGTCATTAATTAGAAATTATGAATCATACAATTTTTCATCAACTCTTGTTATTAAGGAGTAGAATTCGTTAAAATCAGGATCTTTATTAAATACATCAGAATATTAATGCCAGAATTCACGTTAATTCAACAAATATGTATTTGGGCTTTACCAGTATTATTAGCTATTACTTTTCATGAGTTAGCTCATGGTTACGTTGCCTACCGCTGCGGTGATAACACAGCTAAAATGTTTGGTCGTTTGACATTAAACCCTATCAAACACATTGATCCAATCGGTACCGTTCTATTGCCCCTTTTAATTGGCGTGATAACAAACTTCAATTTCGTAATTGGCTATGCAAAACCGGTTCCAGTTAACCAAAGTCAACTGAGAAAACCACGACGAGATATGATATTGGTAACGCTTGCGGGGCCATTGACTAATCTGATAATGGCATTCCTATGGGCTGGATGTTTTAAAATTGCAACTTTCTTAAATCCTCAAAGTTCAATGGCTGCTTTATTCTTGCTTGTTACAGCTCGAGCGGGAATGATGATCAATTTAATTCTTGCCTTTTTAAACTTAATCCCTATTCCTCCCCTTGATGGCAGCAAAGTCTTAATAAATCTATTGCCAGCAAGACAAGCTATCGCCTATGCCAAATTAGAACCATTTGGTTTTCTAATATTGATTGTATTAATTTTTACTAATGTATTGGGATATATACTCACTCCCCTCATCTACGGTTCATTATATATTTTAAGCGCGATTTTTAATTTATGAACATTTTAGCAGATGCTTTATTGCCAGGATTGGATAGTGCTTTTCCACCGCCATTTAACCTGACCTTGTATCATAATGCTGATGAAGTTCCAGAGTTACTTCATCATAAGGACATTCTTCTTTGTCGTTCAACACTAAAAATCAATAGTGTTTTACTAAAAAACCATCAAATAAGAGTTGTCGCAACCGCAACCAGTGGAACCGATCATATTGATTTTTCTTTTCTAGAATCGCAAAACATATCTATTATTGATGCCAAAGGATGTAATGCCATATCAGTTGCTGACTATGTTGTTGCTTGCCTTGCCTATTTAGATAAACAGCAATTTATTCAAGGTAAAACAGCAGGAATTATAGGTTTAGGGCAAGTAGGTACTAAAGTTTATGAACGATTAAATGCCGCCGAATTTCAGTTATGCCTTTATGATCCACCCAAAATGACCAGAGATACTTCTTTTCAAAGCTGCTCTCTTGAAGATCTTTTCGAATGTGACCTCTTATGTGTCCATGCTGAATTAAATAACGATTCTCTCTATCCCAGCCTTAATTTAATGAATCAGGATTTTCTCAAGAAATTAAAACCTGGCTGCATTATTATCAATGCTTCTCGAGGAGGTATCGTTAATGAAGAAGCCCTGTTGCGTCTTGGCTCCACCATATTGTATTGCACTGACGTCTACAATAACGAACCTCATATAGATAAGCGGATTGTCTCCAAAGCAACACTTTGCACACCACATATTGCAGGACACAGCCTCGAAGCTAAATTTGCTGCCGTCACAATCGTAAGTCGTAAATTACATCAAATGCTTGGTCTTCCATACCCCGAATTTGCAAGCCCTGAAAAACCTTATAGACTAAATGAAAACAGCGACTGGAGAGAGTTGGCTTTATCAATATATAACCCAATTCATGAAACATTACTGTTAAAACAAGCTGAAAATCTATCCTCCGCGTTCTTGACTCTTCGCAAGAATCATCATTATCGTCATGATTTTGCAACTTATTTTGGTTCTGATTCAATAAAAAAATATCCATTATTAGGTCAAGGAGTAGATGTCTGTTTCTAATAATTAACCCCCTATCCTGGAATTTTAATTATTCATCAAACGTCTTACTACCTCTTGATCAGAAAAAGCATGTTTTGTATTCCCTATCTGCTGGTACGATTCATGTCCTTTTCCTGCAATTAATATGATATCGTTATGTTCAGCCTTCCTTAGAGCATAAGCAATTGCCTCTTCTCTATTCACCAGTTTAGAAACCGGTGCAGAGGCAGGAATGCCACAAGCAATTTCATTTAAAATAATTTCCGGATCTTCACTTCTTGGATTATCACTGGTAATGACAATATTATCGGCGTACATGCTGGCTGCCTTTCCCATAATAGGCCGCTTAGTTTTATCCCTGTCGCCGCCACAACCAAATACAACCCACAATCTCCCTTTTTTTATTTGTTTTAAGGTGATAAGAACATTTTCCAATGCATCAGGAGTATGAGCATAATCAACAAGAACATATGGGGATTGAGCGACAATTTCCATTCGGCCAGGAGCCGCTTTTAATTCAGCCATAATTTGCACTACTTTTTCTGGATTATACCCGCTGGCAAGCAAACTGCCATAAACAGCCAGGCTATTATAAATATTAAACTTACCCAGTGCTTTAATCTTTAGAAGGTGGTGCCCCCAAGGAGATTTGACTTCAATTTCTGTTCCGGTGATATCCATATTCCATTGGAGCGCTTTCACATCGCAATTTTGATGCATACCGTAAGTCACTTTTTTTACATGAGTCTTTAGCACATTGCTCATGAGATCTTGAAAGTCGTCATCCTGATTAATAATAGCCCATTGCAACTCTGCTCGTTCAAACAACCTCGACTTTGCAGCCCCATAAGCTTGCATTGTCTGGTGATAATCTAAATGATCGAGCGTTAAATTGGTAAATATAGCCTGACTAAATTCGAGAGAGTCGACTCTATGCTGGCTCAACGCATGAGAGGATACCTCCATACAAACCTGTTTAATTCCCCCTTCTTTATATTGATGCATCAACCTCTGCAAACAAAGAGCATCTGGCGTAGTATTTTCCAAAGGTTTTAAGGAATCCACCCTGCCTTGCCCTATAGTCCCAATGTAAGCCGAGTGCTGCCCGAGTAAATCATGTGCCTGTGCCAACTGATAAGCAATAGTCGTCTTGCCATTTGTGCCAGTTACCCCAGTTAAACCAAGAAATTGGGATGGGTTATTAAAAAACCGTTTCGCTATTTCTCCTAATTTTTCAGCTAATTGGGGAATGGCTATGCAGGGAATTGCTGTTGGCAAAGTAATTCCCTGCGGTAAATTATTGGGCTCATAAACCACAGCGACAGCACCTAATGCCACAGCTTTTTCTATATATAATCGACCATCGGAAGCTGCCCCTGGATAGGCTGCAAATAAATCCCCTTCTTTCACCAAACGACTGTCATTTTTTATGTCACTAACAGTGCCATCAATAATGTCCCTTTTAATCCACGGTTCTAATAATTGGGTTAGTTTCACAAAATTGGCTCCTATTCTCTTTAACTAACTGGCTCATCAGTAGGAATATTGAATAAGCGTAAAGCACCTGACATGACTTTCGCAAATAAGGGTCCTGCCACAGAGGCAGCATAATAACCCTTTCGTGAAGGTTCATGAATAATGACAGCGACTACAAATTTTGGTTTGGAAACTGGTGCTATCCCAATAAAACTGGCTGTGTATTTCCTGTCTTTATATCCATTCTTTCCGGCAACTCGTGCTGTTCCAGTTTTTCCAGCTACCCTATAACCAGGAACCCTTGCTCCCTTACCTGTACCCTTATTCATTACCGCTTCCATCATTAATAGTACATTTTCAGCGGTTTTAGGCTGCATCACTTGAATGCCATTACTGGGGGTATCATTGTGAATCAAAGTCACAGGTATTAATCGTCCTTTATTTGCAAAAATTAAATTGGCTTTAGCCAATTGCAGTGCAGTAACAGACAAGCCATAACCGAAACCTAATGTGGCTAAAACGAATGGGTTTGCATCCTTGGCTTTTACTATGCCTCCTTCACTTTCACCCGGGTATGCCAACTCAGAGCGTTGCCCAAAACCACATTTTTGCAAAAACCCGATTAATTGCTCAGCTGGAGTGGATAATACCATTTTTGTAACACCCACATTACTGGAATGTTGTAATATTCCGGTAACATCTAAAACACCATAATTATGGATATCTCTTACTGTTCTGCCATGGACAGTCATCCATCCTGGATTAGTATCAATAATGGTATCCGGAGTAAATAAGCCTGTTTCCAATGCACTGGCGATACTGAATGATTTAATGACAGACCCAGGCTCGAAAGTATCGGTGAAGGCTCTGTTGCGGTAGGTTTCCTTATCATAATGCCCACGTGCGTTAGGATTATAAGATGGAACATTAGCCACAGCCAGGATCTCACCATTTTCAGCATCTATTACAACTACAGACCCGGATTTGGCAGAAAACTCTTCGACTGTTTTACCTAATTCGCTATAAGCTAAATATTGTAGTCGTCTATCTATACTCAAAGTTAACTCATGTCCCGGGCGTGGTTCCTTCAAAACCCCCAGATCTTCGACAACTCGTCCTAATCGATCTTTGATTACTCTTTTTTTACCAACGACTCCCATAAGCCAATCTTGATAAGCCAGCTCAATCCCCTCCAATCCTTGATCATCGACATTGGTAAATCCAATTAATGGGGAAATACTATCTGAATCTGGATAATAACGTTTGAATTCTTTTTGAAAATTAACACCTGGGATTTTTAAAGCTTCGATCTTTTTCGAAAGGGGTGGAGGTAACTGTCTTTGTAAATAAACAAACTCCCGATTTTCAGCTCGGACAAT
The DNA here is from genome assembly GCF_026191185.1 of Legionella sp. PATHC032. Lineage (NCBI taxonomy): Bacteria > Pseudomonadati > Pseudomonadota > Gammaproteobacteria > Legionellales > Legionellaceae > Legionella > Legionella sp. PATHC032. Next base: position 1,028,602 of record NZ_JAPHOV010000001.1, on the reverse strand, counting down.
TTTTCTACTTAATTCTTTAGGTGCCAAATTCAGGTATTTAGCTAACTGCATAAATTGTTCTTCATCCGGAGAAAATTCCTTTGGATTGACCCAAACCGATTCAACAGGTGTGCTCACAGCAAGCGGAGTACCATTTCTATCGGTAATCATACCTCGATAGGCAGGAATATCTATAACTCGGATGCTGCGCGCATCACCCTGGCCCTGCAAAAATTGTCTATGCAGAACAGTGAGATCAACCATTCTCCATATCAAAACAGCCAAAATCAAAGAGAAAAAAACAGCGACAGTAACCAGCCTGGCAAAATGGTGTGTTTTTTTCATATATGACTACTCATAAATAGTATTAACTATGCACGCAACAATAAATTAGTGAAAATATACTTGAAGCCTCTTCCTCAAAATTACCTTAGGCTTAAACATAAGGCACATATACCTGCCTGGTATTTATCAGGCTATTTTACACTTAGTCTTCCATGACACCCTGGAAAGAAGATTAATGACGTGTAAGTGTACATGAAGCTTTCAATTTTTTCGAGGTGATTTCCTCCGCAATACAGGGCAAAATCAAGCTTTGATTATATAATGCAAAATCTGGAAACACTTTAACCCCTCCAAAATGACTCACTTATTGAGGATGCAGTAAGTAAGTATTTGCTGAAGTTGGTAAAGTCATTCCCAATTTTTCTCTGGCTAATTCCTCAACTCGAGCTGGAGTTGCCAAACTGGCCTGTTCCAATAATAATTGCCCCCATTGCAATTGTAAAAAATGGGTTTGCTGTTCCTCTTGTTGTACTTGACTGAGAGTTAATCTGTAGGAATTAGTGCTATATATAACTGCAAAAGCACTGACTAACACGGCAGCTAACAATACTATCAACATATAGAGTGATTTTGACATTTGCATATCTGCCAATTGACCATTAAATAAATTACCTTGATTAATGACTTTCGCTGCAGCGTTCATGCTAATTTCTCCCCTATCCTAAGTACTGCACTTCGAGATCTAACATTTTCCTTTATTTCGCCACTCTGTGGTTTCACTGCTTTACCTACTTTTTTAAAATTGGTCTTTAGTGCTTCATATTTGATTGGAACTTCAACAGGCGGCCTGTTGCCTTGCTCTTTATCTCTCATAAATTGTTTGACTATTCGGTCTTCCAAAGAGTGGAAACTGATAACTGCAAGGCGTCCTCCTGGGCCCAAGACCTCCAGACATTGTTCTAAACAATTACTCAAATCTGTTAATTCCTGATTGACATGTATTCGAATCGCTTGAAATACACGGGTTGCAGGATGTTTGTGTTTTTCCCATTTGGGATTTGCTTCTTTAACAATTTCTGCTAATTGCAAAGTGGTTGTTATTGGTTTTAGTTTTCTTGCATCAACAATAGCTTTTGCAATCCTTCCTGCAAATCTTTCCTCACCGTAAGCCCTGAATACATGAGCCAGCTCGTGGACTTCTGCTTCGTTGACAAAATTCGCAGCATTAATCGATTGAGTTAAATCCATGCGCATATCAAGAGGACCTTGCAGCATAAAACTAAAGCCTCTTTCTGGATTATCCAACTGAGGCGAAGACACACCCAGATCAAGTAAAATACCATCGACGGCTCCAAGTACTCCTGCTTGTGATGCAAATTCCTTGATATGCGCAAATGAACCGTGAAAAATTTGAAATCGTTTATCCAAACCAAAATAATCCTTGGCATATTGAACCGCATCGAGGTCCTTATCTATTGCAAACAGTCTACCTTTATCGCTTAAATGATTTAAAATCTCGCGGCTGTGGCCTCCTCGGCCAAAAGTTCCATCAAAATAGATACCATCAGCTTTTATAGCCAAACCTTTGATTGATTCATGTAATAAAACAGATTGATGCTTTGCCATTTCTCTTTCCGTTATAAAGAAAACGTTTTCATTTCCTCGGGTAACCCATCCGTCATGGAAGCTTCTTCTGCCAGCCATTGCTCACGTTTGGATTCCCATAATTCTTTATTCCAAACTTCAAATTTATTTCCCTGGCCTATCATCACGACATCTTTTTCTAACTTCGCATAATTTCTTAAAACTGTGGGTAAAAGTACTCGTCCATTCGCATCAACCTCCACGTCAGTGGCATGTCCGATTAACAGACGTTGAATTCGTCTTGCTGCGGCATTAAAACTTGGTAGCTTCTGCAAATTGTCTTCGATAATTTGCCATTGCGCTGCTGTATAAAGGAGTAAGCAGGTTTCTTCGGTATCAATAGTCACCACAAGAGGTATTTTATCCTCAGCACCCAAGGCACTTCTGTAACGCGTAGGAATAGCCAGGCGTCCTTTAGTGTCTATAGTGATGGCATTAATTCCACGAAACATATTTTTTCCCAAGTGAAGGAGAATTACTCTCCCACAATTCTCCACTTTTTTATTATTTTAACCCACTTTTCTACACTATAGGAACACATTTCTACACACGTCAAGCTGAAATACCACTTTTGGAGTAATTTTTTTTATGAACTAAAGAAGCAAACCCAAAATTTGCAATTAATTTGATCCAGAAGAATAATTTATGAACAAATATGTGCTCACTCAGGACTTACAATAAATCCCAAGGTCGAGGTAAAAAATGTTTTTAATGAGGGAGTTTAGATAAACTAAATGACCGAATTAAAAACATTTTTTAACAAAGAGATTGAGGGATTATCGTAAGTCCTGCCACTGTCATTAGAGCTCTTACATAAACTGATTATTTTGTTTCAAGGTAAATTGTAGATGTTATTTACTTAGAGCAAATGAGCACTGCAGAAACATTTGCAAAGCGGTAATAAAATGAAAGAGGCGGATTATGCAAGTGAGCGATTTAGAATTGTTTGGCTCATGCCTTGAACTTGAATTAATTAACAAAACAGCAGAAAGAGTCCAGAGTTTTTCTAATAGAAAGCGAAAGGCAAAAACTAAAAATGGAAATCCAGACAAAAACAAAAAGGTTTCCGGACTTATAAGACTTGCAGTCCTCTTTTTTGATTAACTTATCAGAATACGAAACATTCCATAAATTCCTTGAGAATAGACAGAAGTATATCTGATATAAACCAAAACCTTTTATTGCTCAGGCAGTATTCATCATAGCCGCTAATCTTATCCCCTGGAGAACCAAATCTGGCACAAGATGGTCATAAAGCCCCTGCTTATCAAATAAAGACGCAAATCCTCCTGTTGCCAAAATTAGTATTTTATCACCATTGAACGCTTCATGATGAATTCTTTGAATTAATTCTTTACATGCACCAAGGACACCGTAGTAGACTCCAGACTGAATGCTTTCTATAGTAGAACGCCCTACCACACTGTCAGTCTTGATAATTTCAACGGAAGGTAATTTTGCAGTGTTTTTTGACAAAGCGTCAGCAGATAACCTAAGACCTGGCAAAATAGCTCCACCTAAATATGCTTTTTTATGAGAAATAGCGCAAAAAGTAGTTGCTGTACCAAAATCAATAACAATAATATTTTGATTAGGAAAACTATGAGTGGCAGCAATAGCATTTGCAATTCGGTCTGCTCCAACCTCAACCGGATTTCTATATTTGATATTCAATCCAGTCTTAACTCCTGCCTGTAATAAAAACGGGTCAATTGAAAAATACTTCACACAGGCTGACCGCAATGAATAATCCACTTGGGGTACTACTGAACAAATAGCAATTTTTCTAATTGTCTCAGGAGAGCAATTATTTTCACGTAAAACACTTTTAAGAAAGATGCCCAATTCATCCGAAGTACTTACCTTGGAAGTGTGACGAAACCGGAGTTTAATCTCGTCTCCATCAAATACTCCACCATATATATGCGAGTTTCCTACATCAATACACAGAATCATTATTCAGATCTACTTTTTAAATGGCATAATTAAGTGATTTGTGATTATAGGTCTTAGACACTATTTCAGCAATCCCGGAAAGAAATAGCCTTATATTAAGGGCATTCTATAATTATTGCTTCAAATTATTGTTGAATCAGCTTTGCTCCCAACCCCAAATTTAGCTGGACTTCTTACACAAAACCATTGTCTTTTTGTCTGAACAAGATAATAAAATCATCCAATAAAAAAACCCCGCAATAAGCGGGGGAGTAGTGGAGAATCTTTACTTATTAATAAGGTTTAACGATTACCGAAGTTCCAACATCAATAAAGTTTTGATTTAACCATTTTGCAGCGCTTGGTAAAACCCGAATGCAGCCATGACTTGCGTTATAGTTTGGAACTTCATAGGCAGCATGTATTGAATAACCGCCATGAAAATGCATGCAATAAGGCATTTTTGCTCCACCTCCAGTTTCTATTGGATAAATACTCGAGGTACACTCCTCCCCTTTCTTGGAATAAACTTTAAAGCTGCCTGTTACAGTCCGACAAGGTCTGCCAACATCCTCACAAAAATCTTTTCCTCCTGAAGCGCTACCAGTTTTAACTCGATTACCCTGGGCATCGTAAGCTGCCCAGGCAGTAGCTTTAGGATCAAAAATAAATACCTTTTTACCTGTAGCTTGTCTTTTCTCAGGAAAATAACTAGAACCCTTTCTATCGGATTCCATACTCATAGTGTAATGTGTATAGCCAGCATCATCGACTATGGCCGTTGATCTATCCATGGATGCACAAGAGGCAGCCAAGACACAAACTGGAACTAACAGTATTTGTTTTTTCACTTTCTATCTCCCTCTTTATCTTTTTAACTATATCGGGAGCAATTTGAATAAGTTTAGGCTTTTTTATAAAAAATTTTTACTACTTGTATTCTTTATGATCTAATAGGTTATTTAATGGCTTCTTTTGAGCCTGTTTGGGAACCATCGCAATGATAGCTAAAATCAGCTGTTTATCAGTACATTCAAAGCATCCTCCTCTGGGAGGCATGGCATTAAACCCTTCATCGGTATGTTTAAAAAGCACATCCATCCCTTGTTTCAATCTTGACTCCCATGCCTTTTCATTTCCAATTTCAGGGGCGCCTAAAGAAATCAATGGCTTCCTTCCATGGCAATTAATACAAAAATGATTAAAAATTTTTTTTCCTTCATCTTTTGCACCGGCAATAGACTTTAGAAACTCTCGAGGATGGTGGCTTTCAGAGTACCCTGGCATCGCAATCATAAATAAAATCAATATACAAACAAAATAACAAGGTCTCATGATATACTCCTAAAAATTGGCGCAATACTTGCTTTGGACACAGTACGGTTCAATATAAAAATTCAATAGACTAAGGGAGTTTATGTCGTGAAAAAGTGCATACTAAGCTTTTTCTTATTTTTTGCAAGCACCAGTTTATTTCCAGAATCAAGTCAGTCTCTCGAATTATTAAAAAATAAAATAGAACAATACGTCCTCAATGAATTATCAAATTATACTGAAGGCAAAATTCAGGTTACAGCGGATAATATTGATCCTCGCCTAAACTTAAAAGTTTGTGATGATAATAAACTTGAGGTATTCAATCCTTATCAAACACCCATGCTCAATACCAATACAATGGGCATCAAATGTTTGGAGGAAAACAACCACTGGACCTTATACATACCTGTCAAAGTAACCATATTTAAATCTGTACTTGTGGCAAAACGAGCTTTACTAAAAGGCACGAAAATCAGTCATTCAGATATATATCAAACTGAGCTTGATGTTCAAAAACTGAAACAAGGATATTTTACTGACAGTAAAGAGCTTATTGGATTGGTTTGCAAACATGACATCACACCTAACAGCCCCCTTAATCCTTACAATATTGAATTAGCCAAACTGGTTCATAAAGGAGAACAGGTATCCATAATAGCCTCTAATGACAACTTAACAGTGAGCATGGATGGAATTGCAATGAATGAGGGAGCCCTAGGCGACTCTGTAAAAGTAAAAAATCTTTCCTCAAAACGCATTATTGAAGCTCAAGTCACGGGAAATAAAACTGTGAAAGTTACTTTTTAACTAATACTTTAATTTTTAAGAAAAACTTTAAAAAAAAGATTAAAAATCAACCTTAATTCACTAAAGAAATTGCAAAAGGAGCCGATAAACATGATAAATACGATTGAGGATATTCATATGGTTAACCAAATTAATGACTCAGCCAATTTAAGGCATATCGATATGGACAATCGTATCAATGCAAAACAAAAGGAAGCCAAAAGTCCTATTCTGGAAAATAATTCCGCTGATAGCGTCAATTTAAGTAGTACATCGAAACAACTGGAAGCTTTAAAAGCATCTCTTAAAGATTTACCTGAAATCAATGAGGCACGTGTATTATATTTCAAAGCTGAAATTGAATCTGGGCAGTACGAAATTGATAGTAGCAAGATTGCTCATAGCATGTTAAATAATGTAGAGATGGTTTAAACTGCAGGACGACTTGATGAATAATAACAACAAAGCTAAAACATTAATAACCCAATTAGAACAGGAAATAAACTGGGTAGAAGAACTTAATACTTTATTATCTGAAGAAAAAGAGATACTTTCTACCCGCCAATTCAATCAGCTTGAGACATTAGCCGAGAAAAAACAAGAATTATCAAATAAATTAGAAGCAAGTGCAAAACAACGCATAGATCTGATAAAAGAATCAAATCCCGGCGACAAACCTCATGGACACCTGTTATCTGATTTTCTCAAAAATTGTACTACAGCAGATGGCATTCAAATTAATCATTTAAATAACACTCTTGCAGAAAAATTAAATCTATGTCGTGAATTAAATACCATTAATGGACAAGTCATAGCGAATAACATGTATACCCGTCAACAAATTGTCAATGCCTTGTCAGGAAATAAATCTGATGCTGTCAGTGTTTACACTTCTAACGGGAATTTAGAAAGTCCTTCTGAAAGCAGCCACCATGAAGAAGCATAAGAAATATAAGCCTTAGTATTTTTTAAAATAGCTCTCTATTATGATGCGTCGAGCATAACTACTCAACGCATACGGAGAGCTGCATCCAAACGAATTACCTCTCCATTAATCATCTCGTTTTCAATAATATGCCCCACTAAGGAAGCAAATTCCTCTGGTCTACCCAGACGTTTGGGAAAAGTCACTGTTGCAACCAAATTGTCTTGAATTTCTTGAGGCATATTTAAAAGTAAAGGAGTTGCTATTAACCCCGGCGCAATGGTATTTACTCTTATTGCAAATTGAGCTAATTCACGTGCTGCTGGCAAGGTCATTGATACTATTCCACCCTTTGACGCACTATAAGCTGACTGCCCTATTTGTCCTTCAAAAGCAGCAATGGAAGCTGTATTGATTATGACACCTCGCTCCCGAGAGTTGTTTTCCAACTCCAATCCTGACATAGCATGTGCAGCTATTCGCATAACATTGAATGTACCTATTAAATTGACATCTATTACTTGCTTAAATGATTCCAAAGGCATTGGCCCTTCTTTTCCTACTATGCGTTTTGCTGGAGCAATTCCTGCACAATTGATACAAACCCTTGGTACTCCTACTTGAGAGATGGTTTGTCGCATTGCCTTTTCAACAGATTCATCACTGGTTACATCACAACTAACATAAAGTTGCGCTTCATTTGAGGAACTTTCCTGTTTATCCCAGACCACAACTTTCATGCCATGCTGTTGTAAATATTGTACGCAAGCCTTACCCATACCTGAGGCACCACCAGTTACCAGAGCAATCTGATTATCGAAATTCATTTTCTCTCCAAAGTTCTACCGCTTTAAATTCCAATTTTATTATTCCGCTTAAAAGCATTATTTTATTAGGCCTCTTGCAAAAACTCTTTACTAATCGCTTTAAATTCTGGCGTACCCGCTTTTCTTAACCACTCAAACAGTACCATTTCAGCAGTTATCAAATGGATCCCATTCTGTTTCATCCTTTTTAAACCGTATCTTAAATCAAACTCAGAACGGCTGCTCACACCATCGACAACAACGAAGACATCCAATTCATGGCCCTTCATTTCTAACGCAGTTTGAAGCACACATACATGGGCCTCAATTCCGATAAGAATAAGCTGGTTTTTATTATATCCTTTCAGGAGATTAATATATTGCGGTTCTTGCATACATGAGAAATGAACTTTTTCAATGCATTCTTCTTGATTAATGTAAGAGCTTAAAGGAGATACGGTTCGACCTAAACCTTTAGGATATTGTTCACTAGCAAGAACAGGCACATCCAGTTTTCTGGCTAATTTTATTAACCATTCACATCGTGCTAAAAAAGGCTCGACATTTAATATTGCCGGAGTTAATTTTTCCTGTACATCAATCAAGACCAAGAGAGAATCCGCTCTATTTAGTAACATCCTGACAGCCTCATTCTATTTATTGATCTATATCATATAGCATTAAGAAAAATGAGTGAACCCCGGTTTGAAGTATTATCCATTCCGGGGGAATCATAAACAGGAAAAAATGAAGAGAGTTAAAGCGCTGCAATATCAATAGTTTTCATTTTGACATCCATTTTCTTACCATTTCTTATTATTGAAACAGTAATTTGCTCTCCCACCTTGATTTCTGTTAGCAAATTATATAGGGCGTCGTAGTTTGGAACAGGATGGGCATTCACCCCCACAATAACATCTCCTAAAACAATGCGTCCCCATTGATCTCTATGAGTGCCTCTTAACTTCAATTTGTCTGCGGGAGTTCCAGGCACCACATCAGCGATCAAAATACCTTTTTTAACACCCAACCTTTGAGCAAGATGTGGCTCAACTCGTTGAATACCAATACCAGATAATACCACTCGACCATGATTAATAATTTGAGATGCAATTTTCTGAATATCTTCCGCGGGAACAGCGAAACCAATACCTGCAGAAGAACCCGATCGTGAATAAATCATGGTGTTCATACCAATTAATTGGCCTGCGCTATTTAATAGAGGACCTCCGGAATTACCGGGATTGATGGGGGTATCCGTCTGGATCATATCATAAATTGTTACACCACCTATACCAGGTACTTTTCTACCTAAGGCAGAAATCACGCCCTTTGATAAACTATGATCCAACCCAAAAGGATTCCCAATTGCAATTGCTTTTTGACCAACGATCAGATCATTAAGAGAGACTATTTCAAAGGGTTGAAATGATTTCAAATAATTCAAAGCCTTGAGTGATTTAATTTCAAGGACAGCAATGTCCTTGCGGGGCTCTGAACCAATCACTTTCGCAGGGACAGTCATATTTCCCAAGGTGATTGCTATGTCATCTGCACCATTAATGACATGAAAATTGGTTACAACATGGCCCTTGCTATCCCAAATAATACCGGAGCCAGCACCATCAGGAATATGCGTTTTCTGTAACGCGTAACGACGCTGAACAGTAGCATTTGCCAATCGATGAACATAAACAACTTTGGATGAGGCTTTTTGAAATACTTCAACTGTATTTCGTTCATCTGGAAGAAGCGCATCCAGATTTAAACTAAAAACGGGTCTTGCCAGGATAAAACATAAAACAAAAGGGATAAGTAATAAGTTACGTTGTTGTCTCATCATCTCCATTTAACTCCATACCTGCACGGCTTGCAAATCTCTTGCGAAATGCCTGTCGCGCTAATAATTTATCAATTACTGATTGTGGAAAATCTGTAATAGTAATGATATTTTTATCTATTAAAACATCAATCAAATCTTCAAGTACACGAATCATTTGCAAATCGGATTGTAGAAATTTTAATTTTTTATCGCTTTCACAACGCAACAAAAAATCAACAAATTCTGCATCATTAATGTCAATTTGCTCCGTTACATCTGAGGTCTTCTGGCTATATACGGCACAAATCCGACCATCCTTATCTCGTTTTATGTAGACCACTTTTCATCCTTTTTTTAGCTAATACTTAAATTTAGAAAAAACAGACACATAAACCTTATGTCTGCTATCTCTAAACTCAAGTCTTCTATATTAATTGTAAGCCCAAACCTAAACAAAAGACTTTCATGAATTATTCAAGAAATATCATTAAGTACAAACATGGTATTGTAATATATCCTTTCATAGATGTCATCAATTAACTCAAAAGAGTAATTTTTATGCAAATATTAGCCTCGAGTCATTTTCAGAATCTGATTCATCTCGAGAATCTTCATTATCTGAACGATTAGACTCATCGTCAGAATTGACATCGGTATCACTATAAATCTCATCGTCGTTATTTTCAGAATCATTGATATCACTTTCCGTTTTATCAACATCATCTCGCGCAGCATTCTCCAATTTGGATTGGTCAAAATTAATACCTGATGAAATATTAAAATATTGCAGCAAGAATTGTATAGGTGCCAAAATAATTGTCTTAAATGAGGCAGTTCCAGCATCGATACTTTGTTTAGCAATATTTTCACTGTCATCAGTATGCCGAATATATATTTTTTCTAAAAGTGCTGTATGTTGCTTGTAAAGATGATCCAGACTCTCATTACGTGACTTTTCCTGACCCAACAAATATTCTTGTAAATCCGTATGAGTATCCCACAATGAAGTTCGCCTTTGTTGCAGATGGAGCAATTCACCGTCATAGAATTTTATTTCTTCATCTATCTCCTTCTTTAACCTGTCACAGGCGTCCTTTCGTTCTGTCGAGATTCCCCCCTCAACTATGGCTCCTGATTCCTTGAGAGATACTTGTGCATACCGTTCCACTAATTGAGCTTTTTTACGTAAAATATCCTCAATTTTATTATCCAGATAGATAATCGCATCTTTATTCGCACCAAGAACTTTATAATGAGAATCAAATCGTTTATTGCTTTGCATTTGTTCTCTCATTTTCTCCAGTTCGCCGGCTTCCTGATTTATTGCTTTTCTCTGAGCTTCGTCATTTAAATTTTTATCTCTACTTAATAATAGCTGTCTGATAAATGCGGATAATGCTACAACTGCTCCAAACGACGCAGCACAGATGAGGGCTATAGTCACTGGTTCCATAGTCAACTCCTTAATAGTGCAAATGTATCAATTGGGTGTGTATTTCAACAGCAAAATACCGACTGAACGATTGAAATGAATTGACTTGTGGCCATTGTATTGATTGACCGCTTATCCGGCTCATAGTCGTTTCAAATATTGGCTTAAAATAATGTTTTATAAATGGCTTTACATCTTTTATAGTTGTAAAGTTTTTAACAATAACCGTTGAATTTTCTGCTATCTGAGCCAAGTTTACCCGACTCATAACATCAGAAAGCTCCTCTTGATCTTCAACAGCACATTTCATCCATTCTAAAAGCGCTGAACGAGGCTTGATATTTAACATCTGGTGTCCCTCTTTTAAAGAGGGTTCCATTAAAATAATATGGGAATGCAACTCAAATTTAAAACAACACAAAAAATCAAGAAAACTTGTTTCAATTTCATTATGTGCAGAACGACCTAACCAACGACAAATTTCATGTCTGAACATTGTAGTAAAATGCTTTTCGATCTCGTTAAGAGTATCATCGTCAGAATCATGCTTGGGAATAACATAAGCCGTATTATCAGTATGCAATAACTTTAAACTGGGTAAATTAGCTTCCGGTAATTGTGACGCTAGAAAAGATAAAAATAAATTAGTAGGCTTCAACACTACTATCTCGGATTGTCTTTGATGCATGAGGCTCTCCTTGATTTAATTAACTCCTCCTGATTACATCTCAACTATTAAAATCAACGTCTCATCTCAATTTAGAATCTTAGTCATTATTTTGACTGATACAGAGTTTTCTTCACAAACACGCATGAAGTCATATTTGACCTTCAAAGACTTAAAAAGTCTCTGATATTGTTAAATTTAGAACCAGGACTAGTACATGAACAAATGAACTGGTAATTCATTAACTCAAAAGTCCAAAAAAAAACCTCTCTTATTCAGTCTAATTTGCCTATATGATAGTTTCAATAGTTAAACAGAATTTTTTTGAGAATATTTTCTCAATTTGTTAGAATGGACAAATATAGTCTTAAATCTTTCTTGACAGAAACTCCTTTATCTATATGCTTTGGTTTTTAAACTCTGGTTCTATCCCATGAAATTGCTAGGAAAAATTCTACTTGCCTTTACTGCTTTAATGATCTTCGTATCGATTACTTTATGGATTTTAGCAAAAAATATTAAACCCGAAACCATTAAACAGTTGGTTAGCAATAAAATCACAGCAATCACTCATAAGCAAAGTCAAATTGATGGGAGTATTTCCTGGCAATTGTTCCCAAGACCTGGACTCAAATTCAGTAAGATACATATAGGTAATGAAAATTTAAATGACCATTATTCTCTTCAGATTGATACCTTGCTATTAAATTTAAAAATTACTCCTTTGTTGAGAGGAGATTTTGTATTTAGTGAAATTAACATTGATGGACTAAAATTATTTATCAATCAAGAAAATAATGAAAAACGCTACTCTTCTGAAAAAAATGCTAATCAATACAACACAGTAACGTACTCCAATGAGCAATTTGCCATTCAAAAATTATTATTAAGCCATGGACAAATTACCCTTAACAATAAAGGACATTCTACTGTCTTAAAAAATATTCAAATCGGGGCGGAACAATTTAATTTAAGAAACTCGCCCTTTTCATTACAAGTTAAAGCTAAGTTGACTGATGCTGCTTTTTTACAGATAGCCAAAGCTAATATTAATTTTAAAGGTCGAGTTAGCCTATCTCCCTCAATTATTGATGAACTCAATTCAGGAATAAATAACTCTTCCCTAGAAGGACAACTACAAATACAAAATATTTTATTGAATCAATTCGCCATCAAAAAAATCAATACCACCATTAAAACTCATAAAAGAGACATCCAATTTAACCCTCTGACTTTATCACTCTATGATGGTGAGTCGATAGGAGACATGAAGTATGTAATCGCTAACCAACAATTATTACTTAATCAAACGGCAACCAATTTAGATGGAAAAGAATTAATCACTTCTTTATTAAAACATCCTGCAATTAGTGGTAATTTAGATTACTCAATTCATGCCGCAATACCCTTGAAAACACTCAATGTTGAGAACCTTATTAGTAAGGGAACCATTACGCTCAAAGATGGAGAGGTCTATAATATTAATCTTGATCAATTACTTAACAATCTAAAAATAAAACTTAATTCACTTATCACTGAAACTCCAGATAACATAAAAAAACTGACTCAATCAGCGGATTGGGATCAAAATAAAAACACACAAGGTAATACCAAATTTAAATTAGCAAATTTTAAATTTCAGCTACAATCCGGAACGATTAGCAGCGATTCATTTTTGCTGCAGACTGACAAACTCCAGGTGAATGGAGAAGGTCGAATTAATCTGCTAAATCAGGAAATAAATTCCAATATTAAGGCCACATTAAACGACAATAGTACTGACAATACTTTACAAAAAATTCAACAAGCACTGGGCGGCTATTTCCCACTCGTAGTATCTGGCACAGTTGAACATCCCATAGTTTTGCCAGATTTTAAAACAATTAGTCCTGTATTAAGTTCATTAGCGATCAAATCGGCTCTGACAAAACCTTTAAAAATAATACAAAAACCACTTAAAGAGTTAATCCATTGAGTACAAACTCTTTAAATCAACTTTTCAGTCAATTACTGCTTGATTGGTATGACCAGCATGGACGCAAGGATTTACCATGGCAATTACCCCGTTCTCCCTACAGAGTTTGGGTGTCGGAAATCATGTTACAACAAACTCAAGTTCAAACTGTTATTCCTTATTTTAATCGTTTTATAGAACATTTCCCTGATATTTTTTTACTTGCTAATGCAGTGGAAGATGAGGTGCTCTCTCTATGGTCAGGGTTAGGCTATTACAGTCGCGCCAGAAATCTTCACAACACAGCAAAAATAATTAGCGACGAGTATAACGGTATATTTCCTGAAGATCTGAGCATTTTAGTTCAACTGCCAGGAATAGGACCGTCGACAGCAGCAGCGATACTCTCACAAGCTTTTAATAAACCAGCTGCTATTTTAGATGGGAATGTGAAACGAGTTTTATCTCGATTTTTTTTAATCGAAGGTTGGCCAGAACAAGCCCTGGTTAAAAAAAAACTATGGGAGCTTGCATCTTCCTGTATGCCCAATGAACGATGTGCAGATTATACCCAGGCAATTATGGACTTAGGAGCAACATGCTGCACAAGTAAAAATCCTCAATGCTTGCGTTGCCCTGTTAAAAATCATTGCCAAGCCTTTCAAAATAAAAAACAACATCTTTATCCAACAAAAAAAATAAAGAAACAACGGCCAACGTTATCACAACAGTTCCTGGTGTTGCATAATCAACAAAATCAGGTTTATCTGGAAAAAAGGCCCCCCACAGGGTTATGGGGAGGCTTATGGTGTTTACCCAGTATAAATAACCAAACTTGCCCGATTCAGCATATCCAACTCTTCTACAGGTCGCAGGGAGAAAACCCGAAGCTAATTACCCGGTTTAAACACAGCTTCAGCCATTTTCATTTGGAAATAACTGCGTTGAGTATAAGAATACAGTCTACGAGTAATTTTATCTCTGAATCCAGCGGACAATGGTTTACAAAAGAAACATTGCCAACACTGGGTCTTGCCAAACCAACCACCTTGATACTATCCAAATTAATGTTGGGTGGTGCCTAATGAAGAAGTATTTAAAAAACACCAAGTGGTGTATTAGCTGTTAAATCCGGATAAACCAATACAATCTAACAAAAAATTTACAAAGAGTTTATTTATTCATTATTTAATAAATAATGAACAATTACTTTTAATTTACATTTTTTTGTAAAGAAATGTTACAAACTTAACATTTCCTTAATGCTCACTTAATGTTCTCTCCTTATTATTTATTTGCACTTAACAAGAGAGGTAAACATTATGTCTATATTATCCACTGTTTCGCGTGTCATTAATAATTTTTCAACTGAAATTAAAAATAGAGTTGTTGAAGTAGGAAGTAATTTGAAGAAATCAACAGAAGAGTTTATTGGCGAGGTAGTCATAAAAGCTGCTGTTAATCGTTTGAAACAAGGAATGCTGAATGCTTTGTCTCCTTCCGATGACACCATCAAAGATGGTGGTAATGATTTATCCACAAATAACCCTGACATTGAAGAGGTATCTAGCCCTACTCTAAACTCAAAGAAAAAAACAGAGGCAAGTACCTCGTTGGCTGGCAGTACAGGTATAATGCAGAAATTGTTGGGTAATATTGGCCTCAATTCTGAACAAAGTATAGAAGTATTGTCCAAACATTTTAATGGTGCTGTTGAGCGTTTTACCCAGGATGTTTCAAAGGCTGCAAATGAAGCCGTATGTGAAAAGATCAAAAGTATACAGCCGGAAGATGTAATAAAGGGTATTAATGGTTTAATCGGCAACACTCTCAAAGTAGACCCTGAGTCCAGTGACAATAACATATCATTCAGGCTTGAGAGTGCCGTACAAATCCTGGGACTGATTCTTGCAACCATGGGTATGCTGATGCTTGTATCTCAAAGCAAATTACCCGAACAGAAAACTCTAGAGATAGAACATCTGCCAACTGAAGAAATTCAACCGCCTTCCTTAGCTATTCATTAAGACCTGTTGGCAACTTGTTCCCTCAAGCTACGTAGCGCGAATAGTTTACGCCACGTTGCTTGGGGAATTGTCAATACATTCTATAAATTCCTTAATTATTTGTTTTGATTATCGCATTTGCCCTTTTCATGAAAACCGAGCACTTTTTTTATTAGCACGGTGATTACGCTAGCTCCTGGTAGAGTTTTCAAGTGTTAGTCTTGCCTGTTTAACATCACGATGATTATTCCAGGACTTACGCCCCTCTCCAATCTCTTTGTTAAAAAATGTTTTTAATTCCGTCGTTTAGTTTATCAAAACTCCCTCATTAAAAACATTTTTTGCCTTGGCCTTGGGGACCGTAAGCACTAAAGATCCAGTACCGTAGTGAAAGATGCTAAGGAGCACAAAAATAAAGGTTTTGCGTCCTGACAGAACCTAAATATAAAATTAAACTTAATACTTATAAGTATATCCTATAAACCATTCTCGTATTATTATCACTAAAAAATATCGAGTACAAAAATGAATCCTATTCTGAATTTGATTATCAGCTTTATTGCCCTTCTTTGGGCTGCCAATCATCTGGTTGTTGGTGCCTCAGGGCTGGCTATTCGTTTTCAATTATCGCCACTTATCATTGGCTTGACCATTGTTGCTTTGGGTACAAGTGCCCCCGAATTATTTATCTCTATCATCTCTTCTTTAAAAGACAAAGATGATATGGCAATTGGAAATGCCATTGGCTCAAACATTGCGAATATTGGCTTGATTTTAGGGATTATAATCCTTATCAAACCAACCTCTTTCGATTACAATAAACTAAAAAAAGCATACCCAATATTGATAATTGCCATGCTGTTTGCATACAGTTTAATACTTGATGGTTACTTGGGGACTATAGATGGTTGCCTTTTTTTGATCGGATGTATAGCAGTACTCTGTTATTTCATTTATTTGGCTAATCACTCACATAAAAAAAATTTATCAGTTAATGAATTTAGACCTGCTATACTTTCCTATCGTTCAACAGCCTCTAATTTATTGAGTATCGCAATAGGTTTATTGATTCTGCCTATTTGTTCAAAATACATAGTTTATAATGCATCTGAAATTGCGAAATGGATTGGTATAAGTGAACTCACCATTGGCTTGACCATTATTGCTATAGGTACCTCCCTGCCAGAACTCACAACAGCCCTTGTTGCCGCTATCAAAGGAGAAGATTCTATAGCGATTGGTACGATAATTGGCTCAAATATTTATAACCTCATGTTAATTTTAGCCATCCCGGGATTACTAAACCCAACTAAAATTAGCAGCGTGGTATTATGGCGTGACATGCCAGTGATGCTTTCCATTACCTTACTTTTATTGTTTTTAAATTACTATTATCAAAAAAAGACATCCTCCTGGCCTGGGGGGGTACTTTTACTTGTGTATTTTTGTTACATGGCTTCTTTGATTATTAACGCGTACAGTTAGCGAAAACTAACCTCTCCCGGGTTTTACCCATGTTTTTTAAGAAAGCACTCGAAGAAAAGAAATTAGCTTAAAGTAAGAAAAAATTTACAAACCATTATCAACGGGAAAATGTTGCAAATTATTATCTTGAAATAGTTTTCTATCCCGGCTAGCTTGACGATCAAGAATTCCAAGAGCAACTATGGCATCTGGTTGGCCCGCTCTTGCAGCACAGGTTATCCAGAAACGGGCTTTTTTTCTATCTTCTACTACACCTTTACCATAATAATACATGTAACCTACAGCATACTGAGCATCCGGATTTCCCTTTTCAGCCTCCGGTTTTAAGCGAATGAATGCTTTCCTGTAATCCTGTGCTTTAAAGCATTGGATCCCTTCTCGTAAATTTAAGGTACCATTAATACAGGCAGCCATCATAGGAATAAAAATTATTAGAATGAATAACTTAATGATGCGTTGCATGCCATTTATTCCTCTTTTAAAGGCTTAGCGACAGGTTCAAAGGTTAAATCATTTTTCGGAAGACTTAAACTTTCTAAAGTGCCATCTCTTTCAACAAGCACTCCTCCTGGCATAATACGTTTAATTGTTGCGCCACCTGGAATCTTATCTCCTACATTATAGGTTTTTTCTTCCCCACTGGCAGAACGTATAATCACTTGAGACTCTTCTATCTTGTCTGCAAAAAGAATACCGACCAAAGTAACATTCAACATCGATTGTTTTACATTATCCTCATTCAAGTCTGCAGGTACATAAACTCCAAATAATGACGTATTGAAAATATAATTTAGATTCTCTTCTTTCATTCCAGCAATAGATTTTGTATTTGAAACTGGGATAGCCTTAACAGAAGTCAATGGATAAAAAAAGGTAATCCATTCAAAAATAATCAAAATACCAAACAGGGAGATTAAACTAATGATTATCCATTTAGCATAATTGGCTGAAAACAAAAATTGAATGTCAAATTTCATACGTTTCCAATCCCAGTTAAACCTATCAAAACAAATTCATCCTTCTCTTTAAATAATATCGATATATAGCATCCTACCACAAAATAGATCTTTATCATCCTCACTTCAAGATCACTAGATCAGGACTTACAAAAAATCCCAAGGTCAAGGTAAAAAATATTTTTAATGAAGGAGTTTAGATAAACTAAATGACCGAATTAAAAACATTTTTAACAAAGAGATTAAGGGGTTCGTAAGCCCTGTAGATAATATATCTTTATCCAGGTTGAATTCATACCTTTATACATCAGATCGGCCACCTCACATCGGTATCTGTTACAAAGGATGGGTTTGCACAATACTCTTTATACTTGATGTAATATCGATGAAAAAATCCCTGCTGGATCATACTGTTTTTTCAAACCTACCCACGAATCGTATTTTTCTCCAAAATGCTTTAACCAATAATTGTCTGGTAATTCTGTACCTAAGAATCCTGATAAATAGCGTTTACCATTATTTTTCAGCAAGTACTTATCGAGAGTCTCAATTGCCTTCAGACAACTATCCTCTAAAGAATAAGGTACTCCTGGGTTTAAAATCATAAACTCACAAATTGAGTCGCTATCTGGTAACATCATAAACCCGGCCTTTCGCTTGGCAATTGGAACAACATGGACCAAACTGGCATAATGAAGTGGTAATTCCTCTAACAGTTGAGGAAGTACTCCTGTTAAAAATGAGGTAGGAATAAAACATTCATACCAAGGATGTAACAAATCCCATTGTCCTGTCAACTTCATCATGTCAAAACGAGAGTTATGTCTTAAAAAATAAGATAAAATGCTCTCTTCCTGTATGTTTAGAACATTCCATGGCTTAAGCTGCCCTAAAATATCTTCTGCATGCTGATCATATTCAATAGAAAGATGCAAACCATACAACCAATAAGCCATGGGAACACGTTTGCCTTCTTTCAATCGAGCTCCCTGAATTGAAGGAGTGCAAAATAACTCCATATAATCTACTTTCCCCTGTATTTTATAAATATCTTCAAACCATTGATTCTGATCAGCATAAACCAGAAAGAAAGTTTTGACACGAGGCCGAACCGATCGTAACTGAATACATGCTTTGGTAATGACACCAAATCGACCTTGCCCTGAAAGGCAGGCTTGAAATAGTGGTGAGTTTTTTTCAACGATTTGCTTTCTCCCCAAGCCATCAATCACTTCCAATGCTGAAACATAAGCATTAATAACACCGTATTTGAAAGAAGAAGCCCCTATTCCTCCTGCAGATAAAACACCCCCAACCGACAAATTACAGTTATAAGGCAGTACATAGGGAGCTTTATTTTTCAGTAATGATTTTTCAAGCAGATTCTTCCAACTGGTATTGGCTTCAACCCAAATGAGATCTTCACTCAAATCAAGTGGTTTGTTGAAAGACTGCATAGAAATTGTTAATCCACCAGGAACCGGTAATGATTGGCCACCTTGACTTAAACCATTACCGCGAATAGTCACAGGTAAACGATATTGATTGGCGAATAGAATTAACGACTGCAATGACTCGATACTTTGAGGAACGGATACGGCTACCGGCTTTGATTGAATGAGCTTGCCAAAATCCTGCCCAAATAAAACAAGCGATTGCTCATCACTGAGCAACGCTTGTCCGGTATCTTCCTTATACTGCTTGATTTTCTCTAAGCTCCACTGATTTTGTGACATGTTGATTCCTTTCTTTCGCCAGTTCCAATCGCTTATTGCAAGCAAGAATCAATCCATCAAACATCTTGCTGAATGCATCATAGCAACGATCTACCATCCTTAGTGCTTCTCTACGAGTGCTAATGGGCAATCTTCTGGAATAGACTTTTCTTTCCATTTCCTCCTCAAACAAAGCATGCGCTAATTCTACTTCCAGATGAGAACTTGAAAAATACTTCAGATTTTTATCTTCACCCGTCTTTTTAACTTGTTTGACAACTTTTTCAAAAAATACATGTCCTGATGACTCCAAGGTCAACAGCAAGACAATATTCAGATTTTCATCTTCTATTTTATAAATTTCAGACATAATAGAATAAGCGGCATCGCGTACTAATTGGGAATCCTTACTGTATAGCCAGGCAACATCATCGCGATCACAGGCCTTGTTATTACATATTTCACCCATGTATTTTTTATCACTTAAAAACCATTTTTCGTGTCCTGCATCTTCTAATCTGTGATGTCGAGCTACTTTCTTTAAATAAGGATCAGTTACTCTTTCTTCATTAATTCGAAGTATATCTTGAAAAGTCATTGCCCAAAATGTTAATTCCGGGACAAAATAACTGATTTCTTCTATACTATTTAATTCTTCTAAAATATTGAAGAAAGGATGATTCATAAACTCATGTTGTTTTGAATCAATATAGGCTTGAACAGTTTTCATAACAGACTCCATATAAACTTTGTTTTGACAAGTTTATACTGCAGAAGGCGTGCCATCTTTTTTGACAAATAGTACATTAATTAAACAAAAATGGAGCTGTTTTTTTATTCTTTGCGCTAATAACCCTCAGGTAGCGACAGAAAAATGTCCCTGAATCCATCTTTACTGACAAAACTTTGACTATAAATTTCATTTAAAATGAATGATCTAAATTAAATCAAATAATTTTCGCCAAATTTTTGTCATATGCGCTAAGGAGTTTTTCTACTTCTTGCCAATTTATCTCCTTAATATCAGTTATTGGAAAACAAATTTGCTCTAAAAGACCGGATTGCAACTCGCCTATTGCCATTGCCTTGGCGTACGGGGTATTGGTAAACATAACCAGAACATGCATAGAAACATAATGTTCCGGGTATCGCAACATGAGCTCCCGTTCAATCTGCTTTTGTAAAATAAATTTTGGATTTCTAATGTCAGAATGAATCTCATGATAATTACCCATAGACATTTTTGCTATTGCATCAGTATTCACTTTTCTTTGTTCATAAAAAACAGGGATTACTTGCGACCAGTCATCCTGATATTCATCCAGTAATTCATCAAGAATGCGACAATCTTCAAATGCGCTATTCATTCCTTGTCCAAAAAATGGAATTATCCCATGTGCCGCATCACCTATTAATAAGCATTCATCTTTATAGTACCAGGGTGAGCATTGGATAGTACTCAAATGTCCAGTAGGATTACCAAAAAATTCTTGAACCAAATTTGGCATAGCTGCATAAGCATCAGAGAACTGCGTTTTAAAAAATAAATGTAATTTTTCTTCATTATTCAGTTCAGCAAAACTGTCTTTACCTTCATTAGCTAAAAACAAAGAACCTGTAATTGAATCGTCGGGATTGGGATTACCTAATAGCATAAACGAATCACGTGGCCATAAATGCAAATGCTCTCTGGCCATCCCTGTTGTATGTTTTTTGCTAATTGAAAGTTCCTTGTATCCATGAGATAAAAAATCTCTGCTTGCGCTAACTATCCCCTCATTTTTCAGCACATCTCTTACATGAGATGGCGCACCATCCGCGCCAATTAGTCTATGATATGAAGCTTCAACAAAATCACCATTTTTGTTTTCAAATCTAATTTTTTTATTATGAATATCAAAAGAGTGCAATTTCATATTAAAGTGTAATTTAATGTTAGGGTATAATTCCGCTTTATTTAAAAGCAAAGCATTGAGATCAGAACGAGAAATAGCATTGATATATTCATCAATGTGGCGTCCAAATGGTTGATAATGAACTTCACCATTGGCTTCGTGAATAGCTCTTGCCCGCATTGGAACCATGATTTTATTTACTTCATCCAACAGGTTCATTGCTTTTAAAGCGGTAATTCCTCTGCACGACAAAGCAAGATTAATGGAGCGTCCATAATCAGTCGGACTATTACGAATGTCTGATCTTGATTCAAACAACTCTACTTGATAGCCTCTTCTAGCAAGATATAAACCACACAAAGTTCCCGCTAACCCGGCCCCAATTATGGTAATGTGCTTCATTTATCCTCCCAACCCATTTTATATCTTCACTACATCTGTTCCGAATCTCCTTAAAAAATACACAAATTCAATCAAAATATTGCTCAAATAAAAGTAATTCTCAGGCTCAACCTGTGTTTTAAGTCGTTCAATATATTTGCCCTTCATATAAACAGCATGAAAGATAAAATAAACAAAGTCGATAGAAACTACTCGATTAACGTAACACTTTCTTGCAAAAAACATACCGATTTGGAAAGATTTATGATGGGATTTGAGTTTTGAGAGACACCAAGAATTCTTCACTTAAAGAATTAGTCATTATTTTATTTTCGATTCAGATAAACTTTTTAAAAATTCTAATATATTTTCGGGAGTATCAGGAGCCTTATAAAAATATCCTTGGGCATAATCACATCCATGAGATGTTATAAAGTCTCTTTGAAATTCATTTTCAACTCCCTCCGCGAGAACCTGAAGATTTAAACTGTGGCCCAGGTTAATAATCGCTTTGGCAATAGCCGCATCGTTCTGATTACTTGCCATTTCCGTAATAAACGAACGATCAATTTTCAGTTTATCTACGGGAAATTGCTTTAAATAAGACAAACTTGAGTATCCTGTGCCAAAGTCATCAATGACTAATTTAGTCCCCATGTCTTTCAATGCATACATGGTATCTACAACATGATCAATGTCTTCTATCAACAAACTTTCAGTTAATTCAAGTTCCAAAAATCTCGATTGCAAGCCAGTGCTTTTTAATACTCGCGAGACAACTTCCGGCAAGTTTTTTTGTCGAAACTGCCTTCCAGAAAGATTCACTGCTATGCTTAAATTTTTAAAGCCAGCCTTATGCCATTCTTTTACTTGAATACAGGCTTGCTTCATTGCCCATTCACCCATTTCCAAAATCATGCCATTTTCTTCTGCCATGGGTATAAAATCTGCCGGGCTAACAAGTCCCAGTATCTTGCTGTGCCATCTCATTAAAGCTTCAAATCCGACTACTCTGGATTGCTTTAAATCTATCAATGGTTGATAAACAAGAAATAATTCATCATTTTTTAAAGCATCCCTTAACGCATTGTCTAATTGCATATGATTAATGACTCGCCTATTCATTTCAGGTTCATAGACACGATAGTTGTTTCTTCCAGTATCTTTTGCATGATACATAGACAAATCAGCACTTTTCATCAAAGATTCGTAATCATCGCCATCTCTGGGATAAAAGCTGATTCCCAAACTACCTGTAATTTTCAAACTATGTTGTTCTATTTGAATAGGTTTTTCTATAGCTTTTAAAATATTTTGTGCAATTGTTTCAGCTTCCAGCATATTATCTATGTCTGTGAGTAATATCACAAACTCATCTCCCCCCAACCTGGCAACAGTATCAAAATCCTCTGTAACAATGAGTAATCGATTGGCAATGGCTTGTAATAATTTATCCCCCATGCTGTGTCCTAAAGTATCATTAGTCAGTTTAAACCGATCTAAATCCAAAAATAAAAACGCCAAAATTGTCTTGTTCTTTCTTGCCTGTAGAATGGCTTGCTCAACTCTATCCATCAGTAGAACACGGTTCGGTAAATTAGTCAGGGAATCGTAAGTTGCTTGCAACAGCAATTGATCTTCCATATCACGCCTTTGAGTCACATCATTTAAAATACAAATATAATGTTTCACATAGCCAAAAGAATCTTTAACAGGAGCAACGCTGATTTCACACCAATAGAGTTCTCCATTTCGTTTTATGCTTTCCATTTCAATTGTTTCTTCTTTACTTTCCCTAATCGCCAGTTCAATGCGTTTATGGTTTACCTCCTCTAAATTTGAACCTAGCAAGGTAAGCAAACCTTTCCCTAAAGCATGTTGCTCCATATACCCTGTGATTCTTTCGAAAGCTCGATTGACATAAATGACTTTGTTCTCATTTTTTGTTACATCAATAATCACCACTCCATGTGTACTGGCTTCAATAGCACGTTCTCGTATTCTCAATTCATCCAGAGCCATCCTTTTTTGAGTAACATCACGGAAACTATATACTCGCCCCACAATTTGTGAGCCCACACGCTGTGGCTGAGTAAAACGCTCATAAATCCGACCGTCTTTGAAATGAAGCTCAGGTAATTCACCTTGCCACTCAGGATTTTGATAAAGATATTGCACATCAGCAATTAAAGATTGTGGATCAATAAGTTGCTCAAGTATGTATTCAAAACTGATACTTTCTTTTCCTGACTCCATCATATAAGAAGGAATTCGCCACATTTCTACAAACTTTTGATTCCAATCCACAACAGCCCCATGTCCATTAACCATCATAATTCCATCCGCGGTGGATTCGAGTGTTGCCCGTAACAGAGAAATTGATTTTTCGAGTTCTATATTCTTTTCACGAATTTCATCGGTATTTAAATTAATATTATTAGTCAAAGGCGTGTTACTTATTCGTTTAAATTCTGGTTGATTGTGATACCACTCCTCCAACAAAATTGACAATTGCGGATGGTTCCCAACTAACCCAAGTTCCTCACGAATCTCATTTACAGACGGCTCTATGCCTCTTTTTTTTATTTTTTCTGCGGCCTTGGCAACTTTTTCATAATTGATTTCTTGCCTACGCATGCATCCCTCTCTAGAATGGCTCTATAAAAATATCGGCATTTATACTATGAACTTTAGCAAAAAAAGATCCAAAAGTATAATTTTTAACCAATTCCTTGGTTGCCTATTGGTATTTCTTTGAATTTAAATATTTTTATGGGAATAAAAAATGAATAAGACTCATTTCGATACACGTGCAATTCATGCTGGACAAGAACCATGTCAAAGTACAGGGGCAGTGATGACCCCTATTTATGCTACCTCTACCTATAAGCAAATTGCTCCTGGGGAACATCTTGGCTATGAATATTCACGTACCCAAAACCCCACCAGAAAGGCCTATGAGGATTGCATAGCAAGTCTTGAATCAGGCCAAAAAGGATTTGCTTTTGCTTCGGGTATGGCTGCCATCAATACGGTTATTGATTTGTTAGATTCCGGAGATCATGTTCTTGCCATGGATGATCTTTATGGCGGAACTTTCCGGCTCTTTGATAAAGTAAAAACACGAACTTCCAATTTATCCTTTTCTTTTATTGATATGTCAGAACCAGAAAATGTTGAAGCCGCAATAACTCCGAAAACCAAATTACTATGGTTGGAAACCCCTTCTAATCCCATGCTAAAACTAGCCAATTTACGAAAAATCGCTGCTATTGCAAAAAAGTATAATTTGATTACAGTTGCTGATAACACTTTTGCAACGCCCTGGATTCAACGACCCATTGAGCTCGGGTTTGACATTGTTCTTCATTCAGCAACTAAATATCTCAACGGACATTCTGATGTGGTCAGTGGTGTCGTTGTAGTCGGTGACAATCCAGCGTTGTCTGATAAAATTGCCTTTTTACAAAATTCATGCGGAGCTATAGCTGGTCCTTTCGACAGTTTCCTGGTTCTGAGAAGCTTAAAAACATTATCTCTTCGTATGCAAAGACACTGTGAAAACGCTAACCAACTGGCTAACTGGCTTAGCACCCACCCCAAGATTGAAAAAGTCATTTATCCCGGATTAAAAAGTCATCCGCAATATTCTCTGGCCAAGGAACAAATGAACGATTTCGGTGGTATGATATCCATCGTACTTAAGGGTAATCTTGAAGATGCCAAACGATTTTTAGCTCGCTGCGAATTATTTACTTTGGCTGAAAGCCTGGGAGGTGTGGAAAGCTTAATTGAACACCCCGCAATTATGACCCATGCCTCTATTCCAGTCGAACAACGCAAAGCTTTAGGCATAGAAGATGGCTTCATAAGATTATCTGTAGGTATTGAACACATTGATGATCTGCGTGCCGATCTGGAGCATGCTTTAAGTTAAAAGATGTAAATCTTGGTTCTGACTGTTACAAAGAACCAAGGCAGATGTGTATAGGAGAAGTATTTCATGCAAAAAAATAAACAAAATGGCGGGCAACTCCATGCGATTGTCGCTATTTTCGCCCTGATCGTGTCCACTACTCTTTGTTTTATCCCCATATTATTTGTTGGATTATTAAAATTATTTCCTAATAAAAACTGGCAATCCCTTTGCACTCGTTGTGTTGATAAGATTGCTACCTTTTGGTGTGGAATAAATAACCTTTATGTGGATAAGGCACAAAAAATACATTGGGAAATCTCTGGGTTAAATAATTTAACGCCTAAAGATTGGTATTTAGTTGTTGCCAATCATCAAAGCTGGTTAGATATTGTTATTCTTCAACGTTTGTTTAACAGAAAAATACCCGTTTTAAAATTTTTTATCAAAGATCAGTTAAAGTGGATTCCTCTACTTGGTTTTTCCTGGTGGGCTATGGGTTGCCCATTCATGAAGCGCTATAGTAAGGAGTATTTGGCTAAAAAACCTCATAAACAAGGAAAAGATTTAATTTCTACTAGAAAAGCGATAGAAACTTTTAAAAGAACCCCTGCTTCTATTATGAATTTTGTAGAGGGTACTCGTTTTACTAAAGTAAAAAAGGAACAGCAACAATCTCCTTATAATTATTTATTGAAACCCAAAGCAGGCGGCATCAGTTTTATCATTAATTCGATGGGACAACAAATAAAAAGCCTGATTGACGTCACTATCGTTTATGCAGAAAAAAACCATTCTCTTTGGGATTTTCTTTGCAAACGTGTGAAAAAGGTTAAAATCATTATTCGTCAACTCCCTATCCCTGCGCAATTTACATCGGTAAATCTCGTTAATGATTTCCAGGCACAAAATGCATTCAAAGAATGGTTAAATGAACAATGGGCAGTAAAAGATAATTTAATAGCCTCTTTACAGGAATAAAACATGAACTCACTGCAAGCTCTAATTGAACAAGCCTTTGAAAACCGTCAAAATTTATCGCCCAACACAGCCTCCCAAGATCTGCTCAATGCCATTAATGAAGTTTTAAATGGTCTTGATAATGGTCAATTCAGAGTCGCTGAAAAAATAAATGGCGAATGGATGGTTCATCAATGGCTTAAAAAGGCAGTTCTTTTATCCTTTAAACTTTTTCCTAATCAGATCATAGATGCGGGGTTTTGCCAGTTTTACGATAAAATACCGCTAAAGTATACTGATTGTAGTAATGAGTTGTTTCAACAATCAGGAGTAAGAGTCGTGCCTCACGCCATGGTACGGCGTGGAGCATATGTTGCCAAAAATACTGTTTTAATGCCTTCTTATGTCAATATAGGCGCCTATATTGATGAAGGAGTAATGGTTGATACCTGGGCAACGGTTGGTTCTTGTGCCCAAATAGGCAGGAATGTCCATTTATCTGGTGGCGCAGGTATAGGGGGTGTTTTAGAACCATTGCAAGCCAACCCAACCATCATTGAAGACAATTGTTTTATTGGTGCTCGTTCCGAAATAGTGGAAGGAGTTATCGTAGAAAAAAACTCCGTCATATCGATGGGAGTATTTTTAGGTCAAAGTACTAAAATCTACAATCGAATCACCGGCGAAATAAGCTATGGCAGAATTCCCGCTGGCTCAGTAGTTGTTGCAGGCAATTTGCCAAGTCATGATGGAAGTCACAGTTTATATTGTGCTGTCATTGTGAAACAAGTTGATGAAAAAACTCGTGCGAAAGTAAGCATTAATGATTTACTAAGAGCCAATTAAGATGACTGATATTAAAGAAATTCTGACTGAACTCATTGGTTTTCCTTCTATTACACCAGAAGATGCTGGCTGCCAAAAATACATGATTCAATTTCTGGAACAATTGGGATTTACTTGTCAACAACTGGATAATGGACCCGTATCCAATTTCTTTGCCTGCTATGGCAAAATTGGACCTTTATTGGTATTCGCAGGCCATACCGATGTCGTTCCTGTTGGTGAATTATCAAAATGGGATACCAACCCTTTCTCGCTCGAAGAAAAAAATGGCCTACTTTATGGTCGTGGAGTTGCTGATATGAAAGGGAGCCTGGCCTGTATGTTGCATATGGCTAGGAGATTCATTAAAACTTATCCTTCCTTTCCAGGCAGACTAGGATTTCTGATAACCAGTGGTGAAGAAGGCGATGAGTTTAATTTGGGTACCCCATTTGTGATGCAAAAACTGGATCAGCAAGGGATTGTTATTGATTATTGCATAGTAGGTGAACCTTCAAGCAGCTTGAAAGTAGGTGATGTCATCAAGATTGGAAGACGTGGATCATTAAGTGCCAAAATACATCTGAGTGGAAAGCAAGGGCATGTTGCCTATCCGCATTTGGCTGACAATCCAATTCATAGAATTAGCCCAGTATTAGCTGAGCTAACTTCAATACAATGGGATAATGGCAATGCCTATTTCCCTCCCACATCAATGCAAATAACTTATATCCATTGTGGAGGACATGCGGGTAATATTATCCCAGGCGAATTAAATCTGCATTTGAACTTTAGATATTCGACCGAACAAACAGACGAGTCATTAAAAACGAAAGTACTTAATGCCTTTGAACGCCAAAATCTTAACCCCGCTATAGAATGGCGATTAAATGGCGAACCATTCTTAACGAATAAAGGCATATTGCTGGAAAGCTGCAAACAAGCAGTGCTTGAACAGACTGGGACTCTCCCTGAGCTTTCAACAAGTGGTGGGACTTCAGATGGACGTTTTATAGCACCTTATGGGGTTGAAGTCATAGAACTGGGACTGGTAAATGCTACCATTCATCAGGTTAACGAATGCACTTTTCTAAAGGATTTGAATATGCTTGAAAACATGTATTTTTCAATCTGTGAGAAATTGTTAATCGATTAATCAAGCCAATACTGTAAAGAGGATTCTCACCAACAGTTAAAATTACAGTAAGATCGGCGTCCTCATGTTTAAATATGTTCTAACGATCGTATTTTAGTTCATATTGGACTAAAATAATCCTGAAAAAGCACAGTATTGATGGCTATGTGAACATTTTGAAGGATTATTATAGATATAAGTCTCCAATAAATTTTCTGGAGACTTATATGTGAGCAATAGTCATTTGCACTTGAAGATTTACTGGCTTTAACCTAACTCTGCATTTAATAGTGAGCGATCCTTTGATTTAAGACCCACTACTTCAAAACCACCTTCGGCTTTATCATTAACAACCTTTGTAACACAAGCATCGGACCATACGTTTAAGGCAGTTTCCAACATATCAATCAAACCATAGAAGGGAAGAATAACTCCCATTAGAGTGATAGGCACATTCATACTGGAGAGTAAACTCACACTCAGGAAAAAGCATCCCATTGGAACACCGGCATTCCCTATTGCCGCTATGGTTGATACTAAGACCCATATCCCCATAGTAGCATAAGATACTTGGATGCCATGACTTTGCATAAGATAAATAACCGTGGCAAAAATAAATGCTGCACATCCATTCATATTAATACTTGTGCACAATGGTAAAACAAAACGACTCACTTGAGGATTAACCCTTAAATTAGCCTCTACCGTATTCATTGTAACAGGCAAAGTTCCAACAGATGACTTGGAAAAAAAAGCGACAGATAACGCAGGTAACATTGCCCGCATCGAAGAGAATGGTTTAATCCCATTCGATTTCAGCCATAAAGGCAGAATGACTAATCCTTGTATCAAATTAGCTAAAACGATAATCATCAAGTATTGGCCTATCCCTTTAATATCCATACCTGATCGTAACTGAATTACAGTAGAAGTAATAAAACCGAATAATCCTAAAGGTATTAATTTAATTATCCATCGGGTCATCACTAAAAACATACCATGAGCACCACGGAAAAATCGAATAATAGTTTCTCGAGGCTCTGTCTCCGGTATTTGACGAACAGCAAAACCTATAACAATACTAAGCAACAATACACCCATAACCTGTTGCTCCAGGAATGGAGATAATAAATTAGTCGGTATCATGTTACTCAAATACCCAAGATATCCCAAACTGCTGGTAGATTTTGGGTTGGCAGCATCTAAATTGACTTGAACAGTGCTTGGATGAATCAAAATATATAAAAAACAGCTGATTAATGCTGCAACCAGAGTGGTTGCAAAAGTATATTTAATTGTTCTTTGCCATACACTTTTCATCAAACTATCCGTTTGATAATTTGCCAGCGTTACAATAATCGACAAGGAAATAATTGGTAAACTAATGCACTTAAACAATTTAATAAATAAATCAGAAATTAAAAGCCCTGTTTCCTTTAAAAAAGGTAAATCGGATAATCCACTTAGTATCCCAAGTCCAATCATCAATGCATAAATTAGCGGAGTACTAAAAATATATTTATTCTTTTGGTGATGTGCTGCACACATAGCTGAATCCTTAAAACATTAATTAATTATTTATTTAAGCAAAGTATGATTAGCAGCAACAACAGATGACTTGATATATGGAGTGAAATAATGAGGAATTGTAATGATATAATGATTGAATTGACATAAAAGTCATCACCCATAGCTAAAACTGTTCATTTAGAGTACATATTGTAACACGATTTTTCTTCTAGTCAATAGGATAAATAAATTGAGTCAATTATATCCTTCGCAGAACACACCATACAGATGCCGTTTAAATTCCTCACACTCCATCTCAAACAACTGTGTCTGTTGATGCTGAAAAGAAGACCGCGCCTCTCCAAATAGGTGAGATTTTTGTGGCAACTGGATGTTTCATCAATCTGTCAGTTACCACCTGACTAGGCATTACGTATTGATTAATTCACTGCATATAATCTGTTGTTTTAAGCGTACTATTCTTCTATACGCCTCATCAATACGTTGAGCAGGAATTTGTTTGTCAATTACCAGTTTCTCAATCACAGCTATAACTTCCGGTGCAGTAATAGTTCCAAGCTGATTGGCAAATATGACCATATCAGCCCCGGCATTAATGGTAAGACAAAGAGCCTCCTCTAATGAGTAGTGATTTGAAATGGCATGCATTTGCAAATCATCGCTGATAATGACCCCGTCATAACCTATGCTTTGACGTAACAATAATGTTAAAATATCGTAGGACAGAGTAGCTGGTAATCCCTTACTATCCAAATGCTTATTAATGACATGCGCCGTCATTACCATGACAGGATTAGACTGGTCTTTTAATAAGCTACGATAAGGCGTTAGTTCATCTGTTTGAAAGGTTTCTGTAACATCTACAAAACCCTCATGCGTATCTCCGTTGGCACTGCCATGGCCAGGGAAATGTTTATAGGCACAAGCAATACCATAACGACTGAAAACATCAACGAACTGTCTGGCCAAACGAATAATGACCTCTGGGTTAGTAGAAAAGCTTCTTCCCAAGTTTCCAATAATTCCTGCACAAGTATTTAAATTTAAATCAACAACCGGGGCAAAATTTAAATTAAAACCTAATGACTTCAACGTCATAGCCATTTGGGTTACTTCTTCATCAAAATCATCACTAGATAATTTTGCAAGCTCCCTGGCTTTCATGGTAGGGGCACAACCTTCTATTTTGCTTAATCTGTCAACCATTCCACCTTCATAATCAATCGCAGTAAATAAAGGCAGATTGTCATTGCCTCCTGAAATCATTGATGCATAACGATTAAGCTGTCGAATTAATTGCTTTATCTGGGCCTGATTCTTTAGATTCTTGCCATAAATCCCTGTGGAGAGATCTTTGTCGAATAATAAGACTCCCCCGAGACCATCAGTAGATAACCATTGAGCAACTGGGCTATTATCATGCAGATCGGAACCATGAAATCCCATAATCAGCATTTGTCCAATTTTGTTTCTTATTGTAATCAATCACTTGCTCCATTACAAAATAAGCATAAAATCATACACAAAGATATACTTTCTGGCTATGCTCCATTATGCATTAAATATAAACAGTATAAAAATGTGTTCAAATAAAAAATGATTCTCATAAAATTAAAGCTTGGGATCAGGAATGCTCTTGAAGTCACATTTACAGTTTCCTGCTACATTAGGCGGAAAGGGAACTTGAGCAAAATCTGCTGGAAAACAAACAGGTATAGTCCAAGCCAAATCCCCAGGATTAACTTTTGCTGGTAAATACCAATTCCTTAATGCCGGGTAGGTTTTGCCGACATCATTTTGCCAAAAGACAGGTGAAAATTGAGCAACATATCTCAATCCCTCAGCGGCCTCACAATTGAAAGTACCTCTAGCCCATGATTTTCCTTTGGGAGCGGTAACTGTCAGCAAAGTTTTTGACGTAGAATCTTCAATGACATCGACAGTAACATCATAATCGGTCCAACAACTGTCTTTAACCAAGGTATAGATACAAGTAAAAGACCAAGTTGGACAAGTCACTAAATACAATACAGATAGTGCGAATAAACGTAAGTACATGATTCAATCCTAAGATTTAATGAACCATTATTACTATATAGTATATACAATATTTATAAAAATAATTTTCCGATAAACTGTCTTGAGAGGGGAAATAATCTGAACTCCCCTCTTGGTTCTATTAGTTAAAGCACAAACCAGAACTATAATCTGACTCTGATGACGGTTCAGGATCAATGGATTTGGCAAGCGCCTCCAACCCCATACCAGCAGCCAATAAAGTGCCAGCCAAAGTCCATCCAGCCAGTATTGCAAGACCAACGCCAGGAACACCCAAGGCAACAGATAACACAACAGCAACAGCTGATGTGATAGGAGATGCGATCAAAAGTGGAACGGGATCCAAATTACCTCTGGAAAACATGGAGCCTAACACAAATCCTGTCAAAAAACTGTTATGGTTTTTTTCTGCAGCAGCAAGCAAGACAAGATCAATAGCAACAGTTCCTACAACAGCCATCACTAAAAGACCGCCAGCACCACCATACTTTAGACCTGTGCCAATAATAAAACTAAAATCAGATACCCCTTTTTGTACGGAATGTTGCAATGTCATAAATCTTACTCCTAAAAAAAGGGATGATAATACATTTAATTTTGAACATAATCAACACTATTTGAACACTCAAGTATCGAATAAACCGGATTAAAACTCAAATAAAACAATCCAATTTATTACCATAAAAAAATAGAATATATTATCTGTGTGATGGAAAACCTCTTTAATAGTTATCACAGTCTTGCTTTTATTTGCCGACAAGTATAAGCTTGCCCGGTTGGAGAGATGGCCGAGCGGTCGAAGGCGCACGCCTGGAAAGTGTGTATACGGCAACGTATCGAGGGTTCGAATCCCTCTCTCTCCGCCAAATTACAATTCCTGGTTATCCTTCACAGGGTATAAGGTTATAATTGTCGCTTTCATTGAGTAGCATAAAGCAGTAAATTATATCCATTGTGTAAAGACTACAGCTGGCTCATAGTAAGATTCTTTTGGTAAAACTGCTTTCAGAACTAACCAATTCAATCAGGGATATGAAAGATGAAAATGAAATTACAACTAATTGCAATAGGAATTTTATTATCAATCAACGTATTTGCTGATGGTTACTATCCTGAGCCCACCTCTCAAGACCAACCATGGACAATTATTGCCAGCTTTGGAAGTGGCAGATACCAGCATATGTACTCAAAAGATGGCAAAACCGCTTTAGGTCGATTGGCTCTGGCTAATGAACTAATGCTTAGTGGAGATATAGCTCTGGGATTAGAGCTTGGGGTTCAAAATGGCAATAAAATGCGCTTGAATATTCCCCGAGAAACCTTATCAGTACTTGGCTGGCTACCAGTAGAAACCAACCTCAGCCCCATGCTGGACTTACTAGTCACCGCCAAGAGTGACCCCTTATTTGGAAGTTCTTTTTTTGCACAATTAAAAGGTGGTGTAGCATACAGATCATGGCAAGTTGATCTCTACCCCATCAATGAAATTTCACAATTAGCCGGAGAAATTCAAGCAGGTTTTGGTTATCCTATCACTGCTTTAGCCAGTTTGAGTTTGCTGTATCAGGGAGTTTTTGGTAACGATCCTAATGTCAAATTAAATGTGAACTCAAAAACTGGCAGTGTTTCAAATATCCCGGTTTTACATGGAATTTTATTAGGATTTACTGTCAATTTATAATCCATTAACGCACTACCCAGCGTTCAGGATGTCATCCAATTAAATTGGAAATTAAAGATAAAATATCATCATTTTAAAGAAGTTTTTTTACTACAATTTGGTTCTTTCCATTTTTTTTAGCTTGATATAATGCCTTGTCCGCTACAGTAATTGCGTGTTCTACACTGGCTGAACTTTCAAAATGAATATAAACAATCCCGATGCTTAAAGTGACATGACTCATGAGTAATTGTTCGTTTGAATCACAATTTTGATTCAATATTCCTGTTTTAAAAGGATTTTTAATTGCTTGGCAAATAGATATTGTGTCTTTAATCGGCTGATTAGCGATGATTATTGCAAATTCATCTCCACCAAGCCGAAACAGTATATCGTTTGAACGTCTAAATATTTTTTTTAATAAATCAGCGATGCTAATAAGAACTTTATCACCAAAAGGATGGCCCAAATTATCATTGATTAATTTAAAATTATCTACATCAATTGAAAGCAGGCTTAAAAAATATTGATTACGTCTTGCTCGATTAAACTCTTGCGGGAATATGTTGTCAAAATATCGCCTGTTATATAACCCTGACAAAGAATCAGTTATTGACATCACTTTCAATTCATTAATCAATAGTTCTTTTTCATTGAACAATCGAAAATTTTCATTGAGTAATCTATTGTTAATCTTTGCAGAAATAATAAGCATGGCAATAAAAATTAAAAACATGGTTGCTAAAATCGTTCTATCGACATCTAACAACGCATAATTATAAACAATGACTGGAAAAAGCATTGGAAAAACATAGGCATAATAGGCTGGTAAATAAATAGAGAGAGAAGCAATTGCACCTGCACACATTCCTCCAAACACCAAAATAATAATAAATTCGTGAAGATCATTTAAATAAGGTAGAGTAATGAAGTAACATGCGCCCCATATACTACCCGTGACAAATGTAAGAAAGAAAAACTTGAGCAAAGTGGCTTGTATGCTATTTTTTTCTACTCCTCGTTTAATTATTTTCCAACAGAAAAAACTTCTTACCAAGCTTATAAAGATAATACCGAAAAACCATGCCCCTATTATTAATGCAGGCATATCATTATAAACCAGGTCAAGAGCAAGCAATGTAGCCAATATAATATTGAACGGAATCGCTCTTAGAGATCCCTCAAACAGCAAGGTCATACTTTCCTTGTAATGCTTGGATGAAGTCATTTTATCCAATGTCCATTAATTAATATCCACTCTATTAAATTATAGAACATTGGCATTCTTAAAACATACAGTTTCTTTTATCTGCCTTATTTCACCTCCTGCTATACTTTTGTTTTGGTGTTCATCACTGTTCGATTCTTTTTGAAATTTTGAAATTAGCCTATTCAAAATTTTTTATCCTTCTTATCTATTAGAGACTATAATTTGATCAATCAGGTCTTTTAGTTTGCTTTTAAAATGGTTTTACTAAGATCAAGGACAAAAACCCCCAAGATGAATGAAAAAAATGTTTTTAACTAAGAGATTGTTTTTTTCGTAAGTACTGATGATGAATTAAATGGAGTATCATCATGAAAGAAAAACATTTTGCCTATAAAATTACTCTTTCTTCAACAGGCCTGGTTTGTACACATTCTGAAATTGAAGAAAACAGGATGATTGATCTGTTAAAAGAAATAAAAAGCGATGATTCCCAAGCCATTTTCTGGATCTTTAAACAATTTGATAACCAGCCTAAAGAGCAACTGGGGATTATCGATTGCGCCAAAAATCGTATTTATTACCATTATTCTGGTGAAGTTGAAGAAATTGATGAGGCTATTGAAAAACTAAGTAAAAAAATATAAGTCTAAAAGTGCCTAAAGAAACATCACATTTCATTGTGTAGAGATATATTTCAAAAACATGGATTGAAAACATATTATATGAAATCAAATATAAAAACACACCATAATATATAAATTAAGACCAAAAAAATCCAATGAAATACTTTTAGTAAATTTTTAGTTCTATCAATCACTGGACAAAAGTGCGTTTTTTAGTAACCATTCAGATCAAAATAATTCCTTTATTCTTAATAATAAATTTATGAGGATTTCCTATGAATCTGATAAAAACTAAATCAATAACCTTCTTTATTGCGCTTGTATACAGTTTAATCTCATCAGCTTATGCTGCCCCACACTCCAAAAATACAGTGAATGACACTGCCATTCAAAATGAAATTTTAGTTTATATCAACAATTACAGACAACAACATGGCCTATCTCCTCTCAAAATGGATAACCGCATAGTAAAAGAAGCGAAAATTCATTCCATGGATATGGCAAAACACACAATACCTTTTGGCCACAAATATTTTAATAAGCGTATTGATAAACTACACACACAGATTAAAAACTCAAATGCCGGGGCTGAAAATGTGGCTTACAACTATAAAAATGCCCAGGACGTCGTCAAAAATTGGTTACGTAGCCCAGGACACAAAAGAAATATTGTTGGTAACTATGACCTTACCGGAATAGGCATAGCTCGAGATGAAAAAGGAAAAATATATTTTACTCAAATATTCTTAAAAACCGGAAATAGTAACTATGCTTCCAGAAAACCCTTTTCATCAATTTTTAGTGGTGCTCTCTTCAGTAAGAAAGCATAAAAATTAAAATAGTGTTTTTAACAAAATTTTTGCAATTTATAAGTGCAATTGAGTGGAATTAATTACAACGTTAGCCTAATATTGAAACATAGACGGCAATCATTGTTCAGCCAACAGTACAATTTTGGAGGCCAGATTGAGAGTGTGGTGAGCACGCTCAGCTTAGACTGAGAAGCCAAAAGCACTCCGGAGGAATCCACATTTTTGAACAGGACTGCACTCAATCTTGCTGTCTATAACATACTAACACCAGGGGCGTATTCAATACGCCCTTTTCATATGTTCATTCCTCGCTTTTCCAAATTCGAAGATCTAAAATTGGTATTTTATGCTGTAGAAAATTATTCTAAATTACAATAGGATAGAATAATAACGGTAATAAGGATTTTCCCATGATGATTGCAACCTTAATGGAATCAGCTCAGGAATCGCGAATAGCTATTACTCCCAACTCGGCCAAACAATACATAAAACTAGGCTATGACGTAGGGATTGAAAAAAACGCGGGGCTTGGCTCAGATTTTGCCAATGAAGAATTTGAAAAAGCTGGCGCAACAATATTCGACGGTAAAAGTACATTACTCGAAAAAGCTCAAATTCTTTTATGTGTTAACGAACCTGATCCCAAGAACCTGAAAGGCTTACCCTCTGATTCTCTAATAATCGGTCACATAGACAATAATCCACTTAGCCCGCTTGTTAAGTGGTGTCTGGATCAGGAAATGACATTATTTTCAATGAATCTTATTCCCAGGATAAGTCGTGCTCAGAGCATGGACAGCCTATCTTCTCAGGCTAATCTGGCTGGATACAGGGCGGTTTTGGAAGCTGCGGCAACATTTCATAGAGCTATACCCATGATGATGACAGCAGCAGGAATGATTCAACCGGCAAAAGTACTCATTCTTGGTGCTGGAGTTGCGGGCTTACAAGCCATAGCAACTGCGAAACGTTTAGGTGCAGTAGTTTATGCCTTTGACGTAAGAAAGGCTGCCAAGGAACAGGTTGAAAGTTTAGGCGCTGAATTCATAGAGGTAATGCAGGAGCAAGATAGTGAAACAGCCGGGGGATATGCCTCAGAAACAAGTGAAGAATATAAAAAACTTCAGGCTGAGCTGATTGATCAATATGCAAAAACTGCTGACATCGTTATTTCCACAGCATTGATACCCGGGCGTCAAGCCCCGGTTTTACTTTATAAAAAAACTGTCGAGCAAATGAAACCAGGTTCTGTCATTGTTGATCTTGCAACTTCCCGAGGTGGAAATTGTGAACTCAGTGTCGCCGATAAAATCATCAAGCATGGTGAAATTACTATAGTGGGGTTGAGTAATATGGCTGGCCTTGTCCCTGCTACGGCAAGTGACCTTTATTCTAATAATCTGGTTCATCTTATAAACCTTTTAGCAAAAAATCCGGCTGAGTTAAACTTAAATCCTGATGATGAGATTATCCAGCAAGCCGTTCTTTGCCATAAAGGAACTTATCTACCCTTTCAGGGAGTAAAGGAGAAGCAAAATGCCTGAGATTCATACACTTGGTAATCCTTATATTACAATATTAACCATTTTTATACTGGCCTGTTTTGTAGGTTACTATGTGGTTTGGAAAGTAACACCAGCTTTGCATACCCCCCTAATGTCAGTCACCAATGCCATCTCCAGTATCATTATACTTGGTGCTTTAATTGCAGCGGGAAGTGAATTGATTGGAAGCATCACCTGGCTAGGCGGTATAGCCATATTTATTACTTCAATCAATATTTTTGGTGGCTTTGTAGTAACTCAACGCATGCTTCGCATGTATAAAAAATAATGATTTAAAGGACGGAATCCGTAATGAATTCAATAGTTCCACTCTTTTATTTATTGGCAGCCATTTGCTTTATATTGGCTTTAAAAGGACTAGCCAGTCCCTCTACTTCAAGAAGAGGGAACCTTCTCGGTATTCTGGGTATGATCCTGGCAGTGGGATCCACCCTGATGATGCCCACCACCTACCATCATATTCTATTAATCGCATTAATAGCAGGCGGCGGAATAATAGGAACTATCATTGCTTTGAAGATTAACATGACGGCCATACCACAACTGGTTGCCGCTTTTCATTCTTTAGTAGGTATGGCGGCCGTTCTGGTAGCCTACTGCGCCTTTTTATCCCCCGCGTCTTTTCAAATCGGCACACCTGGTGCGATTGCTACTGCAAGTCTTATTGAAATGAGCTTGGGGTTAATCATCGGAGCCATTACTTTTTCTGGTTCAGTCATTGCCTTTTTAAAATTACAAGGAATCATATCAGGTATTCCAATTCGATTTTATGCTCAAAACTATGTCAACTTACTAATAGGACTAACAATC
This sequence comes from Legionella sp. PATHC032, assembly GCF_026191185.1. Lineage (NCBI taxonomy): Bacteria > Pseudomonadati > Pseudomonadota > Gammaproteobacteria > Legionellales > Legionellaceae > Legionella > Legionella sp. PATHC032. The sequence goes on along the minus strand of NZ_JAPHOV010000001.1, from coordinate 989,508 downwards.
CTGGTTTTACTCATTTTATTTGTAGTCAATCAAAACCTGCTTCTCTTTAACCTGTTGGCGGGATTGGCTTTTCTTATTGGTGTTTTACTCATTATTCCTATTGGCGGAGCTGATATGCCTGTCGTTATTTCCATGCTGAACTCCTACTCAGGTTGGGCTGCAGCAGGAATAGGTTTCACTCTGAGCAATCATCTGTTAGTTATCACAGGCGCTCTCGTAGGCGCCAGCGGGGCAATTTTAAGCTATATCATGTGTGTTGGCATGAATCGCTCTATCTTTAATGTCATTTTTGGTGGAATAAGCAGTTCTGGGAACACGAAACAAGCTCATTCCGGCAATGAGCTACGCAATGTAAGACAAGCCAACGGCGAAGATGCTGCATTCCTTTTAAGTAATGCCAAGGATGTCATCATTGTTCCTGGATATGGAATGGCAGTGGCACATGCCCAACATGCCGTCAAAGAGCTTGTTGATGCTCTGGAATCTCGTTCTATTCGTGTTCGTTTTGCAATACACCCAGTTGCTGGGCGCATGCCTGGCCATATGAACGTATTGCTTGCTGAAGCCAATATCCCCTATGACAGAGTCTTTGAGCAGAGTGAAATTAACAGAGACTTTACTGCCTGTGATGTCGCTTACGTGATTGGAGCAAATGATATCACCAACCCTGCGGCCAAAACCGATCCCGCCTCCCCAATCTATGGAATGCCTGTCCTGGAGGTTGAAAAAGCCAAAACGGTCTTATTCGTCAAACGCAGTTTATCTCCTGGTTATGCAGGGGTGGAAAACGATTTATTTTTTCATGACAATACCTATATGCTTTTTGGTGATGCCAAAGTAATGACTGAATCAATAGCTAAGGCTCTGGGAGAAATATAACCCTTTCAAAATAAAAACAATAATTTCTGACGGGGTGGGTACCCGGTTCAATCCACGCAAATGCCTTTTAATTTGCCAATGAAGCAAAATAAATGTATCTTAGCCTGTTAATTTTTCATAATGGAGATATATCTATGCTACGAAAAATCGGCTTTACGTTGTTATGCGCAGTGGCAACATTTAGTTCAAACACTTATTCCAGTGTGACTCACGCGCTCCAGGCTGGAGTAACTCTTGAATACGAGTTTCCACCTAACGAACCTCTAGTCTTTGTTAATTATTTGTATTGGGAAGTAGCAGCCGATTGTAAAATTACCAGTGAAGATCCATCGAATGAACTTTTTGCAGAGGCGCTCGCAAAAGCAGGTAAAATTAATGGTGTTACGCTCTCTAAAGGAAACACCATGAAAGTGACTGTCCATTCCGGCGACATTTTAAAACTAAGCGCAGAATCTGGAGCAAAAGTTCAAATTACTAATTTTGGACCGCATACTCTCAAAGCAACTTGTACTGCATAAAGAATTGAGCTAACCGCACCCCAACACTGAACAGTAATGGGGTGCGAAAATTCAAATCCTGTTCATCAATGTTCTCGAGTAGCGCAGAACTTAATCTTGGGATAGCGTTCCTCTGCCATTGTCAAATTCACTTTAGTAGGCGCCAAGTACATAAGCATATCTCCTCCGTCCAAAGCCAAATAATCATACGCTTTGGTACGAAACTCGCTCATTGCTTTCTCATCCTCAGAATAAACCCACCGAGCGCAAGTCACATTGACTGATTCATAAATACAATCGACTTTATATTCATGTTTGAGTCTATGCGCTACCACATCAAATTGTAATATCCCAACAGCCCCTAATATTAACTGATTGCTGTTCAATGGCCTAAATACCTGGGTTGCGCCTTCTTCAGATAATTCAATTAATCCTTTGAGTAAGGCTTTACTCTTTAGTGGGTCTCTCAGCCTGACAAGCCTAAACAATTCGGGAGCAAAATTAGGAATTCCAGTAAATTTCAATTGCTCACCCTGTGTAAAAGTATCACCAATACGAATGGTGCCATGATTATGCAAACCAATAATATCACCAGCCAAAGCAAGCTCTGTGTGTGATCGATCGCCTGCCATAAAAGTTAATGCATTGGAAATCTGCACTTCTTTTCCTATACGCAAGTGGCTTAATTTCATTCCCTTCTTATAAGAACCCGAACAAACTCTCACAAAAGCAATTCGGTCTCTGTGTTTGGGGTCCATATTGGCTTGAATTTTAAAAACAAAGCCGGAAAAGGTTTCTTCATTCGGATAAACAGTCCTCTCCTGTGTAGCTCGCGGTTGAGGACCCGGCGCATACTCAACAAAATCATCCAATAATTCTTTAATGCCAAAATTATTAATTGCTGAACCGAAATACACGGGAGTCATTTTGCCTGCGAGATAATCTTGCAAATTAAACTCGTGGGATGCCCCCCTGACTAATTCAATTTCTTCTCTGAGTTCGTTTGCACTGTCACCGATCAATTCATCTAATTGAGGATTATCCAAACCTTTAATCTGCGTAGCATCTATTTTTTTTGCATTACTTCCTTGCTGATATAAATAAATAATATCCTGATAGCGGTGATAAATTCCTTTGAAGCGTTTTCCCATTCCAACTGGCCAGGTAATTGGGGCACATTGAATGCCCAAAACAGACTCTACTTCATCGAGCAAATCAATAGGCTCTCGCCCTTCCCTGTCCAACTTATTGATAAAAGTCATGATAGGTGTATCACGTAAACGGCAAACTTCCATCAATTTTACAGTCCGCTCTTCTACCCCTTTGGCCACATCAATGACCATTAAAGCAGAATCTACAGCTGTCAGAGTACGATACGTATCTTCAGAAAAGTCTTCATGGCCGGGTGTATCAAGCAAATTGATGACATGTTGATTATGTACAAACTGCATTACTGAAGTAGTAATCGAAATCCCTCTTTCTTTTTCCATTTCCATCCAATCAGAAGTGGCATGCCTGTCTGCTTTACGGCCTTTAACCGTACCTGCCAGCTGAATAGCTCCTCCGAAAAGCAATAATTTTTCAGTTACAGTGGTCTTTCCTGCATCAGGGTGAGAAATAATTGCAAAAGTTCGCCTTTTATTAAAGTCTTGATAAAAATCAGACATGTGAATCTCTAAGTAAGTAATTAATTGCTGTGAATTGTAAAGGAAAAGTACAAAACTAACAATTTTTTCGTTATAAATTAAAGTCTCGCTGGTGTTTATCCATTTCATTATAGTGTTCAGGCGTGTCACTCAAATTTTAAACTTAAAAATCAATTATTGATCAATTTGATTTTTATTGATAAAATTACCGTTTTTTTGTGAAGCCGTACATGTCAACGTCAGAATCAGAATTAAGAAAATCGATGCAACAATATGGAAAACAGACATTCAATGAATCACAACAAATAAAGATTTTGAATTTGTTACTTGAGGATGCCAAAAAACAGCTTTCCAGAGAACATGAAATCTATCAATTAATAGAAAATTACCAATTAAAACTAAGTAATGAAAGTAATTTAAGTCAAGCCATTCAACTCGTTAATAAATTTATTATTGAATTAGAATCAAAAGATACAGAGAGTTCTACAGTCAACTATTTAAAACAACATGGTTTTTACAGAATACTGTACCGTCATCCCAGGTTATTATAGGTCAAGAATTAGCACAGGACGATGTGTTGCAGAAATTACTGCGCTATGGATTTATTGGTGTTGGTATTTCTGCTGTAATGATTCTATTATTTATCTACACAGCTTTTTTTACCGCTCCCTTTTGGTTAACAGCCATCACAACTGGTTTATTTGTGGGTGCTTCTGCCTATTTAAGTGGAATTCTTTATGGTGTGGTGAACGATATTTTTGCAACGCATGCCAACTTGCCCTATTTTCTATTAGGCCACCAACCCCAACAAACCAGTTTGTTAAGAACAAACGATAAAGTAGCTCAAGGAATAGCATGGGGTGTAGCTGCAACTTTCGGCCCAGTGGTACTAGCAACCTTGCTATTTACTGTTGCGGCTACGATTACGGCTTTTTTTGTACCAATGGCGACCTTCTTATTACCAGCAATGATGATTGCAATGCCATTAATTGCAGTTGGTGCGGAGTTTTATGCTCGTAAAAAAGCACACGACTATATAGATGCTGAGGAAGATTTTTATTGGATAGGGTCTAATGACTATCAAAGAACGGGTTTAAACTACATGTGCCCGACTAATGAATAGCGAGCAGCATGATATGCGAACTCTGATAGAAATTTATTTGGTTTTACTAAGGTACCGCTTATTGGTCTGGGAGCATTGGTTGGATTAATTGTTTTAAGCGGTATTAGCATGTTTCTGCCTCCTGTACTTTTTGTATCGCCAGTTATAGCAATAGCGATTCCCGCCGCCTTTTCTTCTGTTACGTGTGCTGCGTTAACCGTTGGCGGTATCTATATGCATATCAATCGCAATACACAACTGGATGACCGTTACCGTTTGGAATTTGAGCATGATGAGGTTGAATCTGATTTATATCTCGACGAAGACATGGAGTATATTAGAAAAATTGCAAAAACCTACTCTCAAAAAGATCTGACGGTTGAACCTCAACAAGAAGTTATCAATACTGAAAATTATAGTTTCCTTTTTGATAAAAAACCAAAACAAACAATGCCAAATACAAAACAGGAAGAATTTCAAGCAGGACGATTATTGCATCCTACTGGAACTTAGTCATCCTAAATGAACTGATCCAGGACACTCTAGCAATCAGTTAGTAGCGCTCTATTATTACCAGGAGAACGCTACCTTAGTCATTGCAAAAAACTTTCCTTATCCATGATATAGCCAATTGGAATCATTGCTGTATACTCAAAATTAGGGCCTGTTTTCATGCGAGCACTTATGATTAAAATTTGATCCATTCTGTTCCCTGCTAAACTGGTTCTTTAAATTAAAGGATTTAATTTAAAAAGGAGTTTGCTATGAGATTCAATCATTTTATTGCTCCACTGGTTTTACTCCCCGTTTGTGCATTCAGCCAACCTGAAAATGACAAAGGAGATGTCTTTCTAACGAATATTCCACCAAGTAAAAATGCTCTTGTTAAATCCTATTCCAGTGAATCGACTTACTTGAATTTACTTCAACCTAATGTCAGAAGCATTGACTACCCGACTCAAATTATTCGTATCTCCGGTTCGCTGGAATCACAACAATTAGACTGCGATCAAGTACACGAAGAAATCCTTGAAAAAATCGTAGCTCCTTTTGCTCCTGATAAATTTACCTACAATACTTATATTAGCTGCACTTATAATCCGGATACCAATATGGCTACTGGCTTCCTCATCAACAGTTATTTAGATCCACTAACGGATGATGCCGTTGAATTATTAGAAACTTACCTGGCAAAAAATAATGGTTCCACTCTGTTAGGCACACCATTGACTTTTGAACCCGCAAAAGCTCTTGTTGTTGCCTTAACCATCTCGGCAGGAATGAAAAAAAATCCTAATAAACCGCCCTTCGTAGAATATAAGCAAGATCGCAGCAATTTCTACTTCAAAAGCAATTATGAAATGAGAAATAAATTGTTTACTGATGTCTATCAAAATTTCTTTACCAATGATCCCAATAAAATTCTACCTTTCCTGGACAAGTGGATATTCGTTAATGCCTCAAGCGTTTATGAAGCCATATTAATGGATTCGAATTTCGTCGAACTGCAACCTGAGCGAATTTTCCTTATGGAAAATGGTGAGCAGATATTTGTGTCTAATCTAAAATATTATTTCACTCATAATTGTAATAGGTACAGTAATCACCGTTGCTTACAACCGGAAGCTTGAAATTCTTTGGAAGCAGGGGATATTTTGGAGATAACGTATTTGCATGATTATTTTTAACTGCTCCTTTAGGCTGCATCATAGATTATCCTTTAAACTATGATACAACCCTAAAGGAGATAATCAATACATACTAAAGTACCATTAATTCCAACCCGCAAGATGAGCTTTCAAAATAACTCACTACCATGGCGTCAGTAACCAGCTCCAAACTGGATGGTTTCCATTGAGGACTCTTATCTTTATTAATCAATAAAGAGCGAACTCCTTCATAAAAATCACTGCCTTTCATGAAGTGACTGGCCAGATCGAAATCCATTTTTAAACATTCTGCTAAAGATAAACCTTTGGCTTTTTGGATTTGCGCAAGAGTGATCTTAAGGCTCAGAGGCGATTTTTGCAGCAAGGTATTGTCCACTCCAAGAGCCCACACACCTTCTGTGCTTTGTAAGGATTCTCTTATTAGCTCGACAGTAGGCCTGGAGAAACAAACATCAATTAAGGGTTTGATTTGACTAGCCTCGGTGGGCATAGCATTACTGGCAAAAGAAGAAATACATTGATCGACACGATTGAAAGCATCTTCTGATAAATCTTCTTGCTTTAATGCATCAATCATTGATTGCATTTGCTCTGCAAAGACAACCTGTTTCACTAATCCTGCTTTCCTGGCATCATGAGGACCCAATTTATTTCCGGTTAACCCCAAATAGATTCCTAAAAACCCTGGGCATTTGTTTAATAAATAGCTGGCACCAATATCAGGAAAAAAACCAATCCCTGTTTCAGGCATTGCAAATACAAAACGCTCACTGGCAACAGGATGGCTACCATGCAAGGAAATACCAACTCCTCCTCCCATAGTAATCCCATCCAGCAAAGAAATATAAGGTTTACCAAAATGATGAATAAAATGGTTTAACCTGTATTCATGCCAAAAAAACTGCATCTGCTCAGAATCTTTACTCCGACCCGCATTATATAGCCAACGAATATCGCCACCTGCGCAAAAAGCATTACCCGGAACGGCTTGTACGACAACTGCTTTAATAGAATGGTCTTCTTTCCAAATTGACAATTGCTTTTGAAGTGCCATGATCATTGTTAAAGTTAGAGCATTTAAAGCTTTGGGTCGATTTAAAGTAATGAATCCCAATTGACCTTCCTGAGAAAACAGCACCTCTTCCGTCATAATTAAACTCCTTTAAAATCTGCAGCTCTCTTGTCAAGAAACGCAGCTACTCCTTCCTTCTTATCTTCTGTAGAGCACACTTTTGCAAAATGTATTGCTTCCAAATGCAGTGCCTCTGTGAGTGATAAATCATAACCATGATCTATCACTTCCATAACGCTGGCAACTGCTAAAGGAGCCATACTTAATATTCCGTTTAGAATATTTTTTCCTTGGGTTAATAAATTCTCTGGTTCGACTACTTCACTCACCAAACCCCAGTTTAAGGCAGTGCCAGCATCTATAAAGCGCCCAGTCAAACATAAATCCATCGCTCGCCCTTTGCCAATTAGTCGAGCCAATCGCTGTGTACCACCATACCCGGGGATAACGCCGAGTTTTACCTCAGGCTGGCCAAACATCGCCTTATTTGAAGCAATTCTTAGGGTTGCAGATATCGCTAACTCACATCCGCCACCAAAAGCAAAACCATTCACTGCCGCAAGTGAAGGTTTTCCCATCGTCTCCAAAAGTCGAAAAACTTCTTGTCCCTGACAAGCAAATTCATAACCAGTTTGCGCATTACATTCAGCCAGTCGATTAATGTCAGCCCCAGCGCAAAATGCTTTACCATTCCCTGTTAACAATAATGCTTTCACTTTTGGATTGGATTTCGCTTGAAAGAATAATTCATTTAATGCACTCAGAACATCAGTGCTTAAAGCATTAAGTTTCTCTGGTCTGTTCAAAGTTAAAGTTAAGATCCCGTTACTATCTATGTCCTGTTCAATTAAATTCATCAATAATCCCCTGTGATTACTCTATAAAATACTCTTCATCCAAACTTGCTTTCGCTATAATTTCACGCATGATTTCATTAGTCCCTTCAAGAATTTGATGAACTCTTAAATCTCTAAATATTCTTTCAATTTGATAATCTCGCAGGTAGCCATAACCTCCATGCAATTGCATGGCTTTATCGCTAATACGAAATGCGACATCGGTAGCCAACCTCTTGCCCATCGCACAATACATTGGCGCATTGGGGTCATCATTATCCATTGCTGTTGCAGCCCTATAAACCATCAACCTTGCTGCTTCATAATCTGTTAACATATCCGCAAAATAAAAACGAAGAGCTTGCATTTGAGTTAAAGGTTTACCAAATTGTTTACGCTCATGCATATAAGCTTGGCTCATTCGCAGGCAAGCAAGAGCCCCTCCTAATGAGCAGGAAGCAATATTAACTCGCCCTCCATTTAAGGCATTCAGCGCAATTTTAAAACCCATGCCTTCTTCACCAACGCGATTGGCAATTGGCACACGACAATTTTCAAAATATATCATACAAGTTGGCTGATTTCGCCAACCTAATTTCTTTTCCAATTTTCCAAATGTCAGGCCAGGGGTATTCTTTTCAATTAACAAACAGCTGATGCCATGGTGGGACTCATCACCTGTCCGTACCATGCATAAATACAAATCACTAACACTTCCACCCGATATGAATGCTTTCGCACCATTAAGAACATAATAGTCACCCTCTTTTACCGCACGGGTTTTTAAAGAGGCAGCGTCAGACCCAGATTCGGGTTCTGTAAGACAATAACTGGCTATCACTTCCATACCGGTTAATTTTGGCCCCCATTTCTTGCGAATCTCTTGACTGCCATAGCGGTCGACCAATGAAGTAACCATATTATGAATGGAAAGATAAGCACTTGTTGGAATACAACCAGTAGCTAATTGTTCAAATATGAGCGCTGCATCCAGACGAGAGAGTTGAGCACCTCCTATATCTTCCCGGGCTATCATTCCCGCCATACCTAATTGAGCTGCTTCTCTTAAAATTTCGATTGGAAAGTAACCTTGTTCATCCCAGAAATCTGCCATTGGAGCCAGTTTGTTACGAGCAAACTCGGAGGCCATTTCTCGAAATGCCAAATGTTCATCAGTGAAATTAAAATGCATAGACCATCCTTAGATTTATTAATTTTAGTCATTGGATTTATTTATGACGCTTTCTTAAAAAATGATATTATTGCGAATTTTTAGCGCCTGGGAAAGACAATAAGAATAATTACATGGAAACTTCAGCGCAACCATCAATTATAAATCCAAGAGCATTGGCTGTTTTAAAACAATATTTTGGATTTGATTCCTTCAGACCTCCGCAGGAAAAAATAATTGAGGATGTCATTTCTGGCGAAGATGTACTGGTTTTGATGCCCACTGGCGGCGGGAAGTCTCTTTGCTATCAAATTCCCGCTATCGTCCGCCCCGGTGTTGGCATTGTAGTGTCACCCTTAATCGCGTTAATGGAAGATCAAGTCGCCGCACTGAAACTGCAAGGTGTTCGCGCCGCTTACTACAATTCATCCTTAACTGCCGAAGAAGCAAGAAATGTACTAAATCAACTACATCATAATGAATTGGATTTACTCTATATTGCTCCAGAACGCCTGATTAGCACCTCTTTTTTAGATAGGCTGTCTGAATGTACTATCTCATTATTTGCCATTGATGAAGCGCACTGCATCTCGCAATGGGGGCATGATTTTCGACCCGAATACGCTTGTTTAGGTTTACTGAAAACCAATTTTCCTGATATTCCAATGATTGCTTTGACAGCGACTGCAGATAATCAAACACGTGAAGATATTGTTACCAAGTTGAATTATCAACCCAAAAAATACGTTGTTTCATTCAATCGACCTAATATCCATTACAAAGTAATTTCTAAAATAAATGCAGTAAAACAACTAAACCAGTTTTTACAATCGAATATCCAACACTCTGGAATTATTTATTGTGGGACCCGTTACACCGTCGAACATCTTACGGAGAAATTACAAGAACTTGGATTTAAAGCACGTGCTTATCATGCTGGGCTGTCTCATACAGAGCGGCGTGAGGTGCAAAACCTTTTCAGATATGATCGTATTGATATTGTGGTAGCAACTATTGCTTTTGGAATGGGTATTGACAAGCCTAATGTTCGCTTTGTTGTTCACCATGATTTACCCAAAAGCATCGAAAGCTACTACCAGGAAACAGGTCGTGCAGGACGTGACGGATTACCAGCTAAAGCACTCCTTCTTTATGATGCTTCGGATAGCGCTCGGCTGAGATCCTGGATCATGAATATTCCTCTTGATGAACAAAGACAGATAGAAACCAATAAATTAAATCATATGCTTGCTTTTGCTGAAGCGTCACATTGTCGTCGTCAAATTTTATTACGCTATTTTGACGAACCCTGTGATACAGAATGCAAATACTGTGATGTCTGCGATAACCCACCGCAAACAGCCGATGTGACAGAAGATGCGCAAAAATTTTTATCGTGTATTTATCGATTAAAACAAAGCTATGGTTTAACTCATACTATCGATGTACTGAGAGGCAGTTTAACTGAAAAAATCAAGCAGTCTCGACATGAGCACTTAAGTACCTTTGGAATTGGCAAAGAGAAATCTGCCAATTATTGGAAACATCTTGCCTGGCAATTAATTCATAAAGATTTTTGCTTACAGGATATGAGTCATTTCAATGTGTTACGCTTGACCCCAAAAGCAATCCCTCTTCTAAAAGGCGAAGAGCGCATTTCATTAACCATTCCTAACAATGATCTGAATAGCGGTAAAAGAAAGGGAAAACAGAATGCTTCCTTTAAACCCGAAAGTAACCCATTATTTGAAAAACTTCGCGCGTTAAGACGTCAGTTGGCAGATGAAGAAAACAAACCACCATTTATGATATTCAGTGATGCTACATTACATGAAATGGCCCAATTAAAACCCAAAAACGATAGACAGCTATTGAATATATCTGGAGTTGGACAACATAAATTAGCTCGTTATGGCCATTATTTTCTCGAAGCCTTAAACGAATTTTCAGAAGTCGAGTGAGATCCCGTTATGCGTAAATTACCAAGATTTTTTTATGAGCGTGATACTATTCTGGTTGCAAAAGAACTTTTAGGTAAATATCTGGTTCATCATGATGGATTGGAAGAGAAGATTGGACGCATTGTAGAAGTCGAAGCCTACCTTGGGCAACATGATTTGGCTTGCCATTCATCAAAAGGCTTGACCAAAAGGACTAAAGTCATGTTTGGTCCGGCAGGATATGCGTATGTTTATCTAATTTATGGCATGCATTATTGCATGAACGTAGTCACAGAAAAGGAAGGCATAGGTTCTGCAGTATTAATACGTGCCCTGGAGCCTGTTAAAAACATTCAAGACAGAACTCAAGGACCAGGGCTATTATCCAAAGCCATGCGCATTGACTCTAAACTGAATCATCGTGATTTATTAAGCAATGATTTTTATATTGCTGAACCAAACACAACAACTGATTTTACCATCATAGAAAAACCGAGGATTGGTGTGCATTACGCAAAAGAATGGGCTAATGAATTATTAAGATTTTATATTAAAGATAATCCTTATATTTCGAAAACTTAATCAGAACGATTGCATTCACATCTTGTCAATTCCCGGATCCAGGCTTTGTGCCTAGTCCGGGGTATAAAAATAAAATCTCCTGGAATCATTCTACTCTAAGCCAATTGCCTTGGGCGGACAGATATAGGCATTACCCAGATTAGTCACATTAGTTTGTTCTGAACCTCCACTCATAAAACCACCGTGACGATCAAATGAACCACTCATGGAACCAGTCACACCCGCTCGGTTTGTCACCAATTGAATATAGTTTGCCCCTTTTTTGCTTGCTTTATTCTTAAGATCATTCATTGCTCCTTCTTCCAAATTGCGATTGGAAGTAAAGCCACCAGTAAAGAAATTACCCTGATTACCTACGACTTGGCCCACATACTTACACCCTTTCGGTGCAGGATTCGGGCTTGCAATGACACGTTCAGCTTGAGGATCTGCTGGAATAGCTGCGCATCCGGTGATCATCAATGTAATAACAGACGCCGATAGTAGTTTTTTCATATTTACACCTTTTTGTTATCAACAAAACAATGAAATGTTAACAACTCCTGTTTGATTAAACATTACAGCCCACTTTTAAATGCACTTGATAATATTTCACTTTATTATCATCAATGAAACCTCTTGTTTCTACTACTTCAAACCAATCCAATTTTCCATGCGTTTTAGCCACTTGCTTTATTGCATTATCAATCGCTTTTTCAATTCCTTCTTGCGAAGTCCCAATTAATTCCACGATTTGGTAAACTTTATCTGTCACTGTTCTTTCTCCCTCTATTAATTTGTTTCTCAGCTTTTGCTATTGCCTTGCGAATGGCCAATGCTTCTTCAGACTGCTCTGGTGCCAACTGGAGTAGCCGTTGCCAATAATCAATCGCAGCCTCATAATCATGACTTAAGTAAGCATGCATCGCAAGCATGGCTAAAGCATCCGGTTGTTTGGGATTATTTTTTAACAAAGTATGAAAAATATCTAAAATATCAGGGTTGAACTGCTGATTGCTCAATTGCCATAAACTGTGTGCATAGTTGACCGCAAATTGTTCGTCTTCGGGTTTAAGCTGGTAGGCTTTTGCAAAAGCGAGGGAAGCATTTTGGTCATCCTTTTGACTGCTGTATAATCTGCCTAACAAATACCAACCCTTGGCACTTTCAGGGTAAGCATCCAACTTGGCCTTTAGCTTGTCAATTAATTCCTGAGGGCTTTTAATCGATTTTAGCATGGATTGAGCTAACTCCTGAGCCTCATTTCGATGGAGATATTCTTGCCACTGAGCAAAATCTCCCCAAAAATAATACCCGGTAAAAACCATGATAAAAATAACAGGAGCTAGCAGCAAACTCGCCAAACGATTACGTCGCAAAGGATAAATAATAAGAGCACATGCAAAAACAGCTAAAACAACCAATAAAATAATTAACCACCATTCATTCATGAGAATTTCGCTTAAAACATGTCCGCCAAAAAATAAAAAAACCAACTAATAAAAACAGAAATGGGCCAAACCACAATAAAAGAGTCACGCTCTTAACAGGTGGTTTAAATAGTATAAAATCCCCATAACGCACGGTTAGATAATCCATTATTTCACTATCGCTTTTGCCCTCTTTCACTAATTCATAAACCTGGAAACGTAAATCCTTCGCTAATTCAGCATTTGAATCCGCTAAATCCTGATTTTGGCATACCAGACAACGCAAATCTTTTAAAAGATGGTTAAATTGCGCTTCTTTTCTTGCTGAGTCCAATGGATACATACTATTTGCAAACGCAACAGAAATGAAAAACAGTAATAAAATCACCTTAAAACAGAAGTGGAATACTCTCATTATGATTTCTCCAAATTCCTCATTAAAGGTAAAATATCATTTAGCCAGGTTTTCTGATTCATTACCCCAACATGCCTGTATCGAATTATTCCTTTCTTATCTATGACAAAAGTCTCAGGTGCTCCATACACCCCCAAGTCAATAGCGACTTTACCTTCTGAATCCTGGCCTATGAGTCGATAAGGGTTCCCCCATTGTGTAAGCCATGCCCTTGCGTGCTCTGGTTTGTCTTTATAATTTAAACCATAGATAGGTACACCGTCTCTTGCGAGTTGCAACATAAACACTTGCTCTTCAACGCAAGCCTCACACCAACTTGCCCAAACATTAAGCAAAACGACCTGATTATGAAAGTTCATTGCGCTAAAAGTAGAATTGGGATTTTGCAACTCTGGCAAGGTAAAGTCTGGTAATGGCTTGCCAATTCGAGCTGAAGGTAAATGATGAGGATCCAAAGATAGTCCTCGCCAGAGGAAAAAACATAAAAGACAAAAAACAGTGACAGGAATAACACGCCATCCTATTTTTTTCATATCTTGATCTCCTCACCTGCCATTGCCGATACTTGCCTTTTTTTGTAATACCTTCTGTCTGTTAACGCCAAAACACCCCCGGCTAAAATCATAAATCCGCCAGCCCAAATCCAGCGGACCAACGGTTTATAATAAATACGTACCGACCAGGCATCCTCAGACAGTGGTTCCCCCAAAGCAACATAAATGTCACGAAAAGGAGTTACATCAATCGCAGACTCAGTCATTGGCATTTGCCCAATGGTATACACTCTTTTTTCAGGAAAAATTTGCCTGGTTTTATTCCGATATTGTATTGAAAACTCAGCCCTTGTCCCTTTGTAATTTGGGCCGTTCAACGGAGTCTGATTAATGAATCCAATGTGATAATCCAGCAGATTCACTTGCTTGCCAGGAGACATACGTACATCATCTTGTACACCATAAGCTGTAGAAACAGCAATACCAATCACTGTTGCCGCGACACCACAATGAGCTAATACCATCCCCCAATAAGCCTGCCCAACTCCTGCCACACCTCTATCCCTGATTTTGTGATAAGCCGCATTGGCAGTACTCAGCAAAACCCAGAATGCCAAAATCAATCCCAAAAGGGCTGTGAGGTGTATTTCACTTGAAGTACAGAATAATAAAATGACAGGCAATGTCAGACTGAGTAAAAAAATACGATTAAGCTTTCTGAAAACATTCTTCCAAAAGTCATTCTGCCATTTCAAATGGACACCTAAGCCCATTAACAACAATAAAGGAATCATCAATGGAACAAATACTGCATTAAAATAGGGTGCTCCAACGGATAATTTGCCTAACCCTAACCCTTCCACCAGCAATGGATAAACTGTACCCATTAATACCGTCAGCATAATAACTACTAAAAACACATTATTTAATAACAACGCACTTTCTCGGGATAATAAGCCAGGATGTTTATTAACTTGTAAGGTTTGAGCTCTAAAAAGAAACAACGTTAAAGAACCCCCAATCACGAATAACAAAAATCCCAGAATATATAATCCCCGCTGTGGATCAACCGCAAAGGCATGAACTGAAGTTAAAACTCCAGAGCGAACAAGAAAAGTGCCAATTAAACTTAAAGAAAAAGCAGCGATTGCAAGCAACATGGTCCACGCTTTAAATTGCTGGCGTTGCTCCGTAACTGCCAAAGAATGCAATAGTGCCGTACCTACCAGCCAAGGCATAAAAGAGGCGTTTTCTACAGGATCCCAAAACCACCAACCACCCCAACCTAACTCTCTATAAGCCCACCAACTTCCTAAAGTAATTCCCGCTGTTAAACAACACCAGGCAGCCAGAGTCCAAGGTCTGGTCCATTTAGACCAACTTGTTTCCACTTTTCCTGCCCATAAGGCGGCAATAGCAAAAGCAAAAGCGACACAAAACCCTACATACCCCATGTACAACATAGGAGGATGAAATAAAAAGCCAGGATCTTGCAGCAATGGATTCAGATCACGACCCTGTGTATTCAATACTTGAAATTGGCGTAAGAAAGGATTGGAAGTGATTAGCAAGAAAAGAATAAAACCAATGCTTAGCCAACCTAAAATAACTAATACCCGAGCACGCATTTCCGTATCGAGGCTTGAGCTAAAAAAACAAACTAGGATCATCCAAAAACTAAGGATGGCGACCCATAACAGCATGGAACCCTCATGGCCACCCCACACAGCACAAAACTTATAAAACCATGGGAGCAGCAAACTGGAATTATTCAGCACATAGATTACTGAAAAATCGTCCGTTAAAAAGCAGGCTGTGAGACATAAGTAAGCACACGTCACAAATATAAATTGCAACACGACATAGTTCCTGGAAGATTCAATCCAGTCTTCCCGATTGAACTTCAAACCAGCTAATGGAATCAAAGCCAACATCAAAGAAGCCACTAAAGCCAAAATCAAAAAAAACAGCCCTAATTCCGCTATCATTTTTTCACCTTATCAGCTAAAGCAGACTTTACTTGAGGTGGCATATAATTGGCATCGTGTTTTGCCAAAACTTGTACAGCACGAAAATGATGATTATCAGTGACTTCTCCTTCTGCAACTATTCCTTGCCCTTCCCGAAATAGATCAGGAAGTATCCCTGAATAGGTAACAACAATCGTGTTCTCAAAATCCGTAATTTTAAACTGGACATCCAAACCTTTTTTGGCACGTACTATGCTGTTTGCTTCTACCATGCCCCCAACTCGAATGTGGTGTTTTGCTGGTGCTTCTCCTGCAACAATCTGTGTGGGAGTGTAAAATAAACTGATATTTTGTCTTAAGGCATATAGAACCAGCGCAGCCGCTGCAGATAAAACAGACAGGGCAAACAGTAAGATAAATAATTTGCGTCGCCGTACAGGGGTCATTTAACCTATCTCTTAAACCAACGTTGTAATTTTTTGCGCGTACGGGTTCTTTGCCACTTTATTCCTAAAATGTTCATGCCTAAAACCACGCAAACCAAACCATAAGCAGGCCAAACATAGAGAGAATAACCGCCCATTGCCAACCATTCAAAAAACTGATTCATCAGATTCTTCCTCAAATTGAATCTTAACCCATGATTGCTTTCTCTCCCTGAATAAGACTTCATTACGTGCTTTTTCCAAAATAATCCATAAGGAATACAAGAAAAAACCCAGCAAAGTGAGTAACAAAGGATACAACATACTGAGGGCAATTTTGGGCTTGGTAAACACAGATAAAGTCGCGCCTTGATGTAAAGTGTTCCACCAATAAACTGAATAATGAATTATTGGCAAATCAATTAAACCGACCAAGGCTAAAATTGCTATTATTTTATCTCCATCTTCTTTATTTTTTACTGCTTGGTAAGTAGCCAAAATTGCCAGATAGAGTAACAAAAGCACTAATTCCGAGGTCAGGCGAGCATCCCATACCCACCAGGCACCCCACATGGGTTTGCCCCAAATGCTCCCTGTAATTAAAGCAAGAAATGCCATGCAGGCTCCTAATTGCGAGACTTTATGAATCAAAAGTCCTGCCATTTTGATACGCCACACCAACAATAAAATGGCTAGAAACCCCATCCAGGCATACAATGCCATTGACAAAAAAGCGCTGGGTACATGAACATAAATAATTCGATATGCGTCCCCCTGCTGATAATCCGGTGGGGCAAATACCAATCCCCAAACCATACCAATAGCCATGGTAGTCAAAGCACTGACTGCCAACCATGGAATGATACGTCCTGCGTAGTTATAAAAATTTTTTGGCGATGCCAACTGATACAATATCTTCCACATAGGAAACAATAAAATCAAAAAGAAGGATTCTACCACGCATCAAAACAATCACAAAATTTAGTTCCAGGCTTAGTCGATATGACTAATACGAATCACCGCAGCAATCGCATAAGGTAGAAAACCAATTGCCAATAGAGACATTGCCAATAATAAAGCCAGATAACCGCTAACCGGCAAACCTTGCATGGCAACACTCAAAGTACCACTACCAAATATCAGTAAAGGCAAAGTTAATGGCAATAGAATCAATGCCATCAAAGCACCGCGCTGATTTATCCCTACACTAAAAGCTGCCGCCAGCGCACATAAAAATAATATGGCAGGCGTCCCACAAATAAGGCTCAATAATAATATACAAGTTTCCCAAACATTGAATGAAAATAATATCGCAATCACAGGAGATAAGATCAATAAAGGGGTTACGGATACCAACCAGTGTGCCAAAACTTTAGCCGTCACAAGGAGATTTAATGCTTGTCCTGAAACCAGCCACTGCTCAAGGACCCCTTGTTCATAATCTTGTTGAAACAAACGCTCTAATGAAAGAAGCATAGATAATAAAATGGCCATCCACACCAATCCGGGGGCAAACATACGCATCAACATTAATTCTGGTCTTAGGGTAAGAGGAAAAATAAACAACAACATTAAAAAAAATAAACACGAATTAACTAAATATCTGATTTGCCGCACCTGGATTAATAGTTCACGCCTGAACTGTTTTCCGAATAATTGAAGTGTGAAATTCATAGATGATACTCCTCATAATCTGCCTTGTTTAAAGGCAAGTCCTGATGAGAAGTCAATAATACAGCGCCACCTTTTGCCCTATGCTCCTGAATTTTTGTGATAATCGTAACCAATGATGACTCATCAAGAGCAACCAGAGGCTCATCAAGCAACCATAATTTTGCTTTTGACATCCATAATCTTAATAAAGCAACTTGTCTTTTTTGTCCTGAGGATAGTAATCCGCATGGATAATCAATAAGATGTTCTAAACTGAATAACCTGCATAATTCTGTAATATTCAATACACCAGGAGAAAAGTGTATATCAAATAAACAATTTTCTCTTAGAGTAAGATAGGGATTGATCCCTGATCTATGCCCCACAAAACATAATTGCTTTTGATAGGTGCACAGATCCTTTTTTATAGGTTGTCTTTCGAAGAGAATTTCTCCGTTTTCAGGATTAAGCAAACCTGCGATTAATTTAAGTAAAGTCGTTTTTCCCGCTCCATTGGATCCTTTTAAATGCAATAAGCCCCCAGCAGGAAGATGAAAAGAAATTTGTTGCAACAACAGCTGATCATGGTAGTCAAAATCAAGTTCAATCACATCAAGCATAAAACACTTTATTATTAGATACACTCAGCTAACTATAACAGGACATAAGAAAAATCCCCAATGCCTTCATTAAAAGTTATTTAATTTTTACTTGCGAAGTGAGTGGATGATCGCCATAATCTGCTTTATTTTTTGCAAAGGTATATGATGGAATTCCTTAGTGAATATGGCATGTTTCTCTTAAAATGCATCACTCTCGTCATCGCATTACTCATTCTTCTGGCAGGCATATTTTCTATGGGTCGCAAAACCAAACCCAAACTGGAAATTACCTCTCTTAATGAAGAGTATGAGCACCTGAATGCCTTAATGAATAAAGAGATTTTAGGAAAAAAACCTGGAAAAAAGAAGAAAGATAAAACCAAGCGCCCGGTTCTTTATGTCATTGATTTTAGTGGTGATATTAAAGCAACTCAAGTTGAACAACTAAGAGATGAAGTCACATCGATATTAAGTATAGCAAAGCCTGAAGATGAAGTTTTAGTGAGATTAGAAAGCCCTGGAGGGGCCGTCAATGGCTATGGACTTGCTGCGTCACAATTACAGCGAATCCGTGATAAAAAAATTCCTTTGACTGTCAGTATAGACAAAATGGCAGCCAGCGGTGGGTATTTAATGGCCTGCGTAGCAAATAAAATAATTGCTGCCCCATTTGCAATAATTGGCTCTATAGGCGTAGTTGCTCAAATTCCTAACTTTCATCGCTGGTTAAAGAAAAATAACATTGATGTTGAGTTATTAACTGCAGGAGAATACAAACGCACCTTAACACTTTTTGCAGAAAATACCGAAAAAGGTAGAAAAAAGTTTCAGGAAGATTTGGAAAAAATTCATACCGCATTTAGAGAGTATGTTCTTAAAAATAGAAGTCAACTGGATATAGATAAGGTTGCAACTGGTGAACATTGGATAGCAAAAGACGCTTTTGATCTCCGGCTCGTCGATAAGTTAGCTACTAGTGATGAGTATTTAATAGAAAAAATGGCTGAGTTTAATGCATTTAAATTAACCGTCCATGCCAAATTGCCAATTATCAGCAAGTTACTAAAACCGGCAATGAGACTGATCCATCCATGGATTTAAAAATTAGTACTGAAACAGTCTAAGAGCGCTATTGAAATTCAATACCATTAAATTAGGCTGATGCAATAGGAAACGAGAGCAATTTATCATGAGCTTAAAGATAGATGATAGCCAAGGAACTTAATGAATTATTTAGAAAAAATTTTCAAAATCTGCCATTAACCAAAAGTTGAATCTCGGTATATAATTAAAGAATAACAATTTTTTCTGAGGAGTAAGACATGAGTGATTTCAAATCGAAGTTACCAGATCTTAATGAGTTAACATCAATGACTGCGAAATTATTCAAAGGAATTAAAAACAGTGTCAGCGAAATAATTCAGGATTACAAGCAAAAAAGAGCGCAGCCAGTTAGTACTGAAGAGAAACCCACAGAAGGTAAAGCAGCTGAAAGTAAGCCCGAACCAAAAACAGAAAGCAAACCTGAATCAAAAATAGAAGAAACACAGGAAAAAGAGAAATAATCCTGTGCTAGCCAATAAGTGATATGAAGTAAGCTGAATCTCTATCGTTCCATTCTTTCTGGTCGAGTTAAGCCATATTTGCGCATTTTTTCAACTAAAGTTGTCCTTCTCATGTTGAGATAACTAGCTGCATGAGCAACAACCCAATCTGACTCATCTAAGGCCTGGCTAATCAAGGCAAGTTCAGTCTTGACTAAATGTTCTTTTAAATCAATGCCTTCTGCATTAGCTACTGACTCCTGTTTTATTATTTGCAACAGAGTTTCACGCTCCGACCCAGAAGCCTCTATAGAGGATGGCTTGTATTCACCTTGAAATCGATGAGGCAAATCATTCTTGCCAATAATACCATTAGGGTAAAGAATGGATAGTCTCTCCACTAGATTAGCTAACTCTCTCACATTACCTGGCCAACTGTATTCGCATAAAGCATCCATAGCATCAGGCATTAATCGAACGGTAGGTCTGCCCTCTCCTTCTATTCGAGAAACCAGTTCATTAAAAAGAAGTGATAAATCACTACTTCTATTACGAAGTGGGGGCATTTCAATGGGAAATACATTCAATCTGTAAAATAAATCTTCTCTAAATTTCCCTTCTTGAATAGCAATTTCTAAATTTCTATGTGTAGCAGCAATAATACGAACATTTACCTCGATGCTTTTATTGGAACCTACTCTTTCAAAACAACGTTCTTGTAATACTCTTAATAACTTAACCTGCATAGCTAATGGCATATCGCCTATTTCATCCAGGAATAGAGTTCCTCCATTAGCCAACTCAAAACGCCCTTGCCTTGATGTAATCGCTCCTGTAAATGCCCCTTTTTCATGACCAAACAATTCACTCTCCAATAATTCCCCCGGGATTGCTCCACAATTTATGGGGACAAATGGTTTATTTGCTCGGGATGAAAGGGAATGTATATTGCGAGCAACAACTTCTTTACCCGTACCTGACTCACCCAAAATCAACACACTGGCCTCGGTATCTGCTACTTGCTCGATTAATTTGCGTACTTGACGAATGCCTTCACTATTCCCAACCAAACTTCTAAACAAGGGGGTTCTGTGGGTACCTGCAGTGATAAATTTAACTGCTTCTTTAGCTATTTGACACCTGTGAAGCGACTTAAGCATTTTTGCATAGCTGAACGGAAATGATAAACAATCAACCACATTTCGATCCGCGCATTCAGATGTAGAAAGCACGGCGTCAATAACCAATACAGGAGTTTTTGGAAACCGTTTAACTAATGCATCCAATTCATCCATCATTTTTTCAAAAGAGGCACATGCTCCAAGCACTATCACACTTGGATTAGGGTTAACACTCAACTGCCAATTGTCATATTGAGTGACCTCAGAGGATTGACCTATAAAATCAAAAATAGTCCGAAGCTTGTCACAACGTTCTTTATTATCATCGATAATATAAATCCTGTCATTGCTCCTCATAAACCTATCCTTAAGTTTGAGTCATTTAATTTAAAGTATCGGACACATAATGAATAACTGTCAAATAATTGTCACAATTTATTTTAACCGTCATAAAATCTATCAAATTAGGCCATATCGCTGTAATTAAAAAATTACCAATCTATCCTGATGCTAATTAAAAACTCATAGCCATCGCCCACCTAATCATTTGATTTATCTATAACAAATAATCATCTTAAACGCATTACACTGATTGCCAAAACATAATTCCTGACTTCCTATGGTTTTCGTAGCACTCACTTGAGTCTGCTTAACGAAATCCTTGGCTTGCATATATCCCATACGATTACAGAAAGAATTGGCTGCCTGTTTACCACAACCTTTATTACGTTCCAAACACCAATCGACCCGGTAATCATTGTAACGGGGTACGGCAAATTTCTTCTCTCGATAATGATAAGGTTGGGGAGGAGTATGTGATAAACCAATAGCACAAACTATCGTCATAAAACCATTACAACGCCATCCTTTACACTGAGCCCTGCTACCCAAATAATTGGTTAAACCTACGTTATAGGCAATGACATTTTGAGTAGAGTAATCATAACCCAACATTTGGCAATAACGATTGGCTACATCCTTTCCACACTCCTTCCCATCTAAAGTACAGTAATCAAGACGTTGTCCCAAATAAGTAGGATGCCAAAAATTCCTAAATGCCAAATTCTGCTTACTTGAAGCTGTTAACTGACCGCAAAAAGAAAAAAATAAAAGTATAAAAACCAGGAAATTTCTAAAATTGCTCATTATAACAATCCATTACCAAGTATTAGCACAATGTTAGCTTAGGATGACTGGAAGGCACAAGAGAGATTTATTCTTCTTTTAACAGTACTGCAATGAACGATTGTCTTACTGAGTTTTTTATATCTGCCTATGATTTAAAGATGACCAAAGGCAAAACCACTATACCAAGATAATTTTTCAAAGGTTATAAACAATGTTATAAATAGGAAATAAAATGAGATTATCAACCAGCACTTTAAAAGCCCATATCATAGGCTAGTCGTTTATGAAAAAATACTTAACTTTTGTAGTTTCAGGCTTAGCCTTCATTGCAATAATATGGTTTATTCGCTACTTATGGATAATTGGAACTGTCAAAGTTGTACATCCTGTTTATGGAACTGCAGTTCAAGCTGTTTATGCCACAGGAACAGTCGAACCAACCATCATGATGCCAATTGCCTCACAAAACACAGCCCGCCTTATCAAGTTGAATGCAGATGAGGGTTCTGAAGTCGTAAAGGGACAGATATTAGCCAGCCTGGAAGATGAACACCTGCAACATAACCTAAAAGAGCTGAAAGAACATGAAAAATTAGCAAAAATAAGATATGAACGGAATGCTCAATTAGTTAAAAAAGGGGTCATTTCCAAAGATGAATATGATCGCACCTTGTCTGAATGGCAAGCTGCCAGTGCCGCAGTGCACAGAATTGAAGCTCAAATCAGTTACTTACAACTAGTAGCCCCTGCCGATGGTCGTATCATTAAACGTGACGGTGAAGTTGGACAACTAATCCCAGCAAATCAACCTGTATTTTGGCTTTCATGCTGCGCTCCGCTAAGAATTTCAGCTGAAGTCGATGAAGAAGACATTATATTAGTCCAAGTCGGGCAAAAAGTGTTGATAAGATCAGATGCTTTTCCAAATCAAGTTTTTTATGGCCACGTCAAAAGCATCACCCCAAAAGGCGATCCAATAGCCAGAAGTTATAGAGTTCGTATTAGTTTTACAGAAAACAACCCTTTATTAATTGGCATGACAGCTGAAACCAATATTATTATCCATGAAAAGAAAAATGCCTTATTGCTGCCTGTGAGTAGTATTTCTGAAAACAAAGTTTGGCTTGTACAGGATGATGGGAAACTCTCTCAAAATACAGTGACTATTGGTGCAAAAGGATTGAATCAAATCGAGATTTTAAAAGGTGTAAGTATTCATGATCTGGTTGTATTACAACCTGATAATAAGCTAAAAAAAGGGCAAAAAGTACGTTTCATTCTTGTGAAACAGGAAGAATAATGAAGCTATTTTTAAAGATCGCTTTAAAACATTTACTGGCACGCAAACGACAAAGCCTGGTTTCTTTGATGGGCATTGTATTGGGAGTAGCCTTCTTTTTAACAATTTCTTCACTGATGCAGGGATCTGAAAAAGATTTTATTAGACGCTTAGTGGATAATTCACCTCATATTACGATTATCGATGAATATCGCAACCCTCGTATACAGCCTATTCAACAGCTATACAAACAGGGTGCTATTGAAATTCGCAGTGTTAAACCATTAACAGAACCTCGCGGGATTCGCGGCTATGAACAAACAATAAATAATTTATCGCTTACCATCCCGGGGATTGTTATTTCTCCTGTTCTAATTGGGCAAAGCTTAATTAGTTATGCAGGGAAAGATTATTCGGTCACTCTGAATGGTATGATTCCTGAAGAGATAAAAAAAGTTTCTACTATTGAAAATTATATGACTTCAGGTTCGATTGATGATCTCATAGTGAATCCCGATGGTATTGTCTTGGGAAGCGAGCTCTTGCGTAAATTATCCCTGACAAAAGATGATAACATCACTGTGACAACACCTAATGGTCAAATACGTACTTTCAAAATTCTTGGTGTATTTCGCACTGGCCGTTCAGATTTTGATACCAATCAGGCGTTCATTAGTATCAAACGCGCTCAAGCATTATTAAACCGACCTAACCGCGCCAATAACGTAATTATAAAACTTCCCAATCCCTATCAGGCCTATGAAATTGCCGCTCAAATTGAAAAACAGATAGGTTATAAAACTATTTCCTGGCAGGAAAAATCGGAAGATTTGCTCAATACACTGGTCATTCGAAATATCATTATGTATAGCGTGGTTAGTGCTGTTTTAATTGTCGCAGCATTTGGAATATATAATGTTATTTCGACTGTAGTAATGGAAAAACACAGAGACATTGCCATACTTAAATCAATCGGTTTTCAAAAACATGATATTCAATTTATTTTTATCATAGAAGGTTTTCTTCTCGGACTTGTTGGATGTTTGTTAGGACTGCCTTTGGGAAGTGGACTGATGTACAGTCTTATGCAAGTCCAATTCAAACCACCTGGAAGTTCTGAATTGATTAATATGCCACTCGATTGGAGTTACTTACAATTTGCCATTGCAACAGCTTTTGCAATGTTCGCCTCAATCATAGCTTCAGTTCTTCCTGCTCATAAAGCAGCGCTTGTTCATCCTGTTGATATCCTACGTGGAGGGGGAATGTGAGCAAGATTGTCATAAAAACAAAAGAGCTTTCGCGCCAACTGTCAGGTGAGGTTCCCGTCACTTTAGTCAAAGATATCAATCTCGAGGTCAGAGAAGGTGAGTTTTTAGTAATCTCTGGACCCTCAGGTTCTGGCAAATCGTCATTGCTTTATTTGCTAGGCTTGCTTGACAGACCTTCTCAAGGAATCATTTGGCTGAATGATGAAGATGTTTCAACTTATGAGGAAGAAAAACTGACCAGGTTGCGCTTAACTCAAATTGGCTATGTCTTTCAATTCCATTTTCTATTACCTGAATTTACAGCACTGGAGAATGTGATGTTGCCTATGCAACGTTTAGGCAAACTAAGTCTGGTGGAAATGAAAAACCGAGCTACCAAACTTTTAACCAGCTTAGGCTTAGAGGATCAATTATCAAAATTACCTCAACAACTCTCAGGAGGCCAAAGCCAGCGAGTAGCTATTGCACGAGCTCTGGCCAATGATCCTATATTGCTCTTGGCAGACGAGCCAACTGGAAATCTTGATACCGCTTCAAGTACCAATGTGCAAAATATACTAAAAGAACTTGCTCATGAATACAAAAGAGCAGTGATCATTGTAACCCATGATATTAATTTTGCTGCGACAGCGGACAGAGTAATTCACATTGTAGATGGTAAAATGCAAGTATAGTTTTCTTGACTTCCTTCCAGTCAATACTTACTCCATCAATTTCATCATGATCTATTCTTCAAGACGAACGAAAAACCCCAAGGTCGAGGAAAAAAATGTTTTTAATGAGGGAGTTTAGATAAACTAAATGACCGAATTAAAAACATTTTTTAACAAAGAGATTGGGGTTTATCGTAAGTCCTGTTTTTTTAAATCGGATTAGGACTATCTATAAACCAATGTTGCAAGTCAAAATAGTTTGCAAGATAAGCCCCAAGGGATTGAATGCCAAAACGCTCCGTGGCGTGATGACCACAAGAAAAATATTGTATACCCAATTCCATAGCCTGATAAAACGTTCGTTCAGAAACTTCACCGCTTAAATAAGCATCAACGCCAAGTTGATAAGCTTCCTCTATAAAGTCCTGTGCTGCTCCTGTACACCAGGCTATGGAGTGGATCATTTTTTCATTTCCCGCAATGTGTACAGGATACCGACCAAGTTTATGTTCTAAGAAAATGGAAAACTGGTCGCTATTCATTGCCTTTGATAATTTTCCAGACCAAAGCAGATTGGCCGTATTGTTGATCTTATTCATCTCAGGGGATTCTATTAACAACAAATTCGCCAAGCTGGCATTATTTCCTAACTCAGGATGACAATCCAAAGGCAAATGATAAGCAAATAAATTCATGTTATGGCCTAGTAGCTTAGCAAGCCTTCGCCTTTTCATTCCGGAAATAACAGGATTTTCACCTCTCCAGAAATAGCCATGGTGAACTAACAGTGCATCAGCTTGCCGTTCAATAGCCTGGGAAATCACATCCTCTGATGCACTGACTGCCGTACAGATACGTTTGATATTGTCTTTACCTTCAACTTGAATTCCATTAGGTGCATAATCCTGATATTGAGAGCAATTCAAGAAATCCAGTAAAAAAAGGTTTAATTCATCTCTTGTAATCACCTGTCAGAAACTCTCTTAATGTCCGCTCCCAATAGAGATAACTTTTCTTCTATTCGCTCATAACCTCTATCAACATGATAAATTCGCTCGACTATTGTTTCCCCTTCAGCAACCAAGCCTGCGAGAATCAAACTGGCTGATGCCCTTAAATCAGTAGCCATTACCGGTGCACCAGTTAATTTTTCAACACCATGAACGATAGCTGTATTTCCATTGAGTTGAATATTAGCTCCCATTCTCTGTAACTCTTGGACATGCATAAATCGGTTTTCAAAAATAGTTTCTATAATAGTTGATGAACCTTCTGCTACAGAATTCATTGCCATAAATTGAGCTTGCATATCTGTCGCAAATGCGGGATAAGGGGCGGTAGAAATATTAACTCCCTGAGGGCGTTTGTTATGCATATTTAAACTGACCCAATCCTCACCAATAGTTAATTCCGCGCCCGCCTCCTCGAATTTACATAATTGGGACAATAAAGTATCAGGACGTACTTTCTTAACAGTAACTTGACCACGAGTAAGTGCTCCGGCTGCCAAATAAGTGCCCGCTTCTATTCTATCGGACATGACTGAATAAGTCCCTCCGCTTAATGACTCCACACCTTCTATTTCAATAGTTGAAGTACCTGCTCCTCGTATTTTCGCCCCCATTTGAATCAGAAAGTTAGCCAAATCGACCACTTCAGGTTCACGCGCAGCATTTTTAATCGTGGTAATGCCTTCTGCCAACACAGCAGCCATTAATACATTTTCAGTTCCTGTGACAGTAACTGTGTCAAACATCAAGCGTTTACCTTGCAGACGTCCCTTTTTGCAACGGGCATTAATATAGCCATTTTTAACAGTAATGTCTGCCCCCATGGCTCTTAATGCTTTTAAATGCAGATCAACTGGTCTTGTTCCAATGGCACATCCACCGGGCAAGGAAACATCTGCCTTACCGAAGCGAGTCAGCATTGGACCTAATACCAGAATGGAAGCGCGCATTGTTTTGACCAGATCGTAAGGAGCAACAAACTCATTGACTTGACTGGAATCAACCTGAACATTCATCTTTTCATCAACGATTAAATGAGCACCTAATTGTCCTAACAGTTCCATCATGGTAGTGATGTCTTTAAGATGAGGTACATTAGATATTGTGACATGATCACTAGCTAATAGACTGGCAGCCATGATTGGAAGGGCAGCGTTTTTTGCTCCCGAAATAACCACTTCACCATGTAATGCTTTACCACCATTAATCAATAATTTATCCATGTTGCTTCCCCCATTCTTCTTTTGTCCATGTCTTCATACTGATAGCATGAAGCCTTCCGGTGGTAATAAAGTCTTTAAGCTGGGCATAAACCCATTGCTGTCTTGCTACTTTAGACTTATTAAGAAAGATATCGGTCACTACAGTTACCTGATATTGATAACCATCCCCTTCTACCTTGACATAAAATACATCGTCAATTTCATTAAGTCTTTGTTCAATTTCTTCATTACTTAACATAAACTTAGCTCACTAATTAAAATAAATACAAATTTTTTATACTTTTATTGATAAAAATTAATGGATATGACTAAATGATTATCAAAAATTCCGTGTCTACGCCCTCATTCTCTATAATTTAGATTGTTTAACCAGCCATAACATTACTTCAAAATTCATGGGAATTTATCAATTCAGGAGGACAACTAGAGTCTGTTAACTTGAAACCCAAGACCTTGATTTTTAAGCAACGGAGCACAGAAAACCCGCGTTTTAAAGCCAAGATAGTAGTAATGTCGATAGATCCTAGCGCTCTAAAGGGATAAGTTCTATGGAATAGTAAATAGCTCTAGCTCTGAATTATTTCAAGATGTTTGTAAAATAGTCTTCACTCCACAGAATTCAGCCAGGGATTGAGTTTCAGGAGATATTCCTATTACATCAAAAACCTTATTATTTTGTTTACATAATTTTCTAGCTTCAATAATTAAAGCAAGTCCAGCACTATCGCAATGGGTCACCTCGCTTAAGTCAAGACAAAATTTCTCTTTGGTATCTTCCATTAAAGCTTTATACAGCTTGTCACGAACCGATACCACTGATTTGAATGTAAGCTCAGCGCCAGGTTTAAAGTTATTAATTTCCACAATCAGGAAGCCTTTTTAATTTGTTTTTGTTGCATTTCCTTAATCACTTGACTGATACTGGAATGTTGCAGTGCCTGAGCAAATT
Organism: Legionella sp. PATHC032; assembly: GCF_026191185.1. NCBI lineage: Bacteria > Pseudomonadati > Pseudomonadota > Gammaproteobacteria > Legionellales > Legionellaceae > Legionella > Legionella sp. PATHC032. The sequence goes on along the minus strand of NZ_JAPHOV010000001.1, from coordinate 960,967 downwards.
GCGATCTAAAACTTTGCAACAAACTAACACCTTCAACACTTATATCATAAATTTTCCATTTCCCATTCTTGGACACAAGACTATAACTTAATGGTATATTTTGTCCCGCAGAACGCACAATCACACTATTTACACGAATAAACCGACTATTTAAAGAACCGCGTAAAGGTAAAAATTGCACTGTTTCATCGGAATATTGGGCCAATGGGCTGGAATATGTACGAATTACCAAGCGAGTAAATGCTTTTGAGAACTGAACTCTTTCTGCTTCAGTGGCTTTACTCCAGGCTTGCCTTCCCAGGACTGAACGAGACATACCAGCAACGTCAACGTTAGGTAAAAGATTCTCCTCAACCGCTTTGTAAATAATCTCAGGATTACTTTTTAAACGCGCTTTATTTTCTTTGAGAATAGAAATAATTTGATTAGCAGCGCGTTCCAACATAGGGATAGGAGAGGTTTGAGCAACCATTGATTGAGATAATGTCATCAACACAACTAATAAAATTGTTTTAAAAACTCTCATGGTTCACCTATTTTTTTATATTAAATAATAATTGGCCTATAAGATTTTCAAGGATAATTGCTTCCTGAGTCTTCGCAATGGTATCTCCATCACGTAAATAGGGATGATCTGTGTCACCGTCCTCGTCAAAACCGGGAACGATACTAATATAATTCGAACCAAGCAAGCCTTCGGTCAAAATTCGTGCAGAAGCATCCTCATAAGGAATCTTTTTATCACTATTCAAAGTCATAGTGACTCTTGCATTGAGCTCACCTGGCTGCAACTCAATTCGACTGACCTCACCAATACGAACACCTGCAACGGTTACTGGAGCTCGCACCTTTAAACCACCGATATCAGTAAAGTCTGCTGTGACACGGTAAGTTTTATCAGACATAAAATCAGTAATGTTACTCACTTTCATCGCCATTACTAATAATGCAAGCAGCCCAAGCAACATAAATATTCCTACACTAATGTCTACATAACGTTGCTTTTTCATTTACCAATCTCCAATCATCATTGCAGTCAACAAGAAATCAAGACCTAATACAGCAAGCGACGAGTATACTACAGTTTTAGTTGTAGCATGACTGATGCCTTCAGCTGTTGGCACACACTCAAAACCTTGGTATACAGAAATCCAGGTGACCACAAATGCGAAAACCAAGCTTTTTATAATCCCGCTTAAGATATCTATACGAAAATTTACTGCAGCTTGCATATTAGACCAAAAACTCCCTGCATCCACACCTAACCAGTAAACACCAATAAAATAACCGCCATATATAGCTACTGCAGAAAAAATCAAAGCAAGTATCGGTAACGCAATAAATCCTGCCACAAAACGCGGATAAACCACTCTTCCTAAAGGATCTACTCCCATCATATCCATACTGGATAACTGTTCTGTTGCTTTCATTAAACCAATTTCAGCTGTAAGAGCAGACCCAGCACGCCCTGCAAACAACAGAGCGCTAATCACAGGTCCTAATTCTCTGGCGACACTTAAAGCCAATAATTGACCTAATTGACTTGAAGCACCAAATTTTTGTAACGTATTATAGCCCTGAAGTCCGACAACCATACCAATAAACAAGGCTGATACCACAATAATTAAACAAGACAATACCCCGATAAAATAAAGCTGATAACGTAATAATGGCCATAACCTTAAAAGATTAGGCTTCCTGAACAACATAGAAAATAAAAACAGTCCTGAACTGCCAATACCTTGTAAGGCTTGTACACCTCGATTCCCCAGACGCGCGATTGTGTCAAGCATTTAATAACTCCTCTGTATACGGCTTTGCCGGATAATGGAAAGGCACCACCCCATCCGCTTCTCCATGCATAAACTGTCTTATCTGAGGCTCAATAGATCGCTTTAATTCATCCGGAGTACCTTGACCTATAATTTTACCCCCTGATATTAAGTAGATATAATCTGCTATTGAACAAGTTTCTTCAACATCATGAGATACGATAATAGTAGTGGTATGCAATAATTGATTCAATCGTTGTATTAATCTGACCAATACCCCCATAGAAATTGGATCTTGCCCCGTAAAAGGCTCATCATACATCATTAATACAGGGTCAAGGGCAATAGTTCTGGCTAATGCAACTCTCCTGCACATTCCACCTGATAATTGAGCGGGCATTAGATGGGCGGCTCCACGCAAACCAACTGCTTCGAGTTTCATTAATACAATGTTTCTTATCATGGATGCATTTAATTCAGTATGTTCTCTTAATGGAAAAGCAACATTTTCAAATACTGAAAGATGTGTAAATAAGGCACTACTTTGAAAAAGTAATCCCATGTTTCGCCTGGTTTCATAAAGTGATTTGCGGGATAATTGATGAATATTCTGTCCATTAACATAAATTTCACCACTGTCAGGCCTTAATTGCGCACCTATTAACCGCAGTAAAGTAGTCTTTCCAGAACCACTGGGTCCCATAATAGCGGTAATCTTGCCTTGCTTAACTACCATATCAATGCCATCAAAAATGCAGTGATCATCAAGGCTAAAGAATAGATTTTTTATTTCAACCCAATTATCAGGCATGTTTTATTATCCAATTATTATTTTAACGGGTAATGATGTCCAGTTTGATATCCATCAAAGACAGGTAATGCTTTATTATATCTTTAATTAAGAAGTATATACTGGATAAATAAAAATGTGTTTAATAATTGCGTTTCCATTAAAAAAAAACTTTTTTAAAGTTTTTTTACAACACCAATTTCTCAATAATCACTCATAAAATGCAAATAAAAATCTTTTTTAAAAATTAAAGCTCAATATGTATGTTTTTTGGATAAATAATAATGTTATAAGCTATCCATATGTTTCAGTTACTCAAATATAGGGTACATCATTTAAATGCATTATGTTAGAATGAAAACCAAACAAAATTACGACTCAACGACCTATGAACTTTTGCACACTTGGACTAGCAGTTATTGAAACTGAAGCACAAGCTGTATTTGAGCTAACTCAACGAATTGATGAACATTTTGAAAAAGCTTGTGAATTACTCTTATCATGCAAAGGGCGTATTGTTGTCACAGGCATGGGAAAATCTGGTCATATAGCTAATAAACTGGCCTCTACTTTTTCCAGTACTGGAAGCCCCGCTTTTTTTATGCATCCTGGAGAAGCAAGTCATGGAGACTTGGGTATGATAACCCGCCAGGATATAGTTGTTGCCATTTCCAATTCGGGCAATACCCATGAAATAGTTACTTTGCTTCCATTATTAAAAAGGCTTGAAGTCCCCTTAATTACATTGACCGGCAATAAACAATCAACTCTGGCTAAATCTGCCGATGTCAATTTGGATGTCAGTATTAAACAAGAGGCCTGCCCGCTGGGTCTTGCTCCAACAACCAGTACTACGGTATCGCTGGTTATGGGAGATGCATTGGCTATATCTCTTTTACAAGCACGGGGATTTAGCGCAGAGGATTTCGCCCTTTCCCATCCCGGAGGAACACTTGGCAAGAAGCTCCTGCTAAGAATAGATGATTTATGCCATACAGGAGAGCAACTTCCATTAGCGAATGAAAACGCAACAGTGAGTGAGGCTTTAATTGAAGTCACGAATAAGAAACTGGGAATGACTTGTGTTGTAGACAAACATGGCTACTTAGTAGGTGTTTATACTGATGGCGATATCCGCCGGACATTGACACGTCAATTTAATATCAACACTACTCTAATCAAGGACGTCATGACTAAAAACTGCAGAACTATCCCTAAAGGCATGTTGGCCGCCGAAGCTTTAGCAATTATGCAAAAATATAGCATCACATCCCTGGTGGTGGTTGAAAATGATAATAGACCTTATGCGGTACTCCATTTACATGACTTGCTAAAAGCAGGTGTTTTTTAATATAGAGAAAAAAATGAACGACTTATTGGAAAAAGCGAAAAAAATTAAATGTCTTATTTGTGATGTTGATGGAGTGCTCAGTGATGGTCTTCTTCACATTGATAATCATGGTAATGAACTGAAATCATTCCATGTACAAGATGGAATGGGATTAAAATTACTAATGGCCGCCGGGATACAAGTTGCAATCATTACTACTGCTCAAAACGCTGTAGTTGACCATCGAATGGAGCAATTAGGTATAACTCATTATTATAAAGGTCAGGTTGATAAACGTAACGCTTACCAACATCTAAAAAAAATATTGGGACTTAATGATGAAGAGTTCGCCTATATTGGCGATGATTTGCCTGACTTACCCTTAATACAACAAGTGGGATTAGGGGTTGCAGTCAGTAATGCTGTACCACAAGTTCTGGAATTTGCTGATTGGAGAACAGAGCGAACTGGTGGTCGAGGTGCGGTTCGGGAATTGTGTGACTTAATTCTTAACGCACAAAATAAAGCAGAATTAGCAATCACAGGCTATTTAAAACAATGAATACTACCAAGCAAGCAATTTGGCTATTCTTGACCTTGCTTATTTTAGCAGGCTCCGGTTGGTATTATGCTCATTTTAATCAATCTATTATCAATAAGAAAATGCTCTCAAATGAAGTTGACACAACAATTTCACAGCTTACCGTCAAACAATTTAATTCAGAAGGTGTGTTAATTAACTTATTAACTACTCCACAGGTAGAATATATTCCTAACAATAATCTTCATTTGCTTAAAAAACCTCATATTATTATTAAGCAAGACAATCAACCCGCGTGGGAAATCAATTCATTACGGGCAAAATCGTTTGATGGTGGTAAGCAAATTACTTTTATAGAGCAAGTAGTAGTTCATCAAAATCCGGGAGAAAGCACCAGGGAAAGCACTTTAAAAACTGAAGAGATTACTTATTATCCCAAGGAAAAAAAAGCAACAACAAGTCTTTTTGTAACCTTTGAACAACCAGGCAATATCATACAGTCTACTGGAATGAATGCCTATTTGGATGAAAAAAGAGTAGAATTACTCCATAAAGCCAGAGGTAGTTATGACCCAGCTAAAGGTTAAATACATTATACTATTATTGTTGATGTTGTGCTCCATTTCAGGAAATGCTCTTCCGTTTGATAAGGAAAAAATGGTGCAAGTAGTTTCTGATTCAGCCGATTTAAATCAGAAAAATCATCAGGGAGTCTATATAGGAAATGTTGAGTTCGTTCAAGGATCAACCAATTTACGTGCAGCAAAAGCCATTACGCAAGGAGATGCCAAAAATCAGCTCACTTTAGCCATCGCTGAAGGCTCTAAAGATAAACAGGCTCATTATTGGACTATAACAGCCCCCGATAAACCCCCATTCCATGCCTATGCTGATACTATAAAATATTACCCGCTAAAACATTTAATCGAATTAATAGGGAATGCTCGCATAGAACAGGGACCCAACTCTCTTTCAGCAGCCAAAATTAGTTATGATACTCAGCAACAACATGTTTTATCACATAGTGACGAAAAAACAAGAACGACAATAATTATTTATCCTGAAAAAAAATCATGAGTTTACTAGAGGCCAAGCAATTAAAAAAATCATTTAAGGGCCGAACAGTTGTGAATGGTGTTAGCATTCACATTAAGCAAGGTGAGTGTGTCGGTTTGTTGGGTCCTAACGGAGCGGGCAAAACCACTTGTTTTTATATGATTGTAGGTCTGCAACCCTGTGATGAAGGTCACATTATTCTTAACGGAAAAGACATAACTCAAGATGCCATGCACCTGAGAGCAAGGCATGGTATTAGTTACCTTCCGCAAGAAGCCTCTGTTTTTAGAAAACTTACTGTTGCCGAAAATATCATGGCAATTCTGGAACTAAGAAAAGATTTAGATGATCAAACGCGCGAAGAAAAGCTCGATCTTCTATTACAAGAGTTTCATATTTCTCACATAGAAAACAGCTTGGGCATGGCATTATCTGGCGGCGAAAGAAGACGCGTTGAGATTGCAAGAGCCCTGGCAATAGAACCATCCTTTATCTTGCTTGATGAGCCTTTTGCGGGGGTTGATCCAATTTCTGTAATCGATATCAAAAAAATTATCCTGCATTTGTGTGATAAAGGTATAGGGGTTTTAATTACAGATCATAACGTGAGAGAGACTTTAGACATTTGTGAACGCGCTTATATTGTCAGTCAGGGAAAAATTCTTTGCGAAGGAACACCCAAAGACATACTTGCCAATCAGCAAGTAAGACAGGTTTATTTGGGTGAAGAATTTGCTTTGTAGCCTCATTTGAAAGAATACATTTTAATTATAATTATGTTGCTAATTATTGATAACTACGATTCATTTACATACAACCTGGTACAGTATTTCCAGAGCTTAAATCAAAAAGTTGAAGTTTTTAAAAATGACGAAATTCAAATTGATACTATCAGGCAATCAGCTCCGCAATACCTGGTCATTTCACCGGGACCCAACTCTCCTGATGAATCAGGAATCTCTATAGAAGTCATTAAAGAGTTTCACAAGCATATTCCGATATTGGGTATTTGCCTTGGCCATCAGTGCATAGCTCAGGCATTTGGAGGCAAAATCATCCCAGCCCCAGAAATCATGCATGGTAAAACCTCAGAAATCACCCATCATTACCAGGGCTTATTTACAGGAATACCAAATCACTTTCAAGCGACGAGATATCATTCTTTAGCCGTGGATATCATGAGCTTGCCCAATTGCTTTTCGATAGATGCATGGGCAGACGATACAATAATGGCAATATCACATCGTCAATTTCCTCTTTTTGGTCTACAATTTCATCCTGAAGCCATATTAAGTCAATTTGGCTTACAAATACTCGAGAATTTTTTACGTTATGAAACCCAAACTTCTATTTGAACAACTTCTATCCCGACAGGATTTAAGCGCAGACCAGATGCAAGAAGTCATCCATGCTTGTATGACAGGCGAGTTTAGTGATGTGCAAATTGCAACCTTTCTGGTGTTAATGCGCATGAAAGGTGAAACAGTCAATGAACTTACTGCAGCGGCCAAAGTCATGAGACAATTAGCCCACAAAATAGACTTAGGAAATAACCTGATTGATATAGTTGGCACTGGCGGAGATGGAAGAAATACTTTTAATGTATCAACAGCCTGTAGTTTTGTTGTGGCCGCAGCAGGAATAAAGGTTGCAAAACATGGTAACCGTTCCGTTTCAAGCCGAAGTGGCAGCGCTGATCTATTAGAACAAGCCGGATTTATACTCAACCTTTCTGACATGCAGATACAAAACTGCATCAACGAATGTCAATTGGCTTTCTTGTTTGCGCCACATTATCATCCTGCCATGCAACATGCGAGAGCAGCGAGACAACAATTAGGAATAAGAACTTTATTTAATTTACTTGGTCCACTGATTAACCCAGCTCAGGTAAAAAGACAAGTGGTTGGCGTATTTTCAACGAGTTGGCTCAAAACAATAGCCACTGTTCTGGCCAACTTAGGTAGTGAAAGAGCATTAGTAATAAGCTCTCAAGATGGACTGGATGAGATTAGTATTGCTGCGAAAAGTGAAGTAGTTGAATACCGTGATGGAAATTTTAAGCAATGGTTCATTTATCCCGAAGATTATGGCCTAAAGCATTCTTCTTTAGATGCAATCATAGTGGATTCACCAGAACAAAGTCTACATTTAATTCAATCCGTACTTTCAGGGGATTCTGGCCCAGCTCGAGATATAGTCCTTCTCAATTCTGCTGCAGCCATTTATTGTGCCAAAGATGACATATCGTTTGATGCATCCATAGAGGAAGCAAGAATTGCGATTGATAGTGGTAAGGCAAATCATTGTTTTAACAAACTCCGATTATTGACTCAAACTTTAAATAAAGAATCAAATCATGAATAGTATCCTGGAACGCATAGCCAAACATAAACTGGAAGAAGTTGCAGTTGCAAAAAAAAATAAGCCTTTACATGTTCTATCAAAACAACAACCGGGTGAAATACGTGACTTCATAACTGCTTTAAAATCCAATACCTCACCTGCAATCATCGCTGAGATAAAAAAGGCTTCTCCAAGCAAAGGTTTAATTCGAAAAGATTTTAACGTTGCAGAAATTACCAAGATTTATACCCAAAATGGCGCAAGATGCTTATCTGTTTTAACGGATATTAAGTTTTTTCAAGGTCATCCTGATTATTTGGCTTTGGCAAAATCAAAAACCACTTTGCCCTTATTGCGTAAAGACTTTATTATTGATTCTTATCAAATCTATGAAAGCCTTGTCTTGGGCGCTGATTGCATTTTACTGATTGTCGCATTATTAGATGATGTTCAATTAATGGATTTTTGCCAACTGGCTCAAGAACTTAAAATGTCTGTTTTGGTTGAAAGCCACACGCAAGATGAATTAGAAAGAGCCTTACGCTTACCTACCCCTCTTATAGGTATTAACAACCGCAGCCTTCACACCTTTAAAACAGACATTCAATTGAGTATCCAATTAAAACAATTGGTCCCTAAAGATAAAATTATTATTACTGAAAGCGGAATTAATACCCGTGAAGACATAAAATTAATGCAATCCCATGGTATTAATGCCTTTTTGATTGGAGAGAGTTTAATGAGAGCCGATAACATCGGGAAAGCATTACAGAAACTAATGACTGACTAAATAAACTACTCAAAACCTGGCTCCGGAGTTTGACTCGGCTCAGGCTCAGGCAGCTCGGGATAACCCGGCTCCAGAGGCTCTGGATTATCAGGGTACTCTAAAGGTTGTTCAGGGTACTCTGATGGCTCCTCTGGATACTCAATTGGTTGTTCTGGTGTTTCAGTTGTATTCAAAGTATCGCCTCCTTCTGATAGTTCTATTCAAAGTATAGCAAAATCAATTTTAGCAATCATTTTGGTAAATACTCTTGCCCATGATACACTTTTTCATAAAATCCACATTAGAAACCTCAATGCCTCCCTAGCGCCACAGGAACAGGACTTACGAAAAACCCCAAGGTCAAGGCAAAAAAAGTTTTTAACGAAGAGATTGGGGTTTTTCGTAAGTCCTTAAGAAGAGGGCATTAAACTTTTGTAAGGTATTTTATATGAATGTAGTAATTATCACTGGTGCAGCAAGTGGCATTGGACATGCCTTAAGTCAAGTTTGTCTTAGCAATGGAAAAACTATAGTCATGGTTGATAAGAATCAGGACAAATTACATACAGAAGCCCAATCACTCATGACAAAATTTTCTCCTGAACATGTTATTTGCTTTGCCTGCGATGTAACCAAACCATCAGAAGTAGAACGACTCGCGGAATATTCCTGTAAACAACTAGGCCAGGTAGACTGGATATTTAATAATGCAGGAATCATCGGCAATTTACTTCCAGCCTGGGAATTACAAGCAAGTGATATTAATCAGGTAATGGAAGTGAATTTGCACGGGATGCTGAATATGATTCGCTCATTCATGCCTTATTTATTCAAACAGAATTTCCGTTCTCATATTATCAATATAGCCAGCCTATATGCCTTATGTACAGGCTCACAAATGGCTGCCTATTCCATGTCAAAACATGCTGTGCTAGCCTTATCGGAGTCATTATATTTTGATCTCAATCGCCTTAAAAAACCTGTAGATGTTTCCGTGGTATTTCCTTCTTTTACAGATACTTCATTATTAGCGAGTAATGGAAAATTAAACCATTCTCCAATCCACAGCCAATTAAACAACTTGCTAGCGCATTCTCGACCAGCCATTGAAGTTGCAGAACATATAGTAAGGGAAGTGGAACAAAAGAGATTTTACATTTTGCCCGATAAAGAAGTGAAAGGATATTGTGAAGACAGAACCAAAGCCATAGTGTTACAGGAAAATCCTCATCGTAACAGTGTCGAACAGTTAATGTGTTCTTTATTAAAGCGACAATCATAAGAAGTTAATCTGTAAATTATATCCGATTTTCAAAACAGAATAAGTGTATGCTGGCTTATAACTGATGTGATCATCCGCGCTTTAACATTCATATAATCATTCAGAAGCTAGGGATAGAACTTCAGTCTCCTATGTTTTTGGCCTAGCATTTCTAACAATTCTCTTCTGAAAATATGATAATCCACCTCTAAAGCATGGCGCATATGAGATTTAAATCGATGATGGGGTTTATTGATCTCTTTGGCTATTTTTCGATGTAATTGATCAGGTCGTTTTAAAATTCCCGCAATAATACGAGCCACTATTTTTGATTGATAATCAGCCAAAGGCCAAATGCAACCTTGAGGTTGGCATAGGCCAATGAAATACAAATTTTCAAACTCGGGGTGCATCATTTTTCGATATAAAGGAATGGTGGTAGAGTTACTAAAATCAATACAACTTTTATCAAAAAATGGAAAACTGATTTGATAGCCCGTAGCGAAAATAACCGTATCAAACTCCCCCTGGCTTCCATCAGTGAAATGAACTGTGTTGCCCTCAAATCTCAATATACCGGGACGAGGGTGTATTTTGCCATGGCGAATAAAATACAAGAGCTCGGAATTAATAGTAGGATGAATTTCCAACGGACCACAATCAGGTTTCATTAATTTATACTTGGCATATCGGCCTTGCAATCCTCTAATAACCAGGCTTATAAACTTCTGCCTTAACCAGGATGGCATCCATTGTATTTTAGCTACTGCCACATCCGTTGGTTTACCAAAAATAAATTTGGGGAAAATATGATATCCCCTACGCATGCTAATGCAAGTTCCAGGTGCAACTCGCGATATTTCAACTGCTACATCACAAGCTGAATTGCCACCACCAACAACCAATACCCGCTTGTCTTTAAAAATTGAAGCTTTTTTATATTGGTGAGAATGAAGTGTCTCTCCGTCAAACACTCCAGGATATACCGGCATAAAGGGATCCCAATGATGGCCATTTGCTACCAACAAATAATCATAACAGGCTTCATGAATTCCTTCGCCATCCTCATAGATAACATGCCATGTATTATCATCCAATCGATGTACCTTTTGTACTGCTGTGTTAAAACGAATGTATTGAGCTAATTGAAAATGATCCACATAGTTTTGAAAATATTTTAAAAGCTGGGCGTGTGAAGGATAGTCCGGGTAATCAGCAGGCATAGGGAAATCTTCAAACTCAGACCAGCGTTTTGAACTGATGATATGCGTCGTTTCATAAACACTGGAATGCTCATTTTGCTCATCATAAACCCAATTGCCGCCTATTTGATTGTTTTTTTCAAAAACAGTAACATTGGTAATACCCTGTTCTTGCAAATTTTTAATGGCGGCAATGCCGCTAGGACCGGCACCAATAACGCAGACACGAGCAGACAAACGGTCTTTAAGCACCCTTTTTATTTCCATCAACTAACACCTTATCAACTTTATCCATTATCATCGCTTGTAAAATTTCGTCTTTATCAATTGTGAAGTGATTTACTTTTATTCCTTTTATCGAATCAACATTGACATTGTCAATCTTGGTCAATTGAGGATCAACTGCCCTGAGTTTTAACCCGCTAAACATCGGTACAAAACCAGGTTTATATACATTCAAGGCTTGCTTAACATTGGGAGGCACAATAGTTTGTGATACCGCATCGACTGTCACTAACAAAGCAACAGGTACACCGGCGGTATTCAAATTTCGCGCCACTTTGATTTGTTCATTTGCGCCTAAAGAATGTCCTACTAAAATAATTGGTTTGTGGTCTTTCTCTTTATAGTAATGGTCAATAATATATCGGCTTACTGCTCCAGCGTTATACCACATCGTGCTATGAGCTGTGATATGGTACTTTTCAGACACTTTATCACGAAGTGTGTACATCCCCTTACTGAAAATTCCCAAACCGCCAAGCATAGTATGGACTTCGCCTTTTTTTAATGACATATTTTGTGCTTTGGACTTCTTGTCAGGGACATTAGAAATTGCAGGTTGCTCTTCTTTCTTGATATAAGTATTTCGTGAGCCCGTCAAATCCACACAAGCTGTTAAACTACTAACAATCAACAACAATAAAAATGATTTGAAAAAACGTATTTGCAGATTGCCAAAATAGTTCATATTAATATTATTATTGTAATTATTTGAATTTTTATCATACCTTATTCTTATACCATTTTACAGAGGCACCTGGCGGGTTTAAGTCCATTCACGAAGTCATTTCAATGCACTGACAATAATCTGTTTTTCATCTCGTTATTTAATTAATTCTACTGAAGACAAAAAGCGTCCCTGCCCCCAAGGTACGTGGACTATTTGTAATGCTTGCCATTGAGCCTGGCTTTCCACTTGAGTTGCTACAACCGCAATATCCATCGTTTTAGCCATTTCATTAAAGTAATGTATGAAAAACTGCTTGCTTTCATTTTCATCAATATCTGTCACTAGACTTCCATGCAATTTTAAATAGTCTATGTTTAAATCACTCAGATAATGCAACGGAGAAAATTTAATACCCACACGATCTATTCCAACTGTCACCCCCAATTTTTTGGCTTGTTTGATAAAGGACTTAGAGTTTGAAAAATGTGACAAAACGTGAGCCTCATTGATTTCAAGTGAGAGATTTTTCAAGACCGCTTGAGGAATATCTTCCAGTTGCCGCAAATAGCCAGTGCTATTGACTTTATTTATCAAAGTATCTTCTGAAATATTAAGAGCAAAATGGGTATGCGTCGCAACATCGAGGGCGGCTAGTTCATTGAGCACATACTGATCAATAAGATAGGCCAATCCTAACTTCTCAGCAACTGGTATAAAATAACCAGCGCCTAACTCCTCCCCTTCCTGATTGCGAATTCGAACAAACACTTCCTTATGCAAACAATTCTTACCATCAGTGACTGCCTGCGCATACAAACTTATTTTTTTCTGTTCTAAAGAATTTCTAATCTCATCTCCACTGATTAACTGAGGATATTTATAGGTATCATGCTCTTTCTGACAATAAAATACGCCTGTTTCGCGAGCTTTTTTAACCGCTTGATCTACCATAGACAATAGATTGGAGACAGGTTGATGGAGAAAATAACTTGCAGCCCCCATGTGTGTTTTGCAAATTTTGATATCAGTAATAGTTTGATTCAAAATTTGCTCAAATTCCCTGCACTCCTTTTCAAAAACCAAAGGATCCCTTTCATGGCTAATCAAGGCAAAGGTCGTGCCGTTAATTCTTGCCAGCGCGCTAACAGACGATTGTTTCCAATAGTTTTTACATGTTTTAGCTACAGTTAGTACCAATTGATCCCCTTGCTGATACCCTTGCTTCTGATTTAGCTCATCCAAGCCATCTATGACCAGCATCACAACATAACCAGGAATAAATTCATCTTCATTATCCAGAATCAGAGCCAAGTGCTGTAAAAAATAACGTCGATTGCTCATTCCTGTTAGTGCATCTTGATAAACCTGTGTTCTAAGGGATTCTGTTTGTTTCAACTGATCCTGAAATAACGATTTGATCTTAGTAACCATTTGATTCATAGCCAGGGTAACTTGCCTCAATTCAGGGGTTTTGGGAATCTTTGTTTCTACAGGAAACTCATGTTCTGAAATGGCTAACGCTTGGGCAGTTACCCGTTTTAAAGGTTGTAATAAATATTTTATAAAGCAATAGCATAAAACCAAAGCGACTACCGCAAAAATCAGATAAGCATTTACCATTTCTACAGCATTACGCCACAAAGAGGTGTAAACATAGCTCGGATCACTGGTTACTAAAACAACTCCTGCTTGCATCCATCCATCCATAATTAAGGATGACTTCTCAGTTGATGGCCATTTTATCAAGTTCACAAACCATTGTGGTATATCGCTTTCTTGTGGCAATTGTTTCTTTAAAATGATCACTTTCCCTTTTATGTCTTTTACCTTAATTGATGAAAAATATCCTCTGTCAAAAACAGCTTTAACCATAGAGTCCATGGTAGGTACATCATGATTAATTAAAGATTGGGATAAAGACAGACCCAATGATGTCGCAGTATCTTGAGCATTGCTTTCAAGTTGTTGGATAAAAAAATTACGCGCGTTATTCATAGTGATCAAATAAGTTCCGATAAAAACGAATAACAACATAATCAACACACTTACAGCCATTTTCTTAGTTAATGTCATGGTCTATCACCTTTTTTATTCCATACGTTTCATCAGAGCATCCCACTTGCCCAAACTTTTTGAATCCCCCATCAATGAACTCTCTCCTCTTGTTTTCGCAAGCCATAAACCTTCTGCATTAAAGCTATAAACTGGTTTCAAATCAGGCCTTGCAGAAGCTTTCAGAATTTTACTTTCCAAACTGTCAAGGATTAGTGGTTCGGATTCAGGAGTTGGGTAAAAAGACAGCACCATATGGGCCTGGTTTAGAGTAAGAGAAGCGGCATAAGTAATTCTTAACTGGTCAGAATGAACACCAACAGCAACTAATGTAAAATATTTTATGATGGCGAAATCTTCACAATCACCTCCCCCATCTACAATAAATTCTACTGGTGATTTCCAATAATCATCACTTGCACCAGTTATCGGGTCAGTTTCATAGGTAAATTGATTAAAGAAAGAGTTTACTTTTTCCAGTTGTATTTTTACTGGCTTTTTTTTAAGCGATTCAATTAAATTAGCCCATGCGTTAAACCGTTTCCGGGTATCTCCCTGATAGGATTGCGCCAATTTCTGAATTTTTTCCACACTGATTAAAGGCGCGGCTTGAATGGAAAAACTTGTTACATACAAAAGTATCAAACCAACCCAGATGGATAAAACTGACCAGTAGCGAAGAGATTCCAAAATAACACTCTGAAATCTCCCAGCTATAGCACTAAGCTTTTTTGGGGGCCTCTTTGAAAGTAACCAAGACTCCTTGAACATGAGCCAATTCCTTTAGTCTTTCCATTCCATTACCAGCATGACCTCTATATTCATAAGGACCAACGAAAACGGATAGAAGATCTTTATAAGGGCTCATGAAGGCAGTAAAGCCTAATCCATTTAACCGTTTAACCAAAGCAACAGCATTATTTCTATCTCTGAAGGAGCCTGCTGATATATACCATAACTTGGGCGTTATTTGCTGAGGATAAGTAGTGTTTTTATCTACCATAGCCTTGGTTAAATGTGTTTTCTCCATGTTTTTCACAGGATGAGTGAGAACCATAGGATTATCCGTATTATTAGGGTAAGGGATCTCATCCATTTTTCTATTCAATAAAATATTGGTCTGAGCTGACGAGAACACGTCATTGTTAACCACATTGACTGGCAATCTCAAATTCAAATATTTTAATAAACAACCCATACCATTCAAGATTCGATAGCGGGAAAGTATCTCATCATTTTCTGCCCGAGCCAGTTCAATTTGTGATTGATAATATTCATTTTGAGAGTCGAGTAAATCAAGGAGTGTTCTTTTCCCTACCTTAAATTCATCTTGATAGGCAGTACGTGTTTTTCTTGATGCCATAACGTGTTGCTTCAAAGGTTGTATGCGCAAGGCCGAAGCAACATAAGCATTCCAGGCTAATCTGATAGTCTCTTTCAATTCCAGTAAGGTTCTATTTTTAGTTTCATAAGCTTCCTGTACCTGGTACGCGGTTTCTCTTATATGAGCAGCATCAGCTCCTCCACGAAATGCATTATAATTCATTCTTAAAGCCACTGTGTCGGAGTCATTGGGACCTACCAGGCCACCTAAGTTCTTGTTTTTTGAGCTATTCAAAACCAAATTAACCTCTGGGTAATAAGCTGCTCTGGCGACATCATACTGAGCTTTTGCTTCCTTAATATCAGCGTAACTTGATTTCACTGTTGGGTGATTGTCCAGTCCTTTTTCTATAATCCTGGCTAAATTATTAGGTAAACTTTTTCTTGCTGGAACACGAGGCATTTGAAGATTCTCTGGCCATTTACCTACTGTTTTTGCATAATTAATCTTCACCTCTTGCAAATCAGCCAATGCACTTATTTTATTAGCCTCAGCGAGAGCCAACCTCGCATTAGCCTGATCGACTTCTGCCGCTCGGGTAATTCCAGCAGTTGCCCGTTCTTTTATCATCTTAAAAACCGCTTTATGTGCTTTAAGATTTTCGATGGAGTAAGCATACAAACGTTCATGCAGTAATACAGCGAAATAATTCTTGGTAATTTCCAATGCCAAATCTTCAGCAATACCCTGTGTCTTCCATTTCTGCGCTTGAGTAAGGTATTGGTTACGCTTAACCTCATTAATTATCCCACCGCCAGCAAACAAGCGCTGCCTTAATTCCACAGATGATTCAACTATATTGAGGGTAGCGCTGGGAGTATCATCGATCGCTGCAGTGGTTGGGTTTACACTTCTTTGTCGTCCAAATCCCCCCGTTACATCAATCGAAGGATATAAACCACCTTTTGCTTTATCAATTGCCTGTTTTGCTGACAAACCTTTTGCCGTATTCAGTAATATATCTGGGTTAGCAATCATGCCATATTGCACTGCTTCATAAAGGGTATCCGCAGCAGCGTAGGAAGAAGTTAGCAATGCAGCTACAAACAGCGCCTTTCTCATTCCTCATTCCTTATTGTTGTTATTTTGTTAATTATCTATATAGTAACGTATAACCTTAAATGAAATAACATCTTACTACAATATAATTTTGTTTCTTTTAATAAGTTATTGATGTTAATAAGCTTTTTTATTTGATGGGATTTTTGTCACCATGAGTAGTCAATTGCCAATACTGACAGTGAGTCAACTGAATAGACAAGTGAAAGGTTTTCTCGAGAATGAAATAGGTCTTGTGCATGTCGAAGGTGAAATTTCTAACTTAAGCAAACCCTCTTCAGGACACTGCTATTTCACCTTGAAAGACAGTACAGCGCAAATTCGTTGTGCCTTTTTTAAAAATCGACATTCCGGTTCTGTGCTTAGAAATTTTAATGATGGTCAACAAATTGTTGCCAGCGGTAAATTAAGTCTTTATGAAGCCCGAGGAGAATATCAGCTGATTGTTGAAGAAATAGTTGAGGCAGGAATAGGAGTACTCTACCAACGATTTGAAGAGTTAAAAATCAAACTGGCAAGCGAAGGCTTATTCAATCCTGAAAGAAAAAAACCACTGCCCAGAATACCTGAGACAATTGGAGTCATTACGTCACCCACTGGAGCGGCTATCCAGGATATTCTCTCGACTCTGACTCGTCGATTTCCAATAGCCAAAATTATTATTTATCCAAGTGAAGTTCAGGGGCAAACAGCCTCTCAACAACTTATCAAGGCCTTAAAACTGGCTAATACCCATAAACGATGCCAAGTTCTCATCCTGGCACGTGGTGGTGGCAGCATTGAAGACTTGTGGGCATTTAACGATGAATCCCTTGCTCGACAAATCGCAATCAGCACAATTCCCGTTGTTTCTGGGATTGGTCATGAAACAGATTTCACAATTGCTGATTTTGTAGCGGATTATCGTGCGGAAACGCCTACCGCTGCCGCTACAGCTGTTACTCCAAACCGCATCGAATTATTCAATATTCTTGATACGGCTATTTCTCGATTGCATGATGCCATCATCAGACTACTCAAAGAATTGCAATTAAAACTTCATCATTTGATGGATAAAATTGCCTCACCCAGACATACCATCTCAACTTACTGGCAAACATTGGATTATCTGGAGAGACAGTTAATCTCTGCTATGAATCAATTTATTAACTTAAAAACTAACAAATTAAACCTTTTTTTAACACAATTGCAAGCTAACAATCCAAAAACACAAATTGAACGCACTAAAACCCAACTACGGCAATTAATAATGCAATTAATCCAAGAGATCCGGATAAAAATAAATCAATTAAAAAATCAACTGTCCACTAATCTCTCCACTTTGCATGCTGTAAGCCCCTTGGCTACACTAGATAGAGGGTATGCGATTGTCAGCAAAAACCAAAAAATACTCTTTACTACCCAACAAGCACAAGTTGGGGATACGATTGATATCCGTTTAGCACAAGGTAGTCTTGCTTGTGAGGTCACCCAAATTAAGGATTGATTAAAATCATGAAGAAACTATTATATTCATTAGCCTGTCTATTTATATTGGTGAATTCAGTCAAGCTATCCTATGCCCTGGTTCTGCCAGAAAACCATTCTGTGAATGGCGGACTCACTATTATTCCTATCGATATAAATCAGAAGCCGGAAGCTTATTTCGAAGGGAAACGTATCCCGGTTCTTCCTAGTACCCAACCTCATCAATGGTTATTAATTGTTGCAATCCCTCTTAAAAATACCAACTCTGTTCAATACATCAACGTGACAAAACCCATCAAAGCGTCTATCCCCTTCCATGTTAGTGAAAAATTTTACAATACCCAATTTTTAAACATAAAAGACATAAGTAAAGTTGATCCTCAGCCTGAAGATTTAATCCGGATTGAAAAAGAAACCCAAAAGTTAACCCAAATTTTTGCTAATTATTCAAATGCCAATCCATTTGAGAAACAATTCACAGCGCCACTGAGAGGACCTATAACCAGCTTGTTTGGTTTAAAAAGAGTTTATAATAAACAGCCAAGAGATCCACATTCTGGACTGGACATAGCTGCTGACCAGGGGAAACCTGTGTATGCGGTAAATCAAGGAGTTGTAGCAGACACTGGTGATTATTTTTTCACAGGCAATACGGTTATCCTTAATCATGGCATGGGGGTATTCTCGGTTTATGCTCATCTCAGCAAAATCCTCGTTAAAACAGGAGAATCCGTCAAACAAGGCCAAGAACTTGGATTAGTTGGTATGACAGGAAGAGTAACAGGCCCCCATCTTCACTGGACTATGGTAGTTAACCAAACTCTGGTTGAGCCTTTACTTTTTGTGCCGTTTCGTAAAATCACAGTTACTCCGATTACACCAGATAAAAAATCAAACAAATCCACACAAGATGCAACGGCAAAATCATGATTAACGAATTAACGACCAGTTTGAATGTCATTGTCACTCAGACACAAAATAATCTGAAAGTTTTGGGAGTAATACTACTAATTCCCTGGTCAATATTTTTTATTAGTCATTTTATAAGTAATAAAATTTTGCTTCTTGGCATTATCCCAAGACATATTTTGGGTCTCCCGGGAATTCTATTGGCACCTTTACTTCACGCTAATTTTAATCATTTATTTTTTAACTCCATCCCCTTGCTGGTTCTAAGTAATTTTATTCTCATTAATGGAGTTCGCTATTATTTGATTGTCACAATAATGATAACTTTTTTTAGCGGGACAATGATTTGGTGTTTTGCTAAACGCGGTATACACATAGGCGCCAGTGGTTTAATTACAGGCTATTGGGGATTTTTGGTATATAACATTTACCAAACCGGTACCTTGACTACTATTATTCTTGGTTTGCTTAGCCTGTATTATTTTGCGGGTATTTTTCTGGGAATTTTTCCAGGTGAAAAAGGCGTATCCTGGCAAGGTCACTTGTTTGGGCTATTATCAGGTTTTCTCACCAGTTATTTATTAGAAATCTATCCCCGATTATTGTTAATCATTTAGTTATATTCCACTAATAATCCATTCAACTCTATGCTATTCTTAAAAATAAAAACGAATCAGAGAACCACGATGAAGATATTGAAACCAAAAGCATTTTTACTAGCCAGTGTGTTTGCTTTATCAGCATCTCCTGCATTTGCTGTTGATGGTTGTTGCAGTAAAATGGGAGGAATAAATTATTGTGACTCCTCTGCTGGCCGTCTTGTTTGCAATAATGGTTTCTATTCAACTTGTTATTGCACTCGTCATGCTGTAATGGATTTACAATTTCTTATGGGATGTTGTTTATGGCATGGCGGAGTCTACCCACAATTAAATTCATCAGGTCTTGTGGTTTGTAATGATGGGTATGTTTCGGAAGAATGCTCATTACAAAAACCTGTAGAGCAAATTTCTGTTTATTGATTAGCTCTGGGTTACAGCTGTTGTAGTATGGGCTGATGAAGGAACATGATGGTCTTCTTCTACCTCGTTGACTCTGCGCTTCTCAATTAACTCTCCAAAACATAAGGCACTCATCACTATCAACAAATAACCTGCTGTTGAATAGCATAAAATAGTATCGGAAATGGAACCGATACAAAAAGAAAATAAAACGCCTAAAAGAATAGGTCGGGAGCTAGTCAATTGAAACGATGTAATAAACAAACTCGCTAAAAATATTACTAAAAGCGCCAAGCCAACTAAACCCTGTTCAGCTAGCGTCATCCAGTACTGACTGTGTGGGTCCGTCAGCTCTTTCCCCCAACTGGGGACAGGCACGTCTTGTGAATAACTGTATTTAAATCCACCTGTACCTATTCCAATAAAAGGATGTTGCATCATCAATTGCTTGGCATAATGATGAAACTGCATTCTATAGCCTATCGATGTATTTTTATTATGTTGCTTTAATAATTTGATATCCTGAATTAAATCATAAATTCTGGTTTGCATCACAGGGCTATGGTGATACGCCAAGGCAATAATGCCACTGAAGAGAATAATCCCTGCCAAAGCCTGTTTGAAGTTTAATTTTTGTATCAAAAGCAATAACATCAAAATAAAGTAAACTAAGTAACCAGTTCTTCCAGTATTTATAAAAAGCACTTGATAACTGGTTAGCAGCATCATGAAAATATAAATAGCTCGTAACCAGCCCGAATTTTGAAAAGCCAGCAATCCTGTTAAATAGGCTGCCAATGCCACCATAAAACCGGTAATGATATGATTATAGAAAACCTCGCCAGGATCTTCTGATGCAATAATATTTTTAGCCTTTAAGATGGAAATAACACAAGTAATAAAAATAGCAGCCAAATAGCTATTGATACTCCAAGTCCTTACTTTAGGATTAATAAAACCTGTAGCTAAAATAGGGAGATAAATTAATTTACAATATTTGCCAATGACCATCCATTGCATTGAATAAGGAGCAGGGCTCCATAAGCTTGCAATAACGACAAAAAGAAACAAACAAAAAGCAGCGCGTCCCCAAAACGTATTATAGGCATAAAAAATATGTTTTCTGTATTGTGGAGTAATCAGTACTGCAATTAAGCTGCAAATAAAACAAATAGACTTTATCGTAGGACTGATAGGAATAAAAAACATAAATAAAATAAAGAAAAAAGGAGCTAATAAAATACCCTTGGTCTCCATTATGTTTAATCGCACGATTATTCCTCTTTTATGTGATTTACACTGGGTAATTTATTGATATCCTTGTCTTTATATATTTGTTTGACTCCGCGATAAAAAGCGCCTTGCGCCCCAAACACCGCAAACAAAAAACCTGCCCTACCGTCTAAAAATCCCTTCTGTAAAAAAAGGCATCTGACAAACATCCATAAGGCACTAAAAAAAGTTTTTACTAATCCAACTTTTTCATTGGATTCTATACGGATTTTCGCACTATAAGAAGAATATTTGTTAAGTTTGTAAAGTACGTGATGTACATCGCTAAAAGAATGATGCCATATCGGTTTTTTTAGTTTTCCTACCCTCGCATTGGCAGGAATCAATACTTTTTCATGAACGATGTCTTTACTGTAAGAAGCATTCTCTCTTTTAAATAATCGTATATGCCTTTTAGGACTTCCAGAATATTTTAAAACTTGGTTATAAAAAATCATTTGTATAGGAATACGAAATGCATCTGCTGTATCCAATGAAATGGCTTGTAATATTTCCTGACGCAATTCTGGACTGACTGATTCATCAGCATCAAGATTTAAGACCCAATCTCCTTTAGCCTTCCGTAAAGCCCTGTCCTTTTGGATACCATAGCCTTGCCAATCCGTTGAAAATACTTTATCCGTATACTCCCTGGCTATAGCTAATGTATTATCTGTGCTGCCAGAGTCCAATACAATGATTTCATCTGCAAAATGAACGGACTCCAAGCACCGCCTTATGTTGGCTTCTTCATTTTTAGTGATAATGATTACGGATAGCATGGCTCTATATCAATTCAAAATAAATATTATATCGATAATTAAGCGAGATTGTAACAAGATAAAATGGAATAATATTCGTTTAGTGGTAACAAAAAGAAACCGTGATGACGATTACCTGTTATGCAATTAACTTGTTAATGACAATTTTTATCTCACGATTATTGAGATTTTTGTCTGTACATAACAAAAATTTGTCATGTACAGAACGGAAGATGGTTCTCGTTTAACAAACACCTTCTCTATGATCATGACTGTCAAAATGTAGTTTACCGTCTTTCACTCGCAAAGTGACATGACCACCATGCATTAATTTACCAAACAACAGTTCATCAGCAAGAGGCTTTTTGATGTTTTCCTGAATCAATCTTGCCATAGGCCTTGCTCCCATGGCTTTATCATAACCATGCTCCATCAACCATTCCCTGGCTGATTTATCAACTGTAAAAGTAACACCTTTGTGACTTAATTGTTCATCTAACTCCATAATGAATTTATCAACGACTAATCCTATAGTCTGTGTATCCAACGGAGCAAAATTGATAATAGCATCCAAACGGTTTCTAAACTCGGGGCTAAATTGCTTTTTAATTGCTTCCAACCCGTCATTGGTATTGTCTTGCGTTGAAAAGCCTATGGAGTTACGAACAATTTCACTTGCTCCTGCATTACTGGTCATTACAAGTATGATATGCCTGAAATCAGCTTGACGACCGTTAGTATCCGTTAAAGTGCCATGATCCATTATCTGCAACAACAAATTAAAAACATCGGGATGTGCTTTTTCTATTTCATCAAGTAACAGAACGGCATGCGGGTTCTTAGTCACGGCTTCGGTCAATAAACCACCTTGATCGTACCCTACATAGCCAGGAGGTGCTCCAATCAAACGTGAAACAGTGTGTTTTTCCATGTACTCTGACATATCAAAACGCAACAATTCTATACCTAACACATTAGCCAGCTGCCTTGTTACCTCTGTCTTTCCTACACCAGTTGGTCCGGCAAACAAGAAACAACCTACTGGCTTCTGAGGTTCTCTAAGTCCGGATCTACCTAATTTGATTGCTGAAGCCAGTGCAGTAATTGCCTGGTCTTGCCCATATACTAATAATTTTAAATCACGTTCCAAGTTACGCAGTGTATCTTTATCGCGTGCAGATACCTTTTTAATTGGGATACGAGCAATTTTTGCGACAACGCTCTCTATTTCAGTCACACTAATAATTTTTTTACGTTTATTTGCCGTCAATAAATTCTGATATGCGCCTGCTTCATCCACCACATCAATCGCTTTGTCAGGCAAAAACCGATCATTGATGTATTTTGCAGACAATTCTGCTGCTGCTTTTAATGAAGGAATTGAAAATTTTACTCCATGGTGAGCTTCCAATTTGCCTTTTAATCCTTTTAATATTTCAAAAGTTTCATCTATTGTTGGTTCTGAAATATCAATTTTTTGGAATCGTCTTGCCAAGGCTCTGTCTTTTTCAAATATTCCACGATATTCCTGATAAGTAGTTGAGCCAATACATTTCAATTCACCATTTGCCAATAATGGTTTAATCAGGTTGGAAGCATCCATTACTCCACCAGATGCAGCACCTGCACCAATAATGGTATGAATTTCATCTATGAATAAAATAGCTCCCTCTTGCTGACCTAACTGTTTCAGAACAGCCTTCAATCGTTTTTCAAAATCCCCTCTGTATTTCGTTCCTGCCAATAACGCGCCCAAATCAAGGGAGTAGACTACGCAACCTCTTATGGAGTCTGGAATTTCACCATCCACTATGCGTCTAGCCAAACCTTCTGCGATAGCCGTTTTACCTACACCTGCCTCGCCAACTAATAAAGGATTATTTTTACGTCGTCTGCAAAGCACTTGAATAGTTCTTTGTATCTCTTCATGGCGCCCTATCAACGGATCTATCTTGCCCTGTTTTGCACGTCTATTCAGATTGGTACAATAACTATCGAGTGGAGATTCATTACCCTCAGGGGTCATCATGTCTTCATCCATAGATGAATTCATGTTTTCATGCATATCATTGTTTTGATATTTTGACACTCCGTGAGAAATATAATTAATAACATCAAGACGAGTAATATTTTCACGTCGTAAAAAATACACAGCCTGACTTTCTTGCTCACTAAAAATCGCGGCTAATACATTAGCTCCAGTAACTTCAGTTTTACCTGCTGATTGCACATGAAATACTGCACGCTGTAAAACCCTTTGAAAACCTAATGTTGGTTGAGTTTCCCTGTCCAGTTCATCTTCAGGTATTCTTGGAGTTGTTTCATCAATAAATTCGATTAAATCACGACGTAATGCCTCGATGTTAGCATCACAAGCCTGCAATACATTTCCTGCTGCTGGATTATCAAGCAAAGACAACAGCAAATGTTCAACAGTCATGAATTCATGACGCTTTTCTTTTGCTTCCTTGAAAGCTAGATTCAAGGTGAATTCTAGTTCTTTATTTAACATTGTCATTGCTCCTTACCAACCCACCACCAGTTTACTCCGGTTCCATACTAGATAATAATGGATGTTGATTCATTCTGGCGTATTCATTTACCAGGGCGACTTTTGTTTCTGCTATGTCTCTTGTAAACACTCCACAAACCCCCTTCCCTTGAAAATGAACCTGTAACATCACCTGAATCGCAATCTCCTCATTTAAATGAAAAAAGTGCTTCAGTACCTCTACCACAAAATCCATTGGCGTATAGTCATCATTGAGCAATAAAACCTTATACTTTCTTGGTCGTTTAATAGCTGTGCTAATTTCTGTGCTAAGCTCTGTATCAGCTATCCCTGTTTGTATTATTTCCTCTAAATTTTGCCTGCTCATAACTAACAACCTCTTACTATTTTTATAGACTCCCTGCACGCATTTGGCCAGTAAATTTAGCTAATTTTAATGAAAAATTTAGTCATTGAAATAATCAATAGCATAGTGATTAGATATGATTCACTCAAATGTATACTATTTGTTATTTACCATCAGGTTTTACTCAAGAGATTAAGCCGCCTCTAATCAGTAGCGTAGCATCATAATTACCATGGATAAAGTTCCTACTCAATTCTTATGAGTTCGTAAGATTTATAAACCTGACAGTAAAGATACTACCAATAATCTTGAAAGGATGATCTCAGTCTTTCATGAACAAGGTATTGACACTCAGTAAAGCTATAGACACTGAATAGTCAATACGCGTTGTTCAGGAAGAACATGTGATAATTCCTTAGCTTACATATGCTTAATCATAGCATCTGCAAAACCAGAGCTGCTGACTAACCTTGCTCCTTGCATACCACGCTCAAAATCATAAGTTACGGTTTTGGCTTCTATCGCGCCTTCCATACCTCTGATAATCAAATCTGCCGCTTCATACCACCCCATATGGCGTAACATCATTTCAGCCGAAAGTATAATAGAACCGGGGTTCACTTTATTCTGGCCAGCGTATTTAGGCGCTGTTCCATGAGTTGCTTCAAACACAGCCATTTGATCACTAATGTTCGCTCCAGGAGCTATGCCTATTCCACCAACCTGAGCAGCCAAAGCATCAGAAATATAATCACCATTCAAATTTAATGTAGCAATGACACTATAGTCCTCAGGTCTTAACAGGATTTGTTGCAAAAAGGCATCGGCAATCACATCATTAATGATAATCTGCTTACCGGTTTTAGGATTTTTAAACTCCATCCATGGTCCACCTTGATATTCTTTTGCACCAAAAGAATCACGCGCAACCTGGTATCCCCAATCTTTAAAAGCCCCTTCAGTAAACTTCATGATATTGCCTTTATGTACCAGAGTCACTGTACTGCGGTCATTATCTATCGCATACTGAATTGCCGCTTTGACAAGTCGGGTGGTACCTTCTTTGGAAACAGGCTTTACGCCTATGCCACAATGCTCAGGAAAACGAATTTTTTTAACACCCATTTCCTGAGTTAAAAATTGAATCACTTTTTTAGCTTCCGGAGTATCTGCCTGCCATTCTATACCGGCATAAATATCTTCAGAATTTTCCCTGAAAATAACCATATCGGTTTTCCATGGCTCCCGAACTGGACTTGGAACACCATTAAAATATCGAATTGGGCGTAAACAAACATAAAGATCCATGTCTTGACGAATCGCAACATTCAATGAACGTATACCACCACCAACAGGAGTAGTTAAGGGACCTTTTATTGAAACCACATATTTTTTCATGGCATCCAGAGTCTCTTTGGGAAGCCATTGATCGCTACCATATACCTTAGTAGCCTTTTCCCCGGCATAAACTTCCATCCAGGAAATTTTTCTCTTGTTGCCATATGCTTTTTGAACTGCAGCATCAACAACACGTATCATTGGAGGTGTTACATCAACACCGATACCATCACCTTCAATAAAAGGAATAATTGGATTATCAGGAACATGAAGTGAATGGTCAGCAGCAACAGTAATAGCTTCGCCTTGGGCAGGCACTTTGATTTTATCGTATGTCATTGACGACTCCATAAATTTAGAGAAATTAATGATAGCATGTGATAATCAGGTTTCCCAAATATCAATTACGACTATTAATTATTTTTAGCTAAATTAGCTCAGATTGGAACTAGGCATGAAGCAACATCTTAATTTGTTCTGTCAACTGATCGTAGCCAGCTTCGACATTAATATAATCACGCTTAGCGAGATATACTGATAAAGATCCATCATCTGTAGCCGAAGGTTTTTGCAAAACCCCATTAAAACCTTGCATTTTTAAACGTAGATAATCGCTTAATTTAGTGACCAGATAAAAGTTTCTAAAATAATTGTCAGGATTCATATATAAAGCTTTTGCATCCTTGGCAAGTTCATGCCCTGGCAAATAATCTTTTAAGGAATAGGATGAGTTATTATGAACAGCGATTACTTTACCCTCCGGTAGTAATGCCTTAATTTTGTCTGCAAGTTTCTTCACTTCTTGATGCGCTTCAGGAGTATAATAACTGTATTGCGTCAAAGTTTTTTTGATCCCTTTATCGGTAAAAATACGGTTGGGATCAAATTCATAGCGTTGGTTATGTAAATGAAATACTATATTTCGACCACCGGAATGAATAAGTGTAATCAGACTTCCACCCTCTTTTCTGATCACAGCTTTTGCAGCTTTTAATGCTGTTTGCTCATTGTGATGAACATGTACAAATGTCTTACCTTGGCCTTTGGTTTGTTGAATTATTACAGGTTCATCCCCAACCATAACTCTATGATTCACTGCACAACTTGTTTGAGCGATAATTGCCATAACAACCAATACCCATTTCATGAATAAGAGTCACCGCAACGAATAAAATGGTGTAATTGTATAGTGATTAGCCATAAAAAATCAATCTTGGCTTTCGTTACAATCAAGGCAAAATCATATTTTTATTAAATAATGCCCGCATATGCCATTCCAGAGCAGGCGGGAATATCAAAATATGAACAATTATTTGCGCTGTTTATTGTACTTTAGGGTATGAGCTAGCCCTGAAATAGTTGCTGTCAATAACCAAAAAATTTATCATTAATTTCCACAATCAACGCAATCACAAAATGCCGCAATTAATACTTTTTAATAAACCTTATGGAGTCCTGACTCAATTTACTGGCGAACTCCCCGAACAAACTCTCTCGGCATTTATTAAATTTCCGGGCTTTTATGCGGCTGGTCGTCTGGATAAACAAAGTGAAGGCTTACTTATCTTAACTGACGATGGAAAACTGCAACATCGGTTAACCCATCCTAAATTTGAGAAAAAGAAGCATTACTGGGTTCAAGTAGAGGGAGTTCCTACTAACAACGATTTACAACCGTTAAGAAAAGGCCTGGTAATCAAGGACATTACTTTTTTACCTGCCGAAGCCAAGTTGATTTCAGGGCCAAACATCTGGCCACGAACTCCACCCATTAGAGAAAGGAAAAACATACCAACTAGCTGGTTGGAAATTATATTAAGAGAAGGAAAAAATCATCAAATAAGAAAAATGACCGCTGCCATCGGCTTCCCTACTCTACGTTTAATCAGACACCGGATTGGTGATTGGCAGTTAGATGAACTCCAGCCTGGGGAATATAAGCTAATCAACCTGATTAACGATAAACGGAACGAATCAACAGGGAAGAGTCGCCCAAGACCCGGATCCAGGGCCAAATAATCATACCCAGAATGGCACTTGTCACAGGCATTATCAGGTTATAATTAAAACCTAACAGAGCATCAATAAATAAAATAATCGATTGATATAGAAAACAAAAGAACCCAACCAGGCAAACTTGCTGGATTAGTGAGAAAAATTGAACTCGCCTGGATTTGGTTGACGCTATCCAGGTTACCAATAGCAATGCGAATGAATGTTCACCGATCACAGTTGATAAGAGCACATCCAGTAATAAGCCAACTATCAACAGAGCAGTTAGTTTAAATTTACCTGGTAAATAATATTCAATATACAAAACTAACAATAATACCCAAGGAGGGCGAAAAATTGAGATTAACTCCGGCATCGGTAGTATTGATAAAGCAAGCGCGGCCAGAAACCCCAACCCTAAACGAATATGAATCGCACTCATGCTGTAGTCTCCTCAGCATTCAAGCGCTCATTAATTTGAGTAGTTAACTCCTCTTGTTCACTATCCGTCCAAATCAATAACACCAACCTGTTGCGATTGAGCAATGCGACAGGACTCACTGTGACTTTGACAAAATCTTCACCGGGAATACTCTTAACTTCCTCAACGCGGCCTACAGGGTAACCCTCAGGATATCTTCTGCCTAAACCGGACGTTACCAGCACATCACCTGGATGAATAGAAGACGTTTTCGGTAAATTAATCAAAGACAGTTCCTCAATATCATTAGTGCCTACAAGAATTGCGCGCTCTCCGGTTCGATTATTTCTTACTGGCACAGCACTCTTTGAATCTGAAATCAACAATAAAGTACTTGTCATTGGTCCTACATCAATAACCTGCCCCATCACTCCCTTGGCATCCAGTACTGGTTGTCCCACGTAGACACCATCACGTGTGCCCTTGTTTAAGACAACAACCTGCCTTGCCTGGCTTGTATCAACAGCAAGTATCTGGGCAGCCATGACTCTCATATCAGCCTTGGATGAAGTCAATAATAATTCTTTTAATTGCGAATTTTCCCTTTGGATAACGATTAATTTTTGCAATTCAGCTTCCAGCATTGTCTGCTTGTATTTTAAACGCATATTTTCGTCTATCAGTGCCTTTTTGGCGCTAACCAATGACTGAACCCAGCCTATGACTCGAACAGGATAATCTACTGCGTATTGCAAGGGGGAAACTATTAGTGAAAAACCGCTACGGACAAAATCCAGGTATCGATAATGATAATCAGAAAACATCAGAAGAATAGAAAAAGTAAGGGCAAACACAAATCCTAGAGAACTGTGTCCGCCCTTGGCAAATAATCTATTATGTTTATTATTCTGTTGAGAGGAAATCACCGCCGCGCAAATCCATGGTTTCTAGAGCTTTACCACCACCACGCGCAACGCAGGTTAATGGATCTTCAGCTATTAATACAGGTAATCCGGTTTCTTCCATCAACAAGGTGTCTATATTTTTCAACAGAGCGCCTCCGCCTGTTAAAACCATACCTCTTTCAGCAATATCTGCAGCTAATTCGGGTGGAGCAAGTTCCAAAGCAGCTCTAACCGCACCAACTATCCCCGATAAAGGCTCCTGTAGTGCTTCCAAAATTTCAGCGCTTGTTAAAGTAAAGCTACGTGGTACACCTTCCGCAAGATTTCTACCTCGTACTTCGATCTCAAATAAATCCCGACTTGGGAAAGCTGAACCAATTTCATGCTTAATGCGTTCAGCAGTTGTTTCTCCGATGAGAGTACCATAATTACGGCGTACGTAGGATACGATTGCGTCATCAAATTTATCGCCACCAATACGCACTGATTGATGATAAACGATTCCGCTTAGAGAAATAATCGCGACTTCTGTAGTACCACCGCCTATATCAACCACCATAGAGCCACTAGCTTCTTCAACAGGCATTCCGGAACCTAATGCCGCAGCCATAGGCTCTTCAATAAGGAACACTTCTCGAGCACCAGCACCCATTGCAGATTCACGAATTGCTCTGCGTTCCACCTGCGTAGAACCACAAGGAACACATACCAAAACTCGCGGACTGGGGCGCAAAAATTTATTTTCATGCACTTTGTGTATAAAGTGCTGCAACATTTTCTCGGTGACAAAAAAATCAGCAATAACTCCATCTTTCATGGGTCTTATCGCATTAATATTACCAGGGGTTCTTCCCAGCATGCGTTTGGCTTCAAGACCTACAGCAGCGACACGCTTCTGGCCTGATTCATTACGCAATGCCACTACAGAAGGTTCATTGAGAACAATCCCCTTATCTCTTACGTAAATCAATGTATTAGCCGTTCCTAAATCGATTGACAAATCGCTAGAAAACACGCCTCTTAATTTCCTGAACATACGCAGTACTACCCCGTTGTTTTTTTGATTGCTACTTTATCCTATATTTGGATAAAAATCGACAGTTGCCGCATAAGAATTTTATACACCTTACAACTGTTTTTAACCGGATCCCATAGTAAAAGCCATGCTTTCATATGGGATCAATCTCATTTACTTTATAAAACATGATTTACGTTTTATATTGCACTTGAATTAATTAATAACGAAAATTTCTTTCAATTTTTCTCTATTTTTATCTACAAAACGCTGGCCAATACCTTTGACTTCTGCAAGTTCTTCCAGAGATTTAAAACCTTGATGATTTTCTCTATAAGTAATAATAGCTTCAGCCCGTTTTTTTCCTATCCCCTTAAAAGAGCCTGTTAAAGAATGCACATCCGCTGAATTAAGATTAATCTTGCCCTTAACAAGGACTTGTTTAGCTGGAGTTTTTTGAGGCTCGTTCTCAGCTTGAGAAGAGAAAGGGATAACTATAAATGACAACAAAATAGCAATGAGTCTTGCTTTCATAAATTTCTCCTAATTGTTGGACTAAACGGCTCGTTCCAGAGCCGCAAGCGAGTATCTCAATTTTTCAAACAAGAGTCTAGCCAATTTCAAATTATTTTTTCTGTGAAAAGCTATAAAGGACATACGATACGCAAGAAGTCAGTTTCTTAACCATATCCAAATGCAGGAACTCATTCGGGCCATGAGCATTGGAATGAGGGCCTAAAACACCGGTTATCATAAATTGTGCTTTGGGAAATTGCTCACCTAACATACTCATAAATGGAATGGTGCCCCCTTCTCCCATGTAGGCAGCAGGTTTATCATAATAAGTCATTGATGCTTCAGATGCCGCTTTCGCTAACCAATCAGAAAGCAAGGGAGCATTCCATCCCTTGGAGCCTCCATTTTGTATTTTAAAATCAACCTTTGCATTGTAGGGAGGGTTTTGGGTCAAGGCTTCCTCCATGGCAACTGAAGCTACTGCCGGGTCAACCAGGGGTGGAAGGCGCATGGATAATTTAAAAGACGTAACAGGGCGCATCACGTTCCCTGCATCGGCTATAGCTGGAAAACCATCCGCACCAGTCACCGTTAAGGCGGGTCGCCATGTTCTGTTTAATATTAATTGCTGTTTGTCTTGAATAACGGGTTTGACAGAGTCTTTCCATGGAAATTCACTATAAACTTGCTCACCTAGAATTTCCGCACATTGTTTCGCTTGTTTTATTCTCTCATCAGGAATATCACAATACAACTGAGGCAATTTAATCTCTCCTGTGCTTTCGTCTTCTATTCTGCTGATCAATTGCCGAGCTACTCTGAAACTGTCTGCTACTATACCACTGGCACTCCCCGAATGAACGCCTTCACTAATCAATTCAACCGTTAATTTACCCACCAAATTACCACGTAATGAAGTAGTCATCCATAACTGCTCATAATTACCTGCTCCGGAATCAAGGCAAATAACCAATGACGGTTTACCAATACGCTCCTTTAGCAACTCAATATAAAAAGGCAAATCGTAACTGCCACTTTCCTCACACGCTTCAATGATTAATACACAACGAGGATACGGCAAACCTTGTTGTTCCAAGGCGCGAATAGCCGTGAGTGAGGCATAAGCAGAATATCCATCATCTGCTCCTCCTCTCCCATATAACAATCCATTTTTCAATACAGGTTTCCATGGATGTAAATCGTCACTCCAGCCTGACATCTCAGGTTGTTTATCCAAGTGGCCATAAAGTAGCACAGTGTCATCAATTTGGCCTGGTATTTCCATAAATAGCAATGGGGTTCTATTTTTCAGACGAACAACTTCCAGTGTCATTCCTTGGGGTGCATGCTCCTTACACCAATTGGCAATGTGATTAACTGCCTGTTCCATATAACCATGTTCTTCCCATTTTGCATCAAAGTGAGGAGATTTATTAGGGATTTTTATGTAGTCACATAAACTTGGCAATATCTCTTCTTGCCATTGTTGGCATATGTAATCATACAATCCTTGGGGTTTGAACATGTGCTTGCTCCTTGATAATTGCCACAATTTTATCAGTGGCAGACTCAATTTTTAACGCTTTGATTTTATTATCTATTTCATCTTTTTTTCGCATTACTTCCTGTACTGCCTGTAATAGAACATCCGCTTTCAATAACTCGTCCTGAATCACAACACTTATTCCTAACCCCTGGAAATACCTTGCATTTTGAATTTGATCTCCTCTGCTTACTTGTGAAGAGATTGGAATTAAAATATGTGGTTTTCCTAATGCTAATATTTCATACAAAGAATTGGCTCCTGCTCGAGAGATCACTACTGAAGAAGCCGCGAACAGATCAGCCAACTCTTCATTAGCGTATTCAAATTGGCAATATCCCTCCACGCCAACCAATGAAGAATCAAGTTTTCCTTTGCCACAAAGATGAATGACTTGGAATTCTGATGTCAATTGCTTCAATGCGCTTCGAATACAACTGTTAATTGAACCAGCCCCTAAACTTCCTCCCACTACAAGCAGGCAAGGTTTGGAAGAATTAAATCCGCACAACTCCAATCCCTTCATTCGATTTCCAGTTAATAGCTGTTCACGAATTGGAGTACCCGTCACTTCTATTTTCTCCTGGCGTTTAAAGTACTTTTTGCCGGCATCAAAAGTAAGGCATACTTTATTTACGAAAGGAAAGGATAGGCGATTCGCAAGTCCTGGACTCATATCGGACTCATGAGCTACGATAGGAATTCGATTTAACCAGGCACCTACAACCACAGGAAAGGCTACAAAGCCACCTTTTGAAAAAACCACATCCGGTTTGATTTTATAAAATAGAAAAAAAGATTGGATAATGCCCAGAATAATTTTGAAAGGGTCAAGCAGATTCTTCAAACTGAAATACCTGCGCAACTTACCGCTACTGACTCCATGAAAAGGAATGTCCAGCGGCTCAATCATTTCCTTTTCAATTCCGGAAACAGAGCCGACATACTCTACATTCCAGCCTTCTTTTCGAAACTCCCTAATCAACGCGATATTAGGAGTCACATGTCCTGCAGTGCCTCCCCCGGTAAAAACAATACTTGGGCTCATAATGTTTCCCTAATCAATAAACTCAAATCAATTGCTTTAATTGATTTGGTAATGGATCCGACTGAAATAAAATCTACTCCGGTTTGGGCAATTTCTGCGATATTATTGATATTAATGCCGCCAGAAGCTTCCAATTCACAGTACTTGGGATGATTCATTTTGACTGCTTGTTCAAGCATATCTTGAGTGAAATTATCCAATAATATCCTGTCAGGATGAGCATCCAAAGCCTCTTGCAACTCCTCGAGGGTTTCCACTTCAATCTCAACCAGTAAATGTTTATCTGCTTTCCTTGCCAAATTGATAGCATGAGCGACTGAACCACAGGCTTTAATATGATTTTCTTTGATTAAAAATGCATCATAAAGTCCCATGCGATGATTTAACCCACCACCACAATGAACAGCATACTTTTGCGCTACTCGAAGTCCTGGGATTGTTTTGCGTGTGTCTAACAGCTTTGCCTTGGTACCTTTTAATTTCTGGACATATTGATAAGTTTGTGTTGCAGTAGCTGAAAGGGTTTGCAAAAAATTTAATGCAGTACGTTCTGCGGTTAAAATACTGCTGGCAATACCATGAATGATACATAAAGTAGCTGGCGTACTTAAAAAATCCCCTTCAGAAACCCGCCACTCCATTTCAACTGTATTATCAACTTGCTTAAAAACCTCATTAACCCATGGCTGCCCACAAACAACCATAGGTTCTCTTGATATAATTTCTGCTTCTACAATCAGCTGCTGAGGCAACAAAGCTGCAGTCACATCACCATTGCCTACATCCTCCTGCAAAGCATGTTTTACATCGAATATAACCTGCGATAAAACATTATTCATGCATTCTTATCCTCTTTTGGTTTGGCATATCGCATCTTTAATAAAGGTGGTGCAATAAAGGTTGTAACCATGATCATCAATACAATTGCGGTAAACAAATTATCACTTATTACTCCTAAAGTTCTGCCAATAGAAGCAAAAACCAATCCCACCTCCCCGCGAGGTAACATTCCTATACCAATGAGCAATCTGTCATCCCGTCGATTAGCGCCCAAACCACTAAGCAGCTTGCCAAGAATGGCTGCCACCGATAACCCTCCCGCTAAAACAATGACATTCCAATCATAAAAAGTTTCTAATTTAACCTGTATCCCAATCAGAGTAAAAAACATAGGAGCCAATATGGTTTCCAATGGAGAGACCAAATGATGAATGCTGCGATGATCTTTATGGTGAGCTTTTTGCTCTCCAAAATAATCGTCATGCAAAATTACTCCGGCAGCAAAAGCACCAATTATAGCTGCTAACTGAATAAATGAAGCCAACCAGGCTAATGCCATAATAAAGAGGAATGAGATAAACAACTTGGATTCCCAAGGCTCCAAAAAGCGAAATAAATCGACTGCCTTACGAAGTATAAAAGGCCCCATAAACAAGGTACCAATAAAAAATAGCAGCGCTAAAATGATAATTTTCATTACCACCATAATGCTTACAGCACCGCTAATAATGATACTGCTGACAACCGCCAAAATAATCAGGCCTAAAATATCATCCAAAGTGGCCGCACCAAGAATTGTCCTTGCTTCCCGAGTACTGAGTTTATTCATCTCTTTAAGTACACTTGCTGTAATACCAATGCTGGTAGCACTCAAGGTAGCCCCGATAAACAAATTAATCTTGTAATTTGAACTGGGTATAATAAAACAAGCCACTGCAAATCCTAAAATCATTGGTGCAACGATACCGATCACAGCAACGAGAATGGATTCTTTGCCAGTTTTTTTTAAATCAGAAAGCGACGTCTCAAGACCAACCATAAACAGAAGAAATATGACGCCATAACGTGAGAAAATATCAACAACATAGGCAATCTTAAGATATTCCGTTCCCTCTGCTCCACTCAAGGCATGTATTACCTGGTTAGCGTAATAGGAATTATGGATAACATGAGTTACCGCCTGATTTAGAGAAACTCCTGCTAACATTTCTTTCACAACATCATAAATAGCAGAACCTTCGCGAAGGATCACCACCAATTCACTTCCGAAAAAGTAAGAGAGGTTCCCAACTATCATCCCTATCAGCAATTCGCCAAGAACGCCAGGTTGATTAAGAAGTCTGGCTAAATACCGACCAATAATAGCTAAAAATAAAATAGTAGTAACACCCAGAAGAACAGAAGTGACTGGATCTGAATGTTCTCCCCCCTCAGACGCAAAAGTAATAGCAGGAATGAAACTGACTAAAAGAAACCACCATTTTGAATTACTCATACTGCTTTATCCTATAAGCTTAATAGGTTGCCTTCTCCCAAATGCGAGGGAATTTTGAGTTGCAACACTTTACCATCACAAGTAGTTCCATTACTAACAGCCAAAATAATCTTAAAATAATCTTATTGTTCAAAAAACTCTATTATCGAGGACTATCTGCTACCTCCCCAAAACATAGGAATACCTCAGATAGTTCCCAAATCATCAGCTTAACTATTTCAAAACCGAATTGCTCGCACACTCTAATTCATCAATTCATCGATTGTTTAGCTAAAAACAGGCACGTTTGTAAAACAGAATCCGGATTTAAAGAAATACTCTCTATCCCTTCTTTCATCAGCCATTGAGCAAAATCTTGATGATCTGAAGGGCCTTGACCACAAATCCCTATATATTTGCCTTCCTTTTTACAAGCTGAAATAGCCATATGCAATAACGCTTTGACCGCATCGTTGCGTTCATCAAACTGTGAAGCGACCAAACCTGAATCCCTGTCCAAGCCTAATGTCAACTGAGTTAAATCATTCGATCCTATGGAGAAACCATCAAAATACTGCAAAAATTCACTGGCCAGCAAAGCATTGGAAGGTAACTCGCACATCATAACCACTCTTAACCCGCATTTTCCTCTTTCCAGACCATGTTTTTTTAATACTTCGATGACATTACTGGCTTCAGAAACTGTTCGGACAAAAGGAATCATCACCTCAACATTATCTAAGCCCATTTCCTCCCGGACTCGTCTTACTGCTTTGCATTCAAGAGCAAAACACTCAGAAAAACTTGAAGAAACATAACGAGAGGCACCACGAAAACCAAGCATAGGATTTTCTTCATGAGGTTCATACAATGAGCCACCAACAAGATTGGCGTATTCATTCGATTTAAAATCTGAAAGCCTGACTATGACAGGTTTGGGATAAAAAGCGGCTGCAATAGTCGCTATACCCTCTTTTAACCTTTCAATGTAATATTCAACGGGTGAATCATACGCTACTGTCTTTTCTTTAATGTATCGCTTAAGTTCCTCATCCTTTAAATTATCAAATTCGAGAAGTGCTTTAGGATGAATACCTATCGTGTTGGAAATCAAAAACTCAAGACGGGCCAAACCCACTCCGGAATTAGGTATTGATTGAAATGCAAAAGCTCTTTCAGGGTTTCCAACATTCAACATCACTTTCATGGGTAATTCAGGCATCGTTTCTACATCAAGACGTTCTTGCTCGTAGGGCAACAGACCGGAATAGACAAACCCTGTATCGCCTTCTGCACAGCTTACAGTCACTTCATCACCATCTTTAATTGTTTTTGTTGCATCACCACATCCAACAACTGCAGGAATCCCCAATTCACGAGCAATAATGGCTGCGTGACAAGTTCTGCCTCCACGATTGGTAACGATTGCAGAAGCACGCTTCATAACAGGCTCCCAATCAGGATCAGTCATATCGGATATCAAAACATCGCCGGGTTGAACCCTGTGCATTTCATTAATATCTTTAATAACCTTTGCCTTACCCTGACCTATTCTTTGACCTATACTGCGGCCTTCAGCCAATATGTCACCTCTTTTTTGCAAAGTATACCGTTCGAGCACTTGTTTGTTATCCCTGCTTTTTACAGTCTCTGGACGAGCTTGCAGGATGTACAATTTACCATTGACCCCATCTTTCGCCCATTCAATATCCATGGGACGGCCATAATGCTTTTCAATAATAAGCGCCTGATTCGCCAGTTGCTCGACTTCTTCTTTGGATAAGGAAAACAATAATCGTTCAGCGGGGTCTACATCGACTGTTTTAACACGCCTTTCAAGAGAAGGATCATCGCAATAAACCATCTTTAACGCCTTGCTGCCCAGATTTCGACGAATGATTGCTGGTTTACCAGCTTCAAGGCATGGTTTATGGACATAAAATTCATCTGGATTTACAGCGCCTTGAACAACCATTTCACCTAAGCCATAAGATGACGTGATAAATACTACTTGATCAAAACCAGATTCAGTATCCATAGTAAACATGACACCACTGACTGCCAAATCACTACGAATCATTTGTTGAATACCAGCAGATAAAGCCACTTCGTTATGAGCAAAATCATGATGCACACGATAAGCTATTGCCCTGTCATTAAATAAAGAGGCGAATACCTGCTTAATTGCAGCCAATACCGCCTCTTCTCCCTTCACATTTAAAAAGGTTTCCTGTTGACCGGCAAAAGAGGCATCGGGCAAATCTTCAGCAGTAGCAGAAGATCTTACTGCAACACTAAAATTATCATGGCCAATCGCTTGAGCAAGTTTCTGATAGGATGAGCGAACTGATTGTTCAAACTCTGGAGTGAATGGCGTATCAATAATCATTTCCCTGATTTGCTTCCCTACCATTGCCAGTTGGCATACGTCATCTGTATCGAGAGCAGTCAACTTGTCGTAAATTTTCTTATCAAGACCGTTTTGGGACAAAAATTCTCTGAAAGAATCAGCAGTTGTAGCAAACCCTCCCGGCACAGAAACGCCTGCTGATGACAAATGACTAATCATTTCACCAAGAGAAGAGTTTTTACCACCGACCTGATCCAAATCGCGCATGCCAAGATGTGCCAAATCTATAGTATGTCTTTTAACAGTCATAACCGCCCCAAATTCATAAAATAGTCAACATTCTACTTAAATTGTTACTTTATTGGAATGAGAACTTGTGCTGTATTTCATTTTTATAGAGGTCAAAATATCAACATTTTCACAAAAAATGACAAGTATATGTACTATGCGGTAAGATATCTTGCTGTCGATGTTTTAGGGTTGAACGGGTAAGCTCACCTGTTCCAAAAGTATAATCAGCAAAAGGATTTGAAATGTTTAAACGCATAGGACTAATATTGATTGCCTTATCTTTAAATACTATCTCCTTCACCAGCGAAGCCTGTTCTGCCTTAGTGTTCAATAAAAGCAAGCCCGCAACTGTCGCAGTCAATTTGGACTGGAAATACCGGGAGGGAGCCTTTGTGATTCATCCTCGTAATGCCATGATGGTTTCCAGTGTAGATTATCACAGCATGCATCCATTAATCTGGAAAAGCCAATACGGGAGTGTCATATTTCACGGCGGAGATCGATTTAAAGCAGGACCATCTGCAGATGGGATGAATGAAAAAGGGCTTACCGCTTCGATATTGATGCTTGACTCCTCAAGTTATCCCAGTCATTCTGAGCTTCCCGCTTTAAAAACTACTGAATGGGTTCAGTATATTTTAGATAATTTTCAAACGGTACAAGAAGTCATAGATGACAGCCCAAATTATCAATTAGTTGCAGACACCTACCGGGGAATAACCATGAACGTTCACTTGATGGTGAGCGATACTGAAGGAAAATCTGCTGTTTTTGAGTACCTGGATGGTAAACTGGTGATTCATACTCAGGACAACTTGACTACACCAGTACTAACTAATACGGACTATAAATCGTCTTTGGCTCTTCTTGAAGAATACCAGGATCATGGTGGCTCCAAGACTTTGCCAGGTGGATATGATTCAAATTCCCGTTTTGTAAGAGCAGCACATTATCTAAAAAAACTTCCCAGCTTTATTGCTAAAGAAGAACATATTGCTTATGCCTTCAACGGTCTCAATGTTGTTACACAAGCACCTGGTACTTCTTCTCCAACCCAGCTGAGTATGGTTTTTGATATCCCTACCAAAACCATTTATTTCCGCAGCATTAATGAGGCTGCATTAAGAGTGATTTCAATGGATGGTATTGATTTTGATTATCTTTATCAACCAATCGCCCTGAATGTTTATCAACATTTGTCCGGGGACGTCACGGATAAATTTCAACCCATGATAGGGTAAATTGGTATTCATCTGGTAAAACCGCCTGGGTTGAGCGCAAGCGAAACCCGGGAAATGCTTGATTAATAACTTCTTTTACAATTTGTTAAGAAACATTTAAGTAGAACAGGTAGAACAGGGAATGAACATAAAAAATGAGTATGAAACAGCAAGAAACCATTTCAGGTTATGGGGCAAACAACTCAAAGACAATATACTGCTCGATCAGTCTTGCTTAATGCACACGTACAAAGCTTATTTTCCCGATGAACCGGATTTTATTCATCAATTGAGTCAATTTTCCAAAACAGTAGCCGAAGAATTAGAACCAAGCGTTATGGAAAATAACCTGGATGCCAACTTGCCTAAAATCGAACAATACAATGCAATTGGACAACGTGATGATCAGGTAATCCACCATCCTGCCTATATTCGATGTGGGGATATTATTTATGGTTCCAATCTCATGCAATATTTGCTAAAGCCAGGGCAAATGAAAAAGACGTTGAGCTTGTTTCTGCTCTCATCCCATGCTGGAGAAGCGGGACACAACTGCCCTATTGCCTGCTCTGCGGGAGTAATACGTGTTTTAAGTCATTATTCACAGTTGGAGAAAACGCCATATTATCTCGATAAACTCACTCATCCTTCTTTCAGTAACAATTTTACTGGCGCCCAATTTTTAACTGAAATTCAAGGTGGTTCTGACGTTGGCGCCAATGCCACCCGAGCCTATCTGGATGAGCAAAATCAATGGCGCATTTCGGGTGAAAAATGGTTTTGCTCCAACGCTAATGCTGATTTAATTTTAATGACCGCCCGTTTCGATGAGGAAACTCGCGGAACCAAAGGATTGGGTTTGTTTTTAGTACCCAGCCGCCTGGACGATAGCTGCCCTAATCACTATTATCTTCGTCGATTAAAACAAAAAATTGGTACCCGCTCCATGGCAACTGCAGAAATAGATTTTGAAGGGGCGCTAGCCTACCCTATGGGTGGTGTGGAGGAAGGAATACATTTGGTTATGGAAAATGTGTTGCATTTATCAAGGATATTCAATTCCTTCTCAGTCTTAGGTATGTCTCGCCGCGCCTGTCAGATTGCTTACTATTATGCTAAAAACCGCCGAGCATTTAACCATCCTGTTATTGAATATCCTCTGGTAAAGGAAAGTTTGGCTAAAATAAAATCAGAAAACCTGGCTATGTTAGCCAGTGTGTTTCATATGGTTCGTTGTCAGGATGAATTGGATACAATTCCGGAGCCTCAACAAACCAAATCACAACAACTCTTGTTACGTACTCTGGCGAATATCAACAAGTACTATACAGCCAAACGTTCAGTGGAAAATATACATCATTGTCTCGATTTATTGGCTGGAAACGGCACCATAGAGAACTTTTCTTCCCTACCAAGACTATTACGAGACTGTATCGTTTGTGAAAATTGGGAAGGGACGCACTTTACACTATGGATGCAAACACTCAGAGATATGCATAAATTTGCAATTGATGAATTATTCATTACCCATTTGCGACAACTTTTGGAACAAATTCAGGATATCAATCCTCATAAGGCATTGTTTTTCGAAAAGATAAATGAGTTAGATACAACAATAAAAGCCATGAAATCAGTCAATCATGAGGAGCAAAATCTACTTATAAAAACAATCATCGAACATATGGCCTCTTTGCTTGCCGCTTTATGTTTGGCTATAGAGATACAACAAGGTCAGTCACCAGAAGCGAAACAAGCGGGATTAACTTTATTTATTCATGAACATATAGCAAGTTGTTTATTCAAACACGACGACTATATGAAAATACTAAATAAAATAATTGGATAGCTCACTCTGTAAATGCATTAACCAGCAGGCCAGGTAAAAATTATTCGAAGTGTCAAACAAAGAAAATAGATTTTAAGTTTAAAAAATTGAATTATATATAAAAACAGGCTTGGCAATCTTTGAAGTTTTTCGATTATCGCTTTAATTCTACCCGTTCGAGCTGAAGAAGCGCTTCCTCAGCTCGAACGGATAACCAGCTTCGCTCACTGAGCAACTGAAGCCAGAGGCTTTGCAACTTCATAGGGAGGCTGACTCTTTCTGTCAGAAGCATTAATTCGGCAAACATCAAGAGCCTGAGAAAATTCCTTATAATAATTTTGCTCTCCAATCAATTGAACAATTCCCATTTTACGGAGTTTCGCATCAACCAGCGGGTTAGCCTCACTGAGCAAAACTCTGACTCCACGCTGCTGCAAATTCAAAATAATTTCTTCCATAGCCTGCAAACC
Organism: Legionella sp. PATHC032; assembly: GCF_026191185.1. Classification (NCBI taxonomy): domain Bacteria; kingdom Pseudomonadati; phylum Pseudomonadota; class Gammaproteobacteria; order Legionellales; family Legionellaceae; genus Legionella; species Legionella sp. PATHC032. Next base: position 918,997 of record NZ_JAPHOV010000001.1, on the reverse strand, counting down.
AGTGACATCTATAAACGGAACCCAACGCATTCTGATGATCAAAACTTTGGGATCAGTATGGGTATTAGCCAACGCACTCTGAAATGTTTCGACAGCACCAAAGAAAAACGGACCCTCGATAACATACACCATGACCCCTTCGGGCAAATCATAATTCTTTTCTTGTACCAACTCTTGAGATAATTGCCCTTCTGACATACGCTGAATTTGAATGCTATTAACCATTCGGCGCAGGAAATGCAAGACGGCAATGATAACCCCTACATTGACAGCAACAACCAAATCAACGAACACTGTCAGACAAAAAGTAACCAATAAGATGACTACGTCAGCACGAGGAGCTACTCGAATTAATTTAATAAAATGACGGGCCTCACTCATATTCCACGAAACCACAAACAAGATAGCAGCCAGTGCCGCCAGAGGCACATCCACTGCCAAAGGAGCCAGGAACAATAGGACTAAAATTAAAGTAATACTGTGTATAATCCCTGCCAGAGGACTATTACCCCCATTGCGAATGTTCGTGGCCGTGCGGGCAATCGCTCCGGTGGCTGCAAAACCACCAAACAAAGGCGCTACAATATTAGCTATCCCTTGACCGACTAATTCTCTATTCGAATTATGTCTGGTTCCACTCATCCCATCAGCAACCACAGCAGACAATAAAGACTCTATTGCTCCTAACATTGCAATTGCAAAGGCTGGCCCAGTCAACTTAATCAGCCCACCCATTGTGATTTCAGGCCAGGTGAAAGCCGGCAAGCCTTGTGGTATTCCTCCAAACAGGCTGCCTATAGTAGCCACTCCCTCAAAGTGCAAAACTGACTGTACGATTGTAACCAGTACCAAAGCTACCAAAGGGCCGGGAATACGTTTTAGTCCTGGTAATTTGCTGGAATACAGCACAATAACTAAAGCACAAATACCTAAAAAAGTAGTCGCGATATTCAGGTGAGGAAAAGACTGAAGTAAATACCAAAATTTTTCATGAAAATGCCCATTTCCAGCTGCGGGTAAACCAAAAAAATATTGCCATTGCCCCACCCAAATAACGACAGCAATCCCTGAAGTAAATCCAATGATTACTGGACTGGGAATGAACTTAATAATCGATCCCAAACGGGCAAAGCCAAACAGAACCAGGATAAAGCCAGCCATTAAAGTCGCTATTTGTAACCCTGAAATACCATATTGGGCTGTTATCCCGGAAAGAACGACAATGAAAGCACCAGTAGGACCGGCGATTTGAACTCTGCTGCCGCCCATAATTGAGACTATTAATCCGGCAACGATAGCGGTATATAATCCTTGCTCTGGTTTAGCCCCAGAGGCTATTGCAAAAGCCATTGCCAAAGGCAGGGCAACCACACCAACAATTAACCCGGAAATAATATTTTGTAGCCAATATTTTTTTTGAAATAAACCGGCTCGATACGATTCTATGATCGTGTTCATAAATAATAACCTGACCCATCAAAAACTTGGTCTTTATTATACACACCTTGAACAAATTTACGCTAATTTTCTATAATATTTATTGCTTTAATTCACATCTTGTTCTGCATCTAATATTATATACGCTTTAATATCGGAATAAGCTACCTATCATGACACTTACTGCATTAAACGCGATTTCACCCATAGATGGCCGTTATGTCAATAAAACCAGGGCATTAAGTCCCTATTTTAGTGAATTTGCATTAACGTATTATCGCTTAATGGTCGAAATCAAGTGGTTTGAATCATTGGCAGCTAACGATACCATTCCAGAGGTCCCCGCTTTAGATAACAAGGCTCGTAAGTTTTTATCTGACCTTATTTCCAATTTTAATGAATCCGAAGCTGAAAAAATAAAAGAATTTGAAAAACAAACCAATCATGACGTTAAAGCTGTAGAGTATTACCTGAAAGATAAATTTCAGGAAAATGAACAACTCAAATCTTACGTTGCTTTCATACACTTTGCCTGCACTTCAGAGGACATCAATAACCTGGCTTACGCTTTAATGATCAAACAAGCGATAGCTCAAGTGATACAACCTACCATAGCTGAGATCATGGGAAGCATTACGCTTCTTGGAAAACAACATGCTGACGTTGCGATGCTCTCAAGAACGCATGGTCAACCAGCAACGCCAACTACCATGGGCAAAGAATTGGTCAATTTTGTGGCTCGCCTTAAACGACCCCAGCAACAATTGGCGGAAGTATTAATCCCCGCCAAATTTAATGGCGCTGTTGGCAATTACAATGCTCATGTAGCAGCCTATCCTGAAGTGGACTGGCGTAAGCATTGTGCTAATTTTGTTACATCGTTGGGTTTATCCTTTAACGCCTATACTACTCAAATTGAACCACATGATGGCATAGCAGAGGTCTCCCAGATTATGGTGAGAATTAATAATATTCTTCTGGATTATACCCAAGACATATGGAGCTACATTTCCCTTGGCTATTTTAAACAAAAAACAATTGCCGAAGAAGTAGGCTCATCAACCATGCCGCACAAGGTAAATCCTATAGACTTTGAAAATGCCGAAGGCAATTTAGGTCTATCCAATGCTTTATTTATTCATTTTGCCAATAAATTAACTCAATCGCGCATGCAAAGAGACCTGTCCGATTCGACTGTCTTACGCAATTTGGGTGTTGCCTTCTCTTACAGTTTGATTGCCTATTATTCAGTAGCCAAAGGCAATGACAAATTACAAATCAATAAATCAGCTCTACAAAAAGATTTATCCGAAAACTGGGAAGTTTTGGCAGAGGCCATACAAACTGTCATGCGCCGCTACAATGAGCCCAATGCTTACGAACAATTAAAAGAGCTTACGCGAGGACAAATGATAGATGCTGAAAACCTTAAACAATTTATTAAAGCCCTATCCATTCCCGAGGAAGCAAAAGCAGAGTTAATGAAATTAACTCCAGAGACTTACACAGGTCTTGCAACCCAACTGGTCAAGGCTTTTTCATGAATAGGCTTCTTTCTAAACTCGCTGCGATGAGGGAAGTGCAAGGAGAAACGGAGCACAGAACCGGAGTGTACACATCAGTACATGAGGATTCGAGCACCGTATCGACGAAGCAATTTCCCATCGCAGTAGAGTTTGGAAAGAAGACTGATGATCAGCTCTCACAACAAGGCCATTCATTCGAATTCGATGTTCTTGTCATTGGGACAGGGTTAGCAGGGTTACATTATTGTCTGCAGCTTTTAGCTATCCAACCCAGACTAAACATTGCGTTAATCAGCAAAGCAGAGTCCATTGAGTGTAACAGTCGCTATGCCCAAGGAGGGATTGCTGCTGCCATTTTGCCAGAAGATTCCCTAGAGTCTCATATTTCAGATACTTTATTGGCTGGAGATGGGCTGTGCTACTTACCTGCGGTGGAATTTATTATCCGCCAGGGGCCAGATATTATAAAACAACTTGATCAGTATAAAATTCAATTTAAACGAGAAAGTGACGGTCGCTTTCATCTTGCCAAAGAAGGTGGCCATTCACACCGCCGCATTTTTAATTGTGGCGATCAAACGGGCTTGACGCTAACGCAAACCCTCAATCATTTGGCAAGGGAATATCAACAAATTCATTTTTTTGAACATCACGTGGCTGTTAATCTGATTACCCAATATCATCCTCACCGGACAGATAACCAGGGTGAAGTATTAGGAGCCTATATACTCGACTGCCAACGTAATCGCATTCACACATTTCTTGCCAAATGCGTTATTTTAGCCACCGGTGGTGCCGGAAAAACCTACAGGTATACTACTAACCCTATGGTTGCAACAGGCGATGGTGTTGCTATGGCTTACAGGGCTGGAGCTCGTGTAGGCAATATGGAGTTTTATCAATTTCACCCTACTCTTTTACACCATCATTCGATCAACAATTTTCTAATTTCTGAAGCAGTTCGAGGCGAAGGCGCTTTACTTAAAAACCCTGAAACAGGCGAACGTTTTATGAAGCGATATGCACCTGATCAACTTGAATTAGCAACCAGAGATGTCGTCGCAAGAGCTATTTTTAGTGAAATTGAACAAGGTCAGGCTGGATATGTGCATCTGGATATTTCGCACCAAAGCAAATCTTTTCTGAAAAAACGTTTCCCACAAATTTATTCCACATTGTTATCCATTGGAATCGATATGAGCCAGGATTTAATTCCTGTCGTTCCGGCTGCTCATTATCAATGCGGTGGAGTTCTTACTGATGTGGACGGCCGTACTGATCTGGCGCGATTATACGCTATAGGAGAAGTGGCTTTTACTGGATTGCATGGTGCGAACAGACTGGCAAGTAATTCCTTGCTTGAAGCATTGGTCATGGGATCCAATGCGGCACGCTGTACACTCAAAGACATTGCTACCCCGTTGAAACTTATCGATCATGTTCCCAGTTGGAGCTCTCCGGGCGAAGTGAATGCAAGAAGAGCCAGTCAAATCAATGCTCAATGGAGAGGATTAAGAGGGGAAATGACTTCCTATGCGGGTATTGTGCGTACTGAGGCAGGCCTTGAAGATCTACTACAATTAATATTGAAACGTAAGAAAATTATTGAAGAATACTACTGGAAACATTGCATTACCAGAGATTTTATTGAATTAAGGAACATCATCCTTAATGCAGAATTGATTGTTAGAGCAGCACTTTCCAGAAGGGAATCACGTGGCGGACATTTTCGTGAAGATTTCCCCAATAAAAATTTCAAAGCCCAGGAAAGTATAGCAAAACTGGGCCAGGCAGACAGTTCATTAGGATAGCCAGGTAAAAGCTGTCCGATTAACGATAATGATAGAAAACCTTCCCACAGATCCCTAATGACTAGAGGTAGATTTAATGTTTAAAAATTCAACTATTTACCAACCCGAAGCGACCCTGATGGCCATTCGTAATGATATGGCTATCTGCCAAAGCGATTATCCATTAGATTGGTATCAAGAAGATTTTATTCCTTATGCCCAGGAATATCAGGCTTTACCTGATAGAAAGCTGACGACTGTTTTAAATTGGATGAAACCTTATCTTACTAAAGCCCAAAATCATTTCGGTAACAAGCTGTTACTTCTTGCTCATTATTACATGGGTGGAGAAATTGTTCGATTAATCGAGCAATTCGGAGGTAAAATTGGTGACTCCTACCAATTGGCTTTGATGGCTGCGAATAACCCTGAAAAATCAGTCATAATAGAATCAGCAGTACATTTTATGGCAGAGTCTATAAGCATTTTGGCTAATGAAAATCAACACGTCTACATCACCAACCCCAAGTCAGGATGCACGATGGAAATGCTTGCCAAAGACTTTATGGTCGAGCCTGCTTTCCTTGATTTAAATGAGCGCTATGGTGCTGAAAATATTTTACCCGTTTGCTACATGAATACCTCTGGCCGTGTGAAAGCCATGACCGGTGCCCAGGGAGGAGCGGTTTGTACAAGTTCCAATGTCAAAAAAATTTTTCAATGGGCTCAAAAGCAAAACAAAAAAATCCTGTTTATTCCTGATCAACACATGGGAGAAAATGTCGCTTACTGGTTGGGAATTAAAAATCTCGCTTATTGGCCTGGAGGAACTGCCGGCGCTAATTATTCACTACCAGAGCAAGACAAAAAAACACTCAAGCAATTTGACAAAGCAGAGTTGATTTTATTCGCAAGCCAATGCGCGGTTCATACCCATTATCAACCTGAAATGTGTGATTATTGGAAAAGCCAGGGATACACTACCATTGTACATCCAGAATGTCGTAATGATGTCATCAAAGTAGCTGATTACTCAGGTTCTACTGCATTCATATGGGATCTGGTAGTCCATGACAAAGCAGGCACAAAAAATTATGCCATTGGAACTGAAAACCACATGGTAGAAAACTTAAAGCAATATTGTAAAAGCCTTGGAATTCGTGTTGTAAATCTTGCTGAAGCCCCTCAAAAAGACACTGAAAAAGGAATCGGATGTGGTTGTGCTACCATGTCTCGCAATGATCCGCCACATCTGGTCGCTCTCCTCGATTTACTTCGCCAGGGCAAATCTATGCCTTACAATGAAGTAAAAGCAGGTGATGTGGTCAATGAATTCACAGGAACCAGAAACAGACTGCCAGTCAACGATCAACAATGGGTTATAAATAATGCCAAAAAAGCCCTGGAAATGATGATTAATATCACAGAAGACAGGGTTTAATACGTGTTAGCTATTGTATTGTCCGCTTCCTTACGGTCGCGGCTCGGATTTGCATCAACAGTGCTTATCAAATCCGAGCCGCGACCGTAAGGAAGCGGGTATATTAAACTTACCTCTAAATCATAGCTCTAAAATTTATTCTATTATGGCTTAATACCTAGCCCAAACCATATTAAACTGAAGGATCAGCAACATAAAACTGACATTCATTCAAACCCCGTGTACAGACATACCCTCCCATAGTTTCTATCCAGCTATAATCAGCTCGAGCGGGTATTTTGGTTCGCACCTGCCATAAGATAGAATAATCACCCACAGAGTTTCTGTAAGTACAAGTCACGCCCTGACCATAACCAGCGACTAAAATATTAGCCCGCAGGAAACGAGTATTTTCTTCCCCCTGAGGACTATTGGGAGAAAAAGGATTTTCTACCCATGGCGAGGGAGGAACTCCCCATTGCAATGACGTGGTTTGAGGATCAGGGCATGTATGGGCATAAGCGCTCAAGCTGGTATGAGCTAAAGCCAAAACTAACACTGCAGAATAATATTTTTTCATAAATACTCCATCCATTCTAATCCCGATAATCCCAATTCATTGTTGATATGATCTCATTATTTAATAAAGCCCAAGCAATTGTCAAATTAATAGTCAAAAACGCAATCACCCATGTAATTTTTAAATAATAAACTCACTAAACCATTGTTTGAATTTATTTCTTTGCTATAATGACCGCGCGTGCCGGGGTGGCGGAATTGGTAGACGCGCCGGATTCAAAATCCGGTGGTGGTGACACCGTGTGGGTTCGAGTCCCACCCTCGGTACCAATCAATAAATTATCAAACAATTACAATACAACAGTTACTATACGCTCAAGGCTCTTTAACTACAGTCAGTGTAGAAGCTCGGTCTTAAAATATCAGATTTGATTTAATTAAAACAGGAATTAAGCTGCGCCAATTGGGGTGGCGGCCGTCTCGCTTTGTAACCTCTCTTTTGTTTGCTCCTTTATCAACACTAAAAAAGGGATAAAAAACAAAGCGAAAATGATAGATAACTGATATAAACCGACCCAGCCGATATGCATTTGAATCGTTGCGGCTACTGGACCTGAAATGATTCTGGGTAAAGTCGATAATGCGACTAGCATTGAAAATTGTGTTCCAGTAAATTGTTTATTCACCAAACGCATAAACAAAGCAACCAATGCAGTGGAACCCATCCCTGCGACGAAATTATCTGAAAACACTGCGATTGCTAATAGCACAATATTTTTTCCTGACATTGCCAGTATGACAAAAAGGACATTGGTCAATGCTTGTAGTAAGCCAAAGAAAAATAATGCGCGATACAAGGAATATCGCATTAATAAAAAACCCGCCGTTAAACCACCTAACAAGATAGAAACTATTCCAAGCATCTTATTGATATAGCCAATAGTATCGAGGGAGAAACCCAAGCCTTGAATCAAAAACGGCATCACTATCCCGCTCGTTGTTGTAGTGAATGCTTCTCCCAATTTATAGCAAAATATAAATAATAAAAGATAAATAATCCCGGGACGGCTTAAAAGATCTTTAACTGGCGCAATAAATGAAATAAGAAAATTACTTTTTTTTTTTGTTTCAGTAGAGGGTTCCTTGCTGGTAAATATTGCCAACATGCCTATCGCCATTGCGAATCCCATAAAGCGATAAGTAAATGCCCAACCCAGTTTTTCTGCCATTACCAGCGCCAATCCACCAGATAATAAAAGAGCCAATCGATACCCAAACACAGCCAAAGACGCGCCCAATGCATATTCCTGAGGGGGAAGATATTCTGCTCTATGAGCATCAATTGCCACATCTTGTGTGGCTGAAAAACAAGCTAAAACTAAAGCTAAAAATGCCATCAACTTAGGATATTGAGATGGAATAAACCAAGCCATGAGATTAAAACCCAAAAGCAGCAGCACCTGCATAGTGAGAATCCAGCTTCGCCTTTTACCTAAATGAAATAAAGAATAGCGATCCAGAATGGGACCCCAGAAAATGCGATAAGCATAAGGCAGGCTGACTAAACTTAGAGCTCCAGTCGCAAGTACTGACATGCCATTATTAGCGTACCATGCTTGCAAGGTACTGCTGATTAATGCCATAGGTAACCCGGAAGAAAAACCTAAAATGAAAACAATAAACAGGCGCTTGTTCATTCCTTTGTTCACTCAGTATGAGTCACGGCCTTTAAAAGCAGACATATTCTAATTTCCTCAGCGGCGACGTTAGGCTGACACCTGTTATGAAGCTCAATATTCATTATAAAACAGCACCCCTCTCTCAATGAGAAGGATGCATTGTATATGACTTTAACTCACAAAAGCTTAAGATGATTTTTTCACTGAAATTAAGTGAATTTTGAATATTAAAGTTTCATTTGGGCCAATGGGTCCGCCAACGCTGCGTGGACCATATGCGAGACCTGAAGGAACATAAATTTCCCAGGTTGATCCTGCTGGCATCAATTGTAAAGCCTCTGTCCATCCTGGAATCACTTGTGAAACCTGAAAAGTGGCTGGCTTACCAGTTTTTTCGGTACTGTCAAAAACGGTACCATCAATCAGACGACCAGTATATTCGACAGTAACTGTATCCGATTTACCGGGTTTAACACCATTTCCAGCATTGATTACTTTGTATTGCAAACCGCTTGGTAATACAACAACACCTGGCTTGTTTTTGTTTTCAGTTAAAAAGGCTTCCCCTTTTACTTTATTTTCATCCGCCTTTTTATTGAATTCAGCAGTACGTTTTGCCATCAAATCTTTCTGAAACTTGTTAAGAACGTCTTTCATTTGCTGTTCGGTTAAAGCCAATTGAGCGCCACTCATAGCGTCTTGCATGCCTTTAGCCATTGCTTCCGGACTAACATCAATGCCTTGATTCTTAAAGTTCTTTCCCAAATCGGCACCAATGCTATAAGACAACTTATCCTTGTCTGTAGCTAATGATGTGGCATCGGTTGCAGCCATTGCTGTTGACATTGCAAGCCCCATAACAGCTGCAGTCACCAATTTCATCTTCATAAACAATCCCCTTTTAGTCTTACACTTAAGTTTTCATACTGCACAATAAATTGAGCAAAATAAAACAAAAACAAATCGCCCACTAATTCTGCCTAAATTTGCGTAAAATTACCAGTCATAAGCTATCATTTAATTATATAATGGACAAAAAGGTAATATCCTTCTACACTTGCCCCTAATATTGAACAAGAGATTTAAATGGCGATGAACATTAGTGTTTTTGATTTATTTTCTATAGGAATTGGACCTTCAAGCTCACACACAGTAGGCCCTATGTTAGCTGCCAATGCTTTTTTGCAATTGCTGGAACAAAAAAATCTGTTTGATAAAACTCAAAGAGTAAAAGTAGAACTTTATGGTTCTCTGGCGCTGACTGGCAAGGGGCATGGTACTGATAAAGCCATTTTAAATGGCCTTGAAAACAAAGCGCCAGAGACAGTTGATCCGGCCTCTATGATCCCAAGAATGCATGAAATCCTTAATTCTCATGTACTCAATTTGGCCGGCAAGAAAGAGATTTCTTTTCATGAAGCAACTGATTTTTTATTTTTACAAAAAGAATTATTACCCAAACACAGTAATGGGATGCGCTTTTCTGCTTTTGATGGAAACGCTAATCTACTGATTGAACAAGTCTATTACTCTATTGGCGGCGGTTTTATTACGACTGAAGAAGACTTTGATAAATCCACAGCCGATACCAATCCACCACCTTACCCTTTTGCAACAGCGACCGAATTATTGAAATTATGTAAAAAACACCATTTGACGATTGCTGAATTGATGTTGGTCAATGAAAAAACATGGAGAAGTACAGCAGAAATTCATAAAGGAATTCTTGATATTGCCAAAGTAATGGATGATTGTATTAACAACGGTTGCAAACATGATGGAACTCTACCTGGTGGCCTTAACTTAAAACGACGGGCACCTGATTTGTATAGAAAATTAATAGAACAAAAAGGCGTCAAAAGTATTTTTGAACAATCAGATATTATGAATCACCTGAATCTTTATGCCATGGCTGTCAATGAGGAAAACGCAGCAGGAGGACGAATTGTTACAGCCCCGACAAATGGTGCAGCCGGAATTATTCCTGCTGTTCTTAAATATTGTCAACAAGCTCACGACAGGATGAGTAATGAAGACATCTACACTTATTTTCTGACTGCTGCCGCTATTGGGATCCTTTATAAAAAAGGCGCTTCAATTTCTGGCGCTGAAGTAGGATGCCAAGGTGAAGTTGGAGTTGCCTCTTCTATGGCAGCTGCAGGTTTAACAGCAGTTCTTGGCGGTACTATCGAGCAAGTTGAAAATGCTGCGGAAATTGCCATGGAACACCATCTGGGAATGACTTGTGATCCAGTCTTGGGTCTGGTACAAATCCCCTGCATCGAAAGAAATGCCATGGGTGCCGTGAAAGCTGTTAATGCAACCCGAATGGCTCTTATAGGTGACGGCCAACATCAAATCTCTCTGGATAAGGTCATCAAAACGATGAAACAAACCGGCATGGATATGCAAAGCATCTATAAGGAAACATCCATGGGTGGATTGGCTGTTAACTTGCCTGAGTGTTAGTTATCTATAACCTATCTCCGCTCCCTCACGGTCGCAGCTCGGATGATTAAATCAAATGGTAATTAAAACTGAGCCGCGACCGTGAGGCGGATAACAAATTATCTAATTAAAAAACAAAATAAATAAATGGTTTCACAGGCGAAAACATAAAAATTAAAACGGTAAAAATTGAAAGCGAATAGAGCCATTTTTTAATCCAGAATGGCTGGAGAGCTGACAAGATTTTCGTTTCAATTGATTTAAAAGTCGGCCCTATAAAGCATAGGACGAACATTCCCACGAGATAAAACAATGAATCGGTATAAGCCGAAGCACGTTGATTCATTACAAATTCCCGCACAAATCCGGGAATATCATACATCTTGATGAGAATAGTGAATGCTTGTTCAAATGAAGTGGATCTAAATATCACCCAACCTATCACGACGAATGAATAAGTCATTATAATTGAACCAATCTTCATCAATTGATTTTCAGTTTGTAAATTTCTTTTAATGCAATAAAACCGGAAAACATGATAAATAGCTAATAGAGAACCATGATATATGCCCCAAATCGCATAATTCCAGGAAGCGCCATGCCATAAACCAGCAATAAACATAGTAATTAGTAAATTATTCACCGTTTGATACAAACGACCTCTATTGCCCCCTAAAGGAATATATAAGTAATCCCGAATCCATAAGGACAAAGTGATATGCCAACGCTGCCAGAATTCACTGATGTTGCGCGCATTATAAGGATGATTAAAATTAACAGGTAATTTGATATTAAAAAATAATGATACGCCCCGTGCAATGTGGGTGTATCCAAGAAAATCAAAATAAATCTGTATAGTGAAGGCAATACTGGCTAACCAGGATTCCAAATGACTGATTGTCTGATACTTATCAAACAAAGGATCTGAGATAGAAGCCATTGAATCGGCTATGATCAGTTTGAAAATAAAACCATAAAGTAATAACTGAAATCCCTCTTTTAAACGCGAAGTTTCAGGTAATTCCATTTTCTTCTCATATTGAGCGTGCAGTTCTTTATAACGAACAATCGGTCCTGAAATCAGATGCGGGAAATACATAATATAAAAATTGTAGTTCAACCAGCTACTTGCCGGTTTTTCCCCTCTATAGATATCTACAATGTAACTGATCGCCTCAAAAGTATAAAAAGAAACACCGAGAGGCAAAATAATATGCATAGGATTTAACAAAAGATGGGTAGCCCCTAAACTAAAGCCAATAGCATCAATGCTGGAAATAAAAAAATTCATGTATTTGAAATAAATCAGAATGGAGCAATTAACCAAAATAGATAAAGTCAAATAGAGCTTTTTATGAGTTTTGGAATGGCTTTTATAGATTTTTTTCCCCAGATAGTAATCAACTGAGGTTGAAAACAAGATGACGCTGATTAAGGGCATACTCCAGGTACCGTAAAAAAAATAGCTGCAAAGCAAAATAAAATATTTCCGATAATAGGGAGACATCATCATAAAGACAATGACCGTAATAACTAAAAAAACAACGAACTGAAAAGTGACAAAATTCATGCTTTGTTCTCATTATTGTTTTTTAGGTATTGAAACAATTCCTGATCCAAATACCCATCAGGTCCTACAAATTGTTTCTTGATAATTTTTTGCGCTAGCAATGTGGTTATCTTTACAGCACCATAGATATTAGGATGTACTGGATCCTGGAAATAAACAGGATCCTGACATTCCTCAAATAAATTAATAAAAGCGATATTTTTCCTTAGAGCATAATGTTCAAGCGCACTGGCTATAGTGCTATTAGATGGCAAGTTGAATTCATCATATACCTTACGAGTTACTGGATGATAAACTGGCGCCAAAACTAAAATCACTTTAATTGAATTGTTATTCAGATCATCAATGATACTGTCTAATCCATCGGTACCCAAATTAAAATTGGCAAACACATGTCTGTATTCATATCTTAAAAATTCAAGCATTCTGGGTGTATTCACTGTTTGTTCAGTAAGACTCCCAAAATTAGGTGAAAAACCCTGTTTTGAAACTGCAGGATATTTAATGAATAAATTATCAACACGTAAGCGCTGAGTGTGCAATAGGGCTTGTAAACTATTATTTAGTTGTTGATGATAATAACGGATTAAACGAAAAAAATAAGAATATTCCGCAATTTTACAATACATTTTTGAGGCTATTGTTGGTTTGTCCACTACAAAACAACGAGTATAATAATCTAACGAGTTATTATCTTGATATGCTGGCTCTATAATGTGGTCATTACTATCATGGGCAAGATTATTCAAATTAAGATTGTGAACAGAAACATTCATAATCACAAAATCTGGTTTGACATTCCTTTTCAATAAATATCTTAAGTGTGCCCGATGATGGAGAATTCCTGAACCTTCTACTCCTATATTATACACTTCATAAGATTTGGAAAAATTTTTCGTTAACAGAGAAGAAAAAAGTTCGGGATAAAAACTTCTGGCAATAATGGAATCACCAATAGCAACGATGCCTTGTCTGATGGAGTCACTCACAATCATTTTCTGATCGTTTCTAATGTTCTCACCAAAAGGTGCTGTACTTGTAGATGCTATCCATCTTGAAAAAGATTCGAGAAACAGAAAAACCAGGCATAAGATGAATATACCAAGCAAACCCTGTTTTAGAAGTTTTGTTCTGTAGCTTTTTTCGCAATGGGTATCAGACATAAATAATAGAACGTAATTGCACAATATTTGAATTTGCGCAGAATAAACCTATTCAATCCTGATGTATAGTAATAAAAGCTATAAAAAAACGGAAGGGATAATTTAGTTTGGTTTAAACGTAATCCGCTCCCTCACGGTCGCGGCTCAGATGATTAAATTGAATTATAGCCAAAACCGAGCCGCGACCATAAGAGAGCGGATAGCTCAAATTTCAACACTCAATACTCTATTTTTATTTTCAAATACAGCCATCGGTGAACCTTGTTCATAGACAACATATTGAATCGTCGCTTCGATTTCTTCTTTGCTCCAAAGATAACGTGTACTTCCATGACGAGTCCATCTGTTCTTTCTATCACCATCCAGTCTTGCTTTATTTAAATCACGCGATGCGTATGCTTTTACTGTATTCATCACTTGTTCAGGAGATCGTTGGGCATGAATAACAAGATGTACATGATTAGATCTGACATGAGCAGCCAGTAACACCCATTGACAATATCTACACACTTCACAAATCGCTTGCAAAACAATGTTACGTTTTAATTCATCGAGAGAATAAGGTGTTTCCAGCATGAGTTTTTTTACCTGATATACCCGCATTGGATCATAAGGGATAAATTCAGTTCCTGGTATATTATTGTAGTGATCAACTGAAGTTGATTTGCCTCCATGTAACCATGTTCCATAACATGTAAAGGTAATAAAATAGGCGAGTGGGATCACTGATTCAGATATCATTATTCAACCATTTCCATTTGGTTTAGGACTTGTTTATGGAATAAAAGAATACCACACTAACTAATTATTTTTGAAATAAATTTTGTTATGGAAAATTGGTAAAACATCCAAATTTTTCCGCTCCCTCACGGTCGCAGCTCGGATGATTAATCAGATTATTAAATTGAATTATGATTAAAGCCGAGCCACGACCATAAGGAAGCGGATTAAATTGAATTATTGTCAAAACCGAGCCGCGACCGTAAGGAAGCGGATTAAATTGAATTATTGTCAAAACCGAGCCACGACCGTAAGGGAGTGGATTAAATTGAATTATTGTCAAAACCGAGCCACGACCGTGAGGGAGCGGATTAAATGAAATTATGGCTAAAACCGAGCCACGACCGTGAGGGAGCGGATTAAATGAAATTATGGCTAAAACCGAGCCGCGACCGTGAGGGAGCGGAGATTGTTATATTAAGAATTATTAACTATAGACCAAGCTTCCAGCGGATTAGTAGTAAAAAACAAATCGCTCAGTGCATAACCTACTACACAAACCAATTGTCCATTAATGTAAATCAATGGAACTCGATCCCTTACCCACGGAGGGACTTGCCATTCCTGAAATAATTTTTTTAGATTTTTGGTTTGTCCATGCCAATAAAACTCTTCGCCCCCCTTCCTGAATCGAATTTCTATTTGCGCATCTTTTGGGACCCTGAATCCCTCTTTTGCCTTTACTGCAGACAAATCAATATTGGCATCTGGATACATTAAAGAAACTGGAAAGTGTCGCCATTCAATAACTTTTGGTAAATTGCCCTTGTCTGCTTTAAGCAGATAAAGATGTTGTTTAAAACGACGTATTTGTATTTGCCCCCAACTCACTGTTGGCATGGCATCGAGCTTTGCAAAAATTATTTCATAAATGATACGATGAAACGTCTTCGACGATGGCAATTGAATTCGATTTTTTTTTAGCCAAAACTTTAAAACATTGGTAATACGCTCAAACTCAAGTCCTTTTAACGGTTCAATGAGTAGATGATCAGTAGCGTTTAGCAAATCAGGACAATCCTTTATAGCCAATGCATCAAGATTTGCTTTTGCCTGCTGACAATGAGTTGCGGCTCGAGAAATATTACCTACTACTCCTGGCCACTTTTCAACTAATAATGGCATTACCCGGTGACGCAGATAATTGCGAGAATATTTTATATCATGATTGCTTTCGTCTTCTATCCATTTTAATCCATGAATACGGGCATAATGCTCTAATTCCCCCCTCGGCCAGGTCAAAAACGGTCTTGCTAATTGTCCTGTACCCAAGTTACTGCATTCCTGCATGGCTGCCAACCCATCAATTCCTGCCCCACGAAACAGTTGCAAAAGAACTGTTTCAGCCTGGTCATCCAGATGATGACCCAAAACCAGGCAATCATTATCCTCTAATAAAGAGGAAAAAAAATCATACCTCGCATTACGTGCTGCTTCTTCAACATTTGCAGTACGATCAAATTCAATCGCTTTGGCAATAAAAGCAATACCTAAATCCAGGCACAATTGCTCGCAATGCCTTTGCCAATTTAGAGAATTTCTACTAATTCCATGGTTAATATGCACAGCCAAAAGTTGTTCACATAAGGAAGGAGATGAGGCAAGAACATGTAGGAGTACTGTAGAGTCCAAGCCACCACTGAACCCTACTAGCAACTTCTTGAATTTTTTAAGGCGAGCTACCCATTCGGGACTTAGTAAAGGCCTAGTCACAAGCACCCATTGCCATAAATTTTTGATACCTTAACTCAATTAATTGATCCAGAGGCACCTTTTTCAAAGCCTGGAGTTCACTCGTTAATAATCTCTTCAAGCGACTTGCCATCTCATCAACGTCTCGGTGTGCGCCCCCCAAAGGCTCAGGAACTACCATATCAACCAATTCATTTTCGAATATTCTGTCTGCAGTAATCCCCATAGCTCGCGCGGCTTCACTCGCTTTGGAAGCGTCTTTCCAAAGGATTGAGGCGCACCCCTCAGGAGAAATGACTGAATAAATGCTGAATTGCAGCATAATAATCTTATCACCGACCCCAATCGCCAAGGCACCACCTGAACCGGCTTCTCCTGTAACAATACAGACAATTGGTGTTTTAATGCGAGACATAGCAAAAAGATTCCGTGCAATGGCTTCTGATTGGTTACGTTCTTCAGCACCTATGCCAGGATAAGCTCCAGCTGTATCAATAAATGTGACGACAGGCATTTTGAATTTTTCAGCCATTCTCATCAAACGCAGCGCTTTTCTGTATTCTTCAGGTCTTGCCATACCAAAATTTCTGTATACTTTTTCCTTGGTACGTTTACCTTTTTGATGACCAAGCACCATGACAGGCTCCCCGTTTAATCGCGCCATGCCTCCGATAATGGCAGGGGCTGAAGAATAACTGCGATCACCATGCAACTCCTGAAAATCAGTAAAAATTCGCTCAATATAGTCAGTAGTCTGTGGCCTTAAAGGATGTCTGGCCATCTGAGCGATTTGCCATGGTTCGAGCCTGGAGAATATATTCTCTGTTAACTCGGAGCATTTAGCTTCAAGTCGAGCTATTTCTTCACTTAAATTAACTTCATTATCACTGCCAACCATACGCAGTGCTTCAATTTTTTGATTCAACTCTTCAATCGGTTGTTCAAAGTCCAAAAATTGTCGGGTCATTGATTACTCTTTGGTGAATTAAACATCTTTGGTATATGATACTCTTAACCGTTAATTGATGCCAGATTTCAGATACAACAGATGATAATTACAGGATTTACTCCATTAAACACACAAAACTGCATTTTAAATGAGTCACGTATTGATCTTTGGCAGTTCTCATTAGACTATGAATTGCATAGCGCCTATCAGTTATTGAATACTGATGAACGTTCCCGTGCGGATCGCTTTTATTTTAATCGCCACAAAAGACGCTTTACCAACGCCAGAGCGACTTTAAGAATTATCCTGGCTCGATACCTTAATTCGCCCCCTGAACGATTGGAATTTACTTACAATAATCATGGCAAGCCCAATGTGATTAACTCGCAAAAATTGCAATTTAACATCAGTCATACAGGTGAAATGGCTATGTTGGCAGTAGGTAAAACCTATCCGATCGGGGTGGATATTGAAAGATATTCAGCCCGGCCTTATGAAGGGATAGGTAAAAATTTGTTTTCAGAGCAAGAATACCAGGAACTGAAAAAAGCACCTCAATCACTCAAACCGGCCTTATTTTTTCATATATGGGCGCAAAAGGAAGCATTCATCAAAGCCAGTGGTTTAGGTCTCTCCTATCCAACCAAAGAATTTCATGTTCCCACCAATTTCCCTACAAAACAATTGGTTGACGATCCCTTGCATAATATGACCTGGCAATTACGCTCATTCATGCCTGAAGTATGCTGCAGTGGGGCTTTATGCTACCACCCTTCTGTTAGAGAAATTCGTCATGGGATCGTCCAGCTTCAACAAAATATTAGTTTAAAATTTTAAATCATGTTCCAATTTAATCCATCTCAACATACTTTAATGCAAATACTGGGTGATGGGACATGCCATAGTGGGAGCGAATTAGGAAACGCATTAAAAATCAGTCGCTCAGCCGTATGGAAACAAATCAATCAGCTTAATGATTTAGGCATACCTATTATCCGCCTAGCACATCAAGGATACCAATTGGCAAAGCCTTTAATCCTGTTGGACTCCGATCAAATCAGCAAAAAATTACACAGCACAGGATTCCGCCAACCTTTTAAACTGCATTTATTTACATCAATTGACTCAACCAACCGATACCTGAAAGACCTCCCCTCAAGCTCAGCAGTCGAAATTTGCTGTACCGAAATGCAAACTCAAGGAAGGGGGCGCTTTGGACGACACTGGCACTCTCCTTTTGGAGAGAATATTTACTGCTCTACCAGATGGAGTTTTAATTGTGATCTTTCTCGACTCTCTGGTTTAAGTCTTGTTTCAAGTTTGGCCTTGATAGCCTTTTTAAATACCTTAAGCAATTCAAAAGATATCAAAATCAAATGGCCCAATGACATACTCTGGGGTAACAAAAAATTGTGCGGGAGTCTTATTGAAATCATAGCAGAATCCAATAGTAGTGCACAAGTCATCATTGGAATAGGCCTAAATGTCAATACAGATACAGAACATCATCCTTTACCAGATAAACCATGGTGTTCTTTGTATGAAATCTATAAACAACAATACAATCGTAATTTTTTAATTGCCAGCCTTATTGTTCACCTGGAACAATATTTAAATAAGTTTATGAACGCTGATCTTGATATTTTTATGAGTGAATGGAATGCCGTTGATTATCTGGCAGGAAAATACATTACCGTTTCACAATCTTCAGGCCTCCTATCAGGAATTGCTTGTGGCGTGAATCCTTCAGGACAATTGATGTTAAAAGATGACAAAGGAATCTGTCATTATCTTTCATCAGGCGATACTTCACTGCAAACTGGTAAGAGCCAATAAGCTACATTGAAAATATGGTATAAGAAAGGATTTAAGGTTCGTCCCGAGTATTTTTAAGTACTCGGAACTGGATGAGCTGCGTGGAAATCGATTTATACTGCTTGTTCCGAATCATCAGATTCTTTTTCTTGTTGTATGCGCAAATAAATTTCTTCACGATGAACAGAAACATCTTTTGGAGCATTAATCCCCAAGCGAACTTGATTGCCTTTTACACCTAAAACAGTAATATTGACATCATCACCTATGATTAATGTTTCACCTATACGCCGAGTCAAAATCAACATGACTAAAATCTCCCTAACATAGCAGCTACCTACTTCTCCATAGAACGCTTCCATGGTGTTCTTGGCAACTACAATATGAACAAATTTTAAGCAAAATTTATTGCTTGGATCACATTGTACACTCTGATTATTAACGGAATATTAAGTAACAAATAAATTTGCGTTTAATTTTTGCAAAAATGAATTGAAAAATTAATAAATTCCTTGTCATAAATTCATCATAAAACCGTTCAACATCCCCTAATATCAAAAACTCTCAATTATAAATAAACCGGGCTCAAAAAGAAAAACAAGTTTATTTTCCTGCAATAAACTCAAACAATATAAAAATACGTATTTAAAATCAAATAGATACGATATTAAAAGAATGAATTTACAGTGAAATTCGGAAAACTTCCAGTTTATTAATTCAAATAATGAGCCAGCTAATAAAATTCCATTTTTAAAATCATTCGCTATTTACACAGCAACAAGGGCTATTGAGCTACCAATGAATAAATAAAACATACTACCGTTTAAACGAAAGCATTAATTTCTTGCTCAGTTAGTCCGTTATTCAAATTGGCAGGGACTGCAAAATGCATGTTTTTAGGAAAAGACAAATTCAGATTACCCATCATTTCAACATACTCTTGCCTGGATTTTACTTGCAATCTGGGATTATATTTTTTTTCCTGCCCAATAGTACTGTAATGTTTCTGGTTATAATCATGCCCCGGATAAACCTTCATAAAATCAGGCAATTTTAGAAGCTTATTAAACAGACTATCGTACTGTTCGCCAGCACTGCCATTTTGAAAATCGGTGCGGCCTGTGGCGTTAATTAATAAAGTATCGCCAGTAAATACTTTGTCCTCCAGTATGAAAGAATAGGAGTCTGGAGTATGACCTGGAGTATGCATCGCTCTTATTTTAATATTCCCAAAATTGAGAATTTCATTATCACAGAATTTAAGTTGCACAAATTTAGCCTCTGTCTCAATGCCCATCATGGATTGACAATCAGTTAAATGAGCTAATGGACCAGACCCGGTAATATGATCAGCATGCAGGTGGGTATCTATAGCGGCAACCAAATTTAATCCCAACTCGTTAATCAAGTTAATATAACCTGGAACATGGGATTTTACTGGATCAATGATTATTGCGTGCTTGCTATCAGGAGAACCTATGAGGTAGGTATAAGTACAAGAATCCTGATCAAATAACTGATGAAAAATCATTGAATCTCCACACTAACCATAAAAAAACAATTACTTGAAAAAACTGATGAAAATAATCAGGAGCAATATGATTAAATCAGTATACTTTATGTGGCAATTTATGGAAACTTAAATTATGATTTGCCTTTTAATTCCATTAAAACAGGGATCATGTTATTCAATTCGTATTTGTTTTTATTTGTTTATTTACCTATTGCCCTAATTGGAAGCTATTTTCTCATTCATTACTTTAAATCAGGCGTCACTCCATGGTTATTAATCTTTTCTTTAATTTTTTATGGTTGGTGGAACCCGAACTATCTTATTTTGTTGGTCGCCTCGATAAGTTTTAATTATTTAATCAGTAAGTTAATTATTAAAAATGAACAAGTATTCCACAAAAAAACTTTTTTAATTCTTGGAATAGCCTGTAACCTTGGAGCACTTTTTTATTTCAAGTACATGAATTTTTTTATACAGAATTTCAATACAGTTGCCCATACTAACTTTAATTACTTAAACATTATTTTACCTCTGGGCATCTCCTTTTTCACGTTTACACAGATAGCCTATTTGGTTGACACTTATCAGGGAAAAGTAAAGGAATTTAATTTTATTAACTATTCATTATTTGTTACCTATTTTCCACATTTAATAGCAGGCCCAATCATTCATCATTCCGATGTCATGCCTCAATTTAAAAAAATTGTAGCGATAAAACAGTTCCCCTTCATACGCTACTTTATAATAGGATTATCTATATTTATAATCGGTTTATTTAAGAAAGTTTGTTTGGCAGATACCATTGCCCCCAAAGTCAATTATATTTTTGATTTGCCAGGGAAAGGTTATGATCTTTCTTTTGTAGACGCCTGGATTGGTGCCATTGGCTATACCTTGCAACTCTACTTTGATTTTTCAGGTTATTCCGAGATGGCAATAGGCCTCAGCTATATGCTAGGGATTAAATTACCAGTAAATTTTAACTCTCCTTATAAAGCAATCAATATCATTGATTTTTGGCGAAGATGGCATATGAGTTTATCCCGTTTTTTCAGAGATTATTTGTATATACCTCTTGGTGGAGGAAGACGAGGGGCCTTTCGTAAATACCTGAATTTATTCATTGTAATGGTTATCGTTGGGTTTTGGCATGGTGCAGGGTGGACGTTCATTTTATGGGGAACTTATCATGGTAGCTTACTTATTTTGAATCATGGGTGGCATGCATGCAAAAACAAGCTTTCAGAAAGCTTCCATTTTAAAATAAACTCAAAAGTAACTTTACAAATATTGCGATACCTTTCTATTGCCTTCACATTCTTTCTTGTAGTCCTTGGATGGGTGTTATTTCGTGCCGACAATTTCGCTACCGTCGAAAATTTTTATAAAGGTATGTTTCATATCAATCATTATTTCTACAGTACAGCTGGATTGCTTACTTTATTAAATTATATCTTCTTTGGGTTATTTCTATTAGCAGGCCTGGCAATTTGCTCTATCCTGCCAAATACTATTGAAATTATGAAAAAGACCAATGCTATACTAGATAATCCAGCTAAAAATACTTCTGGTCCAGCTATAAGCTCACTTACAGATAAACTTTTGTGGGTTCCTAGTATCTGGTACGGTTTTGGTTTAGGAGCATTAACTTATTTCGCAATAACCACTATTTCTCAAACACCTAGTACTTTCCTATATTTCAATTTTTAACTTAGTGATAGAACGAAATGATTCAAAAAATTTATTACAAATATATTATCACAATAGTTATTGGATTAGTTTTTACTCACTTACTTTGGAGCTATTTTCTTGGAGGATTGACTTCCTATTTTTATAGTGGAAATTTAATTAATGTTAGAAATTTTATTGATACGGAGCGATATCCTCTTATCAATGCATATTTGAACCAAAAATTAAAATCACCCAAAAAACCTGTCATTCTGGTGTTTGGCTCATCATTTTCTTATGGATATGATTTGCTAGCTAATAAAGCTTACACTCATTATATGGCTAAATACTTTCCAAACCATACTATTCTAAATGCTTCCCAAATTGGGTCAAGTGGTGAAGACATCTTAACTAATATTAATTATTTAAAAGCTACAAATATACATTTAGATACCTTGATAATAGAAATAAATTTATTTAATTTTACTTCTTCAAAAAGTATAGTAGCAGCAGACACAAGCCCAAAACGCTGGTTTGATTATATAAATAATTCATATAGCCAGTTTTATTTACTACACCCACACGGAATCAACCTACTGACCAATTTAGAATTGAATAGAATATTTAACCCCGGTAAAAAAATTGAAAACTTATATTCTTTTAGTCCCTTTCCAGATAGTTTCTCTGAAAAATACAGCGATTTTAAAAAAAAATTGCCTATGTACGAGACTTTCCTCAATTCTTTATTTTCATCTGCTTCATCTGTTGCTGACCATGTCTATTTTTTTGTTTCCCCAATCTATAAAAATGGTATAAAACAAACTCAATTTAAAGTATCTGATATTCAGAATGAACTGGATGATATTTTTCAAATATGTAAGAAATTTCCCAAAATTCATTGCCTGACACCCAGTTTTAACTATTCAAAAAATAACTTTATGAACCTCTCACATTTTAACGAGCAAGGACACCGTGTATTAGCCAAATGGTTATCAAACCAAATAGCTAAAACTCATAAACAACAATTAAAAATGGGAGAATCAAATAAGCAATTAACCTAAAAGACTCACCAATTTATAATTAATATACTTTCACATGAAAAAATTCTAATAATTGGTGTGAGGCCGACATACATTTCAAGGGAAATCTCTCATAGTGATTATAACAAAATGATTCAAAGAATTTATTACAAATACATTATCACAATTGTTGTTGGATTAGTTTTTACCCACTTATTTTGGAGTTATTTTCTTGGGGGATTGACTTCCTATTTTTATAATAAAAATTTAATCAATGTTAGAAACTTTGAACCTAAAGAACAATTTTTCCTTATTCAAGCTTATTTGAATCAAAAATTAAAGTCGTCCGGCAAACCCATCATGCTAGTGCTTGGCTCATCATTTTCTTATGGATATAACCTACTTGCTAAAGAAACTTATACTTACTTCATGACCAATTATTTTCCAAATTATACTGTTCTCAATGCTTCACGAATTGGAGAAAGCGGTCAAGACACCCTGACTCATATCAATTATTTAAAAGATCACAAGTTACATATAGATTCCTTGATAATAGAAATCAATCTATTTAATTTTACCTCAACTTCCTCATATTACACTGCTCAAGATACAAACAAGCCCTGGTTTGATTTTATTAATACCTCGTATAGTCGTTTTTATTTGCTTCATCCGCGTGGAATTAATCTACTTATCAACCTAGAATTGAACAGAATATATGCCCCTGATAAAAAGATGGAATATCAATATTCATTTCTACCTTTTCCTGATAGTTTTTCAGAGAAATACACCAACTTTAAAAGAAAATTGCCTAATTACACAGCTTTCCTCAATTCTTTATTTTCATCTGCTTCATCTGTTGCTGACCATGTCTATTTTTTTGTTTCCCCAATCTATAAAAATGGTATAAAACAAACTCAATTTAAAGTATCTGATATTCAGAATGAACTGGATGATATTTTTCAAATATGTAAGAAATTTCCCAAAATTCATTGCCTGACACCCAGTTTTAACTATTCAAAAAATAACTTTATGAACCTCTCACATTTTAACGAGCAAGGACACCGTGTATTAGCCAAATGGTTATCAGAGCAAATATCTAAAACGCAGAATCAACAAATAACAACTGTGGAATTAAACAAACAAGTCAGCTAAAATGCTAACCTATTTATAACTAATTAAAATACTCTATCATGAAAAAAATAGTAATCATTGGTGCAGGTCAACTTGGCAGCAGACATTTACAATCACTTAATTTACTTAATCAAGAAATAGAAATAGACGTTATTGATTCCAGTCTTGAGTCACTTGAAACAGCAAAAAACCGCTTTGATGCCACTATCCAAAATGTAAAACATAAAATTAATTATTCACAAAGCTTAACCAATCATCAAACAATAGACATAGCGATTATTGCCAGCACGGCAAACAGCCGCAGAACTATCATAGAAAATTTATTAAATAAAACAGAAGTGAGACATCTGGTTCTTGAAAAGTTATTATTTACCCAAGAGCAAGATTATTACAA
The DNA here is from genome assembly GCF_026191185.1 of Legionella sp. PATHC032. Lineage (NCBI taxonomy): Bacteria > Pseudomonadati > Pseudomonadota > Gammaproteobacteria > Legionellales > Legionellaceae > Legionella > Legionella sp. PATHC032. The sequence continues at coordinate 894,484 of NZ_JAPHOV010000001.1, read as the reverse complement.
TATTGCTAAACAATTATCTTCAAAAGATACGAAAGTCTGGGTTAACTGCACTATGAGAATGATGCCGTATTATCAGCATTTAAATACTGCATTTAAAAATGAAGTAGTCCAATACCATGTCAATGGAAGTCAATATGGTCTGGTCACGAATGCAATCCATTATCTTGATCATTTAGCCTATATCACCGGAAGCGACCAATTCGAGATTGATACCCGATATCTTGATAAGCAAATTATACCGAGTAAAAGAAATGGCTATTTTGAGTTAACCGGAGCTTTAGTCGCTCGATTTGAAAATGGGAGTACTGCCTTTTTACATTGTGACAAGTGCGGCATGGCGCCTATTCAAATTGAAATTTACAACCATAAACTACGAGTAATTTCCAGAGAGTGGGAACAAAAAGCATGGCAGACCAGCCTGGAAAAGGACTGGAAATGGGAAGAGGTCAATGCACCTATACCTTACCAAAGCATGCTTACTGCTGAGCTAGTCACTACCCTGCTAGAAACTGGCAGTTGCAACCTGACAAGTTATGAAATTTCCATGCAGCATCATTTGCAACTATTAGGCCCCTTAAAGGAATTTTTATTAGAAAACAAATTAAATAGCGAGATGGATTATCCATTTACCTAGTTCCTTGCCTATGGTCTATGGAGTGTGATTCTATCCGCTCCCTTACGGTTGCGGCTCGGATTGCTGTTAAAAAAGAACCACGATCATAACCGAGCCGCGACCGTAAGGGAGCAGATAATGCTGACAAAAACTTGTATGATATTAATGAATGAATTAATCATAATATGAATAAACCAACCTTAATCAGTATTGATCATATTAATCAATTAATACCTGCTATTGCTGCATATCGACATAATAAAATAATAAACAAGTCCACGTTAAAGCCGTTGATAATTCTTACCAAACCACATATTCCATTTAATTCCCTTAAAATCTCACATATTCAAGCATTAATCAGTAATGAACCTAACTCAATTGTTTTATCGGGTTACTCTCTATTCAAACACCCCAAATTCATCACTTACTTACCAGTAAGATTACGAGCAAAACTATTACGCCGTAAACTAAAAAAATATGAATTTGATGAGCTTTTCTTTTCCCATGACATCAGTAGTGATTTTTGGAACCAGGCATTGATGCATGCTTTTCCCCATGCGAAATGTATATGTTATGGTGATGCCTTGGGATTAGTCTATACTCAAACCTATTTCTCTCGATTTATGTACCAAATTATTAATAAAAATGGAATTATACTGCACAATATACTTGCGAGATTAAAAAGAAAATTAATCTACCCGAGAAAAAAATATCAATTGCAGGCTCAACAGGCTATATTGGCTATACCTTGTGATCCTGGGAAAGATTTTTTAACCCAATGCGATTTCTCTATTATTCCCAAAGGTGATTTAAAAAAATGTGTTGCTGATCTTGCTAATTGTATCCCTGACTTTAAGACCCATATGCAAGACTTAATTAAAAATAGCCCAAATCCATGCTATCTGCTTATGCTCAGCAATTTTACAGAGTCCAAATTAACCACGATAGATAATGAAATAGCACTTTATAAAGACATTCTATCAAAATACGCTACTGTAGGCAGTACTGTTATTTTAAAACCCCATCCCGCACATGACCCGGATTTATTTTCATTAATCATTAATACTCTAAAAGAAAATTACAATATAAAGGTAATAGACCAGGAATATTATCATCTACCTATTGAATTAGCCGAAAGTTTAGTACAAGGTTGTGAAGTGTTATCCGTATCGTATTCCTCTATTTCTCTTCCATACCTCTATGATAAACAGGTAAATCATGTGCTGACACAAGAGCTTGTGAATAAATATTTTTTAATTCAAAAAATGAGTTGGTTTATAGAAAGCAATAATTTATACATCAGTATGATCAATGCTCTCCCAAATTGGAAACAGGATCGTGAGTTACTTATTTAACAATAATATGGATCACTCTATTAATATTGGAGTCATCATTATTAACTATAACTCTGGGAAATATCTGTTAAAAGCAGTGCAAGCACTAGCTGATCAAACCTATAAACCTTCTCAGGTTATCATTTTTGACAACGCAAGCCATGAAGACATCCCCCAAGAGATTGTTAGTCTGAATTTATCCTTAACAATCATTAAACATGACAAAAATCTTGGGTTTGCGTCTGGTAATAACCGCGCGATGGAATATTTATCCCCCGAAATCAATTGGATTGCATTACTTAATCCTGATGCCTATCCCCATAAAGAATGGCTTGAGGAAATGGTAAATACCATTCGTGAATATCCACAATTTGCTTTCCTGGGCTCAAAATTAATTTGTGAGCAAGAACCCCATTTATTGGATGGCACCGGAGATTGCTATCATATCAGCGGAAAAGCCTGGCGTAGAAATCACAGGAAGCCACTTCATCAGGATCCCGGCAGTATTTCAGAGATATTTTCTCCCTGTGCTGCAGCAGCCCTATACAGACGGGATGCATACCATGACGTAAAGGGATTTGATGAGCATTATTTTTGCTATTATGAAGACATCGACCTTGCTTTTCGCTTATGGCTTTCTGGTTATAAAGGCGCTTATGTTCCTAAAGCCATTGTTGAACATACCGGTTCTGCAACAACAAAAAGGCATAGCGATTTTTATACCTATCATGGGCATCGCAACCTGGTTTGGACTTACTTTAAAAATATGCCTATTTTCCTATTAGTTCTAAGTTTCCCGCTACATCTCTTATTAAATATCGTTACCATTCTGTTATTTATTTTCAGAGGACAGACATCAACGATTTTAAAATCAAAAATTGACGCAATGAAAGGTTTGCAAAGGGTTTTAAGACAACGCAAAATAATCCAAAAATCGCGAAAAATAAATACCATCCATCTGCTCAAAATCCTGAATAAAGGTTTACCATGGTAAAAAATTTAGTCACAGTCGTTATAGTTAATTACAATTCAGGCGAAATGTTGCTGAAATGTATACAACAAGTATTGGCTAGTACCGTCCCAGTAAAAATAATTGTTTCCGATAACGCCTCATCTGATGATAGCTTGCACCTGTTAACTGTCGCATACCGGGATAATCCAAATATTCATATTCATAAAAACCATGCCAATCTTGGTTTTTCAGCAGCCAATAATGCTGTATATCCTATGATAGAAACACCCTTCATACTCTATTTAAATCCAGATTGTTTTATTGACGAGAACACCATTGAGCATCTGCTTCAAGTGATGAATAATTACCCGGACGCAGGAATGGCAGGTTGTCTCGTAACCAATCCGGATGGAACAGAACAAGCAGGATGCAGAGGACTTACACCAAGCCCCGCCCGAGTATTTAATCAAATGTGCAAATTAGGAAAAATATTTCCAGACAATCCCAAGTTTTCAGGCTACTTGCTCTCTGATAAGCCCTTGCCAGATCATCCCGTAGAGGTAGAATTGATTTCGGGCTCCTGTATGTTTGTTAGAAAAAAAACTATAGATGATATAGGTCTTCTTGACGCAAAATACTTTCTTTATTGCGAAGATTACGATTGGTTTTATAGAGTGATTCAAGGAGGATGGAAAATTATTTTTACCCCTCAAACAAAAGTTACCCATATAAAAAGCTATAGCACTCAACAAATTCCTATTAGAGTCCTAGGGTATAAAGCAAAAGGAATGTGGAGATATCATAATAAGTTTTTTAAAAATGACTCTTCTTTTTTTAGCACCTTGTTGGTAAGAGTTGGAATACTCAGTCGCCTGTTTGTTTTAAGCAATATATGTTTATCAAAAAAATTATGGGTAATCATTAACAAATCTATAAAACTCTATGCAAAAGAATAAAATAAAAATATGAAAAGCCCATTATTGCTTTAAAATTTCTGCGAGATTATAATTCGACCAATAAAAAAATAACAAATGATTTTATAATGATAAATAACAAAAGGATTGTTGCCTTTATACCAGTGCGAGGAGGAAGTAAATCCATTATCAATAAAAACCTCGCCCTACTTGGTGGAAAACCTTTAGTTGCCTGGCCTATTGAAGTAGCTTCAGAAGTTCCTGAAATCGATGAAATTATAGTATCAACGGATGATCAAAATATTGCAAATACTGCTAAATCCTATAATGTTACTATCCAGCACAGACCGGATTATCTAGCTACAGACACAGCATTAGTCGCTGATGCAATTCGATATTGTCGGACAGTTCTGTCTTCTGAAAACAATCTACCTGATTACATGATATTGCTAGAAGCAACATCCCCTTTTCGGACTAAAGAAATCATACAAAAATGCCTTTACCGCTTAGTTCATGAAGAACTGGATTCCATTGCTACTTTTAATGAATCTGAAATAAATCCGCATAGGATTTGGTCTGTTGAAAATGGCCAACCCGAGCCTTTTATTAAAGGTGCTATACCATGGATTTCAAGACAAAATTTACCAAAGGCTTATCAGTTAAATGGAGTTGTTTATGCGTTTAGCCTAAAGACCTTTCCTAATGAAGGACCGAATGTCCTTTTTGGAAAAATGGGTGCAGAAATTCTAGATGGAAATTCTGTAATTGATATTGATACAAAAAAAGATTTGGTGATTGCAAATGTCTTATTCGAAACCAGAAACAGCACCGAGATTAACTGACCTTTTTTCACTACATGGTAAAACCGCTTTAGTGATAGGAGGAGCAGGGTTATTAGGCAGTGAAATAACTCATGCCTTTGCTGAACAGGGAGCTAATGTTATCATCGCTAGTCGTAGTTTGGAAAAATGTCAAAATTATACTAATTATCTAACTGAAAATTTTAAAAATAGCATTTTCACCCCCCTATCCGTAGATATTTCTAATCCTGAATCTATAGATCTATTCATGCATACAGTTAATGAGTTATTTCCTGATGGACTGGATATTCTAGTTAATTGTGGCTGGTCAGGTCGAAAAAATACTTTTGAATCCATTTCTGATGAGGACTGGAATCTGGATATAGAAATATGTCTAAATGGAGTATTCAGGACTATCAAACGAGCTTATCCTCTTTTAAAGAAGAAAAAGGGGAATATTCTTAACATAGCATCTATGTATGGACATGTTGCGCCTGATTATAGGTTATACGATAGTGAGCGATTTGCTAATCCCCCAAGCTACGGAGCCGCTAAAGCAGGTTTAATTCAACTCACCAAATATTTGGCAAGCTTTTTATCACCCCACAAAATCAGGGTCAATGCCATAAGCCCCGGCCCATTTCCATTTGAAAGTACTCAAAAAGAAAATCCTGATTTTATTCAACGTCTAAACAGCAAAAACCCACTTAATAGGATTGGGCAACCTCATGAATTAAAAGGTGCCGCAATATTATTATGTTCAGAGGCAGGATCTTATATAACAGGTCAAAACATATGCGTTGATGGTGGCTGGGGTGTATGGTGATGAAAGCGGGTATTTTAGGATACAGTGAAGGAAACGGTCACCCTTTTTCTTTCTCCGCTATTATTAATGGATATGATCCTGATGCCTTTATTGCAGCGGGCTGGCCTGTTATTCTAAATTATCTGGAAAAACAGCCTAGAGATGCTTTTGATTTTCATGATCTGCAAGTTACTTGTGCATGGACCCAAGACAAAAACTTAACCCGACAATTATGTGCAGCAAGTAAAATTACATATGCACTTGATGATTATGAAGAGATGATAGGCAAAATAGATCTGGTCTTCATAGCCAGAGATGATTATCAAACTCACTACAAAATGGCCAAGCCCTTCCTCGAACATGGTATACCTGTTTTTATTGACAAGCCACTGACCTTAAATACTGATGAATTAAATTATTTTGAAAAATATTTAAATAATGGCTTGCTCATGAGCACTTCTGGAATGCGATATGCTCAAGAGTTAGACCTGTTAAGAAATAACGATTTGGATCTTGGAGATTTAAAATTAATAGAAGGTGTTGTTTTAAATCATTTGGAAAAATATGGAATTCATCTTATTGATGCAATTAATGGTTTAGGACTGGGAAAAGTAATTTCTGCAATGCGTCTACCTACATTATTCGAATCATATAATCTCACACTGGAAAATAACATTGTATTTAACTTGTCGTGCTTGGGGGCTGTCGGAAAAACTTTTCATTTATCATTTTATGGCACCAATGGTCACTGTCATTATAATCTGCATGATAATTTTACAGCATTTAAACGCACCATTAAAAATATGCAACTAATGGTTGAGAAAAAAAGACCTGTTATACCACCGCATGAAACAATAAATACCATGCATTTAATAACGCAATTGTCTTCATTAAAACCTATGGAGCAAATTACTTTTAATAATAAATAATTAAGGAAAGCGAGTGTTTGATCTTACAAATAAAACTGCAATTATCACGGGTGGAGCTGGAATTCTTGGTAAAGGTTTTAGTCGAGAGCTCGCAAAAAATGGTGCTAAAGTCGCGGTAACTGATGTTTGCTATGAAAAGGCTGAGCAAGTATGCCTATCAATTCTAAATGAATACCCAGATGCCAGGGTTATACCTTTGAGATGTGATGTCACTGATAAAGCGAATATTGCTCATATGGTTGAAACGGTAAAGACTCAATTCAATTCTATTGATATACTTTTAAATAATGCAGCCAGTAAGACAAATGATTTATATCAATTCTTTGCCCCTTTTGAAGAATATAGTTTAGAGACCTGGCGAAAAGTAATGGAAGTCAATTTGGACGGAATGTTTCTTGTAGCTCAAGCAGTGAGTCGAGAAATGATCTCTCAGAACACCGGTGGGAGTATCATTCAGACAAGCTCTATTTATGGTGTTGTTGCACCAGATCAAGGTATCTATAAGGGCTCAGAATACTTGGGGGTAGAAATCAACACTCCAGCTGTTTATTCTGTATCAAAAGGAGCAGTTCTAAGCCTGACTAAATATCTGGCAACTTATTTGGCTAAATACAACATTCGTGTTAATACCCTAACTCCCGGCGGTATTGAAAGTGGGCAAAATGATGTTTTTATTAAAAATTATTCAAGTAAAGTACCTTTAGGAAGAATGGGAAAGTTTCACGAGTTACTAGGTGCATTGGTTTTCCTTGCTTCAGATGCTTCATCTTATGTGACAGGACAAAACATCATAGTAGACGGAGGATTTACCTGTTGGTAAATAATAACTCTGGTTTTTAATCAACATTTTCCATTCATTATTGCGGGTATTCTTTTAATATTTGCACGGAAGCAAGCACCAAATTGCTTGTTATAGTTATCCTAAAAAACCGAATATAATGTTAGCTTAAAGGATGATAGGAGCAAAAATATTTTAAAATCCAAAAGCAAATGATCAATTTGCATCGATAATTTAATTCCAAGTTTATTATATTGTATAATGATGTCTTTATTTTTATACAAAATTAAATAATGCTTTTTAATTCATATTCTTTTCTCTTCTTCTTTTTGCCTGTTAGTTTTACTCTATTTTCCTTTTTTCAGCTTAGTCAAATCCGTTCAAAAACAATCACATTTCTATTTCTTGCATCTATTATTTTTTACGGATATTGGAATTTCTACTATTTGCCACTTTTATTAATCTCAATATTATTTAATTTTCTCATTAGCTTATTGATTGAGCGCATCAATAGAAAGTTCTTCTATGCAGGACTTATTGGCAATTTATCTTTACTTATTTACTTTAAATACAGCCAGTTTTTAGTGGCTAATATATACCTATTGCTTAATCAACCTCTTGAGTTAATTAATGGAGACTTGCCATTAGGCATTTCTTTTTTTACCTTTACTCAAATTGCTTATCTCACAGATTGCTATAGAAAACAAATTAAGGTGCCTCACTTTACAAACTACGGTTTATTCGTCACATTTTTTCCTCATTTAATGGCAGGACCAATACTTCATCATCAGGAAATAATGCCTCAGTTTGAAAATAGAAGAAAAAAATTGCTCAGCTGGGAAAATTGTGCAGTTGGCATGACTATTTTTTCTATTGGTCTTTTTAAAAAAACTATTATTGCTGATTCTTTGGCACCCTACGCAAATACCGTCTTTAGCGCGGCATCAAAAGAATCCATTACATTTATAGAAGCATGGTGCGGAAGTCTCTCCTATACTTTTCAATTGTATTTTGACTTCTCGGGCTATTCTGATATGGCAATAGGTTTAGCACGCCTCTTTGGCATCATTTTCCCTCTGAATTTCAACTCACCTTACAAAGCACCTAATATTATTATTTTCTGGCGTCGCTGGCATATGACTTTATCTCGTTTTTTGCGGGACTATATCTATATCCCTTTAGGTGGAAACCGCAAAGGCCATATTAATCGATACATTAATCTGATGATAACTATGATTATAGGCGGCATTTGGCATGGGGCCGGATGGACTTTTGTCATATGGGGTTTATTACATGGTTTTTATTTAGTGATAAATCATTTATGGCTGCTGTTAAAAACTCATTATTTTCAATTCTTCTCTATAAAGAAATGTATAGGTAATTCTTTTGCTCAAATCATTACCTTTCTGGCTGTTATGATAGCCTGGATATTTTTCCGAGCTGAAGATTTTACAACCAGTAATCATATTATTATTGCCTTATTTCAGAATGTTTCGTTATCCAGTACCTTGTTTCATTTTGAACAATTACAGCATTTGTTTGTACTTTTACTCATAACAGGATTAATCGTATTTTTAGGGCCTAATACTCAACAATTACTTTATAAATATAATCCTGCACTTGAAACTTACCCTGGGGAAATTGAGCCCTATCCAATTAAGAAACTGTATTGGTTACCCACAGTGTTCACCGCAGCAGTTTGTGCTATTTTAACCTTGATTTCACTACTCTCATTGGGGCATATCAGTGAGTTTTTATATTATAAATTCTAAGGTGAATTTAATTGAATCGCTTTAAAAAATTTTCCATTAATTATCTGACATTTATTCTATTTTTTGGTTTCATTATTATATTATTTAACTGGCTAGTTAATCCGTACGATATTTACAAATCAATACCTATTCAGAAACTTAGTAAAAAACCTCAAGTAACATCACACCTGCGCCTTACCAAGGCAATAGCAACAGAGTGGAAAAAACCAGAATATTTAATAATGGGTTCATCTACTGCTGAAACAGGCCTCAACCCGGACTTTGCTGCATGGGATAATTCTCACGTTTATAACCTTGGTTTGAGCGGTGCAAATATTTACGAAGTAATGCGCTATCTACAACATGCTGAAGCAATTAAACCTGTAAAAAAGGTCATTTTAGTAGTGAATTTCTTTATGTTTAATGCTTATGTCGAGAACAGAGATGATTTTAATGAGTCAATGCTTAATGTCGATATGAATGGAAATAAAAACCCGCGTACTGTAAATACTTTTTTTTCTACTTTGCTTTCTTTTGATGCTTTAAAAGCCAGTCTAGAAACCATAAAAAACCAGCACAAAAGAAACGCATTTTTAAGCAACGGGCAACTCGTCCATGATTATAGAGAAGAGCAAATACAACAGTTAAAAGGTTATAAGAATAATTTTTTGTATACAGAAAGTTATAGTAAAGCCTCCTTATTGCCCTCACCACATAATCAATATGATTTTACTAATCCTGAAAAAGGAATTGATACCATTGCCTATTTACAAAAAATCATAACGATTTGCGAAAACAACCATACGGAATTAATTCTTATACTTGCACCGGAACATGTCAGGCTTTTGGAAACTTATAAATTGTTAGATTTATGGGATACTTATGAACAATGGCAAAAGGAGTTAATGAAAATAATAGCAGCTCATAATCAAAAATACCCCAATTTAAAATTTGCTTTATGGGGTTTTAATAATATTAACTCCATTACAACCGAACAACTTCCAGATAAAGATGATGTCATAACCAAAATGCATTGGTTTTGGGACCCCCAACACTTCAAAAATGAATTGGGAAATCTAATATTATCAATGGTATTGAGGCTAAAAGATGAATCTGGGATTAGTCATTTTTCGACTTTACTGACAAAAGCTAATATTCAGGAAAAATTAGAGCGAGATAGAGTAACACTAGTCGAATGGGAAAAGGCTCATGTCAATGAAATCGTTGAGCTTAAGCAGAATCTTCTTAGAACTACTGACTCCCACTAGTTTGATGTGGTTCAATTGATTTAGACACACCAGTTAAGAGATAATTTGTTTAATTGGAGGTCACAATGTCTACAAGAAGAAAATATACAAAGGAATTTAAACTGGATGCGATTAGTTTAGTAACTGAGCAAGGATACACATGTCCAGAAGCAGCAAGGAGCTTGGGAATTAATTCGAATATTTTGAGTCGCTGGATTCGAGTGGCAGCGGAGAATAATGAAAATGCTTTTCGTGGAAATGGAAAATTGACGGAAGAGCAACTTGAAATTCGTCAGTTACGAGAAGAAGTCAGAAGGCTGACAATGGAGAAAGAAATACTAAAAAAAGCGACGGTCTTCTTTGCGAAAGAAGCGAAATAAAATATTCGTTTATCGCCCAACATAAGAAGACCTGGCCGGTTGGCATGATGTGCCATCTCATGGGCGTTACTTCTTCTGGATACTATAGCTATCAAAAACGGAAGAGCACAAAACCGAACAATGAACCAGAACATGAAGAGCTATTGGAGTGGGTTAAAAAAATCTCAGAATCCAGCAAGTTTTCGTATGGAAATCGCAGGATAAGGAAAGCACTGAATGCTCTTGGTTATCCGGTTGGCCGCAGAAAAACCCGTAGTTTAATGCGTGAAGCGGGTATTTTTGTTCGCTATAAAAAGAAATACAAAGTGACAACAAACAGCAATCACAAGCAACCTATTTTTGATAATGTTTTAAACAGGAAATTTCAGGTCAATGAACCCAATCGTGCCTATGTGTCCGATATGACCTATATCCCAACCCATGAGGGCTGGTTATACCTGACGGTGGTAATTGATTTGTTTTCCCGAAAAGTGGTTGGTTGGAACATGAGTTCGAGAATGAAAGCTGATACAGTTTGCAATGCATTAACAATGGCCATTTGGCAGAGAAAGCTAAAAGCAGGCCTTATTGTGCATTCCGACAGGGGCTCACAATATGCCAGTAAACAATATCGCAGCCTTCTCAATCAACATGGCCTTGTGGGCAGCATGAGCAAAAAAGTGACTGCTGGGACAATAGCGTTGCTGAGAGTTTTTTCAGCCGCTTGAAGGATGAATTAGTTCATTGGCGTAATTATCAAACCAGACGGGAGGCAAAACAAGATATTCTAGATTACATGACTATGTTTTATAACAATCAAAGATTGCATTCGTCTTTGGATTATCTAAGTCCGAATCAATTTGAAAATCGGTACTGGGGGTTAATGAAAAAAGTGGCTTAACTGGGGTGTACAAATTTGCTTGACCAGATATGGATGAGGTGCCATCATTTTTACGGTATGCCCCATTCCTATAAACATACGAGCCCAATAGTGTGCGCCGCCACACGCCTCCATTCCAACCAAGCAAGGAGGCAGCTGTGCCATAAACTCAATTAGCTTTTCCCTGGTTAATCTTTTTTTAAGAACGCATTTACTTTTTGCATTTATTCCATGTAATTGGAAAGCATTCTTTGCCAGATCGATGCCTAATACTTTAATATCTTTCATTATGGATCCCTCACCTTGATTGAATGACTGTTAACATATTCATTCTGGCTCAAATAGAAGCCTTTCGATAGGTGGCGGGGTCCATACTATTACGTCAAATGCTAACAGCTCAGCAATTGGATATATATTTATCAAATATTTGACACAATCGCACTGTATTTTTTCCGTCAATGATGCCCCATTCGTCACGTTCTTTTGCCAATTGCACAGCTAATGCCTGATATTGTTTGTCGTCAAGTAAATGATTTAAATGACGATCAATATCATGCAATTGCTGACTATTATATAAACCTGATGCGCCATCATAGATTTTTAAATTGTGATTATAAGCATCATAATTAATGGTAGGTTTACCACAGGCTAATGCCCAACGGATGGTTGATGAAAAGCTGGTCACGAAAAAAATATCATGTTTAGGAATTAAATTAATAACCCAATCATCAACAATATTAACATTAAAAGATTTAATCAGTGCGACCTCTTCTGGGGGAATAGCGGGATGCAATGAAACTGAGATAACTAAGCCTTTAGATACTAAAATTGACATTAACTGCTCAATCATTTCCTTGTAGCTAGGGAATTCATTTTTTTCTCTTCTAGAATGATGATAACTAGGTGGTAAAGAGACCAGAATTGAAGTTTGCCCAGCATTTATCTTTGTTTTTCTCTCATAAGCGTCCTGATAAGATTGAGCACTGTATAAACTATCGTATAGAGCATCGCAGTAAACACTACCTACTAAATTTAACTTAGTAGGATCAATTCGCTCTTTTTTATAATGATTAAGCATAGCTTTACTTTCCACAGCTAATATTGAAGCATTACCTCCATGAGTTGTCCAAGGATCAGGTAGGTCAAGTTTCATTTCCAACCTAGCTATAATTAATTCAGGCGGGAACAGCAATAAATCGCCCTCACTAGAAGTAATTATCCATTTTTTAAGTTTTTTATGAATGTAATGATGAAAATGAGAAGCATTGGCATCACATTTAATAATATTTTTCTCTTCAATTTTTTCATTAATTAAATTAACAAAATCTTCTTTACCACTAGCCTCATAAGGTATATCAATGATAGTAATCTTTTGCTTTCGAGCCTCTTGAATTAAATATACATTTCCTGAAATACCATCTTCCGCAACCAACACAAGATCAGGTTTGTATCTTTCAATAATTTTTTGTGCAGCATTTAAATTTGCAGTGATTTCATCTAAATATATCTGTTTTCTTAAAAATAATTCATTAGTCAAATGCATATATTCTTCTGGTTTAAAACGATAGAGTACTTTCTCAAACCAAGTCATCGGAGGAAAATTTTGTTCTGTTTTTACATTTTCTGATGATAACGTCCCAGTTTGTTGAATAGCAAAATTAATACCTAATTTTTGAGCCGATGTTTTGATAGACTCTATCTGAGCATCATTACATCCAAAGGCAACAAATATAATATCAGCATAGCGATCTTTAATACGTTTACATAAACATTCAAACAATTTTAACTGGGATAATGAATTGATACTAATTACGATCATTTGCGATGCTTAATTTTAATAGGAATAAAATATAGATTTACCATTTGACCACAACCATTAATCAACTGACGTGGTTTTGCCGCTGTTTTTATCGTCCAAGTCCTCATAGGATCTTCTGTTCTCGGTAATAAATCTATAGAAATCTCAAAGGGTATAAAATCAAAAGACTCCACTTGCTGAAATTGTGTTATCTGACGTTCAAGGGTCTGACGTGAATATGTATTCCATCCCATTTCCCAAGGCGCATTTAACTCAACTGTACGACGATAACGCATTATTGTATCTATAGGAAAAGGATTTACAATATCCAAAACAAGAACTAGCCCCCCTGGTTTAATCCAATGCATCAGGCTAGTAAATGTAGATTTAATTTCATCAAAACAATCAATCACACCAAAAATTGTAATGATATCGACGCTGGCCTTAGGTAGAAGATTAAAATCGCGCACATCTCCACTTATATAATGACTGGCTGGATCTCGTTTTCTAGCCTCTTTGAGCATTTGCTCGGAAATATCCAAGCCGATAAAATTAAAATGCCCAAAACGTTTTTTAAGAAAATCTATATAGTCTCCCGTAGCACAACCAACATCCAACCATGTTGAATTAGCTGGCCATTTTTCTACATCAATAAGATTTAAGGATTGCTTAAAACAATCTTTTGGTTGGTTTCTTCTATCTTCATTAAGATAAATATCATCATCAGCAATACGGGATCCAGCTAACTCAAGGGTTGTTTCTTCCATAAAAATCTCAACTTAGTATAGTGATTTTGTCTCGAGAGATGTCAAATTTATTAAAAAAATATAAGGGGATAATATTAAATTTCAAAGCAAAAGTCTATAAATTGCTCTAAGCTCAAATATTTCACTGAAATAAATAAATTGAGGAATTCTATTATTTCAAAAAATCAATAGAAGTGCTTTCATAAAAAATTATCGCCCATGGGATGAAGCCTCAGAACGAGAACAACACAAAGACTTTAACATTTTAGCAATAAGAAAAATAATGATTAAGGATTAACATGATTTGCTAGGCTACCATTATCTGTGGAGTAAATCCGCTATGTACTGATTGTTTTTTAAAATCAAAATCCAAACCCAATACCTATCTGCCAATATACGAACCAATAAGCACGGATTAATTTTTTCCGACCATATTTAACTTGATTTTTCGATAAAATATTTTTATTCTTCAGGCTATTCGAGATAAATTGGACTAAATCTATGCCAATACAGCTGAAGGATTTTACAGCCTCTCCCAATTTTCAAGTAACCGAAGTTGTTTTAATTTTAAGAAAATATGGTGTTGTCCTTATTCCAAATTGGCTTACAAAAGAAGATTTAAAAAAATTATCCGATGATTGGCATGCAATTCGTAATCAACGTTATAATGAGGATTGTCTTTGTGTTCATAGAGTAGGTGGGAATGTAGCAGACTATGCAGCGTTATATCGTAGTAAACCTAATGCAGAACAATTTCAAGCCGTAAATCAAATTTTTAATCATCCTAAAATTATTGAATTGGTAAATCGTATAGTTGGCCGGCCAAACCTATTAAATGAAGAAATTTATGCTACTTATGATTTAGGTAAAGGAGAAGAAATAGCATCTTCACACTTTGATAAAACCTGGAATATAAAATGTATGATTTACCTGCATGATATTCTGGGACCAGGATATGGCGCATTTGCAGTTCATCCAGGAAGTCAATATTTGGCTCGAAGAAAATTCAAAAATTGGTTCCAAAAAAATTGTTCTAACAATTCAATAGAAATAGGAACACCTGAGTTTTACGGGATGGGCAATGAAGAAATTCCAGACGAATTAGGCGAATGCATAGAAATCTTTGCTCCTGCAGGAAGTATGATCATATTTAGTACAGATGTATTTCATCGAGGAAGTTATCTAAAAGAAGGAAGAGAGAGAAAAATTATAAGAGGACATACCTACCCTGGTTATCAACTTCCTGGTAGTGGAGATAAAATAAGAAAGTACTTAAGGCAATGGCTGCGTGGCGAACAATGGGAATTACACAATAAACAATACAAACGCTTTTCCAGAGATGGTTTCTTAGAATGGAAGAATTATAAGAAAAATAAGAGAGCATAAGAGGTCCAAGTTAAAATGTTTAAGGGTCTTATCGTTACAGGCGAGTTAGGGCAATTACGCTATTACGAAGAAGTAGCTCGTCGTTTAAAAACCTTTGGTTGCCAATTAGGTTTTTGCTGTGATCGTGATGATCCTGGTGTTGCCCAAGCAATTTCTGATGTAGCAGCAAAATATCATATGAATTTTTATCATCACATGGAAACAGGGGACTCTATAGTTTACACTCCTAGTCTTCTCAGATCAGTGATTGATAAATTTTATAAATATAAAGTGTTCCCCAAGTCTAAAAATGCCAAAAGATTTGAGGCTCATATTTCAAAGGTAAAATTTGATTTATTTAGGAATATTCATTTTTCAAGACTATTATCCGCAAAAAAAATTCTCCAAGATTTTCAACCCGATGTTATTATCATTGGAGAAGATGGAATCGCTTCTGATTTTTGGATGATCTCAACAGCAAAAAAGTTAGGCATTCCAGTTGCCGTATTACCTTATGGTATTGCAGACTCTTCGTCTCTGATTTATAAAGGCATAGAAGAGCGCCATCATAACGGCGAGCTATTAACTACAGCGGATCCTGCAGTTGCACTAATCAAGGACTTGTATCCAAAATGGATCAAAAAAACCGTGTATGGTAACGTTATTTATTTTCCACCTGAATATATATTGGCATTAGAGGCTCTAAAAATACAGATTCCAAACCCTTGGTGTTTTCAAGGTGGTCAAGCAGATATTTTATTACTTGAAAGTGATGCTATGTATCAACGTTATACAGATGAAGGAATAAGTAAAAGAAAAATGCAACTATCTGGATCAGTGTATTGTGATGTTATGTATGATGTAATTCAAGAAGACATGTCATTGCAATTTGCCTTTAATAATTTTCAGAGACTGGATGAAAAACAACTACATGTTTTGGTATGTATACCACCAAGTGATCATGAGGGATGGGGTCATAAATGTGAATATAGCTCAGTAGCAGATTTTATTTCCTCATTGTTAAAATTATTTAATGAATTTAGTCACTTGAATGTAACTTATTCATTTCATCCCAGAATGAAGGAAACCGATCGACAAGAAATAATAGCTTTGGGCGTTATAGATTACCCAGGTTTCCCACTATATGCTATTCCTCGTTGTGACATTATGATTTCCTGTGGCTCAAGTTTAGCTCGATGGGCTTTAGCAGCTAGAAAACTAGTAGTTAATTTTGATATATATCATTTTGGTGTAAACGATTTCCCACACGTGCCTTCATATATTCAAATTAATGAAATGACGCAATTAAAAGCATTAATACACAAGGTTAATCAAAAACAAACCTGGTATAAGGATATCTTGTTAAGATCAAAAATTGAATCTGATAAAATGGGTAAAATTAATGGAGAAGCTACTTTATCTATCTTTAATGTTATTCAGAAAAAAATAAATTCACATTAGCTTAAGTAGCATGTAGAACAGTAGAAATAGGAGTTAAGTTTACAATGCATCAGGATAAAACAAAGTCAATAATTTACGCGAATCTTACTGATATCTTTACAGAACATAACACTCAAGGCAGTCATGTTGGCACTCGGTTAGTTAACACAATCAAAAGTACGCAGCGTACTCTTAAACCACCATTTCCTAAACAAATACAAGTTGAAACTACAAATATTTGTAATCATGGTTGTTCATTTTGTGCTTATACATTAATGGAAAGAACAAAAGGTCAAATGAAGCCGGAACTATTTAAGAGACTAGTGAAAGAAGCATATGATAACGGCGCCAGAGAAATAGGATTATTTGCTGGCGCTGAGCCCCTTACATGCAAATGGCTAGACGAATATGTACACTATTGCAAAACAATAGGTTATGAGTATATGTATATTTCTACAAATGGCTCAATACCAAATCAAGATCGTTTTAAACAAATTATTGATGCAGGACTCAATTCGATAAAATTTTCTGTAAATGGTGGTAATCGAGAAATTTATAAAAAAGTACATGGGAATGACCATTTTGATCGTGTAATTAGCAATATTCGTTTTGTAAGTGATTATAGAAAGAAGGTTCCGCATAAGGTATACATAGGTGTTTCTTTTGTTGGCATGGAAATGAGTAAAAATAGCTACTCTGAATTACAGGAACTTGTTAGAGACTACGTAGATGAAATAATCTATTATGAAGCTAGTAATCAGTCAGGGCAAATGAATCATCTTCCACTCCCTCCATACCGAGATTGCCATTTACCTTTTAACAAATTACATATCAGCAGAGAGGGCTATCTTAAGGCATGTTGTAATGATTATGAAAACTTACTGGCTATTGAAGATCTTAATAAAATGAGTATGTTAGAAGCTTGGAATGGAGAAAAATTCCAGGGTTTAAGAGAGAAACACCTTAGCAACAAAATGGATGGTACACTATGTGCAAATTGCATCAGGGCATCAAAAGTAAAGCCTAAACCTATTAATTCCAAACTAATAGAGTCAAAAGTACCTGAGCTTTTAACAAAAGAAAGCCAGGAGTGATTAATTCTACTAATATCTAAGCAACTTAGTACCTCCTCTATCGCCTGGTAAACGTTCACGCCCCTTGTAAAGGGACGTTTAAGTTTTGATGAGTTACACCCCACCTTTGAAGAGCATCCATAATAAATACCAAGACATCTTTTTGTTGTTGTTTACAAGTCGCAACCACAGAAAAAATTCGCTCAATAAAACGACTGCCTCGTTCTGATTGAGTTCCAAAAGTGAGTTTTTTAGAAATAACCAGCGGCCTTAGCTGACGTTCAGCATGGTTATTCGTTGGAGGTATAGTATTTTGATTTTAAATTGACTTATAAATTGTGTTAGTATACTGACTTTTTAAAATGAGTCATACAACAGAAATAAGAGAAAGAGTCCTATCGTATATAGAAGAAGGTTGACGTAATAGTATGGACCCAGCCACCCATCGAAAGACTTCTATTTGAGCCAGAATGAATATGTTAACAGTCATTCAATCAAGGTGAGGGATCCATAATGAAAGATATTAAAGTATTAGGCATCGATCTGGCAAAGAATGTTTTCCAATTACATGGAATAAATGCAAAAAGTAAATGCGTTCTTAAAAAAAGATTAACCAGGGAAAAGCTAATTGAGTTTATGGCACAGCTGCCTCCTTGCTTGGTTGGAATGGAGGCGTGTGGCGGCGCACACTATTGGACTCGTATGTTTATAGGAATGGGGCATACCGTAAAAATGATGGCACCTCAGTTTGTAAAGCCATATGTGAAATCGAATAAAAATGACGCTAACGATGCTGAAGGTATTTGTGAGGCGGTCACACGGCCTAACATGAAATTCGTTCCAGTAAAGAAAATTGAGCAACAAGATGTATTGTTATCTCATCGGGCACGAGAACTCGTCATAAAACAACGAACAGCTCAAGCAAACCAAATACGTGGTTTGTTAGCTGAATATGGGATTGTTATTGCATTAGGAATTAGTCATATACGAGAAATGACAGAAATTTTAGAAAATAACAAATTGAAATTAACGGTAAAATCAGAAGCTATTTTTATTCGTTTATATGAACAGTTTAAAGTTTATGATGAGCAGGTGAAGATTTACGATAAAGAAATTCAATACCAAGCAGACACAGATCCAATGTGCATAGAAGTTCAAAAAATAGAAGGTATTGGCCCTCTGATAGCATCAGCAATAGTGGCCTCAATTGGTGATGCCAGTGTGTTTAATAATGGTAGAGAAGTATCTGCCTGGCTTGGATTAGTACCCAAACAACATTCCAGCGGGAATAATGTACGATTTGGGGGTATTAGTAAACGAGGCGATCGTTACTTAAGAACATTGCTGATTCATGGTGCACGATCGGCTCTCACTCGCTGCGAAGACAAAGAGGACAAAAAAAGCAAATGGATGGCTGATGTAAAGCAGCGCTGCGGATTTAACACAGCAGCCGTAGCGTTAGCCAATAAAAATGCTCGCACTATTTGGGCGTTAATGGCACATGGTGAATGTTATCGCGCCTCGGACATTCAAGAAAGTATAGCAGCATGAAAATAATATTAACGGGAAAAATTATTGGTTTCATCTGATTATGATGAATGTAAAAAACACATTCACCATAATCAGATGACATGAAAAAAGCAAAGAAAAGAAGACACGCTTTAAAGATTGCTTAAGGTAAATCACGATTGATAGCAAAACAGGTAAGACCAGCTCTTTTAAAACCTATACTTGACCAGGGTCGCATATGAGACCGTTGACGTGATGAGGAAAAAGAGCGCAGAAACTATCAGGGTCCGAGTGAACGTATATCACTCAGCTAGAGACCGAATATATGACTGCATCTAATCCTGAATTGTTAAAAAATCTGAATTTATCTGTTGCAAAACCGGGCGGGGTCCATATATGGTCAAGCAAATAGGCATTTGATAAAAATCAGAAAACCAAGCATGAACTAAGCGTTTACTCAACCGGTATTTACTCGTTAATAAGCTCACCAGTGCCTGGGCTCTTGGCCCAAATCCTTTACGACTAACCCCATTGGCAAGTTACCTTGATAACGCCGTCGGCATGCACTACAACATCCTGTTTGAAGTTGGTATTCAATCACCTCATACCTTGGAACGGGTACTTCAAAAACTTGGTTTCGTTCAAAATGCTCTAAAATTTTTAATGCCTTACCACAATCACAATGGCTTTGAGGGGAGCAAACAATCACTGAATTAACATGGTCTATAGGTACTAAGGCGCGTTGATGTCCTTTATGTCCTGATTGGCCTCCTCGTGAGCGACCACCCTTTGGTTTACTCCGCTATTTCTTTTTAAGGTCTCGTGATGGAGACAATGAAGAGTTCTTCGAATTAATATTTAACTGTTCTTTAAGGCGAGCATTTTCTTCTTTAAGTTGAGTATTTTCTTCCTTTAGCTCAATAATTATTTTCGCTAAATGAGCCATCGTCTCTAAAGCTTCTTCCAAATTCTTAGGAGTTAAATTGATTTTCGTTAAATCATTCATAAAATCAATGTGTTACCTTTTAAACTCCTTATAGCAATTTTCTGCGAAAATAAAAACACCTCGTCACAAAAATTATTAAATTTTTTATGGTTATATGACAAGGGGCGTGAACGATTACGTAATACTTTACATCTAGTTATTTTAAGGTACAACGCAATGTTGATTTACCATATAGGTCTTCGCTACACGACAGTTTGTTCTAAATAGTCTATTGTTAAATCAGAAATATTTAATAAACTTATAAAAGCTTTTTGGGCGGCGTATTCAGGATTCTCTAATTTTTGGCTCCCCAACCAAAATTCTTTTTTTCCATTTTCTGAAAACAAGAATTTTAAATCATCCTTGCCAGGTTTCTTATTATCAAACATATATGCAATATTTTTAACTCTATATGGAGATGCATTTAACATATTATAGTTATTCAAATGCTTTAATATGTCTTCTTTGTAACATAATGCAATTGGACTAATAAAAGGAGTCGGTGAAAAGAAATTTAGATAACTTGCATCATAAAGGCAATTAGACAAAATACTGCAAACCGCATCACATAATATCAATGTGTGTTCAACTTTTTCATCTTTCATCAATCGAAATGAGATTTTTGCATTGTCCAGTAACCGAATAGTATTCAGCGCTTGTTCATTGCTTTCCCTCGGGTGCTGCCTGTATACAATAGTAGCTTCCGGACAGGCTTGAGGTACCAGAGATAAAAAATCCAACAATGTTTCTTTATATCCTGGAATATGGTGCAATGACTGACCAAACAAACCAATGACTATATCTTCCGTTGATAAATCAGCTTTTTTCCTTAATTCTTTTCTAAGATGAATAAGTTCTAATGATTTATACCAAGAATGTCGTGGTGAGCCTATGACTAGGCCTTTACTATCATATCGCTGCTCTGTTAATGCTTTTGCCTCCTGATCCAAGCAAAAATAATAATCTGCACAAGCACCGAAAAAATCATTAACTTCCCCCCAGAAATCTTGCATTACTACTGTTGGAATTTTATTCTTGGCAACTGTAATCAATGCTTCATCAATACCTGCGTCACCTGGTGTAGATAAACCACATAAAATAACATCAGGCTTTATTTTTTCCAATATTTCGCCAGCATAATTCAAAATAAGTTTCGCTTCCTCGCTGTCTTGCTGCTTTGCAATATAATTCGGTACTAACTCATATTCTAAATTGTGATTACTAAAATATTGAGCTGCAGGAGGTTGAATATATAAAAAAAAGTCGCAGTCAGGATTAGACTTGGCTAATTTTACAATTTCGATAATATTAATAGCAGCCCCGACATCCCTGGATGATACCAGAATTCGCTTTCTGGACATAAATTTACACCTGTAGAATTTTGTTAAAAGTAGTTTGCAACTTTTTAGCTAGTTCAGATAGCGTATAAAACTTGCGCCACTCCTGTTCATATATGATATTACCCTCCATTTCACATAATGTCAGAACACATAATGAGCGAAGAGCAATTGTTGATAACGCAAACCTGTCTGTTTCCTGATAGGAATAAGCACCACCGTTTTCAAGATAGGCAAGCATAAAATGTTTTCCTAATTCCAGAATATAATCAATCGATTCATATCTTATAAACACCATGCGCTCTAATATCAATGCTAATTCATAAATTAATGGCAAATAACTGTGGAGAGCATCCTCAAAATCAAAAAAATAGACATCCCCATCAACCATCAACATATTCCCGGGATGTAAATCCCCATGTATAGCTTGAAAATAGGCACCTTGGTTAAAATTCAAATCACTATTTAAAGCCAAATTTCTTACATAAT
Organism: Legionella sp. PATHC032; assembly: GCF_026191185.1. Classification (NCBI taxonomy): domain Bacteria; kingdom Pseudomonadati; phylum Pseudomonadota; class Gammaproteobacteria; order Legionellales; family Legionellaceae; genus Legionella; species Legionella sp. PATHC032. The sequence continues at coordinate 872,380 of NZ_JAPHOV010000001.1, read as the reverse complement.
CAGGAAATGGACCAATTTTAATTGTCCCTTTCGCAATTTGTTCACGTATTTCATTTAATTTCCATATTCGGTTATTTGTTTTAGCGATAATACTCTCTTGCAATGGATAATTTCTGAGTGCCATATGCATTTTAGCGAGAGAACCGCCCAGTTTTTTGAGAACAACAATTGACGAATTTAATCGATCCCCATCAAGAAATGGATAGAGGTAATAACTCTTCAAATCTGATGACAAAGCAGAGTTTGTATTTACCCCTTGTATCTGTAACCATCGAGCTAAATGTTCGGCTTGTTGATAATGCTCAAAATGTTCCTCTTGAAAGCACTTAACAAAATACATTTTTCCGCTTTGCCATTCTTTAATCAAATAAAAGTTAGATAACTGATCTTCAAAACATGCCTGATAGACAACGCCACTCAACTGCACTTTTCCTAATAGGCTCTCTGCCTGATTAGAATCGAGAGGCACATAATCAGGCAGGCCAGGAATTAGGGTCTGCCAAGTCGGGTTTTTAAGAATCATTTCTTTTAATATCAGACCATTGAATGGGTTTATCTGCTTTTACTGATGAAGTAAAACAACTTCCATTAACTAAATCCCAGTGTTGTACAGGTATACCTAGACATGGAAAAGCAAATCTTACATTATCTAATGAAAGTGTTTCACCAGGCTGGATATCTCTTTTTGCTACAACACATTGGCGTTGTGAGCTACCAATCACCCCTTTGATTTGCTGTCTTGGATTACGCTCAGTGCTACCCAAAGATTCCCAAACATCGTATACTTTTTGCAAAACATCAGGTAAGTCATCCAGACTCATCGAATGAGAAATATCTTGATCAAGCTCCTCAGGATATACATGAACCCCTTTTTCCAAAATTGAAGCGCCTAATGCAACAGAGACATACAACATTTCCAGACCATTATGGTGATCAGACAAACCAACAGGGAGATTAAATGCCCGCGAATAAGTTTGTAAAAGCCTGAGATTATGTGCTTCAGGTAACGCAGGATGCCCATCAGGGCTGTGTTGAATAATAATATCTTCACAACTAGCAACTCGTGCCGTATTGACCGCATTAAATACTTCAGCAATAGTTGATCTGCCCGTATCAATAAGTAAAGGCAAGCCTTTTTGTGCTGCGTAACGAATTAAAGGGATATGTACTATGTTAGCAGATGCAATTTTTAACGCACAGGCACCGTGCTGAGTTGCAAAATCTACTGCAGTAAAATCATATACAGACACTATAAACGGCATGGATGCCTTTCTAACAATAGAGAATAATTGTTCATATTTTTCCAAAGGCATCGCCTTACGCTCAATCAGCTCTCTATAATTCTCTTTTTTAACTTGACCATCTTTGGAAGTATAAGTTTCCAAAAGATCACTGGGAAGACAAATTTCAGGATCATTTAAAATTTCTGTTTTTAGGACAACAGGTTGTTTTGGAACCATCGCGCTTGCTTTTATAATCGATTCAACCATGTTTTTGGCAAGTTGATAATCACCATTGAAATAACTGCCAACTTCAGCTAAAAAAATTGGTGGGCATTGAGTACTGACATTAAAATTCCCAAGTTTAAATTCTCTTTCCACAATAGTATCCTCATAAATTTAGAGTGATATTTTTAATAAATAGTGATCAATTAATAGCTTTAAACCATTAGTAAGTTGTCTTTCATTTGTTTCAGTTCTCATAGTCCAGGTCCGAACTGGATCTTCTTTGGGTTTTAAATCAAAATGAATTCTGAAAGGATGAAAGCTCCATTGATTGCATTGGTTTTGTATCAATTCTCCAATGGTTTCCTTGCTAAATACATTCCACCCTTTTTCCCACTCTCCTTTGACACCTTTCTTTCTTTTTCTATGAGTTATTTCACAATCGACGCCAAATTCGTTGAAGGGTGACAATATATAAATTGTTGCGCCGGGTCGGCAAGCCTTAAATAAATTGGAGAAAAATATTTGTAATTCCGATTCATCAAAAATAGACATAACCCCAACTACAGTAATAATATCAAATTGATGGTGTAAACTATCAGGTAACTCCAGAATTGAAGCCTTCAAAAATTCTTTATCCGGTTGTAATCTTTTGCACTGTGCTATCAAATCATCAAAAACATCAATTCCTGTATAGCGGAATTGGGGATAGCGATCAGAAAGAAAATAGATTAATTCACCAGTAGCACAACCTACATCGAGCAAAGAAATGGATGCATTCCTTTTTTCTTGGGAAATAAAGAAATCAAGGAATTTAAAAATTTCCTTGGGATTTTTTGACCATCCCTCCGTGATGTAATGTTGAAAATTTTGATAGTTAGCAGACATGATTATTAACCTTATCGTGTTTTTCTTTTTCCGAAAGCAAAAATTCACAAAATTGCAAATCAAGCTTGTTATCAACATCAATACTGTCTTCCATACTCATCACATAGGGTAGGCAAGGAGTCTGATAAAATTTTAATTGCTCAAGAAAATCCATTGTTTTTAAAGCGTAAATTGCTCCATTTTGCCTATATACTTCTTCCAGGTCCTGAATTCTTCTTTCGACATCTTCTATACAAGTGAAGGGTAAAACCTCATTATCTTTGATTCGAACGCACTTCCCGGGATGGTGTTCAACCTTGCAAACACTCATAACGCTCTTCATCTCAGAGGCTAAAAATTGCGCCAGGCATTGTTGTAAATGTAAATCGGTTCTTAGAGGAGAAGTGGGTTGTAACAAGACAATATAATCAGGGAAATAATCAGTTTCACTGAATGTTTCTATTACATGTTTTACAACAAACTCATTGGACACTTTGTCACCAGCTAATTCCAATGGTCTATTGATAACGCTTACCCCCGCATCAAGAGCTATCTCACAAATTAAATCATCTTCAGTTGATACCACAACATCAGTAATTAAATCACAATGACTGGCAGCAAGTATAGTATGCACCAGCAAAGGTTTACCTCTTAAATTCAATGTATTTTTACGGGGCAATCTCTTCGATCCCCCTCGTGCTGGAATAATTGCCAAAATGCTTGGCTTATTGAAATGATTAATCAACTCTTGTCCTTGATATTTTGTAACAAAGGCATTGGAGAAGTAAACTATGTTTTTACTCTTTCTTTGCCTGCATTCCACGGTTTGTTCGAGGAATCCATAAATTTTTTATTATCCCTACATCCTGCAGATAAGCCGCAGAATGTCGAGACTAAAGAGCATCTTCTTAATCTTAAGGCACTAAAAAACCTGATGCCTTAATACCCACTGTCCATTATCAAAAGCCCAAAGATGCGGTGATCTAAAATGATTAGTCAATCTCTCAAAATATTCCCTATCCATTTTAGGTTGCTCAAATTGCTTAGCCGCTATAGGTAATTTTTTTGAATCAATGCTTAAATATTCAAAATTTTCCTTTTCAAAACGCTGCGGGTATTCACCATCAAAACGCCTTACTAAAGCAACTCCCTCCTCACGGACTAACTCCCCATTACGAATTTCCTGAGAACTGTCGTAAGTGGCTCGACCAATTCCAAATTTGATAAAGGTGGTGTAGTAGTGCAAATCATCAATCTTATCGTCTATGCCACTGTATTTACTATAGGTACCCGCTGTCCGCTCAGGAGAAGGGGTAAATCCACCATGATTTACAGCAAAGTAATAACACTCTTGCGGATGCCAAGGTAAATAATATCCCAGATATTGTACCTCTATCTTTTTCTCAACAAGTCTGTTGGGATTAGGTGGTATATATGGCTGTAGCTCTACTTCAGTTAAACCAAACTCTTCCTTCAACTCAAGCGCTGATATCCCAGAAAGATAAATATTGGAAATATCATTCGCCGTGAAATAACTGATGTCCTTCGTCGCTTTTTCATTTTCCTTGGCATTATTACCATATTCTGATGGATTCTCTCCATAAAACACCAATGGTATATTCAAATCCATTGCAATTTTTGGCGGATAGTACATTTGACCAAGAATAAATGGTTGAAACGGGTGATATAACTTTTCCAGTGCTAATCTGGTAAGCAATCTATGCACTTGACCATTGGGAGTAAACAGATAATTGTCAAATCCGGCATGTATCCATGCCTGGAAATTATTCCACCCCCAGGACGTATAAATATGGGGAGCCCAAGTCACTGTCAAGGGATTCATTCCATATTCATATTTCAACATGTACGCCGTGTAAAAACTGTCCTTCCCGCCTGAACCAGGAATAAGGCAATCGTAATGCCCCGTCTTGCTCCGATATTTATCACATAACTCTTTTAATTCCCTCTTTCTTTGATCCCAATCCACCGCCTTTTTCTTCTCCGCTACTCGGCATGCTGAACAAACACCTTCTTCATCAAAATTGATAGTCGGCTTCTTCGCGTCAATCGTGTGTTTGTATTCTTTTTCAGAATTAGGCTTTTGATTACTATAGGTGCATTTTTTGCAAAACATCACCTCATTCGGCAAACCATAAAATGCTTCTTCTGGTTTACTACCAAGCTTATATTGGGAAAAGTTAATTTCTCCTGGATATGTAATCATTAAATAGATTCTCCTAAAATATTCACTTGCCTTGATTATTTGCCATAAACCCTATGTATTAAATCCATAGTTTTTAAGCTATGCTTCAAGGGTTATAGCCATATTAACTTTGCCCTATCGCTCTTACAAACTTCAATAAGCTGTTTATAAAATCCTGCTTTATTATAAATAACTAAACTAAATTTTAATTAAAATTGTTTTAATAAAATTACAACTATTTACTTTTCCCCACTGTAATAGCGGCATTATTTATACCAGTAATATAATGTTACTTAGTAAGTGATTTTATTTTCTGAACAATAAATTCTTGTTGATCATTCCTGAGGTTAACGAATAAAGGAATACTCAAGCACGTTTCATAATAGGCTTCCGCTCCCGGCAAACTTTGTTTTCCATACCTTGCTTCATAATAAGGTTGTCGATAAACAGGGATGTAATGAACTTGTGTGCCAATTTGATGCTCGGCTAAATACTTCATCACCTGAGCTCTACTTCTATTTAGAAGTTTAAAATTAATACGTAGTACATATAAATGCCAAGCCGTTTGAGAAAAAATATTCTTTTTGAGCCCCTGAAAATAACTATTCTTAAAATGCTCATCATAATAGTTAACAATTTTTTGACGTGCATCCTTGAAATTGTCTATTTTTTGTAACTGACTGCAGCCTAGAGCACAACTAATATCAGTTACACGATAGTTGTATCCAATTTCCTGCATCTCATAGTACCAAGGATTAACATTACCATATTCATCATATGCCTGGATTTTATTCTCCCAATTCTTTTCATTTCTAATCATGCCATGACTTCTTAACATTCTTACTTTTTCAGCCAAAATCGAATTTTTTGTTGTGATAGCTCCTCCTTCTCCAAGAGCTATTGTTTTAACCGGATGAAATGAGAAAGTAGCCAGATCACAATACAGACCCGACCCAATTGGACTAATCACTCCTTCATTGTTAACATAATTTGTCCCTATGGCATGTGCAGAGTCATCCACTATTTTTAGGTTATATTTTTTGGCAACTGCCGCAATTTCTTCTAAATTTTCACATTGACCTGCAAAATGCACATTGATTAATGCTTTTATATCATCTCTGGACTCTGAATTTCGAATAGCTGTTTCCAACGTTTCCGCTGTCATCAAACCAGTTTCCGGGTCCACATCAGCAAAAATGACTTCCGCATCAACATAACGCACAGCATTTGCTGTTGCAAGAAAAGTAATAGCTGGAACAATAACCTGATCCCCTTTTTTAATATCAAGCGCTAGAAGAGCAAGATGCAATGCAGTAGTCCCATTAGAACATGCAACAGCATAATCAGCTTGTGTCACTTCACATATTTTATTTTCAAATTGCTCAACTGCCGGGCCACATGTAAGCCAATCACTTTTTAAAACATTTATAACGGCTTTTATATCAGTTTCATCAATTGCATGACGACCATAAGGAATCCAATCATTCATTTAACCACTCCTGGAATTGACTTTGCTCAATCCATTCTGAATTGGTTTCACTTGAATAAATATATCCTTTTGTTACCCTTGGATTCTGTTCATTAGACTTGTATGGACCCTCACAAAATGGTTCAATGATATATCGATCGGGCAACTCAACAGTCTGACTCGATTCATCACCTGTCAAAAGCCATTCATGCAATTTTTCGCCAGGACGAATTCCAATAGTGTGTGTATCAATATCATTTGAAAACCATTGTGCAATATCAATAATTTTCATACTTGGGATTTTAGGAATAAAAATTTCTCCCCCTTGCATCATCGCTATTGAAGACAATACAAAATCTACACTCTGCGGAAGAGTAATCCAAAAACGTGTCATGCGAGGATCTGTTATAGGTAAGGATTTTATCCCCTCCTGAATTAATTTTCTGAAAAGTGGTAACACACTCCCACGAGATCCTATGACGTTTCCATAACGCACAACTGAGAAAATGGTAGGATCACTTCCTCGAATATTGTTTGCTGCAACAAAGATCTTCTCTGCGGCCAATTTGCTGGCACCATATAAATTAATGGGGTTTACCGCCTTATCAGTTGATAATGCAATTACTTTTTTTACCTGATTTCTCAGAGCTGCTCTTACAATATTTTCTGCACCTATTACATTCGTATGAATACACTCATAGGGATTATATTCCGCGATAGAAACATGTTTTAAGGCTGCTGCATGGACTACAATATCCACGTCTCGGAAAGCCATTTCGAGACGATTATAATCACGCACATCTCCTATAAAATAACGAATGAAAGGGTATTTTTTCTCTGGAAATTGAATAGCCAACTCATATTGCTTTAATTCATCCCGCGAAAAAATAATTAATTTTTTTGGAGAAAAACGTTCAATAATTCTTTTTAAGAAAACAACACCAAAGGATCCTGTTCCACCAGTGATTAATATAGTTTTTTGATTTAAATCAGGAACATGCGAAAAAAAATTTTTTATCATAACAAGCTCTCAAATAGTTAAATTCTAGACGCATTGCCAAACAAGAATACTTGTTGAATTAAAGGCACTAGTTCCCAATACATCTTTCTTATAATCAATAATTCTAATATCACCATTGTTTTGGTGTCTTAGCATAGTATCCAATAAATCAGAATTATATAAATTGTGGTTATTATATTTATGCTGTAATTGATGAAACAATGATGAATCCTCTGGATTAAGAATAGGTTCAAAATGAATAATGATTTCAGGTTTGTATTTCAACTCTCTAATTTGCTCAACCAAATTTGTTTTACTTAATTGTATTTGTTCAATTGAATGAGAAGTAAAAAGAATATACTTATCATTCACATCATCGACTAATTTAAATAATGAATCCTGTTGGTAATAATCAAAAAATTTAAAACAGCCCGAGATATTAAAATGATTCGCAACTGCATTCGCTAATTTTAATGCATTTTCACAAATATCCCCGCCAATAATTTGGTTTATAGGAAGTTTTTGATAAAGACCAAAAAGATTTTTTCCAGTACCACATCCTAATTCCACGAGACTATATGATGGGTACTGATTGATGTAGCTAGCTATAGTATCAATAAGCAAGTTTTCATAAAGTGAATTTAAAGTCGACCAGTTTGTAATATAAAGTTCTTGATTAATACTGATTAAATGTTCATCTTTTGATACACCATAAATTTCGCTATTTTGAATTATTTGATTTTTTATTTCTTCATCAAGAAACCTAAAAAACCGTCCTAATGAAAGATTTTTACTTGATTCGCTATATTTACCCCACAGCAACAATGCCTTTTTATACCAGTAGTTTTCATATTCATCTAAGATTTGATTATTATTTCTTTCCTTTTTTTGCCAATTATCTAAACCTAATAATCGTTTAGGCCAAGCAGAATAAGCAGCAGACTCTAAAAAATCTATTTTTTTAAGCTTCATATATTAAATTCTCTTGATGATGATGAATTTCCTTGACCGACTTATAGAAAAAGTTACGAATAAAATCTCGAACTAATTTTGCATTTTCTAAAGCATCAAAATTTTCTACAAATGCCGACAAATCAGAGCTAACGACACCATATTCCATTCTGTTAATAAGTTTATTAATGGAATGTTCAAGTGTTGCTTTATCTATTTTAAACTGCAGAATATCTTTCAATTTTAAATCAGGCGAATACAGAAAAGCTCCTGGTAATCCTTGATAATATATGGTTCCAAAAATTACTGCATTTTTCCCTAAATGTAAGGCTTCCCAACCAGCTGTTCCGTTAACTGTCGCAACAAATTGAGAACTTTTAATCAAATCAAGAGATGAAAAATAACGATCTATCATAACTAAATTAGGTATTGATTGCAGGCGCTTGAAAAAAACTGGATCTCTTGCAAATTCAAACTGTGGCCAATGTTCTTTCACATAAATTGACCAATCCTTTGGTATTAAAACACGTATTTTCTCTATAGCCGAAATGATATCCTTGTAAAAGCCACCTAAACATTCTGTAGTTAATTCAGGTTGAAAATTCAAAGGAAAATAAACATATGGCACTTGCATATCAACTTCCTTATGAGAAATTGCATTCAAGGTTTCAATAAAAGTTCTGTATTTAATACTTTTGAGCAAGGCAGAAGTCGCTGCTTCCGCCTTAGGTAAATCATAAAAATTTTTTGTTAAATATTTTGCAAACAACTTCACTGAATGAACTGGGTTTTTAATTGTTTGATCTTTTGAAAGATTTCTGATGAGATTTTCTAATAATTTTGTATACAGCTTTGAAAATAAACGAGGCATAAAGCGATTTAATAAGAAATTAACCTTCTGCATAAGGGGTTTAAGCTGGGGTTTAAGCTGGGCTTTAATCCTGAAAAAAATACCTTTAGTTTTTTCTAATCTGTATACGGATTTTATATCGTCATAAAATTTCTTTTCATCATAGAACAAATGCGAGTAATCAACCATATAAAAAGGCTGCTTAGGTTCATTGATTTTATATTTACTTTCCTCATTTTTCACAGGCCTTGCTTCATCGCAATAATAGAGAGAAAAATCAGGTCTCTTACTTTTCAATTCAGAAAAATAGAAAAAGCGATTAGGTATATTCGCCTGATATAGAAAAAGCGTTTTTATATTAAAGTAATTGGCCGCTTGGGTAAGTAAAATATCGATGCTAGTATGAGGAAAAGTATCTATAATGATAAGATTAATATGATTTTCTGTAATTAGCTTATAGATAAGATAGCAATAACGGGCAAATTGATGAAAATATTCATAATTTGAATTAAAACTTAAAATATATTCTCTCGAATTAAATTGAGCTTCTGATCTTCTTGAGGAACTAATTAAAAAGTCTCCCAAGGCTTCTTGCATGGTGTTGAGATAAGCCTCTGGAAGTGAAAGGGAATAATCATAGTCAGTATCATACTTATAAGCTTCATTAATATTAATGTCGTTGCCTTCAAATACCCCATACCAAATAACATTATTAAAATCAGGATGACTCTTCATAGATCTTACTATGGGAGATGTATCTTTACCGGTTAGTCCAAATATAATGCAATTAATTTTCATGACACTTCCCTTAAAAAAGCAAATGATAATCCTAGTCGTCTAGTGAATCAAATCAATATTGGTAACTAATTAGTTAACGAGACGCAGTGGCTTCGTAATTTGCTTATAAACAAACTCTCTTCCCTCATTAAAATATCCGTCTAACCAGCACATCCAAGGAATAAAAATTTTTGATGTTTGTGAGTAGGTTGGAAATAAAAAATCATGAAATAATACCTGAGTATTTTGAAAATCAGAATCATTAAGATAGCTCCTACCATTCGGCCCTGAGATATATAAATCAATACCTGTTTTTTTGCATATATCAGCCAATTTTTTTGAACCGCTAGATTCTGTATTCAAAGTAGAACTTAAAATAATTTCAGGCATTGCCAAATTAAATAAATCAAAAATATTCTTTATACTGTCTTGAAAAAAAGCAACAAAATTCAATTGCTGCAAGTTATAAATTTTTTTAAACAAATCATCTTCATAATATCTGCATTTAGAATAGGCTTGTTTTATTATTAAATGATGTTCGTCAATGAAGTCTGATTGAATAATCATATCTTGAATTAAAGGCCTACTTGTCTTTTTGCGCTCAATAGGGATTGAAAGCCAAAACTCCTTTGCATTATTAATTATTTTATTTCGGTGCTCTACACAACGACGCTGATGCTGAACATCATCAAGTATCACAAATATTTCAGATTGGTAAATTCTTTGCAGATAATTGAATGTAGGCAAATACCTGGGTTGGCTAATCATTCCTTTCATGATCTAACTTTTATATAAATAAACTGTGAAATCATGTGGAAGATAATCATGTCTTAGCACTATTTTACTGGTGAGTGTAGAACAAAATTTCAGGATTTTCCCAGGCTCAGCATAATATTCATCAGGATCCTTTTCATTTGCCCACGCACTCAACGTATTAAATGCAACTCCTTTCTTGCCTATTCTAAAAGCTTCCATGATAAGAAATTTTAGTGCCTCTTCGTTTGCGACTGTAAAAATACCACTCATAAATACATAATCAAAAGATTTCTCTTTGTAATCCTGAATACTATTATTTTCAAAACTCATCTTTGGATGCCTGGATTGGGCTTTCACTATCATTTCTTCAAGCAGATCGATCCCCAAATATGTTCCACTAAAACCTCGAGCAAGAATAAAATCAACCAAATGACCAATTCCACATCCTACATCTAAAATACTGGATTCAAATACATCATCTGCAATTTTGGTTAACACATCAAATCGTTTTTGTTGTGAAGTTTCGCTTCCCCAATTAACAGCCCGGTGACCCTCACGATGAACTCTTAGGCTTTCAAGATAGACTAAACGATTTCGTTCATGATAGTTTTTAAACATTATTATTTCCTTAAAATCAAAAACCATTCAGCATGAACATGTTTTATGGATTTTGACTCAAAATAATCTTCATTTATGTGTTTTATCGATTCAATCTGGAAACCAATTGATTGCACTAAATCATATATTTCTTGTTCGTTATAAAATTTCAGTTTTCCAACATTTGTAAGTGTTCCGGAAGAAATTTCAGTCAGTTCATCTTCCAAAGTAATGCCTTCCTTAAAGGATGTATGTAAATCAGAGTAAGGGTTAAAACAAAAATACCCTCCTGATTCTAATACTCTATAAATTTCTTTAAGCGCAATTTCACAGTCTGATTTAGAAACACAAGTTAACGAACCTCTATCAATAACTAAATCAAAAAAATTATCTTGATATTCTAATGGATAAAAATTACCTTGCATAAACTCTCCCTTAAGCCCATCTCTTGAAAACCAGTTTTTGGCATGTTCAACAGCGACTATAGAGGTATCCACACCATAACACTCAAAACCTTCACGAGCGCAAAACCAAAGATTACAACCTGATCCTGATCCAACTTCTAATACTTTTATTTCATTTCTTTTTTTATGGCGCGGGTAATATCGAAAAATAAAACTAACTACTTTATCCCATGGATATTTGTTAAGTGATTCTCCCGCAGCATATTTATTATCCCAGATCATCGTGTTCATATAAAACCTACTCAAATAAATCCATCAGTTAACAAGACAAAAACAAATTATGATAATTCTATTATTTCCTCGGCACTCCATGATTCCGCAAAAATCTTTTGTAGCCTAATATAATCCTCCATCGTATCCAAAGTCAGTCGATGATGATATTGATTACCAGCAGGATTTATAAAATTATCTACTTTGAGGCTACGGCGCATCCATTCAGTCACGTGTTCATAATCTTCTGTTAGAGCGGAATATTTCATTGCATCTTCTAATTGTTCTATACCAAATACTTCGCAGTCATAACCATGGGGCCAGGAAGGCACCATATTATTACAGGTGTATTGTGAGTTATTTTCAATATGCCTTTTTAATACTTGTGAACAAACTTCTGGATTAATAAGAGGACAATCACTGGTAATCCTCATAATAATATCTGCTTTTGTAACTTTCGCTGCCTGGTAGTACCTTTCCAGCACATTACTTTCTGAACCCCTAAAAACAGTACATTGGTATTTTTTAATTTCATCTATCAAAATATCATGCTCTTTACCAATTGGAATAGCACAACAAATTTCATCGACTCCTTTAATTTTTTTACAACGTGTAAGTACTTGTCCTAGTACAGTTTTATCACCTAAAGGAAGCATAATTTTGCTAGGTAATCTTGTGGAGGTCATTCTTGCCTGGATAATGACTACAACATGCATAACATAAAAACCTTAAATAATTTTGACATAACGAATAATACTCTTATTAATGAAAGTAGTATCTAAAGTGAAACTATGTTTTTGAAAAAAAAGATGTGACGGGGTATTTTCAACCAAGACCTCTGCTACAATTTTTATAGGCTTATCGTGTTGCTTCAATAAAGTAAAAGAATCCAACAGAAGTTCTGACCCAATACCTTGATGTTGAAATTCTGGAATAAGAAATATTGATAACTTTAAACTGTCGTCTTCATTACGATTATATCTGATTTGACCGATAGGCTTTCTATCACATTCCATAATAAAAATCTGTGATTTATCAGAGTTAAGCATTTCATTGAACCACTTGGTGTGTTCGTCTAATGTGACTGGTTTTTTTCCAGAAGATTTCAAATAAATTACGGGATCATTCCGCCAAGAAAATAACAGCTCAGCATCATTCTGATTAAATTCCCGTATGGTATACTTCATGCAAAGTCCTCATAAGAAATTAATTGTCCTTTTAATATTTCTTTTTTTAATATTTTATTAAGAATAATGTCGATATTTTTAGGTGGAATACCATTGCCAGGACGTTGGAACTGAATATCTTCTTTTTTAATAGAATCACCTTTAGATAAATTCCTTATTGCTACACAAGACAAACGAAAATTATCTCTCGATTGATGTTCAGAATATGTAGGGCCAAGTTGAGTAGTCCCCAAAGCTTGTTCTACATAGCGTATACCGTCAACAAGTTGTTTAAATTCAGCAGGTGAACTTGAAAAACGATGGTCGGGTCCTGGTAAAGATTTATCTAAAGTAAAATGCTTTTCAATCCAGCTTGTCCCCATGGGAATAGAGGCAATCGCTGCACAAGAACCTTCGGTATGATCACTAAATCCAACCACGCAATCAAATGCACTTTTTAAAGATTGAATTTTGTAAAGATTTACATCCTGAGCAGGTGTTGGGTACTGAGAAGTACAGTGCAAAAGAATAAGCTGAGTATTACCTGTATTTTTAAAAGCTCTTACCGCCTCATCAATTTCACTGGCATAAGCCATTCCGGTAGAAAGTACAGTAGGTAATCCTGAAAATCCCATATCTCTGATTAGCTCCAGATTAGTTAAATAATCAGAACCGTTTTTTAAAACTTTTGTACCTATTGATTTAAGAAGTTCGATACCTTCTCTATTCGTTGGCGTTGAATGAAAATCAATATGAACTTTATCACAAAATTCTTTAAGTTCAATTAACTGGGTAGCATCGAGTTCATAGCGTTTAAACATCTCATACTGTGATTCCCGAATCACTTTACCCTGAGATATATATTCATACTCTATTTCTTTATTAATTACGAAATCTTCGGCCTTATAATTTTGAAACTTAACAGAATCAGCTCCTGCCTCTTTAGCGGCAAGAATTGTGTGCTTGGCAAGTTCCATATCTCCGTTGTGATTTATTCCAATTTCAGCTACCAGATAACATGGATTTTTTGAACCTATATAACGATTACCTATCTTAATACTCTGCATAAATTTCCTCAACTAATCTTTGAGTCCCTAGCCCATCACATAATTTGTGAGCATTAGCAGCAATAAGGTTCCTTAGTATATGATTATTAGATATTTCAGAAATAGCATTGGCAAGCTTTTGCTTGCTAATCATATCATAATGCCCTAAATAAATTAAAGCGCTCTCATTATCTAAGCTCTCTGCTACTAACACCTGATCTGGACTTGTACTAATAATAACCGATGGTTTTCCAAGGCAGCATCTCTCCCAACAAGAACTTCCACCTGCCCCTATAATTAAATCTGATTTGCTAATTAACGGTGCCAATGGTATATAATCATGTATTACTACTTGATGAGTTGTGTTTTGAATAAGTCTTTCAAGTACTTTTTTTTGCTCTGAAGAATGTCCCAAAACAATATCTATCCGGCTCTTGTAACCGAGATCCTTAATTGCTTCAAATGCAAAAGTGCATAAATAATAAGGATCAGTACCTCCAAAATTAATTAATATATTTTCTATCTTATTTCCTGGAAAAAATTTATCCCGACGACATTGACTGTATATTTCATCTAATAAAGCATAAGTGGGGCCAAGAAATAGTTTACAAAACTCAGGTATTAGACCTTTGTAGCTCTCGGGAGAAAAACCATAGTTTTGATTTAATAAATAATTACAGTAATGAGGCCTATGATTAAAATCATCAATTACTAAAATGTTAGTATTTAATTTTTGAGAAACTTCCTGTTCAAATTCAATACCTAATGCATAGTGATCAATAATAAATAAATCGGAGTTTAGTGCTTGTTGCAAAAAAGATGTGGAGCAAAAATCTTCTATAAATTGATATTGGATATCATTTGAATTGGCTGGTAAGAATTGCTGTGTTTCTCTAGTACTAAAAAATGTAACTTCACTGCCCTTTTTAATAAATTGTTTTGCCAATACTTGGCAACGTTTTAAATGTCCAATACCAATATTATCTGAAGCATCGACTCGAAAGGATATTTTCATAGTAACTAATAAGAATCCAGGCTTCTAAGCAGATAGAACGCTTCTGCACTTTTTACATTCACACAAGCTCCATGATATTCGTGCATGCTGATAATATTTTTGTAGGAACGTGCATGAGGAAATTCACGCATTTCATCATCATAACACTTTAAATATTCTAACTTATGACTTATCCAGTCAGTAATATTAATATAATAATTAGGATTGAATTTTTGCTCTCCAATAGCCCATTCAGTACTTGATGGGATCTGAAAACACAAAATCTTTTTTACCCAATTATTTGCTCCTGGCCGGCAAGCGGTCAAGGCTGCTCGATGTGTCATACAATGATCTATATTTAAATCGTTCCAAAAATGCGTCAATATAAGAGTAGGTTGAGTTCTTGCAATAAATTTTTCCACCTGTTTGGTAATTTCTAATATAGAAACAAGATCTAATTGATTATCTGGAAATGAGAGATTTTCATAAGATGTTGGTTTTAAGAAATCTAATGCTTTTTGATAGCCATGTTTTCTTTTTAAAAATTCCGAATCTGTTGAGTTTGAACGTGAAGAAATACCATCCGTCATGAATAATAAATGAATTTCATGACCAAAGTGTTTGTATTTTAATAAGGAACCACCACATCCCAATGCCTCATCATCTGGATGCGCTGCTATCACCGCTATTCTTTCTTGCATTTTAGATAACTTACGGATAAAGACTAGAGATTAGCACGATTAAACCTTAACTAAAAGTAAACAAAAGAATATCATGATGTTAAAATTTAGAATTGATTTATTGTGGATATGGGCTTAACAATCAGATTAGGTGAACTTCCAAAAACCACAGAATTATCTTCGATGTTTGTATCTTTAACATATGTGTTTGCCGCCAGCACCACATTATTACCTATGTTACAATCACCCACAATTTTGGCCCCCGACTGCATACGCACATGATTACCGATTATTGGATAAACACCTTTATTATTTCCAACAGTGCAATTTTGACTAAACTCAAAATAATCACCGTACCTTGCTCGTCCTAAAACGCTACCAACAGGATGATCCAACATAAAAATTGCTGGCATTTTAACTTCATAAAACAAATCCAATCCATTGAGGGCTTTATTTAAATAGTAAATCCGATCAGCAAGCGAGGTAAGATTAGGGAAATATTCAAATAATGAATTAGATAAATAATATAAGAAAATAGTATACTGGCCAGAGTGGTATGGATTAAAGTATGTTTTATCGTTTTTTTTGTAATACTTATTCTCTGTATTTGAAAAACAAAACTCACAACGTTTAAGTGCATATCCAATCACATCAGAAACAATCTTTTTTTCTTCATCCTCAAGAAAAAACAAGGTCTCTAATTGCTTTATTACTAGAGACATAAGTTGATTAATAGTAATTTCAATTTGCATATATTGTAATCATCTTTTGTAATTCAACAATTTTTCATATTTTTCCCATTAAGAAACTCTATGTCTCAACACCCACTGTCCATTATCAAAAGCCCAAAGATGCGGTGATCTAAAATGATTAGTCAATCTCTCAAAATATTCCCTATCCATTTTAGGTTGCTCAAATTGCTTAGCCGCTATGGGTAATTTTTTTGAATCAATGCTTAAATATTCAAAATTTTCCTTTTCAAAACGCTCCGGGTATTCACCATCAAAACGCCTTACTAAAGCAACTCCCTCCTCACGGACTAACTCCCCATTACGAATTTCCTGAGAACTGTCGTAAGTGGCTCGACCAATTCCAAATTTGATAAAGGTGGTGTAGTAGTGCAAATCATCAATCTTATCGTCTATGCCACTGTATTTACTATAGGTACCCGCTGTCCGCTCAGGAGAAGGCGTAAATCCACCATGATTTACAGCAAAGTAATAACATTCTTGCGGATGCCATGGTAAATAATATCCCAGATATTGTACCTCTATCTTTTTCTCAACAAGTCTGTTGGGATTAGGTGGTATATATGGCTGTAGCTCTACTTCAGTTAAACCAAACTCTTCCTTCAACTCAAGCGCTGATATCCCAGAAAGATAAATATTGGAAATATCATTCGCCGTGAAATAACTGATGTCCTTCGTCGCTTTTTCATTTTCCTTGGCATTATTACCATATTCTGATGGATTCTCTCCATAAAACACCAATGGTATATTCAAATCCATTGCAATTTTTGGCGGATAGTACATTTGACCAAGAATAAATGGTTGAAACGGGTGATATAACTTTTCCAGTGCTAATCTGGTAAGCAATCTATGCACTTGACCATTGGGAGTAAACAGATAATTGTCAAATCCGGCATGTATCCATGCCTGGAAATTATTCCACCCCCAGGACGTATAAATATGGGGAGCCCAAGTCACTGTCAAGGGATTCATTCCATATTCATATTTCAACATATACGCCGTGTAAAAACTGTCCTTCCCGCCTGAACCAGGAATAAGGCAATCGTAATGACCCGTCTTGCTCCGATATTTATCACATAACTCTTTTAATTCCCTCTTTCTTTGATCCCAATCCACCGCCTTTTTCTTCTCCGCTACTCGGCATGCTGAACAAACTCCTTCTTCATCAAAATTGATAGTCGGCTTCTTCGCGTCAATCGTGTGTTTGTATTCTTTTTCAGAATTAGGCTTTTGGTTGCTGTATGTGCATTTACTGCAAAACATAACATCACTCGGTAAACCATAAAATACCTCTTCCGGTTTACTATCAAGTTTGTATTTAGCAAGGTTAACCTCTCCTGGATAAGTAATCATTAAAGGGAATCTCCAATAATATTCATTAATAATTTGTGCTAATACAATTTACTAATTTTATCCTAACAAAACGCGGATTTGCATGTATTAAATTGTTAGTAAAGTAATTTGGGCTGGGCACAAAATCAATGCATAATCTCATAAAATCATCGATATTAATCAAACTATTTTCATTAGATTTGGTATGTATTAATAATTCTAGTGAGATTTCAAAAATCTTCATGCAACTCTTTACGCATACTACTTTCAAGATCTTTGGGTAAGATTGTTTCCCCCCAGCTCAAAGCCGGGGATAACACTTAAAATTTGTAAGGCAATTCTTAACAGTTTTGTAGTTATTCACCATAAATTTGATGAATCAAATCCATCGTTTTTAAACTGTCTGCCAATGATATCGCATGACTCTCTTGACCACGCACCCCTTTGCAAACCTCTTCAGCCTGTTTATAAAATCCTGCTTTAAATTGTTGATCGATATCATCCAATGTTAAATCATGGACGATTCTTTCATTGGCATTTTGATAGCGAGCCTTTTCAAGTGGCTGCATTGTCCAACGGATACTTGGTGTACTTACACTACATGCCCAAGGACCTGGCCCTTTCCAAATGCATTCATATAATGCACGATCTCCACTATCAAACTCAACATAACTGATTACGATTTCTGTTTGCTCCTTTTTCCAGGGCGCAACCGGAACTACTTTGGTTACTTCACCTCTTGCAAAAAATCGAATTAAATCGATGGTATGGATTGAATTAGCATACATAAATTTTTGAACAACTTTTTCTGGGTGCAGGCAAGCTCTTGCTTCTTCAAAACTCTGTTGATCCTGAATATGGATAAATCTCTTATCAACACTCTTTGAATCAAGATCTTTACGAATTTGTATTGAACTGCAATAAAATCTTCTATTCAAGCCCACATAGATTGGGCCGTTTGCTGTTAATGCTGCTTCAGCAATATCATGAGCATCCATCAAATCATATCCGGCTGGTTTTTCCAACAGCACAGCCCAATGATATTGAAAACATTTTTTAGCCACTTGATTGGCTTCAAGCTCAGGAACTGCAACCACTACCAAATCAGCTTTAGTATGTTTATTTAGTTCTTCAATGGAATTTGCAACATAAGGAATATCAAATTCATTCGCTAAAGCAGCAGCCTTTTCGTATGTTCTACTTAATAAACCAGTTACTTGAACTCCAGGGACAGCTTGAAACGCTTTAATATGCTCACGCCCCATTCGACCGGCACCAATTATTGCAACATTTAAATTCTTCATAATCACCCTTGCTAAAAAGTTAAGACGCTTTTCGATGTACTTTTTTAAGATGAATTAATTCCTTAACCAAATCATTAATTCTGTGGGTGGACTTTCCATCCAAATTACCCCATTTTCTCTTTTCTGTGTCTAGTTGTTTCTTAATAACCATAAAGTGTTCCAGCTGTTTCATAGTATTCACAGCTAGCTTGAACTCTTCTTTAGTGCATGCATTCAGCACACCATTAACGTTTTTATAATCTGAAAAATCATAATAAAACATATCGTAATTAATAGTTGGAATACCACATGCTATGGCCCAACGAATCGTTGCTGAAGCAAAAGCCAAATAGATATCAGATAAAGCCACCAATCGAGCGGTATCTATCTGGGTTACCAAGATATTTTTTTTCGCAAAAAGATCAGACAATTCTAAATAATTTGGATGTGGTCGAAAAATAATTTCATAGTCCTGTTTAAATACTTCAATACAATCCACAATAAAATTTACTGCATCTTCCGCATCTTTAAAATCAAATCGAGGGGGATTTGCCGTAATTTGGTTTGGAAAACCACCCAGCAAGAAAAAAGGTTTATTATTTTCTATACCCAACTCCCTGTATAGTTTTTTTCTTTCATCTTTTTTATTCAAGTAATAATAAGCTAAGTTATCATCATAACAAGCGCCGGTAATTTTCATTTTTGAGGCAGGTATTCCACTGTTACGATAGTACTCAAACATTTTCTCGTTTTCGATGGCGATTATATTAGCATATCCGCTGTTCATCATCCATGGGTCGGGAGGTGAAGCTCTGGTTATCAGATGGCCGAGTACATGCTCCGCAGGTAATCTTAAAACTTTTCGAGTATCATCTTTCATTACCCAAGAACGACAAAAAAGCCCAATTATCTTATTAAAAGTATGATACTTTACTTGAAATTCATCCCGATCTTTTAGTGCTTGAAATGCTTCACTTTGATTTGCAATGGTATAAGGAAGAATTAAACTGGGAATTTTTAATGAATGGCCAGATTTTATTATTAGCGGGGTGATATTACCTACAATATCTTCAGGTAAAATAATTAAATTATACTGGCCTGCTTTTAGTATATTTTGGAATTGGCAATAATTATATCTATAGATTCTGGGCACATAGACCATAGGTGAGTTAATTAAATTCAAACCCCAATTAAAATACCCATGAATTCTGGAATATAGTTTATAATGATTGCGTTTAAAAAAATTAATACATTTAACTATCAGAAATAAAGGAAACAATAAAACTTTAAATTTCTTAATCTTTAATAACAAAATATGTGCTTTTATGATCAGAGCTTTAAGTGTTTTAATTTTTAATCTTGCTAGTTTACCTCTAGAGTTTTTATATCCTTTCTCTTTATGCTCCCCCCCCCCTAAAACACCCAATTTGGGACTCATACTCTTAATAGCATTCCATTTTGTTCTGATATTTTGTGGATTTGACTCCTGAGTATTATTTCTTGATTTTTTAGCAGTGACTAACGATTTGTTTTCAAATATTTCTACTCCGTCTACTTCCCCAATAACAATGCTTTTTTCAATTTCTTTCAATACGATTGAATCATGGTGTGGTGACTCAACTCCACAAAAAAGAATAAAGCATTTATAACCAAATTGTTTCAAGCCGGTAGCTGCCCTCTTCATCTCAACAAAATCAGACAATCGTTGAACTACGAGTAATATTTTAGAGGGTTGATCATGAGAAATATTCATATCGATTGTTAGCTTTAAAATAACTAGGCATACTTTCATATTTCTTAAAGCTTGTAAAGCGTCTGGTTCAGGGAAATCCGAATATCAAAATGATCACTTGCAGTTTTGCGAGCAATATCTCAATAAGGATATACGATAGTGTTATTCTCAAGATTACACTGTAAAAAATGGAAGTTTGTTGATTGCCCTATACAAAATAAATTAACTCTGAATAATTCCATCTCGACGCTCATATTCCTATTCAAGGATACAGTTTGGCAAAAAAATTGATTCGAGTACTAGATCAATCTTGGAATATCTAACTATATTCGAAACAAACTGTGACTTTGTAGCTAAATATTTAATATCTGATAAAATTCATCGGCAACTAATATTTAAAAAACATTCAAAGCGAATAAATTGAACATTTTTATTAGAATACAATTGCAATGATTTGAGTATAATGACTAATAATAGCTTACTTCTATAACATGAATAAATCAAAAATTTATCGTAATTACCTGTTAAAAAGATTAATGTTGACTTCATTTTTATTTGTCCTCGTATTTGTCCCAATTGAATTATTTTCCAGATGGGTAGCAGTCACATCTATTGCCCCATTTGGAAGCTGGTTTAATCGCGATCAAAAATTTCTAATAGCGGACACAATCTATGGTGGTATTGTTGGAATAGGTGATTCAATTATTGCCAGAAATTTTTATCCAGAACTTTTTTCCTCATCCCTGGCTGAGAAGCTTTCTATAGCATACCCTACTTATAATTTAGGGCTTGAAGGAGGAAATCTGGAAGAGCAATTAGCGCTCTATAAATATCTCCTAAAAAGAAAGGTAAATCCAAAACTGGTTATTATCGATGTACCTGTGCATATACTTAATGTTGATAACTTTTCTATGCCCACTTCTGCAGGCAAAACACCTTTAAAGTTATGGGATGATAATGTTTCTGATTACTATACTCGCTGTGAAATAAAGGATACACATGCGATTTCTACAAAAATATATTGTAAATTGGCAAGCAAGTTCTACTTTTTACGATTACTGAATTTTTACCATCAGCAAATTAATAACAGCGATAAGACATTATTGCATACATCAAAATCACGATTAACCAATTTAATTTATAATCATCAACCTGTGTCTGTAGTAGGTTTTTCACCTATTTTTAATGTCATGACTTCTGAGTCTGCTAACTCTGATTATTTATACAATGCCATGGTGAAAACTTATGAAAGAGATTACATTCATTATCAGTTAGGTACAGACAGGCTAGAGAGTTTCATAGATGAATTCAATAACCATCAAACTAAAGTAGTTCTTGTTCTAATGCCCTTATACCAACCATTAATGCGTAAAGTTCATGACAAGCTCAATGTGCCCCAAAATCAGTTGATCGTTGACAAAATTAAACGGTTTGCGGAGAAGAAAAAAATTGCTTTCGTCAATTTATTCGAAGAATTACAAGACCCGGAGAATTTTCAAGATCCGGTTCATATGAATGTTCTCGGTGCATCAAAAGTAACCAAACTTCTGGCAAATAAAATCCTAAACAAGGATTATATCTATCCGGAGGGTTATCTGGATGCAGAAATATATGATTACATGAAAAAATCTCATGAGGATAAATCATGAACTTTGCAACCTTTCAATTTATTATATTTTTAGGCCTCTCATTGACTGTCTTCTTCTTGATAAGTGCTTATTATCGAAAATATTTTATATTGATTTGCAGTTATGTGTTTTATGGCACATGGAGTGTTCCGCTGATTAGTATCATACTTTTTTCTACCTCTGTAGATTATTATTTAGGGAACAGAATTCATAATACGACGTCTAAGCAATTAAAAAAGCTGTTTCTTACTCTATCTATTTTTATTAATTGCTCGATTTTGATCTATTTCAAATATGCCAACTTTTTTTTGGACAACGCGAATACGCTAGGCGCTCTTATTGGTATCGATTTACCAATACCCAAAGCGGTTCATATCATCCTGCCCTTAGGCGTTTCATTTTATACTTTCGAAGCGATCAGTTACATTGTAGATATCTACAGAGGAGAAAAACCAGCAAGCAACTGGTTAAATTATAATTTTTATATTATGTATTTCCCCCACCTGATTTCAGGGCCTATTGTCCGTTATAAAGAAATTTATCAACAATATGAAAGCACTATTGAGCTACCAGAGTTCTCCCGAATTAATGAAGGATTAAGACTGGTTTTATACGGTTTTATTTTTAAATTAGTCATAGCAGACGGAGTCGCCTCTATTGTAGATTCCGTATTTAACAATTATCAAAACGCGACTCATCTTGAATCATGGCTTGCTGCCATTGCGTTTACCGTACAAATTTATTTTGATTTTCTGGGTTATACCCATATTGCAAGAGGGGTTTCCTTATTTTTCAATATAAAGCTGCCACTTAATTTCAATCATCCTTACAATGCAGTTAATATCAGTGATTTTTGGCAACGATGGCATATCAGTCTCTCACTCTGGATTAGAGATTATTTATACATTCCTTTTGGAGGTAGTCGAGGAACTTTAATTAAAACAGTTAATAACTTAATAGTCACAATGTTCATTGCCGGATTATGGCACGGAGCCTCCTGGAATTACGCCATCTGGGGAGCTTATCACGGGATGTTGTTGTCTATATACCACATCTATCGTAATAAATTTAAAAACAAAAATATTGCCCCGGCAAATAGCTATTATCGAATAGCATCTATTGCTTTTACATTTTTATGTGTCGTTGTTGGATGGGTTATCTTTAGAGCCAATTCTTTTGACCAAGCTTACACGCTAATTACAAAAATGTTTAATCCAATAGGAATTGCAAAAGAAATTGCTATCAATCGTTCTTCAACTGGTTACACTGATTCGGTATTAGGTTTACTTGCATTATCTGCATTATGCTTTATTGGACCACAGTTAAAAAAATTTGAAACTCAAACTCTTTCCTCACTTCAGCCACTTTGGATTAAAAAATGCGGTTATATCTTCGGCATGTTGATGCTGATGATATTCATGTTCTCACCAACAAAACCCTTTATTTATTTTGTTTTCTAGGGGGTTAGACAATTAAGACTGATGTCTTGATAATATGTACTCATAGTGAAATACCAGAGTTGCGTTTGATTTACTCTCATGCCGGGTTCCACATCCGCTTCCTTACGGTCGCGGCTCGGATTACAATGACACGAAACCGAGCCGCGTCCGTAAGGAAGCGGATATAGTTGTGTTAAGGCGCTTGAAAATGCATCGGATATATTCTTTCAACAATAAAATAATAACTAAATAAAATCAGTGTTAACATGAATAATGCACATAATATCGTCAATTTCTGTGTCCAACTCAAGAACACCAAACATCCAATGAATCCATTCATTAGTAATTGAGCAAGCAATATGAAACGGGTATCCATTCCAAATTGTTTTAATCTCTGATAAGCATGTTTTTTGTGTGGAGCAAACCACCGCTCTTTATTCATGATTCGTCTCAATAAAGTGACTGTAGAATCAAAAAGAAAAAGGCTGTTTAGCATAAACCAATAAACGATAGGAATTTGGTATTTTTGTTGGGCAATCAAGGCCATTGAGAAAATGATTAGTCCTAATGAAGCACTACCTACATCCCCCATGAATAATCTTGCTGGAGGAAAATTAAAAATTAAAAATCCAATCAAACTGCATATTAAAATCCAACAAAAATCCTGGTAAACCAAAGCATGATGCATATTAAATAAAATGAAATAGGAGGCAAGTAAATAAATAGCCTGTAACGCACAAAAGCCATCCAAACCATCCATAAAATTAAAATGATTTATGGCCCAGATGACTATGAAAAAAATGAACGGAATTATGATATAGCTATGATTCAACGAAAAAAGTATAAAATCCAGTTTTTCTGGTCTCATGGATACAGCCAAAATGAAAGCGACAATACATTGTACTCCCAGCCTAATCTTGATAGGGAGATCGTATATATCATCAAAAAAACTGACCCCGGTTATTAAAAGAATGCACAGCAATAAAAACACCGATTCTTTATAGAGCGTACCTGTAAAGTACCAAATAAAAGGTAAAATTAATAAAGACAAACCAATAAATACAATGCCTCCCCCTCTAACCGTTGGTTTCAAATGCAGAGTTCTGTCATTGGGTTTATCGATTAACTTTGAATTTTGTGCAATAACACAAAATAGTTTGGTACAAACAAAAGATAACAGTATAAAAAAAACACTAAGCATTATATTCATATTGATACCAAACTGCTGTTTTTTTTAAGCCCTCACATGAATCAACCGGTGGAGTCCAGCCTAAGTCTGAAATAATCTTTGAATTATCAATTTCCAGAGAGCTCAGCAAACGAGTATTTAAACTGCCCATTCCTGTGATCTTGAACAGGCAGGCTAAAAAAGTAGCAGGGAAGTGATATAATCTTAAATTGATTTTCATATTTTGGGCTAGCAAGGATAACAAATCTGCTAAAGACCAAGATTCATTATCTGCCACAAGATAAAGTTGATTTGCTGCTTTAGGATGTGTCATTACCATTAGAATAGCCGAAATCAAATTATCAATAAAAATAAAACTTCTCTTATTCTTTATACTGGCAAAAGGCAATGGCCATCCTTTTTCCACCATACCTAATAATTTTAAAAAATTAGCTTTTACCCCTGGTCCATAAACTAGAGGAGGCCTCAAGATAACCACTTCCATTTCACTATGTTCACTAACCTCTTGTAAATAGAGCTCTGCTTTCAACTTGCTTTGAGCATAAGAATCTTTTGGTTGAGCAGAATTTTTCTCAGAAAATGGGCTCTGAGGCAAGCTTACTTCTCCATTCACCTTAATAGTACTTAAAAATACAAATCGCTTTACTTTGTGTTTTGCAGCTTGTTCAGCAAAATTCTTTGTGGCGATGCTGTTTATTTTACAATACTCTTCCAGAGAGGAGGAGGTATTCTCTTTCATAACATGGACTCGCGCAGCCAGATGTATGACAATATCAATTCCATTCAAAGCTTCTGACCAATCCGTTACTTGCTCCAGCTTATCAATTTCGACTTGCTCAACAGACATGTATTGATTTTTTTGCCACACAGCACAACGAACATCATACCCTGCAGCAATAAGAGCCGGAACCAAGCTACTGCCAATAAAACCTGTTGCGCCTGTCACTAATACTTTTGTCACTATATTACCTATGGCTTTTAAAACCGTTTATGATTGAGTAGCTCTGCAAGATATTGACCGTAACTACTTTTATTAAGCTCTCTAGCCCTGCACAGTAACTCATCATCACTAATAAAATTCATACGCCACGCTATTTCTTCAGGGCATCCAATTTTTAAACCTTGCCGCTGTTCGATAGTACAGATATAGTTACTTGCTGATAACAGGGTTTCTGGTGTACCCATATCCAGCCAGACAAAACCTCTTCCCAAAATCTGGACATCCAGTTTGTTTTCATATAAATAAAACTGATTGATATCGGTTATTTCAAGTTCCCCTCTGCCAGAGGGTTTTAAACTCTTGGCAATTTCTATGACTTGATTATCATAAAAATATAATCCGGTTACCGCATAGTTGGATTTGGGCTGCGCTGGTTTTTCCACTATAGATAGGACTTGTTGTTTCTCATTGAACTCCACCACACCATAGGCTTGGGGTTTATCGACATAATAGGCAAAAACTGTTGCGCCATTTAATTTTGACTTTGCGTTTTGTAATAATTCAGAAAAGCCTCTGCCCTGGTGGATATTATCTCCCAAAACCAGGCAAACAGAATCACTACCAATAAACTTTTCGCCTAAAATGAATGCTTCCGCAATCCCTCTTGGTTCATTTTGCACAATGTAGTTAAATGAAACCCCCCACTGGGAGCCATCATTTAATAAATTTTTATATAAAGGAAGATGCTCTTCCGTTGAAATAATCAGTATTTCCCTGATATTAGCCAACATTAATGTAGAGATGGCGTAATAAATCATTGGTTTATCATAAACCGGAATCATATGCTTACTAATGGATTTTGTCAGAGGATACAGTCTTGTGCCAAAACCACCTGCCAGGATAATACCTTTCATTATATTGAGCCTACTCTCTATTTTTCTTCGAACAAATAATAGCCTTAAATATTATCAAGTTTATTGCAGTAATACATTAAAATACGTTGATAATGTCAATAAAATATAAAATTTAGTTTAATTATTAAACTATCTTATAGCATTTAGCGACCCTTTATGATTCGCTTGATAATGTGATTTCTCTGTGAGCACTCTTGGCGCTTTCAATACCAGGCTGATCGAATGGGTTAATATTCCATATCACACTTTGTACAAAAATTTTATGTTCATAGAGTGCTACCAGTGCCCCTAATGTATAAGGAGAACAATCTGACAAAATAAGATGATTCATTGGCATATTGCCAGGAATGTATCCATAAGGATTTTCATTTGTTTGAATTCCTTCACTTAACACTTTCATTTTATAATGGCACATGGAATTAATCTCATGATCATCATTAGTTTTCAAAGTAATGAAATCGCCAACGCATCGATGTGTACCTTGACACAATAATTGAAAATAGCTATGTTGTGCCTGATTACCTAATCCACCCCAAACGATAGGTCCAGTGGCATAATCTACCATTCTTCCATTCACATCAATAGATTTTCCATTGCTCTCCATATCCAGCTGTTGTACATAAGGAACAAAGTACTCCAGTTTTTTGGAATAGGTAAGAATAAGTAAATTATGAATATTCAAAAAATTGTTATTCCATACACCGATTAAAGCCATAAGCACAGGTATATTATTTTTAAAATCAGTAAACTGAACATGAGTATCGACATCATGGGCACCCGCCAGCAATTCAGCAAATTGTTCATAACCAATTGCAATGGCAGTAATTAAATTCACTGCGGAACAAAAAGAAAATCGACCACCAACCCAATCCCAAATCGATAACGCAGTTTTAATACCCATTTGATAAGCTCTTTCCGGATGAGCGGTTACAGCTATAAAATGTTGATCGATAGAAGTCATATCCTCATACAATGCAAAAGCTTTTCTGGCATTTAATAGAGTTTCTTTTGTAGTAAATGATTTGGAAGAAACAATAAATAAGGTGGTTTGAGGATTAATTTTTGCAATCACATCGTTGAAACTGGCCGGGTCAACATCTGAGATAAAATGGTAATTAAACTCTTTGGAAATATAATTAGATAGGGCATGGATACACACACGAGGACCTAAATCTGAGCCGCCAATGCCTATATTTACAATATCAGTTATTGGTAATCCTGAATAACCCAGCCACTTCTTTTCCCTAATCTGATTAGACACGACTTTAATTTTTTCACGCGTATTGATCACTTCGGACATGATATCCAGTCCGTCAATCAGTATTGATTTATTACCCAAATCTCTCAGTGCAGTATGCAGAGCCGCCCTGTTTTCACTGGTATTAACCTTTTTACCCTTGATCAAGTTATCAATTTTTTCTGATAATTTAACTTCATCCGCTAAATTGATAAGCAAATCAATGATAGCTCCGTTGACTCGCTGTCTGGAATAGTCGTACTCAATACCATTGAGCTGTTTTCTGGATTCATAATTGTTGGAATCCACAACGAAGTATGGTTGTGAACCTGAATTTGAACGAATTCTATTTGCTTCCATTTGAAGCAAATTCCATGATAATAATTCTGTCTGACGCTTCATGCTGTTTCTAATGATTAAAATGAGTAATAAATTACCATAATTAAGAAAGTTGTAAACCTAATCCATCTAAAAAAATTCTAAATACTCGAATACTGGCACTCTTATAAAAAATTTTTCCCATAATGAAAATTCATCCTTAATTTATAATTTGGGAACTGTGGATTAATAATGCTTTATCCGCATTCACTATTCTGTTGTTTTTCACTTTCCCTTTTGTAACGGACGAAAACACAATGCCATAGTACGTGTTTTTTATCCAATTATCATGAACTAAAACATTTGATCTGTATTTTTCATTTCCACCAACCCAAATCCCAAAACTATGTCCAGAATCTCCTCTGAAATGAGCTCTTTTTTCTAAAAAACCATAATGATTGAAAATATGATTGCCTGTTGCAACAGAGTTAGCATTGTTATTTGAAAATGAAATGCCAATATTTTCTCCTTCCCCTAAGGCTTTAGTATCCTGAATAAAATTATTTTCAACTACTGAACCTGGGCCAATAACTTCAATACCCATGCCAAATGCATTTTCATAGACTGTGCTGCCACCTGTGTTAAGTATTCGGCAATTGCTAATTTTCTGATTGACCCCTTCTAGTCTGATCCCTCGAAAAAAATTATTTTTTAAGGTCATCTTTTCAATAAGATAATGGCCAGAATGACTTCCTTCACTCGTCTTTGAGCCTCTACTATCGGCAAGGTATATGGCCATCATGAACCCCTTAATCTGTCCATTCATCACACTAATATGATGAGAGTTCAAGGAGTAAACTCCATATACCTGATTAGCAGAATTACGTGGAATTAACACAATTTTGTGATTTTTGAAATCCAATGTTACGCAAGAAGTCTTTATTGTGATTGGATTTTGATTACCCGAATAATAATGGTTTTTTCCCAAACAATAATAACCTGATTTGTTAATAACAACCGGGATTTTGTTGATAGGAATACAACTCTGACTTGCGTATAATACAGAGGTTACGGTCAGCGGCACTAAACAAAAAAAACACAACCTACATAAGTAGATTCCAAACATACCTCTCCCTGCTTAAGTCAATCGTATTGATATGCCCTATAAATATTTCTTTAAATAATGCTCAATAGTGTTTGATAGTTTATGGGAAAAATCACCTTGTGGAACCCAACCCAATTCCTTTTGAATTTTACTATTGTCTATGGCATATCGCTTGTCATGACCCTTCCTGTCTTCAACAAAGGTAATCAATGAGTCATATGGTTTTTCCATAGGCTTTAAATCATCCATCATCTGACAAATCATTTTTATCAAACTTAAATTATCCAGTTCTTTATTACCACCTATATTATAAACCTCTCCAACCATTCCCTTTTGAATAACCGTATCAATTGCTTCGCAATGATCCATGACAAACAACCAATCGCGAACATTTGATCCATTACCGTAGACAGTAATAGGCAGCTGATTGACGCAAGCATACACTACTTTAGGAATCAACTTCTCTTTATGTTGATTAGGCCCGTAATTATTCGAACAATTGGAAGTGGTAACAGGTAATCCATAAGTATGATAATAAGCTCTGACTATATGATCAGAACTTGCTTTGGACGCTGAATAGGGGGAATTAGGTTGATATGAATTTTTTTCAGTGAACGCAGCCTCTTCTTTTTCTAATGAACCATACACTTCATCGGTGGATACATGATGAAACCGACACAATGATTTATCCCATTGCCTTTCATTCAACCAATAAATCCTTGCTGCCTCTAACAGAGTAAAAGTTCCAATCACATTGGTTTCAAGAAATATTTGCGGGTTATCAATGGAATTATCCACATGGGATTCGGCTGCAAAATGGACAAGAGTATCTATCTCATGTTCCCTTAGTAAGGATAACACCAGATTTTTGTCCAATATGTCTCCTTGCACAAAAAGATGATTTTGATATTTTTCTATTTCGCTCAAATTGGCTTTATTTCCTGCATAGGTCAATTTATCCAGACTAACTATCTTGATTTCCTGGTATTTATCGATCATAAATTTAACAAAATTACTTCCTATAAAGCCTGCAGCCCCAGTTACCAAAAGATTGTTCATTTGATTTTTCATAGTGTGATTCTTATTTTTTAGTAAAATTGTCGATGACATCTGGCAAATCATTTTTCCAGCTGCAGCTTTTTATACCCAATATTGTTTCTATCTTTGTTGTATCAAGTACCGAATTTTTTGGCCTTATTGCCTTTGTAGGATATTCTTCTGACTTAATCGGATTTAGATTGTTTAAAGTCAAAGAAAGCTGTTTCTCTTTTGCTATCTTAAGAAATGTGCTGGCAAATTCGTACCAATTAGTGACACCCTGCCCTGCATAATGATATAGGCCCCAAGATTCAAAGGAAGAGCGGCTGATTTTCTGCACTATTTCAAATAGTACCCTTGCTATATCTCGAGCTGAAGTAGGTCTTCCCCATTGGTCAGAAACGATATTCAATTCCTTTCTGCTGCAAGCCAAATTTAAAATCGTTTTTACAAAATTTTTCCCTTGTTCACCAAATACCCAGCTAACTCGTAAAATAATATACTTTTTAAGTTGAGATAAAATAGCCTGTTCCCCCTCCCATTTGCTACGTCCATAGGTGCTTAATGGATGAGGAATATCATTTTCATGATAGGAACCCTCCTTTTCTCCATCAAATACATAATCAGTTGATAAATGGATCAAGGGGATATTTTTCAGGCTACAATAATTCACCAAGCGACAGACAAACTGGGTGTTCACGATATGAACCAAATCAGGTTCATCTTCTGCCTTATCTACAGCCGTGTAAGCTGCTGCATTAATGACAAGATCCGGTTGGATTTCTGATAACACATCATGAACCCGTTCGGGTTTGGAACAATCAAGAATATCTCTGGTACATGCATATACTTCATACTCAGAAGAAAAAAATTTGACAATCTCGGTACCAACTTGCCCATTAGCACCTGTAACCATTATTTTCATTTAGGTTTGATATCTCGGTAAAAGTTGAGTATCTATTACACTTAAAGGCTTGCCTGCAGCGTCTTTTGGAGACAATTGAACCTGATTTCCTAATGGCCAATCAATTGCTAGTTGCGGGTCAAGATAATGAATGGAAAATTCACTTTCAGGATGGTAATAATCCGTGCATTTATAAGCAAAGTCAGCCACATCACTCAAAACATAAAATCCATGGGCAAACCCTTTAGGAATCCAAAATTGCCTTTTGTTTTCTCCGGAAAGAATCACTCCAACCCATTGCCCAAAAGTAGGTGAGTCTAACCTAATATCCACGGCAACATCAAAAACTTCACCAGCTAAAACTGAAACCAGTTTTCCCTGAGTTTGTTGACTTTGATAATGCAAACCTCTTAGCACTCCTTTTTGTGATCTTGAAAAATTATCCTGGACAAAATGATCGGTTATTCCTAATAACTTCTCATATCGCTTGGCTTGAAAAGATTCGTAAAAAAAACCCCTTTCATCACCATAAATCTTTGGTTC
Source organism: Legionella sp. PATHC032 (assembly GCF_026191185.1). Classification (NCBI taxonomy): domain Bacteria; kingdom Pseudomonadati; phylum Pseudomonadota; class Gammaproteobacteria; order Legionellales; family Legionellaceae; genus Legionella; species Legionella sp. PATHC032. Next base: position 840,555 of record NZ_JAPHOV010000001.1, on the reverse strand, counting down.
AATAATTTTAATTTCGCTTATTTTAGTATCTATGACATTCATACATTCGCCAATACATTCTTTATATCACTGCTATGTGAAGAGCAAGTTAATTTCGCTCAATAAGTTTTCGCCTGATTTTCCATCTAACAAACCCCATTTAGTACTATCTTTTAACTGAGCTGCTCTTATCTCTTCATAATAATTTGCTTCTTTGATTAGTTTTTTCAGTGTGCTTGCAAACTCTATTCGACTAAATACGGTAATAACCCCTTTCAAATCGTCATAATCATCGTATCGATATTGATATAAATCATAATTAATAACTGGAATCCCACAGGTAATAGCCATTCTAATAGTTGCAGAACAAGTTGCTACATAAACAGAACTTAAAGGAATTATTTCAGCTACATCGCCATAAAATACTTTGACTGGATAATCGCTTATAAACTCTACAGTAGAGGGATTAATCCTTGGATGTAAATTAATGACTATATTATATTCATTGGCATATTGTTCCAATTCCCCTAGTACATATCTTACCAGATCTGAATAAGCTGTAAATTCAATGACATCCAGTCTGCTCTCACATTGGTTCGGAGGTAGCGCACACAGAATCATTGGTTTATTGGGCTGCGCATCAAGCGATTGATATAATTTCGATCTATATAAGTCAACATTTTGTAATTTTAAGTACAATTCATCATTATATAAGGCACCAGTAGATCTTAAGAAGTTTTCCTCCAATCCTGCAGCAATATAATACTCCTTCATAGCATTGCTCTCTATGGCAAGAAAATCAATCATACCACTATTCAACAACCAAGGATTTTTAGGTGTAGCTCCAAACATTTCATGAAGCAATATTAAGTCAGCATGCAGAATAATTTGCTTGTTTTTATAGGAAAATACCCAATGAGGAAATGCGATGGACATAATTTTATTATAAAACTTAGACAGAGAACATGCTGGTTCATTATAAAAAGCCTCTGCCCATTCCTTAGTATTTGCAATTGTGAATGGCACAATAATAGAGGGAATATTGTATTTTTTCCCAATGTGTGAAGTCAGTTGAGTAAAATAAAATAAATTATGCTCAGGGTACACTAATAATTTAACTTCATACTGCATTAAAATTTCATCAATATACTTACTGTACTTGTATGCAGAGCGTGAAATTGTTGGTAAAAAAAACGGTACTTTGTCCCATACCAATTTGTATACAGAAATTAATAAAGAGGCAAGCCAATTCTCATTTTTAAAAAATAATTTATTTTTTTTAGTCTTAATATATTTTCTATAGGGTTGAAAAATACCATTAAAAACCAAAGCAATAGACTTAAATAAATAGTAGAAAGGGGACAATAATATTATGAGCCATTTGTTATTTTTTAAATAAATCTTATTGTTTGAGATGCTAACCAATTTTCTGTGTAAGTGGGAAATACCATTAAAAATCCAAAAAATAGGTTTTAATAAATAAATGATAATTTCTAAAATTTTAAATATCAGTTTAAACGACCGTCGTATTATTCTTTGTTTAATACTATTTTTAGATTGAAATACATGAGAATCAAAATAAGTAATATACTGAATTCCCTCTGATTGACATTGCTTGATATCTCGTTTAACTCCTTCATATCCCGCATAAAAAAATAAGTAAGGTTGAAAATTTCCATTTTGCTTCATTAGTCGAGCAACACGCATCATTTCTTTAAAATGAGTAGAGATATGGACAAATAATAAGGTATTTTTGGGGATACTAATTTTATTCATTCAATGTATATTACATCCTGAAAATTTAAACGATATCTACTATTCAAATAACTACTATTCTTCTGTTAATAACTCCTGATTAATTAATTCAGAAGAAGATTCCTCTGATTTAATGCTCCAAGTCAATTTTGGTCTTAGTAAGCTATCTGGCCAACAACCTAACCAATCTCCTCTTACACCAATAGGTAGTTTATCGTCAATGACTTTCATTGATAAACAATTTGAGCGAACGATTGCTGGTCTATTATTTTCCAAATCTGTTATAACAAGTGAAATTAAAAATTGACCTTCATTTAAGAATTCTTTTGGGATAACAAGCGTCTCAGAATAAAATCCTTCTTTCCTGCATTTATGTTGAGGATTTAATGAATTATTCATTGTCGAAAATAAATTAACACCACTCAACGAAGATATATCTAATCTAATATTTACCCTGGAATTATTTCGTTTAATCTCATATTGAATTTGAATAGTGATATCTTCATTGACTGTAAATTTATCGCAAATTTGCCCATCATGATTCAACAGTTTCAGGGAATAAATTTGGATTGTATCTTTTATCTGAGGTGCATTAGCTAAATTATTATTCCAATTTCTCTCTGCACACAACGATTCATTTGGATTAGGTGACAAATCTAATGCGATTGGAGTGGATTGTTTCTGCTCATTTGCAATGGACAAATTTTTGCTTTTATCTAAACTTGAATTATCAGTTTGATTAATTTCGATGTCTTTAAATTCAACAATTGATCCATGTGACAATTTTATAATTTTTTTACAAATAGACTCTACAGCATTCATATCATGACTTACAAAGATAACTGTCCGTCCATCATTAGCCACTTCCAGCATTTTTTCCTTGCATTTTTTCTGAAAATCCTGGTCACCTACAGCCAGGACTTCATCAATCAGCAATATCTCAGACTCAAGGAAAGCGGCCACAGAGAATGCAAGCCGCATATACATTCCTGAAGAATAACGTTTTACCGGGGTCTCTATCTGGCTACCTAATTCTGAAAATTCAACTATATCCTTAAAACGAAGATTAATTTGCTGCCTGGTCATGCCATTAATGGCCGCATTTAAGTAGATGTTTTCACGTCCAGTCAATTCTGGATGAAATCCGGTTCCCACTTCAAGCAAACTAATCAAATGGCCTTTATATCTAAACTCACCATAAGTAGGCGTAGTAATTCTTGATAGAATTTTTAACAAAGTACTCTTACCAGAGCCATTCTGACCTATCAATCCTATACGCTCACCAGGAGAAATTTGAAAATTGATATCCTTCAAAGCCCAAAAATGTCCTGAGGGTAAACCTATTGTTTGTTCATCCGAAATAACTGCTTTGGCAGATGACTGTTGTTCCGTTTCTTCATCAATACTCGATTTACCTTTTTTTCCCGCCAGAGCCTTTTTAATCTTTTTTGAGACTTGCTCATATATAGTTCCATGTTGCGAAGCGCCAGCACCCAGTCTATAAACTTTACTTAAATTATCTACTCTTAAAATCCAACTCATAATGCGTCTACTAATGATTGTTCATGTTTACGAAAAGTGTTAAACCCAAGTATAAATACTATAATCGCAGCTGAGAAACCAAATACAAATTGCTCAGGGTTTGGCCACCCCCCTTTCAAGGCATCTCTATAAGCACAAATAACCATACTCATAGGATTAAATTCATACCAAAGACGTAACCAGGATGGGCTCGCTGATATTGGATATAATATTGGATTCGCAAAATAATAAAACTGAAGGGCTAAAGGTACAAACAATTTCAAATCACGATATCGAGTACTGAAAGGAGCCAACATCAAGCCTAAACCCATTGCAAACATCGCTTGGATAACAAATAGAAGTGGGAATAGTATGAATAAGTGATAATTAAGTTGGTTATAAATCATGGCACAAATTATTATTAAACCAAATCCAACAAGATAATCAACCCCCGCAGACAAAGTATAGGTTCCTCCCAATAACAGCCTCGGAAAATAAATTTTGCACACTAATCCGGAATTACCCTCTACCGACCCCATAGTTAAATTGATCATTGCCATAAAGGCATACCAGGGAATAATAGCTACTAAATAAAATAAGAGGTAGGGTAACCCATCCGTGGGAATTTTTATCATAAATCCGAATACAAACGTAAACACACCAACGGTGATTAATGGTGATAAAATTATCCAACCAAAACCTAAAAGTGTTTGAGAGTATCTGACTTTAATATCTCTTGCTGTGAAAACCCATAGTAACATCCTGTATTGCCATAAATCTTTCAAATAAGTTTTCAGAGGTTGGATATCCCCTGCTTTAATAACCGTTTCCTTTAATACCTTATTTTCATTCATGATAGTTATACAACCTCTATAACATTTTGTTTAGATTTGAAAATATCATTCAAACAATGAATGACTCTATCAATATCTCTGGGAGTTAAATTTGACCCGGAAGGAAGACAAATGCCATGATCAAACAAGTAATCTGAAACGCTGAATTGCTCATCATGAGGGTAGTATTTACAGCCTGCAAATAAAGGCTGTTTATGCATTGGTTTCCAGGTTCTTCTTGCTTCGATTTTAAACGGCTTTAATTGCTCTATGACTTCTTCCGGTCTTATCATGTATGGCGTTGGTTTAATAACTAATGTCGATAACCAACGAGTACTGTATCCATTGTTTATCTCTGGCATCATGTCAACAAATGAGTAAGATTCCAAGGCTTGCTTATATCGATCAAAAATAGCTCGCCTTGCCTTAACCCGTTTTTCCAATACTTTCAGCTGCCCTCTGCCTATGCCAGCAAGCACATTACTCATTCTATAATTATACCCAACCACAGTATGCTCATAATGAGGCACTGGCTCACGAGCCTGAGTTGATAAAAATCTTGCTCTTTGTATCAGATTCTCGTCTTCAGACACCAACATGCCACCACCAGAAGTGGTAATGATTTTATTGCCATTAAATGAAAACACACCTAACTTGCCGAAAGTCCCACTGTACTTGTTGTTATAAGTAGCCCCCAAAGACTCCGCCGCATCTTCTATAATTGGCACATTGTATTCATTACATAATTGGCATAAAGCATCATAATTGGCACTTTGTCCATATAAATTAACAATGATCACTGCTTTCGGCATTTGATTTTTTGCTTTACTTTCTCTTAATGCCCGCTCAAGAGCAACTGGGGACATATTCCAGGTGTCCAAATCAGAATCAATAAATACCGGGGTCGCACCTTGGTACAAAATAGGATTCACTGTCGCTACAAAAGTAAAACTGGATGCGAAGACAATATCCCCTGGTTTCACATCGAGTAATACGAGTGCCAGATGAATAGCCGCTGTTCCTGAGCTTAAAGCCACAGCTGATTTTGTATTAATGTATTCGGCTACTTCTTTTTCAAAAGAATCCACATTGGGGCCTAAAGGAGCTACCCAGTTAGTCGCGAAAGCTTCTTGCACATATTGCTGCTCATGCTCACCAATATGAGGTGAGGACAGCAGGATATTGGAAGAAAGTTCTCTCCGGTGGATCAAACGTATTGGGCGATTACTCTCATCGATAACCGGAATATGATCTAATTCATATTCCTGCATTAAATGGTAGGCATCCTGAACAGTAGCAGATACAGGTAAAGCTTTTGATGAATGCTCTGATAACTCCTCTAAAGTGGAATCTAATGCGAATCCTTTCAATAACAATCTTCGAATGTCGCCATCAGTAACCGTCCTTATTAAACGTTCATCACTATCTACCAGAAATAACACACCTTGAGCTGTAGCATCCAGCTTACTCAAGGCAGTTTTCAGATTTTCTTGTTTTTGTATATATAGCTCTTTGATAGTAATCATTTTATTCCTTTTAGACTGCAGGTACACCTTTCACAACAGCATTTTCTTTTACATCCTTCACAACGACTGAGCCAGCCCCAATTGTTGCCCCATCGCCAATAGCCACACCAGGCAAAACAACAGCTCCTGCTCCAATCAGAACTCGCTCACCAATCCTGACTCGCCCACCTAAGGTGCTATTAGGCGCAATATGCGAATACGAACCAACTCTCACTTCATGATCCACAACAGCGCTGTGATTGATGATACATCCTTCCCCCACCTCACAATCAGGTCCCAGTATTGCCTGTGCTGCGATAAAAGAGCCAACACCTACGCTCGCTGATTTTGCAATAATGGCAGCCGGGTGAGTAATTGTAAACAAGTTTGCTTTGGAATTCATCAAATCTATAACATTCTTTCTGACCTGATTATTTCCAATGCTGACGTGCGCATAGCCAACATAGTCAGCTAAATCATCCATCGTCGAATCAACCAATATTCCACACACTTCTTGACCCAGCAAACTCTTATTACTATCGCAAAGTGAAACTTGCAAAGAGTGCTGAGTCAGTGATAAGGCATCAATCACCACTTTACAATGCCCACCACATCCTATTATTTTCAATTTAGTATGCATTGCATTTATTCAATATTTGTGAATGCAAAGGGATAGCTTTTAACAATTGATAACATCTTTCACTTGTTTTTCCATCCCCATAACAATTCGAGTATTTCATTTTGGGTTTGCTTAGTGCCTCTCTTAGGCCGGCCAAAATAGCATCATAAGTGATACCAACATCAATGACATTATCGCTTCGCTCTCTTAAATTTTGCCTGCTTCCAACATTAACTACGATCAGGTTAAATGAAGCTGCCTCTATTATCCCACTACTGGAATTTCCCAGCATCACATCACAATTTGCAAGACAATCAATAAATTCCGGGCGATGTAAGTGTTTGATAATTCTAACATCAGAATGATGAATATATTCCTGAATCACTTCTCTAATGAAATGGCCACCTGTATCGGAATTCGGCTCAAGGCAAATAATCTGTAAATTAGCCGCAAGTGCTGCCTGAACCACACTTTGAAATTGGATTTTAATCGAGCCAACTTCTTGAACAACTGGGTGATAGATTAATAAGCAGGTTTTTTTATCAGGAGAAAGCTCATAACGCTGATTAAACACATCACGTGCAGATGTTTTATACTGCATGATTTCATCCAAACCCGGAGCACCAACTTGAAAAATGGTTTCCTCTTTCTCACCCATTCTAATCAAGCGTTGTCTAGATGCCTCTGTCGCAACAAAATGATAATGTGATAATTTCGAAATGGCATGCCTTACCATTTCATCAACGGTTCCAGAGCGCTCTCCTCCATGCAGATGCACAACATGGATATTTAAATGCACCGCAGCTATGGCTGCAGCTAACATTTCACCCCTATCTCCCAGCAATAAAACGACATCAGGATTTTCACGTTCAAATACCTCCGTGAATCCCAAAAGCTCATGACCAATAGCTTTTGCCATAGAACCATGTTGGGTATTGGCAAGATCGACTGGAATAATGCCGCATATTGAGAACTGATCTGCCTTAATTTCGTTAATTGTATTTCCATACAAAGCATCAAGATGCATGCCAGTGACACAAATGGATAAATCAATGTCTTCTGATTGGTGCAATTTTTTTAATACTTCTCGCATCAGTCCATAATCAGCACGAGTACCTGTAACATAAATTATTTTTCTGGCCATTACGCTTCAATATGTTCCCATAATAAAGTAGTACCCGCAGACAAATTCATACTTAATCGAGCGCCTACAATTTTTGATATTTCCGACGGTGCTATTCCAGTTCCAGGTCTTAGCAGGATCAAGTCTTCGTTGCTGATTTGAGAACCTTTAGTCAAATCACGCTTTAAAGTGACACTTCTTCTCACCAAAGCTCTTATCGGTAGCTCATTATCCGATGGTTTTTTTTCACCATTTCCCAAAACAGTTTCAGTATCTCTGATGGATTGGACTAAATTCTTCATTTCCTCTGGGTTCATGGAAGCAAGATGATCTGGTCCTGGGAGAGATTTATCCATTGTAAAGTGTTTTTCGATCACACAAGCACCCATACCAACTGCTATTGTTGGCACCAAAATACCCAAAGTATGATCGGAATAGCCTACAGGCAATTGAAATTCGTTAGCTAATGTCTGCATGGCTTTCAAGTTCACGTCCTGATAAGCTGCGGGATAATTAGAGGTACAATGCAATAAAACAAGATAATCTGATAAAGAGTTTCCATAATATGGTTTTACTGTGTCTATGGCCACTCTTACTTCTTGCAAATCACACATTCCTGTTGAAATGATTAAGGGTAATTTCTTACTGGCGCAATGCTGTAAATAAGGAACATTAGTAATTTCGCCAGATGGAATTTTTAATCGTTTTACCCCTAAGGAAATAAGAAAATCGATGCTGTGTTCATCAAAACCAGTTGACATAAATTCAATGCCGAGTGAATTGGCTAATTCACTTAATACATGATGATCCTCTTCTGAAAGTTCCAGTGCCTTGAGCATCTCATACTGGGTGGTCGATTCTGGTGCATTATTTTTTTGGTATTCCGCTTTTTCAACTGTTTTATTCACCAGAGTGTCTGCTTTGAAAGTCTGAAACTTTACTGCATCAGCTCCTGACTCTTTGGCCGCATAAATTAATTCTTTGGCCAGTTGAAGATCACCATTATGGTTTACTCCTGCTTCAGCAATAATAAAACAAGTCATACTAGAGCCTCTTGGTTTAATTCCATTAATTTTTCTGTTAAAGCCCAATCGATTGGCGTATCAATGTCGATCGATTCAATTGGACTATCCATAAGCAGAGCTTTTGTTGGATCACTGTAAAATGATTTGTTAGTAATTAATTGTTTGGTAGTAGCTATATAAATCGCACCATTCAATTTATAAATTGGTTCACTTTCAGAAATATCAATCGTTTTAAAAACACTGGGAGAACACAAATTACCTTGAGCATCAACTGTTCTGTACCAGGAAGGTTTAAAATATACTTTATTGATAGATACAACACTATGACCAATATCTTTATGCATTAAAACAGCCTCTCTAATAGTTTCCGGTTTTCTAAAAGGAGAAGTAGGCTGTAATAAAAGGACACTGTCAAAATACACATTAATTTTTTTATAATTATTTAACAAATCAATCACTGCATCCTCTACATTAGAGGAGTCATCTGACAGATTTGCTGGTCTTAACCAAGGAACTGAAGCACCATGTTGAATTGCGATATCTGCTATTTCCTGACTATCCGTAGAAACAACAACTTGCTCACAACAATTGGATTGTAAAGCAGCGTCGATGGTGTGAGCAATCAGCGGCTTTCCTGCAAGCAATTTAATATTTTTTCCGGGGAGTCGTTTTGAGCCTGCTCTTGCCGGTATTATTGCTAAAATTCTCAATTCTTGCATCCTAAATTTGTAAAAACTGCTTGATAATTTCCAACCCTACTTCCCCGCTTTTTTCAGGGTGGAACTGGCAACCGTAAATATTTTCATCCTTTATCACAGCACTGATCGCCTGGCCATCATATACAGTATCAGCTAATCGCTTGGTAGGGTCACTTGGTACAGCCATATAAGAATGCACAAAATATACCGATGAATTGACAGGGACATTTTTTAATATCGTGCCAGACCAATCTTCACAAGAAGGAGTTGGAATCAATTTATTCCATCCGATATGAGGGATTTTATGTCGTTGGCCATCAGTTCCATGCACTGGAATACTCACTACTTCCCCTGCTATTAAATCAAGTCCATCATGTTCACCAAACTCCATGCTTTTAGTCAACATCATCTGCATTCCAAGACATATTCCAAGAAAAGGTTTACCACTATGTGCGAATTGCTTTATGGGTTCTATAAAATCCAGTTCAGTTAATCCCTTCATCCCATCTTGAAAAGCACCTACTCCTGGTAAAACTAGACGATCAGCGCGTATAATTTCTTCTGGAGTATTAACAAAACTTACTTGAGCATCAAAATAATAAAACGCTCTTGCTACGCTTAATAAATTACCAATGCCATAATCTACAATTGAAACTGAACTCATATTGTTCTCACATGAATACCTTTAGCTAACGCATGATTTCGTATCTCTGACAAACTGAGTCGCTTATAATGTAATACATCAGCCATGGCAACTGCATCAGCGTTAGCACTACAAACAACATCAACCAAATCGTCCAAGCATCCCATTCCACCACTTGCAATCACTGGAATTGAAACTGCTTGAGAAACCTGTTTCACTAATTCCAGATCAAAGCCTTTACGAGTGCCTTCCTGATCAATAGAAGTCAGAAGAATCTCACCTGCCCCAAACTCCTGTCCATTACGAGCCCAATCGACAACATCCATTCCTGTGTGTTCACGACCATTATCGGTCATGACTTCCCATCGTCCATTTGTATCTCGCTTAGCCTCGATTGATAAGACCATACATTGGGAACCAAATCTTCTGGCAATATCAGATATGAGAACAGGATTTTTGGTTGCGGCGGTATTAACAGCAACTTTGTCGGCACCACAACGCAACAATTGTTTTACATCATCGACACTGCGAATACCTCCTCCAACAGTGATAGGTATAAACACATTTTCAGCCGTATTTTTTACAATTTCTGATAAATTATTACGTCCATACAAGGAAGCAACTGTATCCATGTAGATCAATTCATCAGCGCCTTGCGCATAATATGCCATAGCATATTCATTGGGATTTCCGACAACCCTTAGACCCTCTAAATGCACTCCTTTAATTAGATTAGGGCCTTTAATATCTAGTCGTGCAATCAAACGGATATTACCCATTAAACCGTCTCCAGATAATCTCTAGTTTGTTTTTCGCGATTAGTTACTTGATGTCTCAACATCCATTGTTCGCCTTCCTTTTTCCATAAATGAGGAGATCTGAAGGTATCCGCTAAAGCCATAAAATAAGCCCTGTCCATAATTGGCTGCTCAAACATTTGCGAAGCAATTGGAAATTCTTTGGGATTAATACTCAAGTATTTAAAAATTTCTTCAGCAAAACGCTCAGGAAACTCTTGATCAAAACGTTTCACCAAGGCAACACCCTCTTCACGAGTAATATCGCCAGAACGTATTTCCTGAGAGGCATCGTATGTTGCTCTTCCTATGCCAAATTTGGTTAATGTGGTGTAGTAATGAAAATCATCAATTTTGTCATCAATACTATTGTATTTGCTGTAAGTTCCTGGGGTCCGTTCAGGGGAAGCCTCAAAACCGCCGTGTTCCACAGCATAATAATAACAACTTTGTGGATGCCACTTCAGATAATATCCCAGATAATGAACCTCGACCTGTTGTTTCTCAATTTGCTGTGGATCAGCAGGTAGATAAGCATCCAAATCATTGTCATTTAAACCGAAATCGCTTTTTAACTCTTGAACAGATGTACCACCTAAAAAGATTTTGCTTTTATCTTCTGCGGTAAAATATTTCCAGTCTCTTTTGGCAGATTCGGTATCCCCTATGGGATTACCGTATTCCGCTTCATTTTCTCCATAAACCACCAGTTTAATTTTATGCAACAAAGCCATTTTAGGAGCATAAGCTTTTTGACCAATCATAAAGGGTTGAAATGGATGAAACAGATTTTCAACAGCAAGTCGTGTCAACAATCTATGAACTCTGCCATTGGGAGTAAACAAATAATTATCAAATCCGGCATGTATCCAGGATTGAAAATTTCTCCAACCCCATGGTGTATACATATGAGGAGCCCAAGTTACAGTCAAGGGATTCATTCCGTATTTATATTTTAAAATGTGGGCAGCATAAAAACTGTCTTTTCCTCCAGAACCGGGAACAACGCAATCATAGGAACCGTCTTTGCTTCTAAACCGATCGCAAAGCTCTCTCAATTGCCTGTCTCTCTCTTCCCAGTTGATAGTTGATTTTTTACGCTCAGCAACTCGACAGGCATCACAAATACCGTGCTCGTCAAAATGAATAGTATCTTTTTTTGATTCTTTCTTGTGTTCATACTCTACAGCAGAATTAGGCCTTTGATTTGAAATAACACAGCTTTTGCAAAATTCCACCTTATGTGGTAGACCATACTTTGTTTGAAGCTTTTCATCTGGAAGCTGAAAACTTGATAAATCAATGGACTTTGGTGCATAAATTTTGCTCATATCAATTCCTATCGCGACTTTGTATATTTCTATAAATACGGGAGTATACAATAAAAATCACAGGTATTAAACAAATCATATTTTTACTGAGTAAGTCATACAACAACAAAAGATTTCTCAAAATCAACAGTCGCCAATTGCCCCCATTTAAGGATATACTTGATAAATCGTATTAAATAGGAATTTTGCATGTCCTTGAAGGCCATGTATAACCAAATCGCTGAAAATTACGCGACAGCTAATCGTTTTGGTTCAATTAGCGAAAGCCATCACGTTGCCATAGAACAGATGAGGAAATTTCATTTGGGGCTGAAGCCTCATTATAAAATCCTTGATCTGGGCGTTGGCAATGGATCTTTTCTGCAAAAATTACATCACTTAATGCCCAAGGCCAATTTCACAGGCATTGATGTTTCATCAGAAATGTTAAAACGAGCTAGTGAAGCCCTTCCTTTAACAACCATTGAAGGTAGTGCTGCAGAAGCTAATAAATTTTTGCCCGCACATAGCCAGGACTTGGTTCTGGCTCATTTTATTAATGCTTACATCCCTATCAATGTTCTCTTTGATGAAGCCAAATACTTGACGCGCGCCAATGGGCACTTTTCTTTAATCACAACAACCTACGATTCTTTTCCTGTAGCACAACAACAACTGGCCAACTTTATTGCTCAGGATACTATTTTAAGCCGAGTTGTTGGCCACTACTATAAATCCATAGTCAAAAATACGACCGTTGCTGCAAATCTCGACGAACTCATGCTGGCATTTAAACAACACCAATTTAATATATTGGATCATCAACGTATTGAAATACCCATTACCCTTAATAACATTGATGAATTGGCACTGTTTGGAATAGAAGGCACCTGGTTTCTTAATACTCTATCAATACGTATGCTGCCAAAGTACTTTTTAATTCAGCGTCTTAAACGGCTTTTCAGCAAGATTTTTACTTTTCCTTACCATGATACTCATATTATTGATGTAGTTCTCGCCAGGAAGTGATAATCTTGAACCGTAGGTTAGAAAAAACGGAATGAGGTGTGAAATTGATTTCTCAAGCAGTTAAAAATTATCTTCCAGAACTAAGTCTTCGCCAGAAACAAACCAATAACATTATTTTTATTACTTTTTGGAGCCAGTTTTCTGTCTATGCTCTGAATACAGTTCTGGTTTTATTTTTAACTCGACCCTTAATTGCTCAGGGTTTGGGTTACAGTCAAGCCAAAGCCTACGCTTTCATAGGTGTAACTCAAGCTACAGGCTACCTGATGCCTATTTTGGGTGGGTATATGGCCGATAATATTATTGGTGTCAGAAGATCCATTCTTTTGGGCAGCATCATGCTAGCATGTGCTTATTTACTGGTCATGTTAAGTGGGTACACCATCAGTTCTCTTGGGGATCAATTATTTATCATTGCTTTTGCCTTTATTCCAGCAACCAACTCCCTATTAATGGGAACAGCATCAAGTATGGTTTCTCACATTTATTCCGATGATGCCATTAAGGCCAAATCCGCTATGACTTATTATTATATGGCCATTAATGTGGGAGCACTGCTGGCAACTATGATCGCGCCAGTTCTCCTGGAAAGTCGCTATGGCCCACTTTCAGTACTCACTTTGACTTTTATCGGCAAATCCATAGCTGCCTTGAATTTTGCTAAGCGTTACTCCATTTATAGTAATGTCATTTGGGGAATGGATAAATCCAAATTCTCCAATCAAGGTCTATTACGCCTTGTCGCTTATATAGCGGCTATCTATTCCCTTACTTTATATGCTTATACTCATGTTTATATCGCCAGCACACTAATAGGCGCAGGATGTGCTCTAGGAATTTTCTGGTTTCTGGTTAAAACCATTATGCTTAAAGGCGAAACTCGCAGTAAACAAATGATCGCTGTATTGCTGATAATAGAAGCCGTCGTATTTTTTATTATATACAATCAAATGAACAGTACTTTGGTATTATTTGCAGAAAACAATTCTGATCTAAGTTTTCTTTGGTTTAAAATTTCTCCTGCTCAATACCAAATGCTAAATCCTTTGCTCATTTTACTGATTGGAAGTCAACTCCCTCGTTTCTACAGATTTTTTTCACGTTTCACAATTCCCTATCAGTTTGCAGCCGGCACGATTCTCTCTGGTATTGCCCTACTGATCATGGCCTTTGCTGCCCAAAATGCAATCAACGGGTTAGTGAATGGTAACTACATTGCCTTGACCTACATTTTAATCTCAATTGCTGAATTATGGGTCAGCGCTATTGGCCTTAGCATGATTGGCTTGTATTGTGATGGGCGTGCGATTGCCTTTGCTATGGGCGTATGGTACTTGGCCAGTTCCATGTCCAATGCCATTTCAGGACGAATTGCAGGTTGGGTCGCCATACCAGAGAATATTAATTCTGCTCTTGAAAGCTTGCCCTATTATAAAAACTATTATTTGATTATGGGCATTAGTGCTTTGGGGCTTGGTATTCTGATGTATTTCCTAGCTTATTATTTACACAAGATCATGAAACGACGAGGTATTGAGTTAGCATAATTTCAATGGACATTGTTGCATTCGAGTATGCTTCGAGACGGTGCTTCACACCTCCTCAGCATGAACGGATTGATGGAAAAATCCGATTTTTATAATCAGCCTTGGAGTGTTATGCAAACCATCTTCCGATTATCCATAAATTTTTCTTGTTAATTGGATAAATTAGTTATTATATTAATCCGTTCATGCTGAGGAGGTGTGAAGCACCGTCTCGAAGCATGAACAACCTGATGGAAAAATCCGATTTTTATAATCAGCCTTGGAGTGTTATGCAAACCATCTTCCGATTATCCATAAATTTTTCTTGTTAATTGGATAAATTAGTTATTATATTAATCCGTTCATGCTGAGGAGGTGTGAAGCACCGTCTCGAAGCATGAACAACCTGATGGGAAAATCCGATTTTTATAATCAGCCTTGGAGTGTTATGCAAACCATCTTCCGATTATCCATAAATTTTTCTTGTTAATTGGATAAATTAGTTATTATATTAATCCGTTCATGCTGAGGAGGTGTGAAGCACCGTCTCGAAGCATGAACAACCTGATGGGAAAATCCGATTTTTATAATCAGCCTTGGAGTGTTATGCAAACCATCTTCCGATTATCCATAAATTTTTCTTGTTAATTGGATAAATTAGTTATTATATTAATCCGTTCATGCTGAGGAGGTGTGAAGCACCGTCTCGAAGCATGAACAACCTGATGGGAAAATCCGATTTTTATAATCAGCCTTGGGGTGTTATGCAAACCATCTTCCGATTATCCATAAATTTTTCTTGTTAATTGGATAAATTAGTTATTATATTAATCCGTTCATGCTGAGGAGGTGTGAAGCACCGTCTCGAAGCATGCTTAAAAACATAGCATAAGGGATTAACTAAATGTTTTGGGTTTATATTCTTCGATGCAGTGATAAGAGCTATTATACAGGACAAACGGATAATTTGGAAAAACGCCTGATGCAACATCAGGATAAAATGATTCCTGGTTGTTATACAAGCACAAGATTACCAATTCAATTAAAATACAGCCAAGAATTTATGTCTCGTGAGGAAGCCTTGATTGCCGAAAGACAAATCAAAGGGTGGAGTCGGAAAAAGAAAGAGGCTTTAATAAAGGGAGATTGGCAAGCATTATCAGACTATTCAAAACGTAAAAGTTAAGGTGGGCAATGTTACATTGGATGATGCTTCGAGACGGTGCTTCGCACCTCCTAAGCATGTACGGATTAATAGAATTAGAAAAATACTAACGGCGCACTAATCTCAAACATCCAGCCCCAAATTATCCCGTTTGAACACTCGGTCAGCCCTATAACTTGATCGAACCAGTGGGCCTGAAGCCACTTCAAAAAAGCCCTTTTTCAATCCAATTTGCCTTAATTCTGAAAAAATTTCTGGAGTTACATAACGTGCTATAGGCAAATGGTTTTTAGTAGGTTGTAAATATTGCCCCAGAGTCAAAATATCCACGTGATGAGCACGCAGATCATCCATAGTCTGTATAATTTCCTCATCCGTTTCACCTAATCCCAGCATCAAACTGGTTTTGGTCAGAACATCAGGTCGATATTTCTTGGCAAAAGCCAGAACGTTCAAGGTTTGCTGATAACCCGCTCGATTGTCTCTTACCGGGTGAGTCAAGCGCTCAACGGTTTCTACATTTTGGGCAAAGACATCAACACCGCTATCCAGCAAGACAGCAACATCTCTTTCACTTCCTTGAAAATCGGGAGTTAGCGCCTCGACTTTGGTTCTTGGAGAACGTTTTTTGATTGCTCTAATGGTTTTGGCATAATGATTAGCCCCTCCATCAGGTAAATCATCCCGGTTAACTGAAGTTAAGACCACATAATCCAGGTTCATTAAAGCAACCGTTTCCGCGGTATTTTCCGGTTCTTGTGCATCGAGCCAGCCATGAGGATTTCCTGTATCCACAGAACAAAATCGGCAAGCCCGGGTACATACTGCCCCCATTAACATAATAGTCGCAGTCCCATGAGACCAACATTCCGAGATATTAGGGCATTTCGCTTCTTCACAAACTGTTGCCAGGCGATGTTTTTGCACTTGCTCTTTAACCTGGCTATAAGCTGGAGTTGTATGATTGACTATGCGCAGCCACTTCGGTTTTGGGAGTCTTTCATGATTTTGACCCGAAGATTTTATTCCATCTTTAATAGCTGTCACACCGTGAGATGTTTTATATTTTTGTCCACTTTCCACAACGATTGGAATATCGATCAATTTGCTCATGACACCATCCGAAATACAAAGAACTATGATGATCCCAAATCATAAGGACAAGATCAAGTTCATTTAAAAACAGTATCAGAGGAAAATCATCTTTTAATTCAGACTTACCCTGAAAGCAGTGTCATTAAAAAAATGTTGGAAATATATTCCACTACAATACTTCAATCCTGTTTCTTCCTGCATTTTTAGCTTTATACATGGCATTGTCTGCCCGCATAAATAAAGATTCAATATCATCGCCTTCAGTCACAGTAGTAAGCCCAAATGAAACCGTAACATCGACCTTTTTGTCATGATAATAAAACAAACAATCTTCAACTAATTTACGTAATTTTTCCAAAATTCCCAGGGCTTCTTTACTGTTGGTTTGTTCAAAAATAAACACAAATTCCTCACCACCAATTCGAGCAATAAAATCAACCGTCCTGATTGACGATTTAAAAATCATAGCTACCTTTTTAAGAACTTTATCTCCTGCAAGATGACCAAAATTATCATTAATACGTTTAAAATGATCGATATCACATACAGCAAGAGATAATACGCTTGAACTTCGTTTCCAGCGATGGAATGAATCCAGGATATGCTCATCATAAGATTCCCGGTTCGGCAAGCCTGTTAAACTGTCGTGGTTAATTCTGTATTTCTGAAATGAAAGCAAATTTTTTATTTCTTCAGCATTTTGCTCGGATTCCTGTAATCTTGCCTGCAATTCCAATACTTGTTTTGCATACTCTTTCTCTCGAATTTCTTCATTATGTCGATACTCTTTTAACCGATCGCCAATCATTTTTATATTCTGACTTACCTTTGAGGATAATTCTTCAATTGTTTTAGAAGTATCAAGATGGTTTTTGATTTGATCCAGGTTATCCTGAATTCCGGACTCTAATTGACGACTGTCTTCAGAAGCTTTTCTGCGAGTATTCCCCGCTGCTCTTAAGTAGAGTTCAAAATCATTGAGCTGATTGGTTAATTGTTGAAGAAACCCTTTGAATCGATTCTGCTCAACATTAAATGCCTCAACGACCAATTCCGTCAAACTGTCAATGATAGAGCTAAGCTCTTCATCATTGAGCGCATGTTCCAAATTGGTTTTGATGCTTCCTCTCTTGGAATCCAAATCCTGAGGGATGGATAAATGGTTAAGTAATTGTTGTAAACTGTCATTTACTTTTAAACTAATCTCATATTGAAAACTCTTTTTGGGGCTATCGACTTTAGTAATTTGCGGCAACTCCTCCAATTCCTTAATCACGGAAGAAATGCATTGAGTTAAAACTTGATTAAAATGAACCAAAATGGCATGGCTTTCCATCTCGGTATCCAGCATTTTTTGTAATTTTGTAACTGCCCTCTTATCCTGAGATTTATTGGCAATACGGCCAATGGACTCCACCCCCTGTTTGATTAGCCCATTGACTAAACGAGAATTTTCCGCTTTTTTCTTTTGCATTTTGGAAAGCATTTCTGCCAAACGTTTCACTTTTTTTTCTATGACAGCCGGTTCAAACTCCGTATCTAAATAATTTCTTAATTGTGAAAGGCGATCATCCAATTCATAATTGATTCCAATAGGATTAATGATCAATTGATTAATTACACTTCTGAGTGTATTAATTTGATTTTGCATCTTGTCACACTTATGCTCATATTGGCTAATTGTGTTAACAATTTTTTTCTTTAATTCTTGATCTATCATTTAAGACTTCCTTTCCTGTTCATTTATTTTGCCTGTTTTTAAGCACTTCAAGCAAAACCTTTGCATGCGATCCATCACAAAAAGGAGGGCTTTTGGTTTGTTTGCAATTGCAAAAATAAACTTCTTCAGTCAAATCTGCTATGAAAGAGACTGCTTTATCTCCACAATTCTCTTTATCACAGAAAGGCTGGGTATTGCTTTTGCCACAACCACACCATTTGTAAGTATATCCCTCTGTTACCTCCACACCTATTGGAAATAAATGCTTAAATTCTGAATTATTATCATCCATGATGAGAATTTCTCCATAAGCGATTAACTTCAAAGCCTGGCTTAACTTTAATTGTATGTCATAAAGTGAAAGATATTCAGAATTTATAATTTATTTTATGTCGATAGAATCCTCATGTCATTTTAGAAGCATTAAACCAATTCAGTAGCAGGCCGGAGATACCCAATGAGATAATCAAAAATAATGATAAAGCCAAATTAGACAAGGCATAGGGATAAATGATTAATAAGAGTGCGATAGCTAAAATATATAAGAAACCTACAGTGGATAATTTTTCCTTAAATTTTTTGAAAAAATGAATTTTCATCAGAACCCAATAGAGAAACATCAAGATAATTAAAGGAAAGATATAGATAAGCTGATACGCAAATTGATATAGCCCCATCTGAACTCCTGATACATTTTGGTTATGTAACCATTGTTCAAAAACATAAGACCAATTCATCAAACAGGTTTGTTGAAACATCGGCACTGTTAATGCCAATAAAAAAGCTAAAACAATAAATAATGGTTGGATAGAACGCTTTTTATAATACTGACCAGCGAAGTAAAAAGCAAAAAGGCCTACCAATGCGGCCGGAACACGGAACCATGAAAGCGACTCAAAAAACAGAGTAGGATAAACCTGTTGAAAATAATGAACACCACCAACGGTTAAAATAAATAGAGAAACGCAAATAAATTGCAGCTTTCGTTTTTCCATCATGAATAAAAGGCCAAAAAATGCAGCGATAGTAAATAAAGCACATGGACTGATTGCATCGATTAAGGCTACAACAAAAATAAATGCATTTGAGGAAGGGCTTCCTGTGATATTCGCATCAAACAAGTTAGCATTTCCCCATCTGTTTAAAACACTCTCGGTCGCAGGAGTCAATCTTCCATTTTTAATGATTGCTTCTTTACAATAATTTATGCCATTGAGCAGATCCTTTCCGGTTGTCTGTGCAGAGGCAAATCCTACCCAACGAGAATTACAAAAAAATATGGATGGAACCGCAAAATCATATCGGTTAAGCTCTGTTAATAAATCACCAAAACGTTTCAAAGCGTTTTTGTCTTTATCGATAATATAACGCTGTACATGCAACCAGGGATAATGTGATTCAATTTCTTTGAAAAATTCATCGGCCTTATGACAATGAGGGCAAGTAGAAGAAAGATACAATTCCACGTTAATTATAAGCCCTTTCCCTTTTTCTTCTGTATACCAGGGAGATGAAGAATTTATCGCCCATAAATTAAAACTGAGCATTAGAAGTAACATTGTCAAGCGAATCATTTGCTTCATGGTTTTCATTATAATTCTTTTAAATGAATACTATAGCACTTAGGATCGATTGTATGAAATAGCTCAAACAAGACTACCTCATTTAAAGTAATAAAATGTAAACCTGAAATGAGAAGTTAAACATCAGGAATGAATATAATTTTCCAGATGCTCTATTACTCGCAATTTATCTTCCAAGACGTGGTACAACAAGTCCCCTATTGACAATATAGCTAACAACTCACCTTCTTCTTTAATTAATACATGTCGTCTTTTCGTTTCAGTTATCACTTGCATGGCCTTTTCTACCGAATCATGGGGGCTTAATATCGTGACATTGGTATAAACAACATCAGATACTTTTGCAGTTTCCAAACTTAGATTCTTATGAAAATAACAACGAAGTATGTCTCTTTCACTCACAATACCAATCAGGTTGGTATCATTATCGAAAACGACTAAAGCACCTATATCTTTTTCAACCATCTGTTTAATACATTCTTTGACACTATCATCAGGATGAATATAAGCGATTTTCCTTGGTGGAACCGGCAGTACGCTATGAATTAAGTGAGCCATTTCACTCTCCCTGATTAATACTAAATTAGTAACTTGCTGTATAAATATAGCACAAAAAGGAGGGGTTAAGCTCAATAAATGAGGCAACTAGTCAGGAAATATTTTATAAAAGATCACCGCGGGACTTACGAAAAACCCCAAGGTCGAGGCAAAAATTGATTTTAATAAGGGAGTTTAGATAAAGTAAATGATCGAGTTAAAAACTTTTTTTAACAAAGAGATTGGGATTTTTAGAATGAGATTGTTGGGTTTTCCCCCAACAATCTTAATCAATTAAATTAATTCACAACACGCCAGGAACCATCAGCTTGGCGACAGGCCTTACCATAAATTTGTTGGGTTTTGCCACCAATCATGGCTTTGGTAATGTACTCACGGCAAGGTTGTTGAGCATTATAATAAGTTCTCGTAGGTTGGACAGTATAACGGTAGCCAGTGTCCGGATTTGACCATGCAACTGCTTTACCCGTTGGAGCTGTTTCTAGGGCCCTTTGCATTTCAAGTCGGTCTACCTTATCCATCGTTTTTCCAATTTGACCACCCAGGTAAGCTCCTAATAATGCTCCTGCTCCTGCAGCTGCAACTTTACCTGAACCACCACCAAATTGGCTACCAAGTAATCCACCTACCACACCACCGGTAATTGTACCTACACCTTCTTTGTTCATTGAGGCACAGCCACCTAGCATAAATGATAGGGATAATGATGCAACAATTAATTTTTTCATTACAGTTCACCTGTTTAAAGAGTTACAAAATCGGTTGTCATTCTACCATCACGAACAGTTATTATCCATAACTTATTTGTAACGCACTCTCTCTGAAATTTGACATAATAATTCGTATCCTACTGTACCTGCTGATTTGGCAATGCGCTCTACTAAAACATGTGTTCCCCAAAGCTCAACTGCGTCGCCTATCTGAACATCAAGGTGCTCTGTCAAATCGACAGTCAGCATATCCATAGAAACCCTGCCAACAATAGACACTTCCCTCCCTCTAACCCAAACCGGCGTTTTCTCGGAAATATGTCGTGGGTACCCATCACCATAACCTGCTGCAACAATACCAATTCGCGAAGGTTTATCGCTTTTCCAGGTTCCACCATAGCCTACCTGAGCAAAAGATGGATTATCATGAATCGCGCTGATGGCTGACATAAAACGCATCACAGGGATTAAACCTAAATCCTGAGCATTTTGATTAGCAAATGGGGAAACGCCATATAACATAATCCCTGGTCTCACCACATCAGCCTGGGAATCAGGGAATGAAATAATTGCTGCTGAATTAGCGATACTGCGTTGGTAAAATCCAGGTATGGATATCTCTTGAAACAAAGAGATTTGTTGTTGATTCTCGGGGCGGAGGGGTTCATCCGCGCAAGCCAAATGAGTCATTAACCCTATATTTTTATCAACCCAGGTACAGGTTTGCAATGCCTCCATCACTTTTTGCAATTCATGGATCTTAAATCCAAGTCTGTGCATGCCTGTGTTTACCTTAACCCATACTTTTATTGGATAAGGTAGTGGAGTATTGATTAGCCATCCTAACTGCTGTGGGTGATGAAGAACACAGGCGAAATCGTTCTCAACAGCTACTAACAATTCATCAGAACTAAAGACGCCCTGAAAGAGTACGCAGGGGGTCTCAACGCCTAAAGCTCGAATAGCCATCGCTTCCTCAAGACAAGCTACTCCAAAAGCCTCGATACGCCCATCAAGAACAGGTGCAACTTCTCTGACTCCACATCCATAGGCATTGGCTTTTACCATAGCGATAACTTTCTTGCCTGGAGCCAAATGCTTTATTTGAGATAAATTGTGCAATAAAGCACTGGGCTCTATCACTAAACGTGTAGGTCTTGACACCCTATTCTACCCCTTGATAACCATTAAATGCCAAATCTTCAAATCGTGTGTATTTACCCAAGAAGGCTACCCTGACTTTGCCTATGGGCCCATTTCTTTGCTTGGCAACAATGATTTCAGCAGTACCTTTATCAGGACTGTCCTCATTATATACTTCATCTCTATAAATAAAACAGATTAAGTCAGCATCTTGCTCGATTGCTCCTGATTCTCGCAAATCTGACATCACAGGCCTCTTATCTGCTCGCTGCTCTAAGCTTCTATTCAACTGAGATAAAGCAATTACCGGAACTTGTAACTCTTTTGCCAATGATTTAAGACTGCGAGAAATTTCGGAGATTTCTGCTGTTCTATTGTCAGCATTAAACCCAGGGACTTTCATTAATTGTAAATAATCGACAACGATAAGCCCCAAAGAGCCATGTTCCTTTGCTAAACGCCTGGCACGTGCCCTCATTTCTCCGGGGCTTAAAGCAGGAGTATCGTCTATAAACAAAGGAGCCTCAGAAAGCATGTGCACAGCAGAAGTCACTCGCGGCCAATCATTATCATCTAATTTACCAGTACGAATCCGATGCTGATCAATTCGCCCCAAGGAAGACATCATTCTCATTGCCAGGGAATCAGCAGGCATTTCCATAGAGAAAACCAATACTGGCTTACCGGCTTTGATTGCCGCATGCTCTGCCATGTTCATCACCAAAGTTGTTTTTCCCATCGATGGGCGACCAGCAACGATAATCAGGTCAGAAGGCTGCAAACCCGATGTCATTTCATCCAAATCAGATAAACCTGTAGCAAGACCTGTAATCGCATCACCATTATGATAGAGGGCATCTATTTTCTCTACTGCACGAACCAAAATGGATTTGATATTTTCTGGCCCACCGTCACTCGCGGTTTGTTCACCTATGGCAAATACTTTGGTTTCTGCCATATCCAATAGCTCAGGTACTTCTCTTCCAGCAGGATTATAAGCAGAATCAGCAATTTCTGTTGCTACCGCTATCAGTTGCCTCTGGACTGATTTTTCTCGCACAATATCCGCATAAGCGGTCACATTCGCGACACTTGGTGTATTATTTGCCAACTCAAATAAATAGGCTTCTCCACCAGCATCATCTAACTCGTTGTGTGTTTTCAAAGCATCAAGAAGGGTCACCACATCAAAGGGTTGATCTTTTTTGGCTAGAGCAGAAATGGCTCTAAAAAGAATACGATGCTCGGTGCGATAAAAATCGGTTTCACATAATTTATTGCTTACCTTATCCCAAACTTGATTATCGAGCATCAAACCACCAATGATGGATTGCTCAGCCTCTACAGAATGTGGAGGACGCTTTAGCGGGTCGACTGTTTTTTTAGATGTTTGCAAATCAAGCATGGTAATAACAATTTATTCGAGAAATTATTTATAGGGAAGACAATCTATTTAAAGACATTCTTAATCTAATTTCAAATGATAATAACACTAAAAATAAAATGCAGGATAGTGCGAACCGCCATAAAGGTGGGAGAAAGCACCGCCCCGCATTATATATAAAAACATTCTTAAAAACTACTTATCGAATCCAGGTTTGAGTACGTCCCAGAGCAGATACTCCAAAATACCCTCTGACATACAATTTATTGCCCTGCATGGTCATCTTGGCTTTATAAATTTTTCCTGTTTTGGGATCGAGGATAGAACCGCCACTCCAAACACCATTGCCTTCATCTTTTAATCCCCAAACAAAAGTCAAACCTTGAATTTTTTTGTCCTTAAATGCACCTGGGCACTTAGAGCAAATTCCGGTATCACCTGGTTGTGGATATACTTTAACGATAGTACCACTTAAAGTACCATTTGTTACCTTAAGGTTAACTACAGCTCTTTTAGCTCCGGTTTTATCATCAATGGTTGTCCAGGTACCTGCAGGAGACTGTGATGCTGCAAAGGCTAATGGTAAATAACATACAGCAATTACAAAACTACATAACACTTTCCATAATTTCATAATTAATCTCCATAATTGAATCAGTATACCTCTTGTATAAACTGTGCGTTCTGTTGGGTTACAAAGTTCAAGTTATACAAGAGCTTGTAATAAAGCATAAGCCATGACAGGTAACTTTGCTACAGAAATCTTTAAATAAATATTTGTGGTTTGATTATCCGCTCCCTGACGGTCGCGGCTCGGTTTGATGGTTGAGGATTGGTTTGATCCATAATCCGAGCCGCGACCGTCAGGGAGCGGATAATCAACCGTTATTTTTTCATAAAGGCATAAAAAATTGATTTAAATCGTCTTCACTCAAAATCATTGACCTGGAAGCATCCGCAGACAAAATTCCCTCCACTAATTGTCTTTTCTTCTCTTGCATACCAAGAATTGCCTCTTCTACAGTACCTGATGTAATCAACTTATAAACAAAAACAGGGCTTTCCTGGCCTATTCGATGAGTTCTGTCAGTAGCCTGATCCTCAACAGAAGGATTCCACCAGGGATCATAATGAATTACTGTATCAGCACGAGTCAGATTAAGCCCTGTGCCTCCTGCTTTCAAACTAATTAAAAATATTGGCGTATCACCTTGCTGAAATTGCTCGACCAAGGCTTGTCTGTTTTGGGTCTGTCCCGTCAATTTCAAATAATCATATTGCTTGACTATTAATAATTCCTCAATCAACTTGAGCATCGATGTAAATTGTGAAAATACCAGTACTCGCCTTCCTTCCTCAACTAAATTATCAAGCAACTCCATCAATGCATCGAGCTTGCATGAAGTACCGTGAGCAATCTCCGCTTCAGACATGGATAACAATCTTGGATCACAACACACTTGTCGTAATTTCAATAAGGCATCAAGTAATAATATATGGCTTTTCCCCAATCCCTGCCTTGCTATAGCATCTCTTACCTTTTTCTCCATGCTCATGCGGATAGCCTCATAAAGATCTCGCTGAGCACCAACCAACTCTATAGTACGGGTTATCTCCGTTTTGGGTGGCAGTTCATTGGCCACCTGATTTTTGGTCCGACGTAGTAAAAAAGGTTGTACTCTTTTCGCTAACAAATCCCTTCTTCCCATATCAGCATATTTTTCTATAGGCGTTCTGAACCAAAGCCTGAATTGCTTGGCATCACCCAATAAGCCCGGCATTAAAAAATGAAACAAAGACCAGAGTTCGCCTAAATTATTTTCCAGCGGAGTTCCAGTAAGACATAAACGGTGTGCGGCCTCTAATTGTTGAATGATTTGTGTCGTTTTTGTTCGTGCATTTTTTATGAATTGCGCTTCGTCCAAAATAAGATAATAAAAGGGATAACCAACAAATTTTTCTTTGTCCCTGTGAATTAATCCATAGGTAGAAATAATTAAATCATAGTCATCGAAATTATCCTGATGTCTGTCACTTCCATGATAAACCAATACCCTGATCTCTGGCGTAAATCGCTTGGCTTCAGCAAACCAGTTACCAACAAGGCTGGTAGGCGCTATGATTAAACTGGCTCTAGTTAATCTTGATTGCTCTTTCTCATATTGTAAATGGGCGAGGGTTTGCACTGTTTTGCCAAGCCCCATATCATCGGCTAATACGCCATTAAAACGACTGACCCGCAAAAATTGTAACCAGTTTAACCCATAGTGTTGATAATCCCTCAAATGAGCTTGAAGACCAGATGGAACTTTTATCTCTGGCAGATCATTTAATCTGACCAGCTTCCTTAGTTCTTCTCTTAATAATTCAGCACCTTGCCAACGTGATTTGGTTGCAGCAATAGCCAATTCCACTTCCTGCATTAATACCAATTGATATTTATTAATCTGTAATTGCTGATTTTGATCAATTTGACGCAAGCCAAACTGTAATAACAAACGCACTAAAGGCTTAATTCGCCCCATAGGTAATTGCAATAAACGACCATCCAACAATGGAAGTTTGACCAGCTGTTCATCAGGCAAATTATCTAAATCATTCCCTTTGTAACGTTGAATCAAATCTGCAACCAGAGGCACAATACTCACTGGTTTGCCTTCAACCAAAATGCCCAATTGATAGGAAAAAAAATCGGTTGTACTTTCCTGTATATCGGAATACCACTCCACTTCATCAGCAGAAACAATCTCTTGATAAAACGGGCTGGCAAACTCTACACGCCATCCATGACCTTTTAAATAAGGTAGCGATTGTTGGTAAAGAATTTCCAAGTCTGAAACAATTTGCACATCTTTTAAAATAAAAAAAGAGTGGTCGGGTAAACTCCAATGATATTTTTCCCATTGATGAAATGGTCTCAAATCAATAGAACTTTTCAACTCTTCAATTTTTAAATCTTCAAATTCCTGATCACGTTGGTATTCAACTAATATATCTCCTTTTAAAGACACAACTTTTTCACACTCTTCCGCAAAAGGGACAAGTAATCCTTCGTAATCAAAAAAGATCTTTGCTATATAAAGAGAATTACTTTGCTCTCCATCATCAATCCATCTGTCTTCTTCCTGTTCGGTGACCGCATCGAGCATTAACACAGGAATTGGTTTTAATTGTTTCGTTTCCTTTTGATTGTACACATTGGGCATGGGGAATTCAGGGCAATTTTTAGACATTTTTTTGGCCAATAACTCCGCTTGATCAAGAGGAATAGGTGGTGCTTCCAACAAATGGCGGAGTTGCCTGATAGGATATGGAGAATTTAAGTGGCCCATTACTGCATTTTTAATATCAAAATACCAACTTTCATCCAGTAATAATGGCTCAATATTCTGATTATCATGTCTTAACTTTAAAATCTGATTGCCATTCCAGGATAAAATCCACTGGCATTCGCCAGTTAAAGTCTCTCCCTTTTGTATAGGGCTATCTTCATTTTCAATAAAAAATGCCCTTCCGGTTGCAATGATCTTATCAAGAAGCTCGGTGTTCCGAATTAAAAGATTATCAAACCAGCCGGATACATTACATTTAAATAACAATTGAGCCACAATGTCATTATCATCGCCCATAAAATGTTGTTTTTTTGAATTAGCCAGAGTATTAAAGATTATTTTTTTCCCGTAACCGCCTCGCTTTAATAACTTGGCCAAAGCTAACTTAATGCTCACCTTGTGCTCATGACCCCGAAGTTTGAGATCAATCAAATAAGTCAGATGGTGTGTCGCTTCTTCCCTTTTTATTTCGGATGCTTCTTGTGCTCGTAAATTTTTTAGCCAAACATCCAATTTCCTGTCCAGCTTATTAGAAGGCAGTGAATCCAGATTTACTTTTTCTCTGTCTCGTAATGCAAAAAGACAAGCTGCAGCGTGTTTACAATTGTATTGATAAGCACATGAACATCGAGAAGGTTTCGCGGGCCATGATTTTAAATCCATATGGACATCATAAATTTGACTCGAACTACCCTTCACTCTCCCTTTCAACAAGCCGTCACTTAAGCGAATATTCAGTACCTGGCCTTTTTGAAAGTACTCTTCACCCCGAAGCAATATTTTAGCTTCAAAAGCCTCTGGCATTTTTGATATTGCTTCATTTAACATGCTGCGGGTTTGTCCAGGAAAAATCGTATATTGTAGTCATTTTTTACGCTTTTTGACAATAGAATGGGTTGTTCTATCCGCTCCCTTACGGTTGCGGCTCGGTTTTAACCATGATCCTATCTGACTCAGAGTGAGCCATAATCCGAGCCGCGACCATAAGGGAGCGGAAAAAACAATTCTTCAATTAAAATGAATACCATGATCTCCATCTGTAGCCATATCAATGCCCCCTAAGCTACAATTCCAGTATGCAAATTAATTGACAGATTTTCATGAACGCACCTTTGACAGTACTGATGGCTCAAATTAATCCGACAGTTGGAGCTATTGACGCAAATGCAAAAAAAATTATTGATGCCATCCAAGACCATCAGGAAAACCATGATGTGATTATTTTTCCTGAACTAGTTCTGTCCGGTTACCCGGCAGAAGATTTGCTCTTTCGTAAAGAATATCATGATAAAATAATGCTCAACCTCAAGAATATTCAGGATATAGTCAGAAATTGTTATGTCATTGTCGGACATCCAATGATGCACACAGGCAATTGCTACAATAGCCTTAGCATTTTTTATCAAGGACAAAAAATTAGAGAATATCACAAGCAAAAATTGCCAAATTATGGAGTTTTTGATGAAGCAAGATATTTTAAACCTGGTAGAAAAGATCCTTGCGTTTTATCAATTAAAAATCATAAATTAGGGTTTTGCATATGTGAAGATTTATGGCAAAAAGGCCCTGTAGACGATTTACTTAACAGTGGTATTTCCATCTTAATCAGTTTAAACGCCTCTCCCTTTGATTATCGTAAATACCAGCAGAGAGAAGAGCTTTTAAAATCTTATGCTCAACAGGGTATTTCCATTATTTATGTCAATCAAATTGGTGGTCAGGACGATTTGCTTTTTGATGGACAATCCTTGGCTATGGACAATCAAGGCACCATCCGTGCCCTGGCTCCCGCCTTTGAAGAAAGCTTATGCACTGTCTATATAGACGGTAACAAAGTAAACGGATCAATCACCCCTTATCTGGATAAAGAAGCGCTCATATATAAGGCACTGGTTTGTGGCACTAGAGATTATGTCAGAAAAAACAATTTCCCCGGTGTATTGCTTGGGCTCTCTGGAGGCATTGATTCTGCCTTAACTTTAGCGATAGCTGCCGATGCGCTCGGCGCAGAACAAGTTCATGCGGTGCTGATGCCCTCACAATATACCGCATCAATTAGCAATGAAGATGCGCTGGAACAATTGAGTAACCTTAAAGTTGCACATTCCATTATACCGATTGAACCTATGTTTCAATCCATGATTGAATCGCTTCATCCTGTTTTTAAAGGGTTGCCACCCGATACCACAGAAGAAAATATTCAGGCAAGAATACGCGGCATGCTGCTCATGGCTTTGTCAAATAAGACCGGGAAAATGGTGCTTACAACCAGCAATAAGAGTGAAACGGCCGTAGGTTATGCCACTTTATATGGCGATATGGCAGGCGGATTTGCCGTATTAAAGGATGTGCTGAAAACCCAAGTGTATGAATTAGTGAAGTATAGAAACAAGATTTCAGTAATTATTCCCGAGCGGGTCATTACCAGACCTCCTTCTGCTGAATTAAAACCAAACCAGACTGATCAGGATAGTTTACCCGAATACAGTGAACTGGATGCCATTATCATGGCTTACATGGAACAGAATTTAAGCCCTTCTGAAATCATTGCCAAAGGTTTTAAACCACAAGTGGTCAATAAAATCATTCAATTGATTAAACGTAACGAATACAAGAGACGTCAGGCTGCACCAGGAATAAAGATAAGCAATCTGGCCTTTGGTAAAGACTGGAGATATCCTATTACCAATGGTTTTAATCAATAAATTTGAACTGCCTTGAAATAAAATTCAAGGCAGTTACTGCATTTATTCATTAAATAGATCTTATAGCGAGACTATCATTTGGTTTTGATGATTGTCCTTCGTGTTGCTCCATGTTTTTAGCTCTGTTACCAAACAAGGTAGCAATATTCTCATATTTATCTAAATTAATTTTACCAGGTTCTGGTGTAGCAACCTTTTCTTCTTGCCTTTCACTTAACTGATTCTTCAAACACCGTTCAACGTCTCCAAATAAACGCAAATCCAGTTTTTTGGCATTTGTCGTTTTGCTTGTGCTACTGACAGGAGGTATTTTAGATTTTGGTCCGGCAGCTAAACATTCTTGCAATTGAGCCTTAAATTCCTTCATGTCTTCCTTGACATCAATGGACTTGATAGTATTTACACTCAATAAATAAGTTTTAAGTTGAGAAATGTGTTCTTCCTTTAACGGATAACTTTGCTCATTTAACCATGTTTTCATTGATGAATAGAACTCTAATGAAATTTCATGTGCGAGACCTAATGTGTTTATCCACCAGAGCGAATACTCATTAGGTTTACCGCGCAAAACAAAAGTAGCAGAAATACCATTTTCTTTTAATACATTATTAGTCAACTCAACTTGAGTTCTCAGATCTTTCGGATTGATGAGCAGTTGAACTCGTCCTAAAAGCATTTCTCTGGCTTTTACACATTCCTGTTTAAGCTGCTTCAAATGCAAGGCACTTAGATTATCAATATCCTTAACGATATCCTTAATCTTTCCGTCTATCAGGATTTGGATTAACTCTTCTCCGGGTTCCAAAGCATACGCTTTTCCTGTTGCATCTATCCAGGAAAGCTTCCAAATATCACTTTCAAAAATCAAACAAAATTGTATAACACTCTTATTTTCTTTGGCTGATTTTTTAGCTGCTTCCAGGTCATTGGTAATTGAAACATTATCGATAAATTTCTGAGCACTCTGATGTGTCTGTAACAATTCCTGTTTTCGAGCTTCTATTAATTTTTGCGTAGCCAGATATTGCAACATAAACTCGTCAATTCTTTTATTTATTTTTTGTCTGAGCTTCAAAATAATTGGATGGATTAACTCACTTTCTAATGGTTTATAGCCAGGAACTGACTTGATAAGCTCATCAAATAAATAATAATTAAACGAACCATGTTCCCACTCTCCTTTCCCAACCAATAACTTAAACTCCTGCAAGCGAGTGTAGGCATCAGGGAAAGCTTCCATGCCTTTAATTGCCATATCAATTTCTTGTCCGCGTTTTCTGGTAAACTGGTAAAACCAACCTTTAAGCCATGATTCAA
The DNA here is from genome assembly GCF_026191185.1 of Legionella sp. PATHC032. NCBI lineage: Bacteria > Pseudomonadati > Pseudomonadota > Gammaproteobacteria > Legionellales > Legionellaceae > Legionella > Legionella sp. PATHC032. The sequence goes on along the minus strand of NZ_JAPHOV010000001.1, from coordinate 809,480 downwards.
TGGGTTTGTTATATCGTGCCCGGGCAGATTCTAAGACATGAACTAATTGCTTACATCCTTCATCGGATTCATCAGCAATGCGACTTAATAATTTTTCAGCAAATTCGTTTAAATTGTCGATTATATCCAATAATTCTTTTCCATCCTTTGGTGGCATATACGCTCCTTGTTCCTTGTCCAAATTTCATCTTACCTTAATCAGAATTTTATACAAGCAACAAAATCATTGAGCTAACTGAAATTTAAAATTTAAATTGCTCAATAAAGCACAATAGAAAACTTGCAAATTTAAGACAAACCGCTAACATGATTCAGTTAAAAAATAATAATAATAAAAAGGGATGTCATGAGAATCACATTACTTACAACAGCTATATTAGCTACTGGTATTGCTTCTGCCGCAGTGCCTGTAGACGGGTGGTATGCCAGCGCATTTGGAGGTTATACCTATATCCCCCCAAACATATACAATTTCGCATATGGGGTATTCCGTGATGAAGTGGGGTACAACAACGGCTATAACGCCGGTGGACGGGTCGGCTACCAAAGTAACCCAATCCGCTATGAAGTAGAATACACCTATCTCAGAGGTGAAGCCAGAAAGTTTAATCTTAACTTTATTACACAACTCGGTGTTACCGGTTTTACCTCCGCTAACACTATCATGGCCAATATTTACTATGATTGCCCTGATATGTTACCAGCCATAGCGCCATTTATTGGATTGGGAATTGGTTATGCCTCTCTTAGAGCAGAGCTTGACAGCATAGGTCCTTTTAGACCGTCTTACTTTACCACTAGCGACAGCGCCTTTGCCTACCAGGGAACTGTGGGAATAACTTATAATTTCTCCGAGAATTATGCGGCAAATTTGGCTTACCGCTATATCGCAACCGATAATTCGAGTAATTTTGGAAAAACGTACCAGGCTCATTTGGCCAGCGTGGGAGCAATCTACCGTTTTGATCAAGGAAATTATAAGTAAGGATACGCAATGAAGAAGTTAATTCAACTCTCGGTATTATCCGGTTTGTTATTAAGCGGTTCAATTTTTGCTTTTAACCAGCCTCAAGGCTTCTACGTGGGGATATTTGGTGAAATCAGCCATGGCCCTTCCGGTGAAGATCTCATATTTATCGAGCCCAATCGAACTATTACTGCCAATGTAGAATATAGTCCTGTTTCTGGAGGTGGAGGCGCCGTTTTAGGTTATAAAATAAATCACTACCGCATTGAGGGGGAGCTACTCTATAACCGGATTTCAACTGGTCCTTTCACAATAAGTTCCTGTACTTTACAAAGTCCTAATGTTCTAACTCCAACAGGTGTTTGTCCTTCTGCTTTTGAAGTTAACCGACTAGGTTATGATGGCAGTAGTGCAGCTCTCTATGGCTTGCTCAATCTTTACTATGATTTTTTCAGTTCTGTACACGAAAGTACTTATGTCCCCTATATTGGAATAGGCGCAGGACAGGTACGTATTCAAAACAGAAATAATTTTGTAAAAACAACACCCCGCAATCTGCCGGCTTCTGCTGGATTTAGCACTACCATGGTCTCAGGAGCTGGACAAGGCATTGTAGGCGTAGGGTATCTGATGGATGATTTTGCCTGGTTTGCTATGGACTTCCGCTTTCTCACGACCAGCAGTCTGTCTGACTTTAACAACAGCCGATATACACTCAGCACATTCAATGTGGGTGTCAACTTTACCTTTGACAAGTCAACCTGATGACTTCTTGTGACCTTGGGGTTCCTGCCACAAGGTCACAAATAAAACCATCACCATAGGTCCTAGAAACAGGCCGAGCAAACCCAAAGTTTCCACTCCTCCCAAAATACCGAACAAAACAGCCAGGAAAGGTAATTGTATCGCCCCACCGATGAGAACTGGCTTTACAAAATGATCGGCAACAAACATAACCAAAGTTCCCCAAACGAGAACAATGATGCCTCCAATCAAACTGCCAACGGAGAGTAAAATCAAAGCGACTATGATAAAAACAATGGGAACAACAAAAGGTATCATAGCGGCCAATGCGGTAATAAATCCAGTCAATGTGGGTGCTGGGAATCCAACCAATGCATAACAAATGCCCATTAATATACCTACCCCCATGCCTACAACAATAGTTCCATTCACTGTACCCCGCAACGCGCTGGGAAGCCTGTCAGAATAACGGAACCATCTGTCACCTAAACAATATTCTCCTATATGCTGAATTTGTAATAGTAATTTATCCCCATCGCGATAGAAGAAAAAGAGCGTTAAAAGGGTGAACCCTACTTGAAAACTGCGATGCGCCAAATTGACCCCAATCTGCTTGATGTAATAACTGGTCGGGGTTAAAGTCAAATGCAAATTAGATAAAAACTCCTTGATACTTCCCGGCTTACCAATATTTACATCCCAATATTGAATTAAATCATCCCCAACTAATGGGATATTTTTAAAAAACTCAGGAGCGGATCCACCCTCCTTATTAATATGCTGCAAAAAATTAATAAATAATTGCGACTCTTTGATAAGGATCCCTATAAGCCAACTCAAGGGAATAAGGAAAAGCAGGCCCATCAGTGTTGTAAATAAGAACGCTGATGTGTTGTGTTTGTTACCAAATAATTTACGCCATCTGGTGTATAAGGGATAAGTAGCTATAACAATAATAGCAGCCCATATCATGGAAGGAATGAACTTATGAACGATATAAAGCGAGAAAAGAACGATACTGACTGTTAACCCTATGCTAATCAGTTCTTTATGATTTTCATTCATTAAGCAAAGCTCCAAACGAGGATTTGCATAATACACCAGGCAGGAACTGCTGCTAAAACATCGTCCAGCATAATTCCTAACCCACCCTGAACTCTTTGATCGATCATACGTATTGGTTGTGGTTTCCAAATATCAAAAATTCGGAATAAAATAAAACCGGTTAACATCCACGAAATTCCTTTGGGGGCTAAAAACATAGTGAATAAATAGCCAACCACTTCATCCCAGACAATCCCTTTGTAATCATGTACCCCAAGCTCTTCTGTCACTTTATCACTGACCCAAACCCCCAAGGCAAATGCCAGGACAGTCCATAATAAATAAATGCCCCAGTGAGCATCTATCATCAGCAAATAAAGTGGAATAGCAGCTAATGTCCCCCACGTGCCTGGAGCAATTGACATCAATCCACTGCCAAAACCAAAAGCGATAAAGTAAATGGGATCTTGCCATACTCGATTTGCCAAATTGACCTGGTTCATGTTTGCTCCTCAACCTAAATATCGCTATCACATCACTTTAGAATCGAATTTTGTCTTTAATTTTTATTATCATACTATAGAGGCGGGATTTAAAAATGTGAATAGCCTCTGGGTTGCAATTCTTTACTTGGACTACCAGCCGATTGTATTCTTAATCCTGGTTTCTCCTCTATCATACCGATGGGAAAACAAATCAGATTTTCTTTTAGAAGATCCCGATTAAAAGAATCCAGCTGTTGTGTTGAAACGGTAAAGCATAATTCGTAATCATCACCTCCTGAAAGAGCTAAGTCAAGGGCTTGTTCAGGACAATATTTATTTAATAATGGATGCATGGGTATTGCTTCTTCAAACAAGCTGGCCCCAACGCCACTCGCGACACAAATATGATTTAAATCAGAGCTTAGTCCATCCGAGATATCAATCGCTGAAGTAGCATATTTTCTAAGCAAATGGCATAAGTCCACACGTGGCTTAGGATGCAATAGTTTATTCATTAATTCTATTTTATCTTTTGCATTCACTTTTTTATGTTCATCCAGCAATTTTACAGCCAGGCCCGCAGCCCCCAATTGACCTGAAACCATAATCACATCACCTGCTTTTGCCCCACAACGTCTGATTGATTGCCCCTGAGGTGTAAGCCCCATGATGGTCAAAGTGATTGATAACGGGCCTTTGGTCGTGTCTCCACCAATCAAATCCACATTATATAAAGCAAGAGAATTTTTTATCCCTCTAGCAAAGGAATCAAGCCAACTCTGATTCAATTCGGGCAAGGTCAATGCAAGAGTAACCCAACAAGGCTGTGCGCCCATGGCAGCCATATCACTAATATTGACCATTACCGCTTTGCAGGCGATATCATAGGGATCCCATTGCGGCAAAAAATGAATGCCTGAAACCAAAGTATCGGTGCTGACTAATAAATGCATTCTCTCTGGAATCTGCAAGCAAGCGGCATCATCTCCTATCCCCAAAAGCACATCATTTCTCGTGCATGGGATGGATTTAAAATAATGATCAATCAGGGTAAATTCATTCATTATCAAGACTGACTTCAACAGAGCGGACCTGTTTTGCCAAGTTATTCAATACCCCATTAACGTAACGATATCCCTCTTGCGAACCAAACTCTTTAGTCAAAGATACTGATTCATCAAGAATGACCTTATAAGGTATCTCAGGGCAATGAAACAACTCAAAAGCCCCAATTCTCAATACAGTAAGCTCTATAGGATTCAATGCATTGATTTCTCTGTCTAAATAAGGTAGTAAACTTGCCTCCAAAGCTTCTACATGGGTTGGAATGCCATATAACAAGCGGCAGAAATATTCTCCATCTACTTTATCCATATTATTAATTGTTCTGAATTGAGCCTCAATTTCATGAAGATCTGTACCAGACATTAGCCATTGATAAAGGGCTTGCAATGCAAATTTTCGAGCTCGTCTTTTACCACGAATTGATTGTTTTTCCACAATTACCTCATATTATTCTAATAACAACAAGAAAAGTGAGCCCTTCACATTTTTTTATCTAAGATTTTTCCTTATCTTCATTTTTCATTTGATCAATTGTCTGTCTAAAATCACTCACATCTTTAAAGCGTTTATATACTGATGCAAAACGCACATAGGCCACATGATCAAGCCTGAATAACTCCTTCATTACCAACTCGCCAACCACTTGGGAGTCGATCTCTCGTTCACCTCTTCTTCGAATTTCCTCGGTAATAGAAATAATAGCCTTTTCCAAATCATCAACACTGACAGGCCGTTTCTCCAAAGCTCTCAACATGCCAGAACGTAAATTATCAATATGAAATGGCTCTCTCCTGCCATCGCGTTTTATAATCAATGGCATAATCAATTCGGCGGTTTCAAAAGTAGTAAACCGCTCATGACATTCCAAGCATTCACGTCTTCTGCGAACTTGAGCGCCATCCGCAACCAGACGTGAATCCACTACTTTTGTTTCTTCCGCATGACAAAATGGACAATACATAATTAGGCATAAACCGGAAATTCACGACAGAGAAGCAATACTTGGGTTTTCACTCTTGAAATATTGGTTTCATCATGAACATTATCAAGGACATCCGCTACCCAGTTAGATAATAAAGTCATCTCTCTTTCTTTAAAGCCTCTTGTGGTTGCAGCAGGCGTACCCAAGCGTAGACCACTCGTTACAAAAGGTGAGCGAGGGTCATTGGGAACCGAATTTTTATTGACTGTTATATTGGCTCTGCCTAAAGCAGCATCAGCGTCTTTACCTGTAATTCCTTTATTAATCAAATCCACTAGTAAAAGATGATTATCAGTTCCACCAGAGACAATATCATAGCCTCTGCTTTGTAATACGCTGCACATCGTTCTGGCATTGACTAAAACCTGTTGCTGATAGGTTTTAAATTCGGGTAACAGAGCTTCTGCAAAAGCGACTGCTTTGGCTGCAATAACGTGCATTAATGGCCCACCTTGCATGCCAGGAAATACAGAAGAATTTAATTTTTTCTCAATTTCTTCATTTTCCTTACAAAGAATTAAACCACCACGAGGTCCCCTTAACGTTTTATGCGTTGTCGTCGTCACCACATCAGCATATGGGACAGGAGAAGGATATAATCCTACAGCAACCAGGCCAGCCACATGAGCGATATCCGCCATTAAATAAGCGCCTACCTTATCGGCAATTTCTCTGAATCGAGCCCAATCCAGAATCCTGGAATAAGCTGAAAAACCAGCAATTATTAATTTTGGTTTGTGTTGAAGAGCAAGTTTCTCCAGAGCATCATAATCTATTAAACCCGTATTGCTATCAACTCCGTATTCGACAGAATGGTACAATTTACCTGAAAAATTAACCTTTGACCCATGAGTCAAGTGTCCACCATGAGGTAAAGCCATACCCATAAAAGTATCACCTGGGGACAATAATGCCATCATGACCGCTGCGTTTGCTTGTGATCCTGAATGGGGTTGTACATTGACATAATGAGCGCCAAAAAGTAATTTTGCCCTTGAAATAGCTAAATCTTCAGCGACATCAACAAACTCGCAACCACCATAATATCGCTTGCCCGGATATCCTTCAGCATATTTGTTAGTCAACACAGAACCCTGAGCCTCCAATACTCTTGGACTGACATAATTTTCTGATGCTATTAATTCAATGTGCTCTTCTTGACGTCGTTTTTCATCAGAAATTGCTTTAAAAAGAACATCATCAAAATTTTTTATAGTATAACTTTCGTCAAACATGAATGTTCCTTGGTTGGAAGGTTATATTCACCTTGTTTTTATAATAAGGTCATTACGAACGCTCTTTACACCATCTACGCCAGCCGCGATGATTCCGGCTCTTTGTTTTATTCTTTGAGAATCGACAAAACCGCTCAACTGCACTTGATCTTTATATGTTTTTACTTTTACAGCAAATCCAGTAGTCCCCAATTGGTCAACCAAACTGGCCTTCACTTTGGCAGTAGTCGTTGAACTATCAAGATATTCCCCTGTACTTTCCGACAGAGGAGAAGCAGCACACGCAATAATTATCATGGATATGGATCCCACTAATAACATCTTAAGTGAGTCGCGCATAGAGGCTCCTTAAAGATAAAAACGTTATTAGAGTATCATAAAAACTACCCAGATACGAAGAGGATAATAGTACAATTTTAGTTCTTTGAGAAACAAGTTAAATTATTAACTATGACCATGAATTTTTTTCTGTTCCTCAGAACTGGAAGTATCATGTCCATGTACATTAGAAGAATCAGGATGGCTGTGCACATTGCCATTATCATGAGCATGTCCATGCACCTGACCATTATTTGCATTGTGTCCGTGAACATTTTTCTGAACTTCAACTCTGGCTTGTGATGGTGGCGGAGTAACTACAGCAGCATGACCTTGAGTTTTCGCATGCTCATAATGAACCTGCCCCCTTGGCGCACTGTAGTATCGATTATTACCATGATATCTCTGATTGTAATGACGATGATAATGCCCTTGAGGATAGAAGGGGGTAACCTCTACGCGAGGAGCAGGCCCCAAATATTCTGGTTGATAAAAGTCTTCTTGGATAACTGTGCAGGAAGAAAGTAAAGGAAACAATAAAACGCAGGGAATGAGGTATTTCATATACAACTCCTCAAAGGAAGAGAAAGCTCTCGAATCATTGAAAGCTTTCCCGAATTTTAATGAATTATCTGGTTGATAACTCAGCCTTAGCTTCTTTCAAGTAAGGAACAACACGGATGGTACTATTAACGTTTGTCCAACCGGAATAAATAGTATAATAAGGTGATGTAATAGTAATGTACATACCACTATGGCAATAGAAATTATAGAACAGGCTTATATAATGAGGTGACTCATAACGATAGATATTGAAATCTATAGTTGTGCCATCATCAAATGTACCGAATACACGGACATCTGTGAAGCTTTGGTTAATGATTTCAATTTGGCAGTAACCAGGATAAGTTACGCTTTTTTGTATTGATTTCTTGTCTGCATTATCAGCCTTGGGATGTAAGTGAAGATTTGCAGCAAAAACGTTAGAAAACAAACTGAAACATACAACAAATAACAATGATTTTAACTTCATGAGCTTCCCCTTAGTAAGATGGAAGCTGCATAGTATCAAAGTCTTCAATTTAGTCAATAGGATTTTTTTGTACCCATAAAATCAAAGTTCATTACAATTCAATTTTGTTAGAGAGGAAGCAGAATCAATCATGAAAATATTAAAAATAATAAGTCATCTCAAACAATAAGATGATAAAGTAAATGTTTATGTTATATTTGCTAAATTAAAATTTTTTCAAGCATTAACAGGGGAAGATAATGAATAAACGATTGACTATCATGGGAATAATCTTGTTGGTAGTTTTCGGTGGAATCATAGCTTTTAATCTAATTAAGGCTTACATGATTAAACAATTCTTCGCCAGTTATGCGCCTCCTGCTGTTACCGTTTCTTCCGCCGTTGCTCAAGCAGTGGATTGGAAGCCAACCATTGACGCTGTAGGTAATTTCGTTGCAATCAACGGAGTTGATGTCAACTCAGAAGCCTCTGGGAATGTAGTTCAAATTCATTTTGAATCAGGGCAATACGTAGAAAAAGATGAACCATTGATCACCATTGACGACAGCATCGATCAAGCCTTGCTCAAATTTAACCAGTCGGAATTAACGCTTAAAGAACTCAGCTATAAACGACAAACTGATCTCTTCAAGCGTGGCGCCACACCAAGCTCCAGTGTTGATGAAGCCAAAGCCAACTTACAACAGGCTCAAGCAAAAGTAGAGCAGATTCAAGCACAAATTAAACAAAAACACATAGGAGCCCCTTTTTCTGGTCGCCTTGGTATCCGCCAGGTAAACCTGGGGCAATACGTCACTCCAGGGCAAACCTCCATAGTTTCTTTACAATCACTGGATCCTCTTTATCTGGAATTTTACTTACCAGAGCAATATTACAAAAGAATTCATCTTAACCAACCTGTGACCTTTCGCGTAGAGGAATTTCCTAATATTCTCTTTGAGGGAGTCATTCATGCAGTAAACTCTAAAGTAGATCTAACTACTCATAATGTTCAGGTACAAGCCCTATTACCGAACTGCCCTGCTGATGCAATTCAAGATCCGACCAAATCTTCTCTTATCAAAACACGTAAACAAGTCAGAGGGGATAAAATGATTGTGGCCTGCAGTACAGAATTAAACAAACAAAATAAAATACGAAATTTTGTATTTATCCCAGGTATGTTTGCTTCCATTGAAGTGGATCAACCTGCAGAGCCTAATACTATTATCGTTCCTTCCACAGCAATTTCTTACAGTCTCTATGGAAATGCTGTCTATATAATTGAAAAAAGCAAAGAAGGTAAGAAAAATAAGGATGGTACTGACCAGTTGATTGTAAACCGGGTATTCGTCACTACCGGAGAGCAACAAGGAAATTACACAGTTATCAAGAAAGGCATTAAAGCAGGTCAATTGGTCGTAAGTACTGGTGACTTGAAATTACAAAATGGTACCCCTGTTGTTATTAACAACAGTGTCAAACTCGACACAGACAGTAATCCCAACCAACTGGGACAATAGATCGTGTTGACAACTCGGTATTTAAATCATTTTATAACATTAGCATGCTCTAATAATATGGCTTATTGTTCTTTACTACCGACTAGGATCATGGTCAGTTTTTTGCAGGATAACTTATGAAATTCACAGATCTATTCATCAAGCGCCCGGTTCTCTCCATAGTGGTCAGTATGTTGATTTTTCTATTCGGGATAAACTCCATCTATAAAATGCAAATTCGCCAATACCCTAAAATGGAGAATACAGTCATAACCATAATGACCGGTTATCCCGGCGCTGATGCTGAACTCATAGCCGGATTTATCACTACTCCTCTTGAAAGTGCTGTTGCCAGTGCTGAGGGAATAGATTATATGACCTCATCAAGTCAGCAAGGCCTTAGCACAATTACCCTAAACATCAAGCTGAATTTCGACCCTCAAATTGCTTTTACTGATGTCATGAGTAAAGTGCAGCAAACGCTCAATCAGTTACCTAAAGAATCACAACAACCAGTTATCTTGAAAAAATCAGACTCATCAACCGCACTGATGTACATTAGTCTGGACAGTAAGGATATGACTCCTCAGCAAATTACTGACTACGCTACCCGAGTCGTTCAACCCCAGTTGCAAACAGTGGATGGAGTAGCCAAGGCTGATATTTTAGGTGGTCAAACTTATTCCATGCGAATATTCATGGATCCAATTAAAATGGCTGCGCTTAACGTCACTCCGGCTGATGTGTCAGCTGTTTTAGCCAGTAACAACTTCCTAACTGCAGCGGGGAGTACTAAAAGTGAATATGTTGCCATCAATGTCACGGCTAAAACTGATTTGAATAATGTTGAGGAATTCGAAAGACTGATCGTAAAAAGCGATAAGGGATCAATAATTAGACTCAGGGATATCGCTAAAGTGGAACTGGGTTCACAGAATTATGATAGCTCGGTGACTTTCAACAGTAAAAAGGCCGTCTTTATATCGATCACTCCAACACCAACTGCTAACCCACTGACTGTAATCAATGATGCTAGAAAACTGTTTCCTTCTATAGTCAGAGAATTCCCGCCATCATTAACTGGTACAATTGTATACGATGCCACAGCATTTATTCGAGCATCCATCCATGAGGTAATGGAAACTATCATTGAAGCCGCAGTCATCGTAATCATCGTTATCTTTTTATTTTTAGGCTCTATTCGTTCAGTTCTTATTCCTGTTGTCACCATCCCGCTGTCATTGGTTGGTGTCTGTACTTTGATGCTCATACTGGGTTACAGCATCAACTTGCTTACCCTTCTTGCCTTTGTGTTAGCAATAGGATTGGTAGTGGATGATGCCATTGTAGTGGTAGAGAATGTACATCGCCATTTGGAAGAAGGAAAAACCCCCTTTGAAGCCGCAATTATAGGTGCCAGAGAAATTGCCACCCCGGTTATTGCGATGACAATCACCCTAGCAGCTGTTTATGCACCAATAGGGTTTATGAGTGGACTGACTGGCGCTTTGTTCAAGGAATTTGCTTTTACATTGGCAAGTGCGGTTATTATTTCAGGGGTTATTGCCTTAACGCTGTCCCCCATGATGTGTTCAAAAATTCTATCCGAAGAAGCCACTAGTGGAAAATTTGCTATTTTTCTGGATGAGTTTTTTAACAAACTGAAACGCATTTACCAGAATGCACTTCATAGCTTATTAGATACCCGAGAAATGATGTTGCTGTTAGCAGGGGTAGTGATTTTAATGTTGCCCTACTTGTATTCTAACACGGCTGCTGAAACTGCGCCTGATGAAGATCAAGGCTTCTTTTTTGTAATGGCTACTGCTCCACAATATGCAACCTTAGACTACATAGAAGCCTATACAAAGCCCTTTGATGCCATTTATAAAAGTTTTCCTGAAACAGAAAACTATTTTACAGTGAACATGAGCCAACCTATTTCAGGAATGGTTTTAAAACCATGGGATCAAAGGAAAAAAAGTCAGTTTGCTCTAAAAGAACCTTTACAAAAAAAGTTATCTAAAATTGCAGGACTTAATGCTTTCGCCATTGTCCCACCTCCCCTGCCTGGCGGCGGTGGTGGTCCTGCCGTACAATTTGTGGTTAAGACAACGAATGATTTCCAGAGTTTAATGGATGTGTCGAACAAGTTAACTGAAAAAGCCAGGAGTAGTGGGTTATTCATATACATAGACAATTCCCTTAAATTTAACCAACCACAAGTGGAGTTTAGCATCAATCGAGCAAAAGCTTCCGAAATGGGCTTGGATATGAGAGCGCTTGGAAGTAGCCTGACAAGTGCTTTGTCCGGCAACTACATCAATTACTTCAATCTGGAAGGTCGCAGCTACCAGGTCATCCCACAACTGGCACGCAAATTCCGTCTTACTATAGAACAATTAGGCCAAATTTATGTAAAAACACTAAACGGCACTATGGTTCCATTATCCACTGTGATAACCCCAACCGAAAAAACTCAACCTAATGCAGCTACCCATTTCCAACAACTCAATTCTGCAACAATTCAGGCTGTCATGATGCCAGGTAAAACATTAGGCCAGGGTTTGGAATTTTTACAAAAAGCAGCCCAGGAAGTTTTGCCCAAGGGATTTACTTATGATTATGGAGGAGAATCCAGGCAATTTATGCAAGAAGGGAGTGCTCTCATCTTTGCATTCCTTTTTGCTATTGTTGTCATTTTTTTAGTGCTGGCAGCGCAGTATGAGAGTTTTCGTGATCCATTAATCGTTCTAATCAGCGTACCAATGTCTATCTGTGGCGCGCTTATCCCGCTTAACCTTGGAGTAGCGACTATTAATATCTACACTCAAGTTGGTTTGATTACTTTAATTGGACTCATCAGTAAACATGGAATATTGATAGTAGATTTTGCTAATCATTTGCAACGTGAAAAAAATCTTGATAAACGTGCTGCTGTTGAAGAAGCTGCTGGAATTAGATTACGACCTATATTAATGACAACAGCTGCCATGGTGTTTGGAGTAATACCTCTTCTTATTGCCAGCGGTGCTGGGGCAGCAAGTCGATTCGATATAGGACTCGTTATCTCTACAGGTTTATTAATAGGTACCTGTTTCACCCTGTTCGTAGTACCTACTCTATATACCTATTTAGCCGAAGATCATCGACATAAGCCAAACGAACCTGCGGAGATACAGTATTAGACCTTGGATTTTTTCGTAAGTCTTATTAATCTTTAAATAACTCGTCAAACGGCTGCATGACTCGGCTCGTCCGAAGACTTTGCAGATGCAACTGACAAGCAGCAGTCAATAGAAAATCGGCCATTTAAAACTGAAGGGACTATAACGATTTTTTTTCCTGAGTTCCTGTTTTTTTAAAATGGCTAAATTCCCATACTCTATGATAAAATTGTGAGTTTTTACCAGTACAGGCTATACGATAATGGACAAAACTTACTCTCCGGAAGCAATAGAACAAGCCATTTATAAAAAATGGGAAAGTCATCATTACTTTCAACCACGTGGTGAGGGTAAACGATTTTGTATTATGCTTCCGCCTCCTAATGTAACAGGAAGCCTTCATATGGGACACGGTTTTCAACACACCATAATGGATGCATTAACCAGATATCATCGCATGCTTGGTGATAAAACATTATGGCAACCAGGAACCGATCATGCTGGCATCTCAACTCAACTTGTTGTAGAGCGTCAACTGGAAGCCCAAGGCATATCCAGAAAAGATCTCACTCGTGAACAATTTCTGGATAAGGTGTGGCAATGGAAAGAAGAGTCCGGTAACACCATCACCCAACAAATGAGACGTTTAGGCGCTTCCGTAGATTGGAGTCGAGAACGTTTCACCATGGATGAAGGATTGTCTGCTGCCGTACAAAAGGTATTTGTACAGCTTTATGAAGAAGGTCTTATTTACCGAGGAACCCGCCTGGTGAATTGGGATCCCAAACTGGGCACCGCTGTTTCAGATCTTGAAGTTCTCTCTGAAGAAGAAGATGGTTTTCTTTGGCACATTCGTTATCCTGTTGTTGATTCCAAAGAGTTTCTAATAGTTGCCACCACACGCCCCGAAACTTTACTCGGTGATTGCGCTGTTGCCGTTCATCCCGATGATCCACGTTTCAGACATCTTATTGGAAAACAGGTTCATCTGCCCTTATGTGGTAGAACAATACCCGTGATTGCGGATGAATACGTTGACAAGGAATTTGGCAGTGGGTGTGTAAAAATTACCCCTGCACATGATTTTAACGATCATGAAGTAGGCAAACGTCATCAATTACCACAAATCAATATTTTAACAAAGAAAGGGACAATCAATAAAAACGCTCCCTTAAAATATCAAGGGATGGATAGATTTGTTGCCCGAGAACAAATCATTAAAGATTTGGAAAACGAAGGCCTACTGGCGAAAACAGAACCTCACAAATTAAAAGTGCCTCGAGGTGAAAAATCGAATGTGATCATCGAACCTTTATTAACTGATCAATGGTATGTCAAAACCAAACCGTTGGCAGAACCCGCTATCGCCGCTGTAAAAAAGGGAGATATCCGCTTTATTCCCGAGACTTGGGATAAAACCTATTTTCAATGGATGGATAATATCGAAGACTGGTGTATCAGCCGCCAATTATGGTGGGGACATAGAATTCCTGCGTGGTATGATAATCATGGTAATATTTATGTAGGTTACAGTGAAAATGACGTTCGTTTCAAATATAAAATTGATCAATCTACTCCCCTGAAGCAAGATGAAGATGTTCTGGACACTTGGTTTTCATCGGCTCTATGGCCTTTTTCAACATTAGGCTGGCCTGAACGTACTCCGGAATTAGATCAATTTTATCCTACTTCTGTACTGGTCACCGGATTTGACATTATATTTTTCTGGGTTGCCCGTATGATCATGATGGGACTAAAGTTCACCGGAAAAATTCCTTTTAAAGAAGTCTTTATAACTGGTTTGATTCGCGACAGTGAAGGGCATAAGATGTCCAAATCCAAAGGAAATGTCCTGGATCCACTAGATATTGTAGATGGAATTGATCTGGATTCTTTAATAGCCAAACGAACTTCTAACCTGATGTTAAACTCGGTTCGTGACAGAATCACAAAAGCCACTCGTAAAGAATTTCCTGAAGGAATCAGTGCTTATGGAACAGACGCACTGCGATTCACTTACTGCTCTCTTGCCTCAACAGGGCGTAATGTGCGTTTTGATTTAGGGCGAGTTGAAGGATATAGAAATTTTTGCAATAAATTATGGAACGCAGCCCGCTATGTCTTATTAAATACAGACGAAGAGCAAATTGATTTTGGGGATGGAGCATTTCAGTACAGCCCAGCTGATCAATGGATACTATCCCGTCTGCAAAATACAGTGAGTAAGGTGCATCATTATTTTGAAACCTACCGGTTTGATCTTCTGGCTAATACGCTATACGAATTTGTCTGGCACGAGTACTGCGACTGGTATTTAGAATTATCCAAGCCTATATTACAAGATGAACAGGCTTTAAGCGCCATGAAAAGAGGTACGCGAAGAACTTTAATTCATGTTCTGGATCAAATATTAAAGCTTCTTCATCCTCTGATGCCATTTATTACAGAAGAAATTTGGCAAAAAACCACCAAATTTACCAGTGAAAATGGGATCAGTATCATGCTGAGCGCTTATCCCAAAGTCAACGAGGAATTCATAAATCCCGCTATAGAGGAAGAGTTGGATTGGTTAAAGTCAGCCATTCAATCACTACGAACCATCCGCAGTGAAATGTCTATCTCACCCGCCAAGTTAATACCTTTATATATACGCAATATCACTCCTGAATTAAAGGAGCGTATCGCAAAATATGAAAAAATACTCAAGACGCTAAGCAAGATAGACAACATTAATTATCTTGCTCCTGATGAGAAGGTTCCTGTTTCAGCAACTGCGGTATTGGGTGAAATTGAGCTGTTGATTCCAATGGCAGATTTGATTGATAAGGAAGCAGAGTTATCAAGACTGAATAAAGAACTTGCCAAATTGAATAAAGACATCGATCTGGCTCAGGGTAAATTAAATAACCCTAAATTCACTGATAAAGCACCTGAAGAAATCATTGCCAAAGAAAAAGAAAAATTAGCTCAGGCTCGACTCGCTAAAGATAAACTTTTGCAACATAAAGTCAGGATTGAGTCATTATAACTCAATGATCCTTGGTAACATCCTCCTTACAGTCATGGCTCAACTTAAATCATCATTCTATACGTGACTGTAAGGAACAAATGGCACAAACCAGATTATTTTAAAGAAAGGACGTCTTCTCGTGGCAACTCAATTCAATACGCTTAAATCCTATATTTTCCCTATCATTTTGCTGTTATCTATTTTATTTGGGGGTTTAACAGGATACGCCTTTAATCAAAACGTTGCCTGGTTAAAACCCTTTGGCGATATTTTTCTTAATTTGATTTTTACTACCATCGTCCCTCTTATTTTTTTCAGTGTATCTTCAGCCATCGCAAGAACTGGTTCCATTGGCAAGTTAGGTAAAATATTCTACTCAATGACAGTAGTATTCTTATTTACAGGCATAATCGCTGCAGTTTATGCCCTTTTCGTAGTTTTACTTTTCCCTCCGGAACAAAACATGCCTGTTCTCTTGGAAAGTTCAAAGCAACTCTCTCCGACAAATCTCCCGGATCGATTGATAGAAATTTTTACTGTACCTGAATTTTCAAAATTATTCTCTCATGAGCATATTCTGGCATTAATCCTGTTCTCAATCTTGGTAGGACTAGCAGTAGCCCATTCCAAAGACAAAGGAAGCATTTTTAATTCCTTCTTAAAAGCAGGAGAAGAGGTATTCATGTCAGTATTTCGGCTGGTTATGTATTACGCTCCTATCGGTTTTTTTGCCTACTTTGCAGTGATAGTAAGTGAAATTGGCCCCCAATTAATGGGAAATTATTTACGCATTGCCATACTCTACTATACCGCTTCAGTGCTCTACTTTTTCTTTGCGTTAACTGCCTATGCTTATTTGGCGGGAAAATTCCAGGGTGTCCAACTATTCTGGAAAAACATTTTCCTGCCTGCAGCAACCTCCATAGCAACTTGTAGTAGTGCTGCCAGTATTCCTGCCAATTTAATAGCAACCAAATCCATGCGTATTCCGGCTGAAATCTATGAAACATCAATCCCCTTAGGCTCCATAATTCATAAAGATGGATCAGTCATGGGTGGTATTTTTAAAATTGCCTTTTTATTTGGGATATTTCATTTGCCTTTTACCAGCTTGCCCGTTCTTTTGATGGCATTGGGGGTTTCTTTGCTGGTGGGAACAGTGATGGGAGCTATTCCTAGCGGAGGGATGCTGGGAGAATTGTTAATTTTGTCAGTGTATGGTTTTCCACCTTCTGTCTTAATTGCCGTTGCTGCCATTAGTATAATCATTGATCCCATAGCGACAATGGTCAACGTAACAAGCAACAGTGCTTGCGGCATGATGATTGCACGTCTGGTCGAAGGTAAAAATTGGTTTCTCATATCCTCACATGAAAATAACCTATAATCTAAGATATGTTTAATACAAAAATCACATATTAAACTTTTATAATCCTGAATACGCAATATTAAGCCATTGCCTTTGGAGAGAATAGTAATGAAAAAAATGCTGTATATTATTCCAGGTGTTTTATTAATTACGAGCTCTTTCGCTATTGATCTATCTGAGAATATTCCCGACTCAAATAAAAATCTGCTCCCTTCACCATTTCCTGTTTACGTCATTGAGGGATCTGGAGTTGTCAATCATCCTTACCCGGGAGCAAAAAAGGTACTCTTACCAACCGACAACAGCTATGCAGATTATCCAGGATGCTATATTGCTTGTTATTCCCATAATACAGGTGTCTACGCCATTTCCCCAACCATTTCTGTCATGGGACAAATTCGAGTCAAAGGACAATATGATGCCCGAATTTGCCAACCTGATGGATATAAAAATCAAGACATCAGTGCTGCCTATCAATTTAAACAGCTTTGTGCTGAAAAGATTCCTGCCTGTCAAAATAACAGTTGTTGGGCAGGCGGCGATACTGGGGGATGGTTTGGGATTCAATAAATATCCAAAGAAACACCTTTAAGGTAGGCTGCTCACGAGTGCAGCACAACCTATGACAAAAGATGTAAAACGATCAAAATGACCTCATCATTGAGCTCAAATTTTGCTTCTACAGACACGATGACTTATCCACCATGCTAAAAGCAAAGTAGAAAATACTCCTAAATACACTCCACATTGTTTCCATGATGCTCCTACCAGCTGTAAAGCATCAGGGCTATGAAAAATAGAAAACGGTATAGCCAGTAGCACATCCATAATCGCTGATCCAGCAACCAGGCCACAGGCAATAAGAGTGCCTTTTTGCTTTCTATTGGTAGATTCTTCCGAGTTAATTTTCACCCGCACTAAACGATTTTGAACAAATAAAGCAATCATTCCTCCAATAAATAAAGGGACCGAAGAAGAAAGAGGTAAATACATGCCAATGGCAATACCTAAAATAGATAAATTAAGAAAGCGTTTGATATTTAAAATTCGATTGAGAAAAATAGCCAATAAAATAATACATGAACCAGCCAACATCATATTCCAGGGCAATGAGTTTCTAAATACTGCTTCAGTGATGGCTGCCATTAATGCGGCAGTCGGGGCAGGCAACGATTGCGTTACATCCATTCCAGCACGTGGCATTACTCCGGCTATACCATAGACATTAAATAAAATCTGCATCACAGGAGGAATAACCAAAGCAGATATAACAACACCAAGTAGCAACATCACCTCCTGTTTCCATGGGGTAGCCCCAACTAATTGACCTACTTTTAAGTCTTGGGTATTGTCATTAGCGATAGCAGCTATGCCTGTGACTACCGCACCGATAATAATAGTAATAGCTTCCGCAGCTTGAATTTGTTGTGGACTTAATGGAAGGGGCAATAGATGATTAACTGCTGAAACCAATAGCCATGCAGCAAAAAGCATACCCGAGATAACCACTGAACTCCCGGGACTTGCAGTGACTCCTACCATTCCGGAAAAATAAGCTGTAATCACTGAGAATAAAAAACCGACGACTAGAACATAAATAACACCAATAAATACAATGGTTGGTGAAAAATCATTATCCAGTCCCACCTGCCCTAATGGAAAAATGATTTGAAAGAACAAAAACAGTATTCCAGCCATCAGACCAACGCCCATCAATATAAATGGCATGGGAATATCTTTTTCAGTGCGAGGATATTGTTCTCTGAACTTGCTCTTGGAAATATAAGTTCTGAATGATGTCTTGACACTTCTGGTGAGTGGTTTCACTAATTTTATAAAGGTCCAAATACCGGCAAACAGCATGGCTCCTATCCCTAAATAGCGCATTTCACTATTCCATAACAAAGTGGCTGCTTGTTCTGCGGGGTACTGGTTTAAAAAATCAGGATAAAATTGACTGGCTATTGGCAAAGCAATCAACCATGAAATGACTGCCCCAAGAAAAATGCTTATTGCCATATCGTGACCAACGAGATAGCCTGCGCCTATCATGGTTGCAGAGAAGCCAGCGCCCAAACCAAATAGAGAACGTTTTACAGCAAACCAATAATTCCAGCTGCTGGCGATTACTTTGAAACCAATTTGTAATAACTCGAGAAGCCCACCTACAAGCCCGCCAAGAAAAATGTCTTTAATACCCACCTTGTCTGCTGAAGATTTCAAAACTTCTGCAATTGCTCTTCCTTCAGGAAATTTGAGGCTTTGATCATTAACAAGAATGCGACGCAAAGGAATAGAAAACAAAACTCCCAGTACTCCTCCACAAACAGCAATAAAAAAATTAGTGACGTAATCAAAGTGGTTCCAAAACCCGATGATAATGAGCGCAGGAATAGTGTAAACGATACCGCCTGCAACAGCCTCACCAGCAGATGCTGCTGTCTGTACGGCATTGTTTTCAAGAATGGTTGAATTTTTAAAAAACCGCAAAATCCCCATGGAAATAATAGCGGCGGGAATTGAAGCGGAAGTTAATATACCGAGTTTAAGCGCCAGATAAGCATTAGACATCGCCAGTAGAACGGTCAAAATTATCGCCAGAATAATCACTCTAAAAGTGAGTTCAGCTACTTTTTTATTCGCTGCAATAAATGGAGTATCAGACATCAATTACCCCACACTGCTTTGGAAATTTCTGGTTTTACCATAGCAGAAATTAGTGATAATGGGATATCCACTGTTTGCTCTCCATAAACATAAGCTGCCACCTGGTATGTATTAAAAACAATAGCAATCCCTTTTTTGGTAAAATGCCAAATACTATAATTTTCCTGTGTCGGTTTCGTTCCTTCTTTAATCCAGTTTTCATCTGAAATCTTCTTGGCTGTGATTTCTTTTTTAGCCAGATCAGCGATTGGCTGCAAATAATCGGAACCTGGAACAAATAAATCAGACAATTGTACAGGCTGATTCTTGATAAAGTTAAGTACCTTTACTGCATTTGAGGGATGAGCAGCTCCTCGATGATAGATGGAAATATTAAATCGAACACTTAGGGCATTAGTTGATTGGTAAGGAATAGCATATGTAATATTTAAACCGGTTTTACCTGGAGCATCTGCAGGAGTATCAGCATCTTCAGATAATTCATTCATAAAACTCTTTTGCTGATTAGTGATAAATTCCTTTACCGCCTGATTGACTCCGTTACTTTGAAATCCCTGAGGGTATTTTATATCCAGCAAATACTCCGCTGTTTCTTTTTTAATAACTTCTGTTGTAATCGCAGAAGCAAGAAACGAATAAAATAATAGCCCAAACATCAGGCCAATTTTATTGATTAAATTCATTTGTATCGGCATTGTTTATCTCCAATCAAGTAATCCTCTCAGGATACCCATTCACCAGCCACCATCGTTTGATGAGGTAACGGATAAGCGAAATAATAACATAGCGCAGCGCTATCTTTTATAGACCATAAAACCAAATCAGCAATCTTGCCTGCTTCAATGCTCCCAATATCCTTTTCCATTCCTAAAGCTCTGGAAGCCTGATACGTTACTGCAGATAAAACTTCAGGTATAGACATAGCGAAAAATTGGCAAGCCATACTCATCATCAATAACAAAGAAGTCGTTGGAGAGGAACCCGGGTTAGAATCCGTGGCAATGGCCATACCAACACCAACCTGACGCAATAAATCAACAGGTGGTTTTCGCTTTTCTCTAAGAAAATAAAAGGCGCCAGGAAGTAAAACTGCAACCGTATTGGCTTTTATCATACTTAATGCGCCATTTTCATCCAAAAACTCCAGATGATCACAGGATAATGCGCCGTAACGTGCAGCCAAAGTGCTGGCCCCCATGTTAGACAATTGTTCAGCATGACATTTTATCGGTAAATTTAAATCTTTAGCAGCTTGAAAAATTTGCTCGGTCTGCCGTATGGAAAAAGCGATAGACTCACAAAAAACATCCACCGCATCCACCAAATCCATATTTTTAGCTGCAGGCAACATTTCATTACAAAGAAAATCGACATAAGCCTGGCTATTTCCTTTAAACTCAGGACCTACAGCATGTGCCCCCAGAAACGTGGTTTTTACCCGTACTCCAGCCATTTCCCCTAACTGCCTGGCCACTCTGAGCATTTTCAATTCATTTTGCAAATCAAGGCCGTAGCCCGACTTAATTTCAACAGTAGTAACCCCTTCATTTTTTAACGCAAGAAGTCTTGGCAATGATTGACTAATTAATTCTTCTTCAGAAGCATCTCGCGTCATTTGTACTGTTGATAATATGCCCCCACCTGATTTGGCAATATCAGCGTAACTAACGCCTTGCAATTTTAATCGAAACTCTGCCGCCCTGTGGCCTGCATAAACCAAATGAGTATGACAATCAATTAATCCTGGTGTAATTAATTGGCCGTAACAATCCTTTTTTGATTTGGCACTTTCCTGAAAATGGACAGGTAATTGATCCTCAGAGCCACACCACTCTATCCTGCCTTTTCTTATAGCAATCGCCTGATTAGAAAGTTGTAACCCTTTGGTATCGATTGTGCTGGCATTGAGCAATAATTCATCACAGGCAAACATTAAAATTCCCAATGAAGTACCTGGTGAGGCGGTTTCAACCAGGCAGAGTGGTGAGTTGTGTCATATATATCCCACTCTTTGGATACATACGTTTTTTTATCAATATCCAACAGCAGCCAAATAAAAAATTCTGCTACTGTCTCGGGTGATATCAAACGATTATGTTCTTTTAAGCGCCTGTAAAAATTGACCTGTTCCGGGTCAAGATTAAGCCCGTTTCTAGCTATTGCCTGCATATGAGTATCGATAATTCCAGGCATCACACTAGTAAAGACAGGTGAATCGGATTCAAGCTGCCAGCATCGTGTTAACATAGACAAGGCCGCTTTCGATACACAATAGGTTCCCCATCCTTTGATAGGAAAATAAGCAGCAGCTGATCCAACATTTAACACTCGGCCTCCTGACAATTTATCATACAGGAGTTGCGGCAAGAAAAGTGCCGCGTCTATATTGGTATTTAATGCCTGATGCCACTCAGCAAAAGAAACATCCTTTAAAAGAAGTGTAGGCTCCAGCGTTCCCGCATTGTTTATCAAGCCATTAATTTGAGGAATGGTACTTAAACTGGATTTGATTAACTCTCTGCCTTGAGGAGTAGAAACATCGGCACATAAATAATTAATATTTGAAGACAAAGAAGCAGTTTCTTGCAATAAATTTTCCCTGCGCCCTACTATGAGCACCTGCTTATTGCGCTTTGCCAAAGCAAATGCCAAAGCTTTTCCTATGCCACTACCACCGCCAGTAATGAGATACACAATTTCCTCATCAATATAGAAAATAATAGGTGAAATAATACCAGACATTAGACTTCTTGCATAACCTGCACGTTTTATTTTAGAGCAAGAAAAAATCGACTGAACTGGCTAATTTTATTAAAAATAAATGAAGATCTTGAGTATTTAGCATTTCTCTTGGAAACTAGCCATATCATTAGAGCTCTTGCATAACCTGACTATTTTGTTTTAGGACAAGGCGCAAACGTTTTGAGGAGCGAAGTTTACATGGAGTAAATGAGCACCACAGAAACGTTTGCAACGCGGCAATAAAACTAAAGAAACAAATTATGCAAGAGGTCTATTAAAAGGAGAACTTGATGTTTGACGATTTAAGTAACTATCGCCCGGCCAATCCTGCTCTTTGGCAAGGCAGGAAGGACACAGCCAATCAGGAACGTTTTTTTCAAAAAATCACTTTTATTGACAATCAAAATGAATTAATGGCTAAAGACAAAAAAACGATATTTCTTGGATTTGCCAGTGATGCAGGAATTAAACGTAATTTAGGCAGAACAGGGGCGAAATTAGGTCCTGATCAAATTAAAACCCAACTTGCCAAATTACCATGTCATAATAACAAACGTTATGTTGATCTTGGAAATGTAGTATGTGAAAACGATGAATTGGAATTAGCCCAATCTCAATTTGCTCAAATAGTTCATTTCTGCCATGAAAATGGTCATCAGATCTGTGCCTTCGGAGGTGGGCATGAAATAGCCTGGGCGCACTATCAAGGATTATCCCCACTCTATCCGAAATTAGGGATTATCAACTTCGATGCTCATTTTGATTTACGCCCTTATAAAAAGGGAGAATTGGGCAACTCAGGAACCCCATTCTCTCAAATTGCTACCTATTGCGAAGAAAAAAAAATGCCTTTTCATTATTGTTGTATTGGGGTGCAAAAATTTGGCAATACCCCTTCCCTTTTTGAAAAAGCAAAAGAATTAAATATGAGCTATTTGTCGGCAGAAGACCTTTATGAACAAAGCCAGGCTTGGCAAATTGCATTTCTTGATGATTTTATCCTTAATCTGGATTATATTTACCTGACGATATGCCTTGACGTTTTTGCTGAATCCTATGCTCCGGGTGTAAGTGCTCCACAAGCACTGGGCCTTTCTCCATGGAAAATAATGCCCCTGTTGAAATACCTCATACAAAGTGGCAAAGTAGTAAGTTTAGACATAGCAGAACTTTCGCCGCCACTAGATTCAGAACAAAAAACTGCTAGACTAGCGGCACTTATTATCGCAGAATTGTTAGATACTAATTGAGGAGTATATTTCATGAAGAAAACTGTGCTGTGGGGTGCTTTATTTACTCTAATCACTACTCAAGCGAACTCTGATGCAACTCAACAAGCGATATCCACTCAAAATTCTGCTTCTACTGGCACTAATGTAGTTTCTGAGTCAACGAATCAGGCACCTGCTACAAATCAAAACACTCAACAAAATCAGGCGAACCAGCCTGTACAGACAAGTGGGCAACAACCGACTCAAAACAATCAACAAAATCAACCGACCCAGTCAGGTGAACAACAATCTAACCCAAACATCCAGAATAATCAGCAGAATCAACCAGCACAGCAACAAACCACACAGCAGCCTGCTCAACAACAAGTACCCTCACAACAAACAGCGCCAGTTGTTAATTGTGATTACAAAATTCCCGCCGAAACAAAGGCAATAGATCAATCCTTGGTTTTAACCTGGGCGGAGAAAGCAATAATCCAGTCATTTGATTTTGATCCAGCCACTGTAGATGCTCAATTACAAAAATTACAAGCCTGTTTCACAGATCAAGGATGGCTAAGCTTCAATTCAGCTTTGCAAAAATCAGGCAATCTTGATGCCATTAAGTCGCAAAAACTGCATGTTAGCAGCCAAATTGATGGTCAGCCACAAGTCACCGAAGCCATAGAAAATCAATGGAAAATTACCATACCATTACAAGTTGTTTATCAAAATGACAAAGAAAAGGTAACCCAATTACTTAATGTCAATGTAACTGTAGGACGAAAAATTACTGGTGATTTAGGCATCAACCAAATGATTGCCATGCCACGCACAGCAACCAGTATGCCACAAACCAATTCACCGTCTAATGCAACCCCATCAACTACAAATACTACAACTCCTCAGGCTCAAACACCTGGCGACACAACAAATGATGCTACTCAAACTAATACACAAACACAGACTGGGACATCAACCAGCTCACCTCCGAGCGGCTCTACAACAAATATCCAGAATTAAATTCAACAATTAGTGCGGCATTCCATTAAGAATGCTGCCAAAATCACGGAAAAATCATGCGATTAATATTTACAGGAGTATTATGCCTGTTGACTCTCAATACCCAGGCGAATGTGATACAGTATTTTGCAGGAATTAGCTATAACAACCCGGCTGATTTATTCAAAGTAAAAAATGGCGTTTTGCTTGTTGGAGGAACCGGCTCTTATGCTGATTTGCAATTTAAGGGAAGCGCCTTAAATTTTAATACGTTTCAATACGATTCGGGAGTTAATCACTCGCGTACTTATATTGTTTGGCCATATGGACGGGTTGCCAAGCGCCTCAATGATAAGACTGTAGTCGCAGTTGATCTTACTGAACCTTTTAATTCCAATCTTGATTGGGGCAACGATGCATTTACAAGATATGCTGCGACCCAAAATTACCTGACCGATGTGGATTTAAGCCCCAAAATCTCCTACGCGATTAGCAAGAAACTGCACATTGGTGGCGGTATAAACTTTAATGTACTACTAAAGAATGAAGTCAATTGGGCTTTTCCTACAGGCCAGTCCACTTATGCGAATTTAATTAATCGATCCTCCAGTTTTGGTGTTGGTTATAATTTAGGAGCCAACTATGCTGTGAATGATACCAATTTCCTTGGTATCACTTATTATTCAAGAATTCGCCAAAATACTTCAGGAACCAGTTATCTGGGGTTAACCGCCAACCCTGATTTCCAATTTGGTTTTTATATGCCAGCAACAACAGTTGTAAGTTATGTCCATATTTTTAATCCCAAATGGCTCATCAATTTGCAAGTGTTTCAAAGCGAATGGAACGCTAATCAAAAAGTGAGACTTTATAACACAGCAGCACCACCGCCATTTACCAACTTTATTTTTGATATGCATTTTGATGCCTCTTATGCTTATCTTGCTGCAATACGTAAGCAAGTTTCAGATAAATTAGGCATTGCGCTGGCAGGCATGATAGATGATGGTCCTGAAGAAGATGGCCTTCGAACTATTGTTTTCCCTTCTGATACTCAATACTTTCTTGGCTTGATTGGTGACTACCGCTTTACGGAAAACGCCTCCATGGAGCTTATATTGGGACATGTGTACTCTAACCCCAGCATTCAAAACAAAGCCAAGGTAAACAATGTACCAGTCCCCTTTACTACAGGCCGGGTGACAATTAATGCCAATATTCTGGATCTTAAAGTCAAAATCGAGGGGTGAGCCTCAGGTGTGGCCACCTGGCACTTCCTCTGAGAGTTTTATTTTTGAATATTTCTCTTTTTAAATAGCCAGTAATAAGACCATGAGCCTGCTATCAGCCCAATCAGAAAATAAACCGGATCTGAATTCAAGGTAGCCAAGGCAGTAATGGATGGACCCGGGCAGTATCCAGCAACCCCCCAACCGATTCCAAAAATGATACTGCCCAATATTAATTTTTTCTCTATCTTTTTCTTCTCGGGTAAATAAAATTGATTGCAAAATATTGGTTTATCAAATTTCTTTACCAATTGATATCCCAGAAAAGTCACAATGACCGCAACAGCCATTACAATCAGTAAACTTGGATCCCAAAATCCAGTAATATCAAGAAAATTTAATACCTTGTTAGGATTAATCATGTTTGAAAGAGTTAACCCAAGTCCAAATAACAAACCACATAGAAATGACATGATATTGTACATTAATACAATCCTCCTTCATGTCTTATCAGATACACAGTAATCACTGCAGATAAGATAAAAAGCAATGTCGCTATGAATGAACGTTTGGAAAATCTGGCCAATCCACATACCCCATGCCCAGAAGTGCAGCCTTGACCCATTCGGGTTCCAAAACCCACCAAAAACCCACCAATTAATAATAGTAAAACCGGATAATGTGTCCTTAAAGGAAACTGAACAACAGGGCTCACGAAATAGAATAATCCGGCAGCAGCCAAACCAAATAAAAAAGCAATACGCCATACTGTGAATGGTTTTTCAGGTGGACAGAGTCCGTGTATCATTCCGCTGATACCTGCTATACGGCCGTCTAACCATAAAAAAAGTACGGCACTTAAGCCAATCAGTAATCCACCAACGGCACTTAGATAGGGAGTAAAAGGAGTTATATAATCCATTACTTAAATTTCCGTTTTATTGACAATCAAAAACTACTGAATTGAGACACTTTAAAAATTAAAGTGTCTCTCAAATTACATTAATGTTTTAAAACAACAGTCCAAATTTTAATTCACTTTTTCCAATGAGGACATGGTTTTCACCCCGTTTTGATCAGGGTAGGCTAATACGATGACTTTCGTTCCAACTCGCAAGAACTCTTCATTCAACCATTTGGCCGCGCTGGGGAAAACCCTGACACAACCATGGCTTGATGGGTGCTCTGGAACTTCATAAGCTGCGTGAATAGTGAATCCTCTGTAAAAATACATGCAGTAAGGCATTTTAGCCCCGCCTTTCGTATCGACTGGGTATTCACCCGAACGACAGTCAATACCTCGCTTGTTATAAATCCTGAATGTTCCGGTTATCGTCCTGCAAGATTGATTTGGATTTTCTTCACAAACATCTATTCCACCAGAACCGGCCCCTGTCATTACACGATGACCCTCTTCATCGTAGGCCGCCCAGGCAGACGCTTTAGGATCAAAAACAAATAATCTTTCTCCTGGCGCTTTAATTTGCATTGGGAAATAATTGCGTCCTCTTTTATCCCTTAAATAATGAACGGTCCTATGTACATAACCCGCATCGTCGGTAATTAAGGTTGATTCATCAAACTCAACACACGAAGTTAACCCAAGGCACATTAAAATGACTGCCCAATAAATTTTTTTCATTTAGATTTTATCTCCACAATAGTAAAACCCGGTGGCCTTAATTAATCACTTAACTTTCGATACTTAATTCGTGATGGTCTGTTAGCCTCATCACCCAACCGACGCTTTCTGTCTGCTTCGTATTCAGTGTAATTACCTTCGAAAAAGGTTATTTGTGAATCGCCTTCAAAAGCCATCAAATGGGTACAAATTCTATCTAAAAACCATCTATCGTGAGAAATCACTATAGCACAACCTGGAAAATTAAGAATGGCCTCTTCCAATGCTCTCAATGTCTCAACATCCAAATCATTACTGGGCTCATCGAGGAGCAAAACATTCCCGCCACTTTTCAACAATTTTGCCAAATGAACCCGGTTACGCTCTCCACCAGACAATTGAGAAATTTTCTTTTGTTGATCCGTCCCTTTAAAATTAAAACGCCCAACATAGGCTCGCGAAGGCATTTGGAAATTACCTATCTGCATAATGTCATGACCATCTGAAATTTCCTGCCACACCGAATTGTTGGGGTTTAGATTGTCCCGCATCTGATCAACATAAGCCAACTTCACTGTTTCTCCAATACGAATGACACCTTTGTCTGGCTCTTCCTGCCCGGTTAACATTTTTAAAAAAGTAGACTTACCTGCTCCATTAGGACCAATAATTCCTAAAATACCGCCTTTGGGAAGTTTGAAATCAAAATTATCTATTAATATCCTGTCGCCGTAAGATTTGCATATTTTTTCACCTTCCAGAACCAAATCACCTAACCGTTCACCGGGCGGGATATATATTTCATTGGTTTCATTACGCTTTTGGAATTCCTTGGAATTCATTTCTTCAAATCGGGCCAAGCGGGCTTTATTTTTTGCATGACGACCTTTGGGTGAGGTTCTAACCCATTCCAATTCTGCTTTAATGGCACGTTGCAAAGCATCCTCCTGCTTTTTCTCCATACTCAACCGTGCTTCTTTTTGTTCGAGCCAGGAACTGTAGTTCCCCTTATAAGGGATACCTTCACCTCGATCCAATTCCAAAATCCATTCCGCCGCATTATCCAGGAAATACCTGTCATGGGTAATTGCAACTACAGTGCCAGTAAACTCTTCAAGGTAATGCTCTAACCAGGCAACACTTTCTGCATCCAAATGGTTGGTAGGTTCATCAAGAAGCAACATATCAGGACTTGATAGCAATAATCGGCAAAGAGCAACACGCCTGCGTTCACCACCAGACAGTTTTTCTATTATGGCATCCCACTCAGGTAATCTTAATGCATCAGCAGCCACATCAAGCTTTCTCTCCAGGTCCCAACCGCCACAAGCTTCTATCTCATTTTGTAACTCACCTTGCTCTGTTAACAAGGCATTCATCT
The DNA here is from genome assembly GCF_026191185.1 of Legionella sp. PATHC032. NCBI lineage: Bacteria > Pseudomonadati > Pseudomonadota > Gammaproteobacteria > Legionellales > Legionellaceae > Legionella > Legionella sp. PATHC032. The sequence goes on along the minus strand of NZ_JAPHOV010000001.1, from coordinate 780,727 downwards.
CATCATCGCTCATTGGTTCTGCAAAACGCATACTAATGGCATCGAAACGAGACAGTTTTTCTTTAATTTCAGCGACGCCTTCCTCGACGATTTCACGCACAGTTTTATTCAAGTCAAGCTCAGGTTCTTGAGCAAGATACCCGATTTTAATTCCTGGTTGAGGTCTTGCTTCGCCTTCATATTGTGTATCAACACCTGCCATAATCCGCAATAGAGTAGATTTTCCAGAACCATTTAGTCCTAATACACCAATTTTTGCTCCAGGAAAAAAACTTAATGAAATATCCTTTAAAATAAATCTTTGGTTCTCAACAATCTTGCTCACTCTATTCATAGTGAATATATACTGCGCCATAATCGCTCCAACTCTCTATAATCAGCCTTTTATCAAACAATACTACCAGTTCAGTATGACTTTTCCTGACTGACCCGATGCCATAATTTGAAATGCGTACTGATATTCATCTACTGGGAAATTATGAGTAATAACAGGGGAAATATTTAAACCACTTTGTAGCATAGCAATCATCTTATACCAGGTTTCAAACATTTCTCGCCCATAAATACCCTTAATAACCAATCCCTTGAAAATAACCTGGTTCCAATCTATCGGGGTTTCTTGTGGTGGAATACCTAATAAAGCCACATGGCCACCATGATTCATCGCTTTCATCATGTCGTTTAATGCCATAGGATTCCCTGACATTTCCAGACCAACATCAAACCCTTCGAGCATTCCCAACTCATTAGCCACATCACTTAATTTTTGGTATTTGACATTGACCGCTCGGCTGACACCCATTTGTCTCGCCAGTTCCAATCGATGATCATTAACATCGGTGATAACAACATGTCGTGCACCAATATGCCTTACGATGGCTGCAGCCATGATGCCTATGGGACCTGCGCCAGTAATCAAAACGTCTTCGCCGACAACATCAAATGCCAACGCACAATGAGCAGCATTTCCAAACGGATCGAGAATAGCCGCTTGCTCTTCTGTAATGTTGTCAGGGAGAGCAATCACATTGGTCGCAGGAAGCGCGAGATACTCTGCAAAACATCCTGGTCTATTTACTCCAACTCCCAGCGTGTTGCGGCATAAATGGCGCTTACCAGCACGGCAATTTCTGCAAAAACCACAGGTGATATGACCTTCACCGGAAACTCTTTGCCCAACTTTCAAACCTTGAACTTCTTTTCCAACCTCTACTATTTCACCATAAAATTCATGTCCTACTGTCATAGGAACAGGAATTGTCGCTTGCGCCCATTCATCCCAGGAATAAATATGGATATCTGTACCACAAATTGCAGTTTTTTTAATTTTTATTAAAACATCGTTTACTCCATATTCAGGAACTGGGATATCATGCATCCAAATTCCAGGCTCTTTTTTTGCTTTAACCAATGATTTCATTGTCATACCTCAAATTAATAGGTAATACCACCATTTCGCAATTCATCCTAAAATATCAGGTTGTGAAATGTAGAGTAATGTAGTTTTAGATTACAGAAAATTCCTTACCCACCTTTTCAAACGCTTTCAAGGCTTTATCCAAATGATGCAATTCGAGGGCTGCAGACATTTGGGTACGAATCCGGGCCAAGCCTTTGGGTACCACTGGGTAGGAAAATCCTACAACATAAACACCCAGTTCCAGCAAGCGATTAGCGATTCGCCCAGCCAAACTGGCGTCCCCTAACATGACTGGAATAATAGGGTGTTCTCCCGGGATTAACTCAAAGCCTAACTGCGTCATCCCTTCACGGAAATAATGGCTATTGCGCTTTAATTTTTCAGCAAGGGAATTATTTGCAGACAATTTATCGAGTACCACACAAGAAGTATGTGCAATAACGGGCGCCAATGTATTGGAAAACAGATAAGGCCTGGATCGTTGACGCAACCAATCAATAACGACTTGATTTGACGAAGTATATCCTCCCGACGCGCCTCCCAAGGCTTTGCCAAGAGTACCCGTTACAATATCAACTCTATCACTCACTCCAAAATGTTCTGGTGTTCCCCTGCCTGTCTTGCCCATGAAACCAACAGCATGAGAATCATCAACCATCACCATGGCGTCATACTTGTCAGCCAGTTCACAAATGGCAGGTAAGTTAGCCAATATACCGTCCATTGAAAAAACGCCATCCGTTGCAATCAAACGAAATCTCGCGTTTTTTGCTGCAATTAACTGTTCTTCCAGAGCCTTCATATCATTATTGGCATAGCGATATCGTGCTGCCTTACACAGCCTGACTCCATCAATAATACTTGCATGATTCAGGGCATCACTGATAATCGCATCTTCTTCCGTCAATAATGTCTCAAATAACCCCGTATTGGCATCAAAACAGGAAGAATACAATATAGTGTCTTCTTTACTTAAAAAATGACTGATTTTTTGTTCCAGTTGCTTATGCGGGGTTTGTGTTCCACAAATAAAACGAACAGAAGCCATGCCATATCCGTACTTGGCTAAAGCAGCCTGTCCCTCAGTTATTAATTCAGGATCATTGGCCAAACCCAGGTAGTTATTTGCACAAAGATTAATGACTTCTCTTTCATTAACTTTCACGTCAGCTTGCTGCTGGCTGGAAATAACGCGCTCTGATTTGTACAATCCGTCTGCCTTGAGTGTTTCAAGTTCATTTTGCAAATAATTAATGAATCGCTCAAGCACTATAATCTCCTGTATTTCTGGATAAATTCATAAATAATACCAAATTTTAAACATTCTCACCATGAGATATTATCAAGAAAAATTCACTTTCAAACATTAATGCTTAGACATAAGCTGAATTCTTGCTAAAATTGCTCCAAAGTTTTAACCTATCCAATGATTATTAAGACGGTAGAACAAATGAATCACAGTGCACGCATAAATATGATCAAACAACAGTTACGAACTGGTGATGTATTAAATGAATCCATCCTCGACTTATATGATGAGATTTTACGACATGAGTTTGTTCCTGAGCTTTTCTCTAATTTTGCTTATTCAGACATGCAAATTCCTTTGGCACATGGCCAAAGGATGTTAACTCCATTGGAAGAAGGAACAATTATACAAGCCCTTGATCTTAAAGGCCACGAAACCGTGTTGGAAGTAGGAACAGGAACCGGTTTTATGACTGCTTTACTCAGTAAATTATGTAAAAAAGTAATCAGTATTGACTATTATTCTGACTTTACTGCCAATGCAAAGCGCAAACTCGAAGAGCATAATTGTAATAATGTTGAATTAATTACCGGAGACGCATGTCGCGGATGGTTGGAAAGTGCACCATACGATGTTATGGTATTCACTGGTGCCATGGAAAAACTGACAGATACCCATAAACTACAAATTTTACCTGGTGGCAAGTTGTTCGCGATCCTTGGTAAATCCCCTGTAATGAAAGCTTATCTTTTTCAGTTGGATCACAATGCAATCTGGTCAGAATCCATGCTTTTTGAAACGGATATACCTCCTCTGGTAGATCAGTTGAAGCCGAAAGAATTTGTTTTCTAGGGAAAACTCGAATGAGAAAATCTCTGTTTTGTTGGATTTTAACTTTAGGTGTTTCAAGCCATGTGTTTGCAACAGACCTAATGGATATCTATCAACAAGCTCTGGAGAACGATACCATTTTTAAAGAGGCATATGATACCTATATGTCCAGTACCGAAGCCATTCCTCAAGCTCGTGCTGCTCTTTACCCTCAAGTAGGTCTCGGTTCACAAGCCGGCCGCAATTATCAGGATGCTGTTGCTGGAGCTTTCAGTGCCAATCAATACTATGGAAGCTATTTGTGGCAAGTCAATGCATCTCAAGCACTGTTTAACTACCAGGCATGGGCCAAAGTTGCCCAAGCTAAAGCTTCTGTTAAAGCAGCACAAGCCTCTTTCAATGACGCAGCGCAGAATTTAATTCTAAGAACAGCCAAAGCTTATTTTGATGTCCTGTTTGCCAAAGATACTTTAGATTTTGCCGAAGCAAAAAAAAGGGCAAACAAAAGACAGTATGATCAAGCAACTCAACGTTTTCAAGTCGGCCTGGATGCCATCACTTCTGTCTATGAAGCGAAAGCAGCGTATGATCAGTCGATAGCGACAGTTATCGCCGCCCGCAATAATCAGATTAATCAGAGTGAAAATTTGCGAAAACTTACTAATCACGTATACGAAACACTCGCGCCACTCAAAGACAGTAAAATTCCTCTTGTTAAACCAGAGCCGAATGACGTGAATCAATGGATAGATACCGGACTTAAGCAAAACTACAAATTGTATGCTGCAAAATATAATCTTGAGGTGGCAAAAGACAATGTAAAGGCAATCTCTGCGGGTAACTGGCCAGTTTTTTCACTACAGAGCAACGCCAGCCAGGTACATAATAATGCATCCGGCAATACTGTTTTTATTCCATCAAAGCAAACCCAGGCTAATATTGCAATCGCGATGAATTTTCCTGTTTTTCAAGGAGGTCTAGTCCAGGCTCAGACTCGACAAGCTCAATATAATTTTCAGTCTACGAGTGAAAAACTGGAACAAACATATCGAGACGTCGTTGTAAACAGCCGCATCGCTTTCAATACCATCACTGATGGGATAAGTAAGGTAAAGGCGGACAGACAAACGGTCATCTCTGTGCAAAATTCTTTGCAAAGTACTGAAGCTCAATTTGAAGTGGGAACTCGAACCATGGTGGATGTGGTCAATGCTCAACAAAGACTGTTTGAAGCACAGGAACAATTAGCACGGGATCAATACGACTTGATTAACTCCATACTTACACTGAAATACCTTGCAGGGACATTAAACGTTAATGATCTCGAACAGATTAACTCATGGTTAGCAACTACACGTGTCAATGGATTTTCACCAGTAGATAACAAAACCTCCAAATAACAAATTTAGGTTTTTTTATGTCTTCCAATCCTTCTTTAGTTGAAAAAAAATTACTCCATTATACAGGTAAAGCCATAGCTGATTTTAATATGATCCAGCGTGGTGACAGGGTCATGGTATGCCTTTCCGGTGGAAAAGATTCATTCACACTATTAACAATTCTTAACCAGCTCAGAATCAAATCAGGAAATAAATTTGAAATTTTTGCTTTTACTCTGGATCAAGCCCAACCAGGATGGAATGACAGCTGTTTACGTCAATGGTTAGCTGGAAAATCCATTCCTCATGAAATATTAACCCGAGACACATACAGTATAGTGAAGGAAAAAATTCCTGAAGGCAAAACCTACTGTTCTTTGTGTTCTCGTTTAAGACGGGGGATCATCTATAGGTATGCTGAAGAGAACGGTTTTAATAAAATAGCATTAGGGCACCATCGTGATGATCTTATTCGTACCTTGATGATGTCAATTCTATATAATGGCGATATACGTTCCATGCCACCCAAATTATTAAGCGATAATAAAAAGCACATAGTCATACGGCCACTGTGTTATGTACAGGAAAAAGATATTATTACGTTTGCAACAGAACAAGCATTTCCAATTATCCCATGTAATCTTTGTGGCTCCCAAGAAAATCTAATGCGCAAAAAAGTGGCCTCACTCATTGATCAACTGGCAATTGAGAACCCGAAAGTCCCAAGCAACATGCTTCATGCGCTGCAAAGTTTGAAGCCAAGTCAATTAATGGATCAAAGTCTTTGGAATTTTAAAAATTTGGAAGATGGTCTTGAAACCGCGCTGTCAATTCAATGTGAAGAAGTTTTTAATGCACAGGAATTTGAATTCGAGGATGAAACAATTTGACTTCTGAAAATTATTATCTAATATTTCTTTGCATTTTTGCAATATAGTGAAATAATTGCATGCAAAATAAGATTATTATTTTGACAAATGGCGTGAAATATACAAAAATAGGCTCTCAAATTATCAGCCCACCCATGGCTTTTTTTATTAACCTGATGTTGAACTCAAAATAAAGGAACTTTTAGATTATGATTAACAGAAATATAGTTAACCTGCGTCTATTTCGTATCTACTCTAAACGTTATTTAAAATTTGATTTTGTTGCTGCAATTGTCGTTTTCCTCGTGGCGATTCCTTTATGCTTAGGTATTGCCCTGGCTTCTGGCGCACCTCTTTTTTCTGGTATCTTAAGTGGAATCATTGGCGGTATTGTTGTGGGTATATTTAGCGGCTCACAGGTTAGTGTCAGCGGACCTGCTGCGGGTATGGCAGCCGTTGTATTGGCGGCAATCTCTCAACTTGGTGATTTTAATACCTTCTTATTGGCTCTTACGATTGCAGGCCTTTTACAAATGATAATAGGTGCATTAAGAGCAGGATTCGTTGCAGATTATGTTCCTTCGAACGTAGTTCAAGGCTTACTGTGTTCAATCGGGATCTTGCTAATCATTAAGCAATTACCACTCGCATTCACACTTTCATCAGACTTTGATGAACTTAAAACGCATTTATTGGAAACAACAGAAGGGTTTACAGTAAGCCCTTTATTGGCTTTGTCGCAGCATATTAATGAAGGCGCACTCATAATTACTACTCTTTCATTGGCTATTTTAATCTATTTTGATATAACCAAGAATAAAATTCTGAAGGAAATCCCAGCCCCTATCCTTGTAGTTCTGGCAGGAATACTGTTAAATGAGCTTTTTATCTGGACAAACTCCAGCCTGGCACAAAACTCGCCTCAACTGGTTAATATCCCAGATACCAATGGTTTTTTCCAATTTTTTAGCCATCTTGAATACCCTGACTGGTCTGCCTGGACTAATCCTAAAGTCTATCTCTATGCACTAGTCATATGTATCGTTGCTTCTTTGGAAACGTTGCTTAATCTCAAAGCGTCAGAACGATTGGATAAAAAAAGAAGGCACAGTCCAACTAACCAGGAATTGGTTGCTCAAGGCTTAGGCAATATAACAGCGGGCCTGGTTGGAGGTATACCTGTTACATCAGTCATTGTCAGAACTTCCATTAATATCCATGCCGGCTCAAAAACCAAATTTTCAGCCGTACTCCATGGTTTTTTCATTTTATTTGCTGTCATGTTGATACCAGGCGCATTGAATAAAATCCCTTTATCTTCTCTCGCTGCAATTTTAATTTACACTGGTTATAAATTAAATAAACCGGCAATCTATATTAATATCTTTTCCCAAGGCAGTGATCGATTTATTCCGTTTATAGTGACTGTGATCAGTATTATTACCTTCAACCTCTTGGCAGGTATATTGATAGGTCTGGCTATCAGCCTCTTTTATATATTAAAATCCAATAGTCAGGCTCGTATTGATATCATCAAGGAAATTTATCCAAATGGTTCAACATACCGTTTGATGCTTCCTCAACAAATGACTTTTCTTAACAAAGCTGCATTGGTCGCTGAATTGGATACATTACCCAGACGTTCTCAACTGATTATCGATGCACGTTATTCTCAATACATTGATAAAGAGATCCTTGACTTATTTAATGAATTGAAAGAAGAGTTAGCAGGCAGTAAACAAATTTCTTTAAATTTCACCGGATTTCAGGAACACTATAAAATTCATAACTACATCGATTTCATTACGGTTACAACCTATGATGTTCAAACTAACCTGACGCCCGCACAAGTATTAAACATACTGCTTGAGGGAAATCAGCGCTTTTTAAGCGATAACCGGATTCATCGATCAAACCAAATCGATATAAAATACACTGCAAAAACACAACATCCAATTGCTGTGGTTTTGGCCTGTATCGATTCAAGGGTTCCTGTAGAAACCATCTTTGATATGAGTTTCGGTGATCTTTTTTGTGTCCGCATAGCAGGCAATGTGATTAATGACGATATTTTGGCCAGCATAGAATACGCCTGTAACGTAGTTGGTGCAAAGCTTATCATGGTTCTGGGACATACCCGATGCGGCGCCATTCAATCTGCCTGTGATGGTATTGAAAAGGGTCATATCACCCAATTGCTCTCTAAAATTAAGCCTGCAGTTAACGCAGAAAAAGAAACTACAACAGAACGTAACGGAAAAAATCAAACTTTTGTAAATCATGTCACTGAATTAAATGTTGCAAATACCTTACAGAACATTTATAAAAAAAGTGATATTTTACGGACTATGATAGACAGTAATGAGATAGGGATGGTTGGTGCTATTTATGATGTAAGCAGCGGAAAAGTGAGCTGTAAAACATATACCGAGGAGTTATCCACTTTGGATGGAGACGAAAATAAGCTCCTGGCTCAAAAATTTGAAACCATTCTTTTGGAAGCCAAAGCAAGTTAAATTTTTTTGAAATTGTAAAAACACTGGAAAGAAATCAATTTCTCAAGCCAGGCATAAGATTTTCTACAAGCCATTAAGCTTGGCATATGAAGTTACGCTATATTATTAATGAGAATAAGCTTGTTCTTACGAGTTGCAATATGAGAGATAAAATTATCACCGGGAAAAAAATTATTTTTTCACAATCCGTTGCAAAAGACCAAACAAAAGGTTTATCAAGCTTTTTATCAGAACGGTTTTATTCTGTAAATCAAAGTCATAATCATGCCATTATTATTGGTTCCAGCCTTTCTCACCAAGAGAAGGATATCGAACATGATACCATACTCGATTCCTCCGGCGTGTTAGTGACTACTGATACAAATGGTATTATTAACGGGGCAAGAGTCGCAATTACTGACGGTCTGGGTGGTGGAAATGGCGATCAGGAAGAAGACGACGAGATATACAGAGTATCTCATTCCAGTTGTGAGATTTTTTTGAATTGCGACCAAAATATTGATGCAACTCTAAGCTTGATTACCCAACCAAAAGCCTCTGAGAAAAAACAAACAGCACCAAAAAAATCGCAACTTTCAGAAGCTTCGATGGCTGCTTTTATCTATAAACATAATCAGGGAAAAGGATTCATCGGTGAATTTGCAAATATTGGTGATGGATTAATTATTATCCTGGATAAACGTTTTAAGATAAAACATATGTTACCCGCATGCCACATATATCGAGGATTTGGTACCTGGACTCCACCATCCCTGCAAGCCCTGGCAATAACTGCGAATAAAGACGCACTGCTTGTCAGGAAAACACTTCAACTTGCAGAAGGCGATATTATAATATCCATGACAGATGGGATTTGGGGGGAGTTGAAAACCAGTTTGTTTGCTCAAACCAATGACCGTCGGGATATAGGAGTGGATAAAGAATATTTCAAAACGCTATTTGACGAATTGACAGATGCCCCCTACCCCTCTTCATATGATATCGCTCGTATCATTACCCATCGTGCTATGTCTCGCAGTTTAGAGCGCAGAAAAACATTAACAAAATTAATTCATGAAATAGAACAACAACACTTCCAGGAAAAATCTGTCAAAACCATTAATGAAGTCCTGAAACATTTTATTAAGACCGGTAATACGGAAACAGCACAGACATTAAAAGCAATTCTCTTTGAAGACGGTTTGAGCGATGGAATAACTTATTTTGAAAACATTGAAATCCCGCTGGAGATGGTCATGCAAGATTTAAAAAGTCGTACCGTCGGGGATTGTTCAACCATCAATGTAACGCGCATTCCCTATCATTTAGATGAGCTCATACGAGGTTTTATCAATTACCCCGAGAAACATCAAATCCTGGCCCCACTATTTAAAGCAACGATAAAATCTGAGGCTGATTTAGAAGAAGCATTTCATCGTCTATCACTTGAAATGATACAACCTGAAATCGAGTGCCCAATTTCTGAAGCTCATTTTGAGCGAGCTTTTAAAAAAGAAACCCTTGATAAAACTCAGGCTGTCTTAACTCACTATTTTCGTATTTCCACTGGTTTAGATAGTAAAAAGAGTTATCAGGAACGCTTAAATGATCTGAGCTCTTATTTATTCAAGGAATCCTCTCTGGAAAAAAATGATATTAAATTGCTATTGTCTATGCTGGATAGTGAAATAAAACCAAAAACCGGAGTTTTCCAAACATTGTTTGGGGAAAACCAAAATAAGCTATACAAGGCATTTCACAAAAACATCGATTTGCAATTATTGGAGGGCGAAATAGATAATAAAAAGGAATTCAAATAGCAGTTCTTACCATTTTATTTTCAAGGATGTACCAACTGCTTCCTGAATGGATTTTTTATCGACTTTCCTCGAAATGTCCTGATTTTTAATTAATAATTTTAGTTCGGTGTCAAAAAGTTTCTGACTTCTTTTGATTTGCTCCACTCCTTCGCCAGGAAGATTACCGAGTATCTCTGTAAGTTTACTATCGTAGAGTTCCTTTAAAACCGATAAAACCTCATCATGTGCTTTGGCATCGTTTGATTTTCCTTTAAAAAAGGATACTCCTTCTTTCAGGACATAACCTGTGGGAGTCCTAATCCTGTTATTTTTGATTTGGACGTACAAATCATTAATTTGTGCCATAGCAATTAGCGGATTTTCATCGAGTTCTTTCTTTAAATCGTTCTTAAATTTAAAAGGACGTTCCAAAATAGAATTGGCATCAGAATTTTTAAGAAATTTGGATGAGGAAGAGATATTGGTATGAGCACCTGCCTTCATCAGTTTGACACCTAAGTGAAAATACTGCTTGGATAACACAATATCTAATATTGTTTTTCCCTGAATATCTTTTTTATTTAAATCTACTCCTTCTTTTAAAAGAAAATCACTTAAATTCATAAAATGGATTTCTTCTGTTTCTTTTGAGGATGGAAATGTAGGCATCTCATGCAATGCCTGGTGAAAGGGATTTCTTCCTTCAGAGTTTCTTTTATGAAGTAAGCTACGGTCTTTCTTGACAATATCCAATATGATCGGCAAATCACATCGTCTCATGGCACTATGCAAAATATTATTCCCAAGCCTGTCTTCGAAATCAACCCTTGCCCCCTTTTCCAATAAGATTTTTGCCATTTTCAAATCATTGACTACCACGGCATTATAAAGAGGTGGATTTCCATTGGTATTGGGCTGATTAATTAATTCCTTATCTTTTTCTATGATAATATTAATCAAGGCCTGCCTGTTTTCGGGCTTTGTATAAAAAACATAATGTAGAACCGTATTGCCACTGGTATCGGTTAAACGCGTATTAGCCCCTTTTTTCAATAAGTAACTGACCAATTTTGGATTACCGGAATTTGTAGATAACATTAAAAGCGTCGCTTTTTCTTTAGTTAGCGGCGTATCAATCTCAATACCGGCATGTAAGAATTTTTTAACCAGACTGATGCTTCCCATAGAAATAGCAATTCTCAGGGCTTCTTTATTCAAAAGAATTTTCTCATTTTTAGCAATAATTTTACCTAATGTCTCTTTATCCTTCCGGGCCCATATTGCGTCCAAAAGTTCATCACTAATATCAGCTCCTGAGTTTAATAGTTCATCAAAAATTTTCAATTTATGATTTTTATATGCCAAGGTTATTGCTGAAGAACCGCTGTTATCGGGTTCATTGATCTGAATAACTGCTGTTGTTGTCAAAGCTGATACTAACTCCGGAGTTCCATATTCAGCAGCATAATGGAATGCTGTTTTGCCATGATTATCCTTTATATTTAAAATCTTGATTGCATTCTCCTGGCTTAATACAATTTTTAGTATTTTGCCCATGATTTGCATATTTCCATACTCTGCAGCATAGTGAAGAGCTGTTTTGCCATCGTAATCCTGAAGTGACAAATCCGCTTTTTTTGCAATAAGCTCATCAATCATTGCCATATTCCCTGATAGCACAGCCAAATGAGCGGGAGTTTTACCTACATAAAGAGGTGGAGCTCCTTGCTCTATCCGTTGATTAATGTCGGACTCATTGCAATTTGACATTAATAATTTTACATCATCAGGCTCACTAAGATAGATTGCGCCTCTGTGTAATGGATATTGCTCATTTAATGACGATAAACATTTTTGAACGTTCGATTGCAGCTTCTTCGGATTTAAATCTGAAAAATCCATGTGTGTGATTTTTTCGTAAGATGGACTATCCAGCATGTCCCGAAATTTGGTTTGATCTTCCAAGCTTGAATGATATCCATATAAAAAAATAGGATCCTTTTTTTTACTTTTTTCAATAATTTCTACCGTATTAAAAATGGCTTCCTTTACAACAACTACCAACTCATCCGCGCTATATAAATCAAAAACATTAGGCTCATAAAACGTTGCTGGCGGTAAACCTTGTTGCATTAAAAGAATATTTAATAAATTATTGACAAAAGTTCGGCCATTAGCGTCTCTAAAGGGATGCAATACTTCGTACATTCGAATGTGCTTAACGATAATTTTAAGTTTTTCATCAAGCGTTTCAGCGGTTTTTATTTCCTGATTGTAAGATTGGGTAATTTTTTCCAGGTAGACATCCACATTTTTCATTACTGCAAGATAGAAATGATTGGTATTACTATGCCCATATTTGCACATATCGACATAGATTTGTTTGGCAAGCTCGTGTATTTGTTCAGGATTCAGATTTTTAAAATAGTTCTTATTAAAGCTTGGGCCAAATGGGCCGGCTTTGCCCGGGCCAAATTCAGCTTCTCCTTCTGTAAGAAAGGCAAAGCTCAGGAATTCTTCAATGCCCTTAATTGAGGCCCGGCCAGCTGGAATACCAAATGAAACAGGCTCATTTGTTCTGATTTCACCTGGATTTTTTTCCTGTAATTCCTCTACTTTTTTTCCACACTTCTTGTGTATCTTCTTTATTAAATCAACGTTTAATTCAAATGTCTCACCTGATTTCTCAACTTGCAACGCAATTGAGCATAAACTCTCCAGAGCAGCATTAAGGCATCCTGGTTCTCGCGATTCATAGCCCCTCCATCCATTTTCTTTTGACCAGAAACGTCCATCAACAAATAATCTCCATATTTCTTCGCGTGGATAGGCTTGAAGAAAATATAAGCCAGGCAGATTTGGCATGATTTTTACCAATTAAAAGTACTGATTATTAATAATTATAGGACAGTATGGACTAAACATGGTCTTTTAGGGGGAGAGTTTTTAAGGGGAGTCGAGAAGCCAAGGACTTAAACTAAACATATCGCAAATTGAATGGTGATAAGTATATAATATCCACCTTGATTATTTATAGAAATCCAGGAATAGACATGCGCGCATCTCAATGGTTTTTAGTCACTCAAAAAGAAACTCCCAACGATGCAGAAATAGCATCCCATCAATTAATGTTAAGATCAGGTATGATTCGTAAGCTTGGCTCAGGACTTTATACCTGGATGCCACTTGGCCTTAGAGTACTTCGTAAAGTTGAAAACATAGTTCGGGAAGAGATGAACAAAACTCATGCTATGGAACTGCTTATGCCAGCGGTACAGCCTGCTGAGTTATGGCAAGAAACAGGACGTTGGGAATCCTTTGGTGGTCAATTATTAACCATGAAAGACAGCAATCAAAGAGAGTACTGCTTTGGGCCAACTCATGAAGAAGTCATTACCGATATCATGCGTAATGAATTGCAATCCTATAAACAATTGCCAGTCAATTTTTATCAAATTCAAACCAAATTTCGCGATGAAATAAGGCCACGGTTCGGGGTAATGCGAGCCCGTGAGTTTATTATGAAAGATGCTTATTCCTTCCACCTCAGCCTAGAAAGTCTGCAAGAGACTTACAAAGATATGTATCAGGCCTATTGCAGGATTTTTGATAGAATGGGACTCAAATATCGAGCGGTTGAAGCCGATACAGGAGCAATTGGTGGTTCTGCTTCCCATGAATTTCAGGTACTGGCTGAATCGGGCGAAGATCTGATTTTTTATAGTGACTCCAGTGACTATGCTGCGAATATTGAACAAGCGACCAGCTTAAAACCACCCAAAACGAATAAGCCATGTGATGAAACAATTGCATTGGTCGATACCCCAAATCAAAAAACAATTGATGAAGTGGCAAACTTTCTTGGTATCGCCAGTAATCAAACCATCAAAACCTTGATTGTCAAAGGCAAGGAACATCCTATGGTGGCTCTGGTCTTAAGAGGAGACGATGAACTCAATGAGGTCAAAGCGACAAAACATCCCTTAGTCCACTCTCCTTTGTCTTTTATTGATGAGGAACTGATTTTAAAAACGCTAAAAACTCCCTTGGGTTCCATAGGACCAATCAAATTAAACATTCCTGTCATTGTTGATCATCATGCATTAGCCATGTCTTCATTTGTCTGTGGTGCCAATCAGGCAGATAAACACTTTATGAACGCTGCATGGGAGCGCGATGCAAAATACAATGATGCCTATGATTTACGCAATGTTAAGGAAGGTGATCCAAGCCCTGATGGAAAAGGAATGCTTCACTGCTGTCGTGGAATAGAGGTAGGGCACGTTTTCCAATTGGGTGATAAATATGCCAAAGCCATGAATGCATCTGTTATCAATGAGCAAGGGCAATTACAAACCATGATCATGGGCTGCTATGGATTAGGGATCACTCGTGTAGTCGCTGCCGCGATTGAGCAAAACCATGACGAGCACGGAATCATCTGGCCTCAAGCTTTAGCACCTTTCCAAGTCAATATCATTCCTCTTAATGGTGCGAGATCACAAGCGGTTAAAGAACAGGCGGAGTCACTTTATCAGCAACTCAAATCTCATGGCATTGATGTATTACTCGATGATCGTAATGAAAGAGCAGGTGTATTATTTGCTGATAATGACTTAATAGGAATTCCTCATAGATTAGTGGTCAGTGAGAGAAACCTGGAGCAAGGTTGTGTTGAGTACAAAGCTCGAATTTCAAGCGAAACACAACTGATCAATTTGGATAATGTGATGAATTTTATTATTGAATTAATTAATAAATAATATTTTCTACCCTATTGACGCTGCGTTATCTGCATTCCAGCAATGCTGTTCGGATTAAAAATAACCCGAACAGCATTAAAGAAAAGCCAATAATACAGGACTTGTATTTAAAGAATCACAAATAAAGTTCTTTGCCCAGGTTCACCATATCTCTTTTGGTATTCATTAAATAACGTAAGTTATGGATAAGATAGGTCGTTATCTCGAACTGTTCGAGCTGAGGAGGCATGTATGCCGTCTCGAAGCTCCGTATGGGATTTCATGTTTCGTGTCAAGATTTCGAGACGATACTTATCCATCACTCACCTTAAATATTAAAAACCATTTGAGGTTGCATTAAAGTATCCGTCTGCAACTCTGCTTCAGGATTGAAAAATTCCTCTTCATCATAAGAAAGTATCCTTTTTTTAGACTCTATCGGAGCCTCATTTACTGGATTTATTGGAGGTACAGCTTTAAAACGTTTTAGTTTAGTCTCAAAATCATAAAAATCATTGAGGTCATCAAAACGCTTGATAATGGTATTGGTTTTCCTTTCTTCTTCAAGAATCTTATCTCTTAAAAATTGAATTTTTTTGTTATTAGAGTCCAGCTGTTGTACCAAATTGTGTTGAATCAAAACCAATTCATTAACCAATGTCTCATATTTTGTCATTATTTTTTTAGTTAGCGATGATTGTAAAATGCTATCTGGGCGTCCATGCAATTCATTAAATTGATATCTCCAATCATCCTCGGTCTCTTCCTGACCGAAAATATCGGGAATCAAATGAACAATCCTGTGAGTCATCGCAGAAAACCATGATTTGGGCTGTTCTTCATTGAGCTTATGCATTTTATTATATAATTCGGCAAGATCCGCTTTTAACTGCCCATCTTTTATCTGAGCGATTTGCTCCAAAGTCATCGTATTTCTATCGATGTTTTTTAACGTATTTCTGTCAAGAAAATGATTTTGCATGTTTTCAGGAAACTGGCTGAGGTCTTCAGGTATTTGTCCATTAAGCCACTCCTTTAATGTTAGAATCTCCTTCACTTTGCTTCGACATTGCTCTGGAAACAACTCTACTTCGGTATTGCCCTTGATGCGGTCTTTCAAAAAAGGTAACTGCTTGGCATGGATTCTATTCAAGTTGTGAAGCTCTAATTTATTTTGTTTAATAGAAAATTCGAGCTGACGGTACGCCTCTGTTAATTCAGTTAACCGGGATTTATATTGCATAAATCCTTCGAATAATGGGGATGTCCCTTCTCCTTCAATAATTAACTCTACATACTCATTAAATCCTGTATATCCTTTTTTTACTTTCACGTTAAGAACAGAATATCCTTCTATCCCCTCTAGCTCTTCTTTAATTTTTTGCGCTTTAAAATCAAAATATTTTGACTCATCAATGATATCCTGGTGTTTTTCCTGAAAACTATTCCAAAGAGTGCGAATCATCCCTCGTAATTGCACCAAAGGCTCACGCAATAAGGAATATGAAATGGATAATTCATTGATTTTTTTGCAAAGAACATAATACATTTCATTCAATGTATAAACCTTGCAATTCTCATTTTGCCTTTGCTGAAGTTGCCTTTTAACCTCTTGCCATTCAGAATTGGCATTTAAGATCTGACTGTTATTCTTTTCAAATTCTTCTAAAATAGAACTGAATTTCTCTTGTAACAAATAGTATTGCGCTTCTTCTTTACATTCCTGAATAAAATTAATATCCAGCACCCCTTCGTCTCTACCCAGAACAGCTAAACCATCCATGGTATTTAATGTTTGATGAATCAAATCACGTGTATTTTTGTGGCCAAATGAAAAGATCCAAACATCGTCCAATTGAGCTTGATGTTTGCATAAAGTTTTATATAATTTTTTGATGGCTACCTGTTTGGATGAAGAATCTCTCGCTTGTTTTACTTCATTAACCAAAGCCAATATTTCATTCGCTGCTGTTTTTACCGCTGACCGCTCAATCCAATACCACGGACCTCTGTTTTCAGGCTTAGCCCAAGCCAATGTCTTGTCAAGATGATGAATGATTTGCTCTGCAGTATTATCCAGATAGGTTTCTTTTAAAATCTGAAGTTCTTTATGCTCTTCAAAACCCGCTAGCTGATAGACTCTCAGCATGTCACTGATGATTGGCTGCATGCGGAATTTTTCGCTCAATTTCTCCTTGTCTAACCATCTGCTTTCATAATCAATTAATAACAACTCGAGAGCAAGAAAGTTATCTGCATTATTAGCCCTCTCTATTAGACCTTGTTTAACACTGGCCGGTAACGAGGAGTTATTGATTTCTTTGCTAATATCCCTGATCCACAATTTCAGTTGGCTGTTCACAAAAGCTAATCGATAGGGCTCTGAATCACCATCATGGTAGCTTAACATAGCGCCAGTTACTTCTACTGCTGATTCAAGGTGACGATGACTGCGCTTTTTCTCTTGAGCTACTTCCTTTTTCTTTAAACGAGCTGATAATTTACTCCACTGTATTTGCTCACTTAAATTGACCTCTTCCAAATATTTACAACGTAATGCATTGACAGAGTCATTGGAGAATTTATTTTCTGTTTTTGCTTTCAACTGATTTCGGTTTAGACTCCAAATGCTGGAAACGGATTTCTCATAGACTTGAATTGCCTTTTCCAATTCCCTGGTTTGTAAGCGCTGAAAAACATCCCTGCGGACATAGGGGTTTGGATACATTTTTTTAGGATCAGAATCTTCCAAACACTTTGTCCATTGCTTCTTTAGCGAATCAATCAAATCGTTTCTTTGCGCAAATAATTCATTATCCAGCTGTCTCCATTCTGACTTGGGGTAAATCAAATGCAAAAATGCTTGCCATTCTTCCAATTGATTTAACACCACCTGTTGAATATTAGAAACAGATTGAATGATATACTGTTTAACTGCTTCTTCTCTTCGTGCATCAGCTGAATTTTGCGTATTTAATTCTTCTCGCAAATTCTTCCTGGCTGGAAAAATCCGATAACCCACATCCATATCGAATCGTCTGGTTTGCCCAACCATTTCACCAGCAGTTCCCTCTGTTTCGGTGATCCTGAGGACACGTCCTTTTCCTTTATAATCATCAAACAGTGAAAAAAAATGAGATAAAATTCTATCGTCTACATTAGAAAAATCAATGTCATTAAGAATGAGATGGCTGGAAACAGGATGGCCGTATCTATCTATAGACAGTTCTTCATCCTCTACCGCTGCGTGAGAGCGATAGGAGGTCAAATCAGAAAGTGTCGAGTAATTAATACCCCCAACCCGGTAAGTACCAAACTCAGAATTCGCCTCTACCACAGAGGAAGGTATACCCAAACAGGTAAAGAAATCTCTATCACCTTTTTCAAGATAACCCTGAGCTATTAATCTGTGATTTGCAAAACACACGTCGACTGTACCACCCGCCGCAAGCACCCATTGCATAGCCGCAAGGACTGCTGCAGGTGGAGCACTCGAGTTTTCATTAGAACTGACTTCCAGCAACACATTTTGTTCTTGATGATGTAAAGACAATAAAAGAGAAATCATTTGTGTAGTATCAAAGAGTAAGCCGGTACTACGAAAATACTGCTCTCGCATTACTGCGACTAACTTCAATTGAGTTCGCAATTTATCCTCTTTGCGAATATCCAGTCTTCTCATCTCTATAATTAAAAAATCAGACAACTCCTGCAACTTATCTCTGCCTAATTGAGTTAAATCAGTATAGGTTGCATTCGCTATTTTTAGAGGAAAATCCCTGCCTATCGCATTGATAAATACAACTTGTTGAGCCAATTCATATTGTTCTTTACACGATAAACCCGCCCCATTATCAACACTTTGAATCCTGGCAACAACCTCTTGAATTTGACTTGCATCAAATTGCTCATTAAGAATTTGCTCTCTTGTTTTAAGCAAAATGCCCTCTTGATTCACTTTGGAAGCTCTGGCTCCTGTTGGATCTCTATCAAATGAATCAATATATAATTTTAACTCTCTTGAGTATTCGCGTAATTTCTCAGAAAAAACATCTAATGTGGGATAAGGAGGGTAGTCAAATAAAGAAGAAATATCGTCTAATAAGACACTATGGATCTCAAGCCAAGACTGAACATTGAATAATAAATCAGCCTTTACAGACTCAACATTTCTTCCAAGTATGGTCAGTATTTTTATCCATTGTTCTAAGGTTTTGTCATCCGTTTTTTCAAGCTTATTGATAAGACGGCAATATCTCATCAATTCTGATTTGTCGCAATTATTACTTGATTTGATGAGTACCGTTAATAAGGAAACCAACTCAGGAAGGTCTGTCGATTTGGAGTCGATAATCGCTGATGTGGCTCGAATAAATTGTATAAGCAAATCATTCTCGACATCCAAACCAGCTTTTTCTACTGCCTCAATCACTGCATCAAATAAGGATTGTGATTTGTTTTCATCGATTCCCTTCAGAATATTGAATTCGATTAATTCCTTCAAGAGTTTGATCTCATTATTAATGAATTCAATTTGTTCATCATTTCTTGCCAAACAACCCGTAAATTCCTTTATACCTTTGAAATTTAATTGATTTCGAGTGATTTTCATGCCTTGAATTCCCTGAAAAATAGAATGCCCTCATTATATATAAGCTGCATAAAATGTAGCAGATAAATGTGAAAGAAAATTTGAAATATTACTCAATATCCAAGACAGCATTTAACAGCTGCCTGGTATAAGGATGTTCGGGTTGCCGAAGTACTTTTTCGCATGATCCATATTCGACAGCCAAGCCGTCTTTCATGACTAATACATCATCAGCGATATAAGAGACAACCCCCATGTTATGGGTTATAAACAAATAAGAAATACCTCTTTGTTGTTGCAATTCCTTTAACAAATTAAGAATTTGTGCCTGAACCGATACATCAAGAGCACTGGTTGGCTCATCGCAGATTAAAATATCGGGTTCTGTTGCCAGAGCTCTCGCAATGCAGATCCGTTGTCTTTGTCCACCGGAAAACTGATGGGGGTATCGATGCAGACTGGCACTTGGTAAGTTAACTTGCTCAATTAGGGATTTTTGTTGTTTTCTGATGTAAGAAGACTTCATCCCTTGTGCATGCATCCCTTCTGCTATGATCTCTCCAACAGTCATGCGTGGATTCATAGAAGAAAAAGGATCTTGAAAAATAATCTGTACTTTTTTTCTGTATCTTCTTAACACACCTCCTGTCATAGACAATACATCTCTATCCTTATATCTGATTTTCCCCCCGGCAACTGGCAATAACCTCAGCAAAGCACGGCTTGCTGTTGTTTTCCCGCAGCCCGATTCACCAACCAAAGCCAAGGTTTTACCTCTGGAAAGAGTGAATGATAAACCATCAACGGCTTTGAAAATGGTATTTTTACGGCTCAAAAATCCCTTCTTATGTATAAAATGAACTGATAAATCATTTACTGTGAACACGATCTCTTGTTTTTCAACCGAAGGAACCCAGCTGATTTTATTTTTATCCAGTAATGGCAATTCTTTGATATCAGGATACAAATGACATCTCAATAGACGCTGTTCAACTTCTTGTAATTGAGGCTCCTCATGATGACATCGTTCAAAAGCATAAATACAGCGTGTGTGGAAGCGACACCCTGAAGGCATAGACTCTAAAGAAGGCACCATACCGCTAATAATAGATAGTCTCTCATTTCTTTTTGCAAATGAAGGTAAGGATGCCAAAAGTTGCTGTACATAGGGATGACTCACTTTTGAAAAAAAATCTTGCACTGATGCTTGTTCCACTACTTGTCCTGCGTACATCACACAAACTCTATCAGCCATGGTTTTAGCCACACCCAGATCATGAGTAATTAATAACAAACTCATATGATGTTTCTTTTGTATTTTTTTTAGTAACGCCAGTATTTGAGCCTGGATAGTCACATCCAAAGCCGTAGTAGGTTCATCAGCAATAAGGATATCTGGTTCACACGCCAAGGCCATAGCAATAACCACTCTCTGCTTTTGACCACCAGACAATTGATGTGGGTATTGATAAATTCTCATGTGCGGTTGAGGCATTTCTACCTCATTCAATAACAATATTACTCTTTCTTTTAGTTGCTCTTTTGTCAAAGACCGATGCCTTTTTAAAACCTCAGCGATCTGCTCTCCGATTGTTAGTACAGGATTTAAGGCAGTCATCGGCTCTTGAAAAATCATCGCAAGCCTGCGCCCCCTTAACTCCCTCATCATTTTCTCAGGTAAATTTAAGATGTCTTCATCGTGAATATTGATTTGGCTGTCAATCCCATAGACTCCTGCTCTGGGCAGCAACCTCATCATGGCCAATGAGGTTAACGATTTACCACATCCTGACTCCCCAAGTAAAACCAAAGTCTCCCCTGGATTTAGACTAAAACTTAATTTATCCAAAGCCAGAACTGTATTATCAGGGCTTTTAAAAGCAACTGATAGTTGATTAATTTCAGCGGTGTTTTGCATGGAATTTGCCACAAATAATGATAACTACACTCTAACAAGAGAGAGGTGATAGTAGCAATAAAAATACCATACCACTCTGAGCAAAAGAATGTTTGTGATAGAATAATTACAATTAATATTTGAGTGAATACCCATGTCAGAAAACTACACTGCGGAAGCGATTGAAGTCTTAAGTGGTCTTGAGCCTGTTCAACGACGTCCCGGTATGTATACCGACACGACACGCCCCAACCATTTGGCTCAGGAAGTGATTGATAATAGCGTAGATGAAGTACTTGCTGGATTTGCTAGCCGTATTATTGTTACGTTACATGAAGATGGTTCTATTGAAGTCGAGGATGATGGCCGAGGTATGCCAGTCGATTTGCATCCTCAACTGGGCTTAAGTGGTGTCGAGGTTATTATGACTCGACTTCATGCCGGAGGTAAGTTTTCAGATAAAAACTACAGCTTTTCTGGTGGCTTGCATGGCGTTGGGGTGTCCGTGGTAAATGCCTTGTCAGAACGACTTGACGTCACCATAAAGCGCAATGGGATCATTTATCAAATGACCTTTGCTAATGGTGACAAATTATGTGAATTAAATGAAACCGGGGTTACAAAAAAAAGAGAGACTGGTACTGTTATACGTTTTTGGCCTAATGGCAAATATTTTGATACCACAAAAATTTCTGTAAAACACCTGACTCACGTATTGAGAGCAAAAGCGGTATTGTGTAGTGGCTTGTCCATGACCTTTATCAATAAAATCACCAATGAAGAAATGAACTGGTGTTATGAACAAGGTTTAACTGATTATTTGAGGCAAACCTTGCCTGAAGATTATTTGCCTGAAGAACCTTTTGCCGGCGCATTCAAAAGTGATGAAGCAACCGTTGATTGGGCTTTGGCATGGTCAGACTCTGCTAATGGCAATTTAAATGAAAGTTATGTGAATTTAATCCCGACAATACAAGGCGGTACTCACGTCAATGGATTACGTTCAGGATTATTTGAAGCCATGTCTGAATTTTGTGAGCTGAGAAACCTTCTTCCTCGCGGAGTAAAATTGACTGCAGATGATCTATGGGAATCATGCCAATACGTTTTGTCAGTCAAAATGAAAGAGCCTCAATTTGCAGGACAAACCAAAGAGCGATTGAGCTCACGCCAAACCTCAGGATTAGTTAGTAATGTTATAAAAGATGCTTTTGCAATTTGGTTGAATCAGCATCGCAACCAAGGCGAAGCCTTAGCAGCCCTCGCAATAGAACGCGCACAGAAAAGACTAAAACAAGCCAAGCAAGTGGCACGCAAACGCGTCAGCCAGGGGCCAGCTTTACCTGGAAAATTAGCCGATTGCTTGCAAACGGATTTAAGTCAAGCGGAACTGTTCCTGGTTGAAGGAGATTCGGCTGGGGGGTCAGCCAAACAAGCCCGCAATAAAGATTATCAGGCCATTTTACCCTTACGTGGAAAAATACTTAATTCATGGGAAGTAGATTCTTCACAAGTTCTGGCTTCCCAGGAAATTCATGATATATCTGTTGCTATAGGCGTCGATCCTGGCTCCAGTGATCTTGAGGGTCTTCGCTATGGAAAAATCTGTATTCTTGCTGATGCAGACTCTGATGGAGCTCATATTGCAACATTGATATGTGCCTTGTTTTTAAGACACTTCAAACCTCTGGTTAAAGCAGGTCATGTTTTTGTAGCTATGCCCCCACTCTATCGAATCGATGCAGGGAAGCTGATTCATTATGCCCTGGATGATGAAGAAAAAAATAGAATCGTTCAACATCTCACTCAAACCACAAAATCAAAAGTGAATGTGCAACGATTCAAAGGATTAGGTGAAATGAATCCCATTCAACTTAGAGAAACCACAATGGATCCCAATACAAGACGTCTGGTGCAACTTACTCTTGATGATGAAGAGCAAACGGAAGCCATTATGGATATGATGCTCAACAAAAAACGAGCAGCCGATAGAAAGATCTGGCTAGAAACAAAAGGAAACCTTGCTGAAATATAAGTCAGGGTGTATTGACAATTGGCAATATACAGCCCGCATCACGATAGAACAAGACTACAAATGAATTTGATAGCTTATCTTTTTACCCTACCATTTCAGCAATGGAATAATATTAGAATAATCATCAGTCCATAAAAACTGATCATCATCTGCTACAAATTTCCAGTTTGTTCCTTTCATCACTTGAAACGCCAAGGATTGATTTGAGGTAAGCAAAGCCCATTCTGAGTTAAATTGCCCTAATTTCTTATCCCCCTTATGCGCTAAAAATAAAGTTATCATATCCAAAGAACGTCCAATTGCATTAATGACCGGGAGCATTTGCAGATGTCTGTTACTTAGATTAACCAAAATAACTCCATTTTCGACAATTTTCCTCTTATATAATGTGAATGCTTCAAGTGTCATCAGATGGACAGGAATAGCATCTGAATTAAATGCATCCAAAATTAGCAAATTCTGCGAAGCATCTGGCATATTAACCAAGGCCAATCGACCATCCTGTTTAATAATCTCGGCTGATGGAGAACAGTCACGTATGTATGTGAATAATTTATTATTTTTAGCTAAATCAATTACTTGTTGATCAATCTCAATAACCTTTACGGAATCAGTTGCCCGAAATTGGCACAACAGCGTTCCTGCTCCCAATCCCATAATCGTCACAGAAAGCGGATGAAACTCTTTCTTCAGAATATCGACTATCGGAGCTATGGCCCCATAATAGGAACTTGTTCCATAACTTGATCTTTCCCCATTCATTACTTGCATCCCATGAAGGGTTGATTGGCTTATTAATGCATGCACATCATCCTTTTTGAAGACTTGCTTGACACCGTAAAAATTTCTTTCCTTGAGCAAAATCTGTTTGTCTTGCAACGGAGGAAAATAAAGGAAAACAAATAAAATAAACATGGATAGTACAAGATTCATTTTATTGCGATGCCAAATCACAATAACTCCAAGCGCCAAAATAGCAAGGATGTGAAAAGTTGTAATACTTTTAAACCAAGGAACAGTAGGAATGAAATAATGCAGCAACAGCAAAACCAAAACAACTAATGGCACCCACCATCCCCGGTTAGTTTTTGGCAGAGGAAGAGCGAATAAACTTAATAAAATGGCTAAAGGGTACTCATAAACATAATTAAACCAATTAGGCGCTAAAATTCCATTAAAAATCCCTGCTGAAACTCCTCCGATGGACAAGCAAAAATAAAACAACGTGAGTTTATGTGGCTTAGGCCTTCGTGCAAATAACTGGCCATGACACAGTAAAGCCAAAATAAAAAAGCTTAATAGATTAAATAACACCAATTGCCACACTCTGATTTGGCTAACCCCAAAAATGAACCCAAGAATTGTAAAAACCAGAAAAAACAGGCAATTACGAGAAATCCATTTTTGTGAAATAAGGGGGTTAGCCGTGAAGGTAAATACAAATGACAAAAGGTAAAGTGCTAAAGGCAAAACCCAGAACAATGGCGTTGCGGCAACATCAGTTGTTATATATAAAGTAACTCCTAACATCAAGCTGCAAGGGACAAAACTCAAAAAAATCCAATAGGTTATCTCTCGCCACGACAAAAAATCTACCTCTTTTTTTTCAGTTAACATTAAGGGTTGGTATTTTGTAAAAAATAAGACCGTTACCAAAAGTAGCAAATAAATGGCAAATCCAAGGTTCCAGAAATAAAATTGATGAGTCAAACCAATAAATCGCTCGATAACCCATGGATAAAAAAGCAAGGCACTCAAGCTTCCAAGATTACTGGATATGTACAAATAATAAGGATCTGAGGCCCCTTTGCTTTTTGTCTGGCTATAGGCAAATTGTAATAGAGGAGCAGAAGCGCCAATCACTAACAAAGGCAAACCCAGTTGCATCAACAAATTATGTAGAATCACCCACTCAGGTTGTCCATCCCTCACTGCAGGATGAAACAACAATGGAAAAGTTGTAAAACTTAAGACAACCAAAACCATATGGATTAAACGCCAAACTGCAGGTTTCTTAATCTGACTTAAAAGCCATACATAGCCATATGCAATGAGCAGAATAAACTGAAAAAAAAGCACGCAAACAGTCCACACACCCGGTGTCCCCCCATAAATTGGGAGTATTGCTTTTGCAACCATGGGTTGAATGCTGAACAGGAGAATGGAACTTATAAAAAGACTGACGGGAAATAAAAATCGAAACACAAAGCAATCCTTAGCCAATGGTGCTGCCAAATCAATGAATCGATCATTTTACGACTACACTCTCATTCATACAAGGATGAATTATTACTCTGCACTACAATTTAAAAGCATCATTAACAGGGGTGTTTACAAATACACATTATTCCATATCAACGGATGACAAAATCCATTTATGGCCTTTGAAAATTTTTGTAAACATCCCATTATTTGAAGACAGACACTGATTCCATATCAGCTGATACATAAAATGAGTACTTTATTTCTTTTCCTTTGAGGCTGATAACATCCAATGAGCTTTTTCATGAGCAGCAACTCGATCACTTAGAATAGTCACCGTACCTTCGTCTTCATTTTCCTGAGCAATTTTAATTGCCTGATTCAAATCTTTTACTATCATCATATTATCTTTTGCTAACTCACTGACCATCTCATTAGCACTCAATCCGGAATCACCATCTTTAATCGTTTTCAATTGATTAAACTCAGTAAAGGTAGCAGGAGTCTTATGACCCATGATTCGAATTCGTTCTGCAATTTGATCCACTGCTTCCGCCAGTTCTTTATATTGCATCTCAAATAATTCATGCAAACTTTTAAATTGAGGTCCGGTAACGTGCCAATGGTAATTTTGTGTTTTCAGGTACAACGCATAAGTATCAGCAAGAGCAACTTCCAGCTTTTTAATTACTTTACTCATTATTCTTTCCTTGTTATTTATTCACGTTATTAAGGATAGTTCAAAATAGTTAAAGAACAAAATAGACATCAATAAAAAACCCGCCTTTACAGCGGGTTTTTTATTGGATAACCGGGAGAAAATTACATCATTCCGCCCATGCCACCCATTCCGCCCATGCCGCCCATATCTCCGGCACCAACACCTTCGTCTTTCTTAGGCAGATCAGCGACCATACACTCAGTAGTCAACATCAGGCTGGCTACGGAAGCCGCATTTTGCAGAGCCATACGGGTTACTTTGGTTGGATCAAGAATACCCATCTCAACCATATCACCGTATTCACCAGTTGCAGCGTTGAAACCGTAGTTGTCTTTGTGTTCCGCTACCTTGTTCACTACAACAGAAGCTTCGTATCCTGCGTTAGTAACAATCTGACGCATTGGAGACTCAATAGCGCGACGTAAAATATTGATACCCATATTTTGATCGTCATTATCGCCTTTCAATGAATCAAGAGCTTTCTGAGCACGAATCAGGGCAACACCACCACCGGCAACAATACCTTCTTCTACTGCAGCGCGAGTAGCATGAAGAGCATCTTCAACACGAGCTTTCTTCTCTTTCATTTCAACTTCTGTAGCAGCGCCAACTTTGATGACAGCAACACCACCAGCTAATTTAGCAACACGCTCTTGTAATTTTTCTCTATCGTAATCAGAAGTGGTTTCTTCCATTTGTGCACGAATTTGAGCAATACGAGCATTAATTTCAGTTGCTTTACCTTCACCATCAATGATAGTAGTGTTTTCTTTGGTAACAACGATTCGCTTAGCACTACCAAGATCTTCCAGAGTAGCACCTTCCAGGCTCTTGCCAATTTCTTCAGAAATAACTTGACCCTTAGTCAAAATAGCAATGTCTTGCAGCATCGCTTTGCGACGATCACCAAAACCAGGCGCTTTGACAGCACATACTTTTACAATACCGCGCATGTTGTTGACTACCAGGGTAGCTAACGCTTCGCCTTCAACATCTTCTGCAATGATCAATAAAGGACGGCCAGATTTAGCAACGCCTTCCAATACTGACAACATTTCACGAATACTGGAAACTTTCTTGTCAACCAATAAAATGAATGGATGCTCGAGTTCGCAGCTCATGTTTTGTTGGTTGTTGATGAAGTATGGAGAAATGTAACCACGATCAAATTGCATACCTTCAACAACAGAAAGCTCATTTTCCAATCCATTACCATCTTCAACGGTAATAACACCTTCTTTACCAACTTTTTCCATTGCTTCAGCAATGATAGCACCAATCGCTTCATCCGAATTAGCAGAAATAGTTCCAACTTGAGCAATAGCCTTGCTGTCTTTGCATGGCTTAGACATTGCTTGTAATTTTTTGGTAACTGCCAATACTGCTTTATCAATACCGCGTTTGAGATCCATTGGATTCATACCAGCAGCAACTGCTTTGTGACCTTCAACAAGGATAGAACGAGCCAATACCGTCGCAGTAGTAGTACCATCACCAGCAGTATCAGAAGTTTTAGAAGCCACTTCTTTAACCATTTGGGCGCCCATGTTCATGAAGCGATGTTCAAATTCAATTTCTTTGGCAACAGACACACCATCTTTGGTTACAGTAGGAGCGCCATAAGATTTTTCCAATACAACATTACGGCCACGTGGACCCATAGTAACTTGAACTGCATCTGCTAATGCATTAACGCCAGCAAGCATTTGTAGGCGAGCGTCATCACCAAAACGTAATTCTTTAGCCATTATCATTGTCTCCTTTAAACAATTAGATTACTTCTCGATTACACCCATGATGTCGTCTTCGCGCATCACAACTAATTCTTTTCCATCAACTTTAACTTCAGTACCAGAGTACTTGCCAAACAATACCACATCACCTACTTTAACTGCTAAAGCTCGGACATCACCGTTTTCTAATACTTTGCCAGCGCCAACAGCAATGATCTCGCCGCGCATAGGCTTCTCGGTAGCACTATCTGGAATAACAATACCACCAGCAGTGGTACGCTCTTCTTCCATACGACGAACAACAACGCGATCGTGTAAAGGACGAATTTTCATACTTTTCTCTCCTGATTAAATTAAACTTTAAATCATTTAAGTATTGCTTTCCTTAGGTCAAACAATACCGATGAAAGCCATATGGGGACAAGAAACAAACTTTCAAGGGTAAAATCAAAAAAAATTTTGGATTTGGGATTACAGCGTCTACAATAATGTTTATTAGTAACAGTAAAAGATATCGAATGAAAAAATGGCTCTTATTATCCGTATTATTTTTAACTTCCCTTTTTGTTCATGCTGAGCCCTTGCCAGCTTCTGAAGTATTTAAGGTTAATGTAAAAAAAATAGATCCTAATACCTTTGCCATACAATGGGATATCTTGCCCAAGTATTTTTTATATAGCGACCGTATTCAATTAAATTCCGATAATGATGACATTGCACAGCTTGGAACCCTTCGCTTCCCTACCCCCTTAACCAAAACGGATAAACAAGGACGAACCTTTAAGGTTTACCGCAATCAACTAACTCTTCCTGTGGGAGTCCTTGGCATTACCCCTGGAGAAACAATAGTCAATTTGCGTTTTCAAGGATGTGCTGACGATGGTTTTTGTTATCCCCCGGAGGCAAGGCAAATCAAACTGGCAATTGATGACAAACTGGCCCTTTCCCAAGTCGATTTGGAAACATTGAAGGCACCAGCGGAAGCCACCCCTGAAAAGCCTGAAAAATCGGAACAAGATATTGCTGCTATTTTTGCGAATCATAATTGGATAATGATTTTGCTTATATTTTACGGGTTTGGCCTGCTCCTGTCCTTCACGCCTTGTATACTTCCAATGGTTCCTGTCCTTTCAGGCATTATTGTTGGCCATGGAAAGACTGCAACCACGAAAAAAGCGTTTTTCCTGTCATTAAGCTACGTGCTCAGCATGTCTGTCACTTATGCCGTTGTGGGTGCTGTCGTTGCCCTCCTTGGAGCCAATTTACAAATCAGTATGCAATCGCCATGGGCTATCAGTCTCTTCAGTCTGATATTCGTTTTGCTGGCGTTGTCCATGTTTGGCTTTTATGAATTCAGACTACCTGATGCATGGCAAAGTAAAATTGTAGGCTCAAGTCGTGAACAACGTGGCGGACACTATCTTGGAGCAGCCATCATGGGATGCTTGTCCACACTCATTCTGTCACCATGCGTCACAGCCCCATTAATTGGAGTATTAACTTACATAGCACAAACCGGAAATGTATTACTCGGCAGTGTCACTCTATTTACCTTAAGCCTAGGCATGGGTACTCCATTGCTGCTGATAGGGACTTCTGCCGGTAAATGGCTGCCCGAAACAGGAAGCTGGATGAATGCCGTTAAAGCTTTTTTTGGCATATTGCTTCTTGCTGTTGCTATCTATCTGATGGCACGCATTTTACCAGCAGGCCTGGTCATGGGACTATGGGCTTGTCTCCTGATTTTTTCTGGTATTTACTCAGGTGCCTTAACCAAATCGAATACAAACCAGGAAAAGCTCTGTCAAGGTATCGGTATCATTCTATTAACCTATGGATTGCTAATTCTCATTGGGGCTAGCATGGGATCTTCCAACCCTTTACAGCCTTTAGCCAACTTGCAAGCAGCTCCTACTGTAACCAACGCTTTTGAATCAGCCAAAGCCCAATCTGTCAAAAGTGTTGAACTGGCTATAAAACAAGCGTTTGGAAAACCAGTGATGCTTGATTTTTATGCTGACTGGTGTGCCTCATGTAAAGTGATGGAAAACACGACGTTCAAAGATCCTCGTGTACAAAGAGCATTAAGCCATTTTATCGTTATAAAAGTGGATGTAACTGCCAATAATCAAAACGACAGAGCATTAATGCAGCATTTCCGTGTAGTAGCTCCCCCTACTTTTATCTTTTTTAATGCTCAGGGCATACAACTCGATAAATTGAAAAAAGTCGGCGAGCTTAATGCCGATGAATTCATGCAAACAATAAATCACGTAGGTGTGGACTAGAGGAATCATTAATACTTTTGTGTAAAACCAGTCGACACTCAAACGATTAAGCAGTATAATTAGTTCATTTTTTTTACAGATAGAGATTTATGAGTCATAAAGTAGGATTTGTGAGTTTAGGATGCCCCAAAGCATTAGTGGATTCAGAACGAATTATTACTCAGCTGAAAGCACAAGGCTATGAGCTGGTATCTACTTATCAGGATGCCGGAGTCGTCGTAATTAATACTTGCGGCTTCATTGACAGTGCTGTTCAGGAATCCCTGGACACCATTCAAGAGGCTATGGCTGAAAATGGGCGAGTGATCGTTACAGGATGTTTGGGAGCAAAAGCGGATGTAATTAAAAATGCCTGTCCTGATGTCCTGCACATCAGTGGCGCTCATGCCTACGAAGAAGTAGTCAATGCGGTACACCAACACCTTCCTCCTCCTGCAGACCCATTTACACAATTGATTCCCCCACAGGGAATAAAACTGACACCTCGGCATTATGCTTATTTAAAAATATCAGAAGGATGCAACCAAAAATGCACCTTTTGTATTATCCCTACGATGAGAGGAAAATTGCAAAGTTATCCAATGACTCAAATTCTTACTGAAGCTAAAAAATTAAAACAAGCTGGAGTGAAAGAATTACTGGTTATCTCGCAAGATACCAGTGCTTATGGCGTAGATACACGTTATCAGCAGGTCGAATGGCAGGGAAAAACAGTCAATACTCGTTTTTACGATCTATGCGAACAATTAGGGGAATTAGGAATTTGGGTGAGACTCCATTATGTCTATCCCTACCCCCATGTTGATGATATTGTCCCTCTAATGCGCGATGGCCTGATTTTGCCTTACCTGGATATACCATTGCAACATGCCAATTCACGCATATTAAAAGCTATGAAAAGACCTGCCAGTAGTGAAAATACCTTATTGCGGATTGCTTCATGGAGAGAAATTTGCCCTGATATTACCTTACGCTCCACATTCATTGTAGGTTTTCCTGGTGAAACCGAAGAGGAGTTTTCCGAGTTGTTAGCCTTTCTTAAGGAAGCACAATTAGACAGAGTCGGCTGTTTCAAATACTCCCCTGTTGAAGGAGCCAAAGCAAATGATTTGGATAATCCTGTTTCTGAAGACATTAAAGAAGAACGTTATCATCGTTTTATGCAAGTACAAGCAGAAATCAGCCGTAATAAATTAAAAAATAAAATTGGCAGTACTCAAACCGTTTTAATTGATGAGATAAACGACGATCAAATCATAGCCCGCAGTAAAAGCGATGCTCCTGAAATCGATGGTCTGGTTTATTTGCCTAAAACATCCGGGATTACTGTAGGATCTTTCGCTGAGGTTGTTATCACTGACAGCGACGATTATGATTTATATGCCTCTTTAATCTGAGGAAATTGCATTAAATTAAAATTTTTTATGTCTGAAAAGTCCGCTTCCTCACGGTCGCGGCTTGGATTATGAATCAAGCATTTGCCAATATGATTCTCGATGTATCTTCTATCGCACAAAATGCCTCTTAAATCGCCATGTTGCCAAAACAATCATTGCAAAGCAATACGCTAGTAGTGGCCATAAATTAGCCCAAATTTCACCAAAACTGTTTCCTTTTAACATAATGCCAAACATAATTTTAAAAAAATGCGTCAATGGCAAAAATAATCCTAAATATTGTGCCCATTCAGGCATTCCAAATATCGGAAAAGTAAATCCGGTTAACAAAATAGAGAAAGCAATGAAAACATTGATCACTTGCGCCGCTTCAAACTGGGATGTACAAAAAGTGGCTATAGTTAAACCCAACGATAATTCCGCCATAATATAAGGTAAGGTGCATAAATATAAAAGAAGAGGGGTACCAACGAATGGAACGTGGAATAAATAGTAAGACAGGATAAGACCAAAACTTAATTGTAAATAACCGATGATAATATAGGAAAGAATTTCTCCTAATAAAATTTCTGATGGGCGAGTCGGTGAGGCTAATAAATATTCAATCGTACCGCCCTGAACGTCTCTAAATGCTACAACTACAGTTATCAGCAACATCGTTAACATGAGCACTAAACCTATCATCCCGGGAACCACATAAAATTGAGTCACACGATCCGGATCGTATAATCGGTGGTTTATGATTTGAAAATCAGGCCTCTGCAGAGGAATATTGATACCCTTTTGACCAATTTTCTCTAAAAACGATGATTTCAATCCCGCTAAGGCAATGATAGCCCTACCTGAAGCAAGAGCATCAATACTGCCGTCCTCCAATAAAAGAGCCGGTTTTTGGTTTCGGCGAAGTGCTTTAGTAAAATTCGCAGGAATAGTCAATACTAAGATCGCCTTTCCTGTCTTCAAGAAATGATGGGCTGACTCTGAATCGTTCGTTGAAGCCACAAATGAAAAATACCCTGTATTTTGTATCTCTCGAATCAGTTCACGCGTTACATCAGTATTATCAAAATTGATTAGCACTGTAGGAACTTTTTGGGGATAGGTATTTATGGCATATCCGGCAATACAGACTAAAATCAAAGGCAAGATAGCCATAATCACGATAGTAGCAGGATCACGTTTCATTAATATGAATTCTTTGCGGATAATAGCCCACAGACGCTGCATTGAAAAATGATTCTTCACTTTGGATTCCCTTCTTTCATGATTTTATAAATGAAAGCGTCTTCTAAAGTAGTCTCTGTTTTTTTGATTTCATAATGTTTCAACACGAAAGGATCCAATAGTTGATGTATATCATCAACTATTGAACTGATACGCATTTCATTACCCTTTTCAATCATTTGAATTGCGGGGTTATTTACTAACATGTCCTTTATTCTGGAGAAATTCTCACCTTTAACACTCCAGGAGTGTATGCCTGTCGATTGAATAATTTCAATAACCGATCCACGGGCTATGATTTCTCCCGCAGACATATAAACCAATTGATGGCATCTTTCTGCCTCATCCATATGTTGTGTACTGAGTAAAACCGTCACTCCTTTGGACACTATACTTTGTATATGCTCCCAAATTAACAAACGTGATTGGGGATCAATGCCTGAAGTTGGCTCATCTAACAAAAGTATACGGGGCTTATGCAACAAAGCAGCGGCCAAAGCGACCCGTTGCTTCCAACCTCCTGATAAAGTAGCAGTAATCCGCTTTTGGTTGTCACTTAACGCCAGCAATTCAATGATTTCCTTCAGTCTCTCTTTCCTGTTTTTTAATTGATATATTCTTGCGATAAAGTCCAGATTTTCATAAACAGTCAGATTTTGATAAAGGCAAAAATTCTGTGGCATATAACCAATTTGAGCCTGGATCAACTTGGTTTGAGTCTTTAAATCCAGATTAAGACATTTACCTTGGCCTTTATCAGGAACCACTAATCCACTTAATAATCGTAAACTGGTCGTTTTGCCACTGCCGTTGGGCCCTAAAAAACCAAAAATTGTTCCTTCCTGGATTTGTAAATTCAAGTTCACTACTGCGTTGATGCCATTAAATGATTTAGCTAATCCGAACACATCGATAATGATTTGCTTTGAGTTCCATCTACTCATAATTGACTTCCACAGGCTGACCTATTTTTAATAAATCCCTTAATCCATGAGATAGATCCGCCTTGACTTTGTATACTAATTTATAACGATTTTTGTCACTAAAAACAGCATCCGGAGTATATTCAGCCTGATTGGATATAAAGCTAATTTTGCCCGAATATTTTTTTTCATTAAGCAAAATTTGAACTTTTTTACCTAATTTAATTTTATCCAAATGGCTTTCGGGAACATAAAACAGGATTTTCATTTGAGAGGGCAAGGAGAGACTTGCAATGGGGAAATTAGGAGGTACGTATTCATCCTTTAAGTAATAACGCTCGGTCACAACAGCATCTGCGGGCGCTTTGATTGAATTTATCCCATCAAGGGTTACAATTTTATCCTCTTTATGCAGTAATTGACCTTCATTAGCATACCATTCTTTTATATATCCACCATCCGGGCTTGATACAATAAATAACTGAGACTCAACATAGCTTGTCGTTTGATACGGTGATTTTTCTTTTTTACAACTCTGCAATGTGCAACAAACTAATACAACCAGGATTGCAATCCCTATTCTCATACCTCTTATCCTTTTGTCATCAGTATTAGTCATCCTATCAGCAAAACAATAACGATTGGGATATCCGCTAATTGGTAAATCTCTCATCCAGCCAATCAAAAATAACTTGTTGAAACTGGCCATTGGCATCTGCTTCACAATGCATACCTGCCCCCAATTTGGCTTCAAACATCACATAGGTTTTTTCACAACGCAAAGCTTCATATAGTGTATTCCCACGGTTGGATATCCTGTCGCTGGGATTATCGCAGACCAGTGTGGGACAGGTGATCTCTTGCACCCTATCGACAAAAGTGTAGGCGGATAATGCCTGCAAATAATCAAAAGAAGAAGTCAAACCGTGTGTATACATTCTTGATTTGAAATAAAATTCTTTCATTGGATTTTCCAAGAACAATTGATAAAAGCAGGCATTAAGTTCTTCAGCTCTTCCTTCTTTTAATAACATCATGAGGTTTGGAGGTAACATTCTATTCAATGAGCCTGCAATATCCATTTGCCCTGGATCACAAATTAATGCGGCCAATCGTTTTTCACTACAGGCCGCCCTTGGTGCAAGATAACCGCCAAAACTCCTGCCAATGAGTACATAATTGGATGTCTCTAGTCCATTTTGCTCATCTAGCCAGTCTAAAACCTGGGAGACAACATGTTCGAAATCTGCTCTCATATACAGCTTTTGCCGACGCAAAGCATGTCCTTGTCCCGGACCATCAAAAATCAAAATATGATATCCATGTAAAAGTGAAGCAGGAACGAGAGCATAATTTTCTTCAAAAGTACTATCGTATCCTCCTGGTACTATCAAAGTTGCTTTAGGAGATAGATCGCTGAAAAATAAATAACCACCCAATATTTGATCATCATAAGGTATCGATACTTTTTGAGATGCAGGATGCAAGCGAGACATTGCTCGTTCAAAACAAAATTGCAATTGATCAAAACAAGGAATCACGCGCGGATCATCAGGATTGGCTCGTAAAAAAAACTCGCTTGCACGGTAATATTCCGCAGCACGCAGGTAAGTGTATGCTGCCGTTAAAAAGTGATTAGCCTCCCAACTGATATTGGCTTTGGTCTTAAGTATATTAGCCATTTCATGCCATGCCTTATACCAACTTTCACCGTCTTTATCAGTTATTTTGGACAAGGTTGTATAACATTCACCAACATCAGCACACTGCACATAACATTTACCAAGAGTTCTTAAAAACTGTCCGAAAAATTCATCACTGAAAACTCCTGTTTTTTGATACGTATCATAATAATTAGCTTGCATAATAGTAAAAAAATTCCCTAAAAATTACAGAGTAACTGAAAGTAAAATGGATTACCATGTGCCAAAGCATATCACCCATAAGCCTATGAATGATCTTAAATGATATTAGGATTCATTTTCAGGGTTGAGTTGTCAAAAAACAATCTAATACTGATAAAGATCTTTGCAAACTGAAGACACTGAGTTTTGCATTTCGTCATCATTAATAACATCGGGTTGTACAATTTTCTGATGCATCAAATAATGAAAATACTGATACGCTTTCTTTAAAGTTATGAATTGAGATTTCGTTAATACATTCGATAAAAACAAATGTTTAAGTTGACTTAAGGTATTGGTATAACTTGAAAACTTGGGATCCCCGAGATTCAATATAAGAAATTGAACCAAAAACTCCAGATCCAATAATCCACCCCGAGCAAGTTTTACTTCATCTGACTCTTGAAATTGATCGATTTTAGCTCGCATGGTTAATACATCCTGCTGCAATAATTTACTATCTCTCTCTAGCAACAAGACTGACTTTTTTAGTTGGGAAAACTTATTTTTTATTTTCGAATTTCCCGATAATATCCTTGCCTTTAACAAAGCTTGATGCTCCCATGTCCAAGCCTGTGTTTTTTGATACTCAACAAAAGCATCAACATGACTGACTAACAAGCCAGCTGCTCCAGAAGGTCTTAAACGCGTATCAACATGGTACAAAACTCCCATTTGAGTACGAGTAGTCAGCATATGCAATATTTTTTGCGTTAATCGGGTAACTAATGCTTCTTCAGATGGTTTGGCAGAATGTAAAAAAACCAAATCGAGATCAGAAGAATAACTCATTTCTCGACTGCCCAGTTTTCCATAAGCAATAATGGCAAACAGTGATTGAATTTGAACCATTTCAGGATGACGGCCACTTAGCTGTTTGCTTGCAATAATTAAAACTTGATTGACAATGACTTGTGCCACATCAGACAGAAATTTCCCTATGCGCACAGCGTCACATAATCCATATAATTCCGCTCTGGCAGCCACCATCCAATTCGTCAATTTAAACTGGCGCAGGATTTCCTCATGCAATTCTACATCATTAGTATGCTCTAATTTTTCAATTATTGTTTGTTCCAGTTGAGACAATGAATCAGGATGCCAATCTTTTTCCTGATCCAACAGGATTTCCAACAAAAAAGGTTGGCTAACAAACAGTGAAGAAATAAAAGGACTATTCACAAACCAAAATAATAATTCTCTTAGCGCATAAGGGTTTTCAGTGAGTAAAGCAAGGTAAGCGCTGCGCCCCACAATATTTTCAAGCAAATGAATTACTTGTAATAAAACCTCATCCGTTTTAGGGCAATAAGTCAATTCTGTAAGTAATAAAACCATAAAACGATCCAGGCGAATTCGAGCTCCCTGTGGTAATCTTCTGCAACGTGGTCCATGTCGAAAAGCATGGAGCATTTGGTAACAATGTTGTGCATTTTCATAGCCTAGACTAATCAATAAATTCACTGCCATATTACTTTCAACATGACCCTGCCAAAGGCTAAATAATTGATTACTCAATAGTCTCTTTTCGTCCTCATAATCATCGACCTTACCAAGAATGGAATGAAAGAAATTGCTAACAATGCGTTGATATTGTTGTAATTTATTGAAAAATTGCTCCCAATCAGTAAATCCCATGGCATAAACTATCTGTATTTTTTTTAACTTATCTTCAGGTATAGAATGAGTTTGTTGATCATTCAGGCTCTGTAGAATATTTTCCAATTTTCTCAAAAAAAGATACGCTTGTTTTAAAGCATCGCACCTAGGTAGTAATTTTTCCTTTTTTATCACGGCCAACGCTAACATGGCATTTTGAACTTGCAACTGAGGTAATCTGCCTCCGCGAATTAATTGTATATTCTGAATAATAAACTCTATCTCCCTAATACCGCCCCGTCCCCGTTTAATATCATTCAATAGGGGGTTAAGCTGCACCTCGCGCTCGATCATTGCCTTCATCCCTCGCAAGGACTCTATCACACCAAAGTCCACATACCTCCTGTAAACAAATGGGATGATTAAACGATCAAACCATGGAAATGATTCATTCAAAGATTCAGCAACAACTCGTGCTTTAACCATAGCATAACGTTCCCAATCACGTCCCTGTTCCTGGTAATAGGTTTCCATGGCTGCGAAACTGGAAACCAAAGGACCACTATCTCCATTAGGTCGTAATCTTAAATCCACTCTAAATACAAAACCATCAGACGTTACACTCTGTAATAAATGAACAAATGTTTGCACCATCTTGCTAAAATAATGC
This sequence comes from Legionella sp. PATHC032, assembly GCF_026191185.1. Lineage (NCBI taxonomy): Bacteria > Pseudomonadati > Pseudomonadota > Gammaproteobacteria > Legionellales > Legionellaceae > Legionella > Legionella sp. PATHC032. Next base: position 742,759 of record NZ_JAPHOV010000001.1, on the reverse strand, counting down.
TGATTAGCAATCTGCTCCTCACCATCAGTGCTACCCACTTCATTGTAAGCAAAAATCAAATCAATATCAGACGAATAATTAAGTTCTCTTCCCCCAAGTTTTCCCATGGCGAGAGCATACAATTGCATCTCTCTACCCTCACTGTTTCTGGGTACCCCGTAACGACTCAACAAGGAAAATCCAATATATTTTAAAGTACGTAAGATTATAGAATCTGCCAGATCAGACCAAGATTGCATAACCTCTTCAGTAGAAGCCAAACCAGCTATTTCAAGTAATAACAAGCGCAAAAAATGGGTATGACGAAACCGTCGCAATTCCTGCATATACTGGGCTTGGGATAATTCCAGACTTATTTGCTGAATTGCATAAAAATAGTTTTCTCGCGGCCATAAGGAACGACAGGAATCGCATTCCAAAAGAGAAGCCAATAATTTAATTTGTCTGCAAGCATAGTCACTTACCAGTATCAATTTTTCCGCACTTTCTCTCAATGGATGTTGCAAAGGAGTAACGTATTTTTCAATTATCCAGGATTTTGTAGAAATCAATGTTTCAATATCACTTTGTGGAGACATAAAATATACTATTCTTAATATAAAAACCTAACCATATCATAGGATTAATCAATTAATTTTACATTTAATACTTTAAAACTCCTATTTAGCGTTATACTCTTATAAAGGACTCTAATAATATTTTAGTGAAGATGCCAATGAAATTTATTCAGGGATTATTGCTTTCTTTCTTTTTTCTGGTTTCACCTCTCCATGCCCAAGATGAGCCTTTACCTTTAATAGTAGGTGTAGGAGGCTTTTACCCCCCCTTTGTCATGCAAGGAACCAATAATGAGCTCTTTGGTTATGATATCGCGACCATGACAGAGCTGTGTAAGATAATGAAACGCCAGTGTAATTTTCGAGTCATGAGATTCAGACAATTAATTCCTGCTCTGATTAACAAACAAATTGATGTAGCAATCAGCGCCATGTCTATTACTTCAGAACGTGCTAGCCTGGTTAATTTCAGTATGCCCTATTTATTGAGTTACTCCAGGTTTCTTACAAATAAGATACACAATACTCATGAACCGTTTAATTTAATGCTCTTAAAAGGTAAACGAATCGGTGTAGAAGAAAATACTGTCTTTAGCCAGGAAATTAGAAGAATGGGGATAATAGACCCTGTGATAGTAGAATTTGACAGAACTGAAGAAATGCTGGAAGCCTTGAGTACAAATGAAATTGATTTTGTTCTGATGGATAATCCTGCTGCTTTATACTGGTCTGCCAATTCGTCCGGGAGGCTTCTGGTGACTGGTAGTCCCATGCTGGTTGGTTATGGTTTGGGCATTGCAGTCAATCGGGAAAACGCTGAATTACTCAAATCGCTAAATGACGCATTGATAGAATACCAGCGTTCTGATAAATACAAGGAAAATTACAATAAATACATGATGAACTTTTAAGAGTTAAATGTTTGGCAATTACCGAAAAAATTGCTCTTAATCATTCATCAATAGCTGAATGAACATTTTAATGCGTAATAGGTTAGTACCCTTATGTTTAAGTATCATCGAACCTGAACCAAATACAGCCGTTCGAGGTAGGGGTCTGATCTCTAACTTTTAATGCAGAGTCTGACCCTGAGTAATGCAGCGGCTAATCACTTGCCTGGTAACGTAATCACCCTGACTAACCCCATATAAAGAAGTAAAATGTTTTGCCAAAATAACTACCCAACCAGATAAACGGAAATTCATGCGTTTTTCATTTTGATCAACGACAATCTCGAAAAGACCTAATGAATCACTATCACGTTCATTAGCATACTCTTCCATTATGACTCGCGCCGTTTGCAAATCTTTATCTCTGGTAGGCCAATTTTGACTCATAAGACACTCCCTAAAAACATGAGCAAGACTGTTATTACTTCTACAACATGGAGGCAATTTTTAAAATTGCAAGTTGCGAAATAAAAAAATATTATCTCATAAAGTGACTAAATACTCAATATTGCGGTTAATTTTTACACTGAATTAAAAAACATTTGTGATTTAAAATACCTATTAAAAATAGCTTTTGCCAAGACCATTGCGTTCAAAACTTCTCAAGAGTACATTAATGCGTTATAGAGCAAGATCATACCAATTTAAGATGAAGAAACATCATGCATAAAATCATAAATGGCGCTATGATAGGCATTGGCCTCAGAGCGCCACATTATGCCCAGATATTAGAAGAAAAGCCTGATATTGATTGGCTGGAAGTACACACGGAAAACTTCCTGCTCGAGGGTGGGGACTTATTAGAGATTCTATTTTCTATAAGTCAACATTATCCACTTAGCTTTCATGGAGTCGGATTATCTTTAGGGTCTGCGGAGGGAGTCTGTACAACACATTTAAATCGAATTAAAACTCTCATCGACCGCTTTCAACCTGTTTTACTTTCCGATCATTTGTCCTGGAGTACCATAGCAAATACTTATTTACCCGATTTATTACCTATTCCCTATAATGAGGAAAGTTTGACCATTATTAGCAATAACATCGATAAAGTACAAAATTGTTTAAAGAGAACCTTATTAATTGAAAATCCCGCTTCTTATTTGGAATATCAGACTTCATCGTATTCAGAGCCTGATTTTTTAGCAGAAATAATCAAGCGGACTGATGCTAAGCTCTTATTGGATATAAATAATATCTATGTTTCCTGTTCAAATCACAATCGGGATCCTTATCAATATATCCAAAAAATTCCACATGAGGCGGTACAAGAGATTCATCTAGCAGGCCATTCTATTGCCTATCAGGATAATATGAATTTCTTGCGGATAGACACACACAATAATTATGTGTGTCCCGAAGTGTGGGATTTATACCGATATACAATAAATTACACAGGTATTGTTCCCACTTTGTTAGAATGGGATACAGAAATCCCCACGTTAGATATTTTATTAAATGAAGCCAGGAAATCTACCTGTTATGCCTACAATTAAACAAATACAGGAATTTTTTCTGAATGCAGTATTAAATCAACAAGATACTGCCATTTTTGAGTACTTTTCCCATAATGAGATTACTAATACATTCCGTTTTGACATTTATCGTAATACCATTTTGCAAAATCTACGCCATTCCCTGGAAATTACTTTCCCAGCCATTTGGAAATTGGTTGGAAAAGAATGTGCGGATGGTTTGGCATTACGCTTTATCCAGGATAGAAATAATTTGCCTACAACCAATTGTTTGGATGATTGGGGTGCAAAATTTCCTCTGTTTTTAAAAAGTAACCCAACCGTTAGTCATCTTCTTTATTTGAAAAATATCGCAGAAATAGAATGGTTGAAGCATTTAAGCTATTGCTCACGGGATTATCTTGCTATTAATCCTCAAAAACTGCAAAACCACCTAAATGATCGAGTAGAAAAATTAACGTTGATATTTAATCCTTCTGTATTTTTATATTCATCCCCTTATTACTTAAAAAATATTTTTACGCTGATAGAAAATCCCCTGGAAACAGATTCCATCGATTTTCAACAAATACCAAGCTATGCTGTGATATCCCGTCAAAAAAATCAAACAATGACTCATTGGATTACTCAAGACCTATTTCATTTCTTATGCCATATAAAAGCAGGGGCCTCACTTGGGCTTGCCTACGAAAATACTCTGGAAAATAATCCCGATTTTGATTTGCTCACTGCATTACAATTTTTACTAAGAAATGAATTATTGGAAGATTCTTTTATTAATTCTAATTATCATTTGACTCACACTAACAATTGCCCTGAATGAGGGTGAAGATCAATACAGGTTATTTTGCCAAAACCACTAAATCCAATGGTTCTCCCACACCACCTACATTCCTTGCATCCAATTCCTTTTTAGGTATCTTGTTCTCATAACCTTGCTTCACCGCTTCTAAAAATGTATCCCGGGTAGTCAAAGCCTGGGTTTTTTCTTCTTTATTATGTTTTTCAAGCTTCGCAGCCAAATTGGCAGCTTCTCCAATTACAGTGTATTCCAAACGATTTTCATAACCAATGACACCAACTACTAGTTCACCTGAGGCAAGACCGATTCCTACACCAACCACTATTTGTTTTTTTTTACGGCGATTTTCACTCCATACGTCTACTGCTCCTACAATCTCATCCACAGTCTTTAATGCATCTGCCGCATAAGTATTGGAAGGGGTCACAGCGCCAAAACTTGCCAAAATACCATCTCCCATGAACTTATCAATACTGCCATTATTCTTTTGAATAATCGGAACCAGTAAACGTTGGTATTCCGCTAACAATCCAATTAGTTCACTGGGAGACAGTTTCACTGACGCTTTGGTAAATCCTCGCATATCAATGAACATAATTGCAGCCTGACGAAGCTCACCATATCCAGCTTGCAATGACTTTTCTGATGTTGTTATCTTTTCGACCACACTTGTGTCAAAAAAACGTGATAGATCTTTTGCAGCACTGGTCTGTTCTACCGCTTGAAAAAGAGTATGCTTTGCACGCGTCAATACCAAGGCAATGATGGTAGTAACCAGTAAAACGGACAATATGACATCAAATACAGCTCCCAAATAGACACTTCGAGTTGACGCAAATGTCACATAATCCCATGTAATAACATTCATACCTGAACTGGATAAAGTTTGCCAGGCAATAATTCCCCAGCCAAGAGCTGCAGTGAGGCCAGAGAGAATTACCCATACTGGCTCAAATCGAAGCGCACGCAAAGCAATTAAAATATAAACATAGTTAATATGCGGATTTTTAAGATTAATGGTAGGTGTGGTTTCAAACTGCAAATAATAAGTCCAAATAATAAATAATAACAAAGCCATTTCGACAACTATAAAAAATCCCAAGAATATTGGCTTTAATTGATTAGTATAGACAAACCACAGTCTTAACAATACCAAAATAGCAAATAGCCACAAACCCAGGGATGAAGATTGCACCGGGGCGCCAGGCGAATAGCCAGCCGAAGAAAAAAAATTAATAATGCTTAATAATACAATGACACCCAACTGCACACCGGCAACCAATAATTCGCCAGTGTATTGTTGGGCTTCTATCTCTTTCCTGATGCGAAGAGGTAGCTTAGAGTAACTATCCACTCCTTCCCCCCACTATGCGTTCACATAACCCTTTAGGCAACATGATAAATGCTTCGGGATCACGATCTGCGGTTGATTGTGCGGCGCAAGAATGTTGGGAGGTAGCACAATCATTTTTCCCCGCTCTTGCCACATTATAACAACGCTCTCTTTTTACTGTGATTTCATCTAATGAAAGCCAATCAGTATAGACGTATATAGAGGCAAGAGCAGCTCCCAAAGCAGCTGCAATGACAGCCGTGTTTTGTATCGGGCGTTTGTTCATATGATTTTCCCGCCATTTTTAGGAGTCCCTTTTTATTTTAGGCCAAATAATCTGCAACAACTTCTCCATACGGTAAAGTCAAATCAGTAATAAAATGTGAAACGGATACAATTTTTTTAATATAAAGATTAGAGATAGGGGCCAGCGCATGAGGATGAAGCTCCAAGCTGCCTGGTCCGGTCCATGCTCCTTTCACTGTAACATCAGTCAAATAAGTTTTGGTCAACTGATTCACTAAAGGAGTCCCATCTACATTAGGAATGTTTTTAAGCAAAAATACAGGCTTTTTAACGGCCTCCAATACCTTTTCTGCATCCAGCGGACGATGTTTATATCCCATAGTTGCTATAGCAATATCAATACTTCCATACCTAAGAATACCAATCAGCGTATCTTCTTCAACAAACAATTTGGGTTTGGCCAGCTTCTTTGGAAAACCCCATATTTCCCGACCACCAGCAATTGGGGCGTGGCAATCAAGAAACATTGAAATGGTAAATCCACCCTCTTCTCCTTTATATCTCACAGGAACCACCTGCCCTGACTCGGTGTAATCACCAAACCCTGTTGAATCAGGCATACGTATAAATTCAAATTTGACTACCGGCTCTAATAACTCCATATCAGGAGGCAGTATAGCTTGCAAAAGGTCTGGATCAGTTTCATAGGCAATAATAAAAAATTCACGATTAATAAATCGATATGGACCAGCCGGGTAAGTATTTAACCATCGTGGAGCTGGCATATTAAATTCATTATCGATAACACCTTCTAGAGAATTTGCTGAAAGATACTTGTCCATTAATCACTCCCTTTGTATTTCCTTATTATATTCAATTAGCCCTAAACCTCGCTCGTCCCGGATTTGTTTTTTTTATTCAATGAATCATCGGTAATCAGCAAATTATTGGCGCGAAAAGTGTAATAAGACCAAAGCCAATTTAAAATCACACTTAAACGATTTCGAGAACCAACTAGGAAAAAGACATGGACACCTCCCCAAAACCACCACGCCAATTCCCCACTGATTTTAAAACGATCAAATTCTGCAACAGCCGCTTTACGACCCACTGTAGCCAAACTACCGTAATGAATGTATTTAAACGGTTTATATCTTGAATTGTTATTATAAACTCTTTTCGATATGACTTTAGCTACATAAGCACCACCTTGTTTTGCAGCAGGGGCAATACCAGGCACCGGCTTACCATTCCAGGCATTCGAAGCAGCTGTATCTCCAATGACAAAAATATTGGAGTAACCAGCTACTGTGAGATCATCATTTACTTTCACACGACCCGCAGGATCAGCTTCGACTTGAAGCCATTTGGATGCAGGAGAAGCAGCAACCCCGGCCGCCCAAAAAACTGATTTTGAGTAAATTCTTTCCTTATTGATAATCACGCCATCACTATCAATTTGCTCAACCATGCTATTCACTAAAACTTTGACCCCCATACTTTCCAAATAGCGTTGTGCTTTTTGTGATATCTGTTCTGAAAAAGCAGGTAAAATCCGCGGTGCTGCCTGAACCAGGATAATATTAGCTGACGCCGGATCAAAATGGCGGAACTCTTTTACTATCCCAAATCGGGCAAGTTCGGCTATGGCGCCTGCCAGTTCAACTCCAGTAGGTCCCGCACCGACAATGACAAAATTTAAAAATTGCTTACGTTCTTCATCACTTTGAGCGATCTCAGCCAGTTCAAACGACTTTATTATACGGCTACGAACAGAAGTTCCATCATTAATTGTTTTTAATCCTGGAGCATAAGGAGCCCAATTATCTTTCCCAAAATAACTGTGCGTTGCTCCTGTCGCTATCACCAGATAATCGTATGGAATTGTAAAATTATCAGCTATGACAAAACGCTCCTCTTTATTAATATCTGTCACATTACCCAATAATATTTCCGCATTAAATTGCTCTAAAAATATAGAGCGAATCGAAATAGCGATATCAGCTGGCGATAAACTTCCCGTGGCTATCTGGTATAAAAAAGGTTGGAAAAGATGATAGTTATGTCTATCAATCAAGGTGATCTTTACTGGCAGATGGCGTAGTGCCTTAGCACAAGCAATCCCTCCAAAACCTGCACCTATAATGACCACTCGAGGTAAACCATCCAGACTAAATGCCGGTTTTCCAGAAAGCTGGGGATAACGTTTCTTCAAAGCATTAAAAATCAAATGATCCAATGACAAGATTCCAGGGCCTGAAACAAATAAAATAGCCATCACCATCATCCAGTATAAATAAAAACCGGTTACTCCAGGCGTAAAACTAAATAGAACAACAATTAATCCAAAAATTGCAACAACTCGAGTTGCTAAGCCAAGCCCCAAAAAGATGGCCAGGAATAGTGAAACATGGTTAAAAACGATCGAAGCTGAATTTAACGGCAACCATGAGATCAATAGCGGTACCTTATCAGAAGAAATGAGTTGTATGCTTTGATTAATGAGTAAAAGTGAAATCATTAACCATATGCGTAAAGAAAATAAATACAAGCTTGAAAAAAACTCTCTCGTTTTATCTACAAATGTCACAATCAACATGGCAAACGGCAAAGGACTGCGACTAAACCCATGCTCAAACAAATTATCAAGAGAAAGTGGGCCTGGGCCTCGCAACACATAACCCAACATTAATGCAATCCAAAGCAAATTAAGATCGATAGGCTGGTAATAGATTTGCGTCATGACTGCGAATCCAACGATAACTGCTGCCCCGCATCGAGTAAACAAACCCAAAAGAAGGGAAATCCCCCCAACAAACTGGGCCAATATACCTAACAAAGCTTCCCATTCAGGAGATAGCCATGGAACCGGATATTCATTTTTAGCTAAATAGACAGCGGTATCCCAGTGATTAGTTAGAAGTATTGCAGAAACTAACAATTGCTGGGCTATCCATATGCGAAATGCCAAATCAATGACAGGCCATCCAATCCGGGCAAGAAAGTCAATGGCGTCCATAAAGGTGTCTAAACACCTCGCCGTGTTTCTTGAAAACGAACGATTGTTTTGATGTATCGGTGCCTGATCTTCTTGCTGCATATCAAAATCCCTTTCAAGAAAGTTTTTAAAATATCTTTGTATTTCTAATAACTTTGGATTTAATTATAGCTGCAAATTACAAATTATGTTATGAACTATCATTCTTATAATAAACTTATAAATATTCATCCAAATCAATACTGGTCATTTTCCCAAGATGTTTAAAATTACTCTTCAGCCATTCGTCTCCCTTTTGGCGTCCTTCCTCATAAAGATGGCTAATGAACGACCACTCAGGATTAAGTTTACTCGCTACAGAGGCAGACTCCATTGATACATCCGCGCGAATGGCATGCATATAAAGTTTTTTAAGATTATTTTTATACTCTTCTTTAATCCAACCGCTGTCTATCAATTTAGTGACGAAAGCAATTGCCCGCATTTCGCGCATTAATGAAGAATTAAAACTGATCTCATTCACTCGGTTTAGAATTTCAGCTGCCGTGTCAGGGACATGCTCTCGATAAATAGGATTAATATGAAGAATTAAAATATCTCTGCACTCGGAATTATAAATCAGAGGGAAAATAGCTGGATTTCCCATATAACCACCATCCCAAAAATAATCCTCACCAATATTTACTGCCTGAAACATGAAAGGCAGGCAAGCAGATGCCATAACCGCATCGGCAGAAATTTTTTTATTATCAAATACATTAATTTTACCTGTGCGAACATTAGTAGCTGAGATGAATATTTTAATGCTTTTACAGGATTTAATTTTTTCAAAATCCACAATTTTCTCTAATATTTCCTTAAGTGGGTTAAAATTTAAGGGATTAAATTGATAGGGAGAGAGAATTTTGGTCATTAAATCAAACATAAAAAAGGACATTGAATTTTCAATCCCTATGCCCAATAGTTCTTCCAAAGGAGTTTTTTTAAGCGGGTTGTATATCTGCCCGGCATCGCTCACCATTTTCCAAAATTGATACAGAGCTTCTCGAGCCCCCTCCTTTCCACCCGTTGCAAATCCATAGGCAAGTACGGCAGCGTTCATAGCACCAGCACTCGTTGCAGAAATGGCATCAAAATTAATACGACCATCTTCAAGAAGTCTGTCAATAATACCCCAGGCAAGAGCACCGTGAGCACCACCTCCTTGTAAAGCAAGATTAATCATTTTGGTATCCTTTGCCATAATAAAATACTCCTCTTCCCTTTTCTGTAATTTATTTAAGTATAAGGCAAAGATGCAAGAAATGTTTTCTATCCTATTTGGAATAAAAAAACCATGTTAAAAGTTTTTCTATCTTTGATAAATGAATTGATGTCCTGTCACAAATCCAAAAATGGTACTATACTAACTACGTTATTTTATTAGACCTCTTGCCTAACCTGCTTGTTTTTTAGGGCAAGAAAAAAACGTTTTAAGAGGCTAAATTTGCGCGCAGTTAATGAGCTTCGCAAAAATGTTTGCAATGCAGCAATGCAATGAAAGAGCCAGGTTAGGCAAGAGGTTTATTTAATAACATATGGATTAATCACACATAACAAAGGATAGGTATCATGAATAATATTTCTAAAATAACAATGGCTGCCGTGATGGCTGCTGGACTTTCAATGGCTACCATACCTGCTAATGCAGATACTCCAAATGATATGGAAAAATGCCAAGGTGTAGCCAAAGCTGGAAAAAATGATTGTGGTACAGCTCAACATGCCTGTGCTGGCCAATCCAAAACAGATGGTTCGGCAACTGACTGGATTTATCTACCCAAAGGCACTTGTGAAAAGCTTGTTAACGGCACAGTTAAAAGCTAATTAGAATGTATCCAAAGCATTCTATCGATCAAGCCGCGCCTTTTTCTGGATGTTCAGGCATTGGATTGCGGCTTGAGCATATCGACGATATTTTAAAGGAGCATCCCTCAGTCGATTATTTTGAAGTCCTGGCTGATAATTATATGAAACAATCGGGAACCCACTTTAAACAATTGCTCAAGATTGCAGAATTTTATCCATTGAGTTTACACAGTGTTGGTTTATCTATCGCCACATCCGCTGAACCTGATTATCGATATTTGCAACAAATAAAAGATTTGGCTCATTGTTTAAACTCCAAACTAATATCAGACCATTTATGCTGGACCCATGCCAATCAATTTTTTACCCATGAATTGATACCATTTCCCTATACTGAAGAAACGCTCTCATTCATTATTGAAAAAACAAACCGCGTTCAGGGCTATCTAAACCAGCCAATAATGTATGAAAACGTATCAAGGTACGTTACTTATCGGCAAAACACATTAACTGAAGCCGAGTTTCTCAATGAGTTAAGCGCTGCTACAGGTTGTGGCATCTTATTGGATGTTAATAATTTGTACGTGAATTGGTATAACCATGGTGATGACCCGGATAAGTATCTTCATTCGATGAATACCAAAAACGTTTGGCAGATGCATCTGGGGGGATTTTCAAAACAAGAGGGATATTTGCTGGATAGCCATAGTGATAAAGTATACCAAGACGTTTGGCAACTTTATGAAAAGGCTCAAAATCTCTTTATAAACACACCAACAGTTATCGAGTGGGATAATGACTTACCGGATTTTTCACTCCTGTATGAGGAAATGTGTAAAGCAAAAACGATAATAAAACGTGTGGCAGAGAGGAGTATCAATCATTATGCGTAATACTCTGCTTGAAACAATTCAAAAGGAATGGATAGCACAATTCAGAGAGGAGCCACTATCAAACTCCTTAAACAACAGGCTCGTTCTTTCTAATTTTGATGGCATTAGTGTCTACATGGAAAGCCACCATGCTACTTTATTCAATCATTTAAAATCAACTTTTCCTCTCTGTATGCGTTTGGTAGGAGATGCATTCTGGTATGCTTTATTGCATCGCTATATCAATCATTACGAATCTACTCAATACGACATCAATCAATACGGTGATAGCCTTACTCAATTTATTGCGAATTTTGAACCAGCTAAAGAACTGCCTTATTTACAAGAATTATGCTTTATTGAATGGCACTGGCACACATTAAAACTTGCCTCACCGGCCAAATCTTTTGATTTTGAATCTTTTGCTTGCCTAGACGAGATTAGTTTTCAAGCTTTATGTTTTCATCTGACTCCCAATTTAAAAATACTTGATTCTCAATACCCTATTTACCAAATTTGGGCTATGAACTATTTTCAGCAGGATAAGCAAATACAAATATCAGGTTCCCCTGAAAAAGTTGTTATTTATCAGCATAATGATTTACCTTGTATTATGCTAATTAGTGAGGAGGAATATCTTTTTCTGGAACATTTATCCTCTGGAAACCAGAGACCATGGCAAAAAGTGGTAACAGAATTAAGTAAATGGATTAACGAAGAAAAAATTGGTGACATTCTAACTAAGGCTCTTCGTTATCAATGGATTAATCATTTTTCACTGGAGGCTATATGAAAACACTTATAGCAAAAACCTATCTATTGGCTGATAAAATTTTTGATTTCCTTGCCCCAATTTTTATCCTTATAACCCGCCTTTATCTGGCACAAGTCTTCTTTTTATCTGGCTTAACCAAAATCAGTAATTGGCAAGCCACTCTTTCTTTATTCCAAAACGAATACATGGTCCCTGTCATGTCGCCTACTCTTGCCGCTTATCTGGGAACAGCTTGTGAACTGGGCTTCCCTGTATTGATTACATTAGGGATTGGATCCAGACTTGTTTTATTTGGACTTTTTCTATTTAACTTATTTGCCGTTTTCTCTTATCAATTTTTATGGACACCAGAAGGTGCAGTTGGCCTTATCGATCACATGCAATGGGGAATCATGATTTTAATGCTTTTATGTACCGGCCCAGGAAAATTATCAATTGATTATTTAATCAGACGATTTTATTTGAAATTAGACAATTAATTGAATCTTTAAACTCTATAGTTCGAAGCATCAAGCCTTCTTTGCCATACTCTCTCTCAAATGAGAGAGAGTATGGAGTCTTCCTGAACTTTATTAAGTCAAACTCAAGTCCAGTATTAAAACAATAAAACTTAATAGGAATCCAAATTGTAATGCTGGAATGTTTACCAAAGTCGGCTTATTATATGTAGAAGCAAACCATCGAATTACCAGAATCATGACATTCCAAATTTTACCCTCTTTGCTGTCAGCCGATATGACCCGTTTAGGAGAGGAAGTAGATGCTGTTATGAAGGCCGGCGCCGATTTTATTCATTTTGATGTCATGGATAACCATTATGTACCAAACCTGACCTTTGGCCCCGCTTTCTGTGACGCTTTAAGCAAGAAATTTCCAAGTTTGCCCATTGATGTACATTTGATGACCACACCAGTTGATGCACTAATCGAAGCATTTGCCAAAGCAGGTGCGAAGCGTATTAGTATTCATCCAGACGCTACTATTCATTTAGACAGGAGTTTGCAGTTAATCAATAGCCTTGGGTGTGAAGCTGGTTTAGTGTTCAATCCAGCTACGCCAATCGACATACTAACCTGGTGTGCCCATAATCTAAAGTTTGTTTTGGTAATGACAGTGAACCCAGGATTTGGAGGTCAAAAACTTATACCTGAAGTTATACCCAAGCTCTCCAAAATTCGGCAACAGTATCCAAATCTCGATCTTTGTGTGGATGGAGGGGTCACACCTCAAAATATTGCTTCATTAGCACATGCCGGAGCTAACCAATTTGTTGCAGGTTCTGCTATATTCAATAGCAGTAACTATAGTGAAACCATTAAACATATGCGTGAACAATTAGCAAGCATTTAAAAGTGCCAAATAATTGCCCTCAAGCCTTATTAAGAGGAATTATGAAAAGATTATTAATTTTTTTATGTGGGCTTCTCTGTTCTTTCAACTTGTTTGCTTTATCTGGACAAGCTTACATGGACAGGTTTAATCGCTATCTTGCATGGTATGAACAGCTTCCTATTAACCCATCGCCAGAATTTTTGGAATTTGTAAAAGAAAACACCCCCCTAGCTAATAAATTGCGTGACAAATGGTTATATGAACTGGCCAGGATAAAGGATTGGGAAAATTATAATAAGTACTATCAACCCACCAATGACATAAACCTCAGATGCTTTGCGCAAATTGCCAAATTTAATTTAGGATCATATAAGGAGGCTATAGCAGGCTCTATTCCAATCTGGTTAACAGGAGAATCAAGACCCCAAGCATGCAATACCCTATTTGCATTACTGTTAAAGCAGGATAGCTTTGATCAAAAATTCATTACGCAACGTATAACACTGGCACTGGACAACCGTAATGTTCATCTGGCTCGTTACCTGTTAAAACAATATAAAACACCTCACGATACAGAAATAAAAAATTTAACCAGTGTTTATGAGAATCCTTCCAATATTTCCAGATTGAACCCTGGCAAATTGAACGATTATTTCTATCTTTATGGATTAAAAAGATTAGTATCCATCAACATGGATAAAGCGCTGAAATTGTGGCAAGAGAAAAAAACCAAAATCATGTTAAATGAGCGGCAAAGACAAGCTTTTCTTGCCCATTTGGCTTTATACAAGGCTATGAGGAATCATGCCGATGCGCAAGAGTGGTTTGCCAAAATCAAACCTGAATACTACACCGATGTGTTAGTCGATTGGCAAATACGCTTTGCTCTGAAAAATAAAAACTGGAAACAAGTTGAGAAATTAATTAACAACGCCCCAAATAAAGAGATGCCTTGTTGGCAATATTGGTTGGCCCGCTCCCTAGAAGAACAAGGGAAAAAAGCAGAGGCAATTAAAATTTATGAGCCACTAGCTAAAAACAGACATTATTATGGTTTTCTAGCCAGCAAACGCCTGAAAAAAAGACCCAGCTTTGATAATGAAAAACCCACTACCAACAAAGAGATTCTCAAACCCTATCAACCTGTCATAGAGCAAGTTAAAAATCTCTACAACTCCAAACAGCTACTGCAGGCATCAAGATTATTAAATGACTTCATTAGTGAATTACCCAAAAATGAAGCAAGCGCTCTGGTCTATTGGATAGCTACCGAACTAAAATGGCACGGAAAATCAGTCTACTTAAGCAATAATGACACCCTCAATAATCAATTAGCATTAAGATTTCCATTGGCCTACAAAGACACAATAAAAGTATATGCGTCAAAATACGCCATACCACCCGAGCTTGTATATGCTATTATTCGCCAGGAAAGTGGTTTTAGAGAAGATGTAGTATCGTCTGCCGGGGCTAAAGGGCTAATGCAAGTCATGCCACAAACAGCCAGCGCCATTTCCAAAACCAGCAAAATACCGTATTCGGATCATAGGCAATTGTTTTTATCCCAAAAGAATATCAATATAGGGATTGCTTACTTACAACACTTGACCAAGCGCTTCAGTAACCACCCTGTTCTTGTTGCCGCCGCTTATAATGCGGGTCCCAGACAAGTAGTCTATTGGCTTAAAAATCATCCTCCCAAAGAAATAGATATCTGGATTGAAACACTGCCCTGGCAAGAAACAAGAAACTATCTAAAAAATGTCATGGCTTTTTATATTGTTTATCAGTACCGTTTAAACCAACAACCCGATATGAATAGGTTTCTAACACCTTTGTAAGAGATATTTTCATGGTAGTAAACGTAAATCGTTCTATAGCCATTTCTACGTTTTCAAGCTACTTGTCTGATTTTTGCTAATTTAACGTAATGGATAAGGATTATATAAGAAGCTGTCAGTATCTAGGGTCCGTTTGGGCTGAGGAGATACATAAACATCGTCTCGAAGCCTTGGCAAGAAACATTAAATTCCATACAAGGCTTCGAGACGGCATAAATGCCTCCTCAGCCCGAACGATTCAAGATAATGGCCTGCCTTATCCATAACTTATTACATTAATTTATTGATAACGTTCCTGATTTTAGAGCATACGTAGATGTTTAAAGCCTACTTTAAGCCTCAAAGTTTTCCCAACCTCCGCCAAGCGCTTTATATAGACTAATCAATGCAGTCAATGAAGAAACCTCTGAATTGACTTCTTGAGTCTCAGCGTTCAGAAGAGCAGCCTCTGATTGCAATAGTGATAAATAATCATCCTCACCATATTGAAATCGTTTCTTAGCAAATTGCACTGCCCTCTTATTAGCAATAATGGCAGCGCGCAAACTATTGCTTGTATCAAGCGATTGGCTATAACGGACAAGAGCACTTTGAACATCTTGTAATGCCTGGAGGATAACTTTTTTGTATTGGATTGCTGCTTGCTGAGCAGCCGCCTTCTTACTCTCAACATTAGCTCTAATCTGGCCACCATGAAATATAGGTAAGCTGACTTGGGGACCCATGAGCCAAAACCCGCTGCTGGATTGAAATAAGGTATCAAGTGAGGTGCTCTGAAAAGCAAGATTGGTAATTGAAAGATTGAATTGCGGGAAAAAATCAGCAACTGCAACACCAATTTCAGCAACGGCGGACGCTAATTGCCTCTCTGTCGCTCTTATATCCGGGCGTTGACGCAGAATATCCGAACGTAATCCCATAGGTACTTTTTTGGGTGGTTTGGGTAAAGATTGAATTTTTGCAATATCTTTGAGAATCGCTTGTGGATCTTTACCCAGCATAACGGCAATTTGATAAGCGTTCACCTGTATTTGAGCAATATAATTAGGTAAAACAGATTCTGTATTTTTTAACTGGCCCTCTGCCAAAGAAACATCCACTTCACTGCTAACTCCTGCCTTATAGCGTTGACGGACAAGGGTTAGCGTTTTTCTTTGCAACTCCACATTTTTTTGCGCAATGCCATACAATTGTTGAGCGCCTCGCAATTCTATATAACTTCTAGCGATTTCAGCTATCGTGGATAATAAAATGGTACGGCGAGATTCATAAGATTCATCCAGGCTTGCCTTACTTGCCTCAACCTTTCTTCTTGTTTTACCAAATAAATCCAACTCCCATTGCGCATCAAAACCTAAATTATATATCCATTGATTTCTATCAATAAGAGTGTATGTTGGAGAGCTTGCAAAAATACCCTCCAATGTACCCTTACTGATTTGCAAAGAATTAGCTATTGCCGAACCATTTATCTGAGGGTAAAAATTGGCTATAGACATTTGCTTCATTGCGCGGGCTTGAAGGATACGAGCCTCTGCTATTTTTATATCAAGATTATTAGTAGCCGCCTCGTTAATATATCGGTCAAGTAAGGGGTCGCGAAATGACTTCCACCAGGTTAAATTGATAGGGGCACTACTGGAAGTTTTTATCTCTGCCTTATTTGTTGGCCATTTCTCCTGAATTTTAATGTCCGGCCGTTGATAATTAGGGCCGACAGTACAGCCAAATAAACAAGAAATACTAAATAGTAGCACTAATTTTCTGTCCATACTGTTTCTTACTCCATACGCTGTTTAAAAAACCAGCCCGCAATAAATAATGTCACAGCCCCAACCAGTAGAAGTGGCCACGTTGTGATAAATACCTCTAAAGCCGGCATCCCCTTTAAAAAAATGCCAATTACTGCTATTAAGGTAAATTTTAATGGGTTAAACCAGGTTAAATCCTGAAGCCATTCCGGCATGTTTTCAACCGGAGACGCGTAACCGGAAAGCGTCACAATAGGCACCATATAGATAAATACGCCCAAAATAGCTTGCTGCTGGGTTTTACACATAGAGGAAATGAATAAACCAACACCCACCGTTGACATAATAAAAATAAATAAAACATAAACCATCAGTAATGAAGAGCCATAAAAAGGAACAGCAAATAACCAAACCGCAGCAATCCACATCAAAAAACCTTCTGCCAACCCAATAATAATGGCAGGAATAGTCTTTCCTATAAGAATTTCATAGGGGGTAAGAGGTGACACTAACAATTGATCAAAAGTTCCCAATTCTCTTTCTCTGGCTACCGACAAAGCAGTAACCACAAGAGAAATCAGCATGGATAATATGCAAATTAATGAAGGAACGGTAAACCAAAGATAAAGCAAGTTTTCGTTAAACCAACTACGAGTCACCATCACCGGAGGGGTCATGATTGAATCACTCGTTTTTTGAATTTCCTGATTATAATTTTCAATAATATTGCTGATATAACCATTTACAATTTGTGTTGCATTGGAACGTCGGCCATCCAAAATTAACTGAATATTCGCTTGTGAATGCGATTCGATTTTACGAGAAAAATCTTGCGGGATGGTCATTACAACCATTGCCTCCTGGTTATCAATAATAGGTTTGATATCAGACTGTTTTTGAATAAAAAAAACTTTTGAAAAAGTTGGTGAGCCTATAAAGCGTTGAATCACTTCATAACCATGCTTTCCAGAATCCTGATTCAAAATGCCTATGGAAATATTTTTAATTTCCATAGTCGCTGCAAAAGAAAAAATCAATAACTGGAGGAGAGGAGGAGCTATCAATACAATTCGCCCCTTCGGATCTTTGAATAAAGTCAATATTTCCTTAATGACAAGAGCAAAAATTCTTGTTGTTGGAGATAATTTTGCCATTAATCAAGCCTTTTTCTGGTTTTATGAGCTGTAATAAAAAAGAATGCGAATCCAATCAGTGCAATTGCAAAAAGGCAACGAATCAAAAGAGGCCAAATGTTACCTGTCAAAAATAAGGTTTGCAGACTTGTCACAAAATAACGTGCTGCAAACAAATGAGTGAGTGCTTGTATCCAGTTTGGCATCGAATAAATTTCAAAAATAAACCCGGAAAGGATAAATGAGGGTAAAAATGCGGACATTAAAGCCAATTGCGAAGCCACAAACTGATCTTTTGCAAGAGTAGAAATTAATAATCCCTGCCCTAAAGCTGCAACCAGAAAAACAGCGGAAACTAATGTCAACGCCAAAAGAGTTCCTTGGAAAGGCACCCCATAATACAATGTTGCAATAATGGTGCATAAAAACATGGAACCCATCCCTAACACAAAATAGGGTATTAATTTTCCCAAGATAATGTCAACAATAGAGATTGGTGTTGCCATCATCGCCTCCATCGTTCCTCTTTCCCATTCACGAGCGATCACCAGTGAGGTGAGCAATGTTCCAATCAAAGTCATAACAATAACTATTGAGCCAGGAATAAGAAAATTCCTGCTTTTTAGCTCCTGGTTGTACCAATATCTAGGCTCAAGGTTAATGCCGGAATTAACTGCCATTTGACCATGCTCATAAGCTTGGGAGCTAATCCAGGTTTGCAAAGCGCCAAGCGCATAATTTTCTGCAAAACCGGCAACTTGCGGATAAGAACCATCCACTATAGTTTGCAGAGCCGGCTTAGGATTTCCACTCAGACTATTGGCAGTGAAACGTTGAGGGATATCAATAAAACCACGAATTCTGTCATTAACCAAGCCATAACGAAACTCCTGCCTGTTGGTTGAAATGGATACCTCCAAAAATCGGGAACTGCTAAAAGATTGAGAAAGACTGACAGTCGAAGAATCATAACTCTCTAAGGCCAGGCCAAACTTGACTTGATCAGTGTCCAGGTTAACACCATAACCGAAAATAAAAAGCAAAATTAAGGGCAACACAAAAGCAATTAATATAGTACTGGGATCACGGATAATTTGCAGAGTTTCCTTAATGACCAAAGCCTTTAGAAAGCGAATATTCAACCACTGTTCTCCCTGTGTTAATGTACTGCCTCTCGCAACTCATCCAATCGGATTAACTCGATAAAAGCGTCTTCTAAAGTAGGATTGGGTAATGTAGTGTTACGTATTTTATCCTTTAAATCATCTGGTGTTCCTGTGGCAATATTCTTCCCCCTGTAAATAAGAGCGATACGATCGCAATATTCCGCTTCATCCATAAAATGGGTGGTTACCATCACAGTCACACCTTTATTCACCATACCGTTAATATGTGTCCAAAACTCGCGTCGGGTCAATGGATCAACCCCCGAAGTTGGCTCGTCAAGAAATAACACATCAGGCTCATGCATTACGGCACAGGCCAGAGCTAGACGTTGTTTAAATCCTAATGGAAGATCACCCGAATTTTGCTTCAAGTGCTTTTTAAGATCAAAAATTTCAATCATGCTGTTGATCTGTGATTCCTGCCTTTTTCCGGATAACCCGTATAAGCCAGAAAAAAAACGCATGTTCTGCAACGCATCGAGATGACTGTATAGCGAAAATTTCTGAGCCATATACCCAATACGGCTTCTTGCTTCTGAGGATGAGGTTTTCAAATCAAGCCCCATGACAAATGCTTGACCTTCAGTCGGTTGCAATAAACCGCACATCATTTTAAATGTGGTTGATTTGCCTGCTCCATTAGGGCCTAATAAGCCAAAGATTTCACCGCGTTTGATTGTAAATTCATTATTCGAAACGGCAGTAAAATTACCAAAGCGTTTCGTTAATTTTCGTGCCTCGATAATAGGCTTGTCACTATGAGGTTTTGCTGCGATATGCTCGGCTAATAAAGAGCGGCCGCTTATTTTAGTTTTCAGGCTGTCAATAAAAGCGTCTTCAAAACGCGGTTCAACTTCTTGAAAGTGAACACCAGGTTCCCGAGTTATACCATCCAAATTTGGCTTTATTTTTTTATCACTAATGACAATACGAATATTCTTTCCCTGGATGACACCATCAATGACCTCAGGGGTATTAAGGGCGCTCATTAGAGCCCGGCGACGATTGAACAGGGAAACACCGCAAATTTGAAAAGTCCGATCCTTGGTTTTTTGCAAAAAATCTCCCGGTTTTCCATGGTATATTGGCTTGCCAGCATTGAGTAAAAGAATTTGATCACACTTTTCAGCCTCATCAAGATAAGCAGTTGACCAAACAACGCCCATACCCTTTCCAAGTAGACCCTGGACCATACTCCACAACTCTCTTCTGGATATTGGGTCAACACCAACACTCGGCTCATCAAGTAATAACAGTTTAGGCTCACCCATTAAGGCACAAGCCAGTCCCAACTTTTGCTTCATTCCCCCTGAGAGATTACCAGCCAGGCGTTTCTGAAAAGGCTCTAGTGCTGTAAATTTAAGTAATGTTCTAAATTGATCTTCACGTTTCTCACCATGCAGATTTCTAAGTTCAGCATAAAGCCTCAAGTTTTCTATAATGGTCAAATCTTCATATAAACCAAATTTTTGCGGCATATAGCCAGTAATCGCATGGATTTTTTCCGAGCCAGTCCGGGTATTGAGATTATCTACTGTAATTGTTCCTTCCGTAGGCATCATCAGGCTGCATATAAGACGCATAAGAGTTGATTTTCCCGCCCCATCCGGTCCAACTAAACCCGTGATTTGCCCTTCAAAAATTGTTGCAGAAACATTATCTAACGCAGGATCAATGTTTCCAGGAAAACATTTACTGACCCCATTAATACTGACAAGTGGCTTTGAACTATTCATTACTATGAATTCGCTTTCAAATGGATTTTCACAGTAACAGGCATTCCTTGTCTTAATCCGTTATCAGGTTGATCAATAACTACTCTTATACGATAGACAAGATCCGTTCGCAATTGAGTTGTTTCAACAATTTTGGGTGTGAATTCTGCCTGTGGGGAAATAAAACCAATATGCCCCTTATAGGGTTTTTCCGGATTGGAATCCGTGTAAACCAAAGCCTCCTGTCCCGGATAAATTTTACCCAAAAAAGGTTCATCAATGTAAGTCCTTACCCATACCGGATTATCAATAGCCAATGTATAAACTGGCTCCGCAATATTAACAATAGCTCCTGGTTCCTGAATTCTGGTCAGTATCGTCCCATGAGTAGGAGCATGAATTTCCGTATCGTTCAGTGATATTTGAGCTTTCTCAAGATTCGCTTTAGCCACAGAAACTTCCGCACTACTCGAATCTTTCATCGCAACGGCATCATCGAAAAGAGCTTTTGAAACAGCCCCGTTGTCTACCAGTTGTTCACGTCTTTTATAAGTTCTGCTTGCATTTTTTTGATTGGCAATGGCTTGTTCCAATTGGGCTTTCGCCATTTCCAGATTGGCTATAAAAGTATCTTTATCAAGCTTTGCGAGTACTTGACCCTTCTTAACATGAGCACCTTCATCAACATCCATAGACAGAATACGCCCTGAGACACGAAAAGATAATGAAACGTCACGTATATCAATGTTTCCGTAAAGGGTGAGCCAATTTTGATTTTCTTCTTGTTTGACAAAGTTGTACGCAAACCAAATTGCAGTAATGAAAAAAAGTGCGATGACGATACTTATTGCTATCGCTTTTTTACTCATATAGTTCTCCATGAATTCCTTGGCGTACTAACCCTTTGTTCGCATTATATTTTCTTCAGGACTTAAGCAAAACCCCAATCTCTTTTTTTTCCTCGATCTTGGAGGTTTTCTTAAGTCCTGTTCTTATGTAAGAAAGTACAACTAAAGCCTCATCATGCCATAATTTATCATTTTAAAATAGTTTTAAATCGGGGACATAGAACAAGTTAATTCTGATTAATAATCTGAGCCAAGACCATGAGGGGGCGGATAACAATTTACACAAAAGCTCTACTCCCAAAGATTGTATATCGGATAAACATAGAGTTGCATTACCTGATTCTGGAACGCACACCTCAAACCAAATTACCATCCTTAACATTTAGCAAAATTATTTTCTTGTCGGTATCACTAGTTAAAGAAACACGGATGTAATGATCCTTCATCAGTTTCTTGGCAATATCCAATGCATCCGTTTTTGATTTTCCTTTCTCCAAACGCAGCCAGGTATATAATGTTAGGAACGAACCATCGCTGTGATTCTCGTAAAAAGCATTATGTGAAATAATACCACTCTTATCTGTTAAGTAACTGGGCTCCAGATACTCATAACCTGTTGTCATAACAAAGAGATTCTTATCAGTCCTTTCTGCCTCAGGAGGTATATCTGTTGCTTTGAAAGTCCATACATCTTTCACTTCAGCATAGGAAACAAGCTGTAACCAGGTATCGTCAATTGAGGGGAAGAGGTTATAAATAGAAATACCGCTGATGGATTGCAATAAGGAAGGGAAATCTCTGGTGAGCCACTTCACAAGTTCCACCTCTTTTTCTAACTGATCAAGAGAGGGGGGAACACGATAAATGTTAAAGCCATATCCCCAAAACGCCCATAAATACCCATTAGCCTCTTTGTAGGTTTCTTTTTGTGCTGCAGTCATGCTGGATTCTTTCGCAGGTATCCCTTCACCACCATCAGCTGTGGAAGAAGATAGCCATCCACGATTCACAAACTCTATGCCAATACTGGTTGTATTCATACCTGAACCATGATTTTCAAACTCGACCAAGTCATTAAATTGTAAAATGCTTGCATCTCTTTTAACTGACATATGTGAGGTTTCGTTATTGGAATCATCAAAGCCATCACCGCTTTCAGCCGCTGTTTCGTGAAGCACGAGGTGCTTAATACCAAAAGGATCTCTGTAAGCATTTTTACGCTTGTTGTGTATCACGGAACTGTCTGTTTTCCAATCTTTGTAATTGGTTATCCCTGAAATACCCGTATTGAATTCAACCATATTAATTACCAGGGTTTCTGAGTTAGCGGGATTGTATTCATTTAAACTTTTAACAATATCAGCAGGAGTTGGAGCCCCCTCTGTTGCCTCAATTTTCTCCAGGAAATGAACCACTTGCGTTGTTGGCAAAAGATCACTGTCTGTAATAAGCTCCTTAAATGCATTGGCAAATTCATCGAAAGATTGAACAAGCTTTTTACCTTGTAAGGGATCGATAACTTCCAGGGATTTTAAGTCATTGCTAATACCAGTAATAATCAAAGCATGTGCTGAAAAACCTTTCCCTTGATCGGTATCTGTTGTGACCCATAATGGCCCATACTCAACTAACCAATCACGGTAATTTTGTGCTGTATAATTGGCTAAGGGCTCTCCTTTCATGCCTAAAGAGGTAATAAAATTCTGTTTTTCTGTATACGGCAAGCCAACCTTTTGCTTGTAATAATTAAGGTATTGAGCTCCTGCTTTCGTTAAAACTTCCTCAATTGTATAATTCTTGCTGTCTTTCCACCGCAACATCATGGTAGCGACTGTTGCCCAACAGGCATTGCTGTTTTCTTGCCTCATAGGGGTAATGCCGCCTTTACCTATTTTGGTTTCAATAGCTGGAGACGTGGTACCCCCGTCAAATTTTGTATTGACTTTGGTTCCATCCGGTTTTGTTACAGACATCTCGCCACTCTTGCTGCTGTTCACTTTATCCAGATTTTTATTAATGCCTTCCTGCAACTTGTCAGCATTGGCATCTTTCGGTGGCTGCGTTGTATTGGCTCCTGCGCCAAGATAAGCATTTAATGCCTTTTCTGTGAGCTCCATTTTTTGTTTTGGATCCAGATTGGGATTGTTATTAATCGCTTTAATCGCATTGTCTAATCGTTTATCCATCATTTTTTGAATTTCCAATTTCGCCGCCTCTTGCCCAAATGTTTTGGTCGCATCAAAGGATGCTTTCAAAGCATCCAACGCGTTGGTTTGATTTTGAGCAAGGCCTGTAATATCTCTGAATGAGTCTCCTTTACCCAATAAAGAAAGTGTTCCTGCCAAACCAGTGGGATCAGGCGCATTTGGTGCATTTTGAATATTAACCATTGGATTGGGAAAAGCCACAGGTTGTAAATTACCAGGTTCCGCTCTTCGACTCTCGGTACTGATCGGATTGATTGTTGTTGGAGTGTCGGGTATAGGAGACTCTTCCCAACGCCAGAAGCGACTTTCATCTTTTTCTTCACAAGAATTACAACGCCCCATCATCGCCTCGGCATAGACACCTTTCGTTGGGATTGAAACATTGACAGGATCACCAGCAGCCACCATATAGTAATCGGTCAGAGAATCCGAAGCACCAAAATTAGGATCCAGATTTAATCCTTTTGCCACAGGAAAAACCAGGCTATTACCTACAATACCAATTAGCTCATTTTCCACCAGCGATGCCAGGCTTCTGCCTAACCCTTTATTACCGGGCAATACGATACCATCCAGAAGTAAAAACCTTCTTTCGGCAGACATCAGTTGCCAGATCGCTTTGTGATACCATTCCAAATTATCGTTTAAATGGTCAATCAGCGAATTTACCAGAGCAATATCTTCTTTTCTTGGATCACGTAATTCATCAAGTGAAGGACCAGCATAAAGCGTTACACCATCGCTAGGAGATAAATCGTCATAAATACTTTGGAAACGACATAAAAAACCTTCATAATGAGACGTCTTGTATCTTATAAATCCTGAAGTAACGATAATTGATGAATAATCGGGTAACACATTGGTCATACCACAACGAATTTTAATATAATGCACTTTGTCTCTGCTAAATTGGGAAGGTCCCATAAACCGCACAGAAACATTTAAAACACCTTCTTTTCTATATTTTGAAGTCAGGGTTGTATCAAAAGAGATTGAGGAAATTTCATTACCTGTCTCATCCGCAACATGAAAAGTGAGCGCACCAACAAATGCCGTTGCAATTTTCTCTCCAAGCAATCGATGAAATACTTCATCCTTGTTTTTTGCATCTCTTAAATGATGATCATAAAATCCTTTAGGAGTATCTGAGCCCAGAAAAGGAATTAAACTTTGCCAGTTTGCTTCGTTGATATCCTCGACTGTTTTTTTCTGATATCCGATAATCATATTCTGGCCACCATAGATAGGCTTTGAATAATCATCCACTTCAACCATCTTATCGTCAGGCCTGCGGATGATAAATTTAATCTGGAAGTTGCCTGATGCATTAAGAATTTTCTCGGAAGCGAAAGTCCCCCCTGGAAAATTGCTACCGATCCATTTATTTTTAATTCTTTCTGCAGCGTCAAACCCTTTTGATAGATTGGGATTCAATAAGGCGAATTGAAGGCTTTCTCGCCAACGTAATAGTTTATTTAACTCAAATTGACTCATAAGCAATGGAACGAACAAGCATTCGCGCGCTTCTGCAAAACGCTGACGCACTTTAAAATGACGTAATACCTCATAGTACTGAATCGTAATGGCATGGCAATGGTTATAGTTAGCGACTGTTTCAGAGGACACTTCAAAACGCTCTCCCTGAGAAACCGTTTGAATCACTGAAGAACGCTGGCTACGAACAGCATTAGCCGATTGAACAATACGATCTCTAATTTTTTGCAAGTCACTTGCCGAAGTTTGCCTTAGACTATTTTGAGAGGCAGTCGAGCCAGAATGGCCAACCCCACCTGAAACCCCAAAAAGTAAACCACCCACCACCCCTCCAATACCAGCACTGGCACTCGCCGTAGTTGCACTCGATTTACCTTTTATGTTTTCTTCAATCACTCCTTTCGTGATTTCAAAGATATCTCTATCGCGGCTAAGTGAATTGTATAAACTTTCTTCATACTCTAAAGATTGTATATTGGTGGCTGACTCTCTTCGTTCCCAATCAAATACTACCATCTGTTTCTTTTGGCCTGGAGCCAATGGTAAGCTGTAAAGGAGATCTCCAAGAGAATAACCATCGGCAATCCATTCTGACTTATAATGAAGTAAATGCCCATGGGCAACTGATACAGCCTGATATAGTGTGGGTTCCAAATCCCAATCCACGGAATTCTCAGAATTCAATACGACTCTTCCCAGAGGTTTTGTTTCTCCCAAAGTCATTTTTTGCTTAAAGCGATAACTTTCATTCATTTCAATGAGACTGACAATGTTATCTTTGGTGATATTGGTTTCTCTTTGTAAAAAATTATTTAACACGCTGCGATTAATTTTAATTTGTTTTAAAGTTTCAGCCAGTTCATTGTCTTGAGGCGGATTAGGTGCAGGATTTGCCCGGCCGTGAGTTCTTGTTGTTATTTCTGTATTGATGCTTCTTTCTGTGACTTCTGGCAAGTTTACTCTTGCACGATTTGCAAGATGGCTAAATGCGGGTAATTGAAAAATAGGATCGATAATCTCCCAAATACGGATAGGATGTTGAGTTAATACTTCATCCAAAGTAATTTCATCTTCTTCTTTTAAAACATACCCTAATATTTCAGGCTCTGTAGTGCGCACCACGCTATAAAAGGAATATTCCTCCAAAATCCTTTTACTCCCATGAACATCCAGTACCTCACAGCCACATTCCTTCTCGACAACCGCTTCTTCCGCTTCGATTAATTCTGCGACTAAAATGACATTGCGAGGAAATACCTTATGCGAAATGTCACCATCAATCCTGATTTCATCAAGGCGGATAGGGATTGGGTTGTCACGAAGTGGCAATCCCACACGGGCATAGGCATCAATAAAACTACCTTGCGGATACTCAATAAAAAAATAACCCTCAGCTTCTGTTCTTACGCTTGCGATAGGTTGTAAACCTCCATCATTAGCACGTGTTGCTTCAAAAATGATTTGAACATCTTCCAGTTTTTTCTTGCCCTTTTTATCAAGCAAGCGCCCATAAACAAACAATGGTCTGGGAGAAACAATTTGATCATCAGGCTCTGATAACACCAGCGGGCTATAATCAAATTCCAAAGTAATGGGTACTTCGTCTCTTAATTGAGTAGCAGATGTTGAGGTTTGAGCCAGAATATTGTTGCTTTGTAATGCAACAGCAAAGAAAACATCTTTATTTCGCGCAAGATTATTCCCAAAGCTGATGTCAATCTTGCCTGAAACAGGAGAAATATAAGAGTCACTTTGGGGAAGCAATTCTTCATTCTGAGATTTAACAAAATATGAAACTTGCAAAGCAATATCATTTTCTGGGATATTACCGCCTAGATTTTTGAGTTGGACTGGAATTTTCATAGCTTTCTCGGCAAACCAGGTAATGACCCAGGCATACCGCTCCTTGCATTTGGGCGAGTTAGCACATTGAATTTCCTTTCACAGTGCATCACTCTGTTTCTTCCTTGATAATTTTAATTATAGACGAAGAAAATTATTTTTTTATATACGCCCTGTAAAAATATAAAGTGTTAGATTGCGAAATTTAATGAGATGCTTAATAATGATTAAATCATTGATTAAAGGAGTGGATATGTCACGCAAATTAGCCAATACACGAATCCTTGGTTATGGATTAATGATTTGCTTTCTTGCGGGCTGCTTTCATCCTCCTTATAACAATTTTCAACCCGATCGACGCGCTGTTAAAAGAGTGGGAGTAGACACCGGGATTGGCGCAGTAGCTGGAGTAATCGCCAGTGGCACTGCTTCAGGAACGCTTATTGGAGCAGCTGCTGGCGGTACGGTAGGTCTCGTTGCAAGTATCTACAGAGACAGCAAACGCAAAATTATCAGAGACCTGCAAAAACAGGATATTCAGTATGTTGAATATGGAGATACAAGAACGTTAATTATTCCTACAGACAAATATTTCATGTTTAGCAGCCCCCGTCTTAATGAAATATGCTATCCTGGCTTAAACAACATCATCAGACTATTAAATTTTTATCCTCAAAGTACAATTTATGTTGCGGGATTTACTGATAATGTTGGATCACGCAGTCATAAGAGAAAGCTTTCTCAAGCGCAAGCTGAAACAATGATGACTTTTCTCTGGGCTAATGGCATTGCAGCTAAAAGACTAAAAGCAGAGGGTTATGGAGATAAAAATGCGATTTCTGATAATGCTATTATTCATGGCAGCGCTCAGAACAGAAGAATCGAGATCCAGTGGTTTACAAGCCCTGCTCAACCCGCGCAACAACAAGTGGCTTATGTAAAATAAAGGTTTATTAATGCGTTCAAGATTTATAGGCGGCATCTTATTGATAGTTGGTACCTCCATTGGCGGTGGAATGTTAGCTCTCCCAGTAGCCAATGCAGCAACCGGTTTTTGGCAATCATCTCTGTTTCTTCTTATCTGCTGGGCCTTTATGACCTTCGGGGCCTTTTTCATCCTGGAAGCAAATCTGTATTTGTCCAGAGGAAAACACATGGTTTCTATGGCTAAGGCAACTCTGGGTGATTATGGATTACTTACTGCCTGGATTAGTTACCTCTTCTTATTGTACACCTTGCTTTCTGCTTACATTTCTGGCGGTGCTGATGTATTGAACAGCCTTTTGTCCAAGGTCAATTGGCATCTCAGTGATTGGCAAGCAAGCTCGATATTTACTTTAATTTTTGGCCTGGTGGTATATGGCGGCATTCATTCTGTCGACGTTGCTAACCGTGCTCTCATGTTAGGTAAATTAGCCGTTTACTGCATACTCGTTATCCTTATTGCCCCGCACATCGAATTTCACTATTTTCAACATGGTGATTATCGGCACATTGGTGGTGCCATTATGATTTTAATTACTTCTTTTGGTTTTGCTATTATCGTGCCAAATCTGAGAGATTATTTTGATGATGACATTAAGACATTAAAAAAAGTCATTTTTATTGGTTCATTAATACCTTTAATATGCTACATAGCATGGGATGCCGTAATTATTGGTTCACTTCCTTCAGCCGGGAGCAATGGACTTGAAAGTCTAATGCAAAATCCGCGTACAACCAGTGCACTAGCCAGTTTGTTAACCGATAAAGTCCAAAACACCACCATCAGTGCTCTCTTTAATTTTTTTACTTCTATTTGTATGTTAACTGCCTTTTTAGGTGTATCACTATGTTTATTCAGTTTTCTTGCCGATGGCTTAAAATTGCGTGAGCGAGGCCGCCATGGATTTGGTTTATTTGTTTTGACTTTTTTGCCGCCTTTACTGATCGTCATTTATTATCCCGGGGCTTATATTTATGCTTTGCGCTACGCCGGTATATTTTGCATCATATTACTACTGTTATTGCCAGCCCTAATGTGTTATTTTGGCAGAAAGCGTTACAAATCACCCTTTTGGGTTCCGGGAGGTAAAATATCACAGTTCACGGTGATTATTATTTCTGTAGTTTTGTTGGCACATGAATTTGTTGCGCTTTTTAAATAAAAATGATTAATGTTATTACTGGCGTTACTTTTACTTTGATAGCAGCTAAAACATTAAAACCTAATAAGCA
Organism: Legionella sp. PATHC032; assembly: GCF_026191185.1. Taxonomy (NCBI): domain Bacteria; kingdom Pseudomonadati; phylum Pseudomonadota; class Gammaproteobacteria; order Legionellales; family Legionellaceae; genus Legionella; species Legionella sp. PATHC032. Next base: position 713,357 of record NZ_JAPHOV010000001.1, on the reverse strand, counting down.
GGATGTGTAAATTGAACGTCAGGTCATTTGAGCAGAAAAATGATCGAGGTCTATAATAAGGAAGTTGACTTTTTTTGAGGAACAAAGTATCATTTTGTTCTATATTTGTACTGTTTTTGGGTTATACTTCGTGATCAATTCAAAATTAATTGGCGGTATATTACTCATAGTAGGCACTTCGATTGGTGGTGGGATGCTAGCGCTACCTGTCTCTACAGCCGAGGTGGGATTTGCTAACTCATTATTTTTCCTGTTTTTTTGCTGGTTGGTGATGACCGCAGGAGCTTTGTTAATTCTTGAGGTAAATCTACGGCTCCCAGCAGGAAGCAATATGATTTCAATGGCGAAATCAACCCTGGGCCTACCAGGTCAAGTGATTGCATGGATAACCTATCTTCTTCTTCTTTATACGCTCCTGGCAGCCTATATTTCAGGTGGAAGTGATGTATTTAGCAGCCTACTACATAAAGTACACATTGACTTACCGAATTGGATAACGTCTGTAATATTTACTGCCATGTTCAGCCTTATTGTATATAGCGGTATACGCTCTGTAGACTACGTTAATCGTGGACTTATGTTTGGCAAGCTAGGCGTCTATATTTTATTGGTTATCATTATCAGTCCGCATGTATCCACAGTGGGATTAACAGGTGGATCAGCGAAAGCCTTTACTGGTACTCTCATGATCTTGGTTACCTCTTTTGGATTTGCATCCATCGTGCCTAGCTTACGTGATTATTTTAATGATGATATACGTAGCCTGCGTCGGGTTATTTTGTTTGGTTCGCTTATCCCATTATTCTGCTACATCGTCTGGGATGCAGTGATTATGGGTGTTATCTCACGTGAGGGAGAAAATGGTTTATTGTCCTTAATGAACTCGGAGCATGCAACCAGCGGTCTCACTGAAGCACTTAGTCAATCAGTAAGCAATCAGTGGATCAGTGGATTTTTTGGTTTTTTCACTTCTATCTGTATGGTTACCGCATTTCTGGGAGTTTCATTAGGATTATTTGATTTTCTTGCTGATGGATTAAAACTTAAAAAATCTGGTAATCAAGGCAAGTATACGCTGGCTCTCACTTTTATTCCTCCATTGGCAGTAGTGTTGTTTAACCCAGGTATCTACCTGCATGCATTAAGTTATGCTGGGGTTTGTTGTGTCATTTTACTGTTGTTATTACCTGCTATCATGGCATGGAAAGGGAGACAAACCTGTAGCCTATCTCCATCAGACACTCATTTGGTTCCTGGAGGAAATCCAGCTTTAGGCTTTATAGGATTTATTGCCATTGGTTTGCTTATCATTGCGATCATGTATTAATTAAAAGCCTGAATATCAGTTTTAAAAAGTACAAATTTGACAAGTTTTAAAATACAGCGAAACCAATTAGAAGGGCTATACTGTAAATCAGATAAGGAACCTTGATTCATTGTTCTGTTCTTTATCCTAAAAATAAGAGATACTTCATCCTAAAATATTGATTTTATAAGTTATGGTAAAAATCAGACCTTTTCTGAAATGGGCAGGAAGTAAGTACAATTGTTTAAATGAAATTATCTCGTCTTTACCCACTGGTCAGCGTTTAATTGAGCCATTTGCAGGTTCAGGTGTGGTTTTTATGAATGCCAGCTACTCATCCTATCTACTGGCTGAAAGCAATTCTGACTTGATTAATATTTATAAAATTCTACAAGTAAATGGCGAATCTTTTATAGACTATTGTCAGCAATATTTTACCCCTGAAGCCAATTGCAAAGAAAAATATTATGAACTGCGAAGTGAATTTAATAATTTAATGGATTTAAATCAAAAATCAGCAGTTTTTCTCTATCTTAATCGGCATGGATATAATGGTTTGTGCCGATACAATTCAAAAGGAAAATACAATGTGCCTTTTGGTCTTTACGAAAAACCTTATTTTCCACGTAAGGAAATGGTGCTGTTTTATAAAAAATGCCCTTCGGCCCAGTTCATTCACAGCGATTTTAGAAACACTTTTGCTTTAGCTGAACCTGGGGATGTCATTTACTGTGACCCACCCTATGTGCCACTAACCGCAAACAATCAAACATTACCCTATAACCAAAAATTATTTTCTTTAGAAGATCAAATTGAACTGGCAGAATTAGCCCAGGAAACAGCCTCCAAAGGAATTCCTGTCGTTATATCGAATCATGATACTGAATTTACACGACATCATTACAAAAAAGCACAAATAAAGAGTTTCTATGTGCCGCGCTGGATAAGCTGCAGAAGTCAGTTGCGGCTACCTGTTAAAGAGCTGATTGCGATATTCAACTGTCCATCCTGACAAAAACAAAGAAGAATCTTTGTCAGGGATTAAGAGTTATTGGAGTGGTCTTTGTCTTTAATAAAGAAAGCCAGAATAGTTACCAAAAGTAATGAAATAGGTAGTATCGAAAGTGCGACTTGATAATCATCAACAGTATAGATATGTTCACCTGCCACTATACCGCTATCGCCAAATGTATCCAGTAACTTTCCCACAAGCGGTTGAAAAACAGCACCAGCCAGAGAAATAATCATATTGGTTACTGCAAAAACTGTCCCTGATAATTTGGCACCGCTACATTCCTTAGCCATAATAAAAACTATAATTTCAGTCGCACTGAAAACACCATACAAGAATAACAATATATTCAAGGTAAGATAGGATAGCCCGGGGCAATACAAAACAAAGCTAATGCATATTAACGATACTATCGCACCAATCACCAAAGGCAGCAATCGCCTGCGTGTAATATCGGATATGTACCCAGCCAACGGAGCTCCTACTGCCCATCCAAGAAAAACAGCAGAAACAGTTTTTGCAGCTTCGACTTTGGTTAAATGATGAGCTTGCTCCAAATAAGTTTTACCCCACAGCTCTCCAAATACTGATAATGAAGTATAAAGACAGGCTCCAACAAATCCAATAAGCCACACTTCATGAGACATAAGTACCTTAAGCACATTATGAAAAAACTCAGGCCAAGGATATTTGTTGGGCTGATATCCTTCTGGACCATCTCTAACGACAAAGAATGTTAAGATACACAACGCAGAACCGATCATTGCAATGTGCATTAAAACATGATCCCAACCTATGATCTCAGACCATTCGGTTATTTTGATTTCACCATAAACTAGTCCTAGCATACCTAGGGTAGTAATCAAACCAGCCACTAAAGAAAAATAACGGCGTGGCAGCCAATGCAAGGCCAGAGATAAAACACCAACAAAAGCAAAGGATGAACCAAATCCCACCAGGAATCGACCAATACCCACCAGTAGAATTGACCAGGTCAAAGTAAACATCCAGGAACCTAAGGCACAACACAAGCAGGCAAAAGTTAAAAGTCGTCTCGGCCCATAGCGATCCATTAACATCCCTACTGGCATTTGCATGGGCGAATATGCAAAATAATACAGGGCTGAAATCTGCCCAAAAGTGGTAGCAGAAATATGTCCCAATGCCGTACTTAACTCCGTTTGCAAAGCTCCTGGAACAATTCTGAGGATAAATTCATAACAGTAAAAAACAGCCCCGACAAAACAAACCAGGACACCATATGAAATTTGTTTTTTAGTAGTCATATTATTTAGGTGCTTTTGCATGAGTTTCTTTTAGAAAGAAAGTTAAAATGGCTGCTATCAGTATACCCAATGGAATTATGGATAAGGCAAACTGATAATCATCTACAGTATATAGTTTACTCATGTTATCCACTGCAATACCAGTAGCATCACTTAAATGAGTTGATAAGCTGAAGTCTAATAAATGTCCTACCAACGGTTGCAAAAACATTGCGCCAAGCATGACTATCATGTTAGTCACCGCCATTGCTGTTCCAGCTGCCTCACCAGGACTCAACTCTCTACCTACAGCAAAAACGATGGCTTGAGCACTATAAAGCAATCCTAATAAAAACATTAACGCCTGAATATTGGATTCATTTAACCCGGGCAAATATAAAATCATCATCATGACAATTGCAGCACCACTAGCACCAATTAACATTGGGAATTTACGTCGATACAAGCGATCTGAAATATATCCCATTATTGGAGCACCAATAATGAATCCCAAAAATAGTATAGAGTTAGCTAATCCTGCTGCTTGGGTTGTTAAACCATGGGCATGGTGTAAATAGGGAATACCCCACAATTCTGCAAAAACCGTAGTAGGCAGATAGACTAAACAACCATACATTCCGTTAACCCATATCTGTCGGCTGGTAATAATAATACCCAGATCAACTAACCCTTTCTTAAGAGTAGGTACTGTTCCACTTTGCCTATGGTGCCCTTTCCTATCTTTGATCCCTACCCACAAGACTAAAGTCAATACAATACCAAAAGCTGCTGTCATGTTAAGTGTCTTAACCCAACCCATTTTAACGATGAACAATTCCAGAAAGTTATCGCCCAGCATAGCACCGATGGGTCCTAATGCGGACGTCATGCCAGATATCATGGCCAATCGATTTTCAGGTAACCAAAGAGTTGCGATCTTTAACACACCGACAAAGGCGAAAGCGGAGCCAAATCCAACTAAAAAGCGACCGGTTGCGGCTACCCAAAAAATAGTTGTCCCAGTAAACATATACGTTCCAATAACGCATACCAAACAAGCCATTGTTAACAGTCTTTTCGGCCCATATCTGTCCAATAAAACCCCAACTGGCAATTGCATAGGAACATAAGCTAGATAATAAATTGAAGAAAGGAAGCCAAAACCAGACGCCGATAAATTAAAATGAGTCCTTAACGCATTTTCCATTACACTTGGTGCAATGCGTAACAAATACTCATAACTATAAAATATTGCCCCTAGCCCACAAAGTAGCCATCCTATCATTGCATAGTTAGTTCGGTTTTCAGTATGCAAAATTATCTCCTTAACAATTAGTCAAGTATTCTTAAATCCTATCTTAGTTCCCATTTCTGCATCCCAGCATATCTTAATAAGCACATAAAAGCTTACCTTGCAGCTTTCCAGAAAACCAGCGGATGGTTTCCAAAGAACTTTCCAAGATATCCTTCATTTAAACGCTATTAAGACCTAAACTGCCTACTTCTATAAGGCGTTATTACCTTATAAATTATTAAATTGACTTGCGCCACTCGCTATTGCAGCTTTCGCTACAGCAGCAGGAACCCTCTCCTTAAGACGAGGATCGATAGGCTTTGGAATAATATAGTCAGGTCCAAAATCCCAATTCACAACTCCTGGGTAATTGTCCTTCACTACCTGAGGAACAGGCTCATGCACCAATTGACGAATGGCTTCAACAGCTGCAATTTGCATGGCCTGGTTAATGCAAGTGGCACGTACATCTAACGCACCACGAAAAATATAAGGAAAGCATAATACATTATTAACTTGATTAGGATAATCACTTCGGCCTGTTGCCATCACCAGATCTTTACGCACACTATGAGCCAATTCGGGTTTGATTTCAGGATCAGGGTTAGATAAAGCAAAAATCACCGGATTGGGCGCCATCAAACTTAATAAATGGGCATTCAGCAAATCTGGCCTTGCAACGCCAATAAACACATCAGCATCGACCAAAGCATCTTCCAGTGTTCGACAGGAAGTATTTCTGGCAAAAGCAAACTTATAGGGATTTAAATCCTCTCTGCCTGAATGAATAACTCCCTTGGTGTCCAGAAGAAGCATATTGCTTTTGGAAGCTCCTAATGCCACAAGAAGTCGCATAGAAGCAATGCCAGCAGCTCCAGCACCCATGCAGACAATTTTAATGTCGCTTAATTTCTTGTTCTGTAGTTCCAAAGCGTTTAACAAGCCAGCTGCAACTACAATGGCAGTACCATGCTGATCATCATGGAATACAGGAATATTTAACTGCTCAATCAAAGCTTGTTCTATTTCAAAACACTCTGGGGCTTTGATGTCTTCCAGATTTATGCCGCCAAAAGTCGGGGCAATCCGTTTTGCAGTAGCAATAAAAGACTGTGGATCCTCTGCATCGATTTCTATATCAAAGACATCAAGATCGGCAAATCGTTTAAATAATACCGCTTTGCCTTCCATTACAGGCTTACTCGCTAAAGGTCCAAGATTCCCTAAACCTAGCACTGCAGTGCCATTGGTCATCACCGCAACCAGATTGCCTTTACTGGTAAAACGATAAGCGTTTTCGGGCGCTTCCGCTATAGCTAAAACTGGAGCAGCGACACCCGGCGTGTAGGCCAAAGACAAATCATCTTGAGAATTAGTCGATTTTGTAAGATGAACAGAGAGTTTCCCAGGAACAGGGAACTCATGATAATCCAATGCCCGCTGCTTTATTACTTCATTATCCAAAGTGCATACTCTCTATTTCAGATCACGCGGTGAAAACATCATATTAAAAATTTGAATTTTTAATCTTCTCTTAGAGAAAAGGCACAAAAAAATTGTGCCTTTATTAAAAATCCAAGAATTAAAATATTATTCTTTTGATTTGGCTTGTCCAGTACGCATATTATACCTGTCACGGAATTTCTGAACACGACCACCAGTATCAACCAACTTTTGTTTGCCTGTATAAAAAGGATGGCACATTGAACACACTTCTATGTTCAAATCTTTACACAAAGTAGAACGAGTTTCAAATACTTCACCACAGCTGCATGTTACTTTAACTGTTTGATAATCAGGATGAACTGATGCTTTCATAATACCACTCTCTTCTAGTTTCAAATAAGTATCGCCACCTGGACTCTATTGCCAAGCACCATACTCTACACAAATGAGTCAAAACAATAGCAGAAATGATCTCATAAAGCAATTTTTTCTCAAACAGCTCAGACATTTATAACTCTAACTCAACCCAAACCGGTGCATGATCAGATGGCCTCTCTACTTTTCTTGGCTCTTTATCAATTTTGGATTGTCGGCATAAGGCGTTTAACTCATGGCTCAATAGCACATGATCAATGCGCAAACCGCGATTACGTCGGAATGCTGCGGCTCTATAATCCCACCAGCTAAACGCTTTTTCTTCCTGAGAAAAATTACGGAAACTGTCATGTAAACCCAGTTCAAGTATCTTCATGAATGCTTGCCTTTCAGCAGGACTGACCAAAACACAACCCTCCCACTCAACTGGATCATGGACATCCCTGTCTTCAGGTGCAATATTAAAATCACCTACAACTGCTACTTTGGAATAAATACTTAACTGATGTTGAATGAAATGAGTAACTTTGTTTAACCAATCCAGTTTATATTGGTACTTGTCTGAGATCAGCTCTCCTCCATTAGGTACATAAAGGTTAATCAATCTTATACCTTTTACCGTAGCAGCCAGGATACGCCGCTGAGGATCTTCCAATTCTGGAATATCGGTTTGAATATCAGTCATAGGATGTCGACTAACAATAGCCACTCCATTATATGTTTTCTGGCCTGAAAAAATGACTTGATAGCCTTTGTCTGTAAATGAAGCCGCAGGAAAATTCTCATCAGTCAACTTAGTCTCTTGCATGGCAAGCACATCAACTTGTGTTGACTCGAGCCATTCCAACACCTGTTCCAGACGGACTTTTAATGAATTAACATTCCAGCTAGCGAGTTTAAACACACCAGTCTCCCTTGTATTCAATCATTAAGGGGGCATGATCTGAAAAACGCGCTTCACGAAAAATTCGGCTGTCTGCTACACATTCAGTCAGGCCAGGCGTAATCACCTGATAATCAATCCGCCACCCCACATTTTTTTCCCAGGCTCTAGCCCGATAAGACCACCAGGTGTATTGTTCTTCTTCCTGATTATGTACCCTAAAAGCATCTACAAACCCCATAGCACCAAACAATTCATCCATCCAGGCACGCTCTTCGGGTAAAAATCCCGAGTTTTTCTGATTTCCTCGCCAATTTTTTAAATCTATCTTTTTATGAGCAATATTGTAATCACCACAAATGATTAACTCTCTCCCCTCATTTTTTAAACTCATCAAGTGTCTGGCAAATTGCCCCAGAAACGCATATTTCACTTCCTGCCGATCCTCCCCACTTGTTCCAGAAGGCAAATAAAGAGAAATCACACTTAATTTAGGGTAATCAAATTGGATATAACGCCCCTCTTTATCACAATAATCAAACCCCAGCCCTTTCACAATACGCACGGGTTTGTATTTTGAATAAATGGCTACCCCACTGTAGCCTTTCTTTTCAGCATCAAAATAATCACAAAAATAATCCCTTGGAAAATAGAGTTCTTCCGGAATTAATTGCTCGACTTGTGATTTCGTTTCCTGAATACAAACAAAATCGGCATCCTGCCCTGCAAACCAATCATAAAATCCATTACGGGCAGAAGAGCGTATACCATTGGCGTTAAAACTAATTACTTTCATTACTTAGGCTACTCCGCTGTCATTACTGAACGGTTAAATATTAATTTTACCAAACTTATGATTCTTCTAAACATCCGACAATACTCTCAAGTACATCCCCTGTTCTCAATAAGACATCATCATTCCAAAACCGCAAAACCTTATAACCCAATGAACTAAAATAGGTAGTCCTGTCTTTATCATACTCTTTATTTAGAAGATGTTGCCCACCATCCAATTCAACAATGAGTTTTCTCTGAATACAAACAAAATCGACAATATAATTTCCGATAGGAACTTGTCTTTTAAATTTATATCCTTTTAATCGATGCGCTCTTAGATAGTACCATAAACATTTTTCAACATCAGTGCTCCTTTTCCGAAGAGATCTTGCTTGTTTCAATAATTTAGCATCAGTTGGAACCACTTATTTCCCTCTCCCCACCCCTCTCCCGCGAATCATAACCTAATTTTTTATACAATTTCTTTCGCGGGAGAGGGAGTTTTTGTTTAAATATCAGTATCAATCAACTCACATAACCATCAACTTTAAGAAAGCTTTAGTTTCATTAAGGATCCCCTCGCCCCTTTGGGGAGAGGGTAAGGGAGAGGGGAAATAAACATCCAAACCCTCTCAAACCTTCAGTCCCATTGCTATACGTCCTAGTCTTTCCCCCATTGCTTTAGCCAATGTGATCTCATCCTGGCTTAATGGATTATCGCTATCAGCACCAGCCACATGGGTTACTCCATAAGGTGTGCCGCCAGACTGCGTATTGGTTAGGACTGGTTCAGTATAGGGAACACCCAATAAAATCATGCCATGATGCAACAAAGGAATCATCATGGAAATCAAAGTCGTCTCCTGTCCACCGTGCATACTTGCTGAAGAAGAAAACACACAAGCTGGTTTGTTTACCAAATCTCCTCCCAGCCATAAAGAAGTCGTTCCATCCCAAAAATATTTCATTGGAGCAGCCATATTACCAAAGCGAGTCGGGCTGCCTAAAGCCAAACCATGACAATGACGCAAATCATCCAAAGAAACATAAATTGCTCCAGTATCAGGGACAGGTTTATCCACTGCTTCGCAGGTGGTAGAAACAGGAGGAACAGTACGTAACCTGGCTTCAATCCCAGACACACTTTCCACTCCACGTGCAATATATTGTGCTAATTGTGCTGTTGCACCAGTGCGGGAATAGTATAAAACCAAGACATAAGGATTAGACATGATACTGCTCCATAGCGTTTCTTGCCTTTTTTCATCATGTTAACAACGCAAAATGAATTGCAAGGCTTATTATTGAATGAACGTATGAGTATATAGCAGCGAGAAAAATGTCGCGAGGATATTTTCTAATTCATAACACATTGGTGAACTTAGTATTCACCAATGCAATGAGTTCATCTTACTGTTCTACTATCAAGTTTCCATTAGCGATCATTTGATTCACAATATCATGCGAATTGTTGGTAGCGAAAACCGCTGTTAAATCCACATCCTGTAATATAATGGTTTGCGCTGGGGCATCAAAATTTCCATTGCCATTAGGATCTACTTTAATGGCTGTGTCACCCTCTTCTGTGGTAGAAACATTCAAATAATTATCCAAACTATTGGTTTCCAGATCCGCATCAGATAGCAAATCACTTAAATTAAGAACACTGGCATCTGATGATTGATCGACAGGATTGGCCTTGAAATCAGTTATGGTATCTACACCACCATCATCATCGCCATTTAACCAGAAAAAGGTATCAACACCACCACCACCTGTCATCATATCATTTCCCTGGCCGCCTCTTATAAAATCATTTCCAGTGGTGCCATGCAGAACATCATTGCCATTACCACCATTTAATTCGGGATTATTAGCCAACATGGTAAGACTATGATCATCAAGCAACAGATCTTGAACAACGTCGTCATGCATTGTCGTCTCTTCAGCCTGAGCCTCTTCTGGCTGTTGTTCTTCTTGTGATTCCTGTGTCATTTGAGTCTGTTGATCATAATAGTAGAGAGAAATATTATGTTCATCCATAAAATCATTGATCACGGCATTAACTTCTTGCGCCAATTCATGATTAACCTCTGATTTGGCTAAAAAGTCATCAGCAGTATGTTCTGTTTGCAATGCAGCCTGATGAGATGTGTCCGTAACATTATTATCTTCCCAATTCACAACCACAGCGGAAAGTTTGTCTTCAAAGGAATTAAGTTGTTCATCCGTAATATCTCCATCAACATAAGCCTTAAGTACGGCACTCATGTCTTTAAGGGTATCGAGTGGTAAATAACCTATCAATGCCATTTCTATAACTTGAGCGTATACGCCTTGCGTGACATGCTGTATCTTACTGATGGCAGTCAGAGCATCTTCTCCGGGCGCAAGAGTCAAAATACTAGCCTCTAACGCTTTCTGGCTGTTCGCCATATAATCAATGATATCCGCTGTAACCAGAGTATCTAATCCCAGATGATTTGAAATAGACTGTAAGAAACCCTGATCGCTAAAATCAGCGACTATCCCTTCCGGAAGATCAAGTAATGCTTTACTAATGGCCTCAAAGACAGCGAATGAAACATGGCTTTCATCGGTTGAATAGTGTATTGCGGCTATTTCAGCAAACTGAATGGCCGCGGTCATTACACCTGCGTTTTGAGCCAAGACTTCACCACTGCCAGTAATGGGATTGAAACTGATAATTTGTGTTCCCTCAGGCAGTCCCAAGCGCGCGACCAAAGCAGCATTAGCTGTCTCATAATCCATACCAGCTTCTAACTGAGCTTGCAAGAGGCTTGTCAGTGGTGATATGACTGCTGAACCTACTGGCCCATAAAGATTAATTTCATAACTTAATCCTGTATCTATATCAAAACCACCTGTCTGGACAGCACGCGCCTCGCCTATAACATACTGGCCATCACCATTGACATCAAATTTAGAAAGGTCAACGACCCATTCCACATGGCCATACTGGTCAGTGATACCAAGCCGTTCGCCTTCATCTTCCTGATTATTGGCATTCAAATCCAGATACAAAACTGCGCCAACGATTGTTCCATCAATAGTAGCTGTGCCGCCGCTTATAACCACTCCGTTCAAATGAGTTTTTCCAGAATCATTCAATAAAGCACCATTGGATAATGTCACCTTAAAGTGTTCCGTAGCAGCATCAGAATAATTAACCGTAATGGTATAAGTGTTAGAGACAGGGGTGGAAACACTAACACCAGTAATGTTATTACCATTGATAACAATCTTATCAATGTTCACTTCAAAGTCTGTGATAGTGTCGATCGGAGCTGCGCCTGCACTAGCACCACCTTGTCCTTTCACAAGTATGAATTGATCAGCGCCTGAGCCTCCAGTGAGTCTGTCATCACCCAACCCACCAATAATGACATCGTCTCCGGCACCACCATCTAAAATATCATTTCCACCTAATCCACTTATTGTGTCATTACCCTCCAATCCTTTGATTGTATTCGCACTATTGTTTCCAGTTAGAGTATCATTAAATTTGGAACCGGTCAGATTTTCTATATTGGTAAGTGTATCCGTTCCTGCACCAACAGTATTTTGTGCAGAACTGGTATTTAAGGAAACCGTGACACCTGCAGTAGCATCAATATAAGTAGCTGTATCATTGCCTGCACCACCATCTAACATATCATTACCAGCGCCACCTGCAAGAATATCATCGCCACTACCACCATTTAAAATATCATTCCCCCCTAGTCCAATCAGTATATCGTTACCATCATTACCGCTTATTGTGTCAACAGAATTATCACGACCCAATAAAATCTCATTTCTGAATGTTCCATCTAAAGATCCTTCTCCAGCTTGCGCTCGATTGAGATCAACCTTTGCAGTTCCTGATTCCGAACCTGTCATATTAGTGTACCTAAAAGGATCAGATGTACTTCCATTGTAGGTACCATCCGCTGCACTATTAGATTCTTCGGTAAAATCTACAGAACCAGCATCGATAACTACAGTACCTTCAGCAGCTGGATTTGTCACACTGTCGACTGTAGACACACCACTTCCACCCGTATCATTAGCCAGTAATGCCCATGTCGGTATAGAAATGACATCTCTACCACCTACAGCGGGTTGATTGGTAAGAACTAAATCATCACGAACTACCAACGGATCATTCAATCCAGAAATATCTATGTTAAAAGTAATTGTCGCAGCAGCAGTATCACCATCACCATCAACTAGAACATAGTTGATTATGCGGTTTATTGAGCTGGTAATATTTGCTGGTGGTGTAAATGTATAACTACCATTATCCATATCTATGGTAAGCGATTCACCCGTACTAATTGTTACTGTTAACACATGCGTTGAATTATCGTAGGAATGAGTATTTGATCCTTGAGTAGCAGAGCCACTTGTAGAAAGAGAACTAAGATTTGCATTAACAGTATAAGTTATACCATTCACTGTAATAGATTGAACGTGCCCTCCATCAGCTCCAAAGCTAACACCAGGGTTAGGATCTGAGATCAAAGTACCGCTAATTGGGCTTGCAGTAATTGTACTTGCTAATACACTATCTAGTTGACTAATATCTGTAACGACAACAGCAGGAATATCTGTACCATTTACCCCATTAAATCCTATAGGCTCAAGATTGCTGACAGTAATCCCTGTACCCATGCCTAAGGCATAAGATCTAATTTTTTCGCCACCAGCAGATGTACCATTAGTGTCTTGCAGGAAAGCTTCCCATGCTGCTTGCTCACTTGGCTGAATCCCATTTTGTGTTAATGTACCTGGAATACTAGGCCAATCTTGATTAACCGTTGGATTACCATCAGAGATAAAATACGACACATTTTGTGCTCCCGCTATTCTTCCATCAGCTCCACCAACAGTACCAGAATTAAATGCATTCATAGCTGTAATAAGCGCCGCATCAAAATTTGTATTGCCTCCTGTAGTAAGTCCAAGGAGTGCATTTTTAGCTGCATCTACGGTCATCCAAACAGAGCCAATAGCCGTTGCACTTGTGTTGAAAGTTACAATACGTACTTTTACGTTACCAAGCGCCTCATATCGCTCAAGTAATTCCAAAGTCGAATTAATTAAGGTTTGAATTCCTGAACCCGCCATACTTCCTGAAGTATCAAGAATTAGCATAAGGTTTGTATCAGCACCTTCATTTGCTAATCCTGATCTGGTTATATTTGATGCAACAGGACCGTCGTCGTCGAATTTCACATTGCCGCCCAAATCCAAGGACGCACTGGCGGTCGCCGTATCCCCATCCCCATCCGTCGTCACTGCGGTGGCGTTCAAAAAGACCAGGCCCGTATTCAATATCGCTTCCTGAGCCGCGTAATTGGAACTGGCTCCCGGCAAACCGTGGTCCACTTCCTGATGTTGCGTTAAAGTCACCACCCCACTGCTGCTGTTCACACCCAATGAAAAGATGGTGTTGCCTGTGGTAATGCCTGCCTGCGTGGCTGATGTCGAACCCACCACAGAACCTGCGATGTTGTACAGGTAGATGTTGTTGCCGTTGTTATCAAGGCCTGAATCCACCCCTTGGGCGGACACACTCAAGGCGTAGGTGGTCACCGTCGTGCCCGCACCATCGGCCCCGTAATTCGGGGTCACTGCAAAGGCGGCCGCAAAGCTTGCGCTGTCGCTGTCGGAAAGTACACCAATCGTCTCCGCATCCTGGGTGTTCAAGGTGATCGCATTATTATCGCTCACCGCCATCGTCACGCTCGGACCGTCGTCATCAAACTTCACATTGCCGCCCAAATCCAAGGACGCACTGGCGGTCGCCGTATCCCCATCCCCATCCGTCGTCACTGCGGTGGCGTTCAAAAAGACCAGGCCCGTATTCAATATCGCTTCCTGAGCCGCGTAATTGGAACTGGCTCCCGGCAAACCGTGGTCCACTTCCTGATGTTGCGTTAAAGTCACCACCCCACTGCTGCTGTTCACACCCAATGAAAAGATGGTGTTGCCTGTGGTAATGCCTGCCTGCGTGGCTGATGTCGAACCCACCACAGAACCTGCGATGTTGTACAGGTAGATGTTGTTGCCGTTGTTATCAAGGCCGGAATCCACCCCTTGGGCGGACACACTCAAGGCGTAGGTGGTCACCGTCGTACCCGCACCATCGGCCCCGTAATTCGGGGTCACTGCAAAGGCGGCCGCAAAGCTTGCGCTGTCGCTGTCGGAAAGTACACCAATCGTCTCCGCATCCTGGGTGTTCAAGGTGATCGCATTATTATCGCTCACCGCCATCGTCACGCTCGGACCGTCGTCATCAAACTTCACATTGCCGCCCAAATCCAAAGACGCGCTGGCGGTCGCCGTATCCCCATCCCCATCCGTCGTCACTGCGGTGGCGTTCAAAAAGACCAGGCCCGTATTCAATATCGCTTCCTGAGCCGCGTAATTGGAACTGGCTCCCGGCAAACCGTGGTCCACTTCCTGATGTTGCGTTAAAGTCACCACCCCACTGCTGCTGTTCACACCCAATGAAAAGATGGTGTTGCCTGTGGTAATGCCCGCCTGCGTGGCTGATGTCGAACCCACCACAGAACCTGCTATGTTGTACAGGTAGATGTTGTTGCCGTTGTTATCAAGGCCTGAATCCACCCCTTGGGCGGACACACTCAAGGCGTAAGTGGTCACCGTCGTACCCGCACCATCGGCCCCGTAATTCGGAGTCACTGCAAAGGCGGCCGCAAAGCTTGCGCTGTCGCTGTCACTGGCTGCCCCAATCGTATCGGCATCCTGGGTGTTCAAGGTGATCGCATTATTATCGCTCACCGCCATCGTCACGCTCGGACCGTCGTCATCAAACTTCACATTGCCGCCCAAATCCAAGGACGCACTGGCGGTCGCCGTATCCCCATCCCCATCCGTCGTCACTGCGGTGGCGTTCAAAAAGACCAGGCCCGTATTCAATATCGCTTCCTGAGCCGCGTAATTGGAACTGGCTCCCGGCAAACCGTGGTCCACTTCCTGATGTTGCGTTAAAGTCACCACCCCACTGCTGCTGTTCACACCCAATGAAAAGATGGTGTTGCCTGTGGTAATGCCTGCCTGCGTGGCTGATGTCGAACCCACCACAGAACCTGCGATGTTGTACAGGTAGATGTTGTTGCCGTTGTTATCAAGGCCTGAATCCACCCCTTGGGCGGACACACTCAAGGCGTAGGTGGTCACCGTCGTGCCCGCACCATCGGCCCCGTAATTCGGGGTCACTGCAAAGGCGGCCGCAAAGCTTGCGCTGTCGCTGTCGGAAAGTACACCAATCGTCTCCGCATCCTGGGTGTTCAAGGTGATCGCATTATTATCGCTCACCGCCATCGTCACGCTCGGACCGTCGTCATCAAACTTCACATTGCCGCCCAAATCCAAGGACGCACTGGCGGTCGCCGTATCCCCATCCCCATCCGTCGTCACTGCGGTGGCGTTCAAAAAGACCAGGCCCGTATTCAATATCGCTTCCTGAGCCGCGTAATTGGAACTGGCTCCCGGCAAACCGTGGTCCACTTCCTGATGTTGCGTTAAAGTCACCACCCCACTGCTGCTGTTCACACCCAATGAAAAGATGGTGTTGCCTGTGGTAATGCCCGCCTGCGTGGCTGATGTCGAACCCACCACAGAACCTGCGATGTTGTACAGGTAGATGTTGTTGCCGTTGTTATCAAGGCCTGAATCCACCCCTTGGGCGGACACACTCAAGGCGTAAGTGGTCACCGTCGTACCCGCACCATCGGCCCCGTAATTCGGAGTCACTGCAAAGGCGGCCGCAAAGCTTGCGCTGTCGCTGTCACTGGCTGCCCCAATCGTATCGGCATCCTGGGTGTTCAAGGTGATCGCATTATTATCGCTCACCGCCATCGTCACGCTCGGACCGTCGTCATCAAACTTCACATTGCCGCCCAAATCCAAGGACGCACTGGCGGTCGCCGTATCCCCATCCCCATCCGTCGTCACTGCGGTGGCGTTCAAAAAGACCAGGCCCGTATTCAATATCGCTTCCTGAGCCGCGTAATTGGAACTGGCTCCCGGCAAACCGTGGTCCACTTCCTGATGTTGCGTTAAAGTCACCACCCCACTGCTGCTGTTCACACCCAATGAAAAGATGGTGTTGCCTGTGGTAATGCCCGCCTGCGTGGCTGATGTCGAACCCACCACAGAACCTGCGATGTTGTACAGGTAGATGTTGTTGCCGTTGTTATCAAGGCCGGAATCCACCCCTTGGGCGGACACACTCAAGGCGTAAGTGGTCACCGTCGTACCCGCACCATCGGCCCCGTAATTCGGAGTCACTGCAAAGGCGGCCGCAAAGCTTGCGCTGTCGCTGTCACTGGCTGCCCCAATCGTATCGGCATCCTGGGTGTTCAAGGTGATCGCATTATTATCGCTCACCGCCATCGTCACGCTCGGACCGTCGTCATCAAACTTCACATTGCCGCCCAAATCCAAGGACGCACTGGCGGTCGCCGTATCCCCATCCCCATCCGTCGTCACTGCGGTGGCGTTCAAAAAGACCAGGCCCGTATTCAATATCGCTTCCTGAGCCGCGTAATTGGAACTGGCTCCCGGCAAACCGTGGTCCACTTCCTGATGTTGCGTTAAAGTCACCACCCCACTGCTGCTGTTCACACCCAATGAAAAGATGGTGTTGCCTGTGGTAATGCCCGCCTGCGTGGCTGACGTCGAACCCACCACAGAACCTGCGATGTTGTACAGGTAGATGTTGTTGCCGTTGTTATCAAGGCCTGAATCCACCCCTTGGGCGGACACACTCAAGGCGTAAGTGGTCACCGTCGTACCCGCACCATCGGCCCCGTAATTCGGAGTCACTGCAAAGGCGGCCGCAAAGCTTGCGCTGTCGCTGTCACTGGCTGCCCCAATCGTATCGGCATCCTGGGTGTTCAAGGTGATCGCATTATTATCGCTCACCGCCATCGTCACGCTCGGACCGTCGTCATCAAACTTCACATTGCCGCCCAAATCCAAGGACGCACTGGCGGTCGCCGTATCCCCATCCCCATCCGTCGTCACTGCGGTGGCGTTCAAAAAGACCAGGCCCGTATTCAATATCGCTTCCTGAGCCGCGTAATTGGAACTGGCTCCCGGCAAACCGTGGTCCACTTCCTGATGTTGCGTTAAAGTCACCACCCCGCTGCTGCTGTTCACACCCAATGAAAAGATGGTGTTGCCTGTGGTAATGCCTGCCTGCGTGGCTGACGTCGAACCCACCACAGAACCTGCGATGTTGTACAGGTAGATGTTGTTGCCGTTGTTATCAAGGCCTGAATCCACCCCTTGGGCGGACACACTCAAGGCGTAAGTGGTCACCGTCGTACCCGCACCATCGGCCCCGTAATTCGGAGTCACTGCAAAGGCGGCCGCAAAGCTTGCGCTGTCGCTGTCACTGGCTGCCCCAATCGTATCGGCATCCTGGGTGTTCAAGGTGATCGCATTATTATCGCTCACCGCCATCGTCACGCTCGGACCGTCGTCATCAAACTTCACATTGCCGCCCAAATCCAAGGACGCACTGGCGGTCGCCGTATCCCCATCCCCATCCGTCGTCACTGCGGTGGCGTTCAAAAAGACCAGGCCCGTATTCAATATCGCTTCCTGAGCCGCGTAATTGGAACTGGCTCCCGGCAAACCGTGGTCCACTTCCTGATGTTGCGTTAAAGTCACCACCCCGCTGCTGCTGTTCACACCCAATGAAAAGATGGTGTTGCCTGTGGTAATGCCCGCCTGCGTGGCTGATGTCGAACCCACCACAGAACCTGCGATGTTGTACAGGTAGATGTTGTTGCCGTTGTTATCAAGGCCTGAATCCACCCCTTGGGCGGACACACTCAAGGCGTAAGTGGTCACCGTCGTACCCGCACCATCGGCCCCGTAATTCGGAGTCACTGCAAAGGCGGCCGCAAAGCTTGCGCTGTCGCTGTCACTGGCTGCCCCAATCGTATCGGCATCCTGGGTGTTCAAGGTGATCGCATTATTATCGCTCACCGCCATCGTCACGCTCGGACCGTCGTCATCAAACTTCACATTGCCGCCCAAATCCAAGGACGCACTGGCGGTCGCCGTATCCCCATCCCCATCCGTCGTCACTGCGGTGGCGTTCAAAAAGACCAGGCCCGTATTCAATATCGCTTCCTGAGCCGCGTAATTGGAACTGGCTCCCGGCAAACCGTGGTCCACTTCCTGATGTTGCGTTAAAGTCACCACCCCACTGCTGCTGTTCACACCCAATGAAAAGATGGTGTTGCCTGTGGTAATGCCCGCCTGCGTGGCTGATGTCGAACCCACCACAGAACCTGCGATGTTGTACAGGTAGATGTTGTTGCCGTTGTTATCAAGGCCGGAATCCACCCCTTGGGCGGACACACTCAAGGCGTAGGTGGTCACCGTCGTACCCGCACCATCGGCCCCGTAATTCGGAGTCACTGCAAAGGCGGCCGCAAAGCTTGCGCTGTCGCTGTCACTGGCTGCCCCAATCGTATCGGCATCCTGGGTGTTCAAGGTGATCGCATTATTATCGCTCACCGCCATCGTCACGCTCGGACCGTCGTCATCAAACTTCACATTGCCGCCCAAATCCAAGGACGCACTGGCGGTCGCCGTATCCCCATCCCCATCCGTCGTCACTGCGGTGGCGTTCAAAAAGACCAGGCCCGTATTCAATATCGCTTCCTGAGCCGCGTAATTGGAACTGGCTCCCGGCAAACCGTGGTCCACTTCCTGATGTTGCGTTAAAGTCACCACCCCACTGCTGCTGTTCACACCCAATGAAAAGATGGTGTTGCCTGTGGTAATGCCCGCCTGCGTGGCTGACGTCGAACCCACCACAGAACCTGCGATGTTGTACAGGTAGATGTTGTTGCCGTTGTTATCAAGGCCTGAATCCACCCCTTGGGCGGACACACTCAAGGCGTAAGTGGTCACCGTCGTACCCGCACCATCGGCCCCGTAATTCGGAGTCACTGCAAAGGCGGCCGCAAAGCTTGCGCTGTCGCTGTCACTGGCTGCCCCAATCGTATCGGCATCCTGGGTGTTCAAGGTGATCGCATTATTATCGCTCACCGCCATCGTCACGCTCGGACCGTCGTCATCAAACTTCACATTGCCGCCCAAATCCAAGGACGCACTGGCGGTCGCCGTATCCCCATCCCCATCCGTCGTCACTGCGGTGGCGTTCAAAAAGACCAGGCCCGTATTCAATATCGCTTCCTGAGCCGCGTAATTGGAACTGGCTCCCGGCAAACCGTGGTCCACTTCCTGATGTTGCGTTAAAGTCACCACCCCACTGCTGCTGTTCACACCCAATGAAAAGATGGTGTTGCCTGTGGTAATGCCCGCCTGCGTGGCTGACGTCGAACCCACCACAGAACCTGCGATGTTGTACAGGTAGATGTTGTTGCCGTTGTTATCAAGGCCGGAATCCACCCCTTGGGCGGACACACTCAAGGCGTAAGTGGTCACCGTCGTACCCGCACCATCGGCCCCGTAATTCGGAGTCACTGCAAAGGCGGCCGCAAAGCTTGCGCTGTCGCTGTCACTGGCTGCCCCAATCGTATCGGCATCCTGGGTGTTCAAGGTGATCGCATTATTATCGCTCACCGCCATCGTCACGCTCGGACCGTCGTCATCAAACTTCACATTGCCGCCCAAATCCAAGGACGCACTGGCGGTCGCCGTATCCCCATCCCCATCCGTCGTCACTGCGGTGGCGTTCAAAAAGACCAGGCCCGTATTCAATATCGCTTCCTGAGCCGCGTAATTGGAACTGGCTCCCGGCAAACCGTGGTCCACTTCCTGATGTTGCGTTAAAGTCACCACCCCGCTGCTGCTGTTCACACCCAATGAAAAGATGGTGTTGCCTGTGGTAATGCCTGCCTGCGTGGCTGACGTCGAACCCACCACAGAACCTGCGATGTTGTACAGGTAGATGTTGTTGCCGTTGTTATCAAGGCCTGAATCCACCCCTTGGGCGGACACACTCAAGGCGTAAGTGGTCACCGTCGTACCCGCACCATCGGCCCCGTAATTCGGAGTCACTGCAAAGGCGGCCGCAAAGCTTGCGCTGTCGCTGTCACTGGCTGCCCCAATCGTATCGGCATCCTGGGTGTTCAAGGTGATCGCATTATTATCGCTCACCGCCATCGTCACGCTCGGACCGTCGTCATCAAACTTCACATTGCCGCCCAAATCCAAGGACGCACTGGCGGTCGCCGTATCCCCATCCCCATCCGTCGTCACTGCGGTGGCGTTCAAAAAGACCAGGCCCGTATTCAATATCGCTTCCTGAGCCGCGTAATTGGAACTGGCTCCCGGCAAACCGTGGTCCACTTCCTGATGTTGCGTTAAAGTCACCACCCCGCTGCTGCTGTTCACACCCAATGAAAAGATGGTGTTGCCTGTGGTAATGCCTGCCTGCGTGGCTGACGTCGAACCCACCACAGAACCTGCGATGTTGTACAGGTAGATGTTGTTGCCGTTGTTATCAAGGCCGGAATCCACCCCTTGGGCGGACACACTCAAGGCGTAAGTGGTCACCGTCGTACCCGCACCATCGGCCCCGTAATTCGGGGTCACTGCAAAGGCGGCCGCAAAGCTTGCGCTGTCGCTGTCAGAAAGTACACCAATCGTCTCCGCATCCTGGGTGTTCAAGGTGATCGCATTATTATCGCTCACCGCCATCGTCACACTCGGACCGTCGTCGGCAAAAATAATCAGTTGTCCTATCGGTATTTCTGCGTTAGATTCGTCACCATCACTGTCTTTGGCGGTAACGACGGCTGAAATGCGTCCTGTTAAATCAACTGCTTCATCATGGCTGTTGGTATCAAATTGTTTAATTGGGCCATACTGTGCAACGCTAATTGCACCAGTATTTGGATTCATGCGAATTGCAAAAAGTGCAGGAGCACCAATGTCACCTGCTCGTCCCGTAATATCACCATTAGATTCCAAAAAGAGATTGATAGGAGTGCCGTCAGTTGTCTGTAATCCTGAAACCGCATTGGTAATTTTTAACAAATGGGCCATTGTTGCATTTTTATAATCCCCCCCCATTTCAGAAGCACTAGTATCAATGAGTTTCGCATTTTGCACCAAACCTATGGGTGTACCATAAATATTATTAAAAGGATCCACTGTAGTTGTTGGATTAAAATCGTCATTAGCTGCATCAGCATCACCGACTTTCATTCCTATAGTTTCATCCAGCAGGATTTCATTATTGGTCAATTGAGCCCTTGCTATTGGAACATCGTCTTGAATTCCTGCAACAACTGCATTAGCAGGCAGTGTTCTTGACTCTAAAACAGTGCCATCACTTGTTCTTGTGAAAGTCACATCAATTAAAGGTGAAAGGTCTAATCTCATCCATTCGCCGTCATCGCTATCAGCTGTTGGGTGATCAATTGAATTCATTAATGTTTGAGTTAACTGCCCATCGGCTGTCAGCTCAAATTTCATGACCTCTGCCCCTGGCCCTTGAGTGCTTGATTCTCTTAAGGTTAAGGTACGTTTATCAGCGGATAACTCATAACTAAGGTCTATACCACCTGATTTTAATGTAGGAAGAGAACTTGAATTACTATTAAAAGCAAAGGAAGAAGCAACGTCTGGTGAAGAGGTCAGCAAAGCACTTAGAGAAGAACTTGCTGTTCTTGCTTGTCCTGCTGAATCAGGAATACCGCTTGGCAATGCATCCTCAAAGACTGTTAGCACTGCTTGATTTGTGGTGAATTGAGGAATTTGCGGAGTAGACTCAGGCTCTTGAGTCAATTCAGATTCTATCACCCCTGTCTCTTCTGGCACAAACCAAAATAATTGCTGAGTGTCTGCCCCATAAGCAAAGGAAATAGGGCCGGTAGGATATCCTGCTGTGACATGTCCGAAACCAAACAAAGGATCGATAATAAAAGCATCGCCGCCTGAACCAACAGCTACCGCACCTGCTGCTGCTGAGCCGAGAACATCAAGTATGACTGAAGGATCAATACCTTTGGCTATCGCTTCCTGGACCAGTTGCTCATTTAAATCTTCCACACCATTTTGCAGTGCGGGTGAAATACCATCCAATTTGATCGGTTTTCCCAAAGCTAGGGCTTCAGGAAATCCATGAATAAATTGTATGTAAGCCTGACCACTTAATAAAGTAAGTACATCCCCTTCCTCTAATCGAGCACCTGACTTTACCAGGCTTGCCTGTCCTTGCGCATTTACTTTTTCAAGTAATCCATTGACGGCTCTCACTATACCGATAACAGATTCTACTAACATGTCCTGTCCTCAAAGTTTACTATTATTCATATTAATAATAGTTCAAGGATTATGCTTCCTGGTAGTTCAAATGTAACAAAAATGTAAACATTTGAATCATATTGATATAATTATATCTTGTTTTTATAGGTTTTTTGCTTTAACAGTTTTGAGATATGACATTGACTTGCCTGGATTGGATAGAGTACTTGGATGATCACAAAATTGTAAAGGAATATTATATTATTGATAAATTAGATGATTAGATACATAACTTTTTATGTAATTGATTTGTCATGGGAATTTAAACAGCCTAAATGACCAAATTAAAAACTTTTTTGATAATGAATTTGGTATTTACGTAAGTCCTGACTATACAAAAACGGGCATAAAACGATATAGTTATACAATAAAAATCTTGTATTTAATCCATGAATTGGAAAGAAAAAGTAAAAACTAAATTCTACTCCTGCGATCGCTTTGTTCGGTTTGTTATCCAACATTTCATACAAGACGATTGTACCTATATTGCCTCGGCATTAGCCTTTACAAGCTTACTGGCAGTCGTGCCATTGATGTCTGTGGGTTTGGCAATATTTTCTTCATTTCCAGTATTCCAAGGTTTGGCGGAGCCGGTACAGAATTTTATTTTTGACAATTTTGTTCCGGCCACAGGTAAAATTGTGCAAAGCTATTTGCAGCAGTTTACCTCTCAAGTATCAAAACTCTCAATTTGGGGTATAGTCTTTCTAATTTTTACTGCGTTATTGGTCATGTTCACTATTGAACGAGCAATGAATAAAATCTGGAGAGTGAGTTCCTCTCGGCATGGTGTTTCTGCCTTTTTACTCTATTGGGCTATCATTTCTCTTGCCCCGGTTTTATTAGGTTTGAGCCTGGCAGCAAGCTCCTATTTATTCTCCATGCCAATATTGGCAGATCATCGAGCTCCTTACACTATTCTTCACTATTCCCCTTTTTTTCTTTCACTAATCGGTTTTACCTTTTTGTACGTGGTGGTTCCCAATTGTCCTGTCAAAATCCGTCATGCTTTTTGGGGTGGATTGGTTGCCGCAATCCTGTTTGAATCAGCTAAACATGCATTTGCTTATTACCTGATACGCTACAATACCTATGCGTTGTTGTATGGGGCATTTGCCACAGTACCTATATTTTTTATTTGGGTTTATTGGGTGTGGATTATTACTTTGTTAGGCGCTGAAATCAGTTATGCCTTTTCAGTGCACCATCAGCGTCGTGGAGGGAAGTCCCTCGATGGTTTTTCACATGCGTTGCTCTGGTTGCACCAGTTATGGTTAGCGCAACAGCATGGAAAGGGATTAAGCTTTAATGATCTGGTGGATGCCAGCAAACAACCTTTTGCTGTGGATGTGGATGAAATGATCAATGCTCTGATTTATCATGAACTGATCCATGCTACCGCTGATGGGCACTACATGTTAAGCCGTGATCTCAGCCACGTTACTCTTTATGATTTAACTCAATTATTACCTTATCGCTTGCCAACTCATCTAGAGTTGCAATATTCCAAAGCGTCTCTGGCGGAACAATGGAGAGCCGCATTTAAGAGGCATAATGAAGAATTGAAAAAATCCCTGGATATTAATTTGGAAGAATTATTCAAGAAAACAGGAACAGTACTTAAATAACCACATGTAATGATTTCAGGTTTATTCCGGGGTCAAGATAACCCCTGCAATCGAATGGATAACAAAAATAAAGTCTCAAAAACCTGAATGATATTGTCATTTAAAAATCAAATAAATATAACTTAAGCGAAAAAGACAAAACAAAAAGACTATTTCAAATTGAATTGTAAATCTGGATTATCACCTCTCTGAGTTATAATTTGTGACTCAATAAACTTAATGCGTTTATCCAGTGATCCACCTGCTCTTGGCTTAAGTGCTTTCAAATCCGAAAGAATAGCTTCTACTGATGTATATTGGGTTTGTGCAATCTGATGCACGGATTTAACATGATGTCTTCCCCAGTGCAATGTGAATATTAATCCCCAGAAAGAACCCAAAATACTGTCTTCCTTGGTATAATCTTTAAGTAACGCCTTAATTTTGGTTATATTGGAATGTCCTGGTGTGCTATCCCATATTCGTTTGTAGCTGTCCGGGAATGTCATCTTGGGATGAGTCGTTTTAAAAAATGATGGTTTTGTATGATGGATTTTTACAACATAATCATTCGGTTTATCTGGTCGATTTTTTTCCCTTAGGCTCTGAACTTTTTTATCTGGATTCAAACATTGTGTTGGAACCGCTCTCATGCCATTGGTGGAATACAGATATAAATCACCTACATTATTTTGGAATTGCCCTAGTTGATTATTTAAAGTGACATGTTCTACCTTTTCAGGATCGTAACTATCGTGGCCATGAATAAAGGTGACTTTAAATTTTTTAGACGTTCGAATCAAATCCTCATATTCACGTCCCCAGACCGTTGCGGCAACTACTTCGTCTGTTGAATTCAAATATTCACCTGCATAACCTCTATACATCATGTCATGGGTATAAAGCGTGTGAATTTCTCCCGTAGATGCTTTTTCTGCGAATTTTTTGTTAATTGCATCAATTGTTTTAGCCAAATCAACAGCCGACTCCTCTAAATAGGGTACTTTAAATTTTTGGGCGAGCCCTCGGATATGATTTAAACCGATGCCAGCATGACTAAACACTTTAATTTCATTTGCTTCTGGATCCAATGAGTAAGAAATAATCTTCAAGTGCCTTTTGTAAACTTGATGGTAAATATTTAATACTTCTTCATTTGAAATCGCACCAGCAGCTATTGCTTCTTGCAAAGCATGAAACGAATTACCATGCTGAATATTTCCTAATCTTTTTGCTACTAATTTATTTCCATTTTCCTTGAATAGTTCACAGGCCTCGACAAACTCAATTCCATGATTTGATAGTAATATTTCAAAATCAGCGCCTTGATCGTGCAAAGCTTGTAATAATTTTAAGATGAAATAATCAATAACACCGCGATCGACTAATTCATCACCTATCAAGCGAACCAGTTTTTTAGTATTAATAATTTTGATTTGCGCAATTAACTCATTATATTGTTCCTTGATTTCTTTCAGGCGCTCCTTTTTATTTTCAGCGCTAAAAACAGGTGCTTCTGTCCCCCAATAATCTGCCTGAAGCTCTGGCAAAGTATAAATTTCAGAAAATTTGGCATAATTTTCGGGAGAAATAGCAATTATTCCCTGGCGAACAAGGATATTGAGAAAAAGCAAGGCATTAGCATGCAAATCTCCCATGCTAATATCGGTCATGGAAAAATCTGCATTTACTTCAGGAAACTTTCTAATATCAATATTGGGATGGATAATTCTCTGAGTTTTCATTTATTTCTGATATAAACAACCATTATGTACATAATGATATCAGAATATAATTAGCATTGCCTTGCCCTTTGTAAAAGTAAATTGCATGGTTGGACAATCAGAGTCACATGAGGGATATCTCTTTTTCGAGAAATATCCCCCACAAAAAGTTGATATGTTAAAAAGATTTCATTCTTGATTTCAGTTTAACTATTCTGGATTACAAAATATAGCGAGCCAAATCCTCATCAGCGATTAGTTGGCCTAAATTCTTATCGACATAAGCTTTATCAACATGCACAGTTTCGCCAGCTTTATCAGTCGCTTCAAATGAAACCACTTCCAGTAAACGTTCCATGACGGTATATAATCTTCTTGCTCCGATATTTTCCGTACGCTCATTCACTTGCCAGGCTACTTCAGCAATACGTCGAATTCCTGTTTCATCAAAGGTAAGAGTCAATCCTTCGGTTTCCATCAAAGCGGAATACTGTAAAGTTAAAGAGGCGCTTGGCTCAGTAAGGATTCGTACGAAATCTTCCACCGAGAGGGCTGACAACTCGACGCGTATCGGCAGACGCCCTTGCAATTCAGCAATCAAATCAGAAGGTTTAGCTACATGAAAAGCACCTGAAGCAATGAATAAAATATGATCAGACTTTACCATGCCGTATTTTGTTGAAACGGTAGTTCCTTCGACTAATGGCAATAAATCTCGCTGAACTCCCTCACGTGATACATCTCCTCCACTTACAGTATCAGAGCGTTTGGCAATTTTATCCAACTCATCAATGAACACTATTCCATTTTGCTCAACACTTTCAATCGCTTTTAACTTGATATCTTCTTCGTTAATTAATTTTGCCGCTTCTTCCTCTCTCAAAATCTTCATTGCCTTGGCAACGGTCATTTTTCGAGTTTTCGTTCTGTAGCTTCCAACTTGTTGAAACATAGACTGCAATTGGCTAGTCATCTCTTCCATACCTGGAGGAGCCATAATTTCAATGCCAACAGGCGTTGCCGCTACTTCAATTTCAATTTCATTATCATTAAGCTCACCTTCGCGCAATTGCTTACGAAACACTTGACGAGCTGTCGTGTTTTTCTCACCAGGAGTTAATGTTCCTCGAGCAGGAGGGAGTAAAACATCCAGGATTCGTTCTTCAGCCGCATCTTCTGCCAGGTGCTCCACTTTTTTCATGGCAAATTCACGCTCTTGCTTGATTGCCATATCTGTTAAGTCACGAATGATCGAATCAACATCACGCCCCACATATCCTACTTCCGTGAATTTGGTTGCTTCTACTTTAATAAATGGAGCTTTAGCCAAATTAGCCAAACGCCTTGCAATCTCCGTCTTACCAACACCGGTAGGACCTATCATTAAAATATTTTTAGGCATTATCTCGTTGCGCAATACTGGATCTTTGATTTTCATTCGACGCCAGCGATTTCGTAATGCAATGGCTACGGCACGTTTTGCATCATCTTGACCAATAATGTGCTTATCTAATTCTTGAACTATCTCTCGAGGGGTCATGACCATATTATTTGCCTTCATCATTTAATTCTTCTATGGTTAAATTATTGTTAGTATAAATACAAATGTCGCCAGCGATTGTTAAAGCTTTCTGGACAATCTCCTTGGCAGATAACTGGGTGTTTTCCATAAGAGCTCTTGCTGCAGCTTGAGCAAAGGGGCCGCCAGAACCGATTGCAATTAAACTTTCTTCGGGCTCAATGACATCGCCATTACCGGTAATAATTAAAGAAGCCTTGCTATCCGCCACTGCAAGCACCGCCTCTAATCGACGAAGAATTCTATCGGTTCGCCAATCTTTAGCCAATTCAACAGCTGCTCTAATCAAATGCCCCTGATGCATTTCCAGTTTTGCTTCAAACCGTTCGAAAAGAGTAAAAGCATCAGCAGTACCTCCTGCAAAACCAGCAATCACTTTATCTTTATACAATCTCCGAACTTTACGTGCATTGCCTTTCATCACGGTATTGCCTAGGGTAACTTGCCCATCACCGCCAATGACAACCTGATTACCGCGTCGTACTGAAAGTATTGTTGTCCCATGAAATTGTTCCAAAATAAAATCCTCAATTACATTGCAGAAATAAAGTAAATGGGGATGATACGTAAAAAATCAATGGGGATTGGGAGAAAAATTAAGTGTTCTTAAATATCTCAAAAATATTAATCGTCATATCCACTCCCTTACGATCGTGGTTCGGTTTGAACGATCGTAAGGGAGTGGATATAAAATTATAAAAAAGAAACACCATGAGTGAGTGGCGAGGATAATTGCAAATACTCTGCAATGCTCTGACCGATATCAGCAAAACAATCTCTGCGCCCAATAAATTTACTATTTACTTGGGGACCAAACACTAATACAGGGATATGCTCTCGGGTATGATCAGATCCAGGGAATGTAGGATCACAGCCGTGATCTGCTGCAATAAAGACCATGTCATCGGGTTGTAAAACAGCGTCTAATTCTGGCAATCGCGTATCGAATTCTTCTAGTGCATGCGCATAACCAGCTACATTACGCCTATGCCCATAAGAAGAATCAAAATCAACAAAATTAGTAAATACCAAGCTGCCTTGTGGGGCTATTTTCATTGCAGATAAAGTGGCATCAAACAAAGCCATATTGCCATCCGCTTTGATTTCTTGGGTGACCCCTTGATGAGCATAGATGTCTGCAATCTTTCCTATAGCTATCACTTCCCGACCGGCTTGCTTTAGAAAATCAAGCAATGTTTTTTCCGGAGGAGGTGTAGCATAATCTTTTCTATTACCTGTTCTTTTAAACGACCCTGGATTTCCTGTAAAAGGGCGAGCAATCACTCGACCAATTTGATATTTATCTACTAAATTTCGAGCAATTTTGCAGATATCATAGAGACGTTGTAAACCAAATGCCTCTTCATGTGCGGCAATTTGAAATACGCTATCGGCAGAAGTGTATACGATCGGCTTACCGGTACGAATATGCTCCTCACCCAACTCGTCTATAATGATGGTTCCCGAAGCATGCTTTTCTCCCAAAACTCCTGGCAAATTACACTGCTTAATGAATTCTGAAATTAATTCTTCAGGGAAACAGTAAGGTTTATCAGGGAAATATCCCCACTCGAAAGTCACGGGCACCCCAGCCATTTCCCAATGACCACTGGGGGTATCTTTGCCCAAGCTTTGTTCCACTGCATATCCATAATATCCAGAAGGAATAGCTAAAGTAGCCAAATCGATAAAGGGTAACCCGGAACTGGCCATAGCAGCATGGTAAAGCCCCTTGCCCGCAAGATTTGGAAGCATTAAAGGACCTTTGCGAACCCCTTCTATATCGCACTCACCTCGTTTACACGCTTCATAAATGTGAACCAAGGTGTTAGCACCCGCATCTCCATACCTAGCTGCATCAAGGCTGGCTCCGATGCCAAAGGAATCCATTACTAATACACAAACTCGTCCGGTCATACTGTATGCTCAACTTGTTGGCAACGAGTTTCTTTTAATCCAAACAACAAAAGTAATGCGATCAATAGTCCTATGGGTAAAATGATTGCTGCATGCTGATACGCTTCGAGTAAATAAACTGGCACACCATTAATCAAACGAACATCACCATAATTCATCAATAAAGCACTAAAAAGGTTTTGATAAATAAGATACCCGCCTTGAGTTAATATGGACACGACACTGACAGCCGTTGCAGTCATCATGGGAGGGCTGCTTTCAGCAACCAAGGCATAGCTAATGACTTGAGCTGAAGTAAATAATCCTAATAAAAAGAACAATACGGCCATCATTGTCACTGAAACAGGTAAATAAAGTACTCCCAGCAAAATAAGTAAAGAGGCAAGGACTCCCCCTTTCATAGGCAACACACGCAACCCTACCTTATCAGATATCCACCCCATCAAAGGTGAACCTATAATGGCTCCAAAAAACAACATACCATTGATCATAGCTGCCTGATCAGGGCTAATGCCTAATCTCTGTTCAAGATATAAAGTCCCCATCATGGCGCCAAATACAGCAATGGCCATGTTCATAAGACTAGTGTATAAGGCTGCTCGCAAATTTTGAGCATTTAAGTAGGCTTTTCTTGCAGCCAAAAGCACATTGATAGGTTTTCCTTCTTTTTTGATTGCGACTTGAGGTCTTTCTTTAATCCAAAAAAACATGAGAACTAACATGGCCAAGCCCAATATCCCTACGTCTTGAACTGCTTGGCGCCATCCAACATATAGAACCAGTTTAGTTAAGGGGTATTGCGCCAGCATTCCTCCTGTCATTGCAACAGTTACAATCGCGCCAGTCACTAAAGCCATACGTTGGGGAGGAAACCAATGAGACGCCAAACGCACGGGACCCAAAAAGCAAAATGCACTACCTATTCCGGTCACAAACCTGCAAAATAAAGCCACATAAAACGAATCTGAGTAGGAGAGGATAAACGTACTAATCACACACAGAAACATAGCTATTAAAATGGTGTTTTTGATTGAAAACCTGTCCAAAACGATTCCGGCAATAAACAGAAAAATCACATTTGCCAAGTAATAGATACTGGATAAGTAAGCCATTTTATCTGCTTGAATCTGAAAATCCTGCATGATATTTGCTGCAATGGAAGCAAACATATTTCCCTGAATAAATTCATAAAAGAAAAACATGGTTGCTGCAAAACAAACCAGCCATGGCATTAGCGATGCTTTAACATCGAATGCTTTAAATTCATCCACTACCTGCATTATTTCTCCTCTCTATCGCTTGCAGTATGTTTCACGAGTCATGAGCACAGCAACCAGTCCTGCAATTGCGGCAACAGGAAACATCCACATGGCAAATTGAAAATCGCTAACCGTATATGCCGTAACATTTGTTCCCGCGTGATGTGTCATAAGCCAACCAAACAGAACTTGAGCAACACCGCCCCCACCCATAATAATGACAGAAGCAATTCCAGTTGCAGCACCAGTATTTTCTGGCTGATTGCTTTCAGCAACCAGGGGGTAAGAAATCACTTGCGTGCTGGTAAATAATCCCAAAGCAAAAAAGAGGATACTGAGACTCATTTGAGTCAGAACCACATTGATAAATAGAGGAATAGTAGTAATCAAAGTAGCTATCGCTCCGAAAATCATTAAGGGTTTGCGACGTCCCTGAGTATCGGATAACCAACCAACCAAAGGGCAACCAACAACACTCCCCATGAAAATAAGGCTTACGACATTGCTTGCCGCAATATCAGGCAAATGATGAGCTACCTGCAGGTAACTTGCGCCCCATAGGGCACACAAAACCATAATGGGTAAATTAAGCAGAGAGGTATACAAGCCTGCCAGCCAATTTTGTTTATTGGATAGAGCTTTCATGAAACTCGATAGTATTTGTCCTTCATTGGTTAATTTATGTGCTGGTGACTCTTCAGGCCTGTCTTGCACAATCATGTAAATCCATAATATTAAAAAAGCTCCAACAACCCCATCAATTAACAAGGCACGTCGCCAGCCAAACAGATCATTCAAATAAGCAAAAGGGGTATGCGCCATCATGCCACCAATAAATGCCATGGTAACTAATGAGCCAATGACTAATGCCTGTCTTCTGGGAGGAAACCAATGAGAGACCAAAACAACACAAGATAAAAAGCAAAACGCATTGCCTATTCCTGAGAGAAAATGGAAAAATGAGGCGAGAAAAAATGATTCCGTAACTGCAAACCCTATTGTTCCAACAACACAAACAAACATTGCGGTGAGAATAACTTTCCTGGTTGAAAACCTGTCGAGAATAAGACCGGCTGGTAAAAGAAAAAGAATATCAGCCCATAAATAAGTGCTCGACATCCAACTTAATTGGGTGGCATCTATATGAAAATCTTCTCGAAGCGACTGATTAATAACATCAAAAATATTGAGTTGAAAAAACTCGTATAAAAAGAAAAGCCCCGCGGAAAGACACACTACCCAAGCCATAAAGTCACCACGGGGAACAAAAGTTCTCGACTCCACTGCGACAGAATGCGACACCACCTCTCCTTTATTTAAGGCCTAAAAACTGCGGCAAATTATATCAAAACTTAAAAAGTATTGGTATCTTTATTGAACAATTTATTTCTTGGGGACTTCATCCCTGCTTCACTTCGTTTATAATGCAACCGACAGGTAGCAACATAGGATTCATTGCCGCCTATCAATACCTGCTCACCCTCAACAACAGCTTGCCCATTTTCATCAATTCTCATATTCATAGTTGCTTTACGGCCACAATGACAAATTGTCTTTAATTCGATTAACTCGTCTGCCCATGCCAGTAAAAATTGACTTCCCGGAAATAATTCGCCTCTAAAGTCAGTACGCAAGCCATAAGCTAGTACTGGGATAGACATTTGATCTGTTATTTCCGTTAATTGATACACTTGCTCTCGAGTCAAAAATTGAGCCTCGTCAATCAGGACACAAGAGTATTTCTGAGTTTGTAGTTGAAATTCTTGAGTTAAAACATACAGGTTATCCGAATTGTTAAAAGCATAAGCCTGTTCGGATAGACCGATTCGTGAACAGATAGTTCCATATTGGTAACGTGTATCGATAGCTGGGGTAAACAACAGAGTTTGCATACCTCGCTCTCTGTAATTATAGCTAGACTGCAGTAATACCGTACTTTTACCTGCGTTCATAGCGGCATAGTAGAAATATAATTTTGCCATGGATTTATTATTTTGAGCTTCGTTTGCTTTACTTTACTATGAGATGGAATCGGAAACCACTGCTCAACAACTCAGCACAGGTGAATAAAACAATATCAAGGTATCCCGATGAACTTTGAACTTGTTGATGGGTGTGAATCTTGCAAGTAATTCCCCGGGAATCTGCTGAGTTTCTTTGCTATTGATAACTAAATAGTTTTCCAAATGGTTGGAGAGTAATTTACATAATCCGTTTGGGTTTTTAACTGATTTCACTTGACCTCTCGAGTAAAACTCAGCGGAAAAATCAGTCTTGTATCCCCAATAAACCAGATGGCTGCGTGCAGTTGGCTTCTGATTCAACCATGCAGTAATAATCTGTTTATGTGTATTAGGCACAACGTCTGGTTTTATACCAAGAACAAAAGCCCCTGCCAAAAATAAAACACCACAGAGTAATGAGGAGATAAAGATCCACTTCAAATGTTTCAGTCCTGGATTCAAACGATTCAAAATTTCAGCAAAAAGCAAAGCAAATGCAGGTAGAGAAGGAAACACATAGGGGTATATGATATTGTTGGCAAAAGTGAAAAAAAGAAGTGGAGTAATCATCCAAAGAGTTAAATAACTTAACCACCCGTCTTCACTTTGGCATAGCGAAGGCAGCATTTTTCCATGTTTCACCAACCAGCCGCCTGCTATAATATTCCACGGAAAGATGCCTGCTATAGCATATAACCATATCGTTCCTTTAGGTACATGATGTACTATTCCGTATTTATCACCAGACCAGCCCGGGGTTAAAAATCGATGGAAATGCTCTCCCAGGATAAAATAATTTAAAAATCCAGGAGTTCGTAATTCAGCCAGAACATACCAGGGCATAGAAATTAACAAAAGAAGAAATGTGCCTTTAAACCACGGTAATCTTTTCCATAGATTAAGCCATTCATTACGTAAGAGAACCCAGAAAAATACAGTCATTCCGACCAGTACCACAGCAATTGGGCCTTTTGCTAATAAACCCAGGCCTAATCCTGTGAAAAATGCATAAGACCATATTTTGTTTTCATAAACCATGGCTTGCCAAAATGAGACACTTGCAAGCGTGATACAAAAAAGTAATGCGGGGTCAGTCATCACTGTGCCTGCATCAAGGAAAAAATAAAGCGATCCTGCCAGTATTAATAAGGAAAAAAGCGCAGCCATTGAGCCGCTCTGTTTTTTTGCCAGTCCCCAAATCAACCATAAAACACCAATAGACAGCAAAAGACCCGGCAAGCGGACTGCAAATTCATTAACACCCAATAGTTGCATAAAAAAAGCAGACAACCAGGTGGATAAAGGTGGTTTAGCCCAAAAAGGAACGCCATAATCCTGCTGCAAAGTCACCCAGTTACCTGTTTCCAACATTTTGCGTGCAATTTCAGCGTAACGGGATTCGGTCGTATCAAATAAAGGAAAAAAATAATTGGCAACCAATCGACATATCAGCAGAAAAGCCAGTACAAACAAGGTGTAATTAAAGAATTTTTGTTGAATCTCTTTATCTGCTTGAAAACTCAAAATATACCTCTTTCATTTAAACAACTAAATCGGAGTACCATTTAGTGAAGCATTGGAGTGAGCCTGTGGTATATTGGACATAGCGTTTCCAGGAATAAACTCCATAAAGTCAATTATTCCCTAACCTACCATTCCGTTTTGATAAATCTTCACGCCCAAGCCAGGTTTCTCAATTTTTAAATGAATATTATATATTTTTAAATTGTATAATGAAAATACATGACGTCAGCTTAAGTTTAGTTTACACTGGCCACTGTAAGTATTTCTTACATTAATCTTACTTGGATTTTTGGAGACTAACATGACGTTTGTTTTAAAGGAATTTGATGTACTAAAAAGTCATTTTAATGACACCGTTAAAATCATCCTGCAACGCGAAAAAAAAGACAAAATTGAAGACCTTCCTAACCCCAGAAAAGAAGAGCTTCAATTTCTGACTGCCGTTCTCAATCAACTAGAAGCAAAAATAGATGAACTGAAACCACGTTCATTAGCAAGCTATGTCCATGTGTTTTATGGTGCTATGCTGCTAGTTTGCAAAGACGTTGAAAATAATCTGCGGGTGATGGAAAAGAAAGAAAACAGCTTACTGTTTACTCGCTTGATGGATGGAATGGGTATTACTGATGAAAACATACCGACCTCTGAGCAAAACATTATGTTTTACAGAGGATTAAATAAATTCTTAAATTTCATTTATGAAAACAATGATTCTCGTAAAGGCTTAAAAAAAGAGCATTTCCTGCAAGTCCTTTCGTTAAAAAAGATATTCTCTCTAGCCAAATTGAGTTATGAGCAAGAAGAATCAGCTGAAAATAGTGCTTTGGCAAAATTGACTGCTGATGGAAAAACCAAAGCCAATGCGAATAGCTTCCATGTGGAAAAACAAATCGACTCATCCATTGTTGAGCAATTCAAATCCTGGGATGAGATGAAAGGTGCTCTTCATCAATTAATTCTTGATGAACTTTCTGATAAGAACGTAGCTAAAATTTCTGCTTTAAGCCAAGCCCGTTCAGCACAACTGAAATTTTTACAAACCATGGCAGAACAACTGGACAAGATCCCTAACCAGTCTCTTGAGTCGTCTGAAAAAATGGCAATTCTTGCGGGAGCGATGTATATTGTTCGTGGCCAAATAGCCCAGGAGTATGGAAAAGATCCATTAAGCAACGATAAAATCAGCGCTACTGTGATACATACTGGTTTAAGCACTATACTTCATGCTAATGCAGATTGCTGTGAAGACAAGGAAGTACTGATTGCTGCTGCCAATAAGTTCATTCGTCATATGGTCATTGAACGTCCTGAACAGTCAAATAAAAAAATCACTAAGGAATCCATTCGAGAAAACAACATGTTTTCAGACATCGCTGGATTCCAATTGATTTCTGTCTTGACGTTAATACAAAACATGATAAAAACATGTCGTACTGATGCCATTGAAGCTTGTGTCACCAAACGTAAGGAAGAGCTGGAAGCATTAAAACCCAAAAAAGAGGGTTATTCCATTACGAGTTCAGTTACTGGATATGTTGGTAGCTGGTTTAAAAAAGCACCAACCACATCTGAAGAAGACGAAGAGGATGACTTAAAAGATCAAAACACTGCAGAAGAAACTAGTAAACCGACAGTATAATTCATTTGAACAATTAACGTCGTTTTTCATTCATAAACAGCCTTACTTTAAAAGTAAGGCTGTTTATTTGTATTTCTTATTTTAATAAATTCTTAAATATAAGCTATTCATCGTAATTTTTGTTACAATAGTGACAATATTTTTCTCAATTGAACTTACACATATTAAATTTCGAATGAAAATCAAGACTGTTACGAGATATTTACTACTTTTCTCAATATTTTTCCTGATAGGATTTAACAACGTATTTGCTCAAAAAAAAGCGATAGCAATCACAATTGATGATTTGCCCTTTGTTGGTGAATACCGCAACTTTCATCTGAATATGATGATGAATACAATGAAGGATGAAAAAGTCCCAGCAACAGGTTTTATCATTGCCAAAGAAGTAAGGCCTGATAATTGGGAAATACTCCATAAATTTCGTGATGCAGGTTTCGGCTTGGGCAACCATACTTTTTCTCATGCCAATTTAAACAAACTTAAAGCGAAAGAATATATACAGGAAATTAAAGAAGCAGATTCACTTTTAATGCCTGTCCTCACTGCACCCAAGTATTTTCGCTATCCCTACTTGGCGATGAGTTCTGGTAATAAAAAAAATAAAATCCTCTGCTATCTTGAAAAACATCACTACCAAGTTGCCCCGATTACCATTGACAGCAAAGATTTTGTCTTTAATCAACGCTTATTGTCTGTTCCTGAGATGGGCAGGCGAGCTTACCTGGATGAGTTGAAGCCTTTTTATCTGGATTTTATCTGGCAACAAACTTTAAAAGCAGAAGACCATACGCAATATCATCGTAATCCAGATCAAGCGCAAATCCTGTTAATCCATGCTAACTTACTGAATGCTTATGCCCTACCCGATATTATCAATTTATACAAACAAAATGGTTACACATTTGTGAGCCTGGAAGATGCCTTAAAAACATTCAAAGATAACTATCATTGCCATAAAACCCTAAAAAAACCTGTCGAAGAAGAAACAGATTTAAACATAGAATCATTTATGGATTGGGATGAATAACCACGATGAAATCTTCAGATTGTAAAATTTTTTTGCCAGACCATTATTTCTGGCTCCTATATAATTCTCTCTGTTTAACCTCGGTAACCCTGCTACTCTTAAAATTGCAATAACTAATTGATACAACCATTTGTAAAAAATTTAATTAATTTGATCTATAATTAACAAGGCAGTGGGTTTGATCAAACGATAGGGATAATGCTTTGAACAAGGTGATAAAGGAATCACAAAAGTTCACTCTGCGCAACCTGGCTAATATGTTATTTTGCGTGGATAGAACTGTTTTGCCCACACAATCTAATATAGCAAATATACAAACAAAAAGCATAATTTACAATGATCTTTGTAAAGATAGCTTCGATACTGAGGTCCCTCTTAACAGCAACCCTCTTTCCATAGCTGGATTCACATTGGTTGAATTATTAGTAACCCTATCTGTTTTTGCCATCATCTTAACTCTAATTGTCCCTTCGTTAAGAACCATGATTTTGAATAACCGTTTAACTTCAAACATTGATTCACTGGTAAGCTCATTAAATTACGCGCGTGGAGTGGCACTTGATCGGGCAGTCAATGTGGCAGTATGTCCGTTAGGTTCACCAGGTTCAACTGCCTGTGGAGCCAACTGGAGCTCAGGATGGATAGTAGTAACCCAACCAGTAGCAGGAGCACCTACTCTTTTAAAAACGCATCAAACCTCAGTGAATGATCCTGTTATCACTTCGAACGTAGCCAGTGTTGTTTTTGACCCACATGGGTTATCAACAACTCAAAGTAACTTCACTATGTGTGATAACCGAGGAAATGCGTTTGCCCGCTCGGCAATGGTTTTGGCCACTGGATTTGTTCAATCAGGATCTGTACCAGGCCAGGCTGTCTGGAATAATGGGGCTCTAAACTGCCCTTAGCGGAGATAGAATATGATGAACCGAATGGGTACATTCGCAAAATATAAAGGGATGACCTTGCTGGAAGTATTGATATCCGTAGTCATATTAGCCGTTGGCATGTTAGGGATTGCCAGCATGTTGATAGTCAGTAATAAAGCGAATAATTCCAGTTATGCAAAACTCCAAGCCGTACAGGCGGTCTATGATATTTTTGACAGAATTCGAGCGAATTCAGAAGCAGCATCGAATGGGAGTTATAATGTCAGTAATATTGGTAGTAATGGATACCCTACGTCGGTGACTGCTCCTTCAGTATTATGCAATGCATCGGTGTGCAATCCAAATCAACTGGCACAATATGATACCTGGTATTGGCTTACCAGGGTGGTGTCGCAACTGCCTAATGGAAGTGGTTCAATAACTTCTGCCCTCTCTGGTGTGGCAGGGAATACCGTGATTACCGTCACTGTACAATGGGATGATAGCAAAGCACAAAATGAGTTAGGGGCAAGCAGCGCTTCTTCAGGAACTGCCAATTTCGTTCAATTCAGAGTACAGAGTCAGATATGAATATTAACTACAGACTACAACAAGGATTTTCATTAGTCGAGTTGATGATAGCCACCTTGGTTGGATTGATACTCACTTATTCTATTTTACAAATATACCTTGCCCAAACCCAACTCTACAAAGCCTCTAATTCTCAGGATCTTATTCAAAGCACTGAAAATGCCATATCCAATTTACTCATACCAACGATCAGATCGGCTGGATTTGCCGGCTGTGGATCCATCATCACCGCAGTTTCCAGTCTAAATGCTGGTGGCCCAAGGCCTTTGGGAGTATTAAATACAACACCAACAATCCTTATGGGTTACAATGGAAGCGGAGCGAGCTTTACCATAACCCAAAGTAATCCTGCAAATAGCACCAATGCCAGTCATTGGTCACCCGCATTAGACTCTACCCTTGTTGGCAATGCTCAGCAAGGTAGTGATGTGTTGGTGGTATTAGGTTCTACCTCTGACAGCTATCCAACAGGAATAACTACGATTGATCCCGGCAGCAGTACCTTTGTAGTTCAAGGCACTAGCGGGATGTCCCTTACCTCTGGAATGTTTGGATCGGTCTCTGATTGTGGTAAAACCGTAATATTTCAAATCACTGGAGTAGCAGGAACTACGATTACTCATGATGCAGGTGCTGGAGTACTGCAAAATGGAAGCAGTGCTTTCCCTGTCAATTTTCAAACCGGCTCCCAATTCATACCCATCCAACAAACTGCATTTTTTGTTGGTCAAGGCCAAGGAGGGCAAAGCGCATTAATGCGAGCCTCTCTCGTTGGCAACAGCTGGACTATACAGCCATTAGTTCCTGGTGTGGAAATCATGAAAGTCCAGTATGGTATTGGCAATAACGGAGTCGTTACTCGATACGTTTCTGCCAATGCCGTAACCGATTGGGCACAGGTCTATGCTATTCGTTTGGGATTTTTGATAGCAGGTCAACTCGGATCAGGAAGCTTAACAACGAGACAATATAACGTTTTGGATACGCAAATCACGGTACCCGCTGATAACCGCTTAAGGCATGTTTTTGAATTGACCATCAACTTGAGGAACTCCATATCATGAACATAACCTCTACAAATCAATATACAAAGCAACAGGGTTATGTCCTGATAACCTCTCTTGTGCTTATGTCAATGCTCACTGTTTTAGCCTTGACCCAGATATCACAAAACACGTCTCAAACTCGGATTGCAACCAATGCAACCGATTCAGAAATCAGTTTTGAAAAAACTGAAGGCGCCATTAATGAAGCCATTAATCTGATTATAAATGGTACTTATAATCCTCAAAGTTTTCTCGCCAGTAATAATGGAATGTATTTATTTGACCAAAGTGCTACTACTCCACTTTGGAAAACGATTAACTGGTCAAGTAGTTCGGCCGTCATTAATAGCTTTCAAGGCAACACAGGGGCACAAGCCAGCTATTTTCTTGAAAAACTGCCATCCGTTATTATGCCAGGTCAGAATATGAAAAAACCGAGTAATGTCTACAGAATAACTGCCCGATCAGCAGGAGCAAGCGGGGATACTTCCGTACTCATACAAAGTACAATTCAAATTCAACAGTAGGTTTTGATTATCATGGAC
Organism: Legionella sp. PATHC032; assembly: GCF_026191185.1. Lineage (NCBI taxonomy): Bacteria > Pseudomonadati > Pseudomonadota > Gammaproteobacteria > Legionellales > Legionellaceae > Legionella > Legionella sp. PATHC032. The sequence goes on along the minus strand of NZ_JAPHOV010000001.1, from coordinate 673,329 downwards.
GCTTTAAAATTTTGGAATTTAATCAGAAAGGGAATTCAGAAGGCAATTAAAATTCTACCGCGAACATTTATAGCTATTTTATTGTCTGCTTCTGTTTCTCTTTATGCCGTTCCATTAACAATTCCACAAATCCCACTCATCATTGCCAGCCCGATTCATCCTCAAGTTCTGATACTTATAGGTAACTCTCAATCGATGGATGGTAATTTGAGTGGGGCAATTATGACGGGATCCGGCTCTCTGTCAACCGGTTTAAGCTCCCTTTACAATTCCAGTTCACCGGTGAATTATACCGTACCAGCTGGTTTCACCCCGCCAGTACAAGGCCCTGATGTCAACGGCTTGGCGCCTTATACTGTCATCCAGAGCGGTAATAAAGTCGATAACAGCGCAAGCCGGCTCAATGTGGCAAAAGCTGGAGTGAAAGCCATTATTGAAAATTACATGCCTACCACCGACTTTGCATTGGGCACCTACAGTACAAGTAACATCAGCTCGTATAACACCTGGGTTTATTACATGTCGCCACCCGGTAGTAATTTTGTGTTCACCAACACACCGGTAGCTGGAAATCGGTACGTTATCAATCCTTGTTATAATTACGGTTCCGCTTCATCAACTGTTTCAAGTAACTGTTCATCCATTGGAAACTTGTATGGTACTACGCTGGTTTCTTCAAGCCAGTATTTACAAATTGGTGGATCAAGCGATGATCCAACTATTAATGACGTGCTCTATGCTGGAAGTGGATTTCCTGGGGTTTTTGTCAGTTTTAATGGCCCATCTCCAGCAACCCCTTATCCTCCAAATTTTTCTCTTGGCAATTATAATAATGGTAATGTGCTTCTTTCCTATTCTTCAACCAGACCTTCGATTGGAAGTTTTGCTACAGGACCTACCAATGCAGGTTTTGTCCCCTTTTCACAACAGGTAATGTATGTGCAACGAGGTTTTGGCTATTACAGTAATCAATCTTTTAACACGGGTAATATGCGAGTTAATATGACTACAGCAGGAACAAATCCAACCACGACCAGTGTTACCAATGCCATTAATGCCTTTTTACCCCATTTGAAGCCTGAAACCAACTCCACTGCGACCACTGAAATAAAAGCGGCCGCAGTACAATCCCCTCTTGCAGGACTATTGACCCGCTCTCGAAGTTTTATGAAGACTGTAGGAACTACCAGTGGCAATTGCCCGCAAAAACAATACATCATATTAATTTCTGATGGATTACCAACCCAAGACCTCCAATCAAGGTATTGGCCACCACTAGGTAGTGCGGCTGCGACTGGCTATGGGGTCACCGCAACATTTAATGCCGATGGCTCACTGAACAGCACAAACAGTCAGGCTCTATCCGATGTGATCAACGAAATAAAAGCTTTAAAAAATGATGGTGTTTTAACTTTTATAATAGGGATGGGAGCTGGTGTCGATCCTGCTGTAAATCCTGAGGCAGCAGCAACCCTCAGGGCTATGGCCGTTGCAGGAGGTACAGAAAACTACTACCCTGCGACAAGTCCTCAAGCCCTAGTCAATAGTTTGAATTCCATTCTCTCAAATATTCAAAATGGCTCTTTTTCAACTTCTGCCGCAGCCATCAGCTCAACTCGTATTGACAGCAGTACTGTGGAATATCAAGCCAACTTTATAACCAGAGACACCCCTTATCAGGATTGGACAGGTAATTTGACAGCCATAGAACTCGATGAGAATACCGGAGAACCAACCAATTCTATACAATGGTCAGCTCAATCGGCACTTGATTCCTTAGTATCAGGAACCGGATGGTCAAACAATCGAAAGATAGCCACTTGGGATCCCATAGCCGCAGATGGAATACCGTTTCGCTGGGCCAATATTAATGCAGCACAACAAGCACAATTACAACCAAGTGATTTATTAGGAGAAAAACGATTAGAATACCTACGTGGCAATGCTGCCCTGGAAAAAAGAAACGGAGGAACATTCCGTGATCGCTCGCATGTATTGGGAGACATTATCGATAGCCAGGTAATTTATGTTGGCCCGCCACGATCCCCTTACTTAACAACCAGTTACACCAGCTTTGCAAAAGCCAATGCCAATCGACAGCCCATGTTATACGTTGGGGCAAATGACGGAATGCTTCACGCCTTTAATGCGACCACCGGAGAAGAGTTTTTTGCGTTTATTCCCAATGCAGTATTTAATAATCTTCATCAACTCACCTCTCCCCTGTACAATCAAAATCATTTATTCTTTGTCAACGGATCTCCTGAAAGCGCTGATGTACAATTTTCAGATGGTTCCTGGCATACCATTCTGGTAGGAGGTGAAAATGCAGGTGGTAAAAGCATTTTTGCCCTGGATATCACTAATCCGACAAACCTGAGTTCTGAACCAGGAGTGGCCAATGCCGTGCTATGGGAATTTACGGATATGGATTTGGGGTTAACTTACAGCAAACCTCAAATAGGTCAAATCAGATCAGGAAGTCCATCTTCATTAAATTTTGCCGTCTTTTTTGGCAATGGATACAACAGTACAAACAACACATCTGTATTTTATGCTGTCGACCCTCAAACAGGTACACTACTAAGAAAAATAGATCTTTGTGCTGCTGTGCCTTCAGCTTGTAATGTCAATTTACCCCAAGGATTATCGACAGTCGCTTTGGGGCAAAAAGACGGACTGCAAGCTGATCCTATTACTGTAGTATATGCCGGGGATTTACAAGGCAATTTATGGGCAATAGATGTTTCTTCCGCTGATCCTGCCAGTTGGAGTGCCCGCGTATTATTCCAGGCAAGAGATTCTGCAGGAACACCACAGCCTATCACTACACCTCCTTTAGTAACATTAAACCCTAATTATCCTCGCAATCCAGGCCTTTTTGTTGTGTTTGGTACCGGGCAACTTCTAACAACAGCCGATTTAGTGACTACCCAAAGACAAACCATTTATGGAGTATGGGACAAGCCGCTTTCATCCGTGCCTTATGTTCGTGCCAATCTGCAACAACAAACTTTGACCTTGGTTAACTCAGCGACATCCGGTTTATCTACAAACATTATCACTGCCACGGCCAATACCATCAACTGGAGCAACAAAGTGGGATGGTTTGCCGATCTGCCTATAGTAGGACAAAGACTAATCACAACACCTGAACTAATTAACGGAGCATTTATTGCAACAATAAACACTCCCCCTCTTAATTCGTGCGGTCTTGGATTCACATCCATGCTGCTGGAACTGAATTTCTTAAATGGTGGAGCTTTCCAATATGCACGATTTGATATTTCCGGCGATGGAGGCTTCGATATAGCCGATCAGTATAATGGAGCCTACCCAGTTGGAATTGGTTTGTCCAACAGTTATGCCAACTCACCAACTGTGCTTGGGCCTAACAAAGATAACAACCTGGTCATTCTGATCACCCAATCGGATGGAACACAAACCACTGTTATCGCCCCTAACATTACACCAAGAAAAATAGGCTGGTGGCAAATTCAATAGAGGATACCCAAATGCGCAGCAATGAACATTTTATGAAGAATAACTATATGAGACAATCAGCGTTTACCCTGGTTGAAGTTCTGATCAGCATGGTCATTGTGGGAATTCTGGTTTCAATTGCCTATCCATCCTATTTACAATATATCCAAAAATCCCGCCGTGCCGATGCTCACGCCACATTGACGCAAGATCAAATCATTTTAGAACGCTGCTATTCACAGAATTTTTCCTATGCTGCAGCATGTGGCGCCTTACCAGCATTTCCTCAAACAACGCCGAACGGGTACTATACTATCAATATTTCAAACCTGACAGCCACAACGTATACCTTAACCGCAACCCCTGTCGGAACCCAAGCCAAAGATACTGAGTGTGCCAGCATGTCAATTAATCAGGCCAATGTAAAAACAGCAGTAGATTCCTCTGCTAATGCGCAACCAGAATGCTGGAATCCCAGTTAATGCTGTAAAAAATCCTTTACACAGAGGATTTAATTCGAGTAGATTGGCCAGTAAGGGAAAGTCCAACTTAATTTGAAATGGAAATTTTTTGCTTTTTAATAGGCGTACTTTATGTCTATACCTATAATATTTATCTAACTATTGCGATTCCTTTACTCTTTTATATCACACCAAGATATCCAATTGTCCTGTTCTTCCTCGCCGGGTGCGGCTTTGCCCTGATTCACCAGTGGATTGTATTACCCAAGGGCATGCCTGATACGCAAGTAATCATTCAAGCCCAATTGGAAGGAACAATTGCTTCTATCCCCATGCAACGTCCTAACAAAACTCAATTCCATTTTGCAATTGAAAAAATTAATAATAACCCTGCTCAAGGCTTGATCCAATTAAACTGGTATAACAAACCACCTGTCTTACGCGCTGGTCAGCGATGGCAACTTTCAGTGAAACTAAAAAAACCTCGTAATTTCCGCAACCCAGGAGGTTTTAATTATGTACACTACCTGGCAGCTCGTCATATCCATTGGACTGGTTATATTCGTTATGGGAATAATAAACTAATTAGCAATCACCCCCCCTCTTTCAGTTGGTTAACACTACGTGAAAAAATAGGTGATGCTCTGACCAAACTGTCACCTGATATGGAAACAGCAGGCATTATCGAAGCATTGACGTTAAATGTAACTCACCATATCAGTTCAGAACATTGGAATTTGTTCCGAAGAACAGGAACGGTACATTTATTCGGGATTTCAGGAGAGCACATCGCTCTGGTCTCTGGCATTTTCTTTATAGTGATAAGATGGATTTGGTCAATGAGCTATCGTTGCTGTTTGCTCTTATCGGCCAATACCATAGCGAGTATCGGTGGATTACTGGCCGCCTTGCCCTATGCTTTTTTAGCCGGGTTTGAACCTCCTGTACAGCGTGCTTTAATTGGTTGTCTACTTTACACAATATACGCGATTGGAAAACAACGCTTTACGCCATGGCAAATATGGAGATATGCCTTATTCTTAGTCTTGTGTATTGAACCCCATGCCGTATTCCTGCAAGGGTTTTATTTTTCATTTCTTGCTGTGGCCTGTCTTTTATTGACTCACCAACGTTGGCCACTGAAAAATTATAAAAAAACACTAGCATTACAATTAAGCTGCCTCATTGGATTGATGCCTTTAACTCTCCATTGGTACTCCTATGGCTCTATTAATGGAATTCTTGCCAATTTATTCGCCATACCTTTAGTCAGCTTTCTGATAGTACCCTTGGCTTTAATGACTATGATTATGAGCCCATTTGATTGGTCATGGATATTAATGAAACCATTGGCATGGCTTGTTGCCTTGTTACTGCAAGGGCTAACGTATGTTGAGCAAATAGCAGTGATCAATATCACCTGGTCCATCACCTCGGTAACAATGATGCTCGCTATGACTGCAGGACTGTTTTTAAGGGTATTATTACCTGTCAAGCCATTCAGACACTTGGCTATCCTTTGGATTATCATTCCCTTATTTCCGCCTCGTACTGCAATTTATCCGGGTGAGGCATTAATTAATATTTTGGATGTTGGGCAAGGGCTGGCTGTTGCGATACAAACACAACATCATGTTTTACTCTACGATACGGGAGATTCCTATTTTCAGGGGAGTGATTTAGGGCAAATGGCGATAATACCCTTTTTCAGGTCAATTGGAATAAAGACAATTGACAAAATAGTAATAAGTCATCCCGATAAAGATCATAAGGGCGGATTAAATTCTCTTGAAAAAGAGATGCAAGTCAATCAATTAATAGTGAATGATCCCTATTTTTATAAACGTGGAAGTAGTTGTCATTCATACCCACAATGGCAATGGGATGGGGTGATTTTTCGTTTTTTACCTATCCGGGAATCTTTCACTAAAAAAAATAATAACTCTTGTATCTTACAGGTAAGTAATTCGACTGGCAGGGTTTTATTAACAGGAGATATTGAAAAAGCGGCTGAAGAGTACCTGATAAGAAACTACGGCAGTCAGCTGGCATCCGAAATTTTAGTTGTGCCTCATCATGGGAGTAAAACGTCTTCATCCTATCGATTTTTGCTGGAAGTAAGTCCGCTTTATGCCATTGCATCTTTGGGATTTGATAATCGCTTCAAATTTCCGCATTCTAAAACTTTGCAAAGCATGAAAACATTAGATATCACTTTTTTTAGAACAGACGAATGCGGAATGGCAGAAATCAAACTACCTGCATCAGGTAAAGTTCACAGACCAACCTGTATGCAGGCTAAATGAATAGATGCATTGGCTGACCAATGTATTTTACTTCATCATTCCAAGTGCTATACCTCTAAGTCTTATTAGCCGATTGGAACCACCAGTCACTCAATGGCGTATTATTGTAATACTTTAAATGTTCAGTAAAAAATTGTAACGCTTTGTCCTTTTGATTAGTGTGTATCAACACCAACAAATAAGTCTGGAAAAAAAGCTCTATCTGTGCATCGCTTCCGCCTAATTGTGCACACTCGCCAATCACTGGCTCCATCAACTTCAAGGCAGTCTTGTAATCGGCATCGGCGAAGGCATAAATACCCTGACATAAAGGTAAAACGACATCGCCCCATAGAGCATCAGAAGAAGGTGAACAGGCGTAAGACTTCATTCTTTTCAACGACTCATCCGCTTCGTTTTTATAACCCGATCTCACCAGACAATAAATAAAATGAGCACTCGTAAACCCGGTATAATATTCCAATGGATGGGTACTTAAATGGTCCACAACCTGATTTAATAATCTGTCTTGGGGTAAACCTGCCATATCCATGCGCCATAAAAGGGAAATAGTATCCAACTGCTCAAGCACAGTATCAGGCAATGCCCCTGAAATATGGGGATATAACTTTTTAACTTCCTCTTCATTACGATTTGCCAAATAAAATAGCGCTAAATGCCAGGTGTTATGACCTTTCAACAAAGGTAAAATGTCCTCCCAGGTTTTTTGTAAATCTCGAAGTCTATTGATACCACCAGTAATATCACTTGTTAATAAATACACATGAGCCAGGGTATGATGTGCCCAAGGAGTGAGCAAATTCATTATGATAGCCTCTTCAGCCATTTCCCTGGCTTTAGAATATTGTCCGCATAACTCCAAAGCAAAGGAATGTATCGCTAAAAAATGTGACTCATCCTGATTCTCGGGAGCGCACCTATCACATACTTTAAGAAAATACTCGGCATTAAAAGCCTGTCCTGTACAATAAAAAAGCCATTCCACAAATTTAAGTGCCAGAGTATCTCTGGGATACCTTTCAAGCAGAGTTACTAACAAACTAATGGCATTGGCATAATCTCGCTTAGACCAATTCGTTACTGCTTCAAAAATTAATTTTTCACGTTCATTCGCTGATGTTAATAACCTGGATGCTGCTTGCAAATAATTGCTGGCTTGTTCATTCGCTACATCTTCTTGTGCATACAAATAAAAAGCAGCCGCATAAGTTTGAATTAATAAATTGTCGGTATATTTTTTTGCTGAATCCAGAATTTGGATTGCGTTTTGACCGGAACTTAATACTTGTTCATGAAAATAATTGATACTATCTACTGCCTCTATGGAGCCTGTCGTTACTTCCAATCCACGTTGAGTATGCATTCTCGAAATCCTGTCAATGAATGAAGCAATGATTAAATGATAGCACAAATAATAAGCAATAAAGATGGAAGTAACTCTCCTATTAGATGATAATACGACCTGAGATCTCGATGACAGGGGCAAAGTTCCAAGTACTCTTACTAAAATTGTTTTCCTGACTAGGTATTAATACAACATCAGATTACCCACTTCCCCCCTAATCATGCTTTATCATTTAACTGAATTACCATCACCTGAATTGGATGATTAGTTACGTTTTCATCATTGTGTAATTCGTCAGGAATGTCTTTGGTGAGATAATAAGCCTTACCTTTCTTTAATTTTAAATAGTGTACTTTTCCTTTATTGTTTGTAATTTTCAATGTCCCATCCGTCAATGCAACCAAAACCCGATCGTTATCATGCCTGTGCATGGGCAAAACTTGTTTTGAAGAGGGATAGATAATTGTTTTCCACACCGTTACCCTGGCATTAGATAATTGTTCAATACGTTGGGTTGATAATCCTGCAGCCTGGAGCGCACTTGTACCCAGAATAAAGATCATAACCCATTTGAATAAATTAATTTTTTTCATCATGTTAAATTACTCTCCATTTTCAAATCAAATAACAGTGTATCATTTCGCTTATTTCTCAATTTTCCTTTAACTTTCCGACACATAGCTCACAAAATTGCTATAATTAAAGTAGGAGGTCATTGTAAGGAGTTTGAAGATGTTAACTACATTTCTAGCCACAGTGATTGGCTGGTATTTAGTCATAGTAAGCTTATTCTTATTATTCCATAATGAGCATGCAAAATCAGCTATGGCAGAGATTATAGCTCATCGCGGGTCACAATTGATTATGGCTATAGTAACCTTGATTATAGGTTTACTTTTAGTCGTCAGTCATAATATCTGGGTAATGGGCTGGCCTGTTGTTATTACTCTTTTTGCATGGTTAGTCTTGCTTGGTGGTTTAATTAGATTTTTATGCCCCAATACCGCAGTTAGAGTAGGCCAATCATTTGTCGATAATCCAATGAGACTAAAAATAGCAGCTGTAATATTCTTTATTATTGGTTTATTCCTGTTATTTAATGTCTATTATGTTTATTTGAGATAAACGAAGAGTTAGTAGGTACTGTGGCTCATTTTGTTTAGGGAAAGAAAGGAAGCGATAAAGACATTGTTAATTCAGCAGCAAGGAATGCTATGATATGATGCTTAATGTGATATACCTATAACAAAATGACTAGAACCCAAGCCCATTTTCCTTATCAAACGATCGTTTTTTCAACCCTTAAAATAATTCCACTCGTATTGAACTGGTTATTAAAATTCGCTTTGCTCATTATTATAATCGCAGTTTTTATTCCACTATCCCCCAAAATGCCAGCCCCCGGTCTTGATGCCTCTTGGGCAGTAGGACTCAATCAAGCAGTTGCCCAAGGTTTGGCTTTTGGCAAAGATATTTTTTTTACCTTAGGACCTTATTCTTCCATCTATACTAAATTCTACCACCCTGCTACAGATTTCATGATGGTTGGCGGAAGTTTGTATTTGGCCCTGTGTTACTGGAAAGCCATTATTCTTTTGATGCAAGGCATTAAATGGCGTTGGAGTATCGCTTTTGCAATACTTCTTTTCAGTATGATTTATGCTCGGGATGCGTTGTTTTTTTCCTATTCGTTAATCATTGGATTACTCATTCATAAAGAAATTCATGGAAAAAAGAGCCTCTTAAAAAGCAATTTTTTCACTTTATTTGCTTTGCTTTTTACCCCATTCGGTTTATTTCCTCTGATCAAAGGCTCTCTTTTAATATTAAGTATCATTACCATACTCTTGTGTTCTGTCTTTTTGAGCCTTTATAAACAGCGTACTCTTGCTGTGATCTGTCTGGCATCTCCAGTAGTGTCCTTGTTGTTTTTTTGGATAGCATCCGGACAGTCTATTTTCCATCTGCCAGCTTATCTTAGTAACACGATCTGGCTCGCCTCAGGTTTTACTGAAGCCATGGCAACTGAAGGAGACAATAAAGAACTAATATTCTTTGGGATTACCTCTTTTTGTATTCTCTTATCAATTCTTTTGCAAAAACAGCTTTCACTATTATCCAAAGTCTTTCTATTTTGTATCTATTTTGTTTTTCTTTTCCTGTCTTATAAAACGGGTTTCACAAGACATTTTGGCCATGCCTTTATCGCTGGTACCTCTGTTTTGCTAGCCTCTTTTTTATTGCCGTATTTAAATCCCAACAACAAAGTAATAATCCCAGTATTAGCCCTATCCCTTTATACAGCGAGTTATATCAACGGGCACTATACCAAAATATCCGTTCACGATAATTTCATTTCCACCTATACCGCCGCTTATTATGGTCTTAAAAACAGAATTCAACATAAGAATTGGTTAAAAGAAAATTTTTCATTAACTATGAATTATTTGAAAGCCCGTGATGATTTCCCCATATTACCAGGTACTACTGATATTTATTCCTACAATCAAACATCATTAATCGCCTCGGGAATGCAATGGTCACCAAGGCCAATCTTTCAGAGTTATTCTGTTTTTACCGCAAAAATGGCAGAAATCAATAAGAATTATCTTTTGAGTGAGAACAAACCGGATAATATCATTTTTAAAGTAGAACCAATTGACAATAGAATTCCTTCAATGGAAGACGGGATGAGCTGGCCAACCTTGATTAATCATTATCAACCAGTACGGTTCGAAAATGATTTTTTATTTTTAAGAAAAAAATTAGTTAACAAGCCTGTAACACCTTTAGTGCCATTAAAAACAGAAATTCATACTTTTGGAGAGCAAGTTAAAATACCCGATACTGATATACCTCTTTTTGTCGAAATAGATATTCAACCAACGTTTTGGGGTATGCTCGCAACCATCTTTTTCAAGCCTCATCAGCTTCAAGCCAATTTGGAATTAAACAATGGTACCCTAAGACAATATAGGCTCATTTCCAATATGGCAAAATCCGGTTTTCTATTATCGCCTTTCGTAGAAAACAGCGCTGAATTTGGATTATTATTTAGCCAGAATAATTACCTGGCAAGTAAAAAGGTTATTTCATTTTCCCTTAACTCAAAGCAAGTGCCTTCCTCACACTGGCAAACGAAATATACTATTCATTATAAAACTTTTGCCAGCAATAATTAAAACACCATGAATGAGACAATAAAAACAGTATACCCAGGTCTTCTTTGTTGGTTTTTTGTTTAAATTCCAAACAAATATCTTCCCAAAAAGAAAATTAACAAGTAAAATTATGTACTAAAATAATTCATATAGTTTTATATGTGCCTTTAGGGTTCTTTTTATGGCCAAAAAATATCGAACTCCCATCCCATTGTCAGACAAGATGAAAACTCTTAAAAAGAATCTTCAGGATCAACTTGCACAATCCAAATCGTTAGGCGAGCAAATTCATGCCGGAACAACCACAGTTTCAACCATAACAACGGGAGTTAGTCATGTGTTTAATGTCATTGACTCCTTTTTAAGCGCCTATCGACAAATTCCACTGGTAGGAGGAATACTGCAACTAGTGGCCACACTCGCCAAATCAATTTCTATTGTGAGTGATCCGGAAAAACCGATAGCCGAAAAAATTGTATCATCCCTTCTAATTGCTGCTATTATCGCTCTTTCTATTACAGCGATCACACTCGGTGGACTGGCTGCCGCAATTATTGGAACAGTAATCGCCTCCGCAGTCACTATCATGGAGGGTTTGGGATTCTTTGGAAAAATTGCTGAAAAATTTCAGCTGGCAAATTCCTACAAAATGAAAAAGGCATTTATAAATCTTGTAGCGCAACGCATAGAACCTGACCATGATAAATATAATGACTTATTCGAAATTCGTGCCATAGAACTTCAACATGAACTTAAAAAATCTTATTCCAATAAAATGGAACAAAAACAATTAAAAGAAGAGTTGAACTTCATTAATGCAGTACTTAAGAAAAAAAATATCATCCCTGGAAACAATAAAGAGAGCGACGCTTATAAACTAAATCAACTCTACACTAAACGCGCTGAGCAATTGAAAACCCTTGTAGATAAAATTGCTTTAATCCATTCAATTATAAAAAATTCCGAACAAAACGCGCTCCTAAATGAAATCAAATCATTACAAAAAGAAATAACTAAAACTGACGATAGCATAGAAGAAATCATAGCTCCGCTTGCTAAAATTGAACGAGACAATTTGAAATCTACCATTAATTTGCCATTAAGTTACAGTACCTTTGCTATAGCAGCTGCCAGTACCTTAATATCAATAGCCGGTTTACTTGTGGTAGCTGGTGTGATTGCCGCTCCCCCGATTATGATTCCTATCATGTTTGCAGTAGGTAGCGTTATGGCGGTTATTGGTTTAATCAAGTGGACTGCTGAAAAAATGGCCGAAACAGAGGATGCTCAATTAAAAGCAGAAGAAACTGCGAAACACCAAGACGCAGTTTTGGATGAAGCATTAAATGTTTATGGGCAACAATTAAATCTTGATTTAGCCAGTCATTCAAACCCTGCAGGAGAGGTGAAAAATTTATTAACGGTTCACGATAAAGAGCCTGCTTTGTCGTCAACTGACAGTACAGTGATCTCATTAGACTCTAGATTTACTTTATTTGGCTCATCTTCTCGGGAGCATATAAAAGTAACTGAACAGAAAACAGCTGAAACAACCAATGAACAAGCACCCACAACGTTTGATTCCATACCAAAAACAACTCGTTAACAAATGTCATTATTTTTTATAACTTTGTTATAATTGATTTATAAATAAACAATTAATGCACCATACCTGGTGAGTGAATATAAAAATCAATTCAATTAAGGAAAAATCCATGGCCGGAAATAAAAGACTTGACCGTTTTCACAATGCTCAAAATAGTAATACTTATGGCTACGATCAAGCGTTCATAGAAATACAAGCAGGAAGAAAAAGAAGCCATTGGATTTGGTATATTTTTCCTCAATTGGAAAATTTAGGCAAAAGCCCGTCGGCCAAGCTCTATGGAATTAAAGATTTTAATGAAGCGTGTGATTATTTAAAAGATCCTGTACTGTTCAAGCGCTATTTTGAGTTAATAAAACTCATAGAGGAAAAATTAAAGAGCATTCCTCTATCTGATCTGATGAGTGGTTTTCCTGATGACCGTAAATTCATCTCAAGTTTGACCTTGTTCCAAGCCGCTTCCTATTACCTGAATTCAAAAGAAACAGGTTATCAAAACAAGTATCATCCTCTTTATGAGATGTGTAATAGGGTTTTTAAACAAATTTCTCGTCAAGGTTATTCTCCTTGTCAACAAACTGAGTTACTTGTCAAACATCAATTGAACTCCCCTATAAAAGGGGAAACAACAGAAAAAACAAATCCACCTCCCCAAATGACTATCTTTTCACCTAAACGGTCCAAAGCGAATACTGATCACCCTATCCTTAAGGAACTTACTCAATATATTAACAAAAGAAAAAATGAATGGAGTTATCATTATAATTTTCTAGGCATAGTGGCTTTCGTTTATTTCATACAGGATTTAATTCTTGGAACTGATCATTTCAATCGTAAAACTCGTCAAGTCAAATTAACTGCTGCAAGCAAATTACAGAAAATTCTTGATCCCAAATGCCATGAACAATGCAATCTAAACCCATCAGAAAGAAAAGCGCTTTCTGATGGTCGTTTGGGGAAAATTATTAATAAACATGGGGGATTGGCTAAAATCCTGACAGAGGCTCCTGACAAACTTGCAAAAACTGACCGAGATCAGGAAATGAATAGTAATCTCTTTTCATAAAACCATTCCCCTAATAAACCCAATGGCCTTTACAATTTTTTAATCTCCAGGAATTAATTACAAACTACATTAGACCTCTTGCATAACCTGTCTATTCTATTTTGTATTATTCAAGGGACTCCCATAGGGCAACATGTGCACCAGTCGGATCGACTATAATAGCAAAACGCCCCATTTCACCAGCCTGGGTTATTCCTTTCACTTCCTGAGCACCATGCTGTTTTGCTTTTTTTAAAGCCTCTGATACATCCTTGACATAAATATAAGCCATCCAGTGAGGAGGAATATGACTTTGTTGATCTTTGGGAATTTGCCATATGCCAGCTATTTCCTTATCATTGCATTGAATTAGAGTGTAGGTCATTTCCTTTGACTCAATCTCTCTAAATTGCCAACCAAAGACCTTGCCATAAAAATCCTTTGCTTTTTTAACATCTGAAGTGGCTAATTCATTCCAACAAAACTCTCCAAACGCGGCTTGTGTCATAAGAATCTCCTATAATTTAGTTTTTTTAGAACAATTTTATTTATACTTCGGACTTATGCAAATCTCCAATGTTGAGGAAAAAAATGTTTTTAATGAAGTAGTTTAGATAAACTAAATGGCTGAATTAAAAACATTTTTAACAATCAGATTGGTGTTTTTTTTAAGTCTTATACTGTTAATAAACTATTTTCTGATTACCTTCATTACTTGACAACTCATACAACTTAATGAATAGTTTAAAAAGAATAGTAGACCAATGCTATAAATACCACCATTTCCAGGATTAAATATTCTTAGACTAAATTAAAAATTACGTTATGAGTCAAAATATCATTCTAAACCGATGCGAATGGGTAGGGCAAAACAAACCCCATTATGAACTATACCATGATACTGAATGGGGAATTCCTGTTCATGATGATGAAAAACATTTCGAGATGCTCATTCTGGAGGGTGCTCAAGCGGGGTTAAATTGGGAAACTATACTAAAAAAACGCGATGGGTACCGGAGAGCTTTCAAACAATTTAACCCGCAAACCGTAGCTCAAATGACCGATGATGAATTAAGTGCCTTACTAACTAATCCTGAAATTATCCGTAACCGACTTAAAATTTTTTCTACCAGAAAAAATGCAAAGGTTTTTCTGTCTATTCAGCAAGAATACGGATCATTTGATTCCTATGTTTGGCAATTTGTTGATGGGACTCCTATCATAAATCGTCCTGAAAGCATACAAGCAATACCAGCAACCAGCAAAGAATCAGATGCGTTATCCAAAAATCTAAAAAAACGAGGGATGAGCTTTGTTGGCTCAACCATCATCTACGCTTACATGCAAGCCATTGGTATGGTAAATGATCACATCATCACATGCTTTCGAGCCAAATAAGAAGAATAAGAACTCCTGAGAATACTCATAAAACTAATTGTCTATCATGACCTGATCTAACAATAAATTGGAAATCCAGTTTTTAATATTTTGTTAGATCACGCCATGATACTGAAACAATTGCGTTTAGGTTCTTAAGCTGACGGTAATATAAGGACCACCTACAGAAAAATTACTTTGCGTGTGTTTGGCGCTTGATGTAGACAACGAACCAGTATCCAAAGCAATCACATTGGTATTTGTTTCATAACTGGATAAAGGATTAAAATACAAAGCCCCCATATAGCCTGCTTCAAAATTCAAATCCCAATTTTGTTTCAATGGGTAAAGGTAACTTAATCCAATTTTGGCATCCAGAGCTGGAACCAGTTGATTGACACTGGGATTAGCAAGTCCCTCACGATTCACAAAGATTCCCGCGATAATCAATTGCTGGGAAGTTCCTGTGAATTGGTATTGAGCTGGTTGCATTCTGCCATACAAGACCGAACCGGCGAGTTGTCCAACCAAATTTAACCCATGAGAAATATTATAACTATTATTGAATCCTAATCTCGGACCGACACCTTTGTAAGTGGATGTATTATTTAATGAAAGTATAGGGAGTGAGAAGCCCCGAAAAGTGGATATCAGCTCTTCCTTTATCCAGGCACTACTTAATCCTGTAAAAAGTCTTGTCTGTAATTTGGAACCGAAGTTAATAAATTTTCCAACATCGAGACTAACTGCGTCATAATTAAAATCAAGACTGGCATGTGCAAGCTTTAATAAAGCCACTCCTGTAATTTGGCCAGAAGGCGTAGGAGGAGTACCAGTCTGAGAAAAAGGAGAGATCCATTGCGATGAGGGATTCACCAATACATTATCAGTATCATTGGTACGCAGATGAGACCAGGTTAATTGCAAATCGCTTCCAGAATTGGCAAATACATAACGCCCTCCCACATTAAACCCAACTTGATAATCTGGATTAAAAGTAACGACCTGCCAATTAGGCGATGGTATTGGCAGTACTGTAGTAATCACGCCCCAACCTAAATTATTCGCTCCTGGTTGCAGATAAAAAGCTGTTGCAGAAAATTCATATCCTGGTTTTAAATTAGGAATGAAAACTCGGAAAAGGTCGTTGTTTTCAATTGCTCCTGTATCACCGGCATAATTGCTTACACAAAACAACAGTAAAGTAATTCCCATAAGTAATTGATGATATTTCTTCATATTTAATGAATCCTCCCTAATGCATGATTTCTATCAATCAAAATAAACTTTAAAACCAAGTTTCTATTCTTTAATCTATGGATTTCAGCGATGGACCAACCGAACAGCGATGAGTAAATCTGTGGAGTTAAATTTAAGATTTATGCCTGAATTGGTACAAATTTCCAGGCAATCTTAGCATAGAAGAAATGTAATGTATTGAAAATTAATTATTAAATTGTAAACATAAACTAATGTTTGTCATGATTAATTGATATTTTTTATAAGATAGCACCCTGTCAAATGATTCCTGTGACCAGGACGTTCAAACTCTATTGTAAATCCCAATTTTTGATACCATGAGCAAACTGGCCAATCCTTAAGGGTAAAAACAGTCATAGCCTGACAACCCTTTTTCATTGCCCATTCCTCAGCTTTTTGGACTAAAGCCTTGCCATATCCTTGGTTTCTATAAGCTTCTGCAACCCATAATCCTCCAATTTCTGCGGGTCCAAAATTGTCAAAACCTGATATAGCGGCAATGAGCCTCTGGTAGGTATCATAGATGGCAAAAAAATATCCCCCGGTACTTGGCAAACCACATTGCGAAGCGTAATGATTGATACCATCAATGATTGCGCCGTGATCGTCTTCAGTAGGATTTTCTATGAAAACGATATCTTTATTAATCATCTTGAAGTTCTGTTTATCTTCTTGTGCCTGGATAATAGCATATTTTCCAGACATGATAATCATACCTCATGATTTACGAACAGAAGATTTCCTTGTATTGGTAACCACCTCTTTACTGACGTATTAAACGAGTGTTTCGCCCATCAAAAACACAAGGCTCTGTTGACCTGATGGGATTAATATCCAGGCCTCCTCTTCTTGTATATCGTCCATAAACAGTCAATGATTCAGGTTGGCAAAATCGCATAATGTCGGCAAATATGCGTTCAATGCACTGCTCATGAAATTCATTATGATTTCTGAATGAAATCAGGTATTTAAGCAAACCTTCATGATTTATCTTTTTACCTTTATAAGCAATTTGAACGCTTCCCCAATCCGGTTGATTAGTGACCAGGCAGTTTGACTTCAGTAAATCAGAATACAGTACTTCTTCAACTATTTCAGGTGAAGTTGAAAGAAAACCAGGGGTCACATGATACACAGAGCATTCAATATCAAGCCCATCCAGGCAAATACCGCTGAATGCAGCATAAATAGTTTGATTAGCGATTTCCGACAAAGGATACAAATTAACAACCACATCGGAGCCAATGCAGTGACTCAAATCTTTACGGATAATTTGAACAACAGTTTCAACATCAGGAAAAATTGTGTTATTCAACGAGTTAAAATAGAGTTTTAATGATTTTGATTCAATAATGCATGGAGAATGACAATCATAAGAAATAAGAGCCATAGCGACAACAGGTTTACCTTTGGAGTTTAACCAGGACACCTCATAATGATTCCAGCAATCAAAACCATGGAAAGTGATGGAGTTGGGATCCAAATTAATTTCCTGGCGTTTAGGAGCTCTGGGGATAGGATACAGTCTTTTAGGATTGTAATGGTCATCATAGTTCGAACTTTGTCCCAGCTCCGATTGATTCGCTATATTCTGATAAGTACTTTCAAGTTCCTTATTCATTATTGATGCCTCCAAAATAGTAATGATTTGCGCTGTACTATACCAATTGATTGGTTGCCTGGCCTCAATTTGCGCTGCAATATAGTTTAACAAAGAAGACGCTTCTTGAATTTGCTCCGCCTTTTCCTCCAAAGCCTTGGCTTGTACAGCAAGTGAAGTTTTCAGATTAAAATCAGGATGCTGAATAATTTTTTTGATTGAAGCAAGTGAACACCCCAGGTACCGCAGGGTAGTTATTTGCTGCAAGCGTAATAAATCATCCGATGAATACAGTCGATAATCCGACTCTGACCGTTTTGATGGCTTTAGTAAATTAATTTCATCATAATATTGTAAGGTACGAATACTTAATGAAGTCAGTTTGCTGATTTCTTTAATCTTATAAAATTTCATTTTGTAACTCTAAAAAACAAAATGATTATAATCTATCACGTTGCGTGAGGGTCAACATTTTATTAAAAAAATGAAATAAACTATATTTACAGGACTTACGAAAAACCCCAAGGTCGAGGCAAAAAATGTTTTTAATGAGGGAGTTTAGATAAACTAAATGACCGAATTAAAAACTTTTTTAACAAAGAGATTGGGGTGTTTCATAAGTCCTGGTTTAATGAGAGATACTGGAAATACCATTTAAAGGAGTCCATTTACCCATGATTAATCAACAGATAGAAGTATTCTTAAAATCTCCTGCTTTTGCTGTAGTTGGGGCCTCCTCTAAGAGATCAAAATACGGCAATAAAGTATTGCGATGCTATCTTCAGAATGGCAAAAAAGTCTATCCTGTAAATCCACATGAAACAGTAATTGAAAGCTTGCCTGTTATCCATTCTATAAACGATTTGCCCGATGATGTGCACAGTATTTCCATTATCACCCCTCCACCCATCACTGAAAAAACCGTCAAGGAAGCAGTCAAAAAAGGCATTAAACACATATGGATGCAACCAGGAGCAGAGAGTGACTTGGCCATTCAGTATTGTTTGGATCACAAGATTAATGTCATTTCCGGAGGACCATGTATATTGGTTGTCATGGGGTATGACGAGAGTTAGGGAAAAACAATAAGCTATTTTTTAGTCTAAAATAGCTTATTTGATTTTTTACAACCCTAGTCAATTACTTAGGATTCCTGAATTGCTTTAATGATTCATTGACAACACTTTCAAGAGTTCTATGTTCTATATATATTTCTCTCAAAAAACTGGCATCACTGCCTTTGTGAGTGATTTCATAAATATGCTCCAAAGCCATAGTACTGTTTAATTGATTAGCGTAAGGCCTTAATCGACGTAGTGTGGTTAAAATATCTTCTCGAAGCAAAATTTGCTCATAGGTTTTGGGATGCACCAGAGTGCCATCCAGACCAAATCGACAGGCTTGAAAACGATTGTAATTGTACACAAGATAATCATCCTCGTGAGGAGAGGATTCTTTATTTTCCAGTAAATAACAGCAAAGTGCTTGCATATAACACGCTAAAGCAGCTGCTCGCTCAACCGTAAGGGGGCTATCACAGACCCGCATTTCAATTGTTCCAAATTCCGGTTTAGGCCTTAAATCCCAATAAAAATCCTTCATGCTTTTCACTATACCCGTGTGTTCCATTTTTTCGAAATAACCAAGTGAGAATTCATCCCAGTTTAATACAAAAGGAGCCCGCCCACTTAATGGAAAGGCAAACACCGAGTTCAATCGAGCAGAGTTATATAAGGTATCCTTACTCTGAACAAAGGGAGATGAAGCAGACAATGCAATAAAATGAGGGATATAACGATTTAAAGAATGAAGTAAAAAAAGAGCTTGATTACCATCCTCACAACCAATATGAATATGTTGTCCAAAAATAGTAAACTGCTTGGTTAGATAGCCATATAATTCAGAGACCTCTATAAATCTGGTTTTATTAAAAATTCGCTGATCAGACCACATTTGAAATGGATGGGTTCCCCCACCACAAATACCAATATTTAATCGGTCTCCGACTGTCACCAGGGTATCGCGTATATGAAACAGTTGTTTCAGTAATTGATCATATTCTTCATGCACATCTGTCGCTATTTCTAACATACTTTCTGTGATTTCCGGCGTAAAACTGCCAGGAAAAGACGAGCGCCCTAAAAGTTCCAATATATCAGGACTGGCCGCAGTCAAGTCAAAATTACTTAAACTGATTAATTGTAATTCCAGCTCGACACCCATAGTCAGTAAATTAGATGTTTTGAATGGTTGTAAAGGCATTTCAAAACTCCTTCATTGCAGAGATCTCGTTTGCTTTAATTAAAGCGCGTTGAACCATTATTGGACCCAATATTTCTAAAGTCAGGGCAACCATAGCCAGAGGGGCGAGGGTATCTACCAAATTAATACCAATATATCGACTCTGTTCGAGAATCAAAATGACGAAAACAGAGATAGGTGTCATAGCCAAACCAGTCAAGACACCTTTCTTAAACGAAATCCCACTAATATGAGCAAATAAACTAATCCCGACAATTTTAGCTATGAACCTGACCGTTATAATTGATAAGCCTATCCAGACACCAGTTACTACCCTTTGCCATTCTATGGTTGCTGCAATAAATACAAACAATAGTACCGATAACAAATCACCTAATGTGCCAAATCCTGGCTGTGAAGGAGAAAAGACCATTCGCCCATGGCGGGAAACCAATCCAAAGGTTAATGTGGCTAAAACCGGAGACAACTTGAGATTATGGGTTAAGATAACCAGCAGTATCACAGCGCAAGCAAATGCCAACGTATTGTCTTGACAGGTGCTTTTAACTGTTTTAAGCAACATGGGCATTACCACTCCAAAAATAATCCCCCAAATAATTGAAATGGCTGTAACCGTTAAGCTGGCATAAGCTGCTTCCCAAAGATTTCCTGAAGTTCTGAAAACAACCAAGCCAATGATGACTTTGAATAAAAATACTGCTAGCACACAATTGATCACGGAGAGATGTAAAACACGTTCTGTCACTTGGCCTGAACTACGTTGTTCATTAATCACCCTGACTACAGTGGCTGGTGAAGTCGCCATTGACAACGAAGCCAATAAAAGGCAGGTCGAAGTTTGTAACCCAAAGGATTTCACTAAAATATAAACCAGACAAAACGTTAAAGTTGCTTCGGTAATACTGGATGCCGCAACCCAGGGATTATAACTTAACCAACGTAAATTAATTCTATAGCCTGATTCAAACAAGATTAGCCCAAAACCAATATTGGCTAAAAGTAAAATAGATGGTGGTTGAATAGATGGCAATAATCCTATCTGAGTTGATGCTAGTGAAAATCCTACTATCGCATAGATACTAATATGAGGCAATTTTGCCCATCGATATCCAAGTTCACCTGCAAACCAGGCTATCAACATACTGATAGGCCAGGCCAAGTCGGTTATAATTTTTCCAACATCAATCATCCATACCTCCTCTGAAAATCCGACCTTACTTTATAACACACATCGATTTGTTTTGCAGAATTGAAGTATTTTTTAAGACAATATAAAATGGTTACTTGTTCAATTTGTAAACTCAGAATTTGCTACCCACCAAATTAATGAAAATAAATAAGAAATCTCAACAATTTCTTATTTTAATAAGCTTGTTATTAGGGATACCACAAGTCATGGCTTTAGAAATTATTACTATAGAAAAGAAAGAAAACCATCACATGCTCAAAACTCGGGCTGAAAATATTCAATTTCCCTTGAATCAAGAAGATGAAGAGTTAATTGAAGCAATGAAAAAAAAATTATATACATTGGGAGGAGTTGGTTTGGCAGCACCACAAGT
This sequence comes from Legionella sp. PATHC032, assembly GCF_026191185.1. NCBI lineage: Bacteria > Pseudomonadati > Pseudomonadota > Gammaproteobacteria > Legionellales > Legionellaceae > Legionella > Legionella sp. PATHC032. The sequence continues at coordinate 651,861 of NZ_JAPHOV010000001.1, read as the reverse complement.
CAATTCCGCCAAACAAATTATCGCGGTTTACATCCCCGAAGAAGCTCAGCTTTTACGTAATAATGCGAAAGTCTATCCAATGCATATCCTAATCAATCCAAATTACGAACCCCTACCAAACACTCGTATTATTAGCGACTTTGAGGGTTGTTATTCTGTATCCAGTAAAGCAGGCAAAGTGCCAAGATATGATGAAATTCAACTAAAGTACTATGATGAAGAAGGAAAAATTCATCAACAAATCGAAAGTGGCTTTTATGCCCGGGTCTTACAACATGAAATTGATCATCTGAATGGCGTATTAATCACTGATCGTTTAACTCCCGATTGTGTACAAGGGACTATTGAAGAAATGATGACTATTCGTCGTGCCGAATTGCCTGTAGAAAAACAAAAATTATTTGATCAAATCATGTCAAAAAAACTAAAAAAATAAGGCAGCATTTCCAAGTTATCTTCTATGAATTGACTTCAATGATAAACTGCCCTTGGTAATTTTTTAGCTTGCTCAACCCAAGTGACTACTTGAGATAATCCAGGCACATGTTGCGCCAAATGACATTGTTCATTTTTCTCTTTTAATGAACTATAAAGTTGTTCAGGATTACAATGCGCTAGCTCTGGAATTGAATCAATGCCAGCCCGCTCCAGAAGCTCAGCATATTCTTCATTAATACCACTCACGCGCGCAAGATCAGCTTGATTGGTCCATTTTAAAATCAATTTATGACTAATTCCTGTTTGCTCAGCTACTCTAAAACGTCCTCGGCGACCACTACAAACTCGTAATAAATCTTCCTGACTTTCAATTCCTACTCGTTTTAACATTTCAGCATATTTTGGGCCTATGCCTTCCAGTTCAATTAACTTGTGCATTTTATTTCCAGTCTTCTACTACGATATTATATATATAAAATTATAGAATATAATGATTAATTATTAACCAAAATGCATATTGAAAAAATTTCGCCCTCAGATATTAAAAAAAATTCAATTCATTTGGCAAACTTCACCAATTTCATTATGATAATTACTTTCCTCTTAGTCCCTGGTGAGATAGAAAATGCGCAAGCACAAGAACAATATGGTCAGGATATTTTTATTAGTTTCAGGGCTATTTGCCAGTACCACCAATAATGCCTGGTATGGCCCCGGGATCACCATAGGTGTTGCCCGAGGTAATGTTCACTATTACGGAGATGATATCAGAGTATATAGCCCATGGGGCTATGGATACTACGACAGAAATTATTACTATAATGGAGCAAGAAACATTATCGTTCCTAATGTGATTGTACCGAATGTTGTGATCAATGTACCAGTTCAACGTTATTATGTACCCTCATGTGAGGAAATGGAGGTTTGTGATCCTTATGGACAATGTTGGTTAGAACAATTTTGCAGGTAAATTAAAAATTCAATCAACCAATGTTTTTGGGACTCAGCCCATTATGGGGTGAGATATTATCAGGACTTACTAAAACCCCCAAGGTCAAGGCAAAAAATGCTTTTAATGTGTGCGATTAGATAAACTAAATAACCGAATTTAAAACATTTTTTAATGAAGATATTGGGTGGCTTGGTAAGTACTGATTATAATTTTTTTAAGGATAAAAAATGTCGGAAACTATTGCCTATGCCGCCTACAAAGCGGGAGCTCCTCTAAAGCCTTTCACTTTTGAACGCCGCCCTGTTGGCGCACAAGACGTAGCAATTGATATTTTATTTTGTGGTATCTGTCATTCCGATTTGCATCAAGTCAATAATGACTGGGGAGGAGCATTTTATCCTATGGTACCAGGACATGAAATCATTGGACGAGTCAAGGAAATAGGACATCAAGTCCACCGGTTCAAAGCAGGCGACTTAGTCGGTGTTGGCTGTATGGTTGACTCTTGTCGTCAATGCACCTATTGCCATCAGCATGAAGAACAATTTTGCAAATCTGGAGCAACTTTTACCTATAATAGTCAAGACAACCATCTTGGAGGTGTGACCTACGGTGGTTATTCCAAGTATATTGTCGTCACGGAAGATTTTGTATTAAAAATCGATGAATCACTTGACCCTGCCGCCGCAGCACCATTGCTCTGTGCTGGAATAACCACTTACTCCCCCTTGAAAAGGGCTAAAGTAGGCAAAATGAGTAAAGTAGGAATCGTAGGTCTGGGTGGTTTAGGACATATGGCTGTCAAATTAGCCCGTGCCATGGGGGCTTATGTCACTGTATTTACCACTTCAACAAGCAAGATAAAAGCGGGGAAAGATTTGGGAGCTCATGATGTTGTCTTGTCTACCGACAACAATGCCATGCAAACACTGACCAATCAATACGATTTTATTCTTGATACTGTTTCAGCCAAACATAATCTTGGTCAATATTTAAATCTTCTTAAAGTAGATGGACAACTAACCCAGGTTGGACTTCCATCGGATCCAATTGAAGTTCCCATGTTTCCTGTTATTTTAAAAAGACTGAGAATTAACGGTTCATTGATTGGTGGAATTAAAGAGACACAAGAAGTTTTGGATTTTTGCGCGACGCATGGAATCACTGCAGACATTGAATTAATAAAAATGCATGAAGTAAATTCAGCTTATGAAAGACTGTTAAAAGGAGATGTGACATATCGATTTGTTATCGATATGTCAACTTTGACTTAAATAAACCAGGTATAAAAGGCTGCCCATTGGCTTTTTATACCGCAGAGCAAATGCTATTCCTGGTTTTTGATCTTGGGAAACACTTTAATTTTGGTTATAAAAGAATCCTGTACCTTTTCAATCAAGGCATCAAATTCAACAAATTGAATCATTTCACCTTCATTGGGCAATTTTCCATGACGCGTAATGATGAGTCCATATAGTGTATTCAGTTCTTCTTCATCTGGCGATAAAGTAATATCGCAATCAAGAGCCCGCTCTAAAGAATAAAGGGAGCAATCTCCTTTTGTCGTTATAGTCCCATCCGCATTTTTCGCCCAATCTTCATGGGTTTTATGAAACTCGTCTTTAATCCGTCCAATCAGTACATGGAGCAAATTATCCAGAGTAACAAATCCAAGTAAACTCGATTTGTGTTTGTATACCAAAGCAAAATGGGGCATACCGGCTCGGAATTTACGAAGCAAATCCATAGCGGGTAATTTATGACTGACTTTAAGTACTGGTCGTACATAAGGTTTTAAGGTGTTGATGTCTTTCTCGAGCAACAGATCAGCAAACAAATCCTTAACATGGATGACTCCCATCATTTCCTTAGTCTTGGAGTCATATACAGGATAACGACTATAACGATATTTTAAAATTTTATCTTTAATCGTTTCGAATGGCTCATTGATGTCTATTATGATCATTTCATCTTCAGGACGCATTACCTCAGTGACATTTAATTCAGCCAAATCGAGAGTATGCTCCAGGATTTCACGCTCGTCTTCCTTTAATTCCGATTGAAGATGCTGCCCGCTTAAAATTAATTTAAGCTCCTCACTGGAATAAAAACCTTCGTATTCGTTTTTTATATCCATGCCAGACAGTTTGAGAAAAAAATTGGAACAGGTATTTAACAACCAAATGGCGGGATACATTATCCAATAAAACCAATATAATGGGACTGCCGTCCATATTGAAATAAATTCGGATTGCCGAATGGCAATGGACTTGGGCATGAGCTCACCGATTACAATATGTAGAAAGGAAATGAGAAAAAATGCAATAAAAAAAGAGGATATGGTAACGATATGAACTGATGAAATACCCAAAGCAATAAACAATGGTTCCAATAACTCGGCAAAAGCAGGTTCTCCAATCCAACCCAATCCTAATGAGGCAAGAGTAATCCCCAACTGGCATGCTGATAAATAAGCATCCAGATTTTGGTGAACTTGCTCAAGAATACGGCCTCTTAACCCGTAACTTTCTTTAATGGCTTGAATTCTCGTAGTTCTGAGTTTAACCATCCCAAATTCGGCGGATACAAAAAATGCATTAAGAAGCACCAACAGGAATGCAATAAAAATTAACAGAATGTTATACATTAAAAATATTCCATTTTATGATTTAATTTCAGATTCGCTCTTATCTTCACTAAAAATATTCACTCTCTACAAATGTAATTCAATCCTTTATGTTAATAGAATACCTCAGTCCTGGCGAGTTTAAAATGACATCCAATACCTGAAAACAGCAGCGCCCCTATTGACAAATAGAAACACAATTTGTTAATTTAATTAATCAAAAGACGAAATTAACTCAACCTGACAAAGATTATGAATCATCCAGACAGCAAAACATACCATGAATTTTTTGTAAATTCTTATACCAATGTTTTGCTTTGCAGTGATTCTCCGTCTATCGCTAACCTTTCAATCATTATTATTATCTTGCCCTCTTTCCCCTAGAGCGGTCAGCTGTTGCTAATTCTCTGCCTCTCTGGGGAGGCTTCCAAAGAATTAGCACTAACTGATTTCAACTGGAGGGCATCATGAATCAAAACTGTTTCACACCAAGAAATATTTACGTCTCGTTGGTGATGTGGGCATTGCCATTATCTTTTTTTACTTTTCAATTCTTATTACGTCTTTGGCCTGGGTTAACCATGCAAGATATTATGGCGCAATTTTCAATTGATGCCGCAAGCTTTGGCCTTATTGCCGCATTCTATTATTATGGATACGCAGGAATGCAAATCCCGGTAGCCTTACTGCTGGATAAATTTGGAACTCGCTTCATTGTATTTGCCTTTGCGATGTTATGTGGTATTGGAACTTTACTTTTCATAGGTAGCAATAATTTTTACTTGGCCCTGTCAGGCAGGTTTTTGATAGGCGTAGGCTCTGCAGCTGGCTTTCTTGGCGTCTCCAAAGTCGTATCAGAATGGTTCAGCCATTCACAGTACTCCAGAATGCTCGGATTCTCCTTTAGCGTGGGCTTATTGGGAGCGATCTATGGGGGTAAACCGCTTGCTCACCTGATACAGAATTTTAGCGGACAAAAGGTCGGTCTGGCTTTAGCTATTTTCTCCATCCTCTTAGGATGCTGCGCGCTTTTGATCTTGCGCTCTCCCTCAAATAATACTCACTCAGAAACAAAAACGATGAATTTGTCTCACTGTTCCTTTTTATTTTCTTCGTGGATCATCTGGGTTCTTGCTCTTGCTAATTTATTAATGGTCGGTGCCCTGGAGGGGTTCGCAGACGTATGGGGAGTCCCTTATCTTATCGCCAAATACGCAATGAACAAAACTGATGCGGCATTTCTTATGTCGTTTATCTTTCTAGGAATGATATTTGGTGGTCCTTTACTTGCTTTCCTCAGTCAGAAACTAGGAAACTACTTTGTAATAGCTGCCTGTGGTGCTGGTTTGGCCTTCTTATTCCTAATCCTTCTTTACTCCTCGACCCCTCACTGGTGGCAGCTGGGCACCCTCTTCTTTGCAATTGGCCTGTTGTGTTGTTATCAGGTTGTTGTATTCGCCGCAGGTTCTTCTTTGGTTCCCTATGAATATTTAGGCGTCACAATCGCCTTCTTGAATTGCATCAATATGTTAGGCGGGTCTTTTTTCCACACATTGATTGGTAAATTAATGAATAGCAGTTGGAGCGGGCAAATGAGCGCTAATGGACTTAAATTATATGAAATCGAATCGTATCAATGGGCGTTGTCACTCATTCCATTCTGTGCCTTATGTGGCAGTTTGCTTATTGTATTGATTCATATCAAAACAAGAGCTTATGCAGCTCCAGAGTTTATGAAAAAGACTTCATTGACAGGAGTGTAGCTATGGAAAAAATTTTTTGGTCTAATCCCTACCATCATACACTCGATACCAAGATAATCTCAATTAATGACAACGAAATTCTATTAGAAAAAACCATCGCATTTTCATTTTCAGGAGGACAGGAAAGCGATAGAGCATTCATCAATAGCCTTGAAGTACTCGGTTCACGAATAGATGGAAATCTTATTTATTACACCTTGCCCGAGGGCCATAATCTTGCCCTCAATGACCCAGTCACAATGACTATAGATTGGCCTCGAAGGTACCGACTGATGCGTCTTCATTTTGCGGCAGAACTGGTTCTGGAACTGGTGACCAGAACCAGTATGCTTGAAAAAGTAGGAGCTCACATCTCAGAATTCAAAGCTCGAATAGATTTTAAAGCGAATTTTAATATCGCTTCTATTTTTGACCAGCTGCTTGACGAATATAATGCCATCATTAGACAAGATCTGGTTATCCATAAAGGATACCATGATGTGACAAATCAACGGCGGTTTTGGAAAATAGACGGTTTTGCTGAAGTACCTTGTGGGGGAACACACGTTCATTCCACTTCGGAAGTGGGCTTTATTCGTCTCAAACGCTCGCATCCCGGCAAATCCATTGAACGCATTGAAATAACCCTGATCGATAATAGTAAATAATACACCTCACGCATAAACTGATTATTTTGCTTTGGGGCAGGGCGCAAAATTTACGTGCGGTGAATAAGCTTTGCTGAAACGTTTGGATCACGACAGTAAAATAAACAAGGCAAGTTATTCAGGAGGCCAGATAAAGCGCTAATCCGGACAAAAATATAGAAAAAGACTACAAAATCGCCTAAATTACGGCATTTGACTTTGTCACTATTAACCTGTGAGCACTATTTATCATGGAACTGCCCAATCATTTCTCTACTGTCTATGTGTCAAAACCAGAATTTATAGAAACACTTTGTGAGGAGTTAGGCGAAGTATCCAATAAAATAGGCTCTCTCATTTTTTCTCCTCATCAGAAACTTGATGTTTGTTTCGCACTGGATGTATGGCTTGAACCTGAGACAGTAACATTTCAATCCATTTCAGAAGCAGCAAAAATATTGCGGCAAGCCGGAAAATTCTGGTATTTGCACCCTCTTACTGAAATTCGCCGATCGCGCTTGATTGAGGAACAACTTCGCAAATGCCCACCACTCATGTCCCATTTTCCAGTAGCCCATGACATTCCACCCATAGGCGTATTTAGCCTTCTTGATAGAAACACTCTACTCTTTAGCGCCAAACGACTAAAAAAATGGCCGGATGGACAATGTTATTTTATTGAAGACAAAGTTAATCCTCCAAACAGAGCTTATTTAAAATTATGGGAAGCCTTGTTCCTGTTAAATAAATACCCCAAGCCTAGTGAAACAGTTTTAGATTTGGGAGCATCCCCGGGAGGTTGGACTTACGTGATGCAATCACTCGGAACTCAAGTCACTTCCGTCGATAAAGCAGAACTGGATACAAAAATCATGGCGCTTCCCAGAGTTAGTTTCTTAAAGCAAAGCGCCTTTGCCTTAGATCCTGAACAACTCACAGAGTCTTATGACTGGGTGCTTTCCGATGTTGCCTGCTATCCTGACAGAGCCTACACCCTCATCAAAAAATGGATAGCATCAAAAAAAGCAAAACATTTGATTTTTACCATCAAACTACAGGGAGAAACGGACTTAAATACAATCAAACGATTTCAATCCATACCTGCTTCCAGAGTGATAAATCTGTTTTATAACAAACATGAAGTTACTTTTTTTTATCCGGTATAAACATAACAGGACTTAGCTATTATGGCTGCAAAAATACTAAAATGATGAACTAATTTAATTTTCTACGACTTAAGATCTTGAAAAATTAAATGAGAGAATTTTTTCAATGCTTGACTGTTTTAAAGCGAGCGCCAACAATCGATCAATCCCCAAGGCTACCCCGCTGCACGGTGGTAACCCATGTTCCAGGGCTTCCAAAAGATAGGCATCGGCTTCCATTGCCGTCAATCCCTTTTGCTTTCTATGTTGCTGATCCAGCATAAAACGCTTTTTTTGCGCCTCGACATCGGTCAACTCATGAAAACCATTAGCCAGTTCAACTCCCTGATAGTACACTTCAAAACGCTCAGCTACGCCTTCCTTTACTTGTGCCAAGGCAGCCTGGGAGGCAGGGAAGTGATACACAGCAACGGGGGTTGATTCTTCTGCCAAAAAAGGCTCCACGACATGACTCATTAATAAAAACAGATATTGATCCCTGTCTTGTTCGTGAGGAGATAAGACACCATCTAAACCATGCTGTGCTAATATCTTGGTGAATTGTTCTATGGATGCAGAAAAAGGGTCAATACCGCAAGCCTCTTCAAAGGCCTGTTGATAGGTTTTTCTGATCATAGGCTGGGATTTAAGAATAATTTGTAATAACAAATCCACTTCATCCATCAAAACATGGTGATTGATATCTAATTGATACCATTCAAGTAAAGTAAATTCCGGATTATGCCAACGCCCTAACTCGTCATCGCGAAAAACTCGCGCTAATTGAAAAATAGGCCCGCTGCCAGCAGCGAGCAGCCGTTTCATATGGTATTCGGGAGAAGTTTGTAAGTAGTATGTTTCACCTCTGAAAATCGCCTTGATATTGCTCAGGTAAACATCAGTAACCCCATGCCGCGCCATCACAGGGGTTTCCACTTCCAGATATTGGCGTTCAGTAAAGAATTGACGGATTTTACCTATTAGCTCCGCTCGAGCACGTAATAATTGAATTGAAGCAGAGGGTAACCAGGAGTTATCTGACATGATCAATAAAATATTCCCAACTCCAGACGAGCAGCTTCTGTCATGCGATCTTGGGTCCAAGGCGGCTCCCACACCAACTCAACGGTGCAATCGCTGACTCCTTCAACCTGATTGACCGCCTGCTCCACCGTACCGGGAAAGGTTTGCGCCACAGGGCACCCTGGGGTCGTTAGCGTCATCTGAATATGAACATGGCCTTCGTCATTAACGGCAATATCATAAATCAAACCCAGATCATAAATATTGACCGGAATTTCGGGATCAAAAACTCCCCTCAACGCGGTAATAACGCCTTCCTTTATTGATTCGTTACTCTGTTTTTTCTTAAAACCAAACATGAGCTGCCTCTGGTCTATTTTGCGATATACAGACAAACTCTTTCACGAGCCCTGCCACTATTGCCATAACATTATTCTGTTTTCACCACTTCCGTTTCTTTGTTTAAAGCCGCTTCCAAAGTATGCCACGCCAAAGTGGCGCATTTTACACGCGCCGGGAATGCTTTAACTCCGGCAAGAACTGTTAATTTATCCATGGAAATCAAATAATCTTCTTCCTCTTGTGTCAGCATTCGATGAACACGATGAAACAGCTCATGAGCTTCTTTGATTGATTTGCCCTTTAAGGCATCAGTCATTAACGATGCAGAAGCCTGGGAGATAGCACAGCCACATCCAACAAAACTGACATCACGAATCAAATCATCCTCTAATTTGAGGTACACTGTTAGCTTATCCCCACATAAAGGATTAAACCCTTTAGCCTCAGTGGTCGCGTCCTCCATCGCATGATGGTTACGAGGATTACGATTGTGATCGATAATGATTTCCTGGTAAAGTTCACGCAACTCCATACTCATGCGAATACCTCTTTAACTCGTTGTAAGGCTTCCATACAATAATCAATTTCTTTAAACGTATTATAAAAGGACATGGAAATACGAGAGGTTGCGGCAACATCGTAGAAATCCATCAAAGGCATAGTGCAGTGATGCCCGCTGCGTATCGCTATACCTTCACTATCCAGAATAGTTCCAATATCATGGGCATGAATTTTTCCATGGACAAAAGAAATAATAGGTACTTTGTTGGCAGCCGTTCCAATAATATTGTACCCTTTCACTGATTCAATTGCCTTGGTAGCATAGTTTAATAATTGTGCTTCATATTCCGCTATCGCATCCAAATCTAATGACCAAATGTAATCAATTGCAGCAGCCAAACCAATCGCCCCTGCAATATTGGGGGTGCCTGCTTCAAATTTTTGGGGAATGGCTGCGTATTCCGTTGCGTCAAAACTTACGGAGTTGATCATTTCACCCCCGCCTTGATAGGGAGTCATGCTATTTAATAATTCTTCTTTTCCCCATAAAACACCTATTCCTGTGGGCCCATACATTTTATGCCCGGAAAACGCATAAAAATCGCAATCCAAATCTTGAACGTCTACAATCAGGTGAGCTGTTGCCTGTGCCCCGTCCAGTAATACTTTAGCCCCTACTTCATGAGCCATTTTAATCATTGTTTTTACAGGATTAATGGTTCCTAAAGAATTGGAGGCGTAATTGATCGCAACCATTTTAGTGTTTTCATTTAATTTTCTTTCAAACTCTTCAAGTATTACCTCGCCATTTAAAGAAATAGGGGCAACTTGCAATTTGCAACCCATTTTCTTGCAAACCATTTGCCAGGGAACTATATTGGAATGATGTTCCATATGGGTTATCAAAATTTCTTCATCAGGTAATATACGAGGAGCTACAAGGCTCTGAGCCACTAAGTTAATGGCTTCTGTCGTACCGCGTACAAAAATACATTCTCTCGGTGACCTGGCATTAATAAATCGTTTTACCTTTGCTCTGGCTGCCTCATACATTTCCGTAGCCCTGACACTCAAGGCATGAACTCCACGATGTACGTTGGAATTATCCTTCTCATAAAATTGAGCAATAGCATCAATCACAGCCTTGGGTTTTTGAGTAGTGGCTGCATTATCAAAATACACTAAATCATACTCGTTGATTTTCTGATGCAAAACGGGGAAATCTTTCCTGATTTTGTTGACATCAAAGGATGTCATTAATAACGGATTAGTACTCATTTGCGTACCCCAACTGTTGAGTTAATAAATGACCCATCCAATCAGCCAAATCACGATTCGGAATAAGGCGCAAATTATCATTGGCAAACGCCTGGATCAAATAATGAGAAGCTTCATCCCGGCTAATACCACGTGTTGCCAGGTAAAATATTGCCTCTTCATCCAGTTGCCCAACCGTAGCGCCATGCGAACATAACACGTCATCAGCGAAAATCTCTAATTGCGGTTTGGTATCAATTTCTGCGTTTGCGGAGAGAAGCAAGTTTTTATTTTGTTGCTTGGCATCGGTATGTTGCGCATTCTTGGCTACAATAACCTTGCCATTAAATACCGCTCTGGAATGCCCCTTTAAAATCCCTTTGTAATCTTGCTCGCTTCGACAATTAGGCACCAAATGATGCACCACAGTATGATGATCGACATGTTGTCCATCTCCTGGCGCGTAAATTCCATTCATAAGGCATTGTGCATGCTCTTCATGCATGGATATGCTTATATCACTACGTACTAACTTCCCGCCCAAATTTAACGAGTGGCTGGAAAATTGACTGGATGCGGATTGCTTAACCGATAAATGTCCTAAATGGTAAGCTGATTTACTTTCTCTTTGAATTTTATAATGATTAAGTTTCGCACCTGCCTCCAGAAACACTTCGGTAATGCCGTTGGTGAAATAGCAAATGTTTTCTTCGCCATGATATTCTTCAATAAGAGTAGCCTGGGATTCTTTTTCCATAAGAATCAAATGCCTTAAGTACACAGCCTGGTTCATTTGATCTTGCCTATGCTTTAAAACAATGGGTTGTTCCAGGCAAATTCCCGCAGGAATATAAATAAAGACTCCACATTGGATCATCGCTGTATTTAAATAATGAAAACCATGTTCCTGCTCTAAAATCTTTCCAAGGTGAGGCTTAATCAAATCAGCATAATGTATTAAAGCAAGAGATAAAGGCAGAATTAACACGTTCTCAGGCAGATCGTTAATCCATTCGTTCTCTTGGGAAATGAATCCATTTTGTATTAAAAACTGGTTTTTGACTGGCGAATCATCAAAGACGGTTTTAAGAGCAGGCTTTACTGTAGGATCAGGTGGTACAAAATGCTGCTGTAATAGGGAGTCAACAAGAGTATACTTCCATTCCTCGTCATACCGACCGGGAAAACCACGACGCTTCAAATCAGTTAATGCTTTAGACTGCAACTGCGCAAGCCAAGGTATTTGCGATACACCTGATTGGGCTTGCTGTTGATAATAATCCAAAATATCACTCATAACTGCTCCACTTCTTCAAGCCAGCTATAACCTTTTTTCTCCAGTTCCAGCGCCAAAGATTTATCTCCTGACGTAATAATGCGGCCATTTGCCAAGACGTGAATAAAATCAGGCTCAATATAATCCAGTAAACGCTGATAATGGGTCACTAAAATAATAGAACGCTCAGGAGAGCGCATTGCATTAACCCCTTGAGAAATAATTCGTAATGCGTCGATATCCAGGCCAGAATCGGTTTCGTCAAGAATGGCTAGCCTGGGTTCCAAAGCAGCCATTTGTAATATTTCATTACGTTTCTTTTCCCCGCCTGAAAATCCTTCATTAATACTTCGGTATAAAAAGCTTTCGTCCATATCCAGAAGCTGACATTTTTCTCGAATAAAACTTAAAAACTCTATAGCATCAAGGGTATTTCTCCCTTGTCCTTTGCGAACCGCATTCACTGATGCTTTAAGAAAATTGATATTGGTTACACCAGGAATTTCTACCGGATATTGAAAAGACATAAAAATACCAGCCCGCGCTCTTTCCTCCGGGGACATAGGCAGCAAATCTTGTCCCAAATAGGATATTTCACCACGAGTTATTTCATAAGAAGGATGCCCTGCCAATACCTTGGAGAGAGTACTTTTTCCTGAACCATTAGGTCCCATAATCGCATGAACCTCTCCTGGTTTAACCTCAAGATTAATACCTTTTAAAATAGACTGTCCATTGACAGCAACATTGAGTTCTTTAATGTTTAACATATTAACCGACTGCCCCTTCTAAGCTTATACCTAATAATTTAGTGGCTTCCACCGCAAATTCCATAGGTAATTCTTTTAAAACTTGCTTACAAAATCCATTCACGATCATAGAAACCGCATCTTCTGTATCGATACCGCGTTGCTGGCAATAAAACAATTGCTCTTCACTAATTTTTGAAGTAGTGGCCTCATGCTCTACTTGTGCCGTTGGATTTTTGACTTCTATATAAGGAAAAGTATGCGCTGAACATTGACTACCCATTAACATGGAGTCGCATTGGGTATAATTACGCGCATTAGTGGCTGTTGGTGCGATGCGTACCAATCCTCGATAAGCATTATGCGCACGCCCGGCACTGATCCCTTTCGAAATAATTGTTGAGCGCGTATTTTTCCCTAAATGAATCATTTTCGTACCTGTGTCGGCTTGCTGAAAATTATTGGTTAAGGCAACAGAATAAAACTCGCCAACAGAATCATCACCTTGCAAAATCACACTGGGGTATTTCCAGGTAATGGCCGAACCTGTTTCAATTTGTGTCCAGGAAATTTTGGATTTCTTACCTCGACAAGCCCCTCGCTTGGTCACAAAATTGTATATCCCCCCTTTACCTTCTTTATCACCAGGATACCAGTTTTGTACCGTTGAATATTTTATTTGAGCCCCATCTAACGCAATTAATTCAACGACTGCGGCATGCAATTGATTTTCATCTCGCATCGGAGCGGTACATCCTTCCAGGTAGGACACATAACTGTCAACATCAGCAATAATCAGTGTTCTCTCAAATTGCCCGGTAGAAGCGGCATTGATCCTGAAATAGGTCGATAGCTCCATGGGACATCGGACACCTTTAGGGACATAAACAAATGATCCATCACTAAACACAGCAGAGTTCAAAGCCGCATAAAAATTATCCCTGTAAGGAACAACTGAGCCTAGATATTTCTTAACCAAATCCGGATATTGATGTACTGCTTCAGATAATGGGCAAAAAATTACTCCTTTTTCAGCTAATTTCGCTTTAAAAGTAGTCGCAACTGAAACACTATCAAACACCGCATCAACAGCAACACCTGCCAGCATTTCCTGTTCCCTTAAAGGGATACCTAGTTTCTCATAGGTTTTTAACAATTCAGGATCAACTTCATCCAGACTTTTGGGTGCATCTTTTTTACTTTTAGGTGCGGAATAATAGGAAATTGATTGATAATCAATTGGAGGATAGTGCACACTTGACCATTCAGGATGAGGCATAGTGAGCCAGTGCTGAAATGCTTTCAACCGCCACTCGAGCAAAAACTCAGGTTCACCTTTTATTGCAGACAAACGACGAATGACATCCTCATCCAATCCAGGAGGAAAAGTTTCAACTTCTATGTCGGTTATAAAACCATGTTGATATTCTCTATCGAGCAGAGAATTTAGTTGCTCACTGCTTTTAGCCACGATTTACTCCACTTGCTAATTGCCGAACTCGCTCAACATCCCTTGTTGGAAGAGTTGGTTTTGCCAATGCCTCCAAACTGACACTATCAAGAGCAGTTTCTATCGCATGGCTTATTAATCGCCAATTTCCCTGAATGGTACATACTCCCTGTAGAAAACAATCATTAGGTTGCATACTGCATTCTGTGAAACCTCTGTGCTCTTCCAAAGCAAATATGATTTGAGACACAGAAATTTCAGTCGCTGGTCTTTGCAGTCTATATCCTCCGGATACACCACGAACCGAAGTTAACAACCCCGCACTAGTCAGGCGTTTTAGTATTTTACTAACAGTAGGTACCGTTAAATGCGTATGTAAAGCAATATCTCGCGCATTGCATAATTCCTGCGAATGCTTGGCTAAATAAACCATTACAACTGTTCCATAATCGGCCAATTTACTGACGCGCAGCATAACACCCCCTACTCGAATAATCTAGTACCAAATAAGTCTTATTTTCAGATAGAGGAAAAGAATATCTTATTAAGAACAAGGATTATACAATTGCTTACTGATTCAATAACACCTGATCCTCTAAATGAGCTTTTCTGGCACAATCATCCAAAGCAAAATTCTATTACCTTATTATAAATATAGTACTAATTTGGTTCTATATCCGATAAAAGACAGATTTTACCTTATTGATAAGGAAATAAGCAAATAAAATCTTCTATTCTATCCTGGCAATTTCATGCGTTTTAATATTTTTTACAATAGGTTAGTAATAAACAGAATGGGCTTATCAATAATTCATATGTCTATAATGAGCCCTGGATTTAATATAGAATACTCTTGATAAACAGAAACAAACCCATAAAAATAGGCTATTCAATTATTTGCTTTCAGGAGCCAGGATGACTCACGATACTGAACTAAGCGAACTGATGCAGGCTGTAGCTAAAAAAAGCCTGCAGATTATGACCGATTTCAAAGAAAAACCCATTCCGCTTTCATCGCTGGTTAGTCAATACATCGATCTCACGGAGCATTTCCAAAATTTGATTGCCGTCATTCTAAAAAATCCTGAAAAAGTATGGCAAATGCAGTTGAATTACCTAGAAGATGCCTTAAGTCTGGCTCAAGCACAATTTAATTATTGGCTTGAAGGAAAACCACTGCCTATTAACGATCAGCGTTTTAATGGGGAAGATTGGATAAATAATCCTTTTTTTAACTTGCTAAGCCAACATTATCTTTTGGCAAATGAGCATATGAATTCATTGCTGGAAAATATGGAATACGGTGACGAGAATCTGGCAAAAAGAGTACGTTTTTTCACCCGGCAATATCTTGATGCTTTATCCCCAGCTAACTTTATTCACACAAATCCTCAGCTCATGGCAGAAACATTACAAAGCCATGGCAAAAACCTATTACGTGGATTACATAATTTGCTGTCCGATGTTGAAGCAGGATCTTCCAGATTAATCATTAAAATGACTGATACGGAAGCATTTAAAATCGGTGAGAATCTGGCTACAACGCCTGGTAAAGTCATATTTCGCAATTCCATGATGGAGTTAATCCAATATTGCCCCAGAACAATAAAAGTAAAATCCATACCTTTACTTATAATTCCTCCCTGGATTAATAAATACTACATTTTAGACTTAAGCCCGCATAATTCATTAATACGCTGGTTGGTCGAACAAGGGACTACTGTTTTTATTATCTCCTGGGTCAATCCTGACAAAACGTATGCCAATAAAAGTTTCTATGATTATTTAAATGAAGGCCCCAAAGAAGCCATTTCAGTAATTCAAAAACAATTGCGTGTTAAACAAGTCAATACGCTGGGATTCTGTATAGGCGGGACACTTCTGGCTTCTCTTTTAGCCTACAATAAGGCAACCAAGGATCTTTCCATTCGCAGTGCAACCTTTTTAGCGGCAATGATTGATTTCAGTGATCCTGGAGACATCGCTGTTTTTATTGATGAGCAGCAGATTAATAAACTTGAAGAAGAAATGAAATCCAAAGGTTATCTGGCCGGGAAATTTATGGCATCCAGCTTTAATTCCCTAAGAGCAAATGACCTGATATGGTCATTTTTCATCAAAAATTACCTGCGCGGGAAAAACCCTGTTCCCTTTGACATACTCTATTGGAATGCTGATTCAACGAATATGCCCGCAACCATGCACTCTCAATATTTACGTTGGATGTATTTGCATAATGACTTGATAAAACCTGGAAAAATTCGCCTTAATCATACCCCTATTGACGTAACAAATATCGACATACCCACTTTCTTTCTGTCTACTCAAAAAGATCATATCGCTCCCTGGAAAACAACATATAAAGGATTTGAATTAATGAAGGGGCCAAAACGTTTTGTTTTAGGTGGATCTGGCCATATTGCAGGAATTATCAATCCGCCAACTCAGCAAAAATATGGTTATAGAACTAATAACAGCATGGATTTATCTGCTGAGCAATGGTTTGAAAAATCCATAGAACACTCCGGTTCATGGTGGCCAGAATGGTTAAATTGGCTTAAATTGCATTCCGGAAGACTCATCAATTCCCCTGATATCAATCACTTGCCATTCGCACCTATAATGGATGCCCCAGGGAGTTATGTACTAAAAAAATAATATTTTGAACTCAATAAGCATACATTAAAACATAAAAGGAGTTGTATTGTGAGAAAAAAAAACAGGATACTTTTGGCAAGTTTATTCTCGCTAGGCAGCCTGAATGCCCTTGCTTCTCAAGATTTGACCGTTGTTAATACGTCAGATGATCTGGGATATGTGACAATAGGATCCTATTCTTGTGAATTGACTTCCAGTTGTGTTATTCCCCCTGATAATGCGATTCGTATTAACTCCGATATCGTAGAAGCAGCTTGCGCAAATACTCCTGCTGATTGTGAAATTGTTTTTGGGGTTGACAGTCTAAAAGCAAGAATCGCGACCGGAAGCTTTAATTTGAATGAGGGGATACAATACATCGCTCAATCTCGTTGGTTGAATTATTCTGCTAAGCGTTTATCCAAAACCGTGGCTGAAATCTATAAAAGATAATTCGATTTATTCCCTGCTGATGTCCTGGTTGAAGCACACAGCAATAACCAGGATAAGGTGCATTGACATGGATTGATTAAGATAAATCATAAACACAGGGATCTGATTTTCTCCACCAGCTCTCTGTTCTTGCCAAAATCAGAATACCCCATGGTGGCACTTGAAATAACATTCCCATCCGCATGGATGCATAACCAATCAACAAAATGGAAAAAGGGGCTTTGTCTATACCCCACCAGAAAGGATGCCTCCTGTTTCTGGATTTTCAATTCCGGGATCTTGCGTTCAATGCATGCTACCAATTGAGGCATACTCTCAACCTTCAAAGGAGCAATATAGTGAGAATCCGATTCATTAACCAAACTACTTACCCAGTTTGGCTTATCATCAGGCAATCGCCCCCCAACTAACCCCTTTGGCATTTCTCGAAAGTTGATTTGAGGAAATAAATACAAAATGATAATAAGTGTTAAAATAAGGGCTAATACTATGCATATCAATTTCATTTATACTGTTTCCATGGTTTCTTTCTGTTTTAAAAATTGCTTTTCAAGCGTTACATAATCAATTTTTCCTGAAGGCAGGACAGGAATTTGGCATGCCGGATAAATCATATGAGGAACTAGCAATTCTGATTGCCCTCTCTCCTTAACCTTTTTTATAAATGATACTTTATCTGCATACTCTGCTTCAGTAAATAAGAAAATTTGCTCCCCCTTTCTTGGGGATTTTTGAACAACAGCGGCATTTAATAATTCAGGCCAAATTGAAGCTGCAATTCCTTCCACCGCTGTAAGAGATACCATTTCACCAGCAATCTTGGCAAAACGTTTGGCGCGGCCTGCTATAGTAATGAATCCATCCGCATTCACGGTGACTATATCTCCGGTATCATGCCAACCCTCTTTGGGTTCTATAATTACTCCAGGTTTATCCTCATCAAGATAACCTAACATGATATTGGGTCCGCGTAATTTTAAACGCCCGCCTTGTACAATTCCCTCTACTGGTTCTACTTTGAAATCCATAAAAGGTAAAATCATCCCGACACTGCCTGGTACTGATGCCAACGGACAATTAAGCGATATGACTGGCGATGCCTCAGTAGCACCATAGCCTTCATAAATTCTTGTCCCAAACGATTCGCTCCAGTGTCTAATGGTTTCCGGTTTCACTTTCTCGGCGCCAGCAAAGATATAGCGGACACTGTTGAAATCATGTTTGCCCGCGGCCCTTGCATAACCCGTTAAAAAAGTATCTGTGCCAAACAAAATAGTAGCCCCTGTTTGATAAACCAATCCAGGAATTACCTTATAATGAAGGGGGGAAGGATAGAAAAAACAATTCAAACCATTAACCAAAGGAAGCACACTTCCTGCTGTAAGGCCAAAACAATGGAATATAGGCAAGGAATTAAATAAAACATCTCGTGGAGTAAAGTCGACTCTGGAAGTCATTTGCCAACAATTAGCCAATATATTGGCATGACTAAGAGCAACTCCTTTAGGTTTTCCCTCAGAACCAGAGGTAAACAGGATTATTCCTGTTGCATCAGGGGATATTTTGTCACCAAGAAAACGGTAACTTAGAGTGGGAAAGAAACCTTTGAATACCCCGGAGAGCTTATTACCTAAATGAATGGTTAATTTAAAATCTTCTAAATAATGAATTCTTATACCTGCCTGTTGTAACTCCTCTACCAAAGGTTCTAATCTGGCAGTTTCTATGAATTGTCTTGCGGTATAAATTGATTGAATTCTTGCTGTATTACAAGCTGAATATAAGTTATAAAAGCCCATGCTAAAATTCAACATGGCAGGTATTCGTCTATAAGCTTGTAACGCAAAAAAAGTAACCATGCCAGCTATAGTAGTAGGCATCATTACTCCAACAGTTTCACCTACAGCCGTTTGTTTTTTAATTTGACGTCCCAGAATAAAACAACGAGCAAGGAACTGTCTATAAGTTAAAGGCGTACGATTATTGTCTTCTATTTTATTTTTGTTTTTAGTGCCTATGCTCACTCCTTCAATTAAAGCAGAAAATAAAACATAGGGCTTAAAACTATTGGCAAATGACAAATCACTTATTAGTTGAAATAAACGTAAACTCATAGCTTCTCTAGCTACACCAGTATTGTCAGCTTGACCAAATTTTTGAGCAGGTAATATATGAAGAGTAATTTTCGGAAAAAACCGTATTCGATGTTTATTTTTGCTATTAGAAAAAATACTGTGCTCCGCCCCTTCAATCCGAACAGGGATTACCTCAGCACCTGTCTTTTGAAGTACCAATCCAGCCCCTTCAAATACCTTTAAGTTATCCTCTTGCTGTCTTAATAACCCCTGTGGAAAGAGAAGACAACGCTTGCCAGCCTGTATTGCCCTTATTAAAATTCTTGTGGCTTGAGCGCTACCAGGATCAACTACTATGACATCAGTAAAAAGCAATAACATTTTTACCCATATTTTTTTAAACATATTAGGGTGTAAAGCTAATGTTAATCGTTCGGGTAAAAATACAGAAAGGAGTAATACATCAATTATAGAAGTCCTGTTGGCAATAATGACAGAATGGGTATTGGGTTGATATTGTCCTTTAACCTCTATTCGAAACCATTTCACCAGAAAAATTTTTATCCATGCTCTGGCTAGCTGTTTTTGTTTTCCCTTCCAGGTCAAATTTTCCTCATTTGTTTTTGTCATCATGTCGCATCAGTTATCTTTGTATTGCCTTTTATTCTGCAAGATTTACAACGATTTGAATAGACAGATTTATGAATCATGTTGATTTCATTTAAAAAATTTAAGTGAAAAGCAATATCTGTTTTTATGATAATTTACTCGGAATATTGAGAGAAAGCTTGCGAGTCCTTAATTCCTGTAATAAAGTGAAGGGCATCTTAACTTTAACACAAAAAACCATTAAGACATTTTTCTTCATTTTAGCCATATTAGTTTTAATTATTTTCGCAGTGGTCTTTCATCATCATTCGTTAGAGATCATTGATTATATAGACGATCTGGGTTGGCTTGCACCTGTTCTTTTCCTGATAACCTACTGTCTCGCGACCTTGTTGCTTTTGCCAACGATGGTATTAACTCTCGCTGGAGGAGCTGTGTTTGGACCTGTATTTGGTACCTTGCTTAATTTATTGGGAGCTACCAGTGGTGCTGCGTTCGCGTTCCTAATAACAAGACATCTGGTTTACGATTGGTTCTCAACCAAAAAGGGTGAAAAACTAAATAAATTGATTGCCGGAGTAGATGAAAAAGGATGGGTTTTTGTGGCTTTCTTGCGATTGTTTCCAATAGTCCCTTTTAATCTGGTCAATTATGGATTGGGAGTTACTGGAATATCATTTCGCCTTTATTTGCTAACTACTTTTGTTTTTCTAATCCCTGCAGAAATTATTTATACCTATTTCGGCTATGCCGGAATGGATGCTCTGACACAGCCAGGACATTTTTATAGAAATGGTGGAATTTTTCTCGCTGGATTAGCGATTTTCTTCTTGCTTGTTATCAGAATAATGAAAAAAAAGTAATCGTCTTTTTTTCAATTAATAGAGATTTACCAAGATTCATTCTGATTTAATAAAAAGATCAATTTATCTATAACTGGATGATTGACTTCAAAAATAATGCTATCCAAAGAGAGCACCCTTCTGATACCCTGCAAACTATTAGTTAAAAAAACAGCATCAGCGTCCTCAATCCTTTTTTTCGTTAATGATATTTCTTGCACTGAAATTTTGTGTTGCTGACAAAGAGAAATGAGGCGTGACCTGGTAATGCCTGGCAAGATACCATCCTCTATTCGAGGGGTATACAGAATGTTATTTTCAATCAAGAATAAATTGGCACAAGTTGTTTCAGTAACATGATTCTCTGTGTTAAAAAATAAGGCATCATCTGCCCCAACTGCAATCGCCTGACGTTGAGCAATAATTGCCTCTAAATAATTCACTGATTTTAATTGATACAGTGGATTAGCCTTATCTCTTAGCCAATTCATACTGATTAACCGAACAGGATGCTTTTGTATTGAATAATTAAAAGTCTGAAATATTAATTGGCTGACTTGTCCTCGTTCTGCCAAACCTCTGGAAGCAGGACCACCACTCAAAATGGCTTTAATCCCGCCATGGTATAAGTTATCTTTTTGGATTTTTTGAATAAGATGCTCAAACCAATCCTCAAATGAAATTTCAAAAGGCATACCCAATTGACGAGCCGAATTCCCCATTCTCTCCCAATGCATATAAGCAAAGGAAGGCTTGGAACTATTGACTCTAATTGTTTCAAATAATCCCTCACCTAAAAAAATTCGATCATCAATTCCAAATGACGGCGTCATGTCTCCTTTTTCTTCAATAACACGAGTAGGCATTATGATCTCATAATTAATAATCTACAAAATCATCCAACTCATCTCGCAATCGCTTTTCCTCCAACATATTTTCCAGTCGCCTGCGCGCATCCAAACTGACGCCGGGAGCTTCTATAATTTCAGTATCCATTTCAACATCATCAAAATCGTCGACAACTTCAATTACTTCTTCTTCATCTTCTTCAAACAAGTCACTCATAACATTCCCTCAAAGAATTAAAAGTAACATTAAATAATCGCTTAAATGGAACAAGATTCCAGGACGGCTATATACCTTATTTTTAATTTTTTGCATAGTATTTTTTAATTATTTTATGTTATAAACTTATCACATCGTGCATTTACAATCAGCTAATGCATAAAACAAGATATTGATACCTGGAAACACTTGAACTTTAAGCCCAATCCATCTAATAATAAAAAAGAATATTAGCGATACTAAATCATGTCAGACCAATATAAAGTTGCTCTAAGAAATACCATAAAACAGGTAAGAGCCAAGCTTTCTGTATCCTACAGAACCTCCTCTTCCAATCAAATTTGTACTCGTATCCGTTCGCTGGAACAATACAGGCAAGCAAAGCGAATAGCCTTGTACTTTGCAACTAATGGCGAAGTTGATTTAACGCCTCTGTGGAAAAGCGCACCTCTTCAGGGTAAATATTGTTATTTCCCGGTATTAAATAAAGATTCTACTCTTTCATTTTTACCGGCTACTCCCAACACTTCATTTAAAATGAACAAGTATGATATCCCTGAACCTGATGTCGATATTGCATTGGCCTTACCCGTTGTCGAGTTAGATTTGATTATCATGCCACTGGTTGCTTTCGATGCCTACTGTACCCGCTTGGGAATGGGGGCAGGATATTATGATCGTACCTTGGCTAATAAATCAAAAGCGCATCTCTTAGGAGTCGCCTATCAATTTCAAAGAGTTGATTATATTGAATCACGTCCTTGGGATGTCCCCCTGGATGCCGTAATTACTCAAAAAGCTATTTATTGGCGAAACCCCTTGGCCTAAAATACATTCTAGAGAGCGTCTGTACCAACTTCCCCTGTTCTAACCCTTACTACCTGTTCCAGGGCATAAACAAAAATCTTGCCATCACCAATTTTACCAGTATAGGCGGACTTGCAAATAGCCTCTATCGCTGCTTCAACCATATTATCTGGCAATGCCAGTTCAATTTTAATTTTAGGGAGGAAGTCTACCACGTACTCCGCACCTCGATATAATTCGGTATGACCTTTTTGACGCCCAAATCCTCGTGTTTCAGATATGGTAATTCCCGGCACTCCTATTTCCATTAAAGCTTCATGTACATCATCAAGTTTAAATGGTTTGATAATTGCTGTGATCATTTTCATATTTTTTCCATCACGTTAAATGCAGAGCCACCCATGATATTTGTAACTCGCAATTTTTATGTTATTGCTTTTCAAGACACCTTGGGTATAGTTGTAATCCAACAGTTTTGCTAGACTGTATTCAAAAATAATCTGGAGCCATTATGTTCGACCCCAAGCAATTTGATGAATTAGCCAATAAGCTTTTCGCTACTTTACCTACGAGTCTACAAAATTTTGAAAAAGACATTCAACAAAAATTTAAAGAAGTACTGCAATCAACATTCAGCCGAATGGATCTTGTTACCCGTGAAGAATTTGATGTGCAATGTAAAGTACTTGCCAGAACTCGAGAAAAATTGGAGCAATTGCAGCACCAGCTTGAGGACTTCATTAAACGGCAAGAAATTAAAAAATAATAAATAATAACTATTAGTCGTACATAAGAAATTTGGCCGACTTAAGTCCAACATAATAAGGAAAAAATTTTATGAATCTCGCATTTACCAAAACGCGAAGTACTATCGGTATTGTCGCTCAACCAGTATCTGTCGAAGTCCATTTATCAAATGGCTTGCCAAGTTTTACTATGGTCGGACTTGCTGAAACTGCAGTGAAAGAAAGTAAAGACAGAGTGCGCAGCGCTATTATAAATAGCCAATTCGAATTTCCATGTCGTAAGATTACTGTTAATCTTGGTCCTGCCAATTTACCTAAAACGGGAAGTGGCTTTGACTTGCCTATTGCACTAGGAATACTCGCAGCATCAGAACAAATTCCTCTCACTAACCTCGCAAATCACGAATTTATTGGAGAGTTGGCTTTAAGTGGGGAGCTTAGAGGAGTTTCTGCCATTATACCTGCTGTTCTTGCGGCTCATAAAGACAATCAACATCTGATTATAGCGAATGCCAATGCCGCCGAAGCTTCTTTAACCGGACATCCAAAAGTCTTTACTGCCAATAACTTACGCGAAGTTTGTGACTATCTATGCCAAGGTACTCCTTTACAGAGCTTACCCTCCAAACCAGATCTTTTATTAAATAATCATGAATTGGATTGGTCTGATATTAAGGGACAACATCATGCCAAAAATGCTATGGTCATTGCTGCCTGTGGGGGACACAGTATTCTGCTAAGTGGCGCACCTGGCAGTGGAAAAACGATGATGGCAAAAAGATTTAGTACCTTGCTACCCGAACTTTCCGAAACGCAAGCTCTTGAATGTGCAGCTATTAATTCAATTCGAGGCAAATTACCTGATTTCAGGGAATGGCGTTTGCCTCCTTTTCGTGCACCACATCATACTGCTTCACCTATCTCATTAGTCGGAGGAGGTAACCCGCCGAAACCTGGTGAAATTTCATTAGCCCATCACGGCGTATTATTTTTAGATGAATTACCTGAATTTAACCGGCAGGTACTGGAGACACTTAGAGAACCTTTGGAGTCAGGGCATATTTGCATTTCGAGGGCAGCTGCACAAATAGAGTTCCCCGCAAAATTTCAATTAATTGCGGCAATGAATCCTTGTCCTTGTGGCCAATGGGGTAATTCTCAAGCCAATTGTTTATGTACTCCTGATAGAATCAGCCGCTATTTGGCAAAACTTTCTGCTCCACTATTGGACAGAATCGATATGCAGGTTACAATTCACGCATTATCTCAAGAGGAGTTAATTAAACCCAATATCCATTCAGAAAAACAAAGTCCTGCTATTAGAGAAAAAGTAACAAGGATGCATGAAATACAAATGGCACGACAAGGTAGTCTCAATGCCAATTTAAATTCCAAAACATGCGAAATGGTTTGTGAACTGGGATCTGAAGAACAACTGTTTCTTAGAGACGTGATGAGTAAACTAAAACTGTCGGCCCGTGGTTATCATCGCTTACTAAAAGTAGGGAGAACCATTGCTGATATTAATGAATGTAATAAAGTCAGGCTAAGACACTTGCAACAGGCGTTATCCTATAAACAAATCTTGCATTTGCCCAAATAAAATTTCTTCTCAAATGATTGAATATAAAAAACAATTTAGTATTAATCACATACACTGAAAATTGTCCTATAATTATACATAAATATAAATTACGGGGCCATTATGAGAAGCATACGATTCTTGTTTCATTGCATGATATTAATGTTACCATGGCAATTTGCAACAGCTAATAGACCTACAGATAATGCGTTAGCGATTATAAAATCATGTTACGATGAATCAGTAAACCTTAGTAATGACTTTACTCCATGCGTTACCAAGAAGCTCAAGGCTATGCCTAATGCAGAGGATTTTCAATTAATCATGAATTTTAAAACTGACGAAAAAGGCACCAATGAGCGAATACCAGTCTTTATGGTCGATAAAACAGGATATATGTATTACTGCATAGTAACCACAGGACAAACTTTAATAATAAATGCCTGTGCCGGAGAACAGGGAAAACCACTGACGCAAGGCCAAATTTTATCCATAGACCTACCTTAATAGACCTACCTGAAATAATTTTGATGTTCCATGGCTCTTACACACAATAGTTAACCGTGAGGTCTTTTAATTTTTAATACAGATAAAATGCGTTATCAAACGGAAAAAATACTACTCTGGAAATACATCTATACAAACTTATCAACTCAAGAGAGACAGGCTTAAATTAAAAATTTAAAAAATTATTATCCAACATATCCAACAAGGACCTATAATTAATCATATAAATTAAATAAAATACACTATATGCAGATAGCAAGACTAATCTATTTACTATTCTTAGTATTTTATCCATGGCAATCCACAATGGCAGATCAATATACAGATACCGCCTTATCGCTGTTATCACAATGCTATGATGCATCGGATGAAATTAATTCAAATATTACTCATTGCTTTAATGAAAAACTAAATAAAATCCCTAATCCTTTAAATTATAAAATTAGCGTCCATGCTACGAAAACAAAAAAAGCTGACCATGGGAAAATAACAGTCTTTATGATAAACAATAAAGGAGTCATGCTTTATTGCATCGGCACCGCAGGAGAAAAACTAAAAATAAATGCCTGTGCTTCCGATGTAGGAAAACCACTTACTCCAGAGCAAGAATTGTCAATTGACGGTTTCTTTTAATCAACCACTAATAGACAAGAAACTAAAGAAGGATGATAACCGGATATAAAGACATTTAACTTCTTACCAGCAGCTCAATGATAGCCATTCTTGCATAAACACCGTTAGTAACCTGTTGTAAAATACAAGATTGTCTGCCATCAGCGACCTCGCTATCAATTTCCACCCCACGATTAATAGGGCCAGGATGCATGACCATAGCATCAGGTTTTGCATAAGATAGGCTTTTTTGAGTAAGAGCATAATTGTTTCTATAAAAATCCAAATCCAAATGATCATTTTCCAGCAAACGTTCTCTTTGAACTCGCAGACAAATTATCACATCTGCATCCGCCAGACCTTCTTTGAGATTATCAGTTACACGTCCAAAGTGTATTTGTGATGGTTGCCAAATCTCTGGAGAAATCAAAACCAACTCACCGACCCCTAATTTACTGCAAATGCATTGGAAAGAATTGGCAACACGTGAATGTTTAATATTTCCCAAAACAGCAATTTTTAATTGATCTAATTGCGGTTTTTGTTCGATTATTGTCACCATATCCAGTATCGCTTGGCTTGGATGAGCATGAGTTCCATCACCAGCATTTATTATACGAACTGTATCGCCTAATTTATTGGCTAAATTTTGCTGCAGTCTGTCTTGCTTATGACGAATTACAAAATATTGGATACCCATAGCAGCCAGCGTTCTAATGGTATCCTCAATGGCTTCGCCTTTAGTTTCTGATGAAGTCTGAAGATCCAGATTCACTATAGACATTGACAGATGGCGTTCTGCTAACTCAAAGCTTATCCGGGTTCTGGTACTGTTTTCATAAAATAAATTAGCAATAATGCTTTGGGAATATGAAGGATATTGTTTTTTATGTTTAAAATATAAAGTTCGTTGCAATAAGGATTCAATTTGTTCAGATGACAATTGACTAATTTCAAGAAAATGCTTCATGTTCCCCCGCGAAATTTTATTTTCTGTCATAAAGAATAATATTCTTTGAGTTATTCCGATTGTTGCAACCACTGCTCTAGTATAACACAAGCTGCTATACTATCTACCTCGGCTTTTTTAATCTGGCGATATCCACCCTGCTCAAACAAATACCCTCTAGCCTCGACTGTTGAAAGTCGTTCATCGACTAAATGCACAGGTAAAGCAAACCGCTTGTGCAATTGTTTTGCAAAACGGCGAGCAGCTGATGTTGTATATAATTCACGGTCATCAATACAGGTAGGAAGACCTACAATTAAAGCTTGTGGATTCCATTGGGTTATCACTTTTTGAATGGCATTCCAATCAGGGATTCCTGCTTTGGCTTCAATAGTAGATAAAGGAGAGGCGCTACAAGTTAGCCGCTGTCCTACAGCGACTCCTATGCGTTTATACCCGAAATCAAAACCTAAATACACACCTCTAGGCATGGCCAGCATCGGAAGAGAGTTGGTTCATTTTGATACCCAGTGTTAATCCCGCATATTCCCAACGGTCTTCAAAGGGAACTTCATAAAGAATTTCAGATTTATAAGGGCAAACTAACCACGTATTACTCATAATTTCTCTTTCCAATTGCTGCTCTGTCCAGGCAGCATAACCTAAAGTGATTAATACATCTTTAGGTCCTTCGTCATAAGCTATGGCACGAATGATATCATTTGAGGTAGTAACCGTCACCTCATCTTGCAAAAACAAACTGGAGCGCCAACCGCCCATTTGTTTATGAATAACAAATCCTCTTTCTGGTTGTACTGGTCCGCCAAACAATAAAGGCAATCCATTTTTTTCTACTCGAATTGGTTCGATTTGCAATTGCTCAAAAACAATAGATAACGGAAACTGCAAAGGTCTGTTAATAATTAAACCCACTGACCCCTGCTCATTATGTTCGCACAAATAGACCACTGACCTTTCAAAATTTGGATCCTTTAAGGAGGGCATGGCAATCAATAGGTGATTGGCTAGTGAACTGATAATTGCCATAAGAAGTTCCCCCCAAAATTCTCTCCGTTCACTTTAATTATATACCATTAATGACTTTAGTTTTGTCATTTTGCATTTAATTAAATCAAATCTGTCGCGAGTATGTTTCTGCAATACTGAAATATCATGATACTCATGGCTTACAGATGCTTATGAAACGCTTTGCCATGATTTTATTTGGTCTCTCCAGAAGGGATGGATTTGACAACTGATACCTTGATATACAAAGTTGAATTTTGAGAAAAAGGTCTTCCAGCTGTATAAGAAGTAGAAGAAGAATCGGTATTTTGTACCCCTTCTGCTGTACCTAGTGGAACCCATTTATTCAATGGCGCCATGATCGTAGTATCTATTTGTTGATTATCGAATTGTTGATCACTCTCAACATTTTCCTGTTCTCGCACTCTCCTCACTGTCAATTTGACCTGTGAACCTTGCAAAACAGGATGTACTAATAAACCGTTTTGAATATTATGTTGCTCATAAGACACCCCGGTGGCTAAAAGACCAACACCAACTGAAGTGACTACTGGCACTTGTTCACCGGTGGCAATAAAAGCGGATTCTCCGCTCATGACTTTAACAGATTGACTGCGCTGCACTTCATATTGTGGTTGTGTGCTATAAACGACATCATTTCCATCTTGTGAGCTCAGCCATTCGGGATCCCCTTGATAAACAGTAATGTTAAAAACAACAGGCGGGACATCTATTTTATGTAATACATTTCTGATTTGCGTTAAAGTTTGGGGGCTCACATTAACTATTAATGTCTGACCTGAACCACTTACTTTCTCATCTGTCTGCAATAATGGTTGGATTAACTGAATGACCTTATCTGCTTGCAAATAATTCAATTCGATAACCTTGGTTATCATCTGCTGGGAAAAAGCGTTGCCAGAGATTAATAATATCACTAATAGCCATCGCTTAATCATAGAAACACTCCTGTTGTTCCAGTTGAATTATAAAATTCTTTATTGAATTGTAGCACTAATCGATGGACTCACAAGATTACAAATAGACACCCCTTTAATTCCTAATCTGTATTCACTATAGATAATTAGTAGTTTTGTTCCTCAAAAAGTTTAGGTATAATCCTCTAAATCTGTTATCCGAGATCAAAAATTATGGGTAGTATATTTAATATGTTCGGGCCATCTCCAATAAAGCCCATTGAACAACACATACGTAAAGCACATCAGTGTGCCAAGCAATTGTACCCTTTTTTTGAAGCGGTGCTCAAAAATGATTGGGATACTGCAAACAAGATCAAAGATAAAATCATAACAATTGAAAAAGAAGCAGATCTAATTAAACGTGATTTGCGTCTTCATCTGCCTACTGGCTTATTTTTACCAGTAGCCCGCACAGATATATTAGAACTGCTCAGTGCTCAAGATAGAATTGCCAATAAAGCTGAAGATATAGCTGGTTTAATTATAAGCAGGCAAATGAGCATACCTAAAAAATTAATTCCATCTTTTATGCCTTTTTTAAGCCGATGTCTTGATGCCTCTAAACAAGCCTGCACAGCGATTAATGAATTAGATGAATTGCTTGAAACCGGGTTCAGAGGCAGCGAAGTCAAAATCGTTGAAGAAATGATAGTAAAATTAGACGAAATCGAACATGACTGTGATGAAAGACTGGCAGACATTAGGCACAAAATCTTTGAATTAGAAAAGGAACTCCCCGCTATAGATGTAATTTTTCTATACAAACTGGTCCAATGGATTGGCGAATTGGCTGACCATGCCCAGACAGTTGGTGGTCGACTTCAAATTCTTATTGCCCGGTAGTTATCACTCATGGATTATTCAATTTACCTACTTTTTGCTGCTCTCATTCTTTGTTTTCTTATGACCTGGGGAGTCGGTGCCAATGATTTGGCTAATGTCATGAGCACCACTATGGGCTCAAAGGCAGTAACCGTCCGTCAAGCCATGCTTATCGCCATTATTTTCGAATTTGCAGGTGCTTTTTTAGGAGGTGAAGGGGTCACTGAAACCATGCGTGATGGAATTATCAATACCAGTCAATTGTCTAATGAACCTTTAATCCTCATCGAAGGCATGTTATGCGTTTTGTTCGCCTGCACAATATGGATGAATCTTGCAAGTTATCTGGGAGTCCCTGTTTCAATAACCAACGCATTAGTAGGTTCCATGGTTGGTTTTGGCACTATAGTCTTGGGTCCTGACGCCATACATTGGAACCAGGTAGCTCGAATCGCTATTGGATGGGTTTCATCTCCTTTGATTTCAGGAATTACGGCCTACGCTTTGTTTATTAGTATACAGCAAACCATATTTGTAAAAAGTAACCCGTTGACCAAAGCCAAGCTATATATCCCTATTTATCTTTTTTTAATTGGTTTTATCTTATCTTTTATCACTGTATTTAAAGGGCTTAACCATTTTGATATTCACTTGAATTTAAAACAGGATTTGGCAGTGACTCTGGCCACCAGTATAATAATTACTATTCTAGGAATGATCTTTATTAAACGCATTCCTGAATATCATAAAATAAGACGTAGGGAACGATTTATTCAGGTAGAAAAGTATTTCGCTGTGCTGATGGCAATGACGGCATGTGCCATGGCTTTCGCCCACGGCTCCAACGATGTTGCCCTAGCAGTTGGCCCATTAAGTATTGTTCACAGCCTGGTCATGCATTCCAATCAAATATTTGATGCGGATAATTACCCTTCCTGGATTATTTTATTAGGCTGCGTCGGAGTAGTAACTGGTTTCCTCATGTATGGAAGAAAAGTCATTGAAACCGTAGGAAGTTCTATCACTGCTTTAACACCCAGCCGAGCTTTTGCTGCAACACTTTCTGCAGCAACTACCGTAGTTGTTGCAACCAGCACTGGAATTCCTGTTTCGGCAACTCAAACACTGGTTGGTGCCGTTCTGGGCGTAGGTTTGGCAAGAGGTATCGGCGCTTTAAATCTCATTGTAATCCGTAATATCTTTATGTCCTGGGTTCTGACATTACCTGCAGCCTCAATGCTAACGATTTTATCCTATAAACTTTTACATGCTTTGCTGGGATAATCCCAAAAAACCAATACCTAAAAAGGCCATGTCAATTCAACTCCAACTATAAAATAAGAAAGTTAATTGGATAAGATTTGGAGCCAAAGTTTCAGACCAACCAGGGGGCTTTTCTTAGTTGCATCACAGAGCAGGTTTTACTGAGCGAATCAACACTGGTATAGCCAGGTTGCTTTGCCTTAGCTTGAGAATTTGCGTAGTAGGGATTGTTAAATTTGGGAAGCTTAAAACCCTTCCCAAATTTCACTTTGATCGACTTTATAATCTTTATCGTCTCTCATTTTGAATAAACGCTCATGCTTATTAATTTCATGCAATTGTGATGCTGACTTTTTATGTGTTGCATCAAACTCATATAAAAACTTATCGTAAGGACTGACATAAGCTTTATTTATATCATCTGTATTCATACTCAATCCAAAATAACTTTATTTAAAAAATATATTTTATCGTTTTTTTATCTAAGTTACCATTAATCTTCTTTCAAGTAAGATAATAGGCTATATTATGAATTTAAAAAAGGCAGAATTACACGTACATTTAGAAGGAACTATTTCCCCTGACCTAGCCAAAAAACTAGCAAAAAGGAACCATTTAACGCTCCCTGATGGTCTTATTGCAACTGATGAGAAAAGTTACTTATCAAAAAATTTTCTCGATTTCCTTAAGGTGTATGATACGTTGGCATCCGTAATTAAAAATCCACAAGATTATTATGATATTACCTTTGATTATCTTAAATCAAATGCTCAAGAACACGCTATCTATATTGAAATGATGTACTCCCCGGATCATGCCGAGCAATCCAGTGGAATTCCTTCAAAGGAACATTTAGCTGCAATCCAACAGGCTATTGATGATGCCAAAAGCCAATTTGATATTGTTGGGCGCATCATTATTACCGCAGTACGCCATTTTGGTGTAGAAGCATGCGAACGCGTTGCAAAACAAGCTTCTATAGATAAATTTCCCTGTGTAACAGGATTTGGATTAGGTGGAGATGAAGCAAAATTTCCCCCACAATTATTTGCCAAAGCTTATCAGATAGCAGCAGACTCCGGATTGGAATGCACCGTTCATGCTGGCGAATTTGATTCAGCCAAAGGAATGGAAGCAGCAATGAAAACTCTGCCAATTAAAAGAATTGGACATGGGGTTCGAGTGATTGACTCGCCTGACATCATGGCCATGGTTAAAGACCAAGGCATTGCATTGGAAGTGTGCCCAACCAGTAACATATTTTTGGGATTATTCAAAGACATGAATAGCCACCCTTTTCCAAAGCTTTATGAAGAAGGAATTAAAGTCAGCATTAACTCTGATGATCCTCCTTTTATGTGCACGACACTTGCTCAAGAGTACAAAAGAGTGCAAAAAGCTTATGGGTATAGCAACGACACAATGAATAATATTACCCGTATGGCTATTGAGACTGCTTTTGTTGATGAAAAAACAAGGAAGGAACTTTTATTAAAATTAGAGCAATAATCTCACTATTATATTTCTATTGTCAGTACTAATACCTTGCTGACTTGAGGCTATCACGCTACTGTTATATTTGCGCAAGTTGGTGTTTGATACACGACTTCAACACCAACCAGCACTAAAACAATCCAGTTGAAGTTGCAAAATATTTTAGATTTTTATAAAACTCATTTTTATCTCTTGGTAGACCAAGTACGACCTGCTACTATTATTTTATTTTCCTATTAATTGACCATGAAAACAAAACATTTTGACCTTATAGTTCTTGGAGGAGGGAGTGGCGGAATAGCCAGTGCTGTTCGTGCTGCGCAGTATGGAGCCAAAGTGGCTGTTATTGAGCAAAGCCACTTGGGAGGAACCTGCGTTAATTTAGGATGTGTCCCTAAAAAAATCATGTACAATGCTTCAGCCATTGCAGAAACACTCCATAAATCCACTGATTATGGTTTCTTTCTGGAAAACAATGCCAAGTTAGATTGGAAACGACTAGTGAATAAACGCAATGCATATATTGAACGGTTGAGAGAAAATTATGCGAAACGATTTTCACAGCACAAAATTACTCTGATTCAAGGCAAAGGTATTTTCCACGATCAAAGTTCTATCACTATAGATCATACCATTTATCAAGCAGAACACATTATTATTTCAACTGGCGGTGAGCCAGCTCTACCAGCAATTAATGGTATTAAGCATGCCATTGATTCCGATGGTTTTTTTTCATTAACCAAATTACCCACTAAAGTAGCTGTTATTGGTAGCGGTTACATTGGTGTTGAATTAGCAGGGATCCTTAACTCGCTCGGTAGTGAAACTCACTTATTAATGAGAGGAACACGGCCACTGAGTCGATTTGATCACATGATTGGCGATACTTTAATGGAAATTATGCAAAAACAGGGAATCTATATTCACCAAAATCATAAAGCTCAAGGTATCCATCTCCACAGCGATGGCAGAAAAAGTATTTTGTGTCAAAGTGGCTCTATTATTGAAAATATTGATGTCATTATATCGGCTGTAGGTCGAAAACCACGAACTAGTAATTTAAATCTTGATAAAATAAAAGTTAACATGGATGACAAAGGATTAATCCTGGTTGATGCATTCCAAAACACCTCTGTTAAAGGTATTTATGCTATTGGCGATGTCACTAATGCTCCTGCATTAACTCCTGTTGCTATAGCCGCAGGGAGGCGTTTGGCAGATCGTATTTTCGGGAATCAACCTGATGCCTGCTTAAATTATGATAATATTTGCTCAGTCGTATTCTCTCATCCCCCATCAGGTTCTGTCGGTTTAACCGAGCATGAGGCCATTGAAAAATATGGTCAAAATAAAATTAAAATATATCAAACCCGTTTCATCCCTATGTATGATGCATTGAGTATTGATAAAACACCTACTGCGATGAAATTGGTTACCTTGGGTAAAAAAGAAAAGATTATTGGTTTACATGTCGTCGGATACAGCGCGGATGAAATGTTACAAGGTTTTGGGGTCGCCATAAAAATGGGCGCATGTAAAAAAGACTTCGATAATACAATAGCAATTCATCCAACCAGCGCTGAAGAATTTGTAACTATGGTGTAAATAAACATGAGCTATTCCATTCGTAAATTTGAAAACAAGTATCCTAAATTAGGTGAACGAGTTTACATTGATCCGCAATCCACTGTTATTGGTAACGTTACCTTGGGAGATGATGTCTCTGTATGGCCTATGGCTGTTATCCGTGGTGATGTCAATTACATTCAAATAGGCCACTCCTGCAGCATTCAAGATGGGGCTGTGTTGCATGTCACTCATGATGGTCCTTATACTCCAGGCGGTAGGCCATTAATTTTAGGGCAAGGAATCACAGTAGGCCACAAAGCAGTATTACATGCCTGTACTATCGATGATTACTGTTTAATTGGCATGGGCTCTATAATTTTAGACTCAGCACACATAGAGAAACATGTCATGATTGCTGCAGGAAGCATTGTACCACCAGGAAAAATACTCAAAAGTGGATATTTGTATTTGGGAAGCCCGACTAAAGCCATCAGAAAATTGACTGCAAAAGAGATAGAACAAATTGAATATTCTGCAGGGCACTATATAAGATTAAAAGATAAATATCTTACATATTAGGTAAGCACCTACTCATTTTTTCTTACATGCATATTACTTTTTATAAATTAAAAACAAGAAACTGAGCCATTTAAACTCAATTTCAGATTTAAAGAGCAAATTAAGTAACGTGCATTTGAAGTACAAAAGGTTATGTAATATAAAAAAAAGCGGCGTGGAAGCCGCTATAAGGAATAAAACCCTGGCGATGACCTACTTTCACATGAGGAAGCCTCACACTATCATTGGCGCGGAAATGTTTCACTTCTGAGTTCGAGATGGTATCAGGTGGTTCCAAATCGCTATAGTCGCCAGGAAAACTGGTTTACCTGGGGCTTTGAGTTGTATTGTCAAGCCACAGGTTTGGTAAAGAGTCAGAGTTTACACGATACGTTGTACGTATTCAAATCAATGTCACATTTTATTCTGAAGTCACTCAGATTATATGGTCAAGACAATCAGCCAATTAGTACAAGTTAGCTTCACGCATTACTGCGCTTCCACACCTTGCCTATCAACGTCGTAGTCTTCAACGGGCTTCATGGGAAAACTCATCTTGAGGGAGGCTTCCCGCTTAGATGCTTTCAGCGGTTATCCCGTCCGAACTTAGCTACCCGGCCATGCCACTGGCGTGACAACCGGTGCACCAGAGGTTCGTCCAC
This sequence comes from Legionella sp. PATHC032, assembly GCF_026191185.1. Lineage (NCBI taxonomy): Bacteria > Pseudomonadati > Pseudomonadota > Gammaproteobacteria > Legionellales > Legionellaceae > Legionella > Legionella sp. PATHC032. Next base: position 616,455 of record NZ_JAPHOV010000001.1, on the reverse strand, counting down.
TCCGGTCCTCTCGTACTAGGAGCAGCTCCTCTCAATTTTCCTACGCCCACGGCAGATAGGGACCGAACTGTCTCACGACGTTCTAAACCCAGCTCGCGTACCACTTTAAATGGCGAACAGCCATACCCTTGGGACCTGCTTCAGCCCCAGGATGTGATGAGCCGACATCGAGGTGCCAAACACCGCCGTCGATATGAACTCTTGGGCGGTATCAGCCTGTTATCCCCGGAGTACCTTTTATCCGTTGAGCGATGGCCCTTCCATTCAGAACCACCGGATCACTAAGACCAACTTTCGTTCCTGCTCGAGCCGTCACTCTCGCAGTCAAGCACCCTTTTGCCTTTACACTCTTGGTACGATGTCCGACCGTACCGAGGGTACCTTTGTGCTCCTCCGTTACTCTTTGGGAGGAGACCGCCCCAGTCAAACTACCCATCATACACTGTCCTCATCCAGGATTACTGGACCAAGTTAGAACCTCAATAACAACAGGGTGGTATTTCAAGGTCGGCTCCATGAGAACTAGCGTCCTCACTTCACAGCCTCCCACCTATCCTACACAGTCATCATCAAAGTCCAGTGCAAAACTATAGTAAAGGTTCACGGGGTCTTTCCGTCTAGCCGCGGGTACACTGCATCTTCACAGCGATTTCAATTTCACTGAGTCTCGGGTGGAGACAGTGTGGCCATCGTTACGCCATTCGTGCAGGTCGGAACTTACCCGACAAGGAATTTCGCTACCTTAGGACCGTTATAGTTACGGCCGCCGTTTACCGGGGCTTCGATCAAGAGCTTCTCCGAAGATAACCCCATCAATTAACCTTCCGGCACCGGGCAGGCGTCACACCCTATACGTCTTCTTACGAATTTGCAGAGTGCTGTGTTTTTAATAAACAGTCGCAGCCACCTGGTCTCTGCGGCCCTCTCCAGCTCTGAAAGTAAATCCCATCACCAGAAAGGGCGTACCTTCTCCCGAAGTTACGGTACCATTTTGCCTAGTTCCTTCACCCGAGTTCTCTCAAGCGCCTTAGTATTCTCTACCTGTCCACCTGTGTCGGTTTGCGGTACGGTTCTCTATAAGTTATGGCTAGCAGCTTTTCCTGGAAGCCGGGCATCAATGACTTCTCTGTACCAAAAGGTCAGAACCACTTCGCACCTCAGAGTTATGGAAAACCGGATTTGCCAAGTCTTCCCCCCTACATGCAAGTACCAGGACAACCAACGCCTGGCTCACCTAGCCTTCTTCGTCCCCACTTCACCACTTATAAAAAGTCCAGGAATATTAACCTGGTTCCCATCGACTACGCTCTTCAGCCTCGCCTTAGGGGCCGACTCACCCTGCTCCGATTAACGTCGTGCAGGAAACCTGGGACTTCCGGCGTGTGGGCTTTTCACCCACATTATCGTTACTCATGTCAGCATTCGCACTTCTGATACCTCCAGCACACCTCTCAA